>JAMPHF010000010.1 GCA_023663525.1 Bacteroides sp.
GACGGCAATGATTAATAACGCTTTTTTCATAAAACAATAGTTGATTTTGTTAATTTATCTATTTAACAATTCAAATAAACGAAAAGTTTTTATGAAAGATAAGATCTTGTCGCGAGTCGTAGCCACTATCTAAAACGTCACTCCTTTATCTAAAACATCACTCCTTGCGGCGAACTCTTGCGGTTTGAGAAATGTTATATTGGTAGTTTTAGGATTTTGTCATCAAGCAACATCTTAATCCAATCCTACCGACTACTTAGTAAAACGTAAATATACCAAATATTATGGAAAAGAAAGGTAAAGCTACCGACCCGGTTCAGAATGACAGTAAGTTCCGTGGAGTCAATGTCAACGAGGCCGATGATTGCAAGGTCAATCCGGAAATGGTCAAGCAGGATGTTAAAGAACTCAATAACAATCCTCGCAACGACGATATGTAGAGCATGAGATTCATAAACAGACGTATCGTGAATCCCGACGGCTATCGATGTGATTGAAAAAATCTGATGGTCATCGGGATTTCGTGTGTCCGGGATTTATCTGTGACTGACTGCGTGCGGGGGTGTTGTAAGAGTGAGGAAAAATTCGTAACTTTGTGTGTTATTTGCACCTTGTAAAGCCCCGAATGTTTATGAAACGCATATTGATCGCCCCTGTTCTCGCCGTGATGGTCTCGCTGTCTCTTTCCGCTTCATCTCTTGAATGGAAGGGTGACGGGCGTAAGGTCCTGAGCGTTGTCGCTCCGGCTGCAAGTGGATTGGCAGAGATTTTTGTGGTCTACGGGACTGAAGGACGCAGTGTCGGCTATCCGGCCCCGTCAGCCTCCGATGTGAAGTGGTATCGCTATTCGAGCCTCGGAGGTGGCTATGCCGAGCAGATTACCGATGTCGTGTATGCCGACGGCGTTTCCTCTCCGGCACGTCTGGAGGGCGATATGGGCTACATAGTGGAGACCGGCGGCAAGCAGTATTGTTTCTGGGTGGTTGATTACAGCCGTCATCCCCTCTCGATAAACTCAGTCACGGAGTCGGATGAGAAGGACTGTTCGATGACCACGCTCAATATTGTCGGCACGGGTGACGAAATGGTCTACTATGGCATTAACGGTCGCCGTTTCACTCTTGACAGGGAGATTGCCGTGAGCTACAATACGCTTATCGGCGATGCGGAGAATATGACTTTCACCGAGACTGTCACCACCGAGACCATACCCTACATCTCATCGCAACTCCATGTGGAGGCTCCTCTCTGCCGGACAGCATATACAATCACCGGCGACAGATTCCTCCGCGAGTGGGGCGAGGAGCTTGAATATGTGTCATCCGACTTCGCTCCATACGCCGTCCGCTGTCTGACCTCCGCGCATCAGTCAGAGCGTGATGCCGACAATGAAGTGAATCCCGGTGCAGGCTCGTCGTCGTTCGGCGGTTCCGCTCCGTGCGACATCACCTTTGATGCGGCTGTCACTGACGGTGCGCTGTTCAAAGAGTGGCAGCTCACCCGCTACGAGGATTTTGAAGATGTCAATCTTCGGATTCAGGAATTGACCTTTGATTACACTTTTACCGAGGAGGGAGTGACCTACGTCCGTTTTGTCTGCGCCAATGCTGACGGCAGTTGTGAGTCATACAGCGATGTCTACACGGTTTCAATCGGAGCTTCATCCCTGAAATGCCCCAATGCTTTCTCGCCCAACGGTGATGGCCTCAACGACGAGTGGAAGGTCAGCTATTCGAGCATAGTGAGATTTGAGTGTCATATCTTTGACAGATATGGCCACGAGATGGCCGTGCTGTCCGATCCGGCTCAGGGATGGGATGGAAAATACAAGGGCAAGACTGTCCCGTCGGGAGCATATTACTATGTGATCAAGGCCACCGGAGCTGACGGCAAGGACTATAAGCTCGCGGGCGACATCAACATAGTCAACTATAAAGAGTAAAAAATACTATCGAAATATCCAAATATCGCAAACCTACAAAAAAGAAAAGACAGATGAACAATTATCATAAATCGCTGATCGGTTCAGTGGCAATCCTGACTGCAATCGCATTTTTTGCTCCGGCGGAGGATGCACAGGCTCTCTCACCATCTCCCGCTCCTGCGGTGAGTGAGAATGTGGAGTATTCCGAGGTGATAAATCCACGCATCCCAAAGACTGTCACTTTCGCCGGGCAGAAGGTGGATCTCGACCGCACCGACCGCTGGGAACGACTTGACCGCGAACTGACCGCCATGACCTACACTCATGGCAACACGCTGCTTGCAATCAAGAGGGCAAACCGTTATTTTCCCGTCCTTGCCCCCATCCTGAAGAAAAACGGCATCCCGTCCGACCTCATATATCTCGCAGTGATCGAGAGCACACTCAATCCGAAAGCCTATTCCTCGGCGAAGGCCGGCGGACTCTGGCAGTTCATCCCCACGACCGGCAAGGAATATGGACTTGAAGTCAATGACTATGTCGATGAACGGTATGATCCCGTGAAGGCCACGGAAGCCGCTTGCCGCTACCTCAAGAACAGCTATGCAAAGTATGGCAACTGGGAATCGGTGGCCGCGAGCTACAACGGAGGTCTCGCCCGGATTACCAAGGAGCTGGAAGCCCAGCAGGTTGACACAGCCTACGATCTCTATCTCGCAGACGAAACTATGCGCTACATGTTCCGCCTGCTCGCCATGAAGATGATTCTTGAGAATCCGAAGGACTACGGTTTCCGCATATCGGCCGACCAGCTCTATCAGCCGATGGAGTACAAGACTGTCGAGGTCAGTACCCCGGTCGAGGACTGGCCTACGTGGGCAAAAGAGCATGGCATAGACTACATGACTCTGCGCGAACACAATCCGTGGATCCGGGCCAAGTCACTCCCGAACAAGATCGGGAAGACCTATAAGGTCAACATACCAACCAAAGACTCCCTGTCGCGTGAGCGGCAGAAAAAGTCGGTCTATAATCCGGCATGGGTCACAGACTGACAAAAATTCTTTCATTCCGTAAACTGAAAAATGGCATCAACCAATAGTAATCTAAAACAAATAGAAAGTATCCGTCCGAAAAACACCCTGAGTGTCCAGGGAGCAAGGGTCCACAATCTGAAGAATATTGATGTGGACATTCCCCACAACACTCTTACAGTCATCACCGGGTTGAGCGGAAGCGGAAAGTCATCACTGGCCTTCGACACCATTTTTGCCGAGGGTCAGCGTCGCTACATTGAGACTTTTTCGGCTTACGCGCGCAACATGCTCGGAAATCTTGAGCGTCCGGATGTTGACAATATCACCGGTCTTAGCCCGGTGATAGCCATAGAACAAAAGACCGTCAACAAGAATCCCCGAAGTACCATCGGCACGACTACCGAGGTGTATGACTTTCTACGTCTGCTCTACGCAAGGGTGGGAATGGCTGTCAGTTATGTCACCGGCGAGCCGATGGTCAAGTACACGCGTGAACAGATTGTCAACCTTATACTCGAAAAATTCAACGGACGCAAGATCTACATCCTTGCTCCGCTCGTCAAGAACCGTAAGGGTCACTATAAGGAACTTTTCGAGCAGTTGCGCAAGAAAGGATTCCTCACAGTCCGTGTCGATGGCGAGTTGCGTGACCTCACGCTCAATATGATGGTGGACCGCTACAAGAATCATGACATCGAGCTTGTGATTGACCGGCTCAAAGTCTCCGATAAGGATCTGAGCCGTCTCGACGCGACTGTCCAGGATGCGTTGCGTCAGGGCGACAAGCAGGTGATGGTCTATGACGTTGACGATGACAAGGTGACATACTTCTCGCAGTCGCTCATGGACGCGGCAAGCGGTATCTCATATCGCGAGCCTGCCCCGCATAATTTTTCATTCAATTCCCCCCTCGGAGCATGTCCGTGTTGCAAGGGTCTCGGCTATGTGAATATCGTTGACAGGGCTAAGATTATCCCAAATCCGTCACTCTCGATTCATGAGGGAGCGATATTGCCGCTCGGGAAATATCGCAATGCCATGGTGTTCTGGCAGATTGACGCGATATGCAAGAAATACGGCTGCACGATAAAGACCCCGGTGTCGAAACTCCCGGAGGAAGCGATGAGCGAGATTCTCAATGGCACCTCCGAACGGCTCGTGATTGAGAATGAAACCATGGCCACATATAATTATTTCCAGACCTACGACGGTCTTGTGAAATACATAGAGATGCAGCAGGCCGATGATGCATCGTCGGCGGCAAAGAAGTGGAGCGATGGCTTCTTCTCGCGCGGAGTATGCCCTGAATGTAACGGAGACCGTCTTAACCGCGAGGCACTTCACTTCTTTGTTGACGGAAAGAATATTGCCGAACTTGCGCGCATGGATATATCCGATCTCTACGAATGGTCACAGGATGTCGAGTCACGTCTCTCACCGTCACACGCTCTCATTGCACACGAGATAATGAAAGAAATACGCAGCCGATTGAAATTTCTCATGGATGTGGGGCTTGATTATCTCCAGTTGAACCGTGCGTCGGCAACGCTGTCGGGCGGAGAGAGTCAGCGCATCCGTCTTGCCACCCAGTTGGGAAGTCAGCTCGTCAACGTGCTCTACATTCTCGACGAGCCGTCAATCGGGCTTCATCAGCGAGACAACCGCAGGTTGATTGACTCGCTGAAGCGACTCCGCGACGCGTCCAACTCCATCCTCGTGGTGGAGCATGACAAGGACATAATGCTTGAGGCTGACCACGTCATCGACATCGGACCGAAAGCCGGACGCAAGGGTGGTGAAGTGGTGTTCAGCGGCACTCCTCGCGAGATGCTTGCGACCGACACCCTCACCGCGCGCTATCTTAACGGTAAGGACATGATCCCGTGGCAGTCCTCACCGCGCAAGGGTAGTGGAAAGCGGCTTGTGCTTCGTGGTGCGAAGGGTAACAATCTCCGCGACGTAACCCTCACGCTCCCGCTCGGCAAGCTCATCTGCGTGTCGGGAGTTTCGGGTAGTGGAAAGTCGTCGCTCATAAACGCTACACTCCAGCCTATCCTCAGTCAGAAGTTCTATCGCTCGCACACATCTCCGCTCCCCTACGACAAAATTGAGGGGCTTGAGCATATCGACAAGGTGGTGACCGTTGACCAGTCGCCCCTCGGCAAGTCGCCGCGATCCAATCCTGCCACCTACACGGGAGTGTTCACAGCCATCCGCGATCTGTATGCATCACTTTCGGAGGCAAAAATCCGTGGCTATCGTCCCGGTCGCTTCTCATTCAATGTGGCGGGTGGACGTTGCGAGACCTGTATGGGAAATGGCTATAAGACAATCGAGATGAATTTCTTGCCGGATGTACTCGTCCCGTGTGAGACATGCGGAGGAAAACGATACAACCGTGAGACCCTTGAGGTGCGATTCAAAGGAAAATCAATAGCCGATGTCCTCGATATGACCATCAATCAGGCTGTTGAGTTCTTCTCGGGCGTTCCGTCAATCATTAACAAGATAAAGGTGCTTCAGGACATTGGTCTTGGCTACATAAAGCTCGGTCAGCCGTCATCGACACTGTCGGGCGGTGAGAATCAGCGCGTGAAGCTCGCCACCGAACTTTCACGCCGCGACACCGGCAATACGCTTTTCATTCTTGACGAGCCTACCACCGGACTGCATTTTGATGACATAAGAGTGCTTCTCAATGTTCTCAACAGATTGGTAGACAAGGGAAACACAGTTCTTGTCATCGAACACAATCTCGATGTGGTCTGTTCAGCCGACCATATAATAGACATGGGCCCCGGCGGTGGCAAGAACGGTGGACACATAATAGCCACCGGCACTCCGCTTCAATTGTCGAAGGCCGACTCACCGACGGCAGCGTTCATCCGTGAGACCATAGCGTCGCAGAGTGAAGCCGCCAAAGGCCGTAAGAAGAAGGATTGAGCTGTCGCCCCCATCCCATACGCAATGTCCGTGTTGAACTTTCAATGCGGACACGATGTTTAATATATGTCAAATAATGTGAAAAATGAGACATGTATTCCTCATCATATTCGTCACGCTGACTTTTCTGAAGGTCGGAGCTTCGGAGGGGGGAGATTTCGGTAAGGATCTTCCTGACAGGACGCGACCGTATTTTGCGTTGCGCAACAACGGGCTTCTTGATGTAGCCCTATTGCCCAATCTCACTTTCGAGGGTGGCAGAGGGCAGTGGAGTGCGGCAGCCACATGGGCATACGCCTGGTGGAGCGGCGGCAGGAAATGTTGGCGCATCTACGGGGGAGAGCTTGAGGGTCGTTATTGGTTCGGGAAAGCCGCTCTGGAGAAAACTCTTACAGGACATCATGCCGGCGTTTTTGTCGGGCTGTTCACATACGACATCAAGCTCGGCTCGGTCGGAAGGCAATGTCCGAATGTGGCGGCAAGTTGGGGGCTGAGCTACGGATATTCATTTCCGATAGCCCGGCGATGGAACATTGATCTGAATATCGGTGTCGGCTTTATCCACTCGCACTATGAGCGTTATCGCTACATGTGCGGTCAGTATGTGTGTGACGGAAAGCGGAAGCAACATTATTTCGGACCGGTGAAAGCCGAGGTGTCGTTTGTATGGCTGCTTGGTGAGGATAATTATAACCGCAACAAGCGGTAGTAGGGATATAAATAAGATAATTCCGGGTTGCTGTTGGAGTCCAACAGCAACCCGGAATTATCTTTCATATGAGTCATGTATCGTTTCGACCGGTTATTTGTTGCCACGGTTGAAATCACCGCGCATTGCATGATACTTGCCGTGCTTTCTTCCGTCCTTGTTCTTGGCCATCTTGCCCTGGGCGGGAGCTTTGGGAGCCTGGTCAACATAGGTGTTCTCAAGGAACTGTACGTACTGCTCGGGGGTTAGGATGGTCTTGACTTTAGCGAGGTAGTCACGACGGTTCTGGATGCGCTTTTCAGCGTGCTGTTTGCGCAGAGCCGCTTTCTTCTCCTTGGTCATGTCTTTTGACTTATCCTTGTTTTGCCCTGAGGTGCACTGCGACTGCTGCTTGTCACATTTGGAGGGTTTGAGAGCCTGGAGTTCTGACTGCTGCTTCTCGGTGAGGTTGAGTCCTGCAAAGGGATTGTATTTGGGAGCGTCCTTCTTGGTGCATCCGGCGGTACATTCGGTGTTGCTCTTGCCCTTATTGTTGTCGGTCGCGGTCTGTGCCGATGCGGAGAAACCGATGATTGATGCAAGAAGGAGTGAAATGCTGAGAACTGTTTTCTTCATAATAGTCTTTAGATTTAGAGAAATTATTTTTATTATTGTTGATTTAAAAATTTGGTTCAGAGTTTCAATTTCTCTGATGTTGTATTGATAAGACAAGTAAGGGGCGTGATAGTTTAATCCGTAGAGTGACGATTTAACATACTTTGAATCAATCGTTAAAATATGACTATAAAATTAGGTTTGTGGCCGTCGGATTGATGATATGACGATAAATACGGGTATAAATGACTGGAAATCGAGCGAATTTATCGTCCATAAGATGAATTTTAGTATGAAAATTGCTAAATTTGCATGTTAAATCAATCACTTACTTAATACGCATGAATATTACAAGCAAATTCATAGCTCTCTCTCTGGTCACGCTCCTCGCTTCATGTTCGGGAGGCAACAAATGGCATATCGACGGAAAGATCACCGGCCTCGGTGAAAATGACATCGTTGTGCTTGAAGGAAACAATCAGGGTTACTGGTATCCGATGGATACGATAGAAGTTTCATCGAACGGTTCATATTCTTATAGCCGCGAGGCGCAGGGCTATCCCGACATCTATCGCCTCAGGGTAGGGGATAAGTCGGTCTATTTCCCGATTGACAGCATTGAGTCTGTCACGCTCTCAGCCGAGGCGCCGGATATAGATGTCAACTATACCCTCGGCGGTTCGCAGCAGGCCGAAAGCCTTGTCCGTGTCGATAGTATGCTCCGGGCTTCAGCCGATAAAGGTGGAGCCGCTTCAGTGGTCAACGATACGGTACTCAAAAGAAACCTTGGGCAAATGATCGTGGCAGATCCGGCCGGCATCGTCACCTATTATATAATAAATAAGAAAATTGCCGGTAAGCCTCTCTTTAACCCTGCCGTCAAGTCCGATCTCCGCATGATTGGAGCGGTAGCCAACTCGTTCAATGAACGTCGTCCCTCAGACCCGCGCACCGGTTATCTGCGCAAACTTTTCCTCGACCATCGTCCGAAAGGCACTCCGCAAGGTGATGGCAATCTCGTGGCATACGAGGTGCGTGCGTTTGACATCAAGCTGTATGACAACACCGGTAAGGAACATTCGCTGCTTGACGAGACTTCAAAAGGCAACGTGGTGCTCCTCAATTTCACGGCCTACACCGCAGAGGATTCGCCTGCGTTCAATGTCGCATTGAATAATATCTATGAGAAGTACAAGTCAAGAGGATTCGAGATTTTCCAGGTGGCATTTGACGAAGATGAATATGCCTGGAAGCAGACAGCTAAAAATCTGCCGTGGATCACTGTGCTCAACGGCCCTGCTGACGGCGACAAAGCCCTGCGTGACTATAATGTCGGCGCACTCCCCGCAATTTTCATCTTTGACAGAAATGGTGATGTCGTGGAGCGAGTGTCGGAAATCAGCCGTCTTGAGCAGGCTGTGAGCAGTCGGTTATGAGCTGATGTGGGGATAGTGTCAATACGGCACGCTCTCTCAGGCAATCATTCTTAGCAGGTAGATGAAAACTCTATATAGGATACTGCGTTTTGTCATTATATGTGCGCTTGTGCTGCCATTGGTAGTACCGTTGGTCCTATATGTCGTGTTGTCATTGCCTGAGTTCCAGCAAGCGATAGCACATCGGGCAGAGCGGGAGCTGTCGGCTCTCCTTGGCTCCAAGGTGACTTTGGGCGAAGTGTCCATCGCACCGTTCAACCGTGTTGTCCTGTCGGATGTGGCGGTCTGCGACACAGCCGGAGTCGAGGCTTTGAGCGTGGGGCATATCGGGGCGGGAATCAGTCTGTGGGAAAGTCTGTGGTTGAAACGTCCGCAGATTTCCTACGTTGAACTGATTGACATGAACCTCAAGCTCTACAAGGACAGTGCGTCAGCACCGATTAACATTCAACCTATCATTGACAGATTCAAATCGGATGGCAGTAAAGGACCGTCAACGTTTGATCTGGCGGTGAATCTTGTCGTTATCCGGCGAAGTGGCATGTCATTTGATATTCTCGACGCTGCCCCTGCCGATTCCGGACATTTCGACAAGAACCATATCGCTATTACCGACCTGCGGGCCGATGTCAGTGCTCCGCGCATCTCCGACAAGCTGATAGACGTTGAGTTGAAGCGGCTTGGAGCCAACGAGCGGTCAGGCATTTCATTGAAAAACATGACCGCCTCGGTCTATATGGACGAGAATGAGCTTGAAGTTAATAATTTTTTAATTGAGGCGGGCGACTCGCGGCTGGCGTTGAACGACATGGTGCTCCGGTCACCTTTCTCAAAAAATTTCAAGCCGGATGAGAGTCTGCTGTCATCATTCGAGACGCTCCCCGACACCTATATTATATTGTCGGATCTGAGTCCTTTTGTCAGCACTCTCGCCGGGGTTGACGAGCGCGTCGATGTTGATTTTGAGCTGAACGGCATACTCGATACGATACAGATAAAACGTCTGGATCTTGAAATCCCGGAACGGGATATGCGATTCAGCACACATGGTGTCGTGACCTCACTCCCGCGCGGTCGCGATTCAATGGAGATAAATCTCCAAAGATTGAATCTTGTGGCCAATGTGGCACATGTCATGCAATTCATGCAATCGCCGTCAAGTCCGTTGCATAAGCTCTATGACCAACTGTCGCCATTGAAGGGACTCGGAAATGTGAATCTTCTCGGCGACCTCTCGCTTACACCTAAAAATGTCGATTTCAACGGTTCGCTCAATACTTCATGCGGCAATATCGACATGGACTGCGGACTGTATAAAGCGAATGCCTATGCGCCACTGCGCATTGACGGTCACGTGGGGGCCTCAGCTTTCAATCCGTCGGCCCTCATGCCTCAGCTTGCACCGCTCACTTTGATAAGTTTTGAAGCGGAGGCAGACATGTCGATAAAGAGCAAGGATGAATTGGACGGCAGTACCTGGCTTGATATTCCGCAGGTTGTGTGGGGCGGATATACGTTCACCGACATCGGTGCTTCGGCAAAATTCTATGGTGATAAATTCGAGATAGGACTATCATCATCGTCACCGTATCTTGATTTTACAGCCAACGGTGGAGTCGATTTGCAAGGAGAGCATCCGTTGAATGAATTTTATGCCGACATACGCAGACTTTCCTTCGAGCCGTTCGTCAAAAGCGGACGTTTCCATGACTATGACTTGTCGTGTGGGATAGATGTGTCGGTCATCGGACGCGATCCCGACTCACTGCGAGGCTGGGCAAAGATTGAGAATTTCAATCTGAGGGGCGCGGACGGCAAGAGCCTTGATATAGCATACGTGGAGCTTGAGGCCGTTGATGTGGATTCACTGCGCAACATCACTCTGCGCAGTCCGCAGGTCGATGCCGACCTTTCGGGCATGTTCAGCCTGAAAACGATTGGCAAGGATATTGGCAATATCATGTCGTCTGTGTTTCCCGCCCTTGTCCGGCCATCGACCGGCGGTCTGAGTCCTATCGATTGCAACCTCAATCTGACCGTGAAGGAGGATTCCGTGCTTTCGCAATTCTTTAAACTCCCGATTGACTTCATATATCCGGTCACAATGAGTTCCTATGTCAGGAGCGGTGACAATCCGACCTTCGGGCTGTCGGTTGACATGCCTTTCCTCCGCAATAAAAACAAGCTCATAGAGGCTAGTCGGCTGTCGATGCTCGTTGACGGTGCGGAGCGCAGAATGGAACTGGAAGCTCACACGTCAGTCCCTACAAAGGATGGCAAACTTGATCTCAAGATTCTCTCCATGGGCTATCCGGATTCAATATCGACGGATGTCTCATGGATAGTGGACAGAGCCAAGGAGTTCAAGGGCAATCTGAATGTCGGGGCTGCCTTCAGCCGTGATGTGGATGCGGACACTCTGGTGACGGACATAACCGTCAATAAATCCAAGATGGTGTTCAATGATTCGATGTGGACTGTAAATCCTGCAACAATTCACATAGTGCCGGGACGCATAACGGTCAATAATCTGAGCGGCGAACGCTACGGCCAGTCGCTCAGCATAAATGGGGTGGTCTCGTCAGATTCGATTGACAATCTTGTGATGAAGCTCAACAATATTGACCTTGACTACATATTCGAGAGCCTCAATATGAGCGATGCCGTCCAGTTCGGTGGAATTGCCACGGGTGATTTCTATGCATTCTCCTTGCTGTCGAACGAGCCTGTCATCTATACGCCGAGGCTGAAAGTCGAGGGACTTAAATATAATAAATGCGTGATGGGCAATGGCGACATACGTTCATATTGGAATCATGAGAACAAAAGTATAGTCATTGATGCCGTGATAAGCCAGCCGAACGGCAAACGTTCTCTTATCGACGGTTACATAAAGCCTATGAGCGAGGAACTTGATTTCAGATTCCAGGCCGATAAAGCCCCGATCGGATTCATGGCTCCGTTTATGTCGGCGTTCACATCAAAAGTGTCAGGTCACGTCTCGGGTAATGCGCATCTTTACGGCACATTCAAAAACATCGACATGGAGGGTGACATCTTTGCCGAAAAACTGGCCATGAAGCTCGATTTTACGAATGTCACCTACACGGCAACCGACAGTGTCCACATCACTCCCGGACAAATCAAGTTTGACAATATAAAGCTGACGGATCCCCGTGGCAAGGTCGCGAATCTCAGTGGATATGTCAGACACGAATTCTTCCATGACCCTGTTTTCCAATTCAGGGTGACGGATGCGCGTGACTTCCTTGTATATGATGAGGATGAGGATCATACGGAAGATCCCTGGTCAGGTAAAATCTTCGGTAACGGCAAGGCAACGGTCAAGGGTGGTCCCGGAAAGGTGGATATTGACGTTGACATGACCACAGCAGGTGATTCGCAGTTCAAATTTATGTTGACGGATTCTGAACAGGCAGTTGACTATAAGTTCATCACTCTCCGTGACCGTGACAAGGCTAAAAAGGATTCGATTGCGGCTCTCGATCCGAAACATGCCATCATGCAGAAAATGAATGCCCGAATGAAAAATGATGAGGAGAATATCCCGTCGGTCTATACTATCGGGCTTGATGTCGAGATAAACCCCAACACTACGGTCACGCTTGTCATGGATCCGTCGGCCGGTGATTGTATTAATGCAAATGGCGTGGGAAAGATGCAGATGAAATATACATCCGAGGGCGACATGACGATGTATGGTGATTATACGATCGAGCGAGGAAAGTATCACTTCACTTTGCAGGATATAATCGTCAAGGATTTTGAGATACGGCGCGGAAGCAAGATAAAGTTTTTCGGAGATCCGTATGCCGCCAATCTCGACATCGCCGCCTCCATATCATTGCAAGCTAACCTGAGCGAGCTTGACGAGTCGTTTATCGGCGACCGTGAGCTGAACAGGACGTATGTCAAAGTGGATGTCATACTCTATGTCAAGGGCGACATCCGTCAGCCGGAGATTTCATTTGGCCTGGACTTCCCGAATCTTTCGGAGGATGTGAAACGGAAAATCAACTCCATCATATCAACTGAGGACATGAAGACCCGTCAGGTCATCTATCTCCTTGCTTTGGGCAAGTTCTATACGCCCGACTACATGAGCGGTACTCACGGCAATGAACTCATGTCGGTGGCTTCATCGACCCTCTCATCGCAGCTCAGTTCAATGCTCGGTCAGCTCAGCGACAACTGGAGCATTGCGCCTGCGATCCGAAGTGACCGCACCAACTTCTCGGACGTTGAGGTTGACCTCGGGCTTTCAAGCAATCTTCTCAATAACCGACTCCTCCTCAACGGTAATCTCGGTTATAGGGATAATACTCTTAACAGCAACAACTTCATCGGCGATTTTGACATCCGCTATCTTCTCAACCGCGCGGGGACGATTCAGCTCAAGGCCTATAATCGCTATAATGACCAGAACTATTATCTGAAAAGTGCGTTGACCACACAGGGTATAGGTCTTGTTTTCCGCCGGGATTTCGATAATATATTCTCTTTCCTTCGCGGGTTCAGAAAAAAATCCTCCGACAAGGAAAAAGCCAAGGAGGATACGCCTGACGACACGAAAACAAAGAGCAAGGAAGGAGTGCTTGAGGAGAGGCGACGCATTCCTGCCGACAGCATTTTTAATTCACGCTGACATAACATTAACATCACATAATAATGAGAAAAAGTATTGTTTCATTGGCTTTGCTCGCGGCTACCACGCTGGGAGCATCTGCCGCTCCGTTGTGGTTGAGAAATGTGGCGATTTCTCCCGACGGATCGACAATAGCCTTTACCTATAAGGGTAACATCTTCACAGTGCCGTCGAAAGGCGGCGATGCCCGTCAGTTGACATCTGGCGGAAGCTACAACACCACTCCGATATGGAGTCCTGACGGATCGAAAATAGCATTCGGAAGTGACCGTGAGGGGTCGATGGATGTCTATGTGGTCAACAGCCGTGGCGGTGTGCCCAAGCGGTTGACTACAAATTCGGGCAATGAGACTCCGCTTGCGTTCAAGGGCAATGACCACGTGCTGTTTTCTGCCGCCGTGCTCCCGTCGCCCGTCGCAGCACAGGCTGGTTTCACCTCGCAGGTATATTCCGTTGATCTTGAAGGTCATCGTCCGGAAATGTTCATTTCGCTTACAATGCCGTCGCTGAGTGTCAATAAGGATGGGCGAATCCTTTATCATGACAAAAAAGGTGTCGAGAATATCTGGCGTAAGCATGAACGCTCCTCGGGCACTTCCGATATTTGGATTCTTGACAACGGCAAGCATACGAAACTCACCGATTTCAATGGTCATGACCTCAATCCCGTCTGGGCTGCGGATGGTTCGTTCTATTTCGTGAGCGAGGAGGACGGTACTCTCAATGTCTACAAGCGTTCAGTGGATGGAAAGCAGAAAAAACAGTTGACTTCATTCACGAAACATCCCGTGCGCTCACTTTCGGCTTCAGACAACGGAGTGCTTGCTTTCAGTTGGGACGGTGAGATATACACGATGACTGAAAACGGTGCGCCCTCCAAGGTCAATGTGGAGATCATCACGGATGACTATGCGCCTGCTGCCGAAAAATCCATACGTCGCTCGGGTGCATCGAGCATTGCTGTGTCGCCTGACGGTGAACTCGTCGCTTTTGTACTCCGTGGGGATGTCTATGTCACTTCGACAGAATACAACACTACCCGCCGCATCACCGACACTCCCGCGCAGGAGCGTGCGGTGGATTTTGCACCGGATGGAAGAAGTATTGTCTATGACAGTGACCGCGACGGCATTTGGCAATTGTTCACCACTGAAATCAAAGACCCTTCGGAAAAGTCGTTGCTCTATGCAACGGAGCTTGTGGAGAAACCGCTCTACAAGAGTGACAAACCAGCATTCTTCCCGGATTATAGTCCGGATGGAAAGAAAGTGGCATTCCTTGAGGACCGCACGACGCTCCGTGTGCTCGATCTTGACACCAAGAAAGTGACCACGGCTCTTGACGGCAAGTATAATTACAGCTATCAGGATGGCGATGTCGGATTCGAGTGGAGTCCTGACAGCCGTTGGCTTCTGATTGATTATATCGGAGTCGGCGGTTGGAACAATGCTGACGTGGCTCTCGTGAAAGCCGATGGTAGCGAGGTTGTCAACCTGACGGAGAGCGGTTACAGCAATGGCGATCCTCAGTGGGTTCTCGGCGGTAAGGCTGTTGCCTACACTACGGGTAAGTATGGCTACAAGAGTCATGGCAGTTGGGGCAACGAGAACGATGTCCTTCTGATGTTCCTTGACGGGGATGCATATGACCGCTTCAACATGTCGGAGGAAGAAGTGAAACTTGCCGAAAAAGCCGACAAGGATAAGAAAGAGAAATCTGATAAGGATGATTCTGCCGACAAGGATTCCAAGAAGAAAAAGAAAGGCGACAAGGATGATAAGTCCGGGAAGGCAGACAAGAAGAAAGATGATGTCAAGTCTCTCGTCTTCGATCTCGCAGACCGTCGCTATCGCCTCGAACGTCTCACCGAGTCATCATCGCGTCTCGGCGCATACTATGTGTCGCCCAAGGCCGATAAGCTCTACTATGTGGCTTCGAGTCCCGACGGACGCTCGCTCTATGAACGCGATCTGAAGAAGGGCGACACCAAGACGTTGGCCAAGGGGCTGAACGGTTGGGATATGATTCCTGATAAGAAAGGTGAGAATATTTTCGTCATGAGCAGGTCGGGAATCAGCAAGGTCAACCTCTCGTCGGGCAAGCAGACACCGGTGACGTTCAGTGCTGAATATACCCATCGTGCGGCGGACGAACGCAATTACATCTACAACCACATGTGGCGTCAGGTGCTGGATAAGTTCTACGATCCCAATCTGCACGGTGTTGATTGGGACATGTATCGCGATGAATATGCTAAGTTCCTTCCATACATCAACAACAATTATGACTTCGCAATCATCCTGAGCGAGATACTTGGCGAGCTTAACGCCTCGCATACCGGCGGAGGCTATCGCGCCGGACAGTCCGGCCTGACGACACGTCATCTCGGCGCATTTTTCGACCAGAGCTACAAGGGTGATGGACTCAAGATTTCCGAGGTCATCAAGCGCGGTCCGCTCTCGCCGAAAAATGTCAGTCTTGAGCCCGGCGATGTGATCCTTGCAATCAATGATTCACTGATCCTCGCAGGAGAGGATTACTATCCGTTGCTTGAGGGAAAGGAGAAGGTGAAGCTCGATGTCAAGAAGGCCAATGGTGAAAAGAAGTCCGTTCAGGTCAAGCCTGTGGGCAGTGGTGCAATCAGCAATCTGCTCTACCAACGTTGGGTTGAACACAATGAGCATGTCGTTGACAGCGTGTCGGGTGGTCGGATTGGCTATGTCCACGTGCAGGGTATGGACGGCTCAAGTTTCAGCGAGGTCTATGACCGCATTCTCGGCAAGTACAGGAATTGTGATGCAGTGGTTGTTGACACACGTCATAACGGTGGCGGATGGCTCCATAATGACCTCGCCATCCTTCTCGGCGGTAAGGAGTATGTACGTTTCAGTCCTCGCGGGCAGTATATCGGCACTGAGCCATTCTCGCAGTGGACAAAACCGTCTGTCATGTTGGTCGATGAAAGCAATTACAGCGATGCCCACGGCTCTCCCTACGTATATCAGACCTTGAAGATTGGTGACGTTGTGGGTGCGCCTGTCCCCGGCACTATGACTGCCGTTTGGTGGGAGACTCAGATTGATCCGACACTTTATTTCGGCATTCCTCAGGTCACCTCGCTTGATGTCAACGGACAGCCGCTCGAAAATAAGCAGCTTAATCCGGATGTGATTATCTATAATACGCCTGAGAATGTCCTTAAAGGCATTGATGACCAGCTCATCGGGGCAACAAAACATCTTATGAAAAAGACTTCTGCCAAGAAGTGAGGCTTATACGCCCCATCGCTTGGTCTATAAATCACTCAAGAGCCATTGCAGGAATTGAATCCGTGCAATGGCTCTTGAACTATTATGACGGATGTTGTCCTTAGCTCATGGAAATCAAGTAGGTCACGTAGGCGATATAGCCCATCGTCAGGATTGCTCCTTCAACTCTCGTGATTGTACGCTGTTTGAAGAACCAACCGAATAGCCAGAAAAGCACACAGGCTCCCACCAGCACAAGTAGATCGACATTGCCGATTGACCCGAATCCGAGAGGCCGTATTGTCGCGGTGGTGCCGAGTACTAGAAATATGTTGAATATATTGCTCCCGATGACGTTGCCAAGGGCTATGCCGGTTTTTCCTTTCAGTGCTGCCGTTACTGATGTCGCCAATTCCGGGAGAGATGTGCCCGCAGCTACTATCGTGAGTCCTATGACGGCATCGCTTACGCCAAGTCCTGACGCAATCCCCGAGGCTCCGGCCACGAAGCGGTCACCACCGTAGATGAGTGCGGCAAGTCCGATGACCACCCACATACATCCCTTCCACATCGGCATTTGTTTGGCTTGGGCACCGGTTTCGGCTGCCGGGTCGTCCGTCACTCCGACAGTGGCCTGCGAGAATGTGTAGCGCATGAAAATCATGAAGAACAGAATCAGGAGTATTCCGTTTACGCGGCTCACCGTCATCTGCGTTGCCCCGTCAAGAAAAGGACCGTTGGCTATGACAAGGAGAGCGACAGCCGAAAGCACGACGAGTGGTATTTCATTCGTCATGATGCTGCGGTCAATCTTTATGGGTGAGACGATGGCTGTTATGCCGATTATGACGAGGATATTGAAAATATTGCTGCCGACGACGTTGCCTATCGCCAGCTCTGCGCTTCCATTGAACGCTGAGATTATACTGATGGCAAGTTCGGGGGCGGATGTGCCGAACGCTACTACGGTCAGACCGATTACGAGGTCACTGACACCCCAACGTTTGGCTATGGCCGAAGCTCCGTCAGTGAGCATATTCGCTCCCACGAGTATCAGCCCGAGTCCGATTAGCAGAAAAATGATGTTAAGAAACATTGGTGAAAAATAGTTGAACGAGAAAAAATTTGAAAAATTTGATGTACGGGGATGTCAGAGGAATGATAGGAAATGATTTTATCCCTGACTTCGATTGATCGCTTGACAGCATTCCGTCACCATATATTTATCTAAACGTGAAACAATGATGATAGTTGTGTATGGCCTGATGAATGTGGCGTATTCGTTGCGATTTATGATGCGATTTCAATTTTCTTGTTATTTATAAATAGGTATAATGGAGCGTAATTTGAATCAAGTGTTAAAACTGTGTTAAAATACTCATGAAAATTTGGAGGGAATGTGGAAAGTGCCTACCTTTGCACTCGCTTTTGAGAAGC
>JAMPHF010000011.1 GCA_023663525.1 Bacteroides sp.
TTAACTAAAAAATCCAGTCACTCTGGCTTAACATTTGTTTTTAAACAGCCTCTTATTCTCCTCTTTCCAATCATCGCATCCGCACAGTCCACGCCGATGACCGACGCTCAACTCGACTCTATTGAAAAGGCATGGGGAGTGGAACTGAACACAGTGGTTGTGACCGGCACACGCACGCCGAAATTGCTCAAGGATTCCCCGATTCTTACACGAATCATATCCGACATAGAGATCCGCAAGACCGACGCAACAAACATCAGCGACCTGCTCCAGCTTGAACTTCCGGGCATAGAGTTCTCCTACTCGATGAACCAACAAGTGTCGCTCAACATGCAGGGCTTCGGCGGAAACTCGGTGCTTTTCCTCGTCGATGGCGAACGCCTTGCCGGAGAGACTCTTGACAATGTTGACTATAACCGCCTGAACCTTAACAATGTCGGACGCATCGAGATTGTCAAGGGCGGTGCATCGTCGCTCTACGGGTCAAACGCCGTCGGCGGTGTTGTCAACATCATCAGCCGTGAGGAGACAGAGCCGTGGCGCGTCAATCTCAATTCCCGCTATGGCGCACATGCCGAACAACGCTACGGCGGAACTGCGAGCTTCAATGCCGGAAGATTCAACAGTGCCACAACGGTCCAATACAACTCCATCGACTCATACAATATGAAGAATGAGGGTGACTACGACCGTTTCTATGGCGGCTACATCTGGAACATCAAGGAGCGTCTGACCGTCCGCGCCACCGACAAGCTCAAGCTGATTGCCCGCGCAGGCTACTATTTCCGCCAACGCAACGCCCAGGAAGCAACACGCGACCGTTATCGCGACTTCTCCGGCGGACTGCGCGGACTCTACACGTTCTCCGGGTCAGACAATCTCGAACTCGCCTACAATTTCGACCAGTATGACAAGAGCGACTATCTGACACTGACCTCAAGGGATGTCCGCAAGTACAGCAATGTGCAGAACGGTGGACGCGCCATCTACAACCACACCTTCGCGGGCAAACACATATTGACCGTCGGCGGTGATGTGATGCATGACTATCTCCAGAGCTATCAGTTCACCGACAACGGCAACAAGACCCAGACCACTGCCGACGGATTCGCCCAGTTCGACATGAATTTCGTCAAGAATTTCAACCTCATAGCCGGAACACGCTACGACTATTTCTCGGAAGCCCACATGAGCCACGTCTCATCCCGTCTGAGCATGATGTACAAATTCCCGCGAATAGCACTGCGCTGCTCATACGCCGGAGGATTCCGCGCACCTACGCTCAAGGAGATGTACATGGACTTCGACATGGCCGGTATCTTCATGATTTACGGAAATCCCGACCTCAAGCCTGAGACAAGCCATAATTTCCAGCTCTCCGCCGAGTACACTCGCTGTCTTTTCAACTTCAACATCGGCACGTTCTGCAACCTTGTCAACGACCGAATCACCACAGCGTGGAGCCAGGCTCTGAAAGGTCAGCTTTACACCAACATCAACAAAGTGACCATTTCCGGAATCGATGCCAACATCTCGTGGAGATCGACAAGCGGATTCGGGACACGACTCTCCTACATGTTCACCCATGAGCACGTGAGGAAAGGTGAGCCATACACATCGTCCACCCGCCCCCACACCGCCACCCTCCGGCTCGACTACACCAAGCGGTGGAAAAACTATGAGCTGATGGTCGCCCTCAACGGTCGCTTCCTCTCAAAAGTCACGGTTGATGAATACACCTCCGTGACTTCCTACGAGGAAACCGAGCGCGTCACCTACCCCTCCTACATGATATGGAAGCTCAACATGACCCACAGCTTCTGGAGGGGAGTCAACATCACCATGGCGGTGGACAATCTTCTGAACTACGTCCCGAAATATTACTACAACAACTCCCCGACAACCAACGGCACGACATTCTCAATCGGCATGTCGGTTGACATCGATGAATTCTTCAGAAAGTAACAAATTATCATGAACAGACGTAAAATAATCATTATCAGCAGTATATGTCTATTTCTCATCGTAGTAGGCATTTTGCTGTGGAATATCCTTGCCTCTCCCACAAAAATAGCATTCGTAAATTACCAGGCCATAAACTTAGGTCAGATTGCAAAAGCCAACGACAATTCATTCATCAAAATCAAGGATCTCCCGGTCGAGGAACTTGACAAGACCAATGACTATGACATGGTCTTTGTCAACGGTATGGGCCTCCGATTGGTTGAGGAGCAGCGCGAGGCACTCGTCAAGGCAGCCGAGAGCGGCACACCGGTGCTGACTACCTCCGCGACCAATCCACAGAACCTGATAGCGTCAGTCGATTCGGTTGACCAAGGCTTCCTCAAGCAATATCTCGCCGGTGGAAAGAACAACTACCGCAATCTCCTGCGCTACGTCAGAAAATACATTGACGGCAAACGCTTCTTTGTCGATGAGCCTTCCGATCCGCAGACACAGGCATCGTCACTGCTCTACTATCCCGATGACAAAGAGGACCTCAACTTTGCCTCCGTCAGTGAGTATCAGGACTTCCTCCGCTCAAAGGGGAAATTCAATCCCGACGCTCCGTCCATTATTCTCACCGGCATGATGGGTGTGCCTGACAGTCTTGTTTCCGCTCTCGAAAAGAGTGGAAATATTGTCTATCCTGTCAACACCATACAGATCTTCATCAAGGACGGTCACGCCGACTCCATCTCGCCCTCGGCTTTGATCAACATGGCGCATGGACGCATGGGCGACATCGTGGTGAACTATCTGAGCGAAAAGAACATCCCGCTGTTCTCCCCCCCTCAACGTCAATCGCGAATATGATGAATGGATGACCGACAAGATGGGCATGAACGGCGGATTTCTGTCGCAGAGTGTCGTCACTCCCGAAATTGACGGTGCTGTCCGCCCCTATTCTCTGTTCGCCCACTATAAAGGCAAGGACGGACTGCCCTACGCCGCCGCTATCCCCGACCGACTCAATGATTTTGTCAAGACGGTCAACAACTACGTCGCCCTCCGTCAGAAAGACAACAAAGACAAAAAAGTTGCCATTTTCTATTTCAAGGGACCCGGTCAGAACGCACTTGTGGCCGAGGGAATGGAAGTAGCTCCCTCGCTGTTCAACCTGCTTTCGCGACTTAAACGCGAGGGCTACGATGTCCGCAATTTCCCCGCCTCAGCCGATGAACTTGAAAAACGCATCAATGACTACGGCAAGATTTTCAACCTCTATGCAAAAGGCGCACAGGACGATTTCGTCAGCACACGCTCACCGGAAATCATCACTTCCGGGATGTACGACCAATGGTGTGCCGATGCCTTCTCCAAAGAAATGAGGGAAGATATTGACAGAGTGGACGGTACTTTCCCCGGACATGGTCTCAAGACCGACAACGGGGATCTGGCTCTCGCACGCCTGCAGTTCGGCAACGTTGTGCTGATTCCCCAGACCGCAGCCGGACTCGGTGACGATGATTTCAAGATGGTCCACGGCACTGAAGCTGCCCCACCCCACAATTACGTTGCGTCCTACCTTTGGGCACGCTACGGTTTCGGAGCCGACGCTCTGATTCACTTCGGCGCACACGGTAGCCTTGAATTCACCCCACGCAAACAGGTTGCGCTCGGTAGCACTGACTGGCCTGACCGACTCGTCGGGACAATGCCCCACTTCTATGCTTATTCCACCAGCAATGTCGGTGAGGCCATGATGGCAAAACGCCGCAGCTATGCAGGGATTGTCAACTATCTGACCCCTCCGTTCATGGAGAGCGATGTGCGCGGAATCTACAAAAATCTCTCGGATGCAATCGCATCATACAACCGTCTGCTCGGAGCTGACAAACCTGACGAAGCGGCTCTGCGCAAAGCCTCACTTCTCGTAAAGAAATACACGGTCGATTTAGGCATACACCGCGAGCTGCGCATTGACAGCGTGATGAGTGTCCCCTATTCCGGCGATGACATCGCACGCATCGAGAATTTTGCCGAGGAACTTGCCAATGAGAAAATCACAGGCGCACTCTACGTGATGGGTGTCCCATACTCGCAGGAGAACATCAATTCGACAGTCTACGCAATGACAGTCGATCCCATCGCATACAGTCTCTATGAACTCGACAAGCAACGCGGACGCACTGACATCGATTATGAGAAAAACCGTGCGCAATTCACCCGCACCTATCAGTCCAAAGCGCGCAAGCTCGTCAACTCAATCCTGACCTCAGGCAAAAACGGAATTGACGACTCTCAAATCTGCACCATCGCCGGTATAACTCAAACGGAACTCGACAGCGCACGAGCCATCGTCAAAGCAATCGAAGGCTCAAAAGACATGCTATCGCGCATGATGGTGCTCGGCTCCATGATGCCCTCACCTCAGGAGAGCAATCTGAAACTTTCCGAACGCGCCAACACATCCGGCATGAAGAAAATGATGGCAAAAACCGGCATGACACCCGAGAAAGCACTTGAAATGGCCAAGAAGATGGGTGCTGACGAAGAAGCAATCAAGAAAATGGAGGCGGCCATGAAGCGCAAGCAGCAGTCAGGTCAGATCGATGGGCAACCCGGACATGGAAACACCGGCAAGAACCCCAATGGCGGAATGCCCGGCATGAAGCGTCAGGAATACACAAAACCCGAGATTGACTTCGCCACGGCTGTCACCGAAGTGGAGCATGCCCTGACCAATATAGGCCGCTACAAGTCAGCACTCGCCGGAAGCCCCGACGCCGAACTGTCGTCAATGGTCAACGCTCTCGCCGGTGGCTACATAGCCCCCACATCGGGCGGCGACCCCGTGCTGAATCCCAACATACTCCCAACGGGACGCAACATGTATGCCGTCAACGCTGAGGAAACACCCTCGGCTGTGGCTTGGGAGAAGGGTAAGGAGCTCACCGACAACACCATTGCGATGTATCGCAAAAACCACGGTGACTCCATCCCCCGCAAGGTCAGCTACACGCTCTGGAGCAGTGAATTCATCGAGACAGAGGGTGCGACCATCGCCCAGGTGCTATATATGCTCGGTGTCGAACCGGTCCGCGACCCGTTTGGACGAGTGACCGATCTCAAGCTCATCCCCTCGGCTGAACTTGGCCGTCCGCGCATCGACGTTGTCGTGCAGACGAGCGGTCAGCTCCGCGATCTCGCCGCCTCGCGTCTGTTCCTGATCAGCCGTGCTGTGAAAATGGCAGCCGAGGCTGACGACAAGGAGTATCCCAACTACGTTGCCGAGGGTGTCGTCGAGTCCGAACGCCACCTCGTCGAAAGCGGTGTGACCCCGAAAGAGGCACGCAAACTCTCCACCGCACGCGTGTTCGGTGGTGTCAACGGAAATTACGGCAGTGGAATCCAGAGTATGGTCGAAGCGGGTGACCGATGGGACGACGAGTCGGAAATCGCTGGAACATACATCAACAATATGGGTGCCGTCTATGGCAGCGAGGAAGAATGGGAACAAATGTATGACCATGCGTTTGAAGCAGCGTTGACGAGGACCGATGTCGTCGTGCAGCCACGCCAAAGCAACACCTGGGGTGCGCTCAGCCTCGACCACGTCTATGAATTCATGGGAGGAATGAACCTCGCCGTGAAGACCGTGACCGGCAAAGACCCGGAAGCATATCTGAGCGACTACCGTAACCGCAACAAAGTGAAGATGCAGGAGGTCAAGGAAGCCATAGGAGTCGAAAGCCGTACCACCATACTCAATCCTAAGTACATCAAAGAGAAGATGAAAGGCGGTGCGGGCGATGCCTCAGCCTTCGCCGACATCATCCGCAACACCTACGGCTGGAATGTGATGAAGGAATCGGCAATCGACGATGAGCTTTGGGATGACATCTATGACACCTACGTGGCCGACAAGCATAACCTCGGTGTGAAGGAATACTTCACGTCAACCAATCCGGCAGCCATCGAGGAGATGACAGCCGTCATGCTTGAGACCGTCCGTAAGGGCATGTGGGATGCGACACCCGAACAGATTGCCGCCATGGCAGAACTCCACACGGAAGTGGT
Organism: Bacteroides sp.; assembly: GCA_023663525.1. GTDB lineage: Bacteria > Bacteroidota > Bacteroidia > Bacteroidales > Muribaculaceae > Duncaniella. The sequence goes on from JAMPHF010000011.1 coordinate 6,025, forward strand.
CAACGAATATCAGCCGTCATGCTCCGGTTTTGTCTGCGACAATGCGAAACTCCGCGACTTCATCGCCTCCAACGTATCGAAAGAGAAAGCCTCTGCCTACAACAAGGCCATCGGGACAATACGTGCCGAAGCCGTCAGCGGCGCGGACGATGACGGAATGGTGATGCAGAAAGAGGAACTCAACAATACCGAGAAAGTGACAGGCACCGTCAACGGTATCATTGTGGCCGTGGTCGTGATCATTGCCGTGATCGGTCTGATAGTCCTCATCAGACACCGCCGCCGCACACGGGTCTGAGAATTTTAGATCATTTTTTTAAATTTAACTTAAAATCGATTGGAAAATAAACAGTCATATTCCGAGTTTAATAATTAGGTGTGATGATTAAACACGACCAAAAATGAATCATGGAAATAGTCGTAATGATAATAATGGTGATGGTCGGCTTGAGTTTCGTGCTCAAGCTGACCTATCACAATCTCATCGGGACAGTGGTACTGTCAGCCATTGCAGCATTGTTCACCTGGTTTATATGTGACATTGCGGTCAACCAGTCCAAGACTCAGATAGCCGATTGGCTCGGTCAGCCGGAGCTAATGCTCGACACCTCGGTGCTGCTGACGGTTGATGTCATGTTTCAGGTGGCTTTCTGCGTGATGATGGGCAAGAGAATCGCAGGCGAGAAACTGTCGAGAGTACAATCAGTCATCCTCTACGCGACCCTATGGATTCCCGGGTTGCTCATCTTCCCGGTCCTGCTTGCACTGCTGACCGAGATAATCTTCTCATTTCCCGGCTGCGACTTCTCGACAGTCGCATGGACAACCGCCGGGGGAATTCTCATCCTGCTCCCGTCGGCAGCATGGCTCATCCGCTACATTCTCCCCGAAAATGACCTGAGGCTTGAAATGCTGTTCATGGTCAATGCCATCATAGCCATCCTCGGAGTGATAACCACAGTCAATGGCCGCACAGCCGTCAAGGGTACGAACTCTGTGGAGTGGGACACACTGGCAGGTTTCATGCTCATTGTGGCTGTCGGGACTGTCGCCGGATTGTTACTGAACAAACGTAATAGCTCAAAACTTATAGCAAAACTGAAATGAACGTAATTTCCAACATCCTCTACTGGATTTCAACCGGACTCCTCGTGCCGGTCATCGTGCTCCTCATATTCTTCTTCATCCGTGCAATAATCCTCATAGGGACATTTTTCGGACAGTACCTGCAGGTGAAGAAAACCGCCAATGCCTTCTACGCCCGCATCGAGAAACTGACTCCATCGACACTCGATGAGTTCAGCGACTCGCTCCCCGAAAAAAACGACTCAATTGTCATGGCCTACTCAAAAAAGATTCTTGCCAACCGCGACAATGCCCCGCGCATCGACCTGCTGCTGTCGGAATATGAGATTGAAGCCGACAAAGACCTCTCGACCTCCAAGGTGCTGACCAAAATGGGACCCATCCTCGGTCTGATGGGCACTCTGATCCCGATGGGTCCGGCACTCGTCGGCCTTGCCACCGGTGACATCGCATCAATGGCCTACAACATGCAGGTGGCCTTCGCTACAACCGTTGTGGGACTCGTCGTGAGTGCCATCGGATTCCTGACCCAACAGGTCAAAGAGAGATGGGCAGTCAAAAACATAACCATGCTCGAATATCTCGCCGAAGTCATCAAGCTGGTAAACACAAAATCAACTGAGGCATGAGACGACGCAGACTTCTGAACCGTGGCGAGGACAACGACCCGATGAGCGTTGTCAGCAATCTTTTCGATGTGGCGATGGTCTTTGCCGTTGCACTGATGGTGGCTCTCGTCAGCCGCTACAACATGACCGAGATGTTTTCACAAGAGGATTTCACCATGGTGAAGAATCCCGGCAAAGAGAACATGGAAATCATTACCAAGGAGGGAGAGAAAATCAACCGCTACACCCCCTCTGAGGACAACAGCTCGTCAGGCAACAAAGGCAAACGCGTCGGCACAGCCTACGAGCTTGAAAACGGCGACATCATCTACATCCCCGAATAGACTAACCTATCAACAATATATGCACGACAACGCCCTTGCATGGTAAAAAACCACCATGGCAAGGGCGTCGTTACGCATATAGAATATATATTGACGGGGCATTAAATTTATACCCAAAAGCCATCTCTTTAATTCCACCAACATATAACGTCAAAACATATTTTTCGTCCGTGGATCAGCTTGGATATGAGATAATGAGAACTTCCCTTGATTTAATGTCACTCAGAGCATATTTCATATTCCACGAATAGTGAATCTCATTACGCCGTTTACACCCATCCAATAACGATACTATACTGTTTATTGCGGGTATACCATTGGACCGATACGAGAAAACCAATATACTGTTCCGGTAAATCTCTATTAGTCTGCGGAAGCCATCCATGATATGCTCTTTATCATTCCAAAGAGAATACACACGTTTAAGGCGACGATGTTTACTGTCATAATCAATCATCTTACCCCAACTCTCATATTCCAGCATTCCATTCAGGAAATGATAGAAGTCTGCATAGTCCACCCCAATCCCTTTTTCATTTAAATAAGGAGTGTCTATATAGACCAAATCATATAGATTACGGCTTATGGATAATGCATCCTGATTGATTGACGTACAAATTCTACCATTATCGAAAACTGCACGATTAGCCTCCGTAACGAAATTTCTAAAATGCGTCTCAAATGGAGTATCCCATGTTTTTTTATTGCCAAATGATCGTTGTACATCGGAAAGACGCACATACAGATTTTTTCTATGAAACAGATTATACGGTCGTTTTATTATGCATGCTTGAAACAATGCGAACCACGCCAATGCTTTCTCATATTCGTTTTCAATATGCCTGATGTTGTAACATACCACATCGAGCCAATGATTTTCCTCATCTGTATAGTAAATATCATGGAAAGTCTCTGATATAAAATTGGGATATACAATGCCCTGATGTTCTGTAAGGATATATTTTAAGTCGCACTCATCTAACTTTTCACAGGAGTTTTCGATTATGGCCTTACCGATCATGGCATTGAATGGCAGGATGTCATTGTACGTGACCTTCTTCCCTCTGTCTTTAAATAAATAGGCAACACTCCCGGTCCCACCAAAAGCGTCAAGAGCCGTATCGAATTTAACATCCGACAACACAGACCCTATCCAATCAACAAATTTTGCCTTACTACCCTGATAGCGGGTCGTAGGGAACAAATTCTTTTCGTCTACTTCAGTGAATAAAGAATATTGCATTTCACCTTATATTACGGAACTTCTTATATGTGGCTAAGTTATGATAATATGGCTCTCTAAGTTCAGCTTTTTTTGCCATATCGGATGTCAGATAATTCATCCAATAGTCATCAAAAATTTCCTCACTAAGATTTGAGAATGGACCTGCGCCATTCAGCAACTCATCTATAAGAGTGACGGAGCCTATGTTTTTAGTATTACCACTTCCTGGTCTGTCGATGGCTATACGCCATTTCTCTTGTACGAAAAATGTAATGTTATTTACCACCGATACTATTTCATCCAGTTGGTCTATCGTATACGCCCTACACTCATCTATTTCATCGCTCTTACTATAAATCACACCTAAAACGACGTGTGCCTTGTATCTGCCATAGGGATAGGTCACATTCTTTGTACTCTCTCTATTTCTGAAGTAACCTGTGAATGCTCCCAACGTCATTCCGTTTATACGCGTTGCACTTCTGCGATAGCTGCTTTTTAAGTCAACCGCAAAAAGATTTCCATCCTTATCCTTAAACGTAAGATCAGGATAGAAATTCTATTCTTTGGTCAGCTCAAGAGTCAGGTCATTATCTTTTGAAAATTTATATATAAGAGGGAAAATATAAAGTTCAATAATCTTGGATACGACTTTGGTATCTGTTGATAATGTATAAACGTTCTTATAAATGTCAATAAATCCTTTTACTACCCATTGACCTTCCTTAGTCATCACATAGGGCGAAAATTCATTCACCGCATTTCTAAGTTTAGTTATAAATTCATGCTTTGTCATACAGCAAAGTTAATTATAATTATCAATACTTACAAATTCGATCATCCACCAATATCCATCAATATCGCACTTCTATTTGAAATATCCCATACTGTTTTTACACACACTGAGGAGGCTGTGCATTTTGGGGTAGAGGCGAGGATTGGAGGCGAGGAGGGAGTGGTTGCGGTTTGAGCGCAGGGACTCTATGACGACTCCGGCCTCGGAGGCTATGAGTTGTCCGGCCGAGACATCCCATCTGTTTAGATTCAGTTCCCAATATGCGTCGAAGAAGCCGGCAGCCGTATAGCAGAGGTCTATTGCAGCCGACCCCATTCGCCGGATTCCCCTGACAAGTAATGCCATGCGGCATATCTCGGCAAGATTGTTGTCGGGGTTGTCATTCCTGTCGTATGGCATACCTGTGGCGACAACGGCTTTTGACATCTCCGCCATGTCGGAACAATGAATCGGGCAGCCATTGAGCCATGCACCCGCTCCTTTGACCGCATAGAAACATTCTCCGAGATAGGGAGCATACACGACACCAACGACAGTCTCTCCATTGCGTTCAAGCGCAATCGACACACAGAACGCCGGAAGCCCCATCGCGAAGTTGGTCGTGCCGTCAAGGGGATCAACAACCCATCGCCATTCCCTGTCATCATGATCTCTGCCGGATTCCTCGGAAATGATGCCATGCTGAGGGTAATGGGAGCGGATGAAATCCAGCACACTTGCTTCCGCTTCTTTATCGGCATTCGTGACGATGTCACTGTCGTTGAGTTTGGTTGTCTGCGCAAGATTACCTTTGCGGAAGTATCTCAGATGGATAGCTCCCGCATTTTCAGCCATCTTCAAAGCGGACTCAAGAAATGAGCGGTCGTCCTGCGATATGCCATCTATGTTATATGTAAGTTTCATTTTGTCTATCAAAAACATAGCATGACTTCAGGACATCCTGTCTCAAAAATCATGCTATTTGTAAATCAGTTTATATGACCATGCATTCAGCCGAGAGCCTGCTCTATGTCAGCGATGATGTCGGCCACGTCCTCTATGCCGACTGAGAGACGGATAAGGTCGGGAGCAACTCCGGCCTCACGCAACTGCTCGTCGGAAAGCTGTCGATGGGTGTGGCTTGCCGGATGGAGCACACAAGTGCGCGCATCGGCCACATGAGTCACAATCGAGATGAATTTCAGACGGTCCATGAACTTGATGGCATCCTCGCGATCACCTTTCAGACCGAATGCAATCACTCCACACGAACCATTGGGGAGATATTTCTCGGCGAGGTGATGATACTTGTTGCCGGGAAGCGAACAATAGTTGACCCACTTGACCTTTGGATTCGCCTCAAGCCACTTGGCCACTGTCATGGCATTCTCGCAATGGCGCGGCATACGTAGATGGAGTGTCTCAAGCCCGAGATTGAGGAGGAAAGCATTCTGAGGCGACATCATTGACCCGAGGTCGCGCATGAGCTGAGCCACTGCCTTGGTGATGTATGCGCCCTTACCGAAAGCCTTCGTGTAGGTGAGGCCGTGATATGACTCATCGGGGGTTGTGAGACCGGGAAATTTATCGGCATGGGCTTCCCAATCGAAATTACCGCTATCGACAATTGCGCCGCCGACACTGACGGCGTGTCCGTCCATATACTTGGTGGTGGAGTGTGTCACGATGTCAGCTCCCCACTCGAAAGGACGGCAATTGATGGGTGTCGGGAAAGTATTGTCAACAATCAGTGGCACACCGTTGCTATGGGCCACGCGGGAAAACTTCTCAATGTCAAGCACCTCTCCGCCGGGATTGGATATGGTCTCGCCAAACATCACCTTGGTGTTGGGGCGGAAGGCGGCCTGCAGCTCCTCCTCCGAAGCGTTCGGATCGACAAACGTACATTCGATTCCGAGTTTCTTCATAGTGACACCGAAAAGATTATATGTGCCACCGTATATGTTGGATGACGACACGACATGGTCGCCGGACTCGCAGACGTTAAACACTGCATAGAAGTTGGCAGCCTGCCCCGACGACGTGAGCATGGCAGCCACACCACCTTCGAGGGCGGCAATCTTTGCTGCGACGGCATCGACAGTCGGATTCTGAAGACGCGAATAGAAGTAGCCGGAATCGGCGAGGTCAAAGAGACGAGCCATCTGCTCACTTGTGTCGTATTTGAAAGTGGTGCTCTGAATGATGGGGAGCACACGCGGCTGACCCTTGACAGGAGTCCAACCGGCCTGCACACACAGGGTGGCGGGAGAGTAGTTCTTTTCGATGTCCATTATTATTATCGAGTGTTAAGTAGTAAGTATTAAGTGTTAAGTATTAAGTGTTAAGTAGTTTCTAAAAATTAATGTACATATGTTGGCACGATATTTGCATAGTAG
>JAMPHF010000012.1 GCA_023663525.1 Bacteroides sp.
AAAAGCGGTCAAACTTTTCTTTAAAGTTACTGATTTTTAGGGACTTTTACAAATATAAGACATTAATAATCAATAATTTAACCGGCAGGATTCAAATTTTGTCATCTACTGAAATGTTCCATTTTCCAATTGGTGGAATAAGAAAAATAGTAAATGAGACAGAACAATTATTTTCAAGAGCGAGAAAAAATCAACGTATGGTTCAAACGTCCTAAATTCATGATATGGAAATATCTTATGATTGGGGATGCGGTTGCACTCATATTTTTGATGTTGGCGACAATTATATGGATGGACAGTTTGTCGTGGCAAGCTGTAATGATAATGCGTGGATGTGCAGGTATTCTGGGTATTATATTAGTGATGATTGGTGCAGTCTATTACTATTTGGTTTATAAAGATTACATTCACCATCGTTTCGATTCGGGGAAGGAATAAATGAAAAGGTTAATTTTGCCATAAGCCTGTTTGTCTCAATCGTAATTGTGGCGCAGGTCCCTCATAGATATTATATCGGTAAGACTGAAGTTGATACGGCTTTTTGGAATGCTATTCCGGATAGCGTCCGACAACAATGTGCTACCGGGAAATGGGATTATGATACTCTTATTATCGAGAATTTATCCTTGCCAATTGAATATCAATTTGATTCCACTAATGGCAATTACATCATCTCTCGAAGGTCAGATGAAACAATCGCTAAAATGAAGGGCGGCAATGCAATCTTCATCGCAGGGTGCATATCGTCTCCATCTCGGAGATTCAGTGCCGAATTTCAATGTGATTAGGAATCCCGGAGGTGCTGTCGTTGAGGATGTTTTGCATACGGGGAAATGCTATCTCATCAACTTTTGGGCTACTTGGTGCGGGAATTGCCTTTTGGAATTGTTGCCGACGGAAATACCGCAATTTGCAGAAAAATTTATTGATGACAAGGATTTTGTCTTTCTTCCGATCTGTATTGACACCTCATCGGATGAATTGGAATCTTTTTTCAATTCGGAACGTGGAGAACGATGGAAACATTTGAAGTACGTCACCACACTTGACCAAGACAGAACAGCCAATAGCATTTTTGCAGAAGCGGGTCATCTGCCATTGACTGTTGTCGTAGGGAAGAATGGTCGAATTGTTTATATCCACATCGGTAGAATCTCGACAAAGAATGAATTCGATGAATTAGAAAAGGCTATCGTTGCAGGGCTTGCGGTCAACAATTGATTCAGGTATAAAGTAGTCAAATCAGGACACAGGGCGGACAAATGCTCGTGGTTTTGAAACCAGAACAGGCCGCTGTGTAAGGTAGTGATGGGAAAGGGAACAAAGTAGGTCAGAAAACCTTCGTTTCCCGACCTACTCGATGTATTGTGCAAATGGTACTTGGCTATGGCTCTGTCAAAATCCGATGGCGAGACCTGTTGAGAATGTCCCGAAGTCGAAATCAACGCGTGAGTTGAAACGTTTCATTGGAGAGTAGCGGGCATAGACTCCGATAAGGCGATAGTTGAACGAGGCCATGACATCGACGGTCACTGCACGCTGACCGATGTCGGAGGTCTTGATTTTATATTCGCTGTCTTTGTAGGTGTATTTCGTCGTGAGGTGTCCGCCTGTGTTGAAGTTAAGGATAGGACCGATTTTGAACGTGCAGAAGCCCTTGTGGCCAAAACTCAGACCGTAGAGCAGAGGGAGCTGTAGACTGAACAAGCTGATCTGCGATTTGTGGTTACCCTGTCCTTCCTCGTATGGTCTGAGGGTTATTCTCCCATCCGCTTCCTTGTTGAAGTAATTTGCTCCGTGGGTGGTGAGAGTCTGGGAATGGATACCGAAACCGAGTGAGAGCGACTGGGCGCGGTGGGTCATGCGTAGTCCGATAATCGTACTCCACATAAATTCGTGACTTGCACCCATTGCCACGTCCATGTCTGTCCCGGTTTTTATCGGATTGACCCATCCGAAGCCGATTCCATCGGAAATCAAATCCCACCTTGTGGTTTTTCTGCGTGAGATTGTAAAGCCGAAGTCACTCCCTTTGGTGCCTGTGTAGGTGCGGATGGTTCGGTTGTCCGGATCATCGAAGGTGAAAGAGTAGGAGAGGGGTGAGCCTTCGGAGTTGTTGAAGCTGACAACGACTTTCTCAGGCGTTTCCGTCACGCGCACGGAGGTGATGTCAGGGCAGTTGATTTGTGTCTCCGTATTGGTTGCCCTATGTTTTTTGCTGGAGCCACTGCGATAGAAGAATGTCTCATTGCCATTGTTGAGATTGCGGACTGTGATTGATGTTGATGTCGGAGTGGAGAGTATCGAGAGGTTTTCAGCGGTAGCGGCATTGAGGAGTGTATCGACAGGCATCGATTTCAACGTGTCGGAGTCAGCGGTGTGGGCGTTGATGGAGAGTGTACAGCCGAGGAGGATTGCGGTGAATAAGATTATGTGGCGTATCATTTTTATAGTTGAATTTTAGAGTATGTGAGTTGTCAATGAGATGTGTTGTGCTAGCGTTTCTTCACGAGGGCATTTATGAGATTTTCGGCCTCGGAGTTTTTGATTGTTCCCTCAAAGTAGATGACCATGACGGAGGGTTTACCGGCCTTGTCGTTGTTGAGATAATAGAGGTAGCGGTTGATGGTTTTGTTGTTGTCCGTCACTGGAGGGAGAATGAAGAAAGCATAGTGGAGCTTGCCGTCGCGGTAGCGGACGTTTCGACCTGTGGCGTGTGAGCCGTCGGCAAGGACGAGGGGCTGGATGATCGGCACGTATTTTTCGGCGTTTCCCTTGAATGTGGCGAATGTTGTCAGTTTGTGATCGCGCAGGAATGATTGCCGGCCACTCATCAGAGTCTCGGTGACTGTCGGGTCAGAGCTGTATTTGCCACCGAAAATCCGGTTTATTTCCAGTCCGGATTGCGCGCAGACAGCTATCGGGAGAGCAAGCAGAGCGAACATGATTGTCAATAGGCGTTTCATAAGGTGATGATGTTATGTTGAAGTGTCATAGTAATGGTTCAGGCGATTCGTAGGCCTCAATGATTGGAGCAATGTCGTTAAGTTCATCGCTGATGGTAGAGTTCATCGCGCGGACTCCGCTCTCAAACTCACGCAAATCATTGGCGATTAGGCGCATTACGTCGGTCTCGTCGGTGATACGCTGACCGTCGGCGTAGGCTATACAGTGGTTTCCGTCTGCCATGACAGAAGCCGAGGGATTGACAACCAGGTATATACCTATCGTAACAATGACCGCTATCATTGCGGCTATGGACAGCATGGCACGACGATTGATTCCGGCGGACTGTCTGCGGAAATTGTCGGACAGGGCTGACGGCATTCTGAAACCCATCAGTGCGCGGACTTCATCTATGGCGGGGTGATTATAGGGAGTGGTGGCTACGTCTTCCCGCAGTTGCATCTCCTCCCGGTCGGAAAGCTCGCAGTTGTAGTAGCGGTTGATGAGGTCCAGAAGCTCCGGGAGCGGTAGGGGTGGTGAAGAATATTTCATGATTCGTTGTTTTTGCGGTAGAGATCTCTGATGATTTTCCTTGCGCGACTGAGAGTCACGCGTACATTCTCCTGCGTCATGCCGAGAGTTTCGGCAACATCCTGATAGCCCATGCCCTTGATGTCGTGAAGCTCGAACACTTCAAATTGACGCTGATTGAGTGCTTTGCGGCTCAGCCGGATGACTGCTTCATACGTCTCACGCTGTTCGGCGGCTTCTGCGTCACTGTCATCGCGTTCGGCGACGGATAGGCTATCATCCAGTGAGACGGTGCGGCGCGTCTGTGACCGTCTCAGAGAGTCGATTGCAGAATTGCGCACGGCTGTGTAGGACAGCTTTACAGCCTGCATCTCATCCTCGACGAGCCGATGAGAGGACCACAAGCGGCAGAAAGCGTCGTGGATCACGTCTTCCGCTTCCTCCGGGCCTGCGATTCCGGCTGCCATGTTGTGGAGCTTGGCGCGGAGGGTGATGAATGTGGTTGTGAGTACGTCGGCTATCACTTGTCTGTGGGATGATTGTGGATGAATTGTCGGGAGTCTGTTCAAAGTTTGTAGAGATGTGGAACGAACGTCATTCCGTCCTCTCTACACAAAGCATAACGTGGACATTTCGTAAATGTAACAGAAATTGAGAAAAATTTTTCAGACTTCTTCGGCCAGATTATCGATTCTCTCAGATTGTATATATACAATCGATTGTTAATCAGTCATATATAATATTTTATGTGGATGTGTCGTTTTTTATTGTTATATTTGTCGTTTAATATATGATTCAACACTTGAAGAAATATGGACAAAGTGACTAAAACCAACGCAGCTCGTCTGCTTGACAAGGCAAAGATAACCTACGAGCTTATCCCATACGCTGTTGATCCCGACAACCTTGCTGCTGAGCATGTGGCAGAGGAATTGGGGGAGGATATCAACTGTGTGTTCAAGACACTCGTGCTTCATGGCGACAAGTGTGGTCACTTCGTGTGCGTGATTCCGGGTAATCTTGAGGTGGATTTGAAAAAGGCGGCCAAAGCAGCCGGTGCGAAAAAGGCGGAGATGATTCCGATGAAGGAGCTTCTGCCTCTGACTGGCTATATACGCGGAGGTTGCTCGCCGGTGGGGATGAAAAAATCATTTCCGACCTATTTCCATGCAACTGCTCTTGATTTTCCATTTATCTACGTTTCTGCCGGACAGCGCGGTTTGCAGTTCAAGGTAATTCCCGCTGATCTGATAGCTTATTGTTCGGCAAAGGTGGCTGATATAGCCGTCCCGAAAGATTGACATAGAAAACTTAAATATGAATACAATAGGAAACATATTCACTTTCACCGGATTTGGTGAAAGTCATGGCGTGGCAATCGGTGGTGTGATTGACGGGATGCCGGCAGGCGTGACAATCGATCTCGCCGCGATTCAGCATGAGCTCGACCGTCGCCGCCCGGGGCAGTCGGCTGTCACTACATCGCGTAAGGAGAGCGATACGGTCGAGATTCTTTCGGGACTCTACGAGGGAGTCACGACAGGATGTCCGATCGGCTTCATCATCCGCAATGAGAACCAACACTCCGGTGACTACGGTCAACTGCGCGATGCCTTCCGCCCCTCGCACGCTGATTTTACCTATACATCCAAATATGGAATCCGTGACCACCGGGGCGGTGGGCGTTCGAGCGCGAGAGAGACGGCTACACGTGTTGTGGCGGGTGCTTTTGCGCGGCAGGCTCTCCACCAGATGGGTGTCACAATCAGTGCGTACACATCGCAAGTCGGAAATATCGCACTCGAAGTTCCCTACACCGAGCTTGATTTGTCGCTGACAGAGACAAATGCGGTGCGATGTCCGGATAAGGTCAAGGCAGCCGAGATGGAGCGTCTGATTCTCGACGTGAAGTCGGAGGGCGACACCATAGGCGGTGTTGTCAGTTGTGTCATCAAGGGTGTCCCCGCAGGTGTGGGGGATCCTGTCTTCGGAAGACTGAACGCACGCCTTGCCGGAGCCATGCTTAGTATCAACGCGAGCAAGGGCTTCGAGTATGGCATGGGTTTCGGTGGTGTGGGATTGCGCGGGAGTCAGGTGATGGATCCGTTTGCTGTTGATACGGATGGCAACATTAAGGTCACAGCAAACCATTCCGGCGGTATTCAGGGTGGAATATCAAACGGTGCCGACATCTATTTCCGCGTGGCTTTCAAGCCCGTGGCAACGCTGATAAAGGATATTGAGACGATTGACTGCCACGGACAGCAGGTGACACTTAAAGCCCGGGGGCGGCATGATCCGTGCGTGGTACCGCGTGCAGTACCTGTCGTGGAGGCTATGGCTGCCATTGTGATTCTTGACGCCGTGTTGCTCAACCGTGCATCGCGTATATGAAATATTACCGCGATTTCTCAGATTTCCTGTCCGGATATTTCGACTGCAAGGTGCAGAAACTGACGGTCAATGCCGGATTCACGTGTCCGAACCGTGATGGCACAAAGGGTACTGGTGGATGCACGTATTGCAACAATCAGTCGTTTAATCCGTCATACTGTCTCCCGTCGCTCTCAGTGAGGCAGCAACTGGAGGATGGGAAGCTGTTTTTCAGCCGGAAATATCCGCAGATGAAATATCTTGCCTACTTTCAGGCATACACCAATACTCATTCATCGGACATTGGCAGACTCATGCGGCTCTATGAGGAGGCTCTTGACGTTGAGGATGTGACAGGTCTGATTATAGGCACGCGACCGGACTGTATGCCCGACGGACTCCTTGCCCGTCTTGCCTCTCTGCCGGCATGGGTGATGATTGAGTATGGGGCTGAGAGCGCGCACGATTCGACGCTTTCATTAGTCAACCGATGCCATAGCTGGGCAGACACGGCCGATGCGGTGCGCCGCACGCATGCCGCCGGTATACCTTGCGGTCTCCATCTGATCATGGGTTTGCCCGGTGAGGATGAGAAGATGATGCTTGAAACCATCGATAGGGTTAATGAGTTGCCGGTTGATACGGTGAAGATACATCAATTACAGCTCATTCGCGGCACACGAATGGCACGTGACGTGGAGGCGGGGCTGTATGACATACCGCGTTTCACAGCCGGGCAATACATCGAATTGTGCGTGAAGATACTCCACCGATTGTGTCCCGACATCTCCGTGGAGCGTTTCGTTTCCCAATCGCCCCCCGAATTGCTGATCTATCCGCGATGGAATCTCAAGAACTATCAATTTACAAACCTTTTGCACAAGCGATTGTCAGATTCTGCAAAAGTCATTAACTTTGTGTCGAACTCTAATCCTATATAATTATGGAAATAATCAATTTTGCCGACACTCCCTCACTGGTGAGTCAATATATGAGTGAACTGCGCGATGTAAACGTACAGAACGATATGATGCGCTTCCGGCGTAACCTTGAGCGTATCGGGGAAATAATGGCCTACGAGATGTCGAAGCGTATGCGCTACAAGACTGTCGATGTCACCACGCCGCTTGCCGTAGCACCATCGCAGGTGATTGACGAGCAGGTGGTCTTAGCTACCATTTTCCGTGCCGGTATCCCTTTCCACAAGGGTTTCCTCGACTATTTCGATCACGCGCAAAATGCCTTTGTCTCGGCCTATAGGAAATATCGTGAAAAAGAGAACTTCGATGTGTTCATAGAATACATTGCCTCGCCGCGCATCGATGGCAAAACTCTCGTGATTGCTGATCCAATGCTTGCCACGGGGTCATCGATGGAGTTGTCATATCGTGCCCTTCTGACCAAGGGAGAACCGGCTCACATCCATGTAGCTTCAATCATAGCTTCGCGTAAAGCTGTTGATTACATCAAGTCAACTTTCCCCGCCGACAAAACTACAGTCTGGGTCGGAGCTATCGACGAAGTCATCAACGATCACTCCTACATAGTCCCCGGTCTCGGCGATGCAGGCGATCTTGCCTACGGAATAAAGGAATAGACAAGCCTCCTCTCTCCCGGGCATTAATGTCAGTTATGTTCAAGTTCAAGGTTGGCTAACTATTGCCCGACCTTGAACTTGCATAATAAATTATTAGGCAAACCGTGAAAAATTTTATTACTGTATGCTAAAAAATTTTGAGCGGGGATAAAATTAGGGCTGATTCCATTTGAAGATTCCAAATCGAAGTGCAATGCCGGATACGGAATCTTCAGGCAACAGAAAACTTTTGTGTAACTTTACATAAAAATAACCAGTTATGGTCAAAATAAAGAATTCCTCCAAGAAAAAGGCTGCCTCCAAGCAACCTAAACTTCCGAAAATAAGTCCGGTACATTGTCCCAAGGGCATGAGCCTTAAAGAATGGCAGAGAGCCCTGCGCCGACAGGCGGCAGAGAATGAAATCCACGCCATCAACGGTCCGGAAGATGATGGAATTCACTTTGAAGTGACCAATCCCAAGTCTGGCCGCACATATAGTGTGGAGTATTTTGGCAAAAATGCTCCACACAACCGCTGCAACTGCATGGACTTCCAGACCAATCAACTCGGCACTTGCAAGCACATAGAGTCAGTGGAATTTTATAAGAAAGGAAAATATGCTGTCCTGACACCACGCCAACCGGAACACTCATCCGTCGTGGTGAATTATCCGGCAGGACGTACGCTTCAGTTGCGTGTTGGAACGACTAACTCCGAAGATATAAGAGAGGCTGCCAAAGGACTGTTTGATGAAAATGGGGTGTTGACAAGGCTTGATTGCGATCCATCTGATTTCATTCGGAAAGCATCTGGGATTGATTCTGAATTCCTGTGGGAAGACGATGCCATGAGCCTATTGCTCGGAATGCGCGACAAAAAACGCCGTCTTGCAATTCTAGAAGAAAAATATGCAGATTCGGATTTTTCCGGATTGATAAAGACCAGACTCCACCCTTATCAGGTAGATGGAGTGAGGTTTGCATTCGCCGGAGGACGCACTATCAATGCCGATGAGATGGGTCTTGGAAAAACTGTGCAGGCGATAGCTACTGCGGAACTGCTCAGACGCGAGGGTATGGTGCAATCGGTCATCATAATTTGTCCCACCTCACTAAAGTATCAATGGATGGCAGAGATTAAACGCTTCACCGACTCTACGGTGCTGGCAGTGGAGGGGGATTTGTTGAAACGTCGCGATCAATTTAATGATCCCGGTTATTTCTACAAAATATGTTCTTTCCATGCCATCACCAATAATGTAAAGGCCGGATTCATACCTTCTGCCGATATGATTATCTACGATGAGTTGCAACGCCTAAAGAACTGGGACACTCAGATGGGAAGACAATTGCGAAAACTAAGTTCGGAATATGTCATGGCACTCTCAGGAACACCTCTCGAAAATAAGCTGAACGAACTTTATTCGGTGACACAGTTTGTTGACCAGTTCAAACTTGGACCCCTCTATAAATTCACCGAAGATACCACCATATTCGATGAAGCCGGACGTATAGTGGGCTACAAGAACCTCCATCAGGTAGCAGACATGATAAAAGATACCCTGATACGAAGGCGCAAAGCCGACGTAAGGATACAGATGCCTTCCCGAACCGATACCAATATGTTTGTGCCTATGACCAAGGAGCAACAGACCATCCACGATGAATACAAACATCACGTGAGCATACTTATCGACAAATGGAAGAAATTCAAATTCCTCAGCGAGACCGATCGCAAACGTTTGCTGCTCTTTCTATCAATGATGAGGATGGTCTGCGACAGCACTTACATTCTCGACCAAAAATCCCGCCACGACACAAAGATAGATGAAATAAAGGAGATAATCCACAGCATGCTGGAATCTTCAGATGAAAAGGTGGTGATCTTCAGCCAATGGGAACGAATGCTGCGCATTATGGCACAGGAGCTTGAAAAGGAGAGGCTCGATTTCTGTTTTCTTCATGGCGGAGTTCCCTCTGCAAAACGAAAGGGGCTGATTGACCGATTTCGTGATGACCCAAATTGCCGCATATTCCTCTCCACGGATGCCGGCTCGACAGGGCTCAACCTGCAATCGGCATCTTTACTGATCAACATTGACCTGCCTTGGAATCCGGCGGTACTCGAACAGCGCATTGCCCGGATTTATCGACTGGGACAGCAAAATCCCGTGCAGATCATCAACATGGTGGCCAGCAACACCATTGAAGATCGTATGCTCGCAACCCTTAGGTTCAAGTCAAACCTCGCTGCCGGAATTCTCGATGGTGGTCAGGATGCAGTATTCCTCGACTCCGATAAGTTTGGCAAGATTGTGGATATGGTGGAAGGCGTGGTGTCGCAGGAAGATGACGATAATACGGAGGAACGCCCTTCCGATGGAATCGAGAATCCTGAAACTTCTAAAAATTCAGATAAATCTGAAAATTCCACCAAATCCAAGAACCTTGAAGATCCCGAAAAATCTACCGGCACAGATCACTCTGATAACACCGATAACACCGAAAAGCCTAAATCGGAAGTAAAATCCGGCATAGACTCCAATGCTGCAACCGACAGCAAGAAACCCTCGACTGCTCCCAATCCCCCTCAGACACAAAAAGAGGTGCGTGAGTTTGTGGCAGAGGGCATGAATTTCCTCGGAACATTGGCAAATATGCTCAAACAACCTGACGGAGCGAAAAATCTTGCCGATGCCCTTGTGACGGAGGATCCCGATACCGGCAAAACTTCGCTCAATATCCCTGTTCCAGACAAGGACACCATAGTCAATCTTTTCTCTACTATCGCCACCTTGCTCAAATAATAACAAATCATACGGAACACCTGATTGCAACTTATATCTTTGACCAAAATGTGAAATCGTGAGAAAAGACCATAGACAAAGTCGTAGACGAAAAGAATTTGAACCGCCTCATATCGCTTGTCCATCGCCATCGGAGCTGCTATGATTATGATCGGGAAGGCTATACCATCATCGGTACAAACCTTCGGAAAAATTGGAAGGATAAATAATGCTCAGAAACTCAATACACAAAAAGGTCGAAAAATGCATGTATTTTAGGGATATTCAGTTAAAGGCCACCTCGCAGCCACTGAAGATGGCGCGAGACT
>JAMPHF010000013.1 GCA_023663525.1 Bacteroides sp.
AATCCCCTCCTCATCGGCTTGCCGCTTTCGAGCTTGTCGAGAAAGAAAAACCGGGGTCCTCGATTTAACTTTTGTTATGAGACACACTCTAAGTGTGGCAAATATACAAATAATTTGTCAGATAGCGAGAAGTTTTGTTGTGTAAAAGTGTCGGGATATTATGATCTGCACAAATCAGCGCGTCAATTTTCTTTTTATTGTTCAATATATTTGGATTTTAGCCGGACTTTCACTTACTTTGTCAATGCGAACTGAGCCCTTAAATTTAGACCATGCAACCCGCCATTCTGATATTCGCGTTTCTATCATACCCCGGAATTATTGCGAAAATTATTTATGTGATTCTCGCAATAATCGTCATATATGCCATTTATATCCTGATTGTTCGATACAGGCTGAAGTCAACTGAAAATGTGACCGAGGATATTGCTGTGGTAAAACGCGATGGTAACACAAATTTTGACCGCAATGCCACACGCCGTTCCCACGGCGATGAGCTTCAATCGGCTCTCGGTTCTGTGATTTCATCTGTCGAATGTCTGCTTGAGGATACTGACGATACCGACATGCGCAAAAATCTCTTTGATATCCGTGACAACGCAATGCGGTCGTTGGAGCTTGCCAATCGGATATTTACTGCTACCGGTGAGGATATGGCAGAATTGACAGATTCATCAACAGATGAATTTGCGGAGCAGTCATCTGATGTTAAATCAATCGACCAGCCTTCGCCCATGCAGGAAGCGGAGGGAGTGAAAATCACTCCGCTTGACGCTGAGACAATCAGGAAAGCGGAGAAGTATGTCATGGACAATATCAAACGCCCCGATCTTTCGGTTGAGGAACTCAGCAGTTACCTCGGCATGAGCCGCGTCCATCTCTACAAGAAGATGAAAGTGACCATCGGGAAGACTCCGGTCGAATTTATCCGGCAAATACGTCTGAAACGTGGCGCGCAGTTGCTGCGTGAAAGCAGCTTGGGCGTTGCCGATGTGGCGTATCGACTTGGCTACAACAATCCGAAATACTTCAGCAGATATTTCAAGGAAGAATACGGAATGCTCCCGTCGGTTTATCAGAGTCAGAGCGCGTCGCACAACACGATATAACATACCAATCAGATCATATATCACCAATGAAATTACGAATATTGTCAACTGTGGCCATTGCCGCTATCATTTCGGCGTCATGCACCACGGAGAAATATGAGAAAAACGAATGTGAAGTAACAGTCAATATATCACCGACAGAAGCCAACTCTGTCAGGAAAGTGAGACTTCAGGTGCTTGGTGATAAAATCATACGTGTTTCAGCCACACCTGACAAGAAATTTGCCGATGACAACAGTCTGGTGACCGTATCGCAAAGGATCAAGCCTGAATACACCATCACCGAAACAGATTCGACTGTTTCATTGATAACAGCCTCTGTCACTGCTTCGGTCTCACTCTCGACGGGCGATGTGAAGTTCTATGACAGAGATGGCAGGCTGATTGTGTCCGAAGCAGAGGGCGGACGTTCATTCACTCCGATTGAAGTTGAGGGGACTGAGGGCTATACCGTGCGTCAAGTGTTCGAGTCGCTGAACGACGAGGAGGGAATCTACGGTCTCGGTCAGCATCAGAGTGATGAGTTCAACTACAAGGGGCGTAATGAGGAACTTTTCCAGTACAATACCAAAGTCTCTGTGCCCTTCGTCATTTCCACCGACAACTATGGTATTTTGTGGGACAGCTACTCGCTTTGCCGTTTCGGAAATCCTGTTCCCTATAAACAGCTTGGGCAAGTGTTCCGGCTGTATGACAAAGATGGAGTGGAGGGTGCGCTGACCGGCACATATGTTCCTGCCAATCCAGAGCAAGAAACCATTGTGCAGCGCGAGGATTCGATATATTTCGAGCACTTGATCCGCAAAGAGTTGAAACATGTGATAAATCTTCCACAAAATTTCAAATATCAGGGTTCAACTGTCACCTACGAAGGTGAAATCGAGCCATTGGAAAGCGGCGAGTTCAAGTTTATACTATATTACTCCGGCTACATGTCCGTATATATTGATGGCGAGAACGTAGTCCCGGAGCGGTGGCGCACCGCATGGAATCCGAATTCCTATAAATTTTCTGTCAATCTTGAAAAAGGCAAGAGAGTGCCAATAAAAATCGAGTGGCAGCCCAACGGCTCAGTGGCCTATTGCGGATTGCGGGCATATTCCCCGGTTGATGATAAAGAACAGTTGCAAATGAGCTGGTGGGGCGAAATGCAGGATCAGATTGACTACTATTTCATCTACGGTGACGACATGGACGATGTGATCAGTGGCTACCGTACACTCACCGGCAAAGCACCCGTGATGGCTAAATGGGTGATGGGCTACTGGCAGAGCCGTGAAAAGTACAATACTCAGTCCGAAGTCCTCTCCACTCTCTCTGAATTTCGCAAACGCAACATTCCCATTGATAATATAGTGATAGATTGGCTTCATTGGAAGGAAGATGCGTGGGGAAGCCATGAATTTGACCGCGACCGTTTCCCCGATCCGAAAGGGATGGTTGACAGTATCCACGACATGAACGGACATGTCATGATTTCAGTGTGGCCAAAGTTCTATGTCACGACTGAGCATTATAAGGAATTTGACAAAAACGGGTGGATGTACAAACTCCCCGTCCGCGACAGTATCCGTGACTGGGTAGGTCCGGGGTATCTCGGTTCATTCTATGATGCATACGACCCGGAAGCGCGGAAACTGTTCTGGAGTCAGATGAAAGACCATTATGTGCCGCTCGGAATTGATGCGTGGTGGATGGATGCCTCAGAGCCGAACATACGTGACTGCACGGATATGCAGTATCGCAAAGACCTCATAACACCGACCGCACTCGGTCCGTCAACGAAATATTTCAATGCCTACGCTCTCATGAACGCTGAAGCCATCTATGATGGACAGCGCGCGACGAACTCCAACCGAGTGTTTCTCCTCACCCGTTCAGGCTTCGCCGGGCAGCAACGCTATTCGACAGCCACATGGAGTGGCGACATTGCGACCCGTTGGGAGGACATGAAAGCCCAGATTTCAGCCGGACTCAACTTCTCAGCCTCCGGCATACCCTGGTGGAGCATGGACATCGGCGGTTTCTGTGTCGAAGATCGTTACGTCAAGGCTAACAAGGAATATCTCAAGACCGGTGCGGAAACTCCCGATCTCAAGGAGTGGAGAGAGCTTAACACGCGTTGGTATCAGTTCGGGACATTCGCACCGATATTCCGTGCTCACGGTCAGTGGCCTCACCGCGAAATTTTCAATATCGCACCTGAGACTCATCCCGCCTATAAATCTGTGGTCTACTACACAAATCTGCGCTATGACCTTATGCCGTATCTCTATTCGCTTGCCGGTATGACACACTTTGAGGACTATACAATCATGCGCCCTATGGTGATGGATTTCACCTCCGACAAATCGACATACGGCATAGGCGATCAGTACATGTTCGGTCCGGCGTTCCTCGTCGCCCCGGTCTATACCTACGGGGCAAAATCGAGAAGTGTCTATTTCCCTGATAATTCCGCATGGTATGACTTCTATACAGGTAAGCGCGTTAACGGTGGACAGACTCTCAATGTCGCCGCCCCCTACGAACGTATGCCCCTCTATGTTCGTGCAGGGTCAATCATACCGTTCGGCCCAGTAATGCAGTGGAGCAACGAGAAGCCTGCTGATGTCATAAATCTTTATGTGTATGCCGGTGAGGATGGCAGATTCATGCTCTATGAGGACGAGAATGACAACTATAACTACGAGGAGGGTCGCTTTGCCATGATTCCGTTCAAGTGGAACGATGCAAAGCAGACACTCACCATAGGTGCTCGGATCGGTCAGTATCCGGGTATGCTCCGCAGTCGCCGCTTTAACATTGTAAAGGTGTCAAAGGATCATCCCACAGCCTACGACCGCAACCGTAAAGGAATCGAAGTTGCCTATAATGGCGCATCCAAAACTGTAAAATTAAAATAATCAGTCAATTAGATATATTCTTTACAAAATGATTCACAGAATAAATATTATCCTCACCTTTTGCCTAATTTTGATGGGCTTTACATGTGTCACACCCGCCAGTGCAGGTGACTCCCGCGCTGTTAGTTTCAATGACGGATGGAGATTCAATCTTGGCGACTCACCCGACATGTCTTCCCCGGGCTACGATGATTCGGGGTGGCGCACACTTTCTCTCCCTCATGACTGGGCCATAGAGGGCAATTTCAGTAAGGATAACCCTTCGGGGACCGGCGGAGGCGCGCTCCCCGGAGGAGTCGGATGGTATCGCAAGTCATTTACTCTTGCTCCCGGGCAAAAGGATAAGAATATATTCATTGACTTCGATGGTGTCTACATGAACTCGACTGTGTTCATCAATGGACATGAACTTGGAACTCGCCCGTATGGATATGCCTCATTCAGCTATGATCTGACACCGTGGCTGAACAGGGCAGGAGAGAATGTGATTGCCGTGCGTGTTGACAATGCCGAGCAACCAAACTCAAGATGGTACAGCGGATGTGGTATTTATCGCAACGTATGGCTTCGTTCATTGTCAGACATTCATATTCCGTTATGGGGTCAGCACATAGCTACTCCTTTCGTTACCGAGACTGATGCAACGCTATGTGTAACCACAGATATTGTAAATAAGACAGATAAAAAAACGTCTGTCCAGATCAGTTCATCACTCATCGACATGGATGGGAAAATGATTGCCAAATCCGCAGACCGCATCGTAGACGTCAATCCCGCAGATGATGTCACAAAGGTCATTTCGACGATTGAGATTTCCAATCCACGCCTTTGGGATGTGGATGACCCGTATCTCTACACGGTAGCGACTTTTGTGTCGGATGCCACTACCGGGGAACTCCTCGACAGTTATCTGACCACAACCGGTCTGCGCTATTTCAGCTTTGACCCACAGGAAGGTTTCTCTCTCAATGGTAGGAAAATGAAGATAAATGGAGTCTGTATGCACCATGACCTTGGTGCGCTTGGGGCGGCTGTCAATACCCGTGGAATCCAACGTCAGCTTGAGATTCTGAAGGAGATGGGTGCCAATGCCTACCGCGCTTCACACAATCCTCCTGCGCCCGAAGTTCTTGACCTGTGCGACCGGATGGGTATTCTTGTGATGGATGAGGCATTTGATATGTGGCGCAAGAAAAAACTGCCCATGACTATGCACGTTACTTCCCCGAATGGCATGAAAAGGACCTCACAGACCTCGTGGTCCGCGACCGTAACCATCCGTCGGTAATTATATGGAGTATAGGTAATGAAGTTCTCGAACAATGGCGCAGTGCTAAAGCCGATACTCTCACCCTCGAACAAGCAAATCTGATTCTCAACTTCGGTCATGGCAAGGATATGCTTGCAGCCGAGACTGAAAAAATGAGCGTCAACTCTCTCCTGACGAAAAAACTTGCAAACATGGTGCGTGAGCTTGATTCATCGCGACCGATCACAGCCGGATGCAATGAACCTAATCCCGGAAATCATCTTTTCCGCTCCGGCGCACTTGACCTAATCGGATATAACTACCATGACAGTCAGTTTGATTCCGTCCCGAAATGGTTTCCCGGCAAGCCGTTCATCATCACCGAGAGTGTCTCAGGTCTCATGACAAGAGGCTACTACCGTATGCCGTCAGACAGCACATACGTGTGGCCTAAACGATGGGATATTCCGTTTGAGGATGCTTCATTCTCCTGTTCGTCATACGACAATTGCCATGTCCCTTGGGGTAACTCGCACGAAGGGACTTTCCGTCACGTTGATGAAAAGGATTTCATCTCAGGTCAGTTTATCTGGACGGGTTTTGATTACCTTGGAGAGCCGACCCCCTACGGATGGCCTGCGCGCAGCTCCTATTTTGGTGTTGTCGATCTTGCCGGAATCCCAAAGGATGTCTACTATATGTATCAGTCACGTTGGCGACCCGACAAAAATGTACTCCACCTTTTCCCTCACTGGAATTGGGAGGAGAGCAGCGAGATTGATATGTGGGCATACTACAACAATGCCGATGAAATCGAGCTATTTGTCAATGGGAAGTCAAAGGGAATCCGCAGACCGGAAGCAGGGACATACCACGCATCATGGCGTGTGAAATTCGCTCCGGGAACTGTCAAGGCTGTAAGCCGTAAAAATGGCGAAGTTGTCTCAACCGCTGAGATCCACACTGCCGGAAAGCCCTGTCAGCTCCGTCTGACTCCCGACCGTTCCACAATCAACGCTGACGGGTCGGATCTCAGCTATGTGCTCGTTGAGATTCTTGACGAAGATGGAAATATATGTCCGACAGCCGACAATCTCGTGAACTTCCAAGTCACGGGAGCAGGCCACAACGAGGGTGTTGACAATGGGTCGCCCATATCGCTCGAACGCTTCAAGGATGACAAGCGAAAAGCATTCAATGGCAAGGCTATGCTCATTGTCCGCAACGATGGGTCAGAGGGAACAATCACTGTCAATGCAAACTCCGCCGGACTTCGCCCGGTCACGACAACCATCCACGCAATTGCCAACAAAACAAATCCACATAAATAGAAAAATGCTCCGCCACATACTTACAATCCCACTGCTCCTTTCGACCATCAGTCTGTTTGCAGCGAATGAAACGCCTGCATATTTGGACGAAAGTCTGCCGATGGAGAAGCGTGTTGATGACGCTCTGTCGCGCATGACTCTCCAAGAGAAAATCAACATGATCCATGCACAGGGGAAATTTTCATCGCCCGGAGTTCCACGTCTCGGTATCCCGGATCTCTGGATGAGTGACGGCCCTCACGGCGTGCGTGCCGAAATCAATTGGAACGACTGGAAATATTCCGGTCGGACCAATGATTCGATTACTGCATTTCCGGCGTTGACCGCACTCGCGGCCACGTGGAATCCGGCTCTTGCCCTCGAATATGGTAACGCTCTTGGCGAGGAGGCATTGTATCGCGAAAAAGATGTGATGCTCGGTCCCGGGGTAAATATATATCGTACGCCTCTCAACGGACGAAATTTTGAATATATGGGTGAGGATCCATATCTTGCTTCAGTCCTCGTTGTCCCCTACATCAAGGGTCTTCAGCAAAATGGGGTAGGGGCGAGTGTCAAACACTTCGCACTTAACAATCAGGAACTTTGGCGTGGACACATCAACGTCAATCTCAGTGACCGCGCACTGCACGAGATTTATCTTCCGGCTTTCAAGAGTGCAGTCATCGACGGTGACAGTTGGACAATCATGGGTGCATATAATAAAATCCGTGGTCAGCACGCATGTCATAATGAAATGATGCTCAACAAGATTCTTAAAGAGGACTGGGGTTACAAGGGAGTGGTGATAACCGACTGGGGCGGCGCACACGACACTCGGGAAGCAGCCCTCAACGGACTCGATCTTGAAATGGGTACACATACAAACGGTCTGACTTCAGAATCGGAGTTCACGACTGATGACTACTATATGGCACGACCATATCTTGAATTGATTGAGAGTGGTGAAATCCCGGTATCCACGCTTGATGACAAGGTGCGCCGTGTGCTCCGACTCAATTTCCTGACAGCTATGAGACGGAATAAACCGCTTGGGTCTGTCGCATCTCCCGAACATTATGCCGTGGCTGAAAGGATAGGCAACGAAGCTATCGTCCTTCTCAAGAATGACCCGACGCACAAAGGCGGGACACCTCTGCTGCCTCTTTCACCGGACATCAAATCCATCCTCGTGGTTGGCGACAATGCCACGCGTGACCTGATGAAAGGCGGTGGATCGTCGGAGCTGAAAGTCAAAGACAACATCACACCGCTTGACGGACTGCGCGCAGTATATGGCAATAGGGTGGAGTATGTCAGCGGCTATCGTGCCGGTCGTCCCATGTATTCCAACGTGGAGGAAATAAGTATTTCAGTTCAGGATTCGCTTCGTGCCGAGGCCGTCGCCAAAGCCAAGGAAGCCGATGTGGTCATCTTCATCGGTGGTCTGAACAAAAATCATCTGCAGGACTGCGAGGCAGGTGACCGCGACAGCTATGCACTTCCATTCTGCCAGCCTGAACTCATCAAGGCTCTTGCTGAAGTCAATCCCAATATCGTGGTCATGCTTCTCAGCGGTAATGCTGTCGAAATGCCGTGGGCGAAAGATGTACCCGCCATTGTTCAGGCGTGGTATCTCGGATCGATGGCCGGGAAATCGATTGCCAATGTCATTAGCGGTAAGGTGAATCCGTCCGGAAAACTCCCATTCTCTTTCCCGGTCAGACTGGAGGATAACGGCGCGCACAGTTTCGGGAAAATATCTTATCCCGGTGATTCGATAAATGAAGAATATCTCGAAGATATACTTGTGGGCTACCGTTGGCATGACACAAAGCGGATTCCCGCACTCTATCCGTTCGGACACGGATTGAGCTACACGGCATTTCAATATGGTTCGCCTGTAATTTCCGCTAAAACCATCAGTGAGGGGGATTCGCTCACAATAAGCATCCCCGTCAAAAACATTGGTGATCGGGAGGGAAAAGAAATCCTGCAACTCTACATCGGTGATGACAAAGCCTCTGTGCTGCGTCCGATAAAGGAACTTAAAGGATTTGAAAAGATAAATCTTGCTCCTGGTGAGGAGAGGACTGTCAAATTTACCATCACCCCGGACGCGCTCAAATTCTACAGTCCCGAAACCTCATCATGGGTGGCTGAGCCGGGTAAATTCCATGCGTACATCGGTTCATCATCCACAGACATACGCGCTAAGGTCGCATTTGAATTGAAATAACCTTGTCCGATAACATCCGTTTAGGAACGATTAAAAACTAACTTGGTAAATTTTACTTGGTCTTACCGGCATCTTTGCCGTCTCTAAACAGTTATGTAGCTCGCTACACGCCTTTATTATATCCGGTAAATCTGCTCGGCAATACCGTCGCAAAATTTACCAAGTTAGTTTTTTATCGTTCCTTAAGGTAAATTCAAAGGCCACGTACAGAGTTTTTTGGGGGCAAGCGCAAAAGTCCGTGGGAGGGTCACCCAAATATCTTGACGCATCGGT
>JAMPHF010000014.1 GCA_023663525.1 Bacteroides sp.
AGCGCGCCACGTTCGGGACGTGGAGGTCGGAAGTTCGAGTCTTCTCACCCCGACACTTTAAAGGAACAGGTTGTAGCTTAATAGGTTACAACCTGTTTTCTCGTTTCGCCGGAACTGAACCGGATTATGCAAATTTCAAAAAATATGCAAATCCTTAACACAATATTTTAATATAAAGTGTTCTATTTGTATATTTGCATATATCAAAAGATAATATCAACATAACAGATGAGTGAGCAGGAACTTAATTCATATAGATTTCTTGGTGGCGCAGATCCTACTGACGAGATGCTCCAGGCGATAATGATTGATGCACGTGATGAGGCCATAAGGCGAGCTGAAGAAGCACAGAAGAAATTCAAAGCCGATTACGAACGTCAATATGAGCACGCTTTGCAAATATGGGGTGAACGAATAGCCTCCGCACGTAATGGACAGCAGTGTTAGACGTATGCCGGAATTGATTGTCATAGCTGGACCAAATGGCTCTGGTAAGACAACTGTGACCCGTCAGTTTCTGCACCACGAATGGTCGGAAGGAGTATTGTATATCAATCCCGATCAAATCGCTGAGGAGATGTTTGGTGGGTGGAATAATAAGGATGCTATTTATAAGGCTGCAAATTATTGCTCTGAATTGCGGGAAAAATGTCTCAAGGAGCAAAGATCTTTTGTGTTTGAGACCGTGTTTTCGGCTCAAGACAAGATAGAATTTATAATTCGTGCTAAGACCGCAGGATTTTTTATCAGGCTATTTTATATTGGTACTGATTCACCAACGATAAATGCATCTCGTGTCGCGAAAAGGGTCATTGAGGATGGGCATGATGTTCCAATAAAAAAAATTATCAGCAGATATCAAAAATCAATGATCAATTGCCGCTTGATTTCAAGTATAGTTGACCGATTGTATGTATATGATAACTCTACAGACAATCAATCCGCGCAAATCTTGTTCAGAATAAGCGGTGGAGTTCTTACTAAAAAATATGTTAGTGTACTTCCTGAATGGGCTTCAAACATTTTAAAACAAATCAGAACAGAATAGGAGCATTTGCAATAGAAAAGTAACCATAACAATTCCATAAGTGTTACTAACTTACGCAGTCTGTCATATACCATCTTCAGATGCTTTAAGCAAACAGGTTGTAGCTTAATAGGTTACAACCTGTTTTCTCGTTTCGCCGGAACTGAACCGGATTATACTAATTTCAAAAAATATGCAAATCCTTAGCGCAATATTTTGTTATTCAATGTTTTATTTATAAATATGGGGTTGATATTTGATTGGGAAAAATGAAAATGATAGATATTCATAGTAATGAGATAATTGAGATTTGTCAACGTTTCCACGTTCGCAAGCTATGGGTTTTTGGATCGATACTCACTCCTCGCTTCAATGACTCCAGCGATGTGGATTTATGTGTCGATTTTGACAGGGATAAAATCCAGCTTCTTGATTATGCTGACAACTTTTTCGGGTTTCAGTTTGCACTTGAAGATTTGCTTATGCGAAAAATTGATATTACCGAAGACAGTGCTGTAAAAAATCCATATTTTCGCGGAGAACTCGATAATACCCGTCAGTTGATATATGGATAGGAAAATCACGCGATGAATGAAACATGAGCAAACTGATAGGCGGTAACTGAAAACAATGAATGCGGTGAAAACTGTTGCGAAAACAGAATCAAACCTAAAAAATTAAAAAGAATAGTGGGTTTATACAATTTGATTCGGAAATTTTTGCTACTTTTGTATTATAATCATTAAATCTTTAATAATACCGCTTGAAACAAGTCTCAATACAATAACCGGCCTTACTTGCCGGATGGTCCCGTGCCATCCTTCGAGGGCTGCAATCCTATCATGAAAATCCTAAAATCTAAAACTATAAGTTATGAAAAATTGTAAGTATAGTGGCGTGGTCGTGCCTATGGTAACACCTGTCACTGAAAGACAGGAACTTGACGTTGCCGCAGTGGAAAGAATCATTGAATTTTTTGCAACTAACGGTGTCGCACCGCTCCTCATGGGTACTACCGGCGAGGGTAACAGCGTCTCCGCCGCCGACGGTCAGCTCCTCGTCGAGACAGCCGTGAAGGCAGCCAAGGGCAGAATCCTTATCTATGCAGGTCTGACCGGAAATTGTTTCTCCGAGCAGCTCAAGCAGGCCGAAGCCTACACAAAGGCAGGTGCTGATGTGATCGTAGCTACTCTCCCGTCATACTACGCGCTGACATCCGAGCAGATGTATGGCTACTACAAGACTCTTGCCGACAATATCACCGGACCGCTGATGCTCTACAACATACTTGCCACCACTCACATGACTATTCCGGTGGACGTTGTGGCCCGTCTTGCCGATCATCCCAACATCGTGGGTCTCAAGGACTCGGAGCGCGACCTCGACCGCATGAAGCAGTGCATCGAAATTTCAAAAGAGCGTGACGATTTCGCCTATTTCTGTGGCTGGGCAGCTCAGTCGGCCTACTCACTATCAATCGGCGGCGACGGTATCGTCCCCAGCACCGGCAATTTTGTCCCCGACATGTTCAATCAGCTCTATGATGCAGCCGTCAGAGGTGACATGGCAACCGCCAACCGTCTGCAGGACGAGACCAATGAGATTGCCAAGATCTATCAGGCCGGACGCACTCTCGGTCAGTCTCTGACTGCTCTGAAAGTGATGATGCAGACCAAGGGACTTTGCGAGCCGTGGATGCTCATGCCGCTCACGAGACTTACAGCAGAAGAAGAACAAGCAATAGCCTCTAAACTATGAACGACATTCACTGGATTGATTATCTGATCGTAATTTTATCGGTGGCTTCGGCCATCGGTGTCGGTGTCTATTTCGCGCATCGGCAGAAAGACACAAGTACTTATTTCGCTGCAGGTGGAAAGATTCCTGCCTGGGCTGTCGGCATGTCGATATTCGCAACATTGATTTCGAGTGTCACGTTCCTTGCCTATCCCGGTGCGGCCTACGCCGACAACTGGATTCTTCTCGTGCAGGGACTGATGGTGCCGCTGGTTCTGTTGGCTCTCATCGGTGTGATCGTGCCGCTGTTCCGTAAGGTCGTGCGGCTGTCCACTTATGAATACTTCGAGCGTCGTTTCGGACTTTTTGCACGAATGTACAGCTCGTTTGCCTTCACTCTCGGTCACTTCTCAAAGGCTGGTACGGTTTTCTTCCTCGTATCCATGGCATTGTCAACATTCCTTGATTTCAATATCTATGCCATCGTCCTCATTCTCGGTATCACCATTATCATCCTTACCTTGCTCGGTGGCATGGAAGCCATCGTCTGGATGGATGTGGCGCAGGGTGGACTCCTCATTGGAGGCGGTCTCATCTGCATGGCTCTTTTGCTGTTCCTCCCTGAGGGAGGTCCCTCGGAAGTGCTGCGCATAGCCGGTGAATACAATAAGATAGACGTAGGTCCCTACGATTGGGATCTGACACAGTTGACGTTTATTGTGATGGCTCTGAACGGTGTGTTCTACGCTTTGCAGAAGTATGGCACTGACCAGACAATCGTGCAGCGTTATCTTGCCGCCAAAAATGACACTGACGCGAAGAAAGCCGCCTATATCGGTGTGCTCATGAGTGTGCCAATCTGGGCAATGTTCATGTTTATCGGCACATGTCTTTTCGCCTACTATCATTCGTCGGGCGCGCCCGCACTTCCCGAGGGTCTCAAGGCCGATGAGGTGTTCCCGTATTTCATCAGCAATGAGCTTCCGGTCGGCATTCGCGGTCTCATCATCGCCGCTCTCGCCGCCGCTGCCATTTCGAGTCTTGACACCGACTTGAATTGCCTCTCGGCAATTGCCGTGCAGGACTATTATGTACGCTTCCGTAAAAATGTGACCGACAAGCAGCAATTGCGCTTCGGACGCATTATGGTGGTCCTCGCCGGTGCCGGTGCAGTCGGTGTGGCACTCCTCTACATCTCATGGGGAGGCGAGGGAGTCCTCGGCGCACTGTTCTCGCTCTATGCCATCTTCTCGGCCGGCATTGTGGGCATCTTCCTGCTCGGTCTGTTCAGCCGCAGGGCCAATAAGCAGGGTCTCTACGTCGGTATCGCCGCTGCTGTGCTGTTCACTGCCTACGCCGTCCTCACCTCAACCAAGGTTGACATCCACGGAACCGGTGTGAAGGAGACCCTCCTTGACCTCGGAAGCTGGAACTTCACTCACCATAAGTATATGCTTGGTGTCTACAGTCATCTGATCGTCCTTGTGGTCGGTTATCTCGCGAGCTACCTTTTCGCTGCACCTTTGGCCGCCAAGGAGCTTACAATATACGGCTATCTTGAGGAAAGAAAGAAGAAGAAAGTTGCAGAACTCGATGTGGAGGCAATTTGACATACACTTTGATTACTCCGAATTTATTCAAATTCAGATATGAAACCTATAACGCTATTGCAGCCGCAGAAAATCGTGTTCGGTTCAGGCTGCATCGAAACATTCGTTGAAGATTATCTCAAACTCGGTCATAAGCGGCTGTTCGTCCTGACGGCCCCTCCGATTGTCCCCCTCGTGGAGCCGGCATTGGCCAAGTTGAAGGAACACGGTGTGGCAATCGAAGTGTTCCAGAATATCGTCGCTGAGCCGAGTCTCGGTGATTTTGAATCAATCTTGAAGCAGGCGCGTGAGTTTGGCGCGGACAGTGTGGTCGGTATTGGTGGCGGTTCAGTGCTGGATGTGGCAAAACTTGTGGCCGCGTTCATCAACAGTGACCAGAAAGCCGCTGACTGTTTCGGGACAGGCTTCATAAAGAAGAAAGGTGTATGGCTTGCCTGCCTCCCCACCACTGCCGGAACCGGCAGCGAGGTGTCGCCCAATGCCATTCTTCTTGATGAGCGCGATAAACTCAAGAAAGGTATAGTGAGTCCGTATCTCCTCGCCGATGCAGCCTACGTTGATCCCAAGTTGACCATGACCGTCCCTGCAAAAGTGACGGCAGACACCGGCATGGACGCGCTCACCCACTGCATTGAGGCATATACGAATAAGTTTGCTCATCCTGCTGCTGATATCTATGCCTTGCAGGGCATAAAGCTGATCGCCGCCAATCTTCTGCGTGCGGTTAAGGATGGCAGTGATGTAGAGGCTCGCGAGGCTCTTGCCCTCGGTTCGCTTTATGGCGGTCTCGTGCTTGGCCCGGTCAACACTGCGGCTGTCCATGCACTGAGCTATCCGCTCGGCGGAGAGTTCCACATACCCCACGGATTGTCAAACGCAATCCTTCTTCCCTCCGTCATGAAGTTCAACCGTCCGGCAAATCTCAAGAGGTATGCCGAAGTGGCCATCGCATGTGGCGCGCCTGTCGGCAAGGATGATGATGAGACTGCACAGAACGGTGTCGATTTCATCTGCGAGCTATCAAAGGCAGTCGGCATCCCGCAGAAGCTGACAGAACTCAACATCCCGCAGAGTGCGGTCGATGGCATGGCAAAGGCTGCAATGGAAGTGCAGCGTCTGCTGAAGAACAATCCCCGTGAAGTCACCGAGCAGGATGCAAAGGACATCTATAATTCATTATATTGATATGAAGCCAATTTTAGCCATAACTATGGGCGATCCTGCCGGAATCGGTCCTGAGATCGTGGTGCGCGCCCTGAGCCATAAAGAGACGTATGAAAAATGCCGTCCCATTGTCACCGGCGATGCTGCCGTGATGAGGGAGGCCGTCAAGTTGCTCGGCTTTGATTTCGAGATCAATGCTGTTGATAAGGTCAGCGATGCGAAGTTTGAATATGGCACGATTGATGTCTTCGACCTTCATTGTGTCGATATGTCAACGTTCAAGTTTGGTGAAGTGCAGCCCCAGTGTGGCAATGCAGCCTTCGTCAGCATTAAGAAAGCTATCGAGCTTGCCATGGCCAATGAGGTTGACGGCACGGTGACAGCACCGCTCAACAAGGAGGCTCTCAATCTTGCCGGTCATCATTTTGACGGACACACAGAACTCTATGCTACCTTCACCAATACTAAGAAGTATGCTATGATGCTTGCGGATGAGAATATCCGTGTGATCCACGTCTCGACCCACGTTCCTCTCCGCAAGGCCTGTGACCTCGTCAAGAAAGCACGTGTCATCGAAGTCACCGAACTCATTGCCGATGCCTGCAAGCAGTTCGGTATCGAGAATCCGCGCATAGGCATTGCCGGACTCAATCCTCACAGCAGTGAGAATGGAATGTTTGGCGATGAGGAGGCTCTTGAGATCATCCCTGCAATCGAGGAATTGAAGGCTCGCGGCTTCAATGTCGATGGGCCTGTCCCCCCGGATTCTATTTTCGCAAAAGCCAAGTGCGGTAAGTATGACGGATGTGTGGCCATGTATCATGACCAGGGTCACATACCTCTAAAGGTATGTGCATTCAACTGGAATAAGGAGACCGGAAAGATGGAGAGTGCCAACGGTGTCAACATCACGCTTGGTCTGCCCATCATCCGTGTCAGCGTTGACCACGGGACGGCGTTTGACGTTGCCGGAAAGGGTGTGGCAAGCGACGATGCCATGGTGCTGAGTATCGACTATGCCACCCGCATGGCGAAATATCGTTTAGGTGTCAAGGAATAATGATTGCTGTTATAGCCGATGACATTACAGGAGCAGCCGAGATGGCGGGTATAGCCCACCGTCTCGGCCTCGCTGTAAAACTGGTCATGGAACCGGAGGAACCGGAGGGGTGCGATGTGATGGTCGTCGCCACTGACACTCGTTCGATGACTGAACGGGAGGCCGTTGATGAATCCCGCCGTGTGGCTCGCGCAATCAATGCGATGAAAAGCGTGGAATCTGTGTTCAAGAAGACCGACTCTGCCATACGTGGTCATGTCGTTGCCGAGCTTAGGGCAATCCTTGACGAGACATCCTATACGGATGCTCTCTATATCCCCGCCAATCCCTCGAAGGGTCGCACCATACGCGAAGGAAGCTACTATATCAACGGTAAGCCGCTTCATGAGACTGATTTTTCGTTCGATCCTGAATTTCCGGCATTTTCATCATCGCTGAGTGAGCGTTTCCCTGATGCACAGTCCGCGAGTGTACGCTTTGCCGACGCTGAGAGTCAGGCAGCCATCAATAGTGCGGTCGAATCATCCGGCACGGAAACCTTGCTTGCCGGAGCCGCTGATCTCTTTACGGCATTTCTGAAATTGAAGACCGGGGCTGTCGAGCCTGAGACGGAGAGATTCGTGCTCGATGTCAGCGACCTGTTGATTTTGTGTGGAAGCACGCAGAGCAAGTCCATCGCGTGTGGAGCGCAGACGTGCTATATGCCTACAGAACTTTATGACGGGATTGTCAAGCCTGACGGATGGATTTCGGAATTGACGGAGCTGTATTCAACTAATCGTGCCATGATATTGGCGATGCGCGACAGACATCGCACCGGACATGAAGCGGCTGTCTATCTCCGCGAGACAATGGCTGAGGTTGTCAGTGGTCTTGTTGCATCCCATCCTCCGCGTGAATTGGTCATCGAGGGTGGCGCGACGGCCTATGCTGTGCTTCGGAGATTAGGCTGGGAAACCTTTGATATAACCAACGAAATTGCCCCCGGTGTCATCAGGATGCATAGTCCGACTGGAGTCAATATAACGATGAAGCCCGGCAGCTATCCCTGGGGCGGACTGTTCTGACCACTCGCTTAATTTAGAGTGTGTCTCATAACAAAAGTTAAACCGAGGGCGATGCAATCTTTGAGGGATTTTCTCTCAACTATGAGGGAGTGTGGCTCATGCCACTCGACCGAAGAGTTGAGAGAAAAGCTCCAAAGAGTGTGTCGTGCAGCCTTATCATTTGTTAATTAATACTATTTTGTTGTT
>JAMPHF010000015.1 GCA_023663525.1 Bacteroides sp.
AATATCTATGACTCTGACAAATAGTTAGTTGATTTTTCTCTGAATATCCCTAAATTAAGCTTACGACCTAATTTTTATTCGTATATTGATTCAGGGAATCATCACTAAACCGAGTTGATCTCTTTCAGTAACGGTGACGATATGATAAAATGCTGAAAAACTTTTCCAAGCGTTAAAGTTGAGTGAGGATTTTTTTGTATTTTTGTGGTCAATATGAAAAATATCCGCAATTTTTGTATAATAGCCCATATTGACCATGGCAAGAGCACTCTTGCCGATCGTCTTCTTGAATATACCGATACTGTCGCCGGGAAGGATTTGCAGGCGCAAGTACTTGATGACATGGACCTTGAACGCGAACGTGGAATCACTATCAAGAGCCATGCCATACAGATGAACTATTGTATTGACGGCGAGGATTACATACTGAATCTGATTGACACCCCGGGACACGTCGATTTCTCCTACGAAGTGTCGCGCTCTATTGCTGCATGTGAGGGCGCGCTTTTGATTGTCGATGCATCGCAGGGTATTCAGGCTCAGACCATATCCAACCTCTACATGGCTATCGACAACAATCTTGAGATCATACCTGTGATCAATAAGGTTGACCTTGACAGTGCCAAGCCTGATGAGGTCGAGGATCAGATTGTGGATCTTCTCGGTTGCGATCCGGAGGAGGTCATTAGAGCGAGCGGCAAGACCGGAATCGGTGTGCCGGAAATCCTCAAGGCTATTGTTGAGCGTGTCCCTGCCCCCAAGGGTGACCCGGACAAACCTCTGCAGGCTTTGATTTTTGACTCGGTGTTCAATCCCTTCCGTGGAATCATCGCCTATTTCAAGATTGTCAACGGTACCATCCACAAGAATGATTTTGTGAAGTTCGTGGCCACCGGTAAGGAATACAATGCAGACGAAATCGGTGTGCTTAAACTCGACATGCAGCCGTGTCAGGAACTTTCCGCCGGCAATGTCGGCTACATCATATCAGGCATCAAGACATCGCGCGAGGTGAAGGTGGGCGATACGATAACGCATGTCAACAACCCGTGTGACTCGGCCATCGACGGCTTCGAGGAGGTAAAGCCGATGGTGTTTGCCGGTGTCTATCCGATTGAGACCGAGGATTTTGAAAATCTCCGTTCATCGCTTGAAAAATTGCAGCTAAACGACGCATCGTTGACATTCCAGCCCGAATCGTCAATGGCTCTCGGTTTCGGTTTCCGTTGTGGCTTCCTCGGACTGCTCCACATGGAGATCATTCAGGAACGCCTTGGCCGTGAATTTGATATGGATGTCATCACGACCGTCCCCAACGTGTCATATCGCGTGTTTGACAAACATGGCGAGATGACCGAGGTCCACAATCCATCCGGGCTTCCCGAACCGACCCTCATCGACCATATAGAGGAGCCGTATATCCGCGCATCCATCATCACGGCCGCAGATTTCATCGGTCCGATAATGACGCTTTGCCTCGCCAAGCGAGGTGAGCTTGTGAAGCAGGAATACATCTCCGGCAACCGTATGGAACTGATATTCGACATGCCTCTCGGGGAGATCGTCATCGACTTCTACGACAAACTGAAAAGTATCTCGAAGGGATATGCTTCGTTTGACTATCATATCCACGATTTCCGTGAGTCGAAGTTGGTGAAGCTCGACATTCTTCTCAACGGAGAGAGTGTAGACGCGCTCTCCACGCTGACCCATGTCGATAATGCCGTCACATTCGGGCGTCGCATGTGTGAGAAACTGAAGGAGCTTATACCACGCCAGCAGTTCGACATTGCAATCCAGGCAGCCATAGGTGCGAAGATAATAGCCCGTGAGACCATCAAGGCAGTCCGTAAGGATGTGACGGCCAAGTGCTACGGCGGTGACATCTCCCGTAAGCGCAAACTTCTTGAAAAACAGAAGAAAGGAAAGAAGCGCATGAAGCAGATTGGCTCCGTTGAAGTTCCTCAGAAGGCTTTCCTCGCCGTCCTTAAACTCGACTGATCCCCGTTCGGTCTGAGTCTTCCAACCTTTATCCATTTATCATCCTCTCTCACCATACACGTTAGTGCTTATATCTGAAATAAAAATTCATACATTGGTCATAATGATTGTATTGGCTGTGTTATTGATACGGCCGATACATTCATGTGCCGACACCATAGGCGGGCGTGACACCATCGAATCATATCTGATAGACCTCGAAGAAAACCCGAATGACAAGAACCTGCTGAAGACTGTGGCGTTCTACTACATGAACCTCTACGATACCCAAAAAGCCATTGAGTATGGCCGCAGGTTGCTTGCAATCGGTGAAAAGACCGGCGACAGGGATTTTGCCGAACTCTACGGAAAGATTGTTATTGCATCCTCTCTCATTGACGAGAATCCCGACGAGACATTCCGCTTGCTTGAGGAAGCGCGTCTGATAGCTGAAAGTACGGCGAATCATGATGCGCTGCTTTCAATCAACAACAGTCTCGGCATGTACTACTTGTTTGTTCATAACGACAATTACACGGCCGCCACATATTATTATAAGTCGCTCGAAGATGCAAAAGCCATCAATGACCGCCGTCGCTATGGTATTGTCCTCTCCAATCTTGCGAGCGTATATCTGACCATGAATGATCTGTCGGGGTGTAAATTGGCTGAGCAAGCCCACGAGATCGCTGTCGGGCGTGGCGAACCCATACCCTTTATTATGCCAAATGTACTCTTGCCGAGTTCTATCTGTTGACCAACAGTCTCGACCGTGTGGCAGACCTGCTGTCGCAGATAGAGCAACTTCATCAGGAGTGTGGTTTCGATGGCGATCCGGGTTTGTATTTTCTGAAAGCACGTCTTGCCACCGGGCGTGTCGACAAGCGTGAGGCATACCGGAACTATGCGTATGCCATTGAACATTTCAAGGATGTGGACGCTTCTGCTGTATCCGCCACCTATCTCGAATATGCCCGTCTGCTCCGACACGACGGACACGTTGACTCCGCAATCAATGTCCTTGAGTATGGAGTCAGCAATAACCGAATGTCGCACATGATGATCCACACGCCGGAGTTGATCCGGGAACTCGTGTTGTGCTATCGTGAAGCCGGCAACCATTCCAAAGCCCTTGACTACAGTCTGAGTTACCAGGAATATCAGGACAGTATCTTCAAAATAAGCCGTGAACGAGCGTTGCAGGAGAATAGAATCCGTCATGAGGTATTCACCAACGAGCGGATGATTGATGAGCAGCGTGCCACCCTCGCGACCACCCGTCTGCGCATGACATTGCTTGCCGTCACAATTGCTGCCGTCCTTCTGCTCCTCTGTCTGACCTACATCAACTATCGTAAGAAGGACAGACTCTATCGTGCCATCGTGTTGCAAAACCGCGAATACATGTCGCGCGAGCAGAAGCTGACCGAGTAACTTGAACAGGCTATGAGACCGAAGCCTGTTGCCGGAAAAGCTCTCTCGGAGGATAAGATGACCGAACTGATGGGGCATTTCACCGCACTCATGACGGAGTCGAAACTATTCAAAGACCCCTCAGTCTCCGTCGGTATGGTTGCCGAGCGTCTAGACACAAACCGCACTTATCTCTCAAAGACGATAAATGATACCATGGGCAAGAGTTTCACACAACTAATCAATGATTATAGAATCCGTGAGGCCATATCGCTGATCTCCGACACGAAGTCCAATCTGCCGCTGAAACAGATATGTGCCGATGCAGGATTCAGTTCGATGTCCACCTTCTACACCACATTTCAGACAGTCACCGGCATGACTCCGTCCCGCTACCGTGCGCAGGTGGACAGGACGGAATAACCTTTAAAATTAACACATTGTGCTGTTAATTTTAAAGGATTAAGTTAAAATATTTTTCTTTTTTCTCAATTTTACGTTTCCGAAAGTAATAATTTTGCGGGTTTGGGGCATGATGGGCTATATTTACGGATGTCAAATAGTAGTATTACCAATAATAAAATTCATCATTGCTATGTTTAAGTCAAGTGTGAGGTTTTTGGCTCTTACTTCAGCTTTATGTTTGTCCGTTATTACGGCTACCGTGAAAGCAGAGTCTCTTATTAGAGGAAAGGTCAATGTCAAGGATCCGGTCGAGGTGGCTGTGGTCTATGACCACGACGGAGATGTGTACACCGACATGTTCATGACCGATGCTTCCGGTGCGTTTGAATATAATGCCACCCTCCCGGCGCCGGTTATCGAAGCTATGGTCTAGATTGATGGCCGACCGTTCGGTGCGTGTCTTGAGACAGGCACCGAACGGTCAACATGGATATTGATTCCAATGCCGAATTTTCCGGCGACAATGCAGCCGAGAGCCGTTTCTTCAATGCCTACACGCAGGCTTTCTATCCTATGGAATACAAGCCGCGTCCAGATGTCCCATACGTGTTCAGTGACTATCTTGCAAAGCTGAACACCAACCGTGACAAAGTCAAGGCTCTCATAGCTCCACTTGATCCCGAAAAGCGTAGCCGGTATAACGAACTGACCGATGCGTACTATAACGATGTGCTCATCACACTCCTCTCAATGAACAAGGATTCAACCGACAAGGCGCGCATCGATTCCATCGTTGCGACTGTTGACCCGAATTCCGATGTTGCCCGCAAGACCGGTCTTCTGACACATTGGTATAATGCCTCTGATCTGCACAAATCCGGGCGCACCAATAACGTTGAAGACTATTTGGTGGATCAGTTCGCGGCAATTGACAGTGTGATAACCAACGAGGGTAATAAAAAGTCTCTATGGTATTCACTTGGTTCGATGTACATGATGTTCAGGCCCTCCGATGAGGCTGTCGAGGCATTCTTTGCATCTGTTGAGCCTCAGCTCTCAAAAGTTCCCGGTGTCAAGACGTGCATCTTGCAAGTGCGCGAGGACATGACTCCTAAAGTGAAGGATGGCGACCCGATTCCGACCGATCCCATCCTCATTGCACCTGACGGAAGCAGATGTCAGCTCTCGCATCTCCTCGGCAAGGATGGAAAATTCATCTCGATTGATGCACAGCGTCCTTCAGCGGCTGACATTACCGAAATCCTCAATAACGCAATAGTAACAAGTAGATAAATGGATTTATAAACCAATCAATTACATTCCCAACATGAATAAATCAATCCTGTATTTTCTGACGGGAACCATGACCTTGTTGTCACCTTTGACTGTCGCAGCACAGACTAAAGGGACTAACGAAGTCAAGGATTCAATCTCGAAGATAGAAAAGAAGACAATCACGGGCACGGTACTTGACGAAGAAGGTGAACCTCTGCCGGGCGCAACCGTCATGATAGAGGACACGAAAGATGTGACTTCGACCGATTCTGACGGTAACTTTTCTGTGATGACAAGTAAGAAAAATCCGACTGTGGTGGTGAGCTATGTCGGTATGCAGACTTTCAGAGAGCGTCTCGACAAAGGTGGCTACTATCTCAGGATTATCATGAAGCAAGCTCCCAATATCATGAATGAGGTAGTGGTTACCGGCTATCAGAATATCAAGCGCGAGAGTGCCACCGGCTCCTATCAGGTGTTGACGGCCGATGATCTCGACAAGCGTTCGACCACTGACCTCGCATCGCGTTTTTAGGGTGCGGTCCCCGGTCTTGTGATGGACCCGAAGAAAGGATCGACTGATGAGGATGCGTTCACCATACGTGGTGTCGGAACGTTCCAGGCCAA
The DNA here is from genome assembly GCA_023663525.1 of Bacteroides sp. Classification (GTDB taxonomy): domain Bacteria; phylum Bacteroidota; class Bacteroidia; order Bacteroidales; family Muribaculaceae; genus Duncaniella. The sequence goes on from JAMPHF010000015.1 coordinate 5,701, forward strand.
GTCAAGCCCGCTGATAGTTGTTGACGGGCTTCCGATCGAGGGCGGTATCTCGACAATCAATCCTTACGATATTGAGAATGTCACCGTTCTCAAGGATGCGGCGGCTGCCTCAATCTATGGTGCGCGCGCATCAAACGGTGTCATCGTCATCACGACTAAGCAAGCCAAGCAGCAGCGTCTGACGGTGGATTTCAACACTGATTTGACCATCAGCGAGAAGCAGGATTACAGCAACTATGAGTGGGCATCGGCTGCCGACATGATTGCACTCGAACGCTATAACTTCAATGCCATGCTCAGTGAGCCGGATCAGGCCGGTCTCAACTCAGTGTTGACAGATTACAACAACAATCGCCGTGGGTCACTGTCAAAGGTCATGCGCATGTTGCTCGCAAATCATCAGGGAGAGCTGAGCGATGCCGACCTCAACTCGACCCTTGACAGTTGGAGCCGTAACGATTACCGTCAGGAATACATGGATGTCCATGACCGCACGCAGGTCACTCAGCTCTATGACGTGGCTCTCCGTCTGCAGGGTAACTCCCTCAGCTCAAGTTTCAATGTCAACTATTCGTCGGACTGTATCTAACAATTGAAAAGGGACCCGGGTAGCAGTTGAAAAGGGGACCACCCAG
>JAMPHF010000016.1 GCA_023663525.1 Bacteroides sp.
ATCCAGCCTCGGGTTTTAACTAAATCTTATATAAATTTCATGCTCCAGCCCTGATTTTATGCGAAATTAAGGGTTGTAGGTGAAAAAAAATAATTACCTTTGGAAAGTGAATAGTTTTAACCCTTAAACTTGCAAGAAGAAATGCTAAGACCTGAAGATCTCGAACTCCTGAAAAACAAGGGAATAAGCGAGGCTGAAGTTGAATCACAGCTTCAGCGGTTCGTCACCGGTTTCCCTTATCTGAAAATTGAAGATGCAGCCCGCGTGGGTGCAGGCATTTTCCGCCTCGACGATGAGGAGATTGCCGCTGCGCTCGAACGCTGGAAAGAATATCTCGAACATGGCGGCGAGGTGTGCAAATTTGTGCCTGCCTCCGGCGCGGCTTCCCGCATGTTCAAGGCACTGTTTGAATTTGTGGATGGCGGCACAGACGAGTTGAAGGAGGGCAGCCCGGTTGCAAAGCTCATAGCGCAGATCGACAAGCTCCCGTTCCTCCCCGAACTCCGCGCCACCGTGGAGAAACTTTATGGCAAGCAGCTCGACGAACTCATTGCCGAGGGTCGTAACCGTGACATCATCGCAGCCATTGTCAATCCCGAGGGAATGAACTACGGCGGTCTTCCCAAAGGCCTTCTCAAATTCCACACCTATCCCGAAGGGTCACGCACTCCCATCGAGGAGCATCTCACCGAGGGCGCGCAGACGGCTGCCAATTCAAAGGGTATAGTGAATCTCCACTTCACCGTGTCGGCCAACCACCGCAAACTCTTTGAGGAGAAACTCTCAGAGGTGATTCCCGAGACGGAGAAGCGCACAGGTGTGAAATTCAATGTCACGATGAGTGAGCAGAAGCCTTCTACCGACACCATTGCCGTCAATCCGGACAACACTCCTTTCATGGAGGACGGTCATCTCCTGTTCCGTCCCGGTGGTCACGGCGCGCTGATTCAGAATCTCAACGACATGGAGTCGGCGGTCGTGTTCATCAAGAATATCGACAATGTAGTGCCTGACTCGAAGCGTGGCGACACCATCCGCTATAAGGAAGTGCTCGGCGGACTTCTCCTTCAGGTTCATGATCAGATTGAGGAAGACCTCATTGCCATCGACGAGAAACTTTACAGTGCAGATGACATCAAGCGTATGCTTGACTATCTCAACAACGTGCTCAATGTCCGCGATGCCAAACTTGAAGGCATGGACGATGACAGCGTCGTGGCATATATCCGTGCCAAGCTCGACCGTCCGCTGCGCGTTTGCGGCATGGTGCGCAACGAGGGTGAGCCGGGTGGCGGCCCGTTCATTGCCTACAATCCCGACGGCTCGACTTCACCACAGATTCTCGAAAGCAACCAGGTGGATCCCAAGAATGAGGAATACATGAAGATGATGGCCACTGCCACTCACTTCAATCCGGTGGACCTGGTATGCTACATCAAGGATATTCACGGCAAGAAGTATGATCTTCCGAAGTATGTCGATCCCGCAACCGGCTTCATCTCATCGAAGTCGAGCCACGGCAAGGAACTTCGCGCAATGGAGCTTCCGGGTCTCTGGAATGGTGCCATGAGCGACTGGAACACAGTGTTTGTCGAAGTGCCCATCTCGACTTTCAATCCGGTGAAGACTGTCAACGACCTTCTCCGTCCTGCTCACCAGCAGTGATTGAAGGCCTCACGAGGTATGTGAATGAAGTCGGCATGTCGTGAAAATGTCGTTTCAGCAGCATACCTTAAAAGAAAAAAATCAATGAGTCTGTCGCCTCGCAACGGGCATTCCGTAGGGGTGGCAGACACTTTTTTGCCTGTTCCACCACACAATCTGCCTCTCCGGCGTGTTATAATAACAACAAAACGTCGTCACAACTATGAGCAAGAGAGATGATATAAAGAAGATATGGACGGAATGCTTCAAGGATTCGCGTGAATATGTCGATATGTTTTTCAATCAAGTGTATCGCGATGACGAAGCATTGCTGCTTACCGATCAGTCCGGCGCACCGGTCAGCAGTATGCTGCTCCAGCGTTATCGGATGTCGTTCCACGGCGAGGAGCCGGACGTGAGCTATATAGCCGGTGCGGCGACCCGACGCTCGAAACGCGGTCAGGGTCACATGTCGCGGCTTATGGTCGATGCACTGCACGAATCAGCCGTGAGAGGCGACATGCTGTGTTCGCTGATACCGGCCGATGAGGCTCTTTATTTCTTCTACCGAAGATATGGTTTCTCGACCGTGTTCTATACAAAGGAACAGCGGTTCACCGCCTTCCACTCCTTCCCCGTGAAGGGTGACTATCACCATGTCGATGACGAGATGAGCGATGAGGTGTGGTGTGCGTTTGACCGTTTCCAGCATGACCGCAAGTGTTACATCCTCCATTCGCGTCGTGACTTCTACAATATCCTTGCCGATCTGAAATCGGATGGCGGTAATTTTGTCGTCATGGCACGTGACGATGAGGACATGGGCAGTGAGATAGTCTCGATGGCATGGGGGCGCAGGCAGGGCGACCTGCTGCTCGTCACGGATGTGATGGGCGAGGATGCCGACGCGCGTTCAGCCGCTCTGAGGCAATTGCGTTGTCTGAACGGCGACATGCCGGTGCTTCTTTACGGTCACCCGGACGATTCGATGGGCGGGCGGCTCATGCCTCGCGGCATGGGACGTTTTGTCAATGTCGGGAAGGCTCTTTCCATCATAGCCAAGAATAATCCGAAGTTCACGGTCAATATCAGGGTCACGGACGACTTGCTGCCCGACTACAATTCGCATACATTTGTTGTCAGGAACGGCGAATGTGACATAGACGATGAATTCGCCGGACATCTTGATTTTGATGTCACGGTCGATGTGTTTGCCGACATTGTCTTCAGCTCCGCAGACATTGGGTCGATAATCCGTTTCCCATCCGTCAGGCCGATGATAAGCCTGATGCTCGATTGAATGTAGAAAAAACTTTTTCAGAGAGAGTCTCTCATAATTTGTAATGTGATATGATAATAAATTCAGCCCGTTTTGTGATTTCCAATTCGTCCGTCGGAAAATGTCCGTCGGATTCCCGCCACGAATATGCCTTCATCGGACGCAGTAACGTCGGAAAATCATCACTCATAAACATGTTGACCGGTCGTAAGGCTCTCGCCAAGACCTCATCGACACCCGGAAAGACCCTGCTGATAAACCATTTTCTCGTGAATGAGCAGTGGTATATTGTCGATCTTCCGGGCTATGGTTTTGCCATGCGGGGTAAGTCGCAACGCGAGGAACTGGAGAAGATGATACGCGGCTACATACTTAACCGTCAGGAAATGACAAACCTCTTTGTCCTGATTGATTCGCGCCACAAACCAATGAAAATCGACCTTGAATTCTTCAATTGGCTTGGCGAGAACGGAGTCCCGTTTTCAATAGTGTTCACGAAACTTGACAAACTCGGAACGCAGGTGGGCAAACGCAATGTCGAGGAATACTGCAAGATCCTTCTTGAGACATGGGAGGAACTTCCCCCGATTTTCCTCACGTCGAGCGAGACCGGTCGCGGTCGTGACGAACTCCTTGATTACATAGAGCAACTCAACAAACTTCCCCTTGAGGAAGAAGGCGAGTAAGATTAACCGTTCAGCCCTCGTGGACCAACCACGGGGGCTGAACTTTTACATATACTTTCCCAACAGCCACCGCTGCGAAAGCTCGTCGAAACTTCAAGTCGGTTTTTGGGATTTTGGCAGCTAATGCTTAACTTTGTGTGCGGAATCCATTAGGTCACGGTTTGCCATGCGCGGCCGTTGGGCTGAGCCATCCGCAGCGGCGGGAGGAAAATGGATTTTTTTTAGAATCGAAGACGTTTAACAACGTCTCTGTCTGTCCACCCAAAAAGACTTCGCAAATTTTTTTGATTATTCGGCAGATAGAGCGCATTTTAGACGTCCACGGTGATATAGTGTCAATTGCTGTGGTCGTGACTTGTGTCGTACTTCTCTTTTATTCAGGGAATAGATGATGCATTTTGAGTCATGCCGCATTGCCTATATCTCCACATGGGCTGCGGATGGCTCTGTTTTTCGAGTATGGGGTAATGCGAAGGCCCTTGGGTGGAGAAACAGTAGGCAAAGTTTTGCATCCCACGTTTTCACATTCAACGACAATACATAAGAGGGTGTTTAATAACAAGTGTTAACGCCAAAGCATAAAAAATGCCTCCATTAA
>JAMPHF010000001.1:0-54163 GCA_023663525.1 Bacteroides sp.
GACTATCTGGCCAAGGTCTTTAAGGAAAGTTAAATTTCATGCGTCAGCCCTGAAAATATGATGGAATCGGTTGGCTATTTTTCGGCCAACCGTATTCCTCCGTCGCTGATCACTATCTTGCGATCACGATAGAGATGGCCTATGGCCTTTTTGAAATCTTTTTTGGAGCATTGGAATGTAGCCCTGATTGTCTCCGGCGAGGCAGCGTCGGAAATCGGGAGAAAATATCCCGGCTGTTCTTTCAGCCGCTCCACTATCAATTTCATCAACACCTCTACCCTGCCGTCATTGCCACCGCTCAACACAAGGTCTATCTTACCATCGTCTCTCACATGCTTTATGTAGGCTGAAATCTCCTTGCCTATTTCAAGAGGCTTGTAAAGCTCACTCTCGTAGACCATGCCGTGAAAAAGATTATCGACGATAGCCTTGTAGCCAAGGTCTGTCCGTTTGTAGATGAGGGCTTCTACTTTAGTGCCGAGCTTATAGTCGGGATAACGGTTGCCAAGGAATTTGTCTATTTTAGCTGAGGCCACCACTCTCCCGGTAGCATTATCGAGATATACATAGACAAGCACAACCATCCCACGCGAGAGTTTCATGCGTTGCTCGCTGTATGGGACGAGCAATTCCTTGCCGACCAGTCCCCAGTCGAGGAATGCGCCGATTTTGTTGACCTGGGTCACCTGAAGATAAGCAAACTCCCCGACGGTGGCAAATGGACGCTCTGTCGTGGCGACCGGGCGATCTTCTGAATCCTTATAGACAAACACTTCAAGCTCGTCGTCCGGTTGGAGCGGAGTTGTTATGTAGCGTGCGGGAAGCAGCACCTCGTTGCCATCGTTGTCTTTGAGATAGGCGCCGAAATCCACGTTGCGGGCTACTCGGAGAGAATTGTATTTTCCTATATTAAGCATGATTTATCTTAAATTTTGGACAAATTTAACAAAAATCTCATAAATAACCTATAAATTTGCAAATGCTTCAACCCCATGTTGACTTACAAACTTCGGGATTGGACAAAACTTGCACAACAGGTCTATTGTTATATAAACATCCGGCAACGGGACTTTGTTAATGACGGCCGGAAAATCATTATGAACCATGGATGAAATATTGAAATATTTTCCAGACCTTTCCCCTCTCCAGATTGAACGCTTCACCGCGCTCGGGCACCTCTATCCGGAATGGAACGATAAGATCAATGTCATTTCCCGCAAAGACATCGACAATCTCTATGTGCATCACATACTCCATTCGCTGGCATTGGATAAATTCATGACACCCGTCAGTGGCACACAATTAATCGATCTTGGCACCGGGGGCGGTTTCCCGGGCATACCGCTTGCAATCCTGTGGTCCGAGTGTAGATTTCATCTCATTGACCGTATCGGAAAAAAGATAAAAGTGGCAACTGCTATCGCTGAAGCCCTCAACCTCGACAATGTGACGTTTCAGCATGGTGACATGGGCGAATGTAAGCTGAAAGCTGACTACGTGATCTCACGCGCGGTGATGCAACTTGACGAACTCGTCAAGATTGCCGCACGCAATGTCTCGCATCAGAATCGCAACAGATTCCCCAACGGTCTCGTGTGTCTGAAAGGCGGGGATCTCTCCGGCGAACTTGGCCGGGTCAAGCGTCCGCTGATCGATGTCCCGCTGAGTGACTATTTCAGTGAAGATTATTTCAAAACCAAAGACTTAATTTATGTCGAACTATGAAAGTAAGTAGATTTGTTTTCAACATGTTCGGAGTCAATACGTATGTCGTATGGGATCCCGAATCGCTTGAAGCTGCTGTCATTGACCCCGGAATGATCGATGACAATGAGCGTAATGCTCTCGATGGATTCATTGAGTCCCGAGATCTCAAACTGACTCAACTGATCAACACACATTCCCACCTTGACCATATTTTCGGTAACGCATATATCAAGGAGAAGTACGGCTTGGAGGTAAAGGCTCATCCCGGCGATTCTTTTCTCGCCGAGACGCTTCCCGAACAGGCTGTACGCTTCGGTCTGCGGATGCCACTTGTCGGTCAGAGTATAGATGTAGAGCTGCATGACGGCGACACCATCTATCTCGGCAAAGAGCGCATGGAAGTGCTGAGTGTCCCCGGCCATTCACCCGGTGGCATAGCCCTTTATTGCCCCGAGTCCAATTTTGTAATCACAGGCGACACTTTATTCCCTGGTTCTATGGGACGCACTGATTTGCCAAAAGGTGATTACTATGCACTTGTTGAAGCCATAAGGCGCAAGTTGCTGACATTACCCGATTCAACGGTTGTCCTGTCCGGGCATGGTGGGGAGACCACGATTGGAAACGAACTGAAATCAAACCCATTTTTAAAATAATTAATGAATTTTTTCATTAATCACGCAAAATGATATAATTTTGTGTCGTTAAAAACGGTATCGGCTCACCCAAAGCCACTCTCTGATACCGAAAAAATCCACAAATTCACGTTTTTACACGTTTATTCTATCTATGTCACGACCAAAACTCAAAATCCGCGATCTCACGTTGCGCGACGGTCAGCAGTCGCTTTTCGCCACTCGTATGAATCAGGAGACAATCAATAAGCTCCTGCCTTTCTACGAGGATGCACATTTCTATATAATGGAAGTATGGGGAGGCGCAGTCCCTGATTCAGTGATGCGTTATCTCGATGAGTCTCCATGGGAACGACTCCGTATCTTCTCCAAGGCTATGGACTCGAAAAGTGACCATCCGAAATCGCTCCTGTCGGCTCTCTCACGCGGACGTAATCTTTTCGGCTATGTCCCCTATCCCGATTCTGTTCTTGAAGGCTTCTACAAGGAGGCCATCAGCAATGGACTCAATGTGATGCGTATTTTCGATGCGCTGAATGACATCGACAACGTCAAAGAGTCTATCCGGTTGATTAATCAGCTCGGAGGTATAGCCGACGGTGCAGTATGCTATACCGTTGACCCGAAGCCTGAAGCTCCGGCTCACGAGGGAGGTATTTTCGGCAAGCTGAAATCAATCTTCTCCGGTAAATCGGAGCCTAAAAAGATATTTACGGATGAATATTTCGTCGATAAGGCTCGTCAGATGGAGGCTCTCGGAGCCAAAATCATCACGCTCAAGGATATGGCCGGACTCGTCAATCCTCTGCGCGCGGCATCGATAATCTCGGCACTCAAGCAGACTGTCAAAGTTCCTGTGGACTTCCACACACATTGTACTCCCGGCTATGGTCTCGCATCGTCGCTCATGGCAATCATCAATGGCGTTGACATCCTTGACACCAACATCTGGTGGTTTGGTGGAGGCTCTGCAGCTCCTGCCATTGAATTGATATGGTTCTTCTGTCAGCGCATGGGCGTAGAAATCGAAGTCAATATGGAAGCTGTGGGACGTATCCGCAACGAACTTCTCGAAGCTCGCAAATCGCTTGCTCAATTCGACCTTCATCGCGATGACATGCAGCGTCCGTTCGATCCCCTCCATGACCAGCTCCCACCGGAGATTCTCGCGCTCTTTGACAGTGCCATCGAATATGCCAAGGCCGGCGATGAAGCTGCATTGCTCGACTCCTGCCATAAAATCGAGGCTTATTTCGGTTTCCCGAAGCCCAATGAACTTGTAAAGACCGCAGAAGTTCCCGGCGGCATGTACTCCAACATGGTCGCACAGCTCCGTGAACTGAAAAGCGAGGATCTTCTTGAGGATGCCATGCGTCTGATACCAATGGTGCGTCGCGATGCAGGTCTGATTCCGCTCGTAACGCCGACAAGTCAGATTGTCGGAAATCAGGCGGTGCTCGTGGCCCTCGACCGTAAGAACGGCAAGCCGGACTACACTAACAAGTCAAACCAGTTCATCTCACTTGTGAAAGGCGAATATGGTCGCACCCCTGTCGCCATTGATCCGGCTTTCCGCGAGAAAATCACCGGAAGCCCTGAGGAGACGCCCTACGATGTCAGCAAATATACAAAGCCGGAGAACCCCGACATGCCGGAATTTGGTGGAAAGAAACTCGCATCAAACAATGAGGAGTATCTTTTGCTCGAACTTCTTCCTGCAGTCGCAAAAGGCTTCCTGCGCCGTCGCCGTGACGAGGAGTTCAAGGCCGAGGAGGCTGCAAAAGCACCTGTGATTGATGTGGTGGAGGAAACTCCGGAGGTAGAGCCGGTTACAGGTCCGGTCATCACAGCTCCGATGTGTGGACGAATTGTCGAGATTAACGTCAAGCCGGGACAGAGAGTCAAGAGTGGCGAAACAGTCCTCGTCTATGAAGCCATGAAGATGGAAAACGATGTCGAATCTGACAGAGACGGGGTTGTGAAGCGCGTACTTGTCAATGTCGATGATCAAGTTGGCGACAACACTCCGCTGATTGAATTTGAAGACTGATCTAATTTGACAAAGTAGATATAGACACATAAGGGCTTCAAGGACAATTCGCAATTCCGGTTAGCCCTTATGTGTTTTTTATAAGATGTACTCTCATTCATTTACAACTATTTACTTTTATGAAATCAATCAAAGCCCTGCTGCTCACGCTCGTGATGGTAATCGGAGCGTCGACCATTCCTGCAAACGCGCAGTTCAAATTCGGACCTAAGGTCGGAATCACCGTAAACGATATGCACTTTAACAAGAGTGTTGTGGATGCTGACAACCAGACCGGTTGGACAGCCGGTCTGATGGGCGAATTTACCGTTCCTGTCATCGGTATTTCAGCCGATCTCTCCGCCATGTATGTTCGCAGAAATACAAAATTCCTTGTCGAGAACGGTCTGACGAAGGATAACCGTGATTATATTGAGATTCCTCTTAACATCAAGTATAAATTCTCGCTTCCGATAGTCAGCCGTCTGCTTGTCCCCTATCTTGGTGTTGGTCCAAGTGTGTCTTTCCTGACAAGCCGTAGAAGCATAGAAAATGCCTACAAGAATAAGTCGGTTGACTGGGCGTTAAATTTCGGCTTCGGCGTTCAGGTGCTTAGCCATCTTGACATTAATGCTCGCTATGGACTTGGCTTGACGAAAGCAATCTCAACTTTTTCAGATACCAACAAAGGCGGTATAGAAGGTAAGAACCGCTATTGGACCATTTCATTGGCATATCTGTTCTAATCATTCCGGATAAATATAAAATTCATACCGTCCGTCAACGTATTTGCTAAAATGTTGACGGACGGTATGAATTTTATAAGGTATTGGAGGATGAATGTTCTGATATATTGCATAAACTATAAACAACCAAGCCCGGCGGAAATCCGTCGGGCTGAAATGTTTTCGTCGCGGTGACAAGTTGATTACTTGCCGGCGATTGAGTCGCTTACTGACAGACGTGCACGACCTTTGGCACGACGACGTGCAAGAACCTTGCGTCCATCGGGGGTAGCCATGCGGGCACGGAAGCCATGTTTGTTAACTCTCTTTCTGTTAGAAGGTTGGAATGTTCTTTTCATTGCCGTATATGTTTATTTTTTGTTATTCTACAATTCGGAGTGCAAATTTATGAATAAAAACTCACAACGGCAAATAAAATTCACATTTTATAACATAAATGTTTAAACAATTTCCTCTTTGACAGCCTTACACCACTCCTCGACACGCTTTTTTGTGTCACCGGCATGATTGACATTGTCAATACAAAGACCCACAATCATACCGTGAACATCACTTTCGGAATGTTTATAGCTGTAACCGTCATTATTGAAAGGTGCGATAAATGTGGCATGTGTGTCGTGGAGACGGTGATATATCTCCCCTACCGAATTGCAGAATGTATCTGCCATCGAGTCATCTCCACAACCGAAGATGGCCACTTCTTTCCCTTCGAGATCCATCGATTGGATTCCGTCAATGAAATTTGCCATATCGTCCTGCAGGTCACCTGCTCCCCAAGTGCTGGCTCCGATGATGAGTACATCGTAGTCGCCGACAGCCGACGGGGCTGTATCGGCTACATCATGGATGTCTTGTGGAGCCACGTTGATCTGACTCGCGATTTCCTGAGCTACCTCAAGGGTCGTCCCGGTGGTTGAACCGTAGAATATTCCTATTTTTTTCATCTTGATATTTTATATTTTAATTTTGAATTATCGTCTGAGTGATGAATTTCAGTGTCTATGGAATGGAATTGTCTATGACCTTTTATTAATCTAACATATTCAGATGGATTCGGTTCGTTGGATTATTTTTTATTTGTGTTTTTGGCTTAAAAACGCTATTTTTGTGGCAAACTTGCCATACTGGCAGCATTGTTTCACACTGATAACAAATAGCCAATCATAATACTGTTAACTTTAAATTTAGCATGAAAAAGAAATTCATTTCCTGCATGGCCTTACTTGCGTCGCTGACCATGTCGGCGCAGTACTCCCATACAGTCCAGGCTGAAAAGCTTGACCGAGGAGTAGTGGCAGTAAAGACTGACGGCGGAGTGTTTGTTTCATGGCGTTCACTTGTCACCGATGATAAGGCTTTGGCCTTTGACGTATATCGAGATGGTGTCAAGGTCAATGAAACTCCGTTGAAAAGTAAAACAAATATCACTGATGCATCCGGCAGTGCTACATCCAAGTACACTGTCAAAGCGGTCATCGATGGCAAGGTGACTGACACGTCCAAAGAAACCTCCGTTTGGGAGACTCCCTACCTCAAGGTTCACCTCAATCGCCCGGAGGGTGGTAGAGTGCCAGCCGGAGCAGCTTCGGATAGTAGCGGTAATTCGTATGAAATGCGTGATTACACCTATACTCCCGACGATGTTTCCGTTGCTGATGTGGACGGTGACGGCGAGTGGGAGCTTATCGTGAAATGGTTTCCGACCAATGCGGCCGACAATTCCCATCAGCGTTACACCGGCAACACCATCATTGATTGCTACAAGCTGGATGGGACACAGATATGGCGAATTGATCTTGGAATCAACATTCGCTCGGGCAATCACTACACCCAATTCATGGTCTATGATTTCGATGGTGACGGGAAGGCTGAACTGATCTGCAAGACAGCTCCCGGTACAAAAGATGCAACCGGAAAATACATCGTACTCGGTGACGATGACCCGACGAAGGACTATCGCAATTCTGTTGGCGTGATCATTTCAGGTCCTGAATATCTGACGGTGTTCGATGGTGCAACTGGTACAGAAATCCATACCATAGCCTACAATCCTCCACGCTCGAAGCATCCTCAAGACAAGACAACTAATGGGTGGGGTGACAACTATGGCAACCGTTCCGAGCGTTATCTCGCTGCTGTGGCTTACCTTGATGGAAAGAAGCCAAGCGCGGTGTTCTGTCGTGGCTACTACACTCATGCCTATCTGTGGGCTGTGGACTTCGATGGGAAAGAGTTGAAAGAGCGTTGGCTGCATGAATCAACCACAAAAGGCAAGGGCGCATACGGCGAGGGCGCCCACTCTCTCACTGTCGGCGATGTAGATGGCGATGGTTTTGACGAAATTGTTTATGGAGCCGCAAGCATCGACCATGATGGCACATTGCTTTACCGTACAGGTGCAGGTCATGGCGACGCTCTCCATCTGACCTCAATGTTGCCGGACCGCGAGGGGCTGCAAGTATTCATGCCCCATGAGGAGAAATCGTCCTCCTATAAATATGACACCGAACTGCGTGATGCCAGGACCGGCGAAATCATTTTCTTTGAACCTCAGTCCGGCAATGACATCGGTCGTGGTCTTGCGGCAAATGTGTCCGCCAAGTACAGAGGCTATGAATATTGGTCGTCAACAGGCAAAGTGTTCAGTAACGGTGAGCAGTTGACCTCGGCCAAACGTCCGTCGATCAACTTCAGAGTCTATTGGGACGGGGATCTTCTCGATGAACTCCTGGACGGTACAAAGATCACGAAGCCTAACGATGACATGAAAAACATTGCGAATGTCATTGATTTCAGCAAATATTCCAATGCTGCATCTTGCAATACCACAAAGGCGACACCTAACGTCCAGGCTGACCTTTTCGGTGACTGGCGTGAGGAAGTGATTCTCCACGATGGAAACACCGAGTCAGATCTCCTCATCTTCACTACGACTACTCCCACCGAGTACAAAGTCCCGACCTTGATGCAGGACCGTCAGTATCGAGTGGCTGTGGCATGGCAGAATGTCGCCTACAATCAGCCTCCTCACCTCAGTTATAATCTGGAGGAATCATTCAACACCCACGGGGCAATCTCAGTTGTTTCGGGTGCACTCAGTCAGGTGATCTATGCCGGTGATCCCATCCAGCCGATAGATTTCAAGGTGCTCCGCGCCACCGGTGTTGAGGCTAAGGGACTTCCCGATGGTCTTGATTGTACATTTGACCCCGCCACTCTCACCGGAACCATCAGCGGGACACCCGCTGCTGTGGGAGAATACACATTCACACTCACGACAACAGGAGCTGCTGACGATGCCAATGCTACCATCGAGGTGGTTATAAATGTTCGCCAGAACACTTCAATCGAAATGGTCGCTTGCTTCCCGTTTGAGAATATCGGAGCAACCACCCCGAACCTCATAAACGGCAATATTGCCGAGGCAAACGGAACTCCGGGTGTGGCGGTGAACGGAAAAGTCGGGAAATATGCCCTCAGTCTTGATGGCACCGGTCGGTACATCCAAAGCGATTATGACCTTATCGATTTTGGCGATAAGTCATTCACTATTGAACTTTGGATGAATTCCACCACTGATAAGAACTGCTATCTTCTCAATAAGGGTGTGATTTCCCCTACTGATGGTTCAGGTAACTGGTATGGCATCGAGTACAAGGACAATAAGGGTGTCAAGGAGCTTCGCTTCGCCGTTGACGACAATGTCACAAAGAAACAGATTGAAGTCACGGGCGCAGAGAAGTATTTCAATGGCGAATGGCATCACATTGTCGCTTCGCGAGACGCAGTGGCCAAACGTCTATTCCTCTATGTCGATGGCGAACTTGTGGCTGAAGGCGAAGATCCCACGGTGTCCATCAGCTCACCGGGAGAGCCGCTTGTCATTGGCGACGTTACTGCGTTTGACAACTCATACGTAGGTCTCATTGATGATCTTTGCATCTACCGTGGAGTCATGAGCGCAAGCAAGGTGAAAGAACACTACTCCGTCGGTGACTCTGAATGGATTGCATACTTCCCGATGGACGAAATCGGAGAGACTACTCCCAATCTCGCATACGGTGAGGCAGCAGCCCAAGGAGGCATGGCTTTATCAGTCACAGGTGTCAAGGGCGGTGCAATCGAGTTTGACGACAAGTACTACCTCACCCAGCCCGTCTATGACGCGATAAAGGTTGGCGACAAAGATTTCACTATTGAAATGTGGACGCGTTCTGTTGATGATGACGGCTATCTGCTCTGCATCGGTACGCATAACCATGACAATGTGAAGGGCGGTACGGGCAACTGGATCGGACTCGAACGCAAGAACGGCTATCTGAGCTTCACTATTGATGATGACTCAAAGAAGACCGACTGTAAGATTGACAATGCCGACGATACTTTTGACGGCGAATGGCATCATATAGCTTGCGTGCGCAATTATAGCGAAAAGACCATGCGCCTGTATGTCGATGGTCAGGAAGCAGCCATGGTCAGCGGCGTAACAACCGGCGCCCTCAACTTCTCTGATATGGAACTGTTCTTTATCGGTGGTGATGATGAGAGTGGTCACCGCACATTTGCCGGTTCGATTGATGAACTTGTGATGTACTCCAAGGCACTCTCCGCCGAAGAAGTCGAGGAGCATTATAATCTCCTTCGCCTTTCTGAAATCGAGGACATCATCTCTGAGTCGGCCAATGCCCGCTATACAGTGGTTGATGCATACTCCGGCCGCATAATCCGCACCGCTGTCGGGACGGACCGCGCTGATATTATCGACACCTTGTCACAGGGAGTCTATATCTTGGTCGTTGAGGATGGAAATGGCTTCAACACATACAAATTCGTGAAACGCTGATCATTTATCGTTACATAGGTCATGCGCAAAAGTGAAATGCGCATGACCTGTGGTTAATCACCTGCATAATCAAGGCATGTAGTCGGCCTATCGGCTATGTGCCTTGATTATGCTTTTTCCGTGTCTATTCACGATAACTTTTGTGACTTTTGCACTTGAAAGTTGAATTTGTGGAATAAAAATTGTAATTTTGTTTTCCATTTTTTCATTTGAGAAAGCACACTTTTATAATACTGCTATGCCATCATCCTATTCTCCTATCGACGAATCTTCATACACGGACACAGCCTTTGATCCCGAAGCCATGCTGAATGGCACGGGCGCAGCGTATCCCGGCATGAGGAATATCACACCCGACACAACTCCGGCCCCGGAGGAAATACCGACAGGGGCTGCCTATAATCCGGCTCATACTTCGGTGCAATCCGAACAGCAGACTTCAGCCGAACCTGCACAATTTAATCCTGCCAATATGTCCAATCCGGTCAATCCTGCCGGGGCGGCCGCTGCTATCGGTGGAGTTATGCCGGAGCAATCTGACATGAATCATACCAAAAGCCCATCGGCAATCAGGCGCATATGGCGGTTGATTTGCGATTCGCGCACCGTGATGTTCCTCGGTATCATTCTTGTCATCGCAGCCGGTTATTCACTGATCGTTGCTATGTCATATTTCGCGAACATCGGCAACGATCAGAGCGCGTTGCTCAACGGGGATTTCGACCCTGAGATGATAAAGAATGCCGGCGGTCCGTTCGGGGCATGGCTCGCCCACACATTGATATATGATTGGTTGGGTGTAGGCTCGTTTATCTTGATTTACTACATGGCCATGTGTGGAATATCAATGCTTAAAGTCTACCGTCCTCCATTCTGGTCTCTGACTCTGCGATGCCTGCTTTCGGCTGTCGCACTGTCAATCATCTGTGGTTTCGTCACCTACGAACTTGCCTCCCCCATCTATTGGGGTGGACGACATGGACATCTCCTCAACGAACGCTTAATGATTTTCACTGGCTTTTGGGGCGCACTTGCGGTCAGTCTCGTCATGGGAGGACTCGTGGTGATACTATATCTCACAGTCCTGAAACGTGCGATTAATTATATGATGTCAGGTATCAATGCATATCGTGCACGTATGGCCGAACGCCGCGCAGAGCGTGAACGCATACGTGAGGCCGAGGAAAAAGAACGACTCCAACGTGAAGCCGAGGCCGAAGCGAGACGTATGGCAGAGGAGGCAGCCCGACTTGCGGAGGAACAACGCCTTGCCGCAGAGAGAGCGGTTGCAATGGCTGCTACCGAAGCTGCTGCGGAGCCTGATGTGGAGGCTATTTCAATGCCTGCCCAAGAGAAGGCAGATGATGAGGAAGAAAATGGTGATAGTCTTTTTCACACAGCAGAGATTGACGAAACCGATGTGCCGACAGTTGTGAGCGATTTCGATTCTACTGACAATGAGGATGATGATGACGAACAGCAGAAGTTAGCTGTTGATCCGACCCGTGATTCACTCCCCCCATTGTTTGGAAATAACAGCGATGAAGATTCGACACTCACTGACATAGAGCCTGACTCGCTTTTCCCGAATGAAAGCAAAACCGACGTTAGAGCCGACTCACGCCCAACTGCTGATGAAGTGCTTGAGATGGCACCGTTTGATCCGCGTGCAGAACTGTCGCAATACGAATTTCCGTCAATTGAATTCCTGCGTCCGGCCAAAAACTCAGGCATAAGTGTCGATGCACAGGAGATGGAGGAGAACAAAGTACGCATCACCGAGACGCTCAATCATTACGGCATTCCCATCTCCAGGATAACTGCCACCGTAGGTCCGACAGTGACTCTCTATGAGATCATACCGGCGGAGGGAGTACGCATAGCGAAAATTAAACGTCTCGAAGATGACATTGCGCTCAGCCTTGCGGCTCTCGGCATCCGAATCATAGCCCCGATTCCCGGTAAAGGTACAATCGGTATAGAGGTGCCGAATAAAGACCCGCAGGTGGTTTCGATGCGTTCAATCATCGAGTCGGACACTTATGCCAACAGCCACATGGAATTACCGATGGCGATGGGACGCACCATCAGCAATGAGGTGTTCATGGCAGATTTGTGCAAAATGCCCCATCTACTTGTGGCAGGTGCAACAGGTATGGGTAAGTCGGTTGGTCTGAATGCAATCATCGCTTCGCTCCTCTATAAGAAACATCCTGCCGAGCTTAAATTTGTACTCATAGACCCGAAGATGGTCGAGTTCAGCCTCTATGCGCGGCTTGAACGTCATTATCTCGCTAAGCTCCCCGATGAAGAGGATGCAATCATCACCGATCCTTCAAAGGTAGTTGCGACGCTCAATTCACTGTGTGTAGAGATGGACAATCGTTATGCACTGCTCAAGGAGGCAGCCATGCGCAACATCAAGGAATATAACGACAAGTTTATCCATCGTCATCTGAATCCTGAGAAAGGACATCGTTTCCTCCCTTATATAGTTGTCATTGTCGATGAGTTCGCTGATCTCATCATGACAGCCGGTAAGGAAGTTGAAACTCCAATCGCACGTATAGCACAGAAAGCACGTGCGGTCGGAATACACATGATTCTCGCCACCCAGCGTCCGTCAACCAATGTGATCACGGGCGTTATAAAGGCGAATTTCCCCGGTCGAATAGCTTTCAGGGTCTTCCAAATGGTCGATTCCCGTACCATAATTGACCGTCCGGGAGCAAATCAGCTTATTGGTCGAGGCGATATGCTTTTCAGCAACAATGGTAAAATTGACCGTGTGCAATGTGCTTTCATTGACACACCCGAAGTCAGTGCTATTTGTGACAGCATCAATGGTCAGGTCGGCTATCCTTGTGCCTACGAACTGCCCGAATACATCGGTGAGAGCGGCGACGGCGGCAAACTCGCGAGTGTCGGTGACCGAGACCCGCTGTTTGATGAGTGCGCCCGTCTCGTGGTCACCACTGACACTGCTTCCACATCATCGCTCCAACGACGTTATTCCATCGGTTATAACCGCGCAGGCAAAATCATGGACCAGATGGAGGCGGCCGGAATTGTTGGACCGTCGCAGGGTGGTAAACCGCGCCAAGTGCTTGTGGATCCAATGACACTCGAACGCATACTCGAAAACAATTGAGATACACCTTGAAAATACAGAACAGAATATTGAATCACGATCAATCAGCAAAAATGACAAGAGTTTTCGTCAGACATATATTAATTTTGTTCTCACTGATGTGTGGAGGAATTTCATCCATTCATGCTGCCGAAACCGCCGCTTCAATTCTCGATAAGGCTTCTGCGAAATTCAGTGAGGCAAAGTCGCTCATGGCAAACTATACAATCACAGCCGATGGCAATACGCAATCCGGACAGCTTGTCGTTGCGGGCGACAGATTCACGCTGTCATCCCCGCAGATGTCATCATGGTATGACGGCAAGACCCAATGGACATACTCAACCCACACGGGGGAAGTAAATATAACCGAACCCACTCCGGAAGAACTTCAGCAGGTCAATCCGTTTGCAATCATCAATTCATTCCGAAAACAGTACAAGGCTTCATTGATGAACTCAGCCTCCACGGTCAAGAAAATCAAACTTAATGCCATCAATCAGAAGAATGATATAAAAAGTGTGGTGCTGACCCTTAATGCCACGTCGCTCTACCCTACCCGTATTGAGCTTGCTCTTGGCAATCGACGCGTGATTCGGATCGACGTCAATTCCGTCACGGCTGGCAGCACACTCCCGCAGTCTGAATTCCGGTTCAATCCGAAGAAATTCCCCGGAATACCGGTTGTCGATTTGCGCTGACTGTCGGTAATGATTTTGTTAAGAATTCAAAACGTGACAGCCGATTGACGCGGTCAGTTGTTATTCAGAGTGACTTATAGTATCAAAAATCAATTCTAATTACAAAATATCTCTAAAAAGATTAAACTATGGCTGAAATAAAAACCCGCTGCCTGATCATCGGTTCCGGTCCCGCCGGATACACAGCAGCGATCTATGCATCACGTGCCAATATCTCACCCCTTGTCATTGAAGGTCACCAGCCCGGTGGACAGTTGACCACTACAACTGAAGTGGAAAATTTCCCCGGTCAACCAAATGGAGTCACGGGCCCGCAACTCATGGACGACATCCGTTCGCAGGCTCTTAAATTCGGTGCGGACATCCGTACCGGTTTCGTGACTGAAGTCGATTTCTCAGTCCGTCCGTTTAAGGCTAAGACAAATACCGGACTTGACATCACTGCTAACAGTGTCATAATCTCTACCGGGGCTTCAGCCCGTTATCTCGGTCTGCCGGATGAGCAGAAGTATTCCGGGCTTGGTGTGTCGGCATGTGCGACATGCGACGGTTTCTTCTATCGTAATAAACGTGTGGCAGTCGTTGGCGGCGGTGATACAGCCTGCGAGGAAGCTCTCTATCTTAGCAATCTTGCATCAGACGTTTTTCTGATTGTCCGCAAACCGCATCTCCGTGCATCCAAAGTGATGCAGCAGCGTGTGCTTAACAAGGCAAATATCAAAGTCCTTTTCAACACCAACACCACAGGTCTGTATGGCGATGAATATCTTGAAGGCGCACATCTTGTTGAGAATATCGGGACTGCCAATGAGCAGCGTATAGATTTGGCTCTTGACGGATTTTTCCTTGCGATAGGTCATAATCCTAATACAGAGGTGTTCCGTCAGTATATCCGTTGTGATGCCGCCGGCTATATTATCACGGAGGGTGCGAGCACCCAGACCAATGTCCCCGGTGTGTTTGCTGCCGGTGATGTTGCCGACCCGACATATCGTCAGGCTATCGTAGCAGCCGGTTCCGGTTGTAAGGCGGCCCTTGATGTTGAGCGATTCCTCAACGAAGAAGGTCTGTAAACCAATACCACATCAAAAACCATACCGCACCATACCACATAGTTGAGTGTGGTATGGTTTTTGAATTATCTACCGTACCATATTGTGTTTCTACCACTCTGATATTACAATATTGGGTATAGCACCAATAATTTGACCCATATATGCTGTCCGACGGAATCATAACACTACGAGCTCTTGAGATCATTGACGTGGATACTCTCTATCGTTGGGAAAATGACCCTACGTTGTGGAATGTCGGAGTAACACTTGCCCCCTACTCCCGTAAACAACTTTGGGACTACGTCAACAATTATGATGGTGACATATATGCTGCCAAACAACTCAGACTGATGATTGATCTGAATGATGGCGGACAGACCATAGGAACTATTGATCTATATGATTTTGATGCTGCCAATTCCCGCTGTGGAGTCGGAATATTCATCGCATCCGAATGGCAGAACAATGGCTACGGTCTCCGCGCTTTGAAACTCGCATCAAACTACTGCCACGACACACATTCACTACATCAATTGTATTGCACTGTAGCCATGGACAATACCGCTTCACGCAGACTTTTTGAAAAAGCTGGATTCACGTCAAGCGGGCGGTTGAAATCATGGCTGAGGATTGGAAATCGGTTCACCGATGCATTCATATATCAAAAAATGTTGTAATGACGTGAATATTAGTATATGATTGAGCTTTAATTATATACGATATTTAAAAACGCCTATTGTTGCAAAAAACACGGTGTCGGGATGCCTGATTATGCAACTTTTTTCGTAATTTTGCATCACGGTTCATACAGGCCGTCATTTATGAGAGAAATAAAGCTATCTGTCGGTGAGAGACCGGCCGCTGTAAGAAACTATGCGTACAAGGAAAATTGGAAAAGTACGCAATAAATACACATAATTCTGGACTGACTGTATTAAGTTTGTCCACACCTCTTTGCATAGTGCCAAATGAACGATTAGGACGATTCTTGTAAAAATTTAATCGTTCCCAAGCGGACTGAAAAAAACACAATCATCACATTTTTATCCAAATTACCTTATGAACAATCCAAGATTGCTCACGGGGCTGCTTGTCGCGGTCTTGTCGAGCGGTGGAGTGTGCACACGAGGTTCGTCTCCTACTGTATTTACCCTCGATGAAATCTTCGAGATAGCCGAGACGAACAGCACACAACTGCGTCCTTCACTGACAGCAGTTGACGAGGCTGAAAAAGAAATCAAAGTGGCTGAAAACGGTCGATTGCCTGAGATCAACGCCTCATTGAATTTCAGCTATATCGGTGACGGTTTCACAACGAAACGTGACTTTTCCGACTATCAGAAAGCCC
The DNA here is from genome assembly GCA_023663525.1 of Bacteroides sp. GTDB lineage: Bacteria > Bacteroidota > Bacteroidia > Bacteroidales > Muribaculaceae > Duncaniella. The sequence continues at coordinate 16,195 of JAMPHF010000001.1, forward strand.
CGATCCCCCATTTCGGGAGTGGTATCGGCATCAATGTCACCCAACCGGTATATGCCGGCGGAGCCATCGAAAATTCTATCAAGATGGCAAAGTTGAAATCGACAGCCGCACGCTATGCCGCTGAATTCAAGCGCGACAACATCCGTTTTCAGCTTACGGGGTTTTATCTCGACCTCTATAAGTACAGTAACCTCCGTCAAGTCGTCACCCAAAACATCAGTCAGGCGCGTAAAGTGCTTGCCGAAATGACCGCGCGCTACGAACAGGGGACTGCACTCCGCAACGACATCACCCGCTATGAGCTGCTTGTATCCAATCTTGAGCTTCAGTTGATAAAAATCAACAACATGATTGACATCCTCAACCGCAATCTCGTGGTGACAGCCGGGCTGCCGGATGAAACCGTTGTGCTCCCTGACAGCACAATGCTTGCCCGCGCATTGCCCGACAACAGCGGTGAGGGTTGGTGGCAGTCGGAGGCTGAGGTTAATTCTCCCGCCATCAAACTTGCTGAATCAGGGCGTGATATATGCCTCACCGCAGAATCACTGGTCAAAGCAGACCGACGACCTAAAATCGGGCTGCAGGCAGGATGGACGCTCGACGGTCCGATACTCGTAGAAGTCCCCCCAATAAACAGAAATTTAAGCTACTGGCATGTCGGAGTTGGTATCAGCTATAATCTTTCATCTATTTTCAAGACAGACAAGACCGTAGCCAAGAGCAAGATTTCTACCCGCAAGGCAACTGAAAATCTTGAGGCCACCCATGAAGACGTGAGCCTTGCAGTCCGCAATGACTATGTTCATTTCATCGAAGCATACGAGGAACTCAAGACACAGACGAAAAGCGTGGAGCTTGCCGAGCGAAACTATGCAACCACTTCAGCACGCTATTCGGCCGATATGGCATTGATTACTGATATGCTTGACGCAGCTAACTCCAAGCTCGATGCAGAGCAATGCCTTGTCAATGCGCGTATTGACATCATATATTACTATTACAAACTATTATTTACATCAGGAAAGATATGAACCATCGTACAAAAAAATACATCTCTTACGTTATCGTAATATTAATTCTTGTCAGTGCCATAGCATGGATATGCAGTAAGTTCATCCACCTCGGCAATGTGGAGTTTACGGACAATGCGCAGATTTGTCAGCAAATCGTGCCGGTCAACAGCCGCATTCAGGGCTACATCAAGGAAATCCGATTCAATGAATATGAAAAAGTGAACAAGGGTGACACCCTCGTCATCATCGATGATTCAGACATGCGCCTGCAATTGGCACGTGCGAGAGCTGATTTTCAGAATGCCATGGCAGGACGTGACGTAGCCGACCGCAGTGTCGGTGTCGCATCTGCCAATATGGCGGTCAGCGAGGCTTCAATCGCGGAAGCAAAGGTGCTGATGGAAAATGCCTCGACCGAACTTGCCCGCTACACTTCTTTGCTTGAAAAGGATGCTGTCACCCGCCAGCAATATGACGGTGTCAAGACCGACTATGAGGCGAAGAAAGCACGCTACGATATGCTCGTGCGCCAACGTTCGGCAACATCATCGGTGGTCAATGAGACACGCCAGCGCATCGCGCAGAGTGATGCCGGAATTGATTTGAGCAAGGCATTGCTTGAGACAGCCGAGCTCAACCTCTCCTACACCATTATTACCGCACCTTGCGATGGCTACACTTCACGTAAGGAAATCCAGGTGGGGCAGCTCGTCCAGCCCGGTCAGACATTGCTCGACATTATCGACTCATCAGATATATGGGTTACTGCAAACTACAAGGAAACACAGACGGCACACATCGAACCCGGCTATGATGTAGACATCAAGGTTGATGCTATCCCGGGAGTGAAGTTTCATGGTAAAGTCGTATCGTTGTCAAAGGCCACAGGGGCAAGTCTGTCATTACTTCCACAGGATAATTCAGCCGGAAATTTCGTTAAGGTGCGTCAGCGTATACCCGTAAGAATCGAATTCACTTCAGAAAATTCCCCTGAATCAATGAGCCGTTTGAGTGCCGGAATGAATGTCGAATGTGAAGTGAAGTACTGATATGGCTGATTGGCATGCTCCACAAGGGAAATTCGACATTCCCGATTTACCCGACTATATTCCGCGCAGGCTAAAGCCCTGGATATTCGTCTTTTTTGTGATGATTATCCAATTTTCCGGTGGAGTATATCTCGCGGCAGCCACTGATATGGTTGGTACTACGGCTCTCATGCAGGAGGACATCCTCATGGCCGGCTACGCTCAGCTCGTAGGCATGGCCATATATTTCTCTGTGATGTTCAGGTTGAAGTTCCATTTTTCCAACCGTTTCAGCCTGCTGACATGTTGCACCGCATTGATTATAGCCAATGTCATCTGTGCGACCACAACCTGTGTGCCGCTTCTTGTCGCCACTTGTTTTTTTGCCGAATGGTTCAGAATCTGGGCCACTTTCACCTGCAACTCTACAATACAGCTTTGGATCACCCCCACCCGTGACATGTCGGTTTTTTTCTGCTACGTATTCATCATCGTTGACAGCGTCATTCAGCTCAGCGGTATATGGACGGTCTACACAGCGTTTCTCTCGCAATGGGAATATATGCAGTGGATCATGGTGGGACTGCTTCTGCTGATGATGACAATCGTGTTCATTTTCGTGAAGCCATTCCACGGAATGCCAAAAATCCCGTTGCTCGGCATAGACTGGATTGGGGCTTTGCTGTGGGGCGGTTTTATGATGTGTTTCACTTTCGTCTGTGTCTACGGCAATTTCTATGACTGGTGGGATGCAGATGAGATCGTATGGGCTACCGTCCTCGGTGTGGTATGTTTTTGCCTCAATATATGGAGGGCTACTTTCTTGCATCATCCCTACGTATCGCTCATGGCGTTGACCAATCGGAGTGTGGTTAGGGCTACGGTTGTCTATCTCGTGTTTTACATCATTCTTGCCACGGAACATGTGTTTGAGCACGGCTATGCCTCAGCAATTCTCGGTTTTGATGAAACAAACCTTATCGATCTCAATTGGTATGTGTTTGCCGGAATTGTTGCCGGGTCGGTCTTTACGTACTGCACTTTTGCTCTACTCAAATGGCGTTATAAGACCATGACTGCAATAGCATTTTTCTGTGCTGTGATCTATGTGGCCTATTTCTACTTCACCATAGACTATGGCGTGGAGAAAGAGATGCTTTTCATTCCGCTGTTTGCCCGTGGTGCCTCTTCGGTTATCATCACAATTGTAATCCTCACGTCCATTGTCCAAAGCGGATTGCCGTTTCAAATCTTTCCGCAGGCAATCACCGTCAATGGATTTATCGGAGCAGTGATGGGTGCCACCTTAGGTCCTGCCATACTTGGGGAATGGCTACGTCACACTGTGGCGAAAAATCTATCGCTCCTCAGTGCGACCGTGACAGACTTCAATCCGGCAATCGATCTTCGCCGGATCGGTGATATATATGGCATGGTGAGCCGTCATGCTCTTGTGGTATCAATGAAGGAGATATACGGATGGCTGCTGATAGCCGGTCTGATTTCTCTCATAATCATACTTGTCAGCTACAGTCCCCTCCGCCCTTGGGCATTCATGCCTAAATGGAGTAAGATCCGCCGGATGTTACGCCACGATGTAAGGATGCTTGAGAAGACTCAGACATCCATCTCATAAATGTCATAGACCACCGACCTGCCGCCGAATTCCTCTTTGTGGTGAACCATTCCTTCATTGAGGTAACGACCGGCGTCCTCGTTTGATATTCCGAAATCAAAGTAATCGTTATCGGGAAGGGTATTGTAGATCAGCTCATGGTAAATCACATCCGTGGCATACATATCCTTCCCTTTCTGTGTACATGCGGCATATTGCAAGTGTATCACTCCACGGTCAAGGTAGATGACCGCCCCACCAAGCACCTCATTGATTGGATCGGTTGCGATATAGAACAAGATGTTGTCCGGGAAACGTTCCTTCAGATAATTAAGCTCCGCCGCTGTGTGGACCGGACGCGTGTTGTGACGGATACGGCGATCCTCGATCACAATATCCCAAAATGAATCAGCGGTCTGCACTTCACTCACCGTGATGTTTCCTTTTCGGCGGCGTTTTTCTGCCCGTTTTCCGAGACGGGATGACGGAATCGGGTTGCGGAGATTTATAGCTGTTGATAGATTGCGCACAGTGAGGCGCGCATTTAACCTGAAAAGAGCGTAGAGATCCTCCTCCGCTCCCTGGCGGTGATAGATGTGGGGAATTGCTTTGTAGATTATCTTTTTGATACCCTCTGAACGTAGCTGCTCTCTCAGTAACGTCAGCATTTCCAGCGGCTCGGCGGCAGATGTGCGCATGCTCATGACGATACCTCCATACGTCAGTCCGGCGTGACTTGACAGGACATCCCCACGGAGTGTGGCAGGCAGTAATCCCGACACATTACCATCGCTATCAAAAAACATGTATGAATGATCCGGGAAACGGTCTGCATGATACTCCATGTAATCACGGTTGAGTAGAAACGTCCCGTTCTTCGACTTTTCGACAAAAGTATCCCACTCACTTTTCATCCCGGGCGTATAGCGTTCAATCCTCATGGCAACCGGCTGACTTAAAACTTTATACTTAATCCTTGACACTTCAAACTTAATCCCTTATCTCAAAACTCCTTTCCCTTCTCGCACTATTTCAGGGTTGAAGCTGTCGGTCAGATCCACAACTGTCGATGGCGACGGTATCCAGCCGGAATCACTGTGACCGCTCTCACCATCGTCGATAAGCAGTGATGCGATCCCATCAAATGCAGTCGCCACTTCGTGAGGATCAAACTCAAGCACTTCGTCGTCCATTTTGAGAGATGAGGACAATATGGGATGGCCGAGGCGTTCGGCAATCGCACGAGGCACAGTGTTGTCGGGGATACGTATTCCAACCTCTTTTCGGCCTTTGAAAACTTTCGGAAGCGATGTCGCAGCCGGGAGTATGAAGGTGAAAGCTCCGGGCAGGTTTGCACGCAATATGCGGAATGCCTCATTGTCAATCCTGGCATATTCACTTGCCATGGATATTCCATCGCAAACGACAGAAAGAGTCTGTTTCTGCGGGTTGACCCCTTTAAATTTACAAAGACGCTCAATCGCAGAATTATTCAGCGCGTCGCAACCGATGGCATACAGCGTATCGGTTGGATAAATAATGATACCGCCGTCTTTAAGGCAATCAACCACCTCGTCGAGATAGCGTTCATTGATGCTTGTCGGGTACATTCGGAGGGTTTTCATGATTCGGGATTGTTAAAGGCATTGTTGTTATGTGACGCACTTTTGTAGTGGCATATTTCAATATCCGTGGCATCAGCATATCGTTCGAGCAGGGAGATCGTCAGGGCTATTGTATCATCGACCGGCATCTCCTCTCCGTAAATGTTTATGGTCATCAGGAGTTTTGTTGTTTCGAGGCTCAATTTTGTCCTCTCGTTGTCGCTTGTCGGAGTTCCTACACCGCCTACCTCATCGCGATAGACAGGAATATGGGCGATGTTAAGCTCCCCGCGTCCAATTCCCTCAAACGGTTCATTCTCGCGACCGACACCAAGCGTCAGAGTATCTCCGGCAATTTTATCCATGTCAAATCCACCTATGGAATAACCTGACTGGAGCGAGATGAGATTGATCAGGTCAACGAGCGTGTTGATCCGATAGAGTTCCATCCCTTTCACGGCGCGTCGGCTAAGGGCTTCAGCCGACGGACGGTAACGGTTAGGCTCTTTCCCGCATCTCTTGTACATCTCACGTGTCGCACGGATTGCAGGGCGTTTGTTGATGTCGGAAAGTTCCATCACATCTTTCAGATCTGATGCCGCACGTCCCAGCAACGACCATAGTTCATCCGAAGTGGGGCTATTGCGCACAGTCGCTTCTACCGTGACTACTTTCAAGTCCGGAGCCTCATCGCTTATTATCCTTTCAAATTCGATTTTCATATCCGATAGATTCGCAGATTATACTATCAATCGCAAAATTACTCAAATTTATGTGAAAGATTCAAACATTTGTCGTAATTTTGCAGACTAAGAGTGTGTCAGACACTCACTCTCCCACTTGTGAATTGCAATTGGTATATATTTCCGACCGGTCTTCATGCTTGAGATATATAATTTAGGAATGAGAATTGGACGGCGCGCAATTTTCGCGGCAGCGGATATTGTGCGTGGCAACACTCCGTCTAAATTCATCCGCTTTGCCCGTGGACAGAAGTGTGTGATTGATGAGACCATCTCGGCAGCTTCGGCTCTTGACAGAACTCGCCCTACTGTATGGATTCATGCCGCATCGCTTGGCGAATTTGGCATAGCCCGTCCCATAATCCGTAAACTCAGGGACAAGTGTAGCTGCAATATCGTGGTGACTTTCTTCTCCCCGACCGGCTATGAGGCTCTGAAAGGTAAAGCCGACACGGGGATTGATGCCGTGCTATATCTCCCCTTTGACACGAATTCAAATGTTAAGAAATTCCTTGACAATATACGCCCCGACTGCGCAGTGTTTATGGTGTCTGAGTATTGGCATAACTATCTGAATGAGCTGCACCGTAGAGCAGTCCCGACCTATCTCGTTTCAGCCGTGATTCGTCCCGACAGCTCGTTCTTCAAATGGTATGGCAAGATTTATCGCAGGAGCATCGGATGTTTCGATGAGATTTTCACATTTGACAATAATTCACGTCGCCTACTGGACAAAATCGGGATAAAGAATGTGACAGTCAACGGTGATCCTCTTTTTGACAATGTCAACATTGTTGCACGGACTCCTTGGGAGGACAAGATTATTGAAAATTTCGCAGCAGGCGAGCATGTGTTTATAGCCGGAAGTCTGCATGACGATGAGGACCTTGAACTTGTCACATCTCTTGCCAACAGACATCGCGACACGCGTTTCATCATAGTCCCCCACGAGATAAACTCCTCAATCCTCACCCACATTAAGGAGAAGCTCGATGGAAAATCTATTCTTTACTCGGAGTGCGATGCATCTACCGACTTTGGAGACATGCAGGTGCTGGTAATTGATTTCGTCGGTGCTTTGGCCTATATCTATCGCTATGGCACATTGGCCTATGTGGGCGGAGGCTTTACAAAACTGCTTCACAGTGTGATTGAGCCGGCTGTCTATGGTATGCCGGTGGCTTTCGGTCCGAATGTCAACCGTAAAGCCGTCACTCGTCGCATGATTGAGCTTGGTATCGGTAGAGTGACTGATACACCAATCGCACTCGACAATTGGTTCAGTGACTATAAGGATAATCCTGAACGATTGGCGGAGGTTTCCGGGATAGCTTCCACTTTCGTCAAAGACAATGTCGGTGCAACCGATAGAGTCGTACATCAAATAATGGAGGATATATGCGCGAAAAGTTGAAATATGCACTCTATCGTGGAATGTTCGGAGCGTTGGCGTTGCTGCCGTTCCCCATTCTGTATGCCATAAGCGATTTACTGTATCTTGTGATGGCAAAAGGCTTGAAGTATCGGCGGAAGGTCATTCGCAGGAATCTTCAGAACTCCTTCCCAGACATGACCGGAAAGCAATTGGATGAAATTGAAAAGGATTTCTATCATCAATTCACTGACAACATTGTAGAGACGGTCAAACTTCTTCATATAAGTGACCGGGAGGTTGACAAGCACATAACTGTCACCGGCGGTGAGATTGTTGACCGATTGATTGATGAGGGACATCCCGTCGTGCTTTATCTCGGACATTATGCCAATTGGGAGTGGGTGCCGGCGGTGGTGCGTCACTTCAAGTCACCGGAATTCTGTGCGCAGGTTTATAAACCGCAACACGATGCCGCATTCGACCGTCTTATGCTGAAAGTCCGTTCACGCTTCAACCCTGTGTCAGTGCCGCAGAAGCAAGTGTTTCGTACCTTGCTCCGCTGGCGTAATGAAGGGAAGAAATTCATCATCGGTTTCATCTCCGACCATCGGGCAAATTCCGATGTGTCGCACCACCGCACAACATTCCTGAATCAGACAACTCCTTTCAGCCCCGGCGGAGAAGAAATTGGCAAACGTATTGACGCTGCCTATCTCTATCTCGATGTCGAGAAGCCCTCACGCGGGCACTATCACTTCACTGTCAAAGAAATATCTCCAACGGATATGGAGGCGGAATCGCCCTATACGCGCCGGTACATGGAGATGCTTGAGGAGACTATCCGGCGCAGACCGGGACTATGGTTGTGGTCGCATCGCCGTTGGCGTTATCAATAAATCACTGTCAAATCTAAAAAACAATTTCATACTCATATATCTAAATCACATTGAAAATTTCACATAAAATGAAGATAATCTGTGTAATACCCGCACGTGCCGAGTCGAGTCGCTTCTTTGAGAAACCGCTTGCGCTTATCTGTGGCAAACCGATGATTCAATGGGTCTATGACCATTGCAAGGAAGTGGAAATCTTCGAGGAAGTCTATGTCGCGACTGACAGCGACAAAATCAAGACCACAGCCGAGAGTTTCGGCGCAAAGGTCGTGATGACGCGTTCAGACCATGACACGGCAACCGAACGACTCTATGAGGTATCTACACGCATTGAGGCAGACCTCTACGTAATGGTCAATGGCGATGAGCCGCTCCTCACCCGTGAAGCCATCATCCAGTGTATCCCTGACGGACTTAAAGCTGATGATTTCTTCGTGTCAAATCTAATGACGGATTTCAGCAATCCTGTCGAGGTCGTTGATGCCACCAATCTCAAGATTGTAACGGCGAAGGATGACCGCTGTCTTTTCATCTCCCGTAGTCCTATTCCATATCCCAAAGGGGCGATGGACTATGTGTTCCACAAATTTGTAGGCGTGGGTGCTTTCACGCGCAAGGCTCTCGATTTCTATCACAATACTCCGCGCGGACCCATCGAGAAGATTGAGGAAAATGACTCATTCCGTTTCCTTGAGAACCACATGCCGATATACTATTATAACTGTCACTGCAAATCTCTCTCGGTTGACAACCGTAAGGACATTGACGGCGTGGAGGCCTATCTGAAAGGTATAAACAAATAGGAGACTGATGAGGATACGCACCGACTTCCGATCACTGATCAAGGGCTATCAGCGCATAGCGTTCTATGCGGGTAATTTCAGCCGCTATTTCTTGCCGGATTCGATTTTCAGAGCCATTTATGAGGCTAAGGTGAAGCATCTGAGTCCGGAAAAACGGCGTGAGATTGACAGCCGTCTGGACTACTATGTCCGTCTCGGAAGTGGCGCGGAAGTTGATGCGGCGACATCGGTCAGCGTCGGCAATTTTCTGTTCCCGTGGAAAGAGAAACATAAACTGACAACGTATTTTTTCGACCTGTTTGAATGTGTCAGGTGCTTCCCTGAAAATTTCCGGTTTTCCTATAAATTCGGAGATGTTAATTTCGGATTCGACTCCCCTACTTTTGCCAAGACACGCCCTATCACCAATGGAAACAGCAACACGGTGCTTCTGCCGCTGAACAAAGTGAGACATTTCCGTTTCATTTCCGACTCGCGTCAATTCCGTGAGAAGAAAGACATGATAGTGTTTCGCAATGTCGTGCGCAATCAGCCACATCGCTCACTGTTTCTTGAGAAGTTCATAGACCATCCCATGTGTGATGTCGGGCAGATCAACCGCGATGCCTCCGACCCGCGCTTCGTGAAAGCATATATCCCGATGGAGGATCAGCTTGACTTCAAATTTGTGGCAAGTATTGAGGGGAATGATGTGGCTACAAACCTGAAATGGGTCATGTCGTCAAACTCGATTGCCGTCATGCCTAGCCCCCGGATTGAATCATGGTTCATGGAGGGAACGTTGATACCTGACTATCACTATATTGAAGTCAAGCCTGACTATTCGGATCTTATTGAAAAGATGAGATTCTATATCGATCACCCGGACAAAGCAGAGGCAATCATAGAGCATGCCCATGCTTACGTTGACCGTTTCCGGGACAAGGACATGGAGCTGTTGATAGCCCGGCTCACAACAGGACGCTATTTCCGGCTCACAGGTCAGACTGAAAGTTGATTATTAACCACATTTAGTAATAGAATCCTTCCTTTGAGTAATCGTATATCTGACAATAAGCGAATGTTAGTCATCCGGCTCTCAGCTCTCGGTGATGTCGCCATGACAATTCCCGTCATATATTCCTTGGCGGTCTCCTATCCTGCGCTGAGAATCGATGTGGTCACTCGTCCTTTCTTCTCGCGGCTGTTCATCAACCGCCCATCCAATGTCAATGTGATTGATGTGGATTTCAAGAAGGACTACAAAGGCTTTGCCGGGACTGTCAGACTTCTGCGGATGTTGTCATCACTCCGTCCGGATTGTGTGGCCGACCTGCACAATGTCAGTCGCTCGTGGGTGATAGATGCATTTTTCCGTTTACGCGGAGTCAAGCTCGCTATGGTTGACAAAATGCGTGGAAAGAGAAAACGGATGTTCGAGACCGGTGAGCCACAACCATCTTTCATCGACCGTTACGCCAAAGTGTTCGAGAGGCTTGGCTACCCGGTGACACCGTCTTTCAAAAGCCTTTTCGCCGACCATAGTCCCAAGCTCTCGTTTGCCCCAATTCATCCGGCAGTAGGGATTGCTCCATTCGCGCGTTATTTCAACAAGATATATCCGTCTGTCAGGATGCGGGAAGTGATTGACTGCCTGACTAAAGAGGGCTATCATGTCTACCTGTTTGGTGGCAGGGGTGCGGAAGCGGATGAATTGCACAAGTGGGCCGAGGGGAATCCCTCTGTCACAGCACTTGCCGGACACTATCCTCTCGAAGATGAGATTGCCTTGATGGGAGCTATGGATGTGATGGTGAGTATGGATTCGTCCAACCAGCACATGGCTTCACTGGCAGGCACTAAAGTCGTCAGTATATGGGGCAGCACCACGCCTGCATGTGGATTCAGCCCATACGGTCAACCGGCAGAGCGTTCGGTCTGTCTCGGTCTGTCGTGTCAGCCATGTTCTGTCGGCGGTTCCCCCGAATGTCCGAAAGGTCACTTCGATTGCATGATGAAACTCTCCCCGATGACTATCGTGGATAGAATAAAACAAGTCGTAACGCTGAAAACAGGGATAGGATAAGTAGTATGTTTGGATTCGTATTGTTCACAATTCTGTATTTCATCTTCTGCACACTGTTCTTCGAGATAGTGCAGAAGCCGTTTTTCGGGTGCTACAACCGATCTGTCAGCAAAGAGAGAATCACTGTTGCCGACATGGTCGCCGTCTATCGTCATGGGTTTGTCTCTGATTTGATAATCGCATCCTATCTGACGGCATTTCCGTTGATTGTGAGTGCGATCCACACCATGCTTCCGTGCTTCAACCTGACAATCCCTCTGACTGTCTATAACGTTATCATCGCGCTCGCTATCGGACTTATATGTGTCTCAGATACACTGCTCTATAAGTTTTGGAACTATAAACTTGATGCATCGGCATTCGTCTACTTGCGTTCGCTCAAAGGCGCGTTTGCAAGTGTCTCGACCGGCTATTTAATCGCTGCTTTCTCAGTCGTGTTCCTGGTCACAGCGATATTCATGGCAGGCGCGGAACTTGTGACCTTGCGGTGCGCCCGACTGCTACCCGACGGAGAGTGGCTCGCATGGTGGAAATGTCTGCTCGTGTTCTTTGTCATGGTTGTGATGACAGGCGGACTGTTTGCAATAATACGTGGTCTGAAGATACGTCCCAACAATCCGAGCGTGGTGTATTACAGCAAGAATCCGTTTTTCAACCACTGGGCTTTGAATCCGGCCTATAATCTAATCTATTCACTTGGAACTAAGGATGAATTCAAGGGTAAATTCCGTTTCTTTGATGACGATGAATGCACCCGGATAGTCACCCCATTGTTCCCAACCTCCGGCACACCGCAACGGAAGCTGCTCAACACAGACCGTCCCAACATCCTGTTGATCGTATGGGAGAGCCTCGGGGCAGAATTTGTGCCATCGCTTGGCGGACGGGAGGGTGTTGCGGTCAATGTTGACCGTATTGCAGCAGATGGAGGAGTGCTTTTCACAAGATGTACCGCCGGAAGTTTCCGCACTGACCGTGGACTCGTCTGTCTGCTCGGAGGCTATCTCGGACAACCCACCACAAGTGTCATACGCTATACCCGCAAATTGCCAAATCTCCCCGCACTCCCGCGCAGACTTAAAGAAGAAGGCTATGTGACGACGGCTGTCCACGGTGGCGACCTGACCATAATGCATAAGTCGGACTACTATCTTGCGTCAGGTCATGACAGACTTGTGAGTCAGAAAGATTTCCCGTCATCCGCCCCGACATGCAAATGGGGCATACACGATGGCTATATGTTTGATTTCATCTATGATGATATAATGGACAAGACACGGAAAGGCGAACGATGGTTCACGACTTTTCAGACTCTCAGCTCGCATGAGCCTTTCACTGTCCCCTATAAGCGTCTTGACAATGAAGTGGACAATTCATTTGCCTACACAGACCATTGTTTCGGTGAATTTATTGATAAATTGAAAAAGTCACCGGCGTGGAAAGATACTCTTGTCATCTGTGTGGCTGACCATGGCTACAACGTATCGCATCATCCCGTAAGCCGTCAGAAATATGCCCACATACCATTGCTCCTCACCGGCGGTGCCGTGGCTTCCGGCGCACGTATCGACACCATCATGAGCCAGACAGACCTCGCCGCCACACTTCTCTCCCAGATGGGACTTCCACATGACGAGTTTATTTTCAGTCGCGACATACTCGCCGACACCTATCTGAAACCATTCTCGTTCCACACATACACCAACGGATTCATGCTGACAGATGAAAGAGGCTGGACTATTGTTGACAATGTCTCGGATGAGGCCATCGAGAATCCCGACCCGGAGCGTGAACGCAACGGACGTGCGATTCTTCAGAAACTATATGAGGATCTGGCTGAAAGATAACTGTATTCCCTCTCCAAAAACTTATAGTCAATGAATATTCTAATAGTCATAGAATCAAAGAAATGTAATATATAAGGAATTATGAATATGTTCAGGAACAATCAGTATAACTTCCAAGACCGAAAGAGAGAGAAAGCCTATCGTTTGATCGATTCAAACCCGGTCGGGTTGATTCTCAATCTCCTTTGGGTTTACATCTGTTACGAAATCTGCCGTCTCGCATTCCTCGCAGAGAATTGGAGTCTTTTCAGTTCAGGTATGTCATGGAGTGTGTTCTGTAATATCCTCCTCGGAGGATGGCGTTTTGACACGTCAGCGATATTCTACACCAATGCGCTTATCATCCTGCTCTATCTGCTCCCGATTCCGGCGAAGGAAAACAGAGTGTTCCACCTCATAACGAAATGGCTCTATGTTGTCATCAACTCGATCGCGATACTCTCCAATCTCGCCGACTCAGTTTTCTTTGAGTTTAGGAAACACCGCTCATCCATGGCGTTGTTTCAGGAATTCAAGGGCGACAACAATATCAGCGGAATAATCGGAGTGGAGCTTGCCTCGCATTGGTATTTCGTGATTCTGGCCATATTACTGATCATATTCTTATGGAAATGCTACCGTTATCCCGGCACTCCAATCAAACCGAGCAAAAGGTATTACCTGACGCAGATTATAACTCTTGTGTCGTTCATTCCTATCGCTATATGCGGAATGCGTGGCAACACATTCCTTTCGGCTACGAGACCTATTTCCGTCAACTATGCCCATAAGTTCGTGAATGACCCGCTGCAGACCGGCATTGTGCTCAACACGCCGTTCTCGATGATAAGGACTGTCAATCAGCTCGCCAAAGAGACCCCGATGCTGTTCAAGGATGAGGAATCGCTTTCAAAAGTGTATTCTCCACTGCATCTTCCCGGTGATTCCACCGTCATGCGTAAGAAAAATATAGTGATTTTCATTGTTGAAAGTTTTGCGCAGGAATTTATCGGGGGATTGAACAAGGACCTCGACAATGGGACATACAAGGGATATACTCCGTTCACCGACTCTCTGCTTCAACACAGTCTCTACTTCGACCAGACATTTGCCAATTCCGGTTTCAGCATTGACGCTCCTCCCGCTGTCCTCGCTTCAATCCCGCGCATGGACCGTCCGTTTGTATTGTCGCCCCATTCGCTAAACCACATCAACTCTATTGCAAGTGAGGTCAAGAACATGGGTTACAGCACTGCGTTTTTCCATGGAGCCGACAATGAGTCGCTTGGATTCAATGCGTTCGTTAAGCAGGCCGGTGTCGAGAGATATTTCGGAAAAAACGAATTTTTCGCCGATCCGCGTTTCGGAGGCAAAAGTGAATATGACGGCAAATGGGGCATTTGGGACGAACCGTTCCTGCAATTCTTCTGTGCCGAACTCTCGGAACTCCCCCAACCTTTCATGGCAAGTGTCTTCACCCTTTCCTCACACCATCCTTTCGCTATTCCTGAAAAATATAAGGATGTTTTTGTCGATGAGGGACTTCACAAACTCCACAAGTGCATCCGCTATGCTGACTACTCGATCAAACGTTTCTTTGAGAGCGCGCGTAGGCAACCTTGGTTCGATAACACCATCTTTGTCATAACCGCGGACCATGCAAGCAGCAAGCGCACCCACGAGGTGTATATGAATGAGGTCGGAGGCTTCCGCGTCCCGATTATCATATATGATCCATCGGGCGAGCTTCCTGCCGGGAAACGTCCGGGCATCATGCAGCAGATCGACATAATGCCTATGCTCCTGAACTATATCGGTTATGACAGACCATACATTGCATTCGGTAAGGATGCCCTCAGCACTCCCGCTGAGGAGACCTGGGCTTTCAACTGGGACTTCTATCCGCAGTTCTTCAAGGGCGATTATGTGATGCGCATGGAGAATGGCAAGGATATTTCGGAGGTCTACAACTACAGGACAGATCCTCTCTTGAAAAATAATCTCAAGGGCAAACTTCCTGCAGAGATTGAGCAGGATATGTATCGTCAAATGTGTGCCATAATCCAAAGCTACATGCAGCGTATGGAAACCGACAATGTCACTGTGGCAAAATGATAAAGGACTAATTACCAAATTATTTCAAACTCATCGAAATATTGCTGATAATGGAGAAAAATAGCATACGGATTTCACTGCTTGTGTCTACCTACAATCGCCCCGATGCACTGAAAGTGTGTATCGAAAGCATATTCCGACAAACACGTCTACCTGATGAAGTAATCATTGGAGATGACGGGTCAAAAGACGACACGCGTCTTATGATAGAGGAAATGGCAAAAATTTCCCCTATTCCGTTGATTCATGTTTGGCAAGAAGATGATGGTTATCGGCTTAGTACTATTAGGAATAAGTCTGTTGCTAAAAGTTCGGGAGAATATTTGATCGAAACCGACGGTGATATCATCCTTCATCCCCGCTTTGTTGAAGACCATGAACGTATGGCCTCACATGGCAAATACCTTAAAGGGTCGAGAACGCTCCTCTCTCCCTCTTTTACGGAAAGTATTTGCTTGAATGGAAAAGCACCGAAAATTCCATTTTGGAGTTCCGGCATATTGAGAAAACGAGACACAGCAATGCGCAGTCGTTTAATAGCCTCGTTCCTTAAAGACAGATTCAAGAAAGGGAAAGCAATCGGATTAGGCTGCAATATGTCGTTTTGGAAGAGTGATTTCATCGCCATAAACGGTTATGATGAAAGTTTTGTCGGTTGGGGCAAGGAAGATGATGATTTAGCTCATAGATTGAACCGATATGGAGCGGTCAAACGTGATCTGAGATGCTTCGCAATTGCATATCACCTGTGGCATAACGAGTCCTCCCGCCATAATCATGAGACTAACGAAGCATTGATGAAACACAATGATTCGCTGAATATTACACGAATCACAAATGGGATAGATAAATATATGGACGCATAGAAATGACGTTAAAAAAACAGTTTTATATACGCAGATGGCATACGGATACATGTGTGTAATCCGGCTGCCATCTGCTTTTTTTACAATATTTGCCAATATGAAGGTCTTTGGGGCGATATATATTATGCCTGTTACAACTCTATAATGTACGGAAACAAAAAATCACCTTACCTTTGACAACAGGACCGATCGGCTGCTTGGATTTGATGACTTCTTTCATGACGGCAGCTTCGATGCGCTGATAGCCAATCTTGAAGCCAAGATGACGGCCTATAAGGGTTGGGACGAAACATATCCTGCCGCAATGGAGGAGCATGAGCTGGCGTCCAACTCTCCCTCGCTGATAAAGGAGTTCAGAAATGAGAAAATCTATCCTCGCCCCGCGCTGACAAGACATGGTGTGGTGTTCTCCTACCAACCATACGAAGCCGGCTGTTTCGCTGAGGGGATTCTGCACTTCCTGATTCCATACAGTGAGATTGGCAGCTACATGAAAGTTGCCCGATGAACAATAACCACAATGTCCACCGCAACAGCATTCAGATGTTGCGGTGGACATTGTGGTTCGTATCTTTCAGAGAGTGGGTCAGCGCATCACTTTGCGGACAGTTCCATCTGACATTTTAACGATGTAAATACCCGCTTCGCCGTTTGCCCATTTAGTCATGGCAGAACGACCTGTAATATCGTAGACTGCGATAATGTCAGTTGCGGCATCGCCGTCGGCTATAATATCTTCGATGGCAGATGTCGGGACTGCTTCCATTTTGTACTTGCTGAGCAGCGGATCATCCTTATAAAGCTCATACGATTCTTCTGGCACATAGATTGTCGGGCCCAGGCCATACATGTTTATGTCTGCCCAGGTGTAACTGTCTATCGCACCCTCAAATGTTGGAAGCTCTACGGAGTTGAAATATATCGACTTCAAATCCATACAGTTATTGAACACCATCTCGCCGAGGGTCTTGACTGTTGCCGGTATACTGATTTCTTTAAATCCTGTTGCGGCAAACGCCCATTCGCCCAATGACTCCGTCCCGTCAGGGAGGTTTGTTTCAGTCAGTTTGCCCAATCCGGCAAACGCATAGTTTCCAATTGTCAAAGGAACAATCTGAGAGCTTCGTGAGATTTCGCCACGCTCAGCAAAACTAAGCTTTTCAACGACTCTACATTCATAGAACGCAAACGCCGGAATCATCTTGACACCGCTTCCGATGACGATTTCTTTCAGTGAGTCGCACCCGTCAAACAAATGTCCGGCTTCATATTCCGTCACACTGCCCCAACTCCCTGCTGTCCCGACTCCGTAAGGAAGCCCGACGTAGTTCTTGGCATTGAACTCCACGTAACGCAAATCCGGACAATAGCTGAAGACAGCGCCACCGATAGTGTCAACATCCTCGTGGATTACAACAGAAGTTATGCCTTTACAACCGCAGAATGCTTCTTCGCCAAGATATTTTACTTCTGAGAGATTAATTCCTGATTCAAAAGTGCTTCCGGTAAAAGCCCTACCCCCGATATATCTGAGTCCGGACGGGAAGTTCTTAAATACAGGGTATACAAAATGGAAGCAGTATGTTCCGACTGTGGTCAGGCGAGAGCTTTCAACATCCTCAAAGCTGACTTCGGGACCGCTCACATTGGCAAACATGCTGTCGGGGAGTCTGCTGACCTTTGGTCCTATGATAATTTTTTTGAGATTATTATTATTATTATACCCAACAAGACTATGGGAAAGTCTATACTCCGACGGCAACCATTCGAGATTTTCTGAATTTATCGTAAGTGTGCCAACCGCACTCTCACTTAATGCCTCATTGCCAATATATCGCAGACTTTCGGGTAGCACGAGTCGCGACTGGGTCTTGCACCTCTCAAAAGCAAGTGTTCCCAACGACTGCAACCCCTCCGGGAGTGTACACCAGAATCTCGTGCAGCCTGAAAACGTACCATCACCGATACGACGCAAAGACTGCGGGAGGGCGACTTCACCAAGCATCTCGAAATTAGAGAATGCGTAATTGCCGATCTCGACAAGCGTTGACGGAAGTTTTATTTTCTTAACCGTCTGCTGCACCTCTGTCGGGAAAGAGATTCCATCGCTTATAGCGACCGTTCCGTCGCGGAACGTCAGTGTCTCACTTGCAGCAGCCGTTGCCGCGTCATAGTCGTATGCCACATTTGCGATATAGACTATTCCGTTCTCCCCTTTCAGTGAGTTACCCCAAGGAGTGTAAGCAAATGCTTTTGCCCCGATTTGTCTGATTGTCGAGGGGACTGTAACTTCTTTAAGGTCACTGCAGTATATGAACGCACTTTCACCTATCGTTTCCAATCCTTCGGGTAAAGTCAATGAAGTTATTCTGATTCCATGGAAGGCATCGTTACCTATATATTTCAATGTTGAGGGAAAGTCAAGTGATGAAATTTGAGTACCGGTAAAAGCCGTATTGCCGATGTAGCTCAGATTAGGTGACAATTTCAGCACGCTAACCTGAGTATTCTCAAACAGATTGGATGGAATTGAATCGAGGTTTGCGAGATTCACTTCTCCCTTGACTTTTGTGAATCCAAAAGCACCTTTGCCGATATTCCTGACATTTTCAAGATTGACAGATTCCAGTTTTGTACTGTAAAAAGCCTCCTCTCCGATTGTCGAAAGGTTTGTCGGGAAGTTGACGGCTTCAAGACCGGATGAGGCAAAAGCCGAGTTACCAATCTCGAAGATATTCACCGGAAGATTCATACTCGTCATTGACCGGCACTCCTTAAATGCCTCCTCACCAATCGAAGTGACGTTATCCGGTATTACGACTTCCTTCACGGATGTCCCGATAAACATCTTTTCGCCGACTTTTGTCAGGCATGATGGCAGAATGACCGTACCGTAGTCGGTGGTCTTGCCGTAGTTGCTGAATGCACCGCTCAGATCGTTGCACCAGATGTTGTAATACTCGCTGTAACCTCCGAGTGAATTGCTCTCACTCGAAATTTCGAGTTTGTATTCATCACCGATGTGATAAATGTAGTAACGATAACCGTATAAACCCGAGCCGGTTGACCCTCTGAGAGTTGAATAAGCCTCATCGCCCGGAATCAGTTTTGCATCCCTGAGATTGAGAGTATCCACCATCGCGACTTTTCCGTTGCCGCTGTTAAGATAGGCAATGTCAACGGCGTTGATATTGCCTCTGATTGTCAAAGACATGAAGCGTGACGACTCAAGGTCGTTGACTACTTTCTCCAATGTTCCCGGAGTGTCAATCTGCACCACTTCGCTTGTAGCCTGGGCATGTGCTGACATTGAGAATGTCAAAATAAAGCCACCCGCCAATAAGCCCCGTTGAATCAGGTATTTCATAAGGTTATTGTATTTTACCGCCTTGCGATTCCTCTACCCGGCGTGTACGTATGTAATGAATTTCATGCGTAGGAATCGTATCTTCAATTTATCTCCATGATCAGCTCTATGGACTTCAAACAGCGACAAATATGATAGACGCAAACTAACTATAAAAAAATTACACTGCCGAATCGAGTGCATGACTCATACTCCGACAGTGCAAATATATATATATATATAGTTATCCAAATTTTCAGTTCAAAATTATTCAAAAATCTGCGAATTTCACAGCGCGTTGATTAGAGTGATGACATCTTCATCGGTTGTTGACCAATCGGTGACAAATCTGACAGGAGTTTCACGCTCTCCGCGCGGGCCCCACAGCTCGAATGATGCGATATGCTTCAGACGGTCAATTGTCTCGTTGGGGAGAATAAAGAATTGCTGGTTGGAGGGTGAATCAATGTACAGACGATAACCCTTGCTGACGAATCCCTCCTTTAGTTTGAGGGCAAGCCTGACCGCCTCCCTACCGATTGACTCATAAAGCCCGTCGGTGAACAATGTCGAGAACTGTACGCCAAGCAAACGACCTTTGGCGAGAGTCGCACCGTGCAGTTTTATCAGCGACACGAAGCGCGGAAGAAGTTCGGGGCGGCGCGTGACGACTGCTTCGCCGAAAAGCGCGCCGCATTTCGTCCCTCCGATATAGAACACATCGGCTAATCGGGCAATATCTTTCAGCGTCAGGTCCGCCCCTTCTGCCGCGAGACCGTATGCGAGGCGAGCCCCGTCAATGTAGAGGGGGATTCCGACCTCACGGCACACGGTGGCAATGTCGCTCAATTCCTCCCGTGAGTAAATCGTGCCTAACTCCGTTGGATATGAGATATAGACCATGCCCGGACGTACCATGTAGTGATGCGTTCCGTCGGCATAGAAATCTGAGATGTATCTTCGTATGTCTTCCGCACGGAGTTTGCCATCGCGATTCGGGAGGGTCAGTATCTTGTGTCCGTTCGATTCTATAGCCCCGGCTTCATGGACGTTTATATGTGCCGTATCAGCGGCAACCACACCGTCGTTGTGGTCAAGGAGGCGGTCAATCACCACGGCATTTGCCTGAGTGCCACCTTCGAGAAAATAGACCTCACCATCCGGAATCCCGCAGCAGTCAAGAATCATGCGTCGTGCTTCCGCGCAGAATTCATCGTTGCCATATCCGACCGTGTGGAGCAAATTGGTGTCGTTCAATCTTTCCATCACCTTGGGATGTGCTCCGACCATATAGTCACTGTCAAAGTAAATCATTGTTTTATAAGAATTTTTTTGTTCCTTATATCAGATTGGAGACTGCAGTGCGATAGTTTGCCATGCTGCCTGCTTTGAGCACTTTTTTGACTGCTTTTCTGTCAAACTCCATGCCAAAGTATTCCCACAATGGTTTGGTCTTCAACAGGATCTGTGCATCTCCGCCGGTCAACGTCTCGCTGTGGTATGCAAATATTTCATCATGCAGTTCCAGAATTTTCATCCGCCGCTCATCTGCTGTCCATTCTGCTCCCTCGCTCCATTCTGTCATCAATGAGGGACGCATCATCAGCCCTCTTGCAGCCATTATTCCGGCGAGAGAGGGAAAACGGTTGAGAACCGCGTCAATATCCTCAGGGGTATGTATGTCACCATTGAAAATCAGCGGATGGCGTAGCGACTCAATGACTTCAGTCATCGCATCGAGATGAAGCTCTCCACTGTATTGTTGCGATGCCGTGCGCGGATGCGCCGTCACGTGTGTCAAGGGCATTGAGTTGATGATTTCACAGACCGAACGCCATTCGTCCGGCTGCTCCACGCCAAGCCGCATCTTGATTGAAAATTTAATGTCGGTCATTTCATGCATGATGGCCGAAAGTTCCTTCAACAGTTCAGGCTTGGCGAGCAGAGCCGAACCATAACCCTTGCGTACCTGCGGAACGAATGGGCACCCGAGATTGAGGTCAACGGAATCATAGCCACAATCCTTGATGTCATTGACCAGACTGATGAATTCAGTCTTATCGCGAAATATTATCTGCGGGATAAGCCTGTGGTTTTTGTTCAGCGGCGATTTCAGCTCGCGCAAGTCTCGCGGGCGGGTCATACCTCTCTCCCGTCTGACAAATGGTGTGAAATATGTCAGCGGCCGGGACTCCATTTCATATATTTTTGAATGGAAATGACGGAATGCCACTTCCGTGAAACCCTGCATAGGTCCGCAGGCAAGTATGATTCCATTGTCGGAAGAATTGTCCATGCAGTCAGATTATTTCAGGTTAACAACGGTGATTCCTGCACCCCCGAAACGCACATCCTCGTCATGAAAGGATTCAATTCCGGGAGTGGTTGACAGAAGCGACCTTACAGCCTGACGAAGTGCGCCGGTGCCGGTGCCATGCAGGATTCTGACCCTGGGTATGCTGAAGCGGATAGCATCGTCGATGAAATATGTGACGGCTTGGATTGCCTCGTCGGCACGCATCCCGCGCAGATCGATCTCCTGCTTGAAGTTCAATTGACGCTCATATCCGCTGTCGATTGTCTGCATCGACACGCTTGATTTCGCTGATGGCTTGGGCTGTGCATTGGTGACTTTCAACCGTTCGATTTTGACGGTCGTTTTAAGATTGCCGAAAGCCACGATAGCATTCTTGCCTGACACCTCAAGTACAGTACCAACAGTGCCGTTACCGTCAAGTTTGACATTTACTCCGGGAGCAATCTCTGCTTTAGCCGACTCTTTGTTGCTGAGGGTGGTCCCGTTGGAGTTGCGTTTTTTCTTCTTTGGTGCTTTTGACAGAATGCTGTTCCCCTCACGGCGGTCAGAACTTTGCTTGTCGAGCGCGAGGCGTTCCTCCTTCAGTTTTCTGCGTGCCTCAAGCGTACGCTCTCTTTCGGCATTCGCCTGCTTTATGTCAGCGATGGTGCGCTCGATTGCCGCATTTGATGAATCAAGAATCTTTTTGGCTTCCGCACGCGCCTCCTCAAGAATGTCACGACGTTTGCTCCGCAATTGTTCGGCATCTTCCGAATATTGAGCGAGCATTTGCTCCAGTTTCTTCTCTTTTTGGCGGATGGCGGTGCGTTTGTTCTCCCAATAGCGTTTATCGCGCGTGATGTCAAGAAGATAGTTGTCAAGATTCATGTATTCTTTCCCGACGATTTCCTCCGCTGCGGATATGATTTCCGTAGGAAGTCCGATTTTGCGTGCTATCTCGACTGCGAATGACGACCCCGGGTTTCCAATAGACAGCTTGAACATCGGTTGCATCAGATGTCGGTCATACAGCATGGAGCCGTTGATGAGGCCGGGCGTATCTTCAGCAAACTGTTTCAATATCTGATAGTGAGTGGTCACAATGCCCCACATCTCTTTGACATTCATTTTGTCGAGGATTGCACGTGCGAGAGCCCCGCCTATCTGCGGTTCCGTGCCTGACCCCATTTCATCGATCAGAAACAGAGTGCCCTTACGCCCGTGCTGGAGCATGAATTTCATACTGCGGAGATGGCTGCTGTAAGTGGACAGATCATCCTCAAACGATTGATCATCGCCTATGTCAACAAATATGTCCTTGAATACTCCGAAATGCGAATTGTCGTGGACCGGTGGCAGGATGCCGCATTGCAGCATGTATTGCAGCGTCCCGACTGTCTTCAGACAGACGGATTTACCACCGGCATTAGGACCGGAGATGACAAGAATCCGCTGCGAACTGTCAAGGCGGATATCAATCGGAACAATCTCGCGGTGTTGACGTTCAAGCGACAACTTCAACACGGGATGACAGGCATGATACCATTCCATCTCCTCTTCGTCATGCAGATTTGGCATTGAAGCACCAACGGCATCGGCATAAAGCGATTTGGCATTGATGAAATCAAGATGATAGATGATGGATGCACCGTTGAGCATGTCGCCGATGTAGGGACGCAATTGATCGGCGATTGAGGTGAGGATACGGATTATCTCGCGGTGTTCCTCGAGCTGCAGTTCGCGTGTGAGATTGTTTGCCTCGACTACTTCAGCAGGCTCGATGAAGAGAGTCTTTCCTGAGGCAGACTCATCGTGGACTATGCCCTGAATCTTGCGTTTGTTCATCGGGGGGACTGGAATCACAAGACGACCGTCACGGACGGCCGGTGTGGTGTCAGGCTCAAGCCATCCTTGTGAGATTGCAGAACTAAGCACCCTGCGCAGTATCGAGTTGACGCGCCCCGACATGCCTCGCAGACGCGAGCGGATGTCGGCAAGTGTGGGAGATGCGTTATCTTTTATGTGCCCTGTGGTCGGGTCTATTGATCTGTCAATCATCCGGCTGAGTGTAGGCGGGATTGCAGACAATCCCTCAGCAATCCCGGACAATACGCTGTACGGACTTTTTCCGTCCACCTTGTGACGGTTGAAAAAAGAGGCAACCGAGCCGAAACATTCAAGCATCCGGTGAATCTTCATAAGCTCCTTGACCTCAAGGAAAGTGCCCGGTATTTTGATTACTGCAAGATAACTGTCGATGTCATTTATGCCTTCCAACGGCAAGGTCTCATCGCTGTGATTGGCGGCAACCATTTCAGCAACCGCCGACAGCGAAGTCTTTATGGCTGTGAAATCCGACATGAATTCCATCTCGCCGCAAAGGGCGCGTGAGCCGTCGCAATGGCAGCGTGAGGCAATCTCAGAGCGCACGCCATCAAATCCTATCTTTTCTTCTATTCGTTCAGGGTAAATCATGCGACAAAGTTACGCATAATCCGTGAAACAACGAGAAACCGTCACCAAGAGTTTGCCGTTTGAAATTTAGTTCGTAATTTTGTCAACACATATATCAATAAACAATCATCAAATTTTAATTTCATAATGGCTACCAAACCTTTCAAGTATCAGCCCATGTTCCCGCTCGGGCCTGACACCACCGAATACTACAAGCTGACCTCTGACTATGTCAAGGTTGAGAATTGGGGAGGTCACGAATTTCTCGTGATTGACCCTGAAGCACTCACCGTTCTCGCACGCGCATGTACACACGACAATGCATTCATGCTGCGCCGTGAACACAACGAGATGGTGGCTAAGATTCTCTCTGACCCTGAGGCATCGGAGAACGACAAGTTTGTCGCCCTCACCATGCTTCGCAATGCTGAAGTTGCAGCCAAGGGTCAACTCCCATTCTGCCAGGATACGGGTACGGCAATCGTCCATGGCGAAAAGGGACAGAATGTCTACACCGGATGTGATGACGAGGAGAAAATCAGCAAGGGAGTCTATCTGACCTATACCACCGACAACCTCCGCTACTCGCAGAATGCACCTCTGACCATGTATGACGAAGTCAACACCGGTTGCAACCTCCCGGCTCAGATTGACATCCATGCAGGCGAAGGCGACGAATATAAATTCCTGTTCGTGGCCAAAGGTGGTGGCTCGGCCAACAAGACATATCTCTATCAGGAGACTAAGGCTATCCTCAACCCCAAGACTCTCGTCCCGTTCCTTGTGGAGAAAATGAAAAGCCTCGGCACGGCAGCCTGCCCTCCCTACCACATCGCTTTTGTGATCGGCGGCACTTCGGCTGAAAAGAATCTTGAGACCGTGAAGAAGGCGTCTGTCAAATATTACGACAATCTGCCCGACCATGGCAATGAACTCGGACATGCTTTCCGCGACAAGGAGCTTGAAGCCATTCTGAAAAAAGAGGCTGAGTGTCTTGGGCTCGGTGCCCAGTTCGGTGGCAAATATTTTGCACATGACATCCGTGTGATTCGTCTGCCGCGTCACGGTGCTTCATGTCCTGTCGGTCTCGGAGTGTCATGCTCGGCTGACCGCAACATCAAGGCAAAAATCAACCGTGAGGGTCTCTGGATTGAGAAACTTGACAGTAATCCCGGCGAACTTATCCCGGAGGAATATCGCAAGCAGGGCGAAGGTGACGTTGTCAAGATCGACCTCAACCGCCCGATGTCTGAGATTCTTGCCGAATTGACGAAATATCCTGTCGCTACACGCCTCTCGCTCAACGGCACCATCATCGTCGGTCGAGACATTGCCCATGCGAAGATTAAGGAACGTCTCGACAAGGGAGAACCTATGCCACAGTATCTTAAGGATCATCCTATATATTATGCCGGTCCGGCAAAGACACCCGAGGGTATGCCTTCCGGCTCATTCGGCCCGACAACAGCCGGCCGCATGGACTCATACGTTGACCAGTTCCAGGCTGCCGGTGGATCAATGGTGATGATTGCCAAGGGTAACCGCAGCAAGCAGGTGACTGATGCATGCCACAAGCACGGCGGCTTCTATCTCGGCTCAATCGGTGGCCCTGCAGCGATCCTCGCTCAGAACAGCATCAAGAAAGTTGAGCTTCTCGAATATCCCGAGCTTGGCATGGAAGCAATCTGGAAGATTGAGGTAGAGGATTTCCCCGCTTTCATCCTCGTTGATGACAAGGGCAATGATTTCTTTACGGAAATATCAAACCGTTGCTCTGCCTGCCCCATCGCAGATGACAAGCATTGATCTGACGGCTCAATCAATCAGATAAATCAAACAAGCGCATAAGAGACCTGATCACCTCCCCCCACTGTTGTGGCGATGACGTTTCTTATGCGCTTTCATCTTCTTTCAATCAATCTTCTATCCCAACGTCCATCCCTTGACATCAAACATATATGACATACGTCGTCGTGGCATTATCGGCTTTCTGTTGCTGTCGATAGTGGTTGTGAGTGTGTTTCTACTGTATTCCGACTCACTCGTGAAGGATCTGTCAGAACAGGAACGAGAGAGGATGCAGATTTGGGCGGATGCGACCCGTGAACTCGTCAATCCCGATGGTCAGGCCGGATCAAATGTTGATTTCCTGCTTTCAATCATCGAGCGTAACCGCACTATCCCGGTGCTGCTGACCGATGACAATGGTGAGATCATCATGCAACGAAACTTCACGCTCCCGGAGCCTCCTGACTCAACATCGCTGTTCGTCCTCAGTGATGTCAACAGAGAATTTTTAATCGGTAAACTTGATAAGCTCCGCAACTCGCCGAATATGATAGAGATTGATATGGGGGAGGCCGGGAAGCAGTGGCTATACTATGAGGATTCAAAAGTGCTGAAAAGCCTCAGTTTTTATCCATACGTCCAACTGCTTGTGTTGCTTGCTTTCGTATTGATTGTTTATTATGCCGTCTCATCCACCAAACGTGCCGAGCAGAATAAGGTCTGGGTCGGTCTGTCGAAGGAGACTGCCCATCAGCTCGGGACGCCTATTTCATCACTGATAGCATGGATGGAACTTCTCGAAGACTCCGGCGTAAGCCCTGAGACTGTGGCAGAGATGAATAAAGATGTGAAGCGTCTGTCAACCATAGCCTCCCGATTTTCAAAAATTGGGTCACGTCCGTCAATGGAATCACATGACATCAATACGGTTGTCGGAGCCGCAACGACCTACATGGCTTCACGCATCTCACAGCGCATAAAACTGAGCATGACACCGACACCTTCCCCCTTGATGGTCACCCTTTCTCCACCCCTGACTGAATGGGTCATGGAAAACCTTATCAAGAATGCTGTTGATGCGATGGAGGGCAGTGGCAAGATAGACATCGGTATACGCCGGGAAAAGAATAAAGCCATAATCGAAGTCTCGGATACCGGCAAGGGTATTCCCCGCAAGAACCAAAAGACGATTTTCAATCCCGGATTCACAACCAAAAGCCGTGGGTGGGGACTTGGTCTGACTCTGACTAAGCGCATCATTGAGGACTATCACGGTGGTCTGATCTACGTGAAGAAATCAGAGCTTGGCGTAGGGACTACATTTGCAATCGAACTGCCGCTGTCAAAGACCGATTAATAGTGTGTATCAAAACCATTTTGAAATAATTTAGCTGAAATCATGACATCGTTACGTCAACTCATGGATAAATCGCGTGAAAAACTCGCCCCGATCTATGGCGACGGAGAGGCACGCTGGATGTTGAGGATAATAATGGAACACATCAAAGGCTGGGATGCTGTGGAGCTTGCCATGAGAGCCGATAAAGAGGTGTCTGACTTTACCATAAGCCGCGTTAATGATGCTGTCAAGCGACTGTCGGAAGGCGAACCTATACAATATATCTATGGTGACACGTATTGGTATGGTATGACTCTCAAAGTTACTCCTGACGTACTCATTCCTCGCCCGGAGACAGAAGAATTGGTTGACATCATTGTCAAGGAAAATAAAAACTCCGATTTACGTGTGCTTGATGTCTGCACCGGAAGTGGATGCGTAGCGATAGCTCTCGCCAAATCCCTCAATTTCCCATCTGTAACAGCCACTGACATTTCGGAAGCGGCCCTGAACGTTGCCCGACAGAACGCCGATCTCCAGAAAGTCCATATTCGTTTTTTGAACGTCGATGCACTCCACCCCGGCTCCGTCTCCGGGAAATATGACATTATAGTCTCCAATCCGCCATACGTGATGGAACACGAGAAAAGCTCAATGGACAAAAACGTACTTGACCATGAGCCTCACCTCGCATTGTTCGTTCCCGACACCGATCCACTTAAATTTTATAAATCAATAGCTGCCACCGCCGTGGACGCACTGAGCGAAAACGGTACGATGTATTTTGAGCTCAATCCGCTGACAGCAGACGATCTTGCCTATTGGATGCGGTCTCAAGGATGGAACGACATCCGCCTCCTCCCCGACATCCACACCAAGACAAGATTCATGATAGCAAAAAGGTAATGGTTGCTGACATAACGCGCTGAGGTGCGGTGCGTTATGACGAAAAAGAGAGGGGGTCTCACGACTGCCTCTCTCTCCATTCATCACATTATATGCTTATTAGAATACAGAGCGAGGGACAACGTGTTTATTATCAATACGATATAATAGTGGGGCTAATTAGTGGACAATAATCCGACAATTGATGGAATATGTTCTGTTTTTCCTATGGCCCCACGTCATTTCCTGAAGCTGGAAGTGGACCTCCCCACTCTATTCAAGGGAAGCCATGTTGTGCAGGCCCCACATCTTCATGTACGTTGATTCTCATGAGGGTTTGATTTCAGATACTTTGATATGTCGGGAGTGTTTGTTATCTTTGTGACGTAATCAAATTATCCCGGACATGAACATTTTGAGAAGACTCCTGAGGCGATTTGTCAGCGATGACGACACGGCGTTGCGTGAGCGTTGCATAAGATATGCAATGAAGACATATCTCTCACCAGAAGACGTGTTGCGTCTGGCAGAATGTTACGTGTCGTTCATCAAGACTGGCAACTATCCTCGCCACTGCTGAATGGGAAGCCTTTCCTGTTTCCAGACCCTACGTTGACGGCGGGAAATGAAACATACAGTGGGAATGACAGTGACGTGTTCTGAGCTGAGTTGTTCCCTTTATTCTTGGATAAGCCGATGTTAGCAAGCCCCACGCTAAATTTCGATGCTTTGTCGGCTGTTTCTGTTTCTTTCGTGGCGATCGCGGTAGTAATTGAACATCGTGTCAAGGGAAATGTCCCTCATGGAACGTTCAAACGGAGCGAGTCCTTCGCGGGCCTCCGCCCACGGCCTTTCGGAATGGGTCATGAAGATGAGCTGGTTCTGGGTCTTCGATCCGTACATTGTTATCACAGACTCTATGAGTTCTGAGAAGTCGGGGCCGAGATTGAGTATTTCGTAGTAATTCTGCAATGTCAGCAGAGGGTCTTTGTCTGTGAAGTCTGTCACCCTGAGGTGGTCGCACATATTCTCTGTCTTGTTCTTATATATAAAGTATATCGGAGGATAGACGGGACCGTTTACCCATGCTTCGGGCACGTCGGGGAACAGCGTGTTGTCGCGTCCTCCGAAAGCCATGAACCATGATTGTTCATAATAAAGAATTTTCTGAAGCTTTAGTGGGCTGACAGACAGTCCTTTTGTGAGAAGTGACAATCCAGTGTATATGGCCACATCTCTTATGTCACGGTTGTTTATGCTCATATCTGTTTACAATATTAACAAATCTTGTGGGGATTGCAATGGGGTTATTTTGATTTAAGTTGGTTTTCAAGCTGTCTGATTCGCTCGTTGAGGGCGGCGATTGTATCGTCCTTTGAGTTGATAGTATCTTGGAGAGTAGAAATTGTATCTACCAGTTTCATTACACGCTCGGTGTTGATGTCTGTTGTTTTGGATTTGAACATCTCACCTTCGCCAACCAGTAGCCAGTCTTTCGACACCTCGGGAAATCTATTACAAATAGCTATAAGCGTTTCTACACTTACGCCTCTTTGTCCCTTTACTTGTCTATCTAAGGTCGCTTGTGTAATTCCACATTGAATTGCAAAAGCCCTTGTGGATAATTTGTAGAAATCAATTATTTCCTTTAACCGATTGGCGATGTCCAAGGTGGTATCCATAATGATAATATTATTAATAAAAGTTAAATAATGACAAATGGTATAAATCGCGCTTGTAAATTACACCATTTGGCATTACCTTTGCATCATCTTAAAGTAACTGCTACAAAATTAGCGATTTTCTTTGGGATAAGCAAACGGAATATCAACGAGTTAAACCAATAAGAATATGGAATGCTACCGCTACCAAGTAAAGAGCCAGGCCGACTACGAGAAAGTTGCCGCATGGCTCATGGAGAACGGAATATCGTTCACCTCCCAGTTCTCACCCCTCGACTGCTCCGGCAAGAGACGCTACTACATCACCGCCGACCTAACCAACTGCGGCGATGAGACGACGCTACCTCTCGGAGACTTCCTCGACAGAGAAACCGACCTTATGTGCGCCGACTTCATGCCCGGATTCTACCACACTCCCGAAGACGCGTATGACGACCCTTATTCAGACCCCCACAGCCTCCGCACGATGCTCGGCGTCACCCTCGGACATATCCGGAGACTCACCGAGAGCCACGTCGCAGAATGCGAGGCATGGAAAAAGGATGTCGATGCTGCCAAGAAGTCCGAGAAGATCTACTTTGACCTCTACGGCAAGCAACTCGCGAACAAGAAACGTGTGAGGGAACAGATACAGGCGATAGCCCTGCTGCTGGACTCCATCTTCCCCAAAGAGGACTGACCCCTCCGAAAGTCAAACCAAACCACGGGGAGCGAGACAGTCGGGAAACGCCGCCGACAGATATTCAGAACCTGCCACCGGTTGAGGTTGTCGTGACCTCCGCTCCCACCACCAAAGAGGAGTACCTTGACATGCTGACATTTCCGCTGATACTGCTCTCAACGAGAGTAAGTCAGTCGATGAGTAGTTGCTGATAAAGGGAAGCAGCCGAGTATGCCGGGAGGCGAAAGGCACTTTCAGACGGATCAGTGCTACGGTAAGAACAATCCTCCCTGCTTATGCCGAAAGAATGGGAGGCGAGATGAGTCGTGTCCACTCCGTAGGCAAATGGACCGAGTTTCAACCAAGATTTCAATCCGCGCACGATGCGCAATTAAAATCATATATTCTGAACGGTATAGCTCAGGAGCAGAGCACTCGCCGATAAGCGAGGGGTCGTTGGTGCGAATCCATCTACCGTTCCCAAATTAAAAAATCCATGAAAGGAGACATTCACAATCTATCCGATATAGGAATTGATGATTTTTTAAGACAAGAACTTATCAAAATCATCATCAGAGAAAACGGCACTGATCACCTAAGGGAGTTTCGGATGCTCCAACAAGAAAGGGATCGTATTGAGAACCGCAGTAAAAAAATTGAGCGACTGTCAATGGTAGCAATTATTCTATCAACTTCAGTGCTTTTAATAGAAGCTGGACGATTTGCAATATGGCTAATGTCACACTAATCCAAAATGCCCAAAAGGCATAACGTTTGGTGCGTCTTTCGTCTTTTTCCCTTTTGATAATGTCCTTGTAGAAATCAGGGAAAGTAGTAACCGACGTTATCAACGACTTGATACATCCGGTCATTCAATTTCATTGCTCTCGCGTAGAATGGTGATTCAGGAGAGTCGCAGAAGAATAGCGACTGTACATCCAATAGGATGTCGGGATACTGGTCTTTGATTTCTGATGACGCTACATAATCAGGTATCCTGACTCGCACTATCTTACAATCTCAAATGATAGCATAACAAAGACTGTGAGTGTGAGTTCTCGGATATTCAAATCGGTAGAAGTCGGGGACTCAATTAACATTGAGTAAAATGGAAACGATGGCCACAATAAGTGATGCTATTGCAATAGCATTTGAAATATAAGATGCGTTTCTTGCCTTTTGGGCATCGCGGCTTGAAGATTTGCACATTTCCTTGAGTGTCTTTACCTGCTCTTTGAGGATAGCGATACTTTCTACATTTGCGATGTCGGACTGATGGCGGGCCTCACGCTCGCGTTCCTCACGCTGCTTGCGTTCAATGTAATCCAATATGAGTGCTTTCTCTACAGCCCCATAACTATGGTCATTGACATCGTTGTGGTAATTTTCAAGGATTCGTCTAGCCATTTCCTTATCACATTTAAGGTGGTTCATGATTTCGGTCTCACCCCACATTTCTTTTGTGGAGGGAGAGCCATTTATTATCGGTCTCATAAGTCATTAATTTTAAAGTTTTTATTTGGTAGTACAAAATTAATGATTTTTTCTGAACGGCGTAGCCCTTTAGGGGGTGATAGTGGTCAATGAGGGTTCGACTCCCTCCGCCGTTCCCAAATTCAAAATTAATCGACATGAAAATATCATTCTCACGGCTGGCAGGACTTGCCGACACGACACGAAAAGGAATCCGCGATTCCCTGCACAGAATGCGGACTAACGGTCTTGTATCGATGACGGTTGATCGTTGCAGGATTCCGGATATAGAGGTCACTCAAAAAGGTGAGGATCTTCTTGCTTCAGTTTCTCAAACTCCGAGAACAGGTAATCGACATAACGCCCGACCTCCGCATCGAGATTTGCTGGTTCTATGTCTTTTGGCGCATTGTCAGTGAGATAGTCACGGCAGAATGTTGACTCGTCTTCCAGATTGGAATTGTCAACAGGGAAGCCGATCAGGTCAAGGTCCAAATCGAGACAATCTCGCGCTTTGAATTGAATCGTGCCATAAACGTAATTTTAGTTTTGCAGTTACAAAATTACGAAAATCCCCCGGCAAAGCGAGAGCCGCCGAATCGAATTGGCCCGGGGGAACTAATTTCTAAAAAATTCAGATATGGAAGCAATGACAAAACGACAGACCATCGCGGACAGGTTCCGTGCGCTGAAGGTCGGGGAAAGCGCGTCTTTCCCTTTTACGGAGTACAATCCCTCCACGATACGCTCAACGCCCCGCTCCTCACTCCTGATCGAGATGCACGAGGGATACAGGTGGAGATGCAACACCGATGTGGAGAACGGCTGCATGGTGGTCACAAGAATCTCCTGACCATGGCGATGCGTCCGATCACATCGGTAAGCCCCGAGTCCATCCAGTTGGAGAACATCTATCTTGCGGTGTCGGGACTGACATTCGGCAAGGACACGGCGGCACGGATAGTCGGGGGAGTGAGGAGGCTGGAGACCCTCATATCCGAAGGCAAGATCGCCGCCGACAAGACGGCACGGTGCCAGAATGGCAAGTGGTACTGCAACGCGGCAGACGTTCTCCGGCACTGCCGCAACATGAGGACAAAATAAAAGACACATTAGAGATATGACAGTTACAAGAAAGATATTCGCATGGGCGTATGTGACGCTCATGTCACTTCCGGCGTTCATTGTGTTCAACGACAATGCCGATACATCGTACATAAACCTCATCGGACTCGCCTATGCCTTCCTCTTGTTGAAGTTCTCCGGCGGGATAATCCCCCGGTGGGTGAGGGAATATCTCGCGTCGTTCAGGACGCTCGCCGACGGGCCCGGGGACTGAGGGATACGACAATATAGACCCGTGAGGGTCACATTCAGCTTAGAAATATAACGATAGCCTGAGGGTTGCCCGTGAGGGTCGAGGCATCATTTTGTAAGTAACTACCGACAGCCGGGCGGCTAATCCCGGCTAACATGGAGCAGTGGCGGACATTCAAAGGCAGCCGCAGAGGAACACACGTGATTCCGCTATTGTGGGTTCGAGTCCCACCTGCTCCGCAATGGTCAATCCGTGAGGACACCCTTCCACAGAGGTGGATAAAAAGTCGAACCATAAGTTATCTAATTTGTAAACTGACAGCACGGAAAGACGTGCATGGTGACGAGACTGCCACAGAAATGCCGTGTGGCTGATAACATTAGGACACGGTTGCAGAGTCGCATCTGCCGTCACCACAGAGCTTCATGGTTTTGGTTGACCATATTTATCAGTGTGATAGTGACACGAGGCCGGCGGTCCGGGAGGATAGTCGGCATGGAGGACGGTAAGTTCCGGATGGACGGAACACTGCATGGAGCTGCCATCCGTGCAGAGGGGCAGGTCCGACTCCTGCACCGTTCCACATGGTAATTAGATATGATGTTTTTCAAGCAGCAGACTCCAGCGGGAGTCAGCGTGTGCGGAGGGACGCTGTGACAGCGCATACCTCGCACGTCAATCACCGCTCCGGCAGTTCAGAGGAGAAACAATGCCGGAGCGATACGGTGACGAGACTTCCCCGGAAACGCCCCGGGGATGATAATACTGGTAAAGGGTTGCAGAGTCGCATCTGCCGTCACCTCTATATTATTCAACACATCATCAAAATGGAAAAGCAAGAACCGATACATTCAAGGAGCGTCAGCGCCGGGACACGAGTCTACTACATGGACGCGCACAAGGACAAGAACGGCAAGTCCTATCTCTCAATCTCTGAAATACCGACAGAACGCTCACCCCGGACAAAGCGTCAGCGTATTTTTGTCTATCAGGAGAATCTTGAGGACTTCAAGAATGCTTTGGACGCAATCACAAACCTCATCAATAATGGTCCTGAAAGATGACCCGATTGTTTTACTCGGCTGGAGCTGCCCGTATTGTGGTAATCCAACAAAACTGGTCAGCTCGTCGGAAATCTACGGACAATCCTACGGAGGAAAATGCTACTACTGCGAGCCCTGCCAGGCGTGGGTAGGATGCCACAAAAACTCCGACAGAGCGTTGGGGAGAGTGGCCAACAAGCAACTCCGCAAGCTCAAACATCAGGCACACGAGGCATTTGACCCGATTTGGAAGGATAGGGGTATTCCGAGAGGAGAGGCTTACAAGATGCTGTCACTCGCTTTCGGGCTGCCCATTGAGCAAACCCACATAGGGATGTTTGACGAGGAACTTTGCCGGAAGACGATAGCGTTCAGCAACAAAATATTAACCATAATAAAGAACGACAATGGCAAGAAGAATCGAAGTAAAAGATAAGCCGTTCCTGCTCATTGAATGTACCGCCGGAGAATTGATGCAAGCCGTAGGCTCTGACATCGTTATTTGCGACTGGTGTGCAAAATCATTCCTACCCTCTGATGAGGGTGTCTATATCTCCGTCCTCAATCAGTGGTACTGCAAAGGCTGCTACAATGAGTGGATTGAGAGAGCGGAATATTATCCGAGTGATGCGGATGTAGAGAATCGCAATTTTGATTTCTACGCTCCGCGTTTCGGGCTAAAATGTCAGTAAATGTTAAGGCGTTAAAATGGTGTTCAATCTGTTTGTGTAAATCGCTAATACTGACTAACTTTACAGTAGATTAAACAATAAGTCAAACCAATAACTTTTCCAACTATGGCAAAAGAAAAAGCAAACCCCAATCAAGCGGAGCAAGTCCAAGAGACACAAGCTCAAGAGGTGGACGAGGCTCAGGTTATCCTCGAACACAACCTCCGCTTCTATTCGCAAGGATGCGAGGTGCCGAAAGACGCTCTGAAAAAGATTCAGGCGGGGCGGCTCAAAGGTATGTCGGATGTAAATCCGATGTGGAGAATGAAACGCATGACCGAGATATTCGGCCCGTGTGGTTTCGGATGGAAATATGTCATTGAAAAGCAATGGCTGGAGCA
Source organism: Bacteroides sp. (assembly GCA_023663525.1). Taxonomy (GTDB): domain Bacteria; phylum Bacteroidota; class Bacteroidia; order Bacteroidales; family Muribaculaceae; genus Duncaniella. The sequence continues at coordinate 51,501 of JAMPHF010000001.1, forward strand.
GTATGGTGAGGAAGTCAAGTGCTTCTGCAACGTGCTTCTCTACGTCCGAGACCCCGAGACAAAGGAATGGAGCGAACCGATCCCCGGCAATGGTGGTTCCTCAATGGTTTCCAAAGAGCGCAACGGAGCGTATGTGAATGATGAGGGCTACAAGATGGCCCTTACTGATGCACTCTCAATCGCCATGAAGCCACTCGGCATTGGCGGCAATATCTGGTATGGCCCCAAAGCCGAGGGTCATAATGAAAGCAAATATGAGGAATATACACAGCCTCAACAGAGTGGTCAGCAATCTGCCAACCCCACCGCCCAAGTTGCTTTCACCGGCGCACAACTTCAACAGGCATTAGCCGAGATGAACGCTGTAAAATCTCGCCAAGAGTTTGAGAACTGCTGGCTAAAATGGAACAACTCAGTTCCGGCTCTCTGTGTCAATGGCACAGAGTTCTATAAAGCCGGATGCGCCAAAGCACACCAATTCCCCAAATAACATACCGCAATGGACTTCAAGCAATCCCCTGTAATATTCAATGAGGAGCAACACAGTTACTACCTCGGCGAGAAAAGATTGCTCGGCATTACCGGACTGATACACTCAATCCTCGGATTGGGTGTATACCCGGGGACCAGCGATTACACAAAAGACTTTATTATACCAAGAGCCGGAAGCCGTGGCACGGCTGTTCACCATGCCATTCAGACCTACGACACAATGGGCATCCGTCAGACAGAGCAGCACGTCAACACTCGCTACGGTTGTCAGGAGCGCGACAATCTCCAGTATGTAGATGAGACGTGGGATGTAACCTACGAACTTGACTGCTACATCCGTCACCTCAACGGATTCAATCCTCTGGCCAATGAGCTGACCGTATCGGACAATGACAAGTGGGCGAGTCAGATTGACAATGTATGGTTGAGGGAGGCTACCAACGGCATTTGGCTTGTAGATACCAAGACCAACAATACCTCGCTCTATCCGCTCTGCGGTTACTACAATTCCAACTATTTCACCAACGGCGTTGACGCTCTCAAAGAGTATCTATCGTGGCAGTTGTCAATCTATGCAGTCCTGTTTGAGGCAGAAAACCCCGGCATGAAAGTCGAGGGGCTGGCCTGCAACTGGCTCCGCAAGGATGACTCAGCGTTTTGGATCATCCAACGCAAACCCGATGAGTTGGTGTGGGAGCTGTTGAAAACGGACTACATCTTTATGGATAACGGCCCGGTTTATCTGCATCCCAATCAGGCAATCTTCGGCATCACTCCCAATCTGCCCACAACGGCTGAGGATAAGGTGCCCATCATCAAGCCTGACGTTGTTGACTATGTGGCCAATCTTCTCCGCACCGTCAAGGAGTCAGAAAAGAAGCTCGACGAGGCAAAGAAAGCACTCCGCGCCGCGATGGAGCAACACCAAGTCAAGACATTCGACTTCGGCTCATTCGGGGCCACAATCTCAGTTGACAGCACCTCCACCAAGTTCAACACTACACAATTCAAGAAAGACCATCCCGACCTCTACCAAAAATATTCATCGACGGTTCAGCGCAAGGGCGGTTTCACACTAAAACTTAAAGACAATGAGTAGCAAGACTCTTGATTCTTTGCCAATCCCCAAACACATGGTTGAGTTTATAATCCTTGCACTCATACCCTGTATAAAAACGCTTGGAGACACTCGGAATTCAGACATTACGGGAAAGGTCTTGTCTGGAGTGCCGACGGATGTCATAGCGGATGAGTATGGAATAACTATTCAGAGAGTACGGCAAATCTGTATAAGTACAATTCGTAAGGCTTTATATAAAGCATCCCAAGTGTCAGACATCGAAGAAGTAATGCAAGAAAATAGGATTCTTAAGGCTCGTATTGCATCATTAGAATGTAGTGTGAATACGTATCTAAAGAATTTAGATAATTTTCGTCTTTGTATTGGCAACTCACAAAGAACGCTGATAGACCATACCTCAATCACAATCCGATTAAGCAATGTTATTAAATCGGTGGGGATTGAGTTTTGGGAAGACTTCTCATCAATGACCGAAACTCAATTACTTCGCTACCGCAATTTTGGAAGAAAATCATTAATGGAACTGGAGGACATCTTAACCACCAAAGGTATCCAACTAAAACAGCAAACAATATGATTAAACTAACGGCAACCGCCCTCATTCACTCTATCTCACCGGTGATTCAGATGTCGGCAAACTTCTCCAAACGTGAACTCATCCTTGATGACTCATGGGAGAAAAATGGTGAGGTGCATCCAAATTTCGTGTTGATAGAGTTCAGCGGTGACGCGATGGCTCAACTCGATGCCTTCTATCCCGGTCAGAGAGTGACGGTGGAGGCTTTCGTCAACGGACGAGAGTGGAACAACAGAATAATCAACTCCATTCGCGGACGCTCCGTCACTCCGGTTCAGGCACCTGCCTACCCACAACAGACGGCAGCATATCCCCAACAGCCAGCCTATCCGCAAGCCCCAGGCTATCCGCAAGCGGCTCCCCAACCTGCACCGATGCCCGGCTATTCAGCCCCGGCGCCTCAGTCGTCATATCCGCAACAGCCGTCCTATCCGCAAGCACCTGCGCCCGCTCCGGCACCACAGCCGACACAAGCGTATCAGCGGCCACAATCGCCCGGTGTGGCTGACCTGC
>JAMPHF010000001.1:54263-94502 GCA_023663525.1 Bacteroides sp.
AAAGTTACCTTAGCCTCCCGTCTTTTGGGTGTATTTTCCACTTTGTCTCAGTCGTATACATGAAGTACACTCCTTCAACTGCAGTGGAAAATCCTCTCCAAAATACGGGACCCTCGATTTAACTTTTGTTATGAGACACACTCTAAGTAATTATGAAAGAGAGAGTGTGTGTATCCTAAGTGACGATTATGAGACACACTCTAAAATGCCTCGTTGATACCGAACAGGAAGCCTGAGGAATGCTTGCCGAAGCCCACGTCAAGACGGACATTGGTATTTTTCTTAAACTCCCATCTGTAACCGATTCCAAACTCGGGCAACAGGCGTTTGAACGAGAGATCAGAGAACTTATGGTATATTGTCCCTACTCCACCCCACACGGCTACCCCGGAACGGCGATAGACGTGCTGTCGGAGTTCGACGTAAATATCCGTCTCACATTTGTCGCGGTAGCGACCCTTGTAGTATCCACGGATGGCGTTACCGTCGAGACTCGGTAGTTTTCCCCAGGGCGTATCACCGTATGTCCATTTACCATGAATGCGCGAGGCGAGTATAGCCCCACGCCATAGAGGTGTGTACATATTGTAGCCGATTTCCGTGCTTGAGAATGCATGACCCTTGTTGCCAAGGAAACGTGGCGAGAAAAGTTGGACAAGTTCAAAGAGATGTCCGCAGTGTGGAGCTGTCAGATTGTCACGCGTGTCGGACTGCATCAAAATGCCAGCCGACATTGTCCAGTAGCGCAAATCCTGACCCGCCCAAGGAGTATAGTCGGTCACACTATGAGCATTCGTATAACTGACTTCCATCGCCGGTCCGATAAAAAGATCTCTGAACAGCCTCCATTCATAGTCAGCGGAGAGCGTGATGTCGAGAAGGCTGTATTTTGTCTTATTGGCATTGTCATTATCCCACTTATAGCCTATTCCCCAAAAATATGTCCCGAATGAAACGAAATCGAGACTGTAATTCAGTCGTCGGCTGTCATGAGGGAAGACATGGGTGCCTTCTATGCCGATTGAATAATACTTCTTTGTGGCCACACTGCCGGTCAATGAGACGTTGGATGTCGGCAGCAGCGTGTCGGATGGACATGTGGAGTAGTCTCCGGCAATCACAAGACCAATACCAAATCCCTTCTCGCTCGTGTAGAAAGGACCGCCAAGCGGAGCAAAGTCAGGACGCCGGGTCAGTGCCTTCTTGTTTGACTGATGGAAATACTCAATGACTCTGGATACAACATTTCCCTTGTTACAACCATCGGACAAGGAGACGGAATCGGCTGCCGCAAAGTCATCACCTTCAGGCATTTCCTCCGATTTCAGAGGAAACGCCGTAAGAAGTGTGAATATAAATAAATAGTTGAAGTGACGAAACATGGCTGCAAATTTACATAAATACCGCATACCGGCATATAGCCTCATGGAATAATCCGGTTCAGGCATCGCCGTCAATACGTTTTCTTATTATAAGAACGCTGAGCAATGTAAATAAGTTTCAGCCGAGCTGTGTTATGGCAAGAGAATATACGCTCACACGGGTTGAGGGACATGTCTGCTTTATTGATTCGATGCAACTGAGCATAGTGGCCCCGGTTGTGATAACGTCATCAACAATGAGTATATGACGACCGTCAATCGACTCACGATCACTGACATGGTAGACACCACGCACATTCCGCAAGCGTTCATGCGCACCTTTACGCGTCTGAGTGGAATGAAACGATGCTGAGAGAGCATTGACCACAGGCAGCCCGGTTGTTTCACTGAGCCCATGCGCAATTTCCTCAGCCTGATTATAGCCGCGACGCAAACACTTGAAGAAATGAAGCGGGACAGGCACAATGACATCCATATCATCAAAGAAGCCATATCCATCAAGCTCTGCGGCATGACCGGCGGCAAGTGTACGTCCGACCATCGGACGACCGCGATACTTGGTGTCATGAATCAGACGCGCGTATATGTTCTCACGATAGTAGTAAAACAACGAAGCAGCCTTTGCAACCGGGTGTCCGATGGAAAACAGACGTTCGTGGATTGCATTAGGCTGCACGCGATGAAGATTGGTGCGAGGCAGACCGAGAGCGCAATCCAGACACATGATTTTCTCGCCATTGACCAGCCTGCCATGACACACTGTGCAGACATCAGGGAAAATCAGATTGACAAATCCCTCCGTCCACAGTCTAAACGCGCTCATCAAACCACTAATTGAGAACAACATACAGTTCCGGCAAGCTATTCAATTTCATCATCGTCCTCAGCCTCCCGAAGACGGGCAACATCAGTGCGGATTATATCTATGATCATCGGATATTCAAATCCCCTCGCCATAGCGAACTTCACAAGTTTGATTTTTGACTCCCGGCTCAGAGGCCACTCCTTCAACTGACGGACTTTTGCCTTCATCACCCGCACAGCCACATCGCGATAGGCCATAGCTCCATCCTCTGTGTCAAATTCCTCACACGCCACGTCTATTATGGAAGATGGAAGACATTTGAGCCACAATCCCTGCTGAATCTTGCGTCGCCCCCAGCCGCTGAAATGCAACTTATCGTGAGCGTATGCTTTGGCAAAACGCTTGTCATCAACAAATGCGAGTTCCTCCAACCGGGCTATCACCTTAGCCGAATCGGAAGCGGAAACGCCCCACGACTCCAACTTTTTCATGATTTCAGGCGTGCATTGCTCACATCTCGCACACAGTCCCGCTGCACGCGACAGGGCATTCTCGTAGGTCAAAGGCGTTCGGCGTTTAAACATATCGATTGATCAATCATACCGCTGAAGGCGGGCGAGGGCAAGGTGGTAACGATAATGGATGTCGAGGAAATCACGACGTGCATTCAGAAAATAGTTCATCTCCTGCATGTAGGTCAGAAAATTTATCTGACCGGCATCAAATGCCTTCTTGAGAAGTTCAAAATTAGAGTCATCATCCATAACGCCACGATATTCCTCAAGTAATTCTTTATATACAAGTGCCGTCTCATATTCACCCGACAGCTCCGACTCAAGTTTGATCAACGACATCTCCTGATCAAGCGATTTCAGCTCAAGGGTTTTCTCGGCAGCTTTGACCTTGCGTCGCTGCGTGAGGAACGGCAGGTTTACTGAAATGGAGAAACCGTTGAATGTCTCACCATTCTCCCATTCATGGACGTAGCCGACTGAAAATCCCGGAAGCAGCGAACGTCTCTCGACTTTCACAAGCGATTTCTGCACTTCGACATCAGCTTGCGCCGCAGCAATAGCCGGATCTTTCAATCTCAGCGATTCGCGGTCAGGGCGCAGGGATTTGAGGTCGGCACGTGGATAATGGTCTCCCAGCTTCCCGACAAGTTCTTCAACCGGCTGTCCACCATTCAAGGCTCTCAATGATGAAAGCAGCGCACTCTCCTCTCCTTTAAGCGATTTCAACTCACGCACGGCATTGATGTGCTCGATGACAGCCTTATTATAATCCAGTTTCGTCTCAAGCCCCTTGCTGACAGCATCCTTAAAATATGCAACCATTTTCTCCAGCCCACTGCAAATCTTTGTAGTGGTCGAGATGCGCTGTCTGACATTTATAATGTCAATCAGAGCCACACGAATCTCCTTTCTGACTTCAATGATCTCCGATTCGCGGAGATATTGCATTGCAGTCTCCGATTTTTTTATGGCCTCACGCCGTGCGGCATACACACCGGGCCAATCAAATGACTGAGTGATTGCGAAATTACGCTTGTCGCCTGCTTCTTTTGAACCCCAAAGATTCTCGTATGACAACTCCGGAGTCTCAAGGGCATTCTCAGCTTTCATCCCCTCGATGGTGGCAGCGTTGTCTGCCATACTGTATTTCATCGACAGATTATTGGCCATCACGGTGTTTAGCACATCATCAAAATCCGATGCAACTGCAACAGCAGGAAAGATGGACAAGAGTATGGTGCAAATTTTCTTTATCATACGTATCGATAGTATTTTATTACAAGGAATTACACATAAATTAGTTTAGAGTTTGGCTACCGACGGGCTTCCTTTCTGCTTATAAGTCGATACACCAAAGGGACTATGAATATGTTAAGTACGGTTGACGTAAGCAGACCACCGAGTATCACAATAGCGAGTGGTGATTGGATTTCATTACCGGGTTTGTCACCATTGACCGCAAGCGGAATGAGAGCAAGAGCGGAACTCAATGCAGTCATGAGAATCGGATTCAGGCGGTCAGCCGAACCATGCATTATGCGTTCGCTGAGACTCACACCCTCTGCCCGCAACTGGTCATAGCGCGACATCAGGAGCATACCGTTGCGTGTGGTTATGCCAAGTAGCGAGATGAAGCCTATGATAGCCGGGATGTTCAGTTCACCCCCCGTGAATTTCAGGAGGAACACACCTCCGATAATCGCCAAAGGCATGTTGAGCAGAATGACGAGCGACTGGCTGACGCTGTGATACTGCCCGTAGAGAAGGAGGAAGATAATCACCAAAGCCACGAGCGAGACAAACGCCAACGTGGCTGAGGCCTTTGCTTCGTTCTCAAACTGGCCGCCATAGTTGATGAAGTAGCCTTCCGGCAATGTTATCTCAGCATTGATGACATCGCGGATGTCGTTGATAGTCCCGCGCAAATCGCGGTCCGAGACATTGGCCGAGATGACAATCCTGCGGCTGACATTCTCTCGGTTAATAGTGTTCGGGCCGGTGGTGGAGACAATCTCAGCGACACTGCTCAACGGCACCTTCCCCCTCTGTGTGTCAATCATGAGGTCAGAAATATCCTCTATCGAAGCTCTGCTCTCAGCATCCATTCTGACAGTGAGATCGTAGGGGAAGCCGTTTTCATAGACCTGCGACACCTTTTCGCCCGCGAGAGCAACATTGATGAAATCAGCAAACTCCGGCATTGTCACTCCATAGGCCGCCAACATGTCGCGACGCGGACGGATGTCGAGTTGCGGTCTTTCAACCTGCTGCTCTATATTGACGTCAACCACTCCGTGGATTTCCGATATGCTGCTCTTGATCCGTTTCCCTATATTATAAAGTTGTGTGAGGTCATCACCGAAAACCTTGATTGCGATCTGAGCCTCTGTGCCTGAAAGCATTGCATCAATTCGATGAGAGATAGGTTGACCAATCTCTACATTTACACCCGGAAGATGCGAAAGTTTATGGCGCAAATCGGCAAGCAGTTCACTCCGTGACCTGCCATTGTCAAGAGTGTAGGGAGCCTCAATCTCCGACACATTGACCCCGAGAGAATGTTCGTCAAACTCTGCCCTACCCGTTTTTCTTGCCGTGAGCGATATTTCAGGCATCGAGAGAATTATTTTCTCGGCTTCGCGTCCGAGGCGGTCACTCTCCTCAAGCGATATTCCCGGCAAAGTACTGACGTTTATAGTCAGCGAGCCTTCATTAAACGAAGGGAGGAAACTGCGTCCGAGAGTGAAGAAAACGCCCATAGCTACGGCAAAAAGAATGGCTGTTCCGATGAATATAGGGCGGGCATTGCCCATGGCGCGGGCAAGTGTGTGCTCGTAAGCAAGCCGGAGCGAGCGAGCCAGCTTCGGCTCTTTATCGAGCGTGCTCATCGCTCTCTTGCTTCCAAGAAGATACGTGCATAGCACAGGAGTAACGGTAAGAGCGACGATGGTAGAGGCGATAAGGGCTACTATGAATGAGATGCCAAGCGGCTTGAGCATCTTGCCCTCCATTCCGTCAAGGAAGAAAAGAGGAAGGAAGCTCGCCATTATTATAAGCGATGAGTTGAAGATGGGCAACCTGACCTCCTTTGATGCGTCATAGACAATCGCGATGACCGACTCTCCGCTCTTGTGCCTCTCGCGCAAACGTTTGTAGACATTTTCAACATCGACAATCGCATCATCAACCAATGAGCCGATTGCAATCGCAATGCCACCGAGACTCATAGTGTTTATCGTCAAACCAAGGAAATGGAGAGCGAGGATGGTGACGATGATTGAAAGCGGGAGTGCGACAAGCGATATTATCGTCGTACGCAGATTCATCAAGAAGAAGAACAGCACTACGATGACAAACAATGCGCCGATGAAAAGCGACTCCTGGAGATTACCGATTGATGTGGCGATGAAATCCGCCTGACGGAAAATATCAGTATTGATTTTAACATCGTCAGGCAAGGTATTGCTGATCTGCGACAGGCTCTTTTCTATTTCCTCCGTCAGATTTATCGTACCGACAGCCGGTTGCTTTGTCACTGTCACAAGAACTGCCGGCTGAGAGTTTAGCGATGCAGTGCCAAGCCGTGGTTCGGCGGCTCCCACCTTTATGGTCGCAACATCCGAAAGTCGCACCGTGATACCATCTGATGAGCGTATCAGCGAATTTGACAGTTCCTCTACATCATCCGTCGAAATATCTCCTTTGACTATGTACTCATTTCCATATTCATAGATGACACCACCTGAAGCGTTGGAATTCATCCGGCCGACCGCATCACGCACATCTTGAAGACTGACACCAAATGTCTGCATGGCAGCCGGATGGAGAAGCACCTGATATTCCTTGGCATCTCCACCTATCACGCTGACCGAGGCAACCCCCGACAGCGACAGCAGGCGCGGACGAATCTGACGGTCAGCAATCGTCCGAAGTTCCTCCTGTGTGGTCAAGGAATCAGCCGTGAGGCCGATTATAAGAATCTCACCAAGTATCGAGGACTGCGGACCGAGAGTCGGCTTGCCAACCCCTGGCGGGAGATCGCCCTTGATCTCCGACAATTTCTCATTCACAATCTGTCTGGCGAGATAGACATCCGTACCCCAGTCAAATTCCACCCAAACCGATGACAGACCTGTGGCGGAAGCCGACCGCACACGTCTGACACCACTCGCACCATTGACGGCGGTCTCGACCGGATAGGTAATCATCTTCTCTATCTCCTCCGGAGCCATTCCCGGAGCTTCAGTCATGACCACAACGGTCGGAGCATTCAAATCTGGGAAAATATCGACCTCCGTGCGCAACAGCACTATCATGCCATACACCAGCAGAAGTATCGACATCACAATGACAGCTATCCTGTTGTCAAGCGAGAATTTTATTATTCTATTGAGCATATCTGTCCGATGTATATCAATGAGAGTGACTGTGACCTTCCGGGACGACTGTTGACGTCTCTGCAAGACGCACAAACGTCGTACCAGACGAAACAATTGAATCGCCCTCGGAAATGCCATCGAGGATTTCGACTCTAAGACCGTCATTGCGTCCCACCTTCACAGGCCTTTTCTCATAGGCATGGTCATCCTCTTTGACATAGACAAACTTTTCGCCCTGCTGCTCGGAAATTGCCGAGAGCGGGACAGTGAGAACATCTGATCGCTGCGCCCCTACAAGAAAAACCTCTGTCGGTGAACCCGGGACAATATCCCCGCGATTGTCAAAGGTGAAATATACGGGTGTATAACCCGGCGTTGCGTCAGCTGCCGATGATGAGGATGAAAGGAGTTTCCCTCCTCGGTCCGACAAATCAAAGACCGATTCCGAATGTGAGGGACGTATATTGGCTGAAACTATCCTCGGGAGAATATCCGAATATCTTGCCGGAAGGAGAGCCTTGAGAGTCAGACGCTGACTGCGGGCGACAGTGGCTATCGGTTGTCCAGCTTCCACATAAGAGCCGTCGTTGACGAGCAATTCAGAAATGATTCCGGTAATCGGGCTCGAAGCACGACCCGTAGCGGCAACAGGGCTGTACGCACTCTTGGCCTCCTCGTAAGCACGGAGTGCATCATTATAATCTTTCTTTGTGACAATACCGTCAGCCAACAATGGCGTGATCCGGTCGAGTTCACGCTTTGCAGCGTCGAGCGTGGCCTTGGCTGTCCTGTTCGCATCGCCTCCCGAAACATTTCCGGCCGATATGGAAGCGACAGTTTCATTACCGCCAATAGTTTTGCCGACCTCCACTCCGCCCGCGAGGCGAACAATTCCCGCTGTCGGGGCTGCTACGACAGCTCTGTCAGAAGCGGCCGGCAGAATCTCCCCCGAGACCTTCACTGTCTCGCTAAACGGAACTTTCCGGACTACATCGACCTCCACTCCGAATCTCGACGCATCGGCCGGTGACATCACGATGTCATCATGGTGGTCATGATAACCATGTTCATCCGTCTCCTCAAGATTATGCCCATGGGAACATCCACTGACCGCGAGGCTCAAAGCTCCGATTAGCGACACGATGATCGGTTTATATGAAACACAGTGAAACATGATAATTTTCTCAGTTTTAAGATTTAGGGCTGCAAAAGGCAGTCGCTGTTAGTGACGCAATTAGAATTGACGCACAAAATTAATCACGGTTCGTTATCGGACCGTTACACAATTCCGAGGATTTATTGCAAAATTAACAAACATATCCGAGTATGACAAATTTTTGGGTATTGCAGTGGGTATTATTCATGGCTTTTTCATAATTTTGTAGTTCAAAACGATATTATGGACAAAGATACAAGGCTCGATGGCCTGAAGTTTCATTACACGGACTCAGAGAAAGGTGAGAAAGCCATCATCCTGATGCATGGATGGGGGTGTGACCATACCACACTCGCTTCAATCGAGCGGACGGCCCTCGCCAGCGGTTATCGCGTGATCAATGTCGATTTCCCCGGCTTCGGACAGTCTGAAGAGCCGAAAGAGGTCTGGGGTGTGGAGCAATATACCCGTCAAATTGAGGGATTGATTAAAGAATTGGGCATTGAGTCGCCGGTGATGCTTGGACATTCGTTCGGAGGTCGTGTCGGCATACTGTATGCATCGCGAAACCGGGTGGAAAAGCTGATTCTTGTTGATTCCGCCGGAATAAAGCCCGCCCGTTCATTCAACTATTACCGAAAAGTTTACACGTTCAAAGCCATCAAAAGGCTGATGTATCTTTTCTATGGGAAAGAGAAAGCCGAACAGAGACTTGACGCACGCAGGGCAAAGGCAGGCTCAAGCGACTATGCTAATGCCTCGCCCATGATGAGACGCATACTCTCAAAGGTTGTCAACGAAGACTTGAAGGAGTGTATGCCGAAGATCAAAGCCCCCACATTATTAATATGGGGTGAGAATGACACGGCAACTCCACTGAATGATGCAAAGCAAATGGAAAGACTTATTCCTGATGCGGGACTTGTGTCATTTCCCGGCTGCGGACATTATTCATTTCTTGACAATCCGATACAATTTGCAGCCGTCCTGCGGAGTTTTCTTGGAGCAGCCGACTGATTTCCAAACCATTTAATCAAAAGCATAAATCAATGGCTATATTAGTTTGCAATCTCATAGCACTTGTCCTCGCAGCGATATGCGTGATCTACGAATTCCGCCGTCAACTCATGATGCTCCAGCAGAATTCCTACAGGAATGAACGATACAGACGTTGGCTATCGACCTCGCAGGACACCACATCCACATCACGCCTCGTCAGCGGCGCGGTCGCCTTGGCAGCATTGTCAACCCTTTCCGTCCCGATGGTTTCGCTCGGACTTGTCAGCATTGTATCAATCGTCAATATCGTCAGTCTCGCAGGGAAGAAATACAAGAAGCCCCTGGTGATGACCAAACGCGCATCGCGCATACTCTCCGTAATGCTCATCCTCGCAGCCATAATCCTTGCTGTGACCGCAATCATCTGCTTTCACTGTGATTATTCGCTTGACAGGGTGTCAGTAGTCGCACTCCTCGCCTACTGTTTCTCGCCACTCTTTGTACTTGCCGCAAATATCATTTTGAAACCTGTTGAGGCCAACATCAACAGGAAATACTACAACGATGCAGCCCGCATCCTCAAATCAATGCCCGACCTGCGGATTATCGGTATCACCGGCAGCTATGGCAAGACGAGCACCAAGCATTATCTCAACCGCATCCTGTCAGAGAAATATGACGTAATGATGACACCGGGCAGCTTCAACACCACAATGGGAGTCATCCGCACAGTCCGGGAATATCTCAAACCCTACAATGAAATATTCATCGTAGAGATGGGAGCAAAGCAACCGGGAGACATCAAGGAAATCTGCGACCTCGTCCACCCGTCGATAGGCATTCTAACCGCCGTTGGCGAGCAGCATCTCGAATCATTCAAGACCATCGAAAACGTGCAGCGCACCAAGTTCGAGCTGATTGATTCACTTCCGGCTGACGGTCTCGCCATCATAAACGATGATTTTCCGTTCGTTGCCAACCGCCCTGTTGACAATGTAGAGTGCATACGCTACGCCGTCTCTGCGACCGGAGCGGCCGCATACACAGCAGAGGACATCACATATACCCCTCACGGGACGGTGTTCACAGTCATGACCCCTGACGGAGAGCGTCTGCAATTTACCACCAAACTCGTGGGTGAATGTAATGTGTCCAATCTTCTCGCAGCCATCATCACGGCTCTGCGTCTTGAAGTCCCGGTGGATAAAATCCGCTATGCCGTGGCCAACATTGAGCAGGTCGAGCACCGGCTCAACATGAAGCGGACTGCCGGAGGTGTCACCATCATTGACGATGCCTTCAACTCCAACCCGACAGGATCAAAAATGGCTCTTGACGTTCTCAAGATGATGACCGGAGGCAGACGCATAATAGTCACTCCGGGTATGATTGAGCTTGGTGACCGTCAAGCCGAACTGAACGAGACTTTCGGTCATCACATCGCATCGTCGGCCGACATTGCCATAGTGGTCGGTGAATATAACCGCGACGCAATAGTCGCCGGTATCAAGAAAGCCGGGATGGCAGGGCCGGAATTGCATACGGTCGATTCGTTCAACGATGCTCAGAGACTTTTGGCCACCACTCTCAAGGCAGGAGATACAATCCTCTATGAGAATGACCTCCCCGACACATTCAAGTAAAGAAATAGTTTCATCCGTTTACATACAAATTACGTAAGATAATGAAAACCAATATCGGAGTATTCTTCGGCGGACGTTCGACAGAGCATGAGATCTCAGTCATCTCCGCATCGCAGGCCATGCACGCCATAAACCGTGACAAATATGATGTCACACCTATATATATATCTAAACAAGGTAAATTCTACACCGGCGACGCGCTTTTCGACGTGGCAAACTATCGTGACATCCCAACACTTCTTTCTCGGTGTGAGGAGGTCTATATCCGTCCCGTGTATGGAGACTACAATCTCTATCGTGCAAAACAGGGTGGATTGTTCGGCAACAAAGGTCCGCTGACGACACTCGATGTGGTCATCCCAGTGCTCCACGGGTCGAATGTCGAGGACGGAATATTTGAAGGAGTGCTTGAGACCATCGGTATCCCTTACGCCGGATGCAACACCCTTGCAAGTGCAAACGGCATGGATAAAATCACGATGAAAATGATTCTCCGCGAATCGGGAATCCCAGTCATTGACTACGTTTGGTTCACCGACAAGGAATGGTTCTCAAAACGTGATGCACTTATCGACAAGATTGAAACCAAAATTGGCTATCCCGCCATTGTCAAGCCCGCCAACCTCGGTTCGAGCGTAGGTATAGGTCGCGCCACTAACCGTGAGCAACTCATGGAGAAAGTGGACACTGCGCATAAATATTCATCACGCATAATCGTCGAACACATGGTCGATAACCTCAAGGAAATCAACTGTTCGGTGCTTGGTGACTGCGACGAATACAGCTCATCTGTGCTTGAGGAGCCAATCAAAAGCGCAGAGATTCTATCATACGAGGACAAGTACATGGGAGGCACAAAGGGAGCTAAGGGAATGCAGGCATCACAGAAACGCATCCCGGCCGATCTGCCCGCCGACGTAACAGAAAAGATACAGTATCTTGCCGGCGAGACATTCCGTGTGCTTGGATGTCATGGAGTAAGCCGTATCGACTTCATAATCGACGATGACAAGAACGAAGTGTTTGTCAACGAAATCAACACAATCCCCGGCTCACTCTCCTTCTATCTCTGGGAAGCCAGCGGACTGCCGTTCGACAAACTCATGGACAAGCTCGTCCAGCTCGCACTCAAGCGTAAACGTGAGCAAGGACTCAAGACCGTCAGCTATGACCAAAACATTTTCTCTCTTTCCGGTGGAGCGAAAGGCGGTCTGAAAGGAGCGAAAGCCCCGCGTAGATAATAAAAGTGTTTCACTGCATATTAGACAGTCATGGGAAGTGTAGGTTTCTGGATTGCTTACTGCATCGGGTTCGGCATACTTGGTGGAGGACTTTACACCTATATGTCCGGCCGCAAGAAAAACCGCTGGAGACTCTTTGTCATAAGCGCGATCATCTACACCGCGTTTGCTCTTGCATTCGTTTGGTTGCTCTACCGTGTGGCGTGACAGGGCGGAGATGATCAATCATGGTGATACGGCTCTCCACGCATGATGGTCATGGCACGATAGATCTGTTCGGTGAAAAACAGGCGTATCATCTCATGCGTGAAAGTCATCCGGGAGAGTGAGAGTTTGTCATCGGCACGCTCATAAACCTCCCTTGCAAATCCGTATGGACCACCGATGACAAACACAAGACGCTTGAGTCCTTGAATCATCCTGCGTTCAATCAATCCTGAGAACTCGCGTGAAGTCAACTCTTTGCCACGCTCATCAAGGAGCGTCACAACGTCACCTGACTGGAGCGAGGAGAGAATGGCACGACCTTCCTGCTGCTTCTGGACATCCTCGGTGATGGCCTTGGAACTCTTAATATCAGGAATGACAATCACCTCAACACTGATGTAGCGGTTGATGCGTTTGAGATACTCCTCCATGCCTTTTGCTATGTAGTCAGTCGAGGTCTTACCGACAGCGATTATAACGATTTTCATAATAACGGATTACAACCAATCATTCAGAAATATAGAAATGAAAACTAAAGACGAACTTATCGATGACCTCCTCACGCTTGCATTTGCTGAGGATGTCGGTGATGGTGACCACACCACACTCAGCACCATTCCTGCCGACGAACGGGGAGTGCAGCGTCTGATCGTGAAAGAGGAGGGAATACTCGCGGGCGTGGACATCGCACGTAAAGTCTTCGAGAAATTCGACCCGGAGCTGAAAATGACCGTCCACATTGAGGACGGTGCTCACGTGAAGCCCGGCGACATTGCCTTTGAAGTGGAAGGGAGCGTGAGGTCACTGCTACAGACCGAACGAGTGATGCTCAACATCATGCAGCGCATGAGCGGCATAGCCACCCAGACTGCAAAATACCAGCAGCGTCTCGAAGGATTGAAAACCAAAGTTCTCGACACACGCAAGACTACCCCGGGAATGCGAATGCTCGAAAAGGAAGCCGTGAGGATTGGCGGAGGATGCAACCACCGTATAGGTCTTTTCGACATGATTCTTATAAAAGACAATCATGTTGACTTTGCCGGAGGCATCAAGCAGGCTGTCGAGGCTGCGCGCAACTATTGTCGCGAAAAAGGCAAAGACCTCAAGATTGAGCTTGAAGTGCGCAATGAAGATGAAATCCGCCAGGCACTTGAAGCAGGTGTTGACCGAATCATGCTCGACAATTTCACTCCCGAACGCACACGCGAAGCAGTCAAACTCATAAATGGCGCGACCGAAATAGAGTCATCGGGAGGCATCACCCTCGACACACTCCGTGACTACGGTGAATGCGGCGTTGACTTCATATCCGTGGGCGCACTCACCCACTCGGTCAAAGGTCTCGACATGAGTTTCAAAGCCGTGAAATGATCCGAACGTCTATTCGTTCATTGCCACGTCTCTTTAGAGGATCTAATCCTCTTTTGTGACAGCCAACATATCGCTTATCGTAAAGCCCGTGAAATCACTGATGATTTTATGGGCTTTGTCTTTTATGAGGCTTTCAGGATTGGTTGTCGCAAGACCGATAACCGTTGCGCCCGACCTCTTGCCTGCCTCAAGCCCTTGGAGAGAATCCTCAAACACGTAGCAATCACTGACAGGCACACCTATCATGCGCGCGCCTGTGAGATAGCCCTCAGGATTCGGCTTACTGTGTTTGACCATCGAACCTGTGACGAGAGCCGTCAGTTCACCCTTCAGTTCCGGGTGAGCGGCAAAAAGATAACTCATCTTCACGTTATCGCTGCTCGTGACGATTGCAAACGGTATGCCATGCTCAATCAGTGAGGCTATGAACGCCTCAGCACCCGGAATCCACGGATATTTCATGGACTTTTCATATTCATGAAGCTCCTCGACTATACCATCCCGTGAATCCTCCGGAAATGACAAAAGAATCTCTCCGAGCGTAGTGCCCTTTATATCAGCGGCGAATGTCGGACTCGGGACATTGAACCTCCTGCCCATCGGGCCCCAGAAGTTAGAATATTCCCCCTCGCTGTCAACGAGGACACCGTCAAGGTCAAACAATACACCAACATTTTTGCTATTCATAATCTTTAACTTTTAAGCAATCTGCCGATTTGAATTTAGATTCACTCGGACTGCGTACTTATTATGAGACACATAGTAAAAATCACCGACTCCATCTCATGCAAAACACGTGGTTTGAAATGGAATCATGTCACAAAGTTACGACAAATTATCCAAATAGCCTCCAACTCTTGGTGATATGTAAGATTTTGTGTAACTTTGCTGCGAGGAATGTCCTCACCTCTCCCCTCTTAATCCATTCATTGCATATTTCACTTATGGTCGTATTTTTCAAAAAAGGTGCCAACCTTATTTATGCCGTTGAAACCAACCACAAGTTTTCTGACGAAGAAAAAGAAAAACTACGCTGGCTTTTTGACGATGCAAGCCCCCTCGCATCAACCTCTGTAAAAGGTCGATTCGTTGGTCCACGCAAAGAGATGATCACACCCTGGAGTACTAACGCGGTTGAGATTACCCAAAACATGGGACTTGAAGGAATCACACGCATAGAGGAGTTCCATCGCGTGACGACCGATGAGCCTGTGTTTGACAAGATGCTTTCGCGGCTTTACGATGGTTTGAACTCCAAAGTGTTCACAACTTCCGCCACGGCTGCTCCGATAGAGCATATCGCCGACATCAGCGAGTACAACAAACGTGAGGGTCTTGCCCTCAGTGCCGACGAGGAGGCCTATCTTCGCGGACTCGCCGAACGCCTCGGTCGTCCTCTAACCGACAGTGAAGTATTTGGTTTCTCTCAGGTCAACAGCGAACATTGCCGTCACAAAATCTTCAACGGTTCGTTCGTGATTGACGGCGAGGAGAAACCTCTTTCTTTATTCAAGCTAATCAAGAAGACCTCACAGGTCAACCCTAACAAACTCGTCTCGGCCTATAAAGACAATGTCGCTTTCGTGGAGGGTCCGACGGTAGCACAGTTCTACCCTACCCATCCTGAACGCTCGGACTTCTTTGAAGTGCGTGACCTGCCGACCGTACTGTCACTTAAAGCAGAGACACACAACTTCCCGACAACAGTCGAACCGTTCAACGGCGCAGCAACCGGTAGCGGCGGTGAAATCCGTGACCGTCTCGGCGGAGGTCGTGCGAGTCTTCCGCTGGCAGGTACGGCTGTCTACATGACCTCCTATCCTCGCCTCGGCAACTATCCTTGGGAACTGATGATGAATCCACGCGCATGGCTCTATCAGACTCCCGCCGAAATTCTCATCAAGGCATCAAACGGAGCGTCGGACTTCGGCAACAAGTTCGGTCAGCCCCTCATCTGCGGCTCACTCCTGACATTCGAGCATGATGAAAACGGTAAAATGTATGCCTACGACAAGGTGATCATGCTCGCAGGCGGTGTCGGCTATGCGGCTGCAAAAGACGCCATAAAAGGTGTTCCCGAGGCTGGCGAAGCTGTCGTCGTGATGGGTGGCGACAATTACCGCATCGGCATGGGTGGTGGTGCTGTATCTTCGGTGGAAACAGGGCAATATGCATCCGGCATTGAGCTTAACGCCGTGCAACGTGCTAATCCGGAAATGCAGAAACGCGTGTCGAACGTCATCCGCGCACTTGCTGAGAATGACAACAACCCGATTGTGTCAATCCACGACCACGGAGCAGGCGGTCACCTCAATGCCCTTTCGGAACTTGTGGAGGAGACTGGTGGAAAAATCGAAATCGGCTCACTCCCGATCGGTGACCACACTCTGTCGTCAAAAGAAATCATCGGCAATGAAAGCCAGGAGCGCATGGGCATGGTGCTGAAGAAAGAAGATATCGAACTTGTCCGCACAATTGCCGACCGCGAACGTGCACCGATGTATGTTGTCGGTGAGACCACCGGCGACCATCGGTTTGTGTTTGAGCAGCCCGACGGAGTGAAGCCCATAGATCTCGCCATGTCCGATATGTTCGGCTCATCTCCAAAGACCACACTCGTTGACAACACTGTCGAGACAAAATACAGCGACGGTGAATATAATGAAGATGACATCGAACGCTACACCGCCTCCGTGCTCAGCCTCGAAGGCGTTGCCTGCAAGGACTGGCTCACAAACAAGGTTGACCGCTCAGTGACCGGCAAGATTGCACGTCAGCAGTGTCAGGGAGAAATCCAGCTTCCACTCAGCGACTGTGGAGTTGTGGCCCTCGACTACTCCGGGACAAAAGGCATAGCAACCTCAATCGGTCATGCCCCTCAAGTAGCCCTCATCGATTCAGCCAAAGGCTCTGTCGTTGCTGTGGCCGAAGCCCTCACCAACATTGTCACCGCTCCGCTCAGCGATGGAATAAAAGGCATATCGCTCAGTGCAAACTGGATGTGGCCTTGCAAAAATGCAGGAGAAGACGCAGCCCTCTACCGTGCAGTCGAGGCATGTTCAGATTTTGCATGTAAACTCGGTGTCAATATACCCACCGGCAAGGACTCACTGTCAATGACCCAAAAATACGGTGACGACAAAGTCTATGCACCCGGCACCGTCATCATTTCAGCCGCAGGCGAGGTCAGCGATGTCCGCAAAGTCCTCAGCCCCGTGCTTGGCAAACGCGCCTCAATACTATATTATATAGATTTCTCATCCGATTCCCTCAAGCTCGGAGGCTCAGCTCTCGCACAGACACAGGGGAAACTCGGATCGGAAGCTCCGACCGTCACCGACACTGAAGCATTTGTCAAGACTTTCGAGACAATCCAGAAGCTCGTGAAGCAAGGCAAACTGGCAGCGGCTCACGACGTGTCGGCCGGAGGTCTCGTCACAACGCTGCTCGAAATGACCTTCGCGAACACCGATGGTGGTATCGAACTCGACACAACAGGATTCAAGGATCTCGGCGAGACTGACCTGGTCAAGATACTGTTTGCAGAAAATCCCGCCATTGTGGCACAAGTCGAGGCATCTAAAATCGCTTCAGTCGATGAGATACTCACAAAAGCAGGCGTGCGCTTCTGTCATATCGGCGCTCCTACCGATGAGCGCACACTCATCATCAACCACAATGGAACACAACGTTTACTCGGCATAGACTATCTGCGTGACGTATGGTTCCACACAAGTTACCTCATGGATGCAATCCAGAGTGGAGAGAAATGCGCCCGCAGCCGATTCGACAACTACAAGAAACAGCCTATCCGCTACCGCTTCCCCGCCAACTACAATGGCAAACTCGAATCGCGCGGAATCAGTCTCCGCCGTGAGGGTCACGGTGACCGCGTCAAGGCAGCCATAATCCGAGAGAAAGGCGTCAATGGCGACCGCGAGATGGCCTATTCGCTCTATCTTGCCGGATTCGACGTCAAGGACGTGCACATGACGGACCTCATGAGCGGACGCGAGAACCTTGAAGATGTCAACATGATTGTGTTCTGCGGTGGATTCTCCAATTCCGATGTGCTTGGGTCGGCCAAAGGCTGGGCTTCAGGCTTCCTTTGGAACGAGAACGCCATGCGCGCGCTCAAAAACTTCTATGCCCGCGAGGACACCCTGTCACTCGGCATATGCAACGGTTGCCAGCTCATGATTGAACTAAACCTCATCAATCCCGAGCACCCCAAGAAGACAAAGATGCTCCACAACGACAGCCATAAGTTTGAATCACAGTTCCTCGGGGTCACAATACCTGAAAACAAATCCGTGATGTTCGGCTCGCTCTCAGGCAGCAAACTCGGTATCTGGGTGGCACACGGCGAAGGTAAATTCAATATCCCGATGCCGATGGATGAATACAACGTCGTTGCAAAATATAATTACAGCGCATATCCCGGCAACCCCAACGGCTCCCGTGCGTCAGTAGCCGGAATCTGCTCGGCTGACGGTCGCCATCTCGCCATGATGCCTCACCTTGAACGCGCCATCTTCCCCTGGCAATGCGGCTTCTATCCCGCCACACGCCGCTCGGATGAGGTGACACCATGGATCGATGCCTTCATCAACGCCCGCAAATGGGTCGAAGAAAGAGTGAAATAACCCGCCGAAAACCGACAAGCGGATGATGGACACGCGACAGCCGGTCGCTGTCCATCTCCGTTTTCCACCCCATACGATAATAATTACCAGTCTAATAACCCAAAGTATTTAACAAACCAATTATGAGTCTCAACATCATCGTGCTCGCAAAACAGGTGCCCGACACCCGCAACGTGGGCAAAGATGCAATGAAGGAGGACGGCACCATCAACCGCGCTGCGCTGCCTGCCATCTTCAACCCGGAAGACCTCAACGCTCTCGAACAGGCTCTCCGCCTAAAGGACAAGAATCCGGGATCAACAGTCACATTGCTAACAATGGGTCTCCCACGTGCAGCAGAAATCATCCGTGAAGCCATCTACCGTGGTGCGGACGGAGGAATCGTGCTTACTGACCGCAGTCTCGGAGGAGCTGACACTCTCGCCACCTCCTACTCTCTCGCTCAAGCAGTGAAAAAATTCGGCAACTACGACATAATTCTCGGTGGCCGTCAGGCTATTGACGGCGACACCGCTCAGGTGGGTCCGCAGATAGCTGAGAAACTCGGTATCCCTCAGATCACCTATGCTGAGGAAATCACAGATCTCTCCGACGGACATGTAACCGTCCGCCGCCGTCTTGAAAACGGTGTCGAAACAGTCAAATCTCCCCTCCCCTGTGTCATCACAGTCAACGGTTCTGCCGCCGATTGCCGTCCCCGCAACGCAATGCGTGTGCAGAAATATAAATATGCCGCCTCGCCCAGCGAAGCTGCAAAACTAAGCGACGAGCGCAAGGCACTCCTTGAGAAACGTCCCTACCTCAATCTGCAGGAATGGAGTGCCGCCTATGTTGATGCCGATCCGACACAGATAGGTCTGCCCGGTTCACCCACCAAGGTAAAGGCCATCGAAAACGTTGTCTTCACTGCCAAGGAATGTCGTGTCCTCGACAACAATGACTCTGAAATCGAGGAGCTTGTGAAAGAACTCATCACTAACCATACAATCGGATAAGCACCACTATGGACCAGAATAATTTAATAGTATATCTTGAATTCGAGGATGGCCGTGTGGCCGATGTCAGTCTCGAACTTCTGACAAAAGGCCGTGTGCTCGCTTCACGTCTCGGTGTTAAGCTCGAAGCAATTGTAATCGGTGATGACCTAACAGGTGTCGAGGAGCAGGTGTTCCCCTACGGCGTTGACCGTCTCTACAAAGTGTCTGACAAACGTCTCGCCCACTACACCTCCAATCCTCACTCGGCCGTACTCATCAACCTTTTCCGTGAAATCAAACCTCAGGCATGTCTGATGGGAGCCACATGCGTAGGTCGAGACCTCGGTCCCCGTGTCAGCTCATGTCTCCACAGTGGTCTGACCGCTGACTGTACCGCCCTTGAGATCGGTGACCATACCGACCCGAAGACAGGCAAGGAATACAAGGACCTCCTCCTCCAGATCCGCCCGGCTTTCGGTGGAAACATCGTGGCTACAATCGTCAATCCCGAATGTCGTCCGCAGATGGCCACTGTCCGTGAGGGTGTCATGAAGAAGGAAATCCTCGACCCGAACTACAAGGGTGAGGTCGTCGAACTTGATGCAAAGAAATATGTCTCTGACGAAGATTTTATAGTAGAGATTCTTGACCGTCATATCGAGAAATCAAAAATCAACATCAAGAACTCACCAATTATTGTCGCAGGCGGCTACGGAGTCGGCTCGAAAGAGAATTTCCAGCTCCTTCATGAGCTTGCCGACACTCTCGGAGCAGAGGTCGGAGCATCGCGCGCGGCAGTCGATGCAGGTTTCACCGAACATGCACGTCAGATTGGACAGACCGGTGTGACCGTCCGTCCGAAACTCTACATTGCATGTGGTATCTCAGGTCAGATCCAGCACATAGCCGGTATGCAGGACAGCTCAATCATCATTTCAATCAACAATGACCCCGCTGCCCCCATCAACGCCATCGCCGACTACGTCATAACCGGTAATCTTGAGGACGTGATACCAAAGCTGATCAAATACTACAAGAAGAACTCAAAATAAAAGCAAATAACAGCAATGGCTAATTTTTATACCGACAATCCCGATCTCAAGCATCATCTGACCCATCCGCTGATGGAGAAGATCGTTGCCTTGAAAGAACGTAACTATACAGACGCGGAAAAGTTTGACTACGCACCTCTCGACTATGCCGATGCACAGGACAGCTATGATAAAGTCCTTGAAATCGTTGGTGAAATCTGTGGCGACATCATCGCTCCAAATGCCGAAGATGTGGATCATCAGGGCCCACATGTGGAAAACGGACGCGTAGTCTACGCTGACAAGACAAAGGAAAATCTTGACGCATGCCGCAAAGCCGGACTCATGGGCATGGCAATGCCTCGTCGTTTCGGAGGTCTCAACTTCCCCATCACACCCTATATCATGGCAGCCGACATCGTCAGCCGCGCCGACACAGGTTTTGAAAACCTCTGGGGTCTTCAGGATTGCGCGGAGACCATCTATGAGTTCGCCGACGAGGAACAGAAATCAAAGTTCATTCCCCGTGTGTGTCAGGGTGAGACAATGTCAATGGATCTCACCGAACCCGATGCAGGATCCGACCTCCAGAGCGTAATGCTCAAGGCTACCGAAGAACCCGACGGGACATGGAGACTCAACGGCGTCAAGCGTTTCATCACAAACGGCGACAGCGACATCCACCTCGTCCTCGCCCGCTCGGAAGCCGGGACAAAAGACGGACGTGGCCTGTCAATGTTCATCTATGACAAGCGCGATGGCGGCGTGAACGTACGCCGCATCGAAAACAAGATGGGTATCAAGGGCTCACCGACATGCGAGCTGACATATAAGAACGCAAAAGCCGTGCTCTGCGGCTCACGCCGTCTCGGCCTTATCAAATACGTGATGGCTCTTATGAACGGTGCGCGTCTCGGTATCGCCGCACAGAGTGTGGGTGTCAGCGAACTTGCCTACCGCGAGGCTCTCGCCTATGCAAAGGACCGCAAGCAGTTCGGCAAGGCCATTATCGAGTTCCCCGCAGTCTATGAAATGCTTTCAGTAATGAAAGCCAAGCTCGATGCTTCGCGTTCGCTCCTCTACGCATGTGCACGCTATGTTGACATCTATAAAATCTATGATGACATAGCAAAAGAACGTTCGCTCACTCCTGATGAACGCAAGGAAGCCAAGCATTACAGCCGTCTTGCCGACGCTCTCACTCCTCTTGCAAAAGGCATGGGCAGCGAATATTGCAATCAAAATGCTTATGACTGCATCCAGATCCACGGTGGTTCAGGCTTCATGAAGGATTATGCCTGCGAACGCCTCTACCGCGACGCACGCATCACATCAATCTATGAGGGAACAACCCAACTCCAGGTTGTCGCAGCCATCCGCCATGTGACCACAGGGACATATCTCAACCTCATCAAAGAGTATGACGCTGAGGAAGTCAAGCCGGAACTCCAGGCACTCAAATCACGTCTCCAGGCCATGACCGAGCGTTACGCCAAGGCTGTCGAGGCAGTCACTGCCGTTGACGATTCAGCCTATGGTGACTTCATGGCCCGTCGTCTTGTCGAAATGACAGGATGCATCGTCATGAGCTACCTGCTGTTTCTTGATGCCAACCGCAACGACAGCTTCAAGCGTTCGGCTGAAGTGTATGCAAATCTCGCACAGGCTGAGGTGACAAAACACTCAGACTTCATTGCAAACTTCAATCCGTCGGAAGTAGCCATGTACAAGGTAGACTGATTCAGACATACCGATTGAATTTACAGCATGAAGATGCGTAAGGGTAAGTGTCATCACTGCCCTTACGCATCTTTTTTGTTGCACAATTCATATCAGTGACAAAACCACTACACATTCTTACAATAAATAATCCCACATATACGTTAGGATAATATCTGACATCATCAAAGTGTCTTAACAATTCATCATCATTATAATTTATAGCTGCCTATGAATAAAAATTCTACTCCTGAACCACCCGTAATCGCTCCAACATTCACCGGCACATCACAGGGTCCGGCCAGACTTACCCTTGAAAAAATCCGACAGTTTGCGCGTGCTTATTCCTTCGTCCCGATGGAAATATCAGCCCTTGGCAGCATTATCGCCAACTGACACGCGTAAAAGATAAGAACTGTCAATGCACAAAGTCCGGAATCTGTTTCATCACCCGAATTTTCCCATTTTTAAGTCGTTAAATGTCACTGCCGCTGATCCTCGCACTGACCATGACCGTCATTGCGATTATATTGTTGTATTTATTACTTGATTCCCGTAAGAAAATTGCAAAAGCCGACAAAGATTATCTTCGGCTCAGTCTGGAAGCGGAACGAACGCGTGCGGAGGCACAGGCGGCAATCGCTTCAATGACTGACGGAATCGCCAACGCAAAGGAAAACAATGCAGAACTTACCGAGCGTTTGAACCAAACATCAAGCCAACTCATCTCGGCGCGCGAGGAAAACTCCTCACTCCAAACCCGCCTCGAACTGCTCGGCGATGAAATTGAGAAACGCGAACAACAGTACCGCGAACAGTTGAATGAACGTAAGGAACAAGAAGCCTTACTTGAAACACGATTTAAGAATCTCGCGAATGACATTCTCCGACAGAACACAGCAGACCTCAAGTCGCAGAATGAGGAACGTCTACGCGAAATCCTGACCCCTCTGCGCACAAACATAGATGAATTCCGCAAGACAGTGACCGATACCTACAACAACGAAGCCCGCGAACGCTTCTCGCTATCCGAGCGTATCCGTGAACTTGTTGACCTCAACCAGTCAATCTCCCGGCAGGCACGTGAACTCTCCGAAGCACTCCGAGGCGACAGCAAAGTCCAAGGCGACTGGGGTGAAATGGTCCTTGAATCCATCCTTGAGAAATCAGGGCTGCAGAAAGATGTGGAGTATTTCACTCAGGCAAGCACTGACAGCGACGGCAACGTGCTACGCAACGAAGACGGCACACTTCTTCGCCCTGACGTGGTGGTGAAATATCCCGACGGCCGCTTCGTGGTGATCGACTCCAAGGTCTCACTGACAGCGTTCGTTGACTATGCCAATGCCGATAACGATGAGGTCCGCGATGGAGCCGCCATGCGACATGTGCGCTCTGTCAAGCGACATGTTGACGAACTTGCCCGCAAGCGTTATCAGGAATATGTCGGAGAGGCAAAACTCGATTTCGTCATGATGTTTATCCCAAATGAGCCGGCATATATTGCAGCCATGCGTCTTGACCCGGCGTTATGGCAGGAAGCGTATGACCGGCAAGTGCTGATCGTGTCGCCGACTCATCTCGTGTCAGGCCTTAAACTCATAGCACAGCTTTGGAGTCGTGACCGCCACACAAAAAACGCTATCACAATAGCTGAGGAAGCCGGAAAGATGTATGATAAGTTTGCCGACTTTACAAAGGACATGGAGAAAATCGAGAAGGCAATCGGCTCTACCCGCAAGGCCTACGACGATGCCATGACCAAACTGACCACCGGCACAGGCAATCTGATGAACCGCGCCAACAACCTCCGCAAACTCGGCGTTAAAGCCAACAAACAACTCGCAGCCTCCATTGCAAAAGAAAGTGCTGAAATTGAAGAAAATTGCGACTGATATAGCCTCGTTTTATAATGCAGGTTATGGAGAGTGAGTCTCATAATTCGCGCCATGAGCCATTAGGA
Source organism: Bacteroides sp. (assembly GCA_023663525.1). Lineage (GTDB taxonomy): Bacteria > Bacteroidota > Bacteroidia > Bacteroidales > Muribaculaceae > Duncaniella. The sequence continues at coordinate 78,301 of JAMPHF010000001.1, forward strand.
AAATATCGGTAAAAATGGCAAAAAGAGCCTGAGCGTAAGCCAAAACTTTCAGTTTGTCAACAGATTGGTTTTATTTTTAGATAATTTTCTGTAAATTTGCGGCTAAATTGCATATTTTGTTCGTTTAGCATAGATATTTGAAAACAACATCACATTTATATAATAAGGTATGAAAGTTTTAAAGTTTGGAGGTACCTCCGTAGGCTCAGCAGAGCGTATCCGCCACGTGGCCGATCTCGTGTCAGAGAGAGGCAAAAACATCATTGTACTTTCCGCAATGTCAGGGACCACCAATTCTCTTGTCGAGATAGCTGATTATCTCTACAAGAAGAATACGAATGGAGCAAAAGAGACCATCAATCTACTCGAATCAAAATATCTCAAGACCATTGCGGCCCTCTATGACAAGCATGAGAGCCGTGAAAAGGCTTTAAAGGAAATAAAGGCTTGTTTCAACTATATCCGCTCGTTCACACAACGCGAGACGTTCAGTGAGATTGAAGAAAAAATAATCCTTGCCCAAGGCGAGATTATGAGTGTGGCAATGATGACCATACTTCTCAACGAGCGTGGAATCTATGCCGAGTCACTCCCCGCACTCGATTTCATGAAGACCGATGCGAACGGCGAGCCGGACATGCAGCACATCACACTGCATCTCCAGCCTCTGCTCGACAAATATATTGACGCTGACATTTTCATCACCCAAGGATTCATTTGCCGTAATTCAACCGGCGAGATTGACAATCTCCAGCGCGGTGGCAGCGATTATACGGCTTCGCTTATCGGCGCGGCAATTGACGCGGAGGAAATCGAAATCTGGACAGACATCGACGGCATGCATAACAACGATCCGCGCTACGTCGAGAAGACAAGTCCCGTCAATGAACTCCACTATGAGGAAGCATCCGAGCTCGCATATTTCGGCGCAAAAATCCTGCACCCGACATGCGTGCTTCCCGCTAAGGTGAACAATATCCCGCTTCGCCTGCTCAACACAATGCAGCCTGAGGCTCACGGGACATTAATCTACAACAACATCACCGAGCCTACAATCAAAGCCGTGGCCGCCAAAGACAATATTGTGGCCATAAAAATCAAAAGCTCACGGATGTTGCTCGCCTACGGATACCTCACCCGTGTGTTTGAGACATTCGAGAAATACCGCACGCCAATCGACATGATTGCGACAAGCGAGGTCGGCGTCTCGCTCACCATCGACTCCGAGCGTTTCCTCCCTGAAATAATTGATGAACTTAAAAAATTCGGTACCGTAACCATTGACCGCGACATGGTGATCATCTGCGTGGTCGGAAACATGGAGTGGACCAATACCGGCTACGAAGCAAAAGCCATGGAGGCTCTTGCCGACATACCTATCCGCATGATTTCATACGGTGGATCAAACTACAATATCTCATTCCTCATACGCAAGGAGGACAAGGTTGAAGCCCTCCGCCGTCTGAGTGAAACCCTTTTCAACGAGAAATAATGACACGTTTTCCCATCGAAGAATTTGAATCGCTTCAGACCCCGTTCTATTTCTATGATCTGAAGCTCCTCGACCGCACACTCAAGGAAGTGAAGCGTACGGCACGCGATCCACGTTTCAAGGTCCACTATGCCATAAAAGCAAATGCCAATCCCGGTATTCTGCGCTGCATCCAGGCCGCAGGTTTCGGTGTGGATTGCGTCAGCGGTTGGGAAATACAAACTGCAACCGAAGCCGGATTCCACGGCAATCGCATAGTCTTTGCCGGTGTCGGTAAAAGCGACAACGAAATCCGTCTCGGACTTGAAAAAGGGATTGAATGTTTCAACGTCGAGTCTGAACCGGAACTGAGAGTAATCAGTCAGATAGCAACCTCCATGGGCAAGACCGCACCGGTGGCAATACGCGTCAATCCAAACATCGATGCACACACCCATGCCTATATCACGACAGGGCTGTCCGAAAACAAATTCGGCATCAACCTTGAAATGCTTCCCGGAATCATATCACTCGCATGTACACTTCCCGGAATTGACCTCCGCGGACTCCACTTCCACATAGGCTCACAGATCACCGAGACGGAACCGTTCGTCATGCTGTGCGATACCATCAATCGCTTGCAGGATGAATTCGAAGCTCGCGGAATCACATTCTCATCCATCAATCTCGGTGGCGGTCTCGGAATTGACTATGCTAACCCCGAGCGTCACCCTATCCCTGATTTCGAGGGCTATTTCACAACATTCCACAATCATCTGCGCATACGTGAAAATCAAGAGGTACATTTTGAGCTCGGACGTTCAATCGTGGCTCAATGCGGATCGCTAATCACAAAAGTCCTCTACGTCAAGCGCGGAACCACCAAGCAATTTGCGATTGTCGATGCCGGCATGAGTGACCTTATTCGTCCCGCACTCTATAATGCCCATCATAAAATCGAAAACATCACATCTCCCAACGGTGAATTGCAGCACTACGATGTCGTGGGTCCGATATGTGAATCCTCCGACTGTTTCGGTCAGGACGAGACCTTGCCGGAAGTCAAACGGGGCGATCTGCTCGCACTACGTTCGGCGGGTGCATACGGTGAGATCATGGCCTCACGCTACAATTGCCGTCCGTTCCCACCATCTTATTTTTCAGAAAACTAATTGAAACCAATCATTATGGCAGACAAAAAAGAAGCCAAAGAGGTCTACATGGATGCCGATCCACTCGAACTGCCTGAAAACGCATTCCGAGAACTCGGTGAGGACGAAGTCTACCGTCCCATCATGCACCCGGCTCACGATTATCCGGAAGTCACACCCTACTCTGTCGGTATGGGTCTCGTGCTTGCAGTCATCTTCAGTGCGGCCGCAGCCTATCTCGGGCTGAAAGTCGGACAAGTATTTGAAGCGGCAATCCCCATTGCCATCATCGCAGTCGGACTCTCCGGCGCCCTCAAAAAACAGAATCCGCTCGGACAGAACGTCATCATCCAAAGTATCGGAGCATGCTCAGGCGTGATTGTTGCCGGTGCAATCTTCACCTTGCCGGCACTCTACATCCTTCAGGCCAAATACCCGGAGATTACTGTTAATTTCTTCCAGATATTCCTGAGTTCACTCCTTGGAGGTATTCTCGGCATACTGTTCTTCATCCCGTTCCGTAAATACTTCGTCAAGGATATGCACGGCAAATATCCCTTCCCGGAGGCGACAGCTACCACGCAGGTACTTGCAAGCGGACTTGGCAAAGCCGCTGCAAAAAGCGATGGGCAGGCAAAGACGCTCGTCATCGCATCGCTCATAGGCGGTATATATGACTATGCCGTTGAGACATTCGGCTGGTGGGCAGGAGTGCTCAACACTGCTGTCACAGGCTGGGGGCAGACTCTTGTCGAGAAGACAAAACTCGTGATGAGTTGCAACACCGGCGCAGCCGTACTTGGTCTCGGATATATCATCGGGCTTAACTACTCATTCATCATATTTGCCGGATCAGTGTTCGTGTGGTGGGTCATCATACCACTTCTCGGCACATACGGCAGTGCTGAGATTACAGAAATGGCTCCTGATGCAATTTTTGCAGACTACGCGAGACTTATCGGTATCGGTGGCATCGCAATGGCCGGTATCATAGGCATAGTGAAATCATGGGGCATTATCCGCAGTGCGGTCGGTCTTGCCGGACGTGAACTCAGAGGTAAGGCCGACAATACAGTGACTGTGCGCTGGCAGAGCGACATATCGATGAAGCATATCGTATTCTTCGTCACATTGGCACTCCTCGCAGTTCTGATTTTCTTCTGGTTCGGTGTGATAAATACTTTCTGGCAAGCATTAGTTGCATGGCTTGTCGTCACCGTCATCGCATTCCTGTTCACCACCGTTGCAGCCAATGCAATTGCAATCGTTGGTTCAAACCCGGTATCGGGCATGACTCTCATGACGCTGATCATCGCTTCGGCAATATTCGTCGGAATCGGTCTCAGCGGATCATCTGGCATAGTCGCTTCAATGGTCATCGGTGGAGTCGTCTGCACGGCACTCTCAATGGCCGGTGGATTTGTGACAGACCTGAAGGTTGGCTACTGGCTCGGCTCCACGCCCAAGAAACAGGAGAGCTGGAAATTTCTCGGCACTCTTGTCTCAGCCGCTACTGTCGGAGGTGTGATTCTGCTTCTCAACCAAGTCTATGGTTTCACAGGGGAGAACGCGCTCGTGGCTCCTCAGGCAAACGCAATGGCCAAAGTGATTGAACCACTGATGATGGGCGGTGACACACCATGGATTCTCTACATGGTCGGAGCTATACTTGCCCTGCTGCTCAACTGGCTCGGGGTGCCTGCTCTTGCATTCTGCCTCGGAATGTTCATACCTCTGCAACTCAACACCCCGCTTCTCGTAGGCGGTGCAATCGCCTGGTTTGTCGGCAGTCGCTCAAAAGACAAAGCCACTAATGATGCACGCCGCGACCGTGGCACACTGATCTCATCCGGACTGATTGCCGGTGGAGCTCTATTCGGAGTGTTCGCCGCCCTCACCCGCTTCCTCGGCTTTGAGTACACCTCTCCGATGGATGCCATCGCCACTCAGTGGGCCGGTCTCGCAGTCTATGCGTTGCTTATAATCTATCTCATCATGGAGTCAATGAAAGCGAAAGGTCTAAAGGACTGATTCTCCGGATGAAAGCAATCAATCGTGAAATACTGTCAATCGCAGTACCCTCGATTATAACCAACATCACCACACCACTGCTCGCGCTGATGGATGTGGTGATTGTTGGTCACATGGGTAGTGCTGACTACATTGCCGCCATAGCCCTCGGAGGTACAATCTTCAATATGCTATACTGGCTTTTCGCCTTTCTGCGCATGGGATCGAGCGGACTGACCGCACAGGCTCACGGATCGGGCGACAAGAATGAGACTGACCTCGTGTTGATGCGTGGGTTCCTCGTTGTCATAATCGCATCGCTGACCATGATTATATGCCAAAATCTGATTTTCAATCTTGCTACTTTCTTGTTTGAGATTGAGGACAGGCTGACAGGAATGGTGAGGGAGTATTTCACGATACTGATATGGGGGTCACCCGCCTCTCTGGCAACATTCGTGATTTCAGGGTGGTTTCTCGGTAAGAAAAACGCCGCGACACCAATGAAGGTATCGCTTGTCATAAACATCTCGAACATAATCATCAGCCTTCTTCTCGTCTTTGGATTCGGTATGAAAATCAAAGGTGTGGCAATCGGTACACTCAGTGCGCAGTGGATAGGCATTATCATAGCTCTATATGCCGCTTTCTCAAATGACAGACCACGCCTTCCGTCACTTCATTCACTGCTGAACACCTCAAAACTAAAACGGTTCTTCTCAATCAACATTAATATTTTCGTCCGTACACTCTGCCTCATAGCAGTTACCGTATGGTTCACGCGTATTGGCTCCACCCAAGGAGTCAAGATTCTCGCCGTCAACACACTACTCATGCAGTTTTTCACGCTTTTCTCATATTTCATGGATGGATTTGCATTTGCCGGGGAATCGCTATGCGGTAATTATATCGGAAAAAAGGATTCGGAAGGATTGCATCTGACAATCAAATATCTTTTCAGATGGAGTCTGCTGATGGTAGCTATCTTCACGGTCATTTATGCCACCGGCGGCGAATGGCTGATGAATCTTCTCAGTGATGATACCGAAGTCATCATGACATCAAGAGAATTTTACGCATGGGTGATAGCCATTCCGGCTGTCGGATTTGCAGCCTTTACATGGGACGGCATTTTCATCGGTGCAACACGCACACACGAAATGCTGATTTCGATAGCAGTGGCGACACTTGTATATTTCACAGCCTACCATATATTGTTTCCACTCCTCGGCAATCATGGCCTATGGCTATCGTTTCTATCCTATCTGCTTGTACGCGGCGTGACGCTCACCATCCTGAGCCGTCGGCTGGGATAAGGTGGATTTACAATTTCCCTCTGAAATAGGCTATTGCATCATTCTGTATCCGTGAATGCAGAATGAAGTTTACTCCCAAATAAAGGACAATGAACACTGCCGCCTGCATCACACACAAAAGCAGAGGGTGATAGTCCAAGCGACCGATAATCATACATGGTATCACAATCAGCAATGTCTGCACACAGTATGGAGCAAGATCCATGATGTAGTGCCACAGACTTCGCCGGGTCAGACTGACGACATAACATAACGTCACTGCCCACGTAAGGACGGAGGCAATAACCTGTCCCCACAAGAGATATTTAAGCCCTTCGACCGGTGACGACGGAGACTCAAGACCGATGTAGGGTAACACTGCGATAACAGCTATCACCGCAGTGATGTCACGCACCATCTCAGTCACAACAAGCAGCCGAGCTCGTCCGAGACCGAGGATAAAGTTACGGTAAAGCAGCATCAGTACTGTGAACACTCCTTGCACGAGCAGAATCTGAAAGAGTATGATGGATGGATCCCACTTCGTCCCGAAAAGTGTGTGGAAAATCGGTTTAGCCATCACAATTAGCAGCCCCATAGCCGGAAAGAGAAGGTAAGCAGTGAAACGATGAGTCTTCCCACACATCCGGGAGTATCGCTCCGAATCGTCCTGAACTTTTGACAGCAACGGCAAGAATGAAGCCGTCAGTACTTGTGACAGTGACATGACTCCCATCTTGCTCCACTTATCGGCCTGACCATAATAGCCGAGCGGCGCAAGCCCGACTTTAAGACCGATGAAGAAACCTGATATATTCTGAAATGCCGTGTTGAGGAATGATGTCACCATCACACCACTGCCGACCGCAAAGCAACTTCTCAAAGAATCCATCGAGAATACCCGGAGGGGTTTCCAGCCACCGGTGAACCATAGCACCGCCGACTTGACAGCAGAAATGACAATTGTCTGCCAAACGATAGCCCAAGCACCCCATCCGCTGACGGCAAGATAGATACCGATGACGGATCCGGAGGCGAGACCGATTGAATTGCTGACAGCAACCATCTTAACATCCATGCGCTTCATCAGCATGTTGGTCTGAACTATTGCACTTGCATTGAGGATAAAAGACAAGAACATCACCCTGGCCAAAGGTATGAGCCTCCCATCCCCTCCAAAAAGATCAGCAATCCATGGCGATGCAAAGAATAGGATGACGTAGAGCACGATGGACATTCCGAGATTGAACCATAGTACGGTCGAATAGTCAATATCTGTCGGATTCTTGCGCTGAATAAGAGCGGATGAAAAACCACTGTCAACAAAAAGAGACGCAAATGCCTGGAACACGAGTATAGCGGTCACTAGTCCGAAATCCTCCTGCGACAACATCCGTGCAAGCACTATGCCGGTGACAGCATACAGAATCTGCGAGGACACACGGTCAATCACATTCCACTTTATGGTACGTGCGACCGCAACCTTCAGATTACTCTCATCGTGCCCTATCTTATCCATCGGAACAATTTATCGCGTCATCGCATCAAGCGGGAAAGTCTTGATTCCCAAAGAGCGATTTTTTATCTCAGGATTCCCCTTGAAATACACTTTAGTGCTGCCGGTGCCCATGATTGAGAATGACTTGACGGCCCACAGTCCGATAGAACCGGTACCGGTCGCCTTGACCGAAGCAGTCTGAGCCTCAAGTTCATCTGCCTGAATGACACCGGTGCCTGCAAAACTGAAATTGGCATGTCCACACTTTCCGCTGATCACGATTGTTCCACGACCCGTAGCCAAGGACGCACCCACCTCTGTGGCCACGACATCACGAACCACAAGACGGCCATTACCGATGAGCTTGGCGGTAAATTTCGGGCCTTGAGCAATGTTCTGCACTTTGACAAGTGAATCGCCCGAATTTTCAACCCTCGTCAGATATGTCGAATAGACATGAATCACCGGAAGATTGGTCGTCCCGACACTTTCGGTGGACAACTGCATGGAAAGTTTCCCCTTTTTGTTCTTGAAAATAAACGCCGAGGCCTGCGACGATGGACATGTGAACACGGCAAGTCCGGCTGAATCCGGATTGCAGGAATACACCACATTGAGGCCATCAACGACCTTCAATTCATGAAACTCACTGACATTCAGCTCATACTTGACAAGCTCGGCACCCTGGACACTCGCGAAGCCAAGCAGAAGCAGGAAATTGAAAAAAGCCCTCATATTCATTCTTGATTTGTTTGGTTTTCTGTTACTATATCTTCAATATGCGACAAAATCGACAGCAGCTCATCGAGTGTGGATGCCCGCAGCATATCAATCCGAGTAGCTCTGAAATTCGGAATGCCCTTGAAAAGCGGCGAAGCTGCAAGATGTCGGCGTATATGAAGAATGCCTCGGTATTCATCAATCCTATCCACGCTCTCAGTGATCTGTCGACGCAGAAGATTAAACTTCTCCTTTATTCCCGGCACGTCAACTGACAATCCATCAATGAAATTGCGTATCTCCCGGAAAATCCACGGAGCACCGATGGAAGCACGACCAACCATCACACCGTCCACACCATAGCGGGCAAACGCATCGCGGGCAAGTTCCGGGGTGGTTATGTCACCGTTGCCAATCAAGGGTATGGTCAGACGTGGATTCTCCTTAACCTTAGCAATCATCTCCCAGTCGGCAGAACCATTATACATCTGTGACCGGGTGCGACCATGCACCGTGAGCGCACGAATACCACAGTCCTGCAACTGCTCGGCAAGAGTCACGATTATTCTCGAATCATGATCCCATCCGAGACGAGTTTTCACCGTCACGGGAAGTTTCACCGCATCGACAACCGCCCGCGTGATTTCAAGCATCTTAGGGATGTCACGCAGCAGTCCTGCGCCTGCGCCCTTTCCGGCCACTTTCTTGACAGGGCATCCAAAATTTATGTCGATTATGTCAGGAGCGGCACTCTCCACAATCTTTGCCGCCTCGACCATCGGCCCGACCTCTCGCCCATAAATCTGAATGGCAGTCGGCCGCTCACCGGGATCAATGACCAACTTACGGGTAGTCGATGGGATGTCACGCACAAGAGCATCGGCACTCACGAACTCAGTATAAACCATGGACGCGCCTTGCTCCTTGCAAATCAATCTAAAAGATCGGTCAGTCACATCTTCCATAGGTGCAAGCATAACCGGCCGCTCACCCAAGTCTATATCTGCAATTCTCATTTTATCGCGCTTACTACTGATACTCTGATAATGTGATTATTCGTGGAGCAAAATTAGCAATTATTTCTATAATTTCGGTAGTCATGCCCATAAATAGGAGGCAAAATTGGGCAAAACGACGAATTTCACAAGAAAATATGACAAAAAAAAGAAGCTGGTCGCCCTTCGTGTGAGCAATCAGCTTAATGATTTCTTTTGTGTAAGAAAGTTCCTTCCGAGCAAGCCGAAATTATTCAGCAGCAGCTACAGAGTCAACGGGGGCAGCAGCGCTGTCAGCGGGAACTGAATCAGCCGCAACTACTTCTTCTACGACAGCAACTTCTTCAACAACAGCATTTGCTGAATCTGCAGCCTCAGCAGCCTTGTCAGAAGAACCGCAAGAGAAAAGTGATGTGCTGAAAACAACAGCGAGTAATAAAACTAACTTTTTCATTTTCTTTTTGATTAAATTATAAAACAATTTTAAGCTTCAAAAACAGCGCAAAGGTAAAACATTTTATTGACTTGACAAACTTTTTTTAGAGTTTTTCCTCAAACTCGGAATTTTTAGTGAAATTTCTTTAATTTTTGTCATTATAGCATTAAGCATTTTAACATTTTAGCCCTTTAAATGATTATACATGCCTATATAGGAAAGTGTGGCTACATCCGGGATGAGACACAATGGATAATTTGGAAATTTTCGGAGAGCACGGGGATTGTATAGAATAATCTTGATTCCTATGGTCGTCTATCCACGGATAATTTCATAAATTCGGCAGCTTCTATATCACATTTATGTTAAAAAGCATATTTTTGTAACAAAAATTTTGTATTTCCACTTAATTAGCTTAACTTCGTAGCCGAAAATAGCTATTTGCTTTCAAAATGCTGTTTCCAATTCGTCTCTCTCAAAAAAAATGAAATATCACATAAATTATTTATAAATACAATTTCAAAGGTATGAACGCAGTAGCCGTTGTTGACGAACTGAAACGTCGTTTTCCGAATGAACCTGAATACATTCAGGCCGTAGAGGAGGTGCTTACCTCAATCGAAGATGTCTATAATGAGAATCCCGAATTTGAACGCTACAACCTTATCGAGCGTCTGTGTATCCCCGACCGTATTTTTGCTTTCCGTGTGTCGTGGGTCGATGACAAGGGTAAGGTCCACAACAATATGGGCTATCGTGTGCAGCACAACAATGCCATTGGTCCGTACAAGGGAGGCATACGTTTCCATTCCTCGGTGAATCTTTCAATCCTGAAGTTTCTCGCATTCGAGCAGACATTCAAAAATTCGCTCACCACTCTTGCAATGGGTGGCGCGAAAGGCGGAAGTGACTTCTCGCCCCGTGGCAAGAGCGACATGGAAGTGATGCGCTTCTGCCAGGCTTTCATCCAAGAGCTATGGCGTCAGATTGGTCCTGACACAGACGTTCCCGCCGGTGACATCGGTGTCGGTGGTCGTGAGGTCGGCTATATGTTCGGCGAATACAAGAAAATGGCACGTGAATTCACAGGGACTTTCACGGGTAAGGGCATTGAGTTCGGCGGTTCACTTATCCGTCCCGAAGCAACCGGCTATGGCAACGTCTACTTCCTTCTTGAAATGCTGAAGACGCGCGGACTCGACATCGAAGGTAAGCGCGTGGCAATATCCGGGTCAGGAAATGTGGCTACATATACAGCCGAAAAACTTCTCCAACTTGGAGCTAAGGTCGTATCCATGAGCGACAGTGACGGTTCAATATATGTACCCGATGGACTTACACGCGAACAGCTCGACTACATCTTCAAACTTAAAAACATATATCGTGGTCGCATCCGTGAGTTCGCGGAGGAATACGAGTGTGATTACTTTGAGGGTGAGCGTCCCTGGCAGCACGTTGCATGTGATATTGCCATGCCTTCGGCCACACAAAATGAAATCGACGGTGATGACGCGCGTGCGCTTATCGCAAATGGCTGTATCGCTGTCAGCGAGGGTGCCAACATGCCATCGACCCCCGAAGCTATCCGTGAATTCCAGAAAGCACGCATACTCTATGCTCCCGGCAAGGCTGCCAATGCAGGCGGCGTTTCAGTTTCAGGTCTTGAAATGGCGCAGAACTCGCAGAAGCTCTCATGGAGTTCGGAGGAAGTTGACAAGAAACTTAAAGAAATCATGTCCGAAATCCACAAGCAATGCGTCAAGTACGGCACAGAGGATGATGGTTACATCAACTATGTCCGTGGGGCAAATGTGGCAGGTTTCATGAAGGTGGCCCGCGCTATGATGGCTCAGGGTATACTCTGATAACCGATTGTATTTATCCCTTGCGAGGGGTAAAGTACTTTGATACATAAAGGCACCCCCATTCCGACGATAAAGTCCCGGATGGGGGTGTCTCATTGTATTTTTCCCTATGCCGTCAGAGGTCAAGTTTATAGAGGATGGAATGCCGGTCAGGATATTCGTAGGGAACATCTATATCGGACTTGTCCACCTTGACGAATCCGGAACTCTCATAGAAGGCGTGTGATTTTGTCGCGACAGACGGTGTGTCGAGTATTATATGCCTTACGCCTTTGCTGATTGCAAAGTCAAGAAGATGCCTGTAAAGCGACAGTCCGACATGTTTTGACCTGTAATCGCTCCTGACAAAAAATTTTTTAAGCACATACCACTCATCATCAATCCTCATGAGTGCAAGTGTCCCCACTACATGCCCATTGTCAATGGCGAGCCAGAAATTTCCGTCTGCCTTCATCTATGCGTCCTGAATGTTCGTCAGATCAGGCTGTTCGGACAGAGGCAGCGCAATTTTTGCTTCGATATTCTGAATATCAAGGATGAGACCAACGGCCTCATCCTTATATTCATCGGAATACTGTATGATTTCCATTTTCTCTGTCAATGGATGGAAATCAGTCGCCCATCGTGCGGAGAAGTTCATCATTGTCAGCCGTACGCTCCATGCGATCTTTGATGAATTCCATTGCCTCGATTGAATTTCGGTCGCTAAGGAATCTGCGCAGAATCCACATTCGGTTGAGCGTTTCGTTGCTGAGAAGAAGATCATCGCGACGAGTTGAAGAAGCCATAATGTCAACTGCGGGGAATATGCGCTTATTGGAAAGCTTGCGGTCGAGCTGGAGTTCCATATTGCCTGTTCCCTTGAATTCCTCGAAGATCACCTCGTCCATCTTTGAACTCGTTTCAGTGAGTGCGGTAGCGATGATGGTGAGTGAACCGCCGTTCTCAATGTTGCGCGCCGCACCGAAGAAACGTTTGGGCTTCTGGAGGGCATTGGCATCCACGCCGCCTGACAGGATCTTGCCCGATGCAGGGGCACATGTGTTGTATGCGCGGGCGAGACGTGTTATGGAATCAAGAAGAATGACCACATCATGACCACATTCAACCATGCGTTTTGCTTTCTCAAGAACGATTGACGCGATTTTCACGTGGCGGTCAGCAGGTTCGTCGAAGGTCGAGGCTATCACTTCAGCATTGACACTACGGCTCATGTCTGTCACCTCCTCCGGGCGTTCGTCAATCAGAAGAATCATGATGTAGGTCTCGGGATGATTCTCCGCAATCGCGTTGGCGATATCTTTCAATAGAATTGTCTTACCGGTCTTCGGAGGTGCGACGATGAGACCGCGCTGACCTTTTCCGATGGGCGAGAACATATCCACTACACGCGTCGAGAGATTGTTTGACCTTCCGGAAGTCAGGTCGAATTTTTCGTTAGGGAACAACGGTGTGAGATGTTCAAAGGCCACGCGGTCGCGGATGAATTCAGGGCTTCGACCATTGACACTGCGCACTGAGCTGAGGGGATAATATTTATCGCCTTCGCGTGGAGCACGAATTGTAGCGTCAACTACATCACCCGTGCGCAAGGCGTATTGTTTGATTTGTTCTTTTGTGACGAGAACATCATCGGGCGACGGAAGATAGTTATAGTCGCTTGAACGAAGGAAACCATGACCGGCGGGATCGATTTCGAGCACACCTGTTGTCTCGATTATGCCATCGAAATTATATGGTGCAGGTGCCGGCTGTCTTTGTTCCTGCTGTTGGTTCTTGTTGCGGTTTTTCTTGTTCTTCTTATTCTGCTGCTGTTGTTTTTCCATACCGGGTTCACCGAGCACAATCGGTACCGCCGGCTGTGGCATTTGCTGCGCTTGAGCAGCCTGCTTTGCAGCCATCTCCTTCTCTTGTTGGGTGCGAGGAGCGAATGTGCGACCGCCGGAGCGAGGGAAGAATGATCCGAACGAACTATCTTTAGGCCTGAAATCGCGTTTTGGCTGTGGCTGTCCTGCCGCCTGACCGTCATCAGCAGCCATTTCTACTGCGTCCATGGGTTGATTTGGACGGATGAATACACCATGATGTGACGGTTCGTCATGCTGAACGCGATTTGTATCGTCAGCATTATTCTCACCGACCGGAGGTTGTGCTGTCGATTCTGAGCTTTCAGATTCGTCTGCATCCGAGGGCAATGGGAGCAGATGCTCGGGACTATCCATAGCTGCGGGCTGAGATTGCTCACTGCCATCCATCTGAGATTCAGAGGGCATTGCTTCTTCCTGCGGTTGCTCTGCTGCGTCCGGACGCGGATTTCTTGGCGGACGACCACGGCGACGTTTTGGCTGTTGCTCACCCGGCTCTTTTTGTGCTTCGGCCGACTGATCGGACGCAGGCATTACAATTTCTGTTGTCTCATCAGTCACGAGCCGGCGTTCTTCAGATACGGCTGCGTGAGTCGTCTCAGCCTTAGGTTTCCGACCGCGACGTTTTGGTTTCTGCTCAACATCCTGTTGCTCATCAGACTGTTCGTCGGCAGTAACTTTCGCCTGCGCAGCATTCTTTTTTTGTTTTGGAGTTTGGGCAGATGTCTTATCGTCATTCTCTTTTTTGCCTCGCCGCCCTTTCGTCATTCCGGCAGTCGATGTGGCAGCCACGTCACGTGCCTGCTGCTCAAGGATGTCGTAAATAAGATTCTCCTTATCGGAGGATTCTACTTTCTTTATGCCATGTGATTTACCGATTTCGCGTAGCTGGGAATCGTCCATGGCCTCAAGCTCATTGTAATTATACATATTATATATTAGATTGCGGTAAGCAACACTTACCGATCCTGTGGGGTTATAGTAGTAAAAAATGAAAGTCAATCAATAGAATTGCGGAGAGTTGCAATCGGATGCGGGGAAAACCGCATTAAAATATAGTCTAAATTGTGTGGAGAGAGGAAATAGTGAGGATGTGGATTGTTATTTCGTCTGCAATGACATTTGTCTGATATAAATCCTTGGTGTCCAATCGATCATAATTGAAATTTCATCATGAAGATTTTTATAGTCAGAACATCTTTGAACGTGGGTTGAATTGGCGGAGCGTCGACATTAATCAGTCAGAATTCACCATATAATCGTTAATCGATGGGCTCTTGCGGGATGGGAAATTTGATAGTTAAATCGAACTCAAACCTTACGTTTTCAACTTTACCCATTTGATTTCCAACTGATTTCAGCTTGTATTTCATTAAACTACCGAAATAAGGCTGAAGAACGAGCCTCCATTCTTTTGTGCAAAGATACGACTAATTTTCTATATTTAACAAATAAAACATCAAAAATGTTTCCAAGTCATTTCCAAGTCATAACCGACAAAGAGGTTTTTACCCGCCACATACCCATCAAGTGCATTTTGTAAATCAGTATATTCATTATGCGATGAGCAAGCATGGACAGCCAACCGGTATTTGGAATTTGGTATGGTGACAATTTTCATCCTGAGATTTGGCCCATAATATATGAGTGCATACTGCTTTTTTGGCACGATACACTATGGCAATCAATTAGGGGTTTGCCAAAATTTATCGTAATCTGATGTTATTATGTGGGCACTGGTGAAGTCAGAATCAATGGGCGAAAGAGTTACATGGGTGGATTGCGTCGTATCTCCTTCTGGTGCTTGTCTGTTAAATGTTATGGCCGATATATAGTAGAGATTTTTTGCCATATAGTAGTCAAGATAATTTTCTTTGGTTTGCTGACTCTCATGATTCCAATTGGCATCTTCATTCAGGATTAGCGGTTGATTTGCAATCAATCTTTGTCTCACCTCGCCGGGGTGCAACATTAGTCCATTTTCATCTCTTACGAAAGCGGCAAAAGTAGGGTCTGCCCATACCCACTTGTTTAAAGTATCAGACCAAGCGACACAAATCACATGACAGTCCGGATCGGTGTCGTAAGCTTTTGGTTGACAAGTTATGTATCTTGCAGGAATTCCCTCTGCAAGCAACGCTTCAGTAAGCATTATAGCCATCATGCGACAGTTAACACCACGATTATATTATTGGCATGAATCAACAAGATTTGCTAATGTTTTTGGTCCACTCGGATTATCGGAACTTCCATCATGTCGCACAATATCATGAATCCAATAGGTCAGATTCTTAATTTTGGAGATGTCATCCCCATTCCCGGCTATACTGTCAAGATTAAACCGTTGGCGGACTTCTGCCAGAGGTGACGATGTTGCGGGTTGATAGGCAAACTCAAGAGGAATGGTATCCGCTGCATAAAAAGGTGAATGTTGCAGAGTTTCAAGTTTAGTCCAAAACGCTGGATTTTGTTTGGCTTTACTGTAGGCTGTAACAAACGCAGTGGTATCAACATTAAGTTTAGCGGCAAGTTCAACTGCATATGGCTTTATCCACATAAAACGACCTGCAACTTCTGTATCATTGTCTGCATTATTCAGAATATCACTTATTTGAGAAAGCTGATTACGGAAAACTGTAACAAAATCTGTTTTGGAAACTATTGTTTCAACAGGTGTGGCTGTAAGCAATTCACTATTGTCCGTGTATAAAAAAGCGAAATTTCCCAAATAGTTTTTGAAAATTGGCGAGTCTGAAGGGTCGGACATTTCAGAGTATGTAATTATTCCGTTGATTTCGAAAGATTCAAATTCAGGGCATCTTACAACAGCCGTACTGCCGTTTAAATAAAGAAACCGCAATAGTCGCCACTATGCAAATCCTGTGATTTCACGTCT
>JAMPHF010000001.1:94602-191987 GCA_023663525.1 Bacteroides sp.
AAGTCTCGCGCCATCTTCAGTGGCTGCGAGGTGGCCTTTAACTGAATATCCCTATTTAAACCCGGCTTTGCTCCCGCCCTAACTTTTCACTCATATTTCAACTGACATTTGCTCATTGTCTAAATAATGTGTAATTTTGCACTCTGAAATTTCAGACATATCAGTTAAAGAAATGGAAATAATTCGCACTGTAGCTGAATTGAAGGCCAGACTTGAGGCAGCCCGTCAGAAAGGCAGCATAGGACTTGTCCCCACCATGGGAGCACTCCATGCCGGACATCTGTCGCTCATACAGCGTGCGCGTAAAGAGAATGATACAGTGGTGGTCAGTGTGTTCGTCAACCCCACCCAGTTCAACAACCCGACCGATCTTGCCACCTATCCGCGCACTGAAGAAGCCGATGCAGCCCTGCTCCGCGAAGCCGGAGTGGACTATGCGTTCATACCCTCCGTCGAGGAGATATATCCTGAGCCGGACACGAGAGTGTTTGACCTCGGACCTGTGGCAGAAGTCATGGAGGGAGCTATGCGTCCGGGTCACTTCAATGGCGTGGCTCAGATTGTCAGCAAACTGTTTGCGTTCACCCGTCCTGACCGTGCATATTTCGGCGAAAAGGATTTCCAGCAGATAGCTGTTATCCGGAAGATGGTGGAACTTGAGGGTTTCAATCTCGAAATTGTCGATTGCCCGATCAAACGTGAGGACGACGGTCTCGCAATGAGTTCACGCAATGTGCGCCTCACCCCCGAGCAGAGGGCAATCGCACCGGCAATCCACCACACACTCGAAAGCAGCATCGCATGGTCGGCCGACCATACGGTCGAGGAGACCAAACGCTATGTGATTGACGAGATCAACTCATTCCCCCACATGGAGGTTGAATACTATGAGATTGTCGATGCCCTGACCATGCAACCCATCAAGGATTGGGCCGACACGACAAGCGCAGTCGGATGCGTCACCGTGTTCTGCGGTGATGTCCGTCTCATTGACAACATAAAATACCCGGCAAGGAAATGACACTCGAAATACTCAAGTGCAAGATCCATCGCGTGACCGTCACTGAAGCGCGTCTGGACTATATCGGAAGTATCACCATCGATCAGGACCTTCTCGATGCAGCCGGAATCTTCCCGGGAGAACGCATCTACATCGTGGACAACAACAACGGAGAGCGTTTCGACACCTACGTGATTCCCGGGGAGCGAGGTTCGGGTGTGATATGCCTCAACGGTGCAGCCGCCCGCAAGGTCCAGGTAGGCGACGTGGTGATTCTCCTCTGCTACGCACAGATGACCCCCGAAGAAGCCCGCAACCATAAACCCGTGGTTCTTTTCCCCGACACCCGCACCAACCGGCTGCTGCCCGAATGACCCACGGATAATCCACTCTCAGACAAATAATCGTCCTCCCCAAAGACAAGTTTTCTAACCATATATCCCCCCGCCACTCCAAGTGTTTGAAAATCTAAGCGAGAGACTTGAAAGAAGTTTCAAGATACTTAAAGGTGAAGGAAAAATCACCGAAATAAATGTAGCCGAAACGCTGAAGGATGTGCGCCGTGCACTCCTTGAAGCCGACGTGAACTTTAAAGTCGCAAAGCAGTTTACCGACGACGTCAAAGCAAAGGCATTAGGCATGAACGTCATCAACGCCATCAAGCCGGGAGAGTTGATGGTGAAGATTGTCCATGATGAGCTTGCAAGACTCATGGGTGGAGAGACCGCCCAAATAAACCTCTCAGGCAATCCGACAGTAATCCTCATGTCGGGTCTGCAGGGTTCGGGCAAGACGACATTCTCAGGCAAACTGGCTCGCAAACTCAAATCCGAGCAGGGAAAAAGACCTTTGCTTGTGGCATGTGACGTTTACCGCCCGGCTGCAATCGACCAGTTGAAAGTTCTTGCAGAGCAAATCAATGTCCCCGTCTACACAGAGGAAGGCAACAAAAATCCCATCGAGATTGCTGAGAATGCAATCAAATATGCAAAGGCAAACCACAATGACCTCGTCATAATCGATACTGCAGGACGTCTGGCTGTCGATGAGCAGATGATGCAGGAGATCGCAGCCATCAAAAAAGCAGTGAAACCGCAGGAGACGCTGTTTGTCGTTGACTCGATGACAGGTCAGGATGCCGTCAACACCGCAAAGGAGTTCAATGACCGCCTCGACTTCGATGGAGTGGTTCTGACAAAACTCGACGGTGACACGCGCGGTGGTGCCGCACTCTCGATCCGTACGGTCGTCACCAAGCCGATCAAGTTCGTGGGTACAGGCGAGAAACTCGATGCCCTCGACCTTTTCCATCCCTCGCGCATGGCAGACCGTATCCTCGGCATGGGCGACATCGTTTCACTCGTCGAGAAAGCCCAGAATGCCTACGATGAGAAGCAAGCCCGCGAACTCCAGCGAAAGATTGCCAAAAACCAATTCAACTTCAACGACTTCCTCCAGCAGATTCAGCAAATCAAGAAGATGGGCAATCTCAAGGATCTCGCCTCGATGATTCCCGGTGTCGGAAAAGCCATCAAGGATATAGACATTGACGACAATGCGTTCAAAAGCATTGAGGCAATCATACAGTCAATGACCGCAAAGGAGCGCGAGCATCCCGAAATCCTCAACGGCAGCCGTCGCAAACGAATCGCGAAAGGCTCCGGCACGGATATTCAGGAGGTCAACCGCCTCATCAAGCAATTTGACGATGCACGGAAGATGATGAAAGCCGTTTCGGGTATAAAGAATCCGATGGCAATGATGCGTAACATGAAAGGAATGAGAAGATGACACTTATTGACGGAAAAAAGACTGCCGACGACATAAAGCGTGAGATTGCTGCCGAAGTTGAAGAAATGGTGGCGCAGGGAAAACGCCGTCCTCACCTCGTGGCCATCCTTGTCGGTCATGACGGTGGCAGCGAGACATACGTTGCCAATAAAGTGAAGGCCTGTGAGGCTTGCGGTTTCCGCTCCACACTCATACGCTATGAAGACGATGTCACCGAGGAAAAACTGCTCGAAACAATCGCCCAACTCAACAATGACCCCGAAGTTGACGGATTCATCGTGCAGCTTCCGCTCCCGAAACACATTTCCGAACAGAAAATCATTGAAGCGATTGACTATCGTAAGGATGTCGATGGATTTCATCCCGTGAATGTCGGACGTATGTCAATCGGACTCCCATGCTTCGTTTCTGCCACTCCTTCAGGAATCATGGAGCTGCTGAAACGTTACGGAGTCAATACGAAAGGAGCTAAATGCGTGGTGCTCGGCCGCAGCAACATTGTCGGAAAGCCGGTGGCTTCGCTCATGATGCAGAAGTCTGATCCCGGCAACGCGACAGTCACGGTACTCCACAGTTCATCGAAAAACATCAAGGAGGCATGTGCGGATGCCGACATCATCATTGCCGCACTCGGCAGCCCCGGTTTCGTGACCGCCGACATGGTCAAGCCCGGAGCGACAATCATAGATGTCGGGACAACCCGAGTCCCGGATGCCACACGCAAGAGTGGATTCCGTCTGCGTGGAGATGTCGATTTCGAGAATGTGGCTGAAAAATGCGCATTCATCACCCCGGTGCCCGGTGGCGTGGGTCCGATGACCATCTGCTCGCTCATGCGCAATACACTTCTCGCCGCCAAGAAAGAAATCTATAAATAAACAGGATTGTAGGGATGAACTCGGAACAAGGTCTTCCCTACAATTTTGTTATCGTCACAAAATGAGCATGATTTCCGTCTTTCTGTCACTGCTGTCGCTACTGCTTCCTCAGGACAGTGCCGAGATAGTATTTGCCGGTGATGCCATGCAACATCAACGGCAGATTGATGCAGCGCGCCAAAATGACGGCACTTTTGACTACTCATCTTATTTTGAATCGCTTCGCCCATACATCTCATCGGCCGACTTTGCCGTTGTCAACCTTGAGACTCCGCTCGGAGGCGCACCATATTCGGGCTACCCGATGTTCTGCGCCCACGACAACTATGTCGATGCGCTGACCGCAGCAGGCTTTGACCTTATGCTCTCAGCCAACAACCACATACTTGACCGCCGCGATCGCGGAGTGATCCGCACAATCAAAACTTTCGAGGAAAAAGGTGTGCCATACGTTGGCGTGTACCGCAACAAGGCCCACCGCGACTCGATCCTCCCTATGATTCAGGACATCAATGGGTTCAAGGTGGCCTTCCTCAACTACACCTACGGGACAAACGGAATCACAAAACGCACTGACATTGAGATAGACTACATTGACCGAGACATGATTGCCGCCGACATAAAAAAGGCACGTGAGAATGGGGCTGAAATCATAGCCGCATGTATGCACTGGGGCGAGGAATATAAGCTGCTCCCAAACGCATCTCAAAAAAATCTCGCAAAATTTCTCGCCGAGCAAGGCGTGGAACTCATCATCGGCGGTCATCCTCACGTCATACAGCCGATGGAGCTCAGGGTTAATGAATCGACAGGCCGACCATGTTTCATCGTCTATTCTCTCGGCAATTTCATCTCGTCAATGCGCACAACCGACACCCGGGGAGGCGCGATGGTGAGGATAAAACTCGCTCGCGACATCTTTGGCCGTGCCTATGTCAACAACGCCAGCTACCGTCTCGTGTTCACACAGCCCCCCATGAAACAAGGCGAAAACTTTCAGCTTCTCCCGGCTGAGAGCAATGAGATCAACCCCTCGCTGAATCATTATCGCAAGGGGTTCATCCACAACGCCGTCAATATTTTCGACCGACATAATCTGAACGTTCCGCGCGATACCACCGCCATCGGTCACATGCCCTCCCCCATCAAAATCTCGCAGATTCACTGACGAGGAGCAATCCACATGTCATTTTTGCAGCATTTTTAACAGAATTTGTCAGTCATCGACTTTGGCATTTTATTTGCTAAGTTGTTTAATAGTTACATGAAGAATCTATTAAACTGACTATATTATGCAAAAAGGACAAATTGGAGTAACGACCGAAAATATATTTCCGGTTATTAAGAAATTCCTTTATTCCGATCACGAAATTTTTCTCCGTGAACTCGTCTCAAATGCCATTGACGCGACACAGAAACTGAAAACCCTCGCATCATTCGGAGAATTCAAGGGTGAGCTCGGCGACATGCAAGTCAAAGTGAGCATTGATAAAGAAGCCGGCACTCTCACTGTCAGCGACCACGGCATTGGCATGACAGCCGATGATATTGAGAAATACATCAATCAGATTGCATTCTCCGGCGCGGAGGAATTTGTCAATAAATACAAGGACAGTGCCAACGCGATCATAGGTCATTTCGGTCTCGGTTTCTATTCGGCCTTCATGGTCGCCAAGAAAGTGGAGATCCGCTCACTCAGCTATAAGGAAGGGGCTGAGGCTGTGAAATGGGTATGCGACGGCAGCCCTGAATACAGCATGGAGCCGGTCGAGAAGTCAGAGCGAGGCACTGACATCATCCTCTATATCGATGATGACAACAAGGAATTTCTTGAGCAAGCGCGTGTTGATACCCTGCTGAAGAAATATTGCCGTTTCCTCCCCGTCCCCGTCGTTTCAGGCAAGGTCCAGGAATGGAAAGATGGCAAATATGTCGATACCGACAAGGACAAGGTCATCAACGACACCGAACCCACATGGACCAAGAAACCGTCGGAACTCACCGACGATGATTACCGCAAGTTCTACCACGAGCTTTATCCCGGTCAGGAGGATCCTTTGTTCTGGATTCACCTCAATGTTGACTATCCTTTCACTCTCACCGGCATACTTTTCTTCCCGAAAATCAAGAGCAACCTCGACATCCGCAAAGACCGCATCCAACTCTACTGCAACCAGGTCTACGTGACGGATTCGGTTGAGGGTGTCGTACCTGAATTCATGATGCTTCTTCAGGGTGTCATTGATTCGCCTGACATTCCGCTCAATGTGTCACGATCCTATCTCCAGAGCGATACAGCCGTCAAAAAAATCTCCGGCTATATCACCAAGAAAGTTGCATCACGACTTGATGAACTGTTCAAGGAGAACCGCTCTGACTTTGAATCGAAATGGGACGACATCAAGATTTTCATTGAATACGGAATGCTCACCGACGAGAAATTCTGCGATTCAGCAATGAAATTCGTGCTCCTGCGTGACACTGAGGGCAAATATTTCACCCTTGACGAGTACCGCACTCTTGTCGAAGCATCGCAAACAGACAAAGACGGCAGCGTGGTCTACATCTATGCCACCGACGTGACAGCACAATACAATTACATCCATGCAGCCAATGAGAAAGGCTACAATGTCCTGTTCATGGACGGACAATTGGACGGTCACTTCATCTCAATGCTCGAAAGCAAGATTGAGAAGACACGCTTTGTGCGCGTGGACAGCGATGTGGCTGAAAAACTTATCCCTAAGGAGGACGAGAAGGACAGCGGTCTCACCCCCGACCAGATTTCAATGCTGACCCCGCTTTTCCGTAGCCAGCTCCCCACCGTTGAGAAAGCCGACTTCCTCGTGTCATTTGAATCACTTGACCCGACAGCCAACCCGATACTCATCACTCAAAACGAGTACATGCGACGCATGAAGGACATGGCTGCGACCCAGCCCGGCATGAGCTTCTATGCCGAACTTCCAGACAGCTATAACCTCATCGTCAACACCGCCCAGCCGGTTATCGTCAGGATACTCGATGATGCCGAGAAAGCCCTTGCAGAAAGACTCCGGCCCCTCAACTCAGCCATCGACGCTGACAACGAGAAAATCACCGTCATCCGTTCGGAGATAAAGGACAACAAACCGACCGATGAGCAGCAGGCTGAGGAGAAGAATCTTACCGAGATCGTCGAGAAGAACCGCAAGGAAAAGGAAGACATCATTGCCGCCTACGCATCCGGACAGCCGGTTGTCAAACAAGCCATCGACCTTGCACTCCTTGCAAACGGTCTGCTTCGCGGCCGTGACCTCAGCGAGTTCATTAAACGTTCAGTGGGAATGCTCTAATCAATCTTCCATACGCACTCCCCCACTCCCAAAAAGAGTGCAAAGCAACAGTATCGGTGGAAATGGACGAAAATTCCATTTCCACCGATACTGTTGTTTTGTAAAAATTGTCAACTTAGATTCCCTCTAAGAAATCCGTCAATTTCCTGCCGCCATCAAGCGAAGGGGAGAAATCAGTCAGGACATTGAATTTTTCTCTGCCAAAT
The DNA here is from genome assembly GCA_023663525.1 of Bacteroides sp. Lineage (GTDB taxonomy): Bacteria > Bacteroidota > Bacteroidia > Bacteroidales > Muribaculaceae > Duncaniella. Next base: position 101,813 of record JAMPHF010000001.1, read on the forward strand.
ATCTGAAGTCCGTCGCGTAAAGTGTCGAGGACACAAACGTCACCTGCCAGCCCGCAGAGATCAATCACATCGACACCGGCTGACTCAACGATCCGCTCTATAATCACCCTTGATTCAGGATTTTTGAATATAGAGTATTCCTCTGCCGACTCATGCTGCCCTTTATACAGAAAAGTCACTTCTCCTCTCGTTGAGTATAACGGGCGGAACAAAGGCTGCCACACCGCAGCTCCTATCGTATCGTGCACACAATGTCTCGGCCATGCACCGCCGCAATCTTTGAATGAGCAATGATTGTAGGGATGTCGGTCTGCGGTAACAATCTTATGGACATACCGACCGTCACTGTCACCGATATACACAGCGAGTCTGTCCATTGCTTCCTGCGCCCCGGCGACCGGCAGCGACCCGTTTATGAAATCAATCTGCGGGTCAATGATCATCAACATGCGTCGTTTTGTTTCCATAGCTCAACATATCAGTCTTATCTTTATCAATATCAATGACATACTCCTCATAATACGCAATGAGCAGCGTAGTCAGAGGCAGCGCGATTATCATTCCAATCAATCCGAGCAGCGTTCCCCAGACTGACAGCGACAGCAATATGATAGCCGGATTCAAACCCATAGCCTTTCCCATAATCTTAGGAGTCAGCACATAGTCACAGATACACTGGCTGACAACGTAGACAAGCAGACATTTCCCCATCTCCGACCAAAAAGTCACATCACCGTCCATCGAAGCGATCAGACAGATGAGCGCGACAGGAATCAGTGTGACATACTGGAAATATGGAATCATGTAGAGAATACCGACAATGATACCCATCACAATCGCCAGCGGAATCCCGACAATTGAAAAACCGATGCAATAAAACACCGCCGCACAGAGAGCCAACACGGCCTGCCCGCGAAAATAGCGGTTCATGCTGTTCTTTATGTCGTTGCCGATTTTGTAGGCTATGTGCCTGTATTTCGGTGGTATCATCAGGCTGAATCCCCTCATCAGGCTCTTATAGTCCAAGAGGATGAATATCACGTAGATAAATGTAAGAAACCATTCAAGCGTATGAAGCAGAAAACTGATTGAAGCTGAAATCAGCGATGTCCCTTTTGACAGCAAAGTTTCAAAATGCTGATTGTCAAGGAGCTTCTGCATCGTGTCGTCATTAAAGTAGCCCACGAGATAGTCATGCAGCTCTTTCGGGACAAACGGCATCGGGTCACCGCGTCTGGAATAGTCATTGATCATTGTCCCCATCTCGTGAAGTTCCTTTATGATTGACGGAACGAAAATGTAGGCGAGTCCGAAAAGGACAGCAGCCACAGAAATCAGTGTGAAAAATATAGCCACGATGCGCCAACGCATACGCAGACGCGTCAGACAGAACTCCACGATGGGATCAAGTATGTAGGAGATGAGACATGCGAGAAAAAAGGGGAGCAATACGTTGCGGAGCGTGTTGACAAGCCATACAATCCCTGCTATCACCGCTGCCGTAAAAAGATAGCGCATGACTCGGTCAAATGTGATGGGACGTGATGCAGACATAAAACGTGAGAATTTTTTCCGGAGGATAGAGCAAAATGGACATCCCCTCGATATTATAAAACTTTTGCAGATGAAATAGTTTGGATATAACGGCATTTTGTGTCCAAAGACTGTACGCGGACAGTCACGCAATGCGGACAAAACTGTCCGATTTCGGACATAGCGCAAAACGACAATACGTTAATATTAAAGAAATTACAACTTTGGCACGGTTAATGCTACATTATATAGCATAATAACAAAAATGACAAAAATCTTCATTAACGACGAGAATGGATAGAGAACTGACCTCAGACGAACGCAAGAAAGCAATGCGAAAAAAATTCATGCCCTACGTAATCGGCACGGGCGTGACAATCATTATAGCCATCACATTGATGTTGACACTTCGCACGAGCATAAGCCGCGATAGCCTTCAGATTGTGACGGTTGACAATGGAACAATCGAAACGACAATCACCGGTTCAGGAAGTGTGGTCCCGGCATTTGAGGAAATCATCAACTCGCCGATCAGCACACGTATAATCGAAGTCTACTGCAAGGCCGGCGACAGCGTGGATGTCGGCACTCCCCTCCTCCGCCTCGACCTGCAAAGCACAGAAACTGAACTTAACAAACTGAAAGACCAGATTGAGATGAAACGCTACGAGCTGGAACAGCAGAGAGTTGGCAACGACACCCGGATCTCCGACCTGACCATGCAGGTAAAGGTAAAGGAGATGACCGTCAACCGCCTTGAAGCCGAACTCCGCAACGAACGCTATCTCGACAGCCTCGGCTCCGGCACAGGCGACCGCGTCCGTCAGGCAGAGCTCGCCTACAACACCGGCAAACTCGAACTCGAACAGATGCGTCAGCAACTCATCAACGAACACAAAGTGACCGAAGCCGGTCTCAGTGTGAAGAACCTCGACATAAACATCGCCAACAAGAATCTCGGCGAGATGACCCGAACCCTTGACGATGCCAAAATCAAAGCACCCCGCCGTGCCACACTCACATTCATCAACGACCAGATCGGGCAGAAAATATTAGAGGGAGAGAAGATAGCCATCATCTCCGACCTCAGCCATTTCAAAGTTAATGGAGAACTTGCCGACTCCTACGGCGACCGCATCCATGTCGGCTCGAAAGCAGTTGTGCGCGTGGGTCGCGACCGTCTTCCCGGCATGGTCAGCAACGTCACACCGCTGTCGCAAAACGGAGTCATTTCCTTCACCGTCCTGCTTGAAGATGAATCCAACTCCCGCCTCCGCTCCGGATTGAAAACGGACGTGTATATACTCTGTGACGTGATGGAGGATGTCAAACGTATCAAAAACGGATCCTACTACTCAGGGCCGGGACTCTATGACCTCTTTGTCCTCAATGGGGATGATGAACTGGTCAAGCGGAGCGTCTCACTTGGAGAAAGCAACTTTGAATATGTCGAAGTCATCAGTGGACTCGAACCCGGCGACCGCGTCGCCATCAACGACATGAAACGCTACAATAACTCATCAACCATTAAAGTCAAATAAACCAATGCAATTCAGAGCTTCATTAAAACAACTATGGATTGAATCCAAGGAGAATCCCGGATTCACGTCGCTCTATGTCGGAGGTGTCGCTTTTGCTGTGGCATTCACAATGATATTTGCCATCATCTACTATGTCCATCTCGCGCCGATCTATCCGGAATATAACCGAAGCACTACCGGCTATATCAACAACATCGAAGTCTACAATCAAAAGTCGGGCATGATGTCACAGAGCTGTCCCGGAATGCTGTTCTATGACCGCTACATCAAGGACTCTGAAAACATCGAGTATGCAGCCATCACATCCGACAGTCAGAGCCTCATCCAACCGCCGGACAACAGCGGTGACTTTGAGGTCATCAGTCGCTTCATCGACCCTAATTTCTTCAAACTGTACTCATATAAATTCCTTGCGGGACGTCCATTCAACGAAGCCGAGACAGAGGCCGCAATGAATCTGGCAGTCATTGACGAGACAACGGCCAATCGCCTCTACGGGAGTTCCGAGAATGCCATCGACAAGGAAATATCAGTGACTTTCAAACCCAAGCGCATCATCGGCGTTGTCCGCAATGGAAATCCCGTCGCCTATACGTCATACGCCAACGTGTTCATCCCCTACACGGTCTATATCAAACAAAACGGTGGCAGCAGGAACCCGTCGGACGACAAAAGGGAGCTTCTCGGCGAGTTCTCCTTCCCGATCAAGTTCAAGGACAGCCAACAGATGGAAAAATTCCGGGAAGAACTTGCCGATAAAATTAGTCGCGTCAACGCAACTGACACGGCCGGATGGGAAATCGACACGCATAACGCACCTATGACTCACACGATGAAAGTGCTTGCCCAAACTAACGGAGGTCAGGATATTGACACAAAAGAAGCCCTGCGGCCGCTCCTCCTGACCCTCGTAGTTCTCCTTCTGATTCCTGCCATCAACATCAGCGGTATGATCGGAGGTCAGATGGACCGCCGCCTGGCTGAAATCGGTGTCCGCCGCAGCTTCGGAGCCACACGCGGTCAGCTCACCGGCCAAGTGATGTTTGAAAACTTTGTGCTCACGCTTGCAGGTGGTTTCATTGGGCTCCTCATATCGTTGATTGTCATAATTACAAGCCGCGACATGCTGCTTAAAATCATAATACCCTCATGGCAGGTCATGGATGCCCCGGCTGAGGTCAGCACTGAAATGATGCTCTCACCGTTCATTTTCCTCATGACCATCATCCTCTGCCTGTTGCTCAATCTCCTCTCTGCCTACATCCCGGTGCGCATGTCGCTGCGCCGACCGATCATATCATCACTTAACTCCAAACGCTGACATTCACCATGCTGAAATTAATCTTAAAAAACATAATCTCCCGCCGTGGTCGCTATTGTTGGATTTTCATTGAACTGATCCTTGTGGCCGTCATCGGATGGTCAGTCCTTGATGAAGTAGTCGTGAACATCTACAAGACAACCATGTCGCCGGGTTACGACATTGACAGGCTGGCGTCATTCCGCATTGCAGAATTTCCCGATGAAAGTGACAGCGGGGACAAAAAGGATGACATCGACAAGGCTGCTGAAGAATATTTCAGGCATCTGAACCGAATCCTCGACCGTGTCCGCTCCGACAATCGCGTCGAAGCCGTCACTATTACCGATGAAAATTCTCCCCTCGGAGGCTACACGGCAATCAACGGCATTACCAACGGTGAGGAAAACAGTGGTGGATTCTACTATACCGTCAACTTTTGGCCGAACACCGACTTCTTCAAGACATTCGGCATAACCGATGCTTACAGTCCTGACGGAAAAATATTTGAAGAACCCTCAATGTCGGGACGCGACTTGATTGTGTCGGAGAGTGTGGCAAGATACATCTTCGGCGACGAATCTGCCAAGGGGCGATTCCTGGAAGAAAAAGATCCCAAGAGAAATCCCGAGAAATTGAGCGGTATCGTAGGAGTGGTCGATAACATAGTTTACAACCCACGCTACTCCCTGACTCCTATTGCCTATAAAAAACGTAAAGTCAGAGACTTCATCCGCAACGGAGGTCCGTTCAATGGCGTGATCCGTCTCAAACCGGGCGTGGATGTCGATAAATTCATCGAGGAGTTCTCACCGGTGGTTGACAAGGAACTCCGCTCCGGCAACCTCTACTCTCATTCTCTGATGAGTTTCACTGACAAAGAGACCATAGCCACACGCGATATGCGAAATGAAAATTTCATCGGAATGTCGATAGCCATGTTCTTTTTCATCAACATCCTTCTCTGCATGGTCGGTACATTCTATCTGCAGACAAGAAAGAGAAGCGAGGAGACCGGAGTCATGAGGACATTCGGAGCCAGCCGTGGATTCATCATCCGCGAAATGCTCGGCGAGGGAGTGGTAATCGTCATTTTGGCATGGCTGATCGGTTGCACAGCCTTCTGGTATTACATCAAGGATGAGGGTCTCACCCCGGTAGCGGCAAGTTTCTCTGAAAATTCATTATTGGCCATCAAAACGATGCTTCCGACATGGGCCGATGATTTCTGGCTTCACTACTCGATTGTTTCCGGCATCATTCTGGCAATAATGCTCGCATGTACCCTCATCGGAATCTACATCCCCGCCCGCCGCATCTCCCGAATCAACCCGATCGACGCTCTACGCGATGAATAAAATTTTAATGCATAATGCATAATTTATAATGCATTGTATAAAAATCTTTCATAAATCGTAGGGACATGCCTTTGGCATGTATGGCGATTTCTCATTTAACGCCATCTTATGCTATTATGCATTTTTTTCAACATGCCAAAGGCATGTCCCTACGTCTTTATAATCCATCTGAATTTTCTTAACGCAATAACTAACCCAAAATGAAAATCATCGAATTAAAAGGTATAAACAAAATCTACCGTACCGACGAAATTGAAACTCTCGCACTCGAAAACGTCAACATCACCATCGACAAGGGTGAATTTGTCAGCGTCATGGGTCCCTCAGGATGTGGAAAATCAACCCTGCTCAACATTGTCGGTCTTCTCGACACTCCGACAAGTGGAACGGTCAGCATCGACGGTGTCACACTCGGTAAAATGAGCGACAGCAAACTCGCTGCATTCCGTAATGCCAAACTTGGCTTCGTGTTCCAGAGTTTCCACCTCATCAACTCGCTCAATGTCATCGACAATGTCGAACTTCCGTTGATCTATCGCTCTATGAGTGCGTCGGAGCGTGCCAAACGTGTCCGTGAAGTGCTCGACCGCGTGGGTCTCAGCCATCGTATGCGCCACATGCCGTCGCAGCTCTCAGGCGGTCAGTGTCAGCGCGTAGCCATCGCACGTGCCATTGTCGGAAACCCCGAAATCATCCTTGCCGACGAGCCGACCGGCAACCTCGACTCAAAGATGGGAGCTGAAGTCATGGACCTCCTCCACTCACTCAACAAGGATGACGGACGCACAATCCTCATGGTGACACACAACGAGGAGCAGGCCAAACTCACCGACCGCATCATCCGATTCTTCGACGGTCGCCAAGTCATGTAAAAAATTTTTCGTGTCATGAAAATCAACTATCTTAAACAGTCATGGAGTTCTATCCGTCAGCAACCTATGGTCAGCACGGTGAGCATGATAGGTACGGCTCTTGCCATATTCCTTATCATGGTCGTCGTCATGATGGGTGAGATTCAAAACGCACCATACGCTCCGGAAAGCAACCGCGACCGCTGGCTGGTGCAAAAATTCACATCCATCCAACATGAGGATTGGGACGGTTCGTCAAACGGCGCGGCAGCATTCGTCACAATCAAGGGCACAATCTATCAGATGCGGACCCCCGAGGCTGTCACAGCTTTTGACACATGGCCGAATGTAGCATCACTCTCAGTTCCCGGGAAAGCCGCCATCGAGGCCGAGAGTCGTGGAGTTGACGATGGATTCTGGAAAGTGATGGATTTCACGTTTATTGACGGCAAACCATTCACAAAAGCCGACTTTGAATCAGCCATCCCTATGGCTGTCATCTCAGAATCCGTTGCACGCAAACTGTTCGGGACAACCGAAGCCACCGGTCGGGAATTCAGTTTCAACCATGCGCCTTACAGAGTCTGCGGTGTGGTCCGCGATGTCAGCAATCTCGCAACCACAAGCTATGCGGAGCTATGGATACCGTTCACGACCACCAATACCATCAACTTCAACTGGTCAACCTACATGGGTATGCTCAGTGCAATAATGCTCGCTAAAACGCCCAATGACTTTCCGGCTATACGTGAAGAATACAATAAGGTCTTTGAGAAATTTGGCGACGAAGTCAAGCTTGACGGCTATGAGTTCATCATGCGCGAACGGCCATATACCCAAAAGGTACAGTCCGCCACTCCGTGGGCCAATGAGGGACCGGAATACGACAAGTACTTGAAAAAGCAGATGATAATCTTCCTGATTCTGCTGATCGTACCGGCAATCAATCTCAGCAGCATGACCCACAGTCGCCTGCAAAAACGGCGTGAGGAAATCGGCATACGCCGCGCGTTCGGAGCAAAGCGTTCGGAGATAATCACCGACATCTTTATCGAGAATCTTATCATAACACTGGTGGCAGGTCTCATCGGCCTCGCGCTCAGTCTGATTTTCGCACTTGTGTGGGGCGGCACCATATTCAACCCCGGTTTCGGAGTGTCGCTGAACGCATCGGGCATAACACTTGATGTCCTGTTCCATTGGTCAACATTCGGCTGGGCGATGGTGTTCTGCTTCTTCCTGAATCTGCTGAGTGCAGGCATTCCTGCGTGGAATGCTTCGAGAGTCAACATTGTCAATGCCATTACCCGTAAATAATCAGTCATGAAACGCAAATTACTTCGACAGATGGGCAACGAGTGGAAGACCAACGTATGGCTTTCTCTCGAACTGCTCATAGTCAGTGTGGTGATGTGGTATATCACCGATTACCTGTACGTTCATATTTCAATCTTCTGCGAGCCTAAAGGTTTCGACACCGAGCATTGCTACCTCATCCAGTATGCCTCGCTGACCTCCAAAAGTCCTGATTATATCCCTGACAGAGGAGATACGGAAAGTAATGAGGACCTGATAACCCTCATGGACCGGCTCGCCCAACGCCCGGAAATCGAGGCCGTAGCCATGGGCAATAATTCATATCCCTACAATGGATCAAACTCAACCATGAAGATTAAGACCGACACTTTCTCGGGCAGTGGCATCCGCCGCTATGTGACGCCTGACTTTCCAAAGGTGTTCCGTATACATGGTGTCAACGGCGAGACCCCGGAACAACTCTCCGAGTTCCTTAAAGATACAAAAAAACTACTCGTCTCTGACAATGTGCTCAGAAAGAAATACAGAATCAAGAGCATGAGTGAGTTCATCGGCAAAGAGTTTTCGGATAACAATATGGGTGACACCGTGCCCGTCGCGGCATCCTACATACCGATGCGCTATGACGACTACACGCCGGAAGAATGGTCAAAGTCAATGATGAGAAGCATACCTTCCAAATACTATAACCAATTCTTCAACGAATTAGTGGTCAGAGTACGCGAGAACATGGATAAAGATTTCATCGAGAATCTCATGAACGATGCCGACCGCCACTTCCGGATAGGCAATTTCTACATCGCATTCGTGCAGTCATTTGACGACATTCGCCATATCCACCAACGCAGCGATGCCTCACAGATGCGCATCTACATCACCGGAGCTGCTTTCCTCGCTCTCAATATCTTCCTCGGTCTGCTCGGCACATTCTGGTTCCGCACAAGCCAACGCATCCCGGAAATCGCCATCCGAAAAGCTAACGGTGCCTCGGCAAAAGACATATTCCGTCGTGTCATCGGTGAGGGTGAGCTTCTGCTACTCATCGTGACTCCCATAGCGGTTGTGTTTGACTGGCTTCTCGCGCACTATGAACTCAACACCTACTACCACGGAGGATACTTCGAGCTGAGCCGTTTCGTGGCATGTGTGCTGATTGCATGGGGATTCATGGCGTTCATGATCCTGCTCGGAATACTGATTCCGGCCAAACGCGCAATGAAAATCGCCCCCGCTGAAGCGTTGAAAAGCGAATAAAAGATGTAGGGACATGCCTTTGGCATGTTTTACGCAAACCTCTCCTTTGGCATATCTAATCTTCTGTTTTACAAATATATGCCTACATGCCAAAGGCATGTCCCTACGAATTGTGAAAGTACTTAGACTTATAAATTATAGGGAATACCGCATGAAAATTATAAAACAATTCCTGCTCCTCTGCACACTCGCAGTCACCGCGACTGCGGGTGCAACGGAGGACAATATCCGTACAATCACTCTCAATGAGGCAATTCTGATGGCCCGAAGCAAAAGCGTGGATGCTGCCGTGGCTCTCAATGAGCTGCGCACGGCCTACTGGAGCTACCGCACATATCGTGCCGACCTCCTGCCCGAGATCAATTTCAATGCCACTCTTCCATCCTACCGCAAGAGTTACAGCGCATATCAGCTTGAGGACGGTGCATACACCTTTGTGCGCAACAACAACCTCCAGATGTCAGGCGAACTATCAATAGACCAGAATATCTGGCTCACGGGGGGAACACTGTCGCTCAACACATCGCTTGACTTCCTGAAGCAACTGGACGGGACGAAATTCAACCGCTTCATGTCAGTCCCCATCGCGCTGACGCTGTCACAGCCCATTTTTGGAGTCAACACCACAAAGTGGAACCGTCGCATCGAGCCGGTGCGCTACGAGGAGGCCAAAGCCGGCTTCATCAGCGCGACCGAGGAAGTGGCCATCACCGCCATCAGCTACTACTTCTCGCTCCTGCTCTCAAAGGAAAATGTAAGCATCGCACGCCAAAATCTCGCCAACGCCGAAAAGCTCTATGAAGTTGCGAAAGCCAAGAGGGAAATGGGTCAGATAAGCAAAAATGACCTTCTCCAGCTCGAACTGAATCTGCTCAACGCCCGCTCCGCACTCACAACCGAGGAAAGCAACTACAAATCAAACATGTTTCAACTGCGCGCGTTTCTCGACATCGAAAGTGATGTCGAGCTTGAACCACTCGTCCCGACCGAGATACCACGCGCCGTGGTGAGCTATGCCGATGTCATTGAAAAGGCCCATACCAACAACAGTTTCGCGAAAAACATACGCCGCCGCCAGCTTGAGGCGGACTATGAAGTCGCAAAAGCCAAGGGAAACCAACGTCAGATCACGCTCTATGCGCAGATTGGCTACACGGGGACATCCGACAAAATGGGGCTGGCCTACGACAGACTCAAAGACAATCAGGTCATCGAGATGGGCTTCAAAATCCCGATTCTCGACTGGGGCAAACGCCGAGGGCAAGTGAAGGTGAGCGAGAGCAACCGCGATGTGGTCAGAAGCCGTTTGCGCAAGGAGCAGATGGATTTCGACCAAAACATCTTCATCCTCGTCGAGCGGTTCAACAATCAGCAGAAACAGCTCGAAATCGCCCTGCGGGCCGACACTATAGCCCAACGCCGATATGACACAAACGTCGAGACTTTCATGATCGGCAAGATCTCCACCCTCGACCTCAATGACTCACAGGTGAGCAAGGACGAGAGCCGTCAGGACTACATCAATCAGCTCTATCTCTACTGGAATTATTACTACCAGTTGCGGAGCATTGCCCTCTGGGACTTCACCACGAACACCGGCATTGATGCCGACATTGATGCAATCGTCCGAAATTAAGAGTGTGTCTCATAACAAAAATTAAATCGAGGATCCCGGATTTTCTTTCTCGACAAGCTCGAAAGCGGCAAGCCGATGAGGAGGGGATTTTCCACTGCAGTTGAAGGAGTGTACTTCATGTACACGACTGAGACAAAGTGGAAAATACACCCAAAAGACGGGAGGCTAAGGTAACTTTTCAAGGACACATCTAATAAATTGAATTTAATCTATAACAACAAAATAGTATTAATTAACAAATGATAAGGCTGCACGACACACTCTTTGGTGCTTTTCTCTCAACTCTTCGGTCGAGTGGCAAGAGCCACACTCCCTCAGAGTTAAGAGAAAATCCCTCAAAGATTGCGTCGCCCTCGTTTTAACTTTTGTTATGAGACACACTCTAGACCAATCCTTATCGTTACATCCTCAAAATTTCGTAAATTTGCATCATGATTCTGATTGTAGATGACGACGCCGGCATACGACTGTCATTGCGTCTGCTCCTGACGCGCAACGGTCACGATGTGACCATGGCTTCCACTCCGAAAGAGGCCATGGAATTCATACGCAGCACCCGCCCACAGCTTGTCCTGCTTGACATGAATTTCTCACGGGCAACCTCAGGCGACGAGGGGCTGACACTCCTCAAGCAAATCAGAGTGTTCCATCCTGACCTCCCGGTCATACTGATGACCGCATGGGGCAGCATCCCGCTCGCCGTGGAGGGTATGCAGGCCGGAGCTTTCGATTTCATCACAAAGCCCTGGGACAATGCATCGCTGCTCCAGCGTGTCAATGTCGCGCTGGAACTCAGCCAACCGGAGGCACCCAAGGAGGAGACAATGACGAAGTTTGACCGCTCTTTCATCATCGGGCGTTCACCGGGACTAATGAATGTCCTCGACACCATCGAGCGCATAGCCCGGACCGATGCGCCGGTGCTAATCATGGGCGAGAACGGAACCGGCAAGGAACTCATAGCCGAAGCCATCCACCGCAACAGCAACCGCCGGACAGGTCCGATGGTCAAGGTCAATCTCGGAGGTATATCCACATCGCTGTTTGAGAGTGAGATGTTCGGTCATAAGAAAGGTGCGTTCACCGGTGCGATAGCCGACCGCGAGGGGAGATTCGCAATGGCCAACGGCGGGACAATATTCCTCGATGAAATCGGAGAGCTTGATTTCAATTGCCAGGTGAAACTGCTGCGTGTGCTTCAGGAACACACCTACGAGATGCTCGGCGACAGCCGTCCGAGGCGCACTGATGTCAGAGTGGTGTGTGCTACCAATGCCGATCTTCCCGCAATGGTGGCCGACAGGACATTCCGCGAGGATCTTTTCTACCGCATCAACCTTATCACCGTCACCCTGCCGCCACTGCGCGAACGCAGGTCAGACATCCCGCTGCTCGTCAACCACATCGTTAGGAATCACTGTGACATCACCGGTCGCGAACAGCCTGAGATAACAGAGGAGGCTATGGACTATCTGTCATCACTCCCCTATCCCGGAAACATCCGCGAACTGAAAAACTTTGTCGAGCGCACTCTGCTTGTCACTCCCGACAGCACCCTTGACCGTCGCGACTTTCAGGCACAGTACACCGGTTCGCCGGTCATCACCGACAGCAAGATCACTGCCGCCAATACGCTTGAATCAAAGGAACGCGATTCCATCGAGACAGCCATTTCCCAAACCGGAGGCAACCTCTCGCGTGCGGCCGCTATGCTCGGGATAAGCCGTCAGGCCCTCTATAGGCGCATCGAAAAATATGGAATAACTCTATGAGATTTAGCTGGATCTTTACGCTCATCGGGCTGATACTTCTTGCCGTAATCACAATCGCCGTCATGCTCCCGGAGGATTGCAATCCGATAATCGGTTGGATTGCAAAAACCGTGTGCGGGCTTTCGCTGTTGCTGTTGATAGTGTTTCACCGCAACATCATGAAACCCATCCGAAGCATATCAAACGGCTTCAATCTCCTGAAAGCCCAGGATTTCAGCAGCCGTCTCTCACACGTTGACCAACATGAGGCCGACAAGATCATCGACATGTTCAACCGCATGATGTCGGCACTCAAGGAAGAACGCCTCCACATGCGCGAGCAGAATCATTTCCTTGACCTGCTGATCAATGTCTCCCCAATGGGTATAATCATCCTTGACAATGACGGGCGCATAGCCACCGCCAACCCCTCAGCGTCCGCCTTTCTTGATTTCGACAAGCCGGTTGACCTCCGAGGTATACACCTCGATGATCTGGACTCACCGCTTGGCCACACGATTGCCGGTCTGGAGGCTGACGCGATCGAGACAGTCAGATTCAGCGACTCGATGATCTACCGTTGCTCACGGCTCTCATTCATGAACCAGGGATTCGCACACCCCTTCCTGCTCATCGAAAAACTGACCGATGAAGTGATGAAGGCAGAAAAGAAGAGCTATGAAAAGGTGATCCGTGTGATAGCCCATGAAGTCAACAATACGATGGCCGGTGTCAACTCCATGCTCTCCACCGCAGAATCGGTACTCGAAGAAAATCCGAAAGAAAATGCCGACATCCTCGAAGTCATCAACGTGTGCGAAGGGCGATGTCAGACCATGAGCCAGTTCATCACCTCCTTTGCAAATGTCGTGAAAATCCCGGAAGCAAACCTCGGCTTGACAGACCTCAACAAAGAAATCAACCGATGGAAAGTGCTGCTTGAAAGCATCTGCCACGGACGGGACATCGATCTGACCTTTGACCTGTGCGACAATCGTTTGCCCGTGCAACTCGACACCGTCCTTATGGAACAGGTGATGATCAACATCATCAAAAACTCGGCCGAAAGTATCGGGCACGGCGGAAAAATATCCGTAGCAACCACAGCCACACCTCCGACCCTCACCGTCACCGATGACGGTCCCGGAATATCCGACGAGACTGCCAAAATGCTTTTCAGCCCATTCTTCTCCACCAAAGTTAACGGTCATGGAATAGGATTACTGTTCATCAGTGAAGTCCTCCACAAGCATGGATGTAAATTCTCACTGACCACTTCCCCGGCCGACCACCTCACTCGATTCAAAATACAATTCAAGAACGCCTGACAATCAAGCCATAGCGTCACGAATTAAAATAAAATTTGATAAAAAGTCGCAGAATTATCCATCCGTAGCTATGCTATGAATGGATTATTTCGTAACTTTGCACCACACATCCACAACTCGCCTTGGTAGTTCAATGGATAGAACGGGAAATTCCTAATTTTCAGATAGGGGTTCGATTCCCCTCCGGGGTACTCATGGACGGAAAAATCAGATTATCGTATGAGAGACTGATTTTTCCGTCCCTCTTTTTGCTCATATTCAAATCATATTTCATCAACGATTAAGCCGGATTGTTGGCAAAAAATAGCTATCTTTGCAAACCAATTGACCAATCATTACGTCAACAATTACAAAGTACTATATAAATATGCTGACAGCTAAGGAAATACGCGAATCTTTCAAAGAGTTTTTCCGCACCAAGGGACACCACATTGTCCCCTCCGCTCCAATGGTGATCAAGGACGATCCGACACTGATGTTCACCAATGCGGGCATGAATCAATTCAAGGATATAATCCTTGGCAACAAGGCCGCAAAATATCAGCGTGTAGCCGATTCGCAGAAGTGTCTGCGCGTGTCGGGCAAGCACAACGACCTTGAGGAAGTGGGTATGGACACCTATCACCACACAATGTTTGAAATGCTCGGCAACTGGTCCTTCGGTGACTATTTCAAGAAGGAAGCCATCGACTGGGCATGGGAATATCTCGTTGATGTCCTGCACCTTGATCCAAACCGCTTGTATGCGACAGTGTTTGAGGGTGCGCCAGACGAGGGTCTGACACGCGATGACGAAGCTGCCGGATATTGGGAAAAACATCTTCCCGCCTCCCACATCATCAACGGCAACAAACATGACAATTTCTGGGAAATGGGCGATACGGGGCCTTGCGGTCCTTGCTCGGAAATCCATATCGACCTCCGCAGTGATGAGGAGCGTGCAAAGATTGATGGAGCAACACTCGTCAATAAGGACAATCCCCTCGTGATTGAAATCTGGAATCTTGTGTTCATGCAGTTCAACCGCAAGGCTGACGGATCGCTCGAACCACTCCCCGCAAAGGTAATTGATACCGGCATGGGATTTGAACGCCTCTGCATGGCACTCCAGGGGAAGAAATCGAACTACGACACCGATGTGTTCACTCCGCTGATAAACCGCATTGCCGAACTTTCAGGCAAAGAATACGGCAAGGATCCCAAAGTTGACGTGGCCATGCGCGTAATCGCCGACCACGTCCGCACCATCTCATTCTCCATTGCCGACAGCCAGCTTCCGAGCAATGCCAAGGCCGGCTATGTGATCCGTCGAATACTGCGTCGCGCAGTCCGCTATGCCTACACATTCCTTGACCAGAAACAAGCGTTCATGTATAAGCTCGTCAATACGCTCATCGACTCCATGGGTGAGGCCTATCCTGAGATTGCAGCTCAGCGCGAACTTATCATGAAGGTCATCAAGGAGGAGGAAGATTCATTCCTCCGCACGCTCGACAAGGGTATATCAATCCTTGACGATGCAATCAAAAATGCTAAAAAACAGAGCAAAAACGAAATTTCCGGGAAGGAGGCTTTCGTGCTCTACGACACATACGGATTTCCGCTTGACCTCACGGAACTCATACTTAAAGAAAACGGCATGACCCTCGACAAAAAAGAATTTGATGTCGAGATGGAAGCTCAGAAGACCCGTGCGCGCAACGCTGCCGCTGTCGAGGCTACCGACTGGGTCACCGTCAACGAGGGCGAAACAGAATTTGTCGGCTATGACTCAACGACATGCCACACACACATCCTCCGCTACCGCAAGGTCACTCAGAAAAACAAAGATTTCTATCAGATTGTCCTTTCCGTCACACCATTCTATGCAGAGATGGGCGGACAAGTCGGTGACAGCGGTTGGCTCATCGACGGTGATGAAAAAATTGAGATATACGACACCAAACGTGAAAACGGACAGGCTGTTCATCTCAGCAAGAAGCTCCCGACGAATGTCAAAGCCGAATTCATCGCGCAGATCAATGAAGACAACCGTCGCGCAACTGAATGTAACCACACAGCTACCCACCTCCTTCACGCAGCACTCCGCGAGGTCCTTGGAACACATGTCGAGCAGAAAGGCTCATACGTTTCGCCCGGAATGCTCCGATTTGACTTCTCCCACTTCCAGAAAGTGACACCTGAGGAACTCCGCAAGGCAGAACACATCGCCAACGTCAATGTCCGCAAGGCAATCCCTCTCGACGAACATCGCCACATGCCCATCGTCGAGGCTCTCGACATGGGTGCAATGGCACTGTTCGGTGAAAAGTATGGTGAAGATGTGCGCGTGGTCAAATATGGTGACTCGGTAGAACTCTGTGGTGGAACTCACGTGCCGAACACCGGCAACATCGGCTCCATCCGCATCATCTCTGAATCGAGCATTGCAGCCGGAATCCGCCGAATCGAAGCTGTCACCGCCGGCGTTGCCGAAAAAATGGTTGACCAGCTCTCGGACGATATGCACAGGGTTGCCGAACTCCTCCACAATGCCCCCGACGTGCTTCAGGCACTCCGCAGATCTATTGAGGAGAACGCAGAACTCCGCAAACAGGCCGAGGAATACATGCAGGAGCGTATCCGCAACATGGCCCGTGAATGTGTCGATAAGGCCGAGACCGTGAATGGCATAAAGATAGCTTCCTTATCAGGGATGCGCGTGCCTGAAGCAGTCAAGGGAGTTGCGTTCGGCATCCGTCAGTTGTCACCTGAAAAGACTGCATTCATTGCAGCGACCGTTGACATGACCGGCAAACCCCTGCTCACAGTCGCAATCACCGACGACCTCGTCAAGGAAGGCTTCAACGCGTCAACTATTGTCCGCGAAGCTGCAAAAGCCATCAAGGGCGGTGGAGGCGGTCAGCCGGGATTCGCCCAGGCCGGAGGCAAGGACGGCAATGGCATTGCCACTGCATTCCAGACCCTTCACGAAGCGTTCAAGAAGTAACACAACATAAGGATATAGGTAATTTCAAGTGCATGACAGCGGCAGCCTTTGCCGCCTGTCATGCACTTCTTTTATTGTGTTCGGTCATGTGAGACGCTGCCATCAACAAGGACACGGACATAGACAAAAACTGCCCCGGACATCGCCGGGGCAGCAGAAATAGAGGTTTGTAAGATGATTGAAAGTATAATGCGTATTTCTTTCAATGATCGTGTGGTTGGATATTGTTTACTTTCCGGATTTCTTTTTGTTTTTCTTGAATGAATCGACATCATAGCCAAGATCCTCCATCTCAAGAGAAGCCCAGATGAACGGACCTACGCCCTTGGCGTCATTGTCGCGGACAGGTTCACTGAAATAATAGGCATAAGAGCCGTCACGACGCTTGTTTTCCTTCACTTTTGGAGCGGCTTTCAGCACTGCATCGCTGATACCCGGGCCAAGACCTGCGACAACACAGCAATCGGTGAGCGAAATCGTTCCGTCCGCATCCTCACGGATGAAATTATCTATTATCCCCTCGTAGGCCTTCACTCCGGCCTGACGATATTTCGGGTCACTGACCCAACCCTTGCGGGCAGCTTTCAGAAGTGAATATGCAAACATTGACGAGCATGTGGACTCAAGATAATTCCCTTCGCGCTCCGGGGAATCCATCACCTGATACCATACGCCTGTTTTCGGATCTTGCCACTTGATGATATTGTCAAAGCAGCGTGTAAGGAGGTCAATGACCTCGCCACGGCGTTCATAATCCTCGGGGAGCACGTCAAGCAATTCGACAAGAGCCATCGTGTACCAACCCTGGGCACGTCCCCAGCAGTGTTGCGACAGACCTGTCTCATTATCGCTCCAGAACATCTCACGGCTCTCATCCCAAGCATGACGGTTCAGACCGGTCTTAGGGTCATAGGTGCGTTCATACGTACTCTTGATCTGATCCACGGCATCATCATAAATCGGCTTGGCCAATTCAGGAGTATATATCTGACTCGCTGTGAGCACACGGAACGGAAGCCCCATGAAAATGCCGTCGAGCCACACCTGATAGGCATAGATTGCCTTGTGCCAGTAGACACCTTCATTCGTCCTCGGCTGATCGCTGAGCTGACGCATCAGCGTGTTCATTGCCTTTAGATTTTTCGGTTCGGGAAAATGTTCGTACATGCGACTCACGAAATGACCCGTGCGCACATTGTCAAGATTATAATCAAGCATCTTATAGCCACGGATCTCGCCGTCAGGCGAAATCATTGTGTCGGTGTACTGTATGCAATAATCCTTTATGTCATCACCACCATAGCGGAGATAAGTGTCGAGCATTGACTCAAGCTCTATTCCCATGACATAGCTCCATTTCGGGCGAGTGGAGAAATCGAGCATATAACTTTGAGGGACACGCTGCATCTCGGAGCGAGTGAGCCACTCGGAATAATGTTTAGGCGTTTCAGCCGCCTTCTTCGCGGGAGCTGTCGCAGCGAAAATTGTGCCGACCCCGGCTAAAAAAACGCTTGCAAGCAGCAACTTCAACTTTTTCATTGGGGTTTAAGGTGTGAATTGAATGATTTATCTGTCTTTAGTTCGGGCAAAGATATTCAAAATACTTGTAACTACCAAATTGACGAACACGGAAAATTTGCGATATAAGTATCGAACAACAAAAAAATTCGTTTAATCCACGAAGTTATTTTTTTGACACCCATAAGTCACACTTAAATTTTGTACTTTTGCCGCATGTTTACCCTCCATAAAAAAAGGTCATAAAACATCTGATTCCATCATGAAAAGATCCATCGTCAGAAAGCTGCATCTGTGGCTATCGATCCCATTAGGACTGATAATTACCTTGATTTGTATAACCGGTGCGTTGCTTATGTTTGAGAGAGACCTCGGGCGTAAAGGTCAGGCGGATGTCACCGATCCGGGGACAGCCCCTTTACCACTCTCTCAGCTCCTTGAGAGAGCATATGAAGCGAATCCAACAAAAAGCGACATAATCGGCATGACGATTTATCCCCAAAGCACACACGCCTACAAAATCATGCTCTCAAAACCGGCCATGGCAGCCCTTTGGCAAGACCAATACACCGGCGAGATTACAGGACAATACAAAAGAGCGGAAATTTTCAAAGTCTCAAGCTCAGCCCACCGCAGACTTTTCGGACAACTGCGGAGCACATGGGGCAACTATGGCAAACTGATTGTCGGAATCACAACTTTATGCATCATTGTCATTGTCGTTACTGGCTACATAATGTGGTTCAAGTCGGGTCGGCAACGCAGACTCACTATTCCGCTCCGCAAAGGGTCATTCCAATTCCTTCACGGACTGCACTGCGCCGGAGGAGTCTACGCCGGAATCATACTGCTGATATGCGCATTGACCGGTCTGTCATGGTCATTCGACTGGTATAAGGACGGACTATATGCCATTTTCGGGACAAAAGCCTCCGGCTCTACCCGTAAGACAGAGAAAGCTGTAAACTTCGAGGCATGGCAGAAGGCTTTCGACGAGGTATCGGCAGCAGAGCCTGACAAGGAACTGCGATTGTACCAAGGTCGTATTGAAGTGGTCAGAGGCGGTGTTGGGAATCAGCAGGCCGTTGACATCTACAGATTTGATGCAGAAAGCGGAAAAATCACAACCGTGGAACCCTACTCTGACCAAGAGAAATCACGCCACATCAAAGGCTGGATCCAATCCTTGCACCTTGGAAGCTGGGGTAATCTGGTAACAAAAATAATCTATTTCGTGCTTGCACTGCTTGGCGGGACATTACCACTGACCGGCTACTACCTGTGGCTACACCGTGTGAAGTCACGCAAGAACAATGGAACTCATGCGCGCTGATGACCATCCAGTGAAACGCCAAAGCATATAGTGTCGCTTTCCTCGAACAATACTATCCTCCAAAATCCGAATTTTTATTTGACTTTTCAGCCGGCTATGTGTTTTAAAATAATTATGCATAACTTTGTAAGGCGTAATTTTTATCAGTATTATATCATACACAATTATATCACACACACCGATATTTCAAACATGAAACTCATCAATCCTGTCAAGGCAATTGGTGCTGTCGCGCTCCTGTTTGCCTCCTTTCCTGTCATAGCGGTGACATCTCACCCCGACATCAACCTTACGACTCCGACCGGGCGTCAGGTAATCGTCACGGCTATCAATGACAACATCGTGAAAGTCACCAACCTCATTCCCGGAGAGAAGATACCCGCCTCGGAAGCAACCGTGCTTGCGCCAACCCCCGGGAGTGCAGCCGTCACAACCTCGCCGGGTATCGCAGTCCTGACAACCCGAGGCGGAGTGGTGGTGCGTGTCGATAGCGTCACCGGTTCCGTTGACATAAACGCCGGAGCAGGCAAAGCCATAAGCGACCCCGGTGTCCGCTCCACGGTCAATGGACGGCAGAGCATAAGCCTATCGACCATCGGCGGCGGATCATTCTACGGTAGCGGTGAGCGCGGACACAGTTTCAATCTTGCGGGCGATACACTCGTGATGTACAACCGTCAGAACTACGGTTACACCGCCGGTGACCCGCGCATCAACCAGATGAACATCACCATGCCGCTTTTCATCTCGTCAAACGGCTACTCCGTTGTGTTCGATGACTATGCGGCAGCCGAAATGGTCATGTCAAACCCGATAGTCTACACCTCAGAGTCCCGCTCGCCAATATCCTACTATTTCATCAATGGCGCAGGGACACTTGCCGATGCCACCCGACAACTCTCAGCGCTGACCGGGCGGCAAGAGCTGCCACCGTTCTGGTCGCTCGGCTACATCACGTCGAAATATGGCTATCGCACACAAGATGAAACGGTCGGAGTGATCGACACACTCCATCGCTCAGGTTATCCGGTCGATGGTATAGTCCTCGACCTCTACTGGTATGGGAAGGAGCAGGACATGGGACGGCTCGCGTGGGATCCGATCCAATGGCCCGACCACAAGAAAATGCTTGCCGACCTGAAGAATCAGGGCGTTAACACAGTTATAATCTCCCAGCCTTACATCCTCCGCAATGGCAACGGACTCGCAAACTACAATGAACTCGCATCCCAGGGTCTACTGCTCAAGGACTCGACTGATGCCCCGCAGGAGGTGAAAATATGGGTCGGGGAAGGCGGAATGTTTGACATGGCCAATCCCGACACACGCGCATGGCTCGCCGACCGCTACAAACAACTGACGCTTGAAGGCGTGGGCGGATGGTGGGGCGACCTCGGCGAACCCGAAGTGCACCCCGAGACCGGAATCCACGCCAACGGACTCACCACACGTGAATACCACAACCAATACGGAAACGACTGGAGCCGAGTCATCTACGACATGTTCAAGACCGAATTTCCCGACACACGCCTCATGACCATGATGCGCGGAGGCACAACCGGCCTGCAGCGTTTCAGCGTCTTTCCCTGGTCAACCGACGTCTCCCGCTCATGGGGCGGACTTCAACCTCAGATCACCATCATGCTCAATTCCGGGCTTAGCGGACTCGGCTACATGAGCCATGATGTCGGAGGATTTGCCATTGACGAAAGCCGACCGTATGACCCCGAGCTATACGTCCGCTGGCTTCAGCTCGGACTGTTCTCCCCTATCCTGCGCACACATGCACAAGCAACCGCCGAACCCTACAAATATCCTGACCAACAATCCATCATACTTCCATTGATACGCGAACGTTACCGCTGGCTTCCCTACAACTACACGCTTGCCTACGAGAACGCCACGCAGGGTCAGCCTCTGGTGCGTCCACTGAATTTCTATTCAGCCGGAAGCGGGAAATATGATGATGTGACCGATGAATACCTCTGGGGACGCGACCTCCTCGTGGCTCCTGTCCTCACCCAAGGGGCTACGGAGCGTCAAATCATATTCCCCGACGGCCTGTGGACAGACTACAGCCGACCGTCAAAATTTTATCATGGCGGTGACACCATCACCTACCCTGCACCGCTCGACGTTCTCCCGATGTTTGTACGCGCCGGTGCAATCATCCCTCAGGCTGACTACTCTATGCAATCGACCGGCGACTATCACACCGACAGCTATACCATCAACTACTATCCCTACCTCGGCAAGTCGGAATATGTGATGTATGAGGACGACCGGCAATCGACAAAATCCCTTGACGACAATGCATACTCACTAATCACCTTCAACGCCGACGTATCAACCGAAGATCTGAGTCTCGATGTCACCTCTGCCGGGACATATCCCGGCGCACCGGCTGTCAAGACCCTCACATTCAAGATCCATCTCGTTGATGTTCGGCCCTCGGAAGTCACTGTTGACGGAAAGAAACTGCCCAACAAAGCGTGGAGCTATGACCCCGCGAACGCAACAGTCACCATTCCGGTGAAATGGAAAGTCTCGTCCCTGCTCCAACTCAGAATAAAGTAATAGACATACCTTATAAAGTAAGAAGCTCCATCCAAACCACAGATGCAGAAATCGCCACAACGATTCCTGCATCTGTTTTCACATGTTCGAGGCATTCAGATTAATTTTCATCCGATTTTCGGATTTTCTTTCGTTGACACACCTCTAATCTACGGGGAATTTTGTAATTTTATATTCTAACCATCAAACACAAAGGGCAATGATGAATAAGATTCTTCCTTTAGTGGCGGCATTTCTTATATGGATGAACAGCCATGCACAAACAATCGACGAAAAAATTGCTAACGCGATGAATACTGCTGATTGGTTCGCACTTGACTCAATCTATAATGCCGCGCCAAAAGATTCCATTCATCCTTTCCTTGAAGTATATTCCCGCTGCCTGTTAGGGAATCGTCTGAATTGTCCGGATGTTTCTATTCCGGCATTTCAAGAGTTGTTCAATACCCAATCAGATAACCTTGATTTGGAGAATTTGATTTCGTCTACTTTTATGTTCGGTATGGATTTAAGCAGAATCGGACAAAATGAGGCGGCTGCATCCATGACGAATTCCATATTGGATGCAACAAGACAACAATTGGATTCGGTGATGATTTCCAATCTCACATCGCAAGCAAACCGCTATTCTGCTCTTGCAGCTTATAATCCCTATCAAATACATTTTGACGATGAGAACTGTGGACGTGTCCCATTTGTCATTGTTCCGGTCGGCCCACGGGAAAAAGGGTCAGTGTTAATGCATTTGCAGGAGAGTTCAATAAATGGGCTTCCTGCCGACATCATGAAAATTCTTAATCCCCTACTTGCGTTAGTCCTGTTGTCTCTCTCAAGTTCCTTCGTAAAAGGAGAGGATTGTCCGGCATGGCGTGTCGTAATCTCCGGTAAGGTCATCAATATGACCAATAGTTCAGCAAAAATCATTACCGCAATCAACTGTAATCCATAGTCAGACAAAAATTCGCGTCATGCAGTTGAAATTGATTCGACAAGGGTTTCTTTCGGCGTTTGTGTTGGCTTATGTAGATAAAAAGTTGTAACTTTGCACTCCGAAAATTTCAAGCAAATCATCAAACGATTTTTGAGGAAGAAGTAAAATAAGTACATATAAATGATAGCTGTTAACAATTTAGGAATACAATTCGGCAAGCGGGTTCTCTTTCAAGATGTGAATCTCAAATTCACTCCCGGCAACTGCTATGGTATTATCGGGGCAAACGGTGCCGGAAAATCGACACTGATGCGAATACTCAGCGACCAGCTCTCCCCTACCCACGGAACTGTGACGCAAGGTCCGGGCGAACGCATGAGCGTGCTCGAACAGGACCACTTCAAATTTGATGACTGCACGGTCATGGAGACAGTGCTTCGCGGTCACACAGTCCTGTGGGATATAATGCAGGAAAAGGATGCTCTTTATGCAAAGGAGGATTTCTCAGACGAAGACGGAATCAGGGCATCGGAACTGGAAGAAAAATTCGCCGAACTCGAAGGCTGGAATGCCGAGAGCGACGCTGCCGCACTCCTCAGCGGTCTCGGAATTAAGGAGGACAAGCACTATACACTCATGCGCGACATGAGCGGTAATGAAAAGGTGCGCGTGCTTCTTGCGAAAGCCCTTTTCGGCAACCCCGACAATCTGCTCCTCGATGAGCCTACCAACGACCTCGACCTTGAGACGGTGGCGTGGCTTGAGGACTATCTGTCGAAGTTTGAGAACACGGTGCTTGTGGTGAGCCATGACCGACACTTCCTCGACTCGGTGTGCACACACACGCTCGACATTGACTACAACAAGCTGACCCTCTTTGCCGGAAACTACAGCTTCTGGTACGAGTCATCGCAGCTTGCCCTGCGCCAGCAACAGCAGGCCAACAAGAAAGCTGAGGAAAAGCGCAAGGAGCTCCTCGAATTCATCCAGCGTTTCAGCGCGAACGTAGCAAAATCAAAACAGACCACCTCTCGCAAGAAGATGCTTGAGAAACTCAACGTCGAGGAGATTCAGCCCTCGTCGCGACGCTATCCCGGAATCATCTTCACACCCCAGCGCGAACCCGGCAACAAGATTTTGGAGGTAAAGGGATTGACTGCTTCAGTCGATGGCGAGATTCTTTTCAAGGACGTGAACTTTCAGGTTGAGAAAGGCGACAAGATTGCTTTCCTCAGCCACGACCCGCGCGCAATGACAGCTCTGTTCGAGATTATCACCGGAAACCGTAAGCCCGATGAGGGAACATTTGAATGGGGACAGACAATCACGACAGCATATCTCCCGCTCGACAACTCGTCGTTCTTCAACACTGACCTCAATCTTGTGGATTGGCTCGCACAGTACTCCAACGACAGTTCGGAGATATATCTTAAAGGATTTCTTGGCAAAATGCTGTTT
Source organism: Bacteroides sp. (assembly GCA_023663525.1). GTDB lineage: Bacteria > Bacteroidota > Bacteroidia > Bacteroidales > Muribaculaceae > Duncaniella. The sequence continues at coordinate 126,488 of JAMPHF010000001.1, forward strand.
TCAGGCGAAGAAGTGCTCAAAAAAGCCTCCGTACTATCCGGCGGCGAGAAGATGCGCTGCATGATTGCAAGAATGATGATGACCGATGCCAACACACTCATCCTTGATTCCCCGACCAACCATCTTGACCTCGAATCAATCCAGGCATTCAACAACACGCTTCAGGCGTTCAAAGGTAATCTTCTTCTCTCAAGCCACGACCACGAGTTCATCCAGACCGTCTGCAACCGCATCATTGAGCTGACCCCCAACGGCACCATTGACAAACTCATGGACTACGACGACTACATCACTGACGAAAAAGTTGCTGCCGCCCGCGAGCGACTTTACGGCACAAATGCGTGACCGTTTCGTGAGACCACATAAAAACGCCGGTGCATATCGAATTTCCGACATGCACCGGCGTTTTTAATGTAACGTATATTCTGTGAAAACGGTTAAATCGCTATGTATCAGCATTAAACAATACGTCCAAGAACCCAAAAACACATCTTGCAGAGGTTATCAAACACCGACTTTGCCATTATCGAATTCAAACACTCAAAAAGTAGGCTAATACGCTGATATGTTTGATTTTTGATGTATCTTTACATCTGAAATCAAACGCTTATCTCCTAATGGCAAAAATCACAGTTCAAAATACTACAATTACCGTAATAGGAGTTGACGGAGATGATTATATTTCGCTGACAGATATGGCTAAAAGCCAACTGCAATAGCATATAATATTCCGTTGGCTCAGTCTCAAAGGCATGATTGAATACCTCGGCGAATGGGAGATGCTATATAATCCGGATTTTAATTGTACCGAATTCGGTGCAATTAAAAATGCAGCCGGAAGCAATAATTTTGTTCTTTCCACAAAGGCATGGATTGAGCGGACTAACGCTATAGGCATAATTGCCAAGGCAGGACGCTATGGTGGTACTTACGCACACAGGGACATTGCGTATCACTTTGGAATGTGGTTAAGCCCGAAGTTCCAACTTCTCCTTGTAAAAGAATACCAACGACTGAAAGCCGAGGAACAGCGATTGATCGGGTGGTCAGCAAAGCGGGAGTTGTCGATAATTAACTACCGCATACACACTGATGCCATCAAGCAGAACCTAATTCCGATAGTGGTTAAGTATTTTCAACCCATAATATGAGGTGGTTACATCCCCTATGGTACAAAAAGGGAACAAAATACAAAAAACGGCTACCTTTAGATAACCGTTTTTCATTTTATATATGTGAAGTATGTCCTACTTAGGGAATCTTTATATATAAATCAAGTGCAAATAGTACAATATTTGCGCTTGATTTTATTTTTGCCCTTAATTGGCAAGTTTTGTCAAGGTCATGATTTCTTCATAAGGAAGGAATGGATACCCTGAGCGGCTCTGCGCCCCGATGCGATGCACCGCACCACGAGTGATGCTCCGGTTGAGACATCGCCCGCCGCGAATACCTTTGGATTGCTGGACTGACCACGTTCATCAACCTTGACATTGCCCCGCGCATCCTTTTCAAGAGAAAGAGTGTCAATGACTCCCTCCGCCACCGGTTGAGTGAAACCCATAGCCAAAAGGACAAGCCCGGCTTTTATCGTCTCCTTTTTCCCCGTATGCACGAGGTTCATGCGACCGGTAGCCGGATCTTTCTCCCACTCCACCTCCTCGACTTCGACCTCGGCGACATTGCCGTCAGCGTCGGGGATGAAGCGACGCGTGTCCAGAAGCCATCGGCGTTCACATCCCTCAAGATGGCTGCTCGAAGTCTTCAAAACCACGGGCCAATAAGGCCAAGGAGTGTCCGGGTTATCTCCCACAGGCGGTTTCGGCATGATTTCAATCTGAGTGACAGACAATGCACCTTGACGGTGAGCCGTCCCGACACAATCACTGCCCGTGTCGCCACCACCAATCACAAGCACATGTTTACGCTTGGCCGAGATTCGGTCAGCACGGTCAATCTCCGTGCCGGCATTCATGCGGTTCTGCTGCTGAAGCAGTTCGAGTGCGAAATGCACACCCTTCAAATCGCGACCTTCAACCTTCAGATCACGCGGCACTTCCGCACCCATGGCAAGACACACTGCATCGTATTCTTCAAGAATCTGCGAGGCAGGAATGTCTGTTCCCACCTTTACTCCACACTTGAACTCAATGCCCTCAGCCTCCAGGAGCGACAGACGACGGTCTATGACACTCTTATTCAGTTTGAAATCCGGGATACCGAAACGGAGCAGACCTCCGGCCATCTCATTTTTCTCAAACACAGTGACACTGTGACCCCGTTTGTTCAACTGGTTTGCACATGCAAGCCCTGCTGGACCGGAGCCGATGACAGCCACACGGAAACCGCTGCGTTTTTTTGGAGGTTGAGGAGTCACATAGCCCTCGTTGAAAGCACGCTCCACAATGGTAGCCTCATTCTCACGGATGGTGACGGGTTCATGTTGCTTGTTGAGCACACAACCTTTCTCACAGAGAGCAGGACACACTCGCCCGGTAAACTCCGGGAAGTCATCAGTCATGGTGAGCAACTTGTATGCACCCTTTATGTCGTTCTTATACAAACGGTCCTGCCATTCTGGCTGACGGTTTCCGAGCGGACAGCTCCAATGGCAAAACGGCACACCACACTCCATGCAGCGAGATGCCTGCAGACGGCGATCCTCAGTGTTGAGCGTCTGCTCAACCTCACCATAGTCGTTGACGCGGTCATGGACGGGACGATAGCCCGCCTCTTTACGCGGTATATTCAGAAATGCTGTAGGATTTCCCATAAATTTTGATTCTTCATATTACACTCTTAATCTACCTGCATTGACGCTATGCGGCGTTCAAGTTTGGCAATCTTCTCATCATGAAGCACTTTCTTGTACTCAATAGGAATCACCTTGATGAATTGACCGACATAATTGTCCCAATCATCGAGCATCGCACCGGCGAGCGGACTATGCGTGTGACGGAAATGGTTGCCAATCAGTCGGTAAAGCTCACGGTTATCAGCCATCTCCTCGATGAGCGACAGTTCTACCATCTCCATGTTGCAGAAATAGTCAAAATTTCCATCCGGGTTCCACACATAGGCGATACCTCCGCTCATGCCGGCTGCGAAATTTCGTCCGGTCGTCCCGAGCACCACAGTCCGTCCGCCGGTCATATATTCGCAGCAATGGTCACCCACTCCCTCAACCACAGCGGTGGCACCGGAATTACGCACGCAGAAACGTTCGCCGACACGACCATTGATGTAGATTTCTCCAGCCGTCGCACCATAGAGAATCGTATTGCCCGCAATGATGTTCGCTTCGGGCGCAAACTTTGACCCGCTCGGAGGCACTATCACAATCTTGCCGCCGGAAAGCCCTTTGCCTACATAGTCGTTGGCATCCCCTTCAAGCCGGAAACTTATACCGTGGGCAAGGAATGCACCGAAACTTTGACCGGCAGCTCCCTTGAACGTACAGTTGATGGTGTTTTCCGGCAGCCCGGCATCACCAAATTTCTTAGCAATCACGCCCGACAGCATTGCACCGGTCGAACGGTCAGTGTTGCATATCGAAAATTCGAGTTCCACCGGCATACCCGATTCAATCGCAGGATAGGCACGGCTGATGATCTCACGGTCAAGCACATGGTCAATGTCATGCTTCTGACGGACGACATTGATGATGGCATTCGTCCCGCACTCCTGCGGCATGTAGAGAAGGCGGCTGAAATCGAGACCGGAAGTCTTCATGTTCTCCATCCCCTCCTTCACAAAAAGGAGGTCGGCACGCCCGATTATATCATCCATCTTCCTAACACCCATCTCGGCCATGGTCTCACGGATCTCGCGGGCAAGGAAACGGAAAAAGTTGACCACATATTCCGACCGTCCGGTGAAACGCTTGCGCAACTCCTCGTTCTGAGTGGCGACACCGACCGGACACGTGTTCTTGTGACATTTGCGCATCATCACGCAGCCAAGCACAATGAGCGCGCTCGTGGCGAAACCATACTCCTCAGCTCCGAGCATGGCCATGATGATCACATCGCGACCACTCTTGAGCTGCCCGTCGGCCTGGAGCTTTACCTGACCACGGAGATTATTAATGACGAGTGTCTGCTGGGTCTCGGCAAGACCGATTTCGACAGGGACACCCGCATAGCGGATGGAACTTGCCGGAGAAGCACCCGTGCCACCGTCACTGCCACTGATAGTGATAAGATCGCTCTTTGCCTTGGCAACACCTGCGGCAATCGTGCCGACTCCACTCTCAGAAACAAGTTTCACGCTGACATTAGCAGCCGGATTGACATTCTTCAAGTCGAAAATCAACTGGGCGAGATCCTCGATTGAGTAGATGTCGTGATGCGGTGGCGGTGAAATAAGTGAGATTCCGGGAATGGAGTGGCGAGTCTTCGCTATAATCTGATTCACCTTGAATCCGGGAAGCTGACCACCCTCTCCGGGCTTGGCACCCTGAGCCACTTTTATCTGAATTTCGTCTGCATTGACGAGATATTCTGTCGTTACGCCGAAACGTCCCGAAGCCACCTGCTTGATGGCGGAACGTGCCGACGAGCCGTCGGGACGCGGTCTGAAACGTTCTGGATCCTCACCACCCTCGCCCGTGTTGCTGCGCGCACCGATTGCATTCATCGCAATGCCAAGAGCCTCATGGGCTTCACGGCTGATGGAGCCGAACGACATCGCACCCGTGACAAACCGCTTCATGATAGCCTCCTCCGGCTCGACCTCATCAATAGGAATGGGGGTTCCCTTACGGAAATCAAGGAAATCACGGATGAAGATAGGTTTGGGCTTGTTATCGACGAGCGATGTGTACTCTTTGAATTTCTTATAGCTTCCAAGACGGGTCGCGAGCTGAAGCGTCGCTATCGTCTCCGGATTCCAGGCATGAGACTCACCGTCCTTGCGGAAAGAATATTGCCCGATGAAGGGAAGTGGCGACTCAGTGTCGAAATCTTCGGCAAAAGCCTCGGCATGAGGCGTGACAATATCTTCGGTAAGTTTCTCAATGTCCACTCCACCGATTTTACTTACGGTATTGCCGAAATATTCACGACACACGGACTCCGCAAGCCCAACAGCCTCGAAAAGCTGTGCACCCTTGTAGCTCGTGATTGTCGAGATACCCATCTTCGACATCACCTTGAGCAGACCCTTGTCAACCGCCTTGATGAAATTCTTGGAGGCGGTGTCAAAATCGAGCTGGATTTCATGACGCTTCACCAGATCCTCAATCACAGCGAATGCAAGATATGGATTTATCGCACTCGCACCATAACCGCTGAGCAGAGCAAAGTGCATGACCTCACGAGCGTCGGCAGTCTCGATGATGAGTGCCGTCTGCGTGCGCTTCTTGCAGTTGATCAGATGATGGTGGACGGCAGCAGTCGCGAGCAGCGACGGAATCGGCGCATGAAGTGAATCGACATCACGGTCAGAAAGCACCACATAGTTGCACCCCTCGTCAACCGCCTGCTCTGCCTCCCGGCAGAGACGACCCAGAGCCTCAACCAGCCCGGCATGACCGTCAGCGGCAGGGAAAGTCATCGACAGTTTGCGTGTATTGAAACCTTTATAACGGAGATTACACAGGAGGTCAAGCTCACGGTTGGTGATGATGGGTCGCTTCAGAAGCACCATTTTACACAGTTCCGGTGACGGGTCAAGCAGATTAAGTTTGACAGCACCTATATAGCTGTCGAGGCTCATGACAAGTTCCTCGCGCAACGGGTCGATGGCCGGATTAGTCACCTGAGCGAAATGCTGTCTGAAATAATTGAACAGCAACTGCGGCTCCTCGGAAAGCACAGCTATCGGCGTATCCTTGCCCATTGAATTGACCGGCTCCTTTCCATCCGTCAGCATGGGGGTGATGATATTCTCCACCTCCTCACGGTTATATAGGAACGTGTGGAGCAAACGGCGGAAATCGTCCACCGAATTATCCACTTTGCGACCGGAGCTGATATTGTCGAGACTGATTCGGTTACGCGACAGCCAGTCCCTGTAAGGGAACTCGCTTGCAAGAGCCTCCTTCAATTCGGCATCCTGATATATCTTACCCTGCTCCATGTCAACCATCATCATCTTTCCGGGACGCAGACGGCCTTTCTCCTTCACCTCGGATGCATCGAAAGGCAGAACGCCCATCTCAGAAGCAAGCACAACGGTGTCATTATTGGTGATCAGATAGCGCGCAGGACGCAGACCGTTGCGGTCAAGCATACCTCCGGCATAACGACCGTCGCTGAACAGCAACGCCGCAGGACCGTCCCACGCTTCCATTAGGATGGAGTTATATTCATAGAACGCCTTGAGTTCAGGCGAAATGGGGTTCTTGTCATTGAACGATTCCGGTATGAGCATCGAAAGTGCCCGTGGAAGACTCATACCTGACATAACGAAGAACTCAAGCACGTTATCGAGCGATGCAGAATCACTCATGCCGGGCTGGACAATCGGGGTCATGTCACGGTCACCGAAAGCGGCAGGATGGAGCATACACTCACGGGCTTTCATCCACAGACGGTTGCCTTGGATGGTATTGATTTCTCCATTGTGCCCGAGCATACGGAACGGCTGGGCAAGCGACCATGTGGGGAATGTGTTAGTACTGAATCGGGAGTGGACGAGTGCCATCGCAGTGGTGAATCGCGGATTCATCAAGTCGGGGAAATAGTAGCGGAGCTGCAGGCTCGACAGCATACCCTTGTAGATGATGATGCGCGATGACAGCGACACGACATAGAAATCATCCTTCCCCTCAAGCGAAAGCGAACGTACCTTTTTCTCCACAGCCTTACGCAGCAGATACAGACGAATTTCCATCGGGCGGTCACTCTCCTCGTCAGCCACAAAAATCTGCTTGATGACAGGTTCGGCAGCTCTGGCCACAGACCCGAGCTGTTCATTGTTTGTGGGGACATCACGTACAGCCATCAATTTGAGACCGAGGTCAAGAGCCTCGCGTTCGATGATTCCGAGTATTATCTGGATTGTGTCCTCATTGCGCGGGAAGAAAACCAGACCTGTACCATAGCGGCCCTTCTCAGGTACCGGTATGCCCTGGAGCAGAATGAACTCATGCGGAATCTGCACCATGATTCCGGCACCGTCACCCGTCTTTGGGTCAGCACCCTCGGCACCTCTGTGGACCATGTGTTCAAGCACCTGAAGACCTTTTTCCACAAGATGATGAGACTTCACACCGCGCACATTCACGAGAAGCCCCACGCCACAAGCATCATGCTCGAAGCGGGGGTCATAGAGTCCTTGTTGTTTAGGAGTTGTCATTTGCATATTGAAAACTGTACGGTTGATATATTTCGATGAATGGAGTTGTATGATATTTGACATCAATTTTCCTCAACGCCCTTGAACCAATCACTGTCCGAGGGGAGTTCGAGTGCGGCCTCATTGCCATACTCCTCGCCATGCTGCGATGAGTCGAGTCCAACGCGTTCGTTCCAGCCGGAGACTCGCATCGGGATGATTTTGTCCGTGAGCCAATAGAGAGCATAACTCATCACAAAAGTGTAGAGGAACACCAGTCCAAGGACTATCACATGATTCCAGAAGAACTCGCCTCGCGAAATCATGTCGGGATCCGTCTTTGCGAAAAAGTCGTATGCGAATATGCCTGTCAGCACTGTTCCGATAATACCGCCGAGTCCATGTGTGGGGAAGACATCGAGAGCATCGTCAAGAAGATTGCTGTAACCTTTCCACGAAACAGCCATGTTGCAGCACACGGTGATGAAAAGCGCGATGAAGATACTTTGTCCGGCTGTCACCCATCCGGCGCAAGGGGTTATGGCCACGAGACCGACAACGGCACCTATGGCTGCGCCCATTGCCGACGGTTTGTGTCCTCTGACGGCATCAAGAGCAATCCACGCCACCATTGCCGTAGCAGCCGCCGTGTTAGTATTGAGGAAGGCTGACACTGCAATTCCATCGGCAGCAAGAGAGCTTCCTCCGTTGAAGCCGAACCATCCGAGCCAAAGCAGAGCGGCGCCGAGAAGCACAAAGGGGACATTGGCCGGCTTGCTGCTCTCACCTTTCACTTTACGGCGACGTCCGAGGAACATCGCTCCAGCCAAAGCCGCTATACCCGAGGCAGCATGAACCACAATTCCACCGGCATAGTCATGGACGTGCATCATGCCAAAGAGTCCGTCGGGATGCCATGTGCAGTGTGCAAGCGGACAATAGACAACCACCGTCCACATGACCATGAAAAGCAGATAGCCTGAAAAATGCACACGCTCGGCAAACGCACCCGTGATGAGCGAGGGGGTTATGATTGCAAATTTCATCTGGAAAAGCGCGAACAACGCAAGTGGAATGGTCGTGGTTGCAATCCCTATCTGCGACAAGTCACCGACCTCAGTCACATTATTGACCCCGACATTCTTCATCATGAAGAAATCAGCAGGATTACCGATCACATGTGCAATGTCATCGCCAAACGCGAGACCGAATCCGAAGACCACCCAAATCACGCTGACGAAACCCATCACAATGAAACTCTGGAGCATTGTGGATATGACATTCTTCGGACGCACCATGCCGCCATAGAAAAACGACAGGCCCGGAGTCATCATCAGCACAAAGATAGTTGCTGTAATCATCCACGCGACATTTGCCCAAAGATGATCGCCCGGCAAATCAAAAAGCGACTCGGAGAAGTCCGTCCTAAGTCCAAGGACACTCATCACGATCAAGGCGACCAATACCAAAAGCCAGCCTACATTGACTTTTTTACCATTTACAATCATACCTTTAATTTTTTTATCTGAAACATAACGAAACTAAAACAATCTTAATTTCTCTTTTATAACGCTGCAAATGTAACATTATGTTTGCGAACAGCAAAACATTTTAGCATTTTTCTTTCAATCATCCATTAAAATTGACAAATTTCCATGCGCCATATATCTTTTAGCCACCTTTCACGGATTGAACTGTCATTCTATCATCGCGCCTGCTGAACCACGGCACCTTAATTATATTACAGCCTGTTTCCGGTGATTAAAAAAATCTTTAATTAAGCCCCGTCATATCCAATAAACCTTAAATCATTTGCAAAATTTACTAAAATCTTATACCTTTGAGCCAACTATTGTTTCATCTATTTGGTTTATCTAAATAAACCCTTAAAGCGTAATGGACGCAAATAATTTAGATTTCACTGATATAGCTCCCTACGATGACAGTCAATTCAAGGAAGCAATCAACAAATTGGTGGCAGAACCCGGATTTGAACATGCAATCCGCTGGATTCTTCCTAATATAGACTATACACAATTCATCGGGCTTCTCACAAGCTGCAACACAAAGTACGAATTTCAGAATCGTGTGATGCAGAACTTCCTCAACGAACTTGAACGGAAAACCACCGCAGGCATCACAGCTACGGGCGTTGAACATGTGGCAACCGATAAGGTATATACCTTTATCACCAATCACCGCGACATCGTGCTTGACGCTTCTTTCCTCAACCTGATTTTCCTGCGCAACAACATGAAGACTTCCGAAGTGGCCATCGGTGACAATCTTCTCATCTATGAATGGATCACCCATCTCGTGAAGCTCAACGGAAGTTTCATCGTGAAGCGCAATCTGCCTACGAGACAGGCCCTTGATGCTGCCCGCCAGCTCTCATCATATATCCATCATGCTATATGCAACAAAAAAGAAAGCATTTGGATTGCCCAGCGTCAGGGACGTGCGAAAGACTCAAGTGACCACACGCAGGAGAGCGTTTTGAAAATGCTCGCTCTCGCAGGCGATGGCTCCATTGCTGAAAACCTGTCCGAAATCAACATCTTCCCGGCTGCCATCTCCTACGAGTATGACCCCAATGACTATCTGAAAGCGAGGGAATATCTGATGCGCCACCGTGATCCGGAGTTCAAGAAGTCGCAACATGACGACTTGTTTTCCATGGAGACGGGACTTATGCAGTACAAGGGACGCGTACACATCACATTCGCCAACTGTCTCACTCCATTGCTGTCAACCATCCCTCCGACTGCCGACAGGCAGGAGACCATCCGGCAGATCTGTCACCACATCGACTGTGGCATCCACGGAGGCTACCGCATATATCCGATAAATTACGTGGCCTACGATCTCGCATTTGAATCAGACATGTATCGCGAACGTTACAGCGATGATGAACTTAATCAGGTCAAGGAATATGTGGAAGGTCAGCTCGACAAGGTGGATGTGGAGAACGTCACCTCACAGGAACGCAGTTTCATGCGCACATACATGTACATGATGTACGCAAATCCGCTACGCAACAAACTCCTTGCCTCCGGTAGTTGTTAAGATTTATGATTACTCATAAAAAAATCATATTTCCAACTGACCTATGAGACTCCCACTTGTACACCTCTTTGTCTTTCTCTTTATAAATATACTTGTTGACACATATATTTATAAAGCAATCCGACGTAGATGCCGTAGTCTGTGGGCTGCAAGATTTCAGTTATGGTCGGCAGTATTGCTGTTCATAATGATTGTATTCGTGATATGCTTCCCGAAAAGGAACTGCTCCAACGGGATGCTGCTGACAATCATGTGGATGCTCTACGCATACATTGCCTTCTATCTGCCGAAATATCTCTTTGTGATAATTGACCTTATTGCAAAAATCCCGCAACTTTTCAAGCGGCAGAGAGCGAAATGGCTTTCAAGGACAGGAATAGTGGTGTCAATATTCCTTTTCGGTGTGCTCTGGTGGGGCGCACTTATCAACCGTTTTAGGATTGATATCAAGGAAGTGACGGTCGAGATTGCCGATTTGCCCGACAATTTCGATGGTTACCGTCTTGTCCAGTTCTCCGATATGCACGTAGGCACCTTCGGCAACGACACGACGTTCACATCTGAATTTGTCGATAGGATCAATTCACTTAAACCGGATCTGATCGTATTTACCGGCGACATCGTCAACTCAAAGACAGATGAACTGCCCCCACAGGTGGCAACGTTCTCACGTCTCTACGCCCCCGATGGAGTGTATTCAATCCTCGGCAACCATGACTACGGTGATTATTCCCGGTGGCCATCAGCGGAGGCTAAGGAAAAGAATATGGATTTGATGAAGGAACTTCAAGCCGAGATGGGTTGGAATCTACTCCTCAACAAGACGGTCATGCTGCGTCAAGGAGGCGATTCGATAGCTCTCATTGGAGTAGAAAATATCGGAGATCCACCCTTCAAGGTGTACGGTTCGCTTTCACGGGCATACAGCAATCTTTCCGACAGCGTCACCAAGATACTCCTCACCCACAATCCTGCTCATTGGGTTGACTCCATAGCCGACGCGTCTGAGGTCAATGTTCCGCTGACTCTCTCGGGACATACACACGCCATGCAGATTGAACTTCTCGGATGGTCACCTGCCAAGTACCGTTATCCGACTTGGGGTGGTCTCTATGAGGATTCCAACAAAGCACATAAGTTATACGTAAATATAGGTGGTGGCACCGTGGGCTTCCCGGCCAGAATCGGTGCGACACCCGAAATCACACTGATAACCCTCAAAAAAGCTAAGAGTGTGTCTCATAACAAAAGTTAAATCGAGGGTCCCGGTTTTTCTTTCTCGACAAGCTCGAAAGCGGCAAGCCGATGAGGAGGGGATTTTCCACTGCAGTTGAAGGAGTGTACTTCATGTACACGACTGAGACAAAGTGGAAAATACACCCAAAAGACGGGAGGCTAAGGTAACTTTTCAAGGACACATCTAACAAATTGAATATAATCTATAAAAACGAAATAGTGTTAATTAACAAATGATAAGGCAGCACGACACACTCTTTGGTGCTTTTCTCTCAACTCTTCGGTCGAGTGGCATGAGCCACACTCCCTCAGAGTTAAGAGAAAATCCCTCAAAGATTGCGTCGCTCTCGGTTTAACTTTTGTTATGAGACACACTCTAACTAAACCTTTAATGGCAAACGTACACGCCAATGTAATCACTGCCGAACTTGGCACACATCTGCGCAAACATGTTGCTGCCTGCCTCCGTCTGCTGGATGAAGGCGCGACAGTACCGTTCATCTCACGTTATCGCAAAGAAGCTACCGGAGGTATGGATGAAGTGACAGTCCATGCCGTTCAGATGCGTCACCTGGAGCTGACTGAACTTGACAAACGTAAGGAGTACATTCTCGACGTCATCCGTGAGCGCGACATGCTCACCCCCGAGCTGCAGGAACGCATCACGGAGACACTTGACCCGATAGTCCTTGAAGACATATACCTGCCGTACAAGCCGAAGCGCAACACCCGCGCACAGGCTGCAAGGGCTCTCGGACTTGAACCTCTTGCAAAAATAATCATGTCGCAAAACTCTTCCGACATTGAGAAGCAGGCTAAAAAGTATGCAAAGGAAGCCGGGAGCATCAGCGCGGCCATAGCAGGTGCGTCTGACATCATCGCCGAATGGGTCAGCGAAAGCGAGAAAGCCCGCAACCTTGTGAGATCGCGCTATCAGAGGTCGGCGACAATAAAATCAAAGGTAATCCCCGGCAAGGAGGAGGAAGGGAAAAATTATCAGAACTATTTCGATTTCTCCGAACCGTTGCGCCTCTGCAACTCTCACCGCTATCTTGCCATACGCCGTGGTGAGGATGAGGGTATATTGAAAGTCAGCATAACGATTGATGACGATGAGATGATTGACCGTCTCAGCCGAATGTTTGTGAAGGCCAACGCAACACCCGAAAGCACCGACATTGTAAAAAATGCGGTCAAGGACGGCTACCGCCGCCTCATGCGTCCATCGATTGAGAACGAAATCGCCTCGGTAACGAAGGAGAAAAGCGACGAAGGAGCCATTCAGATGTTTGCCGACAACGTCCGGCAATTGCTCATGTCCGCGCCCCTCGGTCATAAACGTGTACTTGCCATAGACCCCGGATTCCGGACGGGATGCAAACTCGTCGTGCTTGACGAACAGGGCAACCTGCTCCAACATGATGTCATCTACCCCACTCCACCCGCCAATGATTTCGTAGGGTCAGCCGATGCACTGTGCTTCTACGTTGACCGCTACAAAATAGATGCAATCGCAATCGGCAATGGGACAGCGGGACGCGAGACTGAACGGTTTGTACGCGACATCATGCTTCCCCGCAAAGTCCAGATCTTCATGGTCAATGAGAACGGAGCTTCCATCTACTCCGCATCTGAAGTCGCCCGCGAAGAATTTCCGAATGAGGACGTGACTGTGCGTGGTGCTGTCTCCATAGGGCGCAGACTCCTTGACCCTCTTGCCGAACTTGTCAAGATTGACCCGAAATCAATCGGAGTCGGACAGTATCAGCACGCAGTCAACCAGACAAAGCTCAAGGAAGCACTTGACTATGTGGTGGAAAGCTGTGTCAACACCGTTGGAGTTAACGTCAACACCGCTTCCAAGCAACTTTTGTCATACGTGTCAGGCATAGGTCCGTCACTTGCCGCGAACATCGTGAAATACCGTGCTGAGACAGGTGACTTCACCTCACGCAGCCAACTCATGAATGTCCCGCGTATGGGCGAAAAGGCTTTCCAGCAATGCGCTGGATTCCTGAGGATTCCCGGAGGGGTCAATCCGCTCGATAATACAGCCGTGCATCCCGAACGATATGCACTCGTCGAGCAGATTGCCGCCGATGCCAAGGCTGATATAGCCCGGCTCATCAAGGATCGCAATCTTCTCCACAGTATTGAACTCGACAAATACATCACAAAGGAAGTTGGACTTCCGACATTGACCGACATTGTCCTTGAGCTTGAAAAACCAGGGCGTGATCCGCGAGAGACTGCCGAGGAAATTCCCTATGACGATTCAGTACGCAAAATCGATGATCTCCACATCGGGCAAGAACTCACCGGCAAGGTCAACAACATCACCGCATTCGGTGTATTCGTCGATCTCGGAATGAAAGAAAACGGTCTCATTCATATCTCCCAATTGAGTGACCGCTACATAACATCGCCGTCAGAGGTTGTGGCCATCGGACAAAATATCCGTGTCCGTGTCATGGACATCGACACATCAAGAGGACGAATAGCACTGACGCTGAAAGGTGTCCGGCAATAAAAGGTTGTCTAATAACACTCATATCATGACAGATAGATTAAACTCCTGCACAATCGGACTCGGAAGCAATACGCCCGACCGCGAATATCAGATAACCCGTGCCATAGAGCATATCTGCGGTTATCTCCAAAAATGTTCAGTTTCCTCGGTCTATGAGTCAGATGCTATCAACGGGAAGGACAAGCCGTACATGAACGCTGTCATCCACGGATACACTACTCATGACTATGATACCGTTGTCAAATTCCTGAAGGACTGGGAGTCAGAGAGCGGACGTGACCGCATCAAATCAATCGAGGGTGAGATTTGTATCGACCTTGATCTTGTGATATGGGACGAACACATCAAACGCCCGAAAGATTTTGAACGCCACTATTTCAATATCGGTTATCGTGAGCTTCTCTCCAAAGGTGCATACGAGACAATGTAATACGCCCTATAAACTATAATCACAGTTCTACTTGACACTCCCCGTTCCTATCCTCAACGGGGAGTGTCTTAGCGAACGGACTGCCACTCCCGCCTCTGACAGTTCGCTGAGGTAACGGTCATGAAGTCTCACGTTCAGATCGGCTGAGAGCAGAATGCTATCGGTGTCCACACATTCGGTCAGGGAGCTTATCCTCCCACGGAATCCTCCGCAGATTACTGCATAATCAATCCGACCGTCAACGGCAGGTAAGGCGTTGCCGTCATGTAGCAACAGAAATTTCTTGTCGCCGACCGTAATGATTTCAGGCGACAAGCGTGACACGGCGTGGAATGATATCGAATCAACACCCCGAGAGAGCATGTATCTGCGATAGCGGTGCGAATAATCTTCCTTAATCTCCTCATGTATGCGCGGTGGTGCGGTGGTGAAAACACGCAATTGATTTCCGGTCCTGACCATCAGAGATGTGTGGTCATGCATACGTGGGATGAATATATCGGTTCCATCTTTGGGTTGCCATAGCAATAGTGTGGTCGAAATCGAGAAAACAACGCAAAGTAATGTCGCCACAATATAGACATTTCGCTTCTTGTATAACCATATCACAAACAGCACAAGCGTGGGAAGCCACATCCAGACGGAAACACCGGGGATATAGACATCATTAATAACACCCCACGGTATCTTGCCAATTCTCAAAGCCGAGGAGTGCAGAAGATTGAATACAAAATCCAAAGCCTCAGCCAAAAAGCCGTAGGGCAGTCCAAACCCATCCAATAACAGCAGCAACAGACCACCGGCAACTATCACGGGAAGTAATAATGCCCCTATGAAGTTTACAGGAAGAAAGAGCAGGGGAAAAATGTTAAAATAGTAGGCACTTACGACTGCCGTTCCAAGCACAGCCGCCAAAGTCACTGCGGGATAGGAGGCGATGGCATGGAGTACAGCCATGCGCCGGGAGAAAGGATTGAATCTGTCGGCAAAAAGCATGATTGAAGCAACTGCGAGGAATGAAAGCTGAAAGCCGACAGTATATAAAGCGTAAGGCCATAGGATGAGGATAAAAAGGGCAGCCACACAAAGCGAATTGAACGGAGACCTCACCCTCTGCATGGAGAAAGATATAAAGAATACCGTGGACATGACCACCGACCTCACTACCGATGGCGAAAGACCTGTCATGACAGCAAACAGCCACAGGACCATAACCACTATAAACCACCTTATTTTTCGCATCCCGGTCAAGTACAAAGGCAAGAGAAGTATCGACACAAACCAAGCGATTATCCCTACATGCAGCCCACTCAGTGCGAGGACGTGGGAGAGACCTGTAACGGAGAATAGCTCACGCGTATCGGCTGTCAGCATATCCCTGTCGCCCGTGAGCACGGCATTAAGAAATTCTCTCAGCCCTGATGACAATGGCAAATCAACTATCGCAAGCGTCACAGCCGAACGAAATCTACGTATGGAGTTAAACACTCCCGGAGACAGGCCCGACACTCTGATACTGTCCGGCTGCACCATCCCACTCCCGCTGACACCCATCCTTCGCAACAACGCATCATAGTCCGTCTCATCGGGCAAATCTGTGGTTACTGACATTTCAGTCAATGCCGCTACAAATTCAATCCGGTCGCGTTCCGCCACTTCCGGAATCGAAGACGGAATGGTCAGCTTCACCATAAAAGGCTCACAACCCGCCCGCCCACAGGAATCCACCTTTACAATCAACACCTGCGTAGGCTCGTATGACTTGACCTCAACAGCAGTGCCAGCATAGTGACACGGCTGACCGATGCAAGCGGCGGGCAACGGCGGGGGAGTATTGACCCTGCCCAATGTGAATCCCGTCATCAACCCGCAAAACATCAATGCGGCATACGGTCGCCGGGAATAGGACAGCAACACTCCAATCAACGTAAAAATCAGTGGAATCCAAACGGACACACCGCAACCCTCCATCCATATTCCTATGATAAAGACTATGGTGAATGGCAAAAGCGGTATGACCGGCAGCATTGATTTTGGATTGTAAAACGACACACGTCGCCCTACGGATAGATTGTAGAGCGACGTGTGGGATGAGGTTTATACGATATTTTGCTCAAGGGACGAGAGTATCGCCCGTCAGAAGCTGAGGGAATTTAGAGATTCCATATATTCCACGACTCGAAAGCCTGGAGAAGGAGCATCTCAAGACCATTCTTGACCTCTGCTCCGTTCGCACGCGACTTCTTCATGAAAGTCGTCACGTCCGGATTATATATAAGGTCATAGCAAAGATGCTCGGGGGTGAGAAGCTCGTAGGGTATGGCTGGACAACGGTCCACGTCGGGATACATGCCGAGTGGGGTGCAATTGACGATCACCTTGTGTGTCGTCATGATTTCGGGAGTCAGATCACCGTAGGCAAGCTCACCTTCCTCAGGATTGCGCGAAACGAACACAGGCTCTACACCAAGGTTAACGAGGGCGCGATATATAGCCTTTGAAGCTCCACCGGTGCCAAGAATGAGCGCACGGTTACGCTTGCTGTTGATAAGTGGGGCAATAGAGTTCTGGAAACCCATAGCATCGCTGTTATAGCCTTTCAGCTTGACAGCTCCATCCTTGCCACGTATGATCTTGATGACGTTGACCGCACCGATAAGAGCCGCTTCCGAATCCATTTCATCCATGTAGGGAATCACCTGCTCTTTGTATGGTATTGTGACGTTAAGACCTGCGAGATTCGGGTTTTCAGCGACCACTTCCATAAGGTCGCCAATCTCGGGGATTTCAAAATTTACGTATTCGGCATCGATATTCTCGGATTCAAACATATTGTTGAAATAATTCATCGAGAATGAATGGGTCAGCGGAAACCCGATCAAGCCGTACACTTTTTTTCGAGGTGATGTCATGACTATTGATATGTTGTAACGTAAGTTTTAGAGTTTTCCATTGCATGATGGCAATGACCATACCGATCATTTGTTGCAAATATAGCAAATTATTACTTAATGTGCGATATATTCATCCAAATAAATTCGCGCAAAATGCCGTCAACTGTCGCCAAACAGTTGACAGAGTGTCCAATATTTCCTGTAATTTGTCCTATTGCACCTGAATCTTCCTCATGAAAGCAGAGTGAGGAATCAGAATGAAATTCAGCCTCGGTCCCTTGATGATATAAACCATGAAACGCGATGTG
Source organism: Bacteroides sp. (assembly GCA_023663525.1). Taxonomy (GTDB): domain Bacteria; phylum Bacteroidota; class Bacteroidia; order Bacteroidales; family Muribaculaceae; genus Duncaniella. The sequence continues at coordinate 144,233 of JAMPHF010000001.1, forward strand.
CTACGCGTGGCGATGACATCATCCCATCCGATTTTCTCCGGGGCAGGCACAGGGAGGGGCGGTAACGGATCATCGTCCTTCTCCTCGGCTATCGGCAGCAACATTCTTTTTGAATTCCTCTGCGCTGCCTCATCCTTCTCCTCAGGTCCGAGATACGTGAGCTTCAGAAATTCCCCCTCGGAAATCTCAACTTCCTTCCTGATGACAGCCCTGCGAGCCTCGGGCGCAAGCATATAATAGGTGTATAGAAAAGACATCAACATCGGCACGACTATAAAGAGGAGCATCAAGGCCACAAGCAGGAATCTGACATCAAACATCACCCCACAGGCCGCAAACGCAGCAATCGGCAATATGACAAGCCATCCGTAGCGAGGAAGCCACAGAGACAGGAGCACCGACAGATAGTCACCCGAGGTGGTGACAAATGGTATTGTCTTTTTCAATTCGTCAGTAATTTCAGATGGTGTCTCGGAATATGTCTCAATCAACAAACCGACGCGTAATGTCGCCATAGTTCTCAATCCTGCGGTCGCGGAGGAAGGGCCACCAACGGCGCACCTGTTCCGACCGTTTCATGTCAACCTCCACGATTGCCTCAGCCTCCTCATCATCAGGAGCAAGATAAAGAAATTCGCCCTGTGGTCCGGCAACAAAACTTGACCCCCAGAAGGTGATTCCGTTGGTTGCGCCGGATGGGTCAGGCTCATGACCGACACGGTTGACGGTAATCACCGGCAGACCGTTTGCGACGGCGTGTCCGCGCTGCACTGTCATCCATGCTTCCCGCTGACGGGCTTTTTCATCGGGAGTGTCACTGCTCTCCCATCCAATTGCAGTAGGATAGATAAGCATCTCCGCACCGTTCATGGCCATGAGGCGGGCAGCCTCAGGATACCATTGATCCCAGCACACGAGCACACCGAGACGACCAAGCGAAGTATCAATCGGCTTGAAACCGAGATCACCCGGGGTGAAATAAAACTTTTCGTAGTATGCCGGATCATCCGGAATGTGCATCTTGCGATATTTGCCTGCCACCGAGCCGTCCTTGTCAAAAACGAGCGAAGTGTTGTGATATAAGCCGACCGCACGACGTTCAAAAAGCGAAGTGACAAGAACAACCCCGGCTTTCTCAGCCACCTTGGAATAAAATGATGTCACAGGCCCGTCGAGCGACACTGCAAGGTCAAAGTTATCCACACTTTCCACCTGACAGAAATATAGCGAGTCATGTAGCTCCTGAAGAACTACAAGCTGCGCACCCTTGGCTGCAAGTTCCAGTATTTTAGATTCAAGACGACGGCGGTTGTCATCAATGTTTGAAGTGTTGTGCTGCTGTATTATTCCTATTTTCATAATTTTTTGGGCGGTGTGTACGTAAAGTTCGTTTACATTCACAGACTGTTGTCAATCCATTTTCCATCTCTGATTCCACTGACCGTTCCGGCAGGGAACTGCATGGTGACACAATGGAGTGAACCATGCTGACGGATGAGCGGCCTGCAATCTATCGGGATTATTTCACGGTCGGGATATGCTATTTTCAGAATCTGCGACGCAAGATAGTCATTGCGCGGTTGACCGTAGGACGGCATCAATATGCGTAAAGGGGTGATAAGGAAGTTGGCATACGTCGCGGGAAGAATCTCGCCGTCAACCTCTATTACATCAGGCAGCGGAAGCTCGATCAGATTATACGGCATACCATCAGGCGTACAGAGCGTGGTCAGCTCCTCACGCATTTTCGAGAGCTCCGCATGGTTTGGATTACCTGACTCACCGGGACCGCAATAAATGATTGTATTCCCCGGAGCAAGACGGGCAAGAGTGTCAATATGACTGTCCGTATCATCACCAAGCAATGCCCCGTGATGCAAGAACAATTGATGTGAAAATCCAAAAGACTTTGCAAGATATTCCGAGATGCGCTCGCGGTTCCATCCGCCATTACGGTTAGGCGACATGAGACATTCGGCGGTGGTCAGGAGCGTACCCTCTCCATCAGACTCTATCGAGCCTCCCTCCAATACGAAATTAAGGTGATTCTCCACGCGTGCATCGAAAAGTCCTTCTGAGGCGAGCCTGCCGGTGATGAGATTGTCCTTGTCGGCGGCAAATTTCAGCCCCCAACCGTTGAACTTGAAATCAAGCACACGCAGCGAGCCGTCAACCTCAACAGTGATTGCACCGAAATCACGCGCCCACGTATCGTTGGTCGGGACATTGACAAACTTCACTCGCTCCGGGTCAAAACCAAACTCCCGGAAAGAGGAGAGACACAAATCCTCCGGCCCGACTACCATTACACATTCTTCCTCCGAGACGACCTCGGCAATCCGGGCGATGCACCGACGCGCATCATCGAGAATATAGTCCCAGTCGGTCTGCTCATGAGGCCAAGCGAGCAACACACATTCGTGCCGCTCCCATTCGGCGGGCATACGTCTCAATGATATTCCGGGCGCTTCATCATTCATCCTCGTAGTCATCTTTCAAGTTGTCCCATATTGAGTCCTGTGAGTCAAAATATTCCTCACAATAATCAAAAAATCCACGCTTCTCACTGCTTCCGACCTCATCGCACCACTCACGATATTTAGCACGGAGTTCTGCATCCTCGTGGATCAATTTCTTAAATTCCGCCTCGGCAATATCGGTGCTTCCGCAATGCTGAAGCAGCTCGTTGAAAAGGTCGGTGATATGTTCCATTTCTGTTAATTAGGTTTAGGGTAATATTAGCTGATTGTAGTATGTGTCCATTACATGCCCACGGACAGTTTGTTTTAGTTTGTTAATAATCGTATATAGAAATTAACAAATTAGTGGTTTCGTGCTTCAAATATATGACATATAAGCAAATTGACCAAATTAAAAATGTTTAAAATCCAAAATATACAACCTTTTTACATCCCAAAATGTTTTATAATCATAAAGAACACGTAATAATCAACTGTATATGAAAAAGTTATCAGGACTTATCGCTTTCATGGCGTTATTGCTCGCAAGTTGCAGTCCGTTCAATCTCGTCACAAGCACGACCTACAACGACGCTAATCTAAGGGATTACAGTACTTTCAGAATCGTCACGCCTGACGACGGCACATTGCCCCCCGGCATGGAAAAAGTGACGTACTACAATATCGCAGCCGCCATACGCGAGCAGATGGTTGAGCGCGGATTCACAGAAGATGCAAATTCCCCGTTGCTCATCAACATAGGTCTGACCGTCAAGAAAGAGATTGCGACCGAACCGGTGATTCCGCCAGCTCCGCCCGTACAGACACCTCCCCCCCCACCACTTCCTCCTGCCAACCCCGGACCTCACGGACCAATGCCTGCTCCACCACACGTTTGGGGTCCCTATAACGGAGGTGTCGCACCTTGGTTCATGTATCCGAGAGGATACTATTGGCCGGGGGATTATACAAATGCCCAGGTTATCACAGGCATCTACCGCGAAGGTGTACTGACAATGGATATGGTCAATATAAACAAGAAAATACCTCTGTTCTCAGCCTCGGTCGGCACGATCCTCGACAATGGTGATACCCAGTTCAGAGACCTGCAAGGAATTGCGGAAGCAGTTCAGACACTGTTCTCAGAATTCCCCGTGCCGCTTCTCCCGCAATACAAAAAATAGCGACATAAAGCTCACCGTCATTTCCATCTGACAAAAAATGTCCCGATAGACTTCCGACTACCGGGACATTTTTATTAAAATTCATGTTTTTTTGCTTACCTTTGTCAAAAATTCATTTAAACCAACCATTAGTCTCATTTGTTGAACTTTCAATTACGTGACATTATGATGAGTGACCAACGCTATAATCTTCGCGGCGTTTCAGCCTCAAAAGAGGATGTGCACAACGCCATTAAAAACGTAGACAAGGGCATTTTTCCCCACGCATTCTGCAAAATCATCCCCGACATTCTCGGAGGTGATCCGCAGTGGTGCAACATCATGCATGCCGACGGAGCAGGCACAAAATCGTCGCTCGCATACGCCTATTGGCGCGAGACCGGCGATCTTTCCGTATGGAAAGGAATCGCGCAGGACGCCCTCGTCATGAATATCGATGACCTTTTATGCGTTGGAGCCACTGACAATATTCTCGTCTCCTCAACCATAGGCCGAAACAAGAATCTCATTCCCGGTGAAGTCATCTCGGCGATAATCAACGGCACGGAAGAATTGCTCGCAACACTCCGCGAGATGGGTGTGGGCATTTATTCGACCGGTGGCGAGACTGCTGATGTCGGTGACCTCGTCAGGACGATTATCGTTGACTCGACCGTCACTTGCCGCATGAAGCGTGCAGATGTGATAGACAATGCCAACATCAAGTCCGGCGACGTGATTGTCGGACTCGCCTCATTCGGTCAGGCCAAATATGAGGACAGATACAACGGCGGCATGGGCAGCAACGGTCTGACCTCTGCCCGCCATGATGTCTTTGAGAAATATCTTGCAGTCAAGTATCCCGAGACTTTCGATGCCGGCGTTCCCGAATTTCTCGTCTACTCCGGTTCGAAGAAACTCACCGACGAAGTGGAAGGCACAGGGCTGACAGCAGGCCAGCTCGTCCTCTCCCCCACCCGCACCTACGCGCCTGTCATCAAGAAGCTCCTCAGCGAGATGCGCGACGAAATTGATGGAATGGTCCACTGCACGGGTGGCGCACAGACCAAGGTACTTCACTTTGTGGAGAACAAGCATGTGGTCAAGGACAATCTTTTCCCCGTGCCTCCTCTGTTTGAGCTCATTCAGAAAGAGAGCGGAACTCCGTGGAGCGAGATGTATAAAGTCTTCAACATGGGTCACCGCATGGAGATTTACGTGCGTCCTGAAGCAGCAGACAAAGTCATGGAAATCGCTGCCGGATTCGGCATAGAGTCCAGAATTGTCGGGCATGTCGAGGATGCGGAATCCAACAGACTTACAATCAAATCCGAGGCAGGAGTATTTGAATACTGATTCTCCCGTCGGTATGGAGAAATTCTTCTGTCTCATTCAATGATATAACGAGAAGCTGTTGAACGACAGCTTATAAATGAACACTAATCGACATATTTATTATGAGTAGAGGATTTCTCCATGCACTCCTTGTATTGCTGTCATATTCTCTTGCATGTTCATGTGGAAGCAACAGCACGGCAGGGCATGACGATGGGACAGATTCAGTCGTCCACAAATTACCTGACACGCTGCGCGTGGCCACACTTTACAGTCCGGAGGCATACTTCATATACCGTGGGCAGGAAATGGGCTATGACTATGAACTCGTCACGGCTCTCGCGGCCGACAAGGATCTGACCCTTAGGATGGAAATTGCCCCGTCGCTTTCGCGTGCAATCGAAATGCTCGACTCAGGCTATGTGGATCTCATTGCCTACGAAGTCCCGATTACGGCCGAATACAAGGACAGAGTGGTGCCTTGCGGTCCTGAGAACATCACGACGCAGGTTCTTGTGCAGCCCAAAAAGGGAGAGACAGAGCTGATCACCGATGTCACAGACCTCGTCGGGAAAGATGTTTATGTCGAATCCGATTCTAAATATGAGGCCCGCATCCGCAATCTCAACCAGGAAGTGGGTGGAGGCATCAACATCCACACCGTTGACCGCGATACAATAATTACCGAGGACCTCATCGCCATGGTCAGCGAAGGCAAAATCCCGCTGACGGTGGTTGACAGCGACATCGCAAGGATCAACAAGACATACTACAACGATCTCGACATCACCCTTCCCTTGAGTTTTGAACAGCGGTCAAGCTGGGCCGTGGCACCCGACAAGGCTTGGCTTGGGGACAGCATAAACGCTTGGCTCAACAGCGACAAACCCCGCCAGGAACAGGCACAGTTGCTGAAACGCTATTTTGAACTGAGCAAGAACGATCCCAACTCCCGGAACTATGCGCTGAACGGAGCCGGGGTTTCGCCCTTCGACCATCTTTTCAAACGCTTTGCCGAGGACTATGACTGGGATTGGAAATTGCTTGCCTCTCAGGCATACGTCGAAAGCAAGTTCGACTCCACCGCCGTTTCATGGGCAGGTGCAAGAGGCATGATGCAAATCATGCCGAAGACAGCCAAAGGTTACGGCGCATCGGCCAAGAGCGTCATGAAAAATGATGTGGCGATTGAAACCGCACTCAAATTTCTCAACGACCTTGACCGGCAACTGACACCGTTGGTCCCGGATGAAAAGGAGAGGAAAAAGTTTGTCATCGCGTCCTACAATTCCGGACTCGGGCATGTCAAAGATGCAATTAACCTCGCCAAGAAATACGGTCTGAATCCACAGAAGTGGGACAACAACGTAGCCAAAGCTATCCTTTGGAAATCAAATCCGAAATACTACAAAGACCCGGTGGTCAGATTCGGATATTCGAGAGGACGTGAGACGTATGACTATGTCAACCGTGTCTATGCTTTCTACAACAAGGCACGGACAAAAGCCTGACTCCACCCACACATCCAAACAGCAACAGAGATTATAACAATATACATTCTATCACTTTCACTATTTATTTTAAAGAATGAAAAAACGCTTTTTGCCCGTAGCAATCGTGCTTACACTGTGCGGCTCAATGCTGACAACATCATGTATCGGAAGTTTCGCACTCACCAACAAGCTCCTGACATGGAACAAACAGATTGACAATAAATTTGTCAACGAGCTCGTGTTCTTCGTGTTCTGGTTCCCCCTCCCCGTATATGAAGTGGCAGCCCTCGCCGATATATTGGTCATCAACTCAATCGAGTTCTGGAGCGGTGACAATCCCGTCACAGCCGGTAAGAAAGTCATCGACGGTCAGGACGGACGATATATCGTCGAATGTGACGGCAAGGGTTACACAATCACCTCTGAAAATGACAAATCAGTGGTGCGCCTTGACTTCAATGCCGACGACAAGAGCTGGAGTGTGGTACTCCCTTCAGGCGAGAGCTACGAATTCATGACCTTCATTGATGAGACACATGTCTCCGTGCCGGGAATTGACGGTGTACGCAACGTGGTCGAGCTCTCCGACGACGGACTGATGGCCTACCGCGAAATGATGAACAATCAAATGCTCATGGCCGCCAAATAATAACAACCGATGAAACATCTGCGATGGATTCCACTCCACCAACTGACACTGGCAGTGGTCATCGTCATACTCTATCTAACCCTCCTTCCCAAACCTTTAGGGGAGGAGGAGTTCCATTTATTTCCCGGAGCTGACAAGGTGGTCCATGCCTGCATGTTCGGAGGTCTGACACTAACCTACATTTTTGAGCGGATGAGAGGTCACCGTCCGCTGACTCTGAGGCAAGCCCTGCTCGCTGCAACCGTGGTGTCGGCGTTCGGCATAATCATCGAATTCCTGCAGGACGGCATGAATCTCGGACGCAGTGGCGACATCATGGATGCAATCGCTGACACTGTTGGGGCTTTCGCAGCCGTGGCAGTGTGCTATTGCTTACATTGGATCGACATCGTAGTAAAGCACCGCCCCTGAGAGCAATTTCCGATTCGTCATCTCTATCCTGACATCGTTGAGGAGCTTCTTCACCTTTGTAATCGATGCATTGTTCTCAATTTTGAGCATTATGCGACGGATGTAGAGCGACTGAACTCTGGCCACATGCGGCTCGTCGGGACCCGTCACCCTGTTTCCGAGCAATGCGCGCAGACGAGTGGCATAATCAAAGGAGATGGACGAAACCGCAGCCCTGTCACGGTGTTTGATGTAGATATAAATCACACGGACAAACGGCGGATAGTTGTATTGCTGACGCTCGGCAAGCTCATGCTCATAGAATCCTTTATAGTCATGCTGCATCAGGAATGACAGCACAGGATGAGAGGGATTGTAGGTCTGGACAGCCACGACACCATTGGCGTTACGTCTGCCCGCACGCCCTGCCACCTGCTCAAGCATGTTGAAAGCCCGCTCGGATGAACGAAAATCGGGGAAATTGATGACACTGTCGGCGTTGACGACCGCCACAGTACTCACATGGTCAAAATCAAGCCCCTTGGTGACCATCTGGGTCCCGACGAGAATCTGAGACTTCCCCTTGGAGAAATTCTCTATGATATTCTCGTAACTGTCCTTGCTACGGGTCGTGTCAAGATCCATGCGCACAATCGAAGCATTGCCGAAAAGAGAATCGACCTCCTCCTCGACACGCTCCGTACCGTAGCCAAGCACTTCAATGCCGGGTTCCTGACATGCAGGACACACCTCCGGCACCGGATAGGGAGTCGCACAATAGTGGCACACAAGTTTATCCGTGTGGCGATGATAGGTCAGCGACACGTCACAATTATTGCATTTCGGCACATAACCACACAGCTTGCAACGCGCCACCGGGGCATAGCCGCGACGGTTTATGAACAGGATGGCCTGCTCACCGCGTTGGAGCGATTCATTGACCAGACGCTCTGTCTCAAAGGCAAAAGTCCCAGTCACAAGCCCTTTCTTCCGGGCATTTGACATATCTATCAGCCGCATTTCCGGCAATTTCATGCCCTCATAGCGCACGGACAGCTCAACGAGTCCGAATCTACCGCTCTTAGCCTTGTAGTATGTCTCAATGGAGGGAGTGGCACTTCCAAGCAGCGTCTTAGCCCCATGCATTGACGATAATACGATTGCAGCATCCCTCGCATTGTAGCGCGGAGCCGGATCCTGCTGTTTGTAGGCACTCTCATGCTCCTCATCGACTATGACAAGCCCAAGTGACGCAAAAGGCAGGAATACGGATGACCTTGCACCGATGACCACACATGGCTCATTCGACTCAAGCAGCTTTTTCCAGATATCCACCCGCTCGTTATCCGAGAATTTTGAATGGTAGATGACAACCTTGTCACCGAAAACGCGCTGAAGCCGCCCGGTCAACTGAGTGGTCAAAGCTATTTCAGGGACAAGATACAGCACCTGCCACCCCTGCTTCAAGACGTAATCTATCAGATGAATGTAGATTTCGGTCTTTCCGCTTGAAGTCACACCGTGGAGGAGTGTGATGTCAGTGTTCAGCCACGATTTATGGATTGAGTCAAGGGCTTCGCTCTGCGCCTCGGTCAATGTCGGCAAGCTGCCGGTGACGAGTCCTGAATAGCTGAACCTGTTCACTTCACGAGTGTAAATCTCGACTATATTTTTCTTCGCCATGGCTGCAATAACCGTCGTGGTCACTCCCGCGCGTTCAATCAACTCCGTGCGTGTCACCTCATGCAGTTCCTCGCCCTGCCTCATGAACGCTGAAAGTTCAATCAATGCAAGGAGAGCCTTCTCCTGCTTTCCTCCACCTCTCACACTGTCGAAAATCCTGTGCAAAGCCTCAGAGTCACCTCTCGCGGCGGCGAGACGGACATAGACCTCCTTACGTGAACGGTAACGCTCAATGAGATTCTCGGAAATCATCACCGCACCTTTCGCAAGCAATGAATTTGTAACCCCGACTATATTTGAGAAGCCGGTTTTACGCCCAATCACATCAATCGGCATCTTCTTTTCCGACCCGAGCAGCAGTTCCATCACTGCAACCTCGCGGGTGTTGAGCCTGTCGTCCTCACTCTCCTCATAATCCGGAGAAGCCATTATGAAGGTTTCGCTCTCGACCTTCAAGCCCGCAGGCATCGCAGCGCGCATCACTTCGCCCGGTGTACATAGATAGTAATCCGCCACCCACTGCCAGAATTTCAACTGCGGATGTCTCACAATCGGACGGTCATCAAGTTTGAAAGCTATATCCTTGACCTCATAGTTCTCTGGTCCGACATTGCTCATGCCCGTGACTATGCCCGTATAGAATTTCTTACGTCCGAATGGGACAATAACTCTATGTCCCACAGAAATCTGTCCGGCAAGATCTGCCGGGATTCTATATGTGAAAGAGCCCATTATAGGGACTGGGACAAGGACATCAGCGTATGTCATGGCAACCAAAGGGAGAATGTGAATTTTGATTGTAAAAATACAATAAATCTTTTGAGATGGCAAAGGTTTTGGATTTTATTTGTAACTTTGTGAGCGGTAGCAGGACGCTTGTGTCGCTTGCCGATGGAGTTGATCTTCGGAGCGGCAAGAGGAAAGTCCGGGCAACACAGAGCACCATACTTTCTAACAGTAAGCTGTCGGTGACGGCAGAGTAACGTGACAGAAAACAACAGCCGGTCAATCCATCCGTGATTTTCCGGCAATGGTGAAAAGGTGGGGTAAGAGCCCACCGGATGTCGTGGCGACACGACATGCCGCACGTCTTATGGGTTGCAAGGCCATGTATACCGGCTCGCTGACACACTCGCTATGCCGAGCGTCAGCAATGGGTTGCTCGCTCATCGCCGGGGGGTAGGCTGCTCGAGTGCCGAAGCAAAGCGAGGCACCGCTTAGATAAATGACACGGGCACTGCGGCAACCTTCAGGACTCGTTTCTGAGAGAAGTCCCGCAGTGACATAACCCGGCTTATAGTCCTGCTACCTTTTTCAATTTTCAATTCCTAAGATCCACACCAATCATGAAACCGCTCCACGCCAATTGCATCACCCTAATGCTTTCAATCCTTTCAACCCTCGGAGTCTATGCCCATGACGGTCATGAGCATGCCCCGGTTGTCAACATCCCGGCTGAGGACATCAATCTCAACACTCCGTGGAACGGGAAGAAAGTAGCATTTCTTGGAGACTCCATGACCGACCCAAGAAATAAATCGACAAAAAAACGTTACTGGGATTACCTACAGACACTTGCCGGGATTGAACCTCACGTCTTTGCGCGCAGCGGCTACCAATGGGACGGCATATACAAGAAAGCCGAGGAAATGAATTCCACCATCGGCGATTCGATTGATGTAATCATGATATGGGCCGGTACGAATGATTTCAACCAAAGCAAACCCATCGGTCAATTCTACTCCGAACGCATGGACAGTGTCAACGTCAATGGCAAGATGGAGCTTCGCAAACACCGGCAGTTGCTGATGAACGATTCGACATTCACCGGCAACATCAACCGCGTGATGTCATATCTCAAGCACAATTATCCTGACAAACAAATTATCATCATGACTCCGATTCACCGTGCGTTTGCCAAGTTCAGCGACAAAAACGTGCAACCCGATGAGAATTATGCCAACGGTCAGGGGCTGTATATCGAAACCTACATCAACACCCTCCGTCAAGCTGCCGACCTGTGGGCAGTCCCGGTCATAGACCTATACACTGACAGCGGACTCTATCCGCTGGAAGAACGTCATGACCAATACTTCCATCATGACAAAACTGACCGTCTACATCCCAACGACAACGGTCACTACCGCATAGCCCGCACAATTCAGGCGCGGTTCAACGCCATCCCACCTACACTTTGACCGGAAGACTTACAGCTTCGCCACTATCCGGCTGACAGGCTCATTGACAGCACCCATCTGCTGCTTGTAGGGTTCTTCACCACGGCAAAGGTCAAAGTCTTTCACACCTCTGTCATAACACCACCTCATGATTTCCTTCAGCATCAGGATTCCCGGAGCGTGAGCACGCTGCTCAGTGTCGATGGCAAGTTTAGGGACAACAATGTAGCCATTTGACATATAAAGAAATGCAAATGCCGATGGCTCACCATTGATTTCAAACACGAAAAGGATTGTCTCGTCAAGTTCATTGAAGCTCATCGTCTTCATTCCGCCCGCACATTCCCTGCGTGTTTCCACCGCACACATAAACCGACGGAAAATCGTCACTTCACGCTTGCGCCACACGTTTTTGCGCTTGAAAAACAGTCGCCATATCTTCTCCCAATACTCAGTGGATGGAGGATTGTGACGTGTGTACACTTTCAATTCACAGGTCAGATCACCGTGAGTGAAATGATTGCTTCGAGTCTTGATGTTGTGACGAAGCTTCTTATTGAGTGATCCATAGTAGCTGTCAAAATCCTCAAACTCCGAGAGGGGGATGTGATAGCTTCCACGTTCCGAATAGCGCGCACCGGGGATCGCCTTCAGTGCCCGGGTGAAAGGTGTGGACGGCGGGAGTTCAAACAAGCGCAGTTTCTTCCCCTTGTAACGTTCTCTCATGAAAGATACGAGTGCGCTGAACACGTCAGAATGTTTCTCATCATTGAAAGGCGACACCACATTGTTGATTCCCGATGTCCGCCATGATGTCATCTCAACCTTGCCACCGAATTTCGACACCATCAACGGAAGTATGGCCACAGGCTCGCCGTCCTGTCTGACGAGTATATACTCAATCCGTTTAAGTCCGTATCTGACAGATGCCATACCGGCATAATACCGCTCGACAAACTCATTCCACACGTATGTCTGATAGAAACTGTAGTTGAGACGCGGTAGCCGCCCCGACGCTATCATATCAAACGCGGTCGAGTCAAACTCTCTCCAAATCTGCTTGAGTGAACTTATGTCAGTAAGGACTTCAAACGTAATCTTTCCTCCCATATAGGTATCAGAATAAATTTATTACGCAAATTTACATCAAAACGCCCAAAATACAAAATATCGAGGGCAGAGCCATCAGGAATCGTGTTCCTTCGTAACTCTGCCCTCGGCACAATATGTTTGTTGATACCAGACTGATCAAACTATCAGACTGTCGCAGACACTGTTGACTGGGCGGGGGCTATCTTATTTGCCATCTCAACAGCCTTGGTGATGTGGGAACAGATGTGATCCTCACCGACAAGGTGATTGATTCCTGCATGGTACAGCGCATCGCGGACATTGTCCTTCACACCCGAAAGCACTACATGTATGCCCTCCTCCTGTGAGGATTTGATAAGAGTCTCAAGGTTGTGGATGCCGGTTGAATCGATAAACGGAACTTTACGCATTCGGATGATACGCACTTTAGGCTTGCGGCCGAGAGTGTTGCGCATAAGTTCATCAAACTTTGTAGCGACTCCGAAAAAGAACGGGCCGTCAATCTCATAGACCTCAACACCGGGATTAACATTCAGCACCTCATGATGCGACATTTCGGAACCCTCGTCAACGTCGAGCTGTCCGGAGTAAGCGCGTATCTCCGTGTTCTCCATCACACGGCGCAGAAACAGAATCACAGCAAGCAAGAGACCCATCTCTATAGCAATCGTGAGATCAAACACAACCGTCAGAAGGAAAGTCAGCGCGAGCACGGAAATATCACTCTTGGGATTATGGAAAATCGAGCGGATTGTTCGCCAGCCGCTCATGTTGTAGCTCACCACAATCAGCACGGCCGCAAGACACGCCATCGGGATGAGATTGATCAGAGGCATGAGGAAAAGGAAAATCAGGAACAACACAATGGCATGGACCACACCGGCCACGGGGGTACGACCGCCATTGGTGATATTGGTCATTGTGCGGGCAATGGCACCGGTGACGGGTATGCCACCGAAGAACGGAACTATGATATTGGCCATACCCTGACCTATGAGTTCCGTGTTGCTGTTTGTGCGTGTACCCGTGACACCGTCAGCCACCGTAGCGGAGAGAAGTGACTCAATCGCACCGAGAATGGCGATGGTAAAAGCTGAGGGCAGAAGTCGGTTGATCGTGGCCATATTCAGTTCAAAGCCATGAGGCTGAGGGATGTCCGTTGACATTGAGCCGAAACGGTCACCGATGGTCTCGACACTGATTCCGGGGACGAGCGACACAACTGCGGTCACGATGATAATAGCGATCAGCGCACCCGGCAGACGGCGCGACACCTTCGGGGCGACAATGATTATGGCAAGTGCAGCCAAGCCGACGGCAAGAGTCATCCAATCAATATTTCCGAAATTCGATATGTAGGCACCCCACTTAGGGATAAACTCACTGGGGACATTTTTCAACCCGAGACCGAAGAAATCATTTATCTGCGTTGAAAAAATGGTCAGAGCAATACCGGCTGTGAATCCTACCACAATCGGATAGGGGATAAATTTGATGACGGTACCGAGCCGGAAAAACCCGAGAGCCACGAGTATCAGACCGGCCATCAAGGTAGCGACAGCCAATCCCTCCAGACCGTAGGTGGCAATGATGTTGTAGACGATGACGATAAACGCACCCGTAGGACCACCGATCTGCACCGTACACCCACCTGCTGCCGATACTATAAATCCACCTATGATAGCCGTGATGAGACCCACCGTAGGGCTGACGCCGCTCGCAATACCAAAAGCAATCGCAAGAGGGAGAGCCACGATACCGACAACTATACCGGCCACAAGATCGCTCTTGAACTTGTCAGCGGAATAATTGCGCAAAGCCGAGATAAGTTTCGGCTTGAAATCAATTGAACCGTAAAAATTCATTTGTAGTTACCTTATAAATTGTATATTTCCAGACATCAGATAATCGGGACAAAAAGAAGCGGAAAAGCATGTTGTTCAACATAATTTTTCAACATCTCCTGAATTGAAAGCGCAAAATTACTCATTTTTTCACGAATAACAATCAAAAAAAAGAGCCTGTTTTGCTGACAGACTCTAAATTCATGCGGAAATTCGTGGGAATATGACCGTATACAAGCGTAACCGAAAGCTTTCGTATCGCTTCCAAGCGTTAATTTTTAAGTACGAGGCAAGTCCAGCGATCAAGCACGTGGTGAGCTTCATACTTCAGACCAAGCGGCTCGGCCACAGCAAGAATCACGGGCACATCCTCCTCATAAAAACCGCTCAACAGCATGGTGGCACCCGGAGCAAGCGTAGCCACATAGGCAGGAAGATCGGAGGTTATGATATTACGGTTAATATTGGCTATGAATAGATTGACATTGCCAATGGTGGCAAGTTCGGACGCATCGCCAAGATGCAGATAGACATTCTCGGCAAAATTCAGACGCACATTATCGACGGCATTGCTGAAGGCAAACTCATCAATTTCGACGGCATCCACCCTTGCCGCTCCACGCATGGATGCAAGGATGGCAAGTATGCCGGTGCCGGTACCCATGTCCACGACCTTCAGTCCATTCAAATCCATAGCGAGCAACTGACGCAGCATGAGTGTCGTCGTGGCGTGGTGACCGGTTCCGAAAGCCATCTTTGGGTCTATGACAATGTCATAACGACATTCGGGTATATCACGATGAAACGAACTGTGGATCACACATTGATTGTCAATCACTATCGGATGAAAGTAATTTTTCTCCCATTCACTGTTCCAGTCACGACCTTCGACAGTGGTCTCCGTCATCGTGAAAGCCGTGTCCATCGGAAAATCATTGAGAATACCCCTCACAGCCTCCGGGTCAAATTCGCCGCTCTTGACGTATGCTGTCAGCCCCTTTCCGTCAGGGACGAAACTCTCAAAACCGATTTCAGCAAGAAGCGCGGCAAGAATATCGGTGCGCGTCTCATCGCATGGCGTGAGATCAAGACGCACCTCTACGTAATCGTTCATGTGATAATTTCGAATATGTGATGAATAATAGCGATTATTGCCTCCTAACGCCGGCGGCGGAACAGGCGGAGAGTCTTCAGAGCCTTACTCCCGACACGATAGGTGATCAATGCAATGTCAAGATAGCTCAGAGTCCCGAGAAGTTTGCCGACAACACCCGTCTTCGACACAGGACCATATTCCTTCATGGCTACAAAATTCGTCTGGAGATGTTCGCGACTTATTTCAAGCCGTGCGAGAGTATAGGCGCGCATATAGCGCATCTCGTCAAGCGTATAGCCTTTCCATTCAGGCTTTTCATGCGGCAGTTCCTTTGTGGTGGTAGTGCTCATAAGTTACAGGGGATTAATCACGGATTGAAAAACAGACGCGAAACGAAACGGGCGATAGGATTGACAATCAACTGCTTTCTGAACAGGACCACGGCACCGAGCAGTATCACGTAGAAACCGCACATGATGAAGTAGGCCCCTATCAGCCCGACACCGGTAGCGATGCATCGCACTATTGCTATGGAGAGAAAAAACATGACGAGCGAGACCAGCACAAAACCTATGATGGCAAACGTGATGGTGGTGAGGAGCAGAGTCAACTTTTCGGCGGCCGTAAACTTGGCATAGTTCACATTGAGTCTCAAAGACTCCTTGATCTCAGCCCAGAGAGTATGGATTTGATTTTGTTTTTCAGACATACGGTCCTTCTTTTGAAAATTCAAAAAGCGCAGACCCTAAAATTGGCGATTATAGGGTCTGCGTGTGTACGGAATCTATCCTTGAACCAAGGATTATGCCTTATTATCAGTCGTCAATTTCAGTGGTGAGCTGCTCCACGAGAGCATCTATCTCACTATCGGAGCAGATGATACCCTTCTTGCGAAGAAGCTCTACGATACGCGCACGCACATCAGCACCCTTTTCCGGAGCGAAAAGCAAAGCTGAGCCTGCACCCACGATAGCACCGCCGATAAAGGCATAAAGCAATGACAAATTGGACATAGGAATTTATGTGAAATATAATTTTATAGTCTGTTTTTACTTCTGGATTTCTTCAGCGATTTCGTCGGCGAGTTCCTCAAGTTTGCTTTTCTGGAGCTTGATACCCTTGCTTTCGAGATACTTCACGATATTGTCGCGGGTAGTTTCACCCTTTTCGGGAGCAAGGAGGAGACCAACTGTTGCGCCGGCGATTGCGCCACCGATAACTGCAAGGACAATGTTTAAAGCTTTCATTTCTTAGTGAGTTTTTAGGGTTATATGAATTTTAAATGTTATTTTGCTTTCGTTAAATGTTGTTTTCACATTTTTAAAACACTGCTGAAAGAAAATAGTTCATCGGTTTCTGCGATAAAATTACAATCTTTTGACCGTCTTTCCAAAATAAAAATGAATTTTGTGGAATTTTTGACCACATCCTCTCACATCCTCTCCATTCTCACCCCTCAGGCAATGGCACGCTGCCCTAACCGGCGATAGGTGCAATGCGCTTGAGGTCGCCTACCACCCACACCGTATCACCCTCCGAAAAGACAATTGACGCGTCCGGCTGCAGATAGTCATCGCCACGCTGCACGGCCACGAGAAGTGCTTCCCACACATTTCTGAAATTCGAGCTTACGATGGTCTCGCCTATGAGCGGCGATGTGGCTTTCAGTCTGATTCCCGTCAGCTTGACATCGGTTGACGAGGTCTCCGACGGCTCACCGTCGGCCGCCTCCACCACCGGGAGCAAACGCTGTATCTCCTCGTCCGTACCGATGACACCAAGCACATCGCCGGGAAAAATCCTCTCATCGGCACCGGGGACCATGATCATGTCACCTCCTCGCTGTATGGACGAGACAGAGACCCCGTAGCGGCTGCGCAATCCTGAATTTTTCAACTGCTCACCGACAAAGGGACATTTGTAGCCAACGGTCATATAGGCAAGGTGCATGTTGGGGACAAGGCGGTTCTTGGCACCGCTGCGTCTCAATTCGCGTTCGTTAAGGTTGTCCATAAATCTTGATTCGATTTTCACCATGCGGCGGTGGGCCGACTTGGAGAACGACAGCACAAGGATGATGAAAAGCCCCACACCGATGGTCCAGCCGACCGTCATGGAGTAGATGGAACTGAGCAGATAGACAAGGAGAATCATGGCTATGAGCAGACGGACAATCGTCATGATGATCAGCGGGACATCATAGCGCGCGTTGGCCGCCTTAAGTCGCTCACGCTCGGTCTTTTTTGAAGCAGGATAGGTCATGGCGAGGAGGAAAGGCGACATGATTATCAGTGCCACCACCGTTGTGACGAACCTTCCCCAATTCGGGAATATCTCAGTGAACAGCGGCAGCAGATAGTCAAGTGTGATGACACACAGCGCGATGAGTATCATCGAATAGAGCACCACGCGCCAGAGATAACGCTTGAAAAGCGAAGTCCACAGTTGCTTTGTCGCACTGGCCGACGTTGTCGCGTCATTGGTGTAACGGTCTATCAGGAAATGCAGACGCTTCGGGAGGTGCGACTCGACGAAATCACATGCCGGATCGGCCATGCGAATGAAATAAGGGGTGGTGAAAGTGGTGATCACCGACACTGCCACGACAATCGGATAGATCTGCGGGTCGAGTACCCCGAGCGACATGCCGAGGGATGCAATGATGAAAGCAAACTCACCGATCTGCGTCAACGAGAATCCCGACTCGATGGCCACCCGCAGCGACTGACCCGTCAGGAGCATACCCATCGTGCCGAAAAAAATCATTCCGACCACCACGACAGCCGACAGCACGAGTATCGGCGCCCAGTATTCGACGATGATGTGTGGATTGACCATCATGCCCACGGAGATGAAAAAGACAGATCCGAAAAGATCCTTGACCGGCAGTGTCACCTTCTCGATACGCTCCGCAAAACTCGTCCCGGCAAGTATCGAACCCATGACGAAAGCTCCGAGCGCGAGTGAGAAGCCGCAAGCCACGGAGAAAACAGCCATGCCGAGACATAGCCCCATTGAGACAATCAGAAGCGTCTCCGAGTTGAGGAATCGCCGCTGCGAATTGAGCAACGACGGCAATACGAACACTCCGACCACAAACCAGATGATGAGGAAGAACGCGAGTTTGCTGACACTGTAAAGCATCTCACCTCCCTCCACACTGTTGTTGATGGCTATGGACGACAGAATGACCATCATGAGGACCGCAAACAGATCCTCGACAATCAGCACCGCAAACACCAGCGACGCAAACTTGCGGTGACGCAAATTGAGGTCCGTAAACGCCTTTATAATTATGGTGGTGGACGACATCGAGAGCATACCGCCAAGGAAAAGGCTGTTGATATGCGAGAAACCGAGGATGTGACCGACCACGAAACCCGCGCCCATCATTCCGCAGACAATAAACAGGGCTGTCACGACTGCCGAGCCGCCGGCGTTGACAAGTTTCTTGAAACTGAACTCCAGACCCAACGAGAAAAGCAGCACGACAATGCCAATCTGCGCCCAGAACTCAATGTTGTCCTCCGTGGTGACCGAGGGCAGATATTCAAAATGAGGACTGGCAAGGAATCCGGCTACTATATAGCCCAGTACCACCGGCTGTTTCAGCCATTTGAACAGCAATGTGGTGATGGCACCGAGTATCAGGATGAAAGCGAGGTCACGTATAAGCCCCTCGACATTGAATGTCCCTGAAGCGGCAGCCTCCACGCTGGCAAGTAGCAAGTTGAGAATCATAGCAGATAAAAGAGTGAGTGGTTAGCATCCGGGCGGTGTGTCACGAGAGATCCGCCTGATTGGAGAGGGAGATTGACACAGTGGGGTGGACATCATGCAGGGATGAGAACACCTCGATGAAATCAGAGTGTTCGCGTATGAGTATCAGCAGATTCAGCCGTGTCGTGTCAGATTCGTAGTCATACTCCACATAGAAGCGCGAGAGATGGATGTTGTAGTGCTCAAGCACATCGCGGTAAGGCTTTATTGACTTGACGATTCCCTTGACCTTCAAGCGTATGGTCCGCGCCTCGTTGCCGACATTGACGCGGTGTTCAATCTGCTCAAGTATCGTCAGCACGACAAGCACGAGGACTGTGGCAAACGTGGCGATGAGATATAGCCCACAGCCCACCGCCATACCGATTGTGGCGATGATCCATATTCCGGCAGCAGTCGTGAGTCCGCGCACCGACCCTTTCATCTGTATGATTGTTCCGGCACCGAGGAAACCTATGCCCGAAAGCACCTGGGCGGCTATTCGGCTGGGATCGCCACGTAGCAGCCCGACCGTCTCCTGACAGACATAAATCGAGAGCATCATGGCTATACACGCGCCCATCGAGATCAGCGAGAATGTGCGCAGACCGGCCATCTGCCCCTTGCGCTTTCGCTCTATGCCGATGATGCTTCCGAGCACCATGCTAACCGTGATGCGGAATATGGCCGAAGTGGTTGTCAGCTCGACACTCGTGATCAAATGCCAGAAATGTTCCATCTCCAACGGCTATTTCTTCAAGGTGAAATGACGTGAGGTCAGGCGGTAGCCTTCGGTGAACAGTTCGACGGTATAATCGCCGGGAGTGAGGGTGGTGTTTACGTCCCAATACATCTTGATACCCGGAATCTCATCGCCTGAATATTCCACCGACTTGCGGGCGGTGCAAGCGACCGAGCCTCCCTCGAAACTGAACGAACCTGCGCCTCCGAGCAACTGACCCTCGGGATTGACTATGCGGAGATAGATGGTCTTCTCACCGACGGGTGTGGAATTGTTCTGCGGGATGGTGAACGTCACCAGCAACTGCTTGGCCTTAGTGATGTTCTTCTCAACCTTGCCGTTCTTTTTCAGCGCGGTGATGGAGACACCGGTGACATTGAGCTTCTCGGCGAGGGTCATGCGCTCGCTGAGGGTCTCTGCGGTGCGTGTCACTTCCCTCACGCGCGACGACAGTTGGGCGTTCTGACTCTTGATCTCCTGATTCTCGGCTCGAAGTCCGGCATTCTCTTTGTTGAGCGAGTCAATCTGCGCGATGTAGTGGCGTAGGAGGCTCTTGAGGGTGGCTATTTCCTTCTGCAGCTCATTGATGCGTGCCTGTGATTTGACTTTCTCACTTTTCAGCTCCTGCATAAGTTGCTCGACCTTGGCTTTGGCAGCCGTATATTTCGCAAGAATCGTATCGTTGGCCAGACGCTGTGCCTGATCCTCATACTGCTGGAACTCGGCATTGAGCATGTCGAACTCATTTGACAGTTGAAGCTGCTCGTTGGAGAGTTTAAGTTCCTCATTCTCAAGCTGCGCTTCCTGTACCTGCGATTTCAGCGATGCTACCTGGGTCACTCCGAAACCAACAGCTATCAGCAACAATGCGGCAAGCACGATAATCAGGATGACCATTGGCGACATTTTCCCTTTCATAACTCAATCTGTATGGATTATGTATAAATCGTTAATGTAAATATGAATATCTGTTTCTTGTCCAAGCCACGCGGCGAAAGCCACCTCAGACAAACTGCAAAATTACTAAACCATCACCTATAATCCAAATCCACACTGACAAACTTTCACAAACTTTAAATATAACCGTTGATTTTCAATATTTTGTCTGTTTCATATACTTTCTACAAAACATTTCATTGCTCAAGAGTGTGTCTGCCAATATCAATCATCATCAGCAATTTTTATGTGACAAATCTGCGCAACATGTAAATTGGTTTGTTTTTTTGGCGGCGGTGATGTAATTTTGCAACACCATGTGTAAAGCTGCACGTTATCTCGTATTGCTGACGATTCCGTTCTGCATCCTGCTGCTGGCCGGGTGTAGCTCAACCCGTCATGTCCCTCAGGGCTCCTACTTGCTTGATGACGTGAAGATTGTGATTGACGGGACAAAGGAAGTATCGGCCGCTGAGCTAAACAATTACCTCAAGCAGCACCCCAACCACGAAGTGCTTGGCTTCTGGAAACTTCAGCTCAACACGTATAACCTCTCCGGGCGCGACTCATCGAAATGGTATAACCGCTGGGTGCGCCGCATGGGTCAAGCACCGGTCATCTACTCCGAAAGTCTCACCGATGCCTCTGTCAAGCAATTGAAGCAGGCACTCGTCAACCGAGGCTTCCTTGAGGCTATGGTTGAGGTAGATACTTTTCCGGACACCGACGGCAAGAAAATAGATCTCGTCTACCGCGTTACAGCCAATGAGCCAAGGCGCATCTCGTCCATCGCCTACGACATCCCCGACACCGTCATTGGCAGGATAGTGCTTGAGGATTCAGCCCTGTTCACTCTCCAACCGGGCCATCGCTTTGACCGTGACAAACTCGATGCGGAACGGACTCTCATCACCCAGCGTCTGCGCGACCACGGCTATTACTCTTTCACGAAAGAATACATCACATTCTATGCCGACACATCGGAACTGTCGAAAGACGTGGACCTCACGCTGACTGTCCGCCCACCGCGTGTGATGCACGGAGGGAAGATGGTGGCTGACAGCACCATGCACCACAAACGATACTACATCAACAAGGTGCTATTCATCACCAACGGGTCAACGCCCGGATCTGTCACGCCCGACAGCGGGACGGAGGCAGACACCGTCAGCTATAAAGACATTCATGTGGTCTACGGGCATGACCATTACATAAATCCCGGCGCATTGCGGCAGAAGTGTTTCCTCATCCCCGGCAACATCTACCGCGCCACCGACATCGACCGCACCTACGAAGCCCTCTCCAGGCTCGGAATACTGAAATCAATCAACATCGAGCTTGTCCCTGCCGGGGAGAGCGACGGAAAATATCTGCTCAATGCCTACATCATGCTCTCGCGCAACAAGAAGCAGTCGATAACCCTCGACGTTGAGGGAACAAACTCGGAAGGCGACCTCGGATTCGGTATCGGCGCCACCTATCAGCACCGCAATCTCGCAAGAGGGTCACAACTGCTGACAGCGCGCTTCAGAATGAACTACGAGAGCTTGTCGGGGAAATTCAACGGACTCATCAACGACCGCTACACGGAATATGCCGGTGAGGTCGGCATAACGTTCCCGAAATTCGAGTTTCCGTTTGCCTCACAGCGGCTCAGGGAGCGGCTGAACGTCAGCACGGAGTTCGCCCTCTCGTTCAACTATCAGGAACGCCCGGAATACACGCGCATCATCGCCGGAGCGGCGTGGAAATACAAGTGGGCCAACCGCAGCAACACGCGCAGGCACTACTTTGACCTCGTGGACATCAACTACGTCTATCTGCCCGAAAGCACCAATAACTTCCTCGACCAGATTGCGCCCGACAATCCGCTGTTGCGTTACAGCTATGAGGACCACTTCATCATGAGCATGGGCTACAGATACTACAAGACCAACAAGCGCATCCCGGCTTCCAATCTGCGAGTGCAGACAGTGCAACCCGTAGTCTACACCTTCCGCGCTTCGGTCGAGACAGCAGGCAACCTCCTCTATGCCATATCATCAGTCACCGACAGCAGACGGCATGACGGAGCATACCGAGTGTTTGGCATCAACTATTCGCAATATGTCAAGTCGGAGATCGACTATGCGGTCACCCGCAACCTCAACGACCGCCATGCCGTGGCCTTCCACGCAGGGTTCGGCATAGGTGTCCCCTACGGCAACTCCACGGTGCTCCCGTTTGAGAAACGTTTCTATGCCGGAGGAGCCAACGGCGTGAGGGGATGGAGCGTGCGTACGCTCGGTCCGGGAAGCTACGACTCCCGCAATTCGGTGTCGGACTTCATCAACCAATGTGGCGACATCCGTTTCGACACGAGTGTCGAATACCGCGCCAAACTGTTCTGGGTGCTCGAAGGGGCAGCCTTCATCGACGCAGGCAACATCTGGACCATCCACAACTACGAGAATCAGCCCGGCGGCATGTTTCACTTCAACACGTTCTGGAAAGAGATTGCACTGGCCTACGGTCTTGGTCTGCGCTTCGACTTCACATATTTTCTCCTGCGCTTCGACCTCGGTCTGAAGGCGCGCAACCCGGCTCGCGGACAGGAAGGCTGGCCGCTGATCCATCCCGACTGGCACCGCGACGCGACTTTCCACTTCGCCGTGGGCTATCCCTTCTGATCTTCTCACCGATCTACGATTCTTCACATTTACATTAAATACACTACTCATACTCACACATCTATTATTATTCTTCTGATGAAACAGCTTGTTATTTTCGACCTGGACGGAACACTGCTCAACACGATCGAAGATCTTGGGACGGCTACCAACCATGCGCTGCGTGTCTGCGGATTTCCGGAACACAGTCTCGCCACATATCCGAAACTCGTCGGCAACGGTGTGACCCGCCTCATCGAGCGCGCTCTCCCCGAGGACGGTCGCGACGCTGAGACTGTCGGAAAAGTCAGGGAACGCTTCAAAGAGTATTACGACGAACACCAGACCGATCTGACTGTCCCCTACCCCGGTATCCCGGAGATTTTGCGCGAGCTGACGGGAATGGGAGTGAAAGTGGCTGTCGCATCAAACAAATATCAGAGCGCGGTCAAATCGCTCATCCGTCATTACTTCCCCGACATCATCTGGAGTGCCGTCGAGGGGCAGAAAGAGGGAGTCCCGACCAAACCCGACCCATCGATCGTGTTCGAGATTCTTGCTAAATGCCCCACACGGAAGTCAAAAGTGCTCTACGTCGGTGATTCCGGCGTGGACATGGAGACCGCGCGGCGTGCATGTGTCGATTCATGCGGGGTGACGTGGGGATTCCGTCCGCTCAAAGAGCTGAAAGAGAGCCATGCCGACAACATCGCCGAAACGCCCGCCGAAATCATCCGCATAGTCAAACGCCCCGGCCTCGAACTCGACAATTAGCATTTTCAGCCGTCAGCAGTGTAAGCGCATGTCCGTGGACAATACATGGACACCGACACCGGCTGTCCAACGCCTGACGACTGATGTCTATCCACGAACAACCAACGACCAAAATCTAAAAACCAAAATATGAATCACATTCTCCGCACCATTCTTCTCCTCACCATCACCCTTATTGCCTTTGGACGGTCAGACGGACAGACGGCGACTCCTGCGATGGATATCAATCATCTGACCGATTCCCTCTACCGTGAACTCGCCAATGCCACCACCGCCGCCGATTCACTCCCGATCATGGGCAACCTGTTTGACCTCCTCCCCCACAAGCAGGGAACTCCGGTTGGTCTCGAAATGTTCGACGTGGCCAACAGAGCAAAAAACGCCAGCGTGGCCCTCGAAATCCTGCGCAACCTGTCAAACCGATATATCCGCAACGACTCCATGCTCGTAGATCTATACGAACGCACATTGCGCTACACAAAGCTCGGCAACGAGAATCTCAACGCCTCGCTTGTCGATGAGCTGCGCGAGACAAGGACCCTCATCCGCCTCACACGCAACATGCATCGTGCCCGCTACGCCTCCCCCGAAGAACGTCGCCACCTCCTCATGGAACTCCTCCAGACCACCGAACACCACATGCCAACCAGCATCTATGACCGCATCGTGCTTCAACACTCCATCTGCATGATACTCTCCAACATGGGTGCAAGCGACATCCTGTCGCATGAGATGGACAAACTCGGCGACATGATCAACGAGGTGCCCGCCTCAGCCGTATCCATCCACAATGCCTACAACGTTTATGCCGCCATGATCTACACCGAGACGGGCGAATATGAGAAAGCCATGCAGGCTGACCGCCGCACCCTTGACGGCATCGAGACCCTCGAACGCCGCTACCATTCAGCCGGCCGCGTGTTCCGCAACTACGATGCTAACCGCTACATAATCTACACCCGCATCCTCGCCAACTATCCAATCCTTGCGCCCAACGAGGTCGAGAAATACTATGCACTCGCAATGGAGATGGCCGCACGCAGCCAGACGGCGAAAAGGACCAACGAAGTGTTCCCCGGCCCGCAGATTTACTATAATCTCTCGTATGGAAACCATGCGAAAGCCCTCGCACTGATCAAAAGCTGCATCGAAAATCCCTACAACTCCACAAACCGCACACGTCTGCTCAAGGAAGCCATCCACTGCGCAGAAGCATTAGGCGACAAGGAGTCACTATTGACCTACACTACTGACTACAACAAACGGCTCGAAGAAGAACTCAGCCTCAGGCTTGACGTGAAATACCGTGAGCTTCAGATACTTGCCGACAATTCTGAAATGACAAGCAAGTACAACCGTCTTCAGGCTGAAAAACAGCGATCAGAAGCGAGAGGCATCCACATCATAATGGCCATCGCAATCATCGCAGCCATCATACTCCTTGTCTCCGTCATCATCCTCTATCGTCTGAACACGCGTAACCGTCAGCTCGTAGATACGCTTAACCGCTCAAACCGCGAATTGACGGAAAAAAGTCAGAAGCTCGAAAAATCGCGTCAGGAAATCATGCAGGCACGCGACCAAGCTCAGAAAGCCAACAACCTCAAGACCGATTTCATCAAGAACATGAGCTATGAGGTCAAAGCTCCGCTCAACGCCATCGCCGAATACAGTCGCCTCATTGTCGATTGCGCGGATGCGTCAAACCGCAAATACCTGTCACGCTTCACTTCACTGCTCGAACTGAACAGCGAACTCCTCACCACGATTGTCAACGATGTGCTCCATCTTTCGGAAATCGACAGCAACTCAGTGCCCATCCACAACAGCCCGACCGATCTCCAGCGTCTATGCTCAATGGTGCTCGAAGGTGTCCGCAATCGCCTTAAACCCGGAGTGTCACTGCTGTTTGATGCCGATTCACCATCCATGAGTCTCATCACCGACCCGCAGCGACTCCATCAGATACTGCTCAATCTGCTGACAAATGCAGCCAAGTTTACAGACTCCGGTTCCATCACACTCTCATATCGTCTTGACCCGGAAGGACGTGCCGTCACATTCAGCGTGACGGATACGGGCATCGGTATCAACCCGGAAAAGAGTGAGGACATATTTGAGCGATTCGTTAAACTCGACAAAGAGACGCAGGGAGCCGGTCTCGGACTGACCATCTCACGTATGCTCGCGGAATTAATGGGAGGCGAGCTGACCCTCGACACCTCCTACACCTCAGGAGCCCGCTTCCTCCTCACCCTCCCGATAAAATAGCCGATCAGTCGGTCTGACGCCAATCCGTCGGTCATTAGTCCATCGGCTTCACATTTTCTCATTTTCTCAAATGATGAGAATAGTGAGAATTTTCTCATTTTCTCGTCTTCCGATGAGAATGAGAAAATGAGAATCCTGAGGAGATACACGACCAAGAACGACAAGAATCGTATTCGTAGGGACATGCCTTTGGCATGTTTGCGATGAATCAGCAAATATTTGCGATAACCCGGTAATCACACAGGCATATACCGGTATATTTTGGCATATTTTGGCATATACAGGCATATCCATTCAAACATGCCAAAGGCATGTCCGTACATTCATATATGCCATATATACATATCTATACTTATATATATGACCCATATATATACGACTCTCCTCACTACCTCTTATAAGAGGAGTAGAGTGTATATGTGTATGGAAGTATAGTGCAAAGTTAATGCCTCATCACCCCCCAAATGATGCGATAACGCAAAAATGAGCGCGCCTAAGCCAAATTCTCATTTTCTCATTCTTATCAGAAGACGAGAAAATGAGAAAATTCTCACTATTCTCTTCATTTGAGAAAATGAGAAAATGAGAAAATCTGAATAGCACACGGCCAACTGCCAACGGCTGACATCAGACCAACGAACAACGGCTAATAAAGCTGATAGTCTGTGGAAAGGACTTGAAATTCGGTGCGGCGATTGATTTGGTCGGCAACATCCTGATCCTCCGGGCTGAGCGTCAGAATGAAATCCTCACTAAGCACCGTCCCCTCTGTGAACTGCGGATATTCACGTGCAAGACGCTTGGTGATTGTCACCGGACGAGACTCCCCATAACCCTGCGACTGAAGACGGTCAGTGGCAATACCGGCAGCTATGAGATAGTCCACCACACTCTTGGCTCTGCGACCCGAAAGAGCGATGTTATACTCATCAGAACCCTTACGGTCAGTGTGTGAGGCCATCTCGATGGTGATATTCGGATTGTCGCGCAACATCTCGACAATCCCGTCAAGAGCCTCCTTTGATTCCGGGCGTAGAGTAGATTTGTCGAAATCGTAGAAAATATTATCAACTATGTTGGGTTTGGTGACAGAAGCGAGAGTAAAGTCAATGACATATTCCGCATCCTCCTCCGCGTCATCCGAAACGAACTCCTGACGGGCGTTGAGATAGCCACGCGCACCGGCAAGCATCACATAGCTCACGCCACGCTGCAGGGGGAATGAGAACGAGCCGTCTGCACGCGCCACCGCCTTTTGGTTTGAGCCGTCATTGCCGACGATGCGGATGACCGCACCCGCCACAGGCTCCTCATCCTTGTCGAGCACCTGCCCGGAGATCAGAATCTTCAAATCAGGCAGCTCAAACGAATAGATGTGGTCATAGCCACGCCCGTCGCCACGGTTTGAGCTGAAGAAACCCGCTTCACGACCGGAAGTGGCGAAAGTGATACCGAAATCATCGCCCTCGGAGTTCATCGGACTGCCGAGATTCTCGACGAGCCAACCGCCCGAAGGAGTCAGCGTGGCCTTAAACAGATCGAGACCGCCGAGACCGGGATGACCGTCGGAGGAAAAATACATTATGGAGTCGGTCAGCATGTAGGGGAACACCTCATCGCCCGCCGTATTTATAGCCTCACCGAGATTCTCCAGACTCCCCGCGCGCTCCCTGAGGTTTATGCGCCAAATGTCCTTGCCTCCTTGACCGGGCATATCGGAAGTGAAATAGAGCCAGTTGCCTGATGGACTGACGGCAGGATGACCGTAGCTCGAAATAGTGTCGGCTGTCATCTCAAACCTCACCGGCGCGCTCCAGCTCGCATCGGAACGGGTGGACGTGTACAATTCCACCCCCGTGTCGCGTCCCGGGTCGCGGAGAGAACGCGTGAGATACATCGTTGACCCATCGGGCGAGAACGAGACAATGCCCTCGTCCCATTCCGAGTTGAGTTCACCGACCGCAGGCTCCGGGCGCAACCACTCACCGCGTTCGTCCTTACGCGCCATCCAGACGTCGCTGCGCTTCATTCCGGTGACCTCACTCCGCTGCGTGCCGGTCGCCTTTTCACTTGTGGTGGTGAAATAGAGTATGTCGCCGTTGAACATCGGTGCGAAATCCGACCGCCGTGAATTGAAGAGCTTCGCATTCCTCACAATGTGGCGTGTCTTCGTCCGTTTCAACTCCGCCGCTTTCCGCGCCCCTGCCAGCCCCGAGGCGGCAAGCGCATCGTCGGGATGCAACTCGAGGTAGCCCTCGTAGGCTTTCACGGCTTCCGCATAGCTCCCCCTGCCATGCTGCGCCCGGGCAAGTCCGAGGAGCATAGAGGCAGAGTCGGGATAACCGTAGCGGAGAGCATTCTGGAAAGCGGCGGCAGCACGTGCGTCCTGCCCGAGGCGGGTGTAACATTCACCCATCTTCGCAGCCACCTCGCCGCGAAGCTGACGCTGCTCACGCGGATTGAGCTTATTATAGACCTTGCGATACGTCTTCTGCGCGTCGAAATACTCACCGCGAGCCATCTGCTCATCGGCCACACTCAGCTTTGCTCCCGAGCATGACCCGAGGACAAGCGAAACCGCCACGGCTGACATTATAATATATCTCCGGCTTGACAACATTTCAGACAGATATGTATTCATATTTAGTTAACGACAAATCCACACTATTATTTTATTTTGGAAAAGATGGGAAATGATTGTATCTTTGCGTAGATATTGACCGGCGGCCGACGGCAACCCCTCCACGCTGCCGCCGATTGCCATCCCCACCCCAGCTCCTCACGCACGACACTGTCAAATCTTTAATTTAAATCATATACCTAAATTTATGGGACTTTTTGAAAAACTAACCGCTAAGGCTAAGTCAAACCGCCAGCGCATCGTCCTCCCCGAAGGCAACGAACCCCGTACACTCAAAGCAGCCGACCGCATCATCAACGACGGCATTGCCGACATCACTCTCATCGGTGACCCCAACGAGATCACTGCAATCGCCAAAGACCTCGGTCTCGCCAACATAGACAAAGCAACCATCGTCAACCCTGCTGACGAAAGCGTGATCGACAAATATGCTCCCCTCTACTTTGAGCTCCGCAAAAAGAAAGGCATAACCATGGAGGAAGCACGCAAGACTGCTGCCAATCCCCTCTATCTCGGCTGCCTCATGGTCAAGTCAGGTGATGCCGACGGTCAGGTTGCCGGTGCGCTCAACACCACAGGCAATGTGCTCCGCGCCGCTTTCCAGATCATCAAGACTATGCCCGGCATAGATGTTGTCTCAGGCGCATTCGTCATGGTTCTCCCCGAAGGAATCAACTATGGCACTGACGGCCTCCTCATCTTTGCAGACTGCGCAGTAGTTCCCGAGCCTGACGCAGCTCAGCTCGCCCAGATCGCCGTGTCGGCCGGAAAGACCGCACGCGACATTGCAGGAATCGAGCCTCGCGTTGCCATCCTCAGCTTCTCGACCAAGGGCAGTGCGAAAAGCGAACGTGTCGATAAGGTCATCGAAGCCACACGCCTCGCCCACGAACTCGACCCCAACCTCATCCTTGACGGTGAACTTCAGGCCGACGCAGCCCTCGTGCCCAGCGTTGCAAAGAGCAAAGCTCCCAACAGCGAACTTGCAGGTACTGCCAATGTCCTCATCTTCCCCTCACTCGAAGTCGGCAACATCGCCTACAAACTCGTCCAGCGTCTCGGTGGCGTAGAAGCCGTAGGTCCCGTGCTCCAAGGTCTCGCAGCCCCCGTCAACGACCTCTCACGCGGCTGTTTCCCCGAAGACATCTACAAGACCATCATCATCACCTGCAACCAGGCAATCGGTCTCAAGGAAAACAAGTAAAAAAACAATCCATAACACCACATATTTCATGAAGATATTAGTTCTGAACTGCGGCAGCAGCTCTGTGAAATACAAACTCATCGACACATCCAACGACACTGTCCTCGCCGAAGGTGGAGTCGAGAAAATCGGTCTCCCCGACGGATTCCTCAAATACAAACAGAAAAACGGTTCAAAAGCCGTAGTCGAGCTTGGTCTCATCGACCATAACGGAGCTGTACAGGCTATCCTCAACATCCTCACCGACCCGATGGAAGGATGCATCAGCAACTACTCCGAAATCGACGCAGTCGGCCACCGCGTGGTCCACGGCGCAGAGAAATTCAGCGAGAGCGTCCTCATCAACGACGAGGTCAAGGACATGATCAAGCAATGCTACGACATCGCACCCCTCCACAACCCGGCCAACATGACCGGAATCGATGCGATCACCAGCCTCATGCCCTCGACTCCCCAGGTGGCAGTCTTTGACACCGCCTTCCATCAGACAATGCCTGCCAAATCATATCTCTACGCACTTCCCTACAAATTCTACGAGGAGGATGGAGTGCGCCGCTACGGTTTCCACGGTACAAGTCACCGCTACGTCTCACAGCGCGCATGTGAATTCCTCGGAGTTGACATCAAGGATCAGAAAATCATCACATGCCATATCGGCAACGGCGGCTCAATCACAGCCGTAAACGCCGGAAAGAGCATCGACACATCAATGGGTCTCACCCCGACCGAGGGTCTCATGATGGGAACACGCGTCGGTGACATCGATCCCGGAGCTCTCGTCTTCCTCATGCTCAAGCATAACCTTTCTGCAACCGACATTCAGAAAATCATCAACAAAGAGAGCGGAATGCTCGGCGTAACCGGTATCTCAAGCGATATGCGCGAAGTCGAAGCAGCAATCAATGCCGGCAACGAGCGCGCCAAACTCGCCCTCGACATGTATGAGCAGCGAATCATCAAATACATCGGCGCATACGCAGCCGAGATGGGTGGCGTTGACATCATCGTCTTCACCGGCGGTGTCGGCGAGAACCAGACATCACTCCGCGAGGCCGTTTGCGAACCTCTCGCTTTCATGGGCGTTGAGATTGATAAGGAAGTCAACTCCGGTCTCCGTGGCAAGGAAGCCCTCATCTCCACACCGGCTTCCAAAGTCAAAGTTGTGGTCATCCCCACTGACGAGGAACTCATGATCGCACGCGACACCGAAGCCATCGTATCCAAGAAATAACATAGCTTCCTAACCGAAACTATCAAGAATCAACAAAAAAGGGGGGACATCCGGCACGACTCACAGCCGACCGGCTATCCTCCCCTTATTTTTTACACATATACTCACATTCCCCTATGACAAAAATCAGAGCAGCAGTGGTCGGCTACGGCAACATCGGCCGATTCACAATCGAAGCACTCGAAACCGCACCCGACTTTGAGATCGCAGGCATAGTGCGTCGTCAGGTCACCGACATTCCCCTCGAACTCACACCCTACAAAGTAGTCACCGACATCGCAGAACTCGGACACGTCGATGTGGCAATCCTCGCCACCCCGACACGTGAAGTCGAGAAGCACGCCCTCCGCTACCTTGCCATGGGTATCAACACCGTTGACAGCTTCGACATCCACACATCCATCATCGATCTGCGCCGCTCACTTGATGCAGCCGCACGCAAGGCCGGACGCGTAGCCGTCATCTCCGCCGGATGGGATCCCGGAAGTGACTCCATCGTCCGCACCCTCATGGAGGCAGCAGCTCCGAAGGGTCTCACCTACACTAACTTCGGTCCCGGCATGAGCATGGGTCATACAGTTTGTGTCAAATCCAAAGCCGGTGTGAAGAACGCTCTTTCCATGACAATGCCAAAAGGCGATGGCGTGCACCGTCGCATGGTCTACGTGGAACTCGAACCCGGAGCCTCGCTCGAAGAAGTCACCGCCGCCATCAAAGCCGATCCCTATTTTGCATCGGACGAGACACATGTGATGGCTGTTGACAACGTCGATGCAGTAAAAGACATGGGCCACGGTGTCCACATGGTGCGCAAAGGTGTCTCCGGTAAGACACAGAATCAGCGTCTCGAATTCAACATGTCAATTAACAATCCCGCACTCACCGCACAGCTCCTTGTCGGAGTGGCTCGCGCCTCCATGCGCCTCACCCCCGGAGCATACACAATGATTGAAATCCCCGTGATTGACCTCCTTCCCGGTGACCGCGAGGACAACATCCGTCACCTCGTCTGACGCACAATCCTTTATGATACAGTAAAAAACACGTCTTCCCATACCCGAGTCTCTCAGATATGGGAAGATAATTTTTTCTTCTATTCAAATCATATCAAACCGAAGTGGCTGAAGGCATTAACCACACCATGCTCCGTATCGGCAGTAGTGATGTAGTTGGCGGCCTCCTTGACAGTGGCGTCAGCATTTCCCATCGCGACACCGACAGCCACATGCCGGAGCATACCAATGTCGTTGTTACCGTCGCCAAACGCCATCGTCTCCGACAAATCAATGCCGAAATGCTCTATCATTCTGTCAATCCCGACACTCTTGTCGCTCCCCTTCGGTATGATGTCGCAGAAATACGGATTCCAGCTCGTAGGGTCACATTCCCTCAGTATCTCGCCGAACAGACCGCAAGCCCTACGCTCCTCCTCAGTCCCGAATGCCATCATCTGGACCACATCGCGGTCGCCTATGGAATCAAGCTCCCTCACATCAATATGACTGACTCTCAGCAGGCGCATAGTATGCCTCACACCCTCATCGATACGGTTTATGAAAATCTTACCATCCGATGGAATCGCCACGAAAGGAATCGAAGTGACGTGCGAGAACGGAATGACGCGCTCAATATCCTCCCGGTCGATGACACGGCGGTAGATACACGTGGTCTTGTCGGAAAGCAGACACACACCACCGTTGACAGTCACATATCCGTCAAACTCGGTGTCGCCAAGATTGTCAATCCATGCAAGATGTCGCCCGGTAGCTATGAAAACTTTTACGCCACGACTGCGGACAGTGGCAATGGCCTCTTTCACCTCTGACGGAATCCCGTGTGAACCAAACGGCACAAGTGTACCGTCAATATCAAAAAAAATCGCTCGTATCATTAGTACTGAAGATATATGAAGGGGACAATGTCGCTCTGCCGCACCTGTATGACTACCAATATCACGATGGCGAGAATCACTGCCTGAGCCATCGGTGGAGCGGATTCAAACGCAGTCCGTATGCGGTCAGTCATGCGGGAAGGAGTGACATGGATGACATATGCAGCAACTATAAGCACCACTATTCCGAAATAGCCATCGACAAACTGTGGAGCAACCGATATGTGGAAGTCAAAAAGTATCTGATGCCACATCATCCCGACATTCTCAAGCGAGGTGGCACGGAAAAACATGAACGACAAGGCAATGATCGAGAACGTCAACACCATGTTGAATCCTTTTATCCAAGGTTTCATCCACGATGTCGGAGGCTCATCCTCACTCACCACGGCTATCTCACCAGTCTCAGTCACCACTGTGCGCTGCACTTGAAGATGAAAGGCTCTGCGGATCATCTTGTGTGCCACAAGCAATCCGCCATGTATGGCACCCCAGATGACATACATCCACGATGCACCATGCCAGAGACCGCCGATGACCATGGTGGCAAACTGATTGAAATACATGCGTGAGCGTGAGCACCGGTTGCCCCCCAACGGGATGTAGACATAGTCGCGCAACCACGTGGAGAGCGATATGTGCCAACGGTGCCAGAACTCTGTGGGATTCTGAGCCTTGAAAGGAGCATTGAAATTCTCAAGGAAACGGTAGCCCATTAGCAGAGCAATTCCGATGGCCATGTCACTGTAACCCGAAAAATCGCAGTAGAGCTGCACGGTAAAGCCGAAAGTGGCCATCAGGTTCTCAAAACCACTGTAAAGGGCGGGATTGTCGAACACCCTGTCAACAAAATTACCGCTGATATAATCGGCAATGACAACCTTCTTGATTAGTCCGGTGATTATCAAAAATATGCCCTCCGAAGTCATCTCACGTGTGACAACCGGATTGCCCTTCACCTGCGGCAGAAAATCCTTGGCTCTGACCACCGGACCGGCAAGCAATGGCGGGAAGAACGTGAGGAAAAACACATAATCAAACAGATTGTGACATGCCTTCAACTGCCCCCGGTAGAGATCGACTATGTAGCTGATTGAGCGGAAAGTGAAGAATGAAATACCTGCGGGAAGAATCAACGACTCAAACGTCAGCTCCATGGTGAAAAACCGCGAGATAGTGTCGAGAATCAGTGTGAAATACTTGAAATATGCAAGCATCCCGACATTGACAGCCACATTTATCCACACAATCAGTTGCTTCGCTGTCTCAAGTCGGCGTTTGTCAGCCTGTTCCATGAGCAGACCGAGGATGTAATCGCTGACACAGACCCCAAGAAGGAGCAGACAGCACATCCCGGAGGATTTATAGTAGAAATATAACGAGAAAAGTATGACGAGAGCCATCTTCAGCACCCTCACACCTTTTACAAGCCAAAAGAGCAGCATGAAGGCTGCAAACAGCAGCATGAACAGCCCCGTGTTGAACATCAGAGGCTGTGACGGGTCGTAGCTCAACACATCGACAATCTTATCGAAATCGACATTGACAGCGTCGAGCATCACCGCTATCTTTTCATTGAGTGCCGTGAAAAATTCAGCTAAAGCTTCCAATTTCCTAAACGAATATTAAAATTAAGATAATGATATGCAGGAATCAGTGATATGCGTGGTGCAATCAGTCAGTGACCGTCACGGAGAGCATCCATGAGTGCATCGTAGAGCAAACGCCCCTCAAGATTGTAACCGGTACGAGTGTGGTGGACGCGGTCCTTTGCAAAAAGATTGGAGCTTATCCATGATGAACTTGCTCCGGCTCCACCGGCCACGTCATACCAATCATAGACCGCAATTCCGTTCTCGGCACCGTAATCGAGGATAGCCTTGCGGAGAGGCGCGATGTTACTATTGACCGCGTAGGACGTTGTCGAGCGATAGACTGTCCTGTACCCCTTTCTACCCT
This sequence comes from Bacteroides sp., assembly GCA_023663525.1. GTDB lineage: Bacteria > Bacteroidota > Bacteroidia > Bacteroidales > Muribaculaceae > Duncaniella. The sequence continues at coordinate 179,670 of JAMPHF010000001.1, forward strand.
TTTTGCGCACACGTGACTTCTTTTTTGACACCACACTGCGGTGACATTCCATCGGGGTTGTCAGAAGTATCAATGCATCGGGATTGGCAGTACGGACATTGCTGACCAGTCTGTGAATCGCCAATTTGAACTGCGACGGATTGCTGCCGAGACGACCGAACGCCTCGTTTGTGCCAAGCGAGATTATGACGAGATTCGGATGGAGTGGGTTGAGTCCGATTCCCACTGTCCCGATGCGGTTGTAGGAGTCATACGTCGCACCATTATTCCCGATGGAGTGGTAGAACACTCCCGGTCTGTCACCGGAAAGTGTTGCTCCATATATCGTCAAGTCGCCCGCAGAGGCGAATTTCACATTGATTTTAGTGGTCAGCGACGACAGGATGAGCTGAGTGTAGTCACGCGATGGAATTGCGCGGAATTGCAGTTTGTTACCCTCCCCGTCAGTCACCTCCTTGACGGTCAACCGTCCATTGTGGAAAAGAGTTGTCGATGAGAAAGGATTGTAGTCATCAACATCCTGCGTTCCGATGGTCAGCTCGCTTGTCGAACTTGACGGACGAATGGACGTGCCGGTAAATCCAACGGTCTGAATCCATGAATTGTTCATCAGCTTGACGGCATTCCATGAATTTGGGCTCTGGAACACATAGTCCTTAGGTTGGTTCGTCCCACAGATTTTCAGTGGGGCAATCAGCCCGCGTCCGGCATTTCCGAAATCATATTGCAGCAGCTCACGGGTGGTTCCCGTATTCATATCGGCCTGCACATGGCTGTCGCCGATATGGACAATCGAGACCGGCGAAGTGTTACATTTGGCGAAAGCAGCACGCAGACCGCTCCAATCGGCACCATTATATATAATGTGATTGGCACCGCGTTTGATGAATGATGGAATCGGGATATCTATGTCATCCGCCTCATCAGGGATCTCGACAAAGCCCTCCCTGACCATGCGGTCTGAATCGTCAGTATCCTCAATAGTATCGGTCTCGTCATTCGGGTCGGTAGACTGAGCTGCCATTAGCACCGGAATAGACAGTGAGGCGACTGATATGATTATTTTGTTAAAAAATGTCATTGCAAGTCTGATTGAATAGCGTTAAACAACTCACGGGCCAGACGCGCACCACCTTTGTGGGTAAGATGGATGTAGTCTTTGTTGATATGTCCGGCATTACTCCATTCAACCACAGCATTCTCGCCGCCCATAGCTTCGCGAGTGTCCCAGAAAAGGCAGTGAGCACGTCGCGCCGCATCGCGCTGGGCACTTATCATTGCCGATGCGGTTGACATCGACCTAACCTGCGACCCAGCCTTCTCACCACGGTCACCGATACCCATGAGAAGTATGTCGGAATGCGGATAACACAGACGGATATGGTTGATGACATCGACCATGCGCGAACAGTATATGCTGTAATCTTTCTGCTGTGCGCTCATGGCATTGATTCCGAACTCAAGAATTATGAGATCATAGTCAATGAATTGAGCCATCTCATGCGAGAGCTCGGGATTGATTTTGGTCAATGTGATTCCTGAGAAACCTCTCGACGACATGCAGTCGAGACTGACACCGGAAACACCGTCGAGCCATACCCCGAGACCGATGAGCGAAGATGCAGTAGCCTTTATGCCGAAAGTGGAGACCGGTCCGTCGATCTCCAATGATTGAACGGACGGAGAACCGATGATATTGCGTTCTTCCCACTCTGAATCGTCTGTTTTAACACTGATTGTGATATCGTCTGGCGAAATGAACAGGAATTTTGACCGTGACCACGACTGAGTGTGCGCGAAAGCCTTGGTCCCTTCATAGATCGCAGTGGCCGTTCCGTTCGGGACTGAATATTGCTCCGCGATGTCGAGATATTGCCTGTCCGCTTTCTTATTAGCCGTATATGTCTTCCATCCGGAACCGCTCTGCTTGACCGAACGTCTGAATCCGGGGAAATCAGAGTGCATGTTGACATATCCGACTCCCTCGCCGCCGTAAGCCTCCTGGAAAAGCTCACGGAGATCCTGCGTGAAAATATCGCCCTCTATATAGCTGTCGCCGACCACCGCTATGCGGGCTATCGAGCCTGATTCCAAGGAGTGTTTCAGATTCGTGAAACCGACCCCGATGGTGGTGTAGTCCTCAACTTTCACAAGCTCCCCGACCCTCGACGGTTTCACGGGCGAGATGATAGTGTCAATCGGCTCTCCGGGTTGAGGGAGCTTCACTGCTCCTTCGTCCTCAGTCTGCGCGGCAAGCAGTGCAGGATCAATCTCCTCGGTGGACTCATAGGAAGGCACACCCTCCATGATTCCTATTTCCTTTAGAATATCGCTCACAAGGCTGAAATCTTTCATGCGGCCTCCGCTCCATTCCGAAAGTGGAAGGAGTGAGATGACAGCCACGATGACAACAGCAATGACGATTATAAGGACAGGTGAACCTTTTTTCATTTTTCTTGTAAAATAGATTTGCCTTTAATCACACTCCGCCATCGATTTTGACCAATGGGCAACCGGGGCGGCCGTGCGTTTCTTTTTTGAGAATATTTTCAAGCGGTTTACAGCTAAGTTTAGAACGTAGGGGGAACTGCCATTATCTCAATGCTCCTCACATTGAGTTTCTGACCTTCGACAGCCGAATCGCCGTCAGGACCTTGCAGAATCTTAGCCAACGCATCGGTTTTCGCCTCTGTCTCATCCCACTCATCCTGTTCCTTAGAGTCCGCCACTATCCCACCTCCGGCATAGAGATTGCAAAGCCAGCCGAAATATTCGTGTTCAAAAATAGCCGGAGCCATGAAGCAACAGCGCAGATTGACGTATGCATGGTAATCACCACCGATTCTCACGCCTACATAGCCGCCGTAGCAATACCGCCGTTGCGTCTCGTAGACAGAGATTTCATCTATGGCAAGCTCGCGTGGATAGCCGGCGACTGCCGGGGTAGGACTCAAGGCTGCCATCAATTGCGGGATATCTACCGACCCTTTGGCCTTGATTTCCGTGCAAAGGTGTTTTATGTTGACAAACTTTTTCTCATGCACTTCCCCGATGTTCACATCAACATCATAGTCGGACAGCACAGTCTCGATGAACTCCGTGACGAATGACTGTTCGTAGATATTCTTCTCATCCCACGGCGAATCGTCATCACTCCTCCGCGTACCGGCCAAAGCCATCGTCCTGATTTCAGAAGTCTTCCTGTCACTTTCGAGCAACAGCTCCGGGGTCGAGCCGAGCCACACTCCCGTTTCGGGCGTGAAGCAGAGATAACGGAACGTAGTGTCCGTCAATCCAAAATAATCTTCAGCAATATCAGCCGGGAAACGGTATGAAAGAATGGTGCGGTGACGCGAAAGCACGACTTTACCGTCATCCTCCTTCAGCCTGCGGATTATATTTGAGTAAGCGTAATGATAGCTCGCACGATGGGTTGCCGCAATCTGTGGACGGATTTCAGCGTCAGGCTGATTCAACGGCTCGGACGGGAACATGGCGATTATGTCCGAAGCCGAGTATCTGAACGGCACACCGGCGGTGTATGGCTCATCGTTATCAAAAAAGTTTATGAAAAAACAATCGCTTTCATCGACAAAAGCCGGGGAGCAACCGGAATCCCCGACATAGGCCGCATAGAAATGTGCGGTGTTTTCACCGGGGAGCGCAAACAGGACAAAAGGGATATTGTCATGAAGACATTTATCGATAGCTGTCCTCGTCAGTTTATCCGTATACATCAATTCTTCTCTATGAGCGGCTCGCCTATCAGCTCGAAAGGCATTGCCGAAATAATTCTGACATTATAAAATTCTCCCGCTTTCATAGGCAGATTTTTATGAACGAGCACTTCAGGATCGACTTCCGGTGAGTCAAACTCCGTCCGTCCGACATAAAAATCCTCCTCCTCGCGGTCAATGACCACACGCAGGACTTTCCCGACCTTTGACTCCTGTATCGAGAGCGATATGTCCTCCTGCGCAGCCATGAGGCGTGCAAGTCTTTCCTGCTTGACCTCATCGGAAATCTCATCCTTGAAATTTTTCGCGCCGTAAGTATCCTCCTCCTCACAATAGGCAAATGCACCCATGCGCTCAAACCGCTGCTCTTTGACGAACTCCAACAGTTCGCCAAACTCAGCGTCGCCCTCACCCGGAAAACCGACCATGAGAGTGGTGCGCAGATGTATGCCCGGAACACGGCGACGAATCTCGGCAAGCAGTTCGCGCGTCTCGCTGCCGGTGATGTGGCGGCGCATGTTGACAAGCACTTTGTCAGAGACATGCTGGAGAGCTATGTCGAGATATTTGCACACGTTGTCATGCCGGGCCATCACGTCGAGAAGCTCAAGCGGGAAATCCTTGGGATAAGCGTAATGAAGACGAATCCATTCCACACCCTCTACGCGAGCCATCTCATCAATCAGCCTCGCAATCTCAACCTTACCGTAAATGTCCTTGCCATAATTGGTCAGATCCTGGGCGATAACGTTGAACTCCCTGACTCCGCGCCCGACAAGCATACGGACTTCATCAACAATCTCCTCAATCGGGCGCGATTTATAGCGACCTGTAATCAAAGGAATGGCGCAAAACGAACAGAAACGGTTGCACCCCTCTGCAATCTTGAGATAGGCATGGTGACGCGGAGTGGTTATGACGCGGTCGTATGGCACACTTCCGGGTGAGCGGCGTGCAAGATCCGTGACAAGCCTCGCCCAATCGGTCTTACCATACCAGGCATCCACCTCCGGAATTTCCGCCGGAAGTTCATTGGCATAACGCTGCGACAGGCAGCCCATCACATACAAGGAGTCTATCTCACCCTCCTTTTTCGCCTCACACCATGCAAGAATCTCATTGACCGACTCCTCCTTGGCATCGCCAATGAAACCACATGTGTTTATTACGACCGATTTCTCACTATCGCTTTCAATAAATTCATCTGAAGCAGAATCGGTCACCTCATAGCCGACATCGGCCAACATTCTCATCAGTCGTTCCGAATCGACGAGATTCTTTGAACAGCCCAATGTTATGACAGCAATCTTCTTCACCTTACTTCTCACCGAACAGTGACTCGACAAATTCTTTTTTATGGAACACCTGAAGGTCCTCGATACCCTCCCCGAGACCGATGTACTTGACGGGTATCTTGAACTGATCGCTGATCCCTATCACGACACCACCCTTGGCCGTACCGTCAAGTTTAGTGATGGCAAGCTCATTGACCTGAGTGGCAGCGACAAACTGCTTAGCCTGTTCAAAAGCGTTCTGACCGGTGGAGCCGTCAAGCACAAGGAGCACCTCATGAGGAGCATCGGGAATGAGCTTCTGCATGACGTTCTTGACTTTTGTCAGCTCGTCCATCAGACCTTTCTTGTTGTGCAAGCGACCGGCAGTGTCTATAATCACTACGTCAGCATTGTTAGCTATGGCACTCTGGAGAGTGTCAAAGGCAACCGAAGCCGGATCAGCTCCAAGTTTCTGCTTCACGACAGGGACATCCGCGCGTCGGCCCCACTCCTCAAGCTGCTCGATAGCGGCAGCCCTGAACGTATCGGCCGCGCCAAGCACCACCTTGTTACCGGCCTTTTTGAATTGTGCAGCCATCTTCCCTATCGTGGTAGTCTTGCCGACGCCGTTGACACCGACAACCATAATGACATGAGGCTTATGACCGGCAGGGATTGTGAAATCGTCCATCGATGACTCATCGCTTTTCTCCGCAAGCATATCGGCTATTTCCTCACAGAGCAAACGGTTAAGCTCCGACGAACCGACATATTTATCTCTCGCCACACGCTTCTGGATGCGATCGATGATGCGGAGTGTGGTATCGACACCCACATCAGAGGTGACGAAAACCTCCTCAAGATTGTCAAGGACCTCGTCGTCAATGGTTGACTTTCCGGCAATCGCATGTGAGAGACGGTCAAAAAGACCACGCTGTGTTTTTTCAAGACCCTTGTCAAGAGTCTCCTTCTTTTCGCGAGAGAAGAAATTGAAGAATCCCATATCTTAGATTTTTATCGTCACTTAATTTAGAATTACAAAAGTACTCATTTTTTTACTATTATCCAAAATATGCTTCACACCCGGAAATCAAAAAGGACATAAGATACCTGCGGTTGCCCGCACGTACCTTATGTCCCTTATTGGAATAGTCCTTTTCAGACTGCTTTATCCGGCATTAACGCTGCACACGGCCATTGGCGTTGCCGCCTGCGAGAGCCTTCACCTCGTCAACAGTCACGAGATTGAAGTCACCGGGGATAGTGTGCTTGAGAGCTGAAGCAGCTACTGCAAACTCAAGAGCCTCGCCCTGGTTAGGCATTGTGAGGAGACCATAGATGATACCGCCTGAGAAAGAGTCGCCACCACCAACGCGGTCGATGATCGGGTTGATGTCATAACGCTTTGACTCATAGAATTCCTCACCGTTGTAAATCATAGCCTTCCAGCCATTGTGAGTAGCTGAGAATGACTCGCGGAGGGTTGAGATGACATACTTGAAGTCAAATTCCTTGGCCATAGCCTTGAAAATGCCCTTGTAGCCCTCTGCATTTGTCTCACCGCCCTCAACGTCTGCGTCGGGCTTGAAACCGAGGCAGAGCTCTGCATCTTCCTCGTTGCCGATACATACGTCAACATACTTCATGAGGGGACGCATGATAGACTGAGCTTTCTCCTTTGTCCAGAGTTTCTTACGGAAGTTAAGGTCAACAGACACTGTCACGCCATGACGTTTTGCAGCCTCGCAGGCAAGACGGGTAAGCTCGGCAGCCTTGTCGCTGATGGCAGGTGTGATACCGCTCCAGTGGAACCAGTCGGCACCTTCCATTATAGCATCGAAGTCGAAATCCTCGGGATCAGCCTCAGCAATAGCTGAATTTGCACGGTCATAGATGACCTTTGAGGGACGCATTGAAGCACCGGTCTCGCAATAGTAGATACCTACACGGTCACCACCACGGGCAATGTGGTCAGTGTGGACACCATAACGACGGAGAGCGTTGACAGCAGCCTGACCGATCTCATGCTTGGGAAGTTTTGACACGAAATATGCGTCAAGACCATAGTTGGCACAGCTTACAGCAACATTAGCCTCGCCGCCACCCCAGATGACATCAAAATTGTCAACCTGTACAAAACGATGATTCCCTTCGGGAGAAAGGCGAAGCATGATTTCGCCTAAAGTTACGACTTTCATGATAATTTATGATTTTAAGTGTTAGAAAGTTCTTGTGTGATGAATGGAAAGAGAGATGTTACTTCATTTCGAGATATGTGACCTTGTCCATGTCGCCATAGTCAAGATTCTCGCCGCCCATACCCCAGATGAACATGTAGTTGGATGTTCCGGCGGCAGCGTGGATTGACCATTCGGGCGACATCACTGCCTGCTCGTTGTGGAGCCAGATGAGGCGGTTCTCCTGCGGCTCACCCATGAGATGGCAGATGGCATTGCCTTCAGGCACATTGAAATAGAAATAAGCCTCGACACGGCGGTCATGTGTATGAGCCGGCATAGTGTTCCAGACGCTGCCGGGCTTCAACTCGGTGAGACCCATCTGAAGCTGACACGGACCTTCTTCAAGCACATTGTTGACAATGAGCTGATTGATCACGCGGTCATTGCTCTCCTCCATCGAGCCGGCTGCAAACGAATTGGCCTTGAGCGAGCCTTTGCGACCATCGATGGTGATCAACTGGGTCTTGTATTCCTTATGAGCGGGAGTGGAGTTGATATAGAACTTGGCGGGATTTGAATTGTCCTTGCTGCGGAAGCTGACATTCTGCTTTCCACGTCCTACGTAGAGGGCATCCTTGAAATTAAGTTCATATTCCTTGCCGTCAACAGTCACGACACCGGGGCCACCGACGTTGATCACACCAAGCTCCCTGCGCTCAAGAAAATACTTGGCCTTGAGGGGATCGATGGTTTCAAGGACAACTTCCTTACCCACCGGGACAACGCCGCCATAGATCAGGCGGTCATACATTGAGTAGGTGAGGTTGATTTTATTTTCCTCCATGACTTTAGGCATCATGAAGTGAGAGCGGAGCTGATTGGTGTCATAATGCTTCACGTCATCCGGGTGGCAGGCACGCAGAATCGAATAGCTGGTCTGCGCCATGCCTGTAAGTGACATGCTCATAAGGGCAATACCTGTTAGGAATTTTTTCATATCTAATATTCTTTACTTTTACTGTTATGTTCTGACGTTCAGAGTATGTCTGCTACACGTCAAAATGGGGATGTTTCTCAGAGGATGAATCAATCCGTGATGTGGCTCGACGGAGAACGGTGTGCTTCCAGACGCATCATGCGACGACGATTCCACCACACGAGACCGGCGGTAAAGACCGTAAGGATTGCTGCACCGATGTAGATGCCGATGGTCTTGAAACCCTCGATGCACCAATAGATTGCAGCTCCCAGCGGACTGCCTGCAAAGTCGAGCGAACCTGCAAGGAAGCCCTCGGGCACTTGCACAGCCTTGTCGTCAGGATGGGCGGCAGCCACTTCATGTGCGGCCTTTGTGAAATCGGGAGCCATCCATGTCACGAGGTAAAGCGCGAGCACAAGGACAGCGATACCGACCACAAGGGTCTTCAGCACGCTTCCTTTGGTGTAAGGAAGCACCAGCGGGAAGATGTAGAACATTCCGGCAAGTGACGCGAGCGGAAGGAAAGCATTCCCGGGAAGAATGACAGCAATGATCAGGGTGACGGGAATGAGGATGATTGAGGCGACAAGTGTGGTGGGATGACCGATCACAAGTGCCGGACTCATGCCTATCGAAAGACCTTCCGCTCCCTTAAACTTGCGGGCAATCATCGTGCGGGTGGCCTCTGAAATGGGCTTCAGACCTTCGATGAACAGCACTGTCACGCGAGGGATAAGCTCCATCACAGCACCCATCTTCACACCAAGCATAAGAATCTTGGGTATATTATCGACAATCGCGCTCCATGAGTCGAACTGGAGACAGCCGATTACTATACCGACCACGATACCGAGGAACAATGGCTCACCGGCGATACCAAACTTCTTTTTGAGACCCTCTGCATCAATCTCCAGACGGTTCATGCCCGGAATACGGTCAAGGACAGCATTGATACCCCACGCAAACGGCACGAAACCTGCGCAGAAAGGCTGAGGAATGCTGATACCATCGACATCATGGTAGAAACGCTGGAACTTGGGGGCAGTCACATCGGCAATCACGAGGGTGATTATATAGCAAATGATGGCTGCGAAAAAGCCCCAGGCAATTGACTCAACGGCAAAGTAAACAACACCGCCGATGAATGCGAAATGCCAGTAGTTCCAAAGGTCGATATTAACTGTGCGTGTTCCCTTGATGAGAAGCAGCAGGATGTTGACACCGAGACATACGGGGATGATGAACGCACCGACAGCCGTATTGTAGGCCACGGAGGCTGCCGCCGGCCAACCCATGTCGAACACCTTCAGTTGGAGATCATAGAGATTGGTGATTGTCTTGAGCGGGTCGGACATCGAGTCGGTGAGCAGAGCCGTGACAATGCCGAGACCGATGAAACCAACGCCCACCTTGAGACCGCTCATCAATGACTTGTTGAATCCAAGTCCGATGCACAGGCCCAGCACAAGGAATATTATGGGCATCATCACCGCTGCACCCAGCGAGATGATATAGGCGAATACCGCTTCCATTATTTGGGTTGCTTGCCGATGTATGCGAGAATACCGCCGTCAACATAGAGGACATGTCCGTTCACGAAGTCCGAAGCATCGGATGCAAGGAACACGGCCGGCCCCATGAGATCCTCGGGAGTGCCCCAACGTGCGGCAGGAGTCTTCGAAATGATGAACTGATCAAAGGGATGACGGCTGCCATCAGCCTGACGCTCGCGCAGGGGAGCTGTCTGCTCAGTTGCAATATAACCCGGGCCGATACCGTTGCACTGGATGTTGTATTCGCCGTACTCGGAGCAAATGTTGCGGGTCAGCATCTTCAAACCACCCTTTGCGGCAGCATACGCGCTGACGGTCTCGCGGCCAAGCTCACTCATCATTGAGCAGATGTTGATGATCTTGCCGTGACCTTTCTTGATCATTCCGGGGATGACTGCCTTGGCGCAGATATAGGGAGCAACGAGGTCAACGTCAACCACACGGCGGAAATCCTCAACGGCCATTTCCTCCATCGGGATGCGCTTGATGATACCGGCATTGTTGACAAGGATGTCGATTGTCCCGACAGTGGCCTCAATGTCAGCCACCATAGCCTTTACAGCCTCCTCATCGGTAACGTCACAGAGATAACCCTTAGCGTCGATTCCGAGCTCCTTGTAAGCCTTGAGACCGCGATCGACAGTCTCCTGACGTGAGCAGTTAAAAACGATTTTCGCACCGGCCTCGGCAAATGCCTGGGCAATGGCAAGCCCGATTCCGTAAGCGGCACCGGTCACGAGAGCAACTTTGCCCTCAAGAGAAAAATTTACCATATTGCTGATTTTTAAGTTTCAGGTATTTAGAAGTATGCGGCAAACATCCGCAAATTCGACGGTAAAATTAATAATTTTAACAAACATCCCCAAATTTAGTGCCTATAAAAAAACGTAATGCGACATTTTTTATTCTTTTGGATTTTGGTCGGGGGGATCGGGCAAACGGCTCTATTGATGTTTGATTTGCGAGAGGAGACCGTTGTTGCGGTCGAGATGACGGTTGAAGAAGCTGTCGGCCGTGAAAAGCCGCACAATCCCGAATGAGATTGCAGCCGTGAGCATGAGCGGGAAGAAATAGGCATACGCTCCTCCCATTTCACAGGTCAGGAACATGGCCATAAGCGGAGCACGTATAGCCCCGGCCATGACTCCCGCCATAGCATAGAATGCAAAATGTGCCACCGGCAGATGCAGGCCTAACAGTATATTGGTGAGTGAGGCAAAAAAGAATCCTACCATACATCCCGCAAACAAAGTCGGGGCAAAATCACCACTGACACCACCGCCATAGTTCGTAGCTGAGGTGACGAAGCATTTCACCATGGCAACCGCTCCGACGATGAGGGTGACGGCCAACATACTGCCCGAATCACCGGCAAAGATGCTATCATTGAGGATTGTCGTGAAATTCCCGTTGATAATCCTGCCGACAGTCGCATAACCCTCGCCATAAAGGACAGGGAACAGAAAGACCATCGACGCCAGGAAGCCACCCGCCACCACATTTCTCAGCCATTTGTTGGCAATACCGTGAAGGAGGCGACCAATTTTTTTCATTATGAAGCTATAATACAGCGAATAGAATCCGCAAAACACTCCAAGCAATACAATGTAAGGCAATATGTCAAGACCATATCCGCTACCGCCATCAAAGGGTATGTCGAGCGTAAAACCCGAAAGGGCAAACGCCGTCATCGACGCAATCACCACCGTCTCAAGCAGCAGAATGACCGAGGTGGTGGACATCGGCATCCTCAGCACCTCCAAAGTGAACAATGCTCCACCCATAGGCGACTTGAAAATCCCGGCAATACCGGCTCCTGCGCCACATCCAATCATCAGCCTCAACATCGAAGGCGACATCTTGAAAAATCTCGCAAGATTGCTGCCTATTGCAGCTCCCGTATAGGCGATAGGGCCCTCCGACCCGGCTGAGCCACCAAACCCTAATGTCAGCGAGCTTGCGAGTATAGGTGTAAAAGTGAGATAGCTTTTCAGCCGATATATTTTATTCTTCAGATCACGAATCATCTGCTCCGTCCCGTTCGAGAGCTTGGCCCGCACTATGTAACGGCAGAATATACCGGTCAGGACAATACCCAAAAGCGGGAGCAACAACAAAATCCAATTCCCTGAGCCGACATGCAGCCCGGAAGTCAGATGTCTTGAGATAAAGGCGACCAAACGCTTGAGTATAAACGCACCAACGCCTGACAGCACACCAACAACTCCGCCGAGAATGAAGACGAATGCTTTCTCAGACAGATGGGCTGCACGCCATTCAACAAATTTATTGATAATGTGCCGTGACATGAATCGATAGAAAATCAGAAAAAACGTGAGGCAATGTTACGCGACCATCACCATGAATCAATACATCAAGTATAACAATCGCCTCCCTACCCTTGTTTTGGGGATGGACAACAAAACTGAGTATCCCACACCCGTAAGTATCTTATCCGTCAGCCTTCTTTTATCCTGAAAAATTCATGTCCCTTATGCCCGTCCGTGTCTCTGCATCTTTCTCCTGTATTAAGCGAGGATTTAGAGGCTGTTTAAAAACAAATGTTAAAGCCAGAGTCCAACGATCCGAGATGGA
>JAMPHF010000001.1:192087-246008 GCA_023663525.1 Bacteroides sp.
CCTCAAAGATTGCGTCGCCCTCGGTTTAACTTTTGTTATGAGACACACTCTAAATGAACTGGCTGACGAGGACAAGAGCAATCAACCCCGGTGCTATCCATTTGACGATGAATGCGATTAGCCCGAAGGCCCGCGATGTGAGAGTGCCGTTATTGGTAAGTTCGTTTTTGAAGAATTTACGCGGAGCCACCCAACCCATGTAGATGCAGAGGAGTATTCCACCCAATGGAAGCATTATGTTGGTTGCCACGGTGTCGAGAAAATCGAATATCGTCAGTCCGAAAATCTTGAAGTCGCTCCAAGTTCCGACAGACAGCGAGCAGATGGAGCTGAGTATGAAAAGGGGACACACGACGGTGTAGACCGCGCGTCGTCTCGACATCTTGAAATGGCACTCCATGAACGCCACCGAGACCTCCGCAAGTGAGATGGTGGAAGTGAATGCCGCCACTGACAGCAGCAGGAAGAATAGCGAAGACCAAAAACATGTGCCCCCCATCTGCGCGAATATCTCAGGCAAGGTGATGAACACCAGTGCCGAGCCTGCGAGATTATGGTCGGCGAGACCGAATGTCATGACCGCCGGAAAGATAATGAGACCCATCAGGATTGCTGTCCCGAGGTCAAGAAGCGAGACGGTGACAGCCGTGCGTGTCAGTTTGGTGTCGGCAGGATAATAGCTTGCGTAAGTGACGAGGATACCCATGGCGAGGCTGAGGGAGAAAAAGGACTGACCGAGGGCATTGACTATCGTTTTGGGGCTGAGTGCGGTGAAGTCAGGTTTCAGGAAGAAGGCTATACCGTCGGCCGCTTTCGGGAGTGTCAGCGATACGCCACAGAAAATCAGGAGCAGAACGAAAAGCACAGGCATCATGATGTTTGACATCTTCTCGATTCCCTTCTGTACGCCTCTCAGAAGCACAAAAAGATTTGCAGCAATCATTATGAACGTCATGACGAGCGGACGGTATGTTCCGGCGATGTATGACTCCATCTTGTGGCTGAACAGTTGTTCCTCGCCGTCTATTGTGGCGAGGTTCGCGCCGGAAGCATCAGCCGCATACAGGTTGCCGGTGACGGACTGCACGAGATATTCAAGAGTCCAGCCGGAGACGACCATGTAGAACGACAATATCAGGTATGATGCAAGTATGGCGAGCGCGCCGACCATCCACCATCCCTTTTTATTGGGGGTGACATTTCTGAACGCGCCTGTCGCATCAGAGTTCCCTCCGCGTCCGAGTGAAAATTCAGCCGTCATGACCGGGATTCCGAGCAGAAACACGCATAAAATGTAGATGAGCAGAAACACCGCTCCACCATTGGCCTGCGTCTCGGCCGGGAAACGCCACACATTGCCCAGTCCTACCGCCGACCCGACTGTCGCAGCGATGAGACCTATCCTGGATCCGAATTTTGCTTTTTGTGACATGCGATCAGCCGAATTTGGATATTTTGCGTAACAATGGCTCGTTGAGAATTTTGATCTTGCGTCCGTCAACGACTATTATTTTCTCGCTTCCGAAGTTTGACAGGGTGCGGATGGCGTTTGACGTTGTCATGTTTGAAAGATTTGCAAGATCCTCGCGGGCCATGTATATCTTCAGAGTCATGTTGTCGGAATCCTCATATCCATAGTTGTCGCGCAAGACAAGCAGAGCTTCGGCGAGACGGGCACGGATGTGCTTTTGCGTCAGATTGACAATCTTCGTATCAGAATTTCCGAGATTATGCGACAGCTCATGGATGAAAAACATTGCCAATCGGTTGTTTTTCTTAATCAAATCTTCCACAAGATTCATAGGCAAGGTCCCCAACACGGATTCTTCAAGGGTTGCGGCACTTGAGACGTAATGCTCACCGGCAAAATATGCGCGATAGCCGAAATATTGCCCGGGATTGACAAGACGAAGAATCTGGACGCGACCGCCGACACCGTCCTTGTATTTTTTTACCTTACCTTCAATGAGTGCCCACAGATATTCAGGCTCATCGCCTTCAGCATATATTATTTTGTTTTTCTTGTAATTGTGGACTGCAAAATTATCAATCAGGAGACGCTTCTCTTCATTCGTGAGAAGGTCCCAAATCTCTGTCAGTTCTTCAGTAAGGATCTTATCTATTGTACTTTTAATCATGACTTGTGCCGTGCAGCTATGTTATAGAGCATACAAAATTACCAACTTAAAATGACAATAAACGCAGATATAGGTTAAAAAAACTTAATTATTGGATTTTATCGTCAATGAATAGTGGCATTTTTGTGGCAATATGCAGGTTGGAATCAAAAAATCCTTACTATTTGCTGCCAATCGGTAGGATCATCTGCCGGAAGAGGGGGGACAAGGTCAAGAGGGACAGAGGGGAGATAATTTTATGTTTTCCCTGAAAAAGCTGACTGTGAACAGTCAGCTTTTTCAGGGAAAACAGTTGCTGAATCATAAAAGTTAATGACGGTTGTAGAACTGCAGCACGCGGTTGCGCAGGATCAGCTCATATTTTGCCTGTACCTGCTGGGCGAGGGTAGTGATATAGTCCGACCGTGTCTGTTCCCATTCGGTGGCGTTGGCCTTGCCGTAGGTATATTTCTCTGTCATGGCGTCCAGAGCTGCTTTTGAGGCTTCGACCGCAATTTTTCCGGCTTCATATTTCTTTTCAGCCCCAAGAGCCTGCTGATAGGCGAGACGGATAGCTTTATGCAGATCACTCTCCTGTTGCTCAAGTTGGATTTGGGCAGAGAGTTTCCTTATTTTTGCCTGACGGATTTGGTTGCGGGTTGAGAAGGCGTCGAAAATGGGGATATTGAGTGAGAAACCTATGTTTTTTGAAAAATTGTCACGCATCTGTGAGCCGAACGATTTGCCGTTCTCACCTGACACCGTGTAGTAGCTGCTTCCGAGTCCGGCATTGAAACTGAGAGTCGGGATGTAGCCGCTTTTGGCAAGAGTAATGCTTTCATCTGCCACTTTTATGCTTTGGCGGGCAGCGCGGAGGGCAGGATAGTTTGCGAGGGCATTGTTATAGACATCCTCGGCGTTCAGCAGTGCCAACGATTCGTCATCGATAGGCTCGACATCGAAATCATCGACATCGTTCAGTTCAAGGAGTTTTGCAAGCTCGATGATTGACGTGCGGTAATCGTTTTCGGAATTTACAACCTGAAGTTCGCTCTGTGCGACCTGGGCTTTAGCCTGAATGACATCCACCTCCGGCACTTTGCCGCCTTCGAGGAGGACGCGCTGCCGGTCGAGCTGCACGTTGGACAGCCGCAGTTGTTCGCGGCTCACCTCAAGCAGTTCTTTGTTGAACAGCACCTGAAGATAGGCGGTGATGACGCTAAGGCGCACTTCATCGCGCGATGCCTCCGCCTGTTTTTCAGCAAGGCTGAGATTCGCTTTTGAATAGCGGAGCTGGCGGATGTTGCGCAACCCTTGGAACAGAGGCAGTGACATGCTTGCATTCCATGAAAACATGGAGGTGTTGCGGTTGGCATAGGTGTTGGCCGATGTCAGTCCTCTACCGAAGTCCCAGCTCTGTCCGGCTCTGGCGGAAAGTTGTGGCAGGAATCCGTCTTTTGCTTCAGTGACGGACTGCTCACCTTGGAGTATGTTGACTTCGGCTGTTTTGATGTTGAGATTATGGCTGATGGCGTAGTTCAGGCAACTGTCGAGGCTCCAGGGTGCGGCAGTCATTATGCCCCCTGCGGCGATCGCAGTGAATAGAAATATGATTAAGCGTCTCATTTCTTGAAATTGTTTTTCTTGACAGGTGCTCCGCGAAGTTTCATTGTTTCAGTCACACCCTCCTTGACTTGGATGTTTATGCCATCGGATGTGCCGGTGGTGATTGCTCTGCGTTCAAATTTCTGCTCCGGGACGCTGTCGGTCATGACGTAGACGAATGTGCTGTCGCCGACCCATTCGATGACGCTCTCGGGGATGGTGAGAGCATCGTCGGCTTTGCTGAGATTGACGGTGGCATTTGCACTGTAACCTGCGCGCAGATGGTCGCCGGAGGGAACGTTTATGGCTGCTTTTATTTCAAACGTGTTTGCGCCGTTTGTCTCAGTGCCTTTCGGTGCGATCATTTCAATCACTGCATCAAGTTTCAGGTCGGGCAGTGCGCCGATGGATATTGTCATGGGTTGCCCGACTGTGAGCAGTCCTACTTCAGTCTCATCGACTTTCCCCTCAAAAATGAGGTTGTTCATGTCGGCTACGGTTGCGATTGTCGTACCATCGTTCATGGTATTGGCCTGGATAACCGAACTTCCGACCTTCACGGGGACATCAAGTACCAAGCCTGTGATGGTGGCGCGTACGAGTGTGTTGCTCTCCTTTGCGTTTGTCTTCGACACACCCTCCTTGACGATTGAATAGGCATCCTCGGCGGCGTCAAGCTCAGCCTTGGCCTGTGCGAGAGCAGTCTGTGTGGTCTCGAACTCTTCTCTGCTGATGACTTTTTTGTCATAGAGAAGTTTGTTGCGCTCGTGTTTGACCTTTGCATCCTCAAGGTTTATTTTTGCAGTGTTGATTCGCGATAGAGCCGATGATAGCTGCCCTTCGTCCGGCACGACCTTGATTTTAGCCACTATGTCGCCCACCTGTACCATATCGCCTTCCTCGACATTGATTTCGGAGATGATACCTGATACCTGAGGTTTGATTTCAATTTCGTCACGCGGTTCAATTTTGCCTGTCAGCACAGTGTTGCGTTCAATCGAGCCTACGTATGGGCTGACGAGTTCAAACGTTTCTTTTTCTGGACGTGATTTGATGAAAAGGTAGACGAATGCTCCGATGAATATGGCAGCAACCGCACACCACATAAAAATCCGCAAAAATTTCTTCATTGGTTGATTATGATTATGTTGATTATTTTCTCCATTTCTTTCGCTGAGATATATTCTTATTTGTCGCTGAGAGCCTCAATCGGCTTGATTCTCATTGCCTTCACCGCAGGGATGAGTCCGGCAGCAGTACCGAGAATCAGGAATGTGGAGAGGATATATACAGCCTGCATGAATGTCAGTTGAAAGGCTATGACACCGCGCTCATCGGCGAACGCATATTCCGCGCCTGCGAGCAGAATCACAGCGAAGCATATTCCGGCAATGCCGGCGATGGTTGTCAGCACCATACTTTCGGAAAGGATTTGAATGATTATGTCGCGCGGTTTTGCTCCTATGGCGCGCCGGATACCTATCTCATGGGTGCGCTCACGCACAATGATCCACATGATGTTGCCGACTCCGATTATACCCGACAGCAGTGTGCCGACCCCGACAATAAGGGCGAGGATGGATATGCCGAGGAAAACGTTATCAACCATCTCGAATTTTTCAGATACGTCGAAGAAGAACATTGCGCCGGGATCATCCGGAGCTATCGGATGGTTGCGGGCCACTATTCGCCGGACAGTACTCTCATAGTCGCCCGGCGCGTAACCGCTTTTGAGGGTCATCATGAACATGCCGATCTTCTTGCCGAGGTTATAGTTGGCTCGCATCGAGTTGTAGGGGATGATGATTGATTCGTCAAGTTCTGCACCCATGCTGATTTCCGATGTCTGTCCGGCTATTCCGACCACCTTATAGTATATGCCGTTGAGCGAGATTTCTTTTCCTATACCCGATTCGTTGCCGAAAAGTTCGTCGGCAGCCTTCTTCCCGACCACGCAGACTTTGCGCAGACGATTGTTGTCGGCCTCGTTGATGAAACGTCCTTCATACATTTTCGGGATGAAGATTTTGTCATAATCGCTTTCAACACCTGTCAGCATGGCGTTTGTGCTTTTCTGCCCATAGAGCGCGTTGGCCCACAGGTTGTTGACAGCCGATGATGATTCTATCTCCGGGATGGCGCGGCGTATGCCGATGACATCGTTCATGTCGAGCTCAAGAGCCATGCCTTTGTTGAAACCTGCATACGGTTTGGTGGTACGTCCCGGGAACACGATTGCCACATTTGTCGCGAAGCCCTCGAAATTGCGCCCCATGAAACTTTTTAATCCCTTGGATCCGCCGATGAGCATTGCGAGTATGGCCGTACCCCAGAAGATACCGAAAGCGGTCATGAAGGTGCGTGTCTTGTTCTGCGCGAGTGTGGTGCCGATTTCGCGCCAGTTTTCTATGTCGAAGATTGGATTTTTCATTGAAGGAAGTCAGTATTTTCTTATACTATTCATCGCGCAGGGCTTCGACCGGCTTGATTTTAAGTGATTTCATTGCGGGGAAAAGTCCGGCGAGCGCACCGGCTATAATCAGGACCACCGTCACCTGTATGGCAATCGATATATCGACCGTCGGATCCTTTAGCGGTGAGTTGCCATTGGCAAGTATAGCCCCGATTCCTTCCGCGACAAGCATACCGCTTACTATCCCGACATAGCCGAATATGGTCGTGATGGCCACACTCTCAAGGATTATCTGCCTGAGTATGCTGCGTGGCTTTGCGCCTATGGCTCTGCGCACACCGATTTCGTGGGTACGTTCACGGACTGATACGAACATGATATTGCTAACCCCGACAATGCCCGAGAGCATGGTCAACAATCCGATGATCCATACGGCTATTCCTATTGCTCCCATGGCGGTGGATGTCTTCAGATAGTCCGAGAAACGGTTCCATATCCATAGTGAGCCGCTGTCATCTTCAGCAAATGTGTGCTGACGGCTGAGGGTGGAACGGAAACTCTTTTCTGCGTCCTCGCTTTCTTCAAGTGTCGTTACGCCGTCGAGCTTCACGGTGATGTTGTTGACATTGTCCGAGCCACCGCTCATGGCGCGTGCAGTAGTGTAGGGGATATACGTGTCACGTCTCCATTCCTGACGGTATGTCCCGACGATGGTGAATGACAGGTCGCTTATCTTGACAAGTTGACCGATGGGATTTTTCTTTGCAAAGAGTGTCCTGGCCGACTCCTCGTTGAGCACGGCAACTCTGCGGCCTTGATTGATGTCATTCTGATTGATGAAACGTCCCTCCACGAGATCCAGGCCGCTGTTGCGGAGTTCGGAGGGATATACACCACGGTAGCCGTCGGTGAGGTAGTCGTCGGGGCTTGTGACTTTGGCTGTGTCATTCGATATCTGCGCCGTGACTTCGGAAAGCACATTGGCATCCTGCGATGCAATGACTGCGAGGTCAGCATCCTTGAGCTGGATGCGTCTGTTTTCCTTCAGACCTTTGTAGGCTTTCTGTGCAAAACCGCCACGGATGGACACCGTCTCCGAATCGCGCTGATTGAACATCTCCTCCATGCCGTTGATGAGTCCACGCGACACACTGAGCAGGACAATCAACAGGAATATACCCCACGACACGGCAAACCCGGTGAGGGCAGTGCGCAGCTTATTGTTGCGCAGGGTGGCCATGATTTCACTTGCAAGATCAAACATTATCGTTAGCTGTAACTCGATTGGACATTATGATACGATTCGACCGTCGGCTATACGGATGATGCGGTTTGTCTGCTCGCCGACACCGGGATCGTGGGTCACTATGACAATTGTCATGCCTTCTGCATTAAGATCGCGGAACACCTGCATCACCTCTCGCGATGTCTTTGAGTCGAGTGCGCCGGTCGGTTCGTCGGCAAGGATAATCGAGGGCTGAGTGATGAGGGCGCGGGCGATTGCCACACGCTGTTTCTGTCCGCCCGAAAGCTCACTCGGAAGGTGGGTCGCACGGTCGGCCATGCCCATGCGTTCAAGTTGCTCCATGGCGAGTTTGTTGCGCTGACGGCGAGAGACACCACGGTAGAACAGCGGAAGGGCCACATTTTCAAGCGCATTTTTGTAGTTAATCAGGTTGAATGACTGAAAGACGAAACCAATCATGTAGTTGCGCAGGTCGGCTGCTTTGTTCTCGCTGAGATTCTTAATCAACACACCGTCGAGATAGTACTCGCCTGAATCATAATTGTCGAGTATACCGAGGATGTTGAGGAGAGTGGATTTTCCCGAGCCTGATGCCCCCATGATGGATACGAGTTCACCCTTTTCAATCGACAGGTTGATATCCTTGAGCACATGTAGCGGCACCACTCCGGGATATGATTTATTTACATCTTTTAAGTTAATTATCATAAGACTGTATTTACACTTAGAGACTGTTTAATAGTGGAAGAATCAGTTTCGCATATCTGTCATGCTATTGGATTAGACGCAAAAGTAGTTAAATAGTTACATTAATTGTACAAAAAAATCTTATTAATCCTTAACTTTGCAGCTATCATCAAGTAAACACAATAAAAATAGGGAAATGAAATTCGTATCGTGGAACGTCAACGGTCTTCGTGCCGTGTGCGGCAAAGGATTCAACGACATATTCTCAGCCATGGATGCTGATTTTTTCTGTCTGCAAGAGACAAAGCTGAGTCCCGGTGCTCTTGAACTGGAGTTTGATGGCTATCACTCCTACTGGAATCTCGCTGACCGGAAGGGGTATTCCGGGACGGCGATCTATACCCGCCATGAGCCGAAAAATGTGACTTATGGCATCGGGGTGGAGGAGCATGACCATGAAGGACGTGTCATCACCCTCGATATGGGCGAGTACTACCTCGTGACAGTCTACACACCAAATTCTCAAGGCGAGCTTGCGCGTCTGCCTTACAGGATGGAGTGGGAGAGTGCTTTCCGCGATTATGTCGGGAAGCTCGATGCGGAGAAGCCTGTGGTGATTTGCGGTGACATGAACGTAGCTCATAAGGAGATCGACCTGAAGAATCCGGCCGCCAATCGCCGTAACGCCGGATTCACCGACGAGGAACGTGGAGAGTTCGGTAAATTGCTCGAACAAGGTTTTGTCGATACGTTCCGGGCCATACATCCCGATTTGGAGGATGCCTACACATGGTGGAGCTACCGTGCCCGCAGCCGCGAGAAAAATGTCGGGTGGCGCATCGATTATTTTCTTGTCAGCAATCGCCTCGCTGACCGTATAGAGGATGCGAATATCCGTGGCGACATTTTCGGCTCGGACCACTGCCCGATAGAACTCCTGCTTGATTTCAAGTAGCCTTCCGGCTTGTGTGGATTATCGAGGAAGTGTCAACAAAACAAAAACAATTGTAATCATTCACAAAATAATTGCATTTCAATCATCTACATGCTAATTTTGTCGCAAAATGATACTTTCTTAATATCCATCATGCTTAGAATTTTACTCAATCTCATTCTCCTATCCTCCTTTTTTTATTTTCCCGTAATTTCCCATGCAGAGGGGCGTGTGCCCTCCGCGAGACAAAAGTCTGATTCCGCAAGAGTCATGATTGATGTCTATGAATACGGGAGTGTTGATGTCCAGCCTCGTTTCCCGGGAGGCGATGCAGAGATGTATCATTTTATAAACAATGAGCGTCGCTATCCTCAGAAAGCATACCGCGATGGGGTGGAGGGGCGTGTCCTATGCAGTTTCATTGTCAATGAGGATGGAACTATCTCACACGTTTCGGTGATCAGAGGCGTGGAGCAGTCGCTCGACCGTGAGGCCGTCAGGATTTTGTCTAAAATGCCCGCCTGGGATGCAGGGCTGATAAATGAAGTGCCGGTGCCGGTCTATTGTATTCTGCCTGTTGCGTTCCGAAAATAGCGTTAAGAGACACACTCTAAGCCTCGGACTGCGCAATGTGTTTTCAAGTTTCCGGTTGAGGTTTCGCAGCTTTGCTTATCGTCACGAGATATACACCCGAAAAAATCAGTATGACCGCAAATATCTTGAGCGGTGTGAATCGGTCGAGATCGAGGTAAATACCGATTAGAGATGCTATGATCGGTTGCACATAGTTATACATACCCACAAGGGTCGGTCGGAGGTTTTTCTGACCGATCATCGTGAGGATGTAGGCAAGGAAGGTCGCAATAACCACCACGTATCCAACACCGGCCATCTCGGTATGTGAAACTTCGTTCCAGTCGGTCGTGACCCACTCCTTAATAGAAATAGGGAGAATGACGATACTTGCAAACGTGAACATCCACTTCATCAGTGTGAAAACTGAATATTTTTTGATGAAGTTTTTGAAAAATGTGAGATAAAGGGCATAGCTTAGCTGTGCGGTCAGCACAAGCAGGTCGCCGAGCATTGGATTGTCACCTTTCACTGCCGATTTCGTTCCTCCGAACACGAGCAGCAGCGCGCCTGATGCACCGAGAGCGATACCGCCGGCTTTTTTCCATGTGATCGGCTCTTTGAGAATCACGGCTGCAAGGAGCATGA
The DNA here is from genome assembly GCA_023663525.1 of Bacteroides sp. Taxonomy (GTDB): domain Bacteria; phylum Bacteroidota; class Bacteroidia; order Bacteroidales; family Muribaculaceae; genus Duncaniella. Next base: position 202,311 of record JAMPHF010000001.1, read on the forward strand.
CCCACAGTGGCATGGTGGTGGTTATGATTGATGCCTCGCCGGGCGATGTGAATCCTATGCCCGTTATGTAGCTTCCCTGATTGAACACAATGCCGAGCAACCCTGCGCCTGCCATACGTATGAGGTCAGACGTGGGGACATGTTCATGCTTTGTGAACAGGGAGGCTATCCAGAACAGTATTGCAGCTCCTATGATACGGAAATTCGTCAACAAGAGTGGCGATATGACACCTGCCGTCATCACTAATTTCGCAATTGGTGCCATCATGCCCCAAGTCGTGTTGGCTCCGAGCATCGCAAGGTGTCCCTTCAGTTTGAAATCTTTCATTTTCTTGAGATTTTTCCCGATTCTTTGCATCTGCCGTCACGCATGTTGGGGATACAGTGCCAAAATCAGGCGCAAAAGTATAACAAAAGATAGAGATGCCCAAATTATAACATGATTAGTTCCTCTTTTTGAAGTCATTTTGACCTTTTCAGTAGTGATTTATTGTGGAATACAGATTGCTTTTAACAATAGTTGTCATACGTGTGCAGTAATCTTGCCCATGTAAGGGCGTAAATTTGCATTACAATCAGGAGCTTACAAATTCTCCTCTTTTCTCTAAAAAATTACCAAATAAAATCTCTCTATTATGATGACCGCTATCAATCGCACCGACATTCTTCATGTGACCGCTCTCAGCAGCGGTGTCACACTCATTTCGACAAGCATGAGCGGAGCAGCTTCAATTGGCGATGTGTTCCGTCTCGTGAAGTCACAGGCTGATTATGCTAAAGGGGTGGTCACTCTCCGTATCCGCAACAGCACTCAAGGATGGACTCAGCAACACACCATAGTGTTCAAGCAACCTGTCAGCATACCTGCCGGTCAGACGGCACGCAATTGAATCGTTCCCGCTTCATTTGCCGCCCAACAGCTCGAAATTATCAACGTATATTTCCGTGACGTTGCGTTTTATTGCGTTTCTGTCCTCCCACACTCGGTAGCGTATCTTCCCTTCAATGTACAGACGCGTGCCCGTGCGGATGTATTTCTCAGCAAACTCTGCTGCCGAATCCCACATTATTATTGTATGCCACTCGGTCCGTTCGGGAATTTTTGTCCCGTCGGGCCGGGTGCGCTCACGCTCGTTTGTCGCAAGGCGGAAGGTGGCTATGGGGCGTGTCTCGACATATCTGACTTCGGGATTGTTGCCGACATTGCCGATCAATATGACTTTGTTTACGCTCATCTGCTTGGTTTTATGTGCTGAATATCTGTGCCGGTCTCCGGTTTGCAACCTAAGGCATGGTCACATCGCGTGAGATACCGACACAAATTTACACAATTTTTTTGAATGTAATGAAACTAATTTTAACTCTCGGACGTTTATTGATAGAGATATTTAGAGTGTGTCGTCATCGCTTTAACGTTTGTTATGAGGCACACTCTTGGTCGAGTTTAAAATTCGTTAATCAAAAACTCCAATAATGAAAAGATTAATTATTTCAACATGCGTGTTTGCGGCTCTCGCATTCACTTCATGTGACGAGAATGCACGTCTTGCAAATGAGATGCAGGGATCATGGACGGGGACACCTGAAAATATCACTGACAATTCAGTGGTCACAGCCACAATACTTGAGACTCTTGACTTCACGCAATCAGACATAGCTGTCCCCAAGGGCAGCAAGGGTGGGGAGTTGATGATTGCGGGAATGATTTCCGCATCGACACAGGTGCTGTCGGAAGGCGCGATGATTGAGCCCCTGACCCTCACTGCCTCGGCCAAATCAACCATCTCAGGCACATGGACTGTCATTGATGATGATGAGATAGCCGTGGCTCTTGACCCGGCGACACTGGCAGTGGAGGTTGATCCAAAGACAGTCGTCATGGAGGGAAATCCTCTGACGGGGTCAGCTCCGCGCATTGATTCCATCCGTCCCTCAGTCGCTTCAACCATCGAGGCAAGTATGCAACGTGTCCTGATGACCCGCTACGCGTCTTTCCGTCATCTTGACGATGTCAAGGTCAAAGGTACGCTGCTGAAATTTGAATTGGGCAAGATGGATTGTGTGTTCACCCGTCAGGGAGCAGCTCAATGAACTCCATATCGTTTGATCACAACATCGCTCACACGACTTTTTGAATTGATTTAACATTTTATAAAAAGTTTAAATCAGTTGCTTTCCTTACCTTTGCTGCGAAATTCAACAATATCCCCTCATGAACAGAAAAGGTAAGCTATATTTCCGCTACGGAACAATGGGGTCGGCCAAGACCGCACTCCTCCTGACCACTGCCTATAATTTCGAGGAAAGACACATCCGATATGTCTGTCTCAAGCCCGTTGTCGATACGCGTGATAAAGCCAACGTGATCCGTTCACGTATAGGAATTGAGCGCGAATGTCGGTGGATCTATCATGATACGGACATCTATGAGATGGCACAGTGTCTTTTTGAGGAGTCGATGTCGGTTATCGATTGGTTTCTCGTCGATGAGGCCCAGTTTCTGACAGCCATGCAAGTCGATCAGCTCTCAAGGATTGTCGATGACTTCGGCAGCAATGTGATTTGCTACGGACTTCGCACAGATTTCCAGAGTAAACTGTTTGAAGGGTCACGTCGACTTTTTGAGATAGCCGACACGATAGATGAAATCAAATCGACATGTACGTGCGGACGCAAGACCATAATCAATGCCCGCATTGACAAGAACGGTGATTTCGTGGAGGAGGGTGAGCAGGTTGAAATAGGTGGAGATGACCGCTACATAGCTGTGTGCCGCAAATGTTGGCGCAACAAGTGCATAGAGCAGTCCTACCGCTCGGCTCTCCCGTTCCGTGAGCTTTCAAAACCATCATCATTGTTATGAAATCAAAATTTCTGACAGTCGTCACAGGACTGTTGATGTTTATCGGTGCCGGAGCCACTAATCCTGTAACGCTGGTGGACGAGACATTGACCTACGATGTAATCTACAAGTGGGGCTTCATAAACAAGGTGGCAGGCTATGCCACTATGTCGCTGCGTAACGACGGTAATCTCTACCGTGCCTCTGTCTTTGCAGAGAATGCGCCGTGGGCCAACAAGATTTATATGCTCCGCGACACCCTTTACACCACCATGACAAAAGGCGATTTCTATCCGGTGACATATACGTATATCGCGCATGAGAACGGCAAATACAAAAAGGATGTGTTGCACTTTCAACGTGAGGGCAATACATTCTCTGCTGAAGCTGTCCGATATAAGCGCAAAGCTCCGGGAGAGCCCATGACCAGCTCCACGCTCCATCTTGAAGCAGAGGGCATGACGGTTGATATGCTGAGTTCCTTTTTCTATCTCCGCACTCTCGATTTTGATAATATGACAAAGGGTGAAAGTCTGACGGTAAATATCTTTTCCGGGTCAAAGAAGGAAAAACTTCGCATCACGTATCTCGGAAAGAAAAATGTCTCGCTCAACGGCCGGTCTCTGCCGTCATATTTTATCAATTTCACTTTTACCCGCAACGGCATCGAAAGTTCTGCCCCGATTTCTGGCTGGATCTCGACTGACAGCCAGCGAATCCCGCTCAAGGTTGAAGGCTCTCTCTCGGTCGGAAAGGTACGTGCAATCTACACCGATCCGAATCCATAAGTAACGATAAAAAATATTCGCTGAGAGAATTTTTTTACCGTCCGCAACTCCGATGTCATGAAAATTTAACACAGATAAGAAATTGAAAAAGTATTGTTTGGCAATGGCAATTGCATCATCACTCCTCGGCTCTGTCTCGGGCATGGCTGAGGAGCTTACGCTAAAGATTGCGGCTACGTCCGATGTCCACGGCAACTATTTTCCCTATAACTTCATCACTCGCACTGATGGAGAAGGGTCTCTCGCAAGGGTTACCACGCGCGTAAAGGAACTGCGTGACTCACTTGGGAATGACAATGTCATCCTCCTCGACAATGGCGACATCCTTCAAGGTCAGCCCACAGCCTACTATTATAATTTCATCAATACAGGCGTGACACATCCCACTGCAAGGATGTTGAATTTCATGGGCTATGATGCGCAGACAATCGGCAATCATGACGTGGAGACGGGTCATGCCGTCTATGACCGTTATCGCAGCGATCTCGGAAATCTTCCGCTTCTCGGTGCGAATGTAATAGACAAATCCACAGGCAAACCATATCTGCAACCCTACGCCGTCATCAGTCGGGCCGGCGTTAAGGTTGTGGTGTTGGGTCTCCTGACTCCGGCCATTCCTGCGTGGCTGCCGGAGACTTTATGGGAGGGACTTGAATTTGAGGACATGGTCGAGTCGGCACGCAAGTGGGTCCCGTACATTCTTGAGACGGAAAAGCCTGATTTGCTCGTCGGACTGTTTCATTCGGGACATGATTCTTCAAAGATGACCGGTGAGTGGCGGGAGAATGCCTCATTGCTTGTCGCGGAGCAGGTGGATGGTTTCGACATCATATTTATGGGGCATGACCATACGCTTTTCAATTCCTCCGGCAAGGATCGGGTAAATTCTACGGCTATTGTGCTCAATCCGGCCAACAATGCATCATATCTCGCTGAAAGCGAGGTGAAATTTACAATTGATAAGAATGGCAAAGTGACGGATAAGAAAGTGACGGGTCGTCTCACCCCCGTCAATCATCTTGAGCCTGATTCTGCTTTCATGGCTGAGTTTGACAATGAGCGTCGGGAGATACTCGACTTTGTCAGCCGTAAGATAGGTACTTCGACCGGCGATTTCTCAGTCCGCGATGCCTATTTCGGTCCTTCATCATTCATGCAGTTGCTTCATGACCTCCAGCTCGCAATTTCAGGAGCGGAAATATCACTTGCCGCTCCGCTGTCATTTGACGCTGTCATCAAGGAGGGGGATTTGAGGATGAGTGACATGTTCACGCTTTATAAGTACGAGAATATGCTCTATACAATGGCGATGACCGGTCGAGAGCTGAAGGATTATCTCGAAATGAGCTATTCGCTGTGGACTGATGTGATGGAGAATCCGACGGACAACCTCTTGCTTTTTTCAGGGGGGAAAGCTGCCAAGGGCGATTATGCCAAACTCTTGAATCCATCATACAATTTCGACTCCGCAGCAGGAATCGTCTATACGGTTGACGTGACCAAACCGCGTGGAGAGAAGATTGATATTCTGTCGATGGCTGACGGGACTCCGTTTGATCCTGACAGGACATATAAAGTGGCTGTCAATTCTTATCGCGCCAATGGCGGAGGCGATTTGCTGACAAAGGGTGCAGGAATACCACACGGTGAGTTGAAATCAAGAGTACTGTCTGCCACCGATAAGGATTTGCGTTTCTATCTGATAAAAGAAATCGAAAAACGTGGCACAATCTCTCCACGTGTGACTCCAAACTGGAAGTTTATCCCGGAAGATATGGTCAAGGATGCTATCGTCAGAGACCGCATGACTCTGTTTGGAGATTGATGGCGTTTACTGAGCATAAAAAACCGGGAGGGATGGAATCATTGCAATTCCGTCTCTCCCGGCTTTTATCGTATGATTATTTATTCATCAAAAGTCATTTCATCAAACCCGGCAGCATCAAATTCATCTTCGTTAAATTCAGTTGTGCCATAGAATTCATCATCAAGATCTGTTTCGGTGGCTGTCTGTGCGGCTTTTGCATCAATCTTGGCGTCGAAATCATCCAGGTCAACGAATTGAGCGGGTGCATCGCCCATTGAGATGGTGCAAAGGGGGTCATGAAGATTTTTACCCGGAATAGACTTTTTCATCTCGATGAAGAATGAACGGTCTGTCATGTAGTCAAATACCCATACAAGACGCTGTCCGTCATCCTCAATGAAATCACTGAGGGGGGTATCTTCCATGAGATAGACATCCTCTGACGAGTCCGAGCCCATATCTTCGAGGCATATTTCCTGATTACGTTCCCAGCCATCCTCACACATAAAGAATGAACTTAACTGATTTTTGTCATAGCCGACAGAATCACAGATGGCATTGCGAAGATCAAGGAATGTAGCGTCAGCATCAATCTGAATTTCGCGCTTGAAGTTGTCAACTTCGTCAGAAACTATACGAAAATTGAATATCATATCGGAAGTATAATAGTTTAGCTGGTTAATTTATGGCCATCTGGAGTAATGGCTGTCAATAGATAGTGCGAAAGTAATAACTTTTTTTTAAACCGAAAATAGTTTTAAAGAAAAAATCGAGAGCTTATGCATTATCTCATGTTTTCTGAATAAGAAAGTATCTGATTCACATTGGCTTTCATCCTCACTCACATTGGTTTTCATTCTCATGACAGACTGTGGGACATTAGTAAAGCCGGTCATCACTCATGGCTATTTTGTGATGACCGGCTTTAAAGTAATAGGATTTGGATTATTCCCAAGTGATTTTGAGATCTCTGAGGAGTGTTGCGGATGAGCCTGTGGAACCGGTATGCTGGATGGCAAACGATCCATGAGTGGTCGGCACACTGATTTTGGTAGATAGGCTGACGTAGGGTTTTACATCAGGATGATCCGATTCGACTGTCGGTGCTTCGGTTGAGGCCGTGGCTGTCAGTGTGCTTTCATCGAGGTCAAGAGTGATATGACATGGACTGCGGAAGCAGTTTGAGGCTATCGGTTTGCTCACGGGAGTCACTTTGCCGTTGACATAATGGACGAGGGTGAATGTGACGGCTTTGTCGTAGTCGGGAGTGCGCTCTATACGCAGTCCGTAACCGCTGAGAGTCTGCGGAACAAATTTCAGACAAATGTCCATGTATTGCCCGGTAGCACTTCCGAATCCCTGCCCCGGTCCCTTGCATGGTTCTGCCACAAGTGATATGTGCATTGATTTGCACACGGATTGAGTTGGAGTGTATGTCAATCTTGCTCCACGCGTGGCCTGGACTAAACCGATACCGGTGGAAGCATCTGTCGCATGTCCGTAGTACCAACTGAGTTTTTCATCAGGCTTCCAATCATGCTCCTTGGTATCTTCCGGCTTGTATGAATCGAAGTTCCAGAATCCGGGACGACCAGGCTTGCCACGCCTGATCGGTATCTCGGCAAATGATGTTGAGAGAATCCGTTCCTTTTTAGGAGAGGACTTGGATATTTTTTGAGTTATCTCACCATCAAATTTGACTGTTGCGGTATTTCCGGGATAAGTATCAGACAGCTTGGGAGTCACGGCGGCTGAGATAAAATATCCGTGGTCGGCACTCGTCAGTTGATATGTCGATGCGCTTTCTCCATGCCCATGACGGACAGGTATGCTGTCTGCTGCGTCAGGACGTGTGGAGCGGTACCACACGATGTAGCTGTCGTCATTGCCCTCGGCTGCGAGAGTATAGTCAACTTTTAGCTTGGATTTGTTGAGAGTCAATGTCGGTGAGGCAGAGAAATCCGGTGCATCCTTCAGTAGGGGAGCGACTTTGATATTTGTCGCACCGACGAGCCCGTCGGTTGTTGTGGCAGAGATTATGCCCTCGACATGACGGGGAAATGAATTCGCACTCTTTACAAGTGCATTTCGAGAGATTACCTTCAGACGTACGGTAGTAGGTCCGTTCCATTTGACTCCGGTCTCTTGCGGAAGGGAGGCTGGATAGTCACCCCATAGGCGCGGTGACGGGGAGAGGAGGAGAGTATCGGCCTGCGGTGCAAGTTCTCGTCCGGATGTGGCTATCTTGAGTGCAACCGGGATTGCGGTCAGCTTGCGTGACAGTTTTTTCTCCGCAGCTTTGATTGCAGGAAGCATTCCGAGCGGATCCCACCCGTCATTGCCACCAAGCAGGTTGGGTGTGTTGTAGATGACTTTGTCGCCATCCACAATCTTATAGGCATAGATTAGTGGAGAGGTGGCTAAATCTGTGCTTAGCTCCGGGCGACCTTCATCAATGAATGCCGGCTGACCGTTGAGTGTGACACCGGTCTGATAGCAGCGTATCGGGGAAGCGTCTCGGGTCCATTGAAGTCTGACAGGCTTTTCAGAAGTGATGCGTGTATCAACCATCGTCACCATTCCCGGCATTTTTGTGAGATACTGGACTCCATCTACGAGGCTGTGAATGTCGCAGTTCATGAATACCGCTCCTGTTGTCGCGGTTGAATAAAATGGTTTGCCACTGTGGAATGTAAATTTGCAGTCAAGGTAGACGGCAGAGCCGGTGAGAGCGTCATCGGTGCACTCGAAATAGCAATCTTTATATAGCGATCGCCGTGCGCCTGTGAGCGGACATAGATTCAGACGGCTGATGAAACGGCAATTGCGCGCAAACACGCGGTCGGTCTTTTCGCAGATTCCAAGCTGAGCCTGCACGATGGCGGCTTTACGCTTCTCGCGGTTCATCGACGAGTCTCGCGGATAGACGAGATCCACATTGCAGTAGTTGCCGAATGTCATGTTTTCAGTGCGGAGGCTCTCCCCCTTGAAATGCAACATCGTGTAGTTGCCGAGTGCACCCTGGGTCTGACCTCTGTTGACGGCAAAGACCACATCTTCCGGCTTCTCAGCGAGACCGATGATTGAAAGGTCTTGACAGACTATCTCAGCAGCGTATGGTGCATGACCTTTTTCTCCTTTGCGTATGGCCGGGTCATCGGGATTGTCAAGCCAATAGACAGACGGAGCGACAAAAAGTGTGACTTTGGATGTCCCTGCTTTGTTGATTGCCTCAATGGCTTTCAATGCGTCGTTGAATATGTATGGTGAATTGCTCTGACCCGGGGCAAGGAGCAGCGTAGTGCTGTTAAGACCGTAGGTCTGTCCTGCGACTGTCACCCGATTGTTTGCTTTATCAATACTGAAATTCTCTGCCATCATGATTGGAGAGAGACACAGCATGGCGGATAATATGATTGGTTTTAGCATGGTATGAAGGGATTGATGAAAAGAAGGTGCATAAATTCAGCCGTAGGATATGGAATAGAGGTTGAACTTATGCACCTGTATGGGAATCAATATGTAAATGAATCAGACCTCAAGATTGAGATTGAATTCTTCGTTCCAAGGCAGACCGTTCTTTGAAAGCTCGGCGAGGAATGGATCGGGATCAAACTCCTCGACATTGTTCACACCGGGTTTCACCCATTTGCCTGTGAGGAACATCATCGCGCCGACCATCGCGGGGACACCTGTGGTGTAGCTGACAGCCTGCATACCGGTCTCGCGGTAGGCCTCCTCGTGCGAGCAGTTGTTCCAGATGTAATAGGTGAGGTGTTTACCGTCCTTGTCGAGACCTTCGATGCGACAACCGATTGATGTCTCGCCATGGTAGTTCTCTCCAAGATCCTGGGGATTGGGGAGGACGGCCTTGAGGAACTGGAGAGGAACGATCTTCTGTCCGTTGAAATCAACTTCATCGATTCTGGCCATGCCGATGTTCTGAATCACACGGAGGTGTGTCAGATACTCCTGACCGAATGTCATCCAGAAACGTGCGCGCTTGATTGAAGGATAGTTCTTCACAAGCGATTCGAGTTCCTCATGATAGAGAAGATAACTCTCACGTTCTCCGATGTTTGGATAGGTAAGGGTCTTGTGGATTTCAAGCGGGCCTGTGGTGATCCATTTTCCGTCCTCATAGTAACGTCCGTTTTGAGTTATCTCACGGATGTTGATTTCCGGGTTGAAGTTTGTGGCGAAAGCCTTGCCGTGGTCTCCACCGTTGCAATCGACAATGTCGAGATACTCCATGTCGGAAAAATAATGTTTGGCAGCGTAGGCTGTGAACACACCCGACACTCCCGGGTCAAAACCGCAACCGAGAATGGCGGTGAGACCTGCGTCCTCGAAACGCTGTTTGTAGGCCCACTGCCATGAGTATTCAAAATGAGCAACATCTTTAGGCTCATAATTGGCAGTGTCAAGATAATTCACACCACAGATTAGACATGCATCCATGATGGTGAGATCCTGATAGGGGAGTGCCACATTGATGACGAGTTCGGGCTTATGGCGATGGAAAAGTTCGACGAGCTGAGGGACACTGTCAGCGTCAACGACGTCAGAACTTACATTAGGCTTTCCGATAGCCTCAACGATAGCATCACACTTGCTGCGTGTGCGCGAAGCAATGACAATCTCAGTGAAAACTTCGGGGTGCTGGGCACATTTGTGAGCCACAACGGTACCCACACCGCCGGCTCCGATGATTACGACTTTTGCCATTTTCCTTTGGAGTATAAATTAAGGTATAATTTTATTATTAGACATGCTCTTAGTCCCTGTTATCGCCGAAGAAGCGCAGGAGATAGAGGAAGAGGTTGATGAAATCGAGATAGAGGGTCAGCGCGCCGATGGTGGCGAGATGTCCCACATATCCGGCAGGTGTCACGAGTGCCATCTGCTTGATTTTCTGAGTGTCCCACGCGGTGAGACCAACAAAGATGAGAACACCGGCGATTGATATGATCCAATCGAGAGTAGAACTTTTCGTGAAAATGTTGACAAGTGAAGCGATGATGAGACCTATGAGGGCGTAGAAAAGGAAGTTACCCCATTTAGTCAGGTCCTGCGTGGTGAAATAGCCGTAGATGCTCATGGCTCCGAATGTTCCGGCGCAGATGAAGAAGGTTTTGGCTATCGAGGTTGCTGTATAGATAAGGAATATGGGAGCGAGAGCCATACCGTTGATTGCTGAAAATACGTAGAACAGCAATGTGGCTGTCGCTGACGACATTTTCATTATCCGTGCCGATAGCGAAAAGACGATCACAAGTTCTGCGATGAACAGTCCCCAGTAGAACCAACTGTTTGAGGCCATGAAATTCATGTAGCTGACCGAGTTGACGCAGAAAAGGGCGATGAATGCTGTCACGAGCAGTCCGAGTGTCATCTTGAAGTAGACGCGTTTCATCACTGACGATGTCGTCTGGACCACCTGCGAATTAGATGCGTGATAGTTGTTGTAATTGTTGCCTCCACCATAGTAGGGAGGGGGTGTTTGCTGATTGTAATTCATATTTCTATTTTTTTGAGGTTCGATGCGTGAAAAGAATCACACGCTTTATTATTAGACGCTTCCGGCGTTAAATAGTTTAATCCTTACATGCGTTCGGGGACTTCAATGCCGAGAAGTGCCATGCCGGTCTTGACTACACGTGCTGTCTGGCGACTGAGTTCGAGACGCAGAGAGCGCACGGCTTCATCAGTCTCCTTCAGGATTGAACAGTCATGATAGAACTGGTTGTAGCTCTTGACGAGCTCATAGATGTAGTTGGCAATGAGGGCCGGGCTGTAATTCTGACCAGCAGCCTGTACGGTAGAGGGGAAGTCGGCAAGCGACTGGATGAGTGTAATCTCACGCTCGCCGGGAGTGACGTGGGAATAGTCACCGATGGTCATTCCTTCCTCCTGAGCCTTGCGGAGCACTGAGCAGATGCGTGCATAGGTGTACTGTATGAATGGACCGGTATTACCGTTGAAGTCAATGGATTCCTTAGGGTTGAAAGTGATATTTTTGCGCGGATCGACTTTCAGCAGGAAGTATTTGAGGGCACCGAGACCAACCATCTCTGAGATGCGTGCGGTTTCTTCGTCCGAAAGACCATCAAGTTTGCCGAGTTCGGCAGAAACAGTGCGTGCCGTTGCCACCATGTCGTCCATGAGATCATCGGCATCGACAACTGTGCCTTCGCGCGATTTCATCTTGCCCTCCGGAAGTTCGACCATACCGTAGGAGAAATGTACAAGATCCTTGCCCCATTTGAACCCGAGACGGTCGAGCAGGATTGACAGCACCTGGAAATGGTAATTTTGCTCGTTGCCTACCACATATATCATTTTGTCGATGGGATAGTCCTCATAGCGCAGTTTGGCTGTGCCAATGTCCTGAGTCATATACACAGATGTCCCGTCGCTGCGGAGAAGCAGCTTGTGGTCAAGCCCCTCGCCTGTGAGGTCAGCCCATACGGAGCCATCCTCCTTGCGATACATTTTTCCGGCTTCGAGTCCTTCAAGCACCTTGCTTTTGCCTTCAAGATAGGTGTTGCTTTCGTAGTAGATTTTATCGAAATCGACACCCATGCGTTTGTATGTCTCGTCAAAACCGGCGTAAACCCATGAGTTCATAGTCTCCCAGAGCGCGCGTATTTCGGGGTCTTTCTGCTCCCATTTGACGAGCATTGCGCGGGCTTCTTTCATCAGCGGGGAGGCTGCTTCAGCTTCCTCCTTTGTCATGCCCTGCTCCTCAAGAGCCTTGACCTCGGATTTATAGTGCTTGTCGAAAAGCACGTAAAAGTCACCGATGAGATGATCGCCCTTTTTGCCGGAGGTTTCCGGGGTGACACCGTCGCCCCATTTCTGCCATGCAAGCATTGATTTGCAGATGTGGATACCACGGTCATTGACTATGTTGGTCTTGATGACGCGATTACCACAAGCCTTGAGGATTTCTGAGAGGCTGAATCCGAGAAGATTGTTTCGGATATGACCGAGATGGAGCGGTTTGTTGGTGTTTGGCGATGAATACTCGACCATCACGAGCGGCGAATTTTCATCGGCTTTCTTTGTCCCGAACTCAGGAGTCCGGGCTATATGGGCGAGAACTGAATTCCAAAATTCAGGAGCAATGGTTATGTTCAGGAAACCCTTGACAACATTGAACTTCTCAACGGCAGGTTCATTTGCCACAAGCCATTCACCAATCTCGCGACCAACGGCATCAGGAGCTTTCCTCGCTGCTTTCACCCATGGAAAGACAACGATTGTCAGATTCCCTTCAAATTCTTTTCTTGTGGCTTGAGGTGTGATGCTTTCAGCCTGGGCATCAATCCCATATAGTTCCTTGACCGCCTTGGATACGGCCTGAGCGATAATGCTATCAATAGACATTTTTACTGATTATAATTAAGAGTGATTATAATTTATAGACTAATCGTCTACAAGTTACAAAAGTACAATAAAAATGTGAATTGCCGAAATATTTGCTCTCCTTTGTCAATCTTTGTCGGGAAGATGGCCTCTGAGGGGGTATTTAGAGCCTGCGAGGAGTAGACGGAGGGCTGTGTTGTAGCTGAAATATGCCCATGTCCAGTTGACAAGCACATTAATTTTGCTCCTCATTCCCAAGAGCGATATGAGATGGATGAACATCCATGCGAGCCATGCAATGAAACCGTTGAGATGGAGTCTGTGCAGGTCGGCGACGGCACGGTTCCGCCCGATGGTAGCCATTGACCCTTTGTCAACATAGCGGAAAGGTTTGTCATGACGGTCGCGATTGAGGCAGTCGGCGAGGAACCGACCTTGCTGGATGGCAACTTGTGCCAACTGAGGCAGACCGTGAGGGAATTTTTCAGTGGGGAGATAACCAATGTCGCCAATGGCATAAACATTGTCGAGACCTTCGACACGGCAATATGAGTCGGTCGGGAAACGCCCCCCACGCCCGGCTTTGTAGTCTGTACCGGTGAATGACAAGGGACTTCCTGTCACTCCGGCTGTCCAGATGACCATCTCGCTGTAAAGGGTCGAGCCGTCGTCAAGCGTGATGACATTATTCTGATAGGTCTTCATCATACGGTTGAGTTTGACATCAACCATAAGCTGCCCAAGGTCACGCAATGCGGTCTGCGACGCCTCCTCGCTCATGGTGTGAAGCAGGCGGTCTGAGCCTTCGACAATTGTAATCGACAGGTCATTCTGCGGGATTTCAGGATAGTCACGTTTCAGGATATAGCGTTTCAGCTCACCGATAGCTCCTGCTATCTCGACACCGGCAGGTCCACCGCCGATTACGACGAAACTGAGCATACGCCGTCGCGTTTCCGAATCTGTCTCTATGGCTGCACGCTCGCAGCGGTAAAGTATCTCATTACGGATACGTATGGCCTCATCGGTTGATTTCAGTGTGTAGACATCATCAATGAGTTTATCATTGCCGAAGAAGTTATTGGTTGTCCCCAAAGCAATCACGAGAGTGTCGTAGGGTATGCTCTCATAATCAGTGACAACGCATTTCCTGCCGACATCAACCTCTTTGACTTCACCGATGTGGAATCGTATGTCTTTCTGCTTGCGTTTGCGAAACTCACGCCTGAGCGGGAAGCAGATGCTTGTCGGGTCGAGTTCGGATGACGCGACTTGATAGAACAATGGAGGGAAAGCATGATAGTTGTGTTTGTCAATGATTGTCACGTCATATTTCGTCTTGTCAATCTTCTTGACAAAATTAAGCCCGGCGAAACCTCCGCCGAGCACTACGATTCTTGGTTTTGTTGCCATAAGCTCTGGATGAACAGCGTTGGGGTATTTTTCATTATAATACTACAACGCTTAGGATGAGCAGATGGTTTTAGGGATTGGGAATGGACAGACTGTCAGACTATCGTACGGTTCTCGCATGTCAGGACACGACCGGGGAACTGCCCTACAAGCGCAAGATTGTGGGTAGCCATTATGACAGCAGTCCCTTGCCGCGAAATTGCGTGAAGACGGCTGACGATGGCCTCACCGGTGACGGGGTCGAGATTGCCCGTCGGCTCATCAGCCAGTATTATACGCGGACTGTTGAGCAATGCTCTTGCTATCACTATGCGCTGCTGTTCGCCGCCGGAAAGTTCATGAGGATTTTTATAGCTTTTGTTGAGCATTCCTACCTCGCGGAGCACTTCCTCGATTCTTTTCTCAATCTCGGCTTTGTCGCTCCAGCCGGTGGCTTCAAGCACAAAGCGCAGATTGGCGTAGGCACTGCGGTCGGTCAGCAACTGGAAATCCTGGAAGACTATGCCAAGTTCGCGGCGCAGATATGGAATCTGCTTTTTCCGTATAGTATTTAGGTCGTAGTCAAGCACACGTGCTTCACCCGATGCAATCGGAATATCGGCATATATGGACTTGAGAAGACTTGACTTGCCGCTCCCGACCTTGCCTATAAGATAGACGAACTCACCCTCGTCAATGGATAGATTGACGTGTTTCAGGGCTATGAGGTCCTGACGGTGAAGTTCGACATCTTTATATTCAATGACCTTTGCCATGCGCGAAGGGATTGTGATGGTGGATTTTTTGAAATGTGAGGTTGTGAGACGTATCTGTATATCGTCACTTAATTTCCCATTTCCGATAGGAATTTTATTCGCATCAGACGGATCTCCTCCTCGGTGAAATCCTCGCCAAGCTCGCGGTATGCTTCGTTCAGGTCATCTGTCTGACATTCCTTGAAGAAGTCGAAAATTTCCTCCTGTGAATCCTCGTCGATGATCTCGTCGATGTAATAGTTGATGTTGATTTTTGTGCCGGAATAGACGATGGCCTCAATGTCGTCAATGAGTTCGCCGAATTCCAGCCCTTTAGCCTTGGCTATTTCGGGAAGTGGAATTTTGCGGTCAACAGCCTGAATAATGAAATATTTTGTAGAGTTGCGGCTGGGGACAGTGCGGACACGGAAGTCCTCGGGACGTTCAATCTCGTTTTCCTCGACATGGCGTTTGATGACCTTGACAAACTCCTCGCCATAACGTTTGGCTTTGCCTGCGCCAACACCGGGTATGTTCTGGAGTTCTTCAATCGAGATGGGGTAGGTCGTGGCCATGGCTTCAAGCGACGGGTCTTGGAATATCACGTAGGGTGGCAGTCCAAGTCGTTTTGCTATTTTCTTACGAAGGTCTTTCAGGATACTGAACAGCTCATTGTCAGCCGCACACGAACCTGCGCTCTTAATCATCTCCGCCTCCGGCTCCTCGCTGAAATCCGAGTCCTCTACAACTTTGAATGATTGTGGCTTGGAAAGAAATTTTTTGCCTTTTGAAGTCACTTTAAGAAGTCCGTAGTTCTCAATGTCGCGTTCGAGGTATCCTGAAAGGATTGCCTGACGGATCACGGCATTGATAAGACGGTCGTCAGCACCCTGTTCGCATCCAAACACTTCGAGTTTATCGTGTTCGTAGGATCTGACATCGGAGGTAGTACGGCCGAGGACAACATCGGTCACATGGTCGGCCTTGAATTTTTCTTTAAGTGCGATTACGGTTTCCAAAACCGCGCATAAATCATCTTTTGCTTCCACTTTTTTCTTTGGATTAATGCAATTGTCACAGTTCTGGCAGTTGTCGTTGCCATACTCCTCACCGAAGTAGAAAAGGAGTGAACGGCGGCGACAAGTGCTCGCCTCTGCGTAGCTTTGGGTTTCCAACAGGAGCTGTCGGCCGATTTCCTGCTCGGCGAGGGGCTTGCCTTGCATGAACTTCTCCATTTTCTGGAGGTCCTTGGCGGCATAGAAGGTGATGCATTGTCCTTCTCCTCCGTCGCGTCCGGCACGTCCGGTCTCCTGGTAATATCCCTCAAGCGACTTGGGCATATCGTAGTGTATAACAAATCTCACATCCGGCTTGTCGATTCCCATACCGAAAGCGATTGTCGCCACAATCACATCGACTTTTTCCATCAGAAAGGCATCCTGGTTGGCACTTCGCGTCGCTCCGTCCATGCCGGCATGATAGGGGAGTGCCTTGATGTCATTGATGACGAGCATTTCGGCAAGCTCCTCGACTTTCTTTCGGCTCAGACAGTAGATGATGCCTGATTTTCCGGGATTATTCTTAATGTATTTTATGATATCCTTATCAATGGTGGAGGTCTTCGGCCTGACCTCATAGTAGAGATTCTCGCGGTTGAATGACGATTTGAACACCTTGGCATCAGTCATGCCGAGATTTTTCTGAATGTCATGCTGCACCTTTGGAGTGGCTGTGGCCGTAAGGGCGATCATCGGGCGCACGTTGATTTCATTGATGATCGGACGGATGCGGCGGTACTCCGGGCGGAAGTCATGACCCCACTCCGAGATGCAGTGGGCTTCATCGACCGCATAGAATGATATTGAGATTGTCTTCAGAAACTCAATATTCTCCTCTTTTGTCAGCGACTCAGGGGCGACGTAGAGCAGTTTGGTGCGTCCGGCAGTGATGTCAGCTTTCACCTGATCAATGGCAGCCCTGTTGAGGGAGGAGTTGAGGAAGTGGGCCACATGGTCAGCTTCGCTGAAGTGACGCATCGCGTCAACCTGATTTTTCATCAAGGCTATCAGCGGAGAGATGACGATGGCAGTGCCGTCCATCATCAGAGCCGGGAGCTGATAGCAGAGCGATTTGCCTCCGCCTGTCGGCATGAGGACAAATACATCGTTGCCATCGAGGAGGCTGCTCATGATAGCTTCTTGGTTACCTTTGAAAGAGTCAAAGCCGAAATGCTCTTTAAGTGCGTCGTGAAGTCGTTGATTCATGGGATATGCTTCAGGTTGGTTGGAGGAGATTGAAATGTGAGATCGGTTAAGAGGAGAAGTATCAGCCGAGATAGGCTTTGCGGATTTTCTCCTCGGCAAAGGCGCGGTCAATGACCAGCTCCTTTATGTCGGTTGACGGGGTCTCATACATCGGGTCCATCATGATGGTCTCGACAATTGTGCGCAGACCTCGCGCTCCGAGTTTATATTCTATCGCCTTATCGACGATAAATTCAAGGGTTTCAGGTGTGAAGACAAGTTTTACGCCATCCATTGCAAACAGTTTCTCATACTGCTTGGTTATGGCGTTACGGGGTTCGGTCAGGACGCGGAGAAGTGCCTCACGGTCAAGCGGGTCAAGATGGACAAGCACCGGCAGACGACCGATGATCTCGGGAATCAGACCGAAAGACTTGAGGTCCTGAGGGGCGATGTAATTAAGGTAGTTGTCTGAATTGACCTTGGAGCGGACGGCTGATCCGGTGAAACCCACGACGTGGGTGTTAAGGCGGTGTGCAATCTTCCGCTCTATGCCGTCAAATGCGCCTCCGCAGATGAACAAAATGTTCTTCGTGTCCACGGCAATCATCTTCTGCTCAGGGTGCTTGCGCCCACCGTTTGGCGGGACATTGACCACGGAGCCTTCAAGAAGTTTCAAGAGTCCTTGCTGGACACCTTCGCCGGAGACATCACGTGTGATTGACGGATTGTCGCCCTTACGCGCAATTTTGTCTATTTCGTCGATGAACACAATGCCACGTTCTGCCTTGGCAACATCATAGTCAGCAGCCTGGAGCAGACGGACGAGGAGGCTCTCGATGTCCTCGCCGACATAACCGGCCTCAGTCAGTACGGTTGCATCTACTATTGCAAAGGGCACGTCAAGCTGGCGTGCGATGGTCTTGGCAAGAAGTGTCTTGCCTGTTCCGGTTGGACCGACCATGATGATGTTACTTTTTTCGATGTCAACATCGTCCTTATCCTGCGCAAGACGTTTATAGTGGTTGTAGACGGCCACAGAAAGATATTTTTTTGCGTCTTCCTGACCGATGACATATTGGTCAAGAAATTCGCGTATCTCGACCGGGGTTGGTAATGGTTTGCCGATTTCCTCAGGTTGTGTGGCAGCGGATTTCTTGTCTCTTGAGGAATTCGGACGAAGTGAGGGATTCTCATTGAAATAATCTTTGAGCATACCCTCTATCTGATTGACACACTCGCTGCAAATGTAGGTCTCGCCGAGGGGACTCGGCACGAGTATATCAGTATAAGTGGGTTCTTTCCCGCAGAATGAACACTTGACTGTCCCTTGATTCGAATTGGATTTTTTTGCCATTTCGTATGTTGATTCATTAATATTGGGAGAGAGTATTCGTGAGACACACTCTTAAATCGGATAATTGTGACGGATATGACCGTATGAGACATACCCGGTCACGTTTTGGTGGCGTCTTGCGGAATTTTATTTCTTATCGGGGAGGAGAACTCGGTCAATCATGCCATATTCCTTGGCTTCGTCTGCCGTCATCCAGTAGTCGCGGTCAGCATCTGCTTCGATTCGTTCGAGCGACATTCCGGAATGGTCGGCGATGATTTTGTAGAGTTCAGCCTTGTATTTCAAGATTTCGCGGGCAGTGATCTCGATGTCGGAAGCCTGGCCCTGGACACCGCCGAGCGGCTGGTGGATCATGACGCGCGAATGGGGGAGTGCCATGCGCTTTCCGTTGGCTCCTGCCACGAGAAGTACGGCTGCCATTGAAGCTGCCATACCGATGCAGATTGTCGAGACATCGCTTTTGATGTGCTGCATCGTGTCATACAGCCCGAGACCTGCAATGACCGAGCCGCCGGGTGAATTGAGATAGATCGATATGTCCTTGCCGGGATCAACAGAATCGAGATAAAGGAGCTGACCTTGGACAACGGTGGCTGTATAGTCATTGACATCAGTGCTGAGGAAGATGATGCGGTCCATCATCAGTCGTGAGAACACGTCCATCTGCGCGACATTGAGCTGACGTTCCTCAATGATGGTGGGAGAGATGTAGGACGATGTGATTTGCTGCGCGGAAGCAGCGGTGTATTGGTCGAGTGCAAGTCCATTCATGCCGAGATGGTGCACTGCATAGTTTCTAAAATCCTTATTCATATATGTGTGTTGTTTGTCAGAAATATTTTGGTAATGTAAAGTTACGAATAATTCTTGTATTTACAAAATATTTTATTGTTGCCAAGTATTAAATTTTGCACAGGGAGGTGCGGAAACGGTGGTTCCGAGCTTTTCACACCGGTGATAGCACATCCCGGCCATCACTCCGGCCCGATATAGCTAAAGAAATGCCATATTGCTATCCCTCCGGACACCGAGACGTTGAGCGAGTGCTTTGTGCCGCGCTGCGGGATTTCAAGACACACGTCGCACTGGTTGACAATCTCCTGCGCGACGCCATCAACTTCGTGTCCAAGCACGAGGGCATATCTCCGCCCTGATTGCGGGATGAAGTCCTGGAGTTCGATGCTGCCCTTGACTTGTTCGAGGCAGCAAATGGTGTAGGCATCCCGCTGAAGTTGCTCTATGCACGATGATGTGTCGGCTGAATACCGCCACTCCACCGAATCCTCTGCGCCAAGGGCTGTCTTGTGTATCTCCGGCGATGGCGGACAAGCACTGATGCCACACAGAATTATGCGTTCGACTGCAAATGCGTCGGATGTTCGGAAGATTGACCCGATGTTGTTAAGGCTACGGACATTGTCGAGCACAATCGTCAAAGGCATTTTGGGTCGCCTTCTGAAATGCTCGATGTCTGCGCGGTTGAGGTCGCGTATTGTCTTCTTTTCCATTATGATATACCGGATAAAGGATGTTATTGCCGTTTCTTGCCAATTGGAGGGGTGAGGAGAGTTGCTTCTGGCGTACTTTTAGAACAAAGTTAACTAAAAATAGCGAGATTTCGGCAAAAAAAATGCATAAAATTATGTATCATAACGTTCAGTTTTACTATCGGGAGGACATTAAAATACTGTCGGGAGACATGCCTGCATAAAGGCGCGTCTCCCGACAGAAACAGTGTCTTTTTTTTTCGTCCTGTCCACAATAGAGCGGACATTGAGGCTTAGGATTTATGCCTCAGCGGGCTGAACGTTGATGAACTTGCGGCCTTCCTTGCCTTCGGTGAAGACAACCACACCGTCAATGAGAGCAAAGAGAGTGTGATCCTTGCCCATGCCAACGTTGAGACCGGGATGGTGAACGGTGCCACGCTGACGCTTGATGATGTTGCCGGCTTTGCAATGCTGACCACCGAAAATCTTCACACCGAGTCGTTTGCTTTCTGACTCACGGCCGTTCTTAGAACTACCAACACCTTTTTTATGTGCCATTTCTTTTTACGATTTTAGGGGTTAAGCTACAACTTCTTTAATTAACACTTTGGTGAAGTACTGACGGTGACCGTTTTTGCGACGATAGCCTTTGCGGCGTTTCTTCTTGAAGACGATGACCTTTTCGCCCTTTACGAGCGGAGTGAGGACCTCACATACAACCTTTGCGCCATCCACTGTGGGTGCGCCAATTTTAACTGTTTCATCGGACTGAGCGAGGAGAACACGGTCGAACTCAACCTTGTCGCCTTCTTTCACAGCTTCGCCGAGATAGTGAACATACAGGAACTTCTCAGGCTCTGCCTTGAACTGCTGTCCCTGGATTTCTACGATAGCGTACATTTGTTATTAATTGGTTTTCAGGTTATTCCGGCGGGCGAGCATAATATCGGACTGACATCGCTGCTTCTTTTAAAAGCCCGTTGCGGCTAAATCGAGTGCAAAGTTAGTCATTTTCGTCGGATTTTCAGCAATTAATGACAAAAAAATAACCGCTGAATAATGACAAAAACAAAAAAAGAGATTCGGCGCAAGTCCGAATCTCATGGAAAAGCTTTACTAACAGTCGGGGTGACTAGACTCGAACTAGCGACCTCACGCCCCCCAGACGCGTACTCTAACCAACTGAGCTACACCCCGATTTTTGTTTAAAGCGTGCTTTGTTTTCCAAAAGCGATGCAAAGGTAAAGACTTTTTTTGATTCAGCCAAAAAATATTTTAAAAATTTGCAAAACCATTTGCGAGACCATTCTCGATTGATACGTTACATCAAGTATGTGTCATAACAAAAGCGAGATTCAGACATGTGCCGAATCTCGCAGAAAAGCTTTACTAACAGTCGGGGTGACTAGACTCGAACTAGCGACCTCACGCCCCCCAGACGCGTACTCTAACCAACTGAGCTACACCCCGATTTTTGTTTAAAGCGTGCTTTGTTTTCCAAAAGCGATGCAAAGGTAGACATTTTGCGGATATGCTCCAAATGGGCGAGCATATTTTAACTTCGATTAATATAAAATCGTTAAAAATTAGCTTTATGTTAATAAATTTTGCATTTGCAGAGCATTATCAGGAGCGAGAGAGTTTATTGCTGTCCACACGCGTGCGCCGATGTCTCTCATGAGGTATGATGAAATATTCGTCATAGTAGGCGAGCAGAAGTGTGGTGAGCGGGATTGCGATGATAAGACCGATAAATCCGAGCAATGTCCCCCAGATGGAAAGCGACAAGAATATGAGCGCAGGGTTGAGGCTCATGGCCTTTCCAATGATTTTCGGTGTCAGAAACAGATCTTGAATCACTTGCACAATACAATAGACCGCTATCATTTGCCAAAAGAGGGTCCAGAAGCTGATGTCGCCACCAACTGAGACGACAATGCAGATCAGCGTTGCCGGAATGAGTGAAATCAACTGGAGGTAGGGCACCATGTTGAGCAGTCCGATGAACATTCCTAAGACTATGGCCATCGGTAGCCCTATAATGAGGAAGCCTATGCTGAACAGAATCCCGACGATGAAGGCGACGAGCGCCTGCCCTCGGAAATACTGATTCATTGACTGCTTGACATCACGCCCTATTTTGAAGACTATGCGACGATATTTCGGCATGACCATGCGGCGAAATCCACGCGAAATCTTATCATAGTCAATCATGACGAACACAACGTAGAGAAGCACTATGACCCAACTGAAAAGGCTCATGACCAATGAAATGGAGCTTGTGATGACATGCCATGACGCTGTCAGTCCTTCCTCAAGCATCTTCATCCATTCCTCATGTGATAATTTCCGGGCAATCATCTCGAAATCAACATTGTTGCGGAGAAATTCGTGAAGGCCTTCGGGCAAAAACGGTATGGATGATTCGTTGTGATTATAGTTCTTGAGCAGCATTGCCATCTGTGTTGACTCATTTATAATCATAGGCACAATGAAATAGCCCAGGGCAATGAGGAAGAACGTCACCTCAAAAAGTGTTACAAGTGTGGCGATGATACGCCCCTTGAGGTTTAGCAGCCTACGGTTGAATTGGACAAACGGCTCGAATATATAGGCTATGAGGCATCCGATGCAAAATGGCAGCAGGACACCGCTCAGGATACTGATCAGCCAGATCACTCCAATAAACAGCACACAGTTAATGACGAGCCGGACCGTCCGGTCGAGGTCGTAGCGTTGACGAACGAGCATAATGCGATATTGTTGTTTTATAATCGTCACTTGATTCGGACGCGAAATTACAATTTATATTCCAATAAATTCCATTATTTTTGCGTAATTTTGTCGGGAATCAGCGCAGATGTCGCGCGTGGGTGCGCATCGGCAGTCGAACATACACAATAAATATATTTTTAATAAACCAATATTTAGTAACAGAAATGGGAAATGTTAATCAAAACATCGTCGAGTCGGGTCGCAGGCTATTGTCTGACAAGGCTTGGGCGAGGTGGACGGCATTGGCACTCGTTGCGTCAATGATGTTGTTTGCCTACATGTTTGTGGACGTGATGTCACCACTCCAGTCTTTAATCCAGACTCAGCGCGGATGGTCGCCTGACGCTTTCGGCTATTATGCCGGTGCCGAGTACATCCTGAATGTGTTCGGTTTTCTGATACTTGCCGGAATCATTCTCGACAAGATGGGAGTGCGCTTCACCGGCACTCTGTCTGCATCGCTGATGGTTGCCGGTGCGGTCATCAAACTTTATGGTATCAGTGATGCATTCCAGGGCACGGCTCTTGACCAGTGGCTCAGCTCATGGTGGACTGCAATGCCCGGTAGCGCGAAGCTCGCGGCCCTCGGTTTCATGATTTTCGGCTGTGGATGTGAGATGGCCGGTATCACCGTCTCGAAAACTCTTGCAAAATGGTTTGAGGGTAAGGAGATGGCTTTGGCTATGGGTCTTGAGATGGCCATTGCACGTATCGGCGTGTTCTTCATCTTTACGATCTCACCTCGTCTGGCCGATAGTGTAGTCCCCGCTTCGGTCGTAGTGCCTGTGGCCTTCTGTACAGCACTTCTTTGCATCGGTCTGCTCTGTTTCATAGTTTTCACATTCATGGATGCAAAACTTGACCGTGAGATGGGCGCATCGAAGACTGCTGATGCTGATTCGGAGGAGGAATTCAAACTTTCGGATGTCGGTGCCATTTTCAGCAGCAAACTGTTTTGGATCATAGCACTTCTCTGTGTGCTTTACTACTCGGCAATCTTCCCCTTCCAGCGTTATGCAGCCAATATGCTTCAGTGCAACCTCGGTATCTCGGAGACGCAGGCTTCCGACATCTTCCGCTGGTTTCCGGTCGGTGCCGCAATCCTGACACCGTTCCTCGGCTACTTCCTTGACCGCAAGGGTAAGGGTGCGAGCATGTTGATACTTGGTGCCATTCTTATGATCGTATGTCATCTGACATTCGCTTTCGTTGTCCCGGCTACAAAGAGCGAGCTTATCACATACTCAGCCATCGTCGTGCTCGGCGTGTCATTCTCTCTCGTTCCGGCGGCTCTCTGGCCTTCAGTCCCGAAAATCATGGATAAGCGTTTCCTCGGAAGTGCGTATTCTCTGATTTTCTGGGTGCAGAACATCGGTCTCGCGTTTGTTCCTATTATAATAGGTAAGGTCATCACATGGTCCAACCCCGGTGTGACAGATCCATTGCAGTATGACTATACTGTCCCGATGTGTTGCTTCGCCACCCTTGGTGTGCTCGCCCTTATATTCGGAATCATACTCAAGGCCATGAATGCAGTTCATCATTACGGACTTGAAGATCCCAACATCAAGGCTGATTTTGAGGACGTGCGTCTGGACGGTGAAGCATAATAAAGCTATCTGAGAGGACAATAAAGGCAAAAAGAGCATGGTGGATTGCTGTTTCCGCCATGCTCTTTTTGCTTTTGTTTGTATGCCGGGAAATCAGAATGTGCGCTCGCGTCTCGATGCATCTATGCGCAGGAGTATGAAAAGTAGGATTGTGAATCCCCATAGCGATGATCCTCCGTAGCTGAAAAATGGAAGCGGGATACCAATCACAGGGCATAGCCCAATCACCATGCCGATATTGATCGCTATGTGAAATATGAAATAACTGGCCACGCAGTAGGCGTAGACACGCCCGAAAGTTGTCGGTTGGCGTTCGGCAATGTGTATCACCCGTAAAATAAGGATAAGGAACAGCAATATGACTCCTGCCGAGCCAATGAACCCTTCCTCCTCACCGACAGTACAGAAAATGAAATCGGTGTGCTGTTCGGGGACATATTTGAGCTTTGTCTGGGTGCCATTGAGGAATCCCTTGCCGAAAAGTCCTCCTGAGCCGATTGCGATTTTTGATTGATTGACATTGTAGCCTGCTCCACGCAGATCCTCCTCCATCCCCAGTGCAACTTTTATTCGCATCTGCTGATGCTCTTGAAGTATGGATGTGAATGCAAAGTTGACGGTGAACAGGAAGATTATGGCCGTCATTGCTACGCTGACCGTGATGATGAGTTTACGGGCTTTGGTCTTGAACATGAGCAACACGCAGTAGGCGAGGGCTGCTAAAATGACGGTCAGGAAGAAGATGGTCCCGGGGACCGGCACACCGCATAATTCAAGTATGGCGACAAGCGCACCTGTGGCGAGAAACCATAGGAAAACATTGCGCGAGGCCTCAAATCCCTTGCAATAGATGGCGAGCATCGCTACTATCAGCACCATTATCATTATGAATACCGCTGCCTGTCCCGTTGGGATGCCGAGCAGGAGCGAGCCTGTGAACTTGACGGCAACGACAAAGAATGTTACCGCACAGACAGCCGCCAAAAGCACGAGTCCGCTCATGCCCTCACGGTAGAGGACAAAGAACAGGGAGAGATAGACGAGTGCCGACCCCGTCTCGTTCTGTCCAAGAATCAATATGACCGGGAGGAAGATGATGAGCAGAGCTATCATGTAGTTCTTGCGCGATGCATTGAGAACGAAATTGAAGCCTGAGAAGAATTTCGCGAGACAAAGCGCGGTGGCAAATTTTCCGAATTCCGCCGGTTGTAGGCTCATAGGACCGATAATCAGCCATGAATGTGAGCCTTTCGTGTCAGGGGCTATGAATATGGTGATCAGCAATAATATCAGTAGTCCGCCGTAGATCACGTAGGCATAGTTCTCATAGACACGCACATCAATGAGGAGCAATAAGAATCCGAGTACAAGCGACAGTCCTATCCATCTGAACTGTTTGCCCGAAAATTCTGTAAAACTCAACATATTGGCATGGTCGAAATCATAGCTCGCAGCATAGATGCTGACCATACCCGCCATGACGAGTATGAGGTAGAGTACGACTGTGAACCAATCGACATATTTCAGTATCGAACCGCTTTTGTCTCGTTGCACTTTGAATCTGATGTTTATTGATGATTAAATGACGTTAACATTGACCGATATCAGTGTTTCTTTGTACCGGCGAACTGTATAGTGTTGGATGTCAACATCCTTTCCTCAAGATATTTTCTGTTCTCCGGTATGTAGCCGCGCAGATAACGCTCCATCACAAGTGAGCCTATAGGCACACCGAATGTCGCACCGAATCCTGCGTTCTCGACATAGACAGCGACTGCAATTTTAGGGTCGTGATATGGGGCGAATCCCATGAAAGCAGAGTGGTCACGTCCATGAGGATTCTGTGCGGTGCCTGTCTTTCCGCAAACCTCTATGTCGGGGAGATTGGCAATATGACATGTGCCTCCGGTGACAGCCATGCGCATACCTTCGGCAATCTCGTTATACCAGTGGGCGGCGATGGTCGGGGTATGTCTCTCAAGATATTCCACCGGGACGATAGTGTCCTGTATCTCTTTGACGACATGTGGAGTAATGTAGTGTCCTCGGTTGGCTATCGTCGCACAAAGGTTGGCAATTTGGAGCGGTGTCGCAAGAATCTCGCCTTGACCTATGGCTATGGATATGATGGTGTTGGCACTCCAATGCCCAGATCCATACCACTTGTCATAGAAAGCCACGTTGGGGATGAAGCCACGGTATTCACCGGGAAGATCCACACCGAGTTTATAGCCATAGCCCATCGACACCATGTGGTTTTTCCAAATGTCGAAAGCATTGGCCGAGCTGCCATACTTGCTGCGCTTGTCAATCATGGCTTTCAAACCCCAGCAGAAGTATGCATTGCATGAAGTCTGCAATGCCGGTTTGAGTGCAAGAGGAGATCCATGACCATGGCAACCTACGCGAAGACCACCCGAGATGAATCCATGTGAACAGGGAAACATTGTTCCGGTGGTGATGATTCCCTCCTCAAGCAATATTAGCCCTTGAGTAGGCTTGAAAGTGGAGCCGGGAGGATAGGTCGCCTGGATTGCACGGTTGAAAAGCGGTTTGTCCGGGTCGGCCATCATTTTGTTGTAGTTGCCGCCACGCTCACGACCGACAAGCAAGCTCGGATCGTAGGACGGAGCGGATACGAGGCAAAGAATCTCGCCGGTTGACGGCTCGATTGCCACGACTGCCCCTTTCTTATTCATCATCAGCGACTCGGCATACTGCTGAAGCTCGATGTTGAGCGAAAGTTTTATATTCTTACCGGCAACGGCATCGCGGTCAAGGGCACCGTCCTCATATCGTCCCTGTATACGGCCGAGGGCATCACGCATCAGCACTTCAGCCCCCTTCTTACCTCGGAGATACTCCTCGTAGGTATGCTCTATGCCAATATCACCGATATAGTCACCGGCCATGTAATATGGATCCTTGTCGATGTCTTTCTGCGCAACCTCACGGATATTTCCGAGCACATTTGCCGCACTCTTGTAGTTGTATTCGCGTAAGATTCGTTTCTGAATGTAAAATCCGGGGAAACGGTAGAGCTTCTCCTGCAGGCGTCCGTATTCCTCAACCGAGAGGTGGGTGATGAGCTTTTGCGGGGAATATGAGGAGTAACCCGGATTGCGATGCTTATCCTTCATGTCAACAAGACGCTTGCATAAGTCTTCAGGAGTGATATTGAGGGCATGGCAGAAATCAATCGTGTCGAACTCCTTCACGTCACGCGGAATCATCATGACATCGTAGGCCGGCTGATTATAGACCACAAGGCGGCCATCACGGTCATAGATTATACCCCGCGACGGATAGACGGCCTTGCGGAGAAATGCATTCGAGTCAGCATACTCCTTGTATTTCGAATCGAAAACCTGGAGATCGACCAACCGGCAGATGTAGATTATTGCTATTAAGACGATGAAACCGCCGATGACATATCGCCGTTTTTCGAGATTATAGTCTTTTTTCACTTTTTGGTGTCATGAAACTGTCAATTCCAATCATAAGAGCCATTGACAGGATTGTGCTGAACACTATCCGCATGGCCAGACGGATGGGATTGAAGAATGTGAATGCTTCGATTAAGAAAATAAAGGCACAGTAGAGCAGCGTCATCGTCAACAGATACTTCAGATAAGTAGCTGTCCCGAGTGAATACATCGACGGCTCCGGGCGTGTAAGGTCTTCCTCACGCGGGACGTAGAGTCTTATGACCGGGCGGCGGAACATGGCAAGCAGCGTGCAAGCTATTGTGTTCATGCCGTAGGTGTCCGAAAACACATCGACGATCAGACCGAGAAAGAAACTGATGGTCAGCAACCAGTTGAGTGACAATGTTATCGGTAGGCGCAAAATGAGATAGATGAACACCATTGGCACGGCAACATTGAACAGGCATATATGGTTGAACACAATGACCTGCGCCAGCACAAGGATGACACCTAAAAGTATGAATTTAAGCACCGTCTTGCTCATGGGGTCAGTTTACGTTTTTGACTTCAATATCTTTTTCAACAATCGCGAGTTCGTCTCTCATATTGTCGCGGATCACTCGGACGGTCGAGAGTGTGGAGAAGTCTGTGAACAGCTTTATTCGGAGAGTGTAGAAGTTGTCCTCACGGTCACGCGAGCCCGATAGGATAGTCCCGACGGGAACTCCCTCCGGGAAGACAGAGGAATATCCGCTCGTGACTACCGTGTCACCCTTGACAAATTTGGCATGTTTCGGGAGTTCTTCGAGGATTGCTTCTCCCGGCTCGCGCCCGTCCCAGACGAGCGAGCCCACCTGATCCTCACCCTTCACTTTACATGAAAAACGTAGATATGGGTTAAGCAGTGATATGAGCCGTGCGGTATGGTCTCCGACCACGTTGACAATCCCGACAATTCCGTTTTGGTCCATCACACCCATCTCCGGCTCTATTCCGTCGAGCCGCCCTTTGTTGATGGTGATGTAATTGTGGGAATGATTGATGGAATTATTTATGACATGGGCAATGAGGAAATGATAGCGGGTGAGGGCAGAGTCAACCGTCATTGTGTCGGCATACAGTTGCTCCTGCTGGCTCTGTATGATTTTATTCAGACGGTATGTCTCTAATTCAAGGTCAGATATGCGCGTCTGGAGATCCTCATTGATTTCACGGAGCGAGAAATATGAAGTGACGTTGTTGGTCGCCTTATATATGCCCGATGAAACCACGTTGGCCGATGTCAGAAACACATGGTGCTGAAACGGATTGCGTGAGAACAACAAGGTAAAGCCTGCCACCAGATAGACGGCAAACAGAAACCAGGAGCTGTATTTGACGAAAAACTTTAGAAGCTCGCTCAATTTGGTGGAATGTGAGAGTGTGTTGTGTAAAACAGCAAAGCATAAGTTAACGCTTCGGATAAAGCGTATATACTTACGCAGTGCTATTTACAATGAATTTTATTGACAGTCATACATATCCGTGGAACTGCCCGAAGGGTGGGGCAGATTAGCGGATAAGGAAGGAGAATGTCTCGATGTTCTTGAGAGCAACGCCCGTACCCTTGGCCACTGCAAGGAGCGGATCCTCAGCGATATGGAATTGGATTCCAATCTTATCGGTCAGACGCTTGTCAAGGCCACGGAGCATTGCACCGCCTCCTGCAAGGAAGATTCCGTTCATCACAATGTCTGAGTACAGTTCAGGAGGAGTCTCGTCGAGAGCCTGAAGCACGGCAGCTTCGATGCGTGAGATAGACTTCTCGATACAGTGCGAGATTTCCTGATAGCTGACGGGGACTTCCATCGGGAGTGCTGTCATCTTGTTCGGACCATGGACAATGAAGTCTTCCGGGGGATTCTCAAGCTCCGTAAGGGCTGAACCGACATGGATTTTGATTTGCTCGGCTGTACGCTCTCCGACCTTGACGTTGTGGACACGACTCATGTGTTCCATAATGTCATCGGTGAGGTCATCGCCGGCCACCTGAATGCTCTTGTTTGAAACGATACCTCCGAGCGAAATGACGGCAATTTCAGTCGTGCCACCACCTATGTCAACAATCATGTTGCCCTGGGGTGCAAGCACATCGATTCCGATACCGAGAGCTGCGGCCATAGGCTCATAGATCATGTAGACGTCGCGTCCGCCGGCATGTTCCGACGAGTCACGGACAGCGCGGACTTCAACCTCGGTTGAACCTGACGGAATTCCCACCACCATTTTCATTGAAGGTGAGAACCAATTGCTCTTTGAACTGGCTTTCTTGATGAGTCCTCGGATCATCATTTCAGCAGCGTTGAAGTTGGCGATCACACCTTTGCGGAGTGGACGGATGGTCTCGATGCCGTCATTTTCCTTGCCTTGCATGAGCTTCGCCTCGCGTCCGACGGCAATAAGCTTGCCGGTACGCTTCTCAAGGGCGACTATCGAAGGCTCGTCAATGACAATCTTGTCATTATGTATTATAATCGTGTTGGCTGTTCCAAGGTCAATCGCGATTTCTTTAGTGAAAGAAAATAATCCCATTGATAGTTATAGAGGTTTGTATTGTGACAGCCCCCGTAGCGTGGGGGGACTGTCAGGTGAATCAATGTTTGAAATGACGGAAGCCTGTAATGACCATGGCCATGTCATGGGCATTGCAGTAGTCAACGCTCTCGTTGTCACGGATAGAGCCTCCGGGGTGAATCACGGCTGTCACTCCTGCTTCGTGGGCAATCTCGACGCAGTCGGGGAAGGGGAAGAATGCGTCGGAAGCCATGACCGCACCATGGAGGTCAAAGCCGAAAGAGTGAGCCTTTTCGATGGCCTGCTTCAGTGCATCAACACGTGAGGTCTGTCCGACACCACTTGCGAGCAGCATACCACCCTTGGCGAGTACGATTGCATTACTC
Organism: Bacteroides sp.; assembly: GCA_023663525.1. Taxonomy (GTDB): domain Bacteria; phylum Bacteroidota; class Bacteroidia; order Bacteroidales; family Muribaculaceae; genus Duncaniella. Next base: position 233,108 of record JAMPHF010000001.1, read on the forward strand.
TTTGAATTCTTGACAATTTTGTTAGCAAAGAGCAGGTCGGCGGCCTGTTCGGGAGTGACGGCTTTCTCTGTGACTTGCTTGAGGTCATCAACCGTCTCAATCTTGAGGTCACGGTCCTGAACAAGCGCACCGTTCAGGATTGAGCGGAATTGACGGGTTGTCTCAAGCTGCTTTTTGATGATGAGGATGATGCGGTTTTTCTTTTGTTTGAGGATGGCAAGTGCCTCATCCGTATAGGAGGGAGCGATGATTACCTCAAAGAAAATCTTGTTGATTTCAGTAGCCGCTTCTTCGTCAACGGTGCCATTGGTGATGAGTACGCCACCAAATGCGCTGACGGGATCGCCGGCAAGCGCATCTTTCCATGCCTCGACAATTGTGGGGCGGCTTGCAAGACCACATGCATTGTTATGCTTGAGGACAGCGAAAGTAGGAGTGTCAAATTCAGAGATCAGGTTTACGGCAGCATCAATGTCGAGGAGGTTATTGTAACTGATTTCCTTGCCATGAAGCTGGGTGAACATTGCATTGAAATCACCGAAGAATGTACCCTTCTGATGCGGGTTTTCACCGTAGCGCATCTGCTTGGCATCGTCAAAGGCGATACGGAGCGCGTCACATTCTTCGATGGGAGAGGGGACAGCAGTTGATGCGAAGTAGTTGTAGATGTCAGTATCATAGCCGGACGATACGGCGAACGCCTGGCTTGCAAACCAACGTCGTTCCTCAATCGAGGTCTCAGCACCGTTGCGTTTGAGAGTCTCGGCAAGAGGCTTATACTGAGCTTTTGAGGCTACAATCACTACATCGTTATAGTTCTTGGCGGCTGCGCGGATGAGCGAGATGCCACCTATGTCAATTTTCTCGATAATATCGGCTTCCGATGCACCGGAGGCTACCGTCGCACGGAACGGGTAGAGGTCTACGATAACCAAATCGATTTCCGGAATTTCATATTGCGCTATCTGGTTGCGGTCACCTTCATTCTCGCGGCGGTTGAGGATTCCACCAAACACTTTGGGGTGCAATGTCTTAACTCGTCCTCCGAGTATTGACGGATAGCCGGTGAGATCTTCAACGGCATCACACTCATAGCCTAAACTTTCAATGAATGAACGTGTCCCTCCTGTCGAGAGGAATTTCACTCCATCAGCATGGAGCAACGATAAAATTTCTTCCAGTCCGTCCTTGTAAAAGACAGAGATAAGCGCGGTTTTGATACGTTTATTGTCAGACATCGGTAATAAATTCTGAACTTGTTTTTGGAAACTGTGGTTTTGAAAGTGCAAAGTTAGTGAAAATAACCAACTATTTGAATAAGTAAGTCTTAAAAAAATTTCAAGTCCTGAAAAATTTGCCCGGAGGAATGGGGGATATGCTTATTCATCATTCGTTTATGTTGGGCTTAGAGTGTGTCTCAAAACAAAAGTTAAAACGAGGGCGACGCAATCTTTGAGGGATTTTCTCTTAACTCTGAGGGAGTGTGGCTCATGCCACTCGACCGAAGAGTTGAGAGAAAAGCACCAAAGAGTGTGTCGTGCAGCCTTATCATTTGTTAATTAATACTATTTTGTTGTTATAGATTAAATTCAATTTATTAGATGTGTCCTTGAAAAGTTACCTTAGCCTCCCGTCTTTTGGGTGTATTTTCCACTTTGTCTCAGTCGTGTACATGAAGTACACTCCTTCAACTGCAGTGGAAAATCCCCTCCTCATCGGCTTGCCGCTTTCGAGCTTGTCGAGAAAGAAAAACCAGGACTCTCGATTTAACTTTCGTTATGAGACACACTCTTAGTCATGTGACACTTCATTATAAGAAAGGCAGCCTGACTCCTGGAGACGGGCTGCCTTCTGTAATCTTCAAGCAAGATTCTTTCTGCGCGGACGCAGAGGTGAGTCTTACTTTCTGATACCGAGTTCCTTCTGGGCGATGATGGCGCGGTAGCGGTTGATGTCCTTGCGGATGAGGTAGTCGAGAAGACGACGACGCTTACCTACCAAAGCCTTGAGAGCTCGTGCTGTCGTATAATCTTTGTGATTTGACTTGAGGTGTTCAGTCAAATGAGCAATACGGACAGAGAATAATGCAATCTGGGCTTCAGGCGAGCCAGTGTCAGTCTTACCCTTACCGTACTTCTCAAAGATTTCTACTTTTTCATCAGAGTTCAAATGCATTGATACAGATGTTTAAAAGTGATTAATGATTAATATTGATATATGGTTTGCTCAAATGAGCGCACAAAGGTAGAAAATAAATTTAACATTTCCAAGCGTTCGCGCTCAATTCAGCACCCTGATTTTTTCAATCCATGTTCAGGTGGTCCTTGGCCGGATTGCGGAAGTGGATTTTATGGTCGATATATTCCTGTGTTGCAATCAGTGTCGGCTTCGGGAGACGTTCGTAGAAACGTGAGATTTCAATCTGCTCGCGGTTTTCGGATATTTCCTCAAGGTTGTCGCTGAGAGAGGCGAATTCCTGAAGTTTCTTCTCAAGATCATGCTTCATTTCGCCCGCAATCTGATTTGCTCTCTTGGCGATGATGCAAACTGTCTCATAAACGTTGCCCGTATCCTCGCTCATCTTGATGAGGTCGCGCGTCTGGGTGTTGAGAGGTGCGTTGGTCTTCTTGTAGTCCATTATATCTCTTTGGTTTACGTAATGTTTCAATGACAGGTTCCGATTTTGTTCTCTGTTTCCCGGGGGGTACCTGACGTCAATCCTTGACGTAGCGTTGGGCGATTTTGAAAATGTTGTCGGCCTCCTCGCGGTTCGGAGTATCGGGATAGTTGTTAATATATGAATAGTATTCGTCAATAACTTCGCGGAAACGGTCAACCTTTTTCTCATCGATACTCTCACGGGCTTCCTGGAAACGCGCTTTGAGTACGAGGAGTTCGAGGTCTTCCTTGTATTTTGAGTACGGATAATCCTTGATGGCATTTTTGGCCACAATCACCGCGCTTTCGTAGTTGTTGCCCATATAGCTGCCGAGGTTGTAGTAGAGCTGCGCGTTTTCGAGCTGCTTTAGCGTCAGTTTGTCCTGAAGCTCGAATATGGCGTTCTGGGCAATGGAGACCTTGTCGCTCTTCGGGAAATAGTCGAGGAACGACTGAAGCTCCTCGATGGCTTTGATTGTGCCGGACTGGTCGAGCTGAGGTTCCGGCGAATCAAGATAGTAGCCATAGCCTGCATAGAATCGGGCAAGCTCGGTGTATTTCCCCTTACGGTATTTATTATAATAGGTCTTGAAGTATTCGCCGGATGTCTGATAGTCCTTGTTCTCGTAGTTGGAGAGGGCGAGAAGGTAAAGCGCATCCTCGGCCTTCTCCGAACCCTTGAATTGAGTGATGATGTCTTCAAGGACTGTTGAGGCCTGGGTGTAGCGTTTCGCCTCGAATGCACGCTTGGCATAGTCGAGACGATAGTTGGCGTCGGTGCTTTTCAACGCACGCTGATATTCTCCACATGAGGTGAGGAGAAGCGCGGTGGCGAGCAGGACAAAGTACTTTCGCATATTATTAATGGTGGTAATCTTCGTGAGAACTGGTTTTCAACTTGCAAATTTAAGTCTTTTTTTGCTTTTGATTGCAAACACTATGTCTTAAATTCACTTAAAATAACATTATTGCTTCAAAAAGAGATGATTTTTGCTGTCAATTGGCTAAATTTGCGTGATAAATTCGAAAAAATTATCGAGACATGCTTAGGAGACACCATACAATCATCACATCGTTGATCCTTCTATATTCTTTCATTAGCTGCCTCACGGCAGTTCATGCTTCAAGCCCGAAACGTGAGATGCGGGGAGTATGGCTCGCAACTGTATGGGGCATCGACTGGCCGTCGGTGACCGGCACATCGGCAAAAGTCCGTCAACGGCAGCAATCCGACATGCTCGCCATCCTCGACCGCTGCGAATCAATGAATCTGACTTCAGTATTCTTTCAAGTGCGTGGCATGGGGGATGTGATGTATGAGTCATCGGTCGAACCTTGGTCAGGCTTCGTGTCGGGTAAACGTGGCTCATCTCCCGGATGGGATCCATTGCGCTTTGTCGTGGAGGAATGTCACCGCAGAGGTCTGGAGTGTTACGCCTGGGTCAATCCATTCAGATGGAGTTCAGGAACAAACTATGACAGTGCGCCCGACAGAAAGTGGAAAGAACGAGGATGGTTGCTGACTTATGGAAAGTACACGGTGTTCAATCCCGGACTGGAGGAAGTGAGGGAGCATATTGTGGATGTCTGTCGGGAGATTGTGACAGGTTATGATGTGGATGGGCTTGTATTTGATGATTATTTCTATCCTAACCGAATTCCTGAGACGTCGGATGCCCCTGACTATGACCTGTGGCAACAGCAGGCCCCGTGGATGAGTTTCGGCGATTGGCGCAGAGCCAATGTCCACAAGACGGTGGCCGATGTCCACTGCATGATTTCCGACACGCGTCCGGATGTCAGATTCGGAATTTCTCCGGCAGGAGTTGCCGGGAAGAAACATACGTCAGCGGTGAAATGGGGCATGCTCTCATGTGATGTCAAGGCTGACGATTGGCAGTATAAGGAGATCTATTCCGATCCTCTCGGATGGCTCTATCAGCGGACAGTCGATTTCATCTCGCCTCAGATTTATTGGTCCACCACTCATTCGACAGCTCCTTACGAGCCAATAGCGCGATGGTGGAGCAACGCAGCCGGAATCTATGGCTGTCATTTCTATTCGAGTATGACGCTTGCTCCGCTTGAGAAAAACGACACTCATACGCAGCGACAGGAAATCATACGGCAACTGAAGACCAACAGAGCCATAAGCATCACCGGCGAATATGGGTCGGTGCTTTACAGCGCGAAATTTTTGCCGAAACTTGCAGCGGAGCTTCCGGGCGGATATTTTATGCACAAATCACTCACCCCCGCTATCCGGCATGGCGAGGTCGAGCCTCCAATGCCACCGATAAATCTGCGCATAAAGGGTAGTGTATTGAGCTGGGAAAATTCCGAGGATAGCAATAATACCGGTACAAGATATGCCGTATATGCCTACCCCTCGGAGCTTGATCAAGAGACCATAATGGATGACAGCGGCGATGGGGTGGACGGAGAGTATCTTTACAAAGTTTGTTATGGCAACTCCATAGCTGTCCCTGCCGGTATGTCATACGCCGTAACCACACTCACCGGCACATCAATTGAATCAGACCCGGTATTTGTGAAGTGATTGAAACATTTCAATCGAGATTATGCAACGCCCGCAATCGGATGACAAAGTGTGCATCGCGATTGCGGGCGTTCCGTAGCTGATAATTCCGAGTTGAGTTTATTTGATATGCTCGCGGACGCGGGCGAGGTAGTTTTTCATGCCTTCGCTGTCACGGCGTTTGATGATGTCGAGCAGTTCGGACATCTGTCCTTGAATTTTTTCAATCTGTTCAGGTGTATTCGGATTGAAAAGGATTTCACTTACGAGGAAATCATCCTCCGACATCAGTCCGCGGGCTATCTGCATGTGGCGTTTGAACGTCGTGCCGGGTGCTTCCTGATGTTTCATCACGCCTGCAAATGCAAGAGTAGCGGCAAAGGGGATTGAAAGGGAGTAGGCGATTGTCTCGTCATGTTCCTTGAATGTGTACTCCACGATGTTGAGTTGGAGGCGTGAGTAGATGTCCCGGAAAAATATTTTGCCGAGATGATCACCCTCGCTGATGATTATCGCATTCTCATTGTTGAGGTTACTCAATGAGGCAAATGTCGGACCGAACATCGGATGGGTGCTGACGTATGGATGTCCGCATGAGGCATAAAATTCAGGCAGCCCGGTCTTCACCGACGCAATGTCGCTGATGATGCATGACGGTTTGAGATAGGGCAGTACTGCCTCAAACGACTGAAGCGTATATTTAACTGTTGATGCATTTATGACAAGCTGAGGTTCAAATTTCTCTATCTCGCTCAGCTCTTTGAAGCGCAAAGCATTGAATGTGAAGCGCAGACGCTGATGATCGGGATCATAGACCGCAACCTCATGGTCGAAAGAGAGAAGGTCGCAGAAGAAACTACCCATCTTGCCTGCGCCAAGAATCAGAATTTTCATCGTTGTTTCTATGATTTGAAATTACTTCTCCTTCTCGTTCAGCTCGACCTGGATTCTGACGGATTCTTCATGGATGGTAGAGAGAATCTTGCGCATGAATTCCTCATCGACACCGGCTGCCGAGGCTGTCTTGATACGAGTGTGCATGATGTCGCCATAGCGACCGGGCTGCACAACGGGCATATTATGATTCTTCTTGTATTCGCCAATCTCACGCGAGATGTTCATTCGTTTAGCGAGGATTTCGACGAGTTCATTGTCGAGTTGGTCAATCTGGCGGCGCAGTTGTGCGAGGCTCTCAGTCGGCACCGGAGCATCACGGTAGACGAGGTTGTCGAGGATCACGCCAAGCACCTCGGGTGTAATCTGCTGGTTCTTGTCGCTCCATGCACAATCCGGGTTGCAATGGCTCTCGATGATGAGTCCGTCGAAGCCCATGTCGAGAGCCTGCTGGGAGAGAGAGGCTATAAGCTCGCGTTTGCCACCGATATGGCTCGGATCGCAGATGATGGGAATCTGCGGGTAACGGATACGGAGTTCAAGAGGAATGCGCCATTGGGGATGGTTGCGGTAGATGTGTTCGCCATACGTACTGAATCCTCTGTGGATCACACCGAGGCGGGTGATTCCGGCATTATAGAGGCGTTCGAGTGCGCCAATCCAGAGCTCAAGATCCGGGTTGACCGGGTTCTTGACAAGCACAGGGATGTCGCGGCCACTCTCGCGGAGCACATCGGCAATCTCCTGCATTGCAAACGGGTTGGCAGATGTGCGCGCACCGATCCAGAGCAAATCCACGTCATATTCAAGGGCTGCCTCAACATGCCCGCGATTAGCTACTTCGGTAGCGACTTTCAGTCCTGTCTCCTCACGCACTTTGTTGAGCCATGCGAGTCCGGGGACACCGACTCCCTCGAAACCGCCCGGTTTTGTGCGCGGTTTCCATATTCCTGCACGGTAGATTTTGACACCTGTGCGCAGGAGTTCACGTGCGGTCTGCATCACTTGTTCTTCTGTCTCCGCACTGCAAGGACCGGAGATGATTATAGGTTTTGTAAGCTCAACTCCGTCAATTGCGAGTGGCTTTATATTTTCCATGCTCATTGTCGATGTGTAAGTTATGTTTTTTATTTTATTTTATTTTATTTCTAATTTCTTTATACGCTCAAGTGCCTCTCTCATCCGGTCCTCAGTTGCGCAGAGTGATATTCTGATGTATCGCTCACCGTTTGAGCCGAAAATGAATCCGGGCGTTAGGAACACTTTTGCTTCATGGAGCAAGCGGTCGGCAAGTGCCTCAGAGGTGACAGCGGGGTCGTTTATCTTGCCCCACAGGAACAGTCCGCTCTGTGTGGGATCAAATGTGCAACCGAGTTCATCCATGATTTCCTCGGCGACCTTGCGGCGCGATGCGTAGACGGCATTGACTTCATCGTGCCAGCTTTTGTCGGCTTCAAGAGCTTTGGCCGCAGCGAGCATGAGCGGCTTGAACTGTCCGGAGTCAATGTTGCTTTTCACTTTCAGTATCCATGATATGAAAGTTGGATTCGAGGCTGCCATTCCGACACGCCATCCAGGCATGTTGTGACTCTTGCTTAGGGAGTTCATCTCAATCGCTATCTCTTTTGCCCCCGGCACTTGCAGAATACTCATAGGGGTGTCGTTGAGGATGAATGAGTAGGGATTGTCATTGACAATGACTATGCCATGTTTCTTGCCAAAAGCTATTGCCTTTTCAAACGTTTCCATTCTCGCACGCGCGCCCGTCGGCATGTGGGGATAATTGAGCCACATGAGTTTGATGCGGTCAAGAGGCAACTTCTCCAGTGCTTCAAAATCAGGTTGCCATCCGTTTTCTTCAACGAGATCATAGTTGAAAATCTCAGCACCGACGAGCTTGCTTATTGACGAGTAGGTCGGGTAACCGGGGTTTGGCACGAGGACACCGTCGCCGGGATTGAGGAAAGCAAGGGAGATATGGGTCACGCCCTCCTTTGACCCGATGAGAGGTTGTATCTCGGTCTTTGGATCGAGTTCGACGCCATACCATTTCTTGTACCAGTTGGCGAAACCGTTACGAAGCTCCGGGAGACCGACGTGAGGCTGATAGCCGTGATTCGACGGACAATTCAGGGCTTCTGTCATTGTGTCGATCACGCTTTGGTGCGGTGGTCGGTCGGGTCCACCAATGCCGAGCGAGACGACATCCTCACCTGCGGCTTTCATGGCCGCAACCTCCTTCAGTTTGGTTGAGAAATAATATTCCTTTATGTTTTCAACTCGTTGCGATGGCTTTATTTCCATATCTGTTTTGATTGTAATTTCTTTTGTTATGAAACCCACACTCAAGCATGAGTTATTTCAGCTTCGGCATATTCACCGAGGATTTTTAAATCTTTGATTAGCGGTCGGACGGCTTCGATGGCTTGATGGTAGCGCACAAGGCTGTCAAAGGTCACATCAACATAAAACCTGTATTCCCATTCGCGTCCGACAATCGGAGTCGATTGTATTTTCGACAGGTTTATGTCATAGAACGAAAGGATGGTGAGTATTTTAGATAGTGCGCCGTGGGTATGAGGCAAAGTGAAAACTATCGATGCCTTGTTGATGTCACGTTCGAGCGGACCGATTTCAGAGGCCACGAGTGGATCGGCGATTATGAGAAAACGGGTGAAGTTTCGCTTGTTGGTCTCAATCCCTTTTTCAAGGATGTTAAGCCCGTAAAGATTGGCTGCATATTCGCCGCAGACGGCGGCATGACCGATGAGCTTGCCCTCTGATATTTCTTTTGCACTTCCGGCAGTGTCAAGTCGCTCCACAATCTTCAGGTTGGGATGACGGCGCAGATACTGTTCGCATTGCATCAGAGCCATCGGATGTGAATTGACCTCCGTAAGCTCGTCAATCGTTTGACCGGCGAGGGCTGCGATGACATGTGATATTCTCAACTTCAGTTCACCAATGATCCTGAGATTGCTCTGGCGGAGAAGCTCATGGTTTTGCAAGAGGCTTCCAGCTATGGTATTTTCGATGGCCACGATGCCAAGCAGGGAGGCATCTGTCGATAGCACGTCGAACATTGCCGGAAACGTCTCACATTCTATTGTCTGAATGTCTTCGTTGTTAAAATAGAGGTGGGCTGCAGCATCGTGGTAGCATCCGGCTACACCTTGTATCGTGATTTTCTTCATATCACCGGTCCTCGGGTAAAATTTTAGATATTTTGAAGTCTATAAATTAAAAATCCCGTTCATGTATGTATGAACGGGACTATATCGTTTCAAACCATTTCGCAAGTATGTGAAAATTTACGCATGCAAATCCCGTTCTTATTTTGTATCAAAATAAAAATAATAAAAAAACGGATATGCGTAAAATCGTGTCATCTTGCTGAATGTTTAGTTTTGTTCTGATTTTATGCTGCAAAGGTAGCTATTATTTACGAAATGACAAATTTATTCGTCAAAAAATTGAGAATTGAAAATTTTTGGTTTGAGAAACGGTATGAGACACATATTACAATTAAGCAGAGACGTGCGGATGCACGCCCCTACTTGATGAGGTGGTTACAATGCGGTTAATTGTCAGTTCGATGACATGGATTAATGAACGACCTTGTAGGTTATCCTTGCATTTTCATCGCCTTTCTTCAATGCCAAGTTTGCCTCGTGATAGGTCTTGTCTTTATACTCTGCGGTGATATCGTTGCCATCCTCATCGTAGACTTTTACGTCATAATTATCTTTCAATTGGATAAAGGAGTTAGCACCTGTCTCAGCAATGCCGGGGTGAAGGGGATTAAAATTCACATATTCTCCACCTCCAAGCTCAATGCTCTTTGTTTGCTTCTGACTGCTATTGAGCACCCAATAGAGATTATCCTCGTTTGAACCGTCTGATCCTGTGAAACAATCCGTTTCAAACATGCCACCCTCAATGCTTATTTTACCTGATCCGTCGGTATAAGCAACCTCGCATTGGCTGTTTTTATTGGTCTGAGAGGAAAAGAATGAAAAGTACTTGCTGTTATAAATGTTTAAATTAGCTCCATCATTGACCCATATAGCCCGACGGATACCATCAGTACCAGATATCGAATTCACTGATATTCCCCCTCTCCAATCGCTGCCATTCGACAATGTAAACGTTGTTTCTGGTCCGGTTACAAATAATCCGCAAGTATATTTATTTCCATCCTCCTCACCGGTAGCCGGATTCACATTGCTATCTGTTGTGTTCGTTATATTATAGCCCCATAAATCCAGCATGACATTGCCTTTTTCCACACGTATTGGCTCGGTAATGGTGAGATCCTCCCGCAATCTCATACTTACGTTGCCCCATGAACCATCATCTCGTTTTTCGACATACTTGAGGATATTTGGATCAAAGAATATCCCTCCATATATTTTGACGTCTATTGTCTCAGGCTTATGATCATTAATTCCCAAACTCTTACACATGATATTTCCGTATCTGCGATTTACACCCTCGCTATCAATAACTACGGTAGAATTTATTCCAACCCACACATCTCCAATATTATAATTATCTATATATGCCAATGGAGAGTTGTATGGGTCAAGACCGGAAGCACGAAACTCGATGTAACCACTACAATCTACTTCAGAATATTTGTCACTGTATAAATCTAATGTGCAATTAGTAAGTATCGAACTGCTACCTTCTTCGGTAACCAACATGTAGCCATATCCTTCAAGCAGACAATAATTCATATCCAATTTACCACCACTATTATATACAAGGATGTTAGTATCATGTAGATGCCCATCAATATTTAGATTTTTAAGTTTTAAATTTCCATTAGGACCAACAGTTATTAAAATATCCACACACCCATTTGGCAAAATACTTTTTTTTGCATAAGGAGCAGTCCTATCAGAATCCTTGATAGTAAGAGTCCCGGATTCCACATAAATACCCGAAGTTGTCAATTTATGTCCGTTGCAATCAATTGTAAAATTCTTGGAGATAGCAATAGCCCCTATTTCAATATCCTTATCCAATTTGATTGAGTCATTCTGATTGATAAGTTCATTAAATTCCATTGTCTTGTCATCCATAGCTATCAGACCCTCTGGTGTATATACCAAAGTTACTGTTGGATACATTGCAACATCTGCGCGAGACAATGTGAACGGCCTTCCATCCTCTCCTCCGACATAAGGATGACAGATACCTTGACCATTTTTATCCATAAGTGTGAATGACAAGCTTTTGTATTCGCCCGTAGGAACCGGGAAGAAGAATGTCATGTCTCTTGCCGCTTCAGATCCTGTTTTACCTTCATATTCCGGTATATCAATTGCAGGTCTGAATTTTATAGATGACGTACCTTTTTTTTGATAGCATCGATTCACATTGATGCACTGATTTTCGGATATATTATCGTATTCAACATAGAAATAACCGCTAATGCCTACCTCGTGACCTGTATTTAGCCTCACGCACGCAGCTTCAGCCGGAACTGATTTCAACTCCAGTCGAATCACTGCGCCCAAGTGCTTGAACGACATGTCATAACTGCCATCATCATTTAAGACGGGTTCGGCATACATTGGAGCATTTGTATTACCATTGTAATCCTCCTCATATGAGCCATATTCACCTGGAAGATAGATAATCCTTGTTGGGGTATTACCTGACTTGTAAAAATTATGATTTTCGTTGTACGGGTATATGGCGCAATCAATGTCTCCTTCACTTGCCAAAGAGCCGGTGAACTCACCCATCGGCCCCTCACTTCCGGCTGTGAGATTAAATCGGTTGTTGTTAAAGCTACTGGAAGTCTTTTTATTGAACAAAGAGATTGCATCTCCCTCTTGCCATGCGAAAACAAATTTATCGTCCTGAAGAGTGGCTGAGGCGCGGGAGTCGTCGGCTGTGGATGGCATGTGAGCCTTGATGGTGACTTCGCCTTGCGGCACTCGACCACCGGCGAGATCGCCGAGTTCGTCATTGCTGCATGAAAACAGCATGAGCATGGCGGCTGTTATAGCTACTAATTTTTTGAGTTCCATATTGTGATTTTTGGTTGTGAATTAAGTAGATGCACAATATAATATATATGTGTGTATATATATACGTAAGTTTTCACAGCCCGTCAAGTGGCGTGTGATTCATGCGCCGATTGGTGGCTGTGAAAGGGTTTGCTTTTTGAGGAGTTTAGTTGGTTAGTATCCCCAGGGATTGGTAGGGTTACCGTGCTCGGCTGAGGCTGCAAAACCTTTTTCTACGCTTACTTCGAGGACTTCAGCAGCGGGGGCGATGTAGATTTTCTTTTTTTCCATGATTTCTTGATTGGTTATCTTATTGTTTTAGTTATTATTTAGTTTTGTAAGTTGTAAATCGGCTCTCTGCGAGTGCCTTGTAATTGGTTGTTCTTTTCCGGGCATGACTACGCTGCGCTGCGTCATACCCGGTTACGATAAATCGACATCCTGCGGATGTTTTTGCCTGATCCGGCAAGGGGGAGGCAGTGCAGATCGGGTGTTGGCAGTGCCCGGATTAGCATTGGTCGGAGTTGGCAATCGACGGATTGACAGTGGTGTAAGGGGCAATTTGTCCTTTTGACGTGTAAAAATAGGGAATTGTATCGGCTTAAAAAAATGCATTTGCGCTGCAATATATATATATATATATATATATATATATATATGATAATCAGAAAGTTAGGTAATGGATAAAAATATTTAAATAACGTTAAAATCACATTGCCACCATTGATTATATATTTAAGTTTCGCAAGTATATGATTTGAGAGGAAAGGGCATAAAAAAACGACAT
>JAMPHF010000001.1:246108-327709 GCA_023663525.1 Bacteroides sp.
CGACTTGATACAAATCGGGTACAAAAAAGCAGGTGAAAAGGGGTGAAAAGTGGTTAAATTGAGCAGTAGACGCAAGAAAAGCCGCTCGATAACGAGCGACTTTTCAACAGTTTATACTATTTATCACCAAATGGTGACACACCGCTACTTGCCGATGCATAATGTTAGTATAATGCAGTAAATTAATGATATAAAGATTGTTATATCTAAATTATAAATTTTGGCGCAACAGATACGCAACATTTTCTATAAAAACGACCTCTCAGAACACGTCCGAGAGGTCTTTCAACGCAATGATGACAGAATCGTCATCAAACAGATGCAAAGGTAGCCATTTTCGTGATGTCACACAAATGGTCGTTATGATTTCTTTCTAATTCGGCGAATACCGTATGTGATTAAGATAATACTTATAATCGCGATTATTCCGCAAACGATTATGCTTAGGTAGTAGAGAGTTCCACGTTTCTGTTTCTCTTCTGTCTTATTATCCGATACGGTATCCTCTACTGTATTCTCATTCACGCTTTCTTCGGATTTAAAGTCCGAGTTGCGTGTGATGTCAGTCTCCGTGATTGACGATTTCTCGTTATTGAGTAAGATTCGCCCTTGTGTTATGGATTTGATACCGTTATTGGGTGGTTCGTTCTGTTTACGATCTGGAGCTGATATGATTGCGTTAGTCGTGTCAAGTGATACTGTTCCGTCATTGTATTCGGTTTTTGTAAACTCGATTACAGCATTGGTTCGATTTAATTCTGATTTATCGGTGTTGACTACTTCCGAATGTATTTGCTCGGTGTTTCGGTCAATCTGTTTTGATGATGATATGTGTTGCTCAGTCGATGTTTGGATGGTTTTCCGTGTCGTGTTGCATCCTACCGTGAAACAACACAGACCAATCAGTAGTGAATATAGCAAATTCTTCATATCAGAGTGATTTGATGTATTTGTCTACTCCGTCAACGTGCAGCTTCACTATCGCCTCATGCCCCTCTTTCGAGATCAGGAAGTCAACATCTGCCTTATTGTCTTGAAATAGATTTTCCGTAAGAACGGCAGGACATTTCGTTTTAGTCAGGATATAGAAGTTGGCTTCATAGTCCGGGTCTTTATCCGAATAATCCGTGCGCATTGGCTTTTGCTTACTGTCATAAGCTCCACGTTGCTTGTTTGCCTGGAACTTATCAATGTAGTCTTTCAATGCGACTTGCGCTGATTCATACAAACACGTTGCGAGTTTGTCCGCTTTTGTTTGTCCGGGCGAAGTGTAGACACACCACCCTCCGGCGGTTTTCCATTTGCCGTCAGCACCGGCGGCGTTACAGTGTATTGATACCACAATTACATTCTCTGTTCCGTATTGCTTGCAAATTTCGTTCACTCTGCGTACACGCTCTTGAAGTGATACATCCTTATCTTCAGGAACAAGGATTCTTGCATCATAACCCATTATGCGGCGTGTAAGTACAATGTCGTTCACGAGTTCACGAGCTTTCTTATATTCCCGAAGTCTCATATCGGGTGAGCATTTTCCGGCAGTGTCTATGCCGTGGCCGTTGTCATATAGTTCAATCATTGTTCGCTGAGTTTTAAAGTTGTTTCCGTTTGTCGTTCTGAAAACAGTATATTTATTTTTTCCACAAGGTCATGTGCGTCCTTTTCGTTGGCACACTTGACGATTTGGTGGAGAATCGTAGGGAGTTCAGTCGTGTTGCTCTTTCGGCGTTTGGCGTGTTCAAACATAGACTTTATCTCGATAATGATTAGTCCGACACCAAACAACACAACCATGAACGGCATGATGTAGAATGAGAATATTAGACCTATGCAGTCAATCAGGAATCCGATGATGAGGAATCTCCAATACTCCGACATCTTGTCAATCGTGACGCGGAGCTTATGAGAATGGACTCGTTCCTTTGTGACCCTCGCTGTATGTACGCCATCCCAAAGGTCGAGCATGATTGCAAATACTACAAGTAAACTGATTGCAAGGAATATCCCTGCAAATAACGTGATTTTTGAAATAGGCACTATTTCCCACATGATTGAAGTGATTTCTGATTGGTTGTTACTGATTTTCCACAAAGGTAACAAAAAGTTCGTAACAAGCACTGATATTAGATGCAGTTTTTCTTTGCTGTCTAATATCAGTGCCTTAAAAACAAGATTATATTATGGAAATGTCAATCAGGAACGCACCGTCATTTTCGGAATCGTCATCGGAAATTGTGACTTCCATATAGGTTGATGACAAAGTCCTTATTTGAGCCTTGATAGGGTTATCACCGTTGTGTGTTGTGCCGTAGCCGACGACATTCACAACGACATTTGAAAGTGACAGTGACAACGAAGACCATGAAGTTGGAAATGTTATCCGGATGATTCCCATATCAACTCTTGTAAGTGTCGGTATCTTGCTGTCAAACGAAGAAGTATTCGACCACGAATAGCCGGAACTATTGTATGTCGCTTTGCCCTTGAATACGAACAACGGCATTTTCATCCAATTGCCTGAATGATGTTTTGTTTTGATTCCCTCGCTTGAAACATCAAAACCATAGCCATTGTTCTCCATGACGAAACGCATACCTTTCGTGCCTTGATTGTACGCCCAAATATAGTTAGTCGCACTCATGCCGAGACAGAAGCCGTTGGCAAAGTATCTCGATACATAGAAGTCAGAAACATACGAGCCGGATATGTTGCTCTTGCCTGATGTCGCACTGCCCCACGAGACGCTTGCAGACATACCGCTTCCCGATGCGGACAGATATATAGATAAGCTCAATACATGATAACCGCCGACAGATGTTTTCGCTTTGGCGTTCACAAAATCCTTCCTACCGGACTGACTACCGATAGACACTATATTTTGCGAGGCTATCTTCGTTTTAAGTGTTGAATCTGAATATGTATCAACTCTTACTGTCAGAGATGCAGATGCGTGTTTTGCCATTACAGGCTTTGTCGGTTGTATTACGGTCGAGCCGGATAGCCCCGTATCTGTCGATGTTGGCGGCCCTGTCTCTGCATAGTCTTGACTTACGGTGTAGGAAGTAGCGAGATAACCGCTGACAGAGACCTCAATCGGTGTTTCGGATTGCACCACGTTTGACAATACAACCGTTTTGCTTATAGACTGCGATTGCGTATCACCACCCATGACGCTTGCCGACCCTTTGCCGTAGCTCGTGCCGGATGCGAATCCTAAGTCAACAGCGGTTCGGTTCTTTATTGTGAATGTACCTGACTGCGAAGAAAACAACTTTGAAAGCTCCGTGTATGAATTGCCCTCGAAAGAGCATACCTCACTACCGTTTGCATCGTATATCTTCATCGCTTTATTATCGGGCTGTAATTCGACACGCTGACCGTCAGTGATACCGGCAATGATTCTCCCTATGATTTCCGCTTCTGTCAGATGTGCCTTGCCGGTATCATCTACATAGAAGTTCGCCTTTGTCGGGTCGGAGTTTCCAATCCATAGTGGAATAGAGCCACCACCGAGAGCAACATTGACAGTGCTTCCGTCCTCTTTCAGAACGATTACCTGATTGGACTGCAAGAGAGTGATGGCCGCTCCGTCTGCCAAGAGGAAAGGCGTGAATATCGGGGCGAAGCTGTTGAGTTCAGTCCAATATGCGGATGCACCGGTCGAGCCAGGGGCATTGTCCGATGATGATTTGTGGGTCTGCTTACACATGAATCCCGCAGCTTTGGTTGCGAGAGTCGGATTCGGAATCAGAACGATGTCGATATATCTCAGCCCGTCCGTTTCAAGTTCTGAATCGTTGCGGTATTCTTTGCCGTTCTGCCATTGCGTCATTCGGTAAATACAGCCCTGAATACCTTGCGGCCCCGGTATGCCTTGACCGCCATTCTCAACAGTCGAGATATGTATGATGCGGTTGAACACTAAATCTCCATAAGTCACAGTGAAAGCAAAATCATCATTCACAATGTCCGTTCCGTTGTAACTAAGCATGAATCTGAACGCCCCTGTCGCCGTACTCGACATAGAAGTGACGGTGACCGGTGAAGATGCGGACTCCGGAGATATTTGAAACTTTGTATTTCCTGTTCCGTACAATACCTTTGTGTTGCCTTTTGTCACTTCGACATTGACATATACGTTCTTTTTCGTACCCTTAACGAAAGTAACATTGTCAAGGGACACATTGACAGATACCGAATCGACACCCGGAGTTCCCGGAGTGCCGTCATACACAAACGGAATCGTTACGCTGTCAATTATTTCAGAGCCTTTATATAGGCGTATGATTACATTGTTAAACTCAGTGTTAGTTGGTAATCCGATTGTGAACTGAGACGTGAAACGATTCACGCCTCCGACAGATCCGTTGCGAGTGAAAACATAGTCAAGGCTCAATCCCTCTTGCGACAGCATTGAATTTATGTTTACAGGAGTTCCGTTCCCGGATTGCTTCATCACTGCGACTGCGACATATTCAGGCACAGGAGTAGCGTCACCGGCATCGGGGTCTTTCATCGTGACAGAAGACACGGACGTGCGAATCCAATAACGCACCGAATCGACACCCGGAGTTCCCGGAGTGCCGTCATTCGGTCTGCGTCTTACTGTCATGCGTCCTTGAACGTTCGGCATGGTCTGTTACTTGTTTATCATTGAGACTACGGAAGTGGCTATTTCCTTTGCGGTCGTGCGCCATGCTTGGAAGTCCGACCATTCGGCGAGATATTCCTTGCGCTTGTCGGAATCGAGTGAGCTTTTGCTGTCTTTCGCTTCAAGATAGTTTGCTTGGAGTGCCTGAACATCGTCAGATGAATACTTGTCGTTGACGATTGCAGCGACTATCGAGCCATAGGTTATCGGTGCTTGTACGTCCACGTTGTAGCACTCGCACAGGTCATCGGGCTGCGTGTGGACTTCCTCGCCGTCTTTCGGCGATTCGGGAGTTGGAGCTTTAGCGATGTCGAAAAATACTCGGAGAACTGCGCCCTCCTGACGGACGATGATACCGTTCTGCGGAATCATCTCGATTTGCTCTAAAGTTTTCATATTGCTTTTTTGTTTAATGGTGGTTAATCGAATATGTAGTCGGTCATGCCGTCTCCGATGTCGCGTTTCTTCAACTTCGTCTGTATCGGCAGCACGTTCCGTTCCTTGGCTTGGTCGAGTTGAGATTTCAGTGTGAACGAGTTCGTGATGAATTTCGCTTCCTGATTCTCGAAGATAATCTTGACGGCGTAGCGACCACCGCCGTTACTTGTCTTTATGTTAGGCTCGAAGTCAATGACCGTGATTGGCACGTTCAGAATCTCCATTGCCCTTACTTTCCTTATGTCGAAGAAACGCTGACCGTCCTTGGTCGTGCTTCTCCCGGTTATTCCTATTTCAGAAAAACTCATGTCGTTGTTGGTTATTTTCTTCCATAAATGACGGCAATTGCCCCATTTGCACCAGCCCCAATACGAGGCTCGTGTCTCACGGCGGCGTTTTGCCGTTCTGATTTTCTTCTCTTTTCGTGCGAATGTCTGTTTTATAGACTTGCGTAGCCGGACACGCTCATGCGTGAAGCAATAGCCGAGGAAGTCAATCCGTCTTCCGTCTGTTACCACCGCGCTGACGTTTCCGTTTCTTCTTTTGTCCGGGTTCTCGTTCATGTCCGATTGGTGAGATTACGATGTTTGATTTTACGCATAGTCCGAGTTCAGTTGCCTTTTCATAAAAGATGCGGAGCTTTCGCCGGGCTTCTGCCTTGGTTCTCGCAAGTCCGAGCGCATCATCGCAGTAGCGCAGATAGCCGCACGTCTTTCCGTCATGCACAACTGCGTGGTCGATTCTTTTGCCGGTGAGATTGCCTATCATCTGGCTCGTGACTGCTCCAATGGGCGTTCCTCTTAGTCCGTTCGGATTCATCTGCAAGTATCTGCACTATCTCATCTCCACTGTCATACTGAAACAGGACTATCCGCTTGAGTATGATGAAATGTCTGTCTTTGAAAAGAGCCGTAAACTCGTTTTCGATTAGCTCGTGCGGTATGGACTGATAGAACTTCTTAAAATCCGTTTTCCAAAACCACTTCCATTCCGGGTGTCGCCGTAACATTCTTTTCAGCAGCTTCACTCCGTAATGCAGACCTCGCCCCTTGATGCAGGCGAAAGTGCCGGGTATGAGACTGCGATATACTTTCGTCTCTATCACACGCAGTATTGCATGGTGGAGTATTCGCCACGGATAGAAGTTCTGTTTTACGATGACACGGATTTTGCCGGCATCCGTCTTGATTTCCTGTGCGGTGAAAGCGCACGGTGGCAATTCAAGTGTCAGAATCATCAGTTGCAGTTCCCGAAGTTCCTGCATCTGTCTCTGATTGTGCCGTCTGATATATCGGTTGATTACATGGACTACTTTGCCGTTACGCTCGATACGGCGTTTGCGCTTGCCTTTCTGAGCTTCTCTGTCGGCCGCAATCAGATTGTCGATACTTGCGATACGTTCAATGACATATCCCTCACGTTTGGGGCGTTTACCTCCGCGTTCACGGATTGCTGTCTCGTATCTTTCGATTCTGGCCGCAAGTATAGCGTCAATCTCACTGTAAGAGAGCGACCGCCAGTCGATTTCTGATATTTTTGCCGTCAAATAGTCCATATACAATGATATATATGTAATTCTGAAAGAAGTATTGATGTTGCCAAACTTATGTCTTGTTCAGACCTATATAAAAAAGATTCCACATAGGCAAGATGGAGCTTGCTTGGAATCCCTGCCCGGAGCTTTCGAGAATGATGTTACCTACTCACCTCCGCTTGTCTGTCAGCAAGCGACAGACCTTTCCGCAAACGAGATTTTTTGACTTCACGGAGCATGATGATGTTCCGTTACGCTGCACAATCGTGACGAGTTAGATGCAGGGTCAGGGTTCGGGGAACTGTTTTGTCAGGATTGCTCCTGTATGTCAAGTTTGGCGAGAGCCGTAATTCGAGTTCGAGTTCGAGAAAGCGTTCTGCGAGTTCGCATAGCCGAGACCGCAATACGAGCCGTTATTCGCATTGCCGCCCCACAGCACAAGCTCCGTTCCCCTCCACCCACCGACCACGAGCCGGTCACGTTCTGCGCTCCGAAAATCGAAAGCGTTCCATGACCGCTCTTTTGGCCGGGTTTTGGAGTTTCTTTCAGAATGTCAAAGTTCTATTTTCTTGTTTTGATTTCAGCGAGGATGTTTCTGATTCATCAGGCGGCAGCTATGAGTTGCTTGCCTGACATGAACGTGAGCGCACCGTAATAAGCAAGGCGAGAGCCGCAATGCGAGTGCGAGTACGAGAAAGCGTTCCGCGAGTTCGCACAGCCGAGACCGCCAGACGAGCCGAAATTCGCAGCGCCGCCCCACAGCACAAGCTGACCTGTATTGTTGATATACTCGTAGTCACCCCAATAAGATGTGGCACCGCCACCGATTGCAGTTCCGAAGATGTCGAAGTATTCTCCGAGAATCATAGTCTTCACGTATCCCTCAGAGTTGGCGGTTACGGTACGTCTTGCAAGCTGACGGTATTTGCCGGACGGATTGGTTGTCAGTTCGGCTGAAGTCGGCATACGGTTACCCTCGTAGATGAAGATTTCCTGCCCCGTCTGAGATGCGTTTGCAGAGTTTCCGCAGTAGACACCCTGAATCATCTCCCACTGCCAACCGTAAGGGTCTTCGATACCGAAAAGACTGACACGAGAAGAATTTGTGGTCGTGTTGCTTCCGTTGACAATAGGGGCAATGTCAATCTTGGCAAGTGCATCGCCAAGGCTCTTTGTCGCGCCGACAAGCAGCTTTGCAGCTTCGCCCCACACGTCTTTCCAACCACCGTCACCGCACACGCCGTTGCCGAGCGATGACTGGATGTTCGGATTGCCGTAATGACCGAGACCAAGCATCATCATGTAGCGTTGATGGTCGTAGTTAGTCAGACCCCAATCCTTACCGTTGACTTGCGCCGCATTCCAGAACGCTTCGATTGTCTTTGACCCGGCAGGGGTGACACCCGAACGAGACACGAGCGTACTGCCCGACATGGAGCTTTTGTAAGCACCGATGCAGATATACTCGTCATTGTTGCAATTGCCGATATAGTGGCCACCAATCGGGAGTTGTGAGAGCCATAGGTAATCAATACCGCTTGCCGCATCTTGTTTCACAACATAGTAGAGACGCGGCCCGATGAACATGATATTGCCTTTGGTCTCATCGAGAGTTGTGCCGTCAGCATAGACAGCCGAGTTTGTCGGCGACAGCTTCGCCGCAAGTCCTTTGCCGGTGACGAGGTAACGTCCGCACTTAGATTCATATTCGGCTCTCATGCCGAGATTGCCGATTACTCCCCATGCCTGGCTGCTCTGATTCTGTTTCAGGGGTACTCCCCATGCGACCTGACGCAAAAGCATCTCATCGCCGGAGTTTATTACGTTCATGAGGTTGTCGAGCGTGATGCGGCGTATCGAGCCGTTGACTTCGATAAGCACCGAATCGGACTTCAATGCGGAAGTCACGCTCGTTGCTGTTCCTAAATTCTGATTTGCCATATTGTTAAGATATTAGATGATTTATGATTAATTCCATGAAACTTCGCCAACGACTTCAACGTCATTCTCCTTGCCGTTTCGGTCTGTCTCGGTTGTCGTGACTGTTATCGTGTCGGTGTTGGATGTCTTGATAGCTGTCCATGTGTCCTTATCCATAATGTCGATTCGCCATGTCGGAGTGCCGGGTGCGAACACTGAATTTGTGCGTGTGTTGATAACTTTTGCTTTCACAGTCACGTCCTGACCCGGAGCAACGTCCTTGTTCGTAGATGTGATGTCGAAGACGATATTGAACTCGTCGAGGGAATCAATGACATAGACACCTGCACGAGCCACCGGGGTTGTGTCGGTCGCTGACAGATAGAACTCGGCTATGAAAAGCTGAGTGCCATCAACATCGGAGCGAGTGACTGTAATCTGCTTCTGTCCGTCCATCGCCGCCCAATGTGTATTGTCCTTATACCATTTGACATGATACGTTGTAATGAGGCTTGCGCCTACCTGAAGTGACGTTTTGAGCGTTGATGTCGTGGTCGTAGCGTCAATGGCTTCGGGCGATGCGAGTACAGAGCCGTAGCATGATGATGCGCCCATGTTCTGAATCACCACGTCAACGGACTTCGACAGATTGTAATTCGTACCCGACACCGTAGCAACGCAAGTGTAGGTTAACTGTCCGTTCGCCACGGCGTTGACGTTTGCGAGGTTGCCGATGATTTTTAATGCTCCGGCATTAGCCCCGGTAGATACGTTGATTTGGAATTTTCCTGTGCTGTCAGTACGCCAGTCACCCGAAGTCGCGCCTGTGAAAAGAAGTACGATACCGTTATAGCTCCACTGATGTGAACTTCTGACAACGGAATTTCCCCTGACTGATGTCACTTTCGGGGTTATGACAGGCTGATTGGCCGCCACCGACCAATCGGGGGCTATTGTTCCGGCTGACGTTTCAACTCCTTGGTAAAGCGCGATACCGTTGTTTTCGAGAGTGATAAAAAGGCTGTCACCATTGCGGAGACGCTTGATTGTGATACTGCCTTGTGCTGAATATTGGCTCATAATGTTTCTGCTTTAATTTGTTCCAATGTCTTTGTCTGAGATATAAAATCAACGGCAGTCTGACGAGAGACTATAAGTCCGTCAACGATGCTTGCGGCTTCTTCAAGCGTCTTGTCGGGGTAGCGGTAGCGGAGTTCGTTCTCGTTGAGAATCACACGTCCGTCAACGATGCTTGCGGATGCCGGTTTCCAACCCTCGCGTAACACTGCCTTATGTGATGCGATTATATATTCCATATTGATGTGCGTTTAATTGAAGATGAATTTATTGCCCGATGCGTCAACGAGCGTATTTCCTCCGTCAGTGGCGATTTTGTATTCAGGCTTGTAGTCGGCTTCGCAATACACTTCGAGAACACTGTCATTGAAAGTGTCGCCAATGCCGGTTTTTTCAAGCTGAAAGAGCGTTGTCTCGCCCTCATTGTGCTGGACGGATTTCTTCGCTTCCGTATCGGTGTACCAAACGATGCGGATTATGCTTCCAGGACATTCTACGATGTTGCCGTCACAATCGACCATTGCCTTGTCGTATCGCTCCGTATCAGACGGATGGATGTCAGTGCCGTTTGTCGGTGAGATGTTGAACGCCTGAAAGATTCTGCTGACCCCGAACTGGAGCATTGCGACTTCCTTATTGCCGACAAATGCCTTTATGACATAGGTAGCCTTAGCCACAAGCCGTAGGTCGAGTGTGATATAGGTGTTCGAGATTGCATCGACTTCATCTGTCCCGGCAGATAGTTGTGTCAGTGACGTTACCGAGTTGACGCGGTAGAGCTTAATCGAATAGCCGGAAGTCATCTTTGACTTTCCGTTGAATACTGAGATTGGAATCACATGACGGTATGAGCATTTGTCTGTTGCTGCGCTCTGTGCGGCTGTTGACGCACTGATAAGTCCGTGTGCGACTTTGTATTCATATAATGCAAGTCTGTCCTTTACCGGGTCATACTGTATGATTGAACTGTCATCAATCGAGAGAGAATATCCGTCATTTGCTTTCTCGATTGTCGAGAGAACTATTTCATCCGATATGATCGGGATATTAACTCCGAGACGGTTGTCTACAAGGACGGCCTCGAAGTGAAGCTGTAATTGCTTACCGGGAGAGACGTTGCGAGATATGCTGATTGCTCCTCTTGTAGAGCCTGTTTGGTCGATAGAGTATTTGCCTGTCCAATCAGAGAGTGTCGAGATGTCCTTGCCGTTTACAAACCATTTCATATCGGCAAGGGCGTGATTCGCTGACGGACTGCCCCAAGAGCCGTCAACGGCGTTAGCTACGACTTCCGGCAGTATGATTGTCGGTGTCAATTCACGGTCAGGCTCGTACTGACTGTTGCTTCCGTTCAGGACTTGTGTTGTCGGCACAGCCGGAGTGGTGCATCTGAGCGACACCGCGACCGTCAACGGAGCGTAGTCCTTTCTGATTCGTGTTCTTTTACTTTGCATATTGTTGTCGGTTAAAGTATTAATTGATGCGTTATCGGCGTGGTAGTGCCTTGTATTTCCGCAGTGAATGTGAATAGTGTGCTGATTGAATTATCATTATTGCCGATGTCGTTTTCGGTCGCATTGAAACAGATGTCGAGTGTTCCGGCAAAGTTCTTCACTTTAGTTTTCAGAAGCCATGCCGCATCATCCTGCGTGATTCCTGAATCTCGTGTGACAGCCCACTTCGTCACTTCGGCTGTCACGTCCTCGAATCCACGGAACACCCGGCATGAGATTGTCTTTGTCTCTCCGTAGCTGATTAGGTTGTCATTGTCGTAATCAATCACCATGTAAAGCGGATTCGCATTAAGTTGCTTGATTACGCCGGTCATATAGATATTGTTCAGATATGCCGAATAGCCTGTCATGTTCAACCCGAAAACAGATAAATTCGACAAGTCTCCGAACTGCGCACCGATGTTATTCTCGGTAAACTCCCAATCATTCACGTCTTTTAGATAACGCTCGTATGTTCGGGTGGCGTAGCGTGAGGTCTGACGGTCTTTTTTCGTAAAGTTGCCGTAGCCGACAAAGTGCATCTGTGCCGATGGGTGGAATGATGCTGTCCAACGTGCCGACACAGGACGTATCATATATCGGAATACAGAATTACGCCCTGTCTCGATTACATCGGTAATGCGGAAATATACGGTATGGAATCCGGCAAAATGGAAATTACCTCGTCCATCGTCTGAATCCTGAGTGTCGTTGTTCGACAGATTGAATCCGTCATGGAAGATTCCCTGACAGATGTCATCTTCGTCAATAGCCCCGATTTCTCCATCTTCAAGATGCAGATATATTGTGCCGGTGCGCTGCATCACTCCGTTGCCGTCATAGTCCGGCTCTACTTTTTCGATAATACCACCACCCGGAGCGTTCCAATCGTTTCCGATAGAGATTTCAACCCGGTTAAATCGTATCTCAGGCACTTCAAGAAAGTCTCGCAGATGCAGTCCACCAAGCCAACCATCACCGTATTGGTTAATCATACCACCGAATCCGGCAAGTCCTTCTGCGAATGAAGCACCGAACTGTGCGCCTTTCTCCGCTGTCAATTTATCGCCGACAGCGAGTTCAAATGGAGTACGATCCGGAGCGGTCTTGCTCAGGAATTGCTGTAAAGCCCTCAATGCGGAAAAAACATTGCGATTTGTAGGTGTTGTGGTATCTCCAGTGCCGATGATGTAGATTGATGACCCTGAATTGCCGACAAATGTCTGTCCGGCGATAGTCAGATTCTCAATGCTCTTTTCAAGCTCTCCGAGACGTGAATATGCGGTTGTTTCGCCAACCGTATAGGTCGGTGTGTCGTATGGAATATCGAGACAATACTCAATCCCTATGATTCGAGACTGACGGCTACCGCCTTTGAAATATACATCATTGCGGAGCGTTACACGGTCGCCGACAGTCAGCGGATTCAAGAATTTGCCTTGTGTCGTAGTTCCGGCTTTATTGACCCAATCCGACATCATTTTGCAGGTGTAGGTGTTAGGGTCAATCTGCGTCTGCTTCACATACTCCTCGGTCTTCGATTTAAGTTCTTCCTGAGCCGCACTGACAAGCCCCAATTCGGCAATCTTCGTGCTATCCCAACCGTAGAGGACATATTTGTCACCGACAGCAGGAATGAGTGAGCCGCCGGGCAAACGCCGTCCGTAGTCTTCGTTCACGATAATCTCATAGAGTTGCGCATCAGGATTTAATGAGCCGTTAGCCAGTGTTTCTTTTTTGTCGTTAGGATTGAACTTCACGCCAAAGTCCATGCCGTTTAGCTTGCCGGACTGAAATACCATACGGAGTTCTGTGTTCGGCAGTAGATAGTCCTCGGAGAATTTGAATCCGTCGTCGGTGAAGCGATAGAATGTCTCTGTCACTTCGTTGCCGTCTTCATCTTCGACTTTTCCCTGATATGTGGTTATTGACGAAATTGTGCCGTTTGTCCTTGGATAGACCTCCTCGAATATCACGACTTGTTCGACTGCTTCTTCCGTGCGGAGATTCGGTACAGCGTCAATGTACGGAACACCCTCCGGCAGCATCAGACGTTTCTGAACAACTCCGTTTATTACGGCCTGTTCTGATACCGGGCGATAGTTTGACGGCAGATTCTTTGTCGAGCCAAAGGCATATATGCGTGTGGCGTATGTATTCTTGCTCTCCTGAGCCGACATATCGGCCACATTCACATCAAGCGAGAGTTCTACGGCTGTGCCGTATTCGCATCGACCGAAATGTATCACGTTATCTTCAACCCACCATTCACAACTCCACGCTTCGGCCATCTTGGTGAGCGCATCTATCATGTTGGTGTTGCTGTAAGATATGAGCTTCGCTTCGGCGGCCACGCTCGAATCTATAACGAAAGAATAGTCAACGCCACGGTATTTGTAGCCGAGTGTAACGAGATTGCGCACGAAAATTGACAGATGTACTTCGAGTGTCGCTGTCAAGTCCCATGTCGCTTCGTTGCCCGGTGTTTCAGGCGTGTACTTGAATATCTTGTTTTTCCATTTCCAATAATGATTGTCAAGTCGCAGTTCGTAGTCATAGCCGCCTGTGCGAGTATTGAATTTTGGCTTTTGCGTATCAGTGACTTCAAACAATCCGATTTCGGTATCATCGACATAAGAGCCTATCCAAAAAGCGACAGGAGTAGCGAGAGAGAATTTCAGTAAGATGTAATCCTCTTTCATCAGCGTGTAGCGGCGTTTGCTCCCCTCGTTTATCGGTGTTGAAAGCAATATATTTCCGTCTATGTCACGAATATCAATCATTCTTGGCTCTGTCTTTAGGATTAGGCTCGTTAAGTCTCAGCGTGAGTTTACCGAGTCGACCGTTGAATTGTGAGAACTGGGATGCGCTTTGATAGTCGCATCGGTATATTACTCCCGGACGTTCGGCGGTCTCAATTTCAATACGCCCTTTTTGAAGTTCTTCGACAAAAGAATCAAACCGTTCATCGAATTGCTTCTGATTGGTCGCACGGATGTAGACCACGATTGTAAGGTCTCGTTCATCGACCTTTGACGTGTCCGAGCCGGAGATTACACGTTTGCCGTGTTCGAGACGGCTTTTGTTTTCGACATTCTCCTTAAGCGGGGCAGGGGTGCGGAGTGCGTTTGAAGCGGAATCTGAGAGAAACACACCCCAAAACAGATATGCGTCTTTTTTGTTAATCCAACACTTTCCTTTCATAGCACTTTCACTGTATTGTCGGTTTTCAACTCAACTTCGCAACCACCTATATTTACGATGTGAAGCACTGCGTAGTTTGAAGCGGTTACGACCGCCTTTGCTCCGTGCATCAGTACGATATGATACATACCGACACAATCGTACTCCAAGACGGCAGAAGTGCGCCCTATGAGTACGGTATGAGATGCGTCTCGCCCGATGACATTGCGCTCGTCAATGAAGAATCCGAGCTTGCATACGTCAATCGACTTCTTTATCTCCTGCCACATCGGTAGCCGCGGATATTTCAGCTTCTCGCAAAATTCAAGCCCCTGCGGAGATAGGAAAAGCTGCGAGAGTTCTTCCCACGATGACAGCAGTAGATTCGCTCTGTCACAAGCTCCGAGCGATTTTGCCCGGTCAAGTATTTCGTTTATCTGTATCATAGCTCGTCTGTCTTTCGTTTAATATCTTCAAGCGTTTCGGCAATCTCGTTGAGCCGTGATGTATGCTTTTCGATTTTTTCAAGATGTGCTATACCGATGCCGGTGAGGTCGTGAATCTCGTTGACGATTGAGACACCCTCACGGAGTGAATCGGCGCACTCCATTACGCTGACCTCGATGCGGAGCGTGGATTGTTTCTGTGTCTCTTGCGCTTCTGCGATAGCGGTAGCACGACCGAGAAGATTTGAGCCTGTTTCTTCACTCAGTTCTGTCGAATATCCTTTCGATGCTTCCTGAGAGTATAAATCTTCTTCCGGCGCAAACCATTCACGCACGTTCTCAGGTAGTGATTCCCATATCTTCGAGAAGTCCGAGCCGACACGGTTAAGGTCATCCGAGAAGTCATTCATCGAGCCGATAACATTGTCTATGCCCTTGAAACGTCCGTCATCTCCGAACCAACGCTTCTTGTACTGGTTGAAGATTTCTCCGATAGGCTCTTCAAGGAATTTCGTCACAAGTAGGCGTTGCATCACGTCAGCGACAATCTCCTTGGTTTTCTTGCCCCACGCTTCCATTGCGTCCTCTCCGTTTTTGGCGGCTTTAAAGAACGCATCAGAGAGTTCCTTTGATAAATCAGCAGATGTATAACCGATAATGTCTTCCATCATCGAATTGATGATTTCCGCCATTTCGGCAGCTATTTCTGCTATCTGATTCTCCCAATCCTGAATCTTGCCGTGGTCGGTCTTTTTCTTCGAGTTCTCTTTGTCAATCTGCTGTTGAATGAGAATCTGCTGTTCGGCAAGATTTTCAAGCTGTTTACGGCTCTCGTCATACTTCTGTGTGCCAAGTGCCTTTGTCGCTGTGTAATCGACCTTGGCATAGGCATCGGCTATATTCTCGATTGATTTTTGGTATATCTCGTTTTTAAAGATAAGTCGGCCGGTTCGTTGCAACATCCAATTGTTGGAATTTGTGGAAATGCCGTGTAGACGCAATACTTCGTCGGCAGTCTCGCTGTATATCTGTTTCAGTCGTTCAACGGCATTGCCGTAGCGGTCTTGAAGACGTACTGCTTCTGCATTGTCAAGTTCCCATTGCAATTGGTCGATACGCTCTTGCAGCTTCTCAATCTCTTTCTGTTTAGAATCGTCATCGTTGAAAAGATTAGCAATTGCCGTGGCGATCTGGAGTGCGGCCGAAATTACAGTCAGGATTATTGACGCTTTTTCAACGGTCGATATTGATGTCGCTGTTGCGGTGGCCGCCCCCTTTACGGATGTACTCATGCCGTCAACAACTCCCTCCATACCTTTAGTCACGGACTTGCCAACATCTGCTATTGATGAAATTACAGATGTGGTCGCATCAAGCACCTCGTCAATGAATCCGAGAGCCTTATCCATGCCGGCTGCGATGTCATCAGAGAATACTGCGGCGAGATTCTTGGCTCTCCCACCGAGATTTGTTACAACACTTCCGGCAGATTGGAGTTGTGTCGCAAATGTCTTGTAAGACTTCGTTATGTTGTTACGAGCCGTAAGTGTGCGTTGTTCTGCCTGAGAGTTGCGTTCGGTGACATTAGTGAGATTAGTCCTCGCTTCTGCAACTCGTGATTCTGCATTTGCGAGTTCTTCCGAATCTTCGGCAAGTTCGCCCCGGTCAACACGTTCACGGACTTCTTTTTCGGCTGATACCGCTTCGTTATACTCGTCCTGTGCGGATTTCAATTCGGCTTGCGATGAAGCCATATCCGACAGAGCGTTGACAAGTTCCGTCTTATACTTCGATATGTCATTCAAAGACTTGTGCATCGCAGTGAACGGATTGCGTGATGCAATCTCGTCTTCCATTGATGTAATGGCTTCCTGAAAGTCTTTAATCTCAGATACTGTCATTGAATCTTTTGCACTCTCAAAGTACGTTTTCACTTTATCGAGCGAGTATGTGAGTGACTGAATGGACTGATTCGACAGATTGCCGAATACCGCATCCCAATTCATGTTTTTCTTGAATTGCTCGGTGTCGAGTGCCGACAGTTCTTCCTGCATACGCTTTATTGCGACTTGTTGGTATTGAGCCGGTATTTCGGCGAGATTGGCTTCCCACTGTTTCTGCAACGTCTCTCGCTTCTGATAGTAGTCACTGTAAGCCGACAGCCAGTAATCTTCCATTTCCTTTGCTTCGGCCGCATCGGTCTTGACGGAAAGGTCATCATACTGCGTCTGCGAGATTGTACCGCCATCAAGGTCTTTCTTCAACTGCTTGCGCTGTTCTGCGTATGTGTTTCGGATTGACGATATTTTGCGCTGTTCCTCGGTCTCGAACACTTCGCTGAGGTTGCGGTAGAGGTCTGCAATGTATTTCGTGTTTTCTTTCTCAACTTTGCGGATTTGATTGGTCTCATTCTTCTTAGCCGCAGTCTTTCGATTCTCGAAGTATTCAACATCGGAGGCCGAAAGTGTCTGATTGACTTCTTTCAGCTTCTTTTCAAGCTCCTTTTGCTCTTTGTCGATGGACTGAATGGTCTGTTCGGTTTCAAGTTCGATGGCTTTGATGCGTTGAGACTTGCCGTCTTCCATAAATTGAAGTTCGGCCTGATTGAGTTGCAGGGCCATGCCCTTGCGAATCTGTGCAATCTCCGCAAGCATCTCTTTATGCTTTTTGGCCTCGCTTTTCAGAGTTGAATCAGACTTGACCTCGCCGCCAAGATTCTCAAAGGTCTTTTTCGTTTCTTTGAGTGCTTCCTGAGCGTCAACCCACTCTTTCTGAGTGTATGAAGCTCGGTCTTTCTTCATCTTCTGCACGAGCGCATAGGCTTCATTATAGGCTTTCTGTGCGTTTTTGTATGCGTTGGCGTATGTATCCGGCTGTTGGTTGATGAGGTTTTGGAGTTTACCGTCCTCTGCTTCGAGTTGAGATTTCAAACCCTCGTATTGGAATTGAAGATTTACAACAACTTGCTTTTTCCAGAACACAGGATTTTGCTCGTAGTCTTTCTGTGCATCGTCAAGCTCTTTTTTCACTTTGTCGAATTTCGACTGAATATCCGACACGACTTTGGTCTGTGTCTCGATTCGGGTTTCCAAAGGGATGGCTTCTTCGGCAGCTTTCGCCCGGAGTGCTTCCACTTCATCGACTTTATCCCTCAATGGGGTAACGACATTTTGCTCATATTCGGCAATGGCCTTATCAATAGTCTTGCCTGTCATTTTGAGGTCTTGGAGCATTTTTCTCGTAGTCTCGGAAACACCGCCCCAATGTCCGTAATCTTCCTGAGATTTTTTAAGTTCCGCTAATACTACGGATGCTTTATTCAGTTGGTCGAGGTCATGCTCATAAGTCTTTTGTTCCTGAATCTCATTCAGAAGTTTCGTGGTTTCTGCAAGGTCTGCAACTGCTAATTTTTCACGAGTGTATGCCTCTGCCATTTCCGGGCATATACGTTTCAGTTCTTCGTAGGCTTTTACCTGTGCGAAGTCTGTTGCAGTCTTGTCCTGAATTGTCTTGATGCAATCCTCAATCTTCGAGCGTTCTTCACTGAGACTTTTGTTAAATTCTTCTCGTTCATCGTTAAGTGCTTTTTGTGCGGTTTCCGCTGTCGTGGCACGGTCTGAGTAAAGATATAGTGCAGTGCATACACCGACAATAGCGGCCGCAAGTAAAACGTAAGGATTAGCCCATGCCGTAATGTTGAACGCTTGCTGTGCTGCTGTGAGCAATCCGAGTTCTTTGCGAAACATCATAACGAGCCGGATATTGTCTGCCAATGCCCTCGCTTTTTCGATAGCCCACACCGTCATCACAGCGGCCTTGTAAGTACCGTAAGCTGCGGCCACGCCAAGAATCACGTTCAGGAAGTCTTCGTAATTCTTGACCATATCCGTCAGCAAGTTCACTCCGTCAACGAATACTGATTGCTGTTTAGAGCCAATATCGTTGAGCATATCGTTCCACGCTCCCTCAAGATTAGAGATTGCTCCTTTGATACCGACAGACTGCTTTTCAAGCATATCATGGAACATACCGCCCTCGGCAGTAGCGGATGCAAAAGCCGATTCAAGCTCTTTGGTCGTGATACGGCCATCTTCCATGTCCTGCTTCAACTGCTTTATGCTCTTGCCGGTCGCTTTCGATATTTCGTTGAGCGGGTTGAATCCGGCATTTACCATTTGCAGGAAGTCCTGACCTGCAAGTTTACCGGCGGATGATGCTTGTGCGAAAGCAAGTGTGAGTGAACTGAACTTTTGTGCATCGCCCATAGATATGTCGCCAATCTGTTTGAGCAACGGCATTACTTTCTCGGCTTCGATTCCGAACCCTAACAACGTCTGCGCTCCTTGTGCAAGAGTGTCTAACTGCATTGGAGTGTTGACAGCAAACTCACGGATAGAGCCGAACAACTCTTTTGCCTTATCTTTCGAGCCAAGCAATGTCTCGAAAGAAATTTCAAATGATTCAATCTCGCCACGCGCCCGGATAACATCCTGAGTGAACGACTTCAATGTCTGAAAAGAGAAATAAGCGACAGTGGCCTTGCCGATGTCTGCCATCGCACCGTCAATGCGTTTTCCCTCTGACACAGCCGCATCGCCAATCTGTTTGAACTGGTCGGCCGCACGTCTTGCGTCCTGTTCGGCTTGCGAAGTGTCAAGCCCCATCGCATACCATAAATTGCCGTCTGAGGTATTCATCTGCGTACTATTTCTTCTTCGTCATCGTCTGTTATCCTGATGTCCTCGTTTGCGTCTTTGCTTTCATCGAATAACGGTCTGTCATTCGATTCTTTCTTTGATTCGTAATCCGAGTGTGGCATGGCTCTTGAATACATGATTACGTTTGTATAGCTCATATCAAAAAGCACATACTTTTCATTCACGCCGAGAAGATTCGCAATCGAGAGGACAGTCGCCCAAATGCTGTCACTTACACCACTTCCTTTGTCGGTTTCAGTAGATTTGCTTCGCTTAGGGAAGTGGTAATGGAGAAAAAAGACGGGATCTCCATATCGTTAAGCCGTTTTATCAGTATTTCCCACAATACAGATGGTCGGACATTCTGTAAGATTGCTTCCGCAAGTTCTGACTTCTTGTCAACGGTCTCGACAATTTCCTCGTGGTGTCGTATCAGTCCAAAAAGCCGTTTCTCTGTCACAGTCTTTGTCCTGCGTTCAGTGAGATTCTTTGCTCCGAGAATCATCACGGCTGCGAGTTCTCCGAGACGCTTGAAGTCCTTTGCATGATGAAGCACGGAGTTCACAACTTCTTTCGCCGGAACTTTTTCAACGATCGGGAGCGTTGATACTATCTCGGACACGAGTATGAGCGTAGCTAATGACGGCGGTGCGATTTCATAACTCGCCCCGTCTATCTCGATAGTGCCGATTTTCTTTTCAAGAATCGCATTTGCGACACGGCTTTCTATTGTTGTCTTTTCGTTCTCCATCGCAATATAATCTGTTTGGTGCGCCATTCGGACTCGAACCGAAGTACCGGCACTTATTTCACCGCTGTGCCGTGCATGACCGTCTATGCTGTGACGCAATGTGCGAGTTTGACCTGCCAACTCGAAAGGGCGTCTTTCCGCGTGTCAGAACAGACTACTCGGCCGATTCAGACTGTTTCTTTTCAAGTTCAGCACGAAAATCCGTGCCTGTGACGATATTTGCCTTGTCGGTGGCCTTGACACGGAAGAAACGGTAAAGCTCATCGTCCGCACCGGGCAGAATCTTGAAAGTAAGGTCTACGAAAGAGCCTTCTTCTTCGGATGACCCCGGACGGAATTTGACATGACAACAAGGAGCTTTCAGTCCTTTCGCCCCGATGTTCTTCGGAGTGAGCTTGAGCGAGAACTCTCTCTCGACATTGTTTGTCTTTACGACAAGCTCTCCTTCCTTGTTTTCCTCTGCTCCGTTAAAGAGATGTTCGGTGTCGAAGTCCATCTCCTTGACGCGCATCGTCACTTCGATTTCTGGCTCTCCGTCTTCTTCGGCTACCGTGATTCCGCCGGTTGCTTTGGCGGTCAGTGTTTCGCCATCGTTAGATGTGAGTGATGTTGATTTGTCGTTGATAGTGCCGACAGAAAATAGCTTTTCTGCAAATTCTCCGTTCTCACCGGTGTAACCGACTTCGCCGATTACCTTACCCCACGACATTATGATTCTTTTCTTTTTCATTGTAGTTTACTGTGAAAGTCGTTGAAATTTTAATCTTGCCACAATCAGATATTGCTCTATATCAGGATTCTTGGTTGAATAGGGGATATTCTCCAAGTTAATCATGTAGTCCGTATCATCGCAGTTTGCGACAAACTCCTTGATGCGCTGTTGAAGTTCTCCAATTCTCGTTATGTCCTTGGTCTTGCCGTCCGAGCCGTCAATGTCTGGAACGTAGATATTGATGACAACCGTTCCCGATTGTATCTGTTCGTCATCGCCTGACAGTAGTTTGACAATTAAATCCTCTGAAGTGGCGTTTGCCGGACGTTGTTCTGTTCGGTAAACTTCTCCGTGAATCGCTTTGCCGAGTACGCTGTCTTTGATTAGGCAATAGAAGTCTCGTTCTATTTCATTTTCGGTTTTCGACACGACTTGCTACATATTTGATGAATTTCTGAAAACTCTTGTCGGCATGGTTAGCCGCATCGACAAGGACGTGCTTTCCGTGAACGTCCTCGACAAACGCCGCATAATTCATGCCTGCGCATATAATCAGCACCACGCCCCAAGTGAATTTGGCTTGCAGTTGTTTCAAAAGGTCTTGCCCCTCTTTCACTCCGGCAGAGCCGTCACCTTTTTTCCCCTTGTAACGCTTCGTCTTGCTCATCTTTTTTACTTCTCCGTCATTCAGTACAATGTAACCGATTGACGAACGGAGATTGCCGGTGATGTCATTGTAGTCGCCAGTCTCACGAGCAATCTTGACACACTGCTCACCGATGAAACAAAAGTTTGTAACAAGATTCTTGATTACTTGCTCTCGTTTCATGTGCAGCTTCTCATAGAGTTTTTTTGTATTGGTCTTTGAGACGAATACACCCTTGTATTTTCTGTGTGCCGATGAAGTCGTAGCCATTACACGAGTATTGAGATACGTCCTACTGATTTAAGTCGTTCACGGCTCATTACCTGATACTCTCCGAGATATTCACCGTCTCGTGTGAGCTTGACACGGTTAAACTCTTTCAACGGTCGAGATTCAAGCAATATAGTGAAGGACGCTTGACGGAATACTCCGTCTTCATACACGCCCTTACGATTGTCACTGTTGGTCTTGACCGAGCAACGGATTGGCTCGCTAAACGAGCTTTGAGCCGGTATCGGCTCTCCGTACTCATTTTTGCTTGCCGGAATCGTTGCCATGTATTGCAATGTGCCGTTAGTCCGCATGATTACCACATATTTGAAGCATCATCTATAATACGCAGATAATCGCCAAGTTCTTCCGAAGCGTCAAGTCCATAGTAATTGCACCAGTACAGAAGCGATTCCTTGACTGCATCTTCCTTGACGGAGGTCGAGACACCGTTTTCAGTCCGGCTACTTTCGACATAGCCGTTGACGAGGCTGACGGCAGCCCGAAAGATTTGAGCGTCTTTCGGTGCTGCGTCAGCTTCTGCGTCTATGCCCTGATTGAACAACACAAATGCAAGTGTCGCATCATCCGGATAAAACGTGTTTGCGATAGCGTTGCAAAGGCTTCTTAGAGCTTCGGCGTTATTCACGATTATTCCTGCGTTTTGAGGGTGTAGATACCGTTCATCTCAGTGATTACAGGAAGCGACAGTGATTCTGCCTTGGTGTAATCGACATGATTTGAACCTTGCTTTATGCCGGTAGACCACTGCGAGGTGACGATACGACCGTAATTAGATACAGTCACACCCTCTTCGGGCTTCAACTCGCAATCAGAGTAAGCGTTTTTGACAACACCGAGCTTGCCGTCGGGAACAAAGACGATATTCTTCTGATTCCACGGATTGTAAGGAACTGCGGTCTTGCCTTTCTGAATCTGCACCTGACGGCGCATCGGAACGAATACCGGGAAGTTGTTCGTCTGCATGAACTCGTTCAGGTCACGGAGCAATACAGGCTTCGATGACTTGTCAGTACCCCAAATCATCTGCTTAATCTTTTTCGTGCGACACATATATGTGACGAGAGCCGGGCTAAGGAGAGCTTTGGCGAGTGCGACTTTATCCTGAGATGCGTCAAGGATGGCCTGAATGTCCTCGAAACAATCAACTTTGTCGATGTTATCGAGAGTCCAGCCGGTGAGAGCGGTTGCAATATTCGTTGTCGGCTGATTGTAGTTGATTGAGCCACGGACACCGCCCTCAGGGTTGGTTGTCTCGTTAAACTCAAACTTACCCTCATTAGAGAGTGCGCCGAGGAAAATCATGTCGAGCTTGCCTTGTACGGCTTTTACGACCGTGGAGATGTCGCCCCACATCAGATTGATGAGACGCTGTTTCTTGTCATCGTCCTTAATGAGCTTCTGATTGAGCAGCGAGAGAATCTTGCGGTATGTCTTCATCGTCATCGGAATCGACAGTGCATGATTTACAATCGTCTCTTTCAGGGTCTCAATGCCGGTCGAGCCAAGAATTGGTTCGGCAGAGCCATCGCCAATGGTCGGGGCTGCGACCGTGATGTTATACTTGCCGATGATTTCCTCGAAGTCAAGCTCGATAGTCGGGTCATCCCAGTCAAGGAACTGCTCGAAGATGACTCGGTCGAAAAGCTGTTTGTTCAAATCGCTTGCCGCATCGAAGCGAATCTGCACCTGTTTGGTGAGTTCGCCATAAATTGAGCTGTAAATAAATTCTTTGGGTGGCATGATGATTACTGATAAATGAAGATAATGTTGGGATTGTCTTTCAGAGCCACGCCGGTTTTCCATTCAGGAAGTACCGGGAAGTTGAGAGACGGAATGAGTACGACAGCTTCAAAAGCAGCGTCAAGAGTCGGAAGCCCTTTGCCGGTGAACTCTTTGTCCTCTCCGACAATCATGTTGGGAGTGAAGCGAGGTGTTACCTTAGCTCCATCGCCCTCTCCAGCTTCGGCTTCAATGAGAATGTCGTTCTCCTTGATGCCGGTGATTGCAGACGCAAGGTTGATTGTGTCGTAAACGTCAGATTCTTTTGTGTCGATTGACGAGATAGCGACAGGAGCGGCAGTGCCACCGTAGACAGCCACCTTATCGCCTACGGCAAGATAGCTCCCTTTGGGTACGCGGACAGCTTTAGTCGTGCCACCGGCGAGGACTTGCGCTGTCTTGCACACATTCGCACTCATCGTCTCGAAGTCAACGTACAAAAGAGTTGCTCGGCGTACTACTGTGCCGACCGGAAATTCGTTATTTGGCTTGAAGCCGCCGGGCAGCATCTTACATTCGCCACGCCAAATCTCCGGGAAACGTCCGGGAATTTTTTCAGTTTTGAACTCGATTGCCATTTGTTAATGTTGAGTTGAGGGTGAATAATTGACCTTAAACTTTGTCGGGTAACGATTTCGCCCACGCCTGTGCGGCCGCTTTCGCTTCATCGTCAGTAGTCCCGAACTCGTGCGTCTGGTCTTTCGCTACGAGATTGTTGTTAACGAGGTCTTGTTTGAACTCGGATAATACCTTGTCGATGTCTGCATCGTCCGCGATGTGCAAACGTTTCATCACAAAATCGGGAATACCGAGTTTTTTAGACTTCTCGGCGATAAGAGATGCGCGTTCGGCTGCCGTCTTTTCAGCTTTGAGTGTCTTGTTCTCTGTTTCGAGAGCTTCAAGTCGCTCGTTTAGCTTCTTAGCCCATGCCGGTGTTTCGTCATCTTCTTCACCCTCTCCATCGCCCTCTTCGTCCTCTTTCTTAGATGACTGCTTAGATGGCTTGGCAGATGGCTTGCGAGTTTTTCGTGTAATCTCCCCCTGCATCGCCTTGGCAAAGGGCACGAGTGAATCCGCTTTCGCGGAAATATCTTCATCGGACGCATCGTCAGCAAGTCCATTGCTTCCGAGTGTCGCAAGTTCTTCAAGAGCTTTGGGCGTTAGCCCGAATTTCTCGCACTTTGATTTCAGTACGGTCAGTAATTTTTCATTCATTGCAATGCGTGATTTTGAGATGTGGATTAATCTTAATCGCAAAGGTAAGCAAAAAAATGTTACGGTGCGTAATAAGCATTGCTAAATTGAGAAAAATTTTTAGTTGCCTAATTTTCAACCTATCAAATATTAAGGATTTTGTCTAAATTTTTCTTGAAAAACATTTGCTAAAATAGTTGCCTATTATTAGGATAGTCTATAACTTTGCATCATCAAATAATACTTAATACGCATCCAAAAATGAGAGCAAGAGAAAAAAGAAATATCAAGATTGACCTCTACGTCAACGGAGAATATCATCTGACACTCGACAAGGGCGAGATGACTGCAAAACAAGGTATCGCAGTCGCTGAAAAAATCGCCCGTAATTATGCACGAGGCAATTTCAATCACATCATGGCTTTTGTTCACGCCGGAGAACTCGCAGTATCACACATGACTGCAAAGACAGAACTTGACCGCAGAGGTATCAGACACATTGAACTGAGCAAAAATATATATAATCTCTAAACCGCACTGAAATGAATACAGCACTTAGAATTAACAAAGCCCG
Organism: Bacteroides sp.; assembly: GCA_023663525.1. Taxonomy (GTDB): domain Bacteria; phylum Bacteroidota; class Bacteroidia; order Bacteroidales; family Muribaculaceae; genus Duncaniella. The sequence continues at coordinate 271,498 of JAMPHF010000001.1, forward strand.
CGAAGCTCTCACAAATAGCAAGGTACGCTCAATCGAATTTTACAAAGATGGTTCGGGGGCAACATTTTACTATACAGACCCGACAGGAGACCACGGGCTGCCTTGCTCAGTCGCATCGTCATTCAACATCGCAGACACGATGAAGATTATAGCCGGATTCCGTTTTAAGCAGCATGAACTCAATACTTGTTTCTAACCCTAAACTACAACGCAATGAAAAAGACATATACCGTCATCCGTTCAAGACTTCGTGGTGAGCGAGAAGTCTCAGGTACTCTCGAAGAACTGACAGAATACTTCGGGTACACATTGGAAGTAGGTCATAGTTGGGATTCTCGCATACCTCTCAAACCACGCACAATCAAATCGCTCATCAACAATCTCAATAAGAGTTTCAGCATATCAGGACGCTATTACGATTGTGTATCCATGAAAGAAGCATAATAATAACATCATCATAAACTACAACGCAATGAATACAGAATCAATTTTTGAAAACAAAATGCTCGACTTCGACAAGGCGAAAGTTCAGCAACTCACACTCAACCAACTGGAGCGTACACACCGAGAGAACGATGTATACGGCAATCCGCTCCGGGGAATCTATCACTTCGAGCTTCTTCAAACGCTCATCAACGAGTGCAACAAGGTCGGCTACAATGTCGAGGTGTACGACCTCTTTGCCGCACAGAACAAAGACCGTAACACTCCAGGAGTCGTGTTGCTTCCGCAAGTGGAAGCTATCCACGGAGAAAGAGCTTTTGAAGCTCACATCCTGCGACGTGTGTTCGCAAACATCCGTATCACTGACTTCGATGATGAAGAAAAGACTACAAATCTCGCAGTCGCATTTCATCAGAAAGGCATTCAGGTCGGTTTCGGAAACATGGTGAAGATATGTCACAATCAGACAATGCTCTGTGCTGACAAGTATATCGCCACTTACAATGAGCGAGGCAAGGGCAGGGGTGAAGCTATCTCGATACCGCAAGTTCTCGATGTCGTGAAGTCATGGCTTGTTGACGCTCGTCAGATTATCATCACAGAACGTGAAAAGATTGAACGAATGAAAGAGATTGAGGTCGGGATTCAGCAAGCCATGCTCTTGATCGGGATGCTGACTGCTATCCGTGTCAAGTGTGATTCAGCGTACCAGACAATCAAACTCAATCAGACATATCCGCTGAATCAGGCTCAAATTACCCGATTCACTGAAAGTCTGCTCCTGAAGTACGATGAATCTGGCAGAGTATCTGCATGGGATTTATACAACGCTGCGACCGACCTCTATAAAGCGGACGCAATGGATATTCCGGCACTCATGCCCCAAAACCGTGCAATGGTGAGATTCCTTGACGAGCAATTACATTTCGATAACTAAATCATCAACAAGCGAGGGGTGGCAAGCTCCGTCACCTCTCGCACTAAAATAAGCCAAACAATGAGACACTTCATCGTTCAAATAAGAGAAGTTGGTCGCTCTCACATCATCGAGAGTGAATACAAAGGAGAGATAGACCGCAAAGGCATAATCGAATTTTACGGACTTAAACAGCCGGATGTGGAATGGTATAACATCATCGAAGTAACAGATAAAGACAATGAACAGATTTAATCTACCTGAGACAATGGAAGCTGCCCGAAAGTGGGTAGCGGATGGCAAGCCGTGTACTTCAACCTATGGGCTTGCGTATCGCGGAGCCGGACAAGGACGCATCAGTCAAGCCGAAGCCGAGGAAAAAATCAAGTGCCACACATGGGGCATGGGATTCTACACGCTGTTTTGGCGAGAGTTTGATGGCGAAACGGTTCTCAATTTTACAGAATATGGAGAAAATGACCTTTACTAAGCGACTGGAAAATGAAAAAGGCTCAAATTATACGAACAGGCGCAATCGTGTCGATTGACACCTCGATAGAGAGCAAGAACGGTACTCTGTGGCACGTTTACGGTACACAGAACTACATTCTCGAAGACGAATTGAGATTCTTGAATCTCGACAGTATATGGGATTTCATCATGGTATGGCATCCGAACTATAACCATAGCGATGAAATAGCATGGATTGATGACCTCGATTGCGCTCTTGATAACGAGTGCGATGAAGAAAAGCTCTCTCGCATCATTCAACAATGGGGAGCAACTACCGAAGAATGGATTCGTCATAAATCAGAGCTTGAAAAGCTCGTGTTCAGTGAAGCTCTCGATAACTACTATCAAAATCTACGCGGTCATTACCTCTAAGGCTTGAAAAGCCACGTTCCTTGCGGTTCTTTCAGTCAAATTGATGCAACACACATTTCATCGGTCAGGCAATCGAGAATCGCAAGGAAATTCGTAACTTTGCAATATCCTAAGTTTCAACGCAATTATGGACTCGTCAAAAGTAGTACATATCCATTTCAAAGAGCCTTTTATCGGGATGACCGACCTCTATTTCGGTTCTCTCAAGGCTATCTACGACCAAGTGCCGGAAGATATTGTCGGCATAAAATACAAGTCACTCACAAATGCCATTCGTGGCAGGGATTGTTATGAGAATAAGAACTGCGTCATCCGCATAGGCGAGTTGATGCGTAAGTCAAACATCAGAAGTAAATCGGAGTAATGATAAAACGAAATAAGATATGGGATAGAACATTCAGCGAAGACCGCAATCATATCATTTTATCGTATAATGGATTGCGTGACTTGCAGATACAATGCTTTTTCCATTGGAATAAAGATAGGGCTGTTAATGTAAAAGTTAATGGCATAGAATTAAAGCCAACTCCAAAAATTAAGACTTTCAATGAGTTTAAACATTGGGTGGGCGATAACATAGAACGACTCGATAAATATATAACTTAAATGATAGGAGCAATAATAGGCGATATAGCCGGTTCTCGTTTTGAGTTTAATAATACTCACGATTATAATTTTCAGATATTCCATCCTGATTGCAATTATACAGATGACACAATCTGCTCGGTGGCGGTCGCAGATGCAATCCTACGGGACATTGACTACAAAGATAGTCTCTTGTATTGGTGTCGCAAATATCCGTGTCCTATGGGGGCTTATGGTGGTTCATTCTCTCGGTGGATTCATTCTGCGAATCCACAACCGTATAACTCGTTTGGCAATGGAGCGGCAATGCGTGTGTCGCCGGTGGCATGGGCTTTCAATAGTGAGCCGGACGTGATTCGACAAGCGATGATGACGGCACTGCCGTCACACAATCACCCTGACGGCATAATAGGAGCTTCTGCTGTCGCTTTATTGATTTTTTACAATCGACAAGTAAGAGACCGTAGCAATTGCGATGTTATATGCGATGATATGATGACACACTACTACGGAGCGCATTTCAATTGGAAAAGCAACTTGCCGAAGCCGGGTGTGTTCGATGAAACGTGTCAGGGTTGTGTACCTCTTGCGTGGGAGATTGCTAAAGATAGTCGCTCATTCGAGGATGCAATTCGTAATGCAGTCGCTTATGGCGGCGATTCTGACACACTCGGAGCAATCGTCGGCTCGATTGCCGAAGCAAGATTCGGAGTGCCGGTTCAGATGCAGAAAGTGGCAATGAATATGCTCCCTGCCGATATGCTTAAAGTTGTAGTAAAATTCATACAAAAATATCAGCACTAATGAATAAAAATGACTTACTAAGGTTCTGCCGGTATTACCACTGCGAGAATGAAAATCCTTTTAGATCTGGAGATAAGTCTTTGCTGTGGGATTATGAGCGCAAATGGGTTGACATGACACAATCAAGTTTATCAAAGAATCGAGATTCAGAATCAACAGATGTTTTTGGTGATATGCTCGATGACTATGTTAATGCCGGCCTTGCCCAATTTGAATCGCATGACAATACTCCGGCAACGCTGAAAGCTCTACTCTTTAATCGCTACTGTTATTGGAATAGTGGGTCAATGCTTGATTGCGTACCGGGATTCAAGCAATTCTACAAAGAGAACTATCGTTGAGAAAGAGCCTCGTGCATGAGGCTCTTTCTGTCATTTGAAAGGATAACCACCGACATAGGGGAAAGTCACTGGCTTCTGTTCGATAATATCAACATCAACAAACCATGTTCCGCTATCGTCTTTCTTTATTTTCGTGATTCTGAATTTCGTTCCTCGCTGAATGAGAATCTCGCTCTCTTTGCCGAAAGACACTTGTTCGTCATCACCATTCCAGTTTTTACCTGAGCCTGCTCCGAAAGCTGAAAACGGCTCACAGTACATTGCTTTAGTGCCTTTCGGAGCATAAATATTGAAAATTACACTGCCACTAAAACCTTTGCCTTTAGCAACTCCGGCAGACCAAAAAGCACCCTCGACACCCTCTGCGCCTATTAATGCCATAATCTCATCGTCTGTCGCTGTCGCATAATTTGACAATCCGAACTTCTTCAATGCAACTAAGCCGTCTCCACGTTGCAGCCACATATCGAAGTCATAGGTCGATTTATCAATAATGCTCTCGATTAAGGGGATTCGTTTCAATCCTCGTTGTGCTTTTGTTTCTGAGCCGTAGTAAGTCAGACCGCGCAATGGTTCATTGATATTGTGATATTCCTCAGTATATCCATAAATCGCATTACGCTCACTTTGACTTGCAGCTTTCCAAACAGTTCCGCAATTGGCTCTGAGTTTACTGTCAGCTTCAGCGGTGTCCTTAGCCCACATTGCTGCGTCTCTGCGTTCTTGCGTGTAGGCTTCATCTCCGAATTGTTCGGATGTAGTTTTGATTGCTTTCTTCTCGGCATTTTTAGCTGCTGCCTTTTCTTGTAGAGCTTTACGTTTCTCCGCATAGTCGAGCTTTCCTTTGACAAGTGACATATCTGCTCCCGAACTAAGCAATGATTCTGCTTCTGAGACAGCCTTTGATATAGTGGTCGCTTTCGGATGCTCTGCGATATATGCTTTCAGAACTGATATTTGCTGTTGAGCGGACTTGACTGCGATATTGTAGTTGACTTCTTCGAGCTTTTTCAGGTATGCAGACTGAGACACTTTCCATGTCGCGTATTTAGATTGTACTCCGTGCATATTGCCACCGAGGAAGTCGATTGCTTCAAATTTGAGTTTCTTGGCAAGTTCTTCATCGGATAGGTATGACCAATCTGCGAGTTTCTTCTTGACGGCATTATGGACTTGAATCAGTTCCGACATTGAGAACTGTTTGTGCCACTCGTGAACGTCAGGAATTAGATTCGAGAGCGATGCTTCTTGCTTCTTCATCGCCAACACGGATTGAGCCAATGAGCGAGTTTCCTGATTAATCAGAGCAATATTGCCTGACTTCAATGCCTTGTTCAATGCTTCGATGTCGATTTCTCCGTAAGTGGTAGCCACTTTCGCCACGTTTCCGGCTGTAATCTTGATTTGCTTCTGTTTCGCGGAAAGAGCGAGAGCAAGCTGCCTTGTCTCTGATTGAATGAATGACGAATCGCCTGATGATAATGCCGTGGTGAGTGCGCTCGTGTCGATATTCATGCCGTTAAATCGGCTTGATACGACACCGAGAACATTGTTCGCAGTAGCATTGATTCTCTCCACTCTGATACGTTCTGCTTCTGCGGCCGCTTTCTCCTGTGCGATGCGTTCTTGACGCTCCTGCCAACTGAGCTTGATTTTTTCGATGTCCTCAGGGGTTCGCGCTTCATGCCTTTTCTCGGCAATTTCAAGCGGTGAGAGCTTCTTTAATTCCGGGTGAAGTATCTCGTCAATCGCTCGTGCGTTATTGCGGATAAAGTACGGATCTGAGCCTCTACTGCGAGATGCAATGATATTATCCTCATTATCCCTGACCCATGTCTTAAATTCGTCAGGATAGTCTTTGATTTGACGCTTCCTGCATTTGTCATGCAGGACACGCTCCCAATCCTCGCCCTTGAAAAAAGCGTCATTCATCTCTGCCATCACATCATCTTCAACGAGAATCGGAGTGACGAAACAGAAGCACTGAGGATGCCAACCATCGAAAACAAAGTCTTTAGGGTAATCTCCTGCAAGTGTGTCGCAAATATCACGCTTCGGATGATTACGCGATAACTGCACTCGCTGACCGATGACAAAATCCATATCAGCCCACCGTTCATTGTCGGCTCTGCGGTATGCTATGTTTGTCTCGGTACGAGCGACACGCATAGCGTTTTGTGCTGATGACTTGTAATAACCCGCCCCCGTCCATTGGTCTTTGTAGCTGCTCTTGTCGTAGTCAATCCAAGTCACTTTGCCGGTGTCCGGGTCTTTCACTCGTTTCTTCCATTTACGCTTCCACTCGCCCGACTCCGGGTCTTTGTAACGGAATCTGCGAAACATTAAATCGGGGTCGTTGAGATACAGACGGACTTTGCGAGACATTGAAGCCGCTGATTCTCCCTCCCCGACAGATACGGTGATTGCCACTTCCATTTCGTCACGGAGTTGACGGACGGATTTCCACACACGTTGAGACAGATTCAGACCTCGCTCACTGCGATTGATGAAAGCCGTCATCGCCGCATTATTTCGTTCAGTCCATGCGGTAAACTCCGGCGATTCGAGAACTGATTTACCGAAATGGGATTTAACAAGTGTGTCGCACTCTGTGTTGGCTTGCGCCCATTCAAGACGGATTCCTCGCTCGATTGCCATAGTCGCAGTCGCATGAAGTTGCCGTAACAATCGCTCGACCTCTTTCTGTTTCTTTATGCTTTCTGCATCGAAAGAAAACATCTCTCCATCGTCAAGATGTGGCACGGATTTATTCAGTGCGAGTATCTGATTGACTGTTGCGGCAAACAGTGTGCGCACACGCTCGGCATAGGCTTCGGTGCGCTTGATTCGCGCCAAAGTCAGAGCTTTCATATCTGTCTTTTTCAGACTTGCCATATTCAGTATTCTTCGGGGTAATAATCTTCGTCTACGACTTCGCTTGGAGCTTCAATAGGGTACTGTACGAATCCTATCGGACGGCGAGTTCCCTTAATCGTGTCAGTATATTCGGACGCATATACACAGATACCGAATACAATCAATTCAGTCCTCGTCACGTCATCTGTTTCTGTAATTCGCTTCTTGATTAAGGGTCTCATTTCTCGCCGGGCTTGTTTTTGGGGTCATCATCGTCCTCGTCATCATTTTCGTTTCCACCTGAAAATGATTGCGGCCCAATTCCGTCTGTGTCGTTGAATATGGATTGCTGTTGCTTCAACCGCTCATCGGCCTCAGATTTTAGACGTTGTTTTTCGAGAACTACGTCAGTAATGAGAGGATTGCGCTCGATTGCTGTCTCATTCGACATGATTTCCGCATCGAGACAAGCTGCGATATTCTTGATGTCGGTCTCGATGTCCTCACCAAACGGCTCTTGAAATTCATGTGCGACTTGTAGGTTCTCGCATTGCTCGTGTAGTGACACATCAAGGACATTGCCTATGATGGCCGTAATGAGTGAGCCGGTGCGGTCGAGCATTTCATCGTGTGTCTCTTTGCGCTTCGAGGCTTTGATGTCGGCTAACATCATTACAGTGCGGAGAGCCTTTGCCGATAACTGCGATATTGATTTCAGGGTGTCGAGCGTGATGTTCGGGGTGAATGACTTTGAGAGAATCTGCATTTGCAGCCATTCAAGCTCGTCTTTCTTCGATTGTGGGGCATTATCCCATGTGACGTATTTCATCGCCTTATCCACGCCCTCCTTGTCATTGGTGAACAATGTCTTTGCAGCTTCTTTTTTGTCGGGGAGATTCTTGATAAGCTCCGATGACATGATTGCAATCGGGTCTGCAAAGTAGTCGTTTGTGTCAGCAGTGCGAGACGCAATCATCTCCTCACGGTGTATTAGTTCCTCTACCCCTTGCCACTCTTTTTCTTGCTGAAAGAGAATGACAGGAATCTTGCCGATGAAGTTAGTCTCAGGCACGACATTCCATCCGAGCGATTCTTTTGTGCATCTGTAAATGACTTCGGGCGTGTATATGTCGAAGTGATATACGACGTGGTCGTTCTTTTCACGGACATTATAACCCCACGCCACTGAGATAAGATTCTCGTACTGGTCCCAACGGCAATATATCTCGTCACCCTTGCTTTTTGCGAGTACACGAATTTGCACGTCCGGCTGTCCGTCTTCATCCTTGAATACACGGAACAGCATTGCACTCTCTGTTTCCTTACCGGCGAGACGTTTGCACTGTCGAATCTTGCTGTCGAATCGGGTACGTTTCAGAACGTCCTGAAATTTAGCAAAAGCGTCATCAGTCCCTTCAGATAGTTGCGACCACTTGACAGGACGGCCATACAGGAACACAAGTGCGATTTCGTTGATGTATGCCTGATAAGGCACAGGGAGCTTCCACACCGGCTCGAATCTGCGCTTGTTGCCTTTTTTGTCTGTGATTAGCTTCGGTTCTCGCTTCATAACCTCATGAGTGTCCGTTTCATATTCACGGATAGCGGCAAGTGCTTCGTTACCGCGAGTTGTCATGTGCGACTTGATTGCCGAGATGTCTCTCGCCGCAAGCAGTTCGTCAAACTCCTGCTTACGCCCTACAATCTGATTGATGTAGTTTGTGATAAATTGAAAAAGTTGCATATCGTTAGAAAATTTGAATGTTGTCGAAGTCTATATCGTCATCATCTTCGTAGAGGTCATTTATTGCATAGCCGAGAATATCGACAAACTCGTCATGTGCAGCCGCCGGGAACGAGCAAACTTGATTCAGGAAGTCCTCGACCCATACGCCATCCACGAGATACACACGTCCGCACTCGACACGAGGAGATACTACCCGGAATCTGACTTCTTTGTCATCTACCGGCTGTGGCGTTTCTTTTACATTGAGGGTTGTCGTGTCTTTGAGCATTTGCACAACTGAGATTCCGTTTGCTTTTGGCTCTATGTGCAACACGCTTTCATCGTTGCCGTCATGTGCATAGATATATTCGGGCAGGAATCTCAATAGATCTGGCATTTCTTTCCATACGCTTTGAGCGTGGAGTATGTAGATGTTATTCTTTATGCGACACGCCGCAAGTATGCCTGATGGGTCATTGTCAGAGCCTGTTTTCTTCTTGTTGTAGGCTGTATCGAGATAGAAGTGTACCGGCTCTTTGAATCGCAGTGCCTTGAAGTCGGCAAACGATATACGCTGAAACCAATCACGCTTGACGATATTGCCGCCCTCGATAGTCGGGCGTTGCTGATACAATGCCGAAAAGTCTCGCGGTGAGCGTTGCTTCTGTTTGAGCAACTTTGCGAGAGAGTGACGTTGTGGCCAAAGAGCCTCGCCAACGTGTCGCTGTGATAGTCCGTTGTCATTCTCGGCTTCACAAATTGCCGGAATCACAAGCACAGTCCAATCGTCCGGCTCTGTTTTCAAGATGCGTCCTGCGAGGTCATCTTCATGCCATCTCGTCATTATGAATAGTTGTCGCGATTCATTATGCAGTCGTGTGGTGAGGACTGTATTGTACCAATTCCATACACGCTCACGGTAGACAGGCGAGAGAGCTTCCACTGCATCTTTCACCGGGTCATCTATAATCGCAATGTCAACCGGCGTTCCTGTAAGACCTTTGCCGACACCAACAGCCTTGTAAAAGCCACGATGATTGATTATGTCGAAGTAATCTTCGTTACGCTTGTAGCCACGGATATATTTGTTGCCGGACATTCCGTTGAGTTGGGTGTCGGGGAATATAGACTGATATTCCTCACTCTCGATTGTGCGCTGGATGTTGAGCGAGAATCCGTCAGCGAGGTCGCTTGAATATGAACTGCCGACAATCTTCATGTCGGGATTCTTGCCAAGTACCCATGCAGGGAAATTTCGTGAAATGATTTCACTTTTTCCGTGTTGCGGTGGAACGAATACCATCAGATTTTTAATCTTCCCCTCATAGAGCTTCTGACAGTAGTCAGCAATGAGAATATGAAACCACTCTGCCTGATATTTCGGATTGGCATATCCGAGAAAAGATGCGAAGCGGTCGGGCGCATCTCGCTTTAGCATGATACGCCTCAACTTCACCAATCTTTGTTTCTCCGATATTGTCATCATCCGTCACTTCTGCAACTTTTCAAGCCTTTCGATTTCTGCTGTCAACTGTTCGTCTGTCATAGATTCGTCTGCATCGCTCGTTTTTTTGACCGTTATGTCGTTACGTTGCCGGTTCTGATAGTGTTCCGGGTCGAGATTGCATAACAGAAAGATTGCGGCCGCCACATCAGGCTTGATGTAGATTTTCGTTTTCTTCTTTGTCATCCGATGGATGATTGGCTGTGATGGATTCGCCGGATTCTGACGGTATTCTGTATGTTCTTCGGTTGTCTCATGCTCGTAGCCTTTGGCTGCGTCAGCAAGAGAACGCACGAGTTCACGGCATAGATGCTCCTTGAAATAGAGCTTTGCACGGTTGAGAGCTTCGATGTACTCCGGCTTGTGTTTGAGCCATAATTGGTGCGTCTTGTGATGAATCCCCATCGCGGTGCAGTAATCTTTCAGCTTTGCACCGCCGTGTTCCATCAGTCCATGCTCCATGACCCAATCCTCACATTCCTTGACTTTAGATTGAGAGTATTTTGACATGATGTTTTATTGCTTTTTCTTGTACTTCTCGTTGAGTATCTTCGGGGCTGTGCGAGTCCAATTCACTCTGTGGCGAAGTCGCTTCTGATTCACATATTCGTTGCCCATCGTCTTGACTTTTACAGATGATGGCATATACATGACCGTGAAAAACGATTTGAGATATGTTCCTGAATCGAGATACACGTCAGTCATACCACCGGCATTTGATTGTGTCTGCTTCTGCAATAGGCATATCTGCTGAATCTGTAAAAAGAGGTCGCCGGTTGAAGTGTTGCGTGTGTATGTGTTCACGTCCTCATTGATACGTCCGAGAAAAGTGAACTGCCGTTCTGTGTCGCAGATGAAAGAGTTCATCGCCTTACGCTTCGTGCGTAGAGTACGCCCCTCGCCACCTTGACCGCCACCGAGATAGTCACCACCCTGCGCCATTGCGATTGATTTAGCCGGAATCTTCTTGAAGTAGTCGAGCATGATGTCGAACACCGCATCGAGATTGCGGATTGTCTTGTCTTTCGTTATATAGCGCAGCCGGTTGTCGAATCTCCATTCAAAGACAGTATAATCGTCATCAAGCTCTATGAAATAGCGATAACCCAATTTCCTTGCAATATCGAAACAGGCGTTTCGGGCATAGACTATCGTCCTGCGGTCGCCCGGAACGCCCTCGTCAAATGTTTCTGCGACTGCCGCTTTGTCGAATATCACGACATTTTCTTTGCCGAACTTGGCTATGTATGCCGGTGCGGATTCGTCTTCGTTGTCAAGAACAATCACAATACGGCCTGTATATCCTGACTTTTTCAAGCTGTCATAAGTTATAACTCTGTCAGCCCTGCCATGAGTGAGGATAAAAGCTACAAAATCCTTATTCCTCATCATAATCGTCAGATATGTCAGATTCAGTCAGTTCATCTTCATCCGTAATATTCCGCTCAATGCGATATGCGTTGGCGAGGTCTTTTGTCATCGTAATATAACCGCCCTCGATTGCCTTGTCGAAGTCGATAATCACGAGCGCGGAGCGTTCCATCAAGTCCTGAATCTTCGCTGGGGCTTGTGCATAGTAGTCCGCAATCTTCTCGTAGTTGAATACAGTGTGACGGCGGGCCGCTTCACGCAAAAACTCCCTTACTTCATCGGGTATGTCAGCTTTATCTATATCCGTAATCAGTGCATCTCGCTTTGTCGTGTCATACATCTCGCCAAATGTAGGCGTTTTGCCTGACGGCTCATAAGTGGGGGCAATGACCTTACGAGAATAGCTTTCGTTGTCATCGTTCTGTCCTTGGTTGTCTGTGTCCGCTGTATTCCAATCGTCAGGAAGCTCGACACCCCATGCCGTCAATTGCTGTTCGCTCCAGTCCGCATCATTCTTCAATGCTTGCCAATCCCATGCGCCGAATCCGGCATTGTCAAGAATGACGTACTTCTTCAACGTATCTGAATCTGTTCCCTTGGGGAAGACAACGCACGGAACGAATCTAAAGCCAAGTTCGGACAATGCAAGATAGCGCATATTGCCACCGATGACAATGAATTTTCTGTCATCAAGCGGATATACTTTCAGCGGATTGTATTTCAGGAACTGCGGCGTGTCGATGATTGATTGCTTTAACAACTCATATCGAGGGTCATCAATCTTTCGTGGATTCGCCGGAAGTCCATTCATTTGCCCCTTGTTCGCCTCGATGTGATTCAATTCGAGCAACTGAATCTGAGGGAGATTGTCAAATACTTCTTCCATGCTGTACTACTTTTTAGGGTGTGAGAAATGCGAATTGTGCGAATATGTGCAAAGGTAATAAAAAAGAGTGCGTGTTAGGCACTCTTTTAGGGCAAAAATTTTTGTCTCTGTGAATTTTAGGCTTTTCGTACCTTAGACAAGTAATCCCTTATAAGATTCATAAACTCGTCAAATGAACGGACAATCTCGTATCTGTACCCGAACGCTTCGACCTTACGTTGGAATCTGCGTTGCGAATCCTGTTGTCTGCCTTTCGGTGTCTTGAACTCTATGCAGAGAGCGTGATGTTCAATGTTGGGATGCAGTAGAATCATGTCAGCAACTCCGGCTGTCACACCCTCGCCTTTCATTATCCCTGCTTCAATGCTGTTTCGTGCGCCACCGTTCGGTACTGCGAAAAGCAATAGAGCGATGTCGGCATATTGAAGCCGAAACCATTTGACACAATTTCTCTGTATGTCGCTTTCAATGTGTCTCATCAGAACGGTACACCATCATCATCCTGTTGTGACGAATATTGTGCAGTAGACTGTTGAACTTGTTGTGCTTCTTGTCTGCGGTCGAGAAGCTGCACTGTTTCGCCGATAATCTCAGTCACATATCGGGTTATTCCGTCATTGCCCTCATACGAGCGAGTTCGCATTTTGCCCTGAACATAGAGCGAAGCTCCCTTACGGACATATTTTGCAACGATTTCAGCAGCTTTACCGAAAAGCACGATGTTGTGCCAATCAGTCTTGTCTTCGGTTGTCGTACCGTCTTGTCGGGTGAAACCTCTCTCGGTGGTGGCTATCGAGAGCGTTGTCATTGTCTTGTTGTTCTTTGTCGTAATCGCTTTCGGGTCATCTCCAACGAAGCCGATTATAGTTGCTTGATTCACGGATGCCATTATTAACTACTTTTATTCGATTTAGTATTATATTATATCTATGTTATTGAATAATATATATTTTATTCATTATTCGTGCGCGTGTGTACGCGAAGTGGCTGGTTCACTTTTTTCTTCTGCCGGTCATCGTTCTTTTTATCGGAATCTGCTTACTGCAATAATCTGATACTGGGTTATAGACAGATGACATGAATGTGATGTTGGGGTCAAATTTCAGATTCTCGCCATACTTCGTGATTCTTCGGAACTCTATGTATCTCTCGCAGTCTAATGATCGGGGGCAAAGATAGCCGGAGCATAATGCGAGATTGTCTTTAGCCCTTGGCATACCTAAACCGTGTGAAGTGGATAACAACTCCGTTGAACGTGTAGTCTGACTTTCTGCGGTTCTCACCGACAAACCAGTCCTTGAAGTCATCGAGCGACAATCCGTCATTCTTTGCGAGAAGTACCGGGTCTATATCCTGTCCGCTGACTTGCGCTGTGATTTCATCTGTCTTACAGTTGTATTCGATGTGGATTTTCTCGACACGGATAGGCACGTCAGTAAAACAGATTTCTTCCTGCTTGCTACGGTATGGTTTGTCGCTCCATTGACGGATTGACAGCCTATATTTGCCATTGCCTTTCTGCATCTTCTCCGCATTTATAGCCCAAAGGTCGTAGTTCCTGCGTATGGTATGAATCTTCGTTCCGGCAATGAGCTTGTCACCGAAGCCGGTCGGCTCTCCGCGTCTGCTGTGCGTCTGCGGAAACACTCGTGAGAGTGTGATTAGGATTTTCTTTTTCATTGAAGTTGTGTTTAGTTCGGGTTAAATCGGGTTATCAGTCTGCGGACTGCGAGATAGTTTCTTGTCGCATCGTCTTTCACTCTGTCAATATCTATCTCATCGAGTCTGAATCTGAGCTTGATTTGTCTGCCGTGACGGTCGATTTGATGATGTATGCTCTGTAATTCGTCATACTCGTTTGTTATCTTCTCATATAGTTCTTTGAGATGTTCTGACATTCTCGTTATGCGTCTGTTTCGTCTGAATGTGCCATACACGAGAGCGAGGTTAATGCAAAGACATATCAATTGAATTGTCATAGGCTGCGATTTTCGGGGTTTTCTCTGTCAGAATAGTCAAACATATTCGGAACACTCGGAATCGCGTCAGGCAAGCCGAGAAGCCGTTCAACACGGCTAATCTCGGCATCCACCTGCGCTTCGATTTGCTTGCTTGACTGTAAATCGGACTTGCGGTGATACTTGAAGTATTCCCGTTGCTTTGCCCTCATACGCCTCACAAGGTCGAAAAATTGACGTGAGTTCATTTCTCGTTTTCGTTTACTTGATTGAGTTTAGCCGGGAACACGTCAATTATCTGCGTTTCGGCTATGCTGATAATCTCAAAGTCGGCCATTGTGCCTTTCATGCCGTCAAGGAAGTTTTCGACAGCGTTGCAGAAGTCCGATGCTTGCACCATTATGTGTGATGCGGTTTTCTTTTCCGTTCCCGACCGTTCGTCAAACGTGATGAATCCGACTTTGACATGATACCATTTGTCGCCGGAATCGTCTCTAAATATCTCGGAGATATTGCCTTTCTTGACTGCCGAGACTGTGAACTCGCCGGATATGTACGGTGTCACTTCTTCGGTGATTCTCGCTTCCGCTTCTGTAAACGAAAGTGCGTCCACGAGATAGGGTTCTGTTACTTTCTTGACTGCGCCGTTCTCCATCATCTTGTCGAAACGGACTTTACATTCAAACCATAGTGCCATTGCTTCTTTGATTTTGAGGTTATACTTGTTGTTATCTGTTATCTCCGCTACCACCGATCTTGCCGCGTTCCTTGCGTGATTTCAGCTTGTCGATGTTCATTTGTGCGACTTCTTCAAGAGTGAAGCCGAGGTCGTGCGAGAGAACGGCACAATACCACAGCACATCGCCGATTTCTTTTGCGATTTCACGCTTTTTCTCTGCTGTGAAGTCTTGTGCATTGTCTCTGATTACTTTCTTCACCTTGTCGGCTACTTCTCCGGCCTCACCGCACATTCCGAGTGCCGGATAGATGATTTTCTTGTCTGTTGGATAGACGGCGGTTGTGAGTGCGGCCGCCTGATACTCGTTAATATTCATAATTCGTTGTATATATTATAATATCAATATATTACTGTATTGTAGTTATTCGTTGACTGTTCTGTTTGGAAGTTCGTTGAGTTCGATTAAAGCCATCTGAGTTGCGAATGTCTCGATGTATTGTCTTTTCAGTTTGCCGAATTTTTCCGAGACCGGCATATCTCCGACAAACTCAATGATGATGTCTCTGAGTGCGTACATCGGTCGAGGCAATATGCGTCCGACATTCTTGTTGAGCCGTTTCGCAATGCGGTCTGCCTGTCTCTGTGTATATAGCAATAGCGCACGAAGCGTTATGTCGCATTGGTAGACTGCAATCAGCAATATCAGATAGTCTTCATTGATGTCAGGATATTCGCTTTTCAGGTCGCATTGGATATTCAGCACCAATTGACGCATAATATCTGCCACTCCATCCTCGAAAACCACCATATTGTCTTCTTCCGATTGTTCATGTTTTTTGTCGATGTATGGAGCGCGAATCTGCTCATATTCCCTATGCAGTTCCTTTACAGCCCGGCTCAATGGTTTTGTCTTTTCGGGTCTGAGTTGTGAGACTATTGTCAGAACTGTGTCGGCATAATCCCATACGAGTTTTGCGATGACAAATGGAACGTAGGCGAATCTGAATAGCGTTTCACTGTCAAGTCGCTTTGATAGCTGCATCTTCTCATCATCTTCTTTCAATTCGTCTATGATAGCGAATCTCGGTGATAGACCGTACATCAATGCCGGAGTATGGATATTGTTATACATTCCCATCGGATAGAATGGCAATGACTGACTATTCTTCTGCCTTTGCAATGCTTTTTCCAATCGCTTGTCTATTTTTGACTTCATTTATGTCTTAGTTTAGGAAACTGAAAATATGTTTGATAACCTCGACCGTCCAACCATTGCCGAGCATTTTGTACTGCTGTGTCTCTGAGCAATTCCATTTATACCATTCGGGGATTGTCTGTAACCGCGCACATTCAGTCGGAGTTAATCGTCTGAATGTGTCGCCGATTTTCAAGATACCTTGACCGCTTCCGTCCTGTCTTGCTCTCGCGCACAAGCATCCGGCTTTACCGCTTTTGATTGGTCTGAAACCGCCATCGACTTTGTGTGTCCGTAAAGTTCCGGCTTGTATCTGTTTACCATTGACTATCGTCATGCCGTTAGATTCTACTCCCTTGTACGATGTAGCTAAAAGACAATTAGACTTGTCATCTAAATATTTGTAATTACTTATCATCCGTTCGGTAATCTTGCGCTTGATTACATATTTTTCATCAACGTCTGATTCAAGAATATCTCTAATGAATATTTTACGGTCTTTCGGCTGTGGGATTGCTGTTGCTATTTTCCCAAATAGGTCAATCTGTTCTGTTCTGATATTGCTCCAATAGAGACGTAGACGGTTCTGTGCTGAAACTCTCGATGAATTGATTGACACAGGAGCGACACCAAGATATTGTGATATGATGTCCTCGTACTCTTTTCCCATTCTGACATTTTCGAGCATGAACTTGATGTCGGGATTGACCGCCCTTAATTCATTCAGGATTCGGACATACTCAAAAAACAGAGAGCTTCGAGGGTCATTGAAATTGAGTTGCTTTCCGGCAAATGAGAATCCCTGACAAGGACTGCCGCCGATTAATAAATCAATCTTCGGAAGCTCCTTTGTGCTTACACTTTCTACACGTCCGAGTTGAATTGTGTTTGGAAAATTCAACTGCGTCTGCGCTATCGCATGGCGGTCTATTTCCGAAGCGAAGTAATGCTCGATCTGGATTCCAAGTTCATGGAGCGCAATCTGTCCGCAACTCATACCATCGAATAGGCTCAAAACATTCATCTTAGTCGAATAGTGTTGGTTGACATGATTCCGCTTCAGCTTTCTTGATATTCTGTACTGCGGTCTTGAAATAGCTGTCCTTTAGCTCACATCCGATTGCCCGACGGCTGTTCTTTACTGCGACATACGCTTCCGAGCCGATGCCGAGAAATGGAGTAAACACGACCTCACCCTCGTTGCTCCACAGATGCACGAGACGCTCAATCACTGAAAGCTGCAAAGGGCAGATGTGCTTCTCATCTCCTTGCGCTGTTCCCTCTGCACCGTTCAGAACGTCAGTACGCTTTATATCCATCCAAACAGGCGAAGCCCATTTCTGCCATGTGGCGAGAGGGAAGTTATCGCGATTGAGATTCTGTATCGGCTCCCAATCAGCTTCGTTGCCCTCCCACTTCTTGAAGATAGTAATGTACTCTGCCATTCCGATGCCGGTCTTGGAACTGTCGGACGTGACTTGCTTGTAGAGCAAACGCTGTGTCTTGGTACGTTGCATTTCGAGTACCGGGTCACACCAAATCGTAACTTTAGAGTGGAGCTTGAATCCCGAATCAAGGACGTGGCGTGTATGTTCGCCGGTGAAGTCATACATCCCGGTGTAGCCTGACGAGTTTTTATAAACTCCGAGGTCTTTTGTATGTACGCACATGAGCCGTCCGGGCTTTAATATGCGGTAAAGCTCTTTGAGCAGGAAAGCGTACTGTTTGAAGAAGTCCTCGTGTGTCTCATTGTTCCCCATATCGTGGATGTAGTTCGAGTAGGTAAACAGTGAACTGAACGGTGGTGAGAAGATAATCAGGTCAACTGAGTTGTCGGGGATTCTCTTGATTTCGATTGTCGTATCACCTTTCATAAGGAAAACTTTATCGTCTTTGTATTCCTCGTAGGTATAATCGTTTAGAAGTCCGTAGGTGTGTTCGTTTACATTTCGATTTATCTCAAGCTGCATTTCTTCAAACTTGCGCTGTTTTTCTTCGATGATTGCTCTTGCGTTCTGCATTGTGTCAGTGATTATGAGGTGAATGTTTACCGCGCCCTTGCGTCCGAATCGGTACGAGCGTCTTACTTGCTGATAGAAGTCCTCGAAAGAGAAGTCCGGGGCTACGAATATCTGTGTTCCGCACGACTGGAAATTCATGCCGTAACCGCATATCTTCGCTTTCGATATTAGGATTCTGATTTTACCGTCAGCAAAGTCGAGCAAACAGCGTTCCTTGTCGCTGTCTTTGTCGCTTCCTTTGACTTCGACTGCATCGGGTAGGAGTGAGCGTAAAATCTCGCCCTCCTCGTTCTGTTTTATCCAGATCAGAATTTGTCCGTCCGTCTCGTTGGCTATTTTGGCGGCGAGTTCAAGTCGTTCTTTTTTGGTCTTGCGAAGCTCTGTGTTGAAATTGGTCGCATTTACAACGCCCTGTGCGAATAGACAGCCGTCTTGCGGTGTCGTCTCGATTTGGTGTTGAATGTAGTTCAGTTCCGGCAATACGAATTTCTTACCTGTTTCGATGAATCCAATATCGGTAGGATTCTCGAACAAGATAGCCCACGAAGCAATCCATCCGTAGAAGTCGGCCTTGGCATGACCTTTGAGACGGTAATTGTTCATGCCATCCTCTCGTACAAACCACTTCGAGCGCATATCCTGAGCGTCCAACACGTCAAGAAATTCTGAATGATTGCCGATTTCGTTCAGGTCGTTAGGCGATGGTGTAGCGGAGCAACAGAGCTTGTATGGCGTGTTGGCAAATAACTCAATCAGTAGCTTCTTGTAATGTCCTGTGAAATTCTTTAGGATTGACGATTCGTCAAGTACGACACCGACAAACCGTGAGACTTCAATATTTTCAAGTTGCTCGTAATTCGTGATGCAGATTTTTGTTTCATCTGTCATTTCGGAATATCTGCCAACTTTATATCCGAACTTAGCTCCCTCGGCGATTGTCTGCTGACCGATAGCGGTGCGAGTATCAGAACAGGGCGAGATTCATGCTCGGACACTCGCAACGCCCATTCAAGCTGCATGAGTGTCTTACCCTGACCGCATCCGGCGAATATGCCACCTTTACCGAGTTTGAGCATACGGCGTACACAATACTTCTGAAAGTCGAAAAGGATTGGTGATAGGTCTTTATCTGAGACCTCGAAGCCACTTTCGATGACGTGCGTCTTCTTTGATTCGAGAAAGTCCTGATATGTCTGTGTCTGATTCATCGCTTGTCAGATTTTTTCATTACCCATACATTCGGCTTTTCATATATCTGTGGCATGATGATGACCTGAATGCCATCAGCGAGAATAAATCTATTGGCTTTGTTCTCATAGCTTGCCACATATTGTATTTTGTCGATTCCGAGAATCTCCATTGCATCACATATTTTCAGGAGAAGTAATGCGGAAAATGAAGTCTCATACACTCCGAGCGTTGTGCTTCTGCTCGGGACTATTCTACCTGTGTCTGCCGTCACCTCTTTTGATTTATATCCGCTTCCGTGACAAATGGGGCAGTCGAAGTAATCGCTATGAGTGTAGTTATCGGAATCAATGTATTCCCATTCGACTTCTCCATCACCGTTACATTCACTGCATTTCACACCCGGACGTATGACACGTTTCTCTTTTTCAGTAGAAACCGCTTTGATTCCTTTGAGTAGTTTCGTCCTGCTGATTGTGATGTCGATATTCTGTTCTGTCAGTATCTTCGACACATTAGGTTTTTCGCCCTGCTCATAGGTCTGTTTCAGATATTCAGGCTTTATGAGTAGGCAAAAGTGAGTCTCGGTCGCCGCCACCCATCCGTTATTCACGAATGGCTTTCTGATTTCAGCGTGACAATTCTCTTTGTCGAGAAAAATGTCAAAGAGTTTGTTTTCATCAAAATTCGTGTTCATCGTTGCGTTGATTTATTTTAGTTGAAGTTCAAGTTGCACTATCGGTTCTTTGTAGCCAGGATGTGCTTGCAGATATGATTCTCGCAGGGCGTTGGCAATTTCACCTCGTACTTCGTCAGATACATTGTTGCTGTCTGATTCATAGTTTGCTTTCAATGCGAGTTCCAAACTGCCCTGCAGTCGCTTTTCATCCAAGAAGATTGAGTATTCTGAAAATACCCGATTGGAGTGCTTTGCATCCTCGCGCTCTTTCTCGGTCTGAGGTCTGACATAAACGGTATGCTGATACTTACTGATAGCTCGCTGTGTGCGGTCCTCCCTTTGGCACTCGTTTTCAAAGATGACTGAGATAGCTTCTTTTTTTCGGACTTTTCCGGTTTTAGCCCATCCGTAAAAGACACGGAGATTCATGTTTCTCGAATCCTTTCGGTGTCTCAACATCTCTCGCCTTTCAAGTTGTGAGAGTTTTAGCTTTAGGTTACTCATTGGCTAATTTGATTTTTGTTTCTCATTCTTTTGGGAGTGTGTTCTGGACACGGCTTCCTAAGACAAATCGGACATAAACTTTGATATTTGGTGCAAAGAATCACGACCGTCTCATTATCTTCGTGCATACTGAAATATTTGCAGTCTTTGATGCTGATTTCACGGTTCATGCTTCCTGTGTTATGTTAATTATTTCATTTTCAATATTCTCGATATACTTTTCAAGTATCGGGAGAACGTCAGTCGGTTCTATCGGTATGTTGATGTACTGCTTCTTTCCCCAACCGTCAATGTAGGAGAAGAATATCGAGGCTTCTTTCGTGTATGATTTGAGAGCGTTTGCCGCTTTCTTCAATCTTGCACGACCGTCAAAATGGTCTTGCAGTTCTGCTATCTGTGCTTTGTTCATAATTCTACCAATTCGGGGTTATCGTAAATATTGCCTATGACTTCGCCGCCAATAAAATCATTATCCAAAAAGTCAGTCAGTCTATTTTGGATATTTTCTACTATCCACCCATATCCTGATATGCTATCAGTAAATCGCCCGTGTTTTACGATATGTTCTTTATATCCGTATTTCACTACAACGACATTGTTTAGGCGAGAGAATATTATATCACCATCGTAGATTTCACTGCCGTTGCGGTCGTATAATCCAGTGAATTGCCCGATTGTGGAGGGGTCTACCTCGCGAGCTGACATTGATAGGGCTCTAAAATAATCTGTATCACCTCTTACAGATTGATACAGAATTGCTGTTTGCCCCTCCCAACTTGTGTACGGCACACCATACTCCCATTCGTATTTACCGCTCGTTGTCTGCCAACGTCCGCGAAATTTGATTTTTCGGCTCATTCTTGACCTCCTTTCTGCAAATTGATTGTCAGATAGGGCATATTGCCCGGAAAGCACTGCCACAATTCACGTTGCTTGAAAGCAAATTCGACAGCACCGATTGCGAGACCAAGGCATACGAGCATATCGCACGTTTGGTGATAATCCGTCCACTGATTACCGAATCTGTCAATACAAAGATTCAAAAAGCTCCAACCGCCACCTCTGCCGGCATAAAACTCATCTGGCAATACAGAGAGCATTGAGAGTATGTTTTCACGGTTATCCGAGACCTTAGTTCGGTCAAACGGCACTTTCAGCATTACACCGTGGACTGATAGTGCATCGCTCTTACTGTCTGAGAGACATTCTTTGAAAATAGTCTTGACATTTGAGTTTGTGAGTTTCATCTGCCCACGAAGTGTTATTGCGTTTGATGATTTCATCTTAGTTATCCTTTCATTCTGCCCATAAAGGCAAGTTTAAATACATCTAATTGTCTGTCTATGACTGCAAATTCAAGCATTACATTATTGTCTGCGAGGTCATTGATTCTGAGTATTGGATATTTGTATTCGGTAGTATTTATTATCCAATAGTCGTCCAGATCGTCTTCATCTACCACCTTAAAAAATTGATTGAGACTTGCCAATAGATGCTGATTGAGATATTCTTTGCTGTATGAATTGGCGATTTTATCTTGATTACGAAGTGCGTATCTCATCAGTTTATAGTATTTTAAGTTCGAGAATCGCTGCATCTGCAATAGCTATCGCATCTTTCGGAATCATCGGAATCAGATGTCTGATACATTCGTCGGCATTTCCTGAATATGGAATCCTGAACTGCATCCACATTTGATTTGCCAACAGTCCTTGCAGTGCAGCTTTCGCCAATTCATATCTGCGTTGTTCCCAATCAATCTCCGGCGTGAATTGGAGAACTGTTTGAGGAATGATTCTACCGTCAATAGTTTTGAAAGCCGGTATCGAACATTTCACAGATTCATACGGCTCGACCTCGACCACTTCACCGGTCAGCTTAATTCGTGCTTTTTTGAATACTTCTACACGAGAGCCCATGCGATGCGCACCTTCTTTAAGTTTGGGCTTGATACGATTAACTTCTTCGGCTTCCGATGCCAGGTGCATACGCATTTCTGTGGCCACACAAGACTTACATCTGTTCCTGTAGGATTTCGAGAAGTCTGCAAGCGGTTTTCTTGCTCCGCATACTTCGCATTTTTTTGTTTTCGTTTCTGCCATAATTGCGTTGATTATTTCTTGATTGTTTTCCTGTATGAATCGTTCTTGAACACTATAATCTTCATCATCTCTCGGATGCGGTCAACGACCCTTTCCCCGTAGTGATTCTTCAATTGCGGATTCTCTTTCGTGTTTACGAGGTTGGTTGATACGATTGTGAACTTCTGTCTGCGGTAGCGTTCAAGAAGCAAGTCCTTGACCGGCGTGTAGACCATACCGTAATTGATGATTTCTGCCGGTTCTTCTCCGAGTTCATCAATTGCAAGAAGCTCCTCGTTGAAAAGTTGCACGTAGGATTCTCGTGTTTCGTCACGAGAGCCGAGCCGGGCGATTTCCTTTGCTTCGATGACCTTGACTGACATTCGTTCATTCGAGCAAGCCGAATCATAGAGATAGCCAATGAGATTGCATATCGCCATCATCAGTGTTGTCTTGCCGTTTCCGTAGAGACCTTGCAACATAAGTCCGAACTTGCCGTGGGGGTCTGAGAGCCATTCGGCGGCTGTCTGAATGTGCTGTTTTGTATCATCATCGAGAATGAGTTTGTTGCCTCGCAATGATACTTCGACCTGATAGGCCGCATATATTGCGTTGGCGAGTTCATTGACCGGCATTTCGACATTAAACCTCGCCGGTGTAATCTTCCGCACTCCGAGCTTCTGAATCAACTCCCCTACGTTTTGAGTATTTATTTTGCGATTTGGTATCATTGTTCTGTGTCCTTTGTTGTTTAGATAAAGCTATTCTCGCCCATGAGAAAAAGTGTCTTCGGAAGTCTGAGAAACTTTTCGGGACTTCACCAAGCGCAAATTTCTCATTGATGAACACCGGCAGTAGACCTTTCAGAATCTCAATAGATGTGTATTGAGACATTGCAGCCCCTTCCCAAAACTGCGTATCTGCGAGTAATTCTGCTTCAAATTTTTCAAAACTCTCGCGTGTGCGCGTAGTAGTAGAAATATTAATATTATTATATATTTCTTTACTTGTGTCCGCTGGGTTGTCCGCTATGTTGTCCGCAAGGCTGTCCTCTCCGCTTGTGGGTGTTGCTATACTATATATTGCAGATAAGCGACTTAGGTTGTTTGAAAGGTTGTCCGCTCCGTTTTGGCAAAAATGCCGTTCACGGTTGTCCGCTATGTTGTCCGCAAGGCTGTCCTCTCTTTCATTGCCATTAGGCTTGATAACTTCTGACTCATTGATTGTTATCCCACATAAAAGGTTGTCTGCTGCCTGAAATTTATCAAAATTGAGAATTGTGACTGTGCTAACATTCTTTTCCGAGGTCTTTTCAATCATCTTTTCTTCCTGAAGCACTTTCAGAAATGAGATTACAGTGTTATGTCCGACACCCCATCGCTTGCTAAGGAAAGAGATTGAAGCAATGAGTTGACCGCGTTTGATTTCGATTAATCGGGAGCCGACAAGCTGTTTTGTGTCCTCCCAAGAAGCCATGAAAAGCAAGTCGAGCCACCATTTCAAGCGGTCCGCGTCTTTCCAAATCCAGTGATTGGGAAGCTCCCGACTAATCTTAATCCAACCGTTCATCGAGCAATCAGGAAGTCACACCAAATATTGATGAATTGTTTGCCGAAATATCTTGCAAGCTCCTGCGATTTCGCAGCAAGGCGAGAGCCGTAATACGAGTCCGAGTTCGAGAAAGCGTACAGCGAGTACGCATAGCCGAGACCGCAACACGAGCCGTAATTCGCAGAGCCGCCCCACAGCACAAGCGAGATTCTTTCCTTTTCATCTTGGCTCATATTGTCGATTTCATCTTGTGTATAGAGATAATGCCACGGATACCAACGCCGTTCATCTTCCGTATATTCAGGCTTCCAACCCTCATTGAGAGCGGCTGCGATGATGCGGAGTTTCAGAAATGCGGATATGTCAGCCATATCTTCGACATTGCCGTCCATTTGCTCATTATAGAGCTTGTACTGTCTAACGAGTACATTGTCTTTGCCGAGTTCGATGCAAGCGTCCTCAAAAGTCTTGATGCGTTCTGTCACGGGTCGAGGGTCTTTCCAATGCTCGATGTGTCCGGCTTCAATGATGTAGTGTTTTTGCGTCTTATCAAATGTGACTTCGTAGAGATACGGAGCTTTTGATTCTTCGATGATTTCGGTAATGATACCGTCTTGGTCGAATACAGAGACCTTTTCGTAAAGGTCGAATTTATGGGTGTTACTTTTCATTGTTGATTTTATTGAGTTTGGGTAAAACTTCGTGTTTGAGCAGTCTCACTGCGTTTGTCAGTCGCAAGCTCTTGCGGACTGCATCCTGATTGAGATTGTCGAGTATCTGCGGAACACACCGGCAAAGTGTGGCAATCGTGCTGTTCGGTACGTTCTTCATCAATACGGCTGTTTTGATATATCGAGCTTGAATGACGGAGAAGCCACATAAACCGGCTTTCCTACGGCTTTTTTGATTCGAGTGGTAAATTGTTCAGCGTTGCCGTGTCGGCTCGATAGGTGAAGCAATACGATGTCTGAGACGGATGTCAGGTCGGTCGTGCGTAATATCTGTTCGGTTGTCTTGATTTCCATGTGCGATTCAAGCAGCCTTTCACGAGAGGAACTGTCAGTACGTCCGGCGGTGATTGCTTCGTCAAGTATCTCGTCTGAATAGTTTGCCTCAATCATTATGTGGTTCAATCCTTCTATTCTGTAATCAAGCATCATCGTATCTGTGACGAATAGGAGTTTTCCCATCTCATCATGCTCGATGACATATCCGAGACACGGCACATCGTGGACTACCGGGAGTGTAAAGACTTTGAAGCCGCCAACTTTGTAGCCGTGCATCGGTATGATACTTTTGCAGAATGATCGGGATTTGAGACCGAATGAAGCGAACACATCTTCGAGCGCCAAAGTGCAGATTCCGCATTTCAGATATTCCGGCAGATACTTTGAGTGGTCGCGGTGCTGATGCGAGACAATGCAGCCGGCAATATTGCAGATGTGGAAGTCGAGTGCTTTCTTAACTTCTTTCAATGGCTTGCCACATTCAATCAGCAATACGTCTGTCGATGATTTGAGGATGTAGCAGTTGCCTTGTGACGAGCTACCGAGACATATCAGTTCCATCGGAATATCTGAATTTGACGATTAATAATCGGGTGTCGGGGCTTGCGGTTGTGTCGCCGTTTCAGTCTGTTGTGATGATACAGAACGTACTTCTCCTGTCTCGGTATCAACTTCTTCAAACTCCGTATCGTTGAGTGAGATGACTTGCGGCTGTTCAGTCGAGATTTGGAGTGCGTCATTCCTTGCGGAGAGTGCGCGGTTCTCGCCCTCAGTATCATGTCCGATGGCCGTCTGCATCTTGATTGACAGATAGCCATATTTCGATATGAGACGGCGTATGACGGTCTTTAACGCCATGTCGTTGAAGTTACCCATCCAACCGACATTCTTTGAGACAATGCCGTCATTAGCTTTCTTGATAAGGTCTGCAACGGTTGTTTCTCGTTTGATTCCGGGTGCGTAGCGTTTGGCGTACTTCGCCATTTCTTCCACGCTCATGTAGAGTGTTTTTGTATATCCGTTGAGCAACTTAAAGTGGCAGAAATAGCCGACAATCTTGTCCGATATGCGTTCTCCGTCAAGAGCGATTTCACCCGACAGTTTGCTTGTCTTTCGGAGTTCTCCCTCATAGACATAATCAGCATTGATTGTGAGATACTGCCCGGTGCGCATTGCGAGTTGGATATAACCCTTATAGCCGGGAATGAATGTCGGTGTCGGCACTTTGCGTTCCCGCTCGATGCCGTTCTCGTCACGGTATTTCTCCTTGTTGTTGTAGACTACGATGTAAGCGAATCCGAGAGCCTTGTTGATAGGCAAGTCGAGTACGGCAGCTTTCAGTGCCTCCGAGATTATTGCGTTGGGATTGCAAGTCTGCAACGCTTTATCTCCATTGTAGAGGTCGATGATTGATGCGATAAAGAGATTTGAGTTCTCTTTCAGAGCGTTTCGGAATTGCTCTTGTACGCTCGGAGCATTGAGAGACGCTTTGAGTTTGGCAAGTCCTGTCTGCGGAACTTGTGCAATTTGATTTTCTGCCATGTCAGTCTTTATTGAAAATTGAATTGATAACTACCCCCCGTCGCCACACGCTTAAAAATATCGGATGTAGCCGATTGAGTGGCGAAGTCGTGAAGTGCGGAACAAACTTCTTTTTTACGTCCGCTTATTCCAACTACATTTGCCGATGACTGCTCGTTGACTTCTTCTGCGGCGAGTATTACGATTCCGCGATGTTTTCCGTCTGTGGCGTTCTCGATTAGAGACGATTGTTCTTTTGTGACTTCCACAACCCTGTTGAGAAAGTCGCTGTTGATGATTTTTTCTTCCATCATGCGTTGATTAAATTGTTAATATTATGGATTATTGAAAAAGATTCTTCTGTGTGTCACCGGCTTCGATAATCAATCTGTCATCACGAGACACTATGAGAGAGATTATCTGTGACTGCATCGGTATGATGTCATTGATAGATTCGGCATTGTCAACGAATATCGGAGCATACACTCCCTCAGATTTGCATATCGCATTAATGATGTCAAGCCCGATCAGTATTCTTTCGGCATTGCTGCAAGTGGAGTAGGGCTTGCCGTTCAGTGTAGCTTCGCACGTCTCAGATTCCGCTCCGTTGACAGCAGTTTCAATCCATCGGAATTTCACGAATGAGAATAGGCCGTCAATCCGCTTCTCGATGGCTGCGCTTTTCGCCTTGGAAAATTCGAGCATTACAAACTCTATCTTTTCGAGTTGCGACAGTTCCTCGTTAAGTGCCGTCTGTGTGCTTTCGAGTTCTGTGATACGAGCTTCAACTCGCTTGATTGTATCTCGCTTTGAAAGCCTGTGGTTGAGTGATTCTATCTCATTTGACAATTGGTCACGTTGTTTTTTAAGCTCGGCATTGCTCGTTCTTTCCGGCTCTGCCGTGATTTTTGCTTCGAGCTTGCTTATCTCATCATCGAGGGCGATAATCACGGTGTCGGCTTTTATTTGCGGTTCTGCGTCCGGCTCTACGAGATTGGCTTTCATTATCTCCAGTCCGTTAATCTCATCAATACGTTTCTGAGCGAGTCCGATTTTCTCCCGACAGCTTACGATGTCAGCTTCAAATGATTGTTTCTTGGCATTGTTAGCCTTGCCTTTGCGCTGATTCTCCTCGATTGCGTCTGCGACTTCCTGAAGCCGTTTGCCACGCTCGGTCTCAAAGTGCTTTTCGAGTTCTGACTGACGGTTCTCTATGTCCTCTAATTCAAGAGGGCGTTTACAGGTCGGACAAACAAATTCAGATTCGTCTATTGTTAGCTTTTCAAGTCTGATTTCGTTGGCTCTTACACCAAGGCTTGCAAGCTGCGAGACAAGTACCTCACGCTTGTTGTTGCATAGCGCGATTTCAGTCTCGTCATTACTGATGACTGATTGAAGATTGGCAATCCGGCGGTTCAAAGTCTGAATCTCGTCTGAAAGCGTGTCGCGTTCTCGCTTCTTCTGAAGATATTCTCTTGTAACCTCGCCCTTGATAGTCTCTGCCCGGCTTAATCTTTCGTTGCGTTTTGCCGATAATTCACGCAGTAGATTCGTGCGGTCTGTTTCAGCGGTCTTTATGGCTTCATATTCCGATTCAATCTGAGCCTGAATATTGTCACGTTCTGACTTCTTTGCAGATATTTCAGATTCGAGAGATTTCCAATCTTCAACTTCGAGACCAGCTAAATCCCGCTTCTTCTCGTCAATACGGCTTGGTATGCCGTTAAGTCCGTCAGTGCCGCTCTTATCCGAGCCGTTCCTTATCAAGGACTTCTTAGCTGATACTTCTCGCTTATATTCTGCGAGTGTCTTGCCTGTAAGTGCTTCGAGCAATTTTGTAAAGTCTTCGTTGCCTGATGCAATCTCTGTATCTGATATTTCACCGGCCATTCTCAGTAGCATTGACTTTTGCGTTTCGGCTTTTTGAGCGGTGAAGTATGTTGGTGACGTGATGAACTTGAAGATTGTCTCCGCACAAATGTTGGCGATTTTCGCATTGTACTCCTTTTCAGAGCATGGCACATCGTTATAGAAATACTCCTGCGTATTGCCGGTGAAAACACGGTCTATCTCACCACTACGCTTGACCCAGTTCTCTGTGAAGCGGCGCACGAGCTTGATGTCCTCGCCGTTCACCTTTATTTCTGCCGATACCTCATGCGGAAGTTGCGGGATTATACGTCCGGCTGTGTCAATCGTCTTTAGGTCGAATTTCTTGCGGTCTTGGCTGTCTTTGCCGAAGAACAGCCATGTGAAAGCATCGAATATCGTTGTCTTTCCTGCTCCGTTCCGACCGAATATGTTTGTCACGCTCTCATTGAAGTCGATTGAGAGTTCTCGCACGCCCTTGAAATTCAAGAGCGACATTCTTTTGATGATGATTTGTTTCATTGCGTCTTGTTATTTTATACGGTTGATTGCCAACCTCGTTACTGCCTTGCTGTTAATCTCCGAGAGCGATGCGCGGCGATTTGATAGTAAGTGACTTTCCACTTCGTCCTTGTCGAAGTATAGTTTGCCGTTCTGCTTGTAGCTCGGTATCTCCTTTGCGGTTGCCATGTGCCGTACTCTTGATTCCGAAAGACCGAGATATAGTGCCATGTCCGATACGCTGAGTGCTTTCTTGAAGCCGACTACAATCAGGCGTTCAAGTCGTTCCAATCTTTGTTCTAAGTTCATTTCGATTCCCTTTCTTTTTTTAGCTCCTTTATGCTTGGCACAAATAAGAAGTGCCAACCGACAAATGCAATCATGGCAAAAAGCGTAGCGAATATATATTTGGCTGTGCCGTCTGTCTGTATGAGACTTCTAATGGAGTATGACACTCCAAACAGAATCATATAGATTGAAGCCCATATTTGCCAAATGCAAAAGCATTTTACGATAAACTTAATCATGTCAGTTAGCCGGGAATAGTGATGAAACTTCAATATTGTATTTCTCAGCGATTAAGGATTGAGCAAGAGCATCGGGAATCTGTTTGCCTTGAAGCCACATCCGTATAGTATTGGTCGAGCGTTTCGTAAGTTCTGCTATATCCTCAATGAAAGTCTGCGCCGGTGTGGGCTTCTCTTTCTCCTGAAGATAGAGGTCTTTGAATGTCATTTTTGTCGGTCGATTCATATTGCTTTGTTTTGATTTATCTTTTCGGTTCTCCCGACTGCCGGATTGCAGTCGGGAGGTGGCAGAGTAAAGAAAAATTGTTGATTTCCGTTAGAGAATTTCTTTCAGTAGTTCGTAGTCCGTGCTGTCGAATGGGATTTCGAGATTGATTTTCTCCCGGAGATATTGATTATATTCACCGAGAATCTGAATCGCATGATTGCGTAAAGTCACATCATTGCATTCAGCGGCAGCCACAATCAGCATTCGGGCGGCAGATTTCAACTCTGTCCGTTGCTTTTTGATTTCTACGGACTGGTTATGACACTTCTGATAGAAAGCGTTGAGAAGTACGCTGTCAGCGTGTTTCTTGTAGTCTTTGCAGAACGTGTCCTTGTCGATACTCTCACCGGCAGCGTAATACATTTGCTCGACTTCTGCGTATCTGTCATCCGGCATTACTAAGCCGGTACGAGATTCAAATTCCTGTTTATTCATCTTTGCGTTGATTTTTATGCGGTTAGAGAGAGTCGTTTGTTGCGTATCTCATTCAGCTTTGCAGCGGTCTTATTTGCTTCGTCCTCGCTGATTTCAAGTGATGCGAGGCTCATATCGTAGGTGTCGATTACTTGATAGTATTTCACGCCTTTGCGAGTCATTGTTTTGATGACAAATTCGCTTGGCTTATGCTGTTTGATGTTTGACTTGCTCATTTTTCGCTGTTTATATTGCGTGTTACGCACTAATTTTTGTATATTTGCACACTCATTTTCGTTGAATGTGGCAATTACTTTTGTGATTGCGATGCAAAGTTAAAGAGTATTTCTTGAATAGGCAAGAAATTCAAGAAATATTTTTGAATAATTTTCAAGAATATTTATTTATGACTGATTATCAACGTATTGAAAGTGTATTGAAATATCTTGGGATGAGTGCAAGAGCTTTTTCCATCGCTCTTGGGCTGTCAAGTCCACAAATTTTCTACGATATAAAGGCCGGGAAATGTGGTATTTCAAAAGATTTATCCAATAAAATTCAAGAACATTACTTGAATATCAATCCCGCATGGTTGCTTACCGGCGAGGGTGATATGCTCCGAAATGTCGAATCACGGAACGAAGGCATTGAAGCTCTTATCCACGACAAAAGGTGTGGGAAAAATGGACGGAGAATGATTCCGTTCTACGATGCAGAGACAACGGGCGGTTTTGATGGTCATGTCTCGTCATCAAACACGGAAGTCAGATTGCAAGGATATATTGACGCAGGGGATTGGTTCGAGGGTCGAGAGACAGCGGCTATACGCCATGTCGGTAATTCAATGACCGAGTTCCCTGACGGATGTATTCTCGCACTCCGGGAAGTTCGGGAACGCAGATTGCTAATTCCCGGAGAGAATTACGTCATCGAGACAGACGAATATCGAATAACCAAGAGATTTCAAAAAGGCAGTTCTCCTGATACAATTGCTCTTTATTCATCGAATCAAGAAACGTACCCGGATGGCCGGCTTATATATGAGCCGTTCGAGGTCTCTGTATCTGACATTCGCCGGATATACAGCATACTCGGTATCATCGTAAACTTATCAGGACGTGCAATCCTGATGAGACCTCAGACTAATCACAAATAACTACAACATATATATGGACTTCAAAGATTCTATATTTCAACTCTCGGAACGCATCGAGAAACTAAAAGAGAATATCACGACCGAAGAAGCTACTAAAAATGCGTTCATCATGCCTCTCATTGCCGCTCTCGGTTACGATGTATTCAACCCTCTTGAAGTCGTGCCGGAGCTTGACTGCGACCTCGTCAAAAAGAAAGGCGAGAAGATTGACTATGCCATAATGAAAGATGGCAATCCGATACTGCTGATTGAGTGCAAACATTGGAATCAGAATCTCAATCTCCACGACACGCAGTTGCAGAAGTATTTCGTGGCATCCAATGCCCGGTTCGGTGTACTTACAAACGGAATCGAGTACCGCTTTTATACAGACCTTGAAAAGCCGAACATAATGGACGTTAAGCCGTTCCTTGTGATTGATATGCTCGACTTGTCGGAAAGCGAGATTGAGCAACTGAAAAAATTCCACAAGTCATACTACGATGAAAACAATATACTCAGTACGGC
This sequence comes from Bacteroides sp., assembly GCA_023663525.1. Taxonomy (GTDB): domain Bacteria; phylum Bacteroidota; class Bacteroidia; order Bacteroidales; family Muribaculaceae; genus Duncaniella. Next base: position 303,442 of record JAMPHF010000001.1, read on the forward strand.
TCAGGAATTGAAATACACAACTGAACTGCGAAACAGTATCTCCGCAGAGTTCGCTTCGCCGTCATCGGATTTCGTCAGATACTTCGCACGCCCGATATACGGCGGCCAGGTCAGCCAAAAGATTATCGACCAATTCGCACCGCTCGTTAAAAAAGCCATTGCCGGAATCATCAACGACACGATTTCAGACCGTCTCGGACTTGCGATAAAGACCACTCAGGAAGCTCCGGCGCAATGCGAATCAGTCGAGAATGACACGGAAGTTCAGTCACTGCCCGATGGGGTGGTCTACATGAGCGAGGATGGGAACGTGATGACCACGCAGGAAGAAATGGACAGTTACCATATCGTCAAGGCGATATTGAGAGAGGTTGTTGATGTGAAGCGAATCGCACACCGCGATACACAGTCATATTTCGGAATCCTTTTGGATGACAACAACCGCAAGCCGATATGCCGGATGTACTTCAATGCGAAGTCGGTCAAATATATCGTCATTTGCGAGGATAGCAATGACGGTGTTAAATATCCGATAGAGACGTTGGATGATATTTACAAGTATGCCGACAATATCAAGACGGCCGCATCAAGACATTTGAATAAGATAAAATGAGCAATATCGCACAACTTCCGTATTTCACAATTGACCTCATGAGGTCAGTCATCAACAAAGAAGATTTGCTTTCAGAGAAAGTCGATGAACTGATTCATCAGATAGCGCAATGTAGTCCGTCCGCAGAATCGGAATATCTTCTTACCACGGCTCATTGGCTGAAAGAGCATATCGAAAGTATGAATGATCTGGAGAAAACAAAGGTCAACATTGCAGACTTTATCGAGATGTATTGTGGCCGTATTCCGTCAAAGACACTTGAAAAGCTGCACTCATGTCTCAATAGAGGTATGACTGAGGCCGAGTTGTCCGACAAGGAATTGAACGAGATTATTTCAAACAATCAAGTATGAAGAAGTATATTTTTGTCCTGCTGTTCTCGCTTCTGCTGTGCGGATGCGAATCGTCAAACGTGCGTGACGGTCGGGAACTTTATAAGATGTATCTGAATAAGTTTTCAGTCGCACCTGAAGAAATACAGATATATAACGAATCATATACAGAAGACGGAGCTAAAGTGACATGGACGGTCGATGTCGGCGGTGTTACTCGTGGCAATAGGCGATTCCGAAATACAATGGAGTTCAAGACTATTGGCCGTGGTATGATTTTTGTCGAGCGAGGTTTGGACTATGAAAAGACTTCTTACAATAGGGGCGATTTGCAATGAGTAAGACACGCAATTACAACCAGGACACGCTCGATGTAATGGAGCGGTTCTTCTCTGCAATCGAACAGTGCAAGCAACAAAAACTGATAAAGACACTCACCGCCTACTGTGATGAAAACGGCATTGATAAGCCGCACTTCTATACTCAAAGGAAAGACCGCTCACGCGGATTCTTCGAGATAGGCTGGGCTGTGCCTTTGGTGCGTCAATGCGGAGTGTCATCCCGGTGGCTCTTGACCGGCGTAGGCTCGATGTTCGCAGAATGATTCAGTTGTTCGGAAATTCCGAATAACTTACTTGTCGAATATGTCGGGGATTCGAGCTACGGCAGCTTGTTTATTTTTGTCAAGGACTTTTGCGTAAATCTGAGTTGTGTTCAGGAATCTGTGTCCGAGCAGCTTCTGCACGGTGTATATGTCCGTTCCCAAGTCAAGCATCATAACCGCGAATGTGTGGCGTGCGCAATGGAATGTAATCGGTTTGTCGATTCCGGCTCGTTGCATCCAAATCTTGATATAGAAGTTTGTGGAGCTTGTGCATGGTATTCCACGGAATATGAGTTCAGCCGGTTTGCCTCGTTCTCCCATCAGTTCCGATGCTTGTGGCGAGATGTCGAGATACTCCTGTCCTTTTGTCTTTTTCTGACGGAATATGATGCGCGTGAAGTCGCCTTGCTGTTGCACATCTCCCCAAGTCAACTTGATAACATCGCTTCTGCGAAGCCCGGTCAGACATGAGAACAGGAACGCACGTTTGATAAGGTCGCTGTCACACTCCGTTTGTGCAGCTTTCTTCACTTCGTCAATAGTCAGATACATTCGTGTGCTTTCAAGCACTGAAAATCCCTCGATTCCTCGCATGGGATTGTGTGCGATGATGCGGTCTTCGTAGGCTTGATTCAAGCAAGCCCGGAGCTTGTTGAAATATGACACGCGAGAGTTCTGAGATAACGGCTGCAATTCGCTCCGTTTGCGATAGTCACAACCGTAGGCATACGCTTCTTTTTCGAGATAGTCACGGAATCCTTGTACCCATTTCGGCGTGATGTCTGCAAACGTGATGTTCTTCCGTTTCTCATACCGCTCAAGATGTTTGAGACAGCACTTCCAGTTGCCCCAATTCCCCTTGGATTCGACACCGTGCCGTTTCTCGGTCAACGCACGGTAGTAGTCAAAAAACAGCGTTTCCTCGGCATAGTTGTCTTTGAAGCCAAACTCTCCGTTCTGAATCTCGACAATCCGCTGTGCTTTGATTGACTGGGCAAGTTGCAATGTCTCTCGGTTCTTGTCTCGGTCTGCTTTCGTGCGTTCTGGCACGAGATAAAGTTTAAGATACTCATTGTATCGCTTACCGTTCCGGCAGATGTCGAGATACAGAGCTATCAGTCCGTTGGAGCGTTGCCGTTGCCGCAGATATACCGGCTCTTTGTTTACCTTTTTCATGTTTGGATATTGCGTTGAAATTTGTTGCGTTTGTTGCGTCAGTGCGTAGGCGCAACAAAATCGCAACGCAAAATTAGCATATCCTTAGCATATATCCGCACATTTTAAGAGATATTTTCATTTTCATCTAAAGCCATACCTTATTAATATATATGCTATTTCAGTGCGATTGTATGCTATTGGTGTGCGCTTTTATTTGCACGGCAATTCACAGCTTACTTTCCGATGCAGAATTTGTTGAAGATTTCGTGGAGGAGGTCGGTGGTGGTGATGGTGCCGGTGATGGTGGAGAGGTGGTGGATGGTTTCGCGAAGGTCTTGGGCGATGAAGTCGCCTGAGATGTCATTGTCGATTCCTGCTATGACGCGTTGGAGTGAGGCGCGGGCATTTGTCAGGGCTTCATAGTGGCGTGCGTTAGTGACGATTAGTACGTCTTCTTCTGTGTCTTCAGCCCCTGAGCTTTTTTTAAGAATATCCTTTAGGGTTGATATGTTTTCGCCTGTTTTTGCAGAGATGGCAACGTGATACTCGGATGTTTTATCCTTTGTATCATCATTATGTCCGCTATCGTTTATGGTATCCCAAACTAAATTTTCTGTTCGCTTGATGTCGGCTACTGATAAGGTATCTATTTTATTTATCGCTACAATAAGATGTGCGTCAGCAGAAAGATGTCGGGTTATGACGGAGCGGATTGAGTTGTAGTCGATAGGGGAGAGGTCGGGTGTCACGACCCAGATGACTGTCCGGGCTTTTGAGATGGCTGCGTATGACCGTTCGATACCGAGATTCTCGACTATATCGCCAGTCTCGCGGATGCCGGCGGTGTCAATAAATCGATATAGTATGCCGCCGATTTCAATCGTATCTTCAATTGTGTCGCGTGTGGTTCCCGGTATGTCGCTCACTATTGCACGGTTGTCGTTGAGGAGTGTGTTGAGGAGCGTGGATTTACCGGCATTGGGTTCTCCGACTATGGCTACCGGCACACCGTTTTTTATGGCGGATCCGGTGGAGAACGAGTCGGCTAATCGTGATATTTTTGAATGGAGCTTTTCAGCCAGTGTGCGGAGTTTTTGGCGTGATGCAAATTCAACGTCTTCTTCTGAAAAATCCAGTTCGAGTTCAAGCAATGAGGCAATCTCTATCAGTTTATCGCGCAATTCGGATATTTCCTTTGAGAATGTGCCGCGCATCTGCAGTGCTGCCAGTCTGTGTGCACTGCGCGATGAGGCTGCAATGACATCGGCCACCGCTTCGGCTTGCGCGAGGTCGAGCCGACCGTTTGTGAAGGCTCTGCGCGTAAATTCACCGGCCTGGGCGAGGCGGCATCCACTACGGATGAGCAGATTGACGAGCTCTCTTTGGATCCATTGCGAGCCATGGACTGAAAGTTCGACAACGTTTTCCCCTGTGAATGATCTTGGTCCTCGGAAAAGTGTCGCCACGGCCGTGTCAATCGGCTCATCGGGCTTTGTAGGGTCAACAATCTCGCCGAGGTGGGCGGTATGGCTTGCAAATTTGTCGATTGGTTTGCCTCGCCATACGGTATTGACAATATTTATGGCATCATTGCCGCTTATGCGTATGACGGCAATCCCACCGGTTCCTGCCGGAGTTGAAATCGCGCAAATTGTGTCGGAGTCTGTGAATTGATACATTATGTCTTTCGCTAAATTTTCGTAATCACGATCGTGACATTGTCGTGAATATTGCCGGGATGATCAGATGGGAATGGGGAATCGCACATCATAGCTCATCATACAGCGGTATCTCTTTTAAGAATGAATAGGAATGGCTCTCGTGATTCAGCCTGCAGCAGTAGTGGTGAAGTCCGTTGCTGACGGTGAGATATTCAACCCTGAGAGCGAGGCTGTAACGTGCGATTTGGTTGAAAACGTCCTGAGTTATGGTTATGGATGGAGATTTGTATTCAACAATCATTATCGGCTCTCCCTTTCGGTCGAATATCACTGTGTCGCATCGTTTTGATGTCCCGTTCAAACGTATGGCTATTTCGTTGGCCATCAGCGATTGAGGGTAGGAGAGATGTGAATGGAGATAGGCTGAAAAATGTTGTCTGACCCATTCTTCGGGCGTGAGTAGCAGCCACTTCTGACGAAGCGGATCATAAATCTCGTCGCCACGTGGAGTTTGGCGTAGCCTCACGTTGCCGGGGGGCAGATTGAGTGGCGTTATGGCATTGTTTGGAGCAGTCCCGGTTGACATTTGTCGGTAAGATTATACATTTTCATACAAAGTTAGTAAATTATGCTAAAATTGCGTAAATTTACACTCCGAAACGCTCATCACATCAAAAATCCGTATCCCAGCGAATGGCATCATCAGCACCAACATTTCAGGAACTAAAACGGCAGCTTGCCGCAAAAGCGTCGCTTGCCCCTGTCTATCTGCTTCACGGCGAGGAAGGCTACTATATAGATGAACTTGTCAAGGATTTTGAAGCTCTTGTCCCGGAGGAAGAACGTGATTTCAACCTCTACACTCTCTATGCGCCGGAGTCAGGTGTGGAGACTGTGATGGATGTCTGCCACCGTTATCCGATGATGGCTGAAAGACAGGTTGTCATTGTCAAGGAGGCGCAGGCTGTCCGTGCCGATCAGCTCAACAAACTCCATAGCTATGTCGAGCGTCCGAATCCAACGACAGTTCTCGTGATTTCATGTCGCGGTGCTCAGGCGAAGGGTAAGGATCTACTCGCTGCTCTAAAGAAGAATGGTGTGGTATTCGAGTCCAAGCGTCTCACGGAGCGCAATGTCGGACCGGTCATTCATGATTTGATTAAGGAAAAGGGTCTGAATGTCGATCCGAAAGCTCTCGCAATGCTCCGCGATTATATAGGCGCGGATTTGTCACGTCTTTATAACGAGATCGGTAAACTTGCCCTGATCCTTGGCCCGGGTGCAATGGTCACTCCTGAAGCTATTGAACGAAATATTGGAATATCAAAAGATTACAATAATTTTGAGCTTATGGATGCCATCGTGACGCGTAATGCACGGAAGGCTTTCACCATAATAGGCTATTTCCGTGACAATCCTAAGAATAATCCGACAGTGATGATTGTCTCGGCGTTGTTCAATCAATTCTCCAACCTGCTGATATATCACTACACCCGCGACAAGTCGCAGGCCGGTTACATGGATGCGCTCGGGCTGCGTTCGGCATGGGGATTGAAATCATACGAGATTGCGTCACGTAACTACAATGTGCGCCAGACCATCGAGATCATTTCAGCCTTGCGCGAGTTTGATGCAAAGAGCAAGGGCATAGGATCACGCCAAAATGAATATGATTTGCTTAAAGATTTGATTTTTCATATCCTGACTGCACGAGGCTTCATCGGGTAGCGCAACTTTAAATGGGGGTATCCGCATCCTCATGGTTAAGGTTGCGGATTCTCATCAACTTTATGTGTCACTCAAAGCCAATAGTATTAAATAAGAATCTTTATTTGTTTATGGCATAATAGTCACGAAACATCCTCAAAAACATGGGATTTCATTTCCGGTTGGTGGCGATTGATATTTCCTCCTTGACTTGTTTACGCAGCAAGATTAGTGTGATCATTGTCGGGAAAGCCATTAGCGCATAGAAAAGGTCACAGAAACCGATGGCAATGCCGAGTGGCATAACGGCGAAAATGACAAGGGTGATGATGAAAAACCAAGTGTAGAAGCGCGCTTTGCGTTCACCGAAAAGGTATGCTGCACAGCGGTTGCCATAGAAACTGTAGCTGAACATCGACGAGAGCGAGAAGCACAGCACTATGACCATGAGCAGATATTCTCCCATCGGGATAGCATTGCCGAAGGCTTTCATGGCCACATCAAGCCCTTTGACTCCTTCCACAGCTTGAAAGTCTCCACACAGAAGCAATGCAACGGCTGTCAGTGTGCACACCATCCCGGAGTCGATGCTTGGTCCGAGCATGGCAATCAGTCCCTCACGCATTGGCGAATTGTTGGCTGAAGCTCCGTGCATGATTGTGGCGGTGCCTACACCGGCATCATTGACCAAAGCAGCTCGGCGTGCTCCGATAATGGCTATGCCTGCGAGCGCACCCCATCCGGCACGGAGATTGAACGCTTCTGCGAAAATGCTGCGGACCACTCCGGGAACTTCGCTTATATGAGTCATGATTATGTAGAGGACGCTCACGAAATACAGTCCGACCATGAAGGGGACGAGCCACTGCGCCACGTGTGCGATACGCCTTATGCCCCCTATCACGACAAGTGTGACAATCAGTGCGATTCCAACACCTGTCATCAGTCGGAAAACGGACTCATGGCTCCATTCGGTGGCTGATGTAATTGCGGAGATGACGGGGTTTGCGCGCAGCCATTCGGGGGTGGTGAACGCACTGACCATCGCTTCGGTCAACTGATTTGCGTTCATGATGCAGAGTGTGCCGAGCATTCCGGCAACGGCAAATGTTATGGCGAGCCAGTGCCAACGGCGACCGAGTCCGTGGTCGATTATGTACATCGTCCCGCCGTCATTGTGTCCATCAGGTGAACTACGTTTATAGCGGGTGGTGAGGACTCCCTCGTGAAATTTGGTGGACATTCCAACCAGTGCGCTGACCCACATCCAGAAGATTGCTCCCGGACCGCCCATGACGAGAGCGATGGCCACGCCGGCAATGTTGCCCATTCCCACAGTGGCCGCCACGACTGACATCAGAGCCTGGATTGACGATATTTGTTCGCCGGAGTCGTGTGACTGTTTGCTGCGCAGTTCGCGCATCGCGTCCGGCAATTTGCGCAGCGAGACCATTCCGGAGTAGAAGAACAGGAAGAATCCTCCACCTATCAGCAGGATGAACAGCGGATAGCCGCAGATGAAATCTGCCAGCGGGGTGATGAATGAATTTACCATCGGCCGCCGGCACCTCCTCCGCCAGTCATTCCGCCACCGAATGAACCTCCTGAGAAGCCGCCACCTCCGCCTCCGCGTCCGCCGAGCGCACTGCCGAGGATGGCTCCGGCTGCCACTGCGGCTGTTTGATCAGGCTTTTTGGGTATGCGGAAACGTTTGTTGTGCTGATTTCCGCAATTCTTGCAGAGGTATATGTCAACTCCCTCACCCTCCGAGTTGACTGTCGGCTGCCGGAGTGTCCGGCGGTCAACGAGCGACATTGCTCTCGCTCCGCAGCGGTCACAGACCGTGTAGTTGTTCTGTCGGTTGATGTAGGGGAGGATTTCGGTCTGATGACACTTGGGGCAGTGCCACACATCATAGTCAATGGAATTGATGCGCTCCTCGGTGTCCTGTGCGGGTGTGAGATAATCATTGTCATGTTCCTCGTCGATGAGTTCCATGTTAGTCCCGCAGTGCGGGCAGGCACGTTTGTGACGGCGGATGCGTTTCATCTTGAACACGAGGAGCAGAAATGCCGGGAGAGCCATACCGAGAGTGAGAAAAGAGGCGAAAAGCATTAGCGTGCGGTATTGGTCAAGCGAGCGGTAACGCTGCACGTCGTCCTGCTTCCGTGATGATGTGATGGCGTATATCACAAGGAGGAGCATGGCTGCGGCTACGATAGCTGCGAATCCAAGAAACATATTGAAAAGTTCGGCTCCCGACATGTCGTCATCGCTGTTGTGGCGGCGGGAGTCATTGGCATATTTCGATTTCAGCTCATCGACCACGGTCGGGTCGCTGAGTGCGCTGATGATGGTGGTAACACCGGCGATTGTCCCCTCGTCATATTTCCCTTCGCGGTACAACGGGAACATCTCATTGCGGATGATGCGCCCGGCCACAATGTCGGGGAGTGCGCCCTCGACTCCATAGCCTGTACGGATGATTGCCGAATGGTCATCGCGTGACAGCAGCAGGAGCACGCCGTTGTCCTTGTCCTTTTTTCCTATCCTCCATTTCTCGAACAGTTTTGTGGCAAATTCATCAGGTGTCATCGACGGGTCAACCTGATCAACTGCCACTACTACAAGCTCGGCTGAGGTATTGGCCCATAGGGATGCTATCTGTGCGTCGAGCCTGCTGACGGCTTGAGGTGACAGTACTCCCGACGGGTTTGAGACATACCTCGTGCGGTCTGTGACGTGGACATTCGGAACTTCGTCGATGGTTATAGCCCGGGCAAAGTTGAGCGAGATTGCAAGGAATGCAACGAGGAGCGATATACGTGTTGTTAGTGAGTTCATTCGATGGATTAATTATTGATTTTTAGACTCATGCCGCTCAGACTGCGGTAAAGGTCGAGCGCATAGACATCGGTCATGCCCGAGATATGGTCGAGGACGGCCTGGATTTTGCCATACAAGTGTGGTGAATTTGTCTCGTACTGCTGAGGGACTTTCGCGAGCAGCAGCCGGGAGTAGTTGAGCGAAGGGTTGCGCACGGCTTTCACGAGTTCATGAATCAGGAAAGATATGATGCGCGTGCCGGCAAGTTCGATGTCAACCACATCGCCTGCGGAGTATATTTTCTTCCATGAAAGAGCCTCGCAGTCGCGATAACCCTGCCGTTCGAGAGAGGAGATATGGTCGAGAAGCGAGCCGTGGAATTTCCCTTGCATTATCTCGTCCTCATGCCGGATGAAGGCTTCGGAACAGCGTTTGACGAGCGCATCTATCGCGCACGAGCGGAGATAAGCCACTTTTTCGTTCGGGTCGTCAACACCCGTCATGATTCGCTCGATGTGTGACCGTCGGGCATCGTCAAAATAGTTGAGCAGAAGCGGAATCACCTGCTCGGATGAAAGGATTTTGAGCTTATGGGCATCCTCGATGTCCATGATTTCATAACAAATGTCGTCGGCGGCCTCCACGATATAGACCAGCGGATGACGTGCGTATTTGACAACACCGTCAGTCTCACTGTCTTTCAAAGGTATCATTCCGAGTTCATTGGCCACTTTCATGAAATCATCCTTTTCCGATGTGAAGAACCCGAACTTGCCATGCGTTCCTGCAAGGGATGCCTCGAAAGGATATTTGACTATTGAGGCGAGGGTTGAATAGGTCATGGCGAACCCTCCGGGACGACGTCCGTTGAAACTATGTGTCAGAAGGCGGAATGCGTTGGCATTACCTTCAAAGTGTGTCAGGTCTGACCATTGATCCGGAGTAAGTTCGCTCTCAAGAATCTTACCCTCCCCCTCGCTGAAGTAAGTGGAAATTGCTTTCTCTCCCGAATGACCGAAAGGTGGATTCCCGAGGTCATGTGCGAGACATGCGGCAGCGACAATCTCACCGATGGAGTCAAGTTTGCCAACCCACGGCTCTGAGCTGTATTTCTCGCGTAGCACCGAGGCAATCTCTCCTGCCATCGAGCGTCCGACACATGCAACCTCCAGGCTGTGGGTCAGCCGGTTGTGGACAAAAATACTTCCCGGCAGTGGAAACACTTGAGTCTTGTTCTGGAGTCTACGGAAGGGCGACGAGAACACAAGACGGTCGAAATCGCGCTGGAAGTCACTCCTCGATCCTCTTTTGGAGTCGTGGAAGTGTTCAAGCCCGAAACGCTTGTCGTTGATGAGTCGGTCCCATGACATTGTGTGCATATCGCAGAAGTATGAGATGAGTGTGTTTGATTTGCGAAATTACGAAAAATTACTGAGAGTCGGTCTCATAACAAACGTTAAATAGACGACCGGTCTTAGAAATGAAAAAATTCCTATGTCTGCATTAGTATTCATGACAGACATAGGAATTATTTTCTCCGACATTGGCGAGCAAAAATCCGAATGGGATTGTTTTCAGGTCAATGCGTGGACGTTTGATTTATGTTCGATAGTCAAATGCTTATTCAGCCTTTCCCTCAGAACCAAGCACGGCAACGATTTTGTGCTTGTAGAGCTTCTCCATTTCATCGCGAGCCGGACCGAGATATTTGCGCGGGTCAAATTCAGCAGGCTTGGTGGCGAGGACCTTGCGGACAGCAGCAGTCATTGCGAGACGGCTGTCAGAGTCGATGTTGATCTTGCAAACCGCGCTCTTGGCTGCCTTGCGGAGTTCTTCTTCGGGTATACCGATTGCATCGGGGAGCTTGCCGCCGTATTCGTTGATTTCGTCAACATACTCCTGAGGTACGGAGCTTGATCCGTGGAGCACGATGGGGAAGCCGGGGAGTTTCTCCATAACGGCATCGAGGACATTGAATGCCAGTGGGGGAGGCACGAGACGACCGTTTGCGTCACGGGTGCACTGTTCGGGCTTGAACTTGTAGGCACCGTGTGAAGTACCGATTGAGATAGCGAGTGAGTCAACACCTGTGCGGGTTGCAAAATCAACCACTTCCTCAGGGTCAGTGTAGGTGTGATGTTCTGCAGAAACTTCATCCTCAACACCTGCAAGGACACCAAGTTCGCCCTCAACGGTTACATCATACTGATGAGCGTAGTCGCAAACTTTCTTTGTGAGAGCAACATTCTCCTCGTAGGGGAGGTGAGAGCCGTCGATCATGACTGATGAGAAACCATGCTCGATGCAGTCCTTGCAAAGCTCGAAGCTGTCGCCGTGGTCGAGGTGGAGTACAATCTGAGGATGTTCCCAGCCGAGGCTCTTGGCATATTCTACTGCACCCTGTGCCATGTAGCGGAGAAGAATTGGGTTAGCGTAGTTACGGGCACCTTTGGAAACCTGAAGGATTACGGGTGATTTTTCCTCTGCGGCAGCCTTGATGATAGCCTGGAGCTGCTCCATGTTGTTGAAGTTGAATGCGGGAATTGCATAACCACCCTTGATGGCCTTGGCAAACATCTCTCTGGTGTTCACGAGACCTAATTCCTTATAACTTGTCATTTTAGTTAATAGGTTTATTTGGTTAATATTAGTAATTAGAATTGTCTGGCTACAAAGATAAGAAAAAATTTCGCGTTCAACTTCATTTATGACCGAAAATTTATGGATGTCTGTCATAATGAATGTTAAGCGATGGACACGAAATAAAGAAAAAATGTGCGTGGGACCAGACTTCGCAAAACAAGTCCCACGCACAACCATCCGCAGAGTTATATGTTTATCAAATTATATTCGTCACATCATTACGATGTTGCAATGCATCGCCTCCGGCTCTCGCTTAGGAACGATTAAAAAATAATTTGGTTAATTTTGCGACAGTATTGCCGAGCAGATTTACCGGATATAATAAAGGCGTGTAGCGAGCTACATAACTGTTTAGAGACGGCAAAGATGCCGGTAAGACCAAGTGAAATTTACCAAGTTATTTTTTGATCGTTCCTTAATTGTCCTTTGGCAGACTCATGCCTTTGAGTATCGCCTCCTTGTTGACCGGGAGGAGATGGTGGTGACGTTCGGGGAGGGTCTTTTTAAGCCCTTTCATGACTGCATCGATCGGCACGAGGTTGCGGACTTTCAGAAGCGAGCCGAGGAGCACCATGTTGTATGCCTTGCTCGATGGCAGCTCAAATGTGGCTTCCATTGCATCGACCGACACGATTTTTATGTCAGTGCGTGTCGGTGCGTGGTGGATGCTGTAAGGGTCATAGATCAGCGTCCCTCCGGGTTTCACTTTCGACTCGAATTTGTCGAGACTCTGCTGGTTGAGGATGACTGCTGTGTCATACATGTTGAGGACCGGGCTGCTTATCGGTGCGTCTGAGAGAATGACGGTGACGTTTGCCGTGCCGCCACGTTGCTCAGGGCCGTAGGCAGGCATCCATGTGACTTCAAGACCGTCCATAAGTCCGGCGTAAGCGAGAATTTTGCCCATCGACAGAACGCCCTGTCCACCAAATCCGGCTATTATGATTTCTTCTTTCATAATTATATTCGTTTAGAGTGTGGAAAGAGGTTTGACTCAGGAATTGACGGTATCCTTGAGATCGCCGACAGGATATTTGGCAAACATGTTGTCCTCCATCCATTGATTGGCTTTCTCGGGTGAGAGTTTCCATCCTGAGCTGCACGTCGAGACAATCTCCACCACTGATGTGCCTCGTCCGGCCATACTGTTTTCAAAAGCCTTCCGGATGGCTTTCTTTGCTTTGCGGATTGCAGGGGCGGTGTGGACACTCTGACGGGTCACGTAGCATGTCCCGTCGAGCATGGTGAGTAGGTCAGTGATTTTTATCGGATAGCCGTTGAGCTCCACGCGGCGGCCGTAGGGGGTGGTCGATGTCACTTGTCCTTCAAGTGTTGTCGGAGCCATCTGTCCTCCGGTCATTCCGTATATTCCGTTGTTGATGAATATGATGGCGATGTTCTCTCCACGGTTTGATGCATGGATTGTCTCTGCTGTGCCTATTGCCGCGAGGTCGCCGTCGCCTTGATATGTGAAAACCAGTCGCGACGGGTTGAGCCTCTTGACGGCTGTCGCGATTGCCGGGGCACGACCGTGGGCAGCTTCAATCCAGTCGATGTCAATATAGTTGTAGGCCATGACCGCACAGCCGACCGGCGCAATTCCGATGGCGATATGTTCAGCACCCATTTCCTCAATGACTTCAGCCACGAGTTTATGGACCACTCCATGGGAGCATCCGGGGCAATAGTGCATGGTGTTGTCGTTGAGCAAGCGTGGCTTGGTCTCGACTATGTTGGCGGCTTGTTTGATTTCTTCTGGACTCATGACTTTACTTTTCAATAATGTTTTTGAGAGCGGTCAGGACATCTGACGGATCCATGACTATACCTCCCATTCGTCCGTAGTGATGCACCGGGATGCGGTCCTCAAGGCTGAGGCGTACATCCTCTATCATCTGACCGGCATTGAGCTCGACCACGAGGATTGACTTGACCTTCTTGCTGAGACGTTTCACTTCCTCTGTCGGGAACGGCCAAAGGGTGATGGGGCGGAGGATGCCAACTTTGATTCCTTCTTCGCGAGCCTCCTCCATTGCTTTCTGACATATTCGAGCGACGGAGCCGAATGCGATGATGAGATATTCGCAGTCATCCGTGCAGTGTTCTTCAAAGCGCGCCTCATTTTCCTTGATGAGGCTGTAGGTCTGTTGCAGCCGGATGTTGTTCTTCTCCATTGCCACCGGGTCGAGTTCGAGTGTGGTCATGATGTTTGGCTGACGACCTTCGGGACGACCTGTGACAGCCCACGGACACTGGAGGGCAATTTCTTCGTCGGTCCGTCGCGCTCTTTGTGGCGGGAGGACTACTTTCTCCATCATCTGACCGACTATACCGTCGGCAAGCATCATGACGGGGTTGCGGTATTTGAAAGCAAGATCGAAGCCGAGGCCCACAAAGTCGGCCATTTCCTGAACGGAAGCAGGGGCAAGGACAATGAGATGATAGTCACCGTGACCACCGCCCTTGGTGGCTTGGAAATAGTCGGCCTGCGATGGCTGGATGGTGCCGAGACCGGGCCCTCCACGCATACAGTTTATAATAAGTGCCGGAAGCTCGCCGGCGGCTATGTAGGAGATTCCTTCTTGTTTAAGGCTTATGCCGGGACTTGACGAGGATGTCATGCAGGCTTTGCCGGTGGCTGCGCCTCCATAAACCATGTTGATGGCCGCGACCTCACTTTCGGCTTGGAGCACTACCATTCCTGTCGTCTCCCAAGGCATAAGCTCCTCAAGAGTTTCAAGAATTTCACTCTGGGGAGTGATGGGATAGCCGAAATAGCCGTCAACGCCATAGCGCACAGCCGCATGAGCCACTGCCTCATTGCCTTTCATCAGTCTGACTTCGTCTTCCATATATTATCCAATGTGCTGACGTCTCCCTTTCGGGGGGATGAATGTCAACGTTTGTTTTTAGATTGTTTGTGAGAATGTGTTAAGTCTTCTTCCGTTAAGGAGCATTTATTTTTCCACGACGCGATAGACCGTGATACAACCGTCAGGACATACGGTGGCACATGCGGCGCAACCGATGCATCTTTCCGGATTCTCGTCGGTTACAAAGTGATACCCCCTGTCGTTGACTTCTTTGGGTTGGAGCTTGAGGACATCACATGGACAAGCTACCACACAAAGGTCGCATCCTTTGCATCGCTCCCGGTTAATGTCAACTGCACCAATAACTTTTGCCATATCAATTGCGATTAGTTAAAATTTGAGGCCGGGGAGGGATTTGTCATGAGCCTCGTTGAAAATACATATTTTTCCAACAACAAATTTAAATATAAATATTTGTAAAACTCCGTTTTTAATAAAACTTTAACCATTGGCACATTCTCACAAATGTTGTGTAAATTGGCTAAAACACGAACTTTTAAAATATTATGCAGTATACGGCTGTTAAATGGTTTTGTCGAATGTGAAAATATCTTTATCGAGGTTGTCGTTGGCCACATGTATCTTCACCCCCTTGACGGCCGGTGTGTTCCAGAATTCACTGAAATCAAATGATGCGAAGTATGCCCGGTCGTGGTTGTCGGTGGGGGTTGACATCACATGGACGAGATAAAATTCCGGCATTACCGTACCGAGAGTCAGTGTGTCAGGCGCGAGCGTGAATATCCTTGGCTCGGCTGAGTATGTGAGACGCAGATGGAAGTTTATGAAACTGCCTGTGCGCCAGATGCTGTATAGAAACACTTTGTCACGATCCCATTCGTTGTATTCTTCTTTCCACTCTGTTTTTACCGCACTCTGATTGATCATGGAGGCTGAGATCAGGTTGATCTGCCCGGATTGATAGGCTATTCCGCTAAGCGGGATGTAGCGTATCATCAGGCGGTTTCCTGTCTCCGTGTCTCCCAAACTTTTGTCGGATGTCAGTGTGATCAAGGGGGTGTCGTTTACCTGACGGAATGTGAATGTTGACCCGGAGCCGTCGGTTTTTGGACCTTCGTATGTGACAATATCCCATAGTTGTGCCTCAACCTTGCCATCGAATCCGTCATCGTCTGAACATGAGACGAAAAGGAGTGAGATGAGGATAATGAGTGTGAATGACCTGTAGAAATGTGACATTTGGAGGTTGTTTGGGTGGGGTGTTTGAGTGGGGTGACGGAGTTCAGACGATCAGCCCGTCTTTCATCCTGATGACTCTGTCGGAGTTGAGTGCGAAAGTCTCGTCGTGGGTCACTATGATGAACGTTTTGCCGGTGGCTGCTCGCAGTTGAAAGAAAAGTTTGTATAACTCGGCACGGTTGATGCTGTCGAGGCTTCCGGTCGGTTCGTCGGCAAGGATTACTTTCGGGTCGTTGATGAGTGCACGTGCCACAGCCGCACGCTGCCGCTCTCCTCCTGACAGTTGCGAGGGACGGTGGTCGAGTCTGCCGCCAAGCCCGAGGTCGTCGAGGAGCTTTGCGGCGTGACGGAATGCATCCGCACGTTTTGTCCCTCCAATCAAGGCGGGGAGTGCTACGTTTTCTTCAAGTGTGAATTCTGGCAGGAGCTGATGGAACTGGAAGACGAAGCCCATGTTTTTGTTGCGGAACCGCGCGAGCTTCGAGTCTTTCATTTTTGTTATCTCCTCGCCGTCAAATTTGACACTGCCGCTATCGGCACGCTCAAGCGTGCCGATTATCTGCAGCAGTGTCGTTTTTCCGGCACCACTCGGCCCGACTATGGCAAGCATCTCACCATCGTTGACAGTGAGCGATACGCCTTTGATCACGTTGAGCTCATCGAAACTCTTGCGGATGTCATTGACTTCTATCATGGTCGGGAGTAGGGGCGGTGTGTGCGTGGAACCGGGAGCTGGCCATTATATGGAGAGACGACGAAGTGTCTCAAGCAGCTCGCGGTTGATGGGTTTGTCGTTCTTGATGGCTTTCGAGAAGGGGACATATACAATCTCATCATTGCGTATGCCGATCATCACGTTGCGCTGCTCCTCAAGAAGCGCGTCAATTGCCGCTGCACCCATGCGCGAAGCGAGGATGCGGTCATGTGCGGTCGGCGAGCCACCTCGCTGAAGATGTCCGAGGATTGACACGCGTACATCATAGCCGGGATATTCATCTTTCACGCGTTGGGCGAGTCCCATGGCTCCGCCAGTGACAGGGCTTTCGGCCACGAGTACGATTGATGAGTTCTTGCTCTTGCGGAATCCGTTTTGGATAAGTTCGGCCAACTGGTCAACTTCAGTGGAGATTTCCGGGATGATGGCAGCCTCGGCTCCTGAAGCTATTGCGCCGTTAAGGGCGAGGAATCCTGCATCGCGTCCCATCACTTCGATGAAGAAAAGGCGTTCGTGGCTCGTGGCTGTGTCGCGGATTTTATCGACGCACTCCATGATTGTGTTGAGGGCTGTGTCATATCCTATTGTGGAGTCAGTCCCGTAGAGGTCATTGTCGATTGTTCCGGGCAATCCGATGATGGGGAAGTTGAATTCGTTGGCGAAGATGCGTGCGCCGGTGAGCGAACCGTCACCGCCGATCACTACGAGAGCGTCGATTTCATGACGCTTTAGGTTATCGAAGGCGAGCTGACGGCCTTCCGGCGTCATGAACTCCTTGCAGCGGGCCGTCTTGAGGATCGTTCCGCCCGCCTGAATGATATTTGATACGTTCTGGGTCTTGAATTCTATTATTTCATCGGTGATGAGACCTTTGTAGCCTCTGTATATACCTTTGACACGCAGACCGCCGTAGATTGCGGAACGCGTGACGGCACGGATGGCCGCATTCATGCCCGGGGCGTCGCCGCCCGAGGTGAGTATGCCTACACATTTAATATCTGCCATAACGCTAATGAATTTATAGTTTGGGATTCGTTCGCTTTTGGTCAATGCAAAGATAGAGGTAAATTATGAGAACAGCCCCTGTCCGAAAGTAAAAAAATGTCAAGGAAGCACCTTGGCCGAGATTATGCGCACATCCTCAATGGGACGGTCATTGCCGTCGGTCTCGACCTGCTGGATCTTATCGACAATGTCCATTCCCTCAAGTACACGACCATAGACCGTGTAAGTCCCGTCGAGATGTGGTGTGCCACCTATTTTCATATAGGTCTCGCGCTGTTCAGGCGTGAAATATGTTGTGTCGTTTGCAGTGAGCTGCTCGGTTTCTTTGGCGAGTTTGTCGCGCAGTTCTTCGAGCCCTGCATTGTCGCGGTTGCGACGCATGGCCATTATAGAGTCGCGATATTCTTCCGACAGTTTGTTGAACACGTCCTGTTTGTGTTGCATGACGGCTTTCTTCTCCATCGCGTCGAGCTGTCCGGCTGAAAATTTACGTCCGGTGACAATGTAGAACTGTGATCCTGATGATTTACGCTCCGGATTGACTGCGTCGCCTTGACGGGCTGCTGCGATCGCGCCGCGATGGTGGAAGTGTTTCGGGAAATCTATTTCGGCTTCAATTTCGTATGACATGTCGCCGCCACCGAGCATTTTGCCTTTGGCTGCGTCTCTCGATTCGGGGTCGCCGCCCTGAATCATGAAGTCGTTTATGACGCGGTGAAAGAGCAGACCGTCATAGTGTCCTGACTTGACAAGTTTCACGAAGTTTTCAGTGTGGCGTGGCGTGTCGCCGTAGAGGAGGAGCGTGATGTCGCCGAGAGTGGTGTGCAGAAGCACTTTGACGTCTCCCGGGTTGATGGTGTTGTTGTCCATGACCGTGGTTGTGTTATTATCTGTTTCCGGAGTTGAATTGTTGGCTGTCGCAGAGGTTGGTGAACACGACCCCATACCGAAAATGGCTGAGATGGCGATGAGTGTGGAAATGAAGCATTTCATAGCCTGACGGGTTGATATGAATGAGAATTGATGAGTATATGTCCGGTCGGAGTTCAAATGGTGAAGTTCATGTATTTATAACCCACAATCATTGACGAATGTTCTTATGGCATGATGCGATGAGAAAATTCCGACCGAAAACTTCGGACAAATTTACGAAAAAATCCCCGATGAACGCAAGAGGTGCTGAATTTATTTGTTTCAAGGTTTGGTGACTCTTTATAATATAAGGTGTATAGTTAAATTTAGTGTAAAAATATGTTAATTATTGCATGAATATTTGCACAGTTCAGATAAACTCCATACCTTTGCAACGTCAAAACGAAATGACAGTAGTTTGGCCCATTCGTCTAACGGTTAGGACGCAAGTTTCTCACACTTGAAATAGCAGTTCGATTCTGCTATGGGCTACGAAAAAGAAGCGGTCTCAGATGTTTGAGTCCGCTTCTTTGGTCATATCCGCTTTGAAAAAGCGCGAAAACCAAAAGCAATATGGATTGTTAAATATGTATGGTCAGAGTTTTTGATTTGTTTAGAATCAATTGCCGTGGCTGACTGATGGTAATTCAAGGAAAATGATTACCTTTGTGTCTAATTTATCACATAAAAATAAAAAATTCCAGTTTCAACTCCCATCGAAACCAATTCATGACAGAAAAAACTATTGACATCCTGCCTCTCATCATAGAAGGTATCCGCGAACGTAAAGGTCGCAAAATAACAACGGTGGATATGAGCGACATCGACACAGCCGCAGCCCGGCGATTCGTCATCTGCGAGGGAACATCCACTCAACATGTTGCAGCCGTGGCTGACAGTATCCGCGAGTATTTGCTCGACAAGGAGCGCATAAAGCCTTACAATTATGACGGATATGGAAATTCACAGTGGATTGTGATTGACTACGGCGATACTCTCGTCCATGTCTTTCTCCCACAGACACGCCGCCTCTACGACCTTGAGGATTTATGGAGCGATGCTGTCATAACCGATTATCCGGATGAGGATTGACTCTCCGGGATCAGACTTGTGAAACAAATAAAGTATTGAGACAATGAGTTCGACAAATCCACCCAAAAGCCCACAGCCAAACAAGAAAATGGGCGGGATAAAATTCAGCATGTACTGGGCATACGCCATCATCATTGTGTTTCTGCTCGGTATGCTGTATATAGATGACAACTCCATCACCAAGGAGGTGAGTTTCACGAAATTTGAAGATTATGTGAAGCATGGTGGGGTAGGCGATATGACTGTCTACACCAACACCAATCGCGTTGAAGCAGTGTTGTCAGATTCGCTTGCCGGCGAGATTTTTCCTGAGAGCCAGTATCAGAGCGGTAAAGGGACTGTCGCGAAAATCGTGACCGACATCCCTTCGGCTGACCGACTGATGGATAAGATTGATCTATGGAAGGAGGAAGGATTCTACAAGGGAAACGTCAAATATGAGAAATCGTCGGAATATTCGACACTGCTCTTTACCTTTGGTCCTGTCATCCTTTTGGTTGCCTTGTGGTTCTTCATGATGCGACGCATGTCAGGCGGAGCGAGTGGCGGCGGTCCCGGCGGTGTTTTCAATGTCGGGAAATCCAAACCTAAGGTGTTCGATAAGGGTGAGGGTACGAATGTCACGTTTAAAGATGTGGCCGGTCTTACAGAAGCCAAGACTGAGATTCGCGAGATTGTTGAATTTCTTCGTAATCCACAACGCTACACGGATTTGGGCGCAAAAATTCCCAAAGGTGCACTCCTCGTGGGCCCTCCCGGAACAGGCAAGACACTGCTTGCAAAGGCGGTGGCAGGCGAGGCGAATGTGCCGTTCTTCTCAATGTCCGGTTCTGATTTCGTCGAGATGTTTGTCGGCGTCGGTGCGTCGCGTGTCCGCGATCTTTTCCGTCAAGCCAAAGAGAAAGCTCCGTGCATTGTGTTCATTGACGAGATTGATGCCGTCGGTCGTGCCAGAGGTAAGAACCCCAATATGGGTGCTAACGATGAGCGCGAGAACACTCTCAATCAGCTCCTGACCGAGATGGACGGTTTCGGGACAAACAGTGGTGTCATTATACTCGCTGCCACGAACCGTGCCGATATACTGGACAAGGCATTGCTTCGTGCCGGGCGTTTTGACCGTCAGATAAATGTTGACCTCCCGGAACTGAAGGATCGAATTGAGGTTTTCAACGTGCATTTGCGCAACATCAAGACTGATGATTCGGTCGATGTTGATCTCATGGCGCGACAGACAGCCGGATTCTCAGGCGCGGACATTGCCAATGTCTGCAACGAGGCAGCTCTGATAGCTGCGCGAGGCAACAAAAAGGCCGTTGACCGTGACAGCTTCATGGCAGCGATTGACAGAATCATTGGTGGTCTTGAGCATAGTTCAAAGATTATCTCAGATGAGGAGAAAAGAGCGATAGCTATTCATGAGGCGGGACACGCAACCGTGTCGTGGTTTCTTGAATATTCCAATGAGATGGTCAAAGTTTCGATTGTCCCGCGCGGTATGGCTCTCGGAGCTGCGTGGTATATGCCTGAGGAACGACAGATCACACCTTTGCAGGCCCTGCTCGACCAGATGTGCATGACACTTGCCGGACGTGCTGCCGAGGAGCTGACTCTCGGTCAGATCTCAACCGGTGCGCTCAATGATTTGGAAAAAGTCACCAAGATGGCTTATGCGATAGTCGTTTACTACGGCATGAGTGACAAGATTCCCAACGTGTGCTACTATGATTCGACCGGTCAGGCTTACGGATTCTCTAAACCTTATGGCGGTGAGCGCGCGAAGCAGATTGATGATGAGGTGTCTCGTCTGATTCAGGAGCAATATGAGCGTGCCAAACAGATTCTCACGGAGCATAAGGAAGGTCATGCCAAACTTGCCGAGACCTTGCTTACGAAGGAGGTTATGTATGCCGAGGATCTTGTGACTATATTTGGCAAGCGCAAGTGGAAATCACGCACAGAGGAGATCATGCGTCTCCAGAACGAGCGGGAGGCCAAGCGTGCTCTTGAGGAGTCAAAAAAGGAGGCAGAGTCATCCACAGCAAGCAACAGCGACAACGCTCCCAATGCCACAGAGGTTGTTGATGTGGTCGCTACTTCAGTCGAGGAAACATCTGTGCCTCCCAATGATCAGAAACCGCATGATTCAAAAAAAGAGAATAACGACAAGAAAGATGAAGAAGCCGGACCGACACCTCCTCCATATATGAAATAAAAATTTCTTGTAAGATTTTTGCGTTATCGCACCATTTTGCCACAACAGGGTCATTAACTTTGTCACGAACAAATTTAATGATCCTGTTACTATGAAAAACTCATCCCAACAAACATCCGTATCTAAAAATCCGTCCTCGCTCAGCCAATTGACGGCTGCCGCTCGCAGAGCCACGTTTCCCGTTTCGAAGAAATTTTATGCTTCTATCGTTGACCGTGTGACCGAAGTATGCTCATTATTCCCTTCGTTATCATTATCCGTAACGATGGCCGCGATTGATGAATATATGGTTGACGGTAGAATCCCGGAAATGGCTTCCGGAAGTGAAATCGTAATGATATTTACACTATTGCGTTCTGAAATCAATCGTGCGATGGCGAGGTCGGTTGCAGCCCGCAGTAGAGCTGCACATCGTAAGTCGGCTGCTGCGGATAATGATGGCGACAAAGCTATAAAAATGACGCCGCCTACTGTGGAGAACGCTGATGACGAGACTGAAAAAAGGATGCCGCCACCGGCATCCTATGAAATTTTATCCCGATCCCGGCGCAGGGCAATCGAACGCGAGAAGCGGCGACTGTCACGCCGCAGGATCAAGCCCTTATGTGGGAAAAAAGGGTAGCTGTCACATCGTTATCTTCCCTGAATTGCGTTCCTTGATTATGCCGTGGCGGAAGGCGTAGAGCAATTCCGTGAGTTCATCAATCTGGCTTTGCAGGATTTTGCCTTTGTCAGTGTCGCGGACACGTAAGCGTTGAGATGTCTGTTCGACCATTTTAGTCGAGCGCACGATGTCGGTGCCGCTTCTGATGGCTTCTTCCTCAGATATGAACGGTTCGTGCTCAACCAGCTCAAAGTTGCTGCTGTGGTAGATCAATGTATAGCCTGCTATGCCTGTGGTCTTATGGTATGCTTTGGCGAAGCCTCCGTCGATGACCATCAGCTTGCCGTTAGCGCGGATGGGGCTTTCACCTTTTTGAGTTCTGACGGGGACATGTCCGTTGATGATGTGTCTTTGATTACCGTCCACACCAAATTCGTCAAGGATCATGTCGCATATTTCCTCTTTCTGTCGCAGCGTGTAGTAGTGACCCTTCTCCTCCTTGTGTGCTTCGGGATTCTTGATGAAATAACGCTCGAATGTCGTCATCTTGCTCTTATCGAACAGCGGAGAGTCGGGACCGCACCATAGATACCAATAATAGTCACGGGCATAGTCCTTTTCTTCGGTCGGCGTATCATCATTGAAAGCCGAGCGTACCAACATGCCTATCTGATGAAAAAGCTCGCGTCCGCGATATTTTTTACCATTGACAGTCACATCCTTGAGTGTCCCGTCGGCGTTGAGTGGCATGGATGCGTGGAAAAGAAGATTGGAATTGTAGATTCCATACATGCAGCCATGACTGAAAAGCAGTGAGATGTGACGTTTAAGCCCCGTGCTGACTGTAAACGAGTGGTGGAGCTTGTCAATCAGGTCGCGTTCTTCGTCCGTGAGGCGATATGGATCTTTCGGGTCTATGGTTGGGAAATTCATATCGCTCATCTCGTATGTCTTACCATCAATCTCGACAGTCCCCTTCTCAAAGTCTATTTTGTCAAGGAGATTGCGGTCGGTCATCTGCCATTCGGGGTGCTTCATGGTCATTGCACCCTCAAGTTTGAACTGAATGACGGCGATGGCCTTGTGCATCTGAGCCATCAGCCGGAGAGTCTTTTCGGGATGTTCCGTCTGCTCGGCATCTACGTGGGGAGCGAACTCCGTGCAAGGATCGTCGGCATACGTCTCCATGGCCATTGTGGCGAGAGGAAGCAGATTTATACCATAACCGTCCTCAAGTGTGGCGAGATTGGCATAGCGGAGCGACACACGGATAACGTTGGCAATGCAACATGTATTGCCTGCGGCTGCACCCATCCACAATATGTCGTGATTACCCCACTGTATGTCCCAGTTACCGTAATGACACAGGGTATCCATTATTATATGTGCACCCGGACCACGGTCATACACATCGCCGAGTATGTGGAGCTGGTCGATGCTCAGTTTCTGTATCACCTTGCACATGGCCACGATGAAAGCGTCGGCCTGACCTGTCGAGATGATTGTCTCGATGATGCGGTTGAAATATGCCTGCTTGTCATACTCTCCGCGCTCCTCGTGGAGAAGTTCTTCGAGTATGTAGGCAAACTCTTTGGGCAGGGCTTTTCTCACTTTCGAGCGTGTGTATTTGGACGACACGCTCTGACACACCTTTATGAGCTGATGGAGGGTGATGTTGTAAAAATCCTCCATATTTTCCTCTGTCGAGCGGATAATCTGCATCTTTTCCTCGGGATAGTAGATGAGCGAGCAGAGCTGCCGGATTTCGCTCTCGCGCATTGATGTGCCGTAGATGTCGGTCACCTTACGCTTGATGTTGCCCGATGCGTTTTTGAGGATATGACGGAAAGCCTCATGCTCCCCGTGGAGATCGGCCACGAAATGCTCCGTCCCCTTCGGGAGATTCATGATTGCCTCAAGGTTGATTATTTCTGTGCTTGCTGAACTTATGTCAGGAAAAGTCTGAGCCAGGAGTTCGAGAATGCGACGGTCATTCTCGGCTCTTTCAGAAGTGACTTTTGTGTCGATGGGTGACATGGATATAGCTTTATGGTTAAGAGTGTGTCTCATAACAAAAGTTAAACCGAGGGCGACGCAATCTTTGAGGG
>JAMPHF010000001.1:327809-365656 GCA_023663525.1 Bacteroides sp.
TTATTAGATGTGTCCTTGAAAAGTTACCTTAGCCTCCCGTCTTTTGGGTGTATTTCCCACTTTGTCTCAGTCGTGTACATTAAGTACACTCCTTCTACTGCAGTGGAAAATACCCTCCTCATCGGCTTGCCGCTTTCGAGCTTGTCGAGAAAGAAAAACCGGGACTCTCGATTTAACTTTTGTTATGAGACACACTCTTGATTCCTCCGACTCTCACGTCATCGCTGTCTTTCCGTCAGGATATGAAACCTTTCCTGTTGAAATCTCGTAGGTGAGGATTGTGTCGGTCATTGTAAGTTTATAATATGTGGAATCACGGCTCATGGCATAGACATCCGACTGCTGCTCCAACCCTTGCAGATAGTTGAAAAGAGCCGGTGGAAGCTGATTGTAGACGAGTACTTCCGGGAGCCGTACACCATTGCCATCGATGAATGTCCACATGTACTCCGTGTCAAACGAAAGCGACGCACCGTTTGTGATTTTCACCTTATAGCCCTCATTATTCTGAGTGAAACTTTTGACTCCGCTACCGGGATAATACTGTTCGATAAAGGAGGTTATCGGAGAGGGTATTTCCTCCCAGACACTATTGGAACACGCACCAAGCATAATGACGAAAAATAAGGCAGGAATTAAGAATTGTTTTTCAAGACGTGACATAGGCGTATGTTTGAATATGTTTGTGATTCTTTCAGACATTAAAACACTTTTTAGCAGCGAATTGTTGAATAAATTTCTAAAAATCTCAGCCTATACGGTTGAAAATGCCAACCATACATCACACATAGTCCCTGCTCAACGCCCCGAAAGCGTCTTAACATCCACTAAATTAACCTAAGTTTCACTAATTCCATCAACATTATCCATCATCCTGCGGTTATTAAGTTGAATTTAATGATCGAGGCTTGATGTCATCGGATGCAGTGAGGCGGGTTTGCCACACACAGCAGTCGTTGAGCGATTCAGATCTCATTGTCATGAACGATGGAGCCTCACAACATAAAAACACAAGAATTATGGAAAGAAAAATCAGACTTACCGACTTGAAATCAGTCGTACAGGAAGCATACGATAACCACAAGAATGACACCGGTGGCGCACCGAGTGGCAAAGTTGCGGACATGAACCAAGGTAAGTTCGGCATATCCGTAAGACTTACAGACGGCACGAAGTTTGACGTGGGTGATACTCAGGCTCAGTTTGCCATGGGAGCAATCTCGCGTCTGCCTATCGCCATCCAGCTTCTGACCCAAATGAAGCCTGAAGATCTCGTGGGCAAGATGGGGCTCGGACATAAAGGTTGTGGCTGCGGATGCGGTCCCAAGCCCGATGCTCCCAAAGAAAAAATCAAAGGAATGCATGCCAAAGGCGTGCGCGCGGCAAGTCTCGTAGAGCCTGTCGGTGACTTCGACGGCAAGATGGAGATTCTGTCCAATTTGATGATAGACCTTATGGGGTCATCCCCAGTGCTTGACGACAAACTCTATGAGGCAACAATGTCAAAAGCCGCCGAGAAAAACATCGTCAACTCATTCGCCGAAATCGGTTATGAGCTTTACGACGAGGCCGGTCTTTCAGTAAACCTCTACAACAGGCTTCGCTCAATGCTCGTCACCACCGAGCAGCTTGCCGAAATGGGTGCGACAATAGCAGCCGACGGTATCAACCCGGCAACTAAAGCCGTGGCATTCGATGGCACGCTTTCCGCTACGATATGCGCTATGATGGCAGCCAAGGGCCCGAAACATAGCGGCAAGCCGTGGCTCATCATCACCGGACTCCCCGCAATGTCGGGCTTCGGAGGCGGATTCATCACCGTCATCCCGGGATTCGGTTCAATTGCCGCATTCTCACCCGAGCTCAATGAGTCCAAAGTGCCGATGAAGGCCGCACGCGCAATCAAGGAAATAGCCTCCAAACTCGATTTGAATGCTTTCGGAAGCGCGAGAGTAAAAATCGAAGGATAACACATAAACATGACTTCAACGAATATTGTGGAAAATATATCCGACTAATTCATTGAAAAACACACTCTGAGGAATTCTCCTTTAGACAGTCCTCGTGAGGACATGACAAGGAATCCTCGACACACATTAAGTGACGGAGCCGTCGGCTTCCCCGCTTGCGGGCAGCCGAGGGTTCCGTTTTTTCATGAATATGCGAAAAAGTTTGACCGATTGTGGCGAATCGCGTAAATTTGCCGAATGAAACTATCAGACAGCATATCGGACTTCAGTTCACGGCTCGGCTCGTCAATCAAGAGCTTGATCAAGGTCGCGCTTCAATCACGACCGTCAAAAATCACACAATCCACCGCCGCCATTGCAGGCCGTCCCATAATCATAATGGGCAATGGACCCTCGCTTGCCAAGGTCATAGCCACCAATCCCGAGGGGCTTGCGTCAAGCGTCACTATGGCTCTGAATTTCGCGGCCAATGCTGATGAATTTGAAATATTGAGACCGGATTTCTACCTCATGGCCGATCCGCATTTCTTTCAGGGACATGAAACCGACCCCAACGTGGCGAAACTCTATTCACGCCTTGACACCCTTGTCCATTGGCCGATGACGCTCTATGTCCCTGTCGGACACACCGCCCGGAAGCTCGGAATCACCAACCCGAATATAATGCTGGAGACATTCAACTTCACCGGAGCGGAGGGGTTCCGATGGCTCGAACGCAGTCTTTATGACCACGGATTGGCAATGCCACGCCCCCGCAATGTGCTCGTCCCGGCAATCATGACAGCCATACGTGCCGGTTTCAAGACCATATATCTTGCCGGAGCTGACCACGGATGGCTGACCACACTCAGCGTGAGCGATGAGAATGAGGTGGTGAGCATTCAGCCACATTTCTACAAGGACAATGAGGACGAGAAGCAGCGTGTCACTTCCGTCTATCGCAACGTGCGCCTCCACGAGATCCTGCTCAGTTTTCATCTCGCATTCAAATCATATCACATTCTTGAAGAATACGCGCGGCGGAAAGGCTGCACCATCTATAACTCCACCCCCGGCTCGTTCATCGACGCTTTCCCGCGCCGCAAACTACCGTTTTGAGAATCACCGCAAAACGTGTCTCAGCCCGCTGTGATGCAGAAAATTTTTATATTTCGCGTTTGGAAAATCAAACGAAATGCATTAATTTTGTGTTGTAAAAACAAAGAGAGATGAAAAAATCCCACGCCGGAGCACGATTGGGAAACTCATCAATTATTTTTGAAATACCGAGACAAGCTTAGCCGCCCAATGGCGGGCCTCATCCCCCTCGGGGGGAGGCGTAATTGCCCGGAGGATTACAAAGGTCGGCGAGCACTCAAATCCTGTCATTCGGAGTTTCATCATCTTCCTCCGGCGTGGTTCTCATAGGATACTGCATATATGGATTCGCAATCCGGATATGCAGTATTTTTTTGTTAGCCCTATGATAAAATTCTGCAAGCCCTGACTTTTCATTTGCGCAGTTCCATTAATTTTACTATCTTTGCCAACGGCTGAGGATATGCGCCTCTGCCAGACATATTTAAGATGCAAGCGTTTTGCTTTGTCCCATCGTTGAAATCGCCAAAACTTCACAGAGAGGGATAATGCAGTCCGAACGCTTCATGCGTGCGCTATATATTCCACCCCACCACGCGCGGGGTCGGTCATATATACCGTCATGGCGTGGGGTGGGCTGTATATTTCTCACAGGCTTTGGCGAGCCCCAACGATGATATGCAGTGAATGTCCTCACGCTTGTCGCATATCTAAACTAAAGAAATCATGCCGGCTATGGGGGACTGGCGGGCAGATAAACCAAATCATTTTTACTCAATGAGAATCAGACTGCTTGAGAAGTCTATCGTTGGCTTAGCCCTTCTCTTTTCCGCTCCGTTGGCACGGGGCGAGACCGCACGTGTGGTCAGGCATCTCTCGTCAGTGGATGCCTCCGGAAATTTCACCGACTGGACACCGACACAATTTTATGACGGTTATAGGAACCGTGATGGATTTATGATTTCAGACATTGATCTGAAAGATGCACAGAACCCGACAATCCGTTTTGCAAACAAATATTTGGAGACCCAGACTATCCAACAGGTATTCATTAAGACAGCTACACGGAATACATGGCAACGTCTCACAACCGACAAGGGATTCACCATAATTCCGCGCGAAGCCACATCAATCGGATTCTGGACAGTCGATAAAAGGGGATCCGGATACATCGTGATTGCTGATCTCCCTGAGAATGAGGAGACAATCAAGATTGAGGATCTGGATGTCACCATCATTAAGGGAATCCAAAATGAAGACCGTAACTGTATCAAAGCCGGTGAAGACAAAGTGATTGAAGTCGCACTGACCCACAAGGACTTGCCGACACTCACCCAAGCCTACGGTGACTTTGATTACCGATTAAGCGGAGACGAGAAATGCGAAATAATCGCCAAAACTCCTTCAGGTGATCAATCTTTAACGGCTACAATATCCTATTCAAGTACTACCAGAGCCTTCATCCCTGCCGGCACAACTGAGATAAGATTGAAATTTTCTAACATAGATAAACTCAATTATATAGCTAATAAGACCGACTTCTGTAAAGCTATTGTTCAGGAAGGCAATAACGGCAAATATTCGCCGGAAAAGGAAAACTTTTCAAGTATCCCATCGAACTCCGCTCTATATTATGATGTGGATTCTGATGGTATCAAGGAATGGGCTTATGGCTATCTATATAGATTGAATTACGACTTATTGGGCTATGCAAGCATAAGCGACAGATTCCCATCCATAGACCAATGGATCAACTACGGTCGCAATGACATCGATGCCATCAGTGGTAAAACAATCTTGGCTATCGACAGTCTTCAAGCCTCCACGCTCCTGACCACCAACGGAAATCTAAGTGTCATTGACTACAATAATGACGGTCAGGATGATTTCCTTGTCAATGAATACGGCACTGACGGTAAAGTCATCACTCTCGGTCACAATGGAAACTTCAGGACCGAGTATCGGTCAACGGTTATCCCGTTTGACGGTCGCCCGAACGGCGTGTATATAGTGGTCGCTGACGGAACGTCAACTCAGACTGCCCGCTTCGTGAAGCACTGATAACTGACATCCATTACCCTCCCCCTCTGCGCGAGGTCTCTCCCACCCTTACCCGGTGGGATGGGCCTCGCGCTTTTGTGGCTTGAGGGGAACAATCTGAGGGAGGAGGGCGTTTTCATTATCAGAAACATCAATATAATCATCACTACCATCATCGTCATTATTATGGAGACATTCGGCGACATTCTGAGGGACTATCCTACACTCGCGGTCTTCCTGACCGTTGGACTTGGTTTCATGATCGGGCGCATCCGCATCGGCTCTTTTACGCTTGGGAGCGTGACGGCGGTACTGATCGTAGGCGTGATTGTGGGTCAGGCGGGTGTGGCTGTGGGCGGACCGCTGAGGACGGTGTTCTTCATGATGTTTCTCTTTTCGATAGGTTACAGCGTAGGGCCTGAGTTCTTCAAATCGCTTCGAGGGATGGGATTGAAACAAGTGGCATTTGCGGTGGTGATGAGCATGAGCTGCTTTGGAGTGACACTGGCTATTGCACGGATAATGGGCTACGGCAAGGGCGTGACGGTGGGATTGTTCGCCGGGTCGCAGACCTGCTCATCGGTCATTGGTGTCGGAAGCGAGGCCATCAGCCGACTGCCGATTGATGCGGCGACACGCGAGGCACAGATGGGATTGATAGCCGTGTGCTATGCCGTCACATACATCTTCGGGACACTGGGAACGGTCATCATGCTCGGAAGTTTCGGTCCGAGGCTCCTGGGCGGCGTGGACAAGGTGAAAGCGATGGCTGCGGAACTTGAAAAGAGCCTTGAGGACAGCCGATGGCAGACTGACCCGTCGAAACTCAATGCCCACCGGGGCGTGAGCTTCAGAGCCTATCGGCTGAACGGGTCACTCTTCAGGGAAAACGACGGCTTGAGCGTGACGGCTCTTGAAGAATTTCTCAACGCGAGAGGTCTTCAAGTCTACGTCAGCCGTGTCGAGCAGGAGGGGAAGATATTCGTCCCGAAACCGACCGATATTCTCTACCGGGGTGACCTTGCGGTGATCAGCGGTCCGCGCCGTTACATGGTCAAGGTGGGACAATATGCAGGCACTGAGATAGAGAACCGCGAATTGCTGACCTACCCTGTCGGTAGGTTGCCAGTCCTCGTCAGCCGTCGCGGACTGGCAGGACGGACTGTGGGCGAGCTGACGGCTGAGCCGTGGATGCATGGCATCACCGTCAGGAGACTCCGGCGCGGAGGCAGGGAAATTTCAGTGAAACCGTCACGCCTGTTGCAGAAAGGCGATGTAATTACCCTCATTGGCAACAGTTCCCTGCTCACGGAAGCAGGGAAACTGATCGGTCACCCCGACCCACCGACCACAGCCAGTGACCTCATGTTTGTCGGACTCGCGATCTTTATCGGGGGCTTCTTTGGCGCACTGACCGTGTGGATTGGAGGCGTACCAGTGAGCTTCGGGACGAGCGGAGGCGCGCTCCTCGCTGGTATCTTCTTCGGTTGGCTGCGCTCTCGGCGACCCACATTCGGACAGATTCCCGCCCCTGCACTATGGATCATGAATAATCTCGGGCTCAACGTGTTCATCGCTGTGATCGGCATTGAGTCTGCCCCCTCATTCATCGCCGGACTACGCGAAGTGGGATGGATGCTGTTTGTCGTCGGAGCCGTGGGGACTCTTATTCCACTTGCTTTCGGTCTGTGGCTCGGTCACAAGGTGTTCAAGTTCAACCCGGCGATCACACTCGGCTGCTGTGCAGGCACGCGCACATGCACCGCATCGCTCGGAGCGGTCCAGGACACCATCGGCAGCACAGTCCCGACCATAGGCTATACCGTCACCTACGCTGTCAGCAATATTCTGCTCGTCGTGTGGGGTATGGTGACAGTCCTGATAGTCTGAGTGACAGCAGCAGTGTGGAGGAATACTGCGGATTGAGTTGCAAAATTTGCCGGAATACATTAATTTTACATTATGAAAACGGCAATCCACGACAATCAACGCGAGTTTTGTAAAATAGGAAACACTGTGGACATGAGTGGCACGACCTATCTGAAATTTATAGCATACATGCAGGTAATCTGCATAATATTGGTCGTGTTCGGACACTCTTTCCACCAATACCCTGACGGTGAGCAAGGTCATTCACTATTGGTGTATGATATGATGTATTCATTCCGAATGCCGACATTCATATTCGTATCGGGTTTCCTGATGGCCTACACATCAATTCTGAAGCCCGTCCATAAAGTCCCGACACTCGGCAAATTCATGGTGAGCAAGCTGAGACGCCTGCTCATTCCCTATCTCACATTGACGCTTGTGACCTTTGTGCCAAGGGCGGTTATGAGCGGTTATGCCGACGACAACGTCAATCTGAGTCTGCGTCAGTTCTTCAACAGCTTTTTTATGCCGGAGGACTTGGTCATCCCATATTTTTGGTTCATACAGGCCAGTTTCATACTGCTGATATTTTCCTACGTTATGTTCTCACTGACCCGATGGTCGGGGCACGGTCACACATCCTACATTTTATTGATGGCAGTTCTCTTTGTCATCCTCCCGCTCACAGAATTATCGGATATAAAATTCTTTTCATTAAACGCAGCTTTACGTCTTGCAATATTCTTCTTGGCCGGAATTGTTTACGCATTGTTCATGAAAAGGATTGACGGTATCATTCCCTGGAGCAGCTATCTCACATTCATCTCTTTTGTGATTGCATGGGCGGTGACATACTTTCTGACAAGAGACACAGATCTGCTGCCTGTCTGTCAATTTTGCGGGATATGTATGATAATCTCAATTGCGAAAATCATGGAATCGCACCACATCACTTGGCTTGACCACCTTACAGGATCAAATTATATCATATTCCTGCTGTCATGGTATTTCAATGTGTTCTCCCAACAGATAATGTCAAGGATAGTGTCGCTGCCATGGTGGGCTTACACCCTCATGTCGCTGATAGCGGGCGTGTATGGTCCATATATGTTCTACCGTTACATGAAAATGAATAGAGAAAAGAAGATTGTCCGTGCAATTTCCTTCCTCTTGGGTCAGAATCTGAAACGGTAACGTAAACATACTCTTACAACAGATAAAAGTGAAACCACAACGACATGGGGGCTTATAACTTTTTTTAAGCCGCTGTGCCGACCGGCGGTTTGCATTTATGGTTGGAAATTCGTAACTTTGTATGTTACAATCGAACGATCCGTAAAGAAAAAAATGCAGCAAACCAACCAAACTCCGCAGCAGGAGCAAAATATAACGGTCTTAGGGGCGAACGTCAACAATTTACGCAACGTTGATGTAGAGATTCCACGTGGCAAGCTCGTTGTCATCACCGGAGTGTCAGGCTCAGGCAAATCGTCACTGGCCTTTGACACACTCTATGCCGAAGGGCAGCGACGCTATGTCGAAAGCCTGAGCAGTTATGCCCGTCAGTTCATGGGCAAGATGCCCAAGCCTGAATGTAAGGCGATCCTCGGTCTCCCCCCGGCCATAGCCATTGAACAGAAAGTCAACACACGCAACCCCCGAAGCACCGTCGGGACATCGACAGAGATCTATGACTATCTCCGTCTGTTGTTCGGACGTGTCGGTCACACATACTCGCCCGTCAGCGGTGAAGAAGTCAAAAAGCACACCATTGGTGATGTGGTCGCGTTTGTCACATCCTATCCTGAAGGGACACGCACAGCCATCGTCTCGCCGATAACCGTCCCCGAAGGGCGTAAATTCGTATCCCAGCTCGATGTGTACCTCAAGGCTGGTTACTCACGGCTGATGCGCGACGGTAATTTCATCGACATTGAGGAACTAATAGCCGAAATCCGTCAGTCACAGCAGCCTGACGACTACTGTCCCGAGGACTACGCACTTCTGATCGACCGCCTCGCCGTCTCAGCCGATCCTGACGAGATCAGCCGTCTCAACGACTCAGTCGAGGCAGCATTTTTTGAAGGACGCGACCGTCTGTCCATCCTCCTTTGGACAGACGAGGGGACAGTCACTA
The DNA here is from genome assembly GCA_023663525.1 of Bacteroides sp. Lineage (GTDB taxonomy): Bacteria > Bacteroidota > Bacteroidia > Bacteroidales > Muribaculaceae > Duncaniella. Next base: position 336,906 of record JAMPHF010000001.1, read on the forward strand.
AAGATTTCTCGAAAATTTTCGAGGCCGACGGCATACACTTTGAAGCACCGACCGAAATGATGTTCAATTTCAACAACCCCATCGGTGCATGTCCCACCTGCGGTGGCTTCGGCAAAGTGCTTGGAGTCGATGAGCGGCTCGTCGTCCCAAACAATACCCTTTCAATCTACGACAATGCCATAGCCTGTTGGCGCGGTGACAAAATGAGCGAATGGAAACGCATATTCATCGCTGACTCCGCACAGTTTAAATTTCCCATCCACAAACCCTACCTCGATCTCACACAGAAAGAGAAGGACCTGCTGTGGCATGGCCCGGCAGACATGAAAGGAGTCAGGACCACCTACGGCGAATTTCCATCACTCGACAACTTCTTCAAGATGCTCGACGAGAATCAGTACAAGATTCAGTATCGCGTCATGAAAGCTCGCTATCAAGGCAAAACCATCTGTCCCGAATGTCACGGCTCAAGGCTGAAAAAATTCGCTTCATACGTCAAAGTCGGAGGGAAGACAATCGGCGAGCTCGTCAGTATGCCCGTCAGTCGGCTCCTGGACTTCTTCCGCAATCTGACGCTTGATGAAACTGACACAAAAATCGCATCACGCCTCCTGCGCGAAATCAACAACCGCATCTCTTATCTCGAAGAAGTCGGACTCGGCTACCTCACGCTCGACCGCCTCTCGTCCACTCTCTCAGGTGGAGAAAGCCAGCGCATAAACCTCGCAACCTCTCTCGGAAGCAGCCTTGTCGGCTCGCTCTACATCCTTGACGAACCCTCGATCGGTCTCCACTCCCGCGACACCGACCGACTGATCACTGTGCTGAAGAAGCTCCGTGACCTCGGCAACACAGTCATCGTCGTCGAACACGATGAGGAAATCATGCGTGCCGCAGACCATCTCATAGATGTCGGACCGGATGCAGGACGGCTTGGCGGAGAAATCATCTATCAGGGCGACCCTGCCGAACTAATCCCCTCCCACTCACGGGGCGATGTCAACGGCAGCTATACCGCCCGCTATCTCACGGGCGAACTGACCATCCCGGTGCCCAGACAGCGGCGCAAATGGCGCGACTCTATCAAAGTCATCGGAGCGATGGAACATAATCTGAAGGACATTGATGTGGCTTTCCCCCTCGGAGTCATGACTGTCGTTACCGGGGTCAGCGGCTCAGGCAAATCCACCCTTGTCCGCGACATCCTGTTCCGCGCCCTCAACCGTCATCTCGGCAATCCGGGAGATGCTCCGGGTACATTCCGTAAACTCGACGGTGACCTCGGCAGAATCAAGAACGTCGAATTTGTGGATCAGAATCCCATCGGAAAATCCACACGCTCGAATCCTGCGACCTATCTCAAGGCCTTTGATGAGATCCGCAAACTTTTTGCATCGACCCAGACGGCCAAACAGATGGGCTACACCGCCTCTGACTTCTCGTTCAACTCCGAGGGCGGTCGCTGCGAGGAATGTAAGGGGGACGGCTATATCACCATCGAGATGCAGTTCATGGCCGACATAACCATTCCCTGCGAATCATGCCACGGCAAACGCTATCAGAAGGAAATCCTTGAGGTGGAATATCGCGGGAAAAACATCTACGACATCCTTGAAATGACCATCGACCAGGCAATCGAGTTTTTCAGTGAGGTCAATGGGACGCAGGAGAAACGTATCGTCAAACGTCTGAAACCCCTAAGCGATGTCGGCCTTGGATACATCAAAATCGGACAGAACTCATCATCGCTCTCCGGCGGTGAGAATCAGCGCGTGAAACTCGCATCATTCTTCGCCGATGAAAAGGCCGATCCCACCATATATATATTCGACGAACCCACAACCGGACTGCATTTCCATGACATAGCCACACTCATGAAATCGTTTGACCGCCTGATAGCACTCGGCCACACGGTCCTCATCATCGAACATAACCTCGATGTGATCAAATGTGCCGACCATATAATCGACATAGGGCCTGAGGGAGGTGACCAAGGCGGACAGCTCGTCATAGCCGGTACTCCCGAACAAGTAGCGGCTTGTCCTGAGTCATACACCGGACACTTCCTCAAAGCCAAACTCTGACAAAATCAAAATTACAATCATCAATAATACCCCTACACACAGCATACCATGGCAAAAATCGGCGACCATGTCCGCTTCCTCAACTCAGTTGGAGGCGGTATCATCAGAAAAATAGAAGGAAATATAGCATACGTGGACGACAACGGTTTTGAGACACCCACACTCCTGCGCGAATGTGTGGTCGTCGCATCGCCCGAAACCACCGAAAAGAAAATCGCGTTGACACAGGAGGAAATCAAACCTCAACCCACCGCGCCCAAAGCCAATCCGACTCCCTTCGGCCCCGCCAATGACGATATTCCGATAGAAGAAACGCCCGGCGGGGAGAAGCTGAACATCGTTCTTGCCTACGAGCCAAACGATATCAAACATCTCAACACCACCACTTTCGACACGTATCTCGTCAACGATTCCAACTACTATCTCTACTTCACCTACATGACCCGGGCTGACGAAGCCGACGGCTGGACCACACGCTATGCAGGAGTCGTAGAGCCAAACATCCAGGTGTTCCTTGAAGAAATCTCAGGCACGAATCTTCCGGCAATGGACAGGATAGCCGTCCAGATGATAGCTTTCAAATCCGACAAGCCATTCAAACTCAAATCGCCGATAGCTATCGAAACCCCGCTTGACACAACTAAATTCTTCAAGCTGCACTGTTTCCGCTCCAATCCATATTTCGATAAGGAAGTCATTGCTATCGACCTCGTCACAAACGACCGTCCCCACCAGCGCATGGTCGTGGACTCATCGCAGCTTGAAAAGGGAATCAAGGCCAAGAAAGCCATAGACCGCCCCGTCAAACGTCCGGTCAGGAAACACGAGCAGAACAAAAACGGACGAATCGAGATCGACCTTCACATCAACGAACTCGTCGATACGACCGCAGGACTGTCGCCAGCCGACATCCTCAACCTGCAGATTGATGAATTCCGCAGAGTCATGGACGCAAATCTGAAGAACAAGGGTCAGAAAATCATCTTTATCCACGGCAAAGGTGAGGGCGTCCTCCGTGCAGCCATCCTCAAAGAACTCAACCACCGCTACAAGGGACATGATGTCCAGGATGCATCATTCCGTGAATTCGGATTCGGAGCAACACAAGTCACGATATGATTCTTTGGTTTTCCGGCACATACAATTCGCGATGGGTTGCTGAACAGCTATCCATGCAGCTCGGTATGCGCATGAGCGAACTGCGGCCGTCCATCACATCAACCCCGCTCACCATTGACGGCGATGACGAGACCGTCATCTGGGTGTGTCCCGTGTACTCCTGGGGCATACCGCCATACGTAAGGTCAATGATTCGTGGAATCAGTTTCAACAACGGCGTGGAGTCACGTCTGACGCATCACCTCGTTGTCACATGCGGCGACGACTGCGGTCTGGCTGCCGATATGTGGAGCGCCGATGTCAAATCCAGAGGTTGGCAAGTCGGTAACGCCTATTCTGTAATCATGCCAAACAACTATGTCTGCATGAAAGGCTTCGACGTAGACCCGAAACAGGTGGAGGCTGCAAAGCTGAATGCCGCCCCGGAGCGTGTTGAGGCAATTGCTATGAGTCTGAAGAACTACATTCCCAACACTTCGACTGATGATGTGACCAAAGGCTCATTCGCATGGATAAAGACAAAAATCATTTATCCCTGGTTTGTCCGCCATGCCATGTCGCCTAAACCGTTCCACTACACATCCGCCTGTATCTCATGCGGCAAATGTGCGGCTATCTGCCCGCTGCGCAACATCACCATGCGCCCGGATGCGCAGCCTGATTCATCAGGTCGTCTGCGCAAACATCCGGCATGGGGAGATAATTGTGTCGGATGTCTGGCCTGCTACCATGTCTGCCCCCGACATGCAGTCATGTATGGCAACGCAACGAGAAAAAAAGGACAATATTTTAATCCGCTCGGTCGAACAATCTGACCATAGTCGCTGTTTAGTATTGTGAAAACAAATTTATACAATCTTAACACCCCGACTATGGAGAAGAAATCAATCAAAGGAACAAAGACGGAGCATAATCTCCTCGCATCATTCGCCGGTGAAAGTCAGGCACGTTCGCGCTACACCCTTTTTGCAAAGAAAGCGCGCGAGGAAGGCTACGAACAGATTGCCCGCGTATTTCTCATAACAGCCGAGCAGGAATTAAGCCATGCCGAACTTTTCTTCTCTCGTCTTGAAGGCGGCATTGTGCAGATTGCGGCCGGTTATCCCGCAGGCGTGGTGGCCGACACTATGACAAATCTCCGTGAAGCTGCCGCAGGTGAACGCGAGGAATGGAGCGACCTCTACTCCTCATTTGCCGGGATAGCCGAGGAAGAAGGATTCAAGGACATCGCAGCCTTGTTCCGACTGGTGGCCAAGGTTGAGGTTCAACACGAGGAACGCTACCTGCGTCTGCTCGAACGACTGACCAACGAACAGGAATTTTCAAGCGAGGAGGACGAAGAATGGCAGTGTATGCACTGTGGATATGTCCATAAAGGAAAATCCGCGCCAAAACGTTGTCCCGTTTGCGGAAAAGAGCAAGGATATTTCGAGCGCAAGGCCGACAATTACTAAGCGTGTGTCGAATAACCGAACAGTACGATAAGACACATCATCAACAACACCCCATCATACGATTGAAGGCCTCAGAGATAGGTTGGATTCCTATTCCTGAGGCTTTCAGCCGCATGATATGATGAATCTTTAGTTATGCATAGCATAAAATAGTAGTTATCGAAATCATTTTATTTCAGAATTTTGTTGTATCTTTGTAAATCAATAGTAAACTAAGACCAAATTATGGCAAGACCGATTAAAGAAACCCCTGTACTTCGTGGGAAAGATGCAGCAAGATTTGCCGAAAGGACTGCAAATCCCGCTCCTGTGAGCCAGGCTGAAAAAGATGCAGCTCGCAAAGCTTATGAAGCATTTAAAGCCATAAGTACATTTCCTATGTAAAATGGACTTAAATAGATTCATATTCCGACAAATAGAAGCCAGCACTGAGATAAAACCGTTCGATTGTGACGATACCGATTTAAACGACTTCCTTGTTGGTGATGCAAAAAATTATCTTCATGCCATGATGGCGTTGACCTATTTGTTGGAAGACAATTCGGAGTGCAAGACTGTTGCATATTACAGTCTCTTAAATGATAAAATTATCTTTGATCCCGAAGATAAACATTTTTGGAATAAACTTAACCGCAAGATAGCCAATAACAAACGTCGCAAAGAATATCCCGCAGTGAAAATCGGTCGTCTCGCTGTTTCAAAAGATTATTCAGGCAACCATATCGGCGAGGCTATCCTCCTTCAAATAAAACACGTGTTTGCAACCATGCGACGCAGTGCTTGTCGATTCATTACGGTGGATGCTTATGCGGCTGCTGTCCCATTTTATGAAAAATGCGGTTTTATGTTTTTGTCCGAGAAAGATAAAAATGCAAAGACTCGCGCCATGTATTTCGATTTGATCAATTTTGTGAACTATTGATTTAACTTTGGGCTTTGAATATCCGCAGCATTTCAGCCGTATGTTCAAGAGACATGTTGGACTGACACCATCGCAATATCTCGACTCAATCCGATAGCGAATCCGGGTGGCGTTCCGTATGAAAAAATTTACTCAGCTTTTTAAGATTTAGTATCATTCGCCCATCCCACAAGCATTCTCCTTGCTCACTTTTATAAGCCGATACACATACCATCCAAAAAGCAATGCCCACGGTATGACGAATGTAAGAGATTCGCTGACAATATACACCCATATCAACATCAGCACAAGGCTAAAGGTCTCAACCCATACACGTTGTTGATTCGTCAGGGCCTTCAATTTCTTCTTTAAAATCAATACATAACTACCCCAAATCAACCAAGAAGCCAAGACTACGCCTCCCAACAATGAAAAAGCGACAGCAATTGCCGTCCATTCATTTGAATATGAAAGGGAAAGAGCATTGCCCAACAGACAACACACAATCAACATCATCGAGTATTCGCTTACTCTACTATTGAAGACATTTTTTAGTTGGTTATACATGGTGCGATTCTATTGTTTGTGCAAATTTAATATTCTGCTCTCACATTTCCAAGATTTAGTGACACGATTATACATAAAAATGGGTATCCGCGACCTTATCCATGCGGATACTCATTTGCATCATTAACATAAATGAAGTTTTTCATTTTTCAGCCACGGCAGATAATTTTGCATATATCGCAAATTTATGTAATTTTGTAAGTCTGAACTGTCCGGTTCAGACTCTCATCATTTCTAAAAACGCAAATTTATAATGATAATGTCGCACAAACCATCGGTGTCAATCGTTTAATCTTTGACAGATTGTACTGTCAACCCGATGAATACGATATTATTCAAAAACACTCACAATATTATGAAATTTGTTTCACTATTTGCCTCAGCCATAGCAGTCGCATCCATCTTGAGCGGATGCAGCGCACTGAAAAAATCCGGCACAACCGTGACCGACCCCAATTCAGACGTAAAAGCAACAACCGTGTCAACCATATCATCCTACGACGAATCGCAGATAGCACCCCTGTTGGGAAGCTGGGCCGTCACTTCCATAAACGGCAAACAGGTGGTTGTCAATGGTGACAATCATCCATTTCTGACATTTGAATCCATTCCTGACGCCAAGACTGCAATTCTCGTCATCGCATTCAACGGCTGCAACTACCTCAACGGATCGTGGATTGTCCGTGGCAACAAGCTGGAAGCCAACGGCGAATTTCTGTCATCGCTCAAAGCATGTCAGGATGCACCCTACGAGACTGCGATGAATCAAGCTCTGCACGGGGTGCAGTCCTACAACATTGTCAGTGACGATGTCATCAGCCTCAATTCGGCTGCCGGAAGCTCGGTGCTGACACTCCGCAAGCGCAACCTGTCGTTTCTCAACGGCGCATGGCAAGTCACCACAATACAAGGTACACCCGTCCCGTCCAACACTGCAATCAAAGTTGTGATTGACATTGACAACTGCACCATCCACGGCAATGCCGGATGTAACGTGGTCAACGGTTCTGTCGTGGTCAATCTTGACAAAGGTAACGGCATTGAGTTCAAGGATTTAGCGACTACCCGCATGACGTGTCCCGCAATTGCCACCGAACAGGCATTTCTGCTCGCGCTTGAGCAAGTGGCCACCTGCTCGGAAGGAGCTTCTTCTGACCAAGCCATAATGAAAGGCAGCAACGGCCAACCGCTTCTGACACTGATCCGAATCCCGGCCGATCAAGTTGGAGAAGATTGAGGGAAGTGTGTCAGATGACAGTTGTTAAACGATTACATAAACGAAATTTAACACATCCATACGATGCGAGCTATTGATTCCGATAAACTCATGCTCATCAGTGCCGAGGAGTTCGGTCTGAGGCTTGACAAGATAAGGTCACAGATGGCAGAGCAGGAAATACCTGCCCTGCTCATCTCTGACAATGCCAACAAATATTATATCACCGGCCGTGTGTATGCCGGATTTGTCTACATCCCTCTTGACGGTCCGGTGATCTTCTTCATCCGCCGTCCGGTCGAGATGAAAGGAGATGGCGTGGTCTACATCCGCAAGCCGGAGGAGATTGCCGAGACTATCGGGCTAAACGTCCCGGAGGCAATCGGGCTTGAGCTTGACCTGCTGCCCTACTCGACGACCATGCGGTTGAAAGGGATATTTCCGCAGAGTGAGCTAAAGAACGCTTCAACCGTAATGCGCCATGCCCGCGCAAGGAAAACGGAATTTGAAATCGAAATGATACGCCGATCGGGAGTGAAGCATGTACATGTCTACAGCCGTATCCCCCATCTCTTTCAACCCGGCATGACCGACCTCGGACTTCAAGTGGAGATTGAACGCGTCAGCCGTCTCGAAGGCTGTCTCGGTCAGTTCCGTATCAGCGGTGACTCCATGGAGCTATACATGGGCAATGTGCTCGTCGGGGACAATGCCGACTCTCCGTCACCCTACGACTTCGCCATGGGAGGTGCAGGGCTTGACCCCTCGCTCCCGGTCGGTGCAAACGGAACCCCGATAAAGCCGGGCGACACCATCATGGTGGACATGAACGGTAACTATGACGGCTACATGACGGATATGACGAGAGTATATGCCCTCGGCGAAATATCACCTCTTGCTCTCAAAGCCCACAAATGCTCTATCGAGATCCACCATGCCCTCTGCGGGATGATGAAACCCGGTGTAGCGGCCAAGGATCTCTATGCCAAATCAGAGGAGATAGTCAAGACCTACGACCTCCATGCATACTACATGGGACATCGTCAACATGCCGGATTCATCGGTCACGGTGTCGGGATTGAGATCAATGAGCTTCCCGTAATCGCTCCCCGCAGCCGTGACATCATTGCGGACGGCAATGTCATTGCAATCGAGCCCAAGTTTGTCATTCCGGGGACAGGAGCGGTTGGCATTGAGAATACCTACGCCGTGTATTCCGACCATGTCGAATGTCTGACACCGGCACCGGAGGAGATTTCATATTTCGATGTGTAACAAAAGTGCCGATGATGTCCAATGACACGACACCATCCTATTTTTCACCACACCAATCTGTGATAATGCAGTCAATTGACAATATAGTAAAAAAAATTGACACACCCCTATACCACGCCATCGGCGACGCAGCGGACTCGATTAACCGTCCGTGTTATGCCGTCGGTGGGTGTGTCCGTGACTTTTTCCTTGAACGTCCGTCGAAAGACATTGACTTCGTGACGGTCGGGAGCGGAATCGAGCTTGCCGAGATTGTGGCGCAGAGGCTCGGTAAAGGCACATATCTGAATGTGTTCCGCAATTTCGGTACCGCGCAAGTGAAACGCCACGATGTTGAGCTGGAATTTGTCGGAGCACGCCGTGAGTCGTATGACCGCCGGTCGCGTAAACCCATCGTCGAGGATGGAACGCTTGAAGAAGACCTCAGCCGTCGCGACTTCACGATCAACGCACTTGCCATACGCGTCAACTGCATCGGCTTCGGGGAACTCATAGACCTTTTCAACGGACTCGGCGACATGGAGAACCGCATACTGCGCACTCCTCTCGACCCTGATGTCACTTTCAGTGATGACCCACTCCGCATGATGCGAGCCATTCGCTTTGCGACACAACTGAACTTCACAATCTATCCGGACACCTTTGAAGCCATCCGCAGGAATGTGGAGCGCATCCGCATCATATCGCCCGAACGTATCTCCGACGAGCTTATGAAGATCATGAAGTCGCCCAAACCGTCAATCGGATGGGAGCTTCTGTTGAAATCCGGTCTCCTGAAGCTGATATTCCCTGAGCTTGCCGCAATGAAGGGAGTTGAGGTGGTCAACGGACGCGGACACAAGGACAATTTCTATCACACTCTCGCCGTGCTCGACAAAGTGGCGGAAAAGAGCGACAACGTCTGGCTCCGATGGGCTGCCCTGCTGCATGACATCGCCAAGCCGGTCACCAAACGTTGGGACGAGCGGATCGGGTGGACATTCCACAACCATAATTTCATCGGTGAGAAGATGATTCCGAAAATTTTCCGCCGAATGCACATGCCGCAGGACATGAAGATGAAATATGTGGCAAAGCTCGTCGGGCTTCACATGCGTCCCATCGCGCTGGTCGAGGACGGAGTCACCGACTCGGCTGTCCGCCGATTGATCCACGATGCAGACGATGACATCGATGACCTCATGATTCTGTGTGAGGCAGACATCACATCAAGAAACCAGGAAAAAGTGCGGCGTATGCTCGACAACTTTGCACTCGTGCGTGCCAAGATGGAAGACGTGAACGAGCGCGACCACATTCGCTGCTTCAAGCCACCGATTGACGGCACTGAGATCATGACCATATTCGGAATCCCCGCCTCCCCTATCGTCGGACAGATAAAATCAGCAATCAAAGATGCCATTCTTGACGGTATCATCCACAACGACCGCGATGAGGCATACGAACTCATGCTGAAAGTCGCAGCCGAGCATGGTCTTTCTCCAAAGGTGTGATGAATAACGCATGTAAAATATGTCCCGATTTTAGACTAATTGACGATAGCCTTTCAAATCTCCATATTTCAAATTCTACAATCCATGTACTATATAAGCAAACGTTTCGAGATCTCCGCATGTCACCATCTCAATCTCTCCTACGAAAGTAAGTGCTCTCACGTCCACGGTCACAATTGGATCATAACCGTCCACTGTCGTGCCAAAGAACTGAATTCCGATGGCATGGTGGCGGACTTCAGCCATATCAAAGAGCGTGTCTGTTCCTATCTTGACCATGGTGACCTCAACGAACTCCTCCCGTTCAACCCCACGGCCGAGAACATCGCCCGATGGATATGCGATCTTATCCCCACTTGCTACCGCGTTGACGTGCAGGAAAGCGAAGGCAACGTCGCGACATACATTGCAGACGACTCTCTAATTACCAATGTCTCAGAACTAAAGTCTAATAACTAACGCCTCCCCCATGAGCTATCGCGTCAACGAAATATTCTATTCCATTCAAGGAGAGGGCTATTTCACCGGCACTCCGGCTGTATTCCTCCGCTTCAGCGGGTGCAATCTGAAATGTAGCTTCTGCGACACGGATCACAATCAATACAAAAGCATGACACCTGCGGAGATTATCAAAGAAATGCGTGTGTATCCGTCACGCCATCTGATCATCACGGGTGGCGAACCCTCCTTGCAGCTTGACCAATTGCTCGTAGACCTACTGCATGACGAAGGCTATTTCATACAAATTGAAACCAACGGCACAAATCCACTGCCGGAAAGTGTCGATTGGGTCACATGCTCACCGAAAGGCGACAGTTCGGGCAACTGCAACGTGAAGCTCCAATCCGTTGATGAATTGAAAGTCGTCTACGAGGGGCAAGACGTTGAAACCATTGCCTCAGCAATCCCCGCGATGCACTATTTTCTCCAGCCATGCGCCTCGCCACGCTATCAGGGAGGCTCAAACCTCAAGGATACTATCGCCTACGTCCTCTCTCATCCCCACTGGCGGCTGTCGCTCCAAACCCACAAGTTAATAGACATCAGATAGTAACATATACCATTCATTGAAAATAAAATAATCATGTCGTAGCAGTGTCAGTGTTACCAAAAACAAATCTCCGCACACGACATACTCTAAAAACTTCATAATGCTTGCCAAACGTATCATTCCATGTCTTGACGTCAAAGATGGCCGCACAGTCAAGGGTATCAATTTCGTGAAACTCACTGATGTCGGCGATCCGGTGGAACTCGGCGCACGTTATGCCGCCGAAGGTGCTGACGAACTGGTCTTTCTCGACATAAGCGCAACGCTTGAGGGCCGCAATACGTTCGCCCAACTTGTCAGCCGCATAGCCGACCGGCTCAACATTCCATTCACAGTAGGTGGGGGAATATCGTCGCTCAGCGATGCTTCGCGGCTTCTTGATGCAGGTGCGGATAAGATTACCATCAACTCTGCAGCCGTCCGCGATCCCCATCTCATTTCCGAGATAGCCACGCGTTATGGAAGTCAATTTGTGGTCGTGGCCATCGATGCCCGGCTCACGGATGACGGAATCTGGCACGTCACCACCCACGGTGGCAAACGCCTCAGTGAACGCGAACTGTTCTCATGGGCGCGTGAGGCTGAGGAGATGGGTGCCGGTGAAATAATGTTCACTTCCATGAATCATGACGGCACACGCTCGGGCTATCCGTGTGATGTCTTCGCCCGACTTGCTTCTGAGGTCAATATCCCTATCATCGCTTCGGGTGGTGCGGGGTCGGTTGACGATATTGCGGAGGTACTGACTGCCGGAAAAGCTGACGCGGCTCTGGCTGCATCTATTTTCCATTATGGCGAGATCAGCATTGCGGAACTTAAAAATCAGCTTAATTCACGAAATATCCCTGTAAGAATATGACTTTTGACGATTTTAATCTTGAGAAATGTGCCGACGGTCTTCTGCCTGTCATTGTCCAGGACTCCGTGACACTACGCGTGCTGATGCTCGGCTATATGAACCGAGAGGCTTTTGACATTACATGCGAGACGGGACACGTGACATTTTTCAGCCGCACACGCTCCCGCCTGTGGACCAAGGGTGAGACAAGCGGACATTTCCTGGATGTTGTTGACATGTATGCCGACTGCGATGGCGACACTCTGTTAATAAAAGCCATCCCACACGGTCCGACTTGCCATAGGGGGACAACCTCATGTTTTGACACCCCGGCTGAGGAAGGATTCATCCGTTCGCTGTCAGCCCTCATCCAACGCCGCCACATTGAAATGCCCGAAGACAGCTATACCACACGTCTTTTCATCAAAGGTGTGAAGAAAATAGCACAGAAAGTCGGGGAGGAAGCTGTGGAGTCGGTTGTCGAGGCTGTCGATGGAAACCGCGACCGTTTCTCCTATGAGGCATGTGACCTGATCTACCATCTCCTTGTACTCGTCGAGCAGATGGGACTTTCCCTGCCTGAGCTTGAAAGGGAATTGCTGCGCCGCCATTCTTGACGGCTTGCGCTATTCCGTAGGCAAGTACATGTGTTACTATACAATGCAGGCCTGCATCTGTTTTTGAGATGCAGGCCTGCGTATCCCCCGTTGGGATCCGTTGGGCTGAGCTATCATAGAGTCACGGCTCCGGTGTTGCGGTCGAGTCACCGTATGTCTCCTTCACCAATGAAACACAGAATGCTCCAATGACGAGAAGCACACCGGCGAGTACAAGCATGTTGACCTGACGACCGCCCAAAAGCGGAAGGATCACACCACCAAGAGCCGCAGCGCATATTTGGGGGATACAAATTGTTCCGTTGAAAAGTCCAAGATACGTTCCCATATTCTTACCGGAAATTGAATTGGTGAGTATGGTGAAAGGCAATGCGAGCATTGCAGCCCACGCACATCCGATGAGAAGGAATGAGATAAAGAGGACATACTTATCAGTGATGAACAATGTGGAGATGAATCCAACCGCTCCAAGAATAAGACTCAAGGCATATATCAATTTATGGCTCTTGAAGCGCGGTATGACGATGGCCCAAAGCACAGACCCTACTGCCTGAATGGCAAAAAGGACTCCAACCCAGTTGCCGGCAGTCTGATATGCACCGGTGTCCGTGTCGGTTGTGCCCCATACAGTATCGGCAATTGCACCGGGAGTGTATGTCCACATATAGAGGAACGCCGACCAGCAGAAAAATTGCACGAGTCCGACCGTCCAGAATGTTGCCGGCGCATGGCGCAACAAGTGAAGCATTCCGCTTTTCTCCTCCTTCTGTGCCTCAGTGATGCCATGATATTCGGCATATTCTTTCGGAGGCATCTCACGGATGGTGGCAAAGCTGTAGATGACGCACAGAATCAGGACAGCGGCACCGATATAGAATGAATATGTGACCGCATCAGGCACCTGACCGGCAGGGGCGAGATTGCTGACGCCGATTGCCGTGAGTGTGATTGGTGCGAGATAACCGACAAGACTTCCGGCATTGCAGAGAAAGCTCTGGATGGAGTAAGCAAGACCCTTCTGGCGTTCGTTGACCTGATCGCCCACGAGCATCTTGAACGGCTGCATGGCCATATTGATGGATGTGTCGAGAAACATAAGTGCAATAAATCCGAAAATCATCGCACCTCCAACCGTCAGACCAAAGCTACCGGCATTTGGTAGCAGACACATCACCACGACAGCTATTGCAGCTCCAAGCAGCAAGTATGGCAGACGACGACCGAGCCTGTTCCATGTACGGTCGCTCGCCGCTCCGACGAGTGGCTGCACAATTATACCCATGAGCGGCGGAAGTATCCAAAAATAGCTCAGCGAGTGTGGATCCGCGCCGAGAGTCGCAAAGATGCGCGAGATGTTCGCGCTCTGGAGCGCATAGGCTATCTGCACGCCGAAAAATCCGAAACTCAGATTCCAGAGTTTCATGAAGCTTTGATCCGGTTTATTCTTGACCATAAGTAAGCGTAAGTTTTTTGATATAATCTGTTTTTATTTCTATATATTCTACATTATTGGTATCGATTGTGTTCACAGCAGCCACGAATACTTTTCTTCCCCGCGAGATCACTCGATGAGCGCATAAAGCCGGCTGATTTCCTCTGCCCATATTTCTTCATTGGGAGTTTCAAGGATGAGGGGAATGTTGTCGGTACGGGGATCGTTCATCAGCCTTCGCCAGAATGTTTCACCGAGTTTCCCGGTAAATAGCGAGGCATGTCGGTCAACTTTTGAACCGAGGGATTTAAGCGTGTCGTTGAGATGCATACCGCACAGATAGTCGCGACCTATGACGGTGTCGAATTCTTCCCACATCTTGTCGTATGACTCATCGTCCACGAGATCATAGCCGGATGTGTAGGCGTGACACGTGTCGATGCACACTCCTATGCGCGACTTGTCCTCAACGCGATCGATGATTCGGGCAATCTGACCAAAGTTGTATCCGAGGTTCGTCCCCTGCCCTGCCGTGTTCTCGATAACAGCCTTCACACCCGAAGTCACATCGAGCACACGGTTGAGCGATTCGGCAATGAGATCGAGACAAGCGTCCACGTCCATCTCACCAAGGTGTGAACCGGGGTGGAAATTCAGCATGGTAAGCCCAAGCTGGCTGCAACGGTTGATTTCGTCAAGGAATGCCTTTCGCGAGAGGGAAAGTTTCGTGCTGTCAGGCGAGCCGAGATTGATGAGGAAGCTGTCATGGGGCAGAATCACGTCCGGGGTATAGCCGAGATTGATGCAGTTTTCCTTGAAAGCCTCCGCTTCATCTGCCGGAATGGGTTTTGAGACCCAGCGCGAAGGATTGCGGGTAAACAGCGCAAAAGATTTCGCCCCGATCAGATGAGCATTAAGCGGGGCATGGCTGACTCCTTGCCCGACTGATACGTGTGCCCCGATGTATTTCATTGTTTTTTGAAAAGAAGTGTTGTTACGCATTAAATTTCCGCAAATATAGCGAAAAATATGGATACATGTCCACAAATAGCAACAAAAAAATCCACCTCAATGCACAAAAACGCGAAAAAAACGCTGAAAAAAATTTTTCAGCGTTAAAGTTCATGGATGCGCGAGGAAATCCCTACGCACTCTTATGCTCGGATAAATTTTTACTTCTTATTCCTGAGGATGGTCTGTTTTCTGTCCGGTCCGATTGACACAATTGTAATCGGCGTGGCAAGTTCTTTCTCAAGGAAAGCGATGTAGTCCTTGAATTGCTGCGGGAATTCATCCTCACTCTGCATTTTGGTCATATCGGTCTTCCAGCCGGGAAGTGTGACGTAGACAGGCTCGATGTCTTCCTCGATAGAGAACGGGAACTGCGTTGTCTCAATGCCATTGATCCTATATGCCACACATGCCTTGATTTCATCGAAATCATCAAGGACATCACTTTTCATCATGATGAGCTGGGTGACACCATTGAGCATGATAGCATAGCGGAGTGCCACGAGGTCAATCCATCCGCAACGGCGTTCGCGACCGGTGACAGCACCGTACTCATGACCGAGGTCACGGATTCGCTTGCCGGTTGCATCGAAAAGCTCTGTGGGGAAAGGACCGCTGCCCACACGGGTGCAATAGGCCTTGAATATGCCGAACACTTCACCGATTTTGTTTGGAGCGACACCGAGACCGGAGCATGCGCCTGCACTGATTGTGTTGGAGGAAGTCACAAACGGATATGAACCGAAATCTATGTCAAGGAGTGTGCCTTGTGCGCCTTCGCAAAGCACGCTTTTGCCCTCGGCAAGAAGACTGTTGATGAGAAATTCCGAATCGACGATTCCGAATCCTTTAAGAAACACGATTGCATCCATCCATTTCTCCTCAAGCTCGTCGAGATTGTCGGGAGTTGCACCGAGGGCTGCGAGCTGATTGAGGTGGCGTTGACGCAGGGCAGAATATTTTTCTTTGAAATTATGGAACACGTCGCCGAGCCTCAAGCCATTGCGTGAGATTTTGTCGGTGTATGTCGGACCGATACCCTTGCCGGTAGTGCCGATTTTCTTCCCGCCTTTTGCCTTCTCATTGGCTGCATCGAGCAGACGGTGGGTAGGAGTAATGAGGTGGACTTTCTTGGAGATTTTAAGGATTGAACGGAGGTCAACACCACTTTTCTCAAGTTCCTCGGCTTCCTGCTTGAACAAAACGGGGTCAAGGACCACGCCATTGCCGATTATATTTATCTGTCCGTGCTGAAAAATTCCTGAAGGGATGGAACGGAGCACATATTTCTTGCCCTCAAATTCCAGTGTGTGACCGGCATTCGGGCCTCCCTGAAATCGGGCCACGGCATCGTAGCGCGGTGTCAACACATCAACAACCTTACCTTTTCCTTCGTCTCCCCACTGGAGTCCGAGAAGAACATCAACTTTCATATCTCGTGAAATATATAATAATGAATTGTTTAATATTTTTTACTTCTTGTCACTGTCTGCATTTTTTATTTTCTGACCCTTCCGCCGCCACGGCAGCGCGAGCAGAGTCCGTGGATGTAGAGGTCAAAACCGCTCATGACAAACGACGGGTAGCGTTTAAGTTTCAGAATCTTCGCAAGCTCCGCATCCTTCAACTCCCTGATGCGTCCACAGCGGGAGCAGACGAGGGTCAGATGCTCGTCGTCACGTGAGGACATCTCAAAGGTCTCCACACCGTCGTCGGTGCGCCGTCGCCTGACAATCCCGGCTGCCACAAACAGTTTCAGAGCATTGTAGACAGTACCTTGACTGAGGTGGAATCCATTGTCTGTCAAAGAACCGAGCAATTGCATTGGAGTGAAACTGCCGCGAATCTCCACAATGCGTCCGAGTATCATCATGCGCTCTGAAGTACAGCGCATCCGGTGTTGCGAAAGATAATGCAGCAGACGGTTTTCAGCGTCATTCTTAATTTTTGCCTCGTTCATCAACCGACAAAATTACAATTCAGCCTCATAATATCCAAATTTTAGCGCATGTTTATGGTGCAAGTTCATGGCGCACGTCTTCTTCCGGACTTTGTTTGTGACGATTAAAAAATAACTTGGTAAAATTTGCACAGGTATTTTCGAGCAGATTTGCCAAATATAATAAAGGAGTGTAGCGAGCTACATGACTATTTAGAGTTGGCAAAGATGCCGGAAAGACCAAGCAAATTTTACCAAGTTATTTTTTAATCGTCACTTCAATGAATTTATGATTATCTTGCCGGAGGAGTGTGCGAGTCTCACGAATTTTCGCTAAATTTGCAGTCCTTTGCAGTGACGGGACGTGGGTCGGCTGCGACCGGCGACACAAGCGGTCTTGTCATCATAAGAATATAACTAATCATATATCAGCAATAAACATACCAAAATGGCACTTCAATGCGGCATAGTCGGACTGCCCAATGTCGGCAAGTCAACACTTTTCAATTGTCTCTCCAATGCTAAGGCCCAGTCAGCCAATTTCCCATTCTGCACAATAGAACCGAATGTCGGAGTGATCACTGTCCCCGATGCGCGTCTCAACAAGCTCGTCGAGATGTGTCAGCCCCGAAGCGTAGTCCCCGCGACCGTTGAGATTGTGGACATTGCCGGTCTCGTGCAGGGAGCGAGCAAGGGTGAGGGTCTTGGAAACAAGTTTCTTGCAAATATCCGCGAGACAGATGCCATCCTCCACGTATTGAGATGTTTTGATGATGACAACGTGACGCATGTCCACAACACCGTTGACCCTGTCCGCGACAAGGAAATCATCGATTACGAACTCCAGCTAAAGGATCTTGAGACCATCGAGAGCCGCATGGCGCGCACGCAGAAACAGGCTCAGACTGGCGGCGACAAAGTGGCAAAGATGCAATATGAGGTGTTGAAGAAATACTACGACGCACTCATCCAAGGGAAACCGGCACGCACGGTAGAGCTTGAGACCATCGACGAGCAGAAATTTGCCCGTGACCTGTTTCTGCTGACCAACAAGCCGGTGATGTATGTCTGCAACGTTGATGATGCCTCTGCTGTCAATGGCAACAAGTATGTCGATGCAGTCCGTGAGGCCATAAAAGATGAAAACTCACAACTCCTGATCGTGGCGGCACAGACTGAGAGCGAGATAGCCGAGCTCGACACGTTTGAGGAGCGTCAGGAATTCCTTGCAGAAATCGGACTTGAGGAATCAGGTGTGGCTCGCTTGATACGTGCAGCCTACGCGCTTCTCAACCTCCAGACGTTCTTCACGGCCGGTGCTGACGAAGTCCGCGCATGGACATTCATGAGAGGCAGCAAGGCTCCGCAGTGTGCCGGAGTCATACACACTGACTTCGAGAAGGGCTTCATCCGCGCAGAGGTGATAAAGTATGACGATTACGTGAGCCTCGGAAGCGAAAGCGCAGTCCGTGAGGCAGGTAAAATGGCCATCGAGGGTAAGAACTACATTGTCGAGGACGGTGATATTATGCACTTCCTGTTCAATGTCTGAGACCCGCAAATTTTTCTGAAAAAATCATAAAGCACTGACCGGAGTGTTGACGGATAGGGGAAGATTTTGTTATGAGACACACTCTAAGTTTGTAAGTTATGAATTTCCAATTATCATCACAATATAAACCTACCGGTGACCAGCCTCAGGCAATCGAGCAACTTGTTGCCGGATTCAGATCCGGGGAGAAGGCACAGACCCTCCTCGGAGTCACTGGCTCGGGCAAGACTTTCACGATGGCCAATGTGATCGCTCAGATTGGAAAGCCTACCCTTATCCTCAGCCACAACAAGACCCTTGCCGCCCAGCTTTACAGCGAATTTAAAGGTTTCTTCCCTGAAAATTCGGTGCAGTATTTCGTGTCGTACTACGACTATTACCAACCCGAAGCCTACATCCCCACCGTTGACAAGTACATTGAGAAGGACTTGATGATCAACGATGAGATCGACAAGCTGCGACTATCGACCGTGTCGGCTCTCCTTTCGGGGCGCAAAGATGTGGTGGTGGTCTCGTCAGTGTCATGCCTCTACGGCATGGGCAATCCGGAAGATTTCGACAGCAATGTCATCACGGTCAAAGTCGGTCAGAAAATCACCCGCAACAAATTCCTGCGCACCCTCGTCAGCGCACTCTACTCGCGCAACGAGATTGAACTTGCGAGAGGCACGTTCCGCGTCAAGGGCGATACGGTTGACATCCGGCTTGCCTACGAGGAGATTGTGGTGCGCGTCACGTTCTGGGGCGACGAGATCGAGTCAATCAAGACCATTCACCCATCCGACGGCACATCGCTCGGCAATCACGACGTGTTCCAGATCTATCCCGCCAACCTGTTCGTCACTTCACCCGAACGGATGGGGACGGCAATCGGACAGATAGAGCTTGACCTCGGTGTCCAGTATGAGCATTTCATGCACGAGGCCAAGGAACTTGAGGCCAAAAGACTGCTGGAGAGAGTGACGTATGACGTGGAAATGCTGCGTGAGGTGGGTCACTGCTCCGGAATCGAAAATTACAGCCGCTACTTTGACGGCCGTCAACCGGGTATGCGCCCCTTCTGCCTCCTCGACTATTTCCCCAAGGATTTTCTGACGATTATCGACGAGAGCCACGTAACGCTCCCACAGTGTCGTGCAATGTATGGCGGAGACCTTTCACGCAAGATGAATCTTGTGGAATACGGATTCCGTCTCCCTGCCGCCCTCGATAATCGCCCGCTGAAATTTGAGGAGTTCGAGCGGCTTACACCTCAAGTGCTGTACGTCAGTGCAACCCCTGCCGACTACGAGCTTGAGAAATGCGAGGGAGTCGTTGTCGAACAGATCATCCGTCCGACAGGACTTCTCGACCCTGTCATTGAAGTCAGACCATCGCTCAACCAGATTGACGACCTGCTCCACGAAATCAACGAGCGCATCGAGCGTGATGAACGAGTCCTCGTCACCACTCTCACCAAGCGCATGGCCGAGGAACTGAACGACTATCTCACGCGCCTGCGCATAAAGACAGCCTACATCCACAGCGATGTCGATACGCTCGACCGCATAAAGATCCTCGACGGTCTGCGTGCAGGAGAGTTTGACGTGCTTGTCGGTGTCAACCTGCTCCGCGAAGGCCTCGACCTGCCTGAAGTGTCGCTCGTGGCAATTCTTGATGCTGACAAGGAGGGATTTCTCCGCAGCCATCGATCGCTCACCCAGACTGTCGGTCGCGCCGCACGAAATCTCAACGGCACCGTCATCATGTATGCCGACAAGATCACCGATTCCATGCAGCAGACCATCGACGAGACTGCCCGGCGACGTTCCGTCCAGCTCGCCTACAACGAGCAGCATGGCATCACACCCCAGGCCATCATCAAAGCGAGAAACACCATCATCGGTCTTGAGACCGAAAGCGATGCATCTCTATCGGCAACCGGCAAAACTGCCTCACCACGCCAACGCACGTCATCAAAACAACAAACCAAAAAGACAGGCCGCTCCACAGCCGCCGCTGCCATACCCTACGCGGAAGAATACACCACGAAGGTCAACCTCGCAGCCGATCCCGTCATGCCTTATCTGAGTCCTGACGCTCTGCAGAAACTCATCACCAAGCGTCGACAGGAGATGGTCGAGGCTGCCAAACGCATGGACTTCATCGAGGCTGCACGTCTGCGCGACGAAGTCCTCGCCATGGAGCAACAACTGTCAGACACAGCAAAGTCATGAAGAACCAAGCCACATCCACACATATCCATACCGACCATATTCCCTATCCGCCGATTGACCGCTACCTTCCAACGAGCGTCAAGGAGATGAAGGCTCTCGGTTGGGATCATGTTGACGTGGTCTTGTTCTCTGGCGATGCCTACGTTGACCATCCCTCGTTTGGTGCAGCCGTCATAGGGCGCGTGCTGCAGAACGCAGGCTACAATGTCGCTATCGTCCCTCAGCCCAACTGGCAGGACGACCTGCGCGACTTCCGCAAATTCGGTGCGCCACGCTTGTTTTTCGGTGTGTCGGCCGGAGCTATGGACTCCATGGTCAACCACTACACCGCCGCGCGCCGACGGCGGAGCGATGATGCGTATACCCCCGGTGGCCGTCATGGTGCACGTCCCGACTATCCGACAATAGTCTATTCGGATATCATCCGTAGCCTATATCCCGACACCCCTATCATAGCAGGAGGTATCGAGGCCTCCATGCGCCGTCTGAGCCACTATGATTACTGGCAGGACAGGCTCCGCCCCTCAATCCTCGCCGACTGCAAAGCTGACATCATAAGCTACGGGATGGGCGAGCGAACCATCCTCGAAATTGCACGTCGGCTTGATGCAGGCGAATCAGTCAGTGACCTCACCGACATCCCGCAGACCGTTGTCAGAATCCCCAATGCCGATGCAATTCCGGGAGGGACTGACATCGTGCTCCATTCCTACGCCGACTGCCTGCGCGACAAACGCCTCCAGGCCGACAATTTCCGTCACATCGAGCAGCAGAGCAACGCGATGACCGGGCGGACACTCTGGCAGCAACATGACGGGGGATTCATGGTCAAGGTCAACCCAATGCTCCCGCCAATGACCACGGAGGAGATTGACGCCTCGTTCGATCTCCCCTACACTCGTCTCCCCCATCCACGCTACAAAGACCGCCGCATCCCTGCCTACGAGATGATACGCCACTCGGTCAACATCCACCGGGGATGTTTCGGTGGATGTGCTTTCTGCACCATCTCGGCACATCAGGGCAAATTCATAGCCTCACGAAGCCCGGAGTCAATCCTCCGGGAAGTCCGTCAAGTCACGCGTATGCCGGACTTCAAGGGCTATATCACCGACATTGGCGGTCCGAGTGCCAACATGTATCGCATGGGTGGAAAGAATCTCGCCATCTGCGCAAAATGCCTCAAACCGTCGTGCCTCCACCCGAAAGTATGTCCCAATCTTGACACCGACCATTCACCAATCCTTGACATCTACCATGCCGTTGACTCCATTGACGGTGTGAAGAAATCATTTATCGGCAGTGGTGTCCGCTACGACCTCTCGATGCATCCCACCGGCGATAAGAAAATTGATGCAGTAAACAGACAGTATAATGAGGAACTAATCGTTCACCACGTCTCGGGGCGACTGAAAGTGGCGCCGGAACATACCTCGGACACCGTGCTCGGAATCATGCGCAAGCCCTCATTCCAGCTCTACCACGAATTCAGCAAGTTTTTCGATACCGTCAACTCCCGCCATGAGTTGAAACAGCAGCTCATCCCCTACTTCATCTCCTCACATCCCGCATGTACGGAAACCGACATGGCGGAGCTTGCAGTCGAGACCAAGGGTCTCAACCTGCGGCTCGAACAAGTCCAGGACTTCACTCCAACCCCAATGACCCTATCCACCGAAATATATTACACGGGATTCCATCCATACACAGGTGAACGCATATTCACCGCCATCACACCCGAGGAGAAACTTGCACAGCGCAAATACTTCTTCTGGTATGACCGTGCATATCGCCCCGACATCACCCGCTCCCTGATGCGTCTGCATCGTCCTGATCTCCTCAAACGCCTTTTCCCTACCAATCCCGGTTCATCCTACCCGAGCAAGCCGGCATCCTCATCATCGCCAATCGTAAAAGGCCAGAAGTATTCCCGAAAAAAACGTTAGACCTAACTATCAGCCTCCTACCCCAACTTTACTCATAGTCTGTCAACCCCTATGCTCCTATCGTTAAGCTATACATATAGCTAACATGTAAAATTGTTTTTTTAGTCAGTAAAACATAAATTTAATGTATTAGCTAAGATTTTATTCAAAATAGTTGCATGTTTTATATTTTTAGTTTACTTTTGCTGCTACTTAACGTATTATCACGATAAATACTGAAATATTTATAAATATTCATTCTGACTCTATAATACACCTTCTGCCCCGGGCAGTAGAAAATCATATTTCATCCATCATCCTACGCTTATGACCCGAAAGTCATTCATCATTACAATTGTAGCCCTCTTTGCCATATTTGATGCATCGGCGAAGAAGAAAAAGGAGTATCCCCGCACGGAGATAAAGGTTGAGTATAGCTATCCGCACAAGAGACTGAAGACTGACGCAAAGGCATACGATGATGAATATACAATGTTGCTTCTTTCGAACGGCAGGTATTCCAAATTCTTTAGTCCTCGCACTGAATTCAACGATTCGCTACATTCCACACCGTCGGGTAAAAGAATATGGGACAGAATGTTGCATGAAGGAATCAAAAAGTATACTGAAACCGGGGATGAGTCGGCAATGCCTTATAGCAAGGGCGCGCTTTATGTATTCAAATCAGCCGGTGACTCAACCGTCACCGTTTATGACTCAGCCGGAATGCTTGAATATGGCTATTATTCAGAGCCTCTTGCTGAGATGAAATGGGAAATCAGCGATTCCGCGAAGACCATTTTGGGCTATGATTGTGTCATGGCCGAGACTGATTATCATGGCAGGCACTGGACTGTGTGGTTTACTCCGGATATACCGATTCAAGACGGGCCATGGAAACTGTGTGGTCTTCCGGGGTTGATTCTGGAAGCCACGGAACCAACGGGGCAGCATAAGTTCACAGCGACAGGCATAGAATCGAGCAATCAGGAGATTTTTCCGATATACCTTCCGAAGAAATATGACAAGATGACGCGCAAGGAAATGCTTCGCAGTTTGCGACAGTATCTTACGAATGGGACATCGATGTTCAATGCGCTTATCAGCAACACGCCAAGCGGTGAGAAGATAGAAATCAAGAGTGAGGTTAACGACGCTCCCGATCTGCATGTTGATTTTCTTGAAACCGATTATCACGAATGAATATGAAGCAACTGTTTGTTATACTGTTTTTGTGGGCTGCGACCATGGCATTCGCAAAAGGTTATGTCAAGGATGCAGAAACGGCTATCCTTGAAGTTTACTATACCCGGACTGAATACCACGATTCCACAGACCACAGCAAGGGGCATTTCACCGACCCCGTCACGCTCCGTATCGGCAAAACCAAATCAGCGTTCTTTGGGACGAAACGTCATTGGAAAGATTCTCTCGTTGTTGTCAATCCGGATATATACTGGGCAATGGAAATGGAACAGATGAAAAAGTCCATGGAAACCGGTGTCAAAAAAGATTTGGCGGCCGGTTATTATTGGAACTATATCTATAAGAATATTCCTGAGGGTAAAGTCACCGAACGTTGCTATTTCGATATGGAACGCTGGGAATATACCGAGGATTGGGAGAAACCCGAATGGGAGATTGGCGACAGCACCAAGACCATATTAGGATATGAATGTGTTGAGGCAACTGCCGATTATCGCGGACGGAGATGGACGGCATGGTTCGCGCCGGAGATTCCTATTCAGGAAGGACCGTGGAAACTCTGCGGCCTGCCCGGTCTGATACTGATGGCGGAAGATAAGAACGGTGATTATGTTTTTGAGGCTGACGGACTGGTGCAAAATCCTGATTCTGAAGTCGGAATCTTCACTTATGATGACAAACGAGGCTATTCTACCGTGACCCGCGACAAGTTTTTCAACAACTGGTGGAAATACAAAAACTCCAATTTTGCGGCAAAGATTCAAGCTGCATACGGTGTGGGGAATGCCACTCTTACTGAAAAGCCAAAGCTGGTAATGTATGATAAAGAAGAAACTAACTATCCACACGATTTATGAAACGGCTGATATTCATATTTTTATTGATGATGGCTGTGCTGACAGGCGCAGCTCAGGTGCAAGTGACCGGGACAATCGTTGAGGGAGACTCGAATGAGCCGCTGGTCGGAGCGTCGGTGATCCTGCGCAATGCTGAGGGGAAGATTAAGAAATATGCCACTTCCGATGCCAACGGCAAATTCTCTATCTCAACCCCCGAAACCAAGGGGTACACTCTTGACGTGACGATGATGAGCTTTGCAAAACAGACAGTCAAGCTCGACAGCGTGAAGTTGCCCGTCACAATCGTCATGAATCCTTCCGCTACAATGCTCAAAGAAGTTGCGGTAAAAGCCGACCGCATACGCGAGCAAGGAGACACCATCACATATAATGTCGGCAGCTTCGCGCAAGCACATGATCGCAGTATCGGCGATGTGCTGAAACGTATGCCGGGCATTGATGTGTCCAAAGCCGGTAAGATACAGTATCAGGGCGAGGATATAAACAAGTTCTACATCGAGGGTTCTGACCTCTTGGGTGGCAAATACGGCATAGCCACCAACGGCATAAATCACGACGACGTAGGTGCGGTAGAGGTGATGGAGAATCATCAGCCGATGCAGGTACTTTCAGGCATCAGTTTCTCGGACAAAGCAGCCATCAACCTCAAACTGAAAAAGAAAGCAAAGGCAACATGGACATTCCACGGCGATGCGGGAGGCGGTTACTCATGGCAGCCTGAGGGAGCTGTGTGGGATGGTGAGCTGTTTGCAATGGCTGTCATGCCGGGATTTCAGAACATCACCACATTCAAGACCAACAACATCGGTGAAGACCTTTCGGCGAGTGCCACCGACTTCTTCGCCTCAAGCCGTGCGACAGGATTGAGCCAATATGTCAGTGTCTCGCTTCCGGGCGTACCAAATCTAAGCAGCAAGCGCACACTTTTCAACCGTTCGGCACTTGTATCGACCAATTCCCTATGGAAAGTGAAAAATGGCGAAATCAAGGCACAGATTGATTATTCATTCAACCGTGTCACAGCACAAGCCGCCAATATCACGACATATTTTCTTGAAAGCGGAGACCGTGTCATAACGGAAAACCGCGACGGACGCGACCGCACACATTCTCTTTCCGGTAAGTTCATCTACGAGGTCAATCAAAAGACCACATTCATCAACAACACACTCTCCACCAACATCGATTGGGATGATATACGTCTTGGTGTGACAGGCTCGTTGCCCAACGAACAGTCGGCAAAGCTGCCCGACTACTACATCAGCAATAACTTCAAGATGATCAAGCGATTCAAAGGCAATCACCTCATCACATTCCAGAGCAACAACGAATGGGAGTCGCTGCCCCAGACCCTCAATGTCTCGATGGACGGCAACGACATCCGTCAGCACATAGGCGACCACGCATTTTACACCCACGAGAGCGCGGCATACGCCTTTACAATCAAAGGCATAACCGTCAGCCTTGAAGGAGGAGTGAAAGGCTATCTCCGCTCAATGAATTCAAATTTCTCAGAGTCCTCAGAGTCCTCAGAGTTCTCAGAGAACTCTGAGAATATTGTCAACTCCAACTACCTCACCGTCTACGCCACCCCGAAGTTTGAATATTGGGTGAAGCGCGTGGATTTCACCCTCACTGCCCCGGTCAGCTTCGCACACTACACATTTGACAAAGCTCTCGCCAACCGCTCGGAAGTTTATTTCTCGCCAAGGCTGAGCATGAGCTGGAAACCGAACAACCGCATCTCCATCGGACTGCACGGAGGCACCGGACGTTCGCCAATGAGCCTCAACAAAATCCACCCCGGCTACATAATGACCGACTACCGTTCATTCCAACGAGGCGTGGATGACTTCTATACCTCTACCTCTCAGAATTTGATGGCGAATTTCTCATTCAAAAACACGCGGAAAGGAGTCTTTGCCAATGCCCATCTCATGCAATCGTGGTCACATTTGCCATACACCATGGTGCAACAGATCTATGGTGACTACATCATGTATTCCTATGCCGATGCCAAGAGTGATGGCAAGCAAATGATGACAGGTGGCAGTGTCGGCAAGACTCTTGACTTTATGCGGGGAAGCACCAATCTCAACGGCTCGTTCAGCCGCAACGAGTCGCATCTCATATCAGAGAACAGCACGGTCAATTCAGTCAGCACCGGCTGGAGCATTGGTGCAAAAATCAACGGCACGCCGGTCAAATGGCTGAGCTTCGACTACTCATTCAGTTTCTCCAACAGTCAACTGACCATGAACGATGTCAAAAATTCATGGTTGGGCGGGATGGAGAACACGCTTCTCATCAACATCATGCCACACTCAAAATGGGAATGGCGCATCATGGGCGAGCATTACCACAATGAACTTACCGCCGGAACATACAAAAACGCATTTCTGCTCGACACAAAATTAGTATATAAGCTCAACAAGCGCGTTGAACTCTCAGCCACACTTGACAACATCCTCAATCAGCAATCATACAATTACACAACTTACAGCCAACTTTCATCTTTCGAGTCGAAGCGATGGCTCCGAGGACGCGAACTTCTGCTGACATTCTCCCTAAGAAAATGAAAAATTCCCATTTTCCCATAGGAATGGGAATTGTGGGAATGGGAAAAAATGGGAAAATCCCCATAATCCTAATGACAGCCTCCAACATCAAAGAGCCAGCTCTCGGCATGAAGTCGGGGGCTGGCTACGGTTTGATGATGTGTCAAGATGTTGTAGATTTACGAGTAGAGGGGGTTATTTCTTCTGTTTGAACAGCCACTCGCGGACTGACTTGATTTTGTAGGCATAGTCAAATGAATACATGTGTTCACTTCCTTTGCCGTCAGCGGGGAGTACTGTACCTGCCTCAAATTGGAAGATGTTGACAGGCGCGCCTTTTTCAAGCATGGTGGCCGCAAGTTCGCTCTGACGTGCCTCCGGGAGTTTTGCACTCCATGACGCAAAGGTGTACTGAACACCGTCCTCACGTGCAGCATTCTCAAGCGGTTCCATATCGGCGAAAGCCTTTCCCTTGTCACCGGCAATGAAATATACGAATTTATGTTTGGCAAGCTCCTTGAATGTCGATGTGTCCCAATGGCTGTCAACAAATATCGAGGCGGCAAACACATCGGGATATGCGACGTTGTAGTACATCGAAATCATGCCGCCCATTGACTGGCCGGTGGTGTAAAGCCGGTTGGAATCCACATTGTTGTCAGCGGCGACACTTTTCAACAGGCGCATGGCGATGTCAACTTCATCAGTGTGTTCGTAGGCATCATTGACAGCCACGCCGGAGAACTGCGGGACGAGTACGTAGCATGGATTTTTGCTCTGCCATTCGTCTGTAGCCCACACCAGACCGCCATAGCCTTGCGTCAGCGGTGTGGTGACATCGCCACCGGGCGTACTTGCATCGGCTATGAACAGCACGAGGGGATATTTAGTTCCCTTGTCTGCATTTTTAGGAGTGAAAAGATTGTACATCATTGTCTTGCCGGAAGCAGCGTCCTTGTACTCCAGTTGCTTGAATTTCGGGACAAGATCTTTAATCATCCCTTGGAGAGTAGCATCACCGCTTTTGTCAATGACAGGGCCACCGCCCTTTGAGCCGAGTTGCGGTCCGGACGGTTTCTTTTCGTCCTGTTTCTGTGCTGATTGCTGTTCATCGGCGGTTGATTTAGAGCTGTTGCCACATGATGAGAACGCGGTCATGGCACACAAGACAGTCAGTGATAGCAGGGATTTTGATATCATTCCTTTTAGTGTCATAGTTGAAATAGTTAATGTGTCGGATAATTATTCCTTATCCATTGTTAATACTGAAAATATACAGGTCTGACCGTAATTTCAGGTAGTTTGTAGATAATCTGAAGCGGTCAATTTCATATACTATAAAACCCGACGGGCAAAAAAAGTTTAAGGCCACGCACAAAAAACGGGGCAAGCGCAAAAGTCCGTGGGAGAGGACATCCAAATATCTTGACGCATCGG
>JAMPHF010000001.1:365756-374159 GCA_023663525.1 Bacteroides sp.
ATCTAGCCTCGGGTTTTAACTAAATCTTATATAAATTTCATGCTCCAGCCCTGTTTATGTTTAAAAATCATTTTCCTCGTTCCTTCATCATATCGTCAATCAGATGGTCATAATAAGCGAGTATATTAGGATCAACGGTCGTAGCGACAAGGCTTTCAGCCGTCTTGACCAATTTGCGTGCTGTGGCTGTGCGCAGATACTTCACATCGAGTCCCCAACGCCCGAGCCGACATCTGTCAAGCGCATCTGCATCCTTGAATATGGCATAGAGTTTCTCGACGCGTGCTGAATCATCCGGGAAAGCGCGGCGTATTGCCTCTATCCCTTTCCCGTCATCAATATCATGATAGCGCATCAGATACGCCGCTTCAGGATGATAACTAATCTTATCACTGTTGTCACGACAAAATTCAGTATAATAGACCGCAGCACGCGCACCATGACCCGTGTCAAGATACTCATCCAGCCTGCGCGTGTCATGAAACACTGAGGCATGGGCAAGAATCTCAAGCGATTCGGAATCTTCAATCCCAAGTTCCCCTA
This sequence comes from Bacteroides sp., assembly GCA_023663525.1. Classification (GTDB taxonomy): domain Bacteria; phylum Bacteroidota; class Bacteroidia; order Bacteroidales; family Muribaculaceae; genus Duncaniella. Next base: position 366,300 of record JAMPHF010000001.1, read on the forward strand.
CCCCGATTGCGAGCGCATGAAGCAACACGCGCTCGCAATGACTCTTGGCATGGAGCGGACTGTCAGGCATGTTGAACCGCACGTTGTCATACATGAACTGTCCCCATTTCAAAAACATATTCACAGCGACCTGCGGAAGTGACTTATGAAATTCTTCAGGTGTAATCATATCAAAGGCAAAGATATGAAATTTCGTGAACAAACGACCACAACTCAGAATTATAAATAAGAATATGTATAGAAACAATGCTTATGAAGAACACCGTATATGGACAATTCAAAGAGATAGTCCAAGCACATCCCGACAATATTGCCATCATTGAGGACGGTCGCAAGATAAACTACACCGAGCTCGACCGTCTTGCGGATCATATCATCTCCATGTTCCCGCATCGCCGCCCACGTCGTGTAGGCATAGTGATGGAGCACGGAATCGAGATGATAGCATCCATGCTTGCCGTCCTGAAAGCCGGTGCGGCCTACGTTCCCGCAGAGCCGAATTTTCCACCCGACCGTATAAAATTCATGATGGATGAGTCAGATGTCGAATTCATCATTGTCTCTCCTGGCATACATCCATCGTCAACCGCCAACGTCCCGCTCATGGAGGTCGCACCCGGGATAAAGCCTGGACGTAATGACGACAAAGAGACTCGCTCCAAATCCACTCCGGAAAGTCCGGCCTACATACTCTATACTTCCGGAACGTCCGGCAAACCGAAAGGTGTGGTCATTGAGAACCGAAACGTGTGTCACTATGCTCGCGCGTTTGAAAATGAATTTGATTCCGCTCCCGGCGACATAATGCTCCAATATTCCGTCTGCTCATTCGACATATTCGTAGAAGAAGTGTTCACCACACTGCTCAACGGTGCCACACTCGCCATCCCCTCGGAGGAAGTGAAAGGCAGCATGGAGTCTCTGATGGAATTTGTGACACGTCACGGCGTGACCATCATAAGCGGTTTTCCTTATCTCCTGCTTGAGATGAACAAACTCCCCACCATTCCCAAATCGTTACGCCTGTTGATCAGCGGCGGCGACGTGTTGCGCGGAAGCTACATCGACCGTCTGCGGGGCATGGGTGTGGTGATATACAACACTTACGGCCCATCCGAAACCACCGTCTGCGCCACCTACCAGCGATGTGACAACATCGAGCCACTCCCCGACGGGACATTTTCCATCGGTCACCCTGTCACCGGAGTTGAGATCATGATAGCTAATTCTGAACTGCATCATGTTTTCGACGGAGTGACCGGCGAAATATGCATATTGGGCGATGGGGTCGGACGCGGCTACCTCTCACCTGTCCCGGAAAGTCGCAACTTCACTAAACTGCCTGATGGCAGAAGGATTTATCGCAGCGGTGACCTCGGCTATGTCCTCCCCGATGGCACAATCGCATTCCTCCACCGTAAGGACGATCAGGTGATGATACTCGGTAAGAGAGTTGAGCGTGAGGAGGTTGAGAACGTGCTCAATTCGTTTGACGATGTCGAAAGTGGAGTAGTGGTGGCATGTACCGACTCGCAGGGGCTGTCCTATCTCGTTGCCTACGTGGTCCCGAACCTGCTCAAGCACTTCTCGTTCAAACGTCTGACTGCTAAGATGCAACGGCTGTTGACACCTTTCATGATTCCTGAATTTTTCGTGCAGATGAAAGCACTTCCGCTCACACCCAACGGCAAAATCGACCGCACAGCTTTGCCTAAAGTTTTCAAGGAGGGACATTATGACATGTAGCAATCCCACACCGGATGGTATTACATTCGTAAGACTGACCGACATCGACCGACTCCTCGCATGGCGCATGGAAGTCATTGAAACCGTATTCGGCTTGCAGCCACCCACTGCAAGCCCGCAACTGATGGAACTATGTGAGGAAAACCGCCGATACTATTCAGCACACCTGTCTGACGGCAGCCACTACGCCTGCATAGCCGTAACTGAAAACCAAGAGAAGGCAGGATGCGGAGCCGTATGTTTTCATGAAGAGCTCCCCTCTCCCGACAATCCGAACGGCAAATGCGGCTATCTGATGAACATCTACGTCCGCGAACCATATCGCCGCCGAGGAATCGGACGTGCAATCGTCAGTCATCTTCTCGATGAATGTCATCACCGAGACATCACGAAAATCTATCTCGAAACCACATCGCAAGCACGCAGCATGTACGCCTCCATCGGCTTCACGGAAATGGAGGGATTGATGAAATTAGAGTAGTAACTATTCAAGCGGACTATGGCTCCAGCGGGTAGAGTGGTGAGGGATCGAAACGCGGGAGGGCTATGAGATGGAGCTGCGCGTCAGGCTCACCGGGAGCGTTGAGGATGTTGAAGCCGTTGCCGAAATGCTCGACACCCACCCTACGGAGGGCTGACTCAACGGCTTCAAGTGCCTTGTGGGGCGTATTGTTGTCGTGCGACAGATGGCAGAGGAACACGTTGCGCAAGCGGGGAGTATAAATCTCCGCAAGGAACTGCGCGGTGACGCGGTTGTCGAGATGTCCGTTCGTGTCTTCGATACGCGCTTTAAGATACTCCGGATAACGCCCTTCGCGCAACATTTGGAGGTCATAGTTGGCCTCGATGACTATATGGGTGGCTTTACGCATGTAGAAATCCACCCGCTCGGAGATGCAGCCGAGGTCAGTCGCCACGGCAAACTTCACATCATCGCCGTGGGTGATGAAATAGCCCGCATTGTCCGCGCCATCGTGCATCACGTCAAATGCCGTCACCTCAAAACGACCGATCTTGAAGGGAAATTCTTTGTAGATGGCCACATGATAGTCCTTGATACGGCGCGAGATGTTGTGGCGGCGCAGGATTCCGTTGAGAGTCTTTGGCGTACAGTAGACCCGGAGATGATGATAACGGCGGAGGAGGGCGTAGACATCCCTGATGTGGTCGCCATGGTCATGCGTGAGGCAGATACCCTTCACGCGGTCCATTGATATGCCATTGCAGCGAAGCGCATCCGAGACTTTCCTGACATCGACACCCGCATCAATCAGGAAACCGCACTCGCGGTCGCCGATATACGAGCAGTTGCCCGAACTTCCACTGCCGAAACTCATGAAAAACACCCTGTCGTTGGGCTGCATGGGCGGCAGTTCGTCAAGTTCCTTCGCACCGGCCTCCTTACGCCCGAACTCACGCGCCGCCTCCTTGATTCTGTCTTCGGGGATGATGCGGAAGTCACTTCCGGTCTCCATATTGAAGTCATCGTAGGCATCAAAGAGACCCGGAAGGTTTCGGGGGGATATTTTTCGTGATCTGGTCAAAACTGTAGATATATAATTTTCAAGGACATTGCTTATCAGACATTACAGGTCTTCTCTTTTTTTCAAATGCCTGACCTTACGGGGAGAGAATGGAGGGACACAGGGGAGGACATGACGGGCTTACAGACCGGCGGTCATACCTTATTATATATGTGCGTGCCGACCGAACGGGGTACGGCGGGATTGATTCATGAATTGAGCAGAAATATGGCAGGGGTCTTGTCATAGTCATATTTCCGCTTCGCCCATTTCGAGAGCGGGAGGGTAACAATGGACTGCTGCGGACCGGTGATGTCGGATGCCACGCAGAGTTTCATGCCTTGGGGGAGTGTCGCGACCAGCTCCGCAATGAGACGGTTGTTGCGGTAGGGGGTCTCGATGAATATCTGTGTCTGAGCCTCACGCCTGATGCGCTGCTCAAGCTCACGCAGCTTAGCGGTACGCGCCTTTGCTTCGTGGGGGAGATAGCCGATGAACGCGAAGCTCTGACCGTTGAAACCCGAGCCCATCAGTGACAATATGATGCTCGATGGCCCTACAAGCGGCACAACATCATAGCCTTTCTCCTGAGCGATCGCCACAAGGTCAGCTCCGGGATCGGCTATTGCAGGACATCCTGCTTCGGAAATCACCCCTATCGGCTTCCCTTCGGCAAGCGGGGCGAGCATGGGTGGGATTTCCTCGGGACGGGTGTGTTCGTCAAGGACGGTGAACGTGAGCGAATCTATGTCGATCTCGCGGTCGCAACGTTTGAGAAACCGTCGCACGGTGCGGACATTCTCAACGACAAAATGCTTAACCTCGCGTATGACCTCAAGATTCCTTTGGGGGATGACATCGGTCACGGGCGAGTCGCTCATCGTAGATGGGATGAGATAAAGAGCCGCTTTGATCGTCGGCTCCTCCTTTGCCGTTGTAGTCGCCGTCATCGTCATCCTACCGAACCTTCGAGTGTGATCTGCAACAGATTCTGAGCCTCGACAGCAAACTCCATCGGGAGCTTGTTCATCACCTCTTTGGCATAGCCATTGACAATCAAAGCGATAGCCTCCTCTGTGGGAATACCGCGCTGGTTGCAGTAAAAGAGCTGGTCCTCAGAGATTTTCGATGTCGTGGCCTCGTGTTCGACAATCGCGCTGTCGTTGAGCACATCAATGTAGGGGAACGTGTGCGCACCGCACTTGTCGCCCATCAGCAGCGAATCGCACTGCGTGTAGTTTCGACATCCCGATGCATCCTTCGCCACCTTGACGAGTCCTCGGTAGGAGTTCTGCGAATGACCTGCGGAGATACCTTTGGAGACAATCGTCGAAGTGGTGTTCTTGCCGATATGTATCATCTTGGTGCCGGTGTCGGCCTGCTGACGGTTCTTTGTGACGGCCACTGAGTAGAATTCGCCACGCGAATTGTCACCTTTCAGCACACAGGAGGGATATTTCCACGTAATCGCCGAACCGGTCTCGACCTGCGTCCACGAGAGCTTCGAGTGGTCACCACGGCAGAGTCCGCGCTTGGTGACGAAGTTGTAGATACCACCACGGCCTTCCGCATCGCCGGCATACCAGTTCTGAACTGTGGAATACTTCACCTCAGCCCTGTCCTCGACCACAATCTCGACGATGGCCGCGTGGAGCTGGTTCTCATCGCGCATCGGGGCTGTACAGCCCTCAAGATAGCTGACGTAGGCATCATCATCGGCCACGATCAGAGTGCGTTCAAACTGACCCGTCCCCGCTGCATTGATGCGGAAATAGGTCGAAAGCTCCATCGGGCAGCGTACGCCCTTGGGGATGTAGACAAACGAACCGTCGGAAAACACGGCGGAGTTCAGTGCGGCAAAGAAGTTGTCGCGGTAGCTCACCACTGAGCCAAGATATTTCCTGACAAGGTCGGGATAATCCTTGACCGCTTCGGAGATGGAGCAGAAGATGATACCCTTCTCGGCGAGCTTCTCGCGGTGAGTGGTCTTGACGCTCACGGAATCCATGACCGCATCGACGGCCATTCCGGCAAGAGCCTTCTGCTCCTGCAGGGGTATGCCCAGACGGTTGAACGTGTCGAGCAACTGCGGGTCAACCTCATCGAGACTCCCCGGGACCTTGGACTTGGCGCGGGGTTCGGCATAGTAGCTGATGGCCTGATAGTCGATCGGCGGGATGTTGAGATGCGCCCAGTCAGGCATCGTCAACGTCTGCCAGTAGCGGAAAGCCTTCAGGCGGAAATCGAGAAGCCACTCGGGCTCACCCTTGCGCGCGGAGATGAAGCGCACCACATCCTCATTGAGCCCGACAGGGATGATGTCGGTATCAATGTCGGAGGTGAATCCATACTTATATTCGTCAGCCGTAGCGTTCTTTATGATGCGCTCGCTGTCATTGGCATTGTTTTTATCTTTCGCTTCCATGTAATATCAACAATTTGACCGTCCAACTGTTTGCGTCTCCGCAACGTCAGTCACAACTTCTCCGTCCGTCCCGTCATCGCCATCATCCGTGTGGCTGACAGTGTCGAGGACCCACGGGGCAAACTTCACGATAGCCTCCGCAGCCTTGCCTCCCGCTATATGCGAGCCGGCGGCAGGTCCCTGCGCGGGAAACAGGACTATGTAGAGATTGAGCAGCAGGCTGACGAGCAGCCCCCACTTTGCAACTGAAAATATCGCACCCGCGATATGGTCGAGCGGTGCGAGGAGCACAACGTGGCTCACCTTGTGGAGCACCCTGGCTATGAGTATCACTGCATAGTAGACAACTATATATATGATGCAGTTCGCGAGAATCGACACCGAATAATGCGACAGGCTCGACCCCGTCTGCCAGTCAGGGTGATGGTCGAAAAACGCCTGCTCGACCGTCGCGCCGAGCATGCGGCACGCTATGATGGCGACAATGATAGCTGCCACCGACCCTAACTGCGTGATAAATCCCTTACGGAATCCAGACCACGCCGCAAATATGAAGACTATGAGAAGTATGATGTCGATAACTGCCATTCGCTAACTGTTTGACCCCCGTCGCCGGGGCGATTTATGAGAATGCAAAATTAACAAATTATTCCCGATTCCGGCCTATGCCAACGACAAAAAATAGCACCCGCCGCCCGGACATTGAAAAAAGCCTGACAACCGAATGTTAATAATTATTAACGACCTTTGGCTAAGTCAGTCAAAATGCCTACCTTTGCAGCCGAAAAAGTGGATCGCAGGGGCAACCCCGGTCCGTCAAAACACCAATCAATAATCATTTAAAACAAAATGACTCACTACGAAACCGTTTTCATTTTAACTCCCGTTTTGTCTGACCAGCAGATGAAGGAAGCGGTAGAAAAATTCGAGAAGGTTCTCACCGAGAATGGTGCAACCATCGTCAACGAAGAGCTCTGGGGTCTTCGTAAGCTCGCTTATCCCATCCAGAAGAAATCTACCGGCTTCTACTCACTCGTGGAGTTTGATGGTGACCCCACCATCGTCAAGAAAATCGAGACCGCATTCCGCCGCGACGAGCGCGTACTTCGCTTCCTCGTATTCCGTCTCGACAAGTATGCTGCTGAATATGCCGAAAAGCGTCGCAGCAACCGCGCTAAAGTAACAACCACAGTCACTGAAGAAGTAAAGGAGAACTAAATCATGGCACAAGCATCTGAAATCCGCTACCTCACTCCCCTGTCGGTAGACGTAAAGAAGAAAAAATACTGCCGTTTCAAGAGAAGCGGTATCAAGTATATCGACTACAAGGATCCCGAATTCCTCAAGAAGTTCCTCAACGAGCAGGGCAAGCTCCTTCCCCGTCGTATCACCGGAACTTCACTCAAGTTCCAGCGTCGTGTGGCTCAGGCTGTTAAGCGTGCTCGCCACCTCGCACTCCTCCCCTACGTTACCGACTTGATGAAATAACTTTAAAAGCAATCCGCAATTATGAAGATCATTCTCAAAGAAGACATCGCCAACCTTGGCTACAAAGACGACGTAGTCGAAGTCAAGAACGGATATGGTCGCAACTACCTTATCCCCACCGGCAAAGCAGTGATTGCCACCGAGTCAGCTCTTAAAGTTCTCGCTGAAAACCAGCGTCAGCGCGCCCACAAGCTCGCACGCATCAAGGCTGATGCCGAAGCTGCCGCTGCAGCCCTCAAGGACGTTCAGCTCACAATCGGCGCAAAGACATCATCAACCGGCACAATCTTCGGTTCTGTCAACGCCATCCAGATCGCAGAAGCCCTTGAGAAGCTCGGTCACAACATCGACCGCAAGCTCATCATTCTTGAGCCCATCAAGGAAGTCGGTCACTACACCGCCACCATCAATCTCCACCGCGACGTGAAGGTTGAAATCCCCTTTGAAGTCGTTTCGGAATAACATTTCCCATACATGACCCCGCGTGTGTCGCCAACCCCGCCACACGCACCAAAGACATAGCGCATGACAGACGCAATCACCGTCTGCCATGCGCTTCTTTTTTTACCCATACGTCAGTGAATTTGTAAGAGGGTGTTTAATAATGAATGTTAATATTAGGTAGACGATTCAGCAACATAGCTATGCCGGCTATAATTACCATTTGTCTCGCCGTTT
>JAMPHF010000001.1:374259-389411 GCA_023663525.1 Bacteroides sp.
ATCTTCTAAAATAACATATACGAAAACTTTACCAAGTTATTTTTTAATCGTCACTAAAACAGGAAACCGCCTATGAAATCTCTCCTCCGATGTCTGCTCTCGATGGCGTTTGCCGTCGGGGCATTGACTTTTACGTCGTGTGAATCAGTCGATGATGACCGCATCCCATACGCTGAGGTGCGTCTGACTTTCCATACGGTCGGCGACTGGAATATATATGGAGTGCAGGGCGATGCCGCATCGTCGCGCACATACATATTCAACTCCAAGGAGCGTGTGCCGTCCAACTTCCCCTACACGTCGCTTGACCGTACGGGCTACGGCGGTCTGCTGCTTGTCACCGATGTGCTCGGTGAGCTTCATGCCTATGATCTTGCCTGCCCGTATGAGATGCGTGCGAATGTTAGGGTTGCGGTGCCTGAGGGTGAGCTGTTTGCTCGCTGTCCGTCATGCGGAAGTACGTTTGACGTGTTTCAGAACCGGGGCAATCCTATGACCGGTCCGGCGCAGGAGCGCGGTTATGCCCTCCGACGCTATTCGGTGATCTCCGGCGGCGCGACAGAATATCGTGTCATCACCAGATAAAATCCAAATCCTGAAAAGGGGACATAGGGACAAAAGAAGCAGAAGGGACGGAAAATATAATTATTCTTGCCGGTTAGTCGGCTGAATATAAATTCTGTCCCTTCTGCTTCTTTTGTCCCTATGTCCCCTTTTCAGACCATGCAGGTCAGGAGTTGAAGTTTTTGGAGAAGTAGTGGTCGAGGATGTCGCGGGCGGCAGTGAAGGACGACTGGCGGTTGTTGAGTACCCTCATCTCGCGTTCGGCAAGCATACGTTCAATCTCGGGGTTGTTGTAGAAATGCGAGCGGAGCTGCTCGTCGATGGTCTCATACATCCAGTAGCGCGCCTGCTCGCTGCGCTTGCGCTCAAAGTAGCCATTCTTGTCAACAAACTCGAAGTAGCGGTCAATCATGTCCCAGACCTCGGCGATACCAAGCTCAAAGTAACCGGAATAGGTCAGCACTTCGGGACTCCATCCCGAAGCTGTCGGCGGAAAGAGATGGAGCGCGCTGCGGAACTGTGTCTGTGCGAGCTGCGCACGCTGGATGTTGTCGCCGTCGGCTTTGTTGATGACTATGCCGTCGGCCATCTCCATGATTCCGCGCTTGATGCCCTGGAGTTCATCGCCGGTGCCTGCAAGCTGGATGAGGAGGAAGAAGTCAACCATCGAGTGGACGGCTGTCTCGCTTTGACCGACACCGACGGTCTCGACAAAGATATTGTCGAAGCCGGCCGCCTCACAGAGCACGATGGTCTCGCGCGTCTTGCGGGCGACACCGCCGAGCGAGCCTGCCGATGGGCTGGGGCGGATGAATGCATTGGGGTGTACGGAGAGCTTTTCCATGCGGGTCTTGTCGCCGAGGATACTTCCCTTGGTCCTCTCGCTCGACGGGTCAATGGCAAGCACGGCGAGTTTGCCGCCGCGACGGAGCACATGGAGGCCGAAGACGTCGATCGACGTACTTTTGCCTGCACCCGGAACTCCGGTAATGCCGATGCGCCTTGAGTTGCCTGAGTGGGGGAGGCATTTCTCTATGACTTCCTGTGCTATGACTTGATGGTCAGGCGAGAGGCTCTCGACAAGTGTCACGGCGCGGGCGAGGGTGGTGATGTCGCCCTTGAGTATGCCCTCGACGAGTTCGCTCGCGTTGGGGAGGGAGCGGCGACGGCGCGGACGCAGGTATGGATTGACCACCGGGGGCTGCTTGACCCCTTGGTTGACGGTCAAGCCGTTGAACTGATCATCGTTTTCGATATGTTGCATGGGATAGAGATAGGTTGAGGTTGTTATGAGACACACTTTTATTTGATTTCGGCCACAACGCGGATCATCGTTGAGGGATGGTCGGGGTCGTTGGCGACGATGTTTATGCGGGCGTTCAGCAGACGGCGGTCGCCGAGCAATGAGGGGTTGACCGTCACTTCCACTTTCTCGCTTTTCCCGGGTTTAAGTTCCGTCTTCGGTAGCCGGATTCCGACAGCTTTGTCGGGGCAACTGATGCGCCGGATGAGGAGGGGCGATTTGCCTTTGTTGGTGATGGTGAAACTGCGTTTGACGGGTTTGCCGCCTGAGGATATTTTCTCGAAGTCGAGAGCCGTCACATCAGTGTCGATTACGGGTGCGTTCCGGCGTTGTTCCTCCGTCAGTCCCGTGAAGTCCTCCCCGACAATGGCCACGGTCTCGATCATTATCCTGTCAGCCGCATCCGGGGTGGGAGATACATTGAAGGAGTCGGTGACAACACCCCAGTCGTCAATCATCGAGCCGTTGACTATGGTCGAGATGACAAACCGTTCGCCAGGAGGGACGGTCCCAGGCTCGACAAGCACGCGCATATAGGGGGGGATGGCGGTGACTGTCGGGCGCAGGGTGTCGGTCGAAGCGTTGTAGCCTTCAAGAAACTGGCTTGATGTGCGACCCTTGTAGACATCACCGTAGGCAATTATCTTCGAACGCAGTTTCATCGGACCGACATCAATCGGGAAGCGGGATTTGAGGGTGTTGGACGCGCCGATGACCGTGCCTTGGATGGTGAGCGATGAGCGCGACGGGTTTGAGTCGAGGTCAACGTTGACATATTTCATGAAGCGTCCCGGCCGGCCTTTGGGATCGAATCCGACGCGGACCACGGCAGTGTCGCCCGGGGCTATGGGGGCGCGACTGTATTCCGGACGCGTGCAGCCACAGTTTGCGCGGGCGTTGATGATGGCTATCGGCTCGGTGCCGGTGTTGACGAGACGGAAGTCGCAGTAGACGGTGCCGACATTCTCGTCAAACGCTCCGAAATCATGCTTCTGTTCAAGCCATACACCTTGGGCAGATGTCACGGAAACGCAACTGAGATATGCGATTGCCGATAAGAGTACTTTGAGTCTCATAAGATTGGCGTGGTTTCGTCAGGGAATAATGACACCGTTGAACGTGAGAGTCTTGCGCCCGGCACTTGCATTGGTCTTAACCTTGACTGAGCGGTTGAACTCCCCTGAGCGGCCTTTGGGCTGGAAGGTGATTTTTATCTCGCCTCTCTCTCCCGGTGCAATCGGGGCTTTCGGGAAGTCAGGTTTTGTGCACCCGCATCCACCGTTGGTGACGGTGACGATGGTCAGCGGTTCATCGCCGGTGTTAGTGAAGCCGTAGACGGCAGTCACTTTACCGCCGTCGGCTTTGATGGTGCCGAAGTCATGAGATGTTGAGTCAAACGTGATCTGTGCCTTGCCTTTGGCTGCCGCGGTGATTCCCGCAAGTGCTATGAGCAGTATGGTCAGTATTTTTTTCATATTGAACAAATCTGATGTGCGTTGATTGAGTTGCATTGCAAAAGTAGTTAAAAACATGAATATAATCCAAGATTATAAACATTTTCCGCAGGCCCAATGTTTTCAGTTAAGAGACTTTGATATTCACTCATTCCTGAACTTTTAAACAGCCTCTTATTTATGAGACGTAACATGCGACTTACACAATTCATTACGTTGGTTATTGCGGTTATGGCCCCGGTGTTTCTTGGCGGTTGCGGTTCGGTCCGCAGTCATTGGGGCATTGAGGGTGATTATGAACTCCCTATCTATGACAATTATTACAACGGAGGTGGCAAGCATAAGCCGAAGAAAAAGAAACACCATAAGAAACCGCGTCATCACGACGATGATTCGGACACCGGTGTGAGTCCATACGCCTCTGAATTTGATATTCCCATTTAGTTATTTTTTTATCGTCACTTAGAATGAAATAAAGGAAATATATACACGCGCGGAAGCGCGTATGCTGCATGGAATTGACGCAGACCATTTCTGTAAAATGGCGGTCAGTGTTTCCTTCAGCATACGCGCTTCCGCGTATTTTTGCCGGTAGCCCGAGGATGAAATTATGGGCTGACCGGCAAAAAATGTGGTGTTTTTTATCGTCATTTAGCTGCGTTCTCCATCGTGGCGGCGTCGAGACCGGCAACGGCGATGAGGTTGATGATGTCGCGGACATCTGCATCGACGTTGATGAAGTGGACAGGCTTCTTCAGACCCATCTGGATTGGACCGATTGACTCGCCGACACCCATCTCAAGCATGATGCGGTAGGCTGCATTGGCTGCGCTGAGGTTGGGGAAGACGAGGGTGTTGACCTCCTTGCCGTAGAGGCGGGTGAAGGGGTAGACTTTGTCGCGGACGGGCTTGTTGAGCGCGTAGTTGACCTGCATCTCGCCATCGACCACCATGTCGGGGTATTCTCTGTGGAGACGGTTGACCACATTGTGGACAATCGTAGGTTCTTCCTCGTGGTTTGAGCCGAAGTTTGAGTATGAGACGAGGGCCATGACGGGGTCGTGGGCAAAGAATTTCACCGAGTCGTTGGCTAGACGGGAGATGTCGAGGAGGGTATCCTCGTCAATCGTGTCGTTGACCATCGTGTCGGCGAGGAAGTAGGTGCCCTTGGTGGTCTCAAGCACGTGCATTGCGGCGAAGTGCTTGAAGCCCTTGCGCATACCGATGACTTCGCGGGCAATATCGGCGGCAACGTTGTTGGCGGCGCGGGTTCCTGCGATGAATGCGTCGGCATCGCCTGTCTCGACCATCATCATGCCGAAGTAGTTGCGGTCAAACATCTTGTCGAGGGCGGTCTCGAAGTTCTCGCCCTGACGCTGGCGTTTGGTCGAGAGGAGGGCGGCGTAGCGTTCGCGGCGTGCAGCCTCGCGGTCGTGACGGAGGTTGACGATCTCGATTCCATCGATGTTGAGGCCGAGACGCTGTGCGCGCTTGGCAATCATCTCCTCGTTGCCGAGCAGGATCGGTGTGCAGAGACCGTCGGCAGCGGCGATGGCGGCGGCGCGGAGCATGTTGTCGGTATTCGCCTCGCCGAACACAACGCGCTTCGGGTTGGTGCGTGCGGCTTCATTGATGCGGCGGGTGAACTTGCGGTCGTTGCCCTTGAGCTGACGGAGTTTCTCGTTGTAGGCATCCCAGTCGGTGATGGGGCGACGTGCGACTCCGCTGTCCATCGCGCCTTTTGCCACTGCGGGCGACACTGATGTGAGCAAGCGGGGGTCAAACGGGGTGGGGATGATATATTCCGGACCGAACTTGATGTCAGAGCGGTTGTAGGCTGCGCTGACAACCGGGGGTACGGGCTTCTTGGCGAGTTCGGCAATCGCTCGGACGGCATAGATCTTCATTGTCTCGTTGATTTCCGAAGCTCCGCAGTCGAGTGCGCCACGGAAGATGTAGGGGAATCCGAGCACGTTGTTGATCTGGTTGGGGTAGTCGGATCGACCTGTTCCCATGATGATGTCGGGACGGGCGGAGATGGCTTTCTCGTAGGCGATTTCCGGGTCCGGGTTGGCAAGCGCGAACACGATGGGGCGCGGTGCCATGCTCTTGACCATCTCGGGGGTTACCACATCCTTGACGGAGAGTCCGAGGAACACGTCGGCATCCTTCATGGCTTCGGCGAGAGTGGTGATGGGGCGAGAGGTGGCGAACTGGGCTTTCTGCGGGTTGAGGTCGGTACGTTTGTCGGAGATGACACCCTTGCTGTCACACATCACGACGTTTTCTTTCTTCACACCGAGAGCGCAGTAAAGTTTTGTGCAGGATACGGCTGCTGCACCGGCTCCGTTGACCACGAGACGAACATCCTCAATCTTCTTTCCTTGGATCTCGACGGCGTTGAGGAGCGCGGCAGCGGAGATGATGGCGGTGCCGTGCTGGTCATCGTGCATGACGGGGATGTCCATTTCGGCTTTGAGGCGTTCCTCGATTTTGAAACATTCGGGTGCCTTGATGTCCTCAAGATTGATTCCACCGAATGTGGGGCCGAGAGCCTTTACGATTTCGATGAATTTATCGGGGTCTTTTTCGTCAATCTCAATATCGAAGCAGTCGAGTCCGGCGAAAATCTTGAACAACAGTCCCTTGCCTTCCATCACGGGCTTTCCGGCGAGGGCACCGATGTTGCCGAGACCGAGGACGGCTGTGCCGTTGGAGATAACGGCCACGAGGTTGCCCTTGTCGGTGTACTTGTAGGCATCGTCAGGATTGTCTTTGATTTCAAGACATGGGTAAGCTACGCCCGGAGAGTAGGCCAGTGCGAGGTCGGCCTGAGTGGCATAAGGCTTGGTCGGGATAACTTCAATTTTACCGGGGCGCGGATAGCGGTGATAGTCCAGCGCCATTTCTTTTGTAACTTTTGCCATTTCTAAGAATTTCGTGTCGAGTCAGTTGAGGCCGTGGTTGAGAGGGTTGATCGTGCGCACGGCATCGATATGACAGATTATAAATAATATAGGTGCAAAGTTAACAAAAAATCATCATTGGAGCTATGATGGCGATAATTTTTTATTGCGCCAAGTAGGATGATAGATGGATAACTCACGTTATTTTAGAATTGCTGAAGTTCCTGTGCCTGCTCCGCTTACTTCATCTCCGCGTTGTACTTTCTTACCATAGCCGAAGGTATAGGATACTGATAGTTGAAAGCTCATGTGTAAATCCGGAGTATAGATTCTACGGTCGAATCCATAGTATTGACTTGACAAAGTTTCATGGCCGGATTCCCAGTTTTTACGTAGAAAATTATAGGCTGTTGCGGATGTTCTCCAGGGACCTTTGCCATATCCGATTTCCATTTGATAACGTGACGGGGTACGTTCCTTGATCCCGGATTCTTCATTGAGATATGTGCTCGGTGTTATATACCATCCGAAAAGATAGAAGTTGCCAAAATACCATGTCAACTGCGCAACGCAGGTAAGTTCGTTGTGGGTCAGAGCATATTCTCCTGTTGTGTGCCTGAACCACATCTCCGGTCGCAATGTTGCCACTAACTTGCCGTCAAAGAATTTAGCCGTTCCCTTTACTCCGATGGAACTGCTTTGAAAGCTGCCGTTATTCACATATTGTCGGAGCATTGTGCCGTTAGGACCGGTTGGCAAATAACGGGTTACAACCCTGTCATCTACTTTGAATGTTTTGCCGGTAGCCGCAAATTGCCATCTATTATTAGGAATCCACGTGTAAACGGCTTCAACATAGTTATTCCAACTGTTTTTCAATCCGGGAGTTCCGGTGTACCACATCAGTTCGTCTTGCTGAAGCATATTCGGACTTTTCTGATATGTCTCGGGTACTTGTTTGGTAAACGCATATCTCGCTTCAAATTGATGGTGGCTATTCGGGGAGAATGTAGCGAACACATTTCCCATTGGATAATTATCCTCAATTTTAGTCCCGGTCAGATTGGTATTGGCGTATGTCCATCCGAATTGAGTACCTGCGCTCCATTTATCTTGCGTGTATGTATATTTCACACCGCCGACGAAGCCCCACACGTCATATTCCTGCTTGGATGGTGATGATCCGTAATAATCAAGCGAGTAAGACGTATATTCACCATGCATGAATGGCATAATGCTGTTGTGCTCGTTCAGATTCCAGACGAGGCTTGGTGTCAATCGTCCGCAATGAGAATGTTCCGTTGCGTTATTTACGATATTGAAATCCGCTTGCGTATAGTTTGATTCTGTCTTGTTATGACCGTATTCATATACGGCCTCGATGTATGTTCCTATATTTTCATTAAATCCGATGTAGGTTTCATTTTTGTAGTTCAATGAGAGATTATGGCTTGATGCGACAGTATTTGTGGTGATAGGCGGTAGAATCGCGTCTGAATAAGACACCGCTGTCTCGTAATCTTTTCGTGGTGTAGAGGTATTGTTAAACGACAATGTGTTGGAAACCTGTGCTTTCTCGGACGTGTATAAAGCCCGGAATGTCACATTGTTTTCATTGTTCCGATATTTTGAAGAAACAGGAGTTGACGTCTTTTCGATTGATTTCTCACCAAGCCCATATAAGTCAGGGAAAAGAAACCGTTCTGTTGAAGTTGTTCCAAAGTGACTATTCGTCATATATGATTCATCGGCGTATATGTCAAATGTCATATCCTTATAAGAAAATTTGGAATAGACAGACGCATCTGTGGCATTGACACCAAATTTTTTGGAAGCACCTGCTTTGGTGTAACCGCCATACTCATATTTCTGCATAATGAAGTTGACAACATAATTGGCACCATGAAAACGAGGGTCTTTGGGATAAAGCAGATATTCGATTTTTTTCACATCGGTTGTTTTCATACCGGATAAATCCTGTTGAGATGCAGCCACATAATCTATGTATATGGCAACTGACTGACCACTGATAGTTTTCACCGACTTGGTTGCCGGGTCTACATCGAGCTGTGGTATCGCCATGTGGCTCAACAAAGCAACTGCATCGGCTGCCACATTTTTCTGTCTGGGAGTCGGCATGTATATTGACCGATCTGAATATAAATGTGCATTTTCAGCCTCGACTTTAACCTCACTCAGTTTGACTGCATTCTCCGGCATGATGATTGTGCCGATATTGAAAGTGTTGCACAGATGATAAGTTGTCTTGTAGCCTATGCAGGAGAGTTTGGCAATCACATTTGTCAGGTCGCAAGGGATTCTGAATCGTCCCTCGGCGTCAGCAATAGCATAAGTCAGCACGGTCGAGTCCTTGGGTGTAAGAAGCATGACGGTGGCGGCAGCGACCGGTTGGTTGTCCGTGCCGATGGCGCACCCGGTATAGACATATTTCCCATGCTGAAGTGCCTCGACGTAATAGGTGTTTTTTGCTTTTACAACGGTGACGGGATTCAAGTGTATTGTCTGCCGGAGAGCGTCGTAGGCGTTATCAGCGTTGACTGATGCACTTGTGCTGTAATTCTCAAGCTCGTTGTAGATGAAGTTGATGTCGAGGTCGGGGTGATTCTCCATAATCCGCTGGATGGCCTTGGGGAGCGGGGTTGAATTGAAGTGATAGGAAAATGTCTCGGCATCGGCCATGACAAAGGCTAACATGGCGCATATAAGCATAATTATTCTTGACATGATTTCAGTCTATATTGATGGTTTTGTCGTTGATTCGTTGTCGTCATACATCATTAAGACACTTAACTTGTGAAAAACCTAACCTCAGAAACGGAAAATTTTTCAAAAAATTTTCTGATTTCATATTTTCCACTTCTCAAAATGCTGAAAATGCAGATTTTCGTCTCAGCTATCAGATGGACAAGGTTTGTTGCCGAAGTAATTAGTTGTATAATTAACAGTGCATTAACATTAAATGGAAAATTTTTATTTTAATTTTCACGATAATTGCTTAACTTTGCAATAAACATCTATACAAAATTTTAATCCTTAAATTTACCAAAGATATTATGGCAAAATTTGATAAGATCGCAGTGCTCGCCAAGATGGGTGAGACCGGTGTTGTGCCCGTGTTCTACCACAAGGACGCAGAAGTAGCAAAGCAAGTTGTCAAGGCATGCTATGACGGCGGTGTCCGTGCATTTGAGTTTACAAACCGTGGCGATTTCGCTCATGAAGTCTTTGCTGAGGTTGTGAAGTTTGCAGCCAAGGAATGTCCCGACATGGCTATGGGTGTGGGTTCAATCGTTGATCCCGCGACCGCCGCACTCTACATTCAGCTCGGTGCATGTTTCATCGTTGGCCCGCTTTTCAATCCGGAGGTTTCACGCGTGTGCAACCGTCGTCTCGTTCCCTACACACCCGGCTGCGGTTCTGTCAGCGAGGTTGGTGCAGCTCAGGAGACAGGATGCGATCTTTGCAAGTGCTTCCCTGGCGATGTGCTCGGCACTAAGTTCGTCAAGGGTCTTCTCGCCCCCATGCCCTGGACCAAGCTCATGGTTACAGGCGGCGTAGAGCCTACCAAGGAGAACATCGAAGGCTGGATCAAGGCCGGAGTATGGTGCGTCGGCATGGGTTCGAAACTGTTCCCGAAAGATCGCGTGGCTGCTCAGGACTGGCAGTATGTGACCGACAAGTGCCGCGAGGCTCTCTCTTATGTTGCCGAGGCACGCAAATAAGAATTAGTTTTTGATTCTCATACATTTCTGAAGGCACATGCGGGCCGGGACTAATCCGAAAAAACTGCCCGAATGTGCCTTCATCAATAATATAGACTCTATGGAAAAAACATGGCGTTGGTTCGGACCCAACGATAAGATAACCCTTGAGATGCTCCGACAGATTGGCGTCGAAGGGATAGTGACCTCGCTCCACCATATTCCCAACGGTGAGGTGTGGACTCTTGACGAGGTCATGAAGATGAAGGATTTCATCGAGAAAGCCGGTCTGCGCTGGAGCGTGGTCGAGAGCCTTCCGGTCAGCGAGTCAATCAAGTATGCCGGTCCCGACCGCGATCAGTTGATTGAGAACTACAAGGAGTCGCTCCGCAATCTCGGCAAGGCTGGGGTCAAGACTATCTGCTACAATTTCATGCCCGTGCTTGACTGGGCGCGTACCGATCTGGAGTATCCCAATCCGGACGGGACATCAAATCTCTATTTCAACCGTGCGGAGTTTGCATATTTCGACATCCACATCCTCAAGCGCGAGGGAGCGGAGAAGGACTATGATGCGGATACCCTCGCACGCGTGGAGGAGCTGAAGGGTACGATGGATGAGGCCGCCGAGAAGCGTCTCGTCGAGAACATCATCGTGAAGACCCAAGGCTTTGTCAACGGCAACATCTCAGAGAATGACCTTGATCCGGTGGCGAAATTCCGCGAGCTTCTCGCTCTCTATGACGGAATTGATGCCGATGGGCTCCGCGAGAACATGAAGTATTTCCTTGAGGCCATAATGCCGGTCTGCGATGAGTATGACATCAACATGTGTGTGCATCCGGATGATCCCCCGTTGCAGATTCTCGGTCTTCCACGAATAGTCACTTGCGATGCCGACATCCGTGCGTTTCTCGATGCAGTCCCCAATCCTCACAACGGGTTGACTTTCTGTGCCGGCTCGCTGAGCGCGGGGTCACACAATGATGTCCCCGCCTTGGCCAAGAAGTATGCCGACAGGACTCACTTTGTCCATGCGCGCATCTGCAATGTGATGCCCAACGGTGATTTCAAGGAGTCAACCCACCTCGACCCGCGTCTGATTGACGTGGTCAGGACGTTTGAGAAGGAGCGTCCGGGAGTGCCGATGCGTGTTGACCATGCGCCGTTGATGCTCGGCGATGAGAAGATGGGCTACAATGCCGGATATTCGTTCCACGGCCGAATGCTCGCGCTCGGAATGGTGTCAGGTATCATGGCCACGATTGATGCAGAAAATAACTGATATAGAAATAAAAGAAAATAATATGAACGAACTGTTTTCAGTCAAGGATCAGGTTGTGGTCATCACCGGCGGAACCGGTGTGCTTGGTCGTTGCATAGGCGAATACCTTGCGGAGCAGGGTGCCAAGATCGTGATTCTCGGTCGCCGTCAGGAAGAGGGCGATGAGATAGTCAACGCCATTACCGCCAAGGGCGGAGAGGCAATGTTTCTCGTGACGGATGTCATGAATCCTGATGTTGTGCAGGCCAATTGCGATGCGGTCATCGCCAAGTATGGCCGGGTTGACGCTCTGCTCAATGCCGCAGGCGGCAATATGGCAGGAGCTGTCATCTCGCCCGACGGAAATATCTTTGACGTTAAGATCGACGCTTTCCAGAAGGTGCTTGACCTCAATCTCACCGGTACCGTTATCCCGACGCAGATTTTCCTCAAACCTATGGTCAAGGCCGGCAAGGGTGCGATTGTCAACTTCTCGTCGATGGCGGCGTTCCGTCCGATCACCCGCGTGATGGGCTATGCGGCTGCCAAGGCGGGAATATCGAATTTCACGGCGTTTCTTGCAACTGAGGTTGCCAAGAAGTTCACTCCGGGTATCCGCGTCAATGCGATTGCACCGGGATTTTTCGTCACTAACCAGAACCGTGCACTCCTGACCAACCCCGACGGCTCGCTGACTGCACGCGGAGAGTCAATCATCCGTCAGACTCCGTTCGGACGTTTCGGTGAGCCGGAGGAGCTTTGCGGAACCATCCAGTATCTCATCTCCGATGCGTCGAAGTTTGTCACCGGCACTGTCGCAGTGGTCGATGGCGGCTTCAACGTGTTCGCAATGTAAGAATAGACCGCTACGCACCTGTCTATAAGTATTGTTCAGGTATGGAGAAATAGACAACCGGCTTCACACTCCCGCCGATCTGCGGGGATGTGAAGCCGGTAACTTTTTCTTTATACTAATACGTCAATATCATTAAAGCTCGTCCATATCAAGGGCGATGTAGTGCTGATAGGGGTGGTCGCAGGCGGGGCATACCTGTGGGGGCTCGGTGCCTTCTACCACATAACCGCAGACGAGACACTGCCATGAGATAGGTTTGTCACGTTTCCAGACTGTGCCGTCCTTGACTTGTTTGAGGTATGTCTCGAAACGCTGCATGTGACGTCTCTCGATTTCGGCTATTGCGCGGAAGTGGGAAGCGATTTCGGGGAAGCCTTCCTCGTCGGCGACTTTGGCAGAGGCGGTGTACTGGTCAACGCCCTCGCTCTTTTCCTCGGCAGCGGCCGTTGCAAGATTTGAGGCTGTGTCGCCGATAATGCCGGCATCGACTCCGAGTTTCACGTCGATTGAGCCGCCTTCAAGCATTTTGAAGAAAACTTTTCCGTGGTGCAGCTCATTGGCGGCTGTCTGACGGAAAATCTCACCGATAGGGAAGTAATTTTCCTTGTCGGCCTGCTGTGCGTAGTATGTGTAGCGGGAATAGGCTCCGGATTCAGCCATGTAAGCCATTACCAAGTTCTGTTCGGTCTTGGTGCCCTTGATGCTTTTTTTTGCCATGATATAATTTATATTTAATTAGGTTGTATTTGATGTGTTTTATCTATAAAACCGATAGAGACGGATAAAGGTTGAGTCATGGCATATAAAAAAAAGTCTCCGCGTCGGGCGGAGACTTTCAGTATGTGGTCGGGGATTATGAATCGCTATTATTCCACGGTCACTGATTTGGCAAGATTACGAGGCTGGTCCACGTCTTTGCCTTTGTTGACAGCTATGTAGTATGCCAGCAACTGGAGTGGGATTGAGGCCACGATAGGGGTGAGGCACTCGGGGACTTCGGGAATCTCGATGCAGTAGTCGGCTATGTCGGTCATGGCATGGTTGCCGCGCGACACGATGGCGACGACGGCTCCGCCGCGTGACTTGACTTGCTGCACGTTTGAAATGATCTTGTCGTAGAGCGAGTCGCTCGGGGCAATGATGACGCTCGGCATTTCGTGGTCGATGAGTGCGATGGGACCGTGCTTCATCTCGGCGGCGGGATAGCCTTCGGCATGGATGTAGGAAATTTCCTTGAGCTTGAGCGCGCCTTCGAGGGCTGTCGGATAGTTGTAGCCGCGTCCGAGATATAGGAAGTTGTGGGCGTAGGAGAAAACTCGTGAGAGTTTCTTCACTTCGTCGTCAACCTTGAGCGTGTCTTTGACGATTTCCGGCATCTTGTCGAGCGATGAGAGGATGTCATGGAGTGTCTGCTTGTCGATTGTGCCACGCAGTTGTGCCACGGAGAGGGCGAGGAGCGTGAGCACTGTCACCTGGCCGGTGAATGCCTTCGTGGAGGCTACTCCGATTTCCGGACCGACATGGATATAGGTGCCGGAGTCAGTGTTGCGTGGAATGGATGCACCAACCACGTTGCATATACCGTAAACGAATGCTCCCTTTTCCTTTGCGAGCTGGATAGCGGCAAGAGTGTCGGCGGTTTCGCCCGACTGGCTGATGGAGATCACGATGTCTTTCTCGTTGAGGACGGGATTGCCGTAGCGGAATTCCGAGGCATACTCAACTTCGACCGGTATCTGACAGAAGTCCTGGATGAGACGCTTGCCGATGAGGGCTGCATGCCATGAAGTTCCACATGCCACAAGGGTGATGCGCTCGGCATTCATGAACCGTTCCTTGTTCAGTTCGACACCTGAGAGGACCACGCGTGAGCAATTGTCCACGATGCGTCCGCGCAGACAGTCGCGCAGTGTCGATGGCTGCTCGAAGATTTCCTTGAGCATGAACGTGTCATAGCCGCCCTTTTCAAGCTGTGCGAGCGAGAGTTTGAGCTTCTGGATGTTTATTGCAGATGGCTCGTTGTTTGAGAGTGAGATAATCTGGAGGGGCTTGTTGCGGCTGATGACACCGATTTCGTTGTCCTTGAGATAGATGACACGATCGGTGTAGCCGACAATCGGAGTTGCGTCCGATGCGATGAAGGTTTCGTTGTCGCCCACGCCGATTACGAGCGGAGAGCTTTTGCGTGCCACGATCATCGTGTCGGGGTTGTTCTGCTCGACGACGGCAATCGCGTATGCGCCCTCGACCTGAAGGAGTGCCTCGCGGACAGCTTCAAGGAGTGAGCATGACGATGTGAGCTTTATGTATTCGATGAGCTGCACGAGCACTTCAGTGTCGGTCTCGCTCTTGAATTCATAGCCATGATCGGTGAGGACTTTCTTGAGCACTGCATAGTTCTCGATTGTCCCGTTGTGGACAAGTGCAATCATGCCGCTCTGCGACACGTGGGGATGGGCATTGACATCATTCGGCTCGCCGTGGGTTGCCCATCGGGTGTGGGCAATGCCGAGAGTGCCGCTCTTGCATCCGGCGTTGGCCACCTGCTCAAGATTTGACACCTTGCCCTGTGATTTATGTACATTAAGTTTACCGTCGCAGTCCACGATGGCAACACCTGCGCTGTCGTAGCCGCGATACTCAAGGCGTTTGAGACCTTGTATCAATATGTCATAGGCTCCTTGGGAGCCAAGATAACCAACAATTCCGCACATAAAGTCGATAAATAAGTTGTGTTTTTAATCAGATGCCGGCTTTTGTCGAGGGAGAAGGTTGTGGCCGGTCTTGAGATTAAGAATGAAAATTTGTAATAATTATAGATTGGTTCAGGAAGTGTCGTTGTTCGGGGTGTGAATCAGGTTTTCCTGAATTTTTGCAAATGTACGAATTTTTGTTCTATTTTCCCAACCTATCTTCTCTTTTCTGTAAAATTTTGTGACTGATTGTATATAATATGGTGAAAATATTGCTAAAATGTTAAATATATGTTAAAATGGTATGGAAAATTTGGAGGGAATGTGGAAAGTGCCTACCTTTGCACTCGCTTTTGAGAAGCAAGCCTCACGGCGGTGAGGGTCTAAAGA
>JAMPHF010000001.1:389511-487575 GCA_023663525.1 Bacteroides sp.
TCCCTCAAAGATTGCGTCGCCCTCGGTTTAACTTTTGTTATGAGACACACTCTAAGATCACAGATATTCATGAAAAAGATTTTGCTATCCGCACTTGCAGCCTTGATGCTGCTCCCGCTGTCGGCTGCCGACCAGCTCCCACCACGAGAGGAAACACTGAAGACCATTGTCAAGGTCAATGACTACTACCTGAAGAATCATCCCGACCCGCTGCTGGGGATCCCGTACTACTCGCGCAAGAAAGTCTACGAGGCCAATATCTGGACACGTGCGGTCTATTTCGAGGGTCTGATGGCACTCCATTCAATCTATCCCGACAACCGCTATTATGACTATGCCTACAATTGGGCCGACGGCTTCAAATGGGGTATGCGGCGCGACGACACTACGACCCGCAATGCCGACAATTATTGCTGCGGTCAGACATACATAGACCTCTATCGTCTCACCCCCGAACCGAAGATGCTCACCAAGACCAAAGCATGTATGAACATGCTCGTCAACACTCCGCAGGTCAATGACTGGACATGGATTGACGCAATCCAGATGGGTATGCCTCTGCTCGCCAAGATGAGTGCCATCACCGGCGATCCGCGCTACAATGAGAAGGCATGGCACATGTACAAATGGTCACGCGACACTCTTGCGGGCGGTCTTTTCAACGAAAAGGAGGGTCTTTGGTGGCGCGATAAGGATTTCGTGCCTCCCTACAAGGAGCCTAACGGCAAAAATTGCTACTGGTCGCGTGGCAATGGCTGGGTGGTTGCCGCTCTTGCAAAGGTCCTGAACGAACTGCCCGAGGATGCGCCTCACCGCGATGTCTACATCAACGATTTCAAGGCTATGTGTGACGCTGCCTTGAAATGTCAGCGTGAGGACGGATTCTGGAATGTCAGTCTCCATGACGAGAGTAATTTCGGTGGCAAGGAAACCACTGGAACCGCACTTTTTGTCTACGGTATGGCCTGGGGCATTAACAACGGAATCCTCGACCGCAACAAGTATCTCCCGGCATTGACCAAGGGCTGGAACGCAATCGTCAACGATGCTATCCATCCTAACGGCTACATCGGTTATGTGCAGGGTACGGGCAAAGAACCTAAGGACGGTCAGCCGGTGGCCTACGACTCCAAGCCCGATTTCGACGATTACGGCACAGGCTGTGTCCTCCTCGCCGGCTCGGAAGTCTACAAACTGTAATTCCTTGATTTGAGAGGGATATAAGAAGACAAGAGTCGCAGGAGTAACAAGGATTTATATATCAGGCATTTTCGTGCTGAAAAATCTCCTTGTTGCTCCTGCAACTCTTGTCTTCTTGTATCCCTCTTTTCGTCTACGTGGTCTTTTGAATCCAACTTGCAAAGAAGACATCATAAAGGCGGTATGTGTTATCGGTCTTGGTTATAAGACCTGCCTTTAGGAGTCCCCTGCAAGCTGATTGCATTGAGGCTGCCGTCTTGAATCCACTTGCTTCAAGAGAGTCGGCCGACAGAAGATTGTCAACAGGCCCTTTCTTGGCCAGATAAATAGCCAAAGAACGTTGCATCGGTGAAAGTCGCGCCATTATTTCACGATAGCTGTATTCCTGTACACCTATGATGTTCTGCTCGGCAATCAGTATATCTTTCGGTTGTAAATTGCCGCCGGGAGGAGTTATCGCAAACAGTTCATTGAGCATCATCTGTATGAACCATGTAATGCCCGACATTTTATGATATACAGTCCGTATGACATCTTCCTCGCCCTCTTTTCCATACTCTGAAAATTTGCGCATTGCAAATTCGATGTAGGCTTTTTCCGGAATTGCCGGGAGATGCAACATGAGACAACTTTGGTAGAATGGACGTTTCACGCTATTGAACATAGCATTCATCACCGACTGTTCGCTCCCGGCAAAAATAAAGCGCGTTCGAGGTGAGCGTTGAATGTAACTCCGAAACAGAGCCTCGGCTTTACCTTCACCATATTTGCTGATTTCCTGAAATTCATCAATAGCCACGATTACCGGTCGGGGTGCATTTTCGAGATAGTCAAATATCTCTGCCAATGTCAGTTCAGGCTGCGTGAGATTGACAGCAGTCATTGACAGTGAAGGCACGCCGGTATGGGCATCGAATGTCACTGTCGGACGAAGGCTCTTCAACCCCTCGATGAAACGTTGCCAGGGAGAGTCCTTTTCGCGAGTAACGGCTTGGAAAACAGCTTGCCCAAGCATTGCAACCAATTCTGCCACTGATGATGTCGCATACACATCGACAAAGACTGTCATATATTCCTTCGCCACGTCCTCTTGTGCAAACAAATGTTCAATCAGCCCCGACTTGCCCATGCGTCGCGGTGAAATTATCGCTACATCGCGCCCGTTTCTGATTGACTTCTCAAGAAAGTGCAATTGTTCTTCCCTGTCACAGAAATATTTAGCCCCGGCATATCTCCCTATGACAAAAGGATTGGTTAATGTAATATCGTACTTTTGCTTCGTAGCCATTATTGAGGAATTGATTATTATGTTTATAATAATCACAAAATTAATAATTATTTCTTTAATAATGAAAATTTGTAATGAATTTTAGCGAAAATGCTCAGTTCATTTTGCGGTAAGACTGTGGGTACACGAGGACAAGAGTCTCAGGAGCAACGGGGATTATTTTTCAAGCATTTTCGTGCTGAAAGATCTCCTTGTTGCTCCTGAGACTCTTGTCCTCGTGTACTTTTTTTGTCCTGAATGGGATTATTTTACCTCATTTTTTACACCGTATACGGAATCTGCGATTGCTGCGATGTCCAGAAGTTCGATGGTGTCACCGTCGGCCATTCTTTCGGCTATTATGTTGTTGGTCTGTTCGATGGATTCGTAGACAAATTGGTAGTCAGCAGAGTCTAATCCTAATTTCAATGCCTCATCCTGTCCGATTGTCATGATGTATTTTGTCCCTTCCAGTTTGACGTATGGAGCCATCAATGTAGAAGCCCGGCGGAGTTTCTCGATGTTTTCGATACTTACTTTTTTCTCCTCTCGATCAGATATTGTGTCGCTTGATGAGCATGAGGTTGCTATGGATAATAGACAAGCAGCTCCGATGGTTGATTTTGTGAGTGAAAAACGTTTCATTGAATGATATTGGTTTTCGGTTGTTTTCCTGTCACTTGACTGTCATCCCTTCGGTGTCGGTGGCGATGTAGGTTTCGCGCTCGTCGGGGTTGATGGTCTCTACGGTAACATTGTCGAATGTGATGTTGCGTGTATGGTTGAGCCAGAAACCTTTGGCGGGGAGTATGCCCCACATTGTAGATTCGGGATACTCGGCCCGCTTCTCATCGGTGGGAGCGGCCACCTTCTTCTGACCTCCTTGTTGCCGGATGCGGATGTTGCGAAGCTCCACGTCCTTGACGGGGTGACCTTCCAGGCCTGTGATGGACGATCCGGTCGGTCCGGCTTCGTCAATCATGATGTCGTGGAGGCAGATGCGCTCCATGCTGCCCACGCCGGTCACGGGGACATCGGGAGAACACGGACGGGCACGGTCGGCAAGACGGATGAAGATGGGCGATTCGGTGCCTCGGATGGTGATGTCGCCAATATCCACATTGGTCATAGTACCGCCATCGACAATCTCAAGCACGATGGCTCCGTGACCGATTCCACCGGGGTAGCCGAAGAACTGGGTTGACTGGTCGGCGGAGGGTTTCACGGCGATGCCACGGATGATGATGTTGCGGAATCCGCCGTTGGTCTCCGTGCCGAGTTTGATGGCGTTGCAGTGGCTTGAGACCACGCAGTTGCTGATGACGATGTCCTCGCAGAGCCGTGGCGATGTGCTTTTGAGAGTGATGGCATCATCGTCGGAGTCGGCAATCATGTCGGAGACAGTGACATCATGGCAGCCGTCGAGGTCAAGTGCGTCATTATTGTAGTTGTTGCGGTTGACCACGGTTATACCACAGATTTTCACTTTATCGCAGGCAAGATAGTGCTGCATCCAGCAGCCGGAGTTTCTGAGCGTCACGCCGCTCACGGTGACACTGCGACATTGTATCATTCTCAGCAGGTGGGGGCGGGTGATACCCTCATCGTTCCACGACAGCTTGGGGAAAGTCTTCCCGCGACCGTCAATTGTACCCTCGCCGGTGATGGCTACGTTCTCCGCCTTGTCGGCATAGATCAGTTGTATGGTGGGAGTGTGGGTGCGCAGCGAGACGTAGTCGGTCTTGACCGGCACATAGTCCTTGATGTCAGTGCTGCCGTAGAGTGTCGCTCCGTTCTCAAGATTGAGGGTGACATTGCTTTTCAGGAATATGCTACCAATCTTGTAGTTACCTGACGGAACAAACACGGTGCCGCCTCCGGCTTCCGAACATTCGTCGATGGCTTTCTGGACGGCAGCAGTGCTGAGGCGGGTGGTATCGCTGACAGCACCGTATGCTGTGATGTCATGAATTGCTGCCGATCCGGGCATCAATAGTCCCGAGGTCAGCAGCAAACCAAAAAACATGAAAAGGCTAATGTGTGTCATGATGTCCGTAGGGAGTTCAGTCGGCGAAAGTTATTTCAAATGTGCCTATATCCTGGAGTCTG
Source organism: Bacteroides sp. (assembly GCA_023663525.1). Lineage (GTDB taxonomy): Bacteria > Bacteroidota > Bacteroidia > Bacteroidales > Muribaculaceae > Duncaniella. Next base: position 394,088 of record JAMPHF010000001.1, read on the forward strand.
ATGGTTTTGTTTTTTGACCGGACGTTGGTCACTTTCAGGCCCTCCACGGGAATTTCGGGAAGCCCCTTGGCCTGAATCAGTTCCCGACATTCCCCGACCTCAAGGTTATCGACATGGATACCGCTGAACTTGGGAGTGACTTTGCCGATGGGCTGCGCGGGAAGTCGTTCGGCGAGCGCACCCATCCACGCCGGGCTGCCGAGCATGTCCATCTGTATCACAGCTCCCGGGGTTTTCACTACTTTGATGTTCCTGATCCATATATTCTCCGCGCCTCCTCCGCGTGGACGACGTGTCTTGAAATATAGCGGCATACGGGCATTTTCCATCACCACGTTCTCGGCATAGATGTTGCGGATGAATCCGGCGGTCTCCGTCCCGACGGTGATACCGCCCACACCGCGCTTGACACGGCAGTTGCGGATGACCACATTCTGTGTCGGACGGCCGAGGTCCACTGCCTCCTCGCCGCGTCCGGCCTTGAGGGTGAAGCAATCGTCGCCACAGTCAAGAGTAGTGTTCTCGATGAGGGCATTCACGCTTGAATCGATGTCAATGCCGTCGGTGCGCGGATGACCGTGACTGTTGACGGTCACACCACGGATGATTATGTTCTCGCAGTAGACAGGGGCGATGTTCCAGAAAATTGACTGGTCGAGAGTCACATCCTCGATGAGAACGCCACGGCAATTAACCGGGCCGATGAACGTCGGCATATAGATCTTGTCGAGCGATGCCTCGCGGGCAGCTCCTGACTCTATTTTCTTTTCGGCGGTCACGGAGAGACCGGTATCCATTTTCCCGGTGATTTCGCAGTCGCGTGCGGGGGCTTTCAGATGTCCTTTGCCCGTGACAGCGATATTTTCAGCTCCGTTGGCATAGACCATTGCGCCGAGCGACTTCACGTCCGCGCCCTCATAACGCGAATCGACCAGCGGAAGATAATCCTTGATTTCGCCTGTAAATTCAAGGGTCGCACCCTCCTCAAGATGAAGATTGACATTGCTCTTGAGCATTATGCGTCCCGTCAGCCATTCGCCGGCCGGGACGAGCACTGTCCCGCCTCCCTGCTCCGAGATGCGGTCGATGGCTTTCTGGATGGCTGCGGTCGATAGTTTGCCTTGTTTCGCTCCGGTCTTGGCTATGCTGATCTGACGGTCGGGAAACGAGGGTGCTTTCATGTTGACGACTGCGTTGACAAATTCGGGAATCTCGCCGTCGGCGGTCTGTGCCGTCGCCCCGAGAGCGATGACAAGTCCTATGGCAAGGCTGATTAGTTTCTTCATGGTTTGTGAGAAAAATTGGGTGTTAGTTTATTTTTAACAATGCAAATTTACACTTTTTCCGCATGTTTTCATGAAATAATTAGTAAATTTGTAGGCATGAAGCCTTTTCTCCCGATAATCTATACCATGATAATGTCCGTCATGCTCAGCTCATGTGGACATGATGACGGTGGCTCTGTGAAAATCTACCTGGACAGAAGCCGCTTTGAAGTGATTGGTATAGATGTCAGCGCGCACAATGGCGACATTGACTTCCGCAAGGTGGCCGAGGATGGAATCTCATTCGTCATAATCAAAGCCACCGAGGGAGGGACGTTCAAGGACCGCAAGTTCATCGACAATCTGCGCGAGGCTAAGGCCGCAGGGCTGAAAGTCGGGGCATACCACTTCTTCCGCTTCGACACTCCGGGCTACATGCAGGGGCTTAATTTCCTCAACTCACTTCGTTCGCGCGACATTGACCTCCCGCTCATCATCGACATCGAGGAGTGGACCAACTCAAACAGTCAGCCGACACCGATTGTCCTCAACAGGCTGACTGAGATGATAGATCATCTTGAGGGGCATGGCTACCGGGTGATGCTCTACACGAACAAAAACGGCTTCACGCGGTTTCTCCGGGGTCGTCTGGAGGGCTATCCGCTCTGGATCTGTTCGCTCGTCGATGAGCCTAAGGGCATGGGCTGGGTGCTGTGGCAGGGAACGCACAACGGACGGGTTGCGGGCATAGACCATCCTGTCGATATAAACGCCTTCGCCGGTACGGCTGCCGAATGGGAGGATTTCCTGCGACCGAGACCGCAAAATCACATAAACAGGCAATAATCAAGTCAATGCATACGTTAATATTCAGATAAACCTTATCATTGCTATCCATCTTGCAATAAAATTCATGAAAACCATCATCCACCACATACTCATATTGCTCACCGTAGTGACAACCCCATTCTCAATGCGGGCTTTCTCGACCGATATATACAGCCCGACCTCAGTCCTTTCGTCCGGACGGTGGATCAAGGTCAGCGTCGAGGAGAGTGGCGTGCATTTCATCTCCACCTCCGCCCTCCGCTCGTGGGGGTTCACTGATCCTTCAAAAGTCAGGATTTTCGGCTATGGTGGTGCGCGGATACCCGACTACATGACGCGTGCCAACTATGTGGATGACCTCCCGGTGGTGAAAAGCGAGGCTGTCAACGGCGGTATCGTGTTCTATGCCCAGGGACCCGGAACGTGGACCCACGAGCGGAATGACATCTACAATCATTCGCTCAACCCTTATTCGACCCACGGCTATTATTTCATCAGCGATTCACAACCGGAAGCTGACAATAAGATAATCACCGAAGGGTCTGAGCCGACTGCCGATGCTGCCACCACGTTTATCGAGCGCATCTGGCATGAAAACGAGCTTGTCTCACCTGCCGAGAGCGGTCATCAGCTTGTCGGTGAGGATTTCCGCTACACTACCAACCGCACATTCAATTTCCAGCTTCCCGGTCGCGTGGCCGATACGGAGGTGTGGATGCAGTGTGATTTTTTTGCCAAAAGTGCCTCCGCTCCGTTGACTATCAATTTCACCGCCAACGGTCAGAATCTGCCTTCGGTCGCCTCTGACCGCGTCCGTATGACATCCGAATGGGGTGACACATGCCGTATCCGTAAACGCTTCGTTCCCTCGGGAACATCTCTCGCCCTCGGGATAAAGATAAACATCTCTGCGCCGGTCAACCTTGCGAACCTTGACCGACTCACTCTGACCTACACCCGCGAACTGTCGCTCCCGTCCTCGGGGACACTTGAGTTTTCGTCCATGTCGAGGTCACTGAGGCTTGGAGGGGTGAAATCGGAGACGCGTGTATGGGATGTCACCGACCCGGTCAACCCGATAGCCATGCCCCTGACGCAGGATGCGGGAGGAAATGCCGGATGGACCAACGACTACACCGGACAGCGGACCTACGCGGCATGGACTTCCACCTCGTCGCTCCCTTCGCCCCGTCTTGTCAGCCTCGTGTCCAATCAGAATCTCCACGCCGAGCCTACGCCCGACATGGTCATAATCTCCCCGACGGAACTACTCGAACAGAGCCGCCGCATTGCCGCCATCCATTCATCTGCCCCGCGCAACCTGAATGTGCTTGTGGTCTCAGCCGAGCAGGTCTACAATGAATTCGGCTCCGGCTCGCCTGATATCAACGCTCTGCGCAGAATGTTAAAGATGTTCTATGACCGTGGCAATGCCGCCGGGGCTGAGCGGACTTTGAAGTACGTACTCCTCATGGGTGGTGCGAACCATGACCACCGCCGCCTGACTTCGGCCGTGGCCGGAAGTGCATCGCTCACTCTCCCGATATGGCAGACCGAACTCTGCAACAGCGAGAGTTATTCATACTGCTCGGATGACCCCATTGCGTTTCTTGAGGACAATTCAGGATTGCGCATGGCCTCCGATCGCCTTTCGGTGGCCGTCGGTCGAATTCCGGCACGAAGCGTGAGCGCGGCCAAAACATACGTGGACCGTTTTGAGAATTATGTCAACAAACCAGTGCAGAGCGAGTGGCGCAACAGGATGCTGATGTTTGCCGATGAGGGCAACAGCGGTCAGCACATGGAGCAGACCGACACCATGGAGATGGCGATGCGGAGAAACCCGACCGCCCCCGGATTTACGTTCCATAAAGTTTTCATCGATGCCTACGAGTTGCGCAACGGCACTTCGGAGGAGGCGAAAACCAAGGTGTCGAATCTGTTTAACGATGGTGTCATCATCTGGAGCTACATCGGTCACGGTGCAATCAACACTCTTTCCGGCGATGGAATCTTCACCCCTGCATTTCTTAATAATCTCTATCTCCGTCATCCGTTCTTTTTCTATGGAGCGACATGTACGTTCGGTGCGCTTGACGGCAGTGCGGTCTCGGGCATGGAATCACTGCTCATGACTGATGCAGGCGGCGCAATCGGAGGCTTCTGTGCCGTACGCCCGGTCTACATTGTCCGCAACGGCCCGCTCTCGAATGCGTTCGGCACGCAGATGGTGACGAGGGAAGCTGACGGGAATGTGCAACCGATAGGCGAGGTGTTCAGAAAGGCGAAAAACAGCCTTTCGGGCGATGATAACGTGCGCCGCTACATTCTTTTTGCCGATCCGGCCTTGCGTCTTGCCATCCCGGCCAATACTGTCCGTCTCACCTCGATCAATGGTGTCGAGGTCGATGGCGATGCGCAGCCGATACTCCCTGCAAGCTCGCGATCGGTGGTCAAAGGTGAGGTGTGTGATAACACCGGAAACCGCATCGATTCGTTCAACGGGTGGCTGTCACTGTCGCTCTATGATGCGGAGCGCAGTTTCACGACTCACGGACGAGGCACCCAGGGTACACCCGGCAAGGAAGTGACTTTCGATGAGCAGGGCGAACGGCTCTACACCGGGCGGACCCTTGTGACCGCCGGAGAGTTTGAGCTTGTGATACCGATGCCGGCGGAGATTGCCGACAATTTCCGTCCTGCCACCATGTCGATGTTTGCCGCGTCCGATGATGGACTTGAGGCTTCCGGCGTGTGCCGCGACCTCTACGCCTACGGTGTTGATGAGAACGCTATCCCGGATGATGTCGCTCCATTGATTGAGTACATATATCTCAATCATTCCACGTTCAAGCCCTCCGATGAGGTGGATGCCAGTCCGATGTTGATTGCACGTGTCAGCGATGACGTCGGGTTGAACATGTCGAGTGCGGGTGTGGGTCACCAGATGACTGTGAGGATTGACGGTGACATGAATTTCACGGATGTATCCTCCCACTTCACGCCCGATTCAGACGGCACACCTGCCGGAACGATATTTTATCAGCTCCCCGAACTGTCGGCAGGCAACCATACGGCGACCTTGAAAGTGTGGGACACGGGTGGCAACTCGTCATCGGCTTCTGTTGATTTCTTTGTCAACCCCGAGAGCGCGCCCAAGATATTCGATATATACTCCGATGCCAATCCGGCGACCACTGAGGCTAATTTCTACGTGAGCCACAACCGTCCGGATGCGACTTTGACTGTCAAGATTGAGATATTCGACTTCAACGGTGCGCTTGTGTGGACTTCGGAAACGCAAGGGCGTGCCGACATGTATGCCTCCGCTCCCGTCAAGTGGAATCTCACTTCCAAATCCGGCTCACGTGTGGGACGTGGCATCTATCTCTACCGCGCCACAATATCGTCCGGTGGAAAGACATCATCGCAGACCAAGCGTATAGCCGTCGCACCGATGTAAAAAACATTTCCATGATTCATAAAAGCAAACAGGTCACGCACAAACTGTTTGTGCGTGACCTGTTTGCTTTTATAACGATTGAAACCGTGTGTCAGTCATCATAGATGACCGGGAGTACGCGGCTGATACTGTGGTCGAGGGATATGAGGGTCTCTGTCCCGACAACACCGTTGATCATCTGTATCTTGTCGTTGAGAAGCTCCATCAGATGCTCGTTGTCGCGGGCAAAGAGCTTGATAAGCATGGAGTAAGGCCCCGTGGTGTAGTGACATTCCACCACTTCAGGTATTTTCTCAAGTTCCGGCACCACCTCACGGTACATGGCACCACGTTCAAGGTTGACACCGATGTATGTACATGTGCGGAATCCGAGCACTTTGGGGTCAACGAGATATCCTGAGCCGGTTATGACGTTAAGATCAATCATGCGCTGGATGCGCTGGTGGATGGCTGCACGCGAAACACCGCATTCCTGAGCCACATCCTTTGAGGCTATGCGGGCGTTGCGCATGACGATTTCCAAAATTTTCCTGTCTAAATTATCAATCTTTTCCATTGGTCCATATATTCCTCGCACTCATGATGTTACTTGGGGATATGTATATGGCGTTAGCCATGTCTGCAAACCATACCGTTTGAGGTTCGACAAATCAATCCCGGAGTGCGATACTACGATAAATTCATGGCAAAAATACACATTTTTATGCGATTTTCAAACAAAATGTCAATAAAACGATTCAGAATACATGATATTGGAGGCAGATGCAGACATATTTGACATGTCTACTTCATGGACTGCATCTCGACAAGGCGGGTATAGTAGCCGTTGAGAGCGAGCAGTTCCTCATGGGTGCCGCGTTCCACAATCTCGCCCTCATGAAGCACGCAGATGAGGTCGGCGTTCTTGATGGTTGAAAGCCTGTGGGCGATGACGATCGTGGTGCGGTCCTTCATCAGCCGTTCGAGGGCTTCCTGGACAGATTTCTCACTCTCGCTGTCGAGGGCTGAGGTAGCCTCGTCGAGTATGAGTATCGGTGGATTCTTGAGGATGGCGCGCGCTATCGAGAGGCGTTGACGCTGACCGCCGGAGAGACGGCAGCCTCGGTCACCGATGTTGGTGTCATAGCCTTGTTCTGTGGCCATGATGAACTCATGGGCGTTTGCGATCTTCGCAGCTTCGCGCACCTGCTCCATCGTGGCATTCTTCACACCGAATGATATATTGTTGAAAATCGAGTCATTGAACAGAATTGCCTCCTGATTGACATTTCCCATGTAGCCTCGCAGGTCATGGACGCGGAGGTCCCGGACATCACATCCGTCCACCGTGATGCTACCCTTGTCAATGTCGTAGAAGCGCGGGAGGAGGTCGGCGAGTGTTGATTTTCCACTGCCGCTCTGCCCGACGAGTGCGACGGTGCTTCCGGCGGGGATGTCGAGATTAATTTTCTTCAGCACCGGGACATCGGGATCATAGCCGAAGGTCACGTCCTTGTAGCGGATGTGTCCCTGCAGTTTCTCAATCTCTTTCGGGTCTTCGGGGTCGGTGATCGGATTGGTGGCGGCAATGATTGCATCGACGCGCTCCATTGCAGCAAGACCTTTCTGAATATTGTAGACGGCTTTTGAGAGGTCTTTGGCTGGATTTATGATACTGTAGAAAATCACCATGTAGTAGATGAATTCCGGGGCAGTGAGGCTTGTCTTGCCCGAGAGGATCAGCATACCTCCGAAGCTCAGGACGATGGCGATGGTGAATGTGCCGAGAAGCTCGCTCATGGGGTGGGCGAGAGACTGGCGGCGTTGCACGGAGGCTGTGATGTTGAAGAATCGTTGATTGCCATTGCGGAAACGCTGGCGCACCTTGTCCTCGGCGTTGAAGGCCTTGATGATGCGCAGACCGCCGAGGGTCTCCTCGATGTAGCTCATGATTATGCCCCACTGCTGCTGTCCCTGGAGCGACTTGCGTTTCAACCGCTTGCCGACACGCCCCATGATCGACCCTGCTATCGGGAGAAGCACCAGCACGAACAGTGTCAACTGCCATGAAATTATGATCATGCCTGCGAGGCATACGATAATCATGACGGGGTTTTTGAACAGCATGTCGAGCGACGACATGATTGAGTTTTCGATTTCGGCGACATCGCCGGTCATACGGGCCATGACATCGCCCTTGCGCTCGGACGTGAAGTAGGCGATGGGCAATGACACAATCTTGTCATACACGAAATTGCGTATGTCGCGGACAATGCCCGCGCGCATCGGGATGACGAAGTAGAGGCTCGCGTAGGTCGCTCCGGTCTTCAGTGCCGTCATCACGACGAGGAGTGCCGAGAGGATGATGAGCGTGGCCACGGGCCCTTGGGTCGAGATGCATTCCTGTGTCGCCCAATAGAAATTGTTGATGGCCACGTCTTTCAGCGAAGCAGACCCGACAGGCATGTATGTGTAGGCCATTTCCTTGACTTTGAACAGCATCTCCAGGATCGGGATGATGAGGGCAAAGGAGAATAATGTCAGGAATGCCGCGAGGAAGTTGAAGAAGATATTGAGAAAGAGGTATTTCTTATAAGGTGGGACGAACCTCAGGAGAAGTTGATAAAATTCTTTCATCTTTGAAGTCTGCTATGATTGGTGGAGATGACCGGGGCGAGGTGTGACAGCAAAAGCCTGCACCGACGTAATGACATTAATCAATGTGTCAGGGCAGGCTGTATGGGTTTGTGAGATAAACTCCCGTGAAAGTTGTCAGTCGGATTTTATTCGGCAGGAGTTTCTGCTGCGGGAGTCTCAGTTGCGGGAGCTTCGGCTGCGGGAGCTGAAGTTTCGGCAGCGGGAGCTGCGACGGGGGTAGCTTCAGGAGCGGCAGTGTTGAAGTCGCCGGGGATCACCTGGTCGGTGGGAGTGGCAGTCACACGCGAGGATGTTGCGTTGATGGCCTTGGGCATGGAGAATGTTGCGAGGATTGAAAGCACGCAGATTGCACCTGCAAGGCTCCATGTGAGCTTTTCGATGAAACTGTTGGTGCGACGAACGCCCATGATCTGGTTTGAACCGGCAAAAGATGATGAAAGGCCACCGCCTTTGGACTTCTGAACGAGCACCACGCAGATGAGAAGCACTGCGCAGATGAGCGTCAGGATGATCAATACGATATACATAGTTAATTTGATGGTTTATTTTGTTCGCTTAGTGACGATAAAAAATAACTTGGTAAAATTTTCGTATATGTTATTTTTGAAGATTTGCTTTTGAACAAGCGCGAGTTTAGCGTGCTAAATGACTGTTTGGAAAAAGTGAAGATTCAAAATAACATAGAAAAGTTTACCGAGTTATTTTTTTATCGTCACTTAGGCTCGAATTAAGCATTAATTTACGCAGAAAACGCAATTGGTCTGCAAAGTAAACACTTTTTTTTGGATTATTCAAACTCAAACTGTGAATTATTTCAAAAGCCTTGTCGTAGCGGCGGCGACGGATGTAGATTTTTGCAAGACTTTCACTCAATGAGCTGTCGTCCGTTGTGCTTGTGACCGCTATGGGATGGTCGGTCGGGGTGGCGGGGGCGGCGTGACCGGCATCCTCTGCCCCGGCTTCGGCTGCTGCGGTTTCCGGCTGTGTCGCGTGGCCGCTTTCCGAGCGGTTTTTACGGATGAAGGCATTGATGAGAGCATCCTGCGGGTCATCGTCGGCTGATGGCTCGGGCGGGAGGCTCTCCTCCTCCTCTTTCGAGAGGATTACGGAGTAGTCGGCGGTAGGGTTGAAGATGAGTCGTTCGAGCATTGCGTCCTCTTGTGGCGAGGAGTGACCGTAGGTGGCGAGGAAAGTGTCGATGACATTGTCGGTCGTCACCGGCTCTTTCTTTTCCGGTGGATAGAAGTTGAGCCAAGTGTCGCGTTCGCTGTCCGTGAGGGCGGCGAATGTTGCAGGGTCGGGCGCATTGAGCGCGATGTGGCCCAGTAGTCGGCTTCGTGTCTCCGCAGGCAGAGCTTTCCCCTCGCGCTGCATCAGCGTGAGGGCGGGGAGCGTGAAGAACGGATATTCTTTCATGAGCCGCTCCACGTCCGAGATGCCGACAGGTATGTCAGGGTCGGCAAGCGAGCGGAGATAATGGTTTAGTGCTTCGTCCATGACTTTATTTACCAATCGCCGAGGGTGGCATTGAAAATCAGATCGACAAGTTCTTTTGAAATCTCGTTGCAGAGCTGGTCCTGCACATCGGTCAGCATTTCCGAGCTGTCAAAGTCGCGGTAGGCACTGAAGGTCTGGTCTATGTCCTTGCCCTCGGACTTGTTGTCGATATATCGGATTTTGACTTGGATTGTCAGTCGGGTGCGGGATGCGTAGGCATTCTCAGTCACCGCCTGGGGTGAAAGCGAGTAGCCGGTGATTTCGCCTTCGAGCTGGAGGTCGGCGTTGGGGGTGTCGATGGTGCGCAGGCGCGTGTTGCGTGAGATGTAGTCGAGCAGCTCGTTTTCAAACGTTTGCTGCAGAGGTGGATACACGAGTGCGGCGCGGATCGGGAAGTTGGAGACATAGATGGTCTTGTAGACCGTATAGTCGATTGCCGCGCCATTGAGCTTATAGCTTATGCGACATCCGCTCACCCCGCAGAACATGAGCAGGATGAGGAGACAGCGGATGATGTATGAGTGATGGATTGCTTTCATGGAAGCACAAAGTTACAACTTTCTTGAAAAAGTGCCAAAAAATACCTAACTTTGCAAGTCGTGAGCGTTTTCAGAGTGTTTTCTCGTGGCGTTCATGCCGGATAATGTCAAGAATCTCTAACCTCAAACCGACAGCAATGACTGCATCGAATACAAATATAGTGACTTCGCCCTATCGCCGTGGAGCTGATGACGGCTTCATGTTCGGGCTCTATCTGACGCTGATGTTTTTCAGCGGCATTTTTGGCTTCGGCCTTTTGTCTTTCCTCATGATGGTGTGTGTCCCGACGGTCATCTACTTCTTCATGCGCCGTTATGACCGCCAGCTTCAGGAGTGTGCCACCTTTCCCATGATGTGGATGCAGGGGGTGGTGATCTTTGTCTGCGGGATGTTGATTGCAGGGACTTTCCTTGTGGTCTACATGAAGTGGATACAACCCGATTTCATCCTCAACCAGCTTGAGGCTGTCATTGAGGTCGGGGCGCAAAATCCCGGGACGGCATTGGAGGAGGTGGGCGAAGTGGCCGAGCAGATGATCAAGGCCAATTTCATACCGTCGGCCATGTCGATTGTCTCCGAGCTCATCATGCTTGCCATCGTGACCGGGTCGATCCTCTCGATAATCATCAGTTCGATCTTCGCGCTGCGCCACAAGACCGCGCGTCAGCGTCGCGACATCTCCCGCCAATAAAACGGCTTCTTTAGATAAATGATATAACAACAAAACAACATATTCAAGGATTACAGCAATGGACATATCAGTGGTCATACCCCTCTACAATGAGGCCGAATCGCTTCCCGAACTGACTGCGTGGATTGAGCGGGTCATGAAGGATCACGACTTCACGTATGAGGTGATTTTCGTTGATGACGGAAGTACCGACGACTCCTGGAAAGTGATCAGCCGTCTGTGTGAGAACAATCTCTCGCTCCACGGCATTTCGTTCAGGCGCAACTATGGCAAGTCACCTGCGCTCAACACCGGATTCAAGGCAGCCAAGGGCGATGTGATCATCACCATGGATGCCGACCTCCAGGACTCGCCCGATGAGATTCCCGAACTGTACCGCATGATCATGCGCGACGGCTATGACCTCGTGTCCGGATGGAAACGCAAGCGTTACGATCCGCTGTCGAAGACGATCCCGACAAAACTGTTCAATGCCACTGCCCGCAAGGTCAGCGGGATCAAGAATCTCCACGACTTCAACTGCGGACTTAAAGCCTACCGCAACGAGGTGGTGAAGCATATCGAGGTCTATGGCGACATGCACCGCTATATCCCTTATCTTGCCAAGAACGCCGGTTTCACCCGTATCGGTGAGAAGGTGGTCCAGCACCAGGCCCGCAAATATGGCACCACCAAGTTCGGGCTCGACCGCTTTGTCAACGGCTATCTCGACCTTGCCACGCTTTGGTTCATGGGTAAGTTCGGGGCAAAACCGATGCACTTCTTCGGTCTGCTCGGATCGCTGATGTTCATCATCGGCTTCATCGCGGTGATGGTGGTGGGTTTCGGGAAGCTATGGGACATGGCTCACGGCAATCACTACATCCTCGTGACCGATTCGCCTTACTTCTATCTCTCGTTGACCATGATGCTCCTCGGCACCATGCTCTTTCTCACCGGGTTCATCGGTGAGCTTGTGGTGCGCAACGCCCCCGAGCGCAATCATTATGAAATCAAAGAGGAAATAGGTATTAAAAAAGAAATATAATCCGATATAGATCCGATACAGACAATGAATTCAAACGCTTATCCGCAATTATACCGTCTCGCCGAGTTGCGTTATTCCTGCCGTTCGTACAGCGACCGCCGGGTTGAGCGCGATACCATTCTGACCATTCTCGATGTGGCGCGTCTCGCACCGTCGGCATGTAACCGTCAGCCCTGGATGTTTATTGTCGCTGACTCTGACGAACAGCGCGAGGCCATCCTCGGCAGCTATGACCGCGAGTGGGTGCGCACGGCTCCTGATTTCATCATAGCCTGCGGGCTGCATGACGAGGCGTGGCATCGTGCGAGCGACGGCAAGGACCATACGGATGTGGATGTGTCGATTGCCGTGGAGCATTTGTGCTTGGCGGCAACTTCGCTCGGTCTCGCCACGTGCTGGGTCTGCAATTTCGACACCGAAGCCATCCGCAAGGCGTTCGCTCTCCCCGACCACGTGGAGCCTGTCGCGATAATTCCGCTCGGCTATCCCGCCGAGCCCGGAAATGTCCCTGCAAAGAAACGCAAGGAACTCAGTGAGATCGTGAAGTGGGGAAAGTTTTAGAAGGTGTTTCATAAATAAAGATTGGGAATTTGAAGATACTGATCTACATCATAGCCTGCGCGATGTCTGCCGGGCTGGCGATGAGTTCGTGCAGCAACGTCGGCTGTACCGAGAACCAGAATTCCATCCCTTTGGCCGGTTTCTACTCGATGGCAACCGGGAGTGCCATCTCGCCCGATTCATTAGCTGTGGGTGGCGTCGGTGCTCCTGACGACACGCTTCTCCTCGGCCCCGGGTCGAGGGTGAGCAGGCTGTATATGCCTTTCCGCGCCTCTACACCGGCAACGGAGTTTTATTTTCAGTACAAACAGAAGTCTCTCGACTATCCGTGGTTCGTTGACACCATACGTTTCAGCTACACGGCCACACCCTACTTTGCCTCGGAGGATTGCGGAGCGATGTACCACTATCTCATAACCTCTTTCAGCTACACCACGCATGTCATTGACTCGGTGGCTGTCATTGATTCGCTCATCACGAATGTTGACAAAGAGAGTATCAAGATTTTCTTCAGGACGAGTGAGGAGACAGACGAAGATCAATAAGACGATAAAATGATGCAAAGAATCGGTCATATAGCCATGTATGGATCTCGGTCAGGAGGAGTTGTGAGGCTTGTGCTTCTGGCTCTCGTCCTCTCAATGGCTCTCGGTGTGTCTGCCCAACGGCGCATCACGCCCGTGCAGCCGACCACACCGGGTACAGTCCCAAATGTCGAAAGGGAGAAGCGCATCGACCGCACGCACCTCGTCGAGCAGACAGATGCAAACGGAAACACAATCTTTGTCGATACGGTGACGGGTCGGGAGGTCGTCGATTCGCTTTTGCTGCCGGCTCCCCCCAAGATGGAATATCCTCTGCTGCATGAGCTTATCGGCGGAGTGAATCTGTGGAATCCTCTGATGCGTGCGTTCGGACAGCACTACGGACTTAGCGACGTCTGGGCCGAGGTCAGCCTTCACAACCGTTATTTCCCGTTTCTCGCCATCGGTGTTGACAACTGCAACGATACGCCCGACGGGTCGAACTTCACGTTTCGTGTGCCGGTCTCGCCGTATTTCAAGATTGGAGCGTCATATAATTTCTTCTATAATTCAAATCCTGACTACAAGCTCCAGATGGGTTTCCGCTATGGATTCACCACATATAAATGGAATGTGGAGGACATCACCGTCAACGAGGGCTATTGGAATGACCCGACCCACTTTGCTCTACTTGACCAGAAATCAACGGCCGGCTACCTTGAGATCACGTTCGGTCTGAAGGTGAAGGTGTTCAGAAGCTGGTCGCTCGGATGGAACATAATCTACCATTCAATCCTCCACGAGACCAAGAATCCATCGGGCAAACCGATGTTCATCCCCGGCTACGGCAAGCGAGGCTCGGCGGTCACCGGCAGTTTCTCACTCATGTACACCATCCCGTTCGACAAACTGCGCAAAAATAAGCCTGTGGTGATAAACAATACTGACATTGAAGATGTTAATGATATATAAATAAGGTTAAAACTGTCAGCCAATGATAGAGAGAATCGTTATTATCGACAATGTGGACCCCGTCAGTTTCTACGGTGTCAATAACAGCAACATGCAGTTGATCCGCAATCTGTTTCCGAAATTGCGCATGGCTGCGCGCGGCTCGGTCATAAAGGTTATCGGTGACGAACATGAGACTGCCGAATTTGAAAAACGGATAAAAGAACTTGAGGAATATTGTGTCAAATACAATAAGCTCACCGAGGAGGTGATTCTCGACATCGTCAAGGGCAAATCGCCTGAAGCTCCGAAGCACGACGATGTGATCATCTATGGGATAAACGGCAAGCCCATCAGCCCGCGCAACACCAATCAGGCTCTGATGGTGAAATCCGTGAGGGAAAACGACCTGACATTTGCCCTCGGTCCTGCCGGTACGGGTAAGACCTACATTGCCATCGCCCTCGCGGTCAGAGCGTTGAAAAACCGTGAGGTCCGCAAGATCATCTTGTCGCGTCCGGCTGTGGAGGCCGGTGAGAAGCTCGGATTTCTGCCGGGCGACATGAAAGATAAGATCGACCCCTATCTCCAGCCGCTCTATGATGCTCTTGAGGATATGATTCCGGCCGTCAAACTGAAGGAGTATATGGAGACGAATGTCATTCAGATTGCACCCCTTGCCTTCATGCGTGGCCGCACGCTCAATGATGCTGTCATCGTGCTTGATGAGGCGCAGAACACAACCGTGCAGCAGATCAAGATGTTCCTCACACGTCTCGGCATGAATGCCAAGATGATAATCACGGGCGATGCTACGCAGATCGATCTCCCCCGCTCGGTGACCTCCGGCTTGATTCAGGCATTGAAGATACTGAAAGATGTCCCCGGAATCGGGAAGATAGAGTATAGTAAAAAGGATATAGTCCGCCATCCGCTCGTCCAGCGCATAGTCGAGGCCTACAACCGCTTCGACAAGGAGCAGGAAATCCCTCCGGAGGAAGCATAGAGGGTACAGAAATTCATAAACAACATAAATGACAGATATTTTATCATGACCATTGGAGTAAAAACCGTGGTATAAAGATAATTAAATCTGTCATTTATGTTGTTTATGAATTTCTGTGTCTACTATACTCCGGATTCAGACGGGAAGGTTGCGGTTCTTGAGGTTGGGGAGGAGGAGGGCTACGACTCCGAGGAGTGGCATGTAGGCGCAGAAATTGTAGACCGCCTCAATTCCATATTTATCTGCGAAATCTCCGAGAGCGGCTGAGGCTATGCCTCCGACTCCGAATGCAAAGCCGAAAAAGAGACCCGAAATCATGCCGAGCTTTGTCGGGAGAAGTTCCTGCGCATAGAGGAGTATGGCAGGAAAAGCGGATGAGAGCATGAATCCGGCTCCGAAACTCAGTATGGCAGTCACTGACAGCGAAGCGTGAGGCATCAGGAGGCTGAACGGGGCGGTGCCGAGTATGGAAATCCATATCACTGTCTTGCGTCCGTAGCGGTCGCCGACCGGTCCGCCGACAAGAGTTCCTGCGGCTGTCGAAACGACGAAGATGAATAGCAACATCTGCGACGTGGAGACCGAAACACCGAAGCGGTCGATGAGATAGAATGTGTAGTAGCTCGAAATGCTCGCCATGTAGATGTATTTCGAGAAGATAAGCACTATGATGACGCAGATTGTGAAAATGGTGCGGGATTTTGACAGCGGAAGATGCGCCTTGTGTTCGGCCCGGATTTCGCGCGTCTTCAAGTCACGCAGATAAGCCCCATACCATCGGCAGATAGGAGCCATGGCCCAAAAACACAGTAGTGCGAAGATCAGGAATACCGCCACGTAGCGTCGGCCGTGGGGCGCGACGATGAGAGCGACGAGCAGCGGTCCGATCGAGCCTCCGAAATTGCCGCCGACCTGAAAGACCGACTGCGCGAACCCGCGCCGCTGCCTTCCGGCGAGCGAGGTTATGCGCGAGGCCTCGGGGTGAAGGGTGGCAGAGCCGAGTCCGACAAGGAAAACCGCCGCAAGTATCCCCGCGAACGATGTGTTGAAGGCAAACATGAGTATTCCGATCGAGGTGCTGCACATTCCCATCGGCAGACTCCACACAAACGGTCTGCGGTCAAACGCATAGCCCACCACGGGTTGGAATATCGAGGCTGCCAACTGATAGACGAGCGTGATGAGTCCGATTTCAGCGAAATTGATTCCAAGATCCGCCTTGAGCATAGGATAGACGGCAGTTATTACTGATTGGAGGAGGTCGTTGAGGCAGTGGGCTGCACTGAGCGCGAGGAGTACATGGAATGTGGGCATCTCGGCAAGCCCCCGGAGTTTATGAAAGAAGTTTGACATCTGTGACTGATTAACTTTTTGTTATGAGACACACTCTTATTATATTTGCAAAATTAGCAAAATAATTCGAGGTCATAGCCTGAAAAAGAAATATGGTATGTAACTATCTGTAAATCATAGAAAAGTAATTTTTTTGAAAAATTTTTCGATTTTGAGGTTAGGTTTTTCGGAAGTTGCGTGTCTTATAGATGTAATGAACGATAAAAAATCAATCATGAGGCAAAGAAACGATATAGAACAGCTATTCAAGACCCACTATGCTGCCATGCATAGGCTTGCAATGCTGATGATCCACGATGAGGATGTGGCGAGGGATATTGTGCACGATGTCTTTGAGACACTTCTCTATGCGGAATCGGCTGACGTTTCCGGTGCATATCTCATGAGGTCAGTACGCAATCGTTGTCTGAACCATCTGCGCGAACTTTCCACTCACGAAAAGGTCAAGGAGCTCTATTCTATCGATGAGCGGGAGATTGACGATGAGGAATGGCCTGACGACGAAACAATAGCGCAGATACAGTCTACTGTGGAAAATGACCTCACGGAAGCGTGCCGGAGGGTTGTCAACCTAAGATTCACCGAGGGAAGAAGCTACAAGGAAATTGCCGACATTCTCGGTGTGAGCGAGGTCGCTGTCTATAAACACTTGCGCCATGCAATGGATGTCTTACGTAAAAAATTAACTCAAAATGGATAAAATAGATCAGTTACTCAATGCCATAGAGCATCCCGAAAAATATTCAAAATCAGAGCTTGAGGCTCTCCTCCGCGACCCGGAAGTGAGAGAGGTCTACAATTTGCTTGACAAGACCAAATCGAGTATGCAACCATACACTGCACCCGATGTTGATGCAGAGTGGGAAGCGTTTGAGAGCGCACACAGGGAGCACAAATTCCGTCTGCTCGAATTTTTCTCGCGCAACACGGCTGCAAGCATTGCCATCGGCATTGCCTCGTTTGCCGCAGTGGCGGCTGTTGTCGGGGTGGGTGTCAGCCATACTTTCAGCGACAATGCCGATATGGACGTTCCGGAGGCAGTGGAGTCTGCGGTGGTGAATGTTGCCACTGTCGATTCAACACAAGCCGAGCCTATGCCCGCACCTGTTCCCGTAATGGTGATTTTTGATAATGAGCCGTTTGAATCCATCATTTCACAAATTGCAGCATACCACGGTCTTACGGTCGAGTACGCTTCCGACGCTCCCAAGTCGCTGCGCCTGTATTTCAAATGGGATCAGAATCTCCCAGTTGAGCAAGTCATCGAAAATCTTAACAACTTCGAGAGAATACATCTCACATTAAGTGAAGGGAAAATTAAAATTGACTGAAATCATGCCCCGTATAATATCATTGTTAATAGCCGTGACTTTAGCCATCATGGCTCACGCCGACACATTCTCCTATCGTTTTAAATCCACCCCGCTACCGCAGGCTCTCCGTCAGATTATGGATGACCATAACAATTTTGACATCAATTTCATATACAATGAGCTTGAGAACTACAAGACCAGTGCCGTGGTCAACACTGACAATGCCTACGATGCTCTCCGCCAGACCATCGGGTTCAATCCCGTCACGGTAGTCAACGCAAAGGGGATTTACTATGTCGAAGCCCTCCAGCAGGGCAAGTATGTATACTTCGGTCGGGTGGTCGCCACCGATGGCGATCCTTTGGTTGGCGCGACCGTCCTGCTGCTCGCGCCGAAAGACTCTACCGTCATGACCTATGGCGTTGTGGACAGCGAAGGCGGTTTCTCGATTCCCTGCGACCGTCAGAATGTAGTGGCGAAAATCCTCTGCATCGGCTACAAGACCAAAATCATGAGATGCACATCGTTTAATCTTGGCACGATAGTTATGGACGAGAATGCCTTGGAGCTGAAATCCGTCACTGTCAATGCCGATCTTCAGAGTGAGTACTCTGACCGCAGTGTCTTCATCCCCACCGCACGTCAGAAGCGGTTCTCTGACGGTGCGATCGATCTTCTCTACCAGATGGCCATCCCCATGGTCAAGATCAATCTGCAGAACGGGAGCGTCACGACCAACTCCAACATGAAGGTGGCAATATACATCAATAAGTCGGAGGCCACTGCCAGGGATCTTGAAGGTCTGAATCCTGAGGATGTGAAGACCGTGGAGTATCTCATAAACCCCATGGACCCGCGCTTTCAGCACGCACAGTATGTGATTAACATCACATTGCGAAAGATTGAATATGGCGGCTACACCAAGCTCCAGGGCAGGGCAAATCTCGTGGCCGGGTCGGGGCACGGACTCGCTTACACGAAATTCAACAACAAGCGCATGACGTATGACCTCTCGCTCTATGACTATAATCTCAGCAATCGTCATGGCGGCTCGGAAGAATCACAGACCTATACGCTCGGCGATGGAGAGCAGGTGGTGCGCGACACCAAGCTCACCGACTATCATGTCAAGAGCAATCGGGCGTCTGCCGCGTTCCGTGCGAGGTATGAGGATGACAGTAAGTCGATTGCCAATCGTTTGACGGTCAGCTATACCAATCAGCCCCACTCTGATTCGGAGGGTAGAGTCACGTTCTCATCGGGCACGATAGACGATGAGGTGTACAGATCGACCTCCGGGCTGCGGACCATTTATCCGACGTGGAAAGGTGAATACTTCTTCAACCTCGGTCACAACATCTCGCTCAACGTCAACCCGCAGTTCCACTATTATCATGTCAACAGTGACTCCCGCTACCGCACAGCCACCACCGACATCACGACAATAGCCCGCGAGAATGTGTATGAGGGCGACCTCGACTTCCAGATTAATAAGCAGCTCAACAATAACCATGGCCTCAGCTTCATGGGCAAATATGCACAACAGTACGACAAGGTGGAGTACACCGGCACGACACCATCAGTGCAGAAGTTCAGAGGCACGGCAGCAGTCGGACTCTTGACCTACATGTTCAAGACCAAGAAACTGTATGGTCAGTTGACTGCCGGAGGTGCGGCCGATTGGAATCATATCGACGGTAAGAGGACCAACAATTTCCTTCCGGCAGCCTATCTGAGCCTTCAGTATGCCTTCGACCGCAGCCGGTCACTTCAATTCATGGCACAGATTGACGCCAACACGACAGATATAAGCACTAAGGGTGGAAACATTGTCCGTAGCAATGAATATCTCTATCTCACTGGTAATCCGGAGTTGAAGGACTCAAAGAATGTAAGAGGCTCGCTCTCCTACAATTGGACTCCCTCAAATGAGCTTTCGGTGAGTGCCGATCTCGGATATTTTGAGATTTTCGACCGCCCGACCGCTATATTCGTCCCTTACATGGATGGAAAAGCCATCCTGCGCACCATCGAGAACGACGGTAATTACGCATACGAGTATGCCGGATTGTCGTTTACCTCGCGTCTGTTGGACAAGTCGTTGACCCTCAGTTTCAAGCCTCAGATATGGTTCTATCAGACCACCGGAGAGTATGATGCACGCCGCGCATCGTTTGTCTACGAGCTTTCCGCGCGCTACTATCTCGGCAAGTTCTACATCTCAGGCTTCTGCAATTCGGGTGAGGACATGCTCGTGCAATATTCGATGTGGAGCAATCGGACCAAGACACGTCTCAGCTATGGCGCGGCCATCGGCTGGAGCAACAGCCATTGGACACTCCGTGTCACAGCTCACAACCCGTTCCGCGACTCATGGGTGGGAGAGAGATCAATCCTCAGCGGCAAGTATTTCTCCTCGCGTCAGGTCTCATTCTCCAATGCTGATCACCAGTGGTTCTGCCTCACTGCCACCTACACATTCAAGTATGGTAAGAAAGTCCGCAAAGGTGATGAAATCTCGGCAGATGACAGCGGCAACTCAGCAATCATGAAGTAAATCTTATGTAAAGGGGACATAAGAGAATACAAAAAGGGCAGAAGTGACAAGGAAATTTTTTCAGGTTTGCAAATAACTGATAATTCCTTGTCACTTCTGCCCTTTCTGTACTCTTTTGTGCCCTTTCAGTCCATCAAGTAATCCAATCATTGGTAAAAAACGGAACAAATGAGGGCGATATTGATAATTTTACAATTTTTATTGTGACTTTTTTCTTTTATTGGCTAAATCATTGGTAACTTTGCACGTTAAAATTTCCGAAAAATAACAAAATAGGTATATAAATAAGAAAAAAAGAACGACAATGAAATCCATCGCGTTATCGAAAAGCGGTATCGGAATGATGCTCGCCGCCGTGACCCTGCTTCCCTCATGCTCAAAACAGCAGCAGCAAATGCAGGCTCCGGCACCCGAAATCGCCACTATCACCCTCTCTCCGCAGACGGCTGATCTGAAATCCACTTTCCCCGCTACCATCAAGGGTAAGACAGACATTGACATCCGTCCGCAGGTGACAGGTTTCATCACCAAGGTTCATGTTGACGAGGGTCAGCGCGTCCACAAAGGTCAGGTGCTTTTCACGCTTGATCAGGTGACATTCCAGGCAGCCGTTGACCAGGCCAAGGCCGCTGTCAACAATGCCCAGACGGCGGTCAACACCGCCAAGATGACAGCCGACAGCAAAAAGGCACTGTTCGACAAGAACATCATCAGCCAGTATGAGTATCAGCTCTCGCAAAATTCTCTCGCACAGGCCCAGGCTCAGCTCGCCAATGCAAAGGCCGCTCTCGCCTCCGCTCAGAAGAATCTTGCCTACACCGTTGTCACCTCGCCCAGCGATGGCGTTGTCGGAACTATCCCCAACCGCGAAGGTTCGCTCGCATCACCGTCATCGGCACAGCCTCTGACCACTGTCAGCGACAACTCACAGGTCTATGCCTACTTCTCACTCACTGAAAATGATCTCCTCAACCTCGTCGGCGACGGTAACCGTACTATGGACGCTGCCATCAAGGAGATGCCCGCCGTGCAACTGCGCATGAGCGACGGCAGCATCTATCCCCTTGAGGGCAAGGTGGCCACCGTTTCGGGTGTCATCGATAATTCAACCGGTGCATCAAGCGTCCGCGCCCTGTTCAACAATCCTCAGGGTGTGCTCCGCAGCGGTGCCACAGGTCAGATCATCATCCCCGATGTGCAGGAGCAGGTGATCATGATTCCCCAGAAGGCCACATTCGAGCTTCAGGACCGCCGTTTCGCTTACGTAGTCAACGATTCCAACAAGGTTGTCTCCGTTCCCATCACCATCGAGGCCAACAATGACGGCAAGAACTACGTGGTCACTTCAGGTCTCAAGCCCGGTCAGCGCGTGGCCATCGAGGGTGTCGGCAACAAACTCAAGGATGGCATGACCATCAATCCCGTTGCTCCCAAGACTCAGGAAGCTCCCGCCGAGGCTGCCGCACAGCAGGCACCTGCCGAGAATAAATAATTAATCCATTCACACATTTCTATCAGCCGGACTGCGCGCAGATCCGCGCGACGGCTGAATCCACGAATACAGAATAACCAGCAATGAAATTAGATACATTTATCAATAGGCCGGTGCTGTCAACGGTGATTTCCATCTTCATCGTTCTTCTGGGTTTGATCGGACTTGTGTCACTCCCGGTCACTCAGTTTCCTGACATCGCACCGCCAACCATCCGCGTATCGACCACCTACATGGGTGCGAATGCCCAGGCCGTGCTGAACTCTGTGATTGCTCCTCTTGAGGAGTCGATCAACGGTGCCGAGGGCATGACCTACATGGAGTCAACCGCCACCAACACCGGTTCGGCCGACATCACAGTGTACTTCGAGCAGGGTTTTGACCCTGACATGGCTGCGGTCGATGTCCAGAACCGTGTGGCAAAGGCTCAGAACCTCCTTCCTGCCGAAGTTACCCAGGTGGGTGTGCTCACCCAGAAGCGTCAGTCGTCAATGCTCCTCATGGTCGCACTCTATGACGAATCGGGGAAATACACTTCAGAGTTCCTTGACAACTATGCGAAGATCAATATGATTCCGCAGTTGCAGCGTGTGTCAGGTGTGGGCGACGTCATGTCGTTCGGTGCTGACTACTCAATGCGTATCTGGCTCAAGCCGGAGGTGATGGCTCAGTATGGACTCGTCCCGAGCGACATCTCCTACGCCCTCGCCGAGCAGAACATCGAGGCTGCCCCCGGTGCATTCGGCGAGCAGGGCGACCAGAGCTTCCAGTACACCATGAAGTACAAAGGCCGCCTCACCACCCCCGAGGAGTTTGAGAATATCGTTGTGTCGGCCAAGCCGACGGGTGAGGTGCTCCGTCTCGGCGATGTTGCTGAAATCGAGCTTGGTCGTGTGACCTACGGTTTCTCCAACTCACTCAATGGCTACGCTTCTACGAGCTGTATCGTCTTCCAGACCGCAGGCTCGAATGCGACTCAGATCATCAACGACTGTCTCAAGGTTGTTGACAGTATGAAAAAGGAACTTCCTGCGGGTCTTGCCATCGCCGTCCCGATGAACAACAATGACTTCCTCGATGCGTCAATCCATGAGGTTATCAAGACCCTCATCGAGGCGTTCATCCTCGTGTTCTTCGTGGTTTATGTGTTCCTTCAGGACATCCGCTCCACCATCATTCCCGCCATTGCCATCCCTGTGGCACTTGTCGGCACATTCTTCTTCATGAATCTCATCGGATTCTCGATCAACCTCATCACTCTCTCGGCTCTTGTCTTGGCCATCGCGATTGTGGTCGATGACGCGATAGTCGTCGTCGAGGCGGTCCACGCCAAACTTGACGTGGGCTACAAGAGTGCGCGCAAGGCGTCAATTGATGCGATGGGCGAGATCGGCGGTGCCATCATCTCGATCACCCTCGTCATGATGCTCGTGTTCATCCCGGTGTCGTTCATGTCGGGTACGACCGGTGTGTTCTACCGTCAGTTCGGTCTGACCATGGCCATTGCGATCGGTCTTTCGGCATTGAACGCCTTGACCCTTTCGCCCGCACTTTGTGCCGTGTTCCTCAAGGGTCATGATGATGACTCCACTCTCAAGGAGCGCATGGGCAAAGCCTACGGAGCAGCAGCCGAGGCCGTGGTCGGAAACACAAAGCGTCGCTTCACCCTCAACATGCCCCCGCTGGTGACATTCGCTTTCCTTGCCGCCACCATCCTGTTCATGGTGCTCGGATGGTATAACCTTGAGCACCCCGTCAAGCTCATCATCGCTTCGGTTGTAGCCGTCATCACCATCCTCGGTATTTTCAACAAGCGATTCCACAAGGGCTTTGAGAAAGGTTTCGGACGAATCCTCAAGATGTACAACAAGCTCACATCATTCTTCATCAATCATAAGATCACATCGTTTGCCATTGTTGCCGGTGCTGTCGCCATCCTCGTATGGCTCATGAGCATTACGACCTCGACCCTCGTACCTAATGAGGATACCGGCGTATTGTTCTGTATGGTCGATATGCCCCCGGGCACATCTCAGGAACGCACCGAGGAAGTCCTTGACCAGCTCGATGGAATCCTCGCGCAAGTCCCCGAAATCCAGTATCGCCAAAAGATTGCCGGTTACAGTTTCATGGCAGGTCAGGGTGCCACCTACGGTACTTTCATCCTCAAGCTGAAGAATTGGGAGGACCGCAAGCAGGCCGACCAGACTTCTGAGGCAATCCTCATGAAACTCTACGGCATGACCTCGGCAATCAAGGATGGACGTGTGATGATCTTCGCGCCGCCTATGATCTCCGGTTACTCTCTGACCAACGGTTTTGAAATCAAGATGCAGGACCGCACGGGTGGCGATGTCAACGACTTCTTCACCGTGGTCCAGGCTTTCCTCGGTCAGCTCAACCAGCAGCCGGAGGTACAGGCCGCATACACCACCTTCAACCCGACCTTCCCGCAGTATCTTGTTGACATCGACGCTGCGAAGGCAAAACAGGCCGGTATCTCGCCCAAGGATATTCTTTCGACCCTCCAGGGCTACTATGGCGGTATGTATGTGTCGAACTTCAACCGTTTCGGTAAAATCTACCGTGTGATGATGCAGGCAGCCCCCGAGGCGCGTATCAACCCCGAGACACTTGCCTCGATCAAGGTGCGCAACGGCAGAGAGATGGCTTCGCTCTCCAACTTCGTCACTCTCACGAAGGTCTACGGTCCTGACCTCCTCAATCGATTCAACATGTTCCAGTCAATATCCGTGACCGGTCAGCCGGCTCCGGGCTACACCTCCGGCGACTGTCTTGCCGCCATCGAGCGAGTTGCAGCCGAGACATTGCCCGCCGGCTACGGCTATGAATATTCAGGTATGACCCGTGAGGAGGCATCGTCGGGCGCAGGTTCGACAACCGCCATCATCTTCGGTCTCTGTCTCCTGTTCGTCTACCTCCTCCTGTCCGCTCAGTATGAGAGCTACATCCTCCCGTGGGCTGTTATCTTCTCGATTCCGTTCGGACTTATGGGTACGTTCATCTTCGCCCAGATCTTTGATATATCCAACAACATCTACCTGCAGATCGCGCTCATCATGCTCATCGGTCTTCTTGCAAAGAATGCAATCCTTATCGTTGAGTTCGCCGTCGAGCGTCGTCGCACGGGTATGTCGATTGTCAATGCGGCCATCCAGGGTGCAACCGCCCGTCTGCGTCCTATCCTCATGACCTCTCTCGCCATGATCATCGGTCTTCTGCCTATGATGTTTGCCACCGGTGCGGGTGCCAACGGTAACCGTGCCCTCGGTACCGGCTCAATCGGCGGTATGCTCATCGGTATGATTCTCCAAGTGCTCATCGTTCCCGCCCTGTTCGTGATCTTCCAGAAGATTCAGGAGAAGATTACTCCGCTCAAGTGGGAGGATACAGACAATGAGGGTATTGAAAACGAAATCGAGCAGTACACCCCCAACCGTTAACCCCAATCACAACTGTTTTTCATACCAGTCAATATCAAACTCAATGAAAATCAAGAATATCTCACTTATCCTTGCAGCCACACTGAGCGTCACCGCGCTCAGTGGATGCGGGATTTATCAGAAATATGACGCGAAGAAGATTGACAGCCGGCTTGTGAAGGAGTATGCCGAGGCTCTCAAGGTTCAGGACGACTCCACGGCTTTCGGCAATCTGTCGTGGCGCGCGGTGTTCACTGACCCCGCTCTCGTCGGTCTCATCGACCGCGCTCTCACTGCCAACAAGGATCTCCGCAACGCCAAACTCAATGTTGACATTGCCCATGCGCAGCTCAAGGGTGCGAAACTGAGCTATCTTCCCTCTCTCGCATTCACTCCCAACGGTGCGGGCGCGAAGTATGCGAGCAATGACTTCAACTGGACATATCAGCTCCCACTCGCTGTCAACTGGGAGGTGGATGTGTTCGGCAAACTTCTCAACAACAAGCGTACAGCGCAGGCTGCCGAACTTCAGGCAAGAGCCTACGAGCAGGCTGTCCGCTCGCAGATAATAGCAGGTGTGGCACAGTGCTACTATTCAATCGCCGCCCTTCAGGCCCAGCTTAATCTCTCACGCGAGACTTCCGAGCTTTGGAAAGAGAGCGTCCAGGTGATGCGCAATTTGAAGGAAGCCGGCCGACTGAGAGAGGATGCCGTTGTGCAGAGCCTCGCTCAGTATTACAGCATTGAGTCGCAGATCACCGACATTGAGCTGTCGCTCCACGAGGCCAACAACACCATGTCGCTTCTTCTCAACGAAATGCCGCAGAAGTGGACTGTTTCGCCCGATGCCTCAATCAATGTCCCGGAGATGAAGCGCACTGCCATCCCGATGGCTGAGCTTGCTGTCCGTCCGGATGTGCGTGCATCGGAGATGTCACTTGCATCGGCGTTCTATTCGACTGCATCGGCTCGCGCTGCTTTCTATCCCTCGATCAACATTACGGCCAACGGCGGTTTCACCAACCTCCTCGGTTCGTTTGTCCAGAATCCCGGAGACTGGTTCATCCAGCTTGCGGGCAGCCTCACCGCACCGCTGTTCTCACGCGGTCAGAACATCGCCCGCCTCGAAGCCTCCAAGGCTCAGCAGCAGCAGGCTCTCAACAACTTTGAATACACTCTCATGAGTGCGGCTGCCGATGTCAGCAATGCCATGACAGTCTATGAAAAGAGTGTCCAGAAGCAGCAGTGGCTTCAGTTGCAGGTCGAGAATCTGAGCAAGGCTGTCGATATCACCAACGAACTTCTCCTGTTCGACGGTTCCACAACGTATCTTGAAGTGCTCACAGCCCAGAAGAATCTTCTCGGTGCGCAGACCGCACAGATAACTACAAACCTCACCGCTGCACGTTCGGTCATCAACCTGTATCAGAATCTTGGCGGCGGACGTTAAGATCAAACCTTAAAATTAGACATCATGATTAGCGACAAAGCTCATATCGACCCCTCGGCCAAAATCGGCGAGAACGTCACCATCCATCCCTTTGCTTATATCGACAAGGATGTGGAGATTGGCGACAACACTGTCATCATGCCTTTCGCAAGCATCATCCGCGGTACACGTCTCGGTAAGAACTGCAAGGTCTACCAGGGTGCCATCGTCGGTGCCGATCCCCAGGATTTCCGTTGGAAAGGCGGCTACACCTATTGCTATATCGGCGACAATGTCATCATCCGCGAGAATGTCATCATCAACCGTGGCATCGCGAGCGAGGGTGGCACGCGCATCGGTGCCGGTTCTTTCCTCATGGCCAATTCTCATGTCGGACATGACTCGCATTTGAAAGGCAAGGATGTCATCGGCAATAATGTATCGATTGCCGGAGATGTCGAGATTGGTGAGTGTACAATCCTTTCGTCAAGCGTCGTTATCCACGAAAATTCCCGTGTCGGTGACTGGGTTCTTGTCAAGGGCGGCTGCCGCATCACAGGCAACGTGCCTCCCTTCTGCATTATGGCCCACAATCCTACCGCCTATTTCGGCGTGAACGCCACCATTCTCCGTAAGCAGGGCATGGATGAGGAGCGCATCGATGACATCGCGAAATGCTACCGTCACATCTATCAGACGGGTACATCGGTGTTCAACGCTCTCCAGCGCATTGAGGCCGATGTCGAGCAGACACCCGAGCGCGACAATATCGTCTCGTTCATCCGCGACAACAAGCTCCGCATCGTCGCCATCCCGAAGGATCTTGAAAACTGATTTCTGACAACCACGGTATAACCCGGTATAAGGGATACAAGAAGACAAGAGGCGCAGGAGCAACAGGAGAGATTTTTTGTCAGCGATATTGTTTACGGCTGAGAAAATAATCCTCTTGTTGCTCCTGCTCCTCTTGTCTTCCTGTGTCTTTCATCACCTTCTGTATTTCAATCGGGATATAAATTTCGTATGAAAAATTGGTCAAGCGACGGTTATATTTGTTATTTTTGTGACCATAAACAGATGGATGGACACATGACTGATGATGGAATAAAAAGGAATCTCAGGGAGATTCTGTCAGCCCGACAAGAGGACAAGCCGTTCAGAGTGCTCTTTGTATGTCTCGGAAATATATGCAGATCACCGGCTGCTGAGGGCATCATGCGTGAGATTGTCATGCAGGAGGGTGCAACTGACCGGTGGGTGATTGATTCGGCCGGGACAGGGCGTTACCACATAGGAGATTTGCCTGACAGACGGATGAGGGTCCATGCACGGCAGCGTGGACTCGAACTCACTCACCGTGCGCGGCAGGTCGAGACGGAAGATTTTCTGAATTTCGACATGATTGTCGCCATGGATGCAGCCAATGCGACCGATTTGCGCCACGCGGCCCCGACAATCGAGACTGCGAGGAAGATTATACCTATGGCTGCGTTCTTTCCCGAGGGGTGTCGTTATGA
Source organism: Bacteroides sp. (assembly GCA_023663525.1). Taxonomy (GTDB): domain Bacteria; phylum Bacteroidota; class Bacteroidia; order Bacteroidales; family Muribaculaceae; genus Duncaniella. The sequence continues at coordinate 422,182 of JAMPHF010000001.1, forward strand.
CTATGTCCCCGACCCGTATTATGAGGGATCTGAGGGGTTTGAACTGGTGCTTGATCTGCTTGAGGACGGTTGCAGGAATCTCTATGACTGTGTAGAGAAAATAAAGTGAGATTTTAATCGTACGGACATACCTTCGGCATGTTTGATTTCAACCGCCTGCCGCACAGGAACATGCATCCCTAAACATGCCAAAGGCATCTCCGTACGTGTGTATACATTATTGCAAACAAGAAAATTATGAAGACTTTCAATATTACAATCCCGGTCATTGAGGCTCGTTTCGAGGAATTGACCGATGAGCAAAAGGAGCTTGTGACGCTTGCCCGCAAGGCTACCTATCGGAGCTATGCACCGTATAGCAAATTTCGTGTCGGAGCTGCTATCAGACTGACGGATGGAAATGTCGTGAGCGGTTCAAATCAGGAAAACGCGGCCTATCCGTCAGGACTGTGTGCGGAGCGCACGGCTGCTTTCTATGCCCATTCGACATATCCCGATGCTGATTTTGAGGCAATTGCCATTGCTGCCGTGGGGACTGACGGCGTTGAGCTTGCCAATCCCATCTCGCCTTGCGGAGCGTGCCGTCAGTCTTTGCTGGAGTACGAGACACTGGCAGGAAAGGAGGTTGAGGTGATTCTCGTCGGCTCGGAAAAGATTTATATCTTCCCGTCAATCAGATCGACTCTGCCGTATTGTTTCGATGAATTTTGAACGCTGAGTGTCAACTATTCAGCTTCCGCCAATGGCAGCGTCAATGCGAAGATTGTCGGTTGACCGGGGGCTGATTTGAGGACGAGTGTTCCGTGATTGGCGAGGATCATCCGTCGGCTCAGGCTTAACCCAATGCCGTTGCCGCCCTGTTTGGTCGTGAACAGCGGGGTGAAGATTCGGTGTGCGGTCTCGGCGGTGATTGGGGTGCCGTTATTGCAGATTTCGACTGTGATTTTATTGTCCGATGGTTGGGGCGCGGCGATATGGTGGGTCATCGGGACGCTCACGCGGATAGTTATTTCCGTGGCAGAGGCTTCGATGGCGTTTTTGATGAGGTTGATGAGTACCTGGCTTATTTGGCTTCTGTCCGCATGGATGATTGGGTCGTAGGTGGGCAGATAGAGGGTAAATTCCGCATGTTTGCCGGAATCATCGGGATGTGCTATCGTGTGTGCGATGGTTATGACATGGTCGAGGAGCGGTCGCAGCGGGAAGTCTGAGGCAGACGGTGTCGGTATGATTGTGAGTCGCCTGTAATTCCCGACGAATTCCTTGAGTGAACGCGAGGAGTCGCTGATAGCGTCAAGCCCGTGGGTCAAATAGTCCTCATTCAAGGTGCCGGAACTGTCGGGATGGTCGAGGGTGTGGCGCAGTCGGAGGGTCTCGGACAGTGAGATTACGGGGGCTATACCGTTCATGATTTCGTGGGTGAGGACTCGGGTCATTTCCTCCCAAGTCTCCACACTTGCCGCCGCAAGTTGCGCCGAAATGTCGTCGAGCGTGACGAGCGTCAGTTGTTGCCCGTCATGACGGGTGAACGATGTGGTCTTTATGGCGATATTGCGTATTGTCGTGTCGATTCCGGCTGTCGGGGTTGAAAGGAGTTCGGCGAGCTCGGACCAGGATTGGTTGAGGGAAGATATATGGGTGAGGGCTGGCCGTCCAAGCAGGCGCAGAGCCGATGGGTTGGCAAGAATCACATGGCCGGAGGAGGTGATGACGATCACACCGGTGGCAATTGAGTCAGTGATGGTCTCATAGTATTTCTCAGTCTCGATTACCTTCATGCGTAGGGCGGCAAGACTACGGGCTATGCGGTTGAGGAATTCGTTAAGCCGGCGGTCGGTCGATGTCGGGAAACGGAGTGTCGTGTCGGCCGAGTCGAGGGCTTCGAGTAGAAGTCTCAACCGCCGGGTCATCCTTGTCTGATGGCGATACAGTCGCCATGCACCCCATGCGATGAGGATTATCAGACCGGCAATGTAAATTTCATAGCGCATGATGTGATGTCCGGATTGCTCCTCCGTGTTACGAGATATGTTCTAAGTTGTTATTACTCTTGATTTTATTGTAGAGAGTCTGACGGGATATGCCGAGTTGGGCCGCAGCGGCTGAGAGGTTGCCGCCATTGTCGGCGAGAGCCTCTGAGATCATCTTCTGTTCCATCTGGTGGAGAGTCAAAGGCGTTGGATTGTCATTGTGGTCATCTGTCGCATGATGTTCCGGGGATTTTGTCCGGGCGGCTGCTTGACGATTGGTGGCTTGAAGCAGAGTCTGGAGCAGACGGGCATTGTTCCACGGTTTTGTGACGAAATCGGCAGCTCCTTCCTTCAATCCTTGAACGGCAAGCTCAATGTCGGCGAATGCGGTGAAAAGAACCACCGGCGTGGAGGGGGAGAGCCGGTGAATCTCACTGAGCCAGAACAGCCCTTCGTTACCGTTGGTAACCGGTGAGGTGAAGTTCATGTCCAGAAGCACACAATCGGGTTTGCCCTCGCGCAGCAGTGCAGGGATACGTGAGGGCGATGTGGTAGTCATGACATTGTCAAACTTTATCTCAGCGAGGAGTTTGACCGCCGCCAGCACCGATCGGTTATCATCAACAACAAGAAGGGTCATAGTTATTTAATGCATAATTATTTAATGCATAATGCATAATTCATAATCTTTTAACTTATAGTGCATAATAGCTTTGTTTTAAGTGCCTTAATCAATTATGCTATTGCTGTTTTTTTGATATTATTATGCATTATGAATTATGCCTAAGCAAATTTACTGATGTTTTTTTACTTCGCCAACGATTGTGCCGTCAAAAAGATGGACGGTCCGGGAGGCGTATGACGCATCGCGGTCGGAGTGTGTCACCATGACGATTGTGGTGCCTTCGCGGTTAAGAGCTGAGAGGAGTTCCATGATTTCCTGACCGTTGTGCGAGTCGAGATTGCCGGTAGGCTCATCGGCAAGGATGATCGAGGGGTTGGAGACAAGGGCGCGGGCTATGGCTACGCGTTGCTGTTGTCCTCCCGATAGTTGCTGGGGGAGATGGCGGGCACGATGCTTCATGTTGACTTTGGCGAGCATTTCTTCGACGCGTTTGCGGCGTTCCGACCTGTCGAGCCCGAGGTAGATTAGCGGAAGTTCGACGTTGTGAGCCACGTCAATCTCGTCAATCAGGTTGAAACTCTGGAACACGAAGCCTACGCGCCCCTTGCGGAGCTGTCCGCGCTGTCGCTCAGGGAGTGTCGCCACTTCCTTGCCGTCAAACAGGTATTCTCCGCCGGTGGGGTTGTCGAGAAGTCCGAGAATGTTGAGGAGGGTTGATTTGCCGCAACCGCTCGGTCCCATGATTGCGACAAATTCGCCATCGGCAATGTTTATGTCTATACCGTTGAGTGCAACGGTTTCTATTTCGTCTGTACGGAAAGTCTTTGATAGATTCTTGGTCTGAAGCATATTTTTCTGATTGGTAGTTGAGAATTGGGTGATGATAGATGAGAGGGGTCAGAGATCTATTTTGAGTCTGTTGACCGGATTTTCATTGGCGGTGCGGAGGATGATGGAGAGTACACACGCCACGACGAGGATGAGCACTGCGAGGTCGGCGAGAATATAGTAGACCCATATATGCGGTGGTGTGACGGTGAAATTTGGCAATAGCCATCTGTGATTGATGTATGCGGCGCAGAGTGAGCCAATCACAGTCGCGGGGATTGCCAGCCGGAGAATGTCGGCTATCAGGAGGTTCAGAATGTCAATGACGTCTGCGCCGTTGACTTTGCGGATGGCTATCTCCTTGCTGCGGCGTTGCACTTCATCGCGGGCGAAACCGATAAGACCCATGAGGGAGATGAATATCAGTGTGATGGTTGCAATGAGTACGGAATCGCGGAATGTCCTGACATCGGAGTAGAGATTGATAGCTTTTTCCATCATGTCCACGATTTCAAAACGGTTGGTGGGATATGTCTCTTTAAGGAAGTTGTCAAGTTGACGGAGGCTGTCGTCAAACGGTTCTTTCAGCCGCACGGTGGCGGTGCCCCTGAATCCTCCGGAGGAAAGGAGGGTTATCGGCAGGTAGTCATTGGTGAAGCCGCCGATCACATAGTCCTTCACGACTCCAACTACTTTGAATTGACTTTCCTCAAAGTAGACTATGCTGTTAAGCGGGTGGTTTGCGATTCCGAGACTACGTGCAAATTCCTCGCTGATTACCATCTCATCGTTATTCAATGGCTCGCGGCCTTCGATAAGGGTTATCCCCATGAGGTCGATATAGCCTTTGTCAATACCGTCGAAGCGTGTGTTGAAAAGCGTTGTGCCTTTTGCATCAGTAATCATATCGCCTGAATATAATTCGAGAGGATCGTAGTAGGATGAGGACACATCTTCAACGTATGGCAGGTTTGCGATGGTGGCACGGAAGGCATCACGGTCAATTTTGGAGGGTATTTGGAACATTGCGAGATTCTTCACGCTGAAGCCCATGTCGCGGTTGACGACATCATTGTATTGCACGGTGATGACGATTAGAATAGAGGAGATGAATGCCACTCCGGCTATCTGGATAAAAAGTAGTGAACGCTTCCATGCACTGTTGCGCTCGGTGAAGCGGCGGAACACCTGAGTGACAGGGATACGGGCGAAGATGCGTCCGGGCAGCAGTCCGCCGACAATCAGGAAGAATGCGAGGAGGCTGACGGGTATCCACAGGCGTTCGGGGGCGAGGAGCATTCCGGGTGAGAGCGAAAGGGTCTCCTCGATGAGCGGTTGGGTCGTGTAGAGGAGGAGTGCCATGACAGCTATGGAACACAGCAGCACGATTAGGGTCTCGGCGAAAAACATGCCCATGATTGTGCCGCTGCCCGCTCCGGAACATTTCTGCACTCCGATGGACTTGGCCCTGCGACTGAGTGAGGCGATGGTGATGAGGACATAGTTGAGTGTGGTCATCAGCAGCAGTGATACTCCGAGAATCCACAGTATGAGGTTCATGCGCTTGACCGTCTCATTTTGCAGATATGTTTGCTTGATCGGGAGTGCTTTCAGGACGGTTTTCTCCTCGGATGTGTCAGGTGCATGGGTCTGATACATGCGGTTGAGAAGTTGGTCAATCTCCTCTTGCGTCAGATTGTGACCGGGCTTCAGTCGGAAATAAACCGGCCAGTTGTCAGCACCGTTCCAGATGCGCCTCCGGTTGTATAAGGGGAATGATGACTGTGAAATCAGAGCCCGGCTTCTCTCCACGGTGACGTTGTCGGGGAAGTCGCGGTATATGCCACGGATGGTCATTTCCTTCTCGTGACCGTATGTCAGAGTCTTTCCAATCGGGTCTTCATCTCCGTAAAGCTCTTTGGCAAGCGACTCGCACAGATAGATTGTTCCCGGGAGGGTGAAATCTGCTTTTGGATTGCCATGCAGGACCTCGATTCCAAATGTCCGGAAATAGAGAGAATCGGCACCTACCGCGTAGGCATCAATCAGTCTGTCGCCGTCGAAAAGATCCGGCAGACTGATGAAGCCGAGGGCGGTCGCCGACCCGGCTTTATCGCCAAATGCCTCCATGACTCCCTCACCGAGCTTGCCGGGGAGACGGTTGAACGGACCAATCGTGCTGCCATTGATTTCGTAGGAAACCCAAAGCTGATAAAGGTTGTCGCGGTCGGGAAAACAATTGTCATAGCTGTAATTGTAGTCGAGACGGCAGAACACGAGAATGCTCACAAAGAGACCGACCGCCACCGAGATTATCTTGATGGCATTTGCCCCCTTTTGGGCGAGCATGGATTGGATGATTAAATATAGTTTCACTGAGATTGGTATTTATGAAATGTTATCTGAATCGTTTCTTGATTCTGAAGTGATGAAAAAACTTCCACACGACAAAATTAGTATCCGATTTCGCGATTTTATCCTTAACCTCAGTAATTCTGGCGTTTAGCTTGCATTAAAAAATGCAAAAGTGTAAATTATTTTGACATCCCCCTGAAACCATCCGACAATATTATGAATTATGCATTAAGCATTATGCATTATATTAAGCATTATGCATTACATCTTGTGCATTGAATCAATGATATGGCAAGCGGAGAGGGCATAGAGTGCCGCCGTTTCAGTGCGCAGGCGATTATCGCCGAGCGTGACGGGGCGGAAACCGGCATCCAGAGTGCGGGCAATCTCCGTCGGCGAAAAATCGCCCTCAGGCCCGATGAGAATCAACGTGTCGCGGTGTGGCTGATAGGTTTGGGCAAAGTCCACACGTGGAATCGACTGATCGCAGTAGGCCACCATCCGCTGTGCTTCGGGCATCATGGCAATCACATCGCGCAGAGGGGTCATAGGGGTGATGATCGGGAGAGTGGCTTTGAGCGACTGTTTCATGGCCGAGACGGCAATCTTTTCGAGGCGTTCGGTCTTGATCTCGCGCCTCTCGCTGCGGTCACAGAGGAGTGGGATGATGGTGTTAACCCCGATTTCAGTCATCTTCTCCACGAGCCACTCCATGCGGTCGATATGTTTGGTCGGGGCGACCGCCACGACAAGTTGCTGGCTCCAGGGGAGGGATTGGGGGGTGACTGAAAGAATCTCGACGGCCGCATGTTTCGGATGTTCGTCTGCCAGACGGCATGAGTACACGTTGCCACGGCCGTCAATGACCTGCAGCTCATCGCCGGCGCGCATACGGAGCACTTTCACCGCATGGCGCGAATCGCTTTCGGGGAGTTCGTGACTCTCCTCGATGTCGGGTGCAAAAAACTGTATCATTCCTCTATCATGCCGTCAGCTCCGGAATTTGAGGTAGCGATGTCGTCCTTAATCTCGACGGCCGACGGTTTCGGACCTTTATCTTTGAATATAAACATAAACAGAATGCATACGACCAGTGCATATCCGGCAAATATGAACCATGAGGTCTCCCACCCGGCATGTTGCGCCTCGGGAGTGGTCTGCGAGAATACGAAATGATTCACGATTCCCTGGGCGCAAAGTGTGCCGACCGTCGCACCGATTCCGTTGGTCATTATCATGAAAAGACCCTGCGCGCTGCTGCGGATGTCGGGAGTTGTCTCCTGATCGACGTAGAGACCGCCGGAGACATTGAAAAAGTCAAATGCGATGCCGTAGACGATGCAGGAGGCCACGAGAAGCCAAAGTCCGCTGCCGGTGTCGCCGATTCCGAAAAATCCGAAGCGGAACACCCATGCAAACATCGACATGAGCATCACACCCTTGATCCCGAACCGCTTGAGGCAGAAGGGTATCAGGAGTATGCACAGAGTCTCGCTCATCTGCGAGAGGGAAATGAGGGCGTTGGCGTTGTGCGCACCCCATGTGTCGGCAAATTCGGCTATCTCGGAGAATGAAGTGATGAAGGCGTTGCCGTAGCTGTTAGTGATCTGCAGTGAAACTCCGAGAAGCATACTGAACAGGAAGAATATGGCCATGCGCCGCTGTTTGAACAGGCTGAATGCCTTGAGTCCGAGCATGTCGGAGATGGAACTGTGACCTCCTTTTTTGATGGGGCAGGAGGGGAGGGTGAGCGAGTAGGCTGCGAGGATGAAGCTGAGGACTGCCGAGGTGATGAGCTGCCATGCGTTGGTCTGGAACTGGGTGAAGTTGACAAAAAGCATGGCGCAGATGAAGCCGACGGTGCCAAACACTCGGATCGGTGGGAAATGCTTGATGGTGTCGAGTCCAGCACGGCTGAGTGCGTTGAACGCCACTGAGTTGCCCAGTCCGATGGTCGGCATGAAGAAGGCTACCGAGAGGGTGTAGAGGCTGAAAAGAGGCCCGAATTCAATCTGCGATGTCGTGAGGCAGTAGACACCTGCCGCAGCCATGAAGCAGCCGGCAAAGATGTGGCAGATACTCAGCATACGCTGCGCCTGGACGTAGCGGTCGGCGAGAATGCCGATTATGGCCGGCATGAAAAGCGACACAATGCCCTGGACTGTGTAGAACCATCCAATCTGTCTTTCGAGACCGATTGAATAGAGAAAATTGCCGAGTGATATGAGATAGGCACCCCAGACGCCGAACTCAAGGAAGTTCATGAGCGCGAGGCGGATTTCGATTGATCGGATCTTGAACATGTCGTGTGCGTGTGATGAATGGTTTTATGGTATTATTTCTTTAGTCCCGTTTATTTGGCTGAGGACCGCAGGAGGGATTGAGGCGGTTGCGTCATTTCTTCTCCCCCCTCTTGCGTTTGAGAATCTCGGAGACTTTGGCAGCCTCCTCATACTCCTCGCGTTCGATCAGTTTGTTGAGGGTCTTCTCAAGCTCCTCGATAGCATAGTTTTCAAGTCTGGGCTCGTTGGAGTTCAGCTCGCGCTCAATCTCGGCCTCGGTGTCCTCCTCGTGGCTCTCCTCTTTCACTTCCATTTCAAATCCGGTCTCGTTGAGGATTTCGGGGGTTGTGAAGATCGGTGCGCCGGTGCGCATTGCAATGGCTATCGCATCGCTTGTGCGCGAGTCAAGGGTGACGGTGCGCTCACCGTCGGAGAATGTCATCTCGGAGGAGAAAATGCCGTCCTCGAACTTGTAGATGAACACTTCGAGCAGTTTGACACCGAAGGCATGGGCGAAGCTGACAAAAATGTCGTGGGTCATAGGGCGGGGCGGTGTTATGCTCTCCATTTTCAGCGCAATTGACTGAGCCTCTGCGGCTCCGATGACCACGGGTATACGGAACGGACCGCCAACCTGCGCGAGAATCAGCGCGTAGGCTCCGGCCTGGAGTTGGCTGTATGACAGGCCCATTACTTTGAGCCTTATTCTATCATCGTTTGCTGCCATTTATGATTGCTTTTATGTCATGCTCTAAAGTGTGATGTTTCGACCGGTGATGATGCCGCTGCCATAGCAGATTTTCGAGTCACGGTCATAAATGACTCCGAACTGTCCCGGGGCTATTCCCTGGACCGGGGTGGAAGACTCGATGACGTATTCCCGGTCGGCTATCCTTGTCAGTTGTGCGGGGAGGAAGTCGGGCGAATGACGGTTTTTGAATGTGATTTCCACTCTCTCGCAGTCATCGGGCCAGGGGTCGCGTGTGATCCAGTGCATCTCGTCGAGATGGAGCAGCTTGCCGTATTGCTTCTCGGTGTCGTAGCCCTGCGAGACGTAGATGACGTTTTCATCGACATCTTTCTTCACGACATACCAGGGACCGCCGCTGAGTCCGAGACCCTTGCGCTGACCGATGGTGTGGAACCAGAATCCACGGTGCTCGCCAAGCCTGCGACCGGTCTCAAGCTCGACTATCGGACCCGGACGCTCGCCGAGATGACGGCGTATGAAGTCATTGTAGTTGATTTTTCCGAGGAAGCATATCCCCTGGCTGTCCTTGCGGTAGGCGTTCGGCAGACGGGCTTCGACTGCAATCTCCCTCACTCTTGCCTTGGGGAGCGACCCGATTGGAAACATCAGATGGCTGAGCTGGGCGTAGGATATGCGGCAAAGGAAATCCGTCTGATCCTTGACGCGGTCAACTCCGGTGCCGAGCCATACGAGACCGTCCGCCTCATGTGTTGTGGCATAGTGACCTGTCGCGGTCTTGTCGAACTCATGTCCCCAACGCTCCTCAAAGAATCCGAATTTTATCATCTTGTTGCACATGATATCGGGGTTGGGGGTCAAGCCCTCGCGGACGGTGCGCAGGGCGTAGGCCATCACGTTGTCCCAGTATTCCTGATGGAGCGACACGACATCAAACGGCACACCGTAGTGGCGCGCAATGTAGCTGCACATCTCTATGTCCTCCTCCGCAGAGCAGTCGCCCTCGCCGTTGTCGAGCCCGATGCGGATGTAGAAAAGGTGAATGTCGTGGCCTTGTTCAAGCAACTGATGGACGGCAACGGCACTGTCAACACCTCCTGAGATGAGGACGGCTATCTTTTGAGCGTTCTCAGACATCTTCAAGCTCCTCCTCCTCATATTTACCCTTTTGGGTGATTATGTAAAGCGAGATGAAATAGTCGAGGGAGATTTTGCCCGGGCCGGCGATGAGAAGATAGATGTAGATTCCGATGAACATTATCGGGAGGTAGCCCGGATCGGTGCTGTCGAGACCATAGGCGGGCAGATAGGGAAGCATGTCGTGCAGGATGTAGTACTCCGCAGCAATCATGGCGCAGATTGGCGGGATGGCACTGAGGCGCGTGAGGAATCCCACCATTATGAGCAGCGAGCAGACGAGCTCGATGATGATCATGAGGATGAGCGAACATTCTGACGGCATGTTGAGCACGGTGGGGAATGAATGGCACAGCCCCTCGAAGTTGACGAGGTGGCGTATGCCGAACTGCAGCAGCATGACTCCTACAAACAGTCGCATGAACAGTCGCGCCAGATTTGAATATGTGTAGCCCGATAGCTTGACGAAGCAGTTGACGGGTGCCGAGTTATACCAGTTCATGATTGATGGGGTCTTGATTTTTGAGACAATAGCCGGGAAGCAGTGGCGTTCACCGTTTCTTCAGTTGCCGGGCGATGTCGATCACCTGGTCGATGGTGAGGTGCTTGAAACGGATGTTGTGGTTGTGGTCAATGACGTAGAATTCCGGAGTCCCGAGGCGCAGGTCGATGGTCATATCGGCATCGGGGTTTGCGCCTACAATCCATGAGGAGGGGTAGGAGGCCACAGCATCTTTCCATTCCTGATTAGGCTCCGTCAGCGAGATGGACAGAATCTTGACTTTGCCCTCGTTGATGAGTTCGGTCATCGAGATATCGGCATCGAGCCTGATCCTCGCGAGATTGCAGTCGCTGCAATCGGGGTCGTTGAAGAACACCACAAGCACGTTTGCCGAATCGTTGTCGAGATTTCCCGTCGTGCCTTCGCGAGTGGTGTAGGGGAGCGATGGGGCTGGGAATCGGAGGAGGGAGTTCTTGAGCACCTGTTCCTGATGCACGAAGCGGGCTTTCGAGGCCTTGTCGATGCGTTTGTTTGACGCGACGGCATGTGCAAACGGGAGGTATAGCTCGTCAATCCACATCTCGGCGGTGTCGCCATAGAGGAGGTTCTCGGCACATTCGGCGAGGAAAAGCTGGTCGGCGGGCTGCTTCTCAAGCATTTTGTTGAGTCGCACCACCGATGCAATGGCCGAGTCGGGGGTGGCATTTTTCAGCACGGAAATGTACACGTTGAACTCGGTTGCCATCTTGGCTTTTGCCGAAAACGCTTTTTTCATGTCGCAGAAATCCCAAAAATGGCGGGCAAGATAGTCGCAGCGTTTTTGGAACACGTTGATTGAATCCGGAATCAGCGGATAGGGGAAATATGTATCGGCCTTTGCCCCGAAACTGATTCCCATCAGGAGCAACAGACCAAGCAATAGTCCTTTTAGTTTCATTCTGTTGTTATAAGTGATAATTTGCAATCACAAAGATAAAAATAATCTCTGAGAAATGAAAATAAAGTTGTCGGGGGCGCGTCGATTATATTTGCTGTTCAGTGACGCGCCCGCAGAATTTAACCCAAATTATGTTGAATGATTTGTGTGAGATGAATAATTCTGACTATCTTTGCACCCGGATGGGGCAGAGAGTCCCCAAAGTAACTGACAAAACATATTAAACTCTATTTAAAATACTAACTATCATGACATTCACTGATCAGAACGTTCACGACATCATCGCTTCAGGGAAGCCGGTTGTAATCGATTTTTGGGCAACATGGTGTGGCCCGTGTCAGCGCATGGCTCCCGTGGTTGAGGAGCTGGCCGAGGAATACAAGGACACTGTCGCTATCGGCAAATATAACATCGAGGAGGAGAACGATCTCACCTCACAGTATCGCATCATGTCAATCCCGACCATTCTTTTCTTCAAGAACGGTGAGCAGATTCGCGATCTCCGTCTTGCCGGCGCGCAGCCCAAGGAAAATCTCGAAAAGCAGATCAAGAAACTCCTCGAACTCTAATCCAATAGAGGACAGAACGATATAAGCACAAAAGAATCAGACGGTTTTCATCTTGCTTCAAGATTGACCGTCTGATTCTTTTTTTGTGTTTATATTAATGAGTATCCTCATCTTTACCTGTTTGGAACATCCGCAGGATGTTGATTTACCAGTGGCCGGGTATGACGAAGCGCAGCGTAGTCATGCCCGGCTACGAATAAACCGGCATCCTGACGGATGCCATAAAATGCCTATGGGTGAGGTTGTGGACACCCTTTTACATTTTTGGAGGGACAGGTTATAGGTTGTGTTTGTTCCTCCCCCATAATTAGTTGGTATTCAGTGGTGTATTTAACATGCCGAAGGCATGTCCGTACGATTTGCCGGTTGGCATATACCCCCCTGTTATTCCGTTTGGCGGAGATAGGAGTCGTATTCGGCGGGATTCGTTATGATTTCGATGGCTTCGGTGAAAATCGGGTCGAATTTTGCTATGACCTTGGAGTAGGTGGCCTGCTCGTAGATGTCACGGCCAATCAGTCCTTTGACGATGGCTTCCAGTATCGGACGTGAACGCTCATAGTCTTTCTCGTTGAACTCGACACCGTCTTTTTTGCCGCGCTCGATTAGGGCTGTCATGATTTCGGGAGTGATGATGAAGCCATTGACGAAGTCAGTGTCGGTGGGGTAGAGCTTCTTCAGGCTGTCGCGATGTTCATCGACATAGTTGACACAAAAGTTGTTGATGACGGCTTTGGCAATCATGTCGCGGTAGTAGGGGGAATACATAGTTGTGTCGATGGCCACGAATTTGTCGGGGAGGATGCCACCGCCACCGTAGACGGGACGGTTGAGGCGTTTGGTGAAGAATTTGAGCGAGTCGGGGAAGTGGTGGACGCTGTCGGCGTTCATGAACTCGCCGGAATTGTAGCGGTCGATTATGTCGCGCTGGTAGGCTTCCTCGTCACCCGCCACGTATGGTTTCTGTATGCATCGACCGGAGGGAGTGTGGTAGCGTGAGATTGTCAGACGCATCATTGACCCGTCGGGGAAGGGGAAAGGACGCTGGACGAGACCTTTGCCGAATGTGCGCCGCCCGACAATCACGCCACGGTCATTGTCCTGGATGGCCCCGGAAAGGATTTCGGATGCGGATGCGGAGTACTGGTTGACCATCACCACGACGCGTCCGTCAAGGAAATCGCCGTCGGCCTCGGCAACAGCTTCTGTGACTCCGTTTTTGGGCGATTCGGTGTAGACGACCATGTCGCCTTGACGGAGAAACATTTCTGAAAGCTCGATTGCGGGACGCATGTAGCCACCTCCGTTGTCGGTGAGGTCGAAGACGAGATGCTTCATGCCCTGCTTGCGCAGTTCTTTCATCGCTTTCTTGACTTCGTCGGTAGATGTCTCGGCGAAACGAGTGAGGGAGATGTAGCCCACGGAATCGTTGAGCATGTAGCTGACATCGACACTGTAGATGGGTATGTCGTCGCGCTCGATGCGGAATTCGAGGGGCTCGGGGCTGCCTTTGCGTAGGACTTTGAGATTGGCGATGGTGCCCTTCGGTCCGCGAAGCACCTTGAGGATGTCGTTGTTTTTCATATTGACACCGGCAATGACGGTGTCGTTACATGCGATGATGCGGTCGCCGGGGACGATTCCCATTCTCTCTGACGGACCTCCTGCCACGGATTCTATCACGTAGAGCGTGTCGCTTACCATCTGAAAGCGTATGCCTATGCCTGAGAAGTTGCCTTCGAGCGGTTCGGTCAGTTCGCGTGTCTCCTCGGGCGAGGAGTATGTGGAGTGGGGGTCGAGGGTCTTGAGCATAGCTATTATGGCCTCGGTGACAATCTTTGTCGTATCGACATCGTCCACATAATAGTTCTCGATTATCTGCTCTGCATAGCGGAGCTTGCGTTCGGGGGTGAACTGCATATTTAGCTGTGCGAATGTCGAGAGTGCGACTCCGGCAAGCACAATGGCTGTGATTATTTTCTTCATAAGTAAGAATTATGTTACGTCATTCTGTATAGTCCACATTTTCAATGCCTCTCCGGCAGGAAGGGGGTGACATCGTAGCCGTAGGAGCTGAGTTCGCGGACGACGGAGGAGGAGATGGCCGCATATTCCGGGAGAGTAAACAGCAGGAGGGTCTCTATGCCGGAGATGCGGCGGTTTATGTCGGCAAGGTTGCGTTCATACTCGAAATCGATTGTTGACCTGACCCCGCGCAGCATCCACTTTGCGTCTTCCTGACGACATGCGTCGATGGTGAGCCCCTCATAGGCTATGACTTTGACTTTTGGCTCATTGTCGTAGAGACGGCTGATTGATTCAATCCGTTCCGGCACTGATGACTCAGCCAATTTGCCGGAATTGATCCCTATGGCTATCACCACGCGGTCAAAGAGGGGAATGACACGGTCAACGAGCGACTGATGACCTACGGTGAAGGGGTTGAATGAGCCCGGAAACAATATGGTGTTCATGCGCTGGAAGGGTTTATCCGATTTGGGAGTCATCCTCCACCACGAGATTGTCGATGATGAAGTTCTGGCGTTCCATGGTGTTCTTGCCCATGTAGAATTCCAAAAGTTCAGCCACTGCATCCTCCTTGCGGAGAGTGACGCGGTCGAGGCGCATGTCGGGACCGATGAATCCTCGGAATTCCTCCGGGGATATTTCGCCGAGACCTTTGAAGCGGGTGATTTCTGCATTGTCGCCGAGCTTGGCTATGGCTGCGATGCGCTCCTCGTCGGTGTAGCAATAATAAGTATCGTCGGCTACGGAGGCTGCACCCCGCGCCCCGCGTTTTGTGGTCTTGTGGTTGCGGACTCGGAAAAGTGGGGTCTGGAGCACATATAGATGACCTTTCTTGATCATGTCGGGGAAGAACTGGAGGAAGAACGTCAGCAGCAGCAGACGGATGTGCATACCATCGACATCGGCATCGGTGGCTATGATGACTTTGTTGTAGCGCAGTCCGTCAATCCCCTCCTCGATGTTGAGTGCTGCCTGAAGGAGGTTGAACTCCTCGTTCTCGTAAAGGATTTTGGCGGGGACTCCGTAGGAGTTCTTCGGCTTGCCACGGAGCGAGAACACCGCCTGAGTCCAGACATCGCGTATCTTGGTGATGGAGCCGGCAGCGGAGTCGCCCTCGGTGATGAAGATTGACGAGGCGAGTTTCTTCTCCTCGTCGCCACGGATGTCGTTGAGATGTACGCGGCAGTCGAGGAGCTTCTTGTTGTGGAGATTGGCTTTTTTCTGCTTCTCGCGGGCGAGTTTGGTGATTCCGGCCATGGCCTTGCGGTCGCGCTCGCTCTCCTGGACTTTTTTCAGGATGATTTCGGCTATGTCGGTGTTGCGGTGGAGATAGTTGTCAAGCTCAGTCTTGATGAAATCGCCGACGAATTTTGCCACGGTCGGACCGTCGGGGCTCATGTCGCGGCTTCCGAGCTTGGTCTTGGTCTGCGACTCGAACACCGGTTCCTCGACCTTGATGGAAATGGCGGCGATCATGCCGTTGCGGATGTCGGAATAGTCGAAATCCTTTTTGAAATATTCTTTGATCGTGCGTGAGACGGCTTCCTTGAAGGCTGTGAGGTGGGTGCCTCCCTGAGTGGTGTGCTGTCCGTTGACAAATGAATAGTATTCCTCTCCGCGCTGATTGGCGTGGGTGATCGCCACCTCGATGTCCTCACCCTTGAGGTGGATGGGGAGATAGAGAGGCTCGGTGGTCATGCTGTCCTTGAGCAAGTCGAGCAGACCGTTGCGCGAGATGTATCTTTTGCCGTTGAACACCATGGCGAGTCCGGTATTGAGAAACGTGTAGTTCTTCAGCAGCGGGACTATGAAGTCATCGCGGTAGGCGTAGTCGCGGAAAATTGATGCGTCGGGTGTGAAGCGGACAAGTGTGCCGTTGGGTTCATCGGTCGGCTCGATGTCGCTCTCCTCGACGATTTCGCCGCAGTGGTAGAGGACGCTCTTGCCCATGCCGTCGCGGACGCTGGAGATGAAAAATTCGGTCGACAGGGCGTTCACGGCCTTTATGCCCACGCCGTTCAGCCCGACAGATTTCTTGAAGGCCTTTGAGTCGTACTTTCCGCCTGTGTTCATGCGCGACGACACATCGACAAGTTTCCCGAGTGGGATTCCTCGACCGAAGTCACGCACCGTCACCGTTCCGTCGGCCACATCGACGGTGATTTGTTTTCCGAAGCCCATCATGTATTCGTCGATGGCATTGTCGAGCACCTCCTTGATGAGCACATAAATGCCGTCATCGTAGTTCGAGCCGTCGCCGAGTTTGCCGATATACATGCCGGGTCGGCGGCGGATATGCTCTTTCCAGTCGAGGGTCTTGATGTCGTCCTCGCTGTAATCGGCGGCAATCTGCGTCGCGGTGTCTTTGTCGTTGTCAAGTCCGTCACCCGTGTTCTCAGTGATGAAATCCGGGTTTTCAGATGAAATATCGTCAATGTTGATCATGTCTCTCCAATTCATTATGAGGCAAATTTACGAAAAAATCTCGAATAAATTGATTGTAGACCTCATTTCATGTCCTTACTCTTTAAAATTCAGTAATATGGAGCCGTTAGCTGTTAGGCTGAAAAGGGTACAGAGAGACATAAGGGGCAGAGGGAACAAAAAATTTTTTAGGCTATTCGGTTTGTTATGAGACACGCTCTTGTTCGGTTGTTATGAGACACGCTCTTGTTCGGTTGTTATGAAACTCACCCATATATGTCTACATGCGCGTATGATTTACATACGCGATAACGATAACTAACTTCCGGCGTGACAGCAAAATATAATTTTGTTATTTCTGTCCTTCCTGTCCTTCTGTACCCTTTTCAGCCTGATGACTGACCGCCTGATCACTCCTCCTTTCCGGTCTGGTATGCACCGAGATTGGGGGAGGAACCGCGATCTGTGCCGTAGAAGTCCCTCATGCCGTCGGCGGGGATGAGGTCGGGATAGGCTGCGCCGATGGCTGGCGATCCGGGTTGGAGGCGATAGTCAAAGTAGTAATCCTCGCGGACGGTATAGTAGAGCGGATCAGCACCCCAGAGACAGTCGATGAAATTATTGTCGTCGCTGCCGTTGCTCTTCAGGAGCGAACGCCTGACGGTGACACTGCTCGCGCTGAGGTCGCCGGGGTAGAAGTCAGAGCCGTTGCCATAGAAAATGCAGTTGCGGAAATCGGCTGTCATCAATGGCATCCCCGAACCGTCGTCGCTTTCGCGGTCGATATGATAGAGCTGTACTGAGGCTCCGCGCAGACCGGAGAAAAGATAGTAGTTTGCGAAAGTGCAATTGCTGACTGTGGCTGTGCCTCCCACGAGTGCCATCACACCGTCAGCGGCTTCGGCGACTTCGCAGCCGGTGAGTGTCAAATCTGCGTAACGTCCGAGGAGGGAGTAGGTGGCACTGTTGCGCAGACGGCAATTGAGGAATGATACCTGTGAGAGCGAATCGGCGATGACTCCCGACACAGTATTGCGCACCACTGTGTGACTCAGACGATTGCCACGGCTCTGAGGGGCGAAGTGCAATCCCTCCCACTGCGAGGCCATGAGATCGAAGGTCACGCCGGAAATCACATTGCCGGTGCGGTCGCCGGTCATGTTGATGGGATTGCGTGGTGTGCCTTCGGCGATGAGTGTACCCTCGACACGCATGAAGGCTTTATCGTGGAAATGGAGGGTAGTTCCTTCGGGGATGGTGAGGGTCGCGCCGGATGCGACTATGATGGAGTCGAAAATCTGATAAGGGTATGTGGCATCGAAGCGGGTGTCCTTGTCGATGACGGTGCTCTGGAGGCGTTCAACGTCCTGACCGGATGCGCTGAGCACCACGCTGCGTGTGACTCCGTTGGTGGTGAAGTCGAGTATATCGCTGAAACCTGTGAGATCCGGAGTGCCATTGGTGCGGAGGGTTGCCTCGACGAATACGTAGATGGAGTCGTTAGGACGGATTTCGACATTCTGAAATGACGAGCCGGAGAAACCATCGACGTTTATGCGGAATGTGCCATCGGCATTGCGTAGAGCGATATTGTTGATGTTCAGTATCTTGTCGTGGCGGTTATAGACCATGAACCTACTTGTGGGAGTGGGCTGACCGGTGAACACGACTCCAAGATCAAGGGTGTCAGTCGAGAATACCGGTTGCGATGAGGATGAGGTGTCAATGCCGTCCTCAATGCAGCCGGTGAAAGTGGAGAGGATGGCAAGCGAGAGAAGTATGTGGATGAGTGTTTTCATGAAGTAAAAGCAAGTAGTGTGTTATATGACTATTAGTTAACGAGAAAAATGTGGAATTATTGTCAACCATTAATCGTCTGTCATTCGCCATAGGGCTTAAAAGGGTACAAAAGATACTAATCGTCATGGGGGTGAAAAGGGTACAGAAGGACAAGGGGGACATAAGTAACAGAATTATTTTTAGCTATCGCGCAGGTAATAAATAAGTTATCGTGCATGTGAAAAACATGTAAAACAACCCTTACGACTTAAAAATTTCTGTTGCTTTTGTTCCTCTTGTCCTTCTGTACCCTTTTCACCCCTGTGACGAATAGTATTTTCTGTACCTTTTTCAGTCTAATGATCTGGACAATAATATATTATTTCGTTTTGAGGCGGGTGTTGGATGTGGGGGCGAGCTTGAGTTTGGTGCGGGGAGCATTCTCGTTATGGGCTTGCCGGGATGGTTTTAGAGGTTTGGGCGTGGAGAGGGTTTGTGGTTCGGGGGTATCCTCGACTGTATCCTTTTCGGGAGCTTTGAGGAAGATTCTCAGTCTGTTCCTGACACTGTCGGCGGCTGCGCGGACAGAGTAGCCGCGATAGACCTGCTTCCCAATGCTGTCCGAAACGATGAAAAATGGGTATGACGGTATGACCATCGACCGTATGCTTGGATTGGAGGCTCCTCCCGGCAGCCATCCCTGCCACCAGTTGGCACTGTCATTGCGCACGGACAAACGCCACGACGTGCTGTCGCCTGCAAGTGACAGCTCTATTGCCTTGAAGCGGCGCGACGGGAGACTGTCGGTCAAGTTGCGGAGGGCGGATCTCACGCTGTCGCCCTTGCTGCGGCCGGTGAATGCTATCAGTGTGTAGCTTTGGCTCGACGGCCAGTAGCGTAGGGTGGAGTCGCGGTTTTGATGGAGCGCGCAGTTGATGGTCATGGTCTTGACATTGCCGCGAGCATCGGCCGACACCTGCTCGCTCACCATTCCCGAAAATGCTCCCATGACGTTCGAGGGGCGGGCCTGCGGTTTCAGGATATTGATGAGTGAATCGGCCTCAAGCTCATAGCCACGGGCTTGGAAACGGGTGGCGAGGAGCATGGCCGACGATATGCGGTCGGGGTGGGTGCGAACCTCGTCGGCAATCAGCCGGTTAACGGTCGCGATGTCACCGCTGCGCAGGATGGAGTCATTGGCGGAGATGAAACGCGAAAATTCCTCGGAGGCATCGTTGCCCTCGATTTTTACCTGACCGGGGTTGTCGAGATCCATCTTCACGCTGAGGTCATCGCCGTTGGAGGCAACGCAGACAAACAGCGGCGTGCCGGAGTTTGTGACCACTTCGACGAGTGTCGGTTCAGACGAGACACCTCGGAGCGACACCTTGCCATCGACGGGATGGAACACGGCATGTTGGATGCTGCGGTTGATGTAGAACATCTCCACTCCTTCCTGACCAAGACCGCGAATCTCGCAGTTGATCACAAATTCCTCGTCGTTGCCACAGGCCGTGAGCAGAGCGAGGAGCGACAGTAAAAAAACATGATAATAGCGCATGGCTGCAAAATTACTAAATTTTTATCTATCTTTGCAATCGTGTTCCACTTCAAAGGACGATTAATCGTCCCTAACGCATTTACAATCGATGAAAGCCATATTGCGATTAGCCGTCGGCACACTCGCACTCATCACCTCAGGTCTCAGTTTCAATGCCGGGGCGCAGATTATCGCGACGAGCAATGAGACCATCAACACCGACAGTGTCCGCCGTGCGTTTGATGATGCTCCGTATTTCGGTCTGTATAAGGACAATTATTTCATCTTCGGTGCCCCCGTCGGGGAGCGCATCAGCCGCCATACGTGTAATATCAAGTTCCAGATTTCGATAGCCCAGCGACTGACGCGCAGCACACTTCCATTCGGGACGTATCTCTATCTGTTCTATTCGCAGAAATGTTTTTGGAACATTCTTGAGGACTCCATGCCGATGACCGACCTCAATTTCAATCCGGGTGTCGGGTTGACGAAGCCGCTCTTTGTCAAGGGGCATTATGTCGGCAAGGTCAGTTTCATAGCCGAACATGAGTCAAACGGTCGAGACGGGGCGGCCTCGCGGTCGTGGAACAGGTTGAGTATCGGGGCGAGCATCATGATCGACCCCCAGCTTATGGTCCACAGCAAGGTGTGGCTTCCGATCATCGATGGTTCGGAAAACCGTGATATTCTTGACTATTGCGGCATATATCAGCTCGGCACTTCGGTGACTTCGCCAAACGGCCGCATGGGTTTCGCCATCAATCTTGTGAAACGCAAGGGTTGGAAGCAGAACTATAACACGACCCTGGAGTTCAACTACCGCATTTTCCCGCGTGACAATCAATATCTGTTCGTGCAGTATTACAACGGTTATGGTGAGGGACTCCTCGCATATAAGGAATTTCATTCCATGCTCCGTGTCGGTCTCGTCATCAAGCCGAAACTGTTCAGCGATTATTGATAGGAATACAGTTATCAGACTAAGACTGAAAAGAATACAGAAGGACAAGAGGGGACAGAAACGACAGATTTTTATATAATCAGCAAATTTTCAGTGGAAAATTACTCTGAAAATATTAATCCGTTACGTCTGTCCCCTCTTGTCCTTCTGTACCCTTTTCAGTACAGGCTTTTTTCAAGTGTGATTAGTCCTTACGGGCGAGGACTTTGATTGCGGCATCGTAGTCAGGCTCGTTAGTGATTTCCTCGACGAGATCGCGGAAGATCACACGGCGGTTTTCGTCAAGCACGAGCACGCAGCGGGCGAGCAGACCTGCAAGCGGTCCATCGACGAGCTGCACACCGTATTTCTGTCCGAAAAGCGGTGAGCGGAATGCTGACCCGAAAAGCACGTTCTTGATTCCTTCGATTGTGCAGAAACGACCCATGGCGAACGGGAGGTCCATCGACACGCAGATCACTACTACATCATCGAGTTTAGCTGCCTCCTCATTGAAACGGCGCACGCTGCGCGCACATACCTCAGTGTCGAGGCTCGGGAAAATATTGAGGACTACCCGCTTGCCTGCAAAGTCAGTGCAGAGCAATTGCGAGAGGTCAGCTCCGGCGAGGTGGAAGCAAGGTGCGGTTTCGCCGATACCGGGGACGGTGCCACAGGTGTGGCATGGTTGGCCTTTAAAGAATACGGTTTCCATTATTTAGTTTTTTAGTTTTGATTTAAAAATCATTTTGAATCATGATTTAATAAGATTTAACAAGATTAATCATGATTTATCATGTTAAATCAGTTTAAATCAATCGAGAATTATAAAGCTCATTCTACCAAAGCCATCGTCTGTAAAACAACGTTGCCTAACTCGTTGTTGAATCCGAGCACAACATTTTTCACCTTTCCTCCACTGTCGGCCATGATGACTACCGGGAGCGAGGCTGCGCCACAGTCGCGGGCAAGTGATTTGCCGTTCATCAGCAGATGTTCGCCCGGACGAATGGACGGAATGATCGTCTCGATCGCATCTACATTGGTCGAGTTGAACACCCAGATGACATCGGCTTGGGCGGGTAGGCGGTCAACTGCCCCGCGCACCTCATTGACAAGCTCGGTGTTGAATCCTGCCGAGGGGTCGAGCAGTGCGATGACGGTAGGAGTCACGAACGGATCGCCACGGTGATAGGTGTAGCGTTCGCCGGTAGTGGTCGGGAGGGAGAATGTGGGAAGCTGAGTGCCTGAAAGATTCTCGATGCGGAAATTGTTTTCACGATACTTCTCGAACACCTCCGGATAGCTTGCCGCAAGAGCCTCCTCGCCCAGTTGCGGACAGTTCATCCTCGACGGGTAGCGGTAGGTCACAAGCATGGACTGCTCCGTAAGTTGCCCGGGATTGCTCTCGGTGTCGATGCGCAGCGGCATCATTGTCTTGGCGTCGAAAATGAAACGCTTTTCCATGGCCGTGATGTCGTTGACCCTCATGACAGCTTTGATTTCGACAGCTTTCCTGCCGTCAAACACCATATCGGGGCGGAGAGTGAGGGTATACAGGCTGTCGGACGATATTTTTTTCAGCTCGCGGGCTATGTAGCCGGGATAAAGATCGGTGAACTGTGCCGTGGCCTGCACGCCGTCAGTGTTGCCGCGAGGCATGAACGGGATTGAATCCCAGCCGGTGTGGTATTCCTGGAGACGTTCGTTGCGGTAGCGGTAATGATGACCATCGAAATAGGCCGAGAAGCCTTTGACCGGTCCTGACGGACTCTCCATGCTCCACTCGGTCAGATAGCCGCACGGCGAGAGCCGGTCGCCCGGGGCGGGGGCTGACGAGAGGTGGATATTGTAGACCACATCATTGTCGCTCTGCGGGAGCGACACGTTGAAACTCGCATCGGCCTCGTAGCAACCGGTCTTTTCAAGCGCAGTCACAACGTCAGCAATCCCTTGGGCCCACAGACCCAAGGGACATAACGCTGCTAACACCATTAACAATCTTGAGTTCCCTTTCATAAACAATAGTTGACGTTCACTTCTAATAACGTCCGTTTTTCCAAATCAGTTCATGAGGGGTGGGAAATTTTTAGAATATGTTTTACACCGGCGAGTGAAAAATAAAACGGAGGTGGGGGTTGGGAATCCGAAATAATTCGTAAATTTGCGGATTATGAAGTTAGTGATACAACGTGTGACAGAGGCTTCGGTCAGCATTGGCGGGGAGCTTCACAGCACAATTGGCCCGGGGCTGATGATTCTGGTCGGGGTTGCGACAGGCGACACTGCCGATGATGTCAGGTGGCTTGCCTCAAAGGCCACGGCCATGCGAATATTCAATGACGAGGCGGGGGTGATGAACCGTTCGCTTCAGGATGTCGGCGGCGAGATGCTCGCCGTCAGCCAGTTCACGCTGTGTGCATCGACAAGAAAGGGAAACCGCCCGAGCTACATTCATGCAGCCGGTCACGATGTCGCCGTCCCGCTCTACGATATGTTCTGCACCGAATGTTCGAGGATTCTCGGACGGGAGGTGAAGCGCGGAGTCTTCGGCGCTGACATGCAGGTGGCCCTCGTGAACGACGGACCTGTCACAATTGTTATAGATTCAAGGCTAAGAGACTGACCATGAAACTTCACCCCATGAAAGATGAACCCATGACGCTCCGGGCGTTGCAGGATACGGTTGACGAGTGGATCCGCACTGTCGGAGTCCGCTATTTCTCGCCATTGACCAACATGGCAATTCTCGCTGAGGAGACCGGAGAGGTGGCGAGGATCATGGCCAGAAAGTATGGCGACCAGTCGTTCAAGCCCGGTGAAGACCCTGATGCACTGGCCGACGAGCTTGCCGACCTGCTGTGGGTGCTGACTGCCATTGCCAATCAGACGGGGGTGGATCTCACCGAGGCCTTCCGGCGCAACATAGCCAAGAAAACCATGCGCGACGTGACGCGCCACGTTTCCAACCCGAAACTCAGAGACAGCGGGGAGCCGGACGGAAACAGTCCGGCTCATCCCGATAAAAACTTAAATTAATACATATAATCATCATGGATAAGTACCAGCAAGTAATTGCCGACAGCCGCGTGACAAAATCGGACGCGGAAGTCGCTGCCAAGGTGAATGAGATCCTTGACAAGCATCTCGCGGAGAACAACAAACCCGAAGTTCTTAAAAAGATATTCAATTCGATAGACCTCACGACACTCAAGTCAACCGACTCGCAGCGTTCGGTGGCCGACTTCACGGAGAAGGTCAACGCATTCGCCCACGAACATGCCGACCTGCCGAATGTGGCAGCCATCTGCGTCTATCCGAACTTCGTGCCGATGGTGCGCACGGTGCTCGATTGCTCCGACGTGGACATCGCAGCCGTCTCCGGCTGTTTCCCCAGCGCGCAGAGCTTCATTGAGGTCAAGATTGCCGAAGTGGGTCTTGCGGTCGAAGCCGGCGCAGACGAGATAGACGTGGTGCTCGGCCTCGGCGACTTCTTCGACAAGGATTATGAGGAGATGTGCGACCAACTCTCGGAGATGAAGCACTCCTGCCGCGATTCGCTCATGAAGGTGATACTTGAGACCGGCGCGCTCAAGACAGCCGAAAATATCCGCAATGCGTCGATACTCGCCATGTATTCCGGCGCGGATTTCATCAAGACCTCGACCGGCAAGGAGCTGCCCGGAGCATCGCTTGAGGCGGCCTACGTCATGTGTGAGTGCATCAAGGAATATTACGAGAAGACAGGCCGTATGGTCGGCTTCAAGGCTGCCGGTGGCGTATCGACCACTGAGGAGGCTCTGAAGTACTACACCATCGTGCGTACCGTCCTCGGCGACAAATGGGTGGAGACCAACGAGTATTTCCGCATTGGTGCCTCGCGTCTCGCCAATGCCGTCCTCTCGGACATCCTCGGCGAAGAAACGAAATTTTTCTAAACAAATACAGTGAGGTGGAGAGCCGGTGCGGCAGAGCATCGCACCGGTCCTCCTCTCTTAAAAGTTTCATAATCACATTATCTTCATGAAATATTGGATTATCATTGACGGTGTGCAGAAAGGACCTTACTCGCTTGATGAGGTCACCTCGACACCGGGTCTGAATCCCTCAACCCCCGTGTGGCACGAAGGTCTCAGCGACTGGACCACGGCAGCGGCCATCCCGGAAATCGTCGCTCACTTCTCTCAGCCAAATCCGTGGAACGATCCCACCGCCAACCGTGATTACGGACAGCAGTCACAGGCCGACCGCCGGGCTTTCTATGGTCAGAATCCCTATGGCAATGCACCCTATGGCAATGCACCCTACGGCTACAATCAGGGGAACGGAAACGGCACACCTCCTCCCATGCCCGACAATTATCTGATATGGTCGATACTTGCGACCATCTGTTGCTGTCTGCCCACCGGTATAATCGCCATTATCTATGCCTCGAAGGTCTCCCCGGCCTACTATCGCGGTGACTATATGGCGGCAATGGACGCATCGTCCAAAGCTCAGATGTGGCTGATCATCTCCTTTGTCGCCGGACTCATCTGTGCTCCGTTCTCGGTACTGTTGAGTTCATTCTACTGATGCAGCAGCCCAACATCGCTCTTTACCGCCGGATTTTCTTTGCGGGCATCATCATCGCGCTGTGCGGTCTCGTGGCTCTCTATTTTTTCGCAGAACCGTCGTCAGGTCTGTATCCACGTTGCGCCTTCAAGGCCCTGACCGGGCTGTCATGTCCGGGCTGCGGCTCCCAGCGGGCAGTCCATTCGATGCTCAGAGGCGAATTCAAGGCCGCTTTCGCCTACAATGCGCTTTTCATGATTGAAATCCCGCTCCTCGGTCTCCTCGCGCTCTCCAGACTCCCGGGCAGATATGCCGCAAGGCTTCAACATCTGCTGTCGGGTCGCAATTTCATCCTCATCATCCTCGCCACCATCATTATCTGGACTATCGTCCGCAACATTTTCGACGTATGAACTCAATGCCAACGCGCCAACTCTCGCTCAGGATACTCCTGTTCATCATTGTGGTGTCAGTCACCGTCTATTTCCTCCCGCGCTCGTCAGAGAACCACTACTCGTTTGAGGAGGGCCGTCCGTGGAGCTATGCACTGCTGACAGCTCCCTTTGACATCCCGATCCATCTCGACTCAGTCAGCATAGCAAAGGTGAAGGACAGTATCGATGCGAATTTCGAGCCTGTGTTCATACGTGACCTCACGACCGAGAAGACGATAATCTCGGAGTACACCACACGGCTCAACTCGGCGACCAATCTCAACATCACGCCTGCGGAGCGCAACCAGATCATAAAGGAGATACGCAAGGTGTATGAGAATGGTATCGTGGACCGCGATACGTATGCGAAGATTCTGACCGGAAAGTTGCCGTCGGTGAGATTCATCCATGACAACGTGGCTATAAGCCTGCCGACAGCCAACTATCTTTCAGCCTTCCGCGCCTACGAGTGTCTCGACAGTGTGCTCAACAACCGCGACATGCGTCAGGCCATCTCGGCGACCAAGCTCTCTCAGGTGCTGCACCCCAACATCCTCATTGACTCCGTGACCTCGCGCCGTCTGCTCGATGAGGCTTATCAGAAGGCTATGGCTCCGGTCGGTGTCATCCAGCAGGGTGAACGAATCATTGACAAGGGCGACATCGTCACGTCGAGGCTCGCCACCGTCCTGCGCACCTACGAGGAGATTGCCAGCGAGCGTGGCAATGGCACAATCTCGCAGCACTACTATCCGATTGCCGGTCAGGCACTCTACATGCTGATTCTCTACGGGTGTCTTTTCGGTTATCTCTACATATTCCGCCGTGACTACTTCGACGATGATCGCACGGTGACGTTCATCATCTCGCTGATGGGTGTGTTCACACTGTTTGCCTTCGCAATGCAGGCCGGTTTCCATACGGGTTTTTACATCACGCCGTTCACCATGGTGCCGATCCTCATACTCGTGTTCCTCGACTCGCGCACAGCCTATTTCTGCCACATCATCCTCGTGCTGATATGTGCGATAGTGGCTTCGTTTGCGCTTGAATTCATATTCCTGCAGTTCATTGCCGGTGTGATTGCCATCGATTCGCTCAAGGATCTCACGCGGCGCAGCCAGCTCATCCGTACGGCGGCATTCATATTTCTCGCCTACTCACTGTCCTACGTGGCAATCGAGGTGATGCAGGCAGGCTCATTGGCGCGCACCGAGGGTCGCATCTTCGGCTGTTTTGCCATAAATGCCATACTCATCTCGTTCAGCTACGTGCTGATGTTTCTCATCGAGAGAATCTATGGTTTCACCTCAAGGGTCACGCTTGTGGAACTTTCCGACATCAACAACCCGCTGCTGCGCGAGCTGTCCGAGGAGTGTCCCGGCACGTTCAACCACTCTATGGCAGTCAGCAATATCGCCTCGGCGGCAGCAAGCCGCATCGGTGCCAATGTCCAGCTCGTCCGCACCGGCGCGCTCTATCATGACATAGGCAAAATCAAGAATCCGGCTTTCTATACCGAGAATCAACACGGAATCAACCCTCACGATTCGCTTGACCCGAAGCAGAGCGCGAGGATAATCACAGGTCATGTCAACGAGGGGCTTATGCTTGCCGAGAAGGCCAAACTCCCAAAGATGATACGCAAATTCATAGCCGAACATCACGGTGCGGGAAAAGCGAAATATTTCTACACCACATATTGCAACGCTCATCCCGATGAGGATGTGGACCCGGCATTGTTCAGCTATCCCGGACCGAACCCACAGTCAAAGGAGACTTCGCTGCTGATGATGGCCGATGCTGTCGAGGCCGCTTCGCGGTCTATGCCAAGCCACACACCGGAGGCCATCTCGGCACTTGTCAACAAGATTATAGATTCGCAGATTGCCGAGGGGCTGCACAATGAATCACCCATATCGTTCCGCGACGTCAGCACGATCAAGGAGGTGTTTGCCCAGCGTCTCCGCACCATGTACCACTCACGCATCTCTTACCCCGAACTCAAAAAGCCCGCAACCGCAGGGCAGGAAAAATAAGAAGTCGTTATCGGCATGTATGCATTATTATCCGTACGGACATGCCTTTGGCATGTTTGATATGTGGCTGTACGATAAGATGTTAAACGTAAACATGCCGAAGGCATGTCCGTACGATCAGGGTTAATCCGGTCCGTACAATCAGGGTTAATCCAGAATCTCCCTGTAGACTTCAGCGGTGGCGCGTCCAATGCTCTCCCAATTGAATGAGGAGAGGTCGTAGTCCCTGCGTTGGTTTGCCTCAAGAATGTCCAACCGGCGGTCAAGAGCTTGGCGGAGGCTGTCGGTGTCGGCCGGACGGAAATAGTCATCGGGATTCAAAGTGTGGATACGTGTACCCGGAATATCGGAAGCAAGAATCGGCAGTCGATAGTCCATTGCCTCAAGCAATGCCAGGGGGAAACCCTCGTTGACCGACGAGAGGACGAACAGCTTGGCGTGTGAGTAGAGTTGGCGCAGTTGCTCGCCCTGCACATTGCCGGTGAATATCACTCGACCTTTGGTGTCGAGTTTGCGCAACTGTTTATAATAGGTGTCGTCATTGTCGCTCCCGCCCGCAATGACAAGACGAATGTCACGGTCGAGCATATTGACAGCACGCACGAGATACTCGAATCCTTTTTCGGGAGTCAGTCGCCCGACTCCGAGAAGATATTCCATCGGCTTCACGTTGAGCGATTCGATGAAATCGGTCGATGGAGACGGGTCATGGTGGACAACGCCATTGGGGATGTAGCGGACTTTCCGGGCATAGGCCGCAGCGACCCGCTTCATTTGCATCTCATTGACAAAGATCACACGGTCAGCGAAGTGGAGCGAAAGCCATTCGCCGGCGCGGAGTATGGCCCGGCTGAAGCGTCCCCATTTCTTATGCTCATAGTTGGCGCTGTGGTATGTCATTACGGTCTTGAGACCAAAGAGACGGAGCATGGGGATGACCAGTCCGGGACCGATGTTGTGGACATGGACAAGTTTCGGACGTTTGACCACAAGATAAAATCCCGCGAGGAATGTATGAGCGAGAGCCTCAAAGCCGCTGATGGTCGTTGACGGGAGGTCGGAGAAGGTGATGTTGGGATACTTCCCCTCTGCCCGCTCCTTCACGTAGGGGGAGCGTCTGAACACATTGAAACGAAATTCAGTCATGCATGGATAGAGAGCCTCACAATGTTTCTCGACCCCACCCTGCACGTCCGGGAATCCGCGTAGGCCTATCACGGCGATTGTATCGTTCATTTTCCCTCGTAAATTTGAGTGAGAGTGTCGCAATGGACTGCGGCACTGAACTTGTGGCGTGAGCTGTCCATAATCTTGCGGTAATCCCAGTCGAAATTCCATGCTTTGTCAATTGCTTTCACCAGTTCGGGGACATTGCCGGATTCATAGATTATGCCAGACTCCTTGCCGATCAGCTCGGGGATGCCTCCGATCCGGGCACCTATGACCGGAGTCCCGGCGCAGAGCGATTCGATGGCACTCAGCGGATTGTTCTCATAACATTCCGAGCAGACGACTGAGAAAGTGGCTTTTGACAGCAGGTCGGCAACCTGGGCGGGAGAGAGCGAGCCGACAAATTCGATGTTGGGATATGGGGCTGCCATAGCTTTAAGCTCGCTTTCCATCGGACCGCGTCCGGCGATTTTCAGTTTGTAAGGCAGCCGCGAGGCAGCTTTTATGAGTGTCGGGAGACCTTTCTCGGCTGAAAGACGGCCAACGTAGCAGTAGAACGGCTCGCGCTTTTCCGAGAAACCGATGTTGTCATACCTCTTCTTGATTTCAGGAGCCACAAAGTTGCACAACACGCGCATCTTGTCAGCCGGATAGCCTGCCGAGATCATCTTGTCCATGATGAACCCGCTCGGACAGATGAATGTGTCGGTGAACGCTGTCAGCCTTTTGCGATTCCACACGAGGGCTTCCATGTAGGCCAGCACACTTGCAGGAAGCGAATTTTTCATGCACCGCTTGAGCAAGACCTGCTTCTTGTCGTGGAAACACAGTTCGCAGACCTTGCCGTCGCGCAGACATGAGTATGCGGGACACGCAATCTTGTAGTCATGTAGAGTCCAGACCACTTTAATGCCCCGGCGGTGAGCCAACTCGCCGACAAGCGGACACAGATAGGAATGGACGTTGTGGAGATGGACCACATCGGGCTTGAAATCATCGAGGAGGCTTTCAAAACGGCTGCGGAGGTCATCGAGCCCCAGGGTGCGGCGCATCGCACCGACCTTGGCTCCGAAACCCTTGAAAAATTCTACCTGAGGAACGAAATAACGGGCATAGTCCGAATCGATATTCTCCGGAAAATCCATGGAGAACACCGCGACCTCATGACCAAGCCCGCGCAGAGCCTGCTCAAGATTTATGACCACTCCCTCGGCACCACCCCGACGGTAATAAAACTTGTTGACCAAGAGTATCCGTTGTTTCATATAGCACAGTTAGAATTCTTATAGGGCAAGCAATGAGTATTTTTGTCTCACGTAGGGACATGCCTCCGGCATGTTGAACGGATGTGTTTGTATGGTAGCTGATTAAGAGTGAACATGCCAAAGGCATGTCCCTACGATTGGAGAAATTTTGAGCAAATGCTTATTGTTTTGCTTATACACCGTTATTTATAAACGGCGGCATACCGATTTTATTTTAGTAAACGGCACGTTTTCTCTCTCCACATTGCGCGGTTTGAAAAAAAGATGTGATGATGCAAAAATTGGTTTGTTGTTTTTGAAGAAAATATTTAACTTTGCTCCCACATATCCAAGAGTGTGCTTGTTTTCAATGTCAAGTGTCGATTTTACAGACGTATGCATCAATAGATGTTGAGACTGGACATGCTCCAAGTGTTTTTATCTATATCATGAGTAAAGAAGACGTAACCCACCGTGGAGTCATCAGGAAAGTGGAAAACGGTTATCTTGTCATCCGTACCGATGACGAATGTAAGTGTGACGGCTGTGCCATCACCGCCCTCTGCAACAAGGGGGACGACAAGACCGAACTGCTGACCATCGACACCCCGGAAGCACGCAAGTTTGCCATCGGCGAGCGTGTGGAGGTGACCGCCACATCGAGCTCTACGCTTTGGGCCACGTGGTGGGCTCTCATACTCCCGACGCTGATATTCGGTGGTGTGATTGTCGGGCTGCGGCTGGGCGTTCCCTCGCTCGGCGGTTGGTCGATAGCCTTCGGTTTTGCCGCCCTCGGGCTGTATGATGTCTTCCTTTACCGCAACCGAAAGAGATTTGCGCAGAAAATCAGTTGGAAAATAAATAAAATATGACGTTTTAATTTACTACCATGAATATTATAGTAACTTCCATCATTGTCCTCGGGATTATTGGAATCATAGGTGCCGCTGTCCTCTATGTCGTGGCCAAACGCTTCTATGTCCATGAGGATCCCCGCATCGATCAAGTAGAGGCAATCCTCCCCGGTGCAAACTGCGGAGGCTGCGGACGCAGCGGTTGCCGCGACTTTGCCGTGGCCTGTGTCAACGCCACCACGCTCGACGGTCTGAGCTGTCCGTCGTCGGGAAGTGCCGTCATGAAGAAGATTGGTGAGATTGTCGGGCTGGCCGCTTCGGAGACCAAGCCCAAGATTGCCGTCATCAAATGTAACGGCACCTGTGACCTCCGTCCCCGTCTCGCCCGCTACGAAGGCGCACCGACCTGTGCGGTGCTTGCTTCGCTCGGCACAGGTGAATCACCCTGTCCCAACGGTTGCCTCGGATGTGGCGACTGTGTTGAGGCCTGCCCCTACGGCGCAATGAGAATGAATCTTGAGACCGGTCTGCCGGAGGTGATTGAGGATAAGTGTGTGGGCTGCGGTGCGTGCACCAAGGCTTGTCCGCGTTCCATCATCGAGCTCCGCAACAAGGGTCCGCGCGGCATGAGAGTCTATGTCGCTTGTTCAAACAAGGAGAAGGGAGCTGTCGCCATGAAGGAATGTAAGGTCGCATGTATCGGCTGCTCGAAGTGTCTCAAGGTCTGTCCCCACGAGGCCATCACCATCGCCAACAATCTGTCGTACATCGACTATGAGAAGTGCAAGCTCTGCCGCAAGTGCGTCGATGTATGTCCGACTCACGCTATCCATGCCGTGAATTTCCCGGTCAAGAAAGCTCCTGAAAAGGAGAAAGTTGAAGAAACAGCCTGAAACTAAGAAACATGAAACTCCATACCTTTAAAATAGGCGGTGTGCATCCCGCTGAGAATAAGATTGCTGCCGGTAAGGCTATCGAGAATATGCCGCTTCCGGAGGAAGTGGTGCTCCCCGTGTCGCAGCACATCGGTGCACCGGCCACTCCGATTGTGAAGAAGGGCGATAAAGTCAAGCGCGGTGACCGCGTGGCTGATGCCGGCGGTTTCGTGTCGGCCCCCGTCCACACTCCGATTTCGGGAACAGTGGTCAAGATTGACGTGGCCCGTACGCCTCAGGGAATGCCTGTCCAGGCTATCTACATCAAGAGCGATGAGGAAGACCGTGCGGCCGATGCAGAGGCAATGGCCAACCGCGAGAAGCCTTCACGCAGCGAAGCTGAGATTGCAGCCCTCGACGGTAAGGCAATCATCGACATAATCAAGAATGCTGGCATTGTCGGTCTCGGCGGTGCGACATTCCCGACCCATGTGAAGCTCTCGCCCCCTCCCGGCTCCAAGGCAGAGATCGTCATCATCAATGCTGCCGAGTGCGAGCCGTGTCTGTCGTGCGACGATATGCTCATGCGTGAGAATCCGCGTCAGATTGTCAAGGGTGTCGAACTCCTTATGCGTGCCGCAGGCGTTGACCGTGGCGTGATTGCAATCGAGAACAATAAGCCTGAGGCAATTGCCGCGCTCACAGAGGCAGCTTCGACTGTCCCCGGTCTTGAGGTGATGACCATGCAGGTCAAGTATCCGCAGGGCGGTGAGAAGCAGCTCATCGAGGCTGTCATCGGCAAGGAAGTTCCCTCGGGCGGTCTCCCGATTGCCACAGGTGCCATCGTGCAGAACGTTGCCACTGCCTATGCCGTCTATCGTGCGGTTGTGCTCGGCGAGCCTTTGATGGACCGTGTGCTGACCATCCACGATGGCGACACGGGTCGTAACCTCCGCGTGGCTTTCGGAACAATCCTCGCCACGCTGACCGACGGAAAGGAATATGAGAAAATCATCCTCGGTGGTCCGATGATGGGTCGCACGGCTTCGACTCTCCAGACTCCTATGATCAAGGGAACATCAGGAATCCTCCTCGACAGTCAGTATGCCCACCGTCGTCCGGCTGAGAACTGCATACGCTGTGGAAAGTGTGTGGAGGTCTGCCCGATGGGTCTTGAGCCGTTCCTCATAAGCACCCTCTCGCGTCTGCATGAATGGGATGAGGCAGAGCAGCAGAAAGTTGCCAACTGTATTGAGTGCGGCTCATGCAGCTACATATGTCCCGCCTCTCGTCCGCTCGTAGACTATATCCGTATCGGAAAAGCCAAGGCTATGGCTGCGATGCGTGCCCGCGCTGCCGCCGCAAAAGCCTGATGATATAACGGAATGCTGAATAGTTCCCGGATATAATTATAAAATTCGCCTCCTGTTGTCGCGACAGCGGAGGCGAATTTTGTTTTATCGCACTAAAATCATAAAATAAATCCGTAACTTTGCACAAGACAAACAATAATGGAAAAAATTAAACACAAATAACAGATATGACCCACATTTCCGAACGAGTGCAGGCACTGGCGCAGTCAGCCACCCTCGCAATGTCACAGAAAAGCAATGAACTGAAGGCTCAGGGAGTAGATGTCATCAATCTCTCTGTCGGAGAGCCTGACTTCGAGACCCCACACCACATCAAGGAGGCAGCCAAACGGGCGATAGATGAAAACTATACGTTCTATACTCCCGTCCCCGGCTATATGTCGCTCCGCAAGGCTGTGTCAGAAAAACTCGCCAAAGAAAACGGGGTCACTTTCGCTCCCGAGCAGATTGTCGTGTCGAATGGTGCCAAGCAGGCTCTCTGCAACGTGATCCTCGCGACAATCAATCCCGACGATGAGGTGATCATCCCCATGCCGGCGTGGGTCAGCTATGTCGAGATGGTGAAGCTCGCCGGAGGCAAGACCATCAAGATTCTCGCCGACATCAATCAGGATTTCAAGATCACTCCCGAGCAGCTTGAGGCAGCGATCACTCCTGCCACCCGCATGATTCTGCTATGCTCGCCGTCCAACCCGACCGGCAGCATCTATTCGCGCGAGGAACTGCAGGGTCTCGTGAATGTCCTGGCAAAATATCCCGACATTCTTGTGCTGGCTGATGAGATATATGAGCACATCAATTTCACCGGCTCGTTCACATCGCTCGCTTCATTCCCGGAAATTGCTGACCGCACCATCATCATCAACGGTGTCTCGAAAGCATACGCCATGACAGGTTGGCGCATCGGTTACTGCGCTGCTCCGCTGTGGCTTGCAAAGGCTGTCACCAAGCTCCAGGGTCAGTACACATCAAACGCATCGTCAATCGCTCAGAAAGCTGCTGAGGCAGCCTACACCGGTCCGCAGGATTGCATCGCTGAGATGAACAAGGCGTTTGAACGCCGCCGCAACCTCGTGGTGGAACTCGCGTCACAGATTCCCGGACTCAAGGTCAACCGTCCGCAGGGAGCGTTCTATCTGTTCCCCGAAGTGAGTGC
The DNA here is from genome assembly GCA_023663525.1 of Bacteroides sp. Classification (GTDB taxonomy): domain Bacteria; phylum Bacteroidota; class Bacteroidia; order Bacteroidales; family Muribaculaceae; genus Duncaniella. The sequence continues at coordinate 456,506 of JAMPHF010000001.1, forward strand.
ATACATCGGCAAGACCACTCCCGAGGAAAAGAAAATCGGCACGTCGGGCGAACTCGCGATGTATCTCCTTGAGATCGGTCATGTGGCCACAGTCGATGGTGCGGCTTTCGGTATGGAGGGATATATCCGCCTGAGCTATGCGACTTCCGACGACAATCTCCGCGAGGCATTGCGCCGAATCTCTGCCACTCTCGCCACCCTCAAATAATCATTAAGAAGACAAGTATATCCAAGATTTCAAAAAATCGATGAATTTCATAGAAGAACTTACGTGGCGCGGCATGATCCATCAGATGATGCCGGGCACTGAGGATCAGCTCAAGAAAGAAATGACGACAGCCTACCTCGGCATTGACCCGACGGCTGACTCGTTGCACATAGGCCATCTTGTTGGAGTAATGATGCTCAAGCATTTCCAGCGCGCCGGCCACAAACCAATCGCCCTCGTCGGTGGTGCCACAGGCATGATCGGCGACCCCTCGATGAAAAGCCAGGAGCGCAAACTCCTCGATGAGGCCACTCTGCGCCACAATCAGGAAGCCATCAAGGCTCAGCTTGCCAAGTTCCTTGACTTCGACTCCGATGCACCCAATGCTGCAGAGATGGTCAACAACTACGATTGGATGAAAAACTTCTCCTTCCTCGACTTCATCCGCGATGTCGGCAAGCATATCACGGTCAACTATATGATGGCCAAGGATTCAGTCAAGAAGCGTCTCAGCGGCGAATCGCAGCAGGGCATGTCGTTCACCGAGTTTTCCTATCAGCTCTGTCAGGGCTACGACTTCCTCCATCTCTACAAGGAGAAGAACTGCCGTCTGCAGCTCGGCGGCTCCGACCAGTGGGGCAACATCACCACAGGTACGGAACTCATCCGCCGCACTGTCGGTGGTGAGGCTTACGCCCTGACATGTCCCCTCATCACTAAGGCTGACGGCGGCAAATTCGGCAAAACCGAAAGCGGAAACGTGTGGCTCGATCCGCGCTACACCTCTCCCTACAAGTTCTACCAGTTCTGGCTCAACGTCTCTGACGCTGATGCCGAGAAATACATCAAGATCTTCACCGAGCTTACCCGCGAGGAAATTGCGGCTCTGGTCGAGGAGCAGGCTCAGAATCCCGGCGCACGTCCTCTCCAGAAACGTCTTGCAAAGGAAATCACGACGATGGTTCACTCAGCCGAGGACTACGAAGCCGCTGTCGAGGCATCGCAGATCCTCTTCAGCAACCATGCCGGCGAGACACTCCGCAAGATCGACGAGGCGACCTTGCTCGCCGTCATGGAGGGTGTCCCTCAATTCGAGATTCCGCGCAGCGCGATCGACGAGGGTATGAAGCTCGCCGACCTGCTGACGGAGGTCGCACCCGTCTTCCCCTCCAAGGGCGAGATGCGCAAGATGGTGCAGGGTGGAGGCGTAAGCATCAACAAGGAGAAAATCTCCGACCCCTACGCCCCCGCGACGGCCGATATGCTCCTCAACGGAAAATACATCCTCGTGCAGCGCGGCAAGAAAAACTATTTCCTCCTCCACGTGATGTGATAGGGGAAAACGAAAAGATAATTAAAGCGGTAACTGTGTTTCACGGTTGCCGCTTTAATTATTTATTACATTGACCCATAAAGTTTAATAAGTTAAATGTGGGTTGTCATTTTTTAATTACTATCCGCAGCGTTGCCATTATCTTTTTTTCACATAACGTGACTGCTATTCTCGCTGCTAGGTGGACAATATTCTCATTCATAACTACGTTATAAAATGTGATGAATCGATGTTTTTACACATTTCTGCGCTCATGGTTGTTGCTCATGGTTCTCATAGGGGGGAGCTGTGGGCAGATGGTGTGTCAGAATCTGAATGATAGGCTGATGAATCGTCCGTATGCCGACCTGCGACGGTGGCATCTCGGATTTTCCGTCGGTCTGCACACTCAGGATTTTTCGTTCACCCACAATGGCTTCGTCACGGAGACGGGTCAACAATGGTTTGTGGAGCAACCGGCGTTCCAGCCCGGTTTTTGCGTCAATGGCCTTATTGATTACAGGCTCGGGACGTATTTCAATCTTCGCTTCACCCCCGGTATGTATTTCGGCAACCGCGACATCACCATGAGGGAATATAACTCAGGCAACGAGTATCGTCAGAATCTGAAATCGGCACTCATCGTGCTTCCGGTTGACTTGAAATTTTCGAGTATGCGCTACCGCAATGCCCGTCCGTATCTCATCGCGGGAGTCATGCCGACGTTCAATGTATCCAAGCAGAACAATGACTATCTCCGCACCAAGACATCAGATTTCTTCCTGACATGCGGTTTCGGATGTGACTTCTATCTGCCGTATTTCAAATTTAATCCGGAAATAAAATTTTGTTTCGGTCTCGGTGATAATCTTGAGCATAGCCGACCTGACATCGCGGAGGAGCCTGACAAACTCGTCATCACGCAGTCGCTGAAAAAGGCTGTGTCGCGCATGGTTGTCCTAACCTTTTACTTTGAATGACACTCAGACGCTTCGACATCCCACAGCTCCGCGCAGCGATAGCCATGATTTTTTGCTGGCTCATGGCCACCCCGGTGTCAATGGCACAGGGCGATGCGCTGCTGACGCAATACTGGGCACTCCCCACCTATTATAATCCGGGCGCGGTGGGCGACACGGATAATCTGCGCATTCGTGGCGGTGCGAGGTTGCAATGGGTCGGCATTGACAATGCGCCTAAAAGTTTCATCGCCGCTGCCGACATGCCGTTCAAGTTCGTCAACAAGCGTTTCGGAACCGGTCTGACGGTCCAGCAGGAGTCATACGGGCTTTTCCACAATCTGACAATCGACGCTCAGATCGGATATAAGCTGAAGATTCTGAAAGGGGAGCTGACGGTGGCATTGCAAGCCGGACTTTACAATCAGCAGTTCAAGGGAACAGAGGTCTACATACCCGATGATGACAATTACCACGATCCGGCTGACGATGCCATCCCCACGCGTGATGTCGCCGGCAACGCCCTCGATCTCGGCATAGGTGCATTCTATGTCCATAAAAAGTTCTGGGCGGGAATCTCCCTGCTCCACGCCAACAACCCGACCGTCAGCTTCACCGACGACACTCAGAACTCGGCTTCACGTGCCGGAGAGAGCACTGGAGGCGGAAGTGTGTCGGATCTGTCAAAAAAATATCAGTTCACGGCCTCACGGACAGCATATTTCATGGCCGGGAGCAATATTCCGATAAAAAATACGTTATTTGAAGTGATACCGTCGCTGTTGGTCAGGAGTGATTTCACCACGACCGATTTCCAGCTCACGGGCCGTGTCCGCTACAACAAACTGTTCACCGCAGGTCTCGGCTACCGTCATAATGATGCAGTCTCCATCATGCTTGGGGCTGAACTGAAGGGAATCTTCATCGGCTACAGCTACGACTATCACATCTCCGACATATCCAAAGCCTCGTCAGGAAGCCATGAACTTGTCGCAGGCTATAATCTAAAACTTGATTTCTCAGAAAAGAACCGCCACAAACACAAGAGCATACGCATAATGTAACCTATGAAAAAAATACTCCACATACTTTTCGCATTGTCCCTTCTCTCCGCAGCAGTCTCCTGCGCTACGGGCAGCCGTAGCTCAATGGGTGGCGAAGTGATCGGAGTCGGGGGGACCGCCTGGACCGAGCCGACACCATACGGCATGGTTCTTGTCTCAAGAGGTTCCGTCAATATGGGACCCTCGAAAGCTGATTCGCTTTGGAACATGCCGGCCGATTCGCGTGGCGTGTCGGTCGATGCGTTCTGGATGGACGAGACAGAAATCACAAATTCAAAATACAAGCAGTTTGTGTTCTGGGTACGTGACTCTATCATCCGCGAGCGTCTTGCCGATCCCGCCTACGGTGGCAATGAGGAGTTCAAGATTGAGGAAGACCGTGAGGGTAATCCCGTCACGCCGCATCTCAACTGGGCCAAGGCCATCCCCTGGCGCAATGCCAATGAGGATGAGCAGCGTGCAATCGAGAGCATGTATCGCACAAACCCCATCACCGGTGTGCGCGAACTTGACCCTGAGCAGCTCAACTACCGCTATGAGGTCTACAACCACACCGAGGCCGCCAAGCGCAAATATCGTCTCAACCCATCTCGTCGTGAATATAACACGGATAAGCCTGTCCCAACCGACATCCCCATGATCTCGAAGGACACAGCTTTCATCAATGACGAGGGTGAGATCATCCGTCAGACAATCACCCGAGGACTGACCGGCGACTTTGACTTCGTGAATACCTACATTGTCAACGTCTACCCCGACACCACTGCGTGGATCAACGACTTCGACAATGCCTATAATGAGCCTTACGTCCGTCTCTACTTCTCACACGGAGGTTACAATGAGTATCCCGTCGTCGGTGTGAGCTGGGAGCAGGCCACAGCCTTTGCCAACTGGCGCACCGATTTCCTGCGCCGTTCGCTCGGTCGCGAGGGTGTCTATGTTGAGCCCTACCGTCTCCCGACGGAGGCCGAGTGGGAGTATGCCGCCCGTGCAGGCAAGAGCGAAAACATGTATCCCTGGGACGGCGACCTGCCTCTTACGGAGGATCAGGGCTGTTTCTATGCCAATTTCAAACCGCAGGAGGGAAATTTCGTGCAGGACGGCCAGCTCATCACCTCGCGTGTCGGCACATATTCCCCGAACGACTTCGGGCTTTATGACATGGCGGGAAATGTCAGCGAGTGGACCTCGACGGCATTCACCGAGAGTGTGAGCAAGCTCACGAGCGACCTGAATCCCGAATATCGCTACAATGCCGCGCAGGAAGACCCCTACAAAATGAAGCGCAAGATTGTGCGCGGCGGTTCATGGAAAGACGTTGCCCACAATGTCCGTTCCGACATCCGCATGTGGGAATATCAGAACGAACAGCGGTCCTACATCGGCTTCCGTTGCGTCCGTTCGCAGATAGGATTTGCAAAAGGAACGAAGGCAAGGAAATGAAAAGTCTCTCAGTCTCAATCTTAATACTCTACCTCAAAAAAATATATGCTTTATGACTAAAGACAAGATAAAAACCATAATGACATGGGAAGGCGGTCAGCGTCTTTTCAACTTCGCATACAGTATCGGTGCGGCAATTGTCATCCTTGGTGCGCTGTTCAAGATCATACATCTCCCCGGTGGCAACGCGCTCCTTTGTATCGGCATGGGTACGGAAGTTCTCATGTTCATTCTCACCGCTTTTGACCGTCCGCCGAAGGAGTATCATTGGGAGGACGTTTTCCCCGAACTCGAAGGCAATGAGAGTGCAGACCGTGTCATTGTCGCCCAGTCCGGAGGGCGTGTCATCGCTGAGCCGGATGTGCGTGAGGCTGTCGGGCTTTCCGCAGGAATCGAACTGAGCGATGAGGACCGCCTGTCGCTTTCCGACAGCATCCGCCGAATGTCGGATGCCGCAGGTCAGCTCTCAAAAATGGCTGAGCTTACGACCGCCACACAGGAATACCTCTCGCAGATGTCGGCTATCTCCGCTCAGATGGATCAACTGCGCCAGACCACCGAGGCTCTCAACTCCGTGTCGGCCGTGCTTCTTGAAAGTTATCGTGCCATCACTGAAAATTCAGCCTCGATAACGGAAAATTCGCGTGGCTACATTGAGCGTATGGGCGACCTCAACCGTAATCTCGGCGGTCTCAACACCATCTATGAGATTCAGCTCAAGAGCGTCTCGACCCAGCTCGATTCAATCGACAGAGTCAACCGTGGCATTAAGGACATACGCGACATGTATGAGAAAAGTGCCTCACAGAGTGCCCGCTATTGTGAGGAGACAGAGAAGATGGCACGCTACATGCAGCAGCTCAACCAGGTGTATGAGAAAATGCTCCATGCCATGACTGTCAACATGTATCGCCCCATGATGTCCGACATCCCCGGAGCGCAATCCTCGGGTGCGGTCAACTGACATAGGTCGCATCATAGTCTACATCAATACGTTTAATCACCATAAGATTATCAATATCAGTAAATGGCAGAATCAGTAGTAAGGCTATCACCGAGGCAGAAGATGATCAACCTCATGTATATTGTCCTCACGGCCATGCTTGCTCTCAACGTGTCGAGCGATGTGCTTGACGGTTTCGTGCAGGTAGAGGATGGTCTTGCACGCACCAATGCCAATGTCGGGCGTCGCAACGATGCCATCTATTCGCAGCTTGAGAGTTTCACGGCGCAGAATCCCGAGAAAGGTACGCCCTGGCTTGCCAAGGCAACCGACGTGCGCAACCGTGCGGCGAGCCTCTACGCTCTCGTTGACTCACTGAAGCTCGCAATCGTTGTCGAAGCCGACGGTAAGGATGGAAATCCTGCTGCAATTAATCGACGCGACGACCTTGAGGCTGCCGCTGTGGTCATGCTCTCGCCCGGAGCGAGAGGCGGCGAGATTCTTCACCGGGAGATGGACTCCTATCGTGGTTTCATAACCACCCTTATCCCCGACACTCTCAAGCGCACCAGTATCAACGAGGCACTTTCGACAGCTCCCTTCAATCGCCCCGGCACCGTGACTCCGCAGTTGTGGGAGGAGGCCAAGTTCGAGAATCAGCCCGTCGTGGCCGCTGTCACGCTTCTGACCAAACTCCAGAACGACATCCGCTATGCCGAGGGTGAGGCTCTGTCACACCTTCTTTCGGCGGTCGATGCCGGTGATGTCCGCGTCAACGAAATCAATGCGTTTGTCATCCCTCAGTCGCGCATGGTGATGCGTGGTGGCAAGTACAGTGCCAACATCGTCCTCGCTGCTGTTGACACCACTGCCCGTCCGGAAATCTTCATCGGCGACAAGAAACTCTCCAATGAGAACGGACTCTATGAATTCGTGACCTCCTCGACTGGCACATTCGACTATAAGGGCTTTCTTGAAGTGACGCATGGCGACGGCACAACCACGCGCCATCCGTTCTCGTCAAGCTACACCGTCATGGAACCCACCGCCACCGTCTCCGCCACGATGATGAATGTCCTCTATGCCGGTATTGACAATCCGATAAGCATATCCGTGCCCGGTGTCCCCATGAACGCCGTCAGCGCAACAATGACCAACGGCTCTCTGACGCGTAAAGGCGATGCGTGGGTGGCACGTCCGGCTAAAGTCGGAGAGAATGCTACGCTCACCGTCACAGCCAACATCGACGGGCGGCCTCAGACTGTGGCCTCGACCACGTTCAGAGTTCGCAAACTTCCTGATCCCGTCGCTTTCATATCCTACGCCGGTGCAAATGGAGTCAAGGAGCGATACAAAGGTGGCAAGCCCATCTCCAAGACCCTGCTGACCTCCGCTCCGGGCATTGATGCCGCCATCGACGATGATATGCTTAATATTGACTTCCAGGTACTCGGTTTCGAGACCGTGTTTTTCGACCAAATGGGCAATGCCATTCCCGAGGTGTCGCAGGGAGCGGCCTTCTCCCAGCGGCAGAAGGACCAGTTCAAACGTCTCTCGCGTGGTAAACGCTTCTACATCTCGCGCATCCGTGCCAAGGGCCCTGACGGCATAGAGCGCGTCCTGAGTCCTGTCGAAGTCATTGTCAACTGACCTCTCTTTCCATTCCATCACAGACAAATCCTCCACTTTATAAAGATTCATCGATGAAGAACCTTCTTCTAACTGTCATAGCAATCATCATCTCGGCCTCGGCGTTTGCCCAGGAGTCGAGTTCGAGCAGCGTTGTGCGCCGCCGCACGGTTGATGACCGCAACGCTACGAAAAATGCCACCGGCGTGACGCAGCGGATGCAGTCGCATTTCGAGAATGAGCCGGTCAGCGATTCCGAGCTTCAATGGATGCGCGTCATGTACCGTCAGCTTGATCTCATGAAGGATGAGAACGCTGCGCTCTACTATCCCGACGAACCCGTTGACGGTCAGGAGAACCTTTTTCGCATCATCCTCGGACGAATGGCCAACAATGAGCTTGCGGGCTACGAGTATCTTGACGGGCGCGAGATGTTCGCCGACAACTATAAGGTCAACATGCGTGATGTCCTCGACCGTTTCCATATCCTCTACGCTGATGCCAAAGGATCGACTGAGCGCAATCCGCGTTTTGTGATCGAGGAGGCGGATGTCCCTGCATCGGAAGTGCTGAGCTATTATATCATTGAGCGGTGGGAGTTCGACAAACGTCAGAACCGTATGCGCACACGCATTGAGGCTGTGTGTCCTGTGCTTCACCGTTCGGGCGATTTTGGCGGTGAGGCGGTGAAGTATCCGATGTTCTGGGTTAAATACGACGACCTGCGTCCGTTTCTCACCACTCAGAACATTTTCACGAACGATGACAATAACCTCGCGTCGTGTACCTACGATGATTATTTCCAGCTCGGTCTCTACAAAGGCGACATCTACAAGACGCGCAATCTGAAGAACCGTTCGCTCATGCAGCTTTATCCCGACCCAGAGGAGCTTGCCCATGCACAGGACAGCATTCAGAAGCGTCTCGATTCGTTTGAGGACAAACTGTGGGTACCCTCGCTTGAGGAGCTTGCTGCCCGGCGTGAAGCAGCCGAGAAGGCAGAACTCGCGGCTGCGGGTGAGGCTTCAGGCGATGAGGTGAGTGAGGATGCAGCAATAAAGAAGCCTGCCGTCCGCTCCGCACGTTCAAAGCGTGGTGCAACCAAAACTGCCTCCAAGTCGAAACCTGCCAAAGTCAAGAAGGCGAAAGCTCCGAAGGCTTCCTCCTCAAGTGCCGTGCGCTCAGTGCGAAACAGACGCAGATAGTGTGCAGTCAGTTTATAGGCCCACTCAAAATAATCCATGACAGGACATGACTGATTTTCTGATATACGGTGGCTTGGGTATCATGCTGCTGGGTGCCATATTTGGCTTGATGGCAGCCATAAAGGGCTTCGCACTCAGTGGCTATAAAATTGAATTGATTGCGGTACCCAATCCTGAGATTAAGAAAAAGATAAGAAAGTACACCAGACCTGCATTAATATTTCTTATTGCAGGGGCTGTAATACTTGCGATAGGAATTGGTCTCGGACTCGAAAAAAACTGACCTAACGCTCTGTGTGCTCGTTGATTTTTTGTAATTTTGCATCATTGTTTTCGAATCAACCAGTCTTATCAGAATAATTTATGGAAGAATTAGCTACCAAATATGATCCTCGTGCGGTCGAAGACAAATGGTATGCCTATTGGGTCAATCACCGTCTGTTTCACTCAGAGCCTGATGCACGTGAGCCTTACACCATTGTGATTCCGCCACCTAACGTGACCGGTATCCTCCACATGGGTCACATGCTCAACAATACAATCCAGGACATCCTCGTGCGCCGTGCACGCCTCATGGGCAAGAACGCCCTTTGGGTGCCCGGAACTGACCATGCAGCCATCGCTACTGAGGCAAAAGTGGTCAATAAGCTCGCTCAGGAGGGAATCCGCAAGAGTGACCTTACGCGTGAGGAGTTCCTTCGTCACGCATGGGAGTGGAAGGAAAAGCATGGTGGCATCATCCTTGAGCAGTTGAAGAAACTCGGCGCGTCGTGCGACTGGGAACGCACCGCTTTCACCATGGACGACATTCGCTCAAAGAGCGTGATCAAGGTGTTTGTGGATCTCTATCGCAAAGGTCTGATCTACCGTGGCAAACGCATGGTCAACTGGGATCCGAAGGCAAAGACTGCACTCTCGGACATCGAGATTGTCTACAAGGAGGAACACTCGAAACTTTACTATCTCCGCTATAAAATTGTCGGGGAGGATGGATATGCGATAGTGGCGACCACACGCCCGGAGACAATCATGGGCGACACCGCCATGTGTATCAATCCCGCTGACCCGAAGAATCAACATCTGCGCGGCAAAAAGGTGATTGTGCCGCTCGTCAACCGTGAGATTCCCGTCATCGAGGATGATTACGTTGACATCAATTTCGGTACAGGCTGTCTGAAAGTGACCCCCGCGCATGACATGAATGACAACATGCTCGGAGAGAAGCACGGGCTTGAGACAATAGATATTTTCAATGACGATGCAACCATCAGCGAGGCAGCCGGAATGTATGTCGGCATGGATCGTTTCGCTGTCCGTGAGCAGATAGCCAAGGATCTCGCCGAGGCGGGTCTCATTGAGAAAATCGAGGACTACGAGAATAAGGTCGGTTACTCCGAGCGCAATCAGGACACCGTCACCGAGCCTCGCTTGAGCGAACAATGGTTCCTCAAGATGCAGTCGCTCGCCGAGCCTGCACTCAAGGCCGTCGATGAGGGCGTGATCAAATTTGTCCCCGACAAGTTCAAGACCACATACGACCGCTGGCTCACTGACATCCGCGATTGGTGCATCTCGCGTCAGCTCTGGTGGGGACACCGTGTCCCGGCATGGTATCTCCCCGACGGGTCGTTTGTCGTTGCGGAGGATGCTGATGAGGCTCTTTCCCTTGCCCGTGAGAAAGATGCTTCGCTGACTGCTGCCGATCTCCGTCAGGATGAGGATTGTCTCGACACATGGTTCTCCTCCTGGCTTTGGCCGATTTCGCTGTTCAATGGCATTCTTGAGCCGGACAATGAGGAGATCAAGTATTACTATCCGACCTCTGACCTCGTGACCGGTCCTGACATCATCTTCTTCTGGGTGGCACGCATGATCATGGCAGGCTATGAATTCATGGGCAAACAGCCGTTCAACAATGTCTACTTTACCGGCATTGTCCGTGACGAGATCGGACGCAAAATGTCAAAGCAGTTCGGCAATTCGCCTGACCCGTTGGAACTTATTGCTGATTATGGTGCTGACGGTGTGCGTATGGGCATAATGCTCTCCGCTCCTGCCGGCAATGATATATTCTTTGACAAAAAACTCTGCGAGAATGGCCGCAATTTCTGCAACAAGATATGGAATGCCTTCCGTCTCGTCAAGGGCTGGGAGGTCGATCCGTCAGCAGAGCAGCCTGAAAGCTCACGTAAGGCGGTAGAGTGGTTCGAGGCGAAGCTCTCGGCAGCCGTTGCCGAAATCAACGACTCGTTTGAAAAGTTCAGAATTTCCGAGGCACTGATGACGGCCTATCGTCTGTTCCGCGACGAATTCTCGTCATGGTATCTCGAAATGGTCAAGCCGGACTATCAGAAACCCATTGACCGTGCGGGCTATGAGGCCACAATCCGCTTCTTCGATGCCCTCCTCCGCCTGCTCCATCCCTTCATGCCGTTCATCACTGAGGAACTCTGGCAGCATCTCGGCGAACGCCGTGAGGGAGAATCGATTATGTATGCCTCCATGCCTGCGGCAGGAGTGCCGGATGAGAAGATCCTCACCGACATGGAGACAGTCAAGGAGGTGATCAACGGTGTCCGTGGTGTCCGTGCGCAGCGCAACATTCCTGCGCGTGATGCACTGAAGCTCCACATTGTCAATTCGTCCATCCCGATGGAGGCTGTGGCTGTCAAGCTCGGTAACCTGTCGGAGATAGCAACCGTCAGCGAGAAGGATCCTGCGGCCGCTTCATTCATGGTCGGCACAACTGAATTCAACATTCCTTTGCTTGACAACATGGACGTAGAGGCCGAAGTAGCCAAATTGACCAAGGAACTCGACTATCTTCGCGGTTTCCGCGCTTCGGTCGAAAAGAAGCTGTCCAACGAGCGGTTTGTCAACAATGCTCCGGCAGCAGTCGTTGACGGTGAGCGCAAGAAACTTTCGGACGCCACATCTAAGATTGAGTCAATAGAGCAGACTCTCGCAGCTCTCAAACGCTGATTGTCTCTATAATTTATCGTATATCATTGCACTCCATCGGAATATTTCTTTGTATGACGGTGGAGTGCATAATTTTTTTGGAGCTGCTCCCTGCAATGCAGTTTTTTCATCACACAGTAGAAAAAACATGAAAAGACAGAAAAAGTCGCTGAAATTTCAGCGACTTTTTCTGCTTTTGTGGTCCTTGTAGGGCTTGAACCTACGACTCCCTGATTATGAGTCAGGTGCTCTAACCAACTGAGCTAAAGGACCTGAAAAACTTGTTTTCAATACTTCGGATAGAAAAAAGAAACTATCCTCGCTTTTCGTTCTGCAAAGGTAAACATATTTTTTATAAAAACAAAATCAATATTCCCATAGCGAACGATAAAATTTAGAGGCTGTTTAATAACAAATGTTAAGCCAGAGTGACTGGATTTTTTAGTTAAATTGGTCATAATCAGAAGGAGCATAGCTGTAGCTATGTGACTGATGGTTATGGACAATTTAACAAAAAAGACAGTCACACAGCAGAAGTAACTATATTTCAAAACATAAATTAATAAAATAAAATTGACTGATAATATTAAAGTTACCTTGTTCACATCCAACGTTCCGGATGTGTTTTGCCCTGAAAATCGGTCACATAGCACCAGCTATGCTCCCTCTTTTCATGACAAAATCCATCTCGGATCGTTGGACTCTGGCTTTAACATTTTTGTTTAAACAGCCTCTTAGTCGTTTATGCTGAAATTTATATCCTCTTCGGTGAGAGTGTCAACAAGTTTTCTTGAAATCGGTATCCGGCGGTTGGAACGCAGATGGAGGGAGCGATTGATTGAGGGATCGAAAATCCGGAATGTCAGTTCGCCTTGAGGATTCGGTTCACGCTTGATTTCCTCCTCGATAAGCTCCTTGATGTGCTGGGTGATTTTGTCGGAGGGCAGATCGATGGTTATCGAGTGGATGAGTTTACCCTTAATTTCACTGAGGAGATTGATACTCATGATGTTGAAGCGTATAGGCGAGGTGGAATATCGTCGCTCGTAGCGACCGCGAATCAGAATCGGTGTGCCGGGGACACCATAGTTGTGGAAGTTGATGTAGTTCTGCTCAAAGAGCATAAACTCGGCACTGCCGGTGTAGTCCTCGATTTTCAAAATACCGAATTTTCCACCATTTTTGGCAGGACGGCTCGTGAAGTCCACCACCATGCCGCCGAATGTCAGCTCTACACCTTCGGTCGGCTCAAATTCATTGTAACCTTTGACGGTGCAGGTGCCGTAGGTCAGCTCCATGAAGTAGGGATCGAGCGGATGAGCCGACAGATACATCCCGACAAGCTCACGCTCGCGCTCAAGTTTCAACGCCGCAGCCCATTCTTTCTGCGGTACCATTGGCGGGCGACCGGCGGTTGACATCTCCGCATCATCACCGAAAAGCGACATGGCAGCGTTGTTTTTGTCGTTTTGAAACGCTTGCCCGTAGCGCACGAGTGTTTCCGTGAAGACTTCGCCACGTTGATTCTCATAGAAGAAATCCTCGCGTTTCACGTCCTCAAAACTATCAAAAGCCCCGGCATAGACAAGATTTTCGAGCAGACGGCGGTTGATTGCCGACGACGGGACGCGCTCCACGAAGTCATAGATCGACTCAAACGGACCATTGACCTTGCGCTCGTTGATGATGGCCTTGACCACGTTCTCTCCAACGCCCTTGATTGCTGCGAGTCCGAAACGAATGTCGCCGTGGGAGTTGACACCGAACTCCACAAAACTTTCATTGATGTCGGGTCCGAGCACGGAGATTTTCATGCGCTTGCACTCATCCATGAAGCCGGTGAGCTTGTTGATGTCCGAGCGGTTTCGGGTGAGGACGGCCGCCATGTATTCCGACGGATAGTTAGCCTTGAGCCATGCCGTCTGAAATGCCACCCATGAATAGCATGTGGCATGAGATTTGTTGAATGCGTAGGAGGCGAATTTCTCCCAGTCGGCCCAGATTTTTTCCAGGACTTTCGGGTCGTGACCGTTGGCTTGTCCTCCTTTCAGGAAGAGGCCCTTGAGTTCGTTCATCTTGTCGATGAGTTTCTTGCCCATCGCCTTGCGGAGCGTGTCACTCTGACCGCGCGTGAAGTTGGCGAGCAGGCGGGAGAGGAGCATGACCTGCTCCTGATAGACGGTCACTCCGTATGTGTCCTTGAGATATTTTTCCATCACCGGGATGTCGTAGGTGATGGGACTGCGTCCATGTTTACGGGCAATAAAGTCGGGAATATAGTCCATAGGTCCCGGACGATAGAGGGCATTCATGGCTATGAGGTCCTCGAAGGTGGATGGCTGAAGCTCGCGAAGATATTTCTGCATTCCTGCGGACTCGAACTGGAATGTACCGGTCGTGTGTCCCTGGCAATACAGCTCGTATGTCTTGGGGTCGGCGATGTCGATGTTGTCGATGTCAATGTCCACCCCGCATGTCAGCTTGATGTTTGAAATGGCTTCCTTAATGATCGAAAGAGTTTTCAGACCGAGGAAGTCCATCTTGATGAGTCCGGTGTCCTCGATGATTGAGCCTTCGTATTGAGTGACAATCATCTTGTCGTTTTCCTTTGAATCGACGCTCTTGTCAACAGCCGTCGCGACGGGGACCCAGTCGGAGATCGGGTCGCGGCAGATGATGACACCGCAGGCGTGCACACCCGTGTTGCGCACATTGCCTTCGAGGCGGCGTGCATATTCGAGGGTCTCGCGGATGAGGTAGTTGGGCGAATTGAGTTCGCTCGCAAATTCCGGGACGTACTGATAGCAGTTCTTGAGGTTGGTTTTCAGTGTCTTGCCGTCTGGTCCGTCGGGCATACGCTTAGGGACGAGGTTGGCTATGCGGTTGCTTTCGGCAAGAGGCAACTGCTCCACGCGCGCCACATCCTTGATGGCCGATTTGGCCGCCATTGTGCCGAAGGTGATGATGTGTGCGACGTTGTCCTCGCCGTAGCGTTCGGTGACGTAGTGTAGGACATCTGCACGACCGTCGTCATCAAAATCCACATCGATATCAGGGAGCGAGATTCGGTCAGGGTTAAGGAAACGTTCAAAAAGCAGGTCGTACTTGATAGGGTCAACCTGAGTGATACCTAAACAATATGCCACGACACTTCCGGCTGCCGATCCACGTCCCGGACCGACACTGACACCGAGTTTGTGACGGGCCACGTTGATGAAGTCCTGGACAATGAGGAAGTAGCCCGGGAAACCCATCGTCTTCATGATGTACAGTTCAAACCTGATGCGCTCCTCCAATTCGGGTGTGAGTGGCGAGCCGTAGCGGCGTTCCGCACCCTCGTAGGCGAGTTTCGACAGATAGTCCGCCTCAAATTTTATTCGATACAGTTTGTCGTAGCCGCCCAACTTGTCGATTTTTTTCTGTGCCGCTTCCGGCGAGAGGACAACATTGCCGTTTTCATCGCGGGTGAACTCATCGAAAAGCTCCTGCTCGGTGATTCGTTTGCGATATTCCTCCTCCGTGCCGAAGTCAGCGGGAATCTCGAAGAATGGCATGATCGGTGGATGGTCAATCGAGTAGATTTCCACCTTGTCAAGTATCTCCAGCGTATTGTCAATCGCTTCCGGGAGATCGGGGAATATCGCTGCCATCTCCTCCTGCGACTTGAACCATTCCTGCTTGGTGTAGCGCATTCGGTCGGGGTCTGACACAAAATTGTTTGTCGAGATACAGATGAGTCGGTCATGAGCCTCCGCATCATCGGCGTTGATGAAGTGCGAGTCGTTTGTGGCTATGATTTTGATGTCATGTTTGCGGGCAAGTTCCACAAGAACCGGGTTGACTTTCTGCTGCTCGACGTATGTCTCCCGGTTGCCGCCGGGAACATCGGTCTTGTGACGCTGCAATTCGATGTAATAGTCATTGCCAAACGTCTCCTTGAACCATAGCACTTGTCTTTCGGCCTCGGCGACGTTTCCCTCGGCAATCAGACGCGGTATTTCACCTCCAAGGCAGGCGGAGCAGACAATCAGACCTTCACGATGTGAGGCGAGAGCCTCCTTGTCGGTGCGCGGGTGGTGATAGAAGCCATGCGTGTGGGCTTGGGAGACAATCTTGATCAGATTTTTGTAGCCTGTGAGATTTTTTGCAATGACGATGAGGTGCCGTCCCTTGTCGGTCTTGTCGGAGCGGTCGGTCAATGAGCCTTTTGCCACATACATCTCGCAGCCGAATATCGGTTTGAAAGCGAGTTTGCGCTCGATTTTTTCTATCTCGGGGGCATATTCGGCACGGAGGCTATCGACCTCGCCTTCAGGTGCCTCCTCAATTTTTTTCTTTATGTCGGCAAGTTTGCCTTTATATTTGCCTTTCAGCTTATTGACATAGTTGAAGTATTCCTTTATACCGAACATGTTGCCGTGGTCGGTAAGGGCAAATCCGGGCATTCCGAGGTCAAGAGCCTTATCGACAAGACCGGTCACGGAGGCCTGTCCGTCGAGGAGTGAATACTGGCTATGTACGTGAAGATGAACGAACTGTCGCATTTATTATATATGATAGTGTTTATTTTGAGGACGAAGTATTGTGGGATTATATTTTTTGTTTTGTGATATCTTACAGTTGCTCTATGATTTTATTCCATCTAATTTTATGTTCAAACTTTATCGTGTCATCTGAATTCAATAGGGCAACATATCTTAATACAAATAATGTCGGATTTTCAAGCAATCGCAGATAGTATTTTAATGAAGGAATTACTCCGTTTACGATAATTTGACATCCATGTGAATTTTTTACCTGTTTGATTATGTCTTCTATACCTATTCGGTCTTCATTATTGATTTCCTTTGTAGACAGAATATAGTATCGTGACACAGGGGATGGAAGTATTTTTTCCTTTGCACGATTTAAAATATCAATTGAGATTGGAATATCAAATTTGACTTCAACGGCTTCAAATGGATTACCTTCCGCATCTATTACGTCAATGTCGCCGAGTCTTCCACTTTGAGAGTCTGCGGAATTATGATTCTCCAATGGCAAGAGCGTCTTTTCATTAAATCGTTTGAACTCAGACAGAATAATTTGGTATATTGCGTAAAACGCTAATACGGGAAGTCGTGATGCACCCCGACTCTTATAGTTATAGTTGAAGTGTTTAGTGAGGACATCAATTATCGACTCAATAGAAAGATTTTTTGGTTTAGCAAGTTCAATTTTTTTGCTGTCCCTTTGTAAGATGAGTTTATGAAACAAATATATGGTTGAATCCATAGGGTTTAATCCTTTTGTCTCCACTTCATCTAAGAGTGACAAGAATACTTTTTTTAACGCTACAGGTTGGATGGCTCCGGGATAATCAAAATTGTATGGACGTTTCTGTTCAAGAGATCTTGTTAACCAACCACTCTCAGCCATATTCGGAAATGACTTAGATCTTAAAAAGGGTGTTATATGGAGACTATCGAATACTCTGCCAGAATAACCATTCGGAATACTTGTCTGATGGCAACGGATGTCTTGCTCCGGATATAGTGATTTATAGATTAAACTTGTTACGGTAACAGCCAAGACTCCTTTGGAGTTTTCGGAAGCATTGATGATAGTATCGATATATATCTTTGCGGTTTCCGATACATCAAGAGAGTCATGCTTTTCCAGTGAGGCAGCAGAATCATATAAGGACTCAATATATTTATCAATATTATTCATAGCAATTGTTTTTTAATCTCTGTTATTATTGATTCAATCATTGGTATGCATACAGAGTTGCCTATCTGACGATATTGTTCTGAAAGACTGTTTGATCGTATGAAATTAGGTGGGAACCCCATGATTTTATAACACTCGTTGATAGTCAACTTCCTGACTGCTTTTCCATCATATATCCAGAAGCGTCCGGATGTTTCTTGCGACGGAATTGCGGGATGTATACCGTCGATTGAGTAGATTCTGTTTGGCTGTTTATGGACTCTTGATAGATGCTCGGTCCCAGGTCTTACACCAGCTTTCCGAATATTTTTATTGCGATAACCAACAAAAATTAGTCCTGACGGTTGTTGCTTTACATTAGATAGTATCGTATATGGTTCTGTAAGATACTCAAATTCAGAAGTCTTAGGATCGTCTAAAACCTCACGCAGCATAACTTTGGGTTTCGTGATGATTTTATCAAAGTTGAATGTCTTGTTCTTGGATCCGATTATGATTATACGCTCACGATTCTGTGCCACACCAAAATCCGATGAATTCAAGATTTTAAATGATGTGTTATATCCTAATCCTCGAAGCCCTTCTATAATAGTTTTCAGAGTGTTGCCATGATCATGGTGGACAAGATGCTTAACGTTTTCAAGGAATATAACGTTTGGACGTTTGGCCTCAGCAATTTTAAATACATTATAGATCAACGTTCCGCGTGTATCTTCAAATCCTTTCATCTTACCGGATATACTGAAAGGCTGACATGGAAATCCTGCTGTCAGGATATCATGTTTTGGTATAAGCTCGACGGGAATTTTCGTTATGTCGCCAAATGGATATTCACCAAAGTTAGCCTCATATACCTTTTGAGCAAATGGATTGAATTCAGATGAGAATACACATTTTCCTCCGCATCGTTGCAATGGTATCCTAAATCCGCCTATACCAGCAAAAAGATCTATGAATGTAAAGGAAAATTCTGTGGGAGGAGGAAAGGGTACATCAAACACTACACCCTCTGAGAATAGGTTGTGAGACTTTGAATAGCATATGGCAGGTTCTGAGACAATCTCGGATAGAGTATTTTCATCTGTGGTGTCATAGCCATGAAGTGTATGTGTGAGGAACGCTTTATCGTTCCCTTCATATTCATTAGCTATTGTTAACTGATATTCTGATAATCTCATAGTTGGGTTTACTTTTATTCGTTGCTTATCAATATCACTATCTGTCATTCCCCTTGCAGGAGGGAGATTGCGAATTGGAGTATGGTGTCCTTGCCATTGAGGGCGTCGATGGGATCCATATCGACGGCACAGCCCTCAGAGGGTGTCACACCGTATTCGGTGCTCTGACGGTCAGCATCGAGCATTGAACATGCGGAAAATCTCACAGACCATCCGCAGGGGAGTTCGGAGGAATAAGGCATTCCTGAGCCTCCACCCGTGGTCGCTCCGACTATTTTCACTCCCGGAAGCAGTTTCATGATGGAGACGAAGTTGTTGGCGGCCGAGAATGTTGATCGGTTGGCGAGTACGATGACCGGTTTGCCCCAGCGCATACGTCCCTCGTCGGCAGGGTTATAGACAATCTCGTAGGGGGTGGAGAAGTCATTGTGACCGGGACCTGTCTTGTGGGATATGTAGCCCACGACGGTAGGTTCGGTTATGAAACGGCTGACGATGGTCCTGACATTGGTGAGATCACCGCCTCCATTGTCACGGACATCGAAAATGAGTCCCTGGGTGTTTTTCAGAAAGAGGAGGACGTTGTCGAGGTTTCCGTTGCCGATGGGATTGGCAAAAGAGCCGTAGTGGATATAGCCGATGTTGTCGGAGAGGATACCGAACATCATTCCTGACGACTGGCGGTAGTTGAAGTTGAAGTATGATTCCTGAATCAGCCGTTCAGAGAAGTTCTGCGGGTAGTCGCTCCACCATTTGCGGTAATATGAAGTGTTGAATGGCGACGAAAGGTTCACGTGACCGTCGCGCAGCTCGTCGAGCATGTCGGCGCAGACGATGAAAAGTTCCTCGCGGGTCATTTCCGGCTCGATGCGCCGTGAATATTTATCGTGGATGGCATCCCAGTCGATCCCCTTCTGTTCGAGGAAGCAGTAATGCTCGTCAATGATGGTCCAGAGGGCTTCAAAGTTTCCTCGCGGGTCATTGGCATATTCCTTCACCTCATGGCATGAGCAGAGCGGTAGCATCATGCTGATGAGGAGGAGCAATTGCAGTGGGCGCATGTATGATTTTGACATGATGATGTGCGTGTTTGTCGTTCAGTTTTGTGTCTGTGTTCAATACAGGGCGTGGATCATCCGGGCTTTGCCTGAAAGTGGCTTGCGGGGATTGACTGAGATCCATTCACCGCTGACACCGACAGAGAATGCATGGGTGAAGATGTGGGTCACGATGTCGTTGACCTTCGATGAGAATATTGAGCCGTGGTAGCCAAGGCGCAGGTTGGTGGACCCGAAGTGCAGGTCGGCTGAGAGCTGATTGTCGAGTTTGAAATAGTTCCCCCACCAGGCTGCGTGTGCCAGTCCTTTGTGGTCGCCGAGATAAATCTCATAGTATAGTTCTCCGTAGTCGGGTGCGAAGAATACTCCTGTCAACGGTAGTGTCGGCTGGTAGGTGAGAGTGACGGGAAGATTCCACACCCGTGTCCGCCACGAGGCAAAGCCGGTGAGGTTGATGGTCCACGCTGCCTTGGCTGAAGCGGGATTGTTGCCGTTGCGGGCATTGTAGAGACAGCCGAGGTCAATGCCTGTCGATCCGCCGACTGCAACTGTCAGACCGCTGACCGCCGGGTGGAACTTGCGCATCATGCCCCAGTCGGCACTCAGCATTACGTCCCACATGGTGGCGTTGCGGACGGGGTTGTCGGTTTTGTCAATCCCGATGTTCACGTGGAGACGCATCGTCCAGTCGTCGGGAGCGAAACGCATGGCCTGATAGCGTTGGTAGTCGAGGCCTGCGTGCCAGCCGCTGTACTTTATCGGCGAGAGATATGTGTCGGTCAGATGTCCGGTGCCTGCCTCAAGGGTGTAGGCTGCGAATACCGGACGCAGTGGGGTTACCGTCGTGTCATTGTCATCCGCATGGGCTAAGAAAGGAGCCATCAGGATGGCAAGGAGGATGTTGAGATGTAGTTTCGTCATCTTCGCTGGTGGGTTATTAGACACACTCTTGTTTTTTCCACAGGGGGAATATGCGTTTTTACTGAGGTTTATGTCTGCGGGTCGGGCGACCGGGGCTCAGAACAGGCGTTGCTGCCCTGTCAGCTCATCGCGGATCTCGTCATCGCTCCGCTCGGGCTCGATTTCGGGATTACCTCCGTCGGCGTAAGCAGCTTCGCTGCCGGGAGTCGTCACGGATGTGTCGGGGGTTTCGTTGTTTTCATCATCCTCATCGTTGTCATCGGTGCTTATGGGTTCAAGTTCGGCGATATGATCGATGGTGTAGGTGGTCAGACGTTTGCCTTTGGCTTTTAATGACTTGACGGCGATGAAATCGCGGGCTACAACTTCCATCGGCGGCCGCTCGGAATCGGCTTCTCCAAATGTGACCTCCACGCGCAGACCCGGCTCATCGCTAAGGAGCATGAGCTGCGATTTCTCGTTCTCGCCGAGGAATCGCTGGGTCTTGGCCGACGGCTCGAACGTGAATCGTTTGAGGTAGGGATATTTCTGATCTGCATCGTTGAGGATAGCTGTCCAGACTTTGTGAGGCGAGAATTTCTCGATGCGCAGGATGTTGTCGGGATAGTGGTTTGAGGCGTCGAATGTCGATGTGTAGTATTCGCCGCATTTCTGAATGACGAGGACGAGGTCGCCGCTGTTGAACTCCCCGAGATAGTCGCCGCGACCATCGTAGTTGAGGCGCATGACATCGGGGTCGAACCACACGTCGCGTCCTCCGAGCGTGGAGCGTCCGGCTGCTTTGAGCGAGAAGCGGTGCACCTCGTTGCGGGTGACGATGTTGCCTATCGCGCTGCGCCCCTTGATGGCGAGTTCGGAGAAGTCCACGTCAAACTGGAGTGTCTTCAATCTAAGTTTCGGTTTGAGGGTGACTTTGACCACCTCGGCTTCACCGTTGTGGTTGACGGTGAACCAGCTCACACGGCTGCCCGGCTCACCGGGAGTGAGGTTATACTCTTTGTCGCGGGTGATACCGGTGACGAAGAAGCGTTTCATGTAGTATGTGCCGCCTTTACCGTTCTGGTAGATGACATTGTAGACGGTACGCTTGTCGTTGCGCTTGAACACATCGACATGGATTATGCCCTTGCCGACAAACATCTTTTCCTGCACTTTGACCACCTTGTAGCGACCGTCCTTGTAGAAAATGATGATGTCGTCGATCGACGAGCAGTTGCAGAGGTATTCATCCTTTTTGAGTGAAGTCCCGATGAAGCCCTCCTCGCGGTTGATGTAGAGCTTCTCGTTGGCCTCGGCGACTGCGGCAGCCTGAATGCTGTCGAAGTTGCGTATGGTGGTGAGGCGCGGATAGGCATCACCGTATTTCCGTTTCAGACCGGCATACCAGTCGATGGTGTAGGAGGTGAGATTTTCGAGTTTCGAGTTGAGGTCGGCTATGCGCTCATGGAAGGCTGCGATCTGTTCATCGCACTTGGCGGCATTGAACTTGAGGATGCGGCCCATCTTAATCTCGAACAGGCGGATGATGTCATCGTCGGTAATCTCACGGATGAATTGGTCCTTGAACTTTTCGAGACGGCTGCGGATGTGGGCGATCGCCTGCTCGCGGTTCTCGCTTTCCTCATAGCCTTTGTCCTTGTAGATGCGCTCCTCGATGAAAATTCGTTCGAGCGAGGCGAAGTGGAGCTGTTCGCGCACCTCACCGAGCTGTATGCGCAGTTCCGCGCCAAGTATGTCGCGGGTGCGGTCCACGTTGTGGCGCAGCACATCGCTGACACCGATAAAGTGGGGCTTGTTGTCGGAGATGACGCAGCAGTTGGGCGATATGGACACCTCGCAGTCGGTGAAGGCATAGAGCGCGTCGATGGTCTTGTCGCTCGACGTTCCGGGCAGGAGGTATACGATGACGTTGGCGGTCTGCGCAGTGTTGTCAACGACTGAGCGGACTTTTATCTTTCCGGCTTCCTGAGCCTTGATGATTGATTCGATGAGGGTTGCGGTGGTCTTGCCGTAGGGTATTTCGGTTATGGCAAGGGTTTTATTGTCAACTTTCTCGATTTTGGCACGGATTTTCACCACGCCTCCGCGCTCACCGTCATTGTAGCGGGAGACATCGATTGACCCGCCGGTGAAGAAGTCGGGATAGAGCGTGAATTCCTCCCCACGGAGGTAGGCGATGGCGGCATCAATGATTTCGTTGAAATTGTGGGGCAGAATCTTGGACGACAGACCGACAGCGATACCCTCGGCTCCTTTGGAGAGGAGCAGGGGGAATTTCACCGGAAGGGTGACGGGTTCTTTCTTGCGTCCGTCGTAGCTTAGTGTCCATTCGGTGACTTTGGGATTGTAGACCACATCAAGGGCAAACTGCGAGAGGCGAGCCTCGATGTAACGCCCTGCGGCCGCTCCCGCTCCCGTGAGGGTGTTGCCCCAGTTGCCCTGGGTCTCGACAAGTAGCTCTTTCTGACCGAGCTGCACGAGGGCCTCGTAGATGGACGCATCGCCGTGGGGGTGAAACTGCATTGTGTTGCCCACGATGTTGGCCACCTTGTTGAATCGGCCGTCATCGAGGAGCTTCATGGAGTGGAGGATGCGTCGCTGCACGGGCTTGAGACCGTCCTCGATGTTTGGGACGGCTCGCTCAAGGATGACATAGCTCGCATAGTCGAGAAACCAGCTCTGATACATCCCGCGCAGTTGGTGGCGGATGGTATCGTTTGAGGTATCGACTATGATTTTCGGGTCGAAGTTTTCAGCATGACCGGCAGTGTTTTCATCAGGGACAAGGCCGTCGTTCCCATCTATGGCATCCGAAGTAAAGGTATCCTCGCTCATATTTTGCTTTGTCGTGTTTGGTCTATTCAGTCTGTATTGGCAAAGTTACGAAAAAATCACGACATACTGCCATTGGCGGAGTGAAAATGTTCGGGGTACAAGATGACAAGAGGATAAAGAGCAACAAGGATTAAATTTCAGTGGAATGCGTGGATGATGTGGATTTTAGGGCTGCGAGGAAGGGGACATAGGGACATAAGGGGCAAAAGGGACAGATTTTTTGATTTTGGTGCTGGATATGTTTCTTTGTGCCGGAGAGTTTTGGGCGTCGGTAGGTGCTGTGCCGGAAAGTTTTGTAGTGTAATATGATAGCAGAGAGGTGGACATCGGTATTGATGTTCACCTCTCGAAATCTTGTTGTCTTACCTGGATTCGAACCAAGACAGGCAGAACCAAAAACTGCAGTGCTACCATTACACCATAAGACAATCCTTTGGCATCACTCTTTCCCTATGATTTATAGGGATGTGTGCTTCAAATTTGACTACAAAGGTAGAAAGTTTTTAATGATTTTCCAAATTTTACATGCCCTTTTAGATTCCTTTTCTGCACGGATGTGTATCGGGTTTGCGCAATTGGTTGATTTTTCGTGGTTTACTGATGCGATACTTTGTAGTAGAGGATGAGGGCGATGATGGAATAAAGGATGTTTGGAATCCACATTGCCACCATTGGCGAGGTGTAGCCGGATACTGCAAATGTCGATGTCACGGTCATGAAAAGGATGTAGCTGAAGCTGAGCACAAGCCCGATACCGATGTTTACGCCCATGCCACCTTTTATCTTGCGTGATGAGAGCGACATGCCGATTATTGTCAGGATGAATGCGGCTGCCGTCATGGCGTAACGCTTGTGATTCTCGATCTCAAACGATTTGATGTTGGCCACACCTCGCTCTTTCTGGCGTGAGATGTATTCCCGCAGGGCAGGTGAAGTCATTGTCTCATGGTCGTTTTTGGCGATGAGGAAGTCGCGGGGTTCAATCGGTATTATGGTGTCGAGGCGTGCACCGCGACGGATTTTCTCGCGTTGTCCGTCGAAGTCGCGTATCATGTAGTCGCGGACGGTCCAGTGGTGTAGTGTGTCCCAGCGGATGGTCTGTGCCGTGAGGCGCGACACGAGCTTTTTGTCCTCGAATGATTCGAGTGAGAACTTGTAACCTGTCTTGTTGGAGTTGTCGTAGCGCGACATGTAGGCGATCTCGCCTTTTGCAACCTGGAGCTGGATGTTTGTGCCGTACTCCACGCGTTTGTTCTTCACGTATGTGTTTGTGTATTCAATACGTTCCACATTGGCGGGAGGGATGATGTATGCGCTCAGGATGTATGTGACGATGGCGATTACGGTGGCACTGACCATGTAGGGGCGCAGCAGTCGCCGGTAGCTCATGCCGGTTGAGAGCATGGCGATGATCTCCGAGTTGTCGGCAAGTTTCGATGTGAAGAAAATTACCGCGATGAACGTGAAAAGCGGGCTGAACTGGTTGGCGAAGTAGGGGAGGAAGTTGAGGAAGTAGTCAAACACCGTGGCCTTCAATGGTGCCTTGAGGAAGGCATCGAGTTTCTCGTTGATGTCAAACATGATTGTGATTGCCAGGATGAGAGCAATCGCAAATACATACGTTCCGAGAAATTTTTTGATGATGTACCAGTCGAGAATCTTCACGTGTCTGCGGGTTTGATTATTAGCGATCTTCCGGATGTGTCACAAACGACGACCCACGCATTCAAGCATCTCAACCTTCCACTGCTTGAAGTCGCCTTCGATTATGTGGCGGCGGGCCTCATCGACAAGCCAAAGGTAGAACGCCAGATTGTGGATCGAGGCAATCTGCATGGCCAGTATCTCATCTGCGATAAAGAGGTGGCGCACATAGGCCTTTGAGTAGACATGATCCACATAGGCCGGGCCGTCCTCCTGAAGCGGAGAGAAGTCATCGGCCCATTTCTTGTTGCGCATGTTCATGGTGCCGTGGCGTGTGAACAGCATGCCGTTGCGTCCGTTGCGTGTCGGCATGACGCAGTCCATCATGTCAACCCCACGGTCGATGGCTTCAAGGATATTGGCGGGAGTGCCGACACCCATCAGGTATCTGGGACGGTCGGCGGGCAGGATTTCGTTGACCACCTCAATCATTTCATACATGACTTCGGCCGGTTCGCCCACGGCGAGACCTCCGATGGCGTTGCCGTCCGCACCAAGGTCGGTGACGAACTTTGCCGATTCACGCCGCAGGTCAGGATAGGTGACACCCTGGACAATCGGGAAATATGCCTGTGAATAGCCATACTTGCCCTCGGTCTCCTTGTAGCGTTTCCATCCGCGTGTCAGCCAGCGGTGGGTGAGGTCGAGCGATTTCCGCGCGTAGCTGTAGTCGGCTGTTCCCGGCGGACATTCGTCAAGAGCCATCATGATGTCTGCGCCTATCGACCGCTCGATGTCAACCACCTTCTCGGGGGTGAACAGGTGTTTGGAACCGTCGATGTGCGAGCGGAACCATGCGCCTTCCTCCGTGAGCTTGCGGTTGGACGAGAGTGAGAACACTTGAAATCCCCCGCTGTCGGTGAGGATGGGGCGGTCCCAGCCGTTGAACTTGTGGAGACCGCCGGCTTTCTCAAGAATCTCTATGCCCGGTCGCAGGTAGAGGTGGTAGGTGTTGCCGAGTATGATCTGAGCCTTGACGGCATCGCGGAGCTCATGCTGATGCACGGCCTTGACGCTCCCCTGAGTGCCGACCGGCATGAATATCGGGGTGCGGATTTCGCCGTGGTCAGTAGTGATCACACCGGCGCGTGCCGCCGATCCGGGTGCTGTGGTTTCTAACTTGAAATCCATTCTAAGCAATTAGGATGAGTCGCGCTCGGTCAGGGACGGACTTCGTAATAGGGTATATCGACGAGTTTGATGTCGAACTCCAAGGTGGAGTAGGGAGGGATTGCCCCTGAGCCTGACACGCCGTAGCCGAGTTTGTAGGGGATGATGACGCGTGCGCTGTCGCCGACGCGCATGTTAGTCAGAGCGATGGTCCAGCCTTGGATCACTTCGCCCGGAGTAGTCATGAAAAGGCTGTCGCCGTATGAGGCGGTCTGCGTGTAGGATGAGTCAAAGGCGAGACCGTTGTAGAGACGGCCGATGTACTTCACATAGACTGTCGAGGTCAACATCGGGCTGAGATTGCCCACCGTCTTGCTGCGGTCGTTGAGATAGCGCATCAGGATGGTTGCCGACGGATTCCATGCGGGAGTGACGCTCTGATAGACGTTGGCTCCGTCCTCCATCATGAATTTCTGTTCATCGAAGTAGGCTTCGTTAGCTTCGCGCCATTCGGAATAATTGTCCCAATTGTTGTTGTCGTCGTCACATGAAGTGGCGATGACCGACCCGAAGGCGACAATCATGCAGAGTATGAAGAATGATCTGAATTTAGTCATTATTAGAGTGGGTTATTGATACATTCTCAGCCTCTCAGAATTTCACCTCGGGAGCTCTTTGAGCTGACTCATCGGCTTTGAACTGAGGCTCGGACTCGAAGCCGAACCATCCGGCATAGATGTTGGTGGGGAATTTTTTGATTGAAGTGTTGTAGTCGGCCACGACCTGTGTGTAGCGTCCGCGTGCGGTCGCAATCCTGTTTTCAGTTCCTTCAAGCTGCACCTGGAGGTCGCGGAAATTCTCGTTGGCTTTGAGGTCGGGGTAGGCCTCGGTGACAGCGAGGAGCGACTTCAATGCGCCGGTGAGCTCGTTTTGGGCTGCTTGGAATTTGGCGAGGGTCTCCTCGTTGAGATCATCGGCGTTGATGTTGACTGAAGTGGCTGCCGCACGTGCCTGTGTCACCTTTTCGAGAGTCTCGCTCTCGTGAGAGGCATAGCCTTTCACGGTTGCCACGAGGTTGGGGATCAGGTCGGCGCGACGCTGGTATTGGTTCTGGACCTCGGCCCATGACTGCTCCACGCCTTGTTTTTTCTCGACAAGCGAGTTGTAGTTGCATGATGAGAGCATCGGGACCAGCATGGCCAGGATGAGTAGTAGTCTGAATTTTTTCATTGTTCAGTGGAGGGGATGAGGTTTGAGTTATGTTTAGAGTACGCGCACCCGCGCATTACGCGAGCTTACGCAGGAGTGCATTGAGCGACACTGCATTGTGGATGAGCTTGTGGAGGTCATCGATGTTCACTCGCTTCTGCTCCATGGAGTCGCGTTCGCGGAGGGTGACGGTGTTGTCTTCAAGTGTCTGATGGTCAACGGTGATGCAGAACGGTGTGCCGATGGCATCCTGACGGCGGTAACGCTTGCCGATGGAGTCCTTCTCCTCGTAGTGGGTCGAGAAGTCAAACTTGAGTTCGTTGACGATCTCGCGGGCCTTGTCGGGGAGTCCGTCTTTGCGGACGAGGGGCATCACGGCGCACTTCACCGGTGCGAGGGCTGCGGGAAGATGGAGGACCACGCGCTTGTCGCCTCCTTCAAGTTCCTGCTCCTCGTATGACGAGCAGAGGACTGAGAGGAACATGCGGTCAACACCGATTGAGGTCTCGATGACGTAGGGGGTATAGCTCTCGTTGAGCTCGGGGTCGAAATACTGGATCTTCTTCCCGGAGAATTTTTCATGCTGCGAGAGGTCGAAATTGGTGCGTGAGTGAATGCCTTCCACCTCTTTGAAGCCAAACGGCATCTGGAATTCGATGTCGGTGGCGGCGTTGGCATAGTGGGCGAGCTTCTCGTGGTCGTGATAGCGGTATTTCTCATCGCCGAGTCCGAGAGCCTTGTGCCAGCGCAGGCGGAATTCCTTCCATTTGTTGAACCACTCCATCTCTGAGCCGGGGCGCACGAAGAATTGCATTTCCATCTGCTCGAACTCGCGCATACGGAAGATGAACTGACGTGCCACGATCTCATTGCGGAATGCCTTGCCGATCTGAGCGATACCGAAGGGGATGCGCATACGGCCTGTCTTCTGCACGTTGAGGTAGTTGACGAATATACCCTGTGCGGTCTCGGGACGCAGATAGACTGTCATCGCGCCGTCGGCTGTCGAACCCATCTCTGTCTTGAACATGAGGTTGAACTGTCGCACTTCCGTCCAGTTCTTCGTGCCGGAGATGGGACATACGATTTCTTCGTCGATGATGATCTGGCGGAGCTCGTCAAGATTGTTATCGTTCATTGCCTTGGCGAAGCGTTCGTGGAGAGCGTCGCGCTTGGCTGTGTGCTCAAGGACGCGCGGGTTTGTCTGGCGGAACATGGATTCATCGAAGCTGTCGCCGAAACGCTTGGCTGCCTTGGCCACTTCCTTGTCGATCTTGTCGTCGATTTTGGCAATCTGCTCCTCGATCAACACGTCGGCACGGTAACGTTTCTTTGAATCCTTGTTGTCAATCAGAGGGTCGTTGAAGGCGTCAACGTGACCGGAGGCTTTCCAGATTGTCGGGTGCATGAAAATGGCGGAGTCAATACCCACGATATTCTCGTGCAGGAGGGTCATGGAGTCCCACCAGTAGCGTTTGATATTGTTTTTCAGCTCCACGCCGTTTTGACCATAGTCATAGACGGCTGAGAGGCCATCGTAGATCTCACTTGATTGAAACACGAAGCCATATTCTTTGGCATGGCTTACTATTTTCTTAAAAACGTCGTCTTGTGTTGCCATTTCGGTTATGTGATGGGTGTGATTATTTTCTGTTTGTGGTTTTGTATACTTCAAGTTGCAAAGTTAATAAAAAAATCTGAATCATGACATTGCATAAGGCTGTCTCTGTGTGGTGTCTGATTGAAAATGTGATGTTCGACCGCTTTACGAGGCGTTTTTCGATATGTAAATTCAAAAATATTCTTAACAAATAGGGTGGAATTGCTAAAAATTGCTTATATTTGCAAAAATTTATGCAATAAAGATGAAATCCCATATATTTTTTATTTCCATAGTAGCGACTGTCAGTGTGTGGCTCGGACTTTTGGCCGCATGTACGGGAGTGGAGAACGACAAGCCGATTGTGTCTGTCAGCATTGAGCCGCAGAAATACCTGCTTGAACAGATAACCGGCGATAAGGTTGAGATCCGTACCCTGATAGCCAACGGTGCGAATCCCGAGACCTTCGACCCTTCGGTCACACATATAATGAACCTTACAAAGTCAATCGGCTTTCTGCGTATGGGGAATATCGGCTTTGAGGCTGCCATCCTCGACAAGGTGCACGGTGAGCACCCCGACCTGCCCATCTTCAATACATCGCTCGGTGTGATTCCGGTCACCGGCACGCACAGCCATGACGGTGTCATGCACAATGTCATCGATCCCCACACATGGACATCGGTGAAGAATGTCAAGATTATCGCGAGAAACATGCTCAACGCCATGACGGAGATTGATGCGCACAATGCGGCTTACTACACAAAGAACTACGAGCGTTTTGCCGCACACCTCGACTCGCTTGACAATGCGATTGCCGTGAAACTTGCCCCTCATAAGGGTGAGGCTTTCATGGTGTGGCATCCGTCGCTCAGCTATTTTGCCCGCGATTACGGCCTGGAGCAGATCACGGCGGGAAATGCTGACAATAAAGAGGTGGCGATGGGCATGCTCAAGGATGTGGTTGACCATGCGCAGGAACATAATGTCAAGGTGTTCTTCTATCAGAAAGACCTCGACAGCCGGCAGGCTGAGGCTCTCGGCGGTCAGCTCGATCTGCGAAAGGTTGACATCAACCCTCTCGCCTACGAATGGGAGGAGGAGATCACGGCTATCGCCGATGCAATAGCCGCCTCCGGGGTTAATAACGGTAACGGCACTGACGCGAAATGATGGAGACGACCGGAAAGAACAGTGGCAGAGAGCTGATGATCTCCCTGCGCGACATCTCCAAGCGTTGGGAGCGGAAAAACGTGTTGACCGACATCAATTTTGAGGTGCATCAGGGCGATTTTATCGCCATAACCGGTCCGAACGGTGGCGGAAAGACCACGCTGCTGAGAATATTGTTGAAATTACTGAAACCGACAACCGGCGTTGTCAGCTACTATCGCGACGGTGTCTCTGTCGAAGATCTCTCGATTGGCTATCTGCCGCAAAAAAATCTCATTGACTCGCATTTCCCGATCAATGTGTCGGAGGTCATAGCCTCCGGATTGGTAGGGGAGAACGTTGCAAAATCCGAGCTGCGTTCGAGGGTGGAGGAAATCACCCGCCTGATGGGGCTTGAGGGACATGCCGATGCAAGTATCGGGAATTTGTCGGGAGGACAGCTCCAGAGAGCTTTGCTCGGCCGGGCGATCATATCGCGTCCGAAACTGCTCGTGCTTGATGAGCCGCTGAGCTATGTCGATAAGCGGTTTGAACATCATATATATGATATTGTCGCCGAATTGTCGAAAACCACCACTCTGCTGCTTGTTTCGCATGAGATGTCAACAATTGCCGGAATGGCCAACCGTCACTTGATTATCGACCACACGCTCACGGAATGTCATTCGGCTCACCATCAGGTGCATTATGATTGTGATTGCTGACTTTGGATTGTCGGAATCCCTATAACGGTCGCCGGGCTGTATGCCCGGCGATTGTGTTAGAGTGTGTCTCATAACAAAAGTTAAAACGAGGGCGACGCAATCTTTGAGGGATTTTCTCTTAGCTCTGAGGGAGTGTGGCTC
>JAMPHF010000001.1:487675-499313 GCA_023663525.1 Bacteroides sp.
TCATTGATTTTTCCAAGAGAGCCTGATATGTTCATTTATTTTTCTGAAGTACTTATGTCATTTCTGTTATTTCTGAATTTCTGTACCCCTCTTGAATTTATATACCCTCTCCACTAATGACTGAAAATCTGTATCTTATGTCCCTCTTGTCCTTCTGTACCCTTGTCAGCAAAGCAAAGCACAACAACCTAACAACCAATTACTGAAAAAATTTGTCTCTTATGTCCCTCTTGTCTTTCTGTACCCTTGTCATCAGCCGCAACTACCTAACGACTAAAATATCTTAACGATTAATAAATTAATCGGATTTTATCAATATTTTATCGGCAAAATATCTGCTATTTTTTGTAATTTTGCGGCACATTCATTGACACTCCACGCCACCGACATTCCGATGAAATATTTACCATACATACTGTTGATTCTTTTGATATGCGCCTGCAATCCTGCAGCGAAGCGCAATGAAGCCATTTTGATTGAGGCTGAGAGACTTATGAATGAGCATCCCGATTCGTCGCTCTCATTGCTCCTCTCGGTCGATACGGCCGCACTCGGTCGCAACGAAACCCGCAGAGCTCTCTACGGGCTACTGCTGACTCAAGCCCAATTTAAAAATTCGATCATCCCGACCGACGATTCGCTCATCAACGCCGCCAAACGTTTCTATGAATGGAGCGATGACAAGCGTCACAGTATGCTTGCCAATTACTATTATGCCCGTATGCGACTCAACGCCAACGACTACTCCAAAAGCCTGTTCTCGTTCTTCAACTCCTACGAGCAAGCCCTCTCCCTCGACGATAAATTTTGGATCGCCATGAACGCCGAGAGAATTTGCGAAATCTACCGCTACACCTATAATTATAAGGAGATGATGCGATTCGCCAAAATTGAATATCAGAATTTCAAGGAACACGGCAACCCCCTCTATATACATGACGGACTGCTTGATGTAGCGATGGGCTATCACTATAATGAAAAGTACGATTCCGCACTTAGCATTTACAGCCAATTAATTGACAGCGCGCATAAACATAATGATAACGAATTATTAATCTATGTCTTACGCAAAAAGGGAATATCCCATCTTATGAACTCTCAATATGATAGTGCCCTGTATTATAATAGACTGGTTGCCAATGCAGGTTATGCCGGAGCAATAGACTCTGCATTTCTGGGTTTAACGCTACATCGAATGGACTCCATTGATAGGGCAAAAGAGATTATGAATCAAATCAGTGCTAAAAATTTTATCGGCAACTGGGAATTACGTCATGACGTATACCTTTCACTCGATTCGTTAAAAGAAGCTCTTGAGGCTTCAGACTCACTAATATTTGTATTAAATAATGTGATTGGTGATAATATAAACCAAAATTTGATAGGCTCTCTCTCTGATTTCCACCATTATAGCGTGGAGATAGAGAAAGAGAAATATCGGTATGCGAGACTTGTAACTTGGTTTATCGTTTTTGCCGCTGTTGTGATTATAATTTTTTTCGGTTTAATTTCTGTCTACCGTATCCATCGACAGAGGGAACAAATTGAAAAAAACGTTTCTCTTGCCATGAATCTAAAAGAAATGATGGAAGCTAATGACACCAAAATAAATACAGTCATCTTGTCTATGTTAGGAGATAGATTCAAAATATTGGATGAACTATGCAAATTAGTTTATGAATCTCCGAATCAAACACACGCAAGAAGAAAAATATCACAGGAAATAGAATCCATGATAAATCAATATTCTAAAGATGAGAAAAAATTAAATGAGCTTGAAGCATACGCTGATAAACACTATCATGGATTGATGAGTTCATTCCGAAATGACTTTCCGAATCTGATTCCAAACGACTATCTTCTTTTTCTCTATTCAATATACGGTTTTTCCAATCCTTCAATTGCTCTATTTTTAGGATTAGATAATGTTAGCAAAGTTTACGACAGACGGAAAAGGTTGAAAAACAAAATCAGATCTTTCGATGGGGAGAATGGAAGCATTTATCTCAAAATCTTATCTTAAACAGCACTATATCTGACATTTAAGCAAATTTGCCATATCATCACAAGTATAACTCACTGAGACTCAAGACAATTTGTGCAACAATCATTTGGCTCGCCTAATATTATAAATTAAATTTCATCTAACACATTGATTTAATGTCCTTTTCAATTAACACTCGCCAACATATCAATGGCTTAAAAATTATGAATATTTCGTATATGCATAGTAATTTTGCAACCGAAAATTTCAACAAAATTCACAAAGTATGGATGTAATTAAATTTCTTGCAACTTTTATTCTTTCCATTACTATAAATTTCAGTAGCTATGGAATCTGTAACGAGGATTATGATTCAGAAGAATCAAATAATCAGGCATTCCTATATCCAGTCCGTCATGAGGAAAATAAAAAAAGGCATGAAATACCTGGTAAGTGTGTAATAAAATGTATATACACGTCACATTCTATTCGGTTAATTATGCCGATACACATTCTGACAATGCAAGTAAGTATTGGTGGAGAGGAAGATCCTATATGGCAGGGTTGGATTGATGCATCTTATCCGAGTGCTGAAATACCAATGTTGGACGGAGAGTACGAGATAGTATGTCGTACTCCGGAAAATCAAATATTCAAAGGAAATCTTCAATTTGCAAATTAAGATAAATACAAATCTACAAATTTAACGAAATGAAAACCTTAATCAACCTGTTTGTCATAGCTATTATGACATTCTGTTTCAGTGCGTGCAGCAACGACACGGAACCTGTGGTCTCCGAAAATCCAACTCCCTATGGGATAAAAGTAGAAAATCAGTCAAAATACATCCCGGGGCTCTCTCGCGCGGCAGACGATAAGCAAATTCTCGTCTTCCCGGATGAGACGAGCTACCAAAGCACACTCAACATGCTCGCTGACATGTCGGAAGATGAAAGAAACGAGTATTTCAAAACTATCGGATTTGAGGGAGCCTACTCAATCCGCAATCAAGCTGACAAAGAGCTTGACGCTCTGTTCGATGACGAAAAATTGGACTCTTGTGAATTCAATCACGAAATTGACAAGCTGATTGAGAGATATGACGGACTTTTGTCATTCAATAAGAGAGAAGATTGCAAAGAAAATGAGGAACTGGATGTGACACCGGGTTTTAAATTTTCAGATAAGGACCTTC
This sequence comes from Bacteroides sp., assembly GCA_023663525.1. Taxonomy (GTDB): domain Bacteria; phylum Bacteroidota; class Bacteroidia; order Bacteroidales; family Muribaculaceae; genus Duncaniella. The sequence goes on from JAMPHF010000001.1 coordinate 490,855, forward strand.
AGCTCGTCGGCTCAGTGGATGGTTATGTTGTCGTAGGCAATGAAATCAAGTCAGCTCAATCAAACCTCAGCCGTGCGACCGTACCTGATCCAATAGATACATCAATCATCAAAACTTGTGAGGTATGTGTCAACCACGGAAAATACAAGAGCTATCTTTCGATTGGCAGAAAGGGTATCTACTTTGCATTCAAGGTACAGACATACCGAAAGAAAAACTTCGCCACAAAACACGACAATGATTGTATTCACTATGGAACATTTGAAATATCTGACACAAAAGGTGTTTTAGGCGTAAGAGTGCAGCATAAACGTGGTGAATACAGCTTACCACCTTACGAAGTCAAGGCTATGGATTTGAAGCTAAAAGTCGTTGTCACCGACTTCTACGATTCCAAGCATCCTGACGAAAAAGTTTCAAAGACGTTCACAGATGTAATTTTCAAGTGAAATTTGTAAGTCAATAATTTAATTTATCGCATTCCTTATACATGGTTATAGGGAATGCATATTCATCTACTAACTAATCATTCTCCAAAAATGAAAAAGAAAATTTTCTCCATTTTTTGTGTTGCTATGGCAGCGATGTGTCCGCAATTCGTATCGGCTGCCGATGGTGATGATGCGCAGTTCCGGTTCGGCGTGGATGCGTCAGTCGTGATGTCGAAACCGAGTGACTTCAGCAAGTCGGTCGGAGCGGGATTCGGTGTCGGCGTTGTCGGTGAATACGATTTCACCTCCCCTGTCAAAGGTCTGTTCATCGGCTCGGGACTCGGCATTGTGTCAAAACCGTGGCATTCGTCGATTTTCAAGATTGACGATGTAGTCTTGAGACAAAAAACCACTCCATACTATCTTCGACTGCCCGTCAACGTCGGCTATCGCTTCGCACTTTCGTCGGATTGCAGCCTCCACGTGCAGACCGGTCCCTACGTATCAGTAGGATTGTTCGGAAAATCAAAGCAATCACTGAGCATGACTGCGGATGATGGCACACACCGCAACTATACCGATAACGTGAACTGCTTCGGTGAAATATGCAAGCGGTTTGATTGGGGATGGAGTGCAGGAATCGGCGTGCAACTGATGGAGTCATGGCAACTGAACTGCAGAGGCAGCTACCAGTTCAATTCCTTCCTCAAAGGAATGAAAACCCACAACCGCATCCTCGAAATCGGAGTGGCGTATTATTTCTAACGTTCGGCATTTGCCGGAGAGGGCACAAAAGGACAAGAGGGGCATAAGGGACAGATTTTTTAATTATCAGCCAGGTGTGGAGGAGTACATGAACTCATAAATGACACAAATGACAGATTTTTCTGTCGGCTATGGATATATCTCTGCAACAGTTGAATATCACCCAACGACTGATCAGCTGCAGATAGCTGAAATAATCCTGTTCTCTTTGTCCCCCCTTGTCGTCTTGTGTCTCCATCCCATCCGAGACTTCATTCGGCACACGCGCTTCCGCGCAACTCTACAACAGTCTGAATACTAATAGCTGATGTTTAACGACTTATATTCAACGACCAAAAATCTGTCATTTGTGTCATCTATGAATTCATGTACCCCTCCCCTACCGGCCAACTGACTACGTCAAAAAAATTATAGCGATATTTTTCTTGTGGATTCAGGAAAAAGTCGTACCTTTGCAGTCGGGTAAGTCCTGCACGACCAGCTCCCCGAAAACTCCGCCAGGTCTTGATCGAAGCAACGGTATCGGGTTGTAGCGGTGCGATGCAGTCAGCTTACCCTTTTTTTATTCCGGTCAGTAGGATAGTTAATGGGGGTACAGAAATTCAGAAATAACAGAAATGACACATTTTTTAATTATAGTCATATATTCGCATAGCAAGATGCCTCTAATAGCCTGATGATCTGCAATAAAATGGATTTCTGCAAATAGCTGAAATTATTTTTTGTTCCTCTTGCCCCTCTTGTCCTTCCGTACCCTTGTAAGCATAGCAAATATCAGCATAGCAAACGATTCAACGACCAATTGCTAAAATAATCGTGTTCCTTTTGCCCCTCTTGTCCTTCTGTACCCTTATCAGCAAAAGCCCGTCAACTAACGGTTGAAAATCATTTTCCACAAACGGCGGAGGTGGGTCATGGCAAAGAGGAATATCGGGTTGGGAGGCGAGACAATGTCAGTAGCCATCGTCTCGGCCATAGTCATCGGAGGCTCAGTGCCAAACTGACCCGGATAGATGACAATCAGATTATTACCCGCAAGATACTTGCGCAGATACTCGGGGACGGCATCCATATCGCTGTCAAACGACACTGACGAACGGCGCGCACTCACCACGATGAGCAAATCGTCCTCGTTAACACCCGTTGACCTCAGCACGAAATCGTCATAGCTCGCCACGTGGGCAAACGACATGCGGATGCCAAGTTTAGCCTGACGGATCACCGTCTGTATGAGCGGAACAGTCGAATCGTCACACCAAAACTCAATCCTGCATCCCACCTGACGGCAGAGATTGCCCACAGCCTGCACCCAACGGCGGAAACCAGTCTCAAACTGAGCATTTTTCGGGACAGCCACAAAGATGCGCGTGACGGTGGCAAGAGGGATGAAACACCTCGACATCACCACCATGCGGTTGGTCGAGCGCAAAAGCTGCTCCATCTTCTCGCCGAGAAATGAATCAATGATGCGGTTGCGGCGGTGGAGACCGAGGATAAGCTCAGTGATGTCGCGCTCCTCCATGGTGTTGAGCACACCGGCAATGAAATTGAGGTCGAAACGTTCGATGGTTGTGAGGCTCGTCTCGACGGCCGATGCAGCCCGCTCGGCCACGTCGAGCGAATTGCGCCCGATGGCCTTCGACGAGGCCGAATTGTCGTTGCGGACATGGAGAGCGTAGAAATCGCCCGGCACTGACGAGTCGGGGAAGCGCATCGAGAGCGCGAGGTCAACTATCCCCGGAGCTGTCAGCGGGTTGGAGATTGCTATGAGCGTCCGCGGATGGGTAGCGGAATCGTCCTTTGCATTCTCCCCGTCGGCCTGCTGGAGTAACTGCACCTTAAGCCGCGAGGCCGCGCGCTCAGTCCCGAACGACGAGACGGTGCATGTGACGAGTATCATGACCACCGTGCCGTTGAGCACCGTCACGTCAAATAGATTCATCTCATAGCCGATCATAACAACTGCGAGAGCCACAGCCGTGTGGGCATTGGAGAGCTGATACATTATCGAACGGTCTACCGGAGTCAGACGATAGACTTTCTGTGTCACCCACGCGGCAATCCACTTCGAGAGCATGGCGACGGCACTCATGACAGCCGCCGTGTAGAGCGTGCTCCATCCATCCATCACCACGTGGAGATCAATCAGCATCCCGACTCCGATGAGGAAATAGGGGATGAAGATGGCGTTGCCGACAAACTCCAGCCGCCCCATCAGCGGCGACCGCGCCGGGATGAAGCGGTTGAGGACAAGTCCGGCGAAGAATGCACCGAACACTCCCTCCAGCCCGATGAACGAGGCAAGAGCCGCCGCACCGAACACCATCACCATCACATAGATGAACTGCGCGATGCCGTCGCTGTAACGCTTGAAGAAATAGCGCGTCACACGCGGATAGACATACGTCAGCCCGACGCAGTAGAGCGCGAGGTAGCAGAGCACGGGGACGAGCGATGACACAGAGCCGTCGCGGTAGACACCCAACACTCCGGCAAGCACGATGAGAGAGCCAAGCACGGTCACGATGGTTCCCGCTATCGCTATGACGACCGCCGGCGACTTGGTGACACCGAATCGCGTGACGATCGGATAAGCAATCAGTGTGTGGGCGGCAAACATGGAGGCGAGCAGCGTGGCCTCAAGCATGTCCATCCTCAGGGCAGCCATAGCAGCGACCGCTCCGAGGATAAGGGGTATGATGAACGTGAAAAGCCCGAATGTCAAGCCCTTGCGCATGTTTTTGCGCAGATGGTACATGTCAATCTCTATACCCGCCAAAAACATGAGGTAGAGGATACCGACCTGCCCGAAGACCTCGAAACTCATGTCGCGCGCCAGGAGGTTGAATCCGTGAGGTCCGACGACCACTCCGGCTATAATCAGACCGATGACATGAGGAATCCTTAACCGGCTGAGTACCAGCGGGGTCAACAGAATTATTGCCATCACCGTGAGAAATATCGGGACGGGTGCAGTGATGATCGGCGCTGTGGCCGGTATGGCAAGCGATAGCAGCATGAAATCGTGATTAGTAGCCTCTGACTTAGCACTACAAAGTTAATACAAAAGGCTCAAAAAGAAAAAAAATAAAAAGGCTCAAAAAGAAAAAGCACAAAAAAAGACAGAAGACCAGAAGTAACAGAATTAATATCCAATGCATAATGCAAAATGCATAATGCATAATTGAAAATATTGTCTGTTACTTCTGGTCTTCTGTCTTTTTTTGTGCCTTTTCGTTTTTTCCTCTTTCAGGCAATATTGATGTTATGAATTATGCATTATGCATTATCAAAGTTTGCTGTCGATGACGGCGATTTTCTTTTCAAGGTCAGCGATGTCGTCCTTCAGACGCTGCATACGACGTTCCATGTCGCGGAGCATCGAATCGGCATTCTTCGACTTGGCCGAGAGGAATCCCATGTTGTTCTCGTAGGTCTGAAGCTCGCTCTTGCGCTGCTCGTAGGCCCGCATCAGCCGCTCGCGCTCACGATAGAGACGACTCTCATCGTTGCCGATCTCATTGATGCTGTTCTCAAACGAAGCCATGCGCGATCCGCGCTGCGATATGTCGAGCTTCTGATAGAGGTCATTGACCACGCCACGATATGCCTCATAGATCTTATCCTTCTCGCTGAAAGGCACATGCCCTACGCTCTGCCACTCGGCCTGCAGATCTTTGACAGCCTTGATGGCCTCCTCGCGGTCGAGAGCCGAAAGGTCGAGAGCCTTGAGCTTGTCGATGATTTCATTCTTCTGCTCAAGGTTAGCACGCTCAGTGCTCCGCGTCCCGGAATTGTTTTTCTTCTTCTGCTCAAAGAAATAGTCACATGCGGCGAGGAATCTGCGCCACACCTGGTCGGAATGTTTCTTGGCAACCGCGCCGATTGTCTTCCACTCTTTCTGCAGAGCGGCAAGCTCATCAGCCGTCTTGCGCCACTCCGTGCTGTCTTTCAGAGCTTCGGCACGCTCACAGAGCGCGATCTTCTTCTCAAGGTTGCGGGCAAGCGTATCTTTCATGCCACGGAAAAATTCAGCCTTTGCAGCGAAAAATTTATCGCATGTATCGCGGAAGCGTGCAAAAAGCGCGTTGTTTGACTTGCGCGAAGCGTAGCCGATCTTCTTCCATTCATCCTGGGCGGCGATGATGAGCTTTGTCATCTCGTCCCAAGCGGCGTATGTCGAAAGTTTGTCAAATTCGTATGCCTCGATGCGCTCGCAGATAGCCTCCTTGGCCACCTCATTCTCATGTTCGCGGGCTTTGCGCTCCTCGAAGAATGTCTGATAACGCTTGTTGATTTCCGACGACACCTCCTTGAACCGTCCCCAGATCTCCTCACGCACCTCCTTGGGCACCGGACCGATCGCGCGCCACTGGTCATGCAGCTCCTGCAGACGGCGGAAAGCTGCGATCACATCCTCCTGGTCGCGGAGTTTCTCAGCCTCAGCCACGAGCAGCTCCTTCTCCGAGAGATTCTTCTTAAAGTCATAGTCGCGCAGCTCCTTGTTGATCTTGAGCTGGTCATAGAACTTCTCGACGGCGTCCTGATAGTTTTTCCATAAGTCGGCTGCCACTGGAGCAGGGACTTCACCTATCTCCTTGAACTCGTTCTGAAGATCACGCACCTGCTGGAAGAACCGGTTGGCATTGTCAACATCGCTGCCCATCTCAGTGATTTTGGCGATGATTTCCTTCTTCAGCTCGTAGTTCTTCTGCTGTTCGGCCTCGATGGCTGCACGCTGTTCAGCCTTTTTCTCCTTGACAGTCGAGAGCAGAGCCTTGAAATTCTCCTCAGCCTCGTCGGCGGCAGGCTCGAAAGCCTCCTGGGCATTTCCGGCCTCAACGAAAGCCTCACGCTCGGCGCGCTGCTCCTCATTGCGTATGGCATAGAACTGCTGTTTCAGCCTCGACACCTCCTCGTTGGTGATGTCGGCAGGCTCTTTCTCAGAAAGGGCTTTAAGTGCTGCGAGGACAGAAGCCTTGGTGGCAGGTTCGCTTTCCTGCACCGGGGTTGTCACGACCTCAGTCTCGACTGCCACCTCATCGGGGGTTGCGACAGGTGTCGCCTCGACAGCAACCGACTCCGCAGCGGCCTCGACCACCCCGGATTCATTGTTATTATTACCGGATACAATTGTAGAATCGGCTGCCTGACCGGCTGCGCCTTCGTTGAGAGTTTTATCCAATGCGTCGGACGGCATTGAAATGTCACGCGGTTCCATAATTTTATTTAAGGTGTTAAAAACGCTCTCCACGGGTTGACGGAGAGGCCGCAGCCTCTCCCCGCATAGAGAGAAGGGATAGGAAATATGTACTTTTAGCGCGCTAATTTAGTGATTATTTTCAAAAAACACGCATTTTTCGCCAAAAAAATCACACTATTAACATATTTTTGCTTTAATTTTCACGTTCGTTCACGTTCATTTCAGCCATGACCAACGTTTCTCCCAGTCGGCAAGTACGTCCTCACGCCACTGCTCGACGGTCTTGAAGCCCTGCCAAGGACCGCCATAGAGATCCGGGTCGCTGCAGTCGGTCCACCAAGTGTCGCCAAGCCGGTAGCTGTCAGCAGTCGCATTGCCGGGCCATACTTTCCCGACGACCACACTTCCCTCCAGGCCGTCAAGCTCCTTGACGGGCGATGATATGCGGTAGGCAAGCGTCGCAGGTGCTTTCGGAGAGTAGCGGACGGCATACTCGCCATTTCCGGCATAGATACCGTCCCAATCCTGACGGTCGATTGTCAGCGTGAAACACTTCTCGCCGGGTGCGACAACGTTCTCCGGGCCCTTCAGACGCAATTCAATCACCGAGTAGACAGCCACAGTATCGGACCCGGTGGTCATGCGGTGGAACACCGTCCGCGGACTCTGCGCGGTCTTCTCGAAGCGTCCGCCCCACGAATCAGACTCCGGATCGGAAGGGTCGCCGTTCATCATATAGAACAGCGAGGGGCTGTCGCCCATCTTCACATTGCCGTCATAGTATGCCTTGAAATCGGGACCGAGATGTCCGGTATTCTTCATAACCGCGTCATAATAACCATTGTTGAAATGCCCCGTCCTCTTATTGTTGGATATGAATCCACGATACGAGGCATTGTTCTCAATCATCCACAAGTCCGGGAAGTTTTCGGCGATGTAGGCGTAGGCGTTCACACCCCACTTCTTGTTAGGACCGCCGATCCAGTAGACACGGATTCTGTCCTTGATGTCAGGCGCGTCGTGGAGAGCCTGCGCTACGTCCTCAAGCGCACCCCACACGAGCACATAGAGTGGGCGGCTGTCATCGCGCCTCGCACATTCGACGAGCATACGCGAGCCGTCGGTAGCTGTGCTGAATCCTTGCCATGGAGCACCCTCCCGCGTCCCCTGACTGCACAATGACCGCAGGCTGTCGGGGCTGAGCAAACCCGGTGCGTGTGATTTCAAGCGGGGATAATCCTTCTCATAGACGCTTATCATGCGGAGTATCTCCTCCTTTGAGCCACTGCCAAACGATGGGGTCGAGACTATCCCCTCGATGTCAAACATGTCGCTATACATCATCAGATGTGTCATCGACTGATTGTCGTCCGGGTCAGTCCCGCCAATGTCTGTGCTTACGAAAATACGATGCCTGTCACTATCCCCGGCTGCATCAACCACCGAGGGAATCATCGTGATGGCGACCGCCATCATCATACTTCTTAGTATCCTTCTCATGGATATTATAGACTTAAAGTAATTTTGTGACTATATAGGAGGGGAACATGCACCTTACCTATACCACTGCCTGTGCATCCACAAAATTACTCCATTTCCTCCATTCTGACAAATTCCGCGTGCCGATCAAAAATTTCTTCAAAAATATTTTGCAGATTCACGACAAAGAAGTAATTTTGCACTCACAAAACGGCTCATTAGCTCAACTGAATAGAGCATCTGACTACGGATCAGAAGGTTACAGGTTTGAATCCTGTATGAGTCACCTAAAGCAAGATATTCTACCGCAGAATGTCTTGCTTTTTTATCATCTGCCTCGGTCTCCACCGGGGGGGATGACCGCAACTCCGACATCTTATCGTAATCTTTATGGACAAGATGCGAAAACGGCTGTACGGTGACCTAATGGTCACTATACAGCCGTCTCACATTTATCATTTTATCTCAGGAGCGTATTAAGAACGATTAAAAATGACTCTCGACACGCCCCATAGCAGTTATTTTTACTTAGAGGCTGTTTAAAAACAAATGTTAAAGCCAGAGTCCAACGATCCGAGATG
>JAMPHF010000001.1:499413-518354 GCA_023663525.1 Bacteroides sp.
ACTATGCAAATATCGTGCCAACATATGTACATTAATTTTTAGAAACTACTTATATTTTTAATTATAGGCATATTCGCATAGCAAGATGTATCCAATAGCTTGACAATCTTCAATAAATTGGATTTCTACAAATAGCTGAAATTATTTTTGTTCCTTTTGCCCCTCTTGTCCTTCTGTCCTCTTGTCAGCATGGCAAACGATCCAACGACCAATTGCCAAAATAATTTTGTCCCTTATGTCACTCTTGTCTTTCTATGCCCTTATCAGCACAGTAAAACAACCTAACGACCAATGACTGAAAAACCTTGTCTCTTATGCCCCTCTTGTCCTTTTGTACCCTTATCAGCAAACCCTAAAATCTGATAACCATTTCGGCGCAGATTTTGTCGCCTGCACCTGTGGCCACGACTGCATCGTGATGGTAGAAATATTTCTCATAGTCAAGACGCAGGTCGCAATGCACGGCCTTATATTTATAGGTCAGCGTCCCGCCGACTGTGACGCGGTTGCGAGCGGGACTGTTGGTGATGAGCAGCCCGTCGGCGTTGCGTGTGCCGTTGCTGTAAGCCGTCATGCCGTCGAAACGCGCCTGCACGGAAGCCTGGTTGAACACTCCCGCTTTGACCGGGAAAGCATAGTCGGCAAAAAAATTATAGCCGTGGGCGGCCTTGTGGGTGTGGTTGGTGTAATGCTTATTGATGTATTCCCCCTCCACCGTCCAACCGCCGTGGTGCCACGTGGCTGAGCCGGTGAGCGAGTTGATGCGGATGGAGTCGGGGATGAGGGTTTCCGCTCCGAATGAGAATTGCATCTCGCCGACTGTGTAGAGGGCTTTTCCGGCAAAAGCCATGTCCTTCACCCATACGTTCTGCTCGCTCATGACTGTGGGGTTGAACGCTCCGGCTTCAATGAGGAGCGATGATGAGGCGGGGAGGATGAAATCGTAGCTGAATTTCGCGCCGACACCGCGCACATTGTTCATGGTGCCGCCGATAAAGGAGCGGTTGGCGAAGATGTAGTTGAGCGGAGCGCGGAAGCAGTCTGTGCCGAAAGGCAGGCGGAACTGTCCGGCCTGGAGTTTGAATCGCGGAGTGAAAGCGATGCGTCCCCATCCGTCGAGAAAGAGTATCTTGCCACGGTCGCAGAAGTTTGTCTGGAAGAAGTAGTCAATCTCCGGGGCGAGGTTTCCGGTCACGGTCAGGCGTGCGTCGCGGAGCTGAAAACGGCTCTCGCCCCCCTTGGTGTCCATCTCCCAGCGCGGACGGAGGACTCCGTGGAGCTTGGGCGTGATGTCGGTCTTGGCGTTTTCATCGCTGTCGGCGCGGGCAGGGATGATGCCGATGACTGTGAGCAGCATGATGAGGAGGGGGAGGAGGAGAGGGACGCGGCGCAATGACAATGGGGATTGCATGGGGGAAATGTTTGGAATTTGGAAGTGTGAATCGTGAGTTGTGAGTCGGGGAATGGTGAGTCGGGAGTTGTGAGTAGAGAATTGAGAATTGAGATGTTGAGAGTGTGAGTTTTTGAAAAAAAGCGTTGGCCGCCTGATCGATGGGATCAGATGGCCAATGCGATATTGTTGTCAGCCGCGATGCGTCGCATGTTCATGATTGCGTAGCGCATACGGCCGAGAGCGGTGTTGATGCTGACCGATGTCGCTTCGGCAATCTCCTTGAACGACATATTGCGGTAGAAACGCATCACGAGCACTTCGCGCTGGGCGTCGGGGAGAGCCATGACTATGCGCCGGAGATCCTCATCGATCTGGGTGCTGACAATGGAGTCCTCGATGTTGCCCTCGCAGAGATCGCGACGGTTAAGTATGTCTGACCCCTCCTCATCGGCTGAGACGGAGTTCTCGATCTTTTCCTGACGGAAAAAGTCGATGATGAGGTTGTGGGCGATACGGGTGAGCCAGCTTGAGAATTTCCCATGCTCCATGTACCTGCCCTGTTTGATGGTCATTATGGCTTTTACGAATGTTTCCTGAAAGATGTCGTCGGCGACATCCTTATTTTTCACAATATGTAAGATATAGGAATAAACTTTCTGCTGATGACGCTGCAGGAGCACGTCAAAAGCCTCGTTGTTGTTGTTGGCGTAAGCGGCGACCAGGTCCTGGTCCGCAAGCTTAGTCAGGTTTTCCATTTTTCTAAGTCTTTGATTGGTTAGAGTAGAGGTTTCTCTCGATAGGCGGTAATGATTAAGTGTTAAAAATAATAAAAACTGATTTGGCGACACAATAAATTGTCAACCTCTATGCAAAATTACCATTTTCCTGCGGTTTTTGCAATAAGATTGACATAATTTAACCACAAAATCGGGTTACTCTCACGAGTGGCCCGATTCATAACCTATGATTCACTTATTAGTTAACGTAGGTTGAGCTTCTAAAATAATGAAGTTGATAGTTTAGAATAATACGTTTACCTGTATTCGTGAATTTAGGGTTTCGCAAATTGTTATGTATCCGATTTATTTACTTGACAAAGGTAAACTTTTCTTTCGGAAAAGTTTACCTTTGATAATATGTTAAAGAGCATAAATGCACTTTTTAACAATAGCGGGGATCACTTTCCGCCGGGGATGTTGATGTCGCCGCCTTCGGCTGCCTGCTTGCGCGGGGTGAGGCCGTGTGCGCGCAGAAGCGCATCGACCTTGGGCTCGTGGCCACGGAAGCGTTTGAAAAGCGTCATCGGGTCTTCGCTGCCGCCCATTTCGAGGATATTTTCCTTGAATGATTTTGCGGTCGCGGGGTCAAACACGCCCTTTTCGCTGAACAGCTCGAAGCCGTCGGTGTCGAGGACCTCAGCCCAGGTGTAGGTGTAGTAGCCGGAGGCATAGCCGTCGCTGCCGAAAATGTGCTTGAAGTAGGGCGAGCGGTAGCGGTAGGTCAGTTCTTTGGGGAGACCGAGCTTGTCGGCCACTTTCTTCTCGAATGAGTCAACGTCGATGTCCTCGTCGTCGGCAGGGTTGAGCGATCCCCACTCAAGGTCGAGGAGCGATGCGCTGATGCGCTCCGAGATGTCGAAACCGGCGTTGTGGGTCGAAGCGGCCTGGAGTTTCTTGATGAGGCTCTCGGGGATAACTTCTCCGGTCTTGTAGTGGAATGCGAATTGCTTGAGGAGTTCAGGCTCCATGGCCCAGTGTTCGGTGATCTGCGAGGGGAGTTCGACGAAATCGCGGTCAACATTTGTTCCGGACTGGCTGCGGAGTTTAGCCTTTGTGAGCATTCCGTGGAGGCCGTGACCGAACTCGTGGAACATTGTCTCGACTTCATCGAGGGTGAGTAGGGCGGGAGTGTCGGCTGTCGGACGGGTGAAGTTGCCGACGTTGTAGACGATGGGTCGGGCTGACTTTCCGTCGGCATCCTCGTAGGCCACGCGGAATTCGCTCATCCATGCGCCCTGACGTTTTGAGGGACGGGGGAAGTAGTCGGTCATGAACACTGCCAGGTGTTTGCCCTCGCTGTCCTTGACCTCATAGACCTTGACCTCGGGGTGATACTTCGGGGCATCGGGCAGCTCGGTGAAGGTCACGCCGTAGAGCTGGTTGGCAAGGTTGAAGATGCCTTTGCGGACGTTGTCAACGGAGAAGTATGCGCTCACCTCGTTCTCGTCGAGGTCAAATTTTTTACGGCGGACTTTTTCAGCGTAATAGTAGTAGTCCCAGGGTTCGATCTTGAAGTCGTTGCCTTCCTCCTTGACGTAGGCCTGCATCTCGGCCACTTCCTCATTCACGCGGTCGGTGGCGGGGCCCCAGATCTCCATGAGGAGGTTGCGGGCGGCTTCGGGAGTCTTGGCCATGACGTTGTCGGTCATATAGGCTGCGAATGTGTCGAAGCCGAGGAGGTGAGCTTTCTTGGCGCGGGCCTTGACGAGCTTACCGATGACGGGGCGATTGTCGTAGGGGGCTTTTGAAGCGAGGTTCATATAGCCCTGATACATCTGCTTGCGGAGGTCGCGGTCCTCGGCATATTTGAGCACCGGCAGACGGCTCGGGGCATGGAGGGTGAACACCCATGAGCCTTCTTTGCCGCGCTTGGCTGCCTCGTCGGCGGCTGTGCTGACGATTCCTGCAGGGATTCCGGCGAGTTTCGACTTGTCGGTGACGGTGAGCTCAAAGCTGTTGGTCGATGCGAGGAGGTTTTTGTTGAATGTCAGGAACAGCATGGCCAGCTCATTGTTGAGGGCTTTCAGCTCCTCTTTCTTTTCGGGCGAGAGGAGTGCGCCGTTGCGTGAGAAGTCTTTGTAGGCAAGTTCGACAGCGCGCTTCTGCGGACCGTCGAGGTTGAGTTTGTCGCGGTTGTCATAGAGGTATTTCACGCGCTGGAAAAGTTTGTCGTTCATCAAGACTTCGTCAGATGCAGCCGACACCATGGGGTAGGCCTTCTCGGAGATGGCGAGCATGTGCTCATTGTTGTCGGTCTCATCGAGGGCACCGAACACGAGCATCACTTTGTTGAGGAGTTCGCCACTCTTTTCCATGGCGAGGATAGTGTTGTCAAACGTCGGTGTGGCGGGATTGTTGGCGATCGCTTCAATCTCGGCCTTCTTGTCGGCTATGCCTTTCTCGATGGCGGGGAGATAGTCCTCATAGGCGATTTTGTCAAATGGAGGAATCTCGAACGGGGTGTCATAGGGCACCATGAACGGATTCTGGCGTGTCTGTGCGCTCATTTCTGTCGGGGTGCTTAGGGTCAACGGGAGCATGACTGCGCCCATGACGGAGGTTAAAAACTTATTCATAGTGAATTTGATGTATTTTGAGGTATTGATTTTTCAGGAGATAGGGATGATGATTGGCGGATGGTTTCGTTATTTATTGCTGTCGAAAAGGAAGGTCGTCAACAGCGGGTAGTGGTCGCTTGAGGTGATGTCGCCCCTCTCGATATCGACTGCTTTGAAAGGACCTCTGTAAAGGACCTGATCGATGCGGAAATAGAACATATTGCCATGGTAGGTGATCGTCGGGCCGAAACCTGCATCGGCGTATGCATCGTGCATGTCCTTGCCACGGATGGTGCGGAACGGGTAGGAGTCAGGGATGTTGTTGAAGTCGCCGGCAACGATCATCGGGCCTCCGATAGAGTCGATGATGTTGCGGATTTGGCGCGCTTGGAAGGCTTGTTTTTTTATCGTGTAGGCGAGCTTTGAGAGCAACTGCGATTTCACTTCCTTGATTTCCCGTTTCATCTCTCGTTTTGTCTTTGGGATGTCGAGTGCTTCCTTGTACACTTCCTTGTCGTCGGGAGTCAGCCGGAATGAATCAAGATGGATGTCGAACAGCGTGATTTCATACCCTTTGATGTTGAGCCGGAAGCATATCAGGGCTTTGTCGGTCAACGTGTCGGTCTCAATGGTTATTTGATTGAAGGGATATTTTGAAAGCAGGGCGAATGATGGGTTGAATGTCGAGTATTGATATGGGTAGAGTGTGGATAGCGTGTCTATTTGAGCCTGGCTTATTCTCCTGCTTTTGGCGGCTCGAAAGGGACCGGGTTCCTGAAGACTGACGATGTCGGCGTTGGTGGAGATGATATAGTCGATAGTGGCGTTCCGGATTGTGTCCGGGTGGTCTTCACCACGAAAATCAACGAAAGAGAATGCATTGTAGGTCAAGAATGTGAATGAATCTTTGCGCTGCTCGTCCGTGAGCTGTTGTTTCCAGCCGTTAAGTGGACAGAACACAAGGATCGAAGGCAGCGATATGCACCATCCGATGATTAGGATGAGCACAAGTCTGCGGCAGATGATGAGATCGGCAATGAACAATACTCCGCCTGCCGCCAACACTATGGGCAGGCCCATCGCTGCCATTGCAGCAATGACTCTCTCATCGGGATTGATCGTCCCGCCGTAGGCCGAGAACACCGTCAGCATGGCGATGAGGAGGTTCAGACCGATCCCGATGGCGAGGACGGTCGATCGCAGAGGTCTATGTAGGCGAGGGAGTTTCACTTGATTTTTCTACTTACGTCAAAGAGTCGTTTGCGTTCCTCGGGTGTGAGTGCCGAATAGCCGGATTTCTTTATCTTGTCGAGAATTGCGTCGAGGATTTCCCGGTCGTCGTCATTGCATTGCGGATTGCCGGGGCGATAGCCGGGAGGCGTGTATTGCGGCGGTCTTTGTTCTCCGGGGCGTTGAGTGCCGGGGTTGGAAGTCCGGCGGTCAGAAGCGAAAGAGCCCCAGATGATTGACGCGAAGCGATTCCATGCGTTGGCCATGCGGTCAAACGCGCTGTTGAATGGGCGGGTGATGTCGTGGCCGCGTTTCAGCCGGAGGGCGTAGACCGCACCAACGGCCACACCTCCTATGTGGGCAATTTCGCCTCCTGCATTGCTGCCGGTCACGCCTATCAGCACGAGTATGATTGTGGCTATCGCTATCCATTTGAGCGAGACTGACCCGATGAACAGCAGATTCATCCTGAGATCGGGCATGAGTATGGCTGTGGCAGTCACGATTGAGATGACGGAAGCTGAGGAGCCTATGAGCATGGCCTCATGGTGGGCAAATGCCGGAAGGAAGAAGTAGGAGATGAAGAACAATGCTCCGCCGCCGAGTCCGCCGAGAAGATAGAGAGCGAAAAGCTGGCGTTGGGTAGCCACCATCATGAACAGACTTCCGAACCAGTAGAACCACAGCATGTTGAACAGGATGTGCATCACGTCATACTGCGCGAACATGTAGGTCAGCAATGTCCACGGGCGGGTGAGCAGCATGAGGGGCGAGCTCGGGAGCTGGACGTAGGACAGGATGATGTTGATGAAGCCCGGCACACCGGACAGCATACACACTATCGCTGCAAGGCGTAACAAAACGAATATGCCGATGTTGATCCAGATGATTTTCATCAGCATGGTGGAGCCGTCAAACGAGCGGCCCATCTGCCGGATAGTGTCAGTAACCCCCATGGAATGTCCCTTTCTTTTTCCAGTAAAGGATGATGAAGAAGCCGAATATCATTCCTCCGAGGTGGGCGAAGTGGGCCACGCCGTCGGCTTTGCCTGCCGATTCGCTGAGACCGATTAGAAGCTCTACTGCACCCATGCCGAGAACCATCCATTTGGCCTTGATGGGGACGGGAATGAAAAACAGATAGAGCGGAGCGTTGGGGAACAACATTCCGAAAGCGAGCAGTATACCGTAGACCGCACCCGATGCTCCGATGGTCACGAAGATGTTGAGGTTGCGGGCGAGGTATTCCTTGCCCTCGGGTGTGAAGGTCATTTGGTTGATGTATTCACGTGCCTCGGGGAAGTCCATGTTGTAGTTGATTGCGAGGAGACGCACGAAAGTATCTTCCCAAGTGAGCATCCACACAAGTTCCTGGATGAGGGCTGCACCCACACCGCACGAGATGTAATAGAACAAGAAGCGCGCGCTACCGAGAGTGCGTTCGAGTGCCATTCCGAACATCCAGAGCGAGAACATATTGAAAAATATGTGGGCAAAGCTCTGTGTCGAGTGCATGAACATGTAGGTGATGAGCTGCGCAGGATTGAAATCGGAGGCATGAAAATAGTGGAGGCCACCGAAATTTTCGAGACCCACGCCAAGACGTCCCGGAAGGACGAACATCGCCAGCCATACTATCAGATTGATGATAATCAGGTTTTTTGTTACCGGCGGTATTTGCGAAAAAAATGATGATCCGTTGTGCATAAGTGCAAATTTACGAAATCCGCGTCGAAAATCCCTCGTGTGGACGCTGAAATTTGTATTTATCTTGAAAAATAACACCCAAAGGTAGCAATTTTTTACGTGTAACCACCCTTTTAACTCAATTTAACTGTGGCGATGAGCCGAATGGTCACGCACATGCATCATGTGTGCATAATGCAAAAAACATACCATCATGTCGCATGTTATTTGATGAAAAGTTAGTATTTTTGTCAGCAGAAATTATAATCCTCAACCAATAAAACACTTTATTATGTTAAACAACAAAGTTCAGGACGCTATCAACGCCCAGATTAATGCAGAGTTTTGGAGTGCATATCTTTATCTTTCAATGGCATTGCACTTCGAGGCCGAGGGTATGCCCGGTGTGGCAAACTGGTTTAAAATCCAGTTTCAGGAGGAACAGGCTCACGCTACAATCTTCATGAATTACGTCAACCAGCGCGGTGGTCGCGTAGAGCTCAAGGCTATTGAAGCTGTGCCGACGACTTGGGCTTCGCCTCTTGAAGCGTTCAAGGACACACTCGAACACGAGAAGAAAGTCACTGCCCTCATCAACAATCTCTATGCGCTTGCCGAGGCTGAGAAGGACTACGCAACGCGCGACCGTCTCAACTGGTTTGTCAGCGAGCAGGTCGAGGAGGAGGACAATTGCCGCACACTCATCGACAAGTTCTCTCTCATCGGCGACAACGGTATGGGTCTCTACATGCTTGATCAGGAGCTCGCAACCCGCACATATACCGCTCCCGCCGCTCTCGCAGAGGAATAATCCCCCGACATCGCGTAGCTGACAGCGGATTCCTCTCAGTTGAGAAAATATCGGGAGGTGGGCAATGTCCTTTTTTATCGGCATTACCCGCCTCCCAAATTTTTTATCGTGCATTGTCGCGTGCGGACAGATGCACTAAGGGTTGTCGGTATATACTGAAAAAGGCTGTCGTTCTCGACAGCCTTTTCATAAAATGTGATAATTTTTGGTTTTGTCTACTAAAAAACTATTTTACAACCGTAAATTTTCGTGTTCAGGTATTGATTATATATCTTTGTCGGCATCTCCATGCTGTGGATATTGCCTGATTGATTTCACGCCACAAAGGTAGAACGGCGATATTACATTCATGTTACAATCGCGACACATTGTTGTTACATGTCTGAATTTAACTTTTATTAAAACTAAATGACCGCGTATATTTTTTTTTAGGGTCAAAAATATGAATCCGATAGCAGATGTTAATAATCATTAAATGAGACTTATTGTATTTTATATATATAAATTCTTGGGTGAAAACACGTTGGTGCGGGATTTAACAAGGATTAAATGTAAGCATATTTAAAATAAAATATGTCAACATCTTGCAAATATCGTGTATATTGACTAAGTTTGCTTTTCATTTCTAAAAATGTACGCGGGATTTGTATCCGAATCATTATCAAAATATAGTAACATCTCGATATTTTTAATCTTCATTACCAATAAATTCATTTCAAGTGCAATGAAATCAGACACAAAAACCTTGTTCGGGCCACTGCGTCTGGCGTTTCTTGTTGCGCTGCTAATAGCAAGCGTGGTGACAGGTACGCCAACAGTATTAGCCCAGAACACTTCCGGGACAGTTTCCGGTGTGGTCGTAGATGAAACCGAACATCTGCCAATGCCCGGAGTCACCGTGGCCGTGATGAAAAACGGCAAGATGGTGACAGGCACTGCAACCAATCTCGACGGTGAATTCTCCATCAAAGTACCGGCCGGAGCCACTCTCCATTTCTCTTATATAGGTTATGCCGCCCAGGAACTCGGCCCCGTGTTCGGGAAGCAGATGGAGGTTGTGATGGAGGAAGCCGCTGAAAAGATGGAGGAAGTCGTGGTCAACGGTTACTTCACTCGCAAGCGCAACACCTACACCGGTGCGGCCAAGAGCCTTTCAGGCGATGAGCTGCTCAGTGTCTCCCCGACCAATATCCTTCAGGCCCTCGCCACTCTCGATGCCGGTCTAAACATCACTCAGAACAATACTGCCGGTTCAAACCCCAACAATATCCCTGACCTCGTGATCCGAAGCACCACCTCACTCGCTACAAACAATGAGGTGGGACTCAACGCGCCGCTCATTGTCATTGACGGTGTAGAGAGCACACTCCAGGCACTCTACGACATGAACATTCAGGATATTGACCGTGTGGACATCCTCAAGGATGCATCGGCCACGGCACTCTACGGTGAGAACGCCGCCAACGGTGTGATCATCATCGAGCGCAAACGCGTGAGCCAGGCTCCGGTGCGTGTACGCTACACGTTCACCCCTCAGATGAGTTTCGCCGATCTTTCGAGCTACGACCTCTGCAATGCGGCTCAAAAACTCGAACTTGAGCGCATGGCCGGACTCTACACTACCATCAACGGGTCGCTTGACCAGGACTATTATGACAAACTTGCCATCGTCAGCTCAGGCCGCGATGTGGATTGGATCTCAAAGCCTGTCCGCAACAGTTTCTCCCACACCCATTCGCTCTCAGTCTCAGGTCGCGGATCAAGTCTCGACTATAATATCACTGCCGACTATCAGAGTCTCAACGGTGTCATGAAGGACGATGGCCGTAACCGCTACGGCATGGATCTTTTCCTCAGCTACCGCGTGCGCGACAAACTTGTGGTGACACTGCGTGCAGATCACACGAGCCTTCAGACCAACACGTCAAAATACGGAGAATTTTCCGACTACATCGCAGCCAACCCTTACGATTCGCCCTACGACCAGTATGGAAACTATCGCAAGGAGTTGTCATACGACATGAACAATCCTCTCTACGAGGCTTCGCTCAGCAGTTTCGGCAAAACTCAGACAAGAACTCAGAACGTCTCGCTCGACGTCCGCTATAACTTCAAGCCGAACCTCTACGTGACGGCCCAGGGAGCATACTCCACGTCGCGCGGCACGAGCGATGTGTTTGTGTCGCCCGACTCAAATACCTTCAACGAGCAGACTCCGCTCAATCAGCGCGGCTACTATACCCTCGGCAATCTCGGCACTGACAACTATACCGGAAAAGTCATCGGCAACTGGATACACAACTTCGACAAGGATGGCACGATGTTCACCCTCAACCTCGGTTGGGAGATACGCCGCAACAAGTCAACAAGCAGCTACCTCACCGGCAGCGGCTTCCTCTCCGATGACCTTGCCGACATCTCGTATGCAACCACCTATTCGACATCACAGTTGCCTTACGGCGGCGAGGACCTCTCGACGAGTGTCGGTGGGTTTGCCGCAGCTAACTTCATCTGGAAAAACCGTTATGTCATTGACGGCAGCTATCGTCTGTCAGGCTCATCGAAATTCGGATCTGACAAGCGCACCGCACCATTCTGGTCGGCGGGTCTGGGCTACAACCTCCACAACGAGAACTTCATGCGTTCACTCGGATTTGTCGATCTCATGCGCATCCGCGCCAGCTACGGCTACACCGGCAGCGTGAAGTTTGATTCCTATCAGGCCATGTCAACCTATTTCTATGACATCAACTATCTCCATTACGCCGGTGTGGGTGCAATCCCCATGGGCATGGCCAACCCCGACCTCACATGGCAGACCACAAAGAAATTCAACATCGGTCTGACATCATCGCTTTTCGGTGACCGCTTCAATATCAACCTCGATTACTACCGCGAGACGACTGACGACATGCTCATTGACGTTAGCCTTCCTCCGTCGTCCGGCGCGACAAGCGTAAAGAACAACTTCGGCAAGCAAGAGAGCAACGGTATCGAGTTCTCGCTCTGGGGCAAGATTATCCAGACAAAGGATTGGGGATGGAACCTCTCGATCAACGGTCTCCACTCTAAGACCACCATCAAGGAGATTTCTGATGCGCTGAAGCGCAAGAACGAAAACAACGCTTCGGTGACCACCGAGACATCACCGCGCCTGCAGTTCCGTGAGAACGAATCGCCGACTGCCATTTATGCTGTCCGTTCAGCCGGAATCGACCCTGCATCCGGTAAGGAAATCTTCATCAAGACAGACGGCACCTACACCTACGAGTATGATTCGGCTGACCAAGTGGCTTGCGGTGATACAAACCCCAAACTGCAGGGCACATTCTCCTCGCTCGTGACATGGAAGAATCTTTCGCTGAACCTCAACTTCTCGTATCGTTTCGGTGGCGATATGTACAATTCAACCCGTATGGCGAAAGTCGAGAATGTCAATCCCAAGAACAATGTCGATATACGTGCCTTCACCGAACGCTGGAAACGCCCCGGCGACGTGGTGCCCTATCTCAACATCTCGACCACCGGCGGAACATCCTATGCCTACTCTGACCGCTTCGTCGAAAAGGACAACGAGCTTTGGCTCTCAAGCGTGACATTGCAGTACAACGTGCCGCAGAACTTCGTGAATTCACTTGGCCTGCAGCGTCTCTACCTCAGCGCAGGTGCCGAGGATCTTTTCCGCATCACGAGCGCGAAATACGAGCGTGGTACGGCCTATCCCTTCAGCCGTAGCGTCAATATGTCGATTAGCGTGACATTCTAAACCTAAAATCGTAAAGTATCACAATGAAGAAAACATATCTAACACTTCTCTGCCTCGGTGCGCTGCTCGCCACATCATGCGACGATTATCTTGATGTCCGTCCGAAGGGAGAGAAAGTTGAAAACGAAATATTTGACTCCGCCAAGGGCTTCGAGGACGCAATCTATGGTGTCTACGGCTACATGAGCAGTGAGTCCACGTATGGTAAAAACCTCGTTTGGGGCGTGCCGGAGATTCTTGCACAGAATCTTCACAGCGGCCGCACCGGCTCAGCGTTTGATGACCTCGGCAAATACAAATTCACTGAAAACAGCCAACTGCGCAGTGTCTTTTCACAGATTTGGAAGACAGCATACGAGAATATCGGTTATGCCAACAATATCCTCCAGAATCTCGAAAAGCGGTCTGCTTCAGACTTCCATCTCTACAACCTCTACAAAGGTGAGATGCTCGGTGTCCGTGCGATGCTCCATTTCGACCTCCTCCGTCTGTTCGCATCGGTCGATAAGGAGAAACGCGGCATTCCCTACGTGAAGACCTTCGATTTTTCAGTAAAGCCTTTCTCTACGGTGGGCGAATGTCTTGACTTCATTGTCGCCGACCTTCTTGAGGCGGAAAAGCTGATGGCAGAAGACGAGACCATCGTCTATCCGCGTGACGATGCGCAGTATGAGGAGTTCAACCGCTATCGCGAGACCCACATGAACCTCTATGCCGTCAAGGCTCTCCTTGCCCGCGCCTATTGGTATATGGGCAATCAGGAGCGTGCGGCCTACTATGCACAGGAGGTCATCAACAGCGGTCGTTTCCCCCTCGTGGACATAACCGAGATCCAGACCTATATGGCCGGTGTGCTCTCGCCGAAGGAGACAATCTTCGGTGTGTACTCGGTGAATTATCTTCAGACATCCACCGACTGCCTCTACACTTGGAGCAGCAACTACGACACCTATATTCCGTTCACGAATTATGCCGACATCTATAATCTCGATGTCCCGGCGACGGCACAGGACTACCGCAGGACCCATTTCCGCGAGGATACTTCGGCAGGAGTCAAGTGCTTCAAGATGGTCGATTATCTCACGATTGAGAACAACGGAATCTCGACACGTCCACAGTTGATAGCAGGCATAACGCTCATACATTCATCTGAGATGTATCTCATCGCTGCCGACGCGCTCCTCAACTCGAACTATCCGCTTGCTCTCAAGTATTACAACGAGGAGATAGCTTCGCGCGGTCTCACTCCGCTGCGCGACTCCGAAACACTCACTGCCGATATGATTTTCAATGAATACCGCAAAGAGATGTTCTGTGAGGGTCAGCACTGGTACAACATGAAGCGTCTCAAACGCAACATCGAGTCAAACAATGAGAACCGCACCATTGAGGCGAGCGATGTTGTCTATGTGCTTCCCATCCCTGAGGAGGAATTCGAGTTCCGTACGGAAGACAATCGTTGATAGAATTGATGACGAACAATCAATAAATTAATAGGAAATGAATCACAACATATATGCAGGCATTGCGCTTGGAGTCCTTGCAGCCGTCTTCGCCACATCATGCACGGAGGACGACTACAAGCTTTACGACACGACCCAGAAGGACTCCGTGTTCTTTGAATACCGCAACACGAGCAATGAACTTGTCGATGAAATCGAGTATAACTACAACTATGATATAGCCACAGTCCATACAATCGAGATTCCGGTGACTCTCATGGGTGTGCCCAAGGACTATGACCGCACTATTGAGGTCATCCAACTGACTGAGCCTCTCAAAAAGGAAAATCCGATTGAAGGGCAGGACTCGCTTGTCTACCGGCCGATGACCGAGGGCATAAACTTCACGCTCACCGACAATATCATTCCTGCGGGAGAAGTAGGCGGTACAATCCGCATCAATCTCCTCCGCGACAAGGATCCGGAGATTCTGACGGAACAGAAATCACTGATACTCACAATCGGGGAGAATGACGATTTGCGTTCAGTCGGCGAGAACAAAATCATTATCCTGTATTCAGACATCCGTCCGAGCGTACGTCCCGACTGGTGGCCTGATTACCGCCCATTGCCGATATATTCATTCGAGAATGCACAGTGGTTTTTCCAATATTTCTATGACCGTGCCCCGAAAGCCGACATCAACCTCTACAATGAGATGATCAGCCGCTATGGTGATTACTTTGTCAATGCTCAGAGAGTCGGCGGACCTTTTGCGTACTATTCTGACTTCCTTCGGAACTACGTGCTTATCCCCCTCTACAAAGAGCATCCTGAAATCGGTTGGGATGAAACAAATCTTCCGACATGGTAACCAAAATAATTCAAAGAAAGATGAAAACCAGATTCATTATATCGGCGGCTGTCGTTGCCGCCATGTCTCTTGCTTCGGTCTCATGTACGGATGACAGCAGCGTCTACGGTGGCAATGACCTCCCCACGCTCTCAGTCAAGGTGCCCGGTGATGCGGAGATGCCCATCTACAGTTTCGACTATGGAACGGATTGTGTGCTCACCCCCGAGATCATCTATAACGGGACGGGCGAACTCTCCTACGAGTGGAGTGTCGGTGACTACTCCAACGGCATCAAGGGTCAGCTCAGTGTGGTCAGCCATGACAAGACCCTCAACTATTTCTTCCCGCAGGGTGGCGCATATTACGCTCATCTTGTCGTGACCGATGGCTCGGTGGGTATTGTCCAGGACTATGAAATCAGTATCAACCGTACTTTCGAGCAAGGCTATCTCGTGGTATCAAATACATCGGATGGCAAAGGCAATCTTGCATTCATCAAGGATCTCACGCGTGAGGAGATCGAGGCCGGACTGCCGGTGACCATCATGGAGAACTGTCTCCAGCGTGTCAATGAGAATGTGGGCACTGCTCCCCTTGTCGGGTCCATGATGATTTCATGGCCTGACTACATTACGGGTGGAAATACATACATATACCGCCTTGTCATAATGGATGAGGATGCAGCCTATTATATTGACCCCAACACATTTGTCATCTCATCGGTGATTTCCTACGATGAAATCATTCCCGGATTCAAGGGCGGTGAGTTCGTGATGGACTATACCTCGCCGATTTTGTTTAACCGCGAGGGCAACAAGAACATCACCTTCAACAGTGAGAATATGTTTGGCTATGAGGCAAGCTCATGGCAAGGCAAGCAATTTGACGTAATCAGGGGCTATTATTATAAGACCGGCTACAATTGGGTCAGTGACAATTACTTTGCCTCACTGTCACCGCTCACCGTTTACAATAAGGGTAATTACGATTGGTCATCGAGCCAAGAACTTAAAGACAGTGACGGCAACATCCTCTTTACCAACGAGGAGTATGTCACCATGTTCAAGAGCGAAGGCATAGCCAACGAGTTGGGAATGAATGATTACTACTGTGTCGTATTCTCCAGGAACAACGGTAACGGTAAGATATATTCCACTTCCATGTCGGGCTTAGGCATGTATTCAATGGGCATTGAGCTTGTTGGTCGTGGAGAGATTGTGACGGATACCACTACAGCCCTCCCGGACAACGATTCGCAGATTGTGGCTTCCGACCTCTATCACCGTACATTCTTCTCGAATGACAACAAGGTGTATGTGATGCTGATGGATGGAAGCACCTACCGTATGCCCTCCGTATCGCAGGCTGCCATCACATTCCCTGCCAACGAGGAGATCACATACATGACCATCAACACCGATCCTGACAACAACACCCGCACGGATGGTGAGGATATGGTCATTGCTACCGTTGACAAGAACACCGGTCGTGGAAATGTCTACATTTACGATGTGCGTGACCTGCGTACCGACAACCCCGATCCCGCACCCAAGACAAAATATATGAACTGCGCCGACCGCATATCCTATATAACATATAAGGTACGTGTGGCCAACTAATCCAAAGTGAATCATGACACTAAGTAAATCAATTCTTCTGTTTATCGGTCTGCTGGTCGGTTTCAGTGCGTCTTCGCAGACTCTGCGGGTCAACTTGGAGTTTGAACCGAGCGACGACAATAAGGCTCTCGCAGTCTACATCCGTCCGGCGATTGAAAATTCCATTGAGCGCACTGTCCAGCTCATGCCTGCCGACGGGACTGCGACTTTCAGCGGAGATGTCACGGTCAGCCCTGCCGGTATCTATTATCTTTATTGTCAGAACAATGTGTTTCAGACCATGCTCCCGGTCTACATTGATCCGGCTGCCAAGGTCGCTGACATCAAGGCTTCGATTGACGACTATATGATCAATACCTCGCTCACTGACCCTTCAAATTCCGCGCTGAAAGCCTATAATTCCGTCGTTGCAAAGTCGGCCAGGAATCTTGCGAGCGGGCTTGACTCGATGACCGACGGGCAGATCAAGGCGCGGCTGAGCGGCTACATCACTGCCGCCGACTCAATCATCGCCAAGGGTGACATTCCGGCACCGACCAAGGAATTTATCCGCATCTGGGCCTATACGTCGGCTTCTGACGGTGCTTCGATGGCCCGCCATCTGTGTTACAGAGCCGGTCGGAAGTTGAATTTGAAAAACTCCGACTTTTTGCCCGAGGCTTCGACTGCCCTTGACTCACCCATTGCATCGGCTTTCCCCTCCGTGGCAATGGCTGTCAGTGCAGACCTCCCCGAGGGAACGATTGAGGAACGCCTCGACGCACTTCACTCCAAATACAAGACTCAGTCGGTCAAGGATGCGGTGACAGCCATGCTTGTCGGGGAATACATTGATAAGTATGACTACACGAAGGATTATGAGAAGGGCGAGACCCGGCTCATCGCACTGACTGAGAAATATAATCTCCCCGAAAAATATCTTGCTGCGTTCCGTGCGCGCCGTGCTTCGATACCCGGCACTCCTTTCCCCGATGTCAAATTGGTTGACAAGGACGGCAACACTGTCGATTTCTCCACATTCCGTGGGAAGTATGTCTACATTGACCTTTGGGCTTCATGGTGCGGACCGTGCATACGCGAGATTCCTCATCTCCAGCAGCTCGAAAAAGACCTCGAAGCTGACGGCAATGTCGTTTTCGTGTCAATCTCCACTGATTCGTCGGCCGAACCGTGGCTGAAGAAAATGACTCAGCTCAATCTCCACGGCAATCAGCTCCTCGATGCTTCCGGTCAACTTGCTCCGAAGCTCAACGTGCGTGGCATACCTTTCTTTGTGATTTATGATCCCGAGGGGCGTTTGTATCTCTACAATGCTCCCCGCCCAAGCAACGAACAGACCAAGACCCTACTGCAGAACCTCGGTAAGTAGACATTGAGCCGTATAAGAACATCAGAGGCAGGAAAAAGGGAGTGAAAATCTCCAATTTTCCTGCCTCTGATGGTTTTTATATGCCTGTTTTCTAATTGACACCGCCACCCAGCGCGTGATAGAGGGCGATTATGGATTGAATCTCATCATATCTGTCGGAAGACAAATGTTAAGATAGGAATAAAATGGTGAAAATTTGAATTTTATCATTAACTTTGCAAGCACATGTCGCTGCAGAGGCTCATGGGTTGGGTTGCAAGACCTAACCTTCACGATGTGGGTCGCGGAGTGGGATGAGGTCATCGCATAGGCGATGGCGAAACGGCTTGTCGTAAGGCTTGCCGAAATGTAATTTTGAAAAGCGTTTATCGACGCACAATCTTGACTATCTGGAATCTCGCAAATTTCAATCTCGGTCAGGAATGTGGCAACGGTAGATGGCTTATGTGGATATGTATTTTCACCACGTTGGATGGCGCGTGAGCGTTGTCAAGTGTTTGGTTGTACATATTTGCGTGAGGTCTCTGCATCCCGTTGCTCGTTCTACCGAGATGGGCAATGCGAGAGCCTCAGATAGTGAGAGCGGGCAACAGATATCGGCTCTCACGCTTTTTTTATATAGTGTTAGTTAACTTGCATTATGTAATATAAATCAATCAACCTTTCTATAACAACTGATAACATCAAGGATTGTGTCTATTGATTGCTAGATATAATCACAACCTTATTCAAAACGTTTAAACATGTATTTTCACAATCATATTAATCAAATACCGAAATGAAAAAGTCTTCATTACTCGCAGTTATAGGCGTGTGTCTGTTTATTTTAAACAGTTGCCTCTATATGTTTGCTGGTTTCCTTGTATGGAGATATAGTGTAGTGTTTAATCTGTTCTCCGTGATCGCATGGATTCTTGTTGGTCAATTTTTCTTAACTCTATATAAAAAAAGCATGTAATATGACAAAAGAGAATGTAGATCAGATTCTCGGCATAGCGGAATCTAAATTATCTAATAACTCCTCTGGTAATATGGAGAAATTGCATTCATATTCACCAGGTAATGAGTATAATATCGCATCCAGAGGAATGAGGAATGCATCCACGGTGTGTCAAGTATTTCTTTACTTAGAAATACTCATGGCTGTAATTGGTGGGCTTGTGTTCTTGTCTTGTGCTGGGAATACTTATAGCAAAGAGAGTGCTTGGATAGGGTTCGTATGCTTTGTATGTGGTATAATTGGAGCTTTATTTTCTTATATATTTTCCAAAGTCCTTACTGGCATGTCCGTGATTACTGAGGCATCTGAATTATACTTGAAACATGGAAAGTAACTTCACATTTTGACTCATCACACTCAAGTTCAGATTGATCGGGATAGGGGCAAGCGCAAAAGTCCGTGGGAGGGTCACCCAAATATCTTGACGCATCG
>JAMPHF010000001.1:518454-573285 GCA_023663525.1 Bacteroides sp.
TTAGACGTGAAATCACAGGATTTGCATAGTGGCGACTATTGCGGTTTCTTTATTAAATGGCTGCATACCGACGCAGGTGCGCGTCCTGTGCGCGTCCTGATTTAGTCCTTGCACTTCTTGTCGATCAGCTCCATGATCTCCTTGAGATCTTCGTTGCTGAGCTGCTCATCCTCAACGAGAGCCGACACAGCATTCTTGTAGGAATTGCTGAAATAATCCTTGACAAGACGGGCGATTGAACGCTTCTGGAAATCCTCACGCTTTGAAATTGCATAGTAGCGGTAGGTCGGGCCGAAAGTCTCATGTGCCACATGTCCCTTCTCCTCAAGGATGCGGACAATCGTTGAGAGAGTGTTGAAATGAGGTTTGGGCTCCTCGTGGATACCCACCATCTCGCGCACGAAAAGCGGGCCGCGATCCCAAAGCATGTTCATGATCACCAGTTCCTTCTCTGTCAACAACTGGGGTTTACGTCCAGGTCTCATAATCTTTAAATCTTTTATGTTAATTAAAAATTTGAATGAAGTAATCCATCGAATTGAAAAATGATTTAAGTTGTATCACTAAAACCACACCGCAAAGATAAAACTAATATCAACACAATCCAACGCCAATATTAGTTTTATAGTTAAATATTGTTAATTCAAACATTAAAAGGGTACAGAAATTCAAAAATAACAGAAATAACATAATTTTTTCAGTCAATTGGATACAGCCCCCAAATTTATTGGAAATAGCCAAAAATTGATTGGATATAGCCCAAAATTTGATTGGAAATAATCCCAAAACTGAAAAATAAAATATGTTATTCCTGTTATTTTTGAATTTCTGTACCCTTGTCAGTGATTGCCTGATTACTGAAGGCCAAAAAAAATTTGTTACTTCTGTCCCTCTTGTCCTTCTGTACCCTTGTCAGCCGACAATCTTAGAACAATTTATATGCGATTCTGAAGCTGAGGACAGGATAGACCTTGAACGCCGTCATGAGATCGACATAATCACCCGGCTTACCCTTGATATGCTCCACATCATTCGTCAGATCAGTCCCGTCATGAGTCAGGAGCTTCGGCGAACCGCCCCATATCATCATACCGCAGTCCACATCAAACTTCCATTTCTTCGTCTTCCCGAGATCGCCCGAATAGCCCAGACCGACGTAAGGCTTGAAAGCATTGACAAACGCCGACACCTTCACCATTCCATCCTTGTCGGGCTGCATCATGTAGGGACGTCCATCCTTGAAATCGCCCACATGTATGCCCATCTGCCCCTCGCCCGCAAGATCAGCGCGGATGTCGTCCACAAGGAACGGATCGAGATACGTATCGCCATAGATAGGCTTATTGATGGCATCATCGCTCATGATAAAGTCATAGAAATGATTATAGATATTGACAGCCACCAGCGACGGCATCTCGCCCATCGTGTTGAGAGCCTTAGCCACCCGGCGTGACCCGGCATAGAAACCCGCCGTCACTCGCCAGCCCTTCGACTTCCACGGATAGACATCCACCAGAAGTTTGAAATTGGTCATGGTCGGCTTCCCGTCGAGATCCACGCGGTCATCAACCTCGATACCCGTCAGACCCTCCATATATCGCTGCAACTTATCGAAATTTCCGGCCGTGACACCTCCGCCATCCGTGTAGCTCTGCAGGCTGAACGACATCGGGAAAGCAATGTGGGGCGTGAAATCGACTCCTGCCCTCACCCTGACGTGGTCACCGATATGGCTCGAAAGGTCAATGCCGATACCCGTCGAGCCGATTGAAAGACCCGCATCGAGATGACGGAACACATTGTTGTCAGCCTTTTTCACAGTCCTGACACCATCCGTCGTATTGCCACCGCCATTTCCCTGAGCCATGACCGGTGACAGTGATAAAATGCCCATCATAAAGGCGATTGAAAATTGTTTCGCCGTCTTTGAAACTTTTAACATCTTTTGGTTGTTATTGATTTGTATGTGTGTTATATGCTCATTAATGTTAATGCTATATGATCCGCAAGCCGATTCCGACCCATCCGCAGGACTTCTACCCGGAGGCAGGTCATCCGCAGGATGACGATTTACTTCCATCTCGTCAGACCATTCGGAGCGCAATGCGGACAAAGATACACAAATTCTTACAAATTTCCGAAAAATTCACCATCTAAACATTTTTTCCGTTAAAACATGTTGTGATTCATATAAAATTATTACCTTTGCCACTTGAAAGTTTATCTCACGTGGAATTCTACTATATTGACTCTAACACTAATTATGACGACAACCGTATTTTCCGTAAAATATAATAACTCTATTTACGAACTGACGTTGCTCATGCACCCGCATATCATAAACTCCTGATCACTAATCATGCTATGGCGAGTGACCTCACATCTCACACCCGCCCATAGGGAAGACATACACTCACCGCTTTCAATAATTTACACAATAACTAAAACATAACCAAATTTTTAATCAAACTGAAATGAAGAAAAAGTTTATCACAGGACTGCTTCTCATGGCTGTTACTGCCGGGGGATTCAGCACGTTAACTTCATGTAAGGACACTGAGGAAGACCTCCGTGCCGACCTCATTGAAGACCAGAACGTTCTCCGTCAGGATTTATTGGCTGAAATCGCACGCCAGTGTGATGCCGCTAAATCTGAGGCTATAACTGCTGCCGAAGGCTACACCGACACTAAAATCGGCCAGCTCAATATCCCGGATGAGACTCAAGTTACCACATGGGCTAACGCTGCCATCTCAGCATGGGCTGCCGGCACAGGTGCCAACGACATGAAGGCAACAATCCAGTCATTGCTCACAAGCATGGGCTACACCCCCGGCGGTGGCGGTGGCACAGGTTCTTCTTGCAACTGCGCTCTCAAGGATCTTACCCCTGAGCAGGCTCAAGACCTCCTCGCATTCCTTGCTCAAGCCAAGGCTATCCTCGGTGATAAGCTTGACGGAAAGGGCGGTATCATCGGCGGTCTCACCACTGCTACTGACACTCTCGACACCAATCTGACAGCTCTCAACTCAACTGTCAGCGGTCTTGCCACCAACCTTCAGAATCTCGCCAAAGTCGTTAACGGCGATCCCGCAGTTCCCGGCAGCGGTCTCGTTGCTCAGGTTGCAGGTCTTCAGGACTGGTTCAAGAACTTCACCGACGAGACAGGCGCAGCTATGACTCCCGCCAAGTTCCAGGAATACGTTCAGCAGGGTGCATGGGTAAAGGCTAACAAGGCTGCCCTCGATGACATCATCGCTAAGAAAGACGCTATCGAAGCTCTCAACAAGGCTGCCATCGACGAACTCAACAAGTACTTCAATGACCTCGCAGGCATTGACGACATGTACACCAAGATCTTCAAGGGTGCAACTCTCCCCGAAGGCGAGAGCGCATTCTGGAACTACGGTGAAGTGATGCAGAACATCATCAACAACTCTAAGGACATCGCCACTCTCCAGAACGAAGTTGACGCCATCTTCGGTCGCATCAACGATTTGGTTACAAGCCTTATCCTCCAGAGCGCAGCCAACAACATCTATGGCACATTCAACACCCCGCTCGGCATCAACTCAATGATCCTCATGGCCAACTACGGTCACCTCGCAACAAGCGTCACATCATTCCCGGTTGACAATGCAGCCGACATGGGCGCTGAGTGCTACACTGAGGGTGCTATCGACTGGAGCTCTATCACTTCTGACAAATTTGAACTTACCAACACTGTTCTCGCTAACACTGCAAGCAACGGTCAGGCTTCACTCGGTCAGCTCTGGTTCACTGTTAACCCCGGTACTGTAAACCACCTCAACAAGGCAGGCTTCGAGCTCGTCAACAGCCGCGATGAAGTTGCCAAGGTTAACCTTATCGACGTTACAAAGGACGATGAGACCCTCATCAAGTTCGGTGTAAACTCCAACTCTCGTGCCGCAGGCAATGGCAACGGTCTCTACAATGCCGTAGCTACCGTGGCTCTCGAAGACCTCGACGCTATCAAGGTCAACATCGAGTCAGGTCTCGTGCAGTCACTCAAGGACGCTGTCAACCAGCGCACCGCAGCAAGCATGGCTCACATGCTCAAGGAAGTGTTCAACCAGCTCCACAACCTCTGCGACGCTAACGCACTCCGCTACACCTACGAATCAATCTCCGGCAAGGGTGGTGCAACTCAGACCAACAAGGTTTACTCTAACTACGGTCTCGCTGCAACAGCATTCAAGCCCCTTTCATTCGCAACCCTCCAGGGAACTCACATCCGTCACCTCCCGATCATCGAGAGAACTATCGAAATCGATAAGGACATGGTCAACCTCGATCTCGGTACATTTGAAATCGACAGCAAGAACTTCCAGCTCAATCTCAACTTCGGTAAGCCGACCTTCAAACCGCTTGGTACAGTTGAAGTAACCACCCACGTAACGCTCAATGTAACAGGCGATGGTGGCAATGGAACTGCAGAAGGTGACATCACCATAGACATCACCGATCAGGCTGAAGAAATCGTAAGCAGCGTAACTGACGCAATCGACCAGTGGCTTGGTGGCGTTGACGGACAGCCCACTCTCGACGAGCGCGTTGACAAGGCTATCTGGTATGCACTCTTCAACGACAAGGACGCTAAGGATCCCAAGTATGCCTACGATCCTTCACTCCCGACAGGTGTTGTTGCCGACCTTCTCAAGCAGGTCAACAATATGACAACCAACATCCAGGATAAGCTCTACGACCTCGTAGACCAGATCAACAAGGATTATCTTGGCAAGGTTAACCGCCTCGTCGATAAGTACAACTCAGTTGCTGAACGCATCAACAAGGCTCTCGACGATCCCAACCACTACCTCCAGCCCGTTATGTTCTACCGCAACAACAACGGTGGTCTCGGCTTCCTCAGCAGAGAAAGCGATCAGCCCTCACAGTTCAAGGGTAACGGCGAAGCTATCGAGCTTTATGCAACTACCTACAACTTCGAGACAGTCGCTCCTGCATTCAAGAAGATTGTCGGTGTAACCAAGGTTACTGACGAAACCGGCGCACTCCGCAACGATCTCAAGAACGATGCCAACAAGACTATGGCTAAGATCCTCGATGGTCGCGTAAACCGTGTCGCTCTCGACGTTCGCAACGCTAAGAACGGTGTGTTCACATACGAGATCGCTTATCAGGCACTCGACTACACCGGTCACGTTTCTACCGTTAAGTGCTACGTGATGGTAAACCGCAAATAATTGAATCGTCAAGGCTCAAAACTTTAGAAAATTAACAGACATGAAAATAAACAAGTTATTTCTATCAGCCTCTATCGCCCTCTGTGCAGCCTTCACGGCTAATGCACAGGCGGCTGACGAGGAGACTGAATACGTATTCCAGCCCCACTGGTATATCCAGGGACAGGTTGGTATGCAGGAGACTCTGGGCGAGAACAGCTTTGGCAAACTCAGTTCATTCAATGCTCAGATTGGCGGTGGCTACCGTTTCAACCCCGTACTCGGTGCCCGCTTAATCCTCAATAGCTGGACTTCAAAGGGTGCTATCGACGTTAATGGCAAGCGTTCGGAATGGAAGTGGAAATACATCGCTCCGACCGTCAACGTAACTGCCGACCTCGTAAATCTCTTTGGCGGTTTCAACCCCTATCGTCCCGTCAACGCCGGTCTCTTTGCCGGTGTCGGTTTCAACGTTGCATACAGCAATGACGAAGCTAACGCTGTCAACGCTGCCCTCCAGCAGGTTGTCTATGCCAACACTCAGGGTGCAAAGCCTGATGTGCTCCGCAACATCTGGGACGGCTCGAAAGTTCGTTTCGTAGGTCAGTTTGGTGTTTACTGTGACTACAACGTCACTCCCAACCTCAAGCTCGGTCTCGAACTTCAGGCCAACGTGCTCCCCGACGGCTACAACTCCAAGAAAGCCGGCAATGCCGACTGGTATTTCAACGGCCTCGTAGGTGTCAAGTATGCATTCGGAACCACATTCACTACCCGCAAGAAACCGAGAATGGTTGAAGCAAGCGAAGTACAGCCTCAGATCGTCGAGAAGATCGTGGAAGTACCCGTCGAGAAGATCGTAGTCAAGGAAGTCATCAAAGAAGTGCCCGCACCTCTGACCCGCGACGTATTCTTCAAGATCTCTACCTACAAGATCACAAAGGACGAGATGTATAAGGTTGCCGAAGTTGCCCGCTACCTGAAGAACAATCCTTCAACCAAGGTAACTGTCACCGGCTATGCCGACAAGGGAACAGGCACAATGAAGATCAACCTCCGCCTCTCTGCACAGCGTGCTGAGGTCGTTGCCAATACACTCATGAAAGAGTATGGCATCGCATCTGACCGCATCATTGTCAAGAGTATGGGTGAAGTCGAGGATCAGCCCTACGACACCCCCGCCCACAACCGCGTAGCAATCTGCGTCGTAGAATAATCCCCTCACCCCCTGTAAAGGGTACATAAAGACAAAAGAGGCATAAGGTACAAAAACCTTATGTCTCTTTTGTATTGAAAGAGGTACAGAAATTCATAAATAACAGAAATGACATATTGTTTGGACTATTGAAATCAAAATGAAAATTAAAAATATGTCATTTCTGTTATTTATGAATTTCTGTACTAATTTACTCTGACAACTAAACCAAAAATTATGTTATTTCTGTCATTTCTGAATTTCTGTACCCCCTGACCATATAACCTGTGTCATTTTTTTAACATCTGATACTTTGACAGATACATTTTTTATCGTAATTTTGCAACTCCGAAAAAATTGACAATATTTACATTATTTTACTTTCACATAGAAATGAAAAAAATCCTTACAGCATTCATTGCATCAGGCATTGCTCTCTCCGCCTCCGCTGTAATCGAGGGCGACGGATACTATCGCGTACAGAACGCCAAAACCGGTCGCTACATTTACGTACTTGACAACACCGGCGAGCTCAACTTCCAGGCTACCACCGCCGAACTCGGCGCACTCGAACTTTGGCTCGGCTATGAAAAAACCACCTCCGACCCGGCCACAATCATCTATGTCAAGGATCTCGATGGAAAGCAACGCGACTTTGACCTCCAGACCCAGGGCACGGGCGTGAAATCAATCATCAACTACTCCGTCAGCATCCGCATGGTTGACTCAGCCGTAGGAAGCTACAACGTGTTCGGCCGCAACAGCGGACTCACCCGCTACATCGGCGACGCAACCAAATCAGAGTCAGAGCGCGGCTATCTCCGCTCATACGCTGGCAATGACGAGTATTTCCGCTGGCTGTTCCACCCCATCACCACTGACGACAGCAACTACTTCGGCATTCTCCCCGAATTTCAGGCCGGAGATGACTACTACGCAAGCCTCTATGCCGATTTCCCCTTTACTTTCCACTCCGAAGGCATGACCGCCTACTATGTCTGCTCGACTTCCGATGCAGCCAAGGGCGTGGTCTACGTAGCTCCGATTGAGGGAACAGTCCCCCGTGCCACCCCGGTCATCATCAAGTGTTCATCAGCCGCTGCCAACGGCAATAAGCTCAACATCGGAGGCGAGGGCAAGTCAATCACCGACAACAAGCTCAAAGGTGTGTATTTCCAGAACACCAGCCTCCTCCACAAGAACCTCACGCCCAATGATCCGGCTACAATGCGTGTGCTTGGCCGCCTCTCTGACGGCTCAGTCGGTTTCGTGAAGTACACCGAGACCAACCTCCCGCGCAACAAGGCATATCTCACCGTCCCCGCAGGAACTCCCGATGAACTCAGGATTGAATTTGTCAGCGCAGGCATTGACGACATCACAAGCGACGCCGCAGCAGCCAAGATCAACGTGAACGGTCTCAGCGTGTCGGTTGAGGGCATCGCAAACGAGAGTGTCGAGGTTTACAGTGTCACGGGGCAGCTCGTGGTTCGCGGAATGGCCGACGGCTCTGCCCTCCTCCTCCCCGCCCCCGGTCTCTACATCGTCAAGACCCCCACAACCGTCGCCAAAATCCTCGCCCGATAAGGCACACAGGAGACAGGTACATAAAGACAAAAGGGACATAAGTTACAGAGTTTTTTATTGCATCTGTGACCTATGTTCCTTTTTTGATTGAGAAGCTGCTGTGCTCAGAATAAGTCACAAAGAAGGGACACAAGTTACGGATAAGTAAAAATACTTTCTGTAACTTATGTCCCTTTTGTCTTTATGTGCCTCTTTCAGACCTGTTATTTTCCGAGGAATTTGTCAACGAGGGTCTTGACGTTGGCGAATGTAAATCCGAACTTCTCGTCAAGCACCTTGTAGGGGGCAGATGCACCGAAGTGGTCGAGACCGAACACAGTTCCATCCGCACCGACAATCTCGCGGAGAGTTGAGGGCAGACCTGCCGTGAGACCGAAAGCGGGAACGCCGGGAGTCATCACCGACTTACGGTAGTCGGCATCCTGAGTGAAGAACAGACCGATTGACGGAACTGAAACCACACGCGCCTTCTTGCCTTCCTCAGCAAGCTTGGCAGCGACTTCGCAGAGAAGCGACACCTCAGAGCCGTTGGCCACGAGGATCACATCGGGATTCTCAGCCTCTACGACAACATAGCCACCCTTGCGGCAACCTGCGTTGGCTTCTGCGAAACGGTCGCCCGAAGCAGCGGGAAGATCGGGGAGGTTCTGACGTGAAAGCACGAGAGCCGACGGAGTCTTGAAGTTCTCCATAGCCATAGCCCATGCAACAGAAGTCTCGGCAGCATCGGCCGGACGGAGCACAAGCATTGATGGCTCGCCGTTGAAGTTGCGGAGTTCCTCCATCAGACGGAGCTGTGCCTCTTGCTCGACGGGTTCGTGGGTCGGACCGTCCTCGCCTACGCGGAACGCATCGTGAGTCCAGATGTATTTGACGGGAAGCTCCATGAGAGCAGCCATGCGGACAGCGGGCTTCATATAGTCGCTGAACACGAAGAATGTACCGCAAGCTCCGATGACACCGCCATGAAGCACGATACCGTTCATCACGGCAGCCATCGTGAGTTCCGACACACCTGCGTGGAGGAATGCGCCTGAGAAATCACCGTTGGTGAAAGGATGAGTCTTCTTGAGGAACGCATCAGTCTTGTCGGAGTTAGCGAGGTCGGCTGACGACACGATCATATTGTTGACCTTCTCGGCAAGGACACCGAGCACATCGGCCGAAGCCTGACGCGAAGCGATGTTCGGCTTGTGGGGGATGGCCTTCCAGTCGATTTCGGGGAGTTTGTTGTCAAGGAAAGTGTGGAGTTCTTTGGCAAGCTCGGGGTTTGCAGCCTCCCATGCAGCCTGCTCAGCACGCTTTGCCTTCACGATCTCGCGGAGTTCCTTGCGGCGACCGTCATAGAGAGCCTTGACATCCTCAAAGATGACCCAGGGATTCTCGGGATCTGCTCCGAGATTCTTCATTGTAGCGGCATAGTCAGCTCCGGATGCGCTCAGGGGCTGACCGTGGGTTGAGCACTGACCCTCGAAGTTCGAGCCGTCAGCCTTGACAACGCCCTTGCCCATGACGGTGTGGCCGATGATGATTGTCGGACGCTCTTTCTCGCCCTGTGCAGCCACGATGGCGTTGGCAATCTCCTCGGGATTGTTGCCGTTGATTTCGATGACGTTCCAGTGCCATGCACGATACTTGGCTGCCACATCCTCGCGGTCAACAGCATCGACCATTGTCGAGAGCTGCACGCGGTTGCTGTCATAGAACATGATGAGGTTGTGGAGACCGAGATAGCCTGCGAGACGGCCTGCGCCCTGCGAGATCTCCTCCTGGATACCACCGTCGGAGATGAATGCGTAGGTCTTGTGGCTCATCCACTCGCCGAAACGGGCGGTCAGGAAACGCTCGGCAATCGCACATCCGACAGCCATTGTGTGGCCCTGGCCGAGAGGACCGGAAGTGTTTTCGACACCACGCTCGGGGTGAAGCTCGGGGTGACCGGGTGTGGGCGATCCCCACTGACGGAACTGGGCAAGCTCATTGACGGTGTAGTGACCGAAAAGAGCGAGGACACTGTAAAGCATCGGCGACATGTGACCGGGATCAAGGAAGAAGCGGTCGCGGCCGAGCCATGTGCCGTCGTCAGGGTCAGTGATAAGGAATTGCGAGTAAAGTACATTGACAAAGTCGGCGCCACCCATGGCACCACCGGGATGACCCGATTTGGCTTTCTCAACCATTGAGGCGGCGAGAATACGGATATTGTCAGCCGCACGGTTAATTGCAGTCAGATTCATGTGTTAGTTTATATTGTTAAAGATAATGTCCGTTAGAGTTGATGATGAAATCATGGCACGAGATTATGCAAATGTACAAATTATTTACCGAAAATAGCAAAAATATCTCCCGAAAGAGAGTGGAGCGGACAAAAATATGCAGAAAAACGAATTCCTTGCCGCTATGACAAGGAATTCGACACACAATAGTAACAAATAATAGATGCACCGCTTTTCACAAAGAGGCTAATCACCTATACCTTAACCCCGGTCGCGAACTGAGGGCGACGCGGAATGTAAATCTTGGATTGCATCCACGCCGGTCTGAACTCCGGCAACTGATGCAACTATGGGGAGGGGGCTTCGGACGGCGTTTGTGATCGCTCATCCCATATGCTCTGTAGTTGAAGCCCCCTGAAAGACAGAGATGCTTTTTACGGCGAGCATATCGCGCTGCGCTGACAAAGTGGATGGTAGAATCAACCGATGCGTCCCGGAGGGCAAAACCGAAAGTCCGCGCTACGCATTGCTGCACGGCGGGGGCTGGAAATCACGGTCTGATCCACGAAGGGAGTGTGAAATGAACAAAGGGGATTATGATTCAATTACATTCTACCGGTTTCATCAGAGCCTATATCTTGGATTGGAAAAATATTGAATCCGCACAATCCTCTTGATGGCGGAATGAATCGTTCAGTGTAGATTAGTAGCCGTAGCCTTTTTCGGAGAAAACACGCCTGGGGAAAAACCGGGAATGTGTCAATATATATATTCTTATATCTTGTTTCTTTATGTTAATATATGCAAATGAGTTTTAAGTCTGTAGATTTAGAATGTCAACGCCGCTTGAACAATTCAACCCGTCGAAAACCGGGGCGGGAATCACGCATCATCGCCATGACGCGGTCCGCTGCAAGCGGCAGAAATATGCTGGAAGCCCTCGAAAAGAATGGCTGTCAGAATAACGCCACAAAATTAATCATTGTTGATGAATTGTACACACTTTTACAATAAAATTTTTCATGAAAAAGTTGATTACAGCACACTCAGAAGCCATTTTGAATAAAAATTCAGAAATTGAAACCACTTTTTGTCTGTACCTTCTCCGACAACAATGTCCCGTCCGGGCGGTAACGTTGACGAAAGGCTTCGGCAGCATATCACATCCCTTACGTGACAATATATAATAATAAACTGATTTTAGCCAAGAAATTGAAAAAGAATAGTTATCTTTGCTGTGTGTATGACACATCGGGGGGAGTGATTCCCATTGATGTTGTCATGTCCACAATAAGAGAGTGTGTCTCATAACACGGATAATCATAAAATACTCATAAAAAATCTATTTTACCTAAAAGAAATGGAAACTGCTGAAAAAAACAATTCGCGGATAGTGGCTACGGTGACGATGTTCTTCATCTATGCCATGATCGCATTCGTGACCAATCTTGCCGCCCCGATCGGCACGATCTGGGGCTACCAGTTTGAGGGGAACTCCGTGCTCGGCATGATGGGCAACATGATGAACTTCCTCGCCTATCTGTTCATGGGAATCCCCGCAGGCAACATGCTCGTGCGCATCGGCTACAAGAAGACCGCACTCTGGGCTCTCGCCGTCGGCGTTGTCGGACTCTTTGTCCAGTTCCTCTCGGGTGTCATCGGCACTGACACGGTCGTGACCACATTCTCATCGACCAATGCCGAAGGTGTCCCCACCACATTCCCCATCACGCTTAACTTCTTCGTCTATCTTCTCGGTGCATTCATCTGCGGTTTCTGCGTGTGTATGCTCAACACCGTTGTCTGCCCTATGCTCAACCTCCTCGGAGGCGGCGGCAACCGTGGCAACCAGCTCCTCCAGTTCGGCGGCGCGCTCAATTCACTCTCCGGCACAATGACCCCGCTCTTTGTGGGTATGCTCATCGGAGTGCTCAGCAGTCAGACTCAGATCGGAGCGGTCAATCCCCTGCTCTTTATCGGTATGGGAATCTTCGCAGTGGCCTTCGTGATTCTCTGTTTCGTCCCCATCCCCGAACCGAACCTCAGCACGGGCAAGAAGGTGAAATACAGCCATTCACCCTGGAATTTCCGCCACACCGTCCTTGGCGTAATCGGAATATTCTTCTATGTAGGTATTGAAATCGGTATCCCCGGCACTCTCAACTTCTACCTTGCCGATCAGAGCGCGAACGGTGCAGGTGTGCAGGGACAGGCCTCGGCCATCGCAGGAGCAATCGTGGCTGTCTACTGGCTGTTCATGCTCATCGGACGTACACTCTCGGGCTTCATCAGCGGAAAGATTTCATCGCGCGTCCAACTGATTGCAGTCTCATCGACAGCAATCGTGCTTATAATCTTTGCAATCTTCATCCCCAAGACATCGACATTCCCCGTCCCCGAATTTCTCTATGAAGGCGGCGCACAAGTGCCTGTGAGCGCATTCCTGCTCATCCTCTGCGGCCTCTGCACGTCAATCATGTGGGGCGGTATCTTCAACCTCGCTGTCGAGGGTCTCGGCAAGTACACGGCACAGGCTTCAGGCATCTTCATGATGATGGTGGTCGGCGGTGGTGTCATGCCGCTTATCCAGAACACAATCGCCAAATCATGCGGCTATATGGCCTCCTACTGGCTCGTTGTGGCAATGCTCGGCTATCTCCTCTACTACGGTCTCATCGGCAGCAAGAATGTCAATACTGAGATTCCGGTCGATGAGGAACCGATTGACGCTCTCGACCTTTAAAGGACAATAAAGACATTTGATCTCCGCATCTACACGGCAATGCCCGCTCCATGATCATGGGGCGGGCATTGCTGTGTACAGGCTACAAATCGACTCATGTACAGGCTGCGAACCAACTCACCGACAAGTCCCGTAGACATCAGTTCAATTCATCCGACAAAGGGTCACGCAAAGTCACTGAATCGGATTTCGAGGCTTTCACACGCTTCTTTGACCTCCGTTTTTTCGGATGGGATGAATCATCCGGCACACTCACGGAATCAGCCGACTGAACATCCGCCACAGCCTCCACACGCACTTCAACGTCACTTGACGGCACAGCATCACCATCCGCATCCCGCGAGCAGCCACGGCTTATAAGCATAATGATTGTCGCTACACCGAGGATTGACATCAGGACGATCAGTCCACGGCGTTCTCCGACCGTAAAACGAGACATGATGAGTAAAACTAAAGCCAGATTTTTTGATAAAAAAATCATCGTCAAGACCCGTGAGCCGACGATGATTTATGGAAAAATTACGATCTGCAGAATTATTCAGCAGCAGGAGCCTCTGCAGCAGGAGTCTCAGCCTTGGGAGCCTCTGCAGCAGGAGTCTCGGTTGCATTAGCCTTGCCACCACGACGTGAACGGCGTGTGCGGGTAGTCTTCTTGGCGCCTGCATCCTTCAGCATGTTCTCATTGTAGTCAACGAGTTCGATGAAGCAAGTCTTGGCGTTGTCACCAAGGCGGTTGCCGGTCTTGAGGATACGGGTGTAACCACCGGGGCGGTTAGCAATCTTCTGAGCGATTTCGCGGAAGAGTTCAGTCACAGCCTCCTTGTTCTGAAGGTGAGCGAAGACGAGGCGACGGTTGGGAGTGCTGTCTTCCTTAGCGCGGTTGATGAGGGGTTCAGCATAAACGCGGAGAGCTTTAGCCTTGGCGAGAGTCGTGAAGATGCGTTTGTGCATGATCAGCGAGATCGTCATGTTAGCGAGCAGAGCGTCACGGTGAGCCTTCTTGCGACTGAGGTGATTGAATTTTTTATTGTGTCTCATCGTTATAATTACTCTTTATCAAGTTTATATTTTGAAATGTCCATTCCGAACGACAGGTTAAGGTTGGCAAGCAGCTCATCGAGTTCGGTGAGCGACTTCTTACCGAAGTTGCGGAATTTCAGGAGGTCGGTCTTGTTGAAGACCACCAGTTCACCAAGGGTCTCAACCTCTGCGCTCTTGAGGCAGTTGAGGGCGCGGACTGAAAGATCCATATCCACGAGCTTGCTCTTGAGGAGCTGACGCATGTGGAGCACTTCCTCGTCAAATTCTTCCTCACCGTCAGCCTCGTCTGTCTCAAGAGTGATCTTTTCGTCAGAGAAAAGCATGAAGTGATAGATAAGAATCTTGGCAGCTTCCTTGAGAGCGTCTTTCGGGAGGATAGATCCATCGGTGGTGATTTCAAGTGTGAGCTTGTCGTAGTCGGTCTTTTGATCAACGCGGAAGTTCTCCACTGTATATTTCACATTCTGGATAGGGGTGTAGATTGAGTCGATTGCGAGGACATCGATAGCGTCATTGGCGTTACGGTTTTCCTCGGCGGG
This sequence comes from Bacteroides sp., assembly GCA_023663525.1. Classification (GTDB taxonomy): domain Bacteria; phylum Bacteroidota; class Bacteroidia; order Bacteroidales; family Muribaculaceae; genus Duncaniella. The sequence continues at coordinate 532,980 of JAMPHF010000001.1, forward strand.
CACCCAACCGCGACCCTTATTGATGGTGAGGTCGATAGTGAAGCTGGCGCTCGGATCCAAATGACAGATGACAAGGTCAGGATTCAATACTTCAAATCCTGTGAGACCTTTGCCAATGTCACCGGCTGTGAACTCTTCCTGACCTGACACAGTGATGGTAGCCTTTTCAAAGTCGGTATCTTCAACCGTCTGCTTGAGGTTGACTTTCTTGAGGTTAAGAATGATGTTGGTGACATCTTCCTTGACGCCGGGGATGGTGTCAAACTCGTGTCTCACACCGTCAATGCGGATTGACGAAATGGCGAAACCTTCGAGCGAAGAGAGAAGGATGCGACGCAGGGCGTTGCCAATGGTTATACCATATCCCGGTTCCAATGGCTTAAACTCAAATTTACCGAAATGATTATCGGCTTCCAACATGAGGACTTTGTCGGGTTTCTGGAATGCTAATATAGCCATGGATCTTAATTTAATGATTATTTAGAATACAACTCGACGATAAGCTGCTCTTTGATGTTCTCGGGGATATCTTCGCGGGCAGGAACATGGAGGAACTTACCTGCCTTGAGGCTTTCGTCCCATTCCAGCCAAGGATATTTGCTGTGATTGAAACCGGCGAGTGCGTCGGCAATTACTTCGAGAGACTTGGATTTTTCACGAACACCGATAACGTCACCGGGCTTTACTGCATAGGATGCGATGTTGACAACCTTGCCGTTAACGACAATGTGACGGTGAAGGACGAGCTGACGGGCTGCTGCACGGGTGGGTGCGATACCGAGACGATAAACTACGTTGTCGAGACGGCCTTCAAGAAGTTGAAGGAGGATCTCACCGGTGATACCTTTTGCGCGTGATGCCTTGTCGAAAAGATTGTGGAACTGCTTCTCAAGCACACCGTAGGTATATTTAGCCTTCTGCTTCTCGCGGAGCTGGACACCATATTCAGAAGTTTTTCTTCTTTTGTTGAGTCCATGCTGGCCCGGGGGATAATTCTTCTTGGCGAGGACTTTATCCTCACCGAAGATGGGTTCGCCAAACTTACGGGCGATTTTGGTGCGGGGACCTGTGTATCTTGCCATTTTTGTTTTTGTTTGAATTTGTCTGCCTATCTTCCGGCTTGATAAATAATCCGAGTGACAGCCGCGACCATAGAGAGGTGAAAGAAAAAATATGGTCTATTTCACTGATAATTTATCCACACGCCGCTCAGCGGCAATGTGGCACCGGAGGAATAGCTTTGATGTAAAATTGATGAATCAAAATTTACTTCTTTGTCAGCCGTCCGGACTTCTCTAAAGATAATGAAAGATAAGAGCGGGAAGCCTGCGGCTGAACTGACACGTCATTGACGCAGTGGAATTTTATACGCGACGACGTTTGGGAGGACGGCAACCGTTGTGGGGAAGCGGAGTTACGTCAACGATCTCTGTAACTTCGATACCTGCACCATGAACGGTACGGATAGCTGATTCGCGACCATTGCCGGGACCCTTGACGTAGGCCTTCACCTTGCGGAGACCGAGGTCATAGGCAACTTTCGCGCAGTCCTGGGCTGCCATCTGGGCAGCGTAGGGAGTGTTCTTCTTTGAGCCACGGAAACCCATCTTGCCGGCCGATGACCAGGAGATGACCTGACCCTCAGAGTTGGCTAAGCACACAATGATGTTGTTGAAAGACGAGTGAACGTGAAGCTGACCGGCGGCGTCAACCTTGACGTTACGTTTCTTAGCTGCGACTGTCTTTTTTGCCATGTTGATTTATTATTTAGTAGCTTTTTTCTTGTTTGCAACAGTTTTCTTGCGACCCTTACGTGTGCGGGCATTGTTCTTGGTACTCTGACCACGCACGGGAAGACCGTTACGGTGACGGATGCCACGATAGCAACCGATGTCCATGAGACGCTTGATGTTGAGCTGGATTTCGCTGCGAAGGTCACCCTCCACCTTGTAATCGCTGCCGATCACTTCGCGAACCTTGGCTGCCTGATCGTCGCTCCAATCCTTAACCTTGACATTAACGTCAACGCCGGCCTTGTTGAGAATGCTCTTGGCTGCGCTGCGTCCGATACCAAAAATATAGGTCAGGGCGATTTCACCTCTTTTGTTTTGGGGGAGGTCAACTCCCACGATTCTTACTGCCATATAATTATTTGATTACTTGACTAAAATTTGTGCAAAGGTAATACTTTTTTGCTGACTCCGAAGGGATTGCCGAGGCGAATGAAACACTTATTAGGAATCATTGGGAAATATTAACTAATAAGATACCATAAGTGAGCCATCCCTGAGGCGGGACAGCCCATTAGCCTTGACGCTGCTTGTATTTCGGGTTTTTCTTGTTGATGACGTAAAGACGTCCCTTGCGGCGCACGATTTTGCTGTCGGGAGTGCGCTTTTTAACTGAAGCTCTTACTTTCATTGGTTTATTGTGGATTGAATATTATTATAATTTCTTTGATCATTGCCTCCGGGTTGACAAGGGATGGAAGTTACTTGTAGCGGAAAGCGATTCGGCCCTTCGAGAGATCGTAGGGCGACATTTCAACCTTCACCTTGTCACCGGGAAGAATCTTGATGTAGTGCATTCGCATCTTGCCTGAGATATGGGCTGTGATCTCATGTCCGTTCTCAAGCTCGACACGGAACATTGCGTTTGACAACGCCTCGACAATTGTGCCGTCAAGTTCGATTGCTGCCTGTTTTGCCATATAATTTTTACAACGGTATCAACAAATGATTTTAATATGCGCTTAAATGAATCTATCGCCAAGAGCCTCCTCGATGTAATCGAAAGTCGTCAGAATCTGCGGACCTTCAGGGTCGATGGCAATGGTGTGCTCATAGTGGGCGGAGGGCTTGCGGTCCTTCGTGCGGCACTGCCATCCATCTTTCTCGATGACAATGTTGCGGCTTCCGAGATTGATCATCGGCTCAATGCAGATGCACATGCCTTTCTTCAATATCGGGCCAATGCCACGGCGACCATAGTTGGGGACCTCAGGGTCCTCATGCATCTTGCGTCCGATTCCATGCCCACACATCTCGCGAACCACCGTGTAGCCGTGACGCTCACAGTAAGTCTGGACAGCATTGGCAATGTCACCGATACGTTTGCCCTCCTGAGCAGCAGCGATGCCCTTGTAGAGTGACTCCTTGGTGGTCTTGCACAGCGCAAGCACCTCGGGACGGACATCACCGACGGCAAACGTGTAGCACATGTCGCCGTTATAGCCGTCAAGCTCTACAACGGTGTCGATACCTACGATATCACCATCGCGGAGCTCATAGCCGGAAGGGAAACCGTGGACCACGGTCTCGTTGACTTCTATACAAAGTGTACCCGGGAAACCGCCGTAACCGAGACAGGCAGGCTTTCCGCCATTGTCGCGCATAAACTCGCGGGCAATGTTGTCAAGGTGACGGGTAGTCACACCCGGAGCCACCCACTTGGCGACCTCGCCAAGTGTGCGGCTCACAAGCGTGCATGCCTGTCGCACTTTTTCGATTTCTTCGGGAGTCTTGAGATAAATCATTTATCAAATGAAAAAATCTGCGGTAATCGAGTTAGCAGCATTAATATGCCGAGCCGGTTGTACGACCTTTGATCTTGCCGTCCTTCATAAGACCGTCATAGTGGTGCATCATGAGGTGGCTCTCGATCTGCTGGAGGGTGTCAAGGACAACACCGACCAAAATCAGGAGTGATGTTCCTCCGAAGAATTGAGCGAAGTTCTGGCTGATGCCGAAGAAACGGGCAAAAGCAGGAAGAATAGCGACAATTCCGAGGAAAATCGAACCCGGGAGGGTGATGCGCGACATAATAGAGTCGAGATAGTCAGCCGTCTTCTTTCCGGGCTTGATACCGGGAATGAAGCCATTGTTGCGTTTCATATCCTCTGCCATCTGGGTCGGGCGGACTGTGATGGCTGTATAGAAATATGTGAAGGCAACAATGAGGATGAAGTAGACAAGATTGTACCAGAAACCATTGATGTCGGAGAAAGCAGCGTAGAATCCTGACGACCCTTCGGAGCTGCCGAATCCGGCAAGAGTGATAGGAATGAACATGATGGCCTGCGCGAAGATGATAGGCATCACACCGGCCGCATTAACCTTCAGAGGGATATACTGGCGGGCACCTCCATACTGACGGTTGCCGACGATACGCTTGGCGTACTGCACGGGAACCTTGCGTGTGCCTTGCACGAGGAGCACAGCACCGACAGTCACGGCAAAGAGAAGGATGATCTCAACCACGAACATGATCAGACCGCCCTGGCTACCGGTGGCACCCGGGAGACGGCTGGTGAATTCGTAGAAAAGGGCTCCCGGGAGACGGGCAATGATACCTACAAGGATGATGAAGGAGATACCATTACCGATGCCGCGATCCGTGATGCGCTCACCGAGCCACATGATGAACATGGAGCCGGCAGCAAGGATGACCGTAAGGAAGGCCAATGTCCAAAAGCCCATGTGAGCGCCGCCGGTTGCGGCACTCACCTGGACCTGGAGATTTACAAGATAAGCAGGACCCTGAAGGAGCAGAATCAGGACAGTCAGATAACGGGTGTACTGACTGAGCTTCTGACGGCCGCTCTCGCCTTCGCTCTGCATCTTCTGGAAAGAAGGGAGCACCATGCCGAGAAGCTGAATCACGATGGAAGCCGTGATGTAGGGCATGATACCGAGGGCGAAGATAGACGCCTGAGAGAACGCACCTCCCGAGAACATGTCGAGAAGCTGCATGAGACCGCTCTTGTTGGTGAACTTCGACAGGGCGTCGAGATCCTCAGGCGAGATGCCGGGGAGGACTACATAACAGCCAAGGCGATAGACGAGCACCAGCAGGAGAGTCACGAGGATGCGTTTCCTCAGTTCCTCAATGGTCCAGATGTTACGGATTGTTTCAATAAATCTCATTTCGAGGAGGAGGGGGATTAAATTTTATTGACAGTGCCTCCGGCTTCAACAATAGCCTTCTCGGCAGCAGCAGAGAAAGCGTTGGCCTCAACAGCGAGCTTCTTTGTGAGCTTACCGTTGGCAAGAATCTTCACAGGCTGCTTGCCGTTGACGAGACCGGCTGCGATGAGCTCGGCAACACCGATCTTCTCAAGGTTGGCAGTGTTGGCAAGATTCTCAAGCTCGACAAGATTGATAGCCTTGTATTCAGTGCGTGAAAGGGGTTTGAAACCGAATTTCGGGAGACGGCGCTGAAGTGGCATCTGACCACCTTCAAAACCTATCTTGCGGCTGTAGCCTGAACGAGACTTTGCACCCTTATGACCACGGGTAGATGTGCCACCCTTGCCGGAACCGGCGCCACGTCCGATGCGGGTTTTCTTCTGCACGGAGCCTACAGCGGGTTTTAAATTACTTAAATCCATAGTTGTGTTGATGATTTTTAGAAATTAGGCGTTGGTCACTTCTACCAAGTGGCGGACTGCTTTAACCATACCCATCACTGAGGGGGTGTCTTCCATGACAACCGAGTGATGCATTTTCTTCAAGCCGAGAGCATCGAGGGTGCGCTTCTGAACGGCAGGAGCATTGATGCGGCTCTTAATCTGGGTGATTTTAATTTTTGCCATTTGATATATGGATGATTAGCCGTTAAACACTTGTTCGATAGAGATACCACGGTTCTGAGCCACCTGAGCAGGTGAACGCATCTCGCCGAGAGCGGCGATGGTAGCCTTCACGAGATTGTGGGGGTTGGAAGAACCCTTTGACTTTGCAAGCACGTCAGTGATTCCGACGCTCTCAAGGACAGCACGCATTGCACCACCGGCCTTGACACCGGTACCGTGGCTTGCGGGCTTGAGGATTACGCGTGAACCGCCGAACTTTGCAATCTGCTCGTGGGGGATGGTGCCACGGTGAACGGGGACCTTGATGAGATTCTTCTTGGCAGACTCGACACCCTTAGCGATAGCAGCCTGGACTTCATTAGCCTTGCCAAGACCCCAACCGACGATACCGTTCTCGTTGCCGACAACAACGATAGCGGCGAAAGTGAAGGTGCGACCACCCTTGGTCACCTTGGTCACACGGTTGATGGCAACCAGACGATCTTTAAGTTCGAGATCGTTAGTAGACTTTACTTTATTATTCTTACTTGCCATATCTTCTTAGAATTTAAGACCGCCCTTGCGTGCGGCGTCAGCCAATGATTTTACTCTGCCATGGAAAAGGTAACCGTTGCGGTCGAAAACGACCTCTGTGATACCAGCGGCAAGTGCCTTCTGAGCGATGGCCTCACCAACCTTGGCTGCGATTTCACACTTAGTACCTTCCTCGATGCCCTTTGATGAAGTGGAGCAGAGTGTTGTCCCTGCGAGGTCATCGATAAGCTGTACATAGATCTGCTTGTTGCTGCGGAAAACCGACATGCGTGGACGGGCGGCTGTGCCGGAAATCTTGCCGCGAATGCGGGCCTTGATTTTATTTCTACGTTGTATCTTAGAAACCATTGTTTTAATCAATTTAATTATTTAGCACTTGCCGACTTACCCGACTTGCGACGGATAACTTCGCCCACAAACTTGATACCTTTGCCCTTGTAGGGTTCGGGCTTGCGGAGTGAACGGATCTTGGCACACACCTGGCCGAGAAGCTGCTTGTCGTCGCTCTCAAGAATGATGAGAGGATTTTTGTTACGCTCGCTCTTTGCTTCAACCTTGACTTCAGGAGGAAGCTTAATATATATTGCGTGTGAATAACCGAGCGAAAGCTCAAGCACCTGACCGGTGGCGGCGGCGCGGTAACCCACACCTACTAATTCCATTTCCTTACGATAGCCGGTGGAAACGCCGACAACCATGTTGTGGAGGAGTGCGCGGTAGAGACCGTGCTGAGCGCGATGCTCGCGGTCATCCGTGGGACGGCTGACGATGATGTGTCCGTCCTCAACCTTCACACTGAGGTCGCCGTTGACTTTCTGAGTAAGAGTGCCTTTGGGACCTTTGACGGTTACTACATTATCCTTATCGACGGTGACAGTGACACCTGCGGGGATTTCAATGGGAGCTTTACCTATACGTGACATAATTTGTATCCTCCTAATTGATTAGTAAACGTAGCAAAGGACCTCGCCACCAATCTTCAGGTCGCGGGCCTTCTTGTTAGTCATCACACCCTTTGATGTTGAGAGGATGGCGATGCCGAGTCCGTTCAACACACGAGGCATATCTTTGTAGCCGGTATAACGGCGCAGACCGGGACGAGAAACGCGCTCAAGGCTCTTGATTGCGTTCACCTTGTCGACCGGATCATACTTGAGGGCAATCTTGATTGTGCCCGCTGGAGTTTCGCCCTCCTCAAACTTATAGTTGAGGATGTAGCCTTGTTCGAAGAGAATCTTGGTGATCTCTCGCTTCAAGTTTGAGGCAGGAATCTCGACCACACGGTGGTTGGCCTTGATTGCATTTCTCAATCTTGTCAGATAATCTGCTATAGGATCAGTCATTTTGAAAAATGTTTAAATTGATTGGGATTTTCCCAACAATATTTAATACTCACTGTGATTCTTTGGAGCTTAGAGGGGAGAGGGGGTTGGCGGATCGGCTGACGACGGTCGCTGACCGCCAAGCCAATCACGGAGGGGATTGACAGTGGACTTCAGTCACAATCACCGATGGATTCCTTAATGTCGGACGGCCGCGGACCGGACCGGTCAGGGATATCGAGTAACTTTTTATTGACCCGGAGACCGCTTAGAGGTAACGACTCTCGAGCCGTCGTCCATCAGGAAACTGAGTGCGTGAGGTTGAAGCCACGTTGTCTGTCCGGCGACAGGCGAGCCGCTAAGGCCCGGCCACCGGCAAGACGTTTATTACCAAGAAGCCTTCTTCACGCCGGGGATAAGGCCTGCTGAAGCCATTTCACGGAACTGGATGCGTGAAATGCCGAACTGACGCATATAGCCTTTCGGACGGCCGGTGATCGAGCAGCGGTTGTGGACGCGGATCGGATTGCTGTTCTTCGGGAGTGACTGGAGCTGCTGTGCTGCCTCATAGGCATCGGCACGATTCTCCTCATTAACGCCTGAATTGACAATCTTTTTGAGCTCGGCACGTTTCTGGGCGTACTTGGCGGCAAGACGAGCACGCTTAACTTCGCGTGCCTTCATTGATTCTTTTGCCATACGTTAACTTATTTTTTTTCGTTTTTGAAAGGGAGACCAAATTCCTTGAGAAGAGCATAACCTTCCTCGTCAGTGTTGGCTGAAGTCACGAAAGTGATGTTCATACCCATGAGCTTGTTGATAGCGTCGATGTTGATTTCAGGGAAGATGATCTGCTCAGTGATGCCGAGGGTGTAGTTGCCACGGCCATCGAGCTTACCGTTGATGCCCTTGAAGTCACGGATACGGGGGAGAGCGACGCGGATGAGACGCTCAAGGAATTCATACATTTTCTCGCGGCGGAGAGTCACCATAACGCCGATAGGCATCTTCTTGCGAACCTTGAAGTTCGAGATGTCCTTACGGGAGAGGGTTGCCACAGCCTTCTGACCAGTGATGGCAGTGATCTCGTTGATGGCGGTCTCGATGAGTTTCTTGTCCTGAGTAGCTGCGCCAAGACCCTGATTGATGACAATCTTCTTCAACTTGGGCACCTGCATGGGGGTGGTGTAGTTGAACTTTTCGGTCAGGGCGGGAACAATGCGTTCCTTATAGTCCTTTTTAACTGTTTCGGTGCTCATTACTTAATAACCTCTCCTGATTTTTTAGAAATACGGATAATGTTGCCTTTCTCGTCGCGTTTTGCGCTCACGCGGGTGGGCTTGCCTGACTTGGGGTCAATGAGAGAAAGGTTGGAGATGTGGATGGGTGCCTCCATCTTGATGAGACCACCCTGGGGGTGCTGTGCATTGGGCTTTGTGGCTTTTGTCACCATGTTGACACCTTCAACGATGGCTTTCTGCTTCTGCACAAGAACCTTGAGCACACGACCCTCCTTGCCACGGTCATCGCCGGCAAGAACATAGACGATGTCGCCCTTCTTGATATGTGATTTGCTCATTACGTTTATTGTTTTTGACGGTTAGGATGATTAGAGGACTTCGGGTGCGAGTGAGACGATCTTCATCTGGTTTGCAGCGCGGAGCTCACGTGCGACCGGACCGAAGATACGGGTCCCGCGGAGTTCACCTGCGTTGTTGAGAAGCACACACGCATTGTCATCGAAACGGATATATGACCCGTCGGGGCGACGGATTTCCTTCTTGGTGCGGACAACGACTGCCTTTGACACTGTACCCTTCTTCACGTCGGATGAGGGGATGACACTCTTGACAGAAACGACAATGATGTCACCAACAGAGGCATAGCGACGGCCGGTACCACCAAGCACGTGGATACAGAGTGCTTCCTTTGCACCACTGTTATCTGCAACTGTTAAACGGCTTTCAGTCTGTATCATAGTTTACTTCACTTTTTCGATGATTTCGACGAGACGCCAGCGTTTGGTCTTGCTGAGAGGGCGAGTCTCCATGAGACGGACGGTATCGCCTACCGAGCATTCGTTCTTTTCGTCGTGTGCGTGATATTTCTTGGTTTTGTTGACAAATTTGCCATAGATGGGGTGCTTCTCCTTGTACTTCACCGTAACAGTGATAGTCTTGTCACCCTTGTTGCTCGAAACAACCCCGATGCGTTCTTTTCTTAAATTTCTCTTTTCCATTTGTGGGGAGTTTATTTGTTGTTAAGTTCGCGCTGACGCAACTCAGTCTTTACGCGAGCGATAGCCTTGCGTGCATGTGTAATCTTAGCGGGGCTGTCAAGGGGCGATATTGCATGGTTGATCTTGAGCTGTGCATAGTCCTTTTCCATTTCAGCCAGGCGATCGCGGAGGTCTTGAGTGCTGACCTCAGTGAATGTTTCTTTCTTCATGACGGGTTACACATTTTGAGATGGGTCATAATCGCGACGCACGATGAACTTGGTGGTCACGGGAAGTTTCTGAGCGGCGAGGCGGAGTGCTTCCTTTGCGATGTCGTAGGAAACGCCCTCGACCTCTATGATGATGCGGCCCGGAGTCACAGGCGCAACGAATCCTTCGGGATTACCTTTACCTTTACCCATGCGGACCTCAGCAGGCTTCTTGGTGATGGGCTTGTCAGGGAAGATGCGGATCCAGATCTGACCCTGACGCTGCATGTAGCGGGTAACGGCGACACGGGCAGCTTCAATCTGGCGACCGGTGATCCACTTAGATTCGAGGGTCTTGATGCCGAACGAACCAAAGGCCAACTGGTTGCCACGCTGAGCCGTGCCTTTCATACGGCCTTTCTGCGAACGGCGGAATTTGGTTTTCTTAGGTTGTAACATTGTGTTGTTGAATCAATTGTGGGTTTAACGGTTGTTTTTTGATTTGCGGAAACCGCCACGGCGGGGAGCACCGTTGGAGGATGAGTTGCGGCCCTCCTTCTGAGTGTTGGTGTACTGGGGAGCGAGGTCACGCTTGCCGTAAACCTCACCACGGCAGATCCAAACCTTCACACCGATGACACCGACCTTGGTATGAGCCTCGACGAGAGCGTAGTCAATGTCGGCACGGAGAGTGTGGAGAGGCGTGCGGCCTTCCTTGAACATTTCCGAGCGGGCCATTTCAGCTCCGTTGAGACGGCCTGAAACCTGCACCTTGATGCCCTCAGCTCCGGCGCGCATGGTCGAAGCGACAGCCATCTTCACTGCACGGCGATAGGCAATCTTGCCTTCGATCTGGCGGGCGATGGTCGAAGCCACGATCTGAGCGTCGAGTTCGGGACGCTTAACCTCGTATATGTTGATCTGGACATCCTTGTCGGTGATCTTCTTGAGCTCCTCTTTGAGTTTGTCAACCTCAGCACCACCCTTGCCGATGATGAGACCGGGGCGAGAAGTGCAGACGGTGATGGTGATGAGCTTCATGGTGCGCTCGATGACGATGCGCGAAACGCTTGACTTTGCAAGGCGGACATTAAGATACTTGCGGAGTTTTGAGTCCTCAAGCAAAGTATCGCCGTACTTGTTACCGCCATACCAGTTTGAGTCCCATCCACGGATAACTCCCAGGCGATTGCTGATTGGATTTACTTTCTGTCCCATTTGTTAAGCTTTAGCGTTTTTATTTTCAATTGTGTCAACAATCAATGTGACATGGTTAGCACGTTTGCGGATACGGTAGCCACGGCCTTGGGGAGCGGTGCGCAGACGCTTGAGCATAGGAGCACAGTTCACGAAGATTGTGCTGATGTAAAGCTCACCTGCGTCGGCTTTACGTTCGTTCTTGGCTTCCCAGTTGGCGATTGCCGAACGGAGGAGCTTTTCGAGGCGGGCAGCCGCTTCTTTATTTGAGAATTTCAGGATACCGAGAGCACGGTTTACCTCCACCCCGCGCACCATGTCAGCGACAAGACGCATCTTGCGAGGTGAGGTGGGGACATTGAGCAGCTTTGCGAAAGCTACCGTCTTCTGTTCGGCTTTCCTGAGGTCGGCTGAATTTCTTTTTCTTACACCCATTTTATTGTAATTCTTTTCTTTTTTACAAATGAATTAGTTATATCAGGGCCCAAATTATTTCTTGCGGTTACCGGAGTGACCACGGAAAGTGCGGGTAAGAGCGAACTCTCCGAGCTTGTGGCCGACCATGTTTTCAGTAACGTAGACAGGGATAAATTTGTTACCGTTGTGAACTGCGAAAGTATGGCCTACAAATTCAGGAGCAATCATCGAAGCACGGCTCCAGGTCTTGATCACCGACTTCTTACCGCTCTCTTCCATTGCAGCGACCTTCTTTTCGAGCTTCACGCTGATAAACGGGCCTTTTTTTAATGAACGACTCATGATAAGTGTTGCTAATTTAAATCAGATTACTTTTTTCTTCTTTCAATGATATACTTCGAAGAATGCTTCTTCGGGGCACGAGTCTTGAGACCCTTAGCGTAGAGACCCTTGCGTGAACGGGGATGACCACCGGAAGCGCGGCCTTCGCCACCGCCCATGGGGTGATCGACAGGGTTCATAACGACACCACGGTTGCGGGGGCGACGTCCGAGCCAACGTGAACGGCCGGCCTTGCCGGAACGCTCAAGTGAATGCTCTGAGTTGCCGACGACACCGACGGTGGCGCGACATGTTGCAAGGATCTTGCGGGTTTCACCCGAAGGTAATTTGATGATGGCATAGGTGCCTTCGCGCGAGATGAGCTGAGCGAATGTGCCAGCCGAACGGGCCATGAAGGCGCCCTGACCGGGACGCAACTCAATGTTGTGGATGAGTGTACCGACAGGAATATTGGCCAGCGGGAGGCAGTTGCCTACTTCCGGCTGGGCCTCAGGGCCTGAGAGAAGCTCATCGCCAACTTTTAAGCCGTTGGGTGCAATGATGTATGCTTTAGCACCGTCTTTGTAGTAAAGGAGGGCGATACGGGCCGAACGGTTAGGATCGTACTCGATGCTCTTAACTACTGCGGGAACACCGTCTTTGGTTCTCTTAAAGTCAATGACGCGGTATTTGCGCTTGTGGCCACCACCAAGGTAGCGGGTGGTGAGATGACCCTCGGAGTTGCGGCCTCCGGAAGCTCTTTTGCCGACTGTAAGAGATTTCTCCGGTGTAGTAGCAGTGATGGTACCTTTAAATACACCGATAACTTTGTGTCTCTGCCCAGGTGTTGTGGGCTTGAATTTTCTTACTGCCATTTTTATATTTAGATATTGCTATAGAAGTCAATATTCTGTCCTTCGGCAACTGTGACAAGTGCTTTCTTCCAAGCAGCGGTCTTTCCACGGAGGAGACCGCTCTTGGTCCAGCGAGATTTGTTCTTGCTGCGGACATTGATAGTGTTAACACGAACCACTTTCACGCCATAGAGATTCTCGACGAGCGACTTGATCTGATACTTGTTGGCCTCGGGAGAAACGGCGAAGGTGTAGCGGTTAAGCTTCTCTGAGAGTCTATTTGCCTTCTCTGTTACGATGGGTTTGATTGATATTTCCATTGTTACTGATGCTTTCTCTTGACGAGGTTAAAGTTTATTAATGAAATCAAGGCTGCTCTCGGTGAGGATTACAGCGTTGGAGTTCATGAGTGCATAGGTGTTAATATCCGAAGCGACCATGGTGTCTGCTCCGGGAATATTACGGGCTGACAAAGTTACGTTTTTATTTTGACTCGGTAAAACGAGCAGGATTTTTTTGCCGTCAACTTTAAGATTTTTAGCAATATTTACGAAATCTTTAGTCTTCGGAGCTTCGAGATTGAAGTCCTCGACGACGATGAGCTGTGAATCCTGAACTTTGTAGGTCAGCGCGCTCTTGCGGGCGAGCGATTTCACTTTCTTATTCAACTTGAAGCGATAGTCACGGGGACGGGGACCGAACACGCGGCCACCACCCACGAGGACAGGCGAGTTGATGTCTCCGATACGGCTGCCGCCTCCACCTTTCTGCTTGTGGAGCTTGCGGGTCGAACCTGAGACCTCGCTGCGTTCCTTGGATTTGTGAGTACCCTGACGCTGATTGGCGAGATACTGCTTCACATCGAGATAAACGGCGTGCTCGTTTGCATCTACTGCAAAAACTGCGTCGCTGAGCTGTGCCTTGCGACCGGTGTCTTCACCCTTGATATTGTAAATTGCGACTTCCATTATTTCTCAATTAAAACGATTGAACCTTTACTTCCGGGGATAGAGCCTTTGATGAGGAGCAGATTGTGGTCTGCGATCACTTTGAGCACCTGGAGGTTTTGAATTGTCACTTTCTCGTTGCCCATCTGGCCTGCCATGCGCATGCCTTTGAACACCTTTGCGGGATATGAGCAGGCACCTACCGAACCGGGGGCGCGAAGGCGGTTGTGCTGACCGTGAGTGCTCTGACCGACGCCACCGAAACCGTGACGCTTCACAACACCCTGAAAGCCTTTACCCTTCGATGTTCCCTGGATATCGACGAAGTCATTCTCGTTGAAGAGGTCAACGGTGATGGTGTCACCGAGCTTGTACTCGCCGTCAAATCCTTTGAACTCGGCCAAGTGGCGCTGGGGAGCTACTCCGGCTTTCTTGAAGTGGCCGGCCATAGGGGCGGTGGTGTGCTTGTCCTTCTTCTCTACGAAGCCAAGCTGCACGGCCTCATAACCGTCTTTTTCAGCCGTCTTAATCTGAGTAACTACGCAGGGGCCTACTTCGATAACAGTGCACGGCACGTTCTTGCCGTCGGCACTGAAAACGGATGTCATTCCGATTTTCTTTCCTAATAATCCTGGCATTTCTCTTTAGATTTAAAAAATGTGAACTGTTGTGGGAGTTTTTGTGATTTTTTCTACTTAATCTTAGGATCCTTGTCTGAGACCGTGGGATTACACCTTGATTTCAACCTCAACGCCTGAGGGGAGTTCGAGCTTCATGAGCGCATCGACAGTCTTGCTGGTGGAGTTGTGGATGTCGATCAGTCGCTTGTAGGACGAAAGCTGGAACTGCTCGCGTGATTTCTTGTTGACGAACGTCGAACGGTTGACGGTGAAGATGCGACGGTGAGTGGGCAGCGGAATTGGTCCGCTGATCACTGCACCTGTTGCTTTTACGGTCTTCACAATCTTCTCGGCCGACTTGTCAACCAAGTTGTAATCATAAGATTTAAGTTTGATTCTGATTGTTTGGTCCATATCTTTTGTTGAATGAAAGTGTTTGTCTTACTTGATGAGGTCAACACGTCCCTGGCACTCGGTGAGTACGTTCTTGGCAATTGAGCTGCTCACTTCAGCGTAGTGGCTGAATGTCATGGTCGAGGTTGCGCGGCCCGAAGTGATGGTACGCAGAGCTGTCACATAACCGAACATTTCGGCGAGAGGAGCCTTGGCCTTCACTACGCGTGCGCCGGAGCGGCTTGTCTCCATGCCTTCAACCTGGCCGCGACGCTTGTTAAGGTCAGAGATGACATCACCCATTGATTCCTCGGGGGTAACGACCTCAATCTTCATGATAGGCTCAAGAAGGACGGGAGATGCCTTCTCAGATGCTTTCTTGAATGCCTGGATTGCGCAAAGCTCAAATGAGAGCTGATCGGAGTCAACCGGGTGGAAAGAACCGTCGATGACTGTCACCTTGAGCTGCTCGACAGGGAAGCCGGCGAGCACACCATTCTTCATGGCATTGGTGAAGCCCTTCTGGATCGAGGGGATGAATTCCTTGGGAATATTACCGCCCTTGACCTCATCCACAAACTGGAGGTTGCCATCGAAGCCTTCGTCAACCGGCTCTACGCGGACAATGATGTCGGCAAACTTACCGCGACCACCCGTCTGCTTCTTGAACACCTCGCGGAGTTCAACCGGCTTGGTGATTGCTTCCTTGTAAGTAACCTGCGGACGACCCTGGTTACACTCAACCTTGAACTCGCGGCGGAGACGGTCGATGATGATGTCGAGGTGAAGCTCGCCCATACCTGAGATGACTGTCTGACCGGTTTCCTCATTTGTCTCGACACGGAATGTCGGGTCCTCCTCAGCAAGTTTCTGAAGACCGACACCGAGCTTGTCGAGGTCCTTCTGAGTCTTAGGCTCTACGGCGATACCGATAACGGGATCGGGGAACTCCATAGCCTCAAGGACGATAGGATGGTTCTCATCGCAGAGTGTGTCACCGGTGCGGATGTCCTTGAAACCAACGCCTGCGCCTATATCGCCGCAATCGATTGATTCCTTGGCATTCTGCTTGTTGGAGTGCATCTGGAACAGACGGCTGACACGCTCTTTCTTGCCTGAACGGCTGTTGAGCACGTAGCTTCCTGCGACAACGTCGCCGGAGTAAACGCGGAAGAATGTGAGACGACCTACATAGGGGTCAGTAGCGATCTTAAATGCGAGTGAGCACATCGGAGCGTCGGATGACGGCTCGCGAGTCTCGATCTTGTCGGGATCGTCGGGGTTTGTTCCCTCAACCGCACCTGAGTCAACAGGGCTGGGAAGATATGCGCAGACAGCGTCGAGAAGACACTGCACACCCTTGTTCTTGAAAGATGAGCCGCAGATCATGGGGACAACCTCCATCTTCAGAGTAGCGGCGCGGAGCGCACGGCGGATCTCATCCTCAGTGATGGTGGAAGGATCGTCGAAATACTTCTCCATGAGAGCATCGTCAAATTCTGCGATCTTCTCAAGCATCTTGTCGCGCCATTCCTCTGCTTCCTCGACGAGACCGGCGGGGATATCCTCGATGGAATAGTCTGCGCCCATTGACTCGTCATGCCAGAAGATAGCTTTCATCCTGATAAGGTCAACGATACCCTTGAATGTCTCCTCCGCACCGATAGGAATCTGGATGGGACAGGGGTTTGCGCCGAGGACCTCGCGGAGCTGACGGACAACCTCAAAGAAGTTTGCACCCGAACGGTCCATCTTGTTGACGTAGCCGATACGGGGCACATTATATTTATCAGCCTGACGCCATACGGTCTCTGACTGGGGCTCGACACCACCTACCGCACAGAATGTGGCGACAGCACCGTCAAGGACGCGGAGCGAACGCTCTACCTCGACAGTGAAGTCAACGTGTCCCGGAGTGTCAATGAGGTTGATCTTGAACTGATCGCCCATATATTTCCAGAACGTTGTTGTGGCGGCCGATGTGATAGTGATACCACGCTCCTGCTCCTGCTCCATCCAGTCCATTGTGGCAGCACCGTCATGGACCTCACCGATCTTGTGGGTAAGACCGGTATAGAAAAGGATACGCTCGGAGGTAGTGGTCTTGCCGGCATCGATGTGGGCCATGATGCCGATATTGCGGGTATATTTTAAATGTGCGTCTGATTTAGCCATTTTCGTATTATGAATCTAAAATTCCAATGAAAACATGTTTTTGATTCCGGCCTTAGGCTTAGAAACGGAAATGAGCGAATGCGCGGTTGGCCTCAGCCATCTTGTGCATGTCCTCTTTACGCTTGAATGCACCGCCCTGGTCATTGAAAGCGTCAACGATTTCGGCAGCCAGCTTGTCAGCCATTGTCTTGCCGCCGCGCTTGCGTGCGTAGAGGATAAGGTTTTTCATCGAGATAGATTCCTTACGGTCGGGACGGATTTCAGTTGGAACCTGGAATGTTGCACCGCCCACACGACGTGACTTCACTTCCACCTGGGGAGTAACATTCTCGAGAGCCTTCTTCCAGATTTCGAGCGCGGTCTTCTCCTCGTTGGGGAGCTTTGACTTCACGATTTCGAGAGCTGAATAGAAGATTGTGTATGAAGTGTTCTTCTTGCCGTCATACATCAGGTGGTTGACGAACTTCGATACTCTCACGTCATTGAACACGGGATCGGGGAGGATCACCCGTTTCTTTGGTTTTGCTTTTCTCATTTTTTAGAGCAAATGTTTTGTTTTTGGTTGCTTGGTTGCTGCATCTTTCATCTTCAACGGCCGCCCCTCCGGGCACCATTTACTCAACCTGTGATTTAGCCTTCCAATCAAATCAAAAACGAGGGGTTTACGACTCTGTTTTTAATTTAATTCTTTTTTTCAGAAAAGGAGTTGGGCAGAATTACTTCTTAGCCGCTTTCGGACGTTTTGCGCCATACTTGCTGCGACGCTGGGTGCGATCCTTCACGCCGCTGGTGTCAAGTGTACCGCGAACGATGTGGTAGCGCACACCCGGAAGGTCCTTGACACGACCGCCACGGACGAGCACGATTGAGTGTTCCTGAAGATTGTGGCCTTCACCCGGGATATAGCTGTTGACTTCCTTACCGTTGGTGAGGCGCACACGAGCCACCTTACGCATTGCCGAATTAGGCTTTTTGGGGGTGGTGGTGTACACACGCACACACACGCCACGACGCTGGGGGCATGAATCAAGTGCGGGTGACTTGCTCTTATCCTCAAGTGCCACACGTCCTTTTCTTACTAATTGCTGAATAGTAGGCATCTTAGTTTTTTATTGGTTTATTGAATAATGATTAGAAGTTATTTCTTTGTTTCTACACATCCTAAACGCCACGCACTTCGCTGACTTCCAAGAAGTTAACGATGCCGTGACGACAGATTGCTCCTAAAAGCGTTGCAAAATTACAACTTATTTTCCTAATTGCCAAACATTTCCACTATTTTCTTACATAAGCCGCCCGTAAATCCACAGTCCGCCAAATTGTCACTCCCCGTCATTCCCACAATTACAATAGTCGGAAAGGGGACATAGGGACAGAAGTGGCAAAAGGTACAGAATTTTTTTAGTAGCCCATCTCTCTTTTGCTGCTTTTGTCCTTATGTCCCCTTTTCATTCGGGAGACGCTCTACATTATCATCACATTTAGCGGATGATTTTTATGGTTGATGTGGCTGAGCGGACGATATACACTCCTCGTTCAAGTCTGCCGATTTCCGAGAATTTACCACTAAACACCTGAGTGCCTTTCATGTCATAGACAGTGACTTCGGTGTCATCGTCAATCGGAATCAGCTCTATGGCGGAGTTGTCGTCAATCCGTGCGCTCCAATAATAGTAGCTTTCGGCAAACTCGGTGTTGCCTGCCGAGTAAAGCTCTATTTCGACAAAGCCTTCTTTAACGCACGTGAGCACGTTTCCAACCAATGTCACACAGTCTTCACCCGATAGAATAGTGTAGACTATATCCTTGTTTATATCGGTGTAGGCTTTCAGTTCCACAACATCCCCGACCCTCAGAGTGTCGGAAGGCATGTCCAGTATCCATGTCTGTGCAAATTGATACACGTTCACTGAACAATATTGCACATAGCCCTGCGCGGACACTGCCATAATCTTCACAGTTCCTGCGGTATGGGCAGTCACAAGACCGTCCTCACTGACCGTTGCGATGTTATCGTCGGCAGAACTCCAAGTGACCGACGCAGGCGTTCCATCCTCAAGGAATGCCTTAATCCGGACAGTGTCAGTCACAGCTATATCAACGCCTTGTGGATCAACCTTGAAGGTGACTATGTCACTTGCAATGGGGAATATCTGGAAATCCTTCCAATAGTCGGCAGCCTTATACTTATCGACAGACTCTGCCGGGACATACACTACAAGGGTTTCGGCATTGAGACCATTCAGACCGGATGTCCCATACACTTCAACACATGTGGGAGGAGTAAGAGAGCGGCAGGTGAGAGTCTCAAGCCGCCATAGTCCATCCATAGCCCAGCCTTGCAGGCTGACGAGAGTTGATGGCAAAATCAAAGCGGTAAGTTCGTCGCAGTCGTAAAATGAACCCTGAAGTATAATCTCGACACCTTCCGGCATGACGTATGCCCCACGCCATGAAGAGGGCATGTACATGAAAATATTGGCCGCATACATTGGGGTGGTCAACCCACTGTATGCAAAAATTCCATATTCATCCTTCATCAAATCCGGTTGAAGACCTTCGCACCCCGTCACAGTCCGGAGACGGTAACAATTGGCAAAAGCGTTCGTGCCGATTTTCTTCACCGATGCCGGTATGTCAATGCTCGTAAGTCCAGAATACTGAAAAGCATTCTCGCCTATTTCATTGACCGCACCAGGGAGGTGGATTGTCCTAAGGGAGTTACACCAGGAAAACAAGTTTCTTTCAATCACCGCAATGCTGTCTGGAAGTACGACCGACACAAGATAATGGCAAGCACTAAACGCTCCTTCCCCGATATAATCAACAGCTAATGGCACTTCTATCTGCCGCAAACCACTGCGGGCGAATGCTTCGTTCATAATCTTCTTAAGATTTTCTGGGAGCACCAAAGATTCGAGGTTTTGGCAATTGTCAAATGCCGAATTTCCTATTGTTGTTACCGTTGCAGGGATGGATACAGATGTAATTTTTGCACCATTAAAAGAATTATCGCCGATTTCCGTAACAGTATAATTCTTCCCCTCATAGGTCACGCTTGAAGGAATCTCAACAGCACCGCTTATCATATACGAATGGACCTCATTAATGGTGCGGCACGTAGAGTCGTCAATCAACTCGTAGGTCAGGGGCGTACCTGAATACAGACCAAAATCAATCCGATAAGGTCCATAAGCCTGCCAACTGTGTGCGGCTATCACATTCTCGCTGCCATCTGTCTTCAGCAAGTTGCGATATTCTGATATATCGACGAGTTTTCTGTCATCACCCACACCCTCGTCACTATATATCAATGTCCCGTTGAGATAAACCTGCACGGTCAGGTCATCATAACTGCAGAAGAGTGTCAACGGCGCATCATCGGAGACTGCTTTGGAAGTAAACGAGCGGCGTATATAGATGTCACCACCGGTTCCATCATCGGGGAAATACTGTACTCCTCCTTCAAAATCGCTACCAAACGGAGCTTGAAGGACCTTCCACTTCACCTCTGTCCCATCAGGCAATTTGTCGGCGGGGCTGTCGGTGAGCTTGTAGTCAGTGGCATACCACGGCTTGCCGGCGGCATCTTCCGGAGGTGTGCCATAACTGATACTTTCAGTATTAAATCCCGTTCCGTAGATCACCCAAGTCTCAGCGTCATAGCGGGATCCATCAAGAGTATAGGAGGGCAAAATCACCTGGTTCTCATCGACAAACCACCGAGTTTGCGCATTAATACCCACCCATACAAAAACAAGCAATAGCGTAAATATCGCTTTCTTCATAAATGTTGGTTTTTGTTAGCTACCATCAGACTCCCCGCGATGATTCGATAAAAAAGCAGAAAGCGTAGGAATCTGTATCGGTCACCGTCCCTACGTTTCGAGGCTTCTCGCATTGCCCTTCTCCTATCGGACGGCAACTGCAGAAGCCCACGCCTGTATATGTAATGTAGCAGCCACGGGGATACAGCCCTCACGAGCTATCCCGCATGACTCAGTATATTACATACCATCGGGCATCTACCGTTGCTCAACCCTTGATAGGAAAAGAAATTTTGCGAGAATTTCGAAACGTCAAGAATTCAGCGCGGATAAACGCTTTCAAATTAAAATGTCTGCACCCTACCCACTGACCCAAGACCGAGGAGATCACCCAACAGGCATGGACAAAACGGGAGGTCTGCACGAGCAAAATTATTACAAATATTTTACTTTACCAAAATTACATACTTTTATTTACTTCGCAATGTCGTGAATGACAGAGTTCGCAGTCAGAAAGGGGACAGAAAGACATAGGATGCAAAAGGGACAGAATTTTTTTAGTAGCCGCAAGTAGAATAAGGGACAGAAGGACATAGGATGCAAACGGGACAAAAATTTTTGTTAGTAGCCGCAAGTAGAAAAAGGGACAGAAAGACATAGAACGCAAAAGGGACAGAAATTATATTCCGGCTGTTTGGATCTGTAGTAATTTTATGATTGTCAAATAGTTTTAGAAAATATAAATATTCTCAAGTTATAAATATCTGTCCAAGTAACTGACAAATATATGTTATAACTGTCATTTGTGAATTTCTGTACCCTGTTTTCCTCGGCTTATGACCACTGACTAAAATTTGTCCCTTTTGCCACTTCTGTCCTTCTGTCCCCTTTCCGACTGATGACTTATGTTCCCCACTCTATTCGGCATACGCGCTTCCACGCGTCCCTACAAATTCCGTTACGACTTAGGCTCGGGACGAAATTTGTAGTTATTGCGCAGTGATTCAAAGGTGGAGGCGATCTGACCGCCCTTGGCTGATTTGAGTGCTGCCGTATCAGCCTCTATATCATACTTAATCTGATCGGCTGTAATGACTTCCGGCACTTTGCCAATCTCAGGAATGCCGCGCCTCAGCAATTCGGGAGCGATGTCCATGCCATAGACCTCCCTCAGATGTGCAGACAACGCAGCGAGTATCATTGACGTACCTCTCACCTTACCCTCCCATGAATAGCCCGCTATATGCGGGGTGGCGACAGCGGCCACTGAGAGCAACTCCGGATCTATGTCCGGCTCACCCTCCCAACAATCGATGCATACAGCAGAGAGACGACCGTCACTCAATCCGCGCTTCAGAGCCGAAGTGTCGGCGACAGGGCCACGCGCGGCATTGACAATCATAGGTCTACGTTGCGTCATCGCGATAAAATCCTCATCAATAAGATGATATGTGGGGTAACGACCGACCGTGGTCATGGGTGTATGCACTGAGATCACATCACACTCCGCAGCTATCTTGTCGAGCCCGACATACTCCTTACCGTCATCGCCGGTCTCCCTGCGTGGAGGGTCGTTGAGTAGCACGTGCATACCTAAGCCGCGCGCCCAACGTTCGAGAATGGACCCGACATTGCCGACACCGATGATTCCAAGAGTCCTGTCGGCGAAACACTCGCCCGGTTTGAGGCTACGGGCAATCGCCGCGAGGACATATTGCGCCACCGCAGGCGCATTGCAGCCGGGAGCGTTGGCCACGGTGATACCACGCGACTTACAGTAGTCAAGGTTAATGTGGTCGGTGCCGATGGTAGCAGTACCGATAAATGAACAGCGAGAGCCATCAAGCAAGCGGGAGTCACATTTCGTGCGTGTGCGCGTGAGCAATATATCTGTATCACGCATTATCTCCGGTGTTATGCCGTCGCCCGGCAGAAAAGCGACGTTTCCCATACCGGCAACAGCCTCGGCAATGAACGGAATGTTGCGGTCAACGACAATGTTAAGAGGTGTAGCCATAGTAAAGTGTGTGTCTTATAACAAAATCATGTGAGCATGGTCCACGTATAGAGAGCGATATATGCCACCATCAGCACGGACGCAACTATATAGCCGCGCTTCATGACCGTCAGGCGGAAAAAATGCCCGACTTGAAAAGCCACGCAGGCATTGAGCAGCGTGACGTAGAACGCCACATTGGTGAAATTAACAATTGCGAATATGCCCGTCGAGATTGAAAGCAACAGAATGAGACCGTTGTAGGCCCGCGCCTGGGCATTGAAACCCATTATCTTGATCAGGTTGAAGCATCCGAGTAAAAAACCGGTGACGAGCGACAGTGCGACAGTGGATAGCAGCGGCCAGTTCTGCGGATTCTCAAGCAACAACACGGGCGGCGTGAACTCGAAATGCGGAATCTCGGGACGAGGGACCAAGCCAAGCCCCCACACAATCCATGCAGGCGTCACATTGCCTATGATGGCTGCAAGAATCTTCTTCACGCTGAAAATCTTCATCTGTCCGAGCGCAGCCACGAAGATAGGGATATAGAGCATGAAAGTGTATTCGACCAACTGCCCTAAGCCCAGCATGAAAAACACCAGGAATACCCTCCGGCTACTCGGGCGGACATTGTAAATGCTGAACATAATCCACACTCCCGCCATGGAGAACAAAGCGAGGAGCGACGAGGCCGAGAACTGCCCCATGACCGAGGGAACGCAGCCCATGGTCAGCATGAAAAAGGCCACGAAGAATACGGATGATGTCCTCAGCAAGTTGAAATTGCGGTTTATGAGAAGCATCAGCATACCGACACCGCACACCACCGCGATATTGACCCACATGGACAGCCATCCGTTGGCGAACCAATCGCCCGAAGTCGGGAAAGCTATGGTCCGAAAATCATCCAATGCGGCAATCTTACCTAACGCGTAGGCCTGGACGGTCATGAAAATGGCGGCGAGGGATATGAGCATTGCTATCCCTCGCGACCTTATGACACGTGTGAATATGACTTCCCTGCGGGTCATCTTTTATGATAATCGTTTCAGATCCTGTCCGATGTCACGGCGCATGTATTTGCCTTCAAAATTGACGGTGTCGGCCGCAGCATAACTGTTGGAAAGAGCTTCGTCAATGTCCTTGCCGTAGGCACTGCAGGCAATCACACGGCCGCCGGATGTCACCAGCTCGCCATCAGCGGCACGGGTCGTCCCGGCATGGAACAGGATAGCGTTGACAGCATCCTCAGCTCCGGTGATGACCTCACCCTTGGAATAGCTTCCGGGATAACCGCCGGAGACAACCATCACAGTCGTGGCGAAGCGGGGATCGACAGCCAAGGGCATATCACCAAGATTTCCCTTGGCGGCTCCTTCGAGCAGGGGCAAGAGGTCGGAAGCGATGCGGAGCATGACAACCTCCGTCTCAGGGTCGCCCATGCGGACATTGTATTCTATGACCATCGGCTCGCCCTCCACATCTATGAGACCGAGGAAAATGAAACCTCTGTATGTGATACCCTCTGCAATGAGACCATTGACTGTGGGGAGGATGATCCGCTCCTCGACTTTGCGCATGAACTCATCGTCGGCAAAAACGACCGGGCTGACAGCTCCCATACCGCCGGTGTTAGGTCCCGTATCCCCCTCACCGATACGCTTATAGTCCTTGGCGACGGGAAGGATGCGATAGCCTCCGTTGCCATCGGTCAAAACGAACACCGAACACTCGATGCCCTTGAGGAACTCCTCGATGACAACCGTGGCAGACGATTTGCCGAACATGCCACCAAGCATCTCGCGGAGTGATTTCTTGGCCTCGTCGAGAGAATCAATTATCAGCACACCCTTTCCGGCAGCAAGACCGTCGGCCTTCAGCACGTAGGGGGCTTTGAGAGTCTCAAGAAACTTACAACCGTCCTCGACAGTCTCTGCGGTGAAGCTCTGATAGCGGGCAGTTGGGATGGAATGACGCATCATGAACTGCTTTGCGAAATCCTTGCTGCCCTCAAGCATAGCTCCCGCCTTTGACGGTCCGACAATCATAGGCGCCCCCTCTACATTCCGGAAATAATCGTAGATACCCGCCACAAGCGGATCCTCGTTTCCAACGATAATCATGTCTATTCCCTTCTCGGCGGCAAAGGCTGCGATCGCATCGAAATCGAGGGGTGAGATCTTCACATTCTCGCCGTATGCCCCTGTCCCGCCGTTGCCGGGAGCGATATAGAGTTTTTCGAGACGCGGCGAAAGTGAGACTTTCCATGCGATAGCACACTCACGGCCTCCCGAGCCGAGAAGAAGCACTTTGAGTTTCTCACCTTGCTGCGCAAGAGTCTCGCCCGAGTTAAACGGACTTTTCTCGGGAGCATTGCTCACCGGATGACGGAGTGTATTGAGATTCTGTTGGATTGACATGACTGGAATATATGTTTGTTACTGTTATACAAATGCTTTTTTCTCACTCTTTCGTCTCATTGTCTGTGTTGCTGTCGGGGCGTTTCCAACGGCGACGCGTGCGCATGAACGGACCGTCGGATGCCGGGATTGACGGCTGTTTCGGAGTGCCGCCGAGCGACTTCAGCGCATGAGGGTTGCGGTGACGCGAAAGAAGCTCCTCGGCCTCTCCCATAGCGGCTGTCTCCTCCTTGAACTTACGCCGACGCTCCTCGCTCTTGGCATAGCCGCCCTTCTTGGGACGGTATTTTTCCTCAAGCGGATTGGGTCTATGGCGTGCGGGAGCAGCCTCCTTGCCTCCCATGCCCTTTGACCGTGCATCACGCTTCCACTCGGCGTTGCTCTTGCGCGCAGGATACTTGCGGTTCTGACGGTCGTCTGACGGCACTTCTTTGAGCACACCGCCATCCTTGCGGAAATCGCTCTTGGTACCCTCAAATATGATATACTCCCTGAGCTCGCAGTCGAGACCGCCGTTCTGCATCTCCTCCTTTGAAGAGGGGCTGAGACCGATTGCAGTCAGATAATCGATGTTTGATGAGATAACCCACGCGTGATAGCCGAGGAACACGCGCTTGAGTTTTGTACCTATCAGCTTGTAGAGCTGTTCCATATCCTCCGTGTTGATTCGCTCGCCGTAAGGAGGATTGGTGATCAGCACGCCGGGGACACCGTCGGCCGGGGCTGCATCCCACTGCTGCAATGAGCGGATACGGAGATTGATATACTCATCGACTCCCGCAGCAAGGATGTTGCGCTCAGCGATGGCGACAGCCTTGGGCGACATGTCAGAGCCATAGATTTTGAACGGCACATCGCGACGCTCGGAATTTTCCTCCATCACCTTCTCGAAAAGCTCACTGTCATAGTCGTGCCAGTGTTCAAACGCGAACTCCTTGCGGAAACTGCCGGGCATGATGTTGGCGGCAATCATGGCTGCCTCCACAAGAAATGTTCCCGAGCCACACATCGGATCGACAAAAGGAGTCTCGCCGCGCCAACCGCTTTTGAGGATTATCCCGGCTGCAAGCACCTCATTGATCGGAGCCTCGGTCTGAGCCACACGCCAGCCTCTCTTATGAAGCGACTCGCCCGACGAGTTGAGCGACAGAGTGACGCGGTCACCGTCGATGTGGACATTGATCATCACATCGGCATCGTTGAGACGCACGCCGGGGCGTTTGTCCGGACCGAAACGGTCCTTGAAATAGTCCACGATTGCATCTTTGACACGATAGGTCACGAAACGCGAGTGGGTGAACTCGGAGGAGTGTGATGTTGTGTCAATCGAGAAAGTCTTTTCGAGCGAGAGAACATCACTCCAATTATACTCCTTCACCATCTCATAGAGTGAATCGGAATCCTTGGCAATAAACTTATAGATGGGTCTGAGGATACTGAGTGCTGTACGGCAGCAGATGTTTGCACGATAGAGCATTGCGAGATCTCCCTCAAACGACACCATGCGGCGTCCGGGCTCGACGTTGACAGCTCCGAGTCCGCGTAGTTCCTCGGCAAGCACATCCTCAAGCCCCTTCAAGGTCTTGGCGACCATTTCAAAACGATGTTCCATTCTATTTTTGACTTTCTATATTGTTTGACAGCTATTTTCTGTAGATTGTTTCCATGACTGCCCGGGATACCGTCACGGTCTGTGCGGCCGACGCGAGGGGAGCGGTCACTTCGTGACTCTGAAATTATCGGCACGGGCCTGGACAAGTTTTTCACCCGGAGCAACGTCGCGCGTCACCCATAAGTTACCTCCAATCACCGCTCCGTCGCCGATAGTTATGCGTCCGAGTATAGTCGAATTTGAATATATGACCACGTCATTGCCGATGATCGGGTGACGGGGAATCCCCTTGACAGGATTGTTGGAGTCATCGGTGACAAAGCTTTTCGCTCCGAGGGTCACGCCCTGATACAGCTTAACATTGTTGCCCAATATGGCGGTCGCACCGATGACCACACCCGTCCCATGGTCAATCACGAAACGCTCTCCGATTGACGCACCGGGATGAATGTCAATCCCGGTGACGGAATGAGCCTGCTCAGTGATCATGCGCGGTATGATCGGCACTCCAAGCTGAAGAAGGCTGTGGGCGATGCGATAGCTGATGGTGGCCCGGAAGCCGGGATAACATGCAATCACCTCATGGGTCGAGACCGCAGCCGGATCTCCGAGATATGTCGCGTCGATGTCAGTGTCGAGTATATGGCGCAAGGCGGGGAGTTTGTCCACAAACGAATCGGCGGTGGTTGCCGCGCGGGCATTGATTTCATCTATGGAAAGACCGCAGTTCGCACGGTCGAAGCAAAGACCCGCAGCAATCTGGCGGACAAGAAGCTCATGCAGCTCATGACATTCGAGAGTCATCACCGAGCGGATGACTGACTGTCCACGGTAACTTTCAGTAAAAAATCCCGGAAACATCAGGCGGGAAGCCAGCTCGACAATGCGATGCACCTCGCTGTTTGACAGCAAAGGTTCACCCTCTCCCCCACGGGTAGGACACACATGACGCATCTCATCTATACTGCACAGGTGACCTATCACCCTGTCGATGCCCGGACTTTTGGTCGATGACTGTTCCTCCATAATTTCAGAGCGTGCCGGTCCACCCGGGGATACCCTTCCCTGCGATGCCAACACAATGCAAAGTTACGATTTTTTTGTGGTTGGAATACTCTTAGCCACGATAAATTTTGTGAGACTTTGTGTAGCGCGTGATAAGCGACGTGATATAGACCGTAAAGAGCGGGAACATGACTATGCCACCCACCGAGAGCACACAACCGAGAATCTTGCCGGTCACGGTCACGGGATAGATGTCGCAACCGAGAGTGGTCGCGTTCATACATGCCCACCACAAAGCCAATCCGAAATCTGTCACCTCACTGTTGACACCGCTCTCACAATAATAAAACAGCAGGCTGCCGAGATAGATGAACGAGGCGAGTGATACTATATAGGACGAAAGGAATGAGGTCAGTTTGTTCTGCGAGAAAGCCCCGACAACGATTGTCATGGCCATAACGCCACGCGCAAGGGGGATGAAGCGCACAAAGAACAACTGCTCGGACGTGAGGCTTATGTGGAGTATGTTGATCAGATTGAGATACGGGATTGAAAGGAGGAAGTAGAGGAAGTGGGAGCGGATAAAACACCATTTGTCAGCCGCCAGACCGAGTTCGATGAAAAAATCGACCATAAAGACGATGCACACCCAGAACTGGAACGTCATGTAGCGATGATTCTCCAGAAAATTGACTCCCGAAAAAGTGTCGATGGATATGAACACAATCAGCAGTATCGACAGGACGATGATGACCCATCGAAGTATATCCAACGTGTAACTCCGCAGTTTATCATTCTTTGCTTGCACCTCCACAGCCATATATATGACGAATCAAATGTTAATTGTATAATAAATTAACATTTTCCATCACAATATGGTTGAATGAAAAAGTCCGTCCCGACGGCAGATAACATCGGGACGGACAAAAAGTCGTATAATCTTAGTAGGACTCAGTCAAACGCGAGTCCCGCTCTGATCGGTCCTTAGAGGACAGATGAGAGGTTGAAGTTAGCAAATTCGAGATCGTTGGCAGCCTGCTTAGCGAGCTTGTTGTCAAGCTTGATAGCATTGCGGAGATTAGATGTCACCATCTGCTCGTTGTTGGTGCGTGCGCCTACGATAGCCATGAGATAGTAGGTTGTTGCATCAGGATTCTGGATAGCTGAAAGGGTTGACTTAGCCTTGCTGTAATCCTTGCTGAGGAGCTGTGCAAGAGCTGCGTTGTTGCTCTTGTCGTTACCAAAGGCCTTGACTGCTGCATTGACATCACCCTGCTGGAGATAGTACACACCGAGTGCAGAGTTGAGTTCGGGCAGACCGCCTGCCTTGCCGAATGCCTGGTTGGCAGCCTTGAAGTCATCGTTGACGAGAGCCACGAGACCCTGGTTCATCTGAGCTTCGGGAGCAGAGGGGTTGAGTGAAGCAGCTTTCTTGAAGTTGTTCATGGCTGCATCGAAGTTACCCTGCTGGAAAAGGATGTTGCCAAGGTTGTTGAAACCACGGTAGTCGTTGGGGTAGATTGTGGTCACGGCAGTGTAGATGGCCTGCTTGCGGTTGAGGTCGTCAGTGAGAGTGGCAGCATAGAGAAGCTCGTCAACTGAGAGCGATTTGGGATTGCTGTCAAATGCCTGGTTGATCTCAGCGTCGCTCTTGCCGATAACATCGATAGAGGCGGTGAGACGAGAGTAACGGAGGCGGGGGAGGATAGTCTCGGCGAGTTCATCGAACACGCTTGTCATGTTGCGGATCTCGCGGTCGCGGACTTCGGGATCTGAGTACATCTTGAGGACGCTGAGGATGAGGTCCTTGTCCTGGATGTTGCTTTCAGACACGAGCTTCTGGAAACCTTCCCAGTCCTCAGGAGTGAAGTTGGCAGTGAGTTCGCCGAATTCAGTGATGTTGTCCTTCTTGAGCTGCTTCTCAAGGTAGCCCTTGGTGTTTGTCTCACGTTTCTCAGCGAGTTTTGCGTTGAAATCCCAGGGACCGTCAGGTGAAGCGTATGACTCAATGTTGAGTTCCTTGATTTCGCGACGGTTGTCAGCGTTGGCAGCGGCAACCTGCTCGTTCCAAGCCTTCATTTGGTCAGAGTTGAGCTGGCTCTCGCGGAGATTGGCCACGTTGATAAGGAAGAGGATGTCTGCCTTGTATTTCTCGTTGATGATGCGCTGGAATTTGTCAGCAGCCACAGCGGGATTAACAGAGCCTGCGTCTGCGATAGCAGCGGTAGCGATAACGCCGTCAGCCACTTTCACGCGGGGGAGCACATACTGTTTGCCCTTCTGGTCAACAGTGAAGCCGAGATAGAGCTCTGACTTCTGCATTTCGGGCTGATAAACATAGTTCACGGGGATGGTGACTGTACCGCCATTGTCATAAGAGATGACACGGTTGTTGCCACGCACCTTCTCACCCTGGAATGTCATAGAGCTACCTGCAAGCTCCTGATTGTCGAAAGTGAGATACGGAGTTACTGTCACGGTAGCATTCTTGACGAAGAATTTCGGAGGAATGTTGCCGGTAACGGTAGCAGGCACATTCTGGCCCACCACTTCAAGCGGATTGGGGTTGGTGGTGAAGTAATCAGCTGCGAACTGATTCATCTTCTTTCCGCATCCTGTCAGCATCACGGCTGAGCCAAGGAGCACAGAAAAAGCGATTTTTTTGTCCATAGCAAAAAAAATAATTATAATATATATGAATTTACGTTAAAATATAGGCGGACGCAATTCAGTAGCAAAGATACAACCTTTATTGTAAATAAACCAAATTTATGAAAATAATTGTGCGAAAAATGGATGATTTCGTAAATATGTTGTAATTTTGTTTGTTGAACACCTGCACCCGCAAATGTGGAAGGCAGGTTTCCAATCAGATGTTTCAATTGTTTAACATTCATTTCAGCAAGTGACAATAGCCGATGAGAAAATGGCGAATTGAGGACAGTGAGGAACTGTACAACATCCAGGGATGGGGACGCAAATACTTCTCCATAAACGAAAAAGGCAACGTTGCCGTAACTCCGCGCGAGGGCTTCGCATCGGTGGATCTCCGCGAAGTGATGGACGAACTTCAGGTGCGCGACATCACATCGCCTGTCCTGTTGCGATTCCCCGACATTCTTGACAACCGCATCGAGAAAATCTCCAACTGCTTTGCCGTAGCCTCCAAAGAGTATGACTACAAGGCGCAGAACTATATAATCTACCCTATCAAAGTCAATCAGATGCGACCGGTGGTCGAGGAGATTGTCAGCCACGGCGAGAAGTTCAACATCGGTCTTGAGGCCGGCTCCAAGCCGGAACTTCACGCTGTCCTTGCCACAAACATCAAGGAGAACGCCCTGATTATATGCAACGGCTACAAGGATCAGACCTACATCGAGCTGGCATTGCTCG
Organism: Bacteroides sp.; assembly: GCA_023663525.1. Taxonomy (GTDB): domain Bacteria; phylum Bacteroidota; class Bacteroidia; order Bacteroidales; family Muribaculaceae; genus Duncaniella. The sequence goes on from JAMPHF010000001.1 coordinate 563,979, forward strand.
CGCAGAAGATGGGCCGCCGTATATATATAGTGGTGGAAAAGCTCAATGAGCTCCGCATCATCTCCGAGGTGGCAAAGCGCATAGGCATCGACCCCAATGTGGGCATCCGCATCAAGCTCGCCTCATCAGGCTCCGGGAAATGGGAGACAAGCGGCGGCGATGTGTCGAAATTCGGCCTCAACTCATCGGAGCTTCTTGAAGCACTCGACTTCATGGAGCGGAACAAGATGAAACATTGCCTCAAGCTCATCCACTTCCATATCGGAAGCCAGATAACCAAAATACGCCGCATCAAGACTGCCATCCGCGAGGCCGCACAATTCTATGTGCAGCTCTCCAACATGTGTTTCGACATCGACTTCATGGACATTGGCGGCGGTCTCGGAGTAGACTATGACGGGACGCGCAACTCCGCTTCAGGTAGCTCGATGAATTACAGCATCCAGGAATATGCCAACGACGCTGTCTCGACCATCGTTGACGCATGTGTGAAAAACAAGCTCAAACAGCCCAACATCATCAACGAGAGCGGGCGGTCACTGACTGCCCACCATTCGGTGCTTGTGTTCGAGGTACTTGAGACCACCCAACTGCCATTCTGGAAAGACTCGAAAGACATTCAGGACTCCGACCATGAACTTGCAAAGGAACTGTATGAGATATGGGACAAGCTCGACCAGCAGCGACTGCTCGAAAGCTGGCACGACGCACTCCAGATCAGGGAGGAGGCTCTTGACCTTTTCAGCCTCGGAATGCTCGATCTCAGGACTCGCGCCCAGATCGAGGAGCTGTTCTGGAGCGTCGCACGCGAGGTCGGCGACATCGCCGCAGGGATGAAACATGCCCCCGAGGAGCTAAGGAAAGTGGCAAAGATGGTCCCCGACAAATATTTCTGCAATTTCTCCCTGTTCCAATCACTCACCGACTCGTGGGCGATAGACCAGGTGTTCCCCATAATTCCGCTGTCAAGGCTCGATGAAAAGCCAACGCGCACCTGCACCATCCAGGACATCACATGCGACAGCGACGGAAAGATTGCCAACTTCATCTCCACCCACGGAGGCGTGGCCAATTCGCTTCCCGTACATCCCGTAAAACCCGGCGAACCGTATTATCTCGGCGTATTCCTTGTCGGGGCATATCAGGAAATTCTCGGCGACATGCACAATCTGTTCGGCGACACCAACGCCGTCCATATCTCCGTCTACAAGGACCGTTACGAGATTGACCGCATCATCGACGGTGAGACCGTGGCCGATGTGCTTGACTATGTGCAATTCAATCCCAAGAGACTTGTGCGCAACGTCGAGGCATGGGTGACATCGTCAATGAAGGCGGGACGCATCACTCCCGATGAGGGTCGTGAGTTCCTCAGCAATTACCGTTCGGGTCTCTACGGATACACATATATAGAAAAGGATTGACAGCCGTGTCACACGTGAGATACTTCATGCGCCTGTCATATCGCGGTGCTCCATTCCACGGCTGGCAATGTCAGCCGGGGGAAGTGACGGTGCAGTCCGTGATTGAAGCCGCCCTGTCCACAATACTGCGCACCGACATGAAAATTGTCGGTGCGGGGCGAACGGACGCAGGGGTAAATGCCCGCATGATGATAGCCCATTTCGATGTTGACGAGCCACTGGCCGATCCGGCGAAGCTCGTCAGAGGACTGAACGCCATTGTCGGGAAGGACATTGCCATTGAAGCGATTTATGAGGTCGAGCCTGACAAACATGCCCGGTTCGATGCAAAATCACGCACCTATCATTACTATGCCGTCACCTCAAAATCGCCTTTCTTCTATCCCCTGAGCTGGAAAGCTCCCGACAATCTCGATTTCGGGAAGATGAACGAGGCGGCAGCCCTCCTGCTCGACACGTCTGACTTCACCTCCTTTGCCAAGCTCCACACCGACGCAAAAACCAATATATGCCACGTCACTCACGCGGGCTGGGAGCAGATCGGTCCTGACGCATGGGTTTTCGTCATCACAGCCGACCGCTTCCTGCGCAACATGGTCAGAGCCGTGGTCGGGACTCTGGTGGAGGTCGGGAGAGGGAAGATGACCGTCGGTCAATTTGCCGAGGTCATCCGGCGTCGTGATCGCTGCGCCGCCGGCACCTCTATGCCCGGAGAAGCCCTGTTTCTATGGGAGGTGACATACTGACAGTGCCATCATTCAAGCTGTGCGGCAATATCATATCATACAGAGGATGATGAGTTGGGCAACGATGACACGACAGAACATCGAGAGAGGATAGACAGTGGCATAGCTGACGGTGGCATAATCACCGGGGACAAGGTCATTGGCATAATTGAGAGCCATAGGGTTGGCCATGCTTCCGCAGAGCATTCCGCAGGTCAATCCGAAATCGATGTGACAGAGCTTCAGTGCCACCGCACCCATTATCAGCACCGGGATGACCGTTATAAGGAAACCGAAGCCGATCCATGCCAGCCCTTCGGGGCGCATGACGGTCTCGATGAACTGCGCTCCCGCGTCGAGTCCGAGACAGGCAAGATAGAGCGACAGACCGATACCTCTCAACATCAGGTTGGCACTCCGCGTCGTGTAGGTGACGAGGCGGAACTGCGGGCCGAAACGCCCGATCAGGATTCCGACTATGATAGGACCGCCGGCAAGTCCGAGCTTGATCGGGGTGGATATGCCAGGGATGGCAATCGGTATTGACCCGAGGACAAGACCAAGCACAATTCCGATGAATATTGCGCCGAGATTCGGGTCTTTCAGCTTTATGGCCGTATTTCCGAGAATACTCTCCACCTTTTCTATATCAGCTTCGCTGCCTACCACATTGAGCACATCGCCGAGCTGAAGCACAAGTCCCGGAGTTGCAAGGAGCGTGAGTCCGCTGCGGCTGATGCGGCTGATATTAATATGGTATTGGTTGCGCAGACGGAGCGAACCGAGTTTCCTGCCGTTGATTGACGGACGGCTGACTATAATCTTCCGCGAGATGAGCTGCCGGTCGATTGCATTCCAATCAATATCCTTCTTATTCCAGTCACGCGCCTCCTGCTCACCAAAGAGAACCTTCAGTTTCGGACTGTCCTCAGGGGTGGTGATGACGAGAAGATGGTCATCCTTGCGCAGCACGGTGTCGGAATCTGGGAGACTGACGGTGTCGTCACGCCAGAGGCGCGAAATCACGAAATTTGTCTTTGTCACCTGCGAGATTTGTCTGACAGTCATGTTGTAGATGGCAGGATTGCACACCTTGAACTCGGCGATGAACGTAGTGTCAGGCTCATCGGATGACACTGACAAGGGGTCACCCGGTCGGATGAGCAATTTACGGAGGACTATTATACCGAGAATCACACCGACAACTCCAAGCGGATAGGTGACAGCACAACTCAAAGCCGCGCCGTTTGCCGAAAGGCCAAGCTGACCGAGAGTCTGCTGCGCGGCACCGAGCGCAGGCGTGTTGGTGGTGGCTCCACAAAGGATACCGGTCGCCTCCCCTATCGGCACACCGCAGAAAAGGCTGATACATATTGCCATCAGCGTCCCGAGAGCCAGGACTCCGAGTCCGAGCAGATTGAGCTGCATCCCGCCCTTGCGGAAAGAGCCAAAAAATCCCGGTCCGACTTTCAGACCAAGTTCATAGACAAACAGCACAAGGCCAAGATTCTCAGTGTAGTGCAATATCGTTGGGTCAATCGACAGACCGATGTGACCGGCAAGGATTCCGGCGAAAAACACGAAGGTCACACCAAGCGAAATCCCCCAAATCTTGATTTTTCCGAGCGCAAGCCCGACAGCGATGATGACCGATATGATTATCACCGCCTGAAGGGTCGAATGGCTGAGAAATATGTCATAAAACCAATCCATAGCGCAAAATTACTAAATAATGCGTAAATTTGCAGTGAATAACTAATCCGTTTCATTTACGTAACCAAAATTATGATTACACAGGAACAACTAAAAGAGACTTTTGAGCGCAAGCTGGCGCTGAGGAGGTATCTTTGACATCGACAGCAAGAAAATCCAAGTAGAGGAGGAAGAACTCCGCACACACGTGCCGGACTTTTGGGAACATCCGAAGGAAGCACAGGCACAGATGAAAAAAATCAAGGACCTTCAGGCATGGATCGACGGCTATGAGGAGATTGACAAGACAGTCAACGAGCTTGAACTCGCATGGGACTTTCTGAAAGAAGGTCTCGTCGAGGAAAGCGAAATCGACGCACTCTATGCCTCTGCCATCGAGAAGATCGAGAAACTCGAATTGCGCAACATGCTCCGCCGCGAGGAGGACAAGCTCGGCGTGGTGCTCAAAATCAACTCCGGAGCCGGTGGCACCGAGAGTCAGGACTGGGCGTCGATGCTGATGCGCATGTATCTGCGCTGGTGCGAGAGTCATGGCTACAAGACCTCCATCGCCAATCTTCTTGAAGGTGATGAGGCCGGCATCAAGTCATGCACCATCAACGTCGAGGGCGATTTTGCCTACGGCTATCTCAAGAGCGAGAACGGTGTGCACCGTCTTGTGCGCGTGTCGCCTTACAACGCTCAGGGCAAACGCATGACCTCATTCGCCTCTGTGTTTGTCACACCCCTTGTGGATGACACAATCGAGGTTAAAGTCGATCCCGCACTCCTGTCATGGGACACTTTCCGTTCGGGTGGTGCCGGCGGTCAGAATGTCAACAAGGTCGAGTCAGGTGTCCGCCTCCGCTATCAGTTCACCGACCCATATACCGGCGAGCAGGAGGAAATCCTCATCGAGAACACCGAGACCCGCGACCAGCCCAAGAACAAAGAGAACGCCATGCGCCAACTGCGCTCCATTCTCTATGACAAAGAGTTGCAACACCGTCTCCAGGAGCAAGCCAAGATTGAGGCAGGGAAGATGAAAATCGAATGGGGCTCGCAGATCCGCAGCTACGTGTTCGATGACCGCCGCGTCAAGGACCACCGCACGAACTACCAGACAAGCGATGTCGGTGGTGTCATGGACGGTGACCTCGATGCCTTTATCAAAGCCTACCTGATGGAATTTGCAGCCACCGAGGAATAAGGTAGAAGGCACAGAAAGACAGAGGGACAAAAGAGACAGAGATGAGATTTTCAGCCGATTGACAGGTTGATACAGCTCTCTGTTCCTTTTGTCCCTCTGTCTTTCTGTACCCTTTTCAGCGAGATTTAGAATGAGAACTGGCAAAGTGCGCCGACACGTCTTGCCCAACCATGTTCGCCGTTAAAGTCCTGACGTTTACCGACATTGCCTTCAGCACCGACACGGATACGCGGAGTGATGTCCCAGAAAAGGTTGATCGCGCTGTAAAGTCCGTATTTGTAATCCGTCCCGTTCACGCCTTTCGACGGGAGGTAACGTCCCTGACCGAATGTCGCCGACATGAAGAATGAGGGAGTGAAGTTATACTGCAAGCCAAGGAAGTAGCCCCATCCGGGCACCGTGTTGAGCTTACCGGGATTAGCGTCGTCAGCCACGAGGTCATATTTACCCAAGAGGAAGTCGCCGCCGAAATTTGAGTAGGACTTACCGGCATTGACCGTTCCGTAGAAAGTCAGAGGATCAACCGGACGGAAGACGGTGCTGAACTGGAAACCATAGCCCACAGCCTGATGATTGCGTCCGTTAAGGAGGTCGCGATACGGCAGAAAGCGTGTGATGGCCGAGAGACGGACATGCTGTCCGGTTGCCCATTCATATTGCACCATAGCGGCAAAATTCGGGAGGAACTGGCTGCGCGCGGCAGTCGTGGTGCCGTTGTCCTGAATCGACATCGAGGGTGTCTCGACCGATGCGGCCACATACATGCCGCTCTTTTTGAAATGGTGCATATATCTGATGAGCACATTAGTGCCATCCATCTTCATTGTGGGGCCTGATGAATCGACGGTAGGAGGCACGGCCGCCCCATCGCCGAATGTCGAGGCGGCATAGCCGACAGTCCAGTCGTTCATCACGGCGTAAGCCTTCTTCAAGTGGAAATCACGACCGTCATAGCCGTTGAAGTTTGCCTCGATGTAGAGCTGATAGTCGCCGAGACGCTTGTTGCGCCCGATGACACGGAAAAAGAGGCACGTTCCGGCGGGAGTTGTCCCGAACACCTGACGATTCAGTTCATCGCGCTGCACCGGGATGAAGTAGGGTGAGAAGCCGGAGATTCCGGTCGAACCGCCCCAATCGAAATAGCCGCGCATCCTGACCATGCCGCCGATACCCATGGCGAGCTTGGTGTCACGTCCCATAAACAGGAAGTAAGGAGCCTGCGGGTCCTGGAAACTGCGGAACTGATCATAATAGAAGTTCTCCACAAGATTACGTATCGAGTCCGCTCCCGGGGTCTTACCCTCACCGAAGAAGATGATCTTATGATCGTTGATGAGCGCATCATGTTGCATCTCCACCGGACTTATGGCCAATGCGGGGGCGACGCAGAACAATGAAAGCATCATCCCTGCAAATAAACGAAAGATTCTCATAAAATACTTTTGTTGATAGTGTAAGTGATGAATTTTACTTTTTATAACATTTCCATCATCCCTTATGTTCATCGTCCCTCATGTTCATCGTCCGGAGTCGGGAGTAAAATTTTTACCATACCCGATGTAACGTTTGAGCGATTTTCACGTCTATATAACAAACGGTCACCTGAACCGCCAACACACCAGCCCCCGTAGGAAACAATGACCCGTCATGAGTTTGAACAAATGGCACCTGCCCTCCGCAAGCGCATTGTCAGCATGGTCATCGGGATGTCGGTCGACATCTCGACTGAGCTTGCCGATGATGTAGCCCAGGACACCCTGCTCAAACTGTGGACAATCCGCGACCGCCTCGACGAGTATCGGAGCATCGACTCACTCGCCATGGTCATTGCCCGCCACAGAGCCATCGACCTGCTCCGCAACAATGGAGTCCTCACGGTGAAACTTGATGATGCCGACACCGACATGTCAGTTCCATCACCGGAAGAAAACCTCATCCGGTCCGAATCGGCGGTCGGGATTCTTGAGATCATCAACAATCTGCCGTCAGTCCAACAGACCGTCATCAGGATGCGCCACATCGAAGGAATGGACATCGCCGACATTGCAATGATCACAGGCTCGACACCGGCCTCAGTCCGCACAGCTCTTTCAAGAGCAAGACACAGTATTAAGGAATTATTCATGCAGAGACAATGACAACCATAGACAATTCAAACATCCACACAATCATCAACCGCTTCCTTGACGGAGAGACCACTCTCGACGAGGAGAAGGCACTCTATGCTTTCTTCAAGCGACCCGACCTCCCGCCGGAAGCAGCACCCTACCGCGAAATGTTCCAATGGTACGCCTCCATCGCGTCCGCCAACGCCACGGATGTCTGCAAAACTGACAACGAGGCGGACAGACAGTCGCGCAACCGCCTGTCGGCTCTCCGCGTCCTGCCCCTGCGCCCCTGGCAATGGGCCGGAGTGGCAGCAATGCTCGCGCTGCTCCTCACCATCGGTATCACCATGCGCCGTCCCTACGTGCCGGAGGAATATCTCTCATACGAGGGAAGCTATATAGTCCGTGACGGCAAAAAAATCACTGATCTGAACATAGTGGTCCCCGAGATTATGCGCACAGAGAAATTGATTGATGAAAGCATGGACGCAATCGACATGAGTCTTGATGAAGTTGACAATGCCTTCGACTCCACCGTGCTCAGCGATTACGACCTCTCGGATCCGGATGTGAAGGATATAATCTACTCCACTTTCGATCTCTGAGCCTCAGTTTCCATTATACTACCCACAATAGAATATTGAACCACAATACAATACGACAACACTTCCACCGACAATGAAACATCTCCGAATCTCATTCATCCTCATTCTGCTCTTCCTCCCATTCGCATCCAAAGCTCAGCAAGCAATCGAATCCGTCATGAAATCGATTGAAAATTCCAAAAGTGTGACCTCCGAGGTCTACTCCGAAAAGCGCAACCCGGAAACGAAGGAAATCGAAAGCGCGAGCTACGTCTTTGAATTTACCGATCAAAAACTTGCCGACAAGATGATTGATGCCATCCGCCACGAGAGGACCAACGCATCGACCTACGAGATTGTGAACCGCGATTCCAACAGACAGGTCTACACAATCAAATTTGATAAAAAAGGCTCATATTCATCATATACTCTCATCCACCGGGGCAACTCGAAATGGATGCTCTCGATAAAAAAATCAAGCTCCACGGCAACGCCCAAAACAAACTCCAAAACCAAATCCAAAACCAAGATTCAACAGTCACGCAAGCGCAGCAAAAGCCACAGCTACAACTCATCATCCAACGGAAACGACATCGAGACGTGCATCAATCTTGAGGATGGAGTCATGACATTCACAAGCACCGATGGAACTGTCAACACAATCTATTTTGGTGAGGACATCTGAACATAGCTGAAACCAAACAGGAAGATTCACTCTCATAAGCCGACCATAGTACGTAAACACCGGAAGCGCGTATGTCATTGATAGTGCTGACATACGCGCTTCCGGTGTTTATGTACTCTTTGCCTTTACCGACCCTTAGAACGGGAGATCGTCGGTTGCAGTCGGTGCAAGGTCGGGCATCGGGGGAGCCGGTGCGGCAGCCGGAGCGGCATAGCCCTGCGGCATGTTCTGGGCAGGACCGTAGGATGCAGGCGCACCGTAGGCAGCCGGTTGCGGTGCAGCAGCCATCGCATTGGGATCCTCAGCTTTCCATGCACGTACCTCTACATACCAACGGCCATTATACTCGCGGCTGTCAATATCGAAACTGATTTTGACCACCTGACCGACCTGAAGGGGATATTGATCCACGCGGTCACCGAAAAAGTTGAAGAAAATCTTACGGGGATATGTCTCCTGGGTTTCGAGCACGTATTCACGTTTCTTCCAGGGATTGCCCTTCTGCGAAGTGCCACCCACCTCGGGAAGCGCAACAATAATTTTTCCTGTTACTTCCATGTTTGGATATTGAGTTGTTTTTCTGATTATATGCAATATCTTGACCATCAGCAATAAGAGTGAGACGACAATTACCGCCTGCCATATAGGTCGCTGCTGATTTCAAAGGCTGACCACAAAATTAGTCAAAATCGGCCGACTCTCCAACAAAATTTGACAACCTGTTTTGATAAAGTTATTAACAGCGTTATCAACACCTTTTTCAACACTCTTTTCAGCGTTTTCAACACTATTATTGACGTTGTTGACACAGTTATCAACATTTTATTAAGAGTGTGTCTCATAACAAAAGTTAAATCGAGGGTCCCGGTTTTTGGAGCG
>JAMPHF010000001.1:573385-580814 GCA_023663525.1 Bacteroides sp.
TGCGTCAAGATATTTGGGTGACCCTCCCACGGACTTTTGCGCTTGCCCCGAAATTCTCACATCGTGAGAAAATGAGAAAATGAGAAAAACATTGCATGACACCTTACTAGTGCAGAATCATTGCTATTGGTTTTTTTCAGAACAAATATGTCACTTTTTGAGAAAAAAGTTTCTGATTATTGGTAATATCTGCCTAAAAATGCTAATTTTGCCGTCTATAATCGAATGGACTGCAAAGTTATGGATAAGATAATCAACCTCACGCATCTCACGACGCTCCAAAATTTTTCCACTGAATTTTCAACTCATGGTGATGACTACGTTTTCACCCGCATAACCGAGTCAAACCGTACACTCGGTCAATTCAAGAGCGGTCCTGTAAGATTCGATGGGATGTCATGGTTTCTTTGCTTCGGCGGACAACTTGACATAGAGATAAACCTCCTCCCGGCCACACTGAAGCCCAACACCATCACGGTCACGCCCCCCGACTCATTCATCGAAGTCAAGGATATAGACTGGACCGATTTTGACTGCTACATACTTTTCATCTCCAGGAACTTCCTGCGCGACATCAATTTTGACCTCAACGTCATGAGTGCAGTCCCAATATCGGCTCACAATGCTGAGTTCACTCCCGTTTTCGACATCAGCCACGATGAAGCGAAACTCCTGAAAGAATATTACGACATTCTTCACCACAACACGCGGAATCCCGACAGCACCTATTCCAAATCCATAGCCCGGAGCGTGATTGCCGCACTGACCTATCAGCTAATCCAACTGATCACACTCCGGCAACCGGCCGACAAGACCGAACGGCCGCGCACACGGCGTTCAGCCTACGTGCATGACTTCATGGAACTTGTCCGCAAGAACCACAAAACCGAACGCTCGGTTGCATTCTATGCCGACAAATTGTTCATCTCACCAAAATACCTCTCACTAATCATCAAAGAATCAATCGGTCGCTCGGCTGCCGAAATAATCGATGAGCATGTCATCCTCGAAGCCAAGAACCTCCTGCGCTTTTCAGGGAAAAACATACAGCAGGTGAGCTACGAGCTGAATTTTCCCAATCAATCCTCATTCGGTAAATATTTCAAACATCTCGTCGGCATGTCGCCCTCGGAATATCAACGCTCAAACTGACACATCATGAAAATCACACTTCCTCCACGCTTAAACGCCGAACCGCTCACGGTTGACACGGCTGAAAACCGGCAGATCATCATAATCGGTGCAAACGGCTCGGGAAAAACAAGATTTGCCGACAGGCTCATGAGCGAACTCGGCGACAAGTCATTTAAAATGTCGGCCATAAAGGCCATCTATGGCCGCGATGACGAGAGCACAATGCCCGGGTCGATTGACGAACAATATCACGAGGTCACCGATGTCGGCGCAGGAATCATCCGCCGCGACATCAAAGGGGAGTTCGACAGGCTTCTCGCCCTGATGCTTCATGAGGAAATGGAGAACCTCATAAGTTTCAAATATCAGCAGGATTATGCCTCCAACGGAACTCCATCCGGTCAAAAAATCCGCCACGCGAAACGCGATGTGCTTCCGACCACACGCCTTGACAGACTGATTGGTCTATGGCAAAAGGTGTTTCCCGACAACCGCATACTCGTGGAAAGCGGACGCATGATTTTCGGCAACGGACATTACGATGACACATATTCATCCGCCAAACTCTCAGCCGGAGAGAAAGCCGTGCTTTACTATATAGGAGCGGCTATGTATGCGCCTGAAAATGGCGTGATATTCGTGGAATCGCCCGATCTGTTCCTGCATCCATCCTCCACAAGATCGCTGTGGGACAGTATCGAACAGTTGAGAAAGGACTGCACGTTCATCTATATCACCCATGATCTTTCATTCGCCTCCACGCGCTCCGACAGCACCACTGTGTGGGTGAAAAGCTGTGACCCGATCAAGGGAGAATGGGACTATGATTTCATGACCTCGGCCGACGGTATCAACGACGAGGTGTTTCTCGCCATCGTGGGCGCGCGCAAACCGGTGCTGTTCATTGAAGGTGACGGTGTCAACTCCATTGATGCGAAGCTCTATCCGCTGATATTTCCGGAATACACCGTCAAATCGCTCGGCGGCTGTGACCGCGTGATTGAATCAACGCGTACGTTCAATAGCCTGCGCGCCTTCCACAATCTTGATGCGTGTGGAATCGTTGACCGTGACCGCCGTGATGAAGGAGAGGTGAACTATCTGCGCAACAAGAAAATTTTCGTCCCCAACGTGGCCGAGATTGAAAACATCTTTATGCTTGAGGATGTGATCCGTGCAGTGGCGAACTACTATCACCGCAACGATGACGAAGTGTTTCTGAAGGTCAAAAAATCAATCATGCGTCTGTTTGAGACCGATCTGCGCCAGCAGGCTCTTATGCATACACGGCATATAGTCAAAAAGACAGTCGAACACCGTATCGACGGACGCTTCGCAAACATCAACAAGCTGGAGGAGCATATCAATGACCTCTGCCAGTCAATCAACCCACGCGGCATCTACGAACAATACTGCCGGGATTTCCGCAAATACGTCAACGAGGGTGACTATGCCTCCGTGTTGCGTGTCTACAACCGCAAGACAATGCTCTCGGAGAGCCATGTGGCAAGAGCATGTGGCTTGCGCCGTGACGACAAGGACACATATATCCGCGCCATACTCACCATATTGCGCGATGACCGCAGCCCGGCGTCGGCCATCAGGGCGGCCATACGTGCCACATTCGGAATCGAATAAGTGGATGTCGATTTTTCTCATTTTGTCGAACACCGCTCACAGATTGAAAAAATTCCCGACTTTTTACTTAAAATTTCGCTCCATTTATAGTAATTTTGCAGAAAATAACAAACAACGATCCAAAAGATGAGCAACGAATTGGACTGGGGAAACCTTTCATTTGGTTATATCCCAACAGATTATAATGTACGCTGCTATTTCCGCGACGGGAAATGGGGCGAGATAGAAGTGTCGCAAAGCGAAGAAATCAATCTCCACATTGCCGCCACCTGTCTTCACTACGGTCAAGAAATTTTTGAAGGATTGAAGGCATTCCGTGGCAAAGACGGTAAAATCCGCATATTCCGTCTTGAGGAAAATGCCCGCCGTATCCGCGAATCGGCCAAAGGTATCCTCATGGAGCCGCTGCCTGAAGATAAATTCAAGGAGATGGTCCTCAAGGTCGTCAAACTGAACGAGCGTTTTGTGCCTCCCTACGGCTCCGGCGCATCGCTCTACATCCGCCCTCTTGAGCTCGGAATCTCAGCTCAAGTCGGAGTGAAGCCCTCAAAGGAATATCTGTTCATGATTCTCGTCACTCCCGTCGGACCTTATTTCAAAACCGGATTCAAGCCAACCAACATCTGCATCATGCGCCAATATGACCGCGTAGCCCCCAACGGCACAGGACTCTGGAAAGTAGGCGGAAACTACGCCGCTTCACTCACAGCCGGTGAACATGCCCATGAGCTTGGCTATTCAGCCGTGTTGTATCTTGACCCGAAAGAAAAGAAATATCTCGACGAATGTGGACCTGCCAACTTCATGGCGATCAAGGACGGCGTATACATCACTCCCGCTTCCAATTCAATCCTCCCCTCAATCACCAACAAAAGCCTCATGCAGCTTGCCGAGGATATGGGGATAAAGGTTGAACGCCGCCACATCACCGTCGATGAGCTGAACGACATCGACGAGGCTGCTGCCGTCGGCACCGCTGCCGTGGCATCGCCTGTCGGTGAAATCCATGACCTCGACACCGGTAAGAAATACATCGTGTCCAAAGACGGCGAGCCGGGCCCCATCACAACCGAACTCTACCACACACTCCGTGGCATTCAGCTCGGTGAGATTGAGGACAAACACGGATGGTGTACAATCGTCGAATGACATATCAGATGACATATCAGGACATCATAGACAAATATTATCCCGCAGGCTCACCCCTGCGGGATATTTATATGCGCCACTGCCAGTCGGTGACCGACCTTGCACTGGAAATCAACGAACGTCGGCATCTGAATCTGAATCCCGACACCGTCGAGGAAGCAGCCATGCTCCATGACGTCGGCATTTTCATGACTGACGCTCCTGACATTGAGTGTCACGGCACAAGGCCCTACATACTCCACGGTGTCCTCGGAGCGGAACTCCTGCGCCGGGAAGGTATGCCGGAAGCCGACGCACTCGTAGCCGAGCGGCATACAGGAGCAGGAATAACCGCCGACGACATCGCATCGCAGAAACTGCCTCTCTCAGCAAACGGTAACTACATGCCGGAGACAACCCTCGAACGGTTGATCTGTTATGCCGACAAATTCTATTCCAAGAGCGGCGACATGAAGCGTAAATCACTGGAGCGTGTGGAACGATCCATGCAGCGAATCTCTCCATCGACACTCCTGCGCTTCAAGGAGTTGCAAAAAGAGTTCGGTTGACCGACCTCTCTCCTCCTATCCCCTCCCCTCGCCTACTTCTGCGCGTCAAGAAAATCCTTGTAGTATTCCGGATTTTTCATCGGAGAATCCGGATTGGCAAGATACTTTCGGCCGAAATCCGAAATCATCTTCCTTGTATCAGCTCTTGCCGATGACTTTTTGATCAAGACTTTGAATGCATCCTGCCGGTCAGAGGCCATAACAGCCGGCATTATGGAAATATATTCGACAAAATTCTGCTCCATAAATTCACGGTTCATGGATTTTGCAGTGTCATTGAAATCAAGTCCATCCCAAAAATGTATCGCAATGAATCCCGCCTTGTCCTCAGGCGTGGAAATCGTCGAAGGTATCTCCGGAAGCACAAGTTTAAGGTCATTCATGGAATCACTCACGGCATATTCCCCATTTTTGTCGGCTTCTGTATCCCGTGCAGAATTTCCACATCCGTCCAAAGCTATCGACATCATGACCAAAACATGCAGACCAATATAAAATCTCATATTTCTCTCCAATTTCAAGTTGATTAGTGAATCTCGAGCAGTGAAAAGTTAATTAGTTCCTTTCAGACAATGAAAAGATAATCAGTTCCTTTCAGACAGTGAAAAGTAAATTAGTTTCTCTCAGACAATGAAAAGTTAATTCGGGATTTTCAGACAGTGAAAAAACGTGTAACCTCCTTCATCAGTCCTCCACAAAATCAAAACACCGCACATAAATCATTTGTTTGTCCACCCTACTCCGTTGAATCCTTGACAACCTCCCACAGTCCGGGCATTAATAAAATTTAACTAAGCATTGATTAATAAGAGAAAAAAAATTTTTACCTTTGCACTGAAATTAGAGAGGCATTCTACAGACCAAACAATTAAAGATTGGTCTTATAGTTACACTCTGACCAATAGAGGGATCTAATTAAATATTGTCCTCCTTATGCTAAAGTCTAATTTTAACTAATTATACCTCGTATCATATAAATTCATCTTGAATATATAAATTCATCTTGGTGAATACCATATAATGAAAAAATAAGCCAAGGAAAGATGCCGGAGTGGACGATCGGGGCGGTCTCGAAAACCGTTGTTCCCTTACGGGAACCCAGGGTTCGAATCCCTGTCTTTCCGCAACCAAATCCGACTAAAATCGGACGAAAAGCGACAAACCGCAGAATATCAAACAATTCTGCGGTTTTTTTTGTGTCTTTTCCCTTCGACTCAGGACCGAAGCCAGACCTAAAAAAGACCACTTCAGACATAGTTTTAGCACAAATCTGGCACACGACTTTTCAAGGGTCATTTCTATGCCAGATTTGTGCCAGAAATGGCGATAACATTCTTTAGTATAGATAGTTATACAGACCTAACTCAGACATAAGTCAGTCAAAAATAGGGCAAAATGAGCCCTTTTAAGGCGTTAGTCTGAATTTGTGTGCCAGATTTGTGCCAGAAAAGGCTATAATAAACTGATATATAGACATATCTAAAGATCTAACTCCGACGTATATCGGAAATACACGCGACATTTTAAGAGTTTCACTCGTGAATGTTAAAGTTGAAATTTGGTCGATATCCGATGTCAGAATATAACCGGATGCACTTTCAGCGGCTTAACCATGTCCGATAAATGTCGTTCATGTTAAAATTTACTTATGTCCTTGATATGTCCGATATTAGTCTCGAAAACGTCCAATCCATCTTATTGTTAAACTCGTTATCATTGCAGAGTCGGGAGAAATCGGCTCAATGATAACCACAAAATCCAAAGTAAGATGAAACAGAACACATTCAAAGTTTCATTCGTCCTACGTCGGAATCACGTTAACAAGGATGGAAAATGTGCCATCATAGTTCGCGTATCCGTCAATGGCGAATATGAACGAATTAACTCCACTCTGGATATAGAGCCGGAGTTATGGGACACTCAAGCTGGCAAGGCTATTGGCCGTAACACAAAAATCATGGAGTTTAACAAACGCCTTGATGACATTAAATATGTCCTCCAGAGTCACTACCACAATCTGCTCAACACCCAAGGGTATGTGACAGCAGAAATGGTGAAGAATGCCTATATGGGCATAACCGCCAAAGAGGAATCCCTCATTCCTATATATGATGAATTCCTTGCCGAGACAAAGAAGATGGTTGGCATCAACCGAAGCGACAAGACTTATCAGAAGTACGAGCGTTGCAAGCGTCGCGTTGTCGAGTTCATGAAAAAGAAATATAACATCAGCGATATTCCTCTGAAAGAACTCAAACCGAAATTCCTCAGCGACTTTGAGGTATTTCTCGCAACGGAATACCAGTGCAAACAGAACACCATATATAAGTTCCTGCAACTTTTCCGTATGGTTCTGGTGAAGGCACAAAGAGAGGGCATTTCATTCCCCGACCCTTATCTCAATCACAAAATGAAGAAAGAGAGAGTTGACAGAGGCTATCTCACCGAAGACGAAGTTCTGGCTATCGCATCCAAGGAAATAAACATCCGCCGTCTCGACAACGTAAGGGATGTTTTCATCTTCGCCTGTTACACCGGACTGGCGTATGCTGACATCGCCACTCTGCGAGCAGAGAACATCAAGAAGATGTTTGACGGCAAATTGTGGATAGTCACCCACCGTCAGAAGACCAAGACGAATGTCAACGTCCCTCTCCTGCCCACGGCAGCCAAGATTCTTCAGAAGTATGAGGGTCAATTTCTGAATGGCGAAATTCTCCCCATTCTCAGCAATCAAAAGACCAACGCATACCTCAAAGAGATTGCCGACCTCTGTGGAATTGAGAAGAATTTGACGTTCCACTTGGCGAGACATACTTTCGCCACCACGATGACTCTTGGCAAAGGAGTTCCCATAGAGTCGGTGTCGAAGATGTTGGGACATACCAACATCCAGACGACCCAAATCTACGCAAGAATCACGAATGAGAAAATCAGCAAGGACATGGAAAACCTCGCAA
>JAMPHF010000001.1:580914-616824 GCA_023663525.1 Bacteroides sp.
AGTCTCGCGCCATCTTCAGTGGCTGCGAGGTGGCCTTTAACTGAATATCCCTAAATTATTTGGTAATCGGAGAAATAATCACTAACTTTATGCTGTCTGAAATTGTTATTTTTATCAAACATCGGACATCGTCCCAGAGGAATCGAAATTATCTGTCTCTTGGTGATGATAGCATTATAAATCAGGTAGTTGACCTTTTTTAAAATAAAGATTATGAGAAAGATTATCATTTTGGCTATCATAGCGATATGCTCCATAGTGTCCGTCAAAGCTATAAGCTACGAAGAAGCATTCGATTCAATCAAGGCCATGCCGAATATGAAAGGCGTTAAAGGCACTCTGATTTCGGGAAATAACGACTTTTCCGCTCTGGGCATTACAAATGCACAGATGATTTTGTGGACCGGCGAAACCGGATCGGGAAATGAAACCGAGGTCTATGGCAACAGTCTCTATGGATTGATCGGAGAACTCCCCGCTTCAGAAATGATACAGGCAAGGATGACAGATTCATCCATATTAGCTATATTCGCAAAACCTATTTCCAAAGATTCCAACCGGATACTCATTCTATCGGATTCCGCAGGTGCAGGATTTACCGGCGCGTTGATTGGCTATATCAATGACCGTGATTTGAATTCATTGCGTCAGGCAATATTGACTTCAAGAGAAGGCGGCGGCACATCCGTATATCTTAATGCCCTTAACTTCTAACCATAAAAGACAAAATTAATAACAAAATGAAATTCACTGACGTTACAATGTTTCTTCCATTCTTAGGAGCCATTTGGGGAGCATGTCTGGGAGCTTACATCAAAGGCAATGACAGAAATCCGAAGAAGAAGAAAATCCTATGGTTTTCAGGCACTGCGATCGTTCTTATATGCATTGCATCCATCACTGTTGCTTTTACACTTGACAAATAGATATTGGATACAGTTATGTTTACTCAAAATTCAACGCCTCTCTGGCTACTGATGATTTTTTCAGCGGTCTCATATTTCTCATGGCCGAGAATCAAAAAAATTGTATCCGGACATACTGAGGATGAGGAAATGCAGAATTTTCTCACAATAATCATCGTGGGGATAATAATGGCAATCGTCATCACATTGTCGATGATCATCTGGCCATAGTCAGTGAAATATACCATACGTATATACCATATCTGACCGCACAATTCAAAAAATTAGGCGGTTGGGGGATTGTTTGAGAATTAATTTGTATTTTTGTCAATTATATGTCCGGAGACAGTCCGATATTGCCACGGGGATATAATTTACAAAGCCAACAATGTACTGACAATGAAAAATATAATTCTCTTTGATCCGGAAGAAGTCAGAAGCTGTCTGCTTCCGCTGACCCTCACCCGTCCGGTAGCCCTGATCCGCCACGGAATCACCACTATATCCGAAAAATGGCAGAAAGCCATCCCGGGTGCATACTCCTACTCCACCCAGGACTATCTGTCGATGAAATATCCAATGGTCGAGGCCGCCAACGGCGACAACCTTTTCATCGCCGGAAATCTCCATCCCGATGCCGCGCTTGTCGAGGCTATTCTCTCCCTGCAGCCCGGACAACAGCTCATGGCCGGTGAGACCGTACTGGCTCGCCGGGGCAACGGTGAAACGCCTGAACATGTGGCTTACGACAAACCTGTTTTCGCAATCAATCATATTTGGGATATATTCATGCTCAACGATGAGGCCATCCGCCGCGATTTCGCTGCAATGACAGCCGGACGGAAGTCTCATCCACTCAGCTCCACATGCCGTCTCATCGGCGACCCCTCGCAACTGTTCATCGAGGAGGGAGCCACGGTCGAGGCTGCCACCATCAACGTCACCAAAGGTCCCGTCTACGTAGGCCGTGACGCTGAAATCATGGAGGGAGCATGTCTGCGCGGCCCGATTGCCCTTTGCGAGCACTCTGTGGTCAACATGGGCGGAAAAATCTACGGTGCGACCACTCTCGGTCCGTACTGCAAAGTCGGCGGAGAGCTTAACAATGTCGTCATGACGGGTTACTCCAACAAAGCACATGACGGCTTCCTCGGCAATGCCGTCATCGGCGAGTGGTGCAACCTCGGCGCAGGATGCACCGCCTCCAACCTCAAAAACACTTACGCTCCGGTCAAGATATGGAGCATGGCTGAAGGACGCTTTGTCAAGACCGACCTCCAGTTCTGCGGTCTCATCATGGGTGACCATTCAAAAGCCGGAATCAACACGATGTTCAACACCGCCACTGTCGTGGGTGTCGGAGTCAATTTCTACGGCGCAGGTTTCCCACGGACATACCTGCCATCGTTCACCGAGGGCTCGCCACTCGGCATGAAGTCCGTCATCATGGAGCGGTTCTTCGACACAGCCACCCGCATGATGGCACGCCGCCATAAGGAACTCACACCAATCGACAAGGAAATCTACATCAACATCCAGGAGCAAGGAGCTGAATGAGATTCCCTGCCATTTATAATTTAACAACCCGCTAAAAATGCCCAACGTATCAGAACGCGGCACCATCATGCCCGCTTCCCCTATCCGTCGCCTCGCCCCTCTCGCAACCGAGGCCAAGAAACGTGGAATAAAGGTCTATCATCTCAACATCGGTCAGCCCGATGTCCCCACACCTCCGGCCGGACTTGAAGTCCTCAAGCACATCGACCGCAAGGTGCTTGAATACAGTCCGTCGGCAGGACTCCCGTCGCTGCGCGAAAAACTGCGCGAATACTACCACCGCTTCAATATCGACGTAGATGTCGATGACATCATCGTCACCACAGGCGGCTCCGAGGCGGTGCTGTTTGCTTTCATGGCATGTCTTGACCCCGGCGATGAAATCATCGTGCCCGAACCCGCCTATGCCAACTACATGGCTTTCGCAATATCGGCCGGAGCGAAGATTGTCACCGTCCCTTCCAATATCGACCAGGGATTCGCCCTACCGCCCGTTGAGAAATTCGAGGAACTGATCACCCCCCGCACCAAGGGAATCCTCATCTGCAACCCCAATAACCCGACCGGCTATCTCTATACGATGAAAGAGATGCTCCAGATACGCGATCTCGTGAAAAAATATGACCTGTTTCTTTTCTCCGACGAGGTCTACCGCGAGTTTTGCTATACGGGTGCACCCTACATCTCGGCGTTCCATCTTCCGGGCATAGAGGAGCAAGTGGTGCTGATCGACTCCGTGTCGAAACGCTACAACGAGTGTGGTATCCGCATCGGTGCCCTCATCACCAAGCATCCGCAGCTCAAGACCAACGTGATGAAATTCTGTCAGGCACGCCTCAGTCCGCCACTGCTCGGACAGATTGTGGCCGAAGCCTCCATCGACACTCCGAGCGAGTATATGCTTGCAACCTACAATGAATACGTCGAGCGTCGCAAATTCCTGATTGACGAACTGAACAAAATACCCGGCTGTTACACCCCGATTCCGATGGGTGCGTTCTACACCGTGGTGAAGCTCCCGGTCGATGATGCCGACAAGTTCTGCCAATGGTGTCTGAAAGACTTCAACCTCGACGGTGAAACCATCTTCATGGCACCGGCCTCCGGCTTCTACACCACTCCGGGCATGGGCAAAGATGAAGTCCGCATGGCCTACGTGCTCAACAAGGAAGACCTCGCTAAAGCGATGAAAGTGCTTTCCGCCGCCCTCAAGGCATATCCCGGACGCACAATCTGACCCACACCGTCAAACATTTGGCACCGACAGACATTATAATACTAAACATCTCAATACATATCAATCCTTAATGTTCCTTTCCAATGAGTAAACCCTACGTTTTAGGTATCGACATAGGCGGTACCAACACTGTGTTCGGAATTGTTGACGCACGAGGCGTTGTGATAGCAAGTTCCTCAATCAAGACATTGAAACACACCGATTTCAATGCCTATCTCGATGAACTTCATACTGAGGTCAACCGTCTCCTTGAGGCCAACGATGCCGTTGACAAAATCCTCGGCATTGGCATAGGCGCACCAAACGCCAACTACTATACCGGCATGATTGAGGAATGTGTCAATCTTCCGTGGCCCATGCCCCTCCCGCTCGCAAAGATGGTCAGCGAGAAGTTCGGTGTGCCCGTAGCAATCACCAATGATGCCAATGCTGCCGCACTCGGCGAAATGACCTACGGAGCTGCGCGCGGTCTGCGCGACTTCATCATGATCACGCTCGGCACAGGTGTCGGCAGCGGTATCGTGATCAACGGTCAGCTCGTCTATGGCCATGATGGCTTTGCCGGAGAACTTGGCCACACAATCATGCGCCGCAACAACGGCCGTCTCTGCGGTTGCGGCCGCACAGGCTGCCTCGAAGCATACTGCTCGGCAACCGGCGTAGCACGCACCGCCCGTGAATTTCTTGAAATCCGCGACGACGATTCACTCCTGCGCAATATTCCCATCGACGCCATCACCTCAAAGGACGTATATGATGCAGCCGTCAAGGGCGATAAACTTGCTAACGAGATATTTGAATACACCGGCAACATTCTCGGCGAGGCATTTGCCGATTTCACCGTATTCTCATCGCCGGAAGCCATCATACTTTTCGGCGGTCTTGCAAAATCGGGCGACCTCCTCATGCGGCCGCTCCGCGAGTCGATGGAAAAACACATGATGCCCGTATTCAAAGGCAAGGTCAAAGTACTCCTCTCCGAACTCAAGGAGGCTGATGCAGCCGTACTCGGTGCGAGTGCCCTCGGCTGGGAAGCGGGCAAGGCCAATGCCGCCCCTAACCCGGTCGCAGTGCCGGCCGGACATCAGATTGCTGACGAATAATCATCCACTTTCCCTGAGAAAACAAACAAAAGAGGCATAAACGACATGCTCATATAACGGCTGTCGCTTATGCCTCTCATTTTTTTTTGTAGTTTCTGTACCTTACTTGATCTCGACACTGAAGCCGGGCTTGTCAAGACAATAGCATTTCGTTGCAACACCTTCGGGGACATAGGACGAGAAGTCACATGCCTTCTGCGGCTCACCCCAGAAATGCATCGGGAAGAAGTTATCAACCTTGACTTTCTTCAGGAAAATCTCAGCCCCTTTGGCGAAATCTGCTCCCATCCGCGCATCGACCGGGAACATCGCCACTTTTATCTCGGGAATCTCCTCGGCGATACGATTGACAATCTTGGTGAACTTAGCCTCGGCCTGCTCGATCTCACGTGTGGTCGATTCCTCGCTCCAATGCCAGTCGTTAAGGTCACCTGCATGGAAGACCACATCACCGTCAGTGAGCGTAATCGCATAGCTGACACCGGCATCGGTCGAGCCATAAGCCTTCACCTCCTTCGTGCCGGGAATACTGTCGATTGCATCGCCTGCCGACATCCATGCGACCGAAAGACCCTTCTGCGGGACGAGCTTGGAGAAAATATCGTTGGAAAGCACATAGGTGCGTTTGCGCTCCTGTGCGAGCTCGAATATCGATGTGTTGAAATGGTCGGGATGATGGTGCGAAACGAAGAAGACCACGTCTTTCGAAGGATTGTCTTTAAGCACCTTTTCAAGTTTCCTGTCAGGATCCTTGTAGTAGTCAAACACCATGACGGCCTGCGGGGTTGTCACTGCAAAACCGCTGTGGTCAAGATATGTTACCGTTATCATAGCTCTATATGTTTAGATATATTTTATGTTGATTCATCCAATCGGAGCTTACGCCCCATCCAATATATCTAACACAGAGCCGGGGGAGGGGGTTCAATGGCGGTACAATTTAAGTATGCCGTCCTCAAACACAAGGTAGACACCATTTTCATAGAGCCATACCTCGCGGAGGTATGAGTTGTCAGTCCCACGGTCAACCTCTCTCGGCGCACCGAGGGCAAGACGACATTCATCGCGCGTCATCTCAATGGACACTCGTCCGTTGGTAATCTTCTCCCATGACTCGTCAGTGATCGACGGGAATTTCAGACGCGGATTCGTGAACGAGAACAATGCCGGAAACGAGCGCGGAGTGTAGCCTCTGGGACCGGGATGAAGGAATATGCGCGCCGAATGTCCACCCTCGTCCGTAAACGACACCTTAATCGGATATATATCATTGCCGGGGCTGACCGAATCGACCGTGACCGGGACGAACTGACGGCCGTTGACCGAGTTGTCATTGTCATCACGCCATGTCTTTGTCAGCACATAGTAATGTCCCCCGTCCATCAGGGCGCGGGCTTCATCGACGAGGCTTTCCTGAATGGTAAACGGAACTGACAGCGGTCCCTGGGCTTCGACTTTGGCAATGGTGCGGTTGAGACGATAGACGAACCTGCGCCCATCGTCCGGTTCAAGACGGAAACTTATGTCAGTGACTGTCGTGCCGGTGATTGATGGAGCTTCCTTTACACCGGTGAACACGAGAGTCTTCCCTCCGAGAGAATCGTAGGGTGAGACAGTCGCGCCGAATATCAGCCGTATCTTGTCGTCAGTCACCCTGAATCTCTTTCCGGGTTTCCAATCAGCGAGCCCTTCCTCGGTGACATGGGCGAGAAACGTGTCCTCAGGAGTTATAATGATGTTTTCACGTCGCACGTCGCGCTGGCTGACACGAGGAGTGTACTCCACGCCCGTGAAACAGGCTGTGAGCATGACTGTCAGCAACATTGCCGGGAGCAACTTTAGTCGGGATGAAGACATTTTTTAAATTGAGAGTTGAACGTAGGGACATGCCTTTGGCATGTATGGCAATCCATTTGCATTCAGCAAGCTGGTTTCAGCCATATATGCATATTTAACATACCGACGGTATGTCCCTACGACCTGTAATCCTTATTTTTTCGGACTGATACCAAGGTTTTCAAACATGAATGAGTACACGTCTGTATATTCATCAATCACTTTGGAGACGGGCTTGCCTGCACCGTGACCGGCTTTTGAGTCGATACGGATGAGCTTGGGCGCATCGCCTGTGTCGGAAGCCTGAAGCGTGGCGGCATACTTGAACGAGTGAGCCGGGACAACGCGGTCGTCATGATCGGCTGTGGTCACAAGGATTGCCGGATAAGGCGTGCCGTCATTCTTGATATTGTGGATGGGTGAATATTCAAACAGATACTTTGCCATCTCGGGCGAGTCGGCGCTCGTGCCGTAGTCCGATGCCCAGTTCCATCCGATCGTAAAGAGATGATAGCGCATCATATCCATGACACCTACACGCGGGATTGCTACCTTGAACAAGTCGGGACGGAGATTGACTGTGGCTCCGACAAGCAGACCACCGTTGCTGCCACCTTCAATGGTGAGATGTTCGGGAGAGGTCCAACCCTCGTCGATCAGATACTCAGCAGCTCCGATGAAATCGTTGAACACATTGAGCTTGTTGAGCTTCGTGCCTGCCTCATGCCATGCCTCGCCATACTCTGACCCGCCACGGAGATTTGCCTGGGCATAGATGACTCCGTTCTCAAGCAGAAACAGGCGGTTGGCTGAGAAGCCGGGTGTGAGCGACACGTTGAAACCACCATAGCCGTAGAGATAGACCGGATTCTTACCGTCGCGCTCAAGACCTTTCTTGTAGGTGAGGAACATCGGGACTTTCGTGCCGTCGGCCGAAGTGTAGAAAACCTGCTCGGTGACATAGTCGTCAAGGTTAATCCCCTTGATCTCCGGCTGGAACAGCTTACGGCTCTCGCCGGTCTTCACATCGTAGGCATACTGTGTAGAGGGCGAAGTGAATGAGGTGAACGTATAGTAAACATCTTCGGGATATTTACGCTCGGTGTAAAGCCCGACTGATCCATAGCCCGGCAACTTTATCTCACCCTCTCTCTTACCGTCCATATTGTATATCTCGACCTGATTGGCCGCATCTTTTTCATAGGTGAGGAAAAGTTTGTCGCCTGCAAACTGCGCGCCGGAGAGTACTCCGTCGGCTTCGGCGACGAGTTCCCTCCAGTTCTCGATTGACGGGTTTGCGAGGTCGGCAACCATCAGACGGTTCTTGGGCGCGCCGTAGGAGGTGAGAATATAAATCTTATCGTCAATGACATCGATGACACTGTTATTATAGTCCTGCGTAGGAGCCATCGTCACCCAGACCCCATTTTTACGCACTTTAAGTTCATTACCTATGCCCTGACCGCCTACACTGACAAAAAGCACAGGCTGCGACTCGGCAACCTCAGCCGAATGGAAGTGATAGGGATTGGCCGGATCGCTGAACGCCACGGTGTCGTCGCTCTGCGGAGTGCCGATCTTGTGATAGTAGACAAGGTGATTCTGATTGGCGTTGGAATATTCCTTGCCTTCTTCGGGCGTAGGGTATGCGCTGTAATAGAATCCATCGCCGTCCCATGAAGCACCCGTGAACTTAGCCCATTTTATATGGTCGGGGAGCAGTTCCTTTGTCTTCGTGTCCATGACATAGATCTCGGTCCAGTCACTGCCACTGCGGCTGATGGTGTAGGCTGTATACTTACCATCTTTCGACTGGTATACTCCGGTCAGAGCGACAGTCCCGTCATCGCTGAGCTTATTGGGATCGAGGAACACCTCGCGCTCCTCACTGTCGAGAGTCGGCTTGCGGTAGAGTATCGACTGATTCTGCAATCCATCGTTCTCATAGAAGTAAAACATCCCGTCGTTCTCACGCGCTGCGAGACCACGCTTCATGTAGTTGTTGAGCTCCGTGAGACGGGCGTTGATTTTCGAGCGGAAAGGAATCTGCGACAGATAGGCCTCAGTCACCTCATTTTCCGCCTCGACCCACTTTTGGGTCTCGATGGCTGTATCGTTTTCGAGCGGACGGTAGTTGTCAGGGACCACCATCCCGAAGATTGTATCGACAGTTCCGTCAGCCGGGGCTTCGGGATAGGTAAGTTGCTTCTTGTTGGAGCAGCCTACCAATGAGCCAATTATCACTGTTGTCATGAGCGAATAGGCGAATTTTCTTGAAATAAACATAAATTATGGTTGAAGAAATGTGATTGCACAATCGATCCAAGCCAACAACCGCACCAAAGCCGAGTTGACTTGCAACCACAAATTTACAACTTAATTTCCAAACCCTCCGCAATCTTCATGTTTTTTAAGAGTGTTTTTAATCTTCAAAGTTTCCAATAAGAAGTGCGAGGACAGTTTTAACGTGCCGTCCGTCAACGCATCAGCCATTCAATAACCTCATTTTATTCGGCTTTTGCTCGTAAGAAAATATCAAGAAATCCCCTGCGGCATGGCATGCCGCAGGGGATTTCCTGATGTAGGGAATTTCCTAACCGTTATTCCAATGTAATGGTGAACGTGCGTTCAGCGCGGACTGTTCCATCGGGTGAGAGAATGGTGATTCGGACTTCATGTGCTTTTCCATCCATGAGGTCACGGACATTCGTGATACGGATCACATAGGAATTGCGCATTGCGTCGGTGACAGGAAGGCTTTCAAGCGTAACATCGGTGAAGCTGCTGTTGGTGTAGATTACCGTACCACCGGTGTATTCCGACATGAGACGGTTTGACTCGTTGCGATCGCTGCTTTGGCTTGCGCTATAAACTGTATGGATTGTGCCGAGAGTCGTGTCCCAATTGGTGAGCAATGATTCAACCGAGAACAACTCATTACCTCTGTTCTGGTTTGGCTCGTCAGTAAAGTTCACGAAAATGCGGTTGGCATCTTTACGGAAAGTAAACAGATCAGTGGCAAAGCGTAGGGCTGCCATGCCACATTCAGCATTTGAGCCACCTCCTGTGCGGTACTTTTCTTTGTTTGAAGCGAAAAGTGCCAAATCTTCCTCGCTCCCCGTAAATCCGACAGTTCTATTCGTGCCGCTAACACCTGTACGATTCAGGAAGTCACTCAAAACCTGATAAGAGCCAACGTTTACTGCACCATTGATGGCACCGTCATAGCCGACACATCCAAACTTGATGTCGAGGCTGGTCTTGTCGAGTTTCTCTGCCCAAGTGGTGATGTCGCGGGCAATCGTATTGGCTTCCTGCGACATTGAGCCGGAGTTGTCAACAAGGAACACAAGGTCAACCGGGACTGCACGCTCGTTATTGTCATCAGCGGTATTATAGACTTTCACCCCCTTAGGCTGACCGTCAACTTCTACCCAAATATTCTGTCCGGCCTCGCCTGTACCGATAAGACGCAGCCAATCAAGGGTGGCATTGTCCTGAATGCCGGTCATGTCGATGCGGAACACGGTCGAACCGTCTTCATCGACAGCCGTGTACTTGATGTTGGGGATGGTAGTGTTAGGCTCTCCTCCGAGGTCAGGATTAGGATCGGCCTTCACATCCTCAGGGATGTCAGTATCAGGTCCTTTCTGCGGCTCATCGGTCTGGGTCAGCGACGACGCAGGGAAGCCGATGAAAAACAGCGATAAAATCGCTGATGAAATCAAAAATTTTTTCATAATGTCGGTTTATTTGTATGTTTATAACTGTGTTTTCAAGGCGTGTATGGCATACAGGCAAAGGCTCGGTTTCAAGTCAGCACCTCAAAGCAATTCTACACCGCAAATTTAAACTTATTTTTACAAATTACCCCCCCCCCGATTATTAAATTATGTTAATAGAATAATAAGAGACTGATTTCAGCAATGACGCTGAGACCAGTCTCCGTACTTTTTGTGCTTTTGTCTATTTGTCCCTTTTTCAGCGATACATTAAGGGGACGGAATGGATTATTTCTTGTTCTTTACTTTTTCGAGCTGTTTGTCGAGGGCTTCGATGCAGAGGTCCACACCTTCTTCAAATGTGTCGGCTGTCTTCGTGGCGACCTGGTCAGGCTCCTGCGGGACACAGAGGCTGATGATGACTTCTTTATTGAGAGCGGTCTCGGGCTTGATGACCCTGAGGGAGACTTCGGCGCTCATCACGCTGGGATAGCGACGGGTCAGCTTATCTATTTTCTTGTTGATGAAGGAAGTGAGCTTCTCGCTGATGTCAAAGTGGATGGCATTGATGTTAATTTCCATTTTTTCCTCCTTTTTTTAGTGCACGGGGATGTGCGAGTTGGTAATTATGTTTGAGTTCACTGTAAGTGACGTGGGTATAGATCTGCGTCGATGCGAGAGAGGCGTGGCCGAGAAGCTGCTGCACGGAGCTTAGCGGGGCACCGGCGTTAAGCATATCGGTTGCGAATGAGTGGCGCAACACGTGCGGACTCAGTCGCGAGGCGTGAACATTGCCTTCGGTCAGTGCCCTGTTGACCACCCGATAGATGAGCCGACGATAGAGCGGCGAGCCTTTCCGGCTGACAAGCAGGGGGGCTTGGCGGTCGAGAGGAGATATGGAGGTCATGGGAGAGGCGTCGCGCAGCCGCCGGTAGGAGTCGATGCTCTCGGAGAGTGACGGGCCGATAGGTATTATTCTTTCTTTATTACGCTTGCCGAGCACTTTTAGTTCACCCTTACGGGTGTCGGCATTGACATCGAGCAGCCCGATGAGTTCGGAGCAGCGCATACCTGTGGAGTATAGAATGTCGATGATCAGCCTGTCGCGGACAGTGGTGAAGTCATCGTCGGGCAATTGGTCCTCCTCATCGAGAAGCCGCTCGGTGTCCTCCTTTCGGATGAACACCGGGAGACTCTTGGGCAATCTTGCGAGGGTCAGACCGGCTGCGGGATTCGAGCTGAGACCGTGGCAGCGCATGAGGAAACGGTAGAAAGCTCTGACGGCGGAGACTTTGCGCCGGATGGTGCGGACGGTAGTTCCACCGGCCGCGAGATGGCTCACCCACAATCGGAGATCGGATGTGGTGACATCCATCGGGGCGAACTGTTCGGGATGGGAGTCCGTAGCGAAATCAGCCCAGGCGTTGAGGTCTGTACGGTAGGCACTGACTGTCAGTACAGAGTAGTTAAGCTCAAGGCGTATATGGTCGAGGAATTGTTCAATCAGATTCATATTTTCGCCGGTGGGATGATTTGTCGGTAGCGAAAATAGACAATATTTATGAATAAAGCAATTTCAGAAAGATGTTTTTCGACATGTCTTTTCGACATGTTTCCTGACATCTCCCTGAATTGCAGATAATTCCCCCGATTGTCGTCAACCGGCAACGGTGGGAATGACAAGGGCGGCCGATGGGACGGCGGTCATGAATGATTTCGGTGTATTGTTGATCACATCGCAGACTGCATCCGGGATGTGCGGGAACACCAAGGCGTAGTCGCCCGAGGAATACCCCGAGTGGGTGGCTATTGCTGACAGCGTCAGCGCGCCGATGATGAAAAGGACCTCAAAGATGGCAGCAGTGATGAGGGTGGCTGTCGAGGGAGATTTGAGCCGCAGCAGAGGGATGCACGAGTACCGAACAATGAGAAGAAAGGGAATGAGGACAGCGAAGAATGTACAGATATAGCCAAGACCTTCGGTCACGGGCGAAGCCGTGTCAATCATATTGAGACCTTCGAGCACCGTAGGAATCCCGGCGACGAGCAGGAGTATCAGCCCCACTATCGAGGCGAGGATCACCCCGATGAGACCGAGGGAGCAGAAACCAAACACGATTGCGAAGAACCCGAGGATGAATTTTGCGGCTATCGAGAAGAATGTGTTGATGAACGTCGAGAGTGACGATGCGTTGACATTAGGGATGGGCGCGGCAGGGGGGACGGAGTTGTTGATGACGGTCTGGCCGATGTTGTCGAGCGTCACGGGCTGCCCCTGCATTTCAAGGATTTCGCGCGGAGTGCGTGCGACCGGAATCACCATCCATGCGATGAGATAGATGATGACGCATGGCCAGACGTATGTACAGATGGCAATGACCACTGCGAGGATTCTCATGATGGTCACATCCCATCCGAGATACTGTGCGAGGCCGGCAATGACACCTCCGAACACGTTGTGGCGCATGTCGCGGAAAAGTTTCCTTTGTATAGGTGGTGGCGGTGGAGTCTGTGGAGCGTTGTAGGGCGGCACGTCCGCACCATCGCATCCGGCATTGTCAGCCGTGGAGCCGCACGTGGAGTTCTCCCGGCTGTCATCGCTGTCGGAGATTTCCTCCGGCCGACCCATCGTCTCGATGACGCGGTTGACATCCTCGATGACGATCACGTTTGCGCCGAGGTTAATGCGCTCATCGAAAAGTTCGGATATGCGCGATTCGATGTCATCGACAATTTCCTCACCCTCCTCGCCTGTGAATGTGGCGCGGAGCTGAGAGAGATAGTCGAGGAGGAGCTTGTAGGCATCCTCATCGATATAGAATACTTTGCCGTTGATATTTACGGGAAATGTCTTTTTCATTCTTCTGTTGCGGTTTTTGATGGGTGAGAGGGGGTTGATTGTCGGGAGAGGAGATTGACTGAGTTTGCAATCTCGTCCCATGAGTTTTGGAGCTGTCCGAGGAAGTCGATGCCCTGCGGGGTGATGGAATAATATTTCCTTGGCGGGCCCTGCATGGATTCCTCCCAGCGATACGACAGGAGTCCATCATTTTTCAGTCTCGTCAGCAGAGGGTAGAGAGTGCCTTCCATCACAATCAGGTGTGCTTCCTTCAGCCGGGCTATCATCTCTGAGGCGTATGCGTCGCCATGCCGGAGGAGTAGCAGCACACAGAATTCAAGCATCCCTTTGCGCATCTGCGATTTTAGATTATCAATGTTCATGTTTATGATGAGTTTTTGTGATATCAACGCCACAAAGGTATGGGTTTGCAGAGTACTATGCAATGCAAGGTACTATAATTTAGAATTATTTAACAAATTTCGGATACCATCCTCTACTCAGAAGTAAATTTCATCCTCTCCACGAACCGTCAATCATTATCGGGTGTTACTACTTAAAATGGTTAAAACTAATATAAATATCTCTCAATTTCAACTGTTATGAAAGCAAAATTGGTTGCAGTTACCATGACATTGATGGCACTTGCAGGTTTTCAGAATACTGCCGAAGGATGTTCACGAGTGCTTTACGTCGGCAATGACAGTCTGCGTATAATCGGCCGGTCGCTCGACTGGAAGACCCCGATTCCAACTAATCTCTACGTCTACCCGCGCGGGATGCACAAGGTGGGCAACACTATTCCCGGCTCGGTCGAGTGGACATCGAAATATGGTGCAGTCTACGCCGTAGGCTATGACGGCGGTGTGACCGAAGGAATGAACGAGAAGGGTCTCGTGGTGAGCGGTCTGTTCTGCAAAGGGACAGTATACGTCAACGACTCCACGATGAACCGTCCGCCCATGTCGCTCGCCATGTTCCCGGCATGGCTTCTCGACCTCTGCTCCAATACGGACGAGGCAGTGGCAATGCTGCGCAAACATGATTTCAACATTTCGGGAGCGACTTTCGACGGCGGAACGGTCTCGGCGTTGCATTGGGGCATCACAGATCCGACGGGGAAATGTGCGATGGTGGAGTTTGACCACGGCACAATTAAAATCTATGAGGGTCAGGACATCCCCGTGTTGACAAATGACCCGAATTTCCCGCAGATGAACGCCATCAATGACTATTGGGTCAAGAAAGGCGGCACTCACACCCTTCCGGGCACAGTGTCGAGTCCTGACCGCTTCGTCAGGGGATATTTCTTCGACCACAATGTGGAGAAGACCGGCGACCCCGATCTCGGAGTGTCCATCGTCAGGTCAATCCTGTTCAACGTTTCCGTTCCCTACACCTATACCGTGCAAGGCGAGGGAAATGTCAGCTCGACGCAGTGGCGTTCGTTTGCCAACATCCGCGACCTCCGCTACTATTTTGATATTGTGACCAATCCGGGTCTCTACTACATTGACTTAAAGAAGTGTGATCTCCGTCCGGGTGCATCGGTCATGAAGCTCGATACCTCAAAAAGCTCAGACTATGTCGGTGATGTCACTTCCAAACTGTTCAAGACCGAACCTTTCACACCTATGTATTGACTTTGTCTCAGATAATCCGGGGAAAATGTAATCCTCTTTCCCTTTCCATGCATTTATCTTAGGCTATAAAAAACACACACTACCCTACCCCGCCCTCGCTCCATACGGTTGACTGAGCGAGGACGGGGATTTCTTGAACACCGTGATATTGACAATGATTTGAAATTTACCGTGTTCTTCGTCTATACCTTACTTAATCCTTACTTAATCCGGATCATGTATTTGTAATTCGGGGAAATTTTTAGTACTTTTGCGGAAGATAAGCAAGTTGTATAAATAATATTTTACCGGCCTATGCGTCATGCCATCGTCATAGCGTTTATCGTGCTTTCAGCGTTACTCACCTCCGGGGCTTCACCCCGCTGGGAGGCTGTAGATGCGCCCGGACGCATATTCACCACCGAGCAGCGGATAGAATCCGATGGTGTCGACGTGGCGGTGAGCGACAGTTCGATCTACATAAGCTCGCAGCGTCAGGTCAGCGTCAAAGTGTTCACTATCCTCGGTCAACTGATCTCGCAGGAGACACTTCCGGCCGGGACTCACCGTCTGCAGATGAGTGCCAAGGGTATATACATACTCAAAATCGGTGCCACAACGCGACGTGTGACCATTTGATGCCCGATTTTACATGAAAGCGCGTCTAATCATCAATCCAATATCCGGCACACGCAACAAAGCCGGTCTCGATCGTCTTGTAATCGACACACTTGCCCCGATGGACTGCCAACTTGAGGTGGTGTACACAAAGGGACACGGCGATGCCACGAAACTCGCACTCTCAGCCATCGACAAGGGGTGTGGAATAGTCATCGCAGCCGGAGGCGACGGCACAATCAATGAGACTGCGGCCGCTCTCTGCGGCTCGGGGGTCGTGCTGGGCATTCTCCCCTGTGGCTCCGGCAATGGTCTTGCCCGTCATCTCGGCATACCGATCGACATCCGCGAGGGACTGAAAGTGATTCTTGAGAATCATCCCGAGAACATAGACTATGCCACGGTCAATGACCGTAAATTTTTCTGCACTTTCGGTGTCGGGTTCGATGCAGCGGTCAGCGCAGCGTTCGCCCGAAAGAAGACACGCGGCAAGCTGACCTATCTCCAGAGCACCTTCGAGACATACGCCGGTTATGAGCCGGAATACTACACCATAAGCGCAAACGGCAAGAAACTCACAGAGCGGGCTTTCCTCGTGGCGGTATGCAATGCCTCGCAGTATGGCAACAATGCCTACATAGCCCCGAGTGCGTCAATCAACGACGGCCTGCTTGATGTCACTATCATTCATGCCGGCAACACTCTCTCGACAGCTCTTGTCGGGGTGGACATGCTCACTGGCATGATTGAGCGCAATATGCTCATCCACACGCTCCGCACGGACAACATCGTGATCGAGCGCGAACGTCGCGGACCGTCGCACATCGACGGCGAGCCTCTTGAGATGGCTGACCGCCTCGACATCCGTTGCCATCACAATGGATTGAGGGTATTCACCCCGACTGTGGTCCATCCGTTCAAACCGATACTGACCCCGGTGACAGCCATGTTCAATGACATCAAAATCGCAGTATCCAACATCTTCCAACCCCACTGATCCACCTGTAAGAATAAGGCACATAACGATATAAGCACATAAGGGAGATATTCCAAAAGTCTTGTTCCCTTATGTGCTTATGTCGTCTGTATTCCTTTTCAGGATAATGTTCCCTTATCAAAGGAGTATTTGCGAAGCGATATTGTCGGCTGCGTCCTGTCCCTTGAGTGCCTCTATGATGGAGAGGGCAAAGGGGATGGCCGACGATGGGCCGTTGGCTGTTATGACATTACGGTCAACGACCACACGCTGATTCTTGTGGTGTGCGCCACCGGCGTTAAGACCTTCCTCAAAACCGGGATAGCATGTCGCGTCATAGCCCTCAAGTATGCCGAGAGGAGCGAGCACCACTGCCGGTGCCGCGCAGATGGCTGCGATATTGCCTCCGGCTTTGTGTTGGTCGGACAGAATCTGGCATACGCGCTGATTGGCGGCAATGTTCTTGGCTCCGGGCATACCACCGGGGAGGACATACATGCGCGCGCCGTCCGGGCAATCGGCGAGCAGAATGTCGGCAGCGACCTCGATATTGTGTGCGCCACGCACGGCGAGTGTCGGGTTGAGCGACACGGTCTCGACATTGATGTCGGCTCTACGCAGGAGATCGACTGTCGCAAGGGCCTCTGTTTCCTCGAAACCATCGGCGAGAAATACGTATGTTTTTTCCATGATGTTTGTATTATTGATGATTATAAGAGTGAATTATTGCTATCTGACATTGGGATTCAACCAATTTTGACTGACTATTTAACGTCTGTCATCACAAATATACTGATTTCATAGCTATAAATTATTCTTTTTTTGAGTATTTTAGTAATTTTGGTGTAAAAAACAGCTCATATATGAAGATTTCAGCTTCGGGGCATGGTCTACTGCTGCCTCTCATGGTGATTGTGACTCTTTTTGCTGCATGTGACGGCCGTCGGGACTACCGGTCTATGCAGGGCGGTGTCTGGAACACCACATATAATATAAAATATAACTCGCCGGTCGATCTGAACGACTCGGTCATTGCCGTCATGAAGATGGTCGAGATGTCATTGTCGCCATTCAACGACAGCTCACTCATCTCGCGGATCAATCGCGGCGAGACCTGTGCGGCCGACACGCTGCTCCGGCGCATTTTCGTCTCCTCGCAGGAAGTCAACCGCAACAGCTCCGGGCGGTTTGATCCGACGGTGGCCCCGCTCGTCAACCTCTGGGGCTTCGGCTACCGCAAAACCGGAGTGGAGCCGACAAAAGAAATGATTGACAGTGTGCTCCACAGCGTAGGTATCAACGACTGCCGGATTGACAGCGCGGGGACGGTAGTGCGTAAGACTCCTCAGACCGAGTTCAATTTCTCAGCCATCACCAAGGGATACGGATGCGACCTCATCGGCGAGATGTTCAGACGCAACGGCTGCACGGACTACATAGTGGAAATCGGTGGCGAGATTGCCATGAGTGGCAAGAATCCACGCGGCGATGACTGGCACATCATGGTGGATGCCCCGGTCGAAAGCGACACCGCCGTAGTCCATTCGCGCATGGCGGTCATTGCCGTGACGGATTGTGGAGTGGCCACATCGGGCAATTACAGAAATTTCAGGCAGACGGCTTCCGGGCGCGTATGGCACACCATCAGCACCGTTGACGGCTATCCAGCCCACACTGACCTGCTCTCGGCGACTGTCATCGCCCCCAATGCCATGCTTGCCGATGCCTACGCAACATCTTGCATGGCCATGAGCTCCGACAGCGCGATGGCAATGCTCGACCGTCTGGATGGAGTGGAGGCGTTGTTGATAACACTCAATCCGAAAGATTCGACCTACGTCATCACAACAACCGCCGACTTCCCGGAGCTGAGAAATTAGCAATGAGTATACACCGAACGGTGCGAAAATGTGCCCAAATCCGACATTTAACACTAATTTTTAACATTGTTAAAAGCACGGATTGAGAGGGATTATGGACGGGTTTTATGTTAAACAACATATTTTTGTAGCATAATTCCGCAAAAATGCTCTAACTTTGCGCTGTGTTTGATTGTTTATTAAGTGACGCCGGTCGAAAGGCCGAATGATTCCCGAAACCATAGCGATGGACGGAGAAACGAAAGCGTCAGATAAAAAAGATTGTTTTAGTGAACTGACAATTGTTCAGAGTTCACATAGGTTTAATTTAAATTCTGCAATTATGACCAACATGTTTAAGGTTCTCAAGGCAGATGTCCACACATTTTTCCGCACTCTTGGAGAGGGTGACTGTTTCCGTCCGACGGGCGACTGCAGCTTCCACTCCAACGACGAAGCGAAGTGAATAACGTCACAGAAATGAGTAAGGGTGATTTTTTCACGTCACGTCACCCTTAGAGGATTTAATCCCATCTATGTTTAACTTTTAAAATGAATGCATTATGAAAGTAACAAAAATGGTAAAGAAAGCCATCGAGTGGTATTGCGAGTCAGCAGCCCTCATGTATCGTGTAAACGACACTGAAAATTACCACGAGCTCTAACCATAGAGCCGTCGGGCGACTGAGACAATTGAGCCACAAGCCACCCGATTGGAAATCCCGCAATGGGGACAGCGGAAAGCGTCCGCAAGAAAAAAAATGAATGACCCGAAGATGAAAAAGCGGCAATCGTGCCGTCAATCCATCCGGCGGCGTTCTCCAATGAATGTCCCTGTTTTTCAAAGTCTATCCAAAGACAAAATCTCATCATATCGAGACCACGCGCACCATCTCATCGTGCACGTGGTCTTTTAATTTATTGGGAAACAATTATATTAAATATATTTAACACATATTTTCTCCATATAATTTTGCAGTATGAAATAATATGTCTACCTTTGCACCACGAAAAACGACATCGCGGGGTGGAGCAGTGGTAGCTCGTTGGGCTCATAACCCAAAGGTCGCAGGTTCGAGTCCTGCCCCCGCCACAAAGCGAGAAAATCCGGTTCACTTGAATCGGATTTTTTTATTTACCGGCAAAATTCATACATGCCTGACGGAAAAAAGAAAGACACGTTGAAAATTCAGCATCATATATCTGATTTCCAACGTGTCTTTTTCTGCGGAGCGACCGAGATTCGAACTCGGGATACGCTTTTGACGTATACACGCTTTCCAGGCGTGCTATTTCCAACAGCAACAGTCCTAAACACAGCAATTTAGGAGCGGACGTTTGGAAATTTGCGGGTGAGTTGCGGGTAAACGGCTTTTACGGTTTTGGGATTTTCTTTTACTTAGCAGATAACATCAGTTAGGATTTGAATATCTAATTTGTCAATGCCTAAACTTGTCAATGGGGAAAAACGTACCGCCGCGTTTGGCGAGAAGGTCTTTAAGCCTCCAAGAGAGCAGTATCTTTTTTTAACCCATTATCTTCAAGGTAGCGTTCCATTTCCGCCTGCCGTCTGTCAAGTTCGGCTTCTCGTTCATCAAGCTCTCGCTCCCGGTCTTGCATCTCGTTCATTCGGTCTTGGAGTTTTGCCTCACGATCCGTCAGCGACTGAAACATCTCCATTAGCTTATGCTGCATCGATAGCATTTCCGCAAGTTGGGCCGTAGGGCCGGCGCCGGGATAAGGCATTTGCGGTTGCTCGGCTGTAGGGAGAACAAGGTTGCCCTCACCGGTGTAGAGGTACGTCTTATTGATTTCGGGGAAACGAGCGCAAATGAGATTGACAACTCCGGGATTGAACTTCTTTGTACGGCCACTTTGGAGGTCGAAGATGCGCTGATAGTTGATACCGATAGCTTTGGCGAATGAGGGAGCCCTCATTCCCACGTGGTTCAGCACGGCTTCAATGATAGCCTTTGCGTTGACATTTCTGTCAGCATGTTCACTTTCTTTCATATTTATCTGCAACGTTAATGGAGGCCGCATTGCCTCCTTAATACTATTAACAACTTAGTTGCTCCCAACGTTGAAGAAACTTTCCCAAAATATTTGGTCAATATCGTAGGTATGGTTATATTTGCAGTCGAAAACAACAACAATAACATTAGCAAAGATAGCTAATTTCTCGCTTTAATGCAAATAAGAATTATGCCAAAGGAAGTTATAAACCCTCAAATGCCGGAGTGTACAGCCCTTGATAGTGGGGTTGGCTCTGGCGTGGCTATGCTCCCGACAGGTGGAGAAACAGTCATTGACAAGAAACCGATAACATCATCACTCAGAGTCCTATCCATTGGAGAATCAGCGATTTTTCCGATAGAGCAACGAACTTCTGCTCTGGTTGTGGCCAATCGGTTGAAGAAAGAATTGGCACGGACGGGGTGGGATTATTCTTATTGTGATGATGAGGATAATTTTATCGTAAAAATTACTCGTACAGCGTAGCATTTAGCGTTTATTTGCTCCTCAAATCAGATGTAGTCACTTCTACGGCTCAAAAAAAAAATTTGCCTAAACGATTATTTTTTTCCTAAAATTTGTAGGATTGATTATATTTGATTAACTTTGTATCAGCAAATAGGAATTATAGTATTCACTAAAAATAGATAAACTATGAGTCTCATTAAGAAACCGACCGAATTGGTCATCCCCTCGACCGTGAAGATGATGATTTACGGCCAGGCAGGTATGGGTAAGACCACCCTCGCCCTCTCAGCTCCTAACCCTCTGTTGCTCGACTTCGACAACGGCGTGAAGCGTGTCAATATGTCGCACCTTGACGGTGTAGACATCGTGCAGGTTACATCGTGGGCCGACCTCAAGCAGCTCATGAACGAAGACCTCTCTCCGTACAAGACTATCGTTGTCGATACAATCGGCAAGATGATGGACTTCATTATCACAGGCTGCTGCGGCACTCGTCAGCCCCAGATTAAGGATTGGGGTCGCATCAACCAAGAGTTCACATGGTTCACCCGCTCTCTCTCGGCACTCAATAAGCACATCGTATTCGTTGCGCACCGCGACACCCGCAAGGAAGGTGACGAAACCGTATTCATCCCGGCCCTCCGTGAAAAGTCCTACAACAGCATCGTTACCGAGCTCGACCTCCTGGGCTATCTGGAAATGCGCAACGAGCACGGACAGCAGCGCCGCTCCATCACGTTTGACCCGACCTCCCGCAATGACGGCAAGAACACCTGCAACCTGCCAGGCATTATGGAAATTCCGGGCATACTCAACGCCCAGGGCCAGCCCACAGGTAAGAACGTTTTCATCGCCGAAAGCGTCATCAAGCCCTACGAGGCTATGCTCAAAATCAAGGACGATGAACGCAAGCGTTACGAGGCGGTCGTTGCGAAAATCAGCGAAGACATCGCCAAGATTACCGATGCAGACTCGGCTAACGAATTCGTAAAGCACCTCAACGACTACGAGCATATCGGCTCGTCCGTTGCCAAGGCCCGCGAAATGTTCGGTGCAAAGGTAACTGAACTCGGCCTCGTTTATGACCGCGAATCAAAAACCTACTCCGATGTCGCAGCGTAATTACGATTTCGCAATTTACGCAACCCTCATCGACGGCTACTCCGACTACCTCAATAGCGACCTCATCTACGAGACATATTGGGGTTGGTCGGAGAACCCTCCCCACACTCCCGAAGAATTTCAGCTCAAACAATATCAAGATCTTATTGATAGGATAAACCGAGTGCCCTTTGATAGTGAAGCTTCATCACGTGGCACGGCATTCAATGAACTTGTTGACGCACTCGTAGAACACCGCGGGCCGTCAGAGGGATTTGAATTTGAGAAAGTCGTGGAGCCGGAGGTTACGCAGGTCGTAACGGGGCAGGTGAATAACTGTGAACCCGATGAGCGGTGGGCAGACGTTCAGTACGTCAACAATCCCAATGCAGGAAAGGTGTTAGGTATCAAAGTCCGCTACAACAATCGCGAGTTTTACTTTGACATCAAGCTCGTCAGAGAGTTTGCCAACTACTACAAAGGCGCAGTATGCCAATTATTAGTAGAGGCAATCCTCCCCACCAAATACGGCAACGTGCGGTTGTATGGCTACATTGACGAACTGATGCCTCAGAGCGTCCATGACATCAAGACCACAGGACGTTACGCCGTAGGCAAATTCAAAGACCACGCTCAACACCTCGTCTATCCCTACTGTCTTATGCAGAACGGCATGGATATTCGCGACTTCGAGTACGACATCGCCCTGCTTGACAAGTATGGCCGGTGGGAAACATTCACCGAGCATTACGCTTTCGTACCAGAGCGTGATATACCTATCCTCACGGAAAAGGTAGAGGGATTGATAGAATTCCTCATCGAGAACAAAGAATTAATAACCGACAAAAAGATTGCGCCCATCTGGGCCGAAGAATAAAAATGGCAAATCAGTTAATCGGAACAATCGTTTCCATCAGCGCTCCAATATCCCTATCAACAAAAGGTGGAGTGGCTTTCACCAAACGCGAACTCATTCTCTCAATCCAAAAGTTTGACCCCAATACGGGCCAGCCGTATAGCGATCAGAGCAACACTCCGCAGATTACCTTTATGGGTAACAAGTGTGCCGACCTCGACGGCTATCAGACCGGCCAGCTCGTCCGTGTGTCGTTTGATGTTACAGGCACTCCTTATGTTGACCGCAACAATGAGCGCCGTATCATCAACGACATCCGTGGCTACAAGATAGAACCGTATGGTGTACAGACACCTCAGCCGACTCCGGCCTACCCACAACAGCAGTTCGTTCAACCCACATACGGACAGCCTCAACCCCAGGCTTACCCACCACAGCAAGCGACCGCACCTGTTCAGCAAGTAGATTATGTAGTAACAGAGGTTGTGCAACAGCCGGCACAGCCGAAGCAAAATGATGGCCTGCCGTTATAATGCTCTACAACACCTCCAATCCTCTTGACAAGGAAAACTTTCTTGCACGTGCGCAGTTCCTCGCCGACCGTGGCGATATAGTGGAACTGCGCACCAAAAAGCAACGCTCCTTAAAGCAGTCAGCCTATCTGCATTGTCTGCTCGGCTATTTCGGGTCGCAATATGGAGAGGATGCGGAGTATGTGAAGATAGAGTATTTCAAAAAACTTGTCAATCCCGACATCTTTATATTAGGGAAAGGTGTGGATATGTTCACAGGGCAGGTGAAGTACAAACTCCGCTCTACCGCAGACCTCACGACAGAGGAAATGTCAACGTGCATAGACCGCTTCCGCAATTGGAGTTCCAAAGAAGTCGGCCTGTATCTCCCGACAGCGGAAGAAGGTGCTTTGTTGGCATTATGCGAGGTGGAGATAGCAAAAGCGAAACGTTTCTTATGAAGTATCAACTGAGAGATTATCAAGCTCAGGCAAGCGATTGTGCCGTCAGATTCTTCTTGTCCCCGAAGAAATCCAACGGCCTGTTAGTTCTGCCTACGGGATGCCACGCCAAAGGAGAGAAAGTCCTTATATGGAATGACGAACCGAAAGCCGTGGAGGAAGTTGTCGTTGGTGATTTATTAGTCGGGTCAGACGGAAGGCCGAGGTCTGTCCTTGAATTGCACCACGGCGAAGACGATATGTATCGCATAACACCGATAAAGGGCAAATCGTTTATTGTGAATGGCGGCCATATATTATCTTTGTACAAGACGAATGAGGGTAAGAACTCCAAATGCCATAAATCAAGGGTAGATGAAATCTCCGTCCGCGATTATCTACATCAAAGCAAGACTTACAAACACCTCCATAAACTTCGGAGAGTGGAGTATGTTGGCTTCAACAATATAACGCGGTTGGCTATTCATCCATATCTACTTGGTCTGATAATTGGTGACGGCTGCACGGCATTCGGTTCTGTCAACATAACGACTATGCGCAAAGAGGTTGAGGAATACCTATATCACTTTGCAGAACGACATCACATGAAGATAACGGCTCACCTAAAACGTAATGGAGAGAATAAAGCCAAGACGTATAGTATTTGTTCCCACTCCGGGCGAAAGGGTGCCAATATTGTCCTAAACGGATTAAGAAAATTAGGGATAGAGAAGTGCAAGGCAGCCGAAAAACACATTCCTACGGAGTACAAGACTGCAAGCAAATTTAATCGGCTAATGCTCCTGGCCGGTCTGCTTGACACTGATGCGCACTATGATAGAGCGCGCAATATGTTTGAGTATTGCACTAAGTCCAAACGGCTTGCAGATGATATGGAGTTCTTGTGTCGGTCGTTGGGATTTTATGCAAGAATTGGAGCCACCAAATATGTAAATGGTGTAGCCTACTATCGCCTTTGCATTACAGGAGACCTCCACACCATACCTACAAAAGTATGGATACGCAAAGGCGACAAACGGATTCAGAAGAAGAACCACCTCGTCACCGAATTCAGCGTAGAATATCTCGGCCGTGGCGAATATTATGGCTTTACCATTGATGGCAATCACCTCTACTGCGATGAGCAATTCTTCATTCATCACAATAGCGGAAAGTCGCTCGTTATTGCTGACATCGCTTATCGGTTGGATAGCGACATCCTCGTTCTTAATCCCAATAAGGAGATAGTTGAGCAAAATTATGCCAAGCTACGGAGCTATGGAGTAGAGGATTGTTCAATCTACTCCGCGTCTTGCGGCTCAAAAGAAATCAGCAAGATTACTTTTGGAACAATCGGGAGTGTTATGAGCAAGATTGAGGACTTCGACCATTTCAAGTTCATCATAATAGACGAGTGCCACACCGTCAATGCTATTGCAGGGCAATACAAAACATTCATTGAGCGAGTGCCACGCCGCGTCCTTGGCCTCACGGCAACGCCCTACCGACTGAGTGCCACCCTGCAATATCTTGACAAGGACGGCAGGGCACATTTCCGGCCGAATGACCAAGCCGGTTCGGAAGAATTTGACAACAAGATATTCAACGGAGAACTGACCGCAGAGAATAGGTGCATTCTCAAATTCCTCACACGGACAAGGCCGAGAGTCTTCGATGATCTTGTATTCCAAGT
Organism: Bacteroides sp.; assembly: GCA_023663525.1. Classification (GTDB taxonomy): domain Bacteria; phylum Bacteroidota; class Bacteroidia; order Bacteroidales; family Muribaculaceae; genus Duncaniella. The sequence goes on from JAMPHF010000001.1 coordinate 606,275, forward strand.
TGACATCGGCACATTGCTCCAGAGAGGTTACTTGGCAAAGCTCCATTACTTCGACCTATCCCCCATAGACCAATCCAAGCTGAAACGAAACAGCACGGGTATGGACTATGACGAGAAAGAACTGAAGAAAGACTACAAGGCCAACGGAATGATTCAGCACCTTGTCGATATTGTGAAACGTCTGCAACACCCCAAAGACGGCAATCCACGAAAAGGAATATTGGTGTTCACGCGGTTTATTGATGAGTCGGAGGCGTTGGCAAGGGCCATAGACGGAGTGGCTATCATTACCGGCTCCACAAAAAAGAAAGAGCGAGAGCGGATCCTCGCAGACTTCAAAGAGGGGAAGATTAAGGTGGTGGCAAATGTCGGAGTGTTGACAACAGGCTTTGACTATCCCGAACTTGATACCATTGTCATGGCCCGGCCGACAATGTCGCTTGCTCTGTGGTATCAGATTGTAGGCCGTGCTATCCGTCCTCACCCCGATAAGGAGTGTGCTTGGATAGTTGACCTCGGCGGCAACTACAAGCGATTTGGCCGAGTGGAGGACTTGCACCTGAACGCTCCGCAAGGATTGTATCAGATAACAGGCTTCGCGGATGGAGCGACAAAAGCATTAACTAACGTGTACTTCTAACTATGGCAAAGAACGGAAACAGATTATCCGATGACTTCATTGTTCCACCATTCTCCGTGTTTGATACTCGTATGGGGTATTGGAAAGAGCGCAAGCGCAAATGGAAAGAATGGCTCGGCGTTACTAACGAAACGAGGGAGAATGCCCTCTATGATAACCTTGAAATGAAACTCCCTGACCTCTATCAATCAAGCAAAGAGTGGAGGGAGCGCCACCAAGTATCATTTGAGGATTACGTCAAGCGATATGTTTCGCCAGACAAATTGGAACAACTGACGGAGACCGACACATATAAGGGTGCAAGTTCCTTTGACCCGGTGCTTGCCGAAATAGCTTGTAGTTGGTTTGTCCCCGGCCCATGCGTGAGAGTGTTTGATTGTTTCGCCGGCGGTGTTACCAAAGGAGCGGTAGCCACCAAGTGTGGCCACCAATTCTTCGGCCTTGAAATCCGCAAGGAACAAGTAGAAGCAAATCAGAAAAAGATTGCGGAATTGGGCATTTATCCAACGTATATCTGTGATGACGGTTGCTCTGTTACCACCCACCTCGGAGTGGCTACACATGACCTGCTTTTGACGTGTCCTCCATATTGGAATCTGGAGGTGTATAGCGATAATGACAACGACCTCTCTAATATGCCCAACTATGGCAGTTTCATTGATCGATTAGCCTACATTTTCACACAAGCGATACAATGCTTGAAGAAGAATCGATTTGCCGTGGTGGTAGTAGGGGATATTCGCGACAAGCAAGGCTTCTGCTACAACTTTCCCGGTGATGTAATTCGGATATTCCAACAAAACGGTTGCTGCCTATGGAATGATATAGCAATCATCGGAAATGACGCTCACGCCCAACTCAGAGCGCGTCAGTACATGAACACCCGCAAGTTGGCACGTATTCATCAGCGAATGCTTGTGTTCTACAACGGCCGGACAACATTTATACCCAAGATATATAACAAACTGATAAGTCTAACATCAAACAACATTATATGATTCGTGAAGCGATCAACATCAGAATAAAAGACCTCGACCTTACCAAGAAACAGATTAGCCAAGCATTGGGAGAGCATGAGCAAAACCTCAGTTCTTTCACAACCGGAGTTCGCTCCTATCCAACGGATAAATTTGTAGCCTTAATGAAATTCTTGGGCCTCACTGTGGGCGATAAGACATCACTCGTAGGGGAATATCCACCCACGGAGATTAGAAAGGCTCTACGAGCCGCTATTGAAGCCAAAGGAATGACCAACAAGGAGGCCGCGGCAAAGAGTGGTGTAGATGAGTCCACGTTGTCGCAGTACTTTACCGGCAAGCGTCGGGTATGTCTAACCACACTTGAAAAGTTGATGGTTGCACTTGACCTCGGTCTTGTATGCTATGGCAAACCTCAACTGCAATCATTATCAACTGAAGAAAACATAAACCAATCACAACAATGGGAAGAACAGATGGCTGGAATCAGCGAGTCCTCAAGTCAATCATAACGGGTCAGCCAATGGAGAAGAAAAAGCCGCGTCCGAAGTCGGCTGCTCCATTGGAGACCAACATACAGCAGAACTGCATAACGTGGTTCAAGTATCAGCATCCGTCCTTGTGGAAAGACGGAGTGCTTTTCCATATCCCTAACGAGGGCATAAGGCGTGGAGCAACGGGCAAGCGAATGAAGAGCGAGGGCATTGTCAGAGGCGTTGCCGACCTATGCCTCGCCCTGGGCCGGCATGGCTACCATGCGCTCTACATTGAAATGAAGCGGCCTAACAACTATCAGTCGGACTACCAAAAGGCGTGGGAGGCCGGAATCACCAAGCACGGCAACAAGTATATAGTTTGCAAGTCGCTTGAGGAATTCCGCGATGTCATAACTTGGTACCTCAACGAATAGTTATGGAAATTAAATTGCCATCATATATATCGGAGCATTGGAGTTGGACCGACCCGGTCAGATTCCAATGGTGGATTATGCTTTTGAAAATGGCAGCCGAAAGCGACAAGGAGGTAATTAGAAACGGCAAGAAAATACTGCTGCACCGTGGAGAAATAATCGTTACGCAAGGGGAGATCGCGAAGCTATGGAATATCTCTATTGATACTGCGAAGGGCTTTATCCGCAAACTTATCTCAACAGGAGATGCCGAGCGCAGACCCAATGCAGACCCAAAGTTGACCCATTTATATCTCACAAATATAGAAGATTACGCACAAGTCAGACCCGATGTTGACCCAATGTTGACCCAATATAAGGGAAATTCAGACCTTAGACCCAATCTTGACCCAATCTTGACCCAATCAACCATTGAAGAATCAGAGGATTATGCCGAGCGCAGACCCAATGCAGACCCAAAGTTGACCCGAACAGAAAAAGAAAAAAGAAAAGAAAAAGAAAGTTTTCCCCCACCCCCCCTTTATAAAGAAAAAGAAAATAAAAAAGAAAAAGAGTTGAGATTTACTGACGTAAATCTTTGTCGTCCGGCTGACGCGGACGACGAGGAAGGAGGAATTGACTTCAAAAAGTTGTTGGCTTTCTTCAACGAGAAAATGAAGGGTAAGATGATACCGCAAGTCAGAGCAATCATCGGAAAGCGCCGACAAGCCGTCCTGGCCCGCAGCAAGGAGTATGGCAAGACAGCAATCATGACCGCTATCCTCAACGCCGCCGACAGTGAATTTCTCAACGGAGGAAACGACCGAGCCTTTGTAGCCTCGTTTGATTGGATTTTCCGACCGAACAATTTTCCGAAGGTTCTTGAAAACAATTATGCAAACAAGATAATACCAACCCAGCAAAATGGCACAACCCATAGAAATATCACAACTTCTGCCGAAGCAAGGCAGCAACGTCAAGGCGAGTTTGCAGCGCATATTTTCGACAAACTTGCCCGCGGTCAAAACCCCGGCCCAACTGAGGGTGATTGAACGCTACGGCGAAAGTTTCAACTTCCTCAAGATTTTCAATCCCGACAAGCAGGTGGAATACACTCGCGATCTGCGCCGGGTGTTCAAAGGGGAAGCCCCCTCTCTATCTCTCGTCCGTGGTGCTTACAACGAGGAAGCCGTGGAATCATGGCTTGAACTGCAACTCTACAACCTCTCGGAGTTTGCCGGCTGCAAGGAGAAGATAACAATTCCGCAGGTGGAGGAAACAGCCAAAATCATACTCCAGGACTACGGCTACCTCAACGTGGTAGAGATAATGCTTTTCTGCCAAAAGTTCAAGAAATGCGAATATGGCAAGTTCTACGGCGCGGTAGACCCAATGCTAATCCTCGGAGCGTTGAAAGACTTCGTAGCCGAGCGAAATCATTACCTCCGACAATACGAGAAGGAAGTTGAGGATCGAGAGGCCGCAGAGCAAGAGGCGCGCACCCAACAGTTGCGAGATTTGTTTCGTCAACGCTATCCCAAGGCTTTTGAGAATGACGAGGAACTAAACTTCTGCGACTTCCATTGGGGCCAGCTCTACAAGTTGACGCAGGAGGAATGGGACAACGTAGTCCCCGGTATCATCGCCAAGCAAATGAAGTCCGGCACCAAGAGGTCTCAATATATCTCGCAAGTTGTGGATAGCGTCATAGCAAAGAGAAAAAAGTGATTATTTTTTTTGAAAAAAGTGTCGTAAAAATTTGTAGGATTGATTATAAAATCCTAACTTTGTAGCGCAAGATAAAGGAAATGAAAGTCTTACGAATTAGCAAATAAGATTATAAACGAAAAATTAAAACTCAGCAATATGGCACGCCAACACCACGTTGGAGAATGCATCGTTTGGATGAACAGAGGACACTACAATGTCAGCCTCATCGAATCAGTCAATTCAGAGGGCTATGGTTACAGCACCTCGACCTCGTTCAAAGTGTTTATGACCTATGACCGCTACGAGGCTCACCGAATTCAGTTCATGATTAACGGTTGGGGTCTGGCTGAGTTCACTATCAGCAAAACCCAGCGAGATTTCATCAATGCCGCCCTTGATGTTCTTCGCCGCCACTCTTTCAACCGCTCCAACTGCTATGAGTGGGAAGTGAAGTTTGCTGAAATGTATGCCAAGGCAAACGCTGATTGCTTCAAGGCTATCGTCGCCAAGATAGAGAACACCGAAAGCCGTCAGGCTCTCACTCAAATGTGGATTGCCAAATTCCAAGTGAGCAAAGGAGAAATGACCCAAGAAAATTACGATACCCTCGCTGCTGACCTCTGCAAAGTGGCCTATGCAGCCTAATGCAAATAAGTGAACCCTAAAACTCGGAAATATGACAACGATAATGGACGATATTATGTCGCTCGTAGATGAGTTCAGCGACATTCTCGGCTCCCGACAAGAAATGCCTCTCGCCACCTATGAGGTGGAAATCGTGGAGGTGCGGAAAAAGACCGTCAAGGTTGAAATGCCTATCGGCAGCTATAAGAAAGCCCAGGCAGAAGTTTACCGACGCTACATTGACGGAGAAGTTAAACTGATGCCGGACGACATAACCGAAGTAGAAGTCAACGTAGGTGAAATAACATATCAAGACGAAGAATTATGAGCAAGACAAGTAAAACATTCCAAGACACCATCAAAGCGTATCTTGACCAACGAGCAGCAACCGATGAACTCTTTGCCAAGAGTTACGCCAAAGAAGGCAAGAGCATAGAGCAATGCTGCGACTACATCGTTTCTGAAGTGCAGAAGATGAAAGTCAACGGTCTGTCTGATGATGAGGTATACTCTCTCGCAGTACATTATTTTGACGAGGATAACCTCGGCGACATCAAATGCAGTGCCGCCAAAGTCGTGGTAAACCACGTTGTGGAACTGACGGAGGAAGAAAAGGCACAGGCTAAGCTCGATGCGATGAAACGAATTGAAAAGGAAGAATACGAGCGACTGCAAGCCGAGCGTGAAGAGACCAACCTTGTGGCCAAAAAGCAGACTGCAAAGAAACCTGCGTCCACGCCGGCTCCCGCACCCACCTCAACTTCGCCCTCACTCTTTGATGACATCGACGAATGAAACCTCGCAACGAATACCAACGGCGCATAGTCAACCTCTCGGCCAAGTTGCCGGGATTGACTACCGCGCAGGAGAAGTGGGGAGCCGACCATTGCTTTGGCGATGTAATCTATCGCACAGGCCGGAGTAAGGGGTGGTGTACTCACTGCGGAAATTCTCTCCGTGTCGCTGACTACGGAACGGAAAAGCAGGTTTGCCCTCATTGCGGAGCGGAGTTGGCTATCAAGGACTCCAAATGTCGAGTGTTCCGTAGTAAAAGTTATCTGACGCTCCTAACCACAATCTCGGGCTCCCAGGTATGCAGGCACTTCTTCGGGGAGAAATACATCAAGAGAGGGTGTCAAGCCGAATATGAGTGGCTTGATTGTGTGCAGAATTGGATTGATGAAGACGGCAAGGAAACAATCATTGCTCGTAATTCCATGCCATCCACGATGTACTATGACGTGTGGGATTGGAACTCTGAATTGTCTATCAAGAACCGATACAGCCTCTATGGAAGCCATCAGTGCCAATACGATATTGATGGTTGGGTATATCCGCGTGTGTCGCTGATACCTCAACTAAAGCGTAATGGCTTTGACCGCACAAAACTTGACAGGCTCCCGATAGTCAATCAGCTTATGACGATGTTGCTTACTGACCCCGAGGCTGAATTGCTGATGAAGTGGAAGCAGTATGACTTACTGAATCACAAATGGCGTAAGAGCCTCACTCTTGGCCCGACAATGGAAACTGTCAAAGTAGCAACACGTCATCACTACTTCCCAAACGATGCATCAATGTGGCTCGATCATATCGAACTACTTCAGTTCTTCGGAAAGGACATCCACAATCCTCACTATATCTGTCCGCTTGACCTATCATCCGCGCACAACAGGTTAGTGGCCAAGAAAAGACTTATTGACGAGCGTGAAAAGTTGAAACGCAACATTGCTTCTGCCGCTCAGTGGGAAAGTCAGTACAGAGCCGACAAAGCGCCGTATCTCAGCATTGTGTTCGGAAACGAAAATATCATCGTGACTGTCGTTCAGTCAGTGGCTGAAATGGTGGAGGAAGGGTCGGCTATGCACCATTGCGTATTTGCCAACGGCTACTACAAGAAAGCGGATTCTCTTATCCTCACGGCCAAAGACAAGGACGGACATAGGATTGAAACCATTGAGGTGTCTTTGAAGACGTTTGAGGTAGTTCAGTCCAGAGGAAAACTGAATCAGAACAGCGAATGGCACGATGAGATTGTGAACCTCGTGAAGTCCAATATTGACCTCATCAGAAAGGCAGCCTAAAATATTTTGATAAAATATATCGTAAATATTTGTAGGTTTGATTATATTTTTATAACTTTGTAGTGCAAATAAGAACCTCAAAATCAAAGACAATGCAGAGAGATATTAAATTTCGCGGAGCGGATATAGACAGTGGCGAGTGGGTATATGGCTCACTTGTCGTTTGGCCTGACTTGGATATGAGTATTCTATTCCCAGCACAAGGGGGCGATAGGAAACAGAGCGCGACCGAAATGGAAGATCGCTATATCGTTCCCGGGGCAGAAGGTCAGTTCACAGGATTGTATGACCGCAACGGCAAGGAAATCTATGAGGGTGATATTGTAGACTTCGGCTTCGGACCAAGAGAGAAGGTAATCTTCAAGGACGGCCGTTTCGCCGTAGTGAGCAAAGAAAAGCCAGATGTTCATACAGCGCTATCCGTGTTTGCCTGTGTACGCAACAATAGGGTAACGGTTGTCGGCAGTGAATATCAAGAACCCGAACTATTCTGACTATGGCTTACGATGAATTGAGAGCGATACATCACAGCATATTCGGCAGTCCCATACTCCGTGGCGATGTTGTGTCCGGCTACTTCCATTTGAAGCTGCTGAAGGCATATCGCAACTATGACCGCAAGCAAAAGGAAGTGCTGATGGCGCAGCAAGAGACCATATCTGAATTGGAAGCCCAAGTAGAAACACTGCGGGAGGATAACCGCAGGTATGCAGAGATTTTCAACTCAATCATCACAAATTGCCGTAGCGAAGATATTGTTTCAAGGCAGAGGTCGCAGATAGCAGGTCTGCTTAACAAAATCCAGCGACTGAAGGAGGCCAACGCCATATTGCGAGAACATCTTAAACAAGCCCAATCATCAGAATCTTAAATCCCGACATTAAATGGATAATTTGACAATGACAAAAGTCCAACGGAAGCGGTTTGCGGAGCTGATGAAAAATGACCTCGGTAATCTGATAGGCGGCCAACCGCTGTCGGGTCTGACGGTAGGCCAGCCATTAGGCGCACCTGCGATGCCGGCTCCCAGGTCAATGGAAGAATTGCTCACCCGAATGGAGGAAACACAAAAGCGCAGAGAAGAAGTGAAAAAGGCAATGTCGCTCCGACAGATTGAAAAGACTTTTAGCCGGGAGCAGCTGTTCCGTTTCTCCTACGTTCCATTCGTCATCGCTGAATTGGTATGGGATTATGCCGATACCGTGATAATCCAGGCAGAATTTCTCGGCAACCAACTTACAAGAAAACTATCCCGCGCCATACGGCAAGCGAGAGCCGAATTTGTTCGGGAACGACAGCCGTATGTAGATGAAGATAGCCAGGAACGACAAATGGATAACGGCTATGTGTTTGAAGATGCAGTAAAACACATCACCGACCAGATGTTGATGAATATCAAGATTGACATCACGAAAGAATATCCCGAATTGGAGGAAAACTCTCGCGACCTGCTTATCGCCGTCTATCAATGCCATATACTGTCAAAGGCACTGCTCCTGTATATGTCAAGACAGAAGGCACAGGTAGAGAAAATGGTCGGTCACAAGATAGGCGATATACTCCCCAAGTCATATTACCGAATGGATATGCTCATCCCCGAATTTATCGGCGACAAACCTCTCTCGCCGAAGTTTGAGGAATTGAAGAAACAGTATATCTCCACTTTCGCCACACAAATAGGGCTTATAGAACTAAATGATACATCAGAATCTGAAGCATGGACGTAATAGCAGAGAAAATAACCAACCTCGACCTATTGCACAGAGCAAATAGGTCTACCACCGGCCACGACAGCAGCATGAGCCTCGCAATGGCTTACCGTTTCGGCCACTCTCCAATCCGTACACAACTCTTTTGGGTGGAGTGTACCGACATTCCCCTCTTTGTTGCCTCGCAATTTGTCCGCAGCCACGTTGGAGTGCAGTTCTTTCAACGGAGTAAACGCCCGGACCGTGGAGGCGCGGATTTCGGCAAAGAATGTGAAGCACTCGCAGAGCGCGCAGGAACTATTTTCGCCACCGGCACCGACTTTGCGACAGAATATGAGCATAGAAGTGTGACGGCCGATAGTATTCGGTTGTTGCCTCGTGAGTTTGACCGCTACGCTCCGACCGACCTCGCTTTCATCATCAACGCCGAAGCACTCATTAACCTCTCGCATAAACGGCTTTGCGGAAAGGCAAGCAAGGAAACGCGAGAGGTGTTCGCAATGATAATGGAAGCCGTCAGCAAATGCGACCCCGACCTCGCCAAGCACTTCGTTGCGACTTGCGTGTTCCGTAATGGAATTTGCCCGGAGCCGCATTCTTGTAGGTGGGTAACCACCGAATTAGGCCGTAGCCGTCTCAAAGAATATCAAAAAACAATGAAATACAATCCGGAATGATAAAGGAAGCAACTTACTATGAAGTGTTCTGCGACCACTGCGGGGAACGGCTCAGTATTGACGGAACGACCGCGTGGGAATCACAGGAAGATGCCGAAGAAGCTTTGAACTACGCAGGTTGGCAAATGATGCAGGACGAGAAAGTTTACTGCGAATCTTGCCTTGACAGCGATGAAGTAACCTATGGCGTTGACAGTATCGACACAAAAGACCTCTACGATGAATAAATCAGAACAATTCAGAAAAATCACGGCTGAAATGGCCGACCTCTACGAAAAGAAAAATGCTGACTACGGCGATTCATTCACCCAAAGTGTAGATGAGTTCGGATTTGTTGCCGGACTTGTGCGCATGAGCGACAAATTCAACCGAGCAAAACGACTTCTCCTGGTCCAGCAGGGGCAATACATCAAAGACGAATCAGTCATGGATACGCTGACTGACCTCGCCAACTATGCGATAATGTTGCGAATGGAGGTCGAGGCACGGCAATGCCGAGATGCAGCCGGAAATGTTGTTGCTCCACCATATCAAGAAAAACGAATCACATTCTAATCAGATAAAGCAAATGGCAAACTACATTGAAACAGCTCTCCGCTATGACAAAGTAACGGAGAATGGCCTTATCAAAAAGGTCAACGAGCGATTCCTTGTGGACGCGCTCTCGTTTACAGAGGCAGAAGCCCGAATCACGGAGGAAATGACACCCTACATCAGAGGCGAATACTCCGTGGCCGCAGTCAAGAAAACCAAGATTTCCGAAGTGTTCTTTCACGAAGGGAAGGACTACAACTATCTCGTCAAAGTGGCTTTCATCACCATTGACGAAAAGACCGCCGTGGAGAAGCGCACCGTCAGTCAAATCCTTGTCCAAGCCGACAACTTCAAGGAGGCATACGACAACTTCCTCAATGGAATGGAAGGCACTATGGCCGACTATGAGATTATCTCAATCTCGGAAACGCCTATACAGGAAGTGTTCAAAGTAAAGCCCGCAACAGATGAGCAGGCGTAAGTTCCGCGTAAAGAATGGCGTGGCTTTTGAGGACGGCCACGTCTTTCCCTGCTACAAGGTGCAGATGCGCATCCTCGGTTTTCTGTGGATTACAATCAAAGAGTTTGTTGAGGAATATCCCGAAATGCTCGGCGTCCATGTTTCTGCAAAGTGTGATGCCAATGATTTGCTCGTACAACCATCCGCGATGACATATTGAATTGAAATTGAAGGAGGGCTAACTTT
>JAMPHF010000001.1:616924-660345 GCA_023663525.1 Bacteroides sp.
TCCCTCAAAGATTGCGTCGCCCTCGTTTTAACTTTTGTTTTGAGACACACTCTAATAAATGCCAATGCGTTGCTCCCTCAGAATTTTTGGTGCCATGCTTCTCGCCGCAATTGTTGTGGCGTGCGGGCGTGTGTCCGACGACGGGGAGGGAATGCTTAAATGCGGTGCCTACGAGGTGTATGCCGACAGCATTGTCAGGGACAAAAGAATCTACACGGCAATTTCGGCTGATGAGATAGAGGGAGCATGGACGCGGCGCGACAGCTCGGAGAGACGGGTGGCATATCGGTCGGGGCAGCGCATGGCCGACGCGCTTTTCACGAAGGCAATGGACGAGACGCCTGCCTATACCCCCTTGGAAGTGTATCTGAGTCTCGGACTTCTCGACCCGGACGAGTCGATGGCTGCACTGCGGCGTGTGGTGTCGGTCCCGGTGGCTGACAATGAGGATTTTCCATATTCGTGTGCCATACCCTACTGGGGCGCGGCTGCATGGGAGATATATTGCGCCACGGGGTCAAGACCGTGGCTGAGAGAGGCCTTCGAAGTCCTTACAAAAATGCTCGCACGACAGAGCCGCATCAATGCCTCGGCTCTTAGCGGCATGGTGTGTGGAGTCCCGAGGACTGTTTCCGACCTGTCGGCATATTATCCCGCATGGATGGACGCGATGGATTGCTTCGAGACGTTTGCGACATCAGTTAATGTGTCGCGGGCACACTCTCTTGAGATAGCCTCGCTCATGGCTGCGGAACTCACTCACAAGGCAGAGAAAGAGTATCAGACAGCCTCGTCGAAACTGATTGGATGCATCAACGATCATCTGTGGTTTCCAGACTTGCAGCGTTACGGACAGTATCTGTATGGCAACTACTATCCAATCGCATCGGCAGTGACCGATAACGAGGCGAATGCCCTGGCCATACTTTCCGGCGTGGCCACTCCCGAGATGGGGGCGGCTCTTGTCGGGGCGTTGCCCTACGTGGCCGAGGGAGTGCCTAAAGTCTACCCCTACGTCCGTCCCGTGCCACTCAGTCCGGAGGTGCAGACCCTTTTCGGGCTTGCAGCCGCAAAAGTTCGCAATCCGCAAGCGTTCACGTTTGCCTCGGCGGCACTCTGGAACATGGCTCTCGACTCGCAGCTCCCGGCTCTGTGGCCTGCACTTGTGCTAAAAGGAATATTCGGCATAAACCTATCGCCTGCCGGCATGACGTTCAGCCCGATGGTCAGTGAGGATTTTGCCGGCGACAAACGCGTGGAGCGTCTGCGCTACCGCGAGGCTGTTCTCGATGTAAGTCTCAACGGGACGGGCGACAAGATTGCATCGTTCATGATTGATTCGGTTCCCGTCTCCGACCATACGGTGCGTCCTGACCTGAGGGGACATCACAATGTGACCATCACCCTCTCCGGCAACAACCTCCATCAGCGGTCCATCACGGTTGAAAACCCGCAAAACGTCTTGCCGACACCGGTTGTGAAATGGTCGACACCTGCCGAGCTGATGATTGTCAACTTTGATCCAAAGCACACCTATGGCATTTTCGTCAATGGTGTCATGATGGAGGATATAGATGCTGACCATTATGTGCTGCGACATCCCGGCACAACGGTGATTGACATCGTACCCTCTGCCGGACCGGGGATAACGGGCTATTCTCCTCGTCCGCATGTCCATGCCCCGGATTCAAACGTTGTCACAATCCATGCCTCCAACATCACTCCCCGCCGCCCTCCGCTTCATTTCATAAAAGATCCAAAGACAGCGTCAAACTACATTGAGCTGGCTGCTCGCCACAACACCCGCATCACCTGCTATGCCAACGTGCCGTCAGAAGGTGACTATTTTCTGACGATTGGCTATTCAAACGGTTCGGAACGCTGTGCGTTGCGCACTCTTGATGTGAACGACCGATATGCGGCCACCGTCGCCTTCCCTCCACGCCAAGCAAATGACTGGGTGAGGGTCTATCCATCGACGACTTCCGTGGTCCATCTGAAGGAGGGTGTCAACAAATTGTCATTGACATACCTGCAGGGAACAATCCTATTTAACAAACTTACACTTTTGCGACGTTCATGAAGATAATTGGTATTCTGTCCGACACACATTCATGTTGGGATGACCGCTATGCTGTCCATTTCAAGGATTGCGATGAAATCTGGCATGCGGGAGATGTCGGCGACATAGACATAATCCGCCGTCTTGAGGGAGTAGTCCCGACTGTCAGGGCTGTGCGTGGTAATATTGACCATGGCGACGTGTGTCGCTGTTGCCGTGAAGTGGAGTGTTTTGATGTCGAGGGGCTGCCGGTGTTGCTGATGCACATAGGCGGTTATCCGGGGCGGTATTCGGCGGGCGTGAAACGTATGCTCATAGAGAATCATGTCGGGCTGATGGTGTGCGGTCATTCCCATATACTCAAAGTGATGCCTGACCGAGAGCTTGGTCTGCTGCATGTCAATCCCGGGGCTGCCGGCTATCATGGATGGCAGAAGGTGCGCACGCTCGTGCGCCTGACCATCGATAGCGGTGCGGTCACGGATCTCGAAGTGATAGAACTGGGGAAGGGGAGTCATTAGACTTATAGTTATAGGGTACAGAAGATTTAAGGGCTACAGAGGATTTTAATGGGTACAGAAATTCAGAAATGACAGAAATAACATATTAATTTTCAGTTACATGCACGACAGATTTATGAATTTGATCGGGCTTGTATTTCCGAATGAATGAAAATAATCTCTTGTCACTCCTGAATCTCCTGTCTTTTTGTCCCCTTTCGATTACAGCCTATATAATAATGTGTCATTTTTGATTATTTATGAATTTCTGTACCCCTTAAATTTTCCTTACTTCTCATTGCGTCACCTTAAACGATGAGGTAGGCGAACAAGGGTTATATGGTCCCTCACTCAGAGGCCGGCATTATCGTCTTGATGAATATTCTTTTGAAATTTATAGATATTCTTTGAAAAAATAAGGATTTAAAAGAACAAATATTCAATTTTTTACAAGGCGGATGTGGTAGATTCCTCCGGTTGAAGAATCTTTCTGTGGACGGAATGTCACATCAAAGGTATTATCCTCATTTGCTATTCCCGATGGAATGGGATATTCCACTTCCATAAATTTATCTTCATTCCATTTTCCGGAAGTATTTTCAGATGCAATCACTGAATCATTTACAAGTATATCAAATGTCTTGTTGCCTTCCTCCTTTCCATAATATCTCACTCTCAATGCAAGATTGTTGTTGCCCTGAGTGTTCATCCTGAATGTAAAGAATCCTGATGAAGAAGCATTCCTCCAAGCCTCACCGTTGAAATTGCCTACGCGGGAATTCTTACTATTCAAATAATGGTCGGCTTCTGGCTGCTGTTCTCCGGTATTGATTGCATCAACTGTACGTTCATCAAGTGCAAGGCGCAATTGCTCCTCCTCACGTTCGAGTCTCTGCCATTGATCATATTTCTCCGGAGTCATGCTGAGCCAATACATCATATAGCGGGTGTCGTGGATTCCGCTGAAAGGCTCAAGCTCCATTTTTGCGTCAGATTTATCAAATATTCCTTCTAATCTATATTTCATATCTCCGACAGGGTTCAAGTCATTGAGTTTTTTTAAGACATCCTCACGGTTTCCGATGATAATGGGAGTGTCAAATATGGAAATGAGTTTTCCGTGTGCAATGTGAGCCCAACGGCTGTCATCAGCTACATAATTTGTAATGTCATCAGTCTTCACACGTGCAGCCATAACGATTGGACCGCGCAATATCGACACATATTCCCCAACTTTCGGAGCTTCTTCAAATCTGAACTGCATGGGAAGGCTAACCTCTACCTCGTCACCGTTTTTCCATTTCCTGTTGATGACGGCATATCCATTGACATATTCTGTATTAACCTTCTCTTTATTGACTGAGATGGAAAATCCTTCACACCATTCAGGACGACGCACGAGTAATGGAAATTCTGTATTTTTCTTACATTCAATTCTCAATGTGGTTTTCTCTCCATTCGGGAAATCAGTGGTCTGCACTATTGCTACTCCATTATCGCGGCGCTGAAGCTTCGATGGAATGAAAAGATTTACTCTGAGAGAGTCGTTAGATCGTGAATATATAAATTCTCCATATTTGCCATGATTCTCCATGCCCGTGCCTACGCAACACCACATGGCTGCATTTGGTGCTGAGTAAACTCTGTAATGAGCGGGTCTTGCGGATGTGAAATAAACATATCCACCATGGCCGGGATGCTGAGAGGAAAGAATATGATTAAACACTGCTCTTTCATAGAAATCGGCATAACGGCTTTCGGGATTTGCCCGGAAAAGATTCTCCGTAAGTTTAAGCATATTGTTGGTGTTGCATGTTTCAGGTCCCTCCCGCTCATCCATATAGCTACGGTAGTCATCTGCTGCAGCAAAGTGTTCACGGCGAGAATTACCTCCAATCGATAATGTACGATTACCGGTCACCGTTTCCCAGAAAAATTTAGCGGCATCAGAAAACTGCGTATCAGTCGGATCAAGCAAAGCAATACGTTCGTAACCTACAATCTTTGGCACCTGCGTATTTGCATGCTTATTGTCGAGATTGTCTATACCCTTGGCCATACTGTCTAAAATAAGGTGATGAGAGAAACGTTTAGCAGCGTCAAGATATTTTTTGTTTCCGGTTATCTGGAATGCATCGGCATATATCTCATTCATTCCTCCGAACTCTTTGTTGAGCATCTCCTCCATTTTCTTGTCATCAATGCCGGAGATTACATCAAGTCCCCAGTCACAGAAATCGAGAAACATTTGTTTTGCCTCCTCATTGCCCGCATACAGCCATGCATCGCGCAGTCCCGCGAAAGTTTTATGGAGATTATACCATGGTACCCAATAATCTTTTATCGCTCTGACATCACCTTTTTTGAGCCGATCATACAGAGTCTTTCCATCAGGTACACCACCCACATATCCATCACCATTGGCTTTCTGACATCTTTTGAGTTCCGAAAGCATATAGTCCATGCGTTCTTTCAGTTGGTGGTTGCCCGTGGAGGCATAATGGATAGCCAAAGCTGTGAGATAATGTCCTCCTACATGACCGTCGAGACCATCCCAACAAGGAAAACTCTCGGCTTTCGGCTGCAATCCGGCACCTTTCAGGTAGGGTGCGAGGAGACGATCGACATCATATTTTAACAAAGTTTCAACATTGAGATTTTGTGCATCGGCAAATCTTCCGGGCAAAAGTGAGACTTCACTTAGGTCAAAAAGATCGGGATATAATTTTGACTGAGCATCTGCAGCATGTGAAAACGACAGTGCGATACCTAACATCACATAAGCCGCACAGTGGTTGAGACGATTAAGAAAATCATTCATGGTAGTTAAGTGTATGAAACAGTTTCATTGCAAATTTAACAAATATTTTTTCAGTCACATACATTTATGAATATGATTATTTTGATGTGATAGTGCTTACATGTCCGAATGAATGAAAATAATCTTTTGTCACTCTTGAGCCTCCTGTCTTCTTGTCCCCTTTCGATCATCGCCTGTTAATAGCCTGTGTCCTTTCGATTACAGCCTATATAATAATATGTTATTTTTGTAATTTATGAATTTCTGTACCCTTGTAGGGGTGGAGATGAGACGAAATCCCTTTGATATGAGAAGTTTTTGATAATAATTTCTTACCTTTGCACTCCTTGATTTTTAGCTCGATTAGCCGGATGGCAGGCGGCCGCTTCTCGGGTCGTTGGTCCGGCTAATGAATACGCACTGATTTTCAACAATCTGTCTTATCACACACAGTCATGTCACTCCGCTTTTTCGTGTCAACTGCCCTCCTTCTCGTTTCGTGGGCGGTATGTATTCATGCGTCGTCCGACGGCGTTCCGTCATCTCCGCGTATAAATGAAGGTCCTGATACTCTTGCCATTGGTGAGGTGACGGTGACTTCCATCAAGCAAGCCCGTTCGCTGCTGCGTCAGCCAGTCTCGGTCACTACTCTCAATCAGAGGGAGATAGAGCGGCTTAACGTGATGGGGATGAAGGGAGTCTCGGAGATAGCCCCCAACTTTTTCATGCCGGAATATGGGTCGAGGATGACGGCCTCGGTCTATGTGAGAGGTATCGGCGCACGCATCGACCAGCCTGCCATCGGGTTGAATGTCGATAATGTGCCATATCTCAACAAGGATGCATACGATTTTGACATGCAGGATATTCAGCGCATTGAGGTGCTCCGTGGACCGCAATCCACACTATATGGTCGCAACACCATTGCCGGACTGATCAACATCACCACGCTTTCCCCTCTCCACTATCAGGGTGTGAGAGCGATGGCTGAGGGTGCCACCGGCAATAACTGCCGTCTCGGAGCGTCAGCCTACGGGCTGCTGTCGAAGAATCTCGGCATGTCGCTGAGTCTCTACGGAGCGTTGCGGGGCGGATATTTCAAAAATGATTACAATGGCAAGCGTGCCGACCGCGAGACTTCCGGCTCAATGAGGTGGAAGACCTCATGGCGTCCGACCGACAATCTTCTTGTCGAGAATGTGGCTTCCTACGGTCATTCCCGGCAGAACGGCTATCCATACGCCTACGAGGAGACCGGACGGATCAACTATAACGACACGTGTTTCTATCGCCGCACGATGTTTACTGACGGACTGACCGTCAATTGGTCAACACCATATTTCTCGCTTGCGTCAATCACCGGGTTCCAGTATGTTGACGACAATCTTACTCTCGACCAGGATTTTCTCCCCGAGAGCTACTTCACTTTGACTCAGAAGCAACATGACAGGAGTGTGACGCAGGACATCGTGATGCGCGGGAGCGCGGGAGCTTACAGTTGGCTCGCGGGAGTGTTCGGTTTCTATAAGTATGCCGACATGAATGCCCCGGTGACGTTCAAAAAAGATGGTATCGACCGGCTTATCATCGGAAATGTCAATCAGATGCTCCCGGCGGGGATGCGTCTCGGCTGGGACAGCGACGAGCTTCTTCTCAATTCTGATTTCACCAATCCTGTCAAGGGGATAGCAGTGTATCACCAGAGTTCTTACGATTGGCGGAATTTCACGGCGGCAGTCGGGCTGCGCCTCGACTATGAACACACGTCGCTGCGCTACCGCAGCCGCAGCTCGTCGTCGTGCACGATGTATCGCGGCGACCGCCCGCTTGGCTCGGTGAGCGTTGACATCGATGACTCAGACCGCCTGTCAAGTCATTTCACACAGCTACTCCCGAAGTTCAGTCTCACGTACAATCTTCCCCACTCGGCAATCTTTGCTTCGGTCTCAAAGGGTTACAAGGCCGGTGGCTACAACACACAGATGTTTTCAGAGTTTCTCCAGCAGCGGCTCAAGGATGAGATGATGGGTTCGATGGGGGGCGGTCAGGGTGGTCGTCCACAGGCGCGCGAGACTACCGACTATGATGTCGCCGGACTGGTGAAATATCGACCCGAGGAGTCGTGGAACTATGAGATTGGTGGCCATTTCAGTGTTGACCAAGGCCGTGTCTATTCTTCATTCGCACTATTCCTGATAGACTGCCGCAACCAGCAGCTCACGATGTTTCCCGAAGGGACCACGACCGGGCGCGTGATGGTCAATGCGGAGCGTACGCGAAGCACCGGCGGGGAGTTCACTCTCGCCTACACGCCGACTGCGCGCTGGAGCTTCAACCTTGCCTACGGCTATACACATGCCGTTTTCCGCCGGTTCAGCTATAATGGCAGTGAGCATAAGGGCAACCATCTGCCTTATGCTCCGTCCAACACACTCTATCTCTCGGCCACTTACCGTCAACCAATATCCTCATCCATCCTTCGTTCAATCAATCTTACAGCCGACATGCGTGGCACGGGTGAGATATACTGGGACGAGGCCAACACCTACAAGCAGCCGTTCTATGCCGAGCTTGGAGCCAATGTGCGTTTCGTGCTTCCGTGGGGCTCAGTTGACGTGTGGGGCAAAAATTTGACTGACACCCATTTCTCCACGTTCCGCTACGAGTCGATGAAAAACAGTTTCTTCCAGCGCGGACTTCCGGCTCGCGGAGGAGTCACGCTGCGGGTCGATTTCCGGTCGATGTAGCCTGTCGGCTCTGCAAACGCTCCTATGGCAATCCCGCTTCTTGTCTTGTAGATTTTTAACTAAAGTCATTTCGCGATAATTGCAATAAGACATTGAAATTCTCGTTACTTACTAAGATTACGCATTTCTGTTACCTTTATTATAAATAATTCAAAAATAGATTAATCAATAAACCAACATGAAGAAATACTTTCTTTCGTTAGGTGTGATTGCCGCTGCGACACTTTCGCTCACTTCTTGTCTTGGAAGCAGCTCAAGCGAGCAAACATACACCTTCACATACGGTCCGAATGACTGCTTCAACTATGTGGTTGACCTGAAGACAGGCGAGTCATACATCGGACTTTCTCCGACCTATAAGTATGAAATTGAGACCGGAAGTCAGGAGATTGACATGGACATCTCCAATCTTCGTTTCAATTCGGATCTCTCTCCGATCAGTCTCCGTCTCCCGTCCATGACGATGAAGATCAACCAGAATGACGGATTTTACAATATTTCCGCTAATGACATCAGTCCGGTAGGGGTTGGAAACTCATACGTGTTCGACTCCTTTACAATGCATTTTTATCCCTTCCGCAGCCCCGCGCTCTACGAGATCAACTATGTGGTCAATGACCGCTATGATGTCACCGTCTATCCGACCTATTTGGGCTACTACTCATCAGTGGCAGCCACCATCCATACCGCCGGATCGACAGAGACTACATTCAATGAAGTTGATCCCGAGACGGTGTATATCGTGCAGGTTAATCCCGAGAAGATGACTGCCTCTGTGATTCTCCTGAATGCAAAGTTTGCGACGGACGAGGTGCGTGAGAATCTTGAAATTCGTGGACTTCCCGTCACTCTCACGGATAGCGGCTACCGAATTTCTACCGAATCAGGAAAGACCTACGATGTCTATCAGTACTCCACACCGCAGTCCACGACTCCGCTTTCAGGCTACTCGTTCAGCAACATCTCTTTCAGTGCCGTCCTCTCGACCGGTGCGAGCATGAACTTCGATTGCACCCTCGGCACTACTGCGGTTGACAGCAAGATAGAGCGTAAATATTCAGTCCGCGCCACACTTCGCTATTTCCCGATGAATACAGAGAATCAATAATGTAATCACCCGGAACATAACACCCCGGTGAGAAACACTACAACAACTCTCTCGACAAGCTGATGAACGAAGCCTGTGGAGAGGGTCGTTTTTTATCGTTTGGATTGAAAAGTGTATTTTTTAAGGGGTAAAATGGGTTGAAAAGTGTATTTTGGGGAGGGTGAAATGGGTTGAAAAGTGTATTTTTTGAGGGGTGAAATAGGTTGAAAAGTGTATTCTGTTGGTTTGAATCGGCTTCCTACGGATGCCTTTACTGGGATTGACTGATGCCGTGCATGACTACGCTACGCTTCGTCATACACGGTTACTGATAAATCGACATCCTATCGGATGTCACATTATTCTAATGTGTGTTGGAGTGGATTACTTTGAACATCGTCATGCTTATATGTTCTGAGGATCTTGTTTTTGTACATTGTTAGACAACTGTATGCTGATAGTTTGGTCTGTATGTGCGTTATTTTGTGTCTCGTCGCTCTTTTCGGGGGTGGTGGATTCGTATTGGTCGAGTGCGGAACGCAGGGCTGATGTCACCATGGCGCGGAGTTCGGGTGGGGAAATGACTTTCACGTCCGCGCCGAGCGACAGAAGTTCCTGAACGAAGTCGGGAGTCAGTCGCAGCCGGTAGTGGAAGTCTGAAAAAGTGTCGTGGATTTCTTCGCGTTGCGAATGATGCAGTGGCAGCGCGCGCAGATATTTTGCCCGACGAGCCGTGGAGCGAATCACGACATGATGAGGTTCCGCTTGGGTGAAGACTATGCCAAACGAGTCGCTGACGAAGTTTTCGGCATTGAAATCGGGATTGACATTGAACGTCTCACTGCCGATCGTGACATCCTCCATACGGTCGAGAGCGTAGGTCTTTATGATACCGTCGCGGGTGTTGAGTCCGGTGACATACCACCGTTGCTTGAATATCTTTAGGAAATATGGCTCGACGACCACATCGCGTGTAGGATTTATCCTCGTGTACGGACGGTAGGTGAAGTGGAGCGGTCGGTGTTCGCGCAGGGCTGAGATTACTTGGGAGAGATAGAGACGTGCGGAGGGGACATCCTCAAGAAAAATGGCGTCTGAGACATCACGCACTGACGACAGAACGTTGCTCATTGCTGCTGAATTGAGCAGCCAATCGGTCACACTTGCCTGATGTGAATCGCCGGAGTCGATGTAGTATTCGTAGGTTGACGCATTACATTCGATGTTGATGTTGAACAATTCTTCAATGGCATTGCGGTAGTTGTAGAACGTGCGCCGTGGGAGTGGCTCTCCCTCGGAATAAGGTGAAAGCATCCACAGTTCGTTCAGTTTCTCTCGCGTGATGGCACCGTAGCGTCGGATGGTGTCAATCAGCCATATATATCGGGCAAGGAGGTTACGGGACATTTTTAAATACTTTGTATTTAAGTATGAAGTGTTAAGTATAAAGTGTTAAGTATAAAGTATTAGGTGTGAAGTGTTAGGGGGTGATGGCTGACATGGATGATATTAGCTGATTTTACGTGGAAAGAGGAAGATTATGGACAGGGCTATCATTATGGCGAGGGCCCAGGGATAGTAGAGGTAGGGGAAAGGGGCGGCGGGTGAGATTCCGGCAAGCGATGTGGCGAGCAGGGTCTGTGCGCCGTAGGGTATGAGGCATTGGACCACACAGGAGGCCGAGTCGAGGAGCGACGCACTTTTGCGCGGGTCTATACCGTAGCGTTCGGCAATGTCGCGCGAGATTCCTCCCACGGTTATGATTGCGACAGTGTTGTTGGCGGTGCAGAGATTGACGATTCCTACAAGTATAGCGACTATGGCTTGCGCTCCCCGTCGGCCTCTGATGCGTACGGTGAGTCCCTGGAGGAGAAATTGTATGCCCCCGGCCGCTTTTATCAGCCCGAGCATTCCGGCGGCGAGCAAGGTTATGATGATGAGGTCGCCCATTCCGTCGATGCCGCTTCCTGCGTAAGTCGCCATGTCTATCAGGCTTATGCCCTCTGTGAGACCCATCACGACGGCGGTCAGGATACCAAGCGTGAGGACAATGGTGACATTGATTCCTGCGATGGCTGTGACGAGTACAACGATGTAGGGGAGGATAAGGAGATAGTTGCTTTCACTTGCGAGAGCCATGGCCGGTGTGTCCTTACCCATGAATATGTAGGCTATGAGGGTGACAACCGCTGCCGGAAGTGCTATCCAGAGGTTGGCCTTGAACTTATCGGCCATGTTGCAGCCTTGCGAACGTGTGGCGGCAATGGTGGTGTCGGATATGAACGACAGATTATCACCGAAAAATGCACCTCCGAGCACCACAGCCACGTAGAACGCCACGTTTGCGTCAACCGTCTGTGCTATCTCCACTGCGAGCGGAGTGAGGGCCACAACCGTGCCAACCGATGTCCCGACAGAGAGCGAGATGAAGCAGGCTGCAAAAAATAGGGTAGGGATCACAGCTTCGGGGGGAAAGAAACGCAGGGTGAGATTGACCGTAGCGTCGATAGCTCCAATCTCTTTCGCGACTGTCGCGAAAGCTCCGGCAAGGACAAATACCCAGATCATGTAGAGGATATTGAAATGTCCGGCTGCGCGCGAGAATGTCTCGATGCGGTCCATCAGCGAGTGACCCCGATAGATGGCCACGGCCCACATCGACGATATGACGAGCGCGACAGCGATGGGCATTTTGTAGAAATCGTTGAGGATAACCGAAACGGCTACGTAGAGAAGGAGGAAAACCGCGACCGGCGAAAGCGCGAGCCACCCTTTTGCGGGCGGAATGCGCCGGTCGGTGTCAATGGTTGGTTGCTGAATCATTTTTAATTGGGCCTTTTATCGTTCCTTACCACAAAAATACGTAAAGTTTTCATAGAAACAAAAGATATGTGTTGTCCGCAACCACAAAACGAAACGGAAAAATGTTGTAAATTTGTAAACCGTATATAATCATGACACTTGACATACGACATGAACAAACCCTGCTCTACATGCAACCGTTGCGTGAGGGTGGCTCGCTTCCGGGGCTGGTCGAGGCTTCGGACGGATTCAAATATGTGGCAAAATTTCGTGGCGCGGGTCACGGGACCAAGGCTCTGATCGCCGAGTTCATCGGCTCGGAATTGGCGCGTGCAACCGGATTCCGCGTCCCGGAGCTTGTGTTTCTTGATCTGGCGGAGGATTTCGGGCGCACTGAGCCTGACGAGGAGGTGCAGGATCTTCTGAGAGCGAGCACCGGGCTGAATCTCGGTGTACATTTCCTCTCCGGCGCGCTGACGTGGGATGTCATTGCCAATCGCACTGATGAACTGACGGCCTCACGCCTCGTCTGGCTCGACGCCTTCCTGACCAATATCGACAGGACGGTGCGCAACACCAATATGCTTTACTGGAACCGCGAGCTGTGGCTCATAGACCAGGGAGCGTCGCTCTATTTTCACCATTCATGGTCCGATTGGCGCAAGGCTGCTCTGAGTCCGTTCCCCTACGTGAAGGATCATGCGCTCCTGCGCCATGCTTCAAAGATGGAGGAGGCCGACAGGATGATGCATGAGTCAATCACGCCCGAGGTGATTGATGCGGTGGTTGACGCTGTCCCCGCTGACTGGCTTGAGGCTTCGGGAACGCCTGCCACTGTCGCGGAGCAGCGTGAAATCTACCGCGATTTTCTGAAAACACGTTTGTCGAACTCTCAAATTTTCGTGCGCCATGCAATCGAATCAAGACAAAAATCTGTTTGAATACGCCGTGGTGCGCTATCTCCCGCGTGTTGAGCGTGAGGAGTTCATGAACATAGGGCTGGTGATGATGTGCAAACGCCGTCGATGGATAAAAACGCGCCTTGACTTTGATGAGAGCAGGCTGAGGGCGTTCGCCCCCCGGGCTGATGTTGACGCGCTTCGCGGTCAGCTTGAGGCATTCAGCCGCGTTGCTGCCGGCTGTCCGGGGGCAATCGGAGAGCTTGAGCCTCATGAGCGGTTCAGATGGCTGACGGCCGTCAGAAGTGCCTGTCTATCGACCTCGCGCCCGCATCCGGGACTGACTGATGACCTTGATGCGACTTTTGATCGGCTCTATGGTGAGCTGGTGGCCTCGGAGCGTTAAATATACGATCAGCAGGAGGAAATCATGTCGCGTATGGCGAGCGATGCGAGTGTAATGCCGAAGATTGCGGTGATGTGCATCATCGCACCGTTGGTCGAGACCTTGTTGAATGTCATGGCTCCGCTGTTGTCAACGAGTTGCTGCGCATCGGGATGGTTGCTGATAAGCTCATCGGAGTAGACACATTTGAATTTTTTTGCCGGATACACACCGCTTTTCTTAAATTTGCGGCGCAGGGCTGCTGCGAGCGGACAGCCCTTGACTTTCCAAAATTCGGTCACCGAGACTCTCGAAGGATCCATCTTCAATGCCGCTCCCATCGATGAGTAGAAGCGGACCGGGTGTCCGGTGCCGCTTGTGGCGGTCATGGCGCGGGTTGCGTTGAGGATGAGGAGTGCTTTGTCGGAGAGTGAGTCGATTGCGTCGATTATGACATCGTAGTTTTCAAGATTGTAGTTTGACTGGGTGTCTGATGTGTAGAAATCATGTATAGCCTCGATTTGTGCGTCAGGATTTATGTCGGTGAGCCTTTTTTTCATCACATCGACTTTCACCATGCCTATGGTGGAGGCTGTTGCGGGAAGCTGACGGTTGATATTGGACGCTGCCACGCAGTCTGCATCGACGATGGTCAGCTTTGTCACGCCGCTCCTGACGAGGGTCTCGGCAGCCCAACTGCCCACGCCACCCATGCCGAAGATGATAACGCGCGCATCGGCTATGGCATCGAGAGCCGTGCGTCCGACGAGCAGGGCTGTGCGGTTGAAGATTTCTTCGCGATTCATTAATCAGGATGTATCAGCAATCAGAATATATCAGCACATTTCATTCTCCACGCAGGTGTCGTGACGCTTGCCTGAGAGTGATTTCTTGAGTTTTGACCAGACGGATGGCTCGTTCATGCGCAGATGGACGTTGACATCGGAATTGTGCTTATTGAGGAAAATGATCGAATTGGGGAGAACTACGCCGATGGTATTTTCAAATTCAAGGATTTCGTGGATGTGGCGCAGTGGAATTGATGCGAATGGTGATTTCGGGTCAACGCTACCGATATAAAGATTGTTCTCGTCAATAACTATGCCGTGATTTTCGAG
This sequence comes from Bacteroides sp., assembly GCA_023663525.1. Taxonomy (GTDB): domain Bacteria; phylum Bacteroidota; class Bacteroidia; order Bacteroidales; family Muribaculaceae; genus Duncaniella. The sequence continues at coordinate 631,325 of JAMPHF010000001.1, forward strand.
AGCGTATGTAAAGAGGAGAGCGATGTCAAGCTCATCGGGCGAAGCCGGTGGACGCTTGTATTGCTTGTAAATCTGCTCTATTAGCTGTCGTGTTACCATGTCAGTGGTGTAAATTGAAATCAGTTCGGTTAGGACGCTTCACTGTGATTTCTGAAATTGCGATGAATGTCCGTTGATACACGTGGAAGCCTTTACCGTTAAAAACAACATAACTTGCGGGATGGTTTGAGCCTGAATGTTAAAAGGAGGCTCATGGAAATGTTAAGAGGATGTCACTATTGTGAGGTCAATCCCGGCAGGCGGGATGACGAAAAAATGGCAGGGACACGAATCCGGTCTACATGCAATCCGGATGCTGTGTCCCTGCCTCTGATGAGTGTGGCTGCAGTGGACTATGCGAGGAATCCGAGGAGGACACCGGCTGCCACAGCCGAACCGATCACACCGGCCACGTTCGGACCCATGGCATGCATCAGCAGATAGTTGCTCGGGTCATATTCGAGACCGAGGTTATTGGAGATGCGGGCAGACATGGGGACGGCCGAAACGCCGGCGTTGCCGATGAGCGGGTTGATTTTCTTTGATTTGGGGAGGAAAAGATTGAAAACCTTCACAAAGAGCACACCGCTGGCCGATGCGATGACAAAGGCCATGAATCCGAGGAGGAAGATGCGGATGGTCTCCGAGGTGAGAAATTCGGATGCCTGGGTCGATGCACCGACGGTCATGCCGAGGAGGATGGTGACAATGTCGGTGAGGGCATTGCTGGCGGTCTTTGCGAGACGGTTGGTGACACCGCACTCACGGAGAAGATTGCCGAAGAAAAGCATACCGAGAAGTGGCAGACCGGAGGGAACGACGAAGCAGGTGAGAATCATTCCGACGATGGGGAAGATGATCTTCTCGTTCTGCGAGACGGCGCGTGCCGGTTTCATCTTGATGACGCGCTCATGCTTGGTGGTGAGGAGACGCATCAACGGTGGCTGGATCACAGGCACGAGAGCCATGTAGGAGTAGGCCGATACCGCGATCGCACCCATGAGGTTGGGGGCGAGCTTCGATGAAAGGAAGATGGCCGTAGGACCGTCGGCACCACCGATGATGGCGATTGCACCTGCCTGATCGGGCGCGAAGCCGAGGAGGAGAGCCACCATATAGGCTCCGAAGATACCGAACTGGGCTGCTGCACCGATGAGCATGAGTTTCGGATTGGCGATGAGAGCCGAGAAGTCGGTCATGGCACCGATTCCGAGGAAAATCAAGGGGGGATACCATCCGGCGCTTACACCATTATAAAGAATATTGAGCACGGATCCTTCCTCATAGATACCGATCTCAAGACCGGCTGTGGTGTTGAAGGGGACGTTACCGATGAGAATACCGAAGCCGATGGGCACGAGGAGCATCGGTTCGAAATTCTTCTTGATGGCGAGCCAGATGAAGAACAATCCCACAAGCAACATCACGAGGTGCTCCCATGTGGCATTGTAGAAACCTGTCAGATGCCAGAACTCCTGAAGGTTTTGGATTAAAAATTCGCTGAACATAGTGTGATGGATTTCTTAGAAATGAGTATTTCAAAAATTGAATGTTTTGGATACACTCAATCTAATCATTCGAGGACTATGAGAGCGGTGCCTTGGAGGACAGAGTCGCCCGGAGTCACGTTGACGGCTGCGACCTTTCCGTCGCGACCGGCATGGATGGCGTTTTCCATCTTCATGGCTTCGAGGACCACCACAGTGTCGGAAGCCTTGACAGTGTCACCGACCTTTGCGCTGACTGACATCACTACGCCCGGAAGCGGAGCCTCGACGGTGTAGCTTCCGCCGCTGACTTGCGGTTTGTTGATGACCTTCGCGCCTGTCTCAGTGCGGGGAGCGGCTGAGGGACGGGGAGCCGATACGATGTTGACGGGCTTTTCGGGCTTCTGGAGCTCAACCTTGTAGGGAACGCCGTTGACCTCCACCTTGGCGAGATTGTTGTCGATGTCGCCGATTTTAACCGTATAGAGGTTTCCGTTGATTCTATATTTGTACTCTTTCATTGTTTTTTCTGGTTAAGTATGTTTAACGGTGGGGGAGTTCGCGGAGACTGTAGATCTTTGAGCTCCAGGGAGAGTAGGCGCGACGCACCTTGTTGATTGTAAGGATGGTTGCTTCGCGGTCGTGGGCATCGAGGTGTTCGGTGAGGGCGGCTGAGATAGCTGCAATCACTTCGCCGCTGTCCTGCTCGCGGTGATGGTCGGCGGGTTCGGTGTCATCCTCGCTGAGAGCTTTCACCTTACGTTTGCGTGACACTGACGCACCGATCGAGTTGATGATGTAGAAGCAGATCGAGAGCACGAGGAGCGCGATGAACACGATGCACATTGCCATGACTGCCATTGCGAAGCCGTGGGGGTCATGCTCGGCGAAGCTGTCAACCTTGTTGTTGGTGCTCTTGATGATGTTGTTGCTCGACGGAGTGATGTAGTGAGCCTCAGAGCCGTCGCGCACTTCCCAGTCATCGGCATTGTTGATTCCGCCCTCGCCGTCAGCCTTGCGGGCGTAGGACTGTCCGGGGAGGAGATTGCCCGGCACCACGATTTCGTCGATGAGAGTGAGACCGTTGGCATCATAGATGGCTATGTAGTTGTCCTCACCGGGCTTGAAAGTGAAGTTGGTGTGGAACGTGCCTTTGTTCGGCTCTCCGTCGGCCCAGAAAAGTATGTGCTGACGAGCCGGAATCTCGGTGTTCACGTCGCCTAACGGAACGGGATAGAGCGTATTGTTGTTGCGGTCGTTGGTGAGGAAGACGCTTGAGATTTCAAGCGGGGCAAATGTCGAGTTGTAAAGCTCGACCCATGCTGAGTACTGCCCGAAATCGTCAATCACACTCGTCGAGTCGTTGACAATCATCACCTCATTGATGCGCAGGCCTCGGCGTCCTTGGGCGGAGATGGCCGTAACGCACGCGAGAGTCACCAACAGCAGCGTTAGAAGTCTTTTTTTCATAACTTTTTTGAGTTTGTAAGTAAAAGATTTACAGGCTGTCCGCGTCAGGCTGTCCTGACGCGGAGAGTGACCCTGCCATCAAAGGGGTATGTTGCCGTGTTTCTTGGCCGGATTGACCACCTTCTTTGTGGCAAGCTGCTGAAGGGCACGGATGATGCGGAAACGGGTGTTGCGAGGCTCGATCACATCATCGATATAGCCGTAGCGGGCTGCATTGTAGGGGTTGCAGAAAAGTTTGTTGTACTCGTCCTCTTTCTCCTGAAGCACCTTGGCGGGATCTTCGGCGGCCTTTGCCTCCTTGGCATAAAGGACCTCGACAGCACCTGCGCCACCCATCACAGCGATTTCAGCCGTAGGCCAAGCGTAGTTCATGTCGCCGCGCAACTGCTTGCATGACATCACGATGTGGCTTCCGCCGTAGCTCTTGCGGAGTGTCACGGTCACCTTGGGCACAGTGGCTTCGCCGTAGGCATAGAGGAGCTTTGCGCCGTGGAGGATGACACCGTTGTATTCCTGTCCTGTACCGGGAAGGAAGCCGGGGACATCGACGAGGGTCACCAGAGGAATGTTGAACGCGTCGCAGAAGCGCACAAAGCGCGCGCCCTTGCGCGATGCGTTGCTGTCGAGCACACCGGCGAGATATTTGGGCTGGTTGGCGACAACTCCGACGGCCTGACCGTTGAAGCGGGCGAAGCCGATGATAATGTTCTTGGCGTAGTCACGCTGGATTTCAAGAAATTCTCCGTTATCGACGATGGCGTTGATGACCTCATACATGTCGTAGGGACGGTTGGCCGAGTCAGGGATGATCTCGTTGAGAGAATCCTCAAGACGGTCGATGGGGTCGTTGCATTCAACCAGCGGCGGCTCCTCAAGGTTGTTTTGGGGAATGTAGCTGAACAGTTTGCGGATGATGCGGAGGGTCTCCTCGCCGTCCTCGGCAGCGAAGTGGGCCACGCCGCTCTTCTGGGAGTGTACGGTAGCACCGCCGAGAGCTTCCTGGGTCACATCTTCGCCGGTCACGGTCTTCACAACCTTCGGACCGGTAAGGAACATGTAGCTTATGCCCTTGGTCATGATAGTGAAGTCGGTGAGTGCGGGCGAGTAGACCGCACCGCCGGCACACGGACCGAGGATGCCTGAAATCTGGGGAATCACGCCGGAGGCAAGAATGTTGCGCTGGAAGATTTCAGCATAGCCTGCGAGGGCGTTGATGCCTTCCTGGATACGTGCGCCGCCCGAGTCGTTGAGACCGATGACAGGGGCACCCATCTTCATGGCCATGTCCATAATCTTGCATATTTTGAGGGCCATTGTCTCGCTGAGAGAACCGCCGAACACGGTGAAGTCCTGAGCGAACACGTAGACAAGGCGACCGTCGATTGTACCATAGCCGGTCACGACACCGTCACCGAGGTAGCTTTTCTTTTCCTGACCGAAATTGTGGCAGCGATGACGGACAAACATGTCGATTTCCTCGAAAGAACCTTCGTCGAGGAGTTGGGCAATGCGCTCGCGAGCGGTGTACTTGCCTCTTTCATGCTGCTTCTGGATAGCTTTTTCGCCACCGCCGAGGCGCGCTTCTTCGCGCAGGGCGATAAGCTCTTTTACTTTTTCAAGCTGATTGCTCATCTGTGGGGATTATGAGTGATGATATGTTCTGTTAATTGCTTATTTCTTGGCGGGGTCTTCGCAGAGTTCGATGAGAGTGCCGCAGGTTGATTTCGGGTGGAGGAATGCGATGTTGAGACCCTCGGCACCCTTGCGGGGAGCTTTGTCGATGAGGCGGCAGCCCTTGGCCTCGACTTCAGCGAGTGCGTTTGCCACTCCGTCCTCGATGGCGAATGCGATGTGCTGGATGCCGCCGCGACCGCCGTTGTTGGCTATGAATTTTGAGATTGCGCTTTCGGGTGAAGTTCCTTCGAGAAGCTCGATTTTGGTCTGGCCAACCTTGAAGAAGGCTGTGCGGACTTTCTGATCCTCAACTTCCTCGATGGCAAAGCACTTGAGACCGAGAGTGTTTTCGTAGAATGCGATAGCTTCTTTAAGGTCGGGCACTGCGATACCCACGTGTTCGATGTGTGAAATATCCATGATAATGATTTGTTTGATTTGAATAATTATTCAGTGTGATATGTTGCTTGGCGAAAGCAAAAGACTGTCACCGAAATGATATAGGCTTTCACCGTTGCAAATTTAAGGATAAAAATCGGTGTGACAAATTAAGTAACGATTAAAAAATCTGCGCATGTCGTTTTTTATCGGAGGTAAACATCGGTGGCAAACCTACATTCCGCATAGTCAGATGGGCTTGGGATTACTGAGTTAAGGCGTTTTTTCCATGTGCAGCCAATCTTTTTGAATGCTCGGACGTTATATTCAATGTATGTGTGACGCGAGTTCAAGCGACTCTATAAATCTATTGGCAAAACGAATGAATACATACGGTCATCCCCGCATCAATGACTTTGCAATCTCCCCGATGTGTGCGCCGTATGTATTTTTTGTTATGAAGTGACGGCGTGTCGGAAAAATTTTTGTAGTTTTGCGATGGACTTGTGTCCGTATGTATGACTGTGAATAATCAGAAAATGCTATGATAAAGACTATCTATCTCGCAGGTGGCTGCTTCTGGGGCACCGCCTACCTGTTTTCATTGGTCCCCGGCGTGCAGGAGACGATTGCCGGGTATGCCAATAGTGTAATCGAATCTCCGACGTATCAGGAAGTGTGTACAGGGAAGACCGAGGCCGCCGAGACGGTCAAAGTGGTCTATGATGACGATGAGGTGAGCCTCACAGGCATTCTTCAACTGTATTTCAAAAGCATTGACCCGGTGTCTGTCAACCGTCAGGGCGGGGATGTCGGGACCCAGTACCGCACGGGCATATATTACACTGATTCTGCTGACATTCCGACCATCGAGGCTCAGATAGCCACAATCCAGCGTCGTCACAAAGAGCCTTTGGCTGTGGAGTTCGGACCGTTGAGAAACTTCTATCCCGCTGAGGAGTATCATCAGGACTATCTTTATAAAAATCCCGGTGGCTACTGCCATGTCAATCCCGCTCTGTTCAAGGAAGCCAAGGAGATGCACAGATTTCATGGCGAAAACAAGTCTGAATTGCGCAAGCGACTGACCCCGCTTCAGTGGGAGGTGACTCAAAATGGCGCGACGGAGCGACCGTTTGATAATGAATATGACCATGAGTTCCGCAAGGGTATCTATGTGGACATAACCGATGGCACACCCCTGTTCCTTTCTTCGAACAAATATAATTCGGGCTGTGGCTGGCCGGCATTCACGCGACCGATAGACGACAGCTTGATCAAAGAGAGCCTCGACACGTCCTACGGCAGAATCCGCACGGAGGTCAGGGGCGCATCATCCGACTCTCATCTCGGTCATGTGTTCAACGACGGTCCGGCTGAGGAGGGCGGTCTGCGTTACTGCATCAACTCCGCCGCTCTGCGCTTCATACCCATAGAGCAGATGGAGGCTGAGGGCTACGGTGACTACATCCGGCTGATAAAGTGACGCATGGCGTATAGCGTAAATGGTATTGCTCGCGGTCGTGTGACATCATTCACAGGCAATGAGCAATAAGTAGGGGTAGTAGCTCGTTTTCTCTTTAAGATGAAGATAAAATGCGCTATCTTTTCAGCGACATCCCGGTTGGGGGTGGCGATTCTTATTGCGGTCGCGGTTTTTGCCGTGGCCTTTTCGTCATGCTCGACCAAAAAGAATACCGCAGCTTCGCGCAACTATCAGGCGTTCATCACGCGCTACAACGTCTATTTCAACGGCGACGAGCATTTCAAGGAGACCTTGAAGGAGCTTGAGAGGGCCTATGAGGATGACTATACATCGCAGATTTTCATGCACCCGGTGGAGGCCTATGCCAATCCGAAAGCCCCTCAGCCGTCAGGCTCTTTCACACGGTCAATTGAAAAGGCTCAGAAGGCCATCCAGCTCCATTCGATAAAGAAACGCCCCAAGCGCAAGCCGGGTCATGCAAATGATCCTGAATACAAAAAGTGGCTCAAACGTGAGGAGTACAATCCGTTTCTCCACAACGCATGGATGCTCATGGGACGAAGCCAGTATTTCAACGGCGATTTCCTCGGAGCGGCCTCCACGTTCTACTATGTTGCCAAACATTTCTCATGGCTTCCCGCCACAGTGACGGAGGCAAAGTTGTGGCAGGCACGCAGCTACTGTGCCCTCGATTGGCTATTCGAGGCAGAGACCATCCTCACGAGAATCAAGCCGGACGAATTGACAAACTCGACAATCCGAGAGCTGTACTACTTCACTTTTGCCGACTTCTACATCCGTTCGCATGACAATGCCAAGGCTATCCCTATGCTGAAGGAGGCTCTCGGCTATGCCCACGGATCTCAGAAAACACGTCTGAATTTCCTGCTCGGACAACTGTATGCCGCCGAGGGTGACAATGCTGCCGCCTATGCTGCCTACGGCAAGACAGCCAAGTCATCATCGGCTTCCTACCGCACGAAATTCAACGCCCGCATAAAGCAGAGCGAAGTCTTCCAAGGGTCTGACATCACATCGGAAGTCAAGGCACTCCGGCGCATGACACGCTATGACCGCAACAAGGAATATCTCGATCAGATATATTATGCCATAGGAAATCTCTACCTCTCGCGCCGTGACACGGCAAATGCGATTGAGAACTACATACTCGCTGCTGAGAAGTCAACACGCGGAGGCATCGAGAAGGCTTTCGCGCAGATCACGCTCGGAGGTCTCTACTTCGACCGTCATCGCTATGACCTTGCCCAGCCATGCTACTCGGAGGCTGTTCCCCTGCTTCCCGACAACTATCCTGACATAGCCATGCTTCAGCGGAGGTCTGACGTGCTCGATGAGCTTGCCGTCTACTCGCAGAATGTGGTTCTCAACGATTCGCTCCTCCGGCTGGCAGCCATGCCGGAAGCGGAGCGTCTGGCTGTCATCGACAAGATAATAGCCGATTTGAAGAAAAAAGAGAAGGAGGAGGCTGAGGCTGCAAAACGCGAGGAGTATCTTGCGCAGCAGGCAGCCACCGGCTCAAATATCAAGCAAAACAATGCGAATACGCCAGCTTCGTTTGCCCTCAATACTGACAAATCATGGTATTTCTACAACACGGCCAGCCGCAATGCCGGTCGGACGGACTTCCAGAAGCGTTGGGGGTCGCGCAAACTTGAAAATGACTGGCGGCGACGCAACAAGGCGACATTCAGTTTCGATGATTTCGCCTCAGACGACGAGAATCCCGACGAGAACGATGAAATCGCCGAAGGCGACAATCCCACAACCGACGAGAGCGGCGGCGAGACCGCGAAAGAGGATGCAGCAAAGGCCAATGATCCCCATTTCCCTGAGTATTACCTCCGGCAGATTCCGTTCACCGATGTTGAGAAGACCACGGCCGAGGATGTGATCCGCGAAGGTCTCTACAATTCGGGCCTCATACTGAAAGATAAACTTGAGGATTTCGATGCCGCCGACGGGGAGTGGCAGAGATTGATGACGCGCTATCCCGATAACGTCTATCGTCTCGACATATACTACAATGAATATCTCATGAATGTCAGGCGTGACCGTCCTGTCGAAGCAGAGCGTTACCGTCAGCTCATCCTTTCCGAATTTCCGGAATCGAACTATGCAAAGGCGATGGCCGACCCGAATTATCTCGAAAATCTCCGTTCGATGTTCGCAAGGCAGGAGGCACTTTATGCCGAGGCATACGCCGACTATCTTGCCGACAACAACACCTCCGTGCATAGAGCCTACGAGCAGATGGTCGAGGACTATCCGCTCTCACCGCTGATGCCTAAATTCATGTTCCTTCACGCCCTTGCTTTCGTCACTGACAATAAGCCGGAGGAGTTTACCTCGACCCTCAAGGAGCTGCTTGAACGCTATCCTGACACAGACGTGACGCCGATGGCTTCATCATATCTCAAGGGACTCGCCCAAGGCAGAAAACTTCGCAGCGGCGGCTCGAATATGCGCGGTATGCTGTGGAACATCCGTCTCTCGAACGACTCGACTGCTGTCGGTGACGGCTCGGAGATAGAATTTGTGCTTGAGCCTGACGAACCGCATTATTTGGTGCTTCTGTTCTCAACCGACAAAATATCGCCCAACCAGTTGCTCTACGATGTGGCGCGCCATAATTTCACCACTTATATGGTGCGTGATTTTGACCTTGAGGTGATGAATTTCGGTCCTCTCGGCCTTCTCGTCATCAAAGGTTTCAGGAATGAAGGGGAGCTGAACCACTACCGTTCGCTGCTCGCGCAGGACAATGGCGTGATCATCCCGACCGATGTCCGCCCCGTGCAGATCAGCAAGAGTAACTTCGAGAAGCTGCTTCAGAGTGGCGGGTCATTCGATGATTACTTCCGTTTCATCGGTGAGGAAAACATTAAAGAGACGCATGAGTCAGTGCTTCCCCCGGATGAATATCCCCCAGCCGATGAGATGTATGACACCACGCCGGATGGCGACACCGTCCTCCCGGAACCTGCGGACAGTGTGAGTCCGATGGATGAGGTCATTAAGCCCATGCCGAGCGATACGGTCACTGAGCCTGTCGAAATACGACATGAAACCAAGCCTGCAGTTCCTGTGACAGTTCCGGCTGACACAGTGACTGTTCCTGCGACTGTTCCGGCTGCTCTCACACCCTCCGTCACGCCTGTAACTGTCCCTGCCGATACGATTGCCAATCCTAAGCAGGCGCAGAAACCTGCTGTCAGGAAACCGGCTCAGCCACCCGTGCCTAAACCACAGCCCAAGGTGACTCCCAAGAAGCCGCCTGTCCCCAAACCGCAGCCCAAGCCGCAGGTCAATCCCTCCGCTCCCAAATTCCCGGACTATCCTATCGGAAGTGAGGGTGATGATGACGACTGACGGTCTGCGCGACCATAGTATATAAGAAACGCATTTTTTCACATATAAAACTCCATCAATTTGTCCTCGACAATCCTATGGGCCGATGATGAAATCGACCTGCTGAAACCACATATAATGTTCCTCAAGGGGAAAGGCTATGACGTTGTCACCGCGTGTAGCGGCGCCGACGCGCTGGCACTCGTCGATGAACAGAACTTCGACCTCATTATCCTCGACGAGAACATGCCGGGTCTGACAGGGCTTGAGACACTCCAGCGCATCAAGCTCGCAGCTCCCCACATCCCCGTAATTATGATCACTAAAAGTGAGGAGGAGAATATCATGGATCAGGCTGTCGGCAACAAGATTGCCGACTATCTCATCAAGCCTGTGAATCCAAAGCAGATACTCCTCTCCATAAAGAAAAATCTCCATTCCGAGCAACTTGTCTCCTCGCAGACCGGCAATGACTACCGCCAGGAGTTCACACGGATTTCGCAGCTCATCGGCGAGGCATCAACGATGGCCGACTGGATGGAGCTTTACCGTCTGTTGGTGCACTGGGAGATGCAACTGTCATCGACCGAGACGCAGATGGATGAACTCCTCGACATGCAGCGCAGGGAGGCGGGAAATTCGTTTGCAAAATTCGTCAGAAACAATTATGCCGGTTGGATTACGGATCCTCATGCCCCCGGAAGACCGTTGATGTCGCCCGAGATATTCAAGAGCCGTATCTTCCCGTTGCTTGATGCGGGTGAAAAAGTGTTCTTCATCCTAATCGACAATTTCCGCCTCGACCAGTGGGCAGCCGTCAAGCCCTTGCTCGCCGACACTTTCAACTTCCGTGAGGAGCTTTATTGCTCCATACTCCCGACAGCGACCCAATATGCCCGCAATGCCATTTTCTCCGGGCTAATGCCAAAGGATATTGCCACGATGTTTCCCGAGCTGTGGGTCGATGAGGACTCCCCCGAAGGTAAAAATCTCAATGAATCGCCGCTCATAGCCACTCAGTTTGAGCGTTATCGCCGTCACTGCAAATTCTCCTATACCAAAATCAATGATTCGGCAGCCGGTGAGAAACTTCTGCGGGAGTTTTCCAATCTTCTGTCCAATGACCTGAATGTGGTGGTGTTCAATTTCATTGATATGCTTTCACATGCGAGGACGGAGTCAAAGATGATACGCGAGCTTGCATCGACCAATGCCGCCTACCGCTCGCTGTCCGAGTCATGGTTCCGCCATTCGTCGGCCATAGAGATTTTCCGTCGCATCGCGGCCAAGGGCTATAAAATCATCCTCACCACTGACCATGGCACAGTCCGTGTGGATAATCCCGTCAAAGTCGTGGGCGACAAAAACACCAACACCAACCTCCGCTATAAAATCGGTAAGAATCTTGCCTACAACCCCAGGCAGGTATATGAGGTGAAAAATCCTGCCAAGCTCGGACTGCCTGCGCCAAACGTCTCGTCAACCTACATTTTCGCGACCGGACGCGATTTCTTCGCATATCCCAACAATTACAACTATTATGTCCAGTATTATGACGGCACCTTCCAGCACGGTGGAATCTCGCCGGAAGAAATGCTCATCCCATTGATCACATTAACAGCAAAATAAATGACAGATGTATAGGATATAAATACTTAGGACGGGGTCTATAATCACTCCGGGATACGTTTACATATCCAATTTGCGATGTAATAATTTGAAAAATATTCCGTACATTTGCAACATAGAAGCATTCCTGGCCGTATCAATGATTGTATGGTCAATGCATGACATTATTTCCTCCAAAAATTGATTCATGAAAGAATGTTATGGGAATGGAATACGGGTTTTATTGATGATAGATTCATGATTGAGATAGCAAATACCTCTCCAAATTTATTTTCGACTGAGGAATTGTATACTGACTGGCGCGATTTGGAGTTCAGTCATCCTGACAGGAAGATTAGACTCGCCACATCTTTCAGCGGGATAGGTGCGATTGAACATGCAATGCAGCGTCTCGGTCTCAATTTTGAAATTGTATTTGCCGGCGATATTGATGAAAAATGTAAGAAATCATATTTTGCCAACTACCATATTTCAGAAGACAGATGGCATTCGGATATTCACAACTTTGATGCCACCCCCTATAAAGATGGGATTGATTTATTCGTAGGTGGAGCACCATGTCAGGCTTTTTCGATGGTAGGAAAACGTAAGGGTTTTGAGGATACTCGCGGCACTCTTTTCAGAGAATTTGCACGTGTTGTAAAGGAATGTCACCCAAAAGTTTTTATATTTGAAAATGTCAAGGGACTCTTAAACCACGACAGTGGAAATACGTGGGAAGTAATCCATCGAACTTTTGAAGATTATTGCGGCTATCATATATATTTTAAGACATTAAATAGCAAAGATTTCGGTATTCCACAAAACAGAGAACGGGTTTTTTGTATCGGTTTTAAAGACAAAACTGATTTTGAGTTCCCTTCACCTGTTCCATTGGAATATTGTATGTATGATTTTCTTGAGGATTACATACATACGAAATATTTTCTCCGTGAGAAGGGTATTAAATTTGTGACATCGACAAAAAATCGGGCCAAATGCTATACACAGATAAATGGAGAGGTGGCATTATGTCAAAAGCGAAATCAACAATTTAATTGGCATGGTGACTTTGTTTATCATCCGGCTCTTAAAGACGAGCCGTATGAGGAGGAATGGGATGAATTTATCTTTGATGTCAGAGATGTTGAAGAAAAATATTATCTCTCGGAAAAGGTGAAAAACTATGTCCTGTCTCCCGGAACTAAGAATTTCAAAACATCGACACAGACAGATTTGGATGTTGCACGTCCTCTTCTTCAGTCTATGCACAAAATGCATAGAGCCGGTGTTGATAACTATGTCACTCATAAAGGTCGTATACGTAAACTTACGCCAAGGGAGTGTCTGCGTTTAATGGGATTTAAGGACACTTTTAAAATCGTGGTGTCAGATACTTCAATGTATCAGCAGGCCGGGAATAGCATTGTCGTTGATGTTTTGATAGCGATTTTAAAACAACTTGACATAACCAAATATGGAATAGACGACCATGAAAATTGATGGACAGGACTTCACGTTTAGGGACACATTGGATTCTTCAATTACAGTTCCGGATTGTTTTGTACGTCCGGGTTCAAAAATTGGAGTAGGTAATGGCGAAGCAAAACTATATATAGCCTCGAAAGAGGCAATGTATGCTTTCTTTGGCTCTCAGCGATTTCATGCAAAATGCTTTCTTTTGAAAAGCGATCTTGTCTCATATATGAATGCGCTTCATTCGGAATATTTGCATCCGTCACAGCCGTATCGTGCAATGGATAAGATGCCGGAATTATGGCGTGAAAGAATGAATAAGATCAGTGCTTTGCCGGAAGTTATCGAGTTTACCATTTGCTCTCAAGACCAGATAGGTGGAGTGAGGGGATACGTGAAATCTGATGACTCAGGCTATCAATTGATAAGAGAAATTGCACTGCCATTGGTCTCGTATATTTCTGTGATGCAAATTGCTGATTCTCAAGGGTCGATCCTGTATTATTGGAAGTTGTTCGCTGATTTTGAGGCGATTTCTGATAAACGTGAAGCGATGGTGTTCACTTATGGGAAAAAGGGACAGCAAGACGAACAAAATCAAAAACGTAAAGAATCTTCCCGTCAAGTGGAGATTAGAAAATCCCGACAGGGTCAGGGTATATACAGAGATAAACTCTTGGAAGAATGTCAGTTCTGCCCAATCACAATGATTAATGATGAACGCTTGTTGATTGCAAGCCACATTAAACCTTGGGCTGTTTCCAATGATAAAGAACGGATTGACCATAAGAATGGATTTTTGTTATCCCCTCTTTACGACAGATTGTTTGATCGTGGATTCATGACTTTTACAGAGGATCGCAAAATCGTGCTTTCTAACTGGCTTTCGCCTGCGAATAGAAGACGATTGGGTATAAATGACGGTCAATTTATTCAAAGGCTTCCTCTTGATGAGTATCGGGAGGAGTATTTGAGGTTCCATAGGACATCTGTATTTAAAGGATAATAAACAATTATTCAAATAATAGTCTGAATAATATTAAACAAACTATAAGTAAAATTCTTGATGAAACAGATAATTATTCCGACAGCCGATGCGCTTCCTGAGGCTGCACATGAGTTTCTTGGTCTTATGAACGATGCCACCGTCTACGCTTTCGAGGGGGAGATGGGGGCAGGAAAAACCACTTTCATCAATGCCCTCTGTCGTGCGTTGGGAGTGGAGGATGACCCGACCGGATCGCCGACATTTTCAATTGTCAATGAGTATCGTTCGGATACTACTGCCGAGTTGATCTATCATTTTGACCTTTACCGAATAGAAAATCTTGAGCAGGCGTTTGATATAGGTATCGAGGACTATTTTGACTCGGGTGCGCTGTGTCTCATCGAATGGCCTGACAGAGTGGAGGATATTCTCCCCGATGATACGGTCCGTGTGAAGATTGACGTCCTCCCCGACGGGGCGCGCCGACTGACGATTGACGACTGATCAGAGACTGGATACCGTTAGCTATGCGTTTCATCATACTTGACGAAAGTCCATCGACCAATACGCATCTTGCAGCCATAGTCCATGAATGTGACCATGGCACTGTTGTCGTTGCCAAAAAGCAGACGGCGGGGCGCGGACAGCGGGGCAACTCGTGGGAGTCAGCCCCCGGCGAGAATATCACCATGTCGATATTGCTCCGCCCCGAATCCATTCATCCGGCGCATCAGTTCGCGATTTCCCGGGCGGTATCGCTCGGCATAGTTGAAGTGCTCCGGCGTTACATTCCCGGTCATGACGTGCGCATCAAATGGCCCAACGACATTTATGTCGATGACAGTAAAATCTGCGGTATTTTGATTGAAAACAGCATCACGGCCATGAGTATCCGCCATTCGATCATCGGGATAGGAATAAATGTCAACCAGCGGCATTTCGTATCCGATGCACCGAATCCTGTCTCGATGTGGCAGCTTACGGGCAGGGAGTTCAATCTCGCGGAGCTGACAGAGGAATTTTGTGAGACGATTCTCCGTGAGGTTGACAGGGCGATTGCGTGCGAGGAGTCCGGAAGCGACAGTGAAGAACTGCAGCGACGCTACTTTGCCGCTCTGTGGCGCAACAGTGGCTTCCACCCCTATCGCGACAATCTGCGGGGCGAGAATATCATGGCAGCGATTGAATCCGTGGCTCCCGATGGCATATTGACTTTGCGCCTCCCGACGGGCGAAAAGCGCAGCTATGCCTTCAAGGAAATCAGCTCGGTGGTTAAAGAATCTTTATTGTGAGAACATTCATGGGGGCAGGAGTGTTATAAAAGCACTTAAAAACCTTATGAATTATGAACGATTTTAATGAAATAATCAACAGTGACAAGCCCACTTTGGTGGATTTCTTTGCCACATGGTGCGGTCCGTGCAAGATGCAGGGTCCAATCCTCGAACAGTTGAAGAACAAGGTCGGTGATGCCGCCAATATCGTCAAAGTCGATGTGGACCGTAACCCGGATTTATCAGCCAAGTATCAGATCCGCAGCGTCCCGACAATCATAATCTTCAAGAAGGGTGAACCCCAGTGGCGCGCTTCAGGTCTGCAACAGCTTGAGATTCTTGAGGATAAGCTCAAGATTCAGGAGCAGCCCGGCAAGTAACGCCCTCCCCATGTCCGGCAAACGATTTTAAGCTACGATTACATAAATAATCCCGCTTCCTCGGCAGACCGCTGTCTGCGGTGGAAGCGGGATTTGTTTTGCTGTCTGACGATGATTATGATGTGTCAGCAAATGTGCAAAAGCATTGAGAGGGGACAGAATGTGCTCATCCTGTCTCCTCTCGATGTCATTAGTCTCACGTGCGGGAGATGTTTGGAATCTCAGTGAAAAAATCGCCGTTGTTTTTGTCTGTGTGTGGCAGGCTCGTTATTCCATGTAGCCAAATGAGCGGAGCTTGTTTTCGCGGTTACGCCAGTTTGGCTCGACTTTCACAAAAAGTTCGAGGAACACGCTCTTGTCGAAAAACTTCTCGATGTCCTTGCGGGCTTCCATGCCCACTTTTTTGATTTTGCTGCCTTGATGACCGATGATTATGCCCTTCTGCGACTCGCGTTCGACATAGATGACTGCCATGATATGGATTGACTTTTCCTTCTCCTCGAATTTTTCAACGATAACTTCGACGGAGTAAGGGATTTCCTTTTCGTAGAGAGTGAGAATCTTCTCCCTGATGATTTCGGTGACAAAGAATCGTGCTGGTTTGTCGGTCAGCGCGTCCTTACCGAAATACGGAGCCGACACCGGAAGCAGTTCGACAATGCGGTTCAGGAGATTATCGACATTGAAGCGTTCCTTGGCCGAGATGGGGAAGATTTCAGCATTGGGCAGAATACCGTGCCAGCGGTCTGTGAGGGCTTCAAGCTGAGCTTGATCCTTGACTATGTCTATTTTATTGATGATGAGAAGTACAGGGATTTTCTCCTTGGCAACTTTGTCGAGGAAGTCGGAGTTTTTCGACGGATCCTCGACAACATCGGTGACATAGATGAGAATATCGGCATCCACCAATGCTCCCTCGCTGAAGTTCAGCATACTCTCTTGCAATTTGTATTTGGGCTGGAGCACGCCGGGGGTGTCGGAGAACACAATCTGATAATCGGGAGTGTTCACTATGCCCATTATGCGGTGGCGGGTGGTCTGCGCCTTGGAGGTTATGATGCTGATGCGTTCGCCCACAAGGTCGTTCATCAGGGTTGATTTACCGACATTCGGGTTACCGACAATGTTGACAAATCCTGCTTTATGTTCCATATCGATGATATATCTTGTTTGATGATTATAATTAGATTACCATATAAACAAAAATAGCACCTGAAAAGATGCTATTTTTGTTTAAATTTATGTTATGGACATAATTTTATCGTCCCTTAGATGTCCCAGATGACATACATCGCGCCCCATGTGAAGCCCGCACCGAATGCAGTGAGGACAAGGCGGTCGCCCTTCTTCAGACGGTCCTGGTATTCGTCAAGACACAGAGGGATGGATGCAGCGGAGGTATTGCCATACTTCTCGATGTTGACAAGGACTTTCTCATTGTCAATGCCGAGACGTGAGCCGACAGCCTCGATGATGCGGAGGTTGGCCTGATGGGCCACGAACCAGTCGATGGTATCGACCGTAAGGTCATTGCGCTTCATGACTTCGAGCGATGACTCAAGCATGTCGGTCACAGCGTTTTTGTAGACGTTGCGCCCGTCCTGGATCACGAAGTGCTGCTGTGCGTCAACAGTCTCGTGTGATGCGGGAAGCACTGAACCGCCTGCCGGCATCCAGAGGTGTTCGAGTCCTTCGCCGTCGATATGGAAGACACCGTCGATGATTCCGACATTCTCATCGGTAGGCTCAAGCAGCATCGCTCCCGCACCGTCGCCAAAGAGGGGACAGGTGGCGCGATCCTGATAGTTGGTCATTG
Source organism: Bacteroides sp. (assembly GCA_023663525.1). Taxonomy (GTDB): domain Bacteria; phylum Bacteroidota; class Bacteroidia; order Bacteroidales; family Muribaculaceae; genus Duncaniella. The sequence goes on from JAMPHF010000001.1 coordinate 648,770, forward strand.
ACGACATCTTTTCGGCTGCTACAACCACGACCTTCTTGCGGAGACCGGAGCGGATGTAGGCGGAACCGTCCTGAAGTGCGACGAGAAATCCTGCGCAGGCGGCCTGAATGTCGTATGCGTAGGCATTTTTCAGCCCGAGCTGATGAGCTATGACTGATCCTGTCGAGGGGAAACGGTAGTCGGGGTTTGAGGTCGCGCAGATGAGGAGATCCACCTCCTCGGGCTTTGTGCCTGTGCGTTCAAGGAGCTTTTCGACAGCCTTGATGCCGAGATATGATGAGCCTTTGCCCGGCTCGCGGAGGATTCGGCGTTCCTTGATGCCTACGCGGGTGGTGATCCACTCATCGTTGGTATCGACCATCTTCGACAGCATTTCGTTGTCGAGGATGTCGTCAGGAGCGTATGATGCGAGTCCTGATATTCGTGCGTGAAGCATAACAAAATTTCTGATTAAAGTGAGTTTGTTAAACCCGTTTGGACTTGGGTAGTTCTCACTTGAACTCCCTGATTGTTGTATTTAAGTGTGCCTAAATAAAACCATACGCGAGTCTGACTGACCCGCGAATGGATTATTTGTTATGAGACACACTCTTAAACAGCGGCAGTCTTTTCGATTGCGATGCGTCCACGGTAGTAGCCGCATTCACCGCATACGGTGTGATAGAGATGCCATGAGCCGCAGTTGGGGCAGAGTGCGAGTGTGGGAACTACAGCCTTGTCATGAGTACGACGTTTTGCTGTACGGGTCTTTGATTGCTTTCGTTTAGGATGTGCCATGATTTATTATTTTATTTTTTGTTTTGCTTATTGAAATGTGAAAACACCTAATATATATTAATGTCTGTTTTGTCTTGGTCTGTGTGCGGTTTATTCTTCCTGAGGCTCCGCGCTGTCGTCAGTCTTGAGATTCTTGAGTGCGTCCCATCGCGAATCGGTCGGTCTCTCGGCAGCTTCATCTGAGTCGGATGCTGACTCCATCGAGTCCATCTCGTCCATCAGGCGGTCGGTGAGTTCTGCATCCTCGTCGTCAACCCTTGTGGCGCGATGTTTGCGAAGAAGCGCGCTCATTGCACGGTTGCATTTTCCCAACGGATGGACGTGCTTGACCGGGATGGCAAGTGAGGCGGTGTCATATATCATGTATGACACATTCAGCCAATTGTCACTCTCGGGGATGATGAGGAGGTCATCTGTCTCCGAATAGTCGTCGCCATATTTGACTGCTATGTCGTAGGTGGCGTCGATTGGCTGGATGAGGTCATCAAGACATCGGTCACATATAAGCGTGACAGTGCCGGTGACGTGAAAAGCAAGATTGTAGAGGTCATGCTTATGGGTCACCGTCAGTTTGACCGAGAGATCGGCATCGTGTATGTCAGCACTCTCCATGTTGACGAAAAACTGTTTTCCCAAATGGTATTCAAACACTTGGACACCTTCCGGAATAGTTTTCAATGGGAGGCGGAATTCTGAAAATTTTCCCACAACAATATTGGTTGAAAAAACTGCGCAAAGGTAGTCAAAAAAAATCAGAAATCAAAACAAAACTCAGGTTTATACAATGACATTCTAATCCGCTTATGCGATTTTATCCATCGATTTGATGTGATTGCGTCGGCTTTGCTGCTTTCAATTTTGCATCAGAAGCGGATTGTTTTGATAAAATTTGATGTTTTATTAGTCGGTTTGGTAAATAATTTGTAATTTTGCAGTTCTGATTGGAGGCTCCAATCCTGTGACCTTCATGACGATGTTCCAATAGCAAAATAAACCACACAATTTATATAATAGGTATGGCAGGACACACTCTAAGGGTGTCCGATATAATATATATAAATTCATCAGAAAAATAAGATAACATAATATGAGTGACAGGCTTTTTATTTTTGACACGACACTCAGGGACGGTGAGCAGGTGCCCGGTTGTCAGCTCAACACAGTAGAAAAGATTGAAGTTGCAAAAGCACTTGAGGTTCTTGGCGTCGATGTCATCGAAGCCGGTTTCCCCGTTTCGAGTCCGGGAGACTTCAATTCAGTGGTGGAAATCTCAAAGGCCGTCACATGGCCTACGATATGTGCGCTGACGCGTGCGGTCGAGAATGATATCCGTGTCGCTGCCGAAGCGTTGAAGTATGCCAAGCATCCGCGCATCCACACCGGTATCGGAACTTCCGACTACCATATAAAGTACAAATTCAACTCGACGCGCGACGATATTCTCGAACGTGCCGTCGGAGCTGTCTCTTTCGCCAAGAAATTCGTGGAGGATGTGCAGTTCTATGCCGAGGACGCAGGCCGCACCGACAATGAATTTCTTGCCCGTGTGGTTGAAGCCGTCATCCGCGCCGGTGCTACCGTGGTCAACATCCCCGACACCACCGGCTACTGTCTGCCGTCGGAATTCGGTGCTAAAATCAAATATCTGATGGACAATGTCGATGGTATCGACAAGGTGGTCATCGCGACGCATTGCCACAACGACCTCGGCATGGCAACCGCCAACACCGTCACCGGTGTCATTAACGGAGCGCGCCAGGCGGAAGTGACCATTAACGGAATCGGCGAACGTGCGGGCAACACGTCGCTTGAGGAGGTCGTGATGACATTCCGTTCCCACAAGGATCTCGGAATCGACACCAATATCAACGCCACGAAGATCACCGGCATAAGCCGCATGGTGTCAAGCCTGATGAATATGCCCGTGCAGCCCAACAAAGCCATTGTCGGGCGCAACGCTTTTGCTCACTCCTCTGGAATCCATCAGGACGGCGTGCTGAAAAATCGTGAGAGCTATGAGATCATTGACCCGAAGGATGTGGGCATAGACGAAAATTCAATTGTCCTCACAGCCCGCAGCGGACGTGCAGCTCTCAAACACCGTCTCCATGTGCTCGGTATCGAGCTTTCAGGCACCGACCTCGACAAAGCCTACGAGGCGTTCCTCAAACTTGCTGACCGCAAGAAGGAAATCAATGATGACGATGTGCTGATGATTGCCGGTGCGCACCGCAAGGCTCTCAACCGCATCAAGCTCGACTTCCTGCAGGTGACGAGCGGTGTGGGCGTGCATTCCGTTGCAAGTGTCGGGCTTGACATCGCAGGCGAGAAGTTCGAGGCATGTGCTTCGGGCAACGGTCCGGTCGATGCAGCCATCAGTGCAATCAAACTCATCATCCACCGCAAGATGCTCGTCAAGGAGTTCCTCATCCAGGCCATCAACAAGGGCAGCAATGATGTCGGCAAGGTCCACATGACAGTCGAGCATGAGGGTGCGCCTTACTATGGCTTCTCGGCCAACACCGACATTGTGGCGGCAAGTGCGGAGGCCTTCATCGATGCCATAAATAAGTTTGTAAGATAAAAAACTATATAGACTCAATCATGGGTAAAACTCTTTTTGATAAAATCTGGGACGCACACGTGGTCAACAATATCGACGGCGGCCCATCGCAATTATATATAGACCGCCATTACTGTCACGAAGTGACCAGTCCGCAGGCTTTCGAGGGGCTGCGCGCGCGTGGACTCAAGGTGTTCCGTCCCGAGAGAACCTTCTGTTCGCCCGACCACAACATCCCGACGCTCAATCAGGACAAACCGATAGCCGACCCCGTGTCGAGAAATCAGGTCGAGACCCTCACCCGCAATGCGACTGAGTTCGGTGTCACGCTTTTCGGACTCGGACATCCTAAAAACGGTATCATCCACGTGATCGGACCGGAGAACGGTCTGACGCTTCCGGGCTATACGATTGTGTGTGGCGACAGCCACACATCGACCCACGGTGCATTTGGCGCAGTCGCGTTCGGAATCGGAACGAGTGAGGTTGAGATGGTGCTTGCTTCGCAGTGCATCCTCCAGCCCAAGCCTAAGACCATGCGCATCAATGTCAACGGTAAATTGCGTCCCGGTGTCACTGCAAAGGACATCGCGCTCTATATCATAGCGAAAATGACCACCGGCGGTGCAACGGGCTACTTTGTCGAGTATGCCGGCGATACCATACGCAACCTCTCGATGGAGGAGCGCATGACAGTTTGCAACCTCTCGATCGAGATGGGCGCACGCGGAGGCATGATTGCTCCCGATGAGACTACGTTTGAGTATGTCAAAGGCCGTGAGTATGCGCCCAAAGGTGAGGACTGGGAAAAGGCTGTGGCCTATTGGCGCACACTGCCGTCGGATGCCGATGCTGAGTTTGACCGCGAGATTAACTTCGATGCCGCCGACATTGAGCCGCGCATCACCTTCGGAACAAATCCGGGCATGGGAATAGGTATCAATGACCCCATCCCGGCTCCCGACCCTGAGGACGAGGCCGGAAAAATATCCTATGAGAAGTCACTTGACTACATGGGTTTCCACGTAGGGCAGGTGCTTGCCGGAACTCCGGTTGATTATGTGTTCCTCGGCAGTTGCACAAACGGTCGAATCGAGGATTTCCGCGCATTCGCCAATTTCGTGAAAGGCAAGAAGAAGGCTCCGGGTGTGACCGCATGGCTTGTCCCCGGTTCGTGGAAGGTCGATTCGCAGATCCGTGAGGAAGGACTTGACAAGATTCTTGAGGAAGCCGGATTTGAGATCCGTCAGCCCGGATGTTCGGCATGTCTGGCCATGAATGAGGACAAGGTTCCGGCCGGGAAACTTGCCGTCTCGACCTCCAACCGTAATTTTGAGGGTCGCCAGGGCCCGGGTTCGCGCACCATTCTCGCCGGTCCGCTTGTGGCGGCAGCCACGGCAGTCACGGGAGTGCTGACCGACCCGCGCACACTCTGAGACAATAGTCCAATCCACAGTAAGGTTAGAAAAATGAAAGAAAAATTCACCACCATAACATCTACCTGTGTCCCGCTCCCGATGGAGAATGTGGACACGGATCAAATCATCCCCGCGCGTTTCCTCAAGGCAACCTCGCGTGAGGGCTTCGGCGACAATCTGTTCCGCGACTGGCGTTACGACAAGGACGGAAATCCCGTGAAGGATTTCGTGCTCAATGACCCGACATATTCGGGCTGCATCCTCGTTGCCGGAAAGAATTTCGGTTCGGGGTCAAGCCGTGAACATGCCGCATGGGCCATACATGACTATGGATTCCGTGTTGTCGTGTCGAGCTTCTTTGCCGACATTCACAAAAATAACGAGCTCAACAATTTTGTGCTTCCCGTCGTGGTCAGTGAGGCGTTTCTATCGGAACTTTTCGACTCCATCGCAAAAGATCCGCGCACGGAGGTGAAAGTTGACCTCCCCTCGCAGACCATCACCAACCTCGCCACCGGCAATAGTGAGACTTTCGACATCAATGCCTATAAGAAGCAGTGTCTGTCGGAGGGTCTTGACGACATAGAGTATCTACTTTCAAAGAAAGCCGACATCGAGGCTTGGGAGGCATCCAGATAGGAGGTCTATGTACATCGAAATAATGGATACCACTCTCCGCGACGGAGAGCAGACTTCCGGGGTTTCGTTCTCGACCTCCGAAAAACTTGCCATAACGCGTCTTCTGGTCAGGGAGCTGCATGTGCCGCGCATCGAGATTGCGTCCGCACGTGTCTCTGACGGAGAGCGGGAGACTGTCGGGAAGGTGTGTTCATGGGCAACCCGCACCGGCTGTCTTGACCGCATCGAAGTGCTCGGCTTTCTTGACGGCGGAGTGTCGGTGGATTGGATAAAAAGTGTCGGCGGAAGGGTCATCAATCTGCTCGCCAAGGGGTCGGAGAAGCATTGCCGCCTCCAGTTGAAGCAGACTCCGCAGGAGCATTTCGCCACCATTGCCGCTGAGGTTGAGCGTGCGCGTGCTGCTGGGCTTGATGTCAACATCTACCTTGAAGACTGGTCAAACGGCATGAAGCATTCGCGCGACTATGTGTTCGCGCTCATGGATGCCATAAGTGATCTCCCCATCCGCCGCTTCATGCTGCCTGACACGCTTGGCATACTCAATCCCTACGACACGCTGTCTTACGTCCACACTATGGTCAAGCGTTATCCCGGACTTCATTTTGATTTCCATGCGCATAACGACTATGACCTTGCCACGGCCAATGTCTTTGCTGCGGTCAAGGGCGGGGCGAGAGGTGTCCACTGTACGATCAACGGACTTGGGGAGAGGGCAGGCAATGCGACGCTGTCGAGTACCATAGCTGTCATTCATGACCAGCTCGGCGACACGACTGATATTGATGAGAGTAAAATCAACAAGGTCAGCCATATCGTTGAGTCGTTCTCCGGGATAATGGTTCCACCAAACAAACCGATAATCGGCGACAGTGTCTTCACGCAGTGTGCCGGCGTACATGCCGACGGTGACAGCAAGAGCCAGTTGTATTTCAACGACCTCATACCCGAGCGTTTTGGGCGTGAACGTGAATATGCGCTCGGAAAGACTTCCGGCAAAGCTAACATCAAGAAAAATCTTGAGGCTTTGGGCATTGAGCTTTCCGAGACAGACATCCGCAAACTGACGGAGCGCATCATCGAGCTGGGCGACAAGAAAGAGATTGTCACTCAGGGCGATCTGCCGTTTATCATCGCGGATGTGCTCAAGCACCCCACACTTCCGTCTGATGTCCGTGTGGGAAATTATGCGCTGACGCTCACTCAGGGACTGCGCCCGACGGCTACGGTGAAACTGATTGTCGGCGATGAGGAGTTTCAGGAGTCGGCTGTCGGCGACGGTCAGTTTGATGCGTTCATGCGGGCCGTGCGCCATATCTATACTGAAAAGCTTAACCGTCAGTTCCCGACTCTCGTTAATTATTCAGTGAATATTCCTCCCGGCGGAAAGACTGACGCTCTTGTCCACACCACGATCACGTGGAATTATAACGGTAACGTATTCAAGACGCGTGGTCTCGACCCTGATCAGACGGAGGCGGCCATCCAGGCTACGGTCAAGATGCTTAATATGATAATAAACGTTGATAAGTGTTAGGTGTTAAGTATTAAGTGTTAGGGTTAAGTGTGGGTTTGGTTTTTCAAGTTGTGAAATAAAAATACAAAAAAATATATATACAAAGATGAATCTTAAAGTTGCAGTTCTCCCGGGTGATGGGATTGGTCCTGAGATTTCGCGTCAGGGTGTCGATGTGATGACAGCCGTCTGCGAGAAGTTTGGTCATGGTGTTGAGTATCGCTATGCTATCTGCGGTGCTGATGCCATTGACAAGGTTGGTGATCCCTTCCCGGAGGATACGTATGAGACATGTCTGTGGGCTGATGCAGTGCTTTTCTCAGCCGTGGGCGATCCGAAGTTCGATAACAATCCTAATGCCAAGGTGCGTCCCGAGCAGGGTCTGCTTGCCATGCGCAAGAAGCTCGGTCTCTTTGCCAACATCCGTCCGGTCGAGACTTTCAATTGCTTGATCCACAAGTCACCGCTTCGCGCCGAGCTTGTTGAGGGTGCTGATTTTGTTTGCATCCGTGAGCTTACGGGAGGCATGTATTTCGGCGAGAAGTTCGAGAGCGATGAGCGGGCGTATGACACCAATGCCTACACTCGCGCTGAGATTGAGCGCATCCTCCATGTGGCATACAGCTACGCGCTTCGCCGCCGCAAGCATCTGACGGTTGTCGATAAGGCAAATGTCCTCGCTTCGTCACGCCTCTGGCGCAAGGTCGCTCAGGAGATAGCTCAGCAATACCCTGATGTCACGACCGATTTCATGTATGTTGACAATGCGGCCATGCGCATGATTCAGGAGCCGCGTTTCTTTGACGTGATGGTGACGGAGAACACCTTCGGCGATATCCTCACGGATGAGGGCTCGGTCATCTCAGGCTCGATGGGCCTGCTTCCGTCTGCTTCAACCGGCGAGAAGACACCGGTGTTTGAACCGATCCACGGCTCATGGCCTCAGGCTAAGGGTAAGAATATCGCTAACCCGCTCGCACAGATTCTGTCGGTGGCCATGCTGTTTGAGTATTTCAATCTGATGGAGGAGGGCGCGCTGATCCGCAAGGCTGTCAATGCCTCGCTCGATGCCAATGTCCGTACTCCCGAAATCCAGATCGAGGGTGGGGCTACATACGGAACTGATGCCGTCGGCGCATGGATTGTAGACTACATCCGCAAAGCGTAGACCCTGCGCACGTCATCCTCATAGATGATATATTATCAACGCTATTATAAAATTGAAGCTCCTGCGAAATCGCTTCGCAGGAGCTTCGTTATGCTTAGTAATGTGTTTTTTATGTAGATTACCAATACCTTGAACATGAAAAAATCTTAATCACTTATATTCTAAATTTTTAGTTTACATTTTGTATGGCTTTAAGCCAATATATCATTCAATCTTTTTTACCATAGTTTTCCGTACCCGTCCGGAAACACATAATTTATAATCTTTGGGAAGAAATTTCTGATATGTGGAGAGATGGACCCGAGGGCTGTTTTCAGCGATAGTCGGCGAAACGTACCTGCAGTTTCTTGCGTGCGAAGAAGATGCGGCTCTTGACGGTGCCGAGCGGAAGATTCATCTTCTCGGCAATTTCGTTGTACTTATATCCGGCCACGTGCATTGAGAACGGGATGCGGTATTCGTCAGGAAATTCGTTGATAGCGTCCGAAATCTCGTTTGCTCCGAATGATCCCTCGGGAGTCTCAAGACCGGAATCCTGTGAGAGATTCAGGTGGTAGAGGTCCTCAGTCTGGTCAATGACAGTGGCAGAGCGGCTCACGCGACGATAGTTGTTGATGAAGATATTGCGCATGATTGTGAAAACCCAACCTTTGAAATTGGTGTTGTCAACATACTTGCTCTCATTGTCGAGTGCCTTGAGAGTTGTGTCCTGAAGGAGATCGTAAGCGTTGTCACGGTTTGAAGTGAGCATGTAGGCGAAGTTGAGAAGGTTGCCTTGAAGACTCATAAGCTTGTTCTGAAATTCCTGCGTTCCCATATTATTTGTGTTTTTGTTAGTTGAACTTTTGTGTTTCTTTCAAGTGAAAGATTGTCGGTGATGATGTGTCTTGTTTTGTTTGACATTTCAAAATTACTGCGAAAATGATGTAGCCGGATAAATTTTATGTAAAAATATGTTAATTTTATGTCAATCGTGTTACAATTAATATAATATTTTGAATATTAAATAGTTGTAAGTAAACGGAAAGATTACAAAATTGTTACAACAGGCATTTTGTTACAATTATTTCACCTCCTTCATAGTGCTGTCCTATATTATGTATGTAGTTGAAAATGCCGGGGCTGATTGACATAAAAAAGGAGGATTGCGGCCTTTCGTTACAGTCCGCAATCCTCTGAGAGATAAGATTTTCGTTAGTCTATGAGTGTCTTTATGTCGTCTTCAACAGTGGAGATCGTGCCGATATTGAATTTCTCCTGAAGCACTTTGAGGATATCGGGGGTGAAGAACGCCGGAAGTGTCGGACCGGTATGGATGTTCTTTACTCCGAGAGCCAGAAGGGCGAGGAGCACGATGACGGCCTTTTGCTCATACCATGCAATGTTGTAGACAATGGGAAGATCGTTGATGTCCTTCAGACCGAGTGCGTCGCGCAGTGCCATTGCTATGCGTACAAGTGAATAGGAGTCGTTGCACTGACCGGCATCGAGTACTCGCGGAACACCCTCGATGTCGCCCAACGGCAATTTGTTGTAGCGATACTTCGCGCATCCGGCGGTCAGGATCACGCAGTCCTGCGGAAGTGCCTCGGCAAACTTTGTGTAATACTCGCGGGAGGGGAAGCGACCGTCGCAGCCTGCCATCACGACAAATTTCCTTATCTTGCCGCGTTTGATCAGGTCGAGAATCTTCGGAGCGAGTTCGATGACCTGATGGTGGGCGAAACCTCCGACGATCTCACCTTTTTCAATCTCGGTCGGCGGCTCGCATTTCTGTGCGCGGGCTATCATCTCGGAGAAGTCTTTCGGCTTACCCTCGACTTCCGGGATGTGGTGTGTGCCGGGCATATCGACCACGCCGGTGGTGTAGACACGGTCAAGATACGTACAGTTTTTGCGCGGCGGTACGATGCAGTTGGATGTGAACAGGAACACACCGTTGAATTTCTCGAACTCATCCGTCTGTTTCCACCATGCGTTTCCGTAGTTGCCTGCGAAGTGGGGATATTTTTTGAATGCGGGATAGTACTGACCGGGGAGCATTTCGGAGTGGGTGTAGACATCCACACCTTTATCCTTCGTCTGTTCGAGGAGTTCCTCAAGGTCCTTGAGGTCGTGACCACTGATGAGGATACCCGGACGGTTGCGGACACCGATGTCAACTTTGGTGATTTCAGGATTGCCGTAGGTTTCGGTGTTGGCTTTGTCGAGAAGTGCCATGACCTTCACGCCACCTTCGCCGACATTGAGCACGAGTGAGAACAGCTCGTCGGCACTCACGTCCGGTCGGGCGGTCTCTGCCATGGCGTTCTCTATGATGGCATACACATCGTCATCCTCATAGCCAAGATTGGCGGCATGGCGGGCGTAGGCCGACATGCCTTTGCATCCGAATATGGCAAGCTGTTTGAGTCCGCGTATATTCTCGTCAGGCTCGGCGAGGACACCGGTGAAGGCCTCGGCTTTCTCATAGTCGTCAGGCTCGGCTTGAAATTCCACTTCGGGGAGGTCGGGAAGCTCGATGGCTTGTTTTTTCGCAGTCCCGGCAAGAATGTTCTTAATCTCGAATGCACGCCGGATGTAGCCGTCGAGCGACGGATTGTCGAAGTTGGCGTTTGTAATGGTCGTGAAAAGTGCGTCGATCACAAAGTGGCTCGCTTCGCGCGATGGTTCGCCTTTCTCGCGCAGTGCGCGGTTTATGAGCGAAATGCCTCTGACTGCATAAAGCAAGAGGTCCATACGGGCTGATGTCTCAGGCTTCTTTCCGCATACTCCCAGGATATTACACCCTTTTCCCCGGGCTGTCTCCTGACATTGGTAACAGAACATTTCCATAGTATTCAAAAAATATTTTGGATATTGGTTAGTAGATATGATGCTTTTGTTATAATAAAACAACCACTCCAAACTCAAATTTGTTTATTGTGATATAAACATTTAAACATCGTAACAACTATGACTGAAATTAAAATTAAACGAGCCTACGACGGGTCCGATCCGGGCGACGGATACCGCATCTATGTTGATCGCCTTTGGCCTCGCGGACTTTCGCACGAGACTTTCCATTATGATTTGTGGGTTAAGGACCTTGCGCCATCCACTGAACTTCGCGAATGGTTTCATGCGGATCAGGAGGATAGATGGGACGAATTTCAACGCCGCTATGCCGACGAATTGCGCAGCAACCCCTCGCTTGAGTCGCTGCGCGGTGTAGTGGAGTCGCATCCGGTGGTCACACTCATCTATTCGACCCATACTCCCGCCGACCGCAGCAACGCCTTCGTGCTCAAAACCGTCCTTGAGTCAAAATAACAAGCCGGTTTGCCTGTAAACGACACACTCTAAACAAGACAACCCTTAAAACAAACTCCGGCCGGAAGCGAAATGCGCCTCCGGCCGGAGAATGTTTTATGTAGGTGCGTCAATCATCTCTGATTTGGCATGGAGAGAGAATGGATGCAGAGTCTTAGTAGTTCCACTGGCAGGCCACCATTCGGA
>JAMPHF010000001.1:660445-766674 GCA_023663525.1 Bacteroides sp.
TCGGCTTGCCGCTTTCGAGCTTGTCGAGAAAGAAAAACCGGGACCCTCGATTTAATTTTTGTTATGAGACACACTCTTATTTCCTCATTATCTGTTATATAATGTAGAAACGATAAAAATGAACGCAAAATGAATGGAATTGTCGTAGGAATGGGTGAGGTCCTGTGGGACATTCTTCCGGATGGGAAGAAAATCGGTGGAGCACCGGCTAATTTCGCATACCATGTGTCGCAGTTCGGTCTTCCGAGCTGTGTTGTCAGTGCGGTCGGTAATGACGCGCTTGGTCACGAGATAGTTGAGAATTTCACTTCAAAGGGGCTTAATCAATTGATAGCCGAAGTCCCCTATCCGACAGGTACGGTACTCGTTGAGATTGATTCTGCGGGAGTGCCTCAATATGACATAAAGGAGAATGTGGCGTGGGACAACATCCCTTACACAGATAGGCTCGCAAAGCTTGCTAAAAACACAAAGGCGGTGTGCTTCGGGTCTCTTGCCCAGCGCAACGTAGTGTCGCGTGACACCATCAACCGTTTTCTTGACGCCATGCCAAAGGGCGATGATTCGCTCGTGGTCTTTGATGTCAATCTGCGTCAGGACTTCTACGACAAGGAAATTCTCTGCAACTCGATGAGCCGTAGCAATATCCTTAAAATCAATGATGAGGAGTTGGTCATCGTGAGCCGTATGTTCGGCTATCCCGGCATAGATCTTCAGGCTAAATGCCGTGGACTCCTTGAAGAATACGATCTGAAAATGCTCATCTTGACCTGTGGTATCAACGGCAGCTATGTGTTCACTCCCGGAAATGTGTCGTTCCAACCCACACCAAAAGTCAAGGTGGCTGATACGGTGGGAGCAGGTGACTCGTTCACAGCAGCTTTCATTGCGAGCATACTCAAAGGTAAATCCGTAGAGGAAGCGCATTTATGTGCGGCATTGACATCGGCCTACGTTTGTACCCGTGAGGGAGCCATGCCGATCCTTCCCCCGGAACTCACGGACTGACAGGCATCAGAGAATCCTGATTTTAAAAGTAATGAATGAAAAGCCGAAGATCACTCATTTCCGGTAGTGTAATCGTGGCTGAGAAATGCCGGGAAATCGTTGGGCAGGTATTTTTTTTCTTGCATATTCGGATGGTTTTTAGTTACTTTGTGGATATAATCATCAATCCGCCTCGCTCGATGGCTGCAAAAAGACGTATGAAGTGATAGAACAATGATTTGGCAGTCAGTGTTATATGATTATCGAATCATTCACAGCCGAAATTTATTTATGAGCAACAAAGATAATCTTCTCCAGATCTATGCATCGAGTTTCCGCAAGAACTGGGAACTCCCTGCACTCTCAGAGTTTGGCAACAGTCAGGTCATGACTTATGCCGACCTTTCACGTCGAATCGCGGCTCTGCATCTGCTATTCAAGGAATGTGGGGTGAAACGTGGCGACAAGATTGCCATCATGGGTCGAAATTCATTCTCATGGGTAGTGGTCTATATGGCAGTGTTGACCTATGGTGCGGTGGTTGTGCCGGTGTTGCACGACTTCAATGTCCAGGATGCGCAACACATCATCAATCACTCCGACAGCGTGATGCTTTTCATCAACGAAAGCATCTTTGACAATATGGAGTTTGAAAAAATTCCGAAAGTTAAGGCGGTGTTGTCGCTCGACCGCCGAGCCGTGCTTGCCGAACATCCGCTCAACAACAGTGTGGCTGAGAAATTTCTCGCACGCCTCCCGGAGAAGATGCGCAAGACTTATCCACACGGATTCACCACGGCAGATGTCGATTATCCTGAGATTGACGAGGAGAATCTTGCTGAAATTAACTACACATCCGGCACTACGGGGTTCTCGAAGGGCGTTATGCTGACGCTGAGAAATCTTGGCGGCAATGTGCGCTACGGAGTCCGCTCCCGACTTCACTACCGAGGCTCGCGCACACTTTCATTCCTTCCACTTGCCCACGCCTACGGGTGTGCTTTCGACATGCTCACGCCTTTGGCCACGGGCAGTCACATCACCATCCTCGGCAAACTCCCGACTCCAAAATTGCTGCTGAAAGCCTTTGCGGAGGTGAAGCCGAGCCTGATCATCTGTGTGCCGCTCATTCTTGAAAAAATATACCGCAACAAGCTCCGTCCCGTCATAGAGAAAGCCTCCATACGCCGTGCGTTGAAGATTCCCGGACTCAACACTATCGTTTTCCGCAAAATCCGCAAGCAGTTGATTGATGCATTCGGCGGGGAGTTTGAGGAAGTGATAGTCGGAGGTGCGCCCCTCAACCATGAGGTCGAGGAGTTTCTGCGCCGTATAAAGTTCCCGTTCACGGTCGGTTATGGCATGACCGAATGTGGTCCGCTCATCAGCTACACCCCTTGGCGGCAGTTCATCCCCGGTTCGTCCGGCCGGACACTCCCGACAATGGAAAGCAAGATTGCCGACAGCATTGACCCCGCGCATATCCCGGGCGAGATATGCGTGAGAGGAGAGAATGTAATGAAGGGCTATTACAAAAATCCCGAAGCAACCGAGGCGGTGCTTGATGCCGAGGGTTGGCTCCACACGGGCGACATGGGTACGATTTCCGACGATAGCACCATCTTCATCCGTGGACGCTACAAGACCATGATTCTTGGAGCGAGTGGACAGAATATCTACCCGGAGGAAATCGAAGCGAAGCTCAACAACATGCCCTACGTGTCGGAGAGTTTGGTTGTGGAGCGAGGCAAGCATCTCGTCGCACTTGTCTATCCTGATTATGAAGCCATGGACCGCGACAAGATAGCCAACGAGAAACTGCCGGAGCTTATGGAACAGGTCAGAATCGATCTCAACAAGCTCGTCGCTCCCTACGAGCGCATTGATCGCATACAATTGATAGCAAACGAGTTCGAGAAAACTCCGAAGCGTTCGATAAAGAGATATTTGTACAATGCATGATGCCTCCTCTTTAATGCATAATGCATAATTCATAATGCATAATGAATAATAGGCTTCGCTTTGTGGGTTATGCCGCATGTAGGAGTGTCTTTGTCATCGCTATCATGATAAATTTCAAGTTGTTAAACCATTGTTATTATGCATTATAAATTATGCATTGTGAATTGAATAGGCATTATGAATTGAATATAAAGGTTCGGGATTATGAGGTTGATTCGCAGGGTATTGTCAACAATGCGAATTATCTTCATTATCTTGAGATCACGCGTCATGATTTCTGCGAGCACGCGGGGACTTCGTTTCGTGCCATGCAGGAAAGGGGACTCGATCCGGTGGTACGGAAGATAGAGATTGAATATCTGTCGTCGCTCACTCTCGGTGAGACGATGGTGTCGCGCCTGAGTATGCGGCGCGAAGGTGCGAGGTTCATATTCGTGCAGGATATATTCAATGCCGCCACCGGTGCTCATGTTGTCCATGCTCTCGTGACTATTGTCTGCCTTGAAAACGGACGGCTCTCTCGTGGAAATCTTCTCGCCGAAATATTCCGGGATTACCTATGAAAGATGAGGTTCTGACATATCGCATAGCTTTCTCGTCGCTGCGCTCGCTGACCCCTGCGCTTGCCTCGTCAATCCTCGACCGTATCGGGTCTGAGGAAAATTTCTTCACGTTCACCGAGTCGCAGCTTTCATCTGTCATGGGCTTTTCAAACAGGCTGTTCAAGAGGAAAACCCGTGATGAGGCTCTTGAAGTGGCACAGAGTGAGATAGCGTTTGTCGAGTCAAACTCCATAAATGCCATCTATTTCCGCGATGGATCCTATCCGCGACGACTTCTCGAATGTGACGATGCTCCACTGATGCTCTATACCCTCGGGGAATGTGACTTGAACACTTCGCGCTTCGTATCGATTGTCGGGACTCGCCACGCCACGACCTATGGTGTCGATTTTGTCAACCGGCTTGTCGATGACCTGTCATCGCTTCTTCCTGACAAACCTGTGATTGTCAGTGGACTTGCATACGGTATTGACATTGCAGCCCATTGTGCCGCGCTCAATGCCGCTCTGCCGACAATCGCCGTACTCGCCCACGGACTCAACACCATCTATCCTTCGCAACACAGATCAACGGCCATCGAAATGCTCCGCAACAACGGTATGCTGCTTACAGATTACCGCTCGTCAGACCATATACACAAAGGCAATTTCCTCGCCCGTAACCGCATCGTGGCCGGGCTGAGTGACGCGCTCGTCGTGGTGGAATCTGCCTCGAAAGGTGGCGCACTCGTCACCGCACGTCTTGCCTCCGGCTACAATCGCGATGTCTTTGCTCTCCCCGGCCGAAGCACCGACAAATATTCTGCCGGATGCAATGCCCTTATCGCATCAAACGTGGCAGGACTCATCACGAGCGGCAAAGACCTCTGCGATCGGATGGGCTGGCCGACGGTAGGGGCGGATGAAAGCAGTCCAAGCCTTTTCCCGGAGCTTACTCCCGATGAGGAAGCGATAGTCAGTGTCATGACTGAGCGTGGTGATGTGACGGTGTCGGAACTGAGTTGCCGGATCGACATGCCGACACCACGGCTCATGGCTCTGCTCATTGACATGGAGTTCCGCTCACTGATCACCAATATCCCCGGCGGTCGCTACCGGCTGAGATAGATTTGTCAATTCCGATGTCCGACAATCCATAATATTTCAATCCTGATTTCAACTTAAAAAGCCCTTTATCATGGAAAAGAAAATCATACCCCCCTCCGAGCTTATCATCAATCCTGACGGCTCCGTGTTCCATCTCCATCTCCGCCCGGATCAGTTGACTGACCGCGTGATTCTCGTCGGGGATCCCGGACGCGTCAACATGGTCGCATCTTTTTTCGACACCACTGATTTTGAGGTGTCGTCACGCGAATTTCACACCATCGGGGGAACATACGGCGGGAAGCCTATAATGTGTCTATCCCACGGTATCGGTCCTGACAATATAGACATAGTCATCAACGAGCTTGATGCGCTCGCCAACGTGGATTTCGCCACACGTGAGGTCAAGGAAAAGAGACGGAGACTGACTCTCGTCCGCATCGGCACATCAGGTGCGCTCCAGCCGGAGTTGAAATTGGGTACACCTGTGATTGCAGAGAAAGCCATCGGCTTTGACGGAGTGCTCAACTACTATGCCGGACGTGATCTTGTGGCAGACCTTGACTTTGAGCATGATTTCTGCGAGTCGGTCGGTTGGAATCCGCTTTGGGCGAAACCCTACGTGGTCAATGCCGACGAGGAACTCGTCAATCAGATCGGTCGCGACGACATGGTGCGTGGCAACACGATTTCAGCCGTCGGTTTCTATGGCCCGCAGGGGCGTGAACTGCGTCTGCCGCTCGCCAATCCCGATCTCAACCGCCGTATCGAGGAGTTCCGCCATAAGGGCCGTAAGGTCACCAACTACGAGATGGAGTCGGCACCGCTCCAGGGACTCGGCCGGTTGATGGGACATCGCGCCATGACCGTATGCTCCATCATAGCCAACCGTATGAACAACGATGCAAACCCGAACTACAAGACTGCGGTTGAGGACCTTGTCAGGACAGTCCTCGAACGCATCTGACGGTCATCACAGATTTTGACTTCCTTAGGTTTTTTCGCGTCCTCCTATATGAGGGCGCGAAGTTTTGTCTGCTTAAAATTTGCAAAAAGAATATAAATATGGATTATCCCGATCATATTATTGTGTTTTTATTTGTAATTTTGACTCGCTGAACCAATCAATTGTAAACCATGAAACTAAAGCCATTCATCACCTGCCTTATTGCAACTGCATCATTGCTTCAGGCGCACGCCTCAGACTCATATACGCTCGATGTGGAATTCAAAAACATCCCCGACAGTGTCAAGTTCACACTCGGCAGTGACAATGACGACAAGTATAAGCAGAAAGTCTCCACCTCGGGCAATCGTTTGCATTTCGACCTTGATATAACCGAGGACTACCCGGTGAGGTTATATCTTATCGGCAAAAATCCCGCTGATCAGAAGGATAGATTCTATGTGTTATTCTATGGTGCGAAAGGCATTAACCATAAAATCACCTCGCACCTCGACGGATTCTCAGCGGACAGCATAAGTTATGCGGGGGCTCCATGGGATGGTCAAAAAATGCAGATCCAAAATTTCCAGAGAGTCAATCACCGGCTCACATCCGAAATAAGCGGCAGGCGACACAAATTGTTCGATTCTGCTTCAAACGGCAACCGTGATGAGCCAATCACGCTCGATTCAGTCTCACGCATTGAGGCGGAGGCACTTTGGAAACAAATCGACAGGCTTCAGAATGAATACAAGGACTATACTGATAAATTCATTATAGATAATCCTGATTCGCCTGATGCACTTTCCTTTATCGGATGGAGGTATCCAAACCTCAGCCGTTCCGATCTTGAATCCTTCGCAGCACGGGTCCCGGCAAACCTGAAGGAAAGTCCGGAATATTCCGTCTTGCGGAAAATTCTTGACTTGAAAATCATTTCACTCGGCGACAAACTATCAGACTATGAGCTGACAGGAGAAAATGTCGAAGGTACTCCCGTAAATATCTCGCAATTCACCTCTCCCTATATAATCGTGGAATTCAGTTCGCTCGGATGTGGGGCATGCCGTATGGCCGCTAAAAAAGAGCTTCCGGATTTCCTCAAGAAACATGCCGACAAAGTGACATTTGTCAGCTTCTCTGTCGATGAAGATCGTAAATCAATGGAAAAGGCTCATCGGCTTGACAATGCAACTTGGCAGACCATCTGGGATGGAAAGGGAGCTTCGGGCGAAACATGCCTGAAATATGGCGTCACCGGCTATCCAAGTTTCTTTGTCTTCGGACCGGGTCGTACACTGCTCCACACTTGGTCAGGATGGGGCCCGGGATACATTGAGTATAATTTCTCGAAAGTTGTTAAGGAATGAATATCCTCAAATTTTCCGTCTCATAACATCCGCAGGATATTGATTTATCAGTAGCCGGGTATGACGAAGCGCGGCGCAGTCATGCCCGGTTATTATTATAAATCGGAATTCTGACGGATGCCATAAAGGTAGGGTACTGATATTCACATAAAATATTTTGTACATTATCCTCTGCAAAAGAACTTCAGCAAATGAACGACTTTTACAAAACTTTTTGATTGTGTAATCCTTTATATAATAAAGGAATTTTATTAAAAAATCACAGATTAACTATTTTGTATTATGAAATCATTTGGTAAAGGTCTATTTTGGATTGGCTTCATACTCCTGATGGGAGTAGTCATCGCCTATATGATAATAATGTTTGCCGGAGTGGTTGTGTATGCCTCCTGGTCCACATCCATAGCTTTCTGCGGACTGATTCTTCTCGGTGGATTGTTCATGCTTATAGGGCGTACATCCGAGCGTAGGGCCGAGGAAAAACGCCATTTGAAAGAGCTGGAAGCCGAGGTGAAGAACAACGCTGCAAACACTACCGAATCAAGCGATAAAATCTGACAGAACGCGACGGGATTTTTCCCTCACTCCTCGGTCGGATTGACGATAGTCTAAAAAAACGTACCCCGATGGAATCAATTCCATCGGGGTGCTTTTTTTCAATATTTTCCAGTGGTCAGGACTCTGACTCATTACATCTTTTCGAGATATTCGCGGAGAGCCTGATTCTCGGGATCAATGTCGAGGAACTTCTGGAAGTAGACGCGTGCTTGCTCCTTGTCGCCGGCCTTGAGATAGTAGTTGGCGATGTTGTTATACGCACTCTTGTATGCGTCTCTGTACTTCTCAACGTTTGCGGGATCTTCATCGTAGGCAGCGATCATGTCCTTGTAGGTCTCGACGAGGTCGGGAGTGATCTCAGCACCGTCGCGGATCATCATGAGGGTTGCCTTGTTACGGTAGAGAGGACCCTTGTTGGCTGCTGACTCGATGGCCATGTCAACATACTTGATACCCTTGTTGGCTGCATCGACGCGCTCGGGAGAGCCTTCGGGAAGTGAGATGCCGAGGTTCTTGTAGCGGTTTGAGAGAGTGAAGTAGTCGTTGAGGGTAGCGTCACCGGCATCAACGAACTGCTGCATTGTCTCGGCTGCTTTCTGATAGTCCTCAAGTTCGGTGTACATCGACGAGATGTCGGAGAGGATCTTCTTGTTCTTCTCGGGGTTGAGCTGATAGGCCTTCATGTAGGCATCGACAGCTTCCTGCGGACGACCGAGTTCGCTGAGGATGTCACCGTAGGTGGTGTAGTCGGTAGCGGTAAACTTGGCGTTCTGGTGAGCGAAAAGTTTCTTGGCTGCTTCCTCTGCGCCAGTGTAGTCATTGAGCGCGGCCTTGTTGAGCATGACCATGCGCTGCATATACTCATTGTTGGGGTCGGCTGCGAGCACCTGATTGGCAACGTCGAGTGATTCCTGATACTTCTTGCCGAAATAGAGGAGACCTGAGTAACGCTGCTCGTCGCCCTGGAAGTGGTTGGGGTTCTTGATGTATTTGCCATACTGCTCGGCAGCCTTTGTGAGCTGGTTGCCGTCGTAGTACTTCTCTGCAAGCTCACTCTGTGCGAGGGCTGAGGTGGGGAGCTTCTCGTTGAGCTCAACGAGCTTCGCGATGGCGAAGTCAGGGTTTACCTTATTGTAGAGGTTGGCATATTTCACGTAGGCCTGGGGGTTGATGTGGCCTGCTTCCTCGTCATAGATGATGGCCTGCTCGTAGAGACCTGCTGCCTGACCTATGTCGGTAGCCTTTGCCATGTCGCCCTTGAGCACATAGATCTGCGCTTCCTTGTTCTTCGACACCTTCATGGCGTTTGCGATGTTCTTGTCGATTTCTTTAGCATAGGCTGTGGGATCAACGTCGAAATATGCACGTGCCACGGCTGCCATGACGGCTGCGTCCTTCTTGTTACATTCGAGTGCCTGCTTAAAATACTGTTCTGCGCCTTTCTTATCACCGTTTTTGAGAGCGATCTCGCCGAGACCCACGTAGTTGTAGGCGTATGTTGCATCGGCCTGTACACCTTTGTTGAAGTTGTCACTTGCAGCCGCTGTATTGTTGTTGTCAAGATCAAGTGAACCAAGGTAGAAATAGGAGACTGCCTTCTTGGTCGATGGATCGTTGAGTGTCTTTTCGAGGATGGTCTTTGCTTTGTCGAATAGATCGGCGTTGTAGTAGTCAACACCGTCCTGATAGCCGCCGGTCTGTGCAAAGGCGGTCATCGCCATACCTCCGAGAACGAAGGAAAAGAAAGTACGGAATTTCATGTCGATGGTTTATTGTTTTTTGCTTTGTTTTGTAAATTTTTCTCTTTGTGGACTTGCCATATTGGATCACATACGTTTCAGCCCAGGTTGACCGCCGACTTCGCGTAACGACACAGCGAAATGACAGTCCGTGGCGAACCATATTATATATTTTAACGCAAAATACGACATTTTATTTCCAATATGCAAGAATCTGCGCGAAAATTTTGCCGGATGTAACCTTTTTTATCCTTTTCACTATTCGACCACAACCATGCGTGGGCGCATTGTGGCCGGGAGAATACCTGTCATCTGGATGAGTTTCTGCCCCTGGAATCCCGTGACGAAGCTGTAGAATCTGTGGGTTGTGGTGCCACCGGGAGCAGTCGTGATCATCCATACCGAGCGATAGAGCGGATAGCTGCCGTCAAAGATGTATGCCTGATAGGGCTTGTAGGCCTGCACAACGCCGTTGCCTCTGACTTTCAGTACCTTCACGCCCTGATTGAAGTCGAGCATGGTTGTGTCGCTTTTCTCGACGGCCTTGGCGAGTTCCTCGACTGACTTCTCACGCCCCTTCATGTCGCTCGAAACCCAACTGACACCGATGATGCCCATGGCGTTCTTGTTTTCGGCCACAGCCTTGAACACCTCCGGGTTGGTCTTCACGGCTGAAACGTTCGGTCCGAAATTCTTGCCTCCGAGGATGGAGTCACGCATATATTTCACGGTCGATGAACCCTGATGGTCAAAAATCACGTCAATCTCTCCGAGCTTGCACGGCTCCACCTGATCCCAGCGGCTGACTTCGCCAGAGAGAATCTCGGCGATCTCTTTGCGGGAAAGGATCTCGACCGGATTGGCCGGATTGACGATGATCGCGAGTGCATCGACAGCAATCCGCTGCTGATGGACGATCTTTTTATTGCTTCTGAGGTAGCTGACCTCCTTGTCGGTGAGCGGACGCGCCACCACGGCCGATTTCACACTCCCCATTGCCATGATGGAGTCGATGCAGGCGTTTTCGGGCAGATAATAGGCCACGACATCCTCCTTTGGGTAGATGTATTCGTAGACGTTTATCTCCTGCTCCATTATGTTTTCAAATGATTCGTCGCATGCCACCTTGGCCAGTGGCGCGGGCTGATTAGACGACTGCTTCTTGCCACATCCGCTGAGGAGGGCAAGAAGCGCGAGTGTCGTGACAGCGGCTATGCTTTTTAGTGCTGTTGTCATTGTGTTGTAGTCTTGTGGTGTATTAAAAATTATTCGCTGTCGCGGTCATTGCCATATCCGGGGTCAATGCCCTTGAACTGGCGGTAGGCACGCCACAGACCGTAGGCGGTGAAAAGACCTCCGGCAACCCAGCGAACCCAGGTCCAAGTTGGAAAAAGGATGTTGAAGTAGCCGCAGAAAAAGAGTATGCCGACACCGACGTAGATGATGATCATTATGATCCCGAATACGTTTCGCATGGTGGCGGGTGTTCCGGAAGAGTTTCGTTGAGCACTCATAGCTTTATAGTTTAAAACGTTAATTTTGTTGATTCCAATCCGTTGTGTCCACTTTGGCGGGTGTACATCCCGTCAGTGTGGGCATTAAATCTATATTATTTATAAATTTAACAATCTGTGGCGGCTAAAGTTCGCATTCGCCGCCGCATTGTGCAGCGGTGTTGTCCGCGCGGTGTAAAATTAACAAATAAATCTTAAAATCGAGAATATTTCAAATTTTTATTGAAAATATTTGCACGGTTAAAAATTTCGCCTTAACTTTGCACTCGCAAAACGGCAGTAACGGCAGCATCAGAGGGCGCAAAAATTACCCTACTGCACGATGCATATCAAAACCTTGGTGTGGTAGTTCAGCTGGTTAGAATACCTGCCTGTCACGCAGGGGGTCGCGGGTTCGAGTCCCGTCCATACCGCTGAGGAGAGAGGAGAATGAGTAATAGTTTGAGACTTCGGTCTCTTGTGTTACTCATTCTTTTTTTGTCTTGTCTTATCTCAGAGTAATGTGGCGGATGAGCGGGGGCATAACGACAGAAGTTCCATAAGTGACATAAGCATTTTTTTCAAGCATCGAATGGATGAAAAAACTTATGTCCCTTATGGAACTTCTATCTTCTATTTTCCCTTTACTTTTGACTGTGGGTAAAACAAAGGCATGAAGATAATCTACGTCGCCTCTGTCATTCTGTGCCCTTTCAGTCGATTGGTATCAGGTTTAGCGTACTACGATTTTTGCTGCTTCGGTTGAGGCTGCACCGGAATTGACGGTGACTACATACATGCCTTTCTGCAGACGTGAAGTGTCGAGAGTGATCGCGCTTTCACCGGCTGCAACCTTGGTGCTCATCATGGTCTGACCGTTGGTCGAAACGACGCTGACATTGCAACCGTTCTTAGAAGCCTTGTCGCCGAGAGTGACGGTCACGCGCTCGCCGTGGCGAGGAGTCTTCGGAGAAACCTTGGTAGCTGCCTGGATTGCGATGGGAGCTGAGATTGCGCTGGTGCCGTCAATTCTGTAGACGATGATGTATCCCTCGTCACCCACATTTGTTTCGCCCTCTTTTTCGGCATCGACAATGATATATTTACTTCCACCCATTGTGAGAGCTGTCAATTCTGAAGATTCGGCATAATATCCGGAAGGGAGAGTGATTGATGAGACTTCCTCATTCTTGTCGTTCAACACCTTGAAGCCGCTTATGACGGGCTTATCGCCCCAGCGTTTCCAAGTTTCGCTTTCTTCCGAGAATGAGATTGTCTTTATTACGGGGATGCAGTATTTGATGCTTTCATCATCACCGAAAAAGGCTTGGGTAAGATAGCCCCATCCCGTATCACCGCCATCTGCTGTCATGAATTCGATTTCGGTAAGCTCCAACGTTCTATCGTATTCTTCCTCTCTGACTTCACCCCAATCACCGAAAGGACCGTATTCACCGGAATATTCCGAGACGTATCCCGCCCACACACCGGCTTCGTTCTTGGCGAAATAACGCTGAGGATATTTCTGTCCAACTTCCCATTCATTCCAAAATTCCACGACGACGACCTGCTCACCGCTGAGTGTATTGCCCAGTTCACCGCGTCCACAGTTCATGCGCACCAACTCCAAAGCCTGTTCGATGGATATGCCTTCGGTATTGCCGTCGATGTTTATGACATCTCCGGTCTCGCCTGTGTATACTACGGTAAGATCACGGTAGGCATACTGACGTTCCTGAATGTATTCCTTTCCCGCAAGACTGGGGATAGGAGCTGTCGTGAAAGTCTTTATCTCCTGAAAGTTCTCATCAAACACTGTGAACTCACGTGTCTCAGAGTCATTGTTGCCGGTATAGGTATAGACCATCGGCTGATTCTTGACGGTGTATTCAGTCGGGATGACTTGCAGGCTGTTCTCAACTTTGTGGATAATCGGCTCTGCGGCCGATGCTGCTCCAACCACTGCCGCACAAGCGGCAAATCCCATGAGCATTTTTTTCATGATAGTTTGTTTTAATGATTAACGATTCACAAAAATAGTTTAAAAAAATTACCCCCCCCCAATCTCGTTAACAGAATTTAAGACATATTAACGCTTTTGCTCGACTGAATCGAAAATGTTGATATTGGTCGAAAAAGGCGCAGAGGGACAAAGGGGCAAAAGAAACAAAAGCAGGATATTAAAAAGGTGTATAGAGGCAAAAGAGACAAAAATAATACATTAAAGATAAAAATAATAGGACATTAAGTGACGATAAAAGAATAGGACATTCAATGATAAAAAATTTTTGCTCCTTTTGATCTTATGTCCTTTTGTCCCCTTTTCCAACACTCAGCAGCATTCAACATTCAGCCGCTTTTCGTCCCTTTTTTCATCATTCAGTAGTCTTTTCAACGGTCAGTCGCTGAACTTATTTAGATGTAATAAAGTTCATATAGATGTGAATATGTCTAAAAAATCGAATCATGGATTTCAAACTTCATTTTGACCACTATAATATCAATGTCGCCGACCGCGATAGAGCTATGAAATTCTATCGCGAGGCTCTCGGGCTGAAAGAGCTCAGCCATATTGATGGCCCTGACGGAGCTTTCACCATCACCTATCTCGGTGATGGAGAGACAGATTTCCGACTTGAACTCACCTGTATGCGTGACCATCCGCAGAACTACGATTTGGGCGAAAATGAAACCCATCTCGCCCTTCGGCTTGACTCGGGACAGAAATATGACGACCTCTTAGCCTACCACAGGAAAATGGGAGTGGTATGTTTCGAGAATTCGAAAATGGGCATATATTTCATCGAAGATCCTGACGGATACTGGATTGAACTGCTCCGCCCGAAAGAAAACAGAACACACTGAAAAAACATCCCATCATGCAGCCCGCAACCACCCCTCCGTCACCGCCACGACATGACCGAACGGCGGTCATCAGCAAAATAATCAAGTATCTCGTCCCGCTTTTGGTTTCGGGAGGTCTGATTGTGTGGCTATTTCACAAGGTCAACATCCATCAGGTCGAAGCCATCATCCGTCATGGGGTTGACTACCGCTACATCGTCGCAATGATGGTGATCACACTTATATCCCACATTATCAGAGGTATCAGGTGGGGCATACAGCTCCGTGCCGCCGGGATTCCGCGCATCCCTGTTGTAGCTGAGAGTGTGTCGATTTTCGGAGCATACGCGTTAAATCTCGTGTTCCCCTTTCTTGGCGAGGCATGGAGGTGCGTCTACATAACTCGCCGTGAGGGGTGCAAGCTCTCCACTGTTGTCGGCACCGACCTCGGCGACCGCGCTTCTGACGGAATAATGATACTTCTCATCATCATCCTCACCGTTTTTGTCGCGCGTCCTGCCATTGACCGCTTCCTCGACCGCTATCCGCTCGGCGAAGCCATCGACCGCTACACCACCGACGGCTGGTTCTGGCTTGTGCTTGTAGCTATAATCGGACTGCTCATCCTCGGCGACTACCTGTTTCGCAACACATCATTTGTCAAGGGTGTCAACACCAGTATCATGCGTATATGGAACGGTTTCATGGTGCTTTTCCACATGAAGGGGACGGGACTGTATCTCATCCTCACCCTCGGCATCTGGATCTGCTACTTTTTCGAGACCTACGTATGTTTCTTTGCTTTCCCTTTCACACGCGAGCTTATCACCGGATCCGGCTACTATCTCGGACTCGTCCCCGGTCTCGTGGTCTTTGTTTTCGGGTCATGCAGCATGGCAGTCCCGTCAAACGGCGGTCTCGGGCCATGGAACATAGCTGTCATGTTCGCGTTGAGTCTGTTCGGTATCAGCAACAGTGACGGTGCAGCCTATTCGATAGTTTGCTGGAGTTTCCAGGCCATAATACTCGTGGCTTCGGGTATATTCGGCGCATTCTACATCATGGCCAACCACAAGGCTGTCAAACGCGAGCTTGCCGCACGCGCGGCAGCCCAGTCAGGCACTGCCCCCGCGCAGAAGTGACGGTCGTCCCCCCATCATTTCGATAACTGCCATTGTCATCATAACCGCCCCCGGTCAAACGGACACAAAGACTGTTTTGACCGGGAGGCGGTTTTTCTGCATTGAAACTATTTGCTATCTTTGCAGTGTCAATAACGAATCAGTTTCAGACTATGATAATAATGGTGACAGGCGGGCAACGTTCGGGCAAAAGCATGTTTGCCGAACGTCTTGCCCTTTCGCTCTCAGATCGTCCGATCTATCTTGCGACAGCACGGGTATTCGACGATGAATTTCGTCAGCGTGTCGCGGTCCATCAGAACCGTCGCGGTCCGCAGTGGACCACGGTGGAAATGCCCGTGAAGGTTGATGAAGCCGGTGTTAAAGCCGGTGACACGGTGGTGTTTGACTGCGTGACACTTTGGGCAACGAACTGCTTCTTTGAGGCAGGTGAAGACATTGATGCGGCTCTTGACGAGATGAAGGAACGGTTTGACAATCTAATGCTCAAAAATGCGACACTCATCGTTGTGACGAATGAAATCGGTTTCGGAGGAACGAGCGAAAATGCACTCCAACGCCGCTTCACTGACCTCCAGGGATCAATCAACCAGTACATTGCGAGAGCGGCCGACGAGGTGCATCTCATGGTGTCCGGCATTGATGTCAGGATAAAATGAACCGAAACTCTAATCTCACAGAATTCACAACTTATGAAATTTGACATACGTCCCGTCAACCGGAATATGCGGGAGGACATTGTAAAGAAAATCGACAATCTCACCAAGCCCAAAGGCTCTCTCGGGATGCTTGAGGAGACGGCTCTGAAAGTTTGTCTCATCCAGCAGACGCTGACACCCGAACTGCGCGAGCCGCACAATGTGCTTTTCGCAGCCGACCACGGTGTGATCGAGGAGGGGGTGAGTGTCTCGCCCAAGGAAGTGACATGGCAGCAGCTCGGTCACTTTGCGAAAGGCGGTGCCGGAATCAACTTCCTCTGTGACCAGCATGGTTTCAAGCTCGTGCTTGTCGATGCAGGTGTGGACTACGACATCCCTGCCGGTCACGGTATAATAGACAAGAAAATACGCAAGTCAACGCGCAATTTCCGCCACGAAGCAGCCATGACTCCCGAGGAATTTGAGCTGTGTCTGCAGCGCGGCGCGGAGGTGATTGATGAAATCAGGCAGACATCGCGGTGCAACATTGTCAGCTTCGGTGAGATGGGGAGCGGAAACACCTCGTCATCGTCAGTGTGGATGCATCTTTTCACCGGCATTCCACTCGAAAAATGTATTGGAGCAGGTGCCGGACTTGACAATGCGGGAATCAGACATAAATATGATGTGCTTTCGCAATCTGTCGCAGCCTATACGGGCGACGGATCGGTCGAATCTGAAATGGCATGGTTCGGTGGCTACGAGATGGTGATGGCCGTGGGCGCGATGCTTCGTGCAGCCGAGTGCGGCATGATTATAATCGTTGACGGCTTCATCATGACAAGCTGCATCCTCGCAGCCTCACGCCTGTATCCCGCCGTGCTCGACTATGCCATCTTCGGACATCAAGGCGATGAGAGCGGTCACAGACTGATGCTCGAAGCCCTCGGTGTCCGCGCACTCCTCCATCTCGACCTCCGTCTCGGTGAGGGCAGTGGGGCAGTGTGTGCCTATCCCATCATAGAGTCGGCTGTAAGGATGATCAATCAGATGGATTCCTTTGCCGACGTTAAAGTGACAAAATATTTCTAAACAGACTCTGACACATCCGGATGGAAAAAATCGCAGCCGCCTTCATCCTCTTTACGCGCTTGCCCCTCTGGCGATGGGTGAGTCCCGGGCGTGAGGCTTACTCTGACGCCGTAGTGTTCTGGCCCTTGGTCGGATGGCTGACCGGGGGAGTCACCGCGCTTGTGCTGTTCGGATTGTCGTGCATTCTTCCTGTCGGGATTGCTGCCATCGTCGCCATCATCGTGAGACTGTTGCTCACCGGCGCGCTCCATGAGGACGGTCTCGCCGATTTCTGCGACGGATTCGGCTGCGGAGGTGACAAGGAGAGGATATTGACAATCATGAAGGACTCACATATAGGCACCTACGGAGTCCTCGGCTTGATAGCCTACTTTCTCCTCCTCGTCAATCTGCTGGAGGCACTTCCGGGACTATTGGCTGCCTGCGCGGTGTTTGCTGCGGATCCGTTTGGCAAACTTTGTGCATCGCAACTGACCAACATGCTCCGCTATGCGCGTCCCGAGGGTGCGAAAAACAAAATATCATACAGACGCATGGGAATCTGTAGGCTGCTCCTGCAGATCGTCTGCGGTACGCTTCCGCTCTTCCCGCTGCTCACATTAAGTCCTTACTTCGCAATCGCCGCTATCTTCCCGATTGTGACCGTCGTATCGCTTGCCGCGTTGATGTCAAAGAAAATCGGAGGCTACACGGGTGACTGTTGCGGCGCGACATTCCTGCTGTGTGAGCTGTCAATGATAACGGGTGTCACATTTATAGCCTATCTGCATCCATGAGACTTATTTTCATACGCCACACATCCGTTGATGTCCCGAAGGGGGTCTGCTACGGGCAGACAGATGTGCCTCTCGCTGCGACATTCCCCGATGAAGCCGCCAAGGTCCGGAAGGGGCTTGAAAATTACACGTTTGATGCCGTCTACTCCAGTCCGCTGTCACGCTGCCGGAAGTTGGCTTCATTCTGCGGCTACGATTCTCCCATCACCGATTCCAGACTCATGGAGATGGACTTCGGCGAGTTGGAGATGAGACCTTTCGACGAGATTTTCGACCCAAGGCTTCAGACGTGGTATGAGGACTACATCAACGTCCCTGCAACAGGGGGAGAATCGTCGATGGACCAACGCCGACGTTTTCTGGATTTCATCGCCGATATCAGAAAAGAACGGAACGAAACCGACACCATCGCGGTTTTCACACACGGAGGCATCATCATCCATGCACTTTCAGTGCTGAAAGGTCTGACGGACAGTGAAGCGTTTGCCTCTCAACCTGCCTGTGGCGGGATTGTGGAGATTGAAGTGGATGCACGTCCCCGCCTTCATCCCGTAATGCTCGCCGGGACAGGAAGTGATGTCGGGAAAAGTCTCATAGCCACCGGACTTTGCAGAATCTTCCTGCAGGACGGCTATAACCCCGCCCCATTCAAGGCTCAGAACATGGCTCTCAATTCCTACGCCACTCCTGACGGTCTTGAGATAGGACGCGCGCAAGCCGTACAGGCTGAAGCGGCGGGAATCCCTTGCTCCACCGACATGAATCCCATACTCCTGAAGCCGTCGGGACATCACACATCGCAAGTGGTGATCAACGGCCGCCCCATCGGCAACCGCAATGCCTACGAGTATTTCCGTAAGGATGGACGTGAGCATTTCAGAAATGTGGTCAATTCGGCCTTTGACCGGCTGTCGGCAGCCCACAATCCCATAGTGATGGAGGGAGCCGGAAGCATATCGGAAATAAATCTGCGCGACAGCGACCTCGTCAACATGCCGATGGCTCGTCATGCGGATGCAGACGTGATACTTGTAGCTGACATTGACCGTGGTGGGGTATTCGCGAGTGTCTACGGGTCGATAATGCTTCAGACTGATGAGGACAGAAAGAGGATAAAGGGAATCATCATCAATAAATTCCGTGGCGACCTCAGACTGTTTGATGAGGGGCGGAGGATGATGGAGAAACTGTGTGGTGTTCCCGTCCTCGGCGTTGTGCCATACGCCCCCGACATCCATATCGAGGAGGAGGATTCCGTGGCTCTCGACAAGAAATCCTCCGGCGCGGCGACCGGCATGGTCAATGTGGCGGTGATACTTCTCCGTCACATATCGAACTTCACCGATTTCAATGTCCTTGAGCGGAATCCGAAGGTCAATCTGTTCTATACGAATAATCCCGAAGATGTGGCCGCTGCCGACATCATTATCATCCCCGGAAGCAAATCCACGCTGTCGGACCTCTACTATCTGCGGCGGAGCGGACTGGCTCATGCGATTGTCAACGCACACCGCAATGACGGCAAAACGGTCATCGGTATCTGCGGCGGTTATCAGATGATGGGATTGGACATCAGTGATCCCGATGGAATTGAGGGCGACATACGCCGCTTGCCAGGACTCGGACTGCTCCCGGTACACACTATCCTCGCCGATGAGAAAATCACCCGTCAGATTCAGTTCCGTTTTCTGGACTATCCCGGGACATGCAGCGGCTATGAAATCCACAATGGCCGCAGCGAAATGGAACAGCCGGTGAAATATCTGAACACCATCATCCCCGATGGAGTTGCCGAAGGCTGCATGGCGGATGAAAAATGTTTCGGCAGCTATATGCATGGAATACTTGACAACGGAATCGTCATCGACCATGTATTGAAGCCTTACGTCCTCAACAAGACGAGTGAGGAATTTGACTACAAGGCGTATAAAGAATCGCAGTATGACGCTCTCGCCGATCATCTCCGCAAACATCTTGACATCGAGCGTCTGTACACCATAATGAGTAAAAAATGATTGAGGGACACGGAGACGATATTTATCGTTACGGCGAGGCTGTGCGTCACAATTTCAGTACAAATATTTTCTCGGCGGTGGATCATTCCGGCCTCATGCGTCACCTCTCGGGGATGACGGAGTGTCTGAGGACTTATCCGGAACCTACGCCTGAATCCGTCGAAAAAATTTTAGCTGCCGAGGCAGGCGTGGAACGTGAATGTGTGATGGTGACCAATGGAGCCACAGAGGCGATATATCTTATCGCGCAGATGCTCCGTGGAGCGAAATCAGCCATTGTCATACCCACATTCAGAGAATATCAGGACGCTTGCAGACTTCATGAGCATGAAGTCACATTTGTCAGGTCGATTGACGGAATCCCTGCTGACTCAAATGCCGTGTGGCTGTGTGACCCGAACAATCCCACAGGCAGAGTCACCGACAAGGGTGAGCTGCTTGGGTTGATTGACAGAATGCCTGAAACGGTCTTCATAATAGACCGCGCCTATTCGGACTATACGTCATTGCCTCTCCCCGAAGCCTGTGAGGTGGTTGGAAGACCAAACGTCATACTTCTCCAGTCGCTCACCAAACGCTTCGCGGTGCCGGGGCTGCGCATTGGTTATGCGATCGGTAATCCCATTGTCATTTCAAGACTCATGCAGTTCAGGATGCCGTGGTCGGTCAACAGTCTCGCGATTGAAGGTGCGAAATATCTGCTCGCACACGCCGATGATTATCCAATCAACGCTGTCCGACTTCATGAGGAGGCTCTGAGGATTGGCAAAGCACTTAGTGAATTCGGAGTCCGCGCCACTGAGACCGATTGCAATTTCCTTTTGTGTGAACTCCCGTGGGGGACTGCCGCAGACCTCAAGAACTATCTCGTCAGCCGCTATGGCATTCTCATACGCGACGCATCAAACTTTGAGGGATTAGGTGAGAGACATTTCCGTGTGGCAGCCCAGTCGGCTGATGAAAATGATTTACTTATAAAAGCTATCGAATCATGGATGACACGCTCTTGATTCTCGTGCCACTTTTGCTTGCGTGGGTGCTTGACCTCACTTTGGGTGATCCGTCGGGATTACCCCATCTGATAGTAGGATTCGGCAAGGCTATCGCGTTCTTTGAACATCGCCTTAACCGTGGAATGCACAGAATGTTAAAGGGAGGATGTATGGCTGTCGGTCTCATCCTCGTCACCTTTCTTGCGACATGGTTGCTGTTGCGGGCATTTGCTGATGTCCTCTGGCTTCAGATTGCAGTTTCCACGCTTCTGATTTTCTATTGTCTTGCCGGCACGACTCTCATCCGCGAGGTGCGGGATGTGTTCAAAGCTCTTGACAGGTCCATTGACGAAGGCCGGGCGCAGGTTGCAAGAGTCGTCGGGAGAGACACCGACCGACTTTCCGCGCAGGAAATACGCACAGCGGCTCTTGAGACCCTTGCTGAGAATTTGAGCGATGGAGTGGTGGCTCCGCTGTTTTGGTTTGCGTTGCTCGGCGTACCGGGGATGGTGGCATACAAGATGGTGAATACCCTTGACTCTATGATCGGCTACCGCAACAAACGCTACAAGGATTTCGGTTGTGTGGCTGCACGCATCGATGACGCAGCCAATTTCATCCCGGCACGGCTGACGGCGTTGCTCATGGTTCTCTCCACCGGGAGATTGGGATTGCTCTCCTTTGTAGCCCGATTCGGCAACCAACATGCGAGTCCCAACAGCGGCTACCCGGAAGCAGCTCTCGCAGGTATACTCGACTGCCGTTTCGGTGGACCTCATGACTATTTCGGCGAAACGGTCTACAAACCATTCATCGGCACAACGGCTCGCCCACTGACCACCCCCGACATGCACACAGCCATCATAATCAACCGTAGGGCAGAGATATTTGCAGTTCTCCTTTCAGCACTTCTTAGATGGACTATTGTATCACTTGTCGGTTGGGGATAATACGTTGATATTCATGTTCATAATATAATCCGACCCCGGATGCTTGACTGAATTATGATCAGCTTCAGCAGCCGGGGTCGGATTATGAGTGTATATGCAGTTTATTTATCCATCGGGACGGAGAGTTTTCCGGCTTTGGGGGCGGTGTCAATGCCGTCGCGTTTAAGAAGTGCGTCGATTGATGCGTCTTTGCCACGGAAACGGCGGTAGAGTTCATCAGGATTCTCGGTGCCGCCGCGTGTCAGGACATTGTCGCGGAATGCATCAGCAGTCTTGCGGTCGAATATGCCATTCTCCTTGAAGTAGGCGAAAGCATCTGCATCAAGCACCTCTGCCCACTTGTAGCTGTAATATCCGGCAGCATATCCGCCTGAGAAGATGTGTGAGAACGTCGAGCCGGTGACTGAGCCGGGTATCGGGTCAAACATAGCGACAGACGCTCCGGCTTCCTGCTCGAATTTTTCCACATCATCGATCGGCGAGGTGATGCTGTGCCATGCCATGTCGATAAGTCCGAAGTTGAGCTGACGCAGACAAGCGTATGCCGCACCGAACTGCGATGAACTTACAATCTGCTTCACAAGTTCGGCGGGGATGGCTTCGCCGGTCTCGTAGTGGC
This sequence comes from Bacteroides sp., assembly GCA_023663525.1. GTDB lineage: Bacteria > Bacteroidota > Bacteroidia > Bacteroidales > Muribaculaceae > Duncaniella. The sequence goes on from JAMPHF010000001.1 coordinate 682,217, forward strand.
GTGCAAAACCATCGAGAAACTCTTTCTCGGTCAGGTAATTCTCATTGAATTGTGATGGAAGTTCCACAAAATCGCGGAGGACATTGGTGCCTGACAGAGACGCGTATTTGGTGTTGGCGAGCAGTCCGTGGAGACCGTGTCCGAACTCATGGAGGAAGGTCTCAACCTCGTAGGGGGTAAGGAGAGATGGCTTGGAGTCGGTCGGCTTGGTGAAATTCATCACAATTGTCACATGCGGACGCACGACAGTTCCGTCAGCAGCTCTTTCCTCACTCTTGAATTCCGTCATCCATGCTCCGGGACGCTTGCTCTCGCGTGGGAAAAAGTCTGTGTAGATGACTCCGAGGAATGAACCATCCTTGTCGATGACATCGAACGCTGTCACATCAGGATGATAGACCGGGATGTCAGGATTCTTCTTGAATGTGAGTCCGTAGAGTTTGGTGGCAAGTCCGAAAACTCCGTCAATCACATTGTTAAGTTCAAAATACGGGCGCAGCTTTTCCTCATCGTAGGCATACTTGGCATTTTTCAGTTTGTTGGAGTAGTAGCTGTAATCCCAGGGCTTCATTTCCATCTGCTTCCCTTCGAGAGAGGACGCGAAGTCGTTCAGTTCCTTGAATTCAGCCTTTTGGGCGGGCATATATGCATCACGCAGGGAGTGGAGCAACTCATAGACCTTGTCAGGTGTCTTGGCCATGGTGTTTTCAAGAACATAGTGAGCGTATGTGGGATAGCCGAGAAGATTGGCAATCTGCATACGTGTCTCCGCTATCTCCTTCATGACGGGAAGATTGTTGTACTGTCCCTTGACGTTGCGGCAGGTGTAGAGGCGATACATCTTCTCGCGGAGGTCACGGCGGTCACTGTATTTCATGAACGCCATGTAGACCGGCTGTGCGAGGGTGAACAGATACTCTCCATCACGCCCTTTTTCCTTGGCGGCGAGGGCTGCAGCTTCGATTGAGCTTTCGGGAAGTCCGGCAAGGTCATCTTTCCCGAGCCATATCTCGTAGGTGTTCATCTCCTTGAGCACATTCTGTCCGAAAAGTGTTGTAAGCTCGCTCAATCGGCTTGACAATCGCGAGTAGGTGTTGCGGTCCTCGCCCTCAAGCAGTGCGCCGTTGCGGACAAACGAATCGTAGGTGCGTTTGAGCAGCATTTTGTCCTCTTGGTCAAGATTGAAGTTGTCGCGGTTGTCATAGACGGCCTTCACACGCTTCCAAAGACCTTCGTTGAGTGATATTGAGGTCGAGTAGTCCGACAGTCGGGGAGTGATCTTCATTGACAGCTCCATCATGTTGTCATCGCTGAGGGCGGAGAGGAGTGGATCAAACACCATCAGCACGCGGTTGAGATCCGTATCGGCTCTTTCGAGCGCGACAATCGTATTGTCAAACGTCGGTGCTTCGGGATTGTTGACTATGGCATCGACAGCATCCAATCCAAGTCGGATTCCACGGTCGATGGCCGGTTCGTAGTCTGCAAAACTGATTTTGTCAAACGGTGCAGCTCCGTGGGGGGCTGTGTCAAATTCTTTAAAAAACGGATTTTGAGCTTGAGTCATAATACTGGCGGCTGTAAGAGCCGAAATTAGGATTCTACGTATCATTCGGGCGATTATGATTGGTTTTTGCAATGTTATAATTTACGGCCAAGCAATGAGGAGCGGCGGATCGACTCGTCAAGGACCAGACCGAGCGTCAGTGGATCTATTTCCGACATTCTCTTGTAGGTTTCCACATCAGACCTGAAGGACTTAACGAAATTTCCCACCTCAAAATTGTCGGCAGCAATCGACTCGGAGTAGAGACGCGCACCCTCATCGTAATTTCCGGCTATGACCTCGATATGTCCGGCATTGATGTAGTCGGACACTCCGGGTTTACGCGAGAGCACCTGCGACGAGTACTTGCGGGCTTTCTCTATGTCGCCGGTGAGGAGAGTGCTTCTGACCAGCGGACGCGACGAGCGGTCCGACTCGCCGTCAAGAAATTCCACCTTGTGGAGCAGCGGTATTGCCTCCTCGGGGTGTCCTCCCTCAAGATGGCAGAGCGCGAGGTTGAGGGCTGCGGTTACATCATCGGGGTTTGACGCAGCGAGACGCGAATAGTACTCAGCCGCCTTGTCCCAGTTGCGTGCGTTGCGGTAGCATATTGCAAGTCTCTTGATGGTCCATTGACTCTCGGAGTTGAGCAGTTCGCTCTGCTCATAGTACTTCACAGCCTCATCGACAGCCCCGAGCATCTGCATACAATAGCCCATCTTCTGAAAGAGCTGTGCGCTCGGCGGGACTTTCGACGACAGTTTCTCGAACACGTCGAACGCATCGGCGAAATGTTTGTGTCTGAAATAGAACTCCCCGACAAGCAGGAGGGTCTCGCTGTCATTGAATATGTCGGACAGCAACGGCACTGTCACGAGATTTAGAGTGGTTGAGAATGGATCGCTGAATTCACCCTTGCGGCGGAACAGGCGGAAGAAACGATAGATGTCCTGCACGTATCGCCCGGCAATCTTCTCGCGACTTTTCATCGACAGATCCATGTCGCCGAGACTCATCGCTGCCATCTGACCGGAGTGTGATTTGAGCTGTGAGGCCATCATCTGTTTCTGCGAATCAGGAACCTGCGACAACGAGAGGATGATGGAATATTTGTCGCTGTTGCAGAACATGGGTGTACTTCCCACCACTTCGGAGAGCATACGGATGGACGCATCGTTGCTTCCCGCAATCAATGAGTGGGATGTGTGGAACGGCAGAAACCAGTTGGAGATGTCGTTGAAGAACGGGAATGTCTTCAGTTTGCTGAATGTCACCATCATGACATCCCCGCCATCCTCCTGTATCTCCTGCAGCTCCTTGAGCTTGTCCGCGATTCCCGACCGGTCAAGAATTTCAGCCCATTCGGGATTTTCCTCCATTGATTCGGGGTCGATCGGATTCCGACCGAGCTTTTCAATCTCAGGCTTGAGTTTCATCATCTCAGGGATGACTTCATCGGTCAGTTTGCGCCCGATGCGTTCGGTGTCACGTGCGCGGATGAACTGCATCAGTGCCATCTTTACATCCGAAGCCCATTGGGGCGACTCGCGCAGTGAGTCAAACCGGCGTATGAGCGACGGGGAGAACGGTCGGTCGCGCTGCACCGACATCACAATGAGGATGGAGCACAACGCACGGACAGAGAGTTCCGGGTCTGACGAACAGTAGGCATCCATCAGCAGACGCAGACGGCGTTCGTCGGGATATTCGAGCTGACCGAGCATCAGAGCCGACACACACAGTTGTTTGAAATGTCCGGGCAGAGAAATATCGGCAAACATATTGCCGACGGCAGCGGCGTCATCGACAGTCATGGGATAGAGTGTCCACAGAAGATTGAAGATGCGTTTTTCAAGGTCCTCGGCACGCTGTGTGAACTCGCGTCCGGCCTTCTCCGCATCCTCCGTGAGCATGGCCATCTGGAGGCGACTGTTGATGCGGCGATACTCATCAAGCAGTGAGGCAATCCCCAAGTCATGACGCATGTTCTCATAGCGCAGGACGTTGAAATAAAGCGTGGGAGCATCCTCCATCCGCGAGCGGCGGTGAAGGTCATCGGCAAGTGAGCGAATCTCGGCAAGGATGGCAGCATACAGCTCAGGTCGTGCCGGATCGGGCATTCCACGCAGAGCATAGTGAGTCATGAGCTCATAGCTTTCGCGCAGGCGGACGGTGGCCGATCGGAGCTCGGGGAGAGTCCCGAGGGATGCAATTGAATTGTCTATAAGGTCAAGGGCTTCATTGACACGGTGCCGGTCAAGCAGCCGGTTGATGTCAGCCAAAATGTCTATCTGATGATTCATAGTTTTTTCGGTAAGGGCGTGTGATATAGTTGAATAATCGCACACGATAAATGCAAAATTACTATTATTTCTGCAAAAATCGTGCCAAAATAAGGATTTTTCCGTATTTTTGCACTTCTTTCCGAAAAAACAGAATATGCACATGCCACATAACATAGCAATCCTCGGTTCGACCGGTTCAATCGGGACTCAGACACTCGATGTGATTTCCCACTTCCCGCAACGTTTCAAGGCCACGGTGCTTGCTGCAGGCTCAAACGTCGAGCTGCTTATCGAACAGGCGAAGACATTCCGTCCGTCTCTCGCCATCATTGCCGACGAATCGAAATATACACGTCTGCATGACGCTCTTTCACCATTAGGCATAGAGACCGCCGCCGGCAACGCGGCTCTCGCCGATGCGATGGATCGCCCGGACTTCGATACGGTAGTGACGGCAACCGTGGGCTACAGCGGACTGCTCCCGACCATCCGTGCCATCCGTGCCGGCAAGCAGATTGCGCTCGCCAACAAAGAGACGCTCGTCGTGGCCGGAGAGCTGGTCACCCGTCTCCTTGCGGAATCATCCTCGAAAATCATTCCTGTCGATTCCGAACACTCCGCAATCTACCAATGTCTTGTCGGAGAAGATCCGAAGACTGTCAGCAAACTGATCATAACGGCTTCCGGCGGTCCGTTCCGCTCTTTCACCCGCGAGCAAATCGAGACTGTCACTCCTGCGCAGGCCCTCCACCATCCACGCTGGAACATGGGCGCAAAAATCACCATCGACTCGGCTACCATGCTCAACAAGGCTTTCGAGATTATCGAGGCCCGATGGCTCTTTGACATCACTCCTGACAGGATTGAAGCAGTGGTGCATCCCCAGTCGATTGTACACTCCATGGTCGAGTTCATCGACGGTGCTGTGAAAGCGCAGCTCGGTATTCCGGACATGCGTCTGCCCATCCGCTATGCGCTCGGCGATGCCTCGCGTCTGCCATCCTCCGAGCGTCCGCTCTCGCTGGCCGACTATTCGACCCTCACTTTCGAAAAACCGGATCCGGAAAAATTCCCGTGTCTCACACTTGCACCCTACGCCCTACGGCGGGGAGGCAATGCGGCGTGTATCATCAATGCCGCCAATGAGGTGGCTGTGCGCGCTTTTCTTGAGGAGAAAATCAGCTTCCCGGAGATATACACGACTATCACCCGCGCGCTTGAGGCAATGCCGTTCATCTCAACACCCACACTTGAGGACTACGTCGAGACCCATCGCTCGACCATTGCCTTCGCGGAGCAACTGACCGGATGCAAGATTCCCCTCCATGTCTGAGACAAATTCTTACGCCACTCTTTTAGCCATTCACTGTAATCAATGGAAACATTTCTTATAAAAGCACTCCAACTCATCATCGCACTGGCTCTCCTGGTCATCATCCATGAGTTCGGTCATTTCATATTCGCAAGAATCTTCGGGATAAAGGTTGAAAAATTCTATATGTTCTTCGACCCTTATTTCTCCCTTTTCAAATGGAAACCCAAACAGAAACCCGGGGCAGACCCCAACAAGACATCGTGGCGCGACACGGAATACGGTATCGGCTGGATTCCTCTCGGCGGATACTGTAAAATCGCCGGAATGATTGATGAGTCGCTCGACACCGAGCAGATGAAGCAGGAGCCGAAGCCCTGGGAATTTCGCACAAAACCCGCATGGCAACGTCTTCTCGTCATGCTTGGCGGCGTAGTGTTCAACTTCATCCTTGCCATACTCATCTATGCCGGAATAGCAATGCACTGGGGAGCACAGTACATACCCTTCGATGCCGCCACCGAGGGCTTTGACTTCTCACCCGCCGCACAAAGTGTCGGATTCCGCAACGGTGACATTCCGTATATGGCGGACGGTGAGCTTCTCGACGCTTCAAAAAGCGACTATCCCTACCGCATGGCGGATGCAGATGTAGTGACAGTCATCAGAAACCATAAGGACACAGTCAATATCAATATCCCTGACGACTTCCTGCTCCGCCTTAATGACGACAAGGGCTTCCTTGCCTACCGTGTCCCGGTCTATGTCGAGAGACTTGTCCCCGGCGAGGCTGCCGCAAAAGCCGGACTTGAACCCGGCGACCACTTGATAGCCATTGACACCATCCCGACTCCGTCATTCACCGAGTTTGCCGAGGCACTGTTGGCCTACGCTGATAAGCCGGTTGACATCACCCTCGTGCGCAACGGTAAGACAATGAAACTTAATGTCACCCCGAATTCACACGGTAAACTTGGTTTCAACCTGCGTCCGATAACCTCAATCTACGAGCCGGTGACGGTTGAATATAATTTCTTTGAATCCTTCCCCAAAGGCTGGGAGATCGGCACGACGACCCTCTCAAACTATGTAGGGTCAATGAAGCATGTGTTCAGCCGTGAGGGTGCTGAGAGTCTTGGCGGATTCGGAGCCATAGGCAATATGTTCCCAGAACGCTGGAATTGGCTTTCATTTTGGGAAATCACAGCCTTTCTCTCCGTCGCACTTGCCTTCATGAACATAATCCCGATTCCGGGACTTGACGGAGGACACGTCATGTTCCTTTTCTGGGAAATGATCACGGGCAAACAGGCTCCTGAAAAAGTTATGATAGCAGCTCAATATGTCGGCATGATCTTTCTGCTCATGCTCCTGCTCTATGCAAACGGCAATGACATATTCAGGGCATTCTTCAAATAGATTTTAGGAGTCAAAGTCAGTTGCAGGGTACAGAAATTCATGAATAACGGAAATGTTGAAAACGATAACACTCAAACGCGGCAAGGAGGAATCACTTCTGCGTTTTCACCCCTGGGTCTTTTCAGGGGCCATTGCGAAACTTCCTGATGGACTGGAAGAAGGAGAGACGGTCCGGGTCGAGGCCTCCGATGGTCGTCCGCTCGGAGTAGGTCACTATGAGATTGGATCGATTGCCGTGCGTATGCTCGACTCAACCGAACGGGAGCTTGACACTCAGTTCTATGCCGAACGGCTCTTGCAGGCCTGGAATCTGCGTTGCCGCCTCGGGCTTATCCGCGATGACAACAACACATTCCGTCTCATCCACGGTGAGGGGGATTTCCTGCCGGGTTGCGTGGTGGATATCTACGGCAACACCGCCGTCCTGCAGGCTCATAGCCCGGGAATGCACTACGCACGCAACATCATAGCCAAATGTCTGACTGAGCTGCCCGGAGCCGGAATAAAAAATGTATATTATAAATCCGAGACCACGCTCCCGTTCAAGGCACGCCTTGACCCTGTCAATGATTACATCACAGGCGGCTTCGACACCAATATCGCAATTGAAAACGGACTGAAGTTCAACATCGACTGGCTGAAAGGTCAGAAGACGGGATTTTTCGTAGATCAGCGCGACAACCGTGCCCTGCTTCAGCGTTTCAGCAAGGATGCAAAAGTCCTCAACATGTTCTGCTACACGGGAGGATTTTCGGTCTATGCGATGCGTGGCGGTGCGAGCCTTGTCCATTCGGTCGATTCATCGGCCAAGGCAATCACCCTCACCGATGCCAACGTCCAACTGAATTTCCCCGGCGATGAGCGTCATAAATCCTACGCAGAGGATGCATTCAAGTTCCTCGCCAGGATGGAAAAAGGAGCCTACGACCTTATCGTCCTCGATCCTCCGGCCTTTGCAAAACACCGCAGTGCCATCCGCAATGCCATGATAGGCTATCGCCGTCTCAACGCCGCTGCATTCGAGAAGATTGCACCCGGTGGCATTCTCTTTACTTTCTCCTGCTCTCAGGCCATATCACGCGAACAGTTCCGTCTCGCGGTCTTCACTGCTGCCGCCATGTCGGGTCGAAAGGTTCGCATCCTCCATCAGCTCACCCAGCCGGCAGACCATCCCGTCAACATCTATCATCCCGAGGGTGAATATCTCAAAGGTCTCGTCCTGTATGTGGAGTAGGGATAAACCGGATCACATTAAAAATCTTGATATAAACAACAAATGTCTTTAACCAAATTCATCTTTCCGGCCATGGCAGCATTAGCCATCACGTCATGTGCATCAAAGACTTCTGATGAAAAGAGCGATGATTTTGACTACACCGTCGATCGTTTCGCCGACATCGAAGTCCTTCGCTACAAGGTTCCCGATTTCGAGAATCTTACCCCTCAGCAGCGCATCCTCATCTATTACCTTTCGGAAGCCGCCATCACCGGGCGCGACATCCTTTGGGATCAGAACGGCAAGTACAACCTCGCTATCCGTGACCTCATTGAGAATGTCTACAAGTCATTCAGCGGTGACCGTGAGAGCAAAGATTTCAAAGCCCTTGAGATTTACCTCAAGCAGATAGAGTTTGCCAACGGTATCCACCACCATTATTCAATGGACAAGTTCACGCCGGGATTCTCCAAGGAATTCCTTGCCGAGAATGTGGCAAAGCTCCCCGCCGACAAACAGCCGGAGAACGTGGAGACTCTTTATGAAGTCATCTTCAACCCCGCAGTCATGCCCAAGCGTGTCAATCAGGCCGAGGGACAGGATCTCATCACATCTTCAGCCAATAACCTCTACGAAGGTGTGACGCAGGCTGAGGTTGAGAACTATTTCAACGCGCTGAAGGACACTACCGATGCAACACCCGTCTCATGGGGTCTCAACACCCGCATCGTTAAGGAAAACGGCAAGGTCGTCGAGCAGCCCTACAAGATCGGAGGTCTCTACACGGAATCCATCAGCAAAATCGTGGATCTGCTTGGAAAGGCAAGCAACTATGCAGAGAATGACGCCCAGCGCGGAATCATCAGCAAGCTCATCGAATACTACACCACAGGCAATCTCAAGACTTTTGACGAATACTCAATCGCTTGGGTCGAGGACACTGACTCAAAAGTTGACTTCATCAACGGTTTCATCGAGAGCTACGGTGACCCGCTCGGCATGACGGGCGCATACGAGTCGATTGTCAATTTCAAGAATGAGGAGGCTTCACACCGCACCGAGGTCATCTCGGGAAATGCCGAATGGTTTGAGCAGAATTCGCCCGTCGATCCGCGTTTCCGCAAAGACAAGGTGAAGGGTGTCAGCGCAAAGGTCATCACGGCAGCCATCCTGGCAGGTGATTCCTACCCGGCAACTCCCATCGGTATCAATCTTCCCAATGCCAACTGGATTCGTGCCGCCCACGGCTCAAAGTCAGTGACTCTCGAAAACATCACGCAGGCCTACGATGAGGCTTCGCACGGCAATGGTTTCAACGAGGAGTTCGTGATCGACAAGGAGACATCCGACCTCTTGGACAAGTATCTCTTTATCACTGACAATCTTCACACCGACCTCCACGAATGTCTCGGTCATGCCTCAGGCCGTCTGCTCCCCGGAGTTGACCCCGACGCTCTCAAGGCTCACGGCTCTACGCTTGAGGAAGCCCGCGCCGACCTTTTCGCTCTCTACTATCTCGCTGACCCGAAGCTCCTTGAGCTTGGTCTGCTTGACAATCCCGACGCATACAAAGCCGAGTACTACAAATATATCCTCAATGGTCTGATGACGCAGCTCATGCGCATCGAGCCGGGCAAGGATGTCGAGGAAGCCCACATGCGCAACCGTCAGCTCATCGCTGCCTGGGTCTACGAGAAAGGCAAGCCTGACAATGTGATCGAGATGGTCAAGCGCGACGGCAAGACCTACATAAAGATCAATGACTACAAGAAGCTCCGCGATCTTTTCGGGCAACTGCTCGGCGAGGTACAGCGCATCAAGAGCGAGGGTGACTATGAGGCCGGACGTGACCTCGTTGAGACATACGCTGTCAAGGTTGATCCTCAGCTCCACAAGGAGGTCCTCGACCGCTACGCCAAGCTCGACATTGCCCCCTACAAGGGATTTGTCAACCCGGTCTATACTCCCGTCATGGATAAGGACGGCAACATAACGGATGTCACCGTAAGCTATGAGGAGGATTATCTGCCTCAGGTGCTCCGTTATTCCGAGCAGTACCGCACACTTCCCGCCAATCTGACAAAATAGTCCGGACTGACTGCTCCGGAAAAAAAAACAACAATCTCCCCCGCAGGATGAAGTCAAGCCCTGCGGGGGAGATTTTGTCTTTCCGAGGATTATCCTCAATGTCACCGCTTGTCTACTTCAAGGTGCGGTCGGGCAGAGGTCTCACCTGGCGGTGGCGGATCTTCCAGATGACAGCATTGAAGGGCGGAATCATTGTGCGGAACGGCATACGGGTGCTAAGTTCCTTGACATCCTGTTCGCGTGTCAGAAGTTCGGTCGCCATCACCTCGCCTTCGGGGATGTTGAGCATTTCGAATGCGTGGCGCGGGATGTTGATGGCGAGGTCGCAGGAATCTGTCGAGAAGTTGACGGCTATCACCAGTGTTTCGCCGTCGTATGAACGGAGGAACACATACTGACGGTGAGGATTGAGAGTGGGATTCTGATAGTTGACATACATAAGGTCGAAGAAACGACCGTAGGTAATGGCACGCTCGCGGTTGCAGAGTCCGAGGATCGTGCAGTATTTGGCACGCAGCCAGCGTTCGCGCGGGGTCAACTGTGTCCCGTCCGGACACCCGTCATTGTACCAGCGGCGCAATGTCGCCACGCTCCAGTAGTCGAAGATGGTCGTGCGGCCGTCATAGCCGCTGAAACCCTCTGTGTCTGTGGCCTGCTCGCCGAGTTCCTGACCCATGTAGATCATCATCGGGCCTGTCGAGATCATTGAGCTTACGACAAGCGACGGAATGACCTTCGCCGGATCTCCGGCATAGAACTTTGAGCCGAAACGCTGCTCGTCGTGGTTCTCAAGGAAGTTCAGCATGTTGCCTGAGATACCCTCGACTGTCTGCCAGCAGTTGGTGATGGTGGCTGCGGAGTAATTCGAGCATTGGATGCCTCGCAGGGTGTCATAGAGATTCACCTTGTCATACAGATAGTCAAAACCGCCTTTCTCGATGAAGTCACGGTAGATCTTCACGTCATAGAGCTCGGCGATGAATTTGATGCGCGGATAGCGGTCCTTGACATTCGGGATGGCCCACTGCCAGAACTCAAGGGGCACCATGTGGGCCATGTCGCATCGGAATCCGTCCACACCCTTGGATGCCCAGAAGCGGAGTATGTGGAGCATCTTCATCCATGTGTCGGGGATGGGGCGGTAGTGAGTGCTCCAGTTGCCGGGATCGCGCCCATAGTTCAGCTTCACGGTCTCATACCAGTTGTTGGCGGTCGGAAATGCCGTGAAGCAGTCATCGCCCGTAGCCTTTGCGGGAAACTCGATGTAGGCTTTCTTTCCTGTCCCGAGGTCGATGGACGGTGCGAAAAGCTGGCGGGTGATATAGTAGTAGTTGTTGTTCGGGCTGAAGAACATCTCGGTGTTGTCATCCTCACCGAAGTCGCGGATTCCGGCAGGCTTCACATCGCTGTGGTAACGACGTGCGGTGTGATTCGGGACAAAATCTATCAGGACATCAAGTCCTGCGTCATGGGTGCGCGCCACAAGAGCCTCAAACTCGCCCATACGGTTCTTGACATCGACCGCAAGGTCAGGATCGACATCATAGTAGTCCTTTATGGCGTAGGGCGATCCGGCCTGACCTTTGACCACGTAGGGATTGTCGGGGGGGACAATGCCTTCGTCACTGTAATCTGTCTTGGTCGCGTGTTCGATGATGCCTGTGTACCAGACGTGTGTCACGCCGAGTTCCTTGATTCCGTTGAGCACAGTTTCCGTGATGTCGTTCATCTTTCCGCATCCGTTCTGTGCGTATGTGCCGTTAGGCACACAATGATTGTTGGTATTTGTAAATAGTCGTGGTAATAATTGATAGATTATAGGTTTCCGATCCATACGATATTATGTTGTTGCTACGATGTGTGAGTACTGAATTTATTTTTTACGTGAGGCGCGATGTGTGAAGCCTGCATCGAGCAGCATGGAGAGCGTACTGTCGTAACCGGCTCGGAACACGCGCTTTATTTCCCTAAGGTTAAAGACTTTGTAGGAGGCGATGTCGTCAATGCTTATGGCCACGTCACAGAGTTCCATCTGTGGTTGGGAGTTATGCTTCACAAGGAGGTCGTAGGTGCGGTGAGCGATGTCCATTATCGAGTGCGGTTTGCCTCGATGAGGGACGGGGCTGCAGTTTATGCCGATGAGATATTTGCATTTGTCGCGCAAAGCCCATGCCGGAAGATTTGCGAGGACTCCACCGTCAACGTATGTCACCCCATTGATTCTAACCGGCTTGAACACGATTGGAATACTGCACGAGGCTGCGATGCAATCGACGATATTTCCCTCCGAGAACGCCACGGATTTGTTGTTGTCGAGGTCAGTCGCGCAAATCATGGCGGGGATGGGCAGATCCTCGATTCTTTCGTAGGGAATCTGCTTTCTGAGGAATCTCTTGAAGCCGTCCATCGAAAAGAAACCGTCGCGCGGCACACCAAGCTCTGCGAAATCACCGAACTTGACATCGCTGAAAGCCGTGACAATATCCTCGGGAGTCATCCCGGACGCATACATAGCCGTGACAACAGAACCCGCGCTCACACCGGCGATTATGTCGGCCTTTATACCGACTTCCTCCAGCGCAAGCAAAGCTCCTGCATGGGCAAAGCCCCTGGCCCCGCCTCCACTAAGGACAAGACCAATCTTATACGGCTTTCTTGAAAATTTAAGCATATCAAGCATGACGGATGCAAATTTACGACATTTCCATGAAGTTCAAACAATCATGAATGTTAATTATCGGTCAGATAATAAGTATATGTGCATGTCCCGACGATAAAATCTCTGTCGCTTACATATCATTATGTCCCTCTGCACCCCTTTCAGCCATTCCCATTTTCCCGTCTCTCCGTGGGAATGGGAAAATGGGAAAAATAGTGAAACGCGCTCTCATTTTTGCGTTATCGCACCATTTAGGGAGTGATTCGGCATTAATTTTGCACTATACATCCATACATATATATGCACTCTACCTCTCTTATAAGAGATAGTGAGGAGAGGCATGTATATATGTGTCATATACAGGCATATATATTATAGCATGTGCTATATGTGTCAATATATATAGAGACATATATATATATGGCATATATGAATGTACGGACATGCCTTTGGCATGTTTGAATAGATATGTCCGTACAATTGAATTGCCGGTTGATTGCAAATAATCGCTGATTTATCGCAAACAAGCCAGAGGCATGTCCATACGACAAACTATAAGAAAATTCCCATTCCCACGGAGAGGCGGGAAAATGGGAAATTCCCATTCCTGCGGGAAAATGGGAAAATGGGAATCCGTAAGGGAAAATCCGTAGGGACACGGACTTATTCTCCCACCGATAGCACACAAATATTTGCAGACCTCCTGCCTGTATGGTTAAAATTCAGAATGACCGTTCATCGGTCAGAGCTTTGATACTGTCTTTGCTCTTGATGGTCATTCGTGTAGTTGGTCTTCGACTGTTTCTCAGCTCATGATTTTGTCATAGAGCTTTTGGAATTTGAGGGCGATTTCGGCGTTGCAGAGATTGTTGATTGAGCCGACATGGGTGTGGTGGACGGAGCGGACGGGGCGATATGTGCCGTCCTGGACTTCGTGACCCACTTTCTTGTATGCCTCACGGAACGGCATACCCTGGAGGACGAGGCGGTTCACTTCCTCTACGGTAAAGAGATAGTCGTAGCGCGGGTCATTGATTATGTCGGGTTTCACGCGTATGTGCTGAAGCATGAAGTCAGCCATGTCGAGACAGGAAATCATCTCGGTGGTGGCGGGGAAAATGATGTCTTTGAGCAACTGGAGGTCGCGGTTGTAGCCGAGGGGGAGGTTGGCTGTCAGCAGTGCAATCTCATTCTGTATGGACTGCAGACGGTTGCATTTGCCACGCATTATCTCGAACACGTCGGGGTTCTTCTTGTGAGGCATGATGGATGAGCCGGTGGTGAGTTCATCGGGGAACGAGATGAATCCGAAGTTCTGACACATCCACAGGCAGACATCCATGGCGAGATGACCGAGAGTCGATGCAATCGCGCTTATGGCCATCGAAGCGGCGCGCTCGGTCTTGCCTCTCGACATCTGTGCGGCAACGACATTGTAGTGGAGGGTCTCGAAACCGAGCAGACGGGTGGTCATCTCGCGGTCGAGCGGGAACGATGACCCATAGCCTGCGGCAGAGCCGAGCGGATTTTGGTTGGCGACATTGTAGGCAGCCACGAGCATCTGCATGTCGTCGGCAAGCGATTCGGCGTATGCCCCGAACCACAGACCGAAAGATGAGGGCATGGCGACCTGAAGATGGGTGTAGCCGGGCATGAGGACTTCCTTGTATTCCTCGCTCAGAGTCTGGAGGCGGTCAAAGAGACGCTTGACGGCTTCGGCGACATGGCGCAGCTCGTCGCGCATGAACAGCTTGAGGTCAACGAGCACCTGGTCGTTGCGTGACCGTCCGGAGTGGATTTTCTTGCCGACATCGCCGAGCTTGGCTGTCAGCATGAATTCCACCTGCGAGTGGACATCCTCGACACCCGGCTCGATGGTGAATTCCCCACGCTCGATGATTTCAGCTATCTCGCCGAGGGCTTTCAGCAGGATTTCAAGTTCATCGGATGTGAGCAGACCGATGCTCTCAAGCATTTTGATGTGGGCCATCGATCCCTGCACGTCATATTTTGCAAGTCGCAGATCAAGTTCACGGTCATTGCCGACGGTGAACTCCTCAATCATTTTGTCCGGCTCGAAGCCTTTGCTCCAAAGTTTCATTTATGGATGGTTATGGTGTTGTTAAGTTCAGTGTTTCAATTAGTTGGCGGTAGATGCGGACGGCATCTTCGATTTCGCTGACGAGGACAAACTCGTCGGCTGAATGGCTTCGGGATGACTGTCCCGGTCCGATTTTGAGCGAGGGGAAGTCATGCATGAGCGACATGTCGCTTGTGGTGGGCGAGACAAATGTGGTGCATCCGAGCGCACGCGCACTCCTGACGAGCGGATGGCTGTCGGCGATGACCGATGCGCGCACGCGGGTGGAACGCGGGGTGAGTGTTGACCATTTGACCGCACCGCGCAGCAGGCTGACCGTATCCTCATTGCTGAAAGCATCAGTGGTGCGTATGTCCACCACCCATCGACATTCGTCGGGAATGGCGTTGTGCTGCCATCCGGCGTTGATTTGAGTTATGTTGACACTCACATCGCCGAGTGTGTCGGATACTTTCGGGAAGCGGAAGCTGCGCAGGGCTTCGATGTCGTCAATGGCACGGTAGATGGCGTTTATGCCTTCGCCTCGGGCGGCATGTCCGGTCACTCCGGGTGTCACGCAGTCGAGGACGACCAATCCACGCTCTGCCACGGCGGCCTGCATCCTGGTTGGTTCGCCGACAATCGCACAATCGATGGTGATACCCTCTCCGGCGATATGGGGCAGGAATGCGCGCATACCGTTCTCTCCTCCGACTTCCTCCTCGGCAGTTATGGCAAGAAGCATGTTGAAGGGGAGGGGAGTTGTGTGCAGGTCGATGAATGTCTGCATCAGAGCCACGGCTGAGGCTCCCGCATCGTTGCTGCCGAGTCCGTAGAGCCGTCCGTCTTCCAGAGTCGGAGTGTAGGGGTCGCGGGTGTAGGAGGCTGCCGGTTTCACGGTGTCATGGTGGGAGTTGAGCAGCAATGTGGGGCGTGAGGGGTCAAAATTTTCAGACAGCGCGTAGACGTTGTTGCGGAATCGCTTCGGCGACACTCCGGCTTGGGCGAGCCAATCATGGATGACAGTCGCCGTCCCCTCCTCCTGACGTGAGATGGAGGGGGTGGCTATCATTTTCGACAGGAGTCCTATTATGTCGGGTCGGCTCATGGTGGGTTCAGTTTTTGATGACTGTGCCACGGTCGGTGGCGAGTGCGTCGGAATGTTTGATGGTCACGCTTCTGACACCCGAATTGACAGCCTTGAAGGCATTGTCGATTTTGGGGATCATCCCCTTGCTGACAATCCCGCGCCCGCGCAAATCTGCATAGACGGCAGGGGTGATGAGCGGGATGAGCGAGTCGGGGCGGTCGATGTCCTCCATGACTCCGGGTTGCTCAAAGCAGAATATGAGTTCGGTCGGTGTCACGCGCGATGCTCCTACGGCAACTGACGAGGCGATGGTGTCGGCGTTGCAGTTGAGGAGCGTCCCTTTCCCGTCGTGGGTTATGGCGCAGTAGACCGGAGTGATTCCTGCATCGAGAAGCGATGCGATCAGCCGGGAGTTGACTCCTTCGGGAGCAATGTCGCCGACAAAGCCGTAGTCAATCGGGGTGGCTGGTCGCTTGGTGGCGGTGATGGCGTTTGCATCGGCTCCGGTCAGACCGAGGGCATTACATCCGGCTGCCTGGAGCATTGAGACGATGCGCTTGTTGACGAGTCCGGCATAGACCATCGTCACGACATCGAGCGTCTCACGGGTGGTGACGCGGCGTCCCTCGATCATAGTGGTGGGGATGTCGAGTTTCGCGCTCATGCGGGTTGCCTCTTTCCCTCCGCCGTGGACGAGGATTTTCTTTCCGGGCAGTTTCACGAAGTCACCTATGAAGCGGGCGAGTGCTTCGGGATTGTCCACCACATTTCCACCGATTTTTATAACTTTAACCGTTTCTTCCATTGTGCAGATGTTGGTGTCAGAGACTTTCGAGAATGCGCTTCAGGACAACCTGCGCAGAGATTTCGCGGTTGGCTGCTTCAGGGATGACAATGCTGCGCTCGGATTCGATGACATCGTCGGTCACGATCATGTTTCGACGCACCGGGAGGCAGTGCATGAAGAAAGCATTGTCCGTCAGTCCCATTTTCTCGGTATCGACTGTCCATGCGCGGTCGGTCGAGAGGACTTTGCCGTAGTTAGGGTCGGCGAAAGCACTCCAGTTTTTCGCATAGACGAAGTCTGCGCCTTCGAGAGCCTTGCGCTGGTCGTACTCCACACGTGCGTTGCCCACAAATTCAGGCGCGAGCTCGTAGCCGTGGGGATGGGTGATGACAAATTCATAGTCAGTGGCGTTCATCCATTCGGCAAATGAGTTGGGGACGGCCTGAGGGAGAGCGCGGGGGTGAGGCGTCCAGGTCATGACCACTTTCGGACGTTTCTTGGTCTTGAATTCCTCAATGGTGATGAGGTCGGCGAAGCTCTGGAGCGGATGGCGTGTGGCAGCCTCCATGCTGAAGACCGGGCGGCCGGAGTATTTGATGAACTGGTTGATGACGCGCTCCTCATAGTCCTCGGCTTTGTCCTTCAGTCCTGCGAATGAGCGTACTCCGATTATGTCGCAATATGAACCCATGACGGGAATGGCCTCAAGGAGATGTTCGGCCTTGTCGCCGTCCATGATCACACCACGCTCTGTCTCAAGTTTCCATGCTCCCTGATTGACATCGAGGACAATCACGTTCATGCCGAGATTCATTGCCGCTTTCTGTGTGCTGAGACGGGTGCGGAGACTCGAATTGAAGAATATCATCATCAGAGTCTTGTTCTTGCCGAGGTTGGTGTAGGCAAAACGGTCGGCCTTGACCTCAAGTGCTTCCTTGACGGCGAGGTCAAGAGGTCCTATATCTTTTACGTTTGTGAAATTGCGCATGTCGGTAGTTGTTGATTGATGGAATTTGTTTATGCGTTGTGTGGTCATTACTTGTCATCGAGCACTTCCTTGAAGGCTTCAATGAAGACTTTTGCGTGGGAGCGTGGGAGCGAGAGCGGCGGGAGCAGACGCACGGTGTGTTCTCCCGCACCGCCGGTGAAGATGTGCTTGTCAAAGAGAAGACGCTTGCGCAGCTCGGGGGCTGACCCCTTGATCTCAATGCCTATCATGAGACCTCGTCCGCGCACTTCGACAATCTCGGGATGGGTGGCGGCAAGGTTGTTAAGCTCCTCAATGAGATATTCGCCCACGGCGGCGGCATTGGAGATCATGTTTTCCGTCTCCATCACGTCGATGACGGCTATGGCAGCGGCACATGCGAGGTGGCTTCCGCCGAATGTGGTCCCGAGCATTCCCTTGACGGGCTTGATTTTCGGGGAGATGAGCACTGCTCCCATCGGGAATCCGTTGGCTATGCCTTTGGCGCAGGTGATGATGTCGGGTTTGATGCCGGAATATTGATGGGCGAAGAAGCGGCCCGTGCGTCCGTAGCCCGACTGGATTTCGTCGAGGATGAGCATGACTCCATACTTGTTGCACAGCTCGCGGAGACGGCGGAGGAATGAGTCGTCAACCATGCGTATGCCGGCCACACCCTGGATTCCCTCGACTATTACTCCTGCAAATTCGCCTGTCGAGAGTTTTACCTCGACTGCCTCAATGTCGTTGAGCGGGACGAACTCCACATTTTCGGTCGAATTGAATGGTGATTGAATCTTGGGGTTGTCGGTCACGGCCACGGCTCCGGATGTGCGTCCGTGGAAGGCTTTGTCGAACGCAAGGATTTTCTTCTTGCCCGTATGGAACGAGGCAAGTTTCATCGCGTTCTCGTTGGCTTCCGCGCCTGAGTTGCAGAGAAACAGGGCATAGTCATTGTAGCCCGAGATGCGTCCGAGGCGGTCGGCGAGCTGCTGCTGGAGGGAGTTTTTCACGGAGTTGGAGTAGAATCCGAGCCGTGAGACTTGGTTGGCGATTGCGGTCACGTAGGTATGATGGGCATGACCGATGGAGATGACGGCATGTCCTCCATACAGGTCGAGATATTGAGTCCCGTCGGCTGTGTAAACATGATTGCCGAGACCGCGTACAGGCTCAATGTCATATAGTGAATAAACGTCGAAAAGAGTCATAAAAAAACGAGGTTTTTTTAAGTGTTAGGTTTTAGGTTTTAAGTTTTAAGTGTTGAGTATTAAGTGTTAAGTATTAAGTGTTAAGTATTAAATGCTAAGTATTAAGTCTTTAGGCATCAAACGTTAGCAACCGGACATTATTCCTTGACACTTAATACTTTATCCTTAATACTTCATTATAAAATCCTTAACACTTCATTTTAATCGAGGCCCTGCCTCGATTAAAATGCTGATGGTTTGAGTTTGAGGCCGGTTTCTTCGGGGTAGCCGCAGATGAGGTTGAAGTTCTGGACTGCTTGACCGGAGGCTCCTTTGAGGAGGTTGTCGATGGCGGAGATGACGAGCAGTTTCGAGCCGTGCTTCTCAAGCGAGATTATGGCTTTGTTGGTGTTGACTGCCTGCTTTAGGTCTACGGGACGGTCCGACACGTGGGTGAAGGCTGCATCGGCATAGAAATCTTTATAGAGCTTCGTTGCTTCCTCGATGGTCATGTCGGTGTCGATATATGTCATTGCGAAAATGCCTCTGGGGAAGTCGCCACGGACGGGGATGAAGCTGATTTCCTCCTTGAATCCCGGCTGGAGCTGCGCGAGTGTCTGCCGTATTTCGGCGAGGTGCTGATGTCCGAATGCCTTGTAGACCGAAAGATTGTCGTTGCGCCAACTGAAGTGGGTGGTCGCTCCGGGCTTCACTCCTGCACCTGTCGAGCCTGTGACGGCAGTGACGTGAATCTCGCTGTCAAGTTTCCCTGCCTTTGCGAGGGGGAGCAGTGCGAGCTGGATGGCTGTGGCGAAGCAACCGGGGTTGGCTATGCGGGTAGCGTTGCGGATTGCATCGCGCTTGGCTTCGGGCAGACCGTAGACATAGCCCTCGCTCTCGTCGCGGTAGTCCTGGGCGAGATCCACCACCTTGAGGTTGGCGGGCATTTCGTTCTCCTCCCAGAATTTTTGGCTGAAGCCATGACCCTGACAGAGAAAGAGCACGTCGATGGTGTTGAGGTCATACGTCTCGGCAAAGCGCAGCTCGGTGTCGCCGATCAGACCCTCATGGATCTCGCTGACAGGCTTTCCGGCATTGCTCGACGAGTGGACGAACACTATTTCCGCCTCGGGATGATTGATGAGGAGGCGGAGGAGTTCGCCGGCAGTGTAGCCGGCTCCTCCAATGATTCCAATTTTAGCCATAGGCGCGTCACTCTTTGCCGTTGCGCTTCTGCACGTTGTGGTAGATCTTCATCTGATTGCCGAGGATCTTCGTGAAGCCCTTGACATCGTCTGCGCTCCATGCCTTGTTGACCTCGCCATATTCACCGAAGTCGGTCTTCATGAGGTCGAATGGTGAGTCAACGCCCACGAGGGTGTAGGAGTAGGGGCGGAGGGTGATTTCAACCGTGCCGGTGACGTTGGCCTGTGAGCTTTCGAGGAATGCCTCCATGTCGCGCATCACTGGTTCGAGATACTGCGACTCGTGGAGGAACATGCCATACCATGTCCCGATCTGGTCTTTCCAATACTGCTGCCATTTGGTGAGGGTGTGCTTTTCGAGCATCTTGTGGGCGGCGATGATGAGGATCGGACCTGCGGCCTCGAAACCTACACGGCCTTTGATTCCGATGATGGTGTCGCCGATGTGCATGTCGCGCCCGATTCCGTAGCGTGAGCCGAGACGCTCCACCTCGCGGATGGCATCGACTTTGTTGTCATAGTGCTTGCCGTTGACGCTGTCAATCTCACCCTTGACAAAACCGATGGTGATGTTTTCCTCACCCTTCTCGGTCACTTGGCTCGGATACGCGCTCTCGGGGAGGGTCTGCTCGGAGTGGAGTGTCTCCTTTCCGCCGATACTCGTGCCCCAGAGTCCTTTGTTGATTGAATATTCCATCTTCTTGAAGTCGGCCTCGTAGCCATGCTTCTTGAGATAGTCGATCTCATACTCGCGGGTGAGCGTGAGGTCGCGTGTCGGGGTGATGATTTCGATCTCAGGGGCAAGAATCTGGAATGTGAGGTCAAAACGCACCTGGTCGTTGCCTGCACCGGTCGAGCCGTGGGCCACCGCATCCGCGCCGATTTTCTTGGCATACTCGATGATGGCGATAGCCTGGAAGATGCGTTCCGATGACACGGAGATGGGATAGGTGCCGTTGCGCAGGACATTGCCTGCTACCATATATTTGATACTCTTGTCGTAGTAGTCGCCGGTGATGTCGATCGAGGCATGGGAAGCCGCGCCGAGTTTCATGGCCTTCTCCTCGATGACCTTAAGGTCTTCGGGGGTGAAGCCGCCTGTGTTGGCGATTGCGGTGTGGACTTCATAGCCGAGGTCTTCGGAGAGATATTTTACAGCAAACGATGTGTCAAGTCCGCCACTGAATGCAAGGACTACTTTCTTTTTGTTATTGTTATTTTCCATTTTTTTGACGTTTTGTTTTTTGATGAAAGGATGGTTGATGAGTGCTATCCGGCATACGCGTTGCCGTGCGTCCCTACATAGGTCTAATGACCAATTGGTTGACGTCTGATTGACCGACGTGTGATCGACTGCCGGCTGATCCCCTACTTCAGATGCAGGAGTTTCTTTATGCGGTTGTTGAACCACATCATGTAGGGTGCGCCTTTGGATTGCCGTTCGAGCTTGGCCTTGGGGTCGTAGAGCATACCTGTGCAGAGACACATGCGTCGGTTGTTGCGCTGGAGGATGTCATAGTTCTTACATCCCTGGCAGCCGGCCCAAAATTCCTCGTCGTCGGTGAGCTCTGAGAATGTCACCGGCTTGTAGCCCATCTGTGAATTGAGCTTCATGACCGGAAGCGAAGTGGTGATACTGAACAATTTGGCAAAGGGGAAGCGCATACGTGCAAGCTCAAAGGTCTTGGCCTTGATTCGTGCCGCCAACCCCAATCGTCGGAATTCCGGGTCCACGATAAGGCCTGAAGTGGCCACATAGTCACCATGTTCCCAGCTCTCAATGTAACTGAAGCCGATGAGACGGTCATCACAGAGAGCGACGACAGCCTTTCCCCCGCGGATTTTCGAAGCGATGTATTCGGGGGTACGCTTGGCGATACCTGTCCCGCGCTGAAGGGCTGATTCATAGATGAGGGTGACGATTTGCTCGGCATACTTGGCATGCTCCTCCTCGGCAAATATCACCTTTATCTGATCATTGTTCATCTAACTGCTATAAATTTATAAATAAAATGATAAAATGTCTGCAAAATTACGAAATTAATGTCATATTTTTATGGTTTATGCTATAAAATATGCAAAATGTCAGCAAAATTTAGACTATTTTCGGTCGTTGGTCAGGGACCGGAGAGGGGTACATAAGGACAAGAGGGCCAAAAGTAACAGGAATTTTAGTTATTAGCTGCTTGTATTCATAAATTTACTTGAATATCAGTGAATAATGATTGAATCTTGCTGAAATGAAGCGGGGCTGCGTCAACCAAACGCAGCCCCGCAGGAATTATTGGTATACTTGTGCAGACAGTAGCTTATTCTTCACCTTCGCTTGAGGATGAATTATTGACTTCATAGCCTTTTGTCCAGTTGTCGGGTTCAATGGCATAGTTTACGTATGCGTTGAAGTTGGTCTCTTTTTCGGGGATGACCACACACCAGTTGTTTTTGTCGTTCGGACCATAGTTGCCACCCGAGCCACCATTGGCACCGTTGCCGCAGAACACGTCAGGCCATGTGCCGCCATCTTTCCATGCGAGACGGGTGATGGGGAGTTTCCAACGTTTGAAGTCATACCAGTTGTGACCTTCACCCATGAGGTCGAAGCGACGATAGAGACGGATCTCATCGCGGAGGTCAGTGCCTGTAAGAGTGCAAGTGTATTCAGGCTGATATGGCTTGACTGCCTCGATGAGACAGTTGCGTGCTTCGGTCTCCTGTCCGAGTGCATAGTAAGCCTCGGCAAGATTATAGCGCAGCTCGGCACCACGGTAGAGCACCATGCAACCGTCGGCAATACCTTCGGCACGGAGGAACTTCATCATGGCATAGGCATAGTATGTCATGGTGTTTTCGTGGTTGTAACGGTCATAATATCCGCCATCGGCTGCCGAGGCTTTATAACGGTCGAGGAGTTTACCTTTGGTGATATTGCCCGGCTTGGTGGTTGTGTTGATGGTGTTGTTGTCTCCTTCCTGCGGGATTCCGTAGAGCCAACGGCGGCTGTCAGTCTCAGGGATGAGGTCGATCAGCTGCTTGTTGATGATGTTGCCGTAGCCGCGTGTCACTGATGCAGTAGAGTTGGATGCGAGATAGGCAAAAGGACCGTAGTAGGAGAGGGTTTGCTGCATGTCATTGTAAGCCATCCAGATCCACTCATCGTTGGCGGTGTTGAAGCCATCGCGATATTGGCTGGAGGTCATCACGGGATACTTTTCCGCTATGGATGAAGCGTGGGTGATTACGGTGCTCCAATCCTCGCGCACGAGTGCTGCGCGGGCATAGACGGCATGAGCCACGTCAACGTTAGGCAACCAACGATCTTCGGCAGATGTCGGACGGTCTTCGTTAGTTTGTGCGAAAAGAGAGATGGCGTTGTCGAGGTCATCATAGATGAACTTGAAACTTTCGGCAAGTGTCGCACATTCCTGATCGTCAGGTTCATTGCCTGTGCGGAGGACTACACCGCGACTCGCGCCATTGTTGGAGTCCTGCCAACGTTTGCAATATGTCTGGACGAGCCAAAGATATGCGTTGGCACGATAGACGAGTGCTTGTGCCTTGATGAATTCTCTTTCGCCCTCTTTTCCCTTTGCCGCGTCAATATTGTTGATGATGACGTTGGCGTTGGCAATCATTTTGTAGTTATAAAGCCATGCATAGAGAGAGGAGGTGGTAGAGGCTGTCTGTTGATAGTTGAAGTTAGCGTAGTTGTACCAGGTGGAGTTCCAACGGTTGTGGACCATGTCGTTACCTGGGAATTCACCGTACCATACAATCATACCACCTTCGCCGGAGAAACCTTGGGTGCTGATGAATTGGTTTGACATGAGTCGACCAAGACCGTTGATGGCATAACGGGCATTGTCGGTTGTCGAGATGAGGATTGCCGGTGTCGGGCTGGTCTGGGGCGCAAGATCCATATAGTCGCCTGAGCAGGCGGTGGTTAAAGCAGCCGTGGCAATGAGTGTGCTATATAATTTTTTTTTCATAATCAGCTGTGTTGGAATTAGATGTTGACATTAAGACCGAAAGTGAACACTCTTGCAGGCACCATGTAATTGTACTGGTAGCCGCTCATCGACATCATCGGGTTGATACCCTGACGCTTCGTGTGAGTATAGAGATTCTCGGCTGAGAAGGAGAGACGCACGAGGTCGATACCCCAGCTTGAGGTGAGACGGCGGGGAAGTGTGTAGGTGAGGTTGATATTTTTGATCTGCCAGTAGTCAGCGCTGACAAGCCAGCGGTCGGAAGCGGCGTTGTTGTGGGTTGAAGTCGCGGATGAGAATTCAGGAAGTACAGAGGTGCTGATACGGTCGGCTCCGGTGTAAGCGGTGTTGGCTGTTCCGTCGGCATTGAGGAGGAATGCCGGTACTTCCTTCCATGATTTGAGAGCATCAACGTGATGGTTACCGGGGTTTCCGTTTGCCACCAAGAGATTTCTGTAGGGGCTGTCGTAGATCTGACCTCCGAGACTATAGTAGATCATCATTGAGAAATTGAAGTCGCGGAAGCGGATGCTCGGAGTGAATGAACCGAATACTGAGGGCATTGCATGTCCCTTGAATGAACGTTCTGCCTGATCATAGTCGGTTGAATAGTATTTACCGTCGATATATACATATTTTGTAGTTGCGGTTGATGAGTAGACCGGTTTTCCGTTGTCATCAACGACGGGTTTTCCGTTCTCGACCTTTTGCGTTCCACCGATGATTTGGCCGTCGGACGAAACGATGTGATATTTGGCGAAGTCAAGGTCATATAGTGCCTGGCCGGTCACGAGGTCAACTCCACGGTAGGTGCGGGTGTAGAACTCATAGCGGCTCTTACCTTCCTTGATGTACTGGGTTGTGTTGTCGATACCGTCCTTGTTCTGCTCGGGAAGTTTGGTGACCTTATTGGAAAGGGTCGAGAGATTGGCGGCGAGGTTTATGCTCCAGTCTTTGTTTGTGAAGATGTCTACGTCTGTTGTGATTTCGATACCACGGTTCGCAACTGTTCCAAGGTTCATGGTGTTGACCGATGAAGTTGAGGAGTTTGAGGTAGTAGAGTTGATTGCGGTTGTACCTTGCGAGATCGGAGAGTATACGTTGAAGATGAGATCCTTGTTGCGCTTGTCGTAGTATTCAAGAGAGAGATTCCAGCGGTTGAACAGGCGACCTTCAATGGCTATACCCCATGATTCGGCTGTTTCCCATTTGAGATTCGGTGCGGCATTGGTAGAGATGTAGTAAGCGGCTTGTCCGTTCTGGACGGTGTTGACATATTTTGCAAATGATGCATAGTATGAACCGGCACCTGAATCCTGACCAACCTGACCCCAGTCGGCACGGAGCTTACCGTTTGAAATCCAAGTGTAGTTCTTCATGAAATCTTCGTTTGTGAAGACCCAGTTGGCACCGACTGAACCGAAGTTACCCCAACGCACGTCTTTAGCGAAGCGAGATGATGCATCGCGACGGAAAGAGGCTTCCAGGTTGTAGCGGTCATCGTAGTTGTACTGCACACGTGCGAGATATGACTCTGTACGGTAACGGGTACGGTTGCCGCTGATAGAAGTCATTTCTGAATAGTTGCTGAGAGCAGGGATGTTAGGAAATGATTCGGAAATTTTGGTAGCACTGGTGTAATCATACATATATGAATAGTTCTCGTGGCCGAGAAGAACTTCAAATGTGTTCTTTCCGAAATGACCGTTCCAACGGAGTTGCTGGAGGAATGTCCAGTTTTTGTAGTTATAGGTGTATTTGTCGAGCTGACCGTGCTTGCCCACGTAATCACCGATTTTTGATGATCCCATCACCGTATTCTCCATATTGCGGGTCGAGAGGTTGCCTTTGAGTGAGAACACGAAGCCGTAGGGTAGATTGAAGTCGGCGTAGGCGATAGCGTTCATGGTGTTCTTGATGGTCTTGTCAGAGTTCATCTCGGACTCGTAGATCACGTTGCGGTCAAGCGTGCGGTTGTTGACTTGTATGTATTCGACTTTTTCGGTTTGACCGGTTGCCGGATTGTAAAGTTCATATCCGTCGAGGTGTCCGAGGTTGTAGATCTTTTGACCGTTTTCATAGAGATATTCACCGGTCCACGGGTTGTGGGCGTGAACGGCGTAGATAGGAGCCATTGTACGACAGGTCAGGAAGGGGTTGTTCACCTTGTCGTTGCCATCACCGACACCGTTCATTGATGAGGATGTCTTGCTGTGTGTGGCAGCGATCGAGAAGCCTGTTTTGAGCCATTTCACGGGAGTGAGGTTGACGGCGGTACGACCACTGATTCGGTCGAAGCTGGCATCGGTCATGTAGCCGTCCTCAGAGAGATAGCCGAGAGAGAAAAAATAGTCGCTCTTATCGGTTGCACCTGAACCTGACAGGTAGTATTCGCCACGGTAACCAGTGCGCTCAGCCTGGTCAAACCAGTCGAGGTCGTCGGTGTAGCCGCTTTGAATTGAGTGGTTGAGGAAGTTGCCGTTTGCATCAAAGAGTTTGTCGTTATCTGCATTGAAGATGTTGATGAAAGCAAAACCATCGACAAAATTATTACGCACATACTCATTGGCTGCGGCCATGCCTGCAACATCAGTGCGTGAAATGCCTTGGGTGTTCACGTAGGTTGACAGCATGTCCTGATATGCAACGTTCATCCATTGGTTTACGTTTGTTGTCTTGTAGTCTTTCATGCCACGGTTGTAGAAACCTTGAGTGGTCTTGAAAGTGATCTGAGTGCGTTCGCTTTTGGCTTTCTTTGTGGTGATGAGGATGACACCGTTGGCAGCGCGGTTACCATAGAGTGCAGCCGATGCAGCATCTTTGAGGACAGAGATTGACTGTACGTCGTCAGGATTGATGTCGGAGATAGACCCGGGGTAGGGGATACCATCGACTACATAAAGAGGAGATGTGTCGCCGTTGACAGTGCTGATACCACGAATCTGGATTGATGATGATTCACCGGGAGCACCGTAGTTGGCTGTGGTGGTGAGACCGGGAGTCGTACCTTCGAGGGCTGCCGTAACTGTTGTGATCGGGCGTTTTTCGATGGTTTCGCTTCCAATCTGAGTGATAGCACCGGTGATTGATGATTTCTTCTGAGCACCGTAGGCAACAATCACGACCTCGTCAAGGGCCTTGACATCTTCGTTCATTGTGATGTTGATTACGGAGCGTTCGCCGATGGTCACTGATTTGGTGAGGTAGCCGATGTAGCTGAACTCAATGACAGAACCCGGAGCTGCATGCAGAGTGTACTTACCATCGACGTTGGTGGCAGTGCCCTGGTTGGTGCCTTTGATCATGACGGAGACACCGGCCATGGGGTCACCGGCATCATCGGTGACTGTACCGGTGATTTTACGGGTTTGTGCGGAGACGTTGAGCGTCAGAATCGCACATACCATAAGGAGCAGGAGGCGGCTGAAACATTTCATCCCCCCCGATTTGTTAATGGTTGTTAATTGATTAAGACCCATAATGTGAAAATAGTTGAGTGTATGATTTATTCAGTGAAACGTGTGGCGAAGCCGTCGAGCTTGTCCATGTAGAGGCGGCGGACATCGGACCATTTGTAGTAGGGACCGCTGACTGCCCGGAGCGGCAGGCGGGCTTCCTCCTCGTTGAGCATGACTTTGACGAGGACTTCGTCGGGCGAGAGGGTGGATCCCTCGGCGGGACGGTAGAAGATCATCTGTATGTTGCTTCCCATGGGGAAGATTTCGTAATTGCGCCACTGTGAGGCGACTTGGTCAGGGTCGGTGAGGTCAACTGCGCTGTCGTTCAGCTCCATGAGGATGGTGAGGGGGAGGACGATGGATTCGTGACCGAAGCGGAGGTTGACGCTCTGACGGGGTGAGACCATAGCGGTGTCGGCCGACTCGATGATGTTGCGGAGGAGGACGCGCTGGTTGTAGGGGACGCGGTTTTTGGTGAGGGAGGTGTTGCCGGCGGCACCATACCAATCGACGTTGTTGATGAGCCATTCGTTATAGAGCTCATCGGGGGTGAAAATGTCGTAGAGGTCGGGCTGGTCATCGTGGCTCTGGGTGTTGACTGCGATGTCAAACACATCGCTGAATATTTTGCGCTCATCGAGACTGTCGGCCACGAACTGCGGATCGGTGAAGACGGTGGCGATGAATGCTGAGTGGTCGCTGTGGCGTTTGTTGAACTCCTCGGCAAAGGGGGCTGCCTCGGCGGCGAGTTTCTTGGCCACGGTGTCGGTGCTGTTGTAGGCGAGGATTTTCTGAGTGGTGCGCGAGGCGTCGCATGTGACTGTTATCTCGGGGCAGATGCGCTGGATTTCAGCAATCTCGTTGGCCATGGAGAGGATGCAGCGGATGATGACGGTTGACTTGGCATCGACATGCGTCCCGGGGACGAAGATTTCGGGGAAGTTTTGAGTCATGCGGCGTGCGATGTCGCGGTGCTGGCGGTGACCGAGCGGGGTCAGCTCGCCGACGCGTCCCTTGGAGTCGTCCTTGATTTTGGTGAGCTGTTTGAGCAGGAGCTGACCACGGGGAGTGAGCTGGCCGTTACGGTCGGCTTTCTCAAGCATTTCGACGGGGCGGTCATAGTCGGCATCCTTGAGGAGCCAGCGGCTTCCGTGGCGACCGTAGTGCTCGATGTGGAAGGGGACGTAGCCGTCGGGCGATTTCGTGAGTTCGGGGAGTCCGTAGGCAGGACGTGGATAAGCAAGATATTGGCTTCCCACTTGGTAGCGGTCGGGACGGTCGGTGCGCTCCTGAGTGGTGGCTGCACCTGCCGTGAACCATAGGGCTATGCCGGCGATGACGGTGGTCGCGAATCGTCTTATGCAATGCATGTGTTACTGAGGTTAAAAATATGGTAATACAAGATTTTTAGTTCTTCCTGTCAATGTGATAGCCGAATGCACTTGTGTCGAAATTTAGTGAATAAACGGCATAAATTCTTTGACCTACACGTTGCAAAATTATGAAAAATTATATTAATAAATCAAGAAAAATGAAAAATTTATTGTGAAATCATGTGATTTTTATTCCTATTGAAAGCAAAAAGTCAAAATTCGATAGGAATTTAACAGATGTTAAGATTAGCTGTCATTGACATTGATCATTAGCCCTTGGTTGGTCATTGGTCGGTTTTTTTCGGGCGGTGTCATAAACTTTTGGAATGTATGTGATGTTGTAAATATTGGAATTTGACTACAAGCCGAACGTGATGAACACTCACGTAGAGATGCAAAGCGGACATTGCTTTTCGACAGACATTTTGATTCTGATTAACTGACATTTTTGAAACTAAGTTCATTTGACGCTATCAACTCTAAACAAAAATATATCTACTCTACACTACACCAACTGACATATTTACTTTTATGTAAATAAAAAACACTACAAACTATGGCACAGAAAAATTATTCTCCCATTGTCCAGCAGCTTATCGACATGATTGCCAAAAATGGCTGGCAGGACAAATTTCAGAAAGCACTTGATGCATGTCATGCTCTGAACACAATTGAGTATGAGAATATTAAGACTCTCGATGACTACTATGACTGGCTTGAGGGCTGTCTGCATTGGGTTCCGGTTGAGAATCCTGAGGGAACGATCGTCTATCAGCACGTGACGATGTTCTATTTCCTCCTTGACCAGAGTCCTGTGAAGGAGCTTCAGACTCCTATCATCCCGTCGAAGCTGAAAGACAATGTGATGCCGCCGCTCACCCCGCTCTCGCAGTGGATGAAGGACTATATCATCGCCCTCGGTGCATGGATGGACACTCCCGAGTCAATCTCTGATGAGGCTGTCAAGAGCTACTATGACGCTCCGCGCTACAATATGGGTGACTACAAGGTGCCCAAGGGTGGCTGGAAGACTTTCAACCAGTTCTTTGCCCGCGACGTGAAACCGGGCTACCGTCCGATCGCTGCCATCAATGATGACCACGTGATTGTCTCGCCGGCCGATTCGACCAACGACGGTCAGTGGGAGGTCAACGCAGACTCGAAGGTCAACATCAAGGGTTTGGAATGGAGCATCGAGGAGCTGCTCGAAGGCTCGAAGTATAAGGATGATTTTGCCGGCGGTATCTGGATCCACCAGTTCCTGAACACTACCGACTATCACCGTCAGCACGCTTCCGTAGGCGGTAAGGTGCTTGAGGCACGTGTGGTTCAGGGTGTCACCTGGCTCGGTGTCGAGGCAGTGCCTATCGACGGTGATGAGAAGGGCCGTACCCACATCGTGCGCCGTAAACTTAACGCTCTCGATGAGGCCGGCTATCAGTTCATGCAGATGCGTGGTCTGATCGTGATCAAGTCGAAGATAGGCAAGGTTGCCATCCTGCCTATGGGCATGGCTCAGGTATCGTCGATCGTCGTCACCTGCGAGGAGGGTACAAAGCTCCGCAAGGGCGAGGAGATCAGCTACTTCCAGTTCGGCGGTTCGGACATCGTGGTTGTGTTCCAGCGCGACTCCAACGTGAGCATCACGGCTCAGCCGGGTGTACACTACAAGGTCGGCACTCCTATCGCACATGCCTATCCTGTGGGAGAATGATTGAAACATACACCGTCAGTCGTTGACTGACAATACATAGACAACTCATTTTCCGGCGAAGGACTGACTTAGGTCGGGATTTCGCCGGAAATTTTTATATTCGTATTTATGAAGGACAAAGGGATAAAACCGTCCGAGTCGCCGGTGACAGCGTCGGGACGAAAGAAGAATCTATCGACCGCCCATGGCTCCATCACTATGTTTGCCATGGCAGTGTTGATAATCACGTCGATATTGAGTTTGAGAGGACTCCCCTCGGAGGCCAAGTATGGCGAGCAGTCCATATTCTATTATCTTTTTGCCGCCGTAGTGTTCCTGTTGCCGTTCTCGCTCGTGTGTGCGGAGCTTGCTTCGACCTACACCAAGTCGGGCGGTCTCTACCGTTGGGTTGCCGAGGCGTTCGGTCCGCGTTGGGGCTGGCTGGCAATGTTTCTCGAATGGCAGACCATAGTGATATGGTTTCCGACCGTGCTGATGTTTGCGGCAGCATCGCTGGC
Organism: Bacteroides sp.; assembly: GCA_023663525.1. Taxonomy (GTDB): domain Bacteria; phylum Bacteroidota; class Bacteroidia; order Bacteroidales; family Muribaculaceae; genus Duncaniella. Next base: position 713,089 of record JAMPHF010000001.1, read on the forward strand.
CTATATGTTCTGGCCGGAGAGTTTCGATCAGGCGTTGGCCTCGAATAAGATCTACACGCTCGTGATAGCGTTGCTCGTCTATTGGCTCTCGACATGGAATGCCTCTCGCGGACAGAAGAAAGCCAATGTGTTGAGCACATACGGAGGCATGGTGGGGACAATCATTCCGGGTGCCATTCTGATTGTCCTTGGTATAATATATGTGTGCCTCGGCAAGCAAGTGATGCTTGAGCAGTTGCCGTTTTTCCCGGACTTCTCCAATGTCGCGACGATTGTGCTTGCGGCCTCGATATTCCTCTTTTACGCGGGCATGGAGATTCAGGCTGTACATGTTAACGACATGCGCAATCCTGCCAAGGATTTCCCGAAGGCTGTTTTTCTGTCGATTGTCGCCATAGTGCTTATCTATTCTTTAGGCACGTTGGTGATCGGGCTTGTGATACCGTCGAAGGACATCAACCTCCTCCAGTCGCTGCTTGTGGCCTACAAGGTTCTGTGGTCGAGTTTCGGTCTGAGCTGGCTTGGGAATGTGATGGCGTTGCTGATAATGTTTGGTGTCATCGGGCAGGTCAGTGCGTTGGTGACAGGTCCGTCAACCGGACTTATGGCAGTGGCGCAGAGCGGCTATCTGCCTCCATCGCTGCAGAAGCTCAACAAAAACAATGTCAACATGCCGATTTTGCTGATTCAGGGCGGATTCGTGTCGCTGTTGCTTCTGCTTCTCATAGTGCTTCCGACGGTTGAGTCGGCCTATCAGATCATGAGTCAGATGGCCACGATCATCTATCTCGTCATGGTCGTGATGATCTATGGTGCTTTCATCCGTCTGCGCCACACGCAGCCGGGCAAGACACGTGGCTACAAGGTGCCGTTCGGCAAGGTTGGCGAAGTGGTGGTGTGTACGCTCGGCATTCTCGGCGCGCTGCTTGCGCTGGTGTTGAGCTATCTGCCTCCGGCACAGATTTCGACCGGTTCGCCGGTGGTCTATGTGGGCATTATCATTGTCGGTGTGGGCTGTATCATTGCCATGCCGTTGATAGTCTATGCATTCCGTAAGCCTAACTGGCGTAATGCCAATGCGCATTTCTATCCGTTTGACTGGCAGATCGAGGGTCGCAAACCCTCGGAGGTGTCCAAGTGGAAGCCCGGCTATGAGCCTACCGAGAAGGAGGTTGAGGCCGCCGAAACCGATGCCATAGCCTCGCACTGTAAGGAAAAATGCTGAAATACCTCTCCGGAAAGTGGGACAGAATGACATAAGGACAAAAGAAACAGAGTTTATATATTAATTTATTGGTAATTAATATATTATATATTTAAACCATTCGCATGGTTAAAAAACAGTCTGTTTCTTTTGTCCTTATGTTGTTCTGCCCCTTTTTCGGAGAGGAGATTTTATGATGCGGGGATGGTGATTGGGCGGCGGGTGGCCTGTGGGATTTTGAAGCCGAGGCGTGCGACTACGATACTCATTATCGGGGTCAGTATGTTGAAGATGCAGCAGGGGAAATAGGTGAGCGTGCTGACTCCGAGGACTGTTGATTGGGTGAGTCCACATGAGTTCCAGGGTATGAGTACGGAGGTGACGGAGATGGAGTCTTCCATCGACCGGCTCAGGAGCTTGTTCTCAAGACCGTTGCGCCGATAGAGCGAGCGATACATATTGCCGGTGATGATGAGCGAGAGATACTGGTCGGCGGTGCAGCAGTTCATTGCAAGACCGCTGCAGACGGTAGCACTGACTATGCTCGTGCGTCTGCGGAGACCGCGCGTGAAGGCATCGGTCAGTTTTGCGAGCATTCCGGTGCCGATCATGACTGATCCGAACAGCATTGCGCTCAACACGAGGAAGACTGTCGGGAGCATTCCGAGGACTCCCCCGGTGCTGACGAGACTGTCGAGGCTTTCATTGCCCGTCGAGAGGGCTGAACCGCTCCAGAGGTTGACGGCGAGGGCAGGGAGGTCCATGTCGTCGTGTGACTGGAAGACGAATATCCCGATTGCGCCCATGGCTGAAGCGAGGAGGAGGACTATGAGAGTGGGGACGCGTAGGATGATGAGCACCATTGTCAGTGCCGGGATTAGGAGCGTCCAGGGTGTGAGGTTGAAAGTCGAGCCGAGTGCGCCGAGCATCGGGCTTGCTTCCTGCGAGCCGTCGGGGCTGATGGTCATGCCGACGGTGAAGAAGACAGCAAGAGCGATGAACATTGCCGGAACGGTGGTGAACATGAGGTAGCGGATGTGCTCAAAGAGATCGACCCCGGCAGTGGACGATGCGACCACGGTGGTGTCGCTCAACGGCGATACTTTGTCGCCGAAATATGCCCCGGAGATAATCGCACCGGCAATCCAGGGGTCACCGTAGCCCATGACTTCGCCAATGCCCATGAATGCGACACCGAGCGTGGCGATTGTGGTCCAAGAACTTCCGGTCAGGACTGAGATGGCCGAGCATACAGCGCATGTTATGACGAGAAACAGCTTAGGGCTTAGGATTTGTAGACCGTAGGAAATCAGCGTGGGAACAACCCCCGACAGCATCCATGTGGTGGCCACAAGGGCGATACAGATGAGGATTGGGATAGCGGGCAGAATCTGCATGGCACTCCGCTTGAGTCCGACGGCGAGACCGCGCCGTGATGCCACTCCTCCGATGGTGGACAGCGTGAGGGCTATGGCGGTGGAGGCGAGCAGGATCCATGGTCCGAGTTCTGACACGGCATCAGCCCCGCTGATGATTATCACAGTGATAAGTGTGGCAAAGAGAAAGCACACGGGAATCAATGAAATCCACAATGACGGCAGATTGCGGTCACCGAAAAGTTTGGTTCTGTTCAATGTGTGTATTTATAAATCCGTTAAAATTCGATTGATGATTACAAAGGTAGCGATTTTACTGCGATTTTGTTGCAAGGAATTTAACAAAACAAGCTAAAACGATTAAACACTTGTTAAAATCGAGAATTTTAGTCGGTATTTGTTGTCAGTCCGTTTGTAATGATGAGCGGAAGTGGACCATCAAAATTTTCATCGGAAAAGGGTATAAAAGGACATGTGGGACAGAAGTAACAGAATTTTTATTTTCGGCCGTTAGATTTTAGTCGTTAGTCCCCTGCGGTCAATACACATCGGTCAAATATCCGAGAATCAATGACAGCAATCACTAATGACTAACGATGACTAAGTGACGACAATAAAATTATGTTACTTCTGTCCCACATGTCCTTTTGTACCCTTTTTCCGACAGTTGCTCCTCAACTTCGGTCGGCGTACGCGCTATGAATCCTAACGATTAGGGACTATATAGTTATATTGCGTCGTCCTCGATGTTTTCGAGCGCGTCGGGGGTTGGTTGGGCGGGGGTGTCGGAGGTGGCGGCTTCAAGTTTCTTCATGATTGAGAAGATGAATGCTGCCGAGATGAGACAGATGACCACAAGGATTCCCCATACCATGCATGTCGGGATTTTGCCCCAGAGGATCATCGGTATTGACACGAGATAGTTGCCCACGGCGGTGGCTGCGAACCATCCACCCATCATTGACCCCTTGAGTTTCGGAGGTGCGACCTTGCTGACGAAGCTTATGCCCATCGGTGACAGGAGCAGCTCGGCAAAGGTGAGCAGGAGGTAAGTTGAAATCAGCCAGTTGGGCGACACGGCTGCGGATGTTCCTGCAATGCCGAGCGAGCCGACGAACATGACAACGTAGGCTATGGCCGCCATGACCATTCCGTAGCCAATTTTGCGCGGAGCTGACGGCTCGGCTTTGCGTCGGGCGAGCCAGCCGAATATTGCAAGCGAAACGGGGGTGAGGGCTACGACATAGAAGGGGTTGAACTGCTGATACTGCTGAGGCTGGATGCCGGTGAGGGGGTCGGGTGTCGATGAATAGAAGTAGCAGAGCGCGCCGCCGACGGCTGCGAGGATAACGACGGAAATCACCCGGCTCACGGTGCCTTTTGACTGGAAAAGGTTGAACAAAGCATACACCCCTATGGCTATACATGTCAAAGCCCATACATTGAAGCCGATTCGCGTCCAGCCACTCGCCTCGGGCGATGTGCAGCTCTTGGCAAATTCTGTGAGCGTGGCTCCGTTTTGATGGAACACCATCCAGAAGAAAATCACCACAGCAAAGACGAGGAGGAGAGCCACCACGCGCTGTCTCGTCTGGGCTGCCGTGAGCTCAGGCCCTGCGGAGGCTGCGGCCTGTGACTTGCCGTCGGCTTTCTTGTCGGTCAGGATATGAGCGTAGCTGCGGCGACCGAGGAAGTAGATGAGGAAGCTGACGATGAGCGAGCCGCACGCGATGGCGAAGGCATAACTGTAGCCGGTTGAGAGGGTAGTGATGTATTCGCTTGCAAACCCTGCCAAGTCTGCGCCTGCCGCCATGCCGTTCTCTCCGGCTGTCATGATGAGTTCTGCCCCATTCTCGGCTCCGTCGAGATAGTCGTTGCACATCTGCGGGAGGGTTGAGACGTAGGTCAGCCCCTTGGCTTGCATTGCGAGGTTGCACATGGCGGTGGCAGCCATCGGAGCGAACATTGAGCCGATGTTTATGGCCATGTAGAACAGCGAGAAGGCCGCATCGCGCTGCCCGCTGTAACGCGGTTCGTTGTAGAGGTCGCCAACCATCACCTGAAGATTGCCCTTGAACAGACCCGTCCCGCACGCAATCAGGAGCAGGGCTGCGCAGAGGATGATGAGCGACGATGTGCTGCGTATGTCTGTCGGGATTGCCATGACGAGGTAGCCGACAAACATGATGAACATACCCGTCACCACACATTTTGAGAAACTCCATTTGTCGGCAACCCAACCGCCGATGAGCGGCATGAAGTAGACAAGGGCGAGGAAGCCCGCGTAGATTTGACCCGAGACGGTGGAGTCGAGTCCGAATTTGGCCTGCAGAAAGAGCAGGAAGATGGCAAGCATGGTGTAGTAGCCGAAGCGTTCGCCGGTGTTGGCGAGCGCAAGCACGTAGAGACCTGCCGGTTGATTTTTGAACATGATGATATGGATTTTTTGGGGGTTATCAAAAAAAACTCTAAGGAGAGCATTGCGCGATTGTCTGTCGGCAATGCTCTCCTTGAATTTGAAATTTCTTTGGGTTCAGGATGGCATTTTTTATGCGTTTGTCACTCTTTCAAGCCACTTGACCATGCCGAACATCACACCCATCGAGATGAGGCAGACGGCGAGGAACACGCTCCAGCACATCCAGAGTGGCCATGCGTTGTACATCAGCGGACCAATCCATAGGAGAAGGTTTCCGAGAGCTGTCGCGCCGAGCCATAGACCCTGGCATAGACCCTGCATGTGGGCGGGGGCGACTTTCGACACGAACGAGAGTCCGAGGGGCGAGATGAAAAGCTCGGCCACGGTGAGGAAGAAGTAGAGCAGGATCAGCACCCACGGCCCTGCAAGCATCCCGGCTGTCGTGCTGACGGGGAGCGAGCGGAATTCGGTGGCTGAGGGATAGCCTTCGACTGCTGAGAAGATGGCGAGGAAAAGGAATGCGAGTCCGGCGAGACCCATGCCGATGGCGATTTTCTTGGGAGTGGAGATCTCGATGCCTCGGCGACCGAGCATGGCGAAGAATGCCATGACAACCGGGGTGAGCACGATCACGAAGAAGGGGTTGACAGCCTGCCATATCTCGGGAGCGATTGTCGATGTATCGACAAAGTCGCGTGCGAACAGCGAGAGGGATGTGCCGTTCTGATGGAACGAGAACCAGAAGAAGATGACCACGCCGAGCACTGCGAAAAGTGCCATCATGCGCTGCTTGATCTCCTTGGCCATTGCGCGGCGTTCGTCATCGGAGATAGAGACGGTTTCAGCTTTGGCTTTGGCAGAGGGGTTGGGGAAACCTTTCTTGTAGATGAGGAATATCACGAGCGAGATGAGCATTGCGGCCACAGAGGCGATGAATGAGTAATGCACGCCGGTGTTGAACACCTCAAGATATTCGCTGCAGAAGGCCTGGATGTCGCCTGCAACGTCACCACCGGTGGCGGTGATGAGCGAATAGAGGTTGTTGATGTTTTCGGTTGACATGTTGTCGGTAACGCTCAGATACTCATGGCAGAGCGCGGGGAGTTTGGCATTGTAGGAGAGATTGTGGACACCGAGCCACCAGCTTCGGAGCATGGGAGCTACGAAGGGAGCGATGAGACCGCCGACGTTGATGAAGACGTAGAAAATCTGGAAGCCGGAGTCGCGTTTTGAGGCATAGCGGGGATTGTCGTAGAGCTGCCCGACGATGGCCTGGAGGTTGCCCTTGAAAAGACCGTTGCCGAAAGCGATGAGAAACAGTGCGAAGCACGTCATGGGCAGCAGCCATGAGATGTTTTGGGAAGTCGAGAGGATGGGGATTGAGAGAAGCACGTAGCCTGCACACATGACGATAAGACCGCTGATGATGGTCCCCTTGTAGTTGCGTGTGCGGTCGGCGATGACACCGCCCACGAGACTGAGCAGGTAGATGCCGGCGTAGAAAACCGAATAGATCAGCGTGCTTGTCTCCTCGCTGAGTCCGAATTTCGAGCATAGGAACAGCACGAGTACTGCGTTCATGATGTAGTAGCCGAAACGCTCGCCCATGTTGCTGAGGGCGGCAGGGATAAGGCCTTTGGGTTGGTCTTTGAACATAATGAGTTAAGATTTCGAGTTTTAAACGATGGTGATTGCTTTGACGGGTATTAATTTAAGAGTGTTTCTGATTGGTGTTGAGTAGAGAGTTTCCGCAAAAATACAAAAAATATGGTAAATGATTGTTATCACGTAGGGAAACTGCAAAATGGGATTATACGTATGTTAATAGCGTAGATGACTGATATACAATGTTATATTTGTAATGATTATACAGTGTTTAAAATATTTACAAAATAGTTTTAATAATTATTAACCAAATGGATATGTCGTATATTAAAATTTTTGTATAAATTTGCGCAGTGATAGTCCGACGCGGTCGGTGTCACGGCATATTTTGTTTTATATACTCACCAAGTAACAGTAGAAGACCAACTTTGAATGTCTGTGTGTTGAACGGCAATGATCATACCGGTGCAAAGAGAACATTGAAGTTTATAGTCGGGATGCTTTTGCTCATCGGAGGATGTCTGATCTATCTTTCGTGGCGGAGCGAGCATACCAACCTCTATATATGGTGCCGGAGTGCCGGACTTAATTTTTTTCTTGACTGTTTGCGTACAAGTGTCGGGACGTATGATCCCGGAGCATTTGTGACGGAAAGCCTTCCGGACGGATTGTTTTGTGCTGCCTACGTCCTTGTGATGGATTGCATCTGGGATAGAAGCGGAGGAGTGATGCGAGTGCTGATGATTCTCCTCATGCCCGCAGTGGCTGTCATCCATGAAATCCTGCAATATTTCGGAGTCGTTTCGGGGACATTTGACCCCATTGACCTCGCCTGCTATGTCGTCCCGCCCCTGACCTATATCATTATATTACGGTTGACCAATCAATTACATACGAAATAAACCCAAATTTTTAAACTAACATCATGAAATTACGGAAATTTCTCTTTTCAGCGGCTGTCATGTCGCTGTTCGGACTTGGCTTTTCGGCCTCGGTAGTCACTGACGAACCCGGCGAGGGTGGAGAACCCGGTGGCGTGCCGGCAAATCCTCTTGACAAGGTGGACGGAATCATTGCCGTCAACTCTGAAATCGGCGACTGGGATGCCGCATATCTGACAAAGGACGGCTATTTCTGCTTCAAGAGCGGTCTCGACAAGGAGACGGACAGCAAGTACAACTCGCTCTCCTTCATGGCTCCCGAATCGACCGACATCGTGAGCATTATCTCGACCAAGGAGGGCAACATCCCCACTCAGATGAAGATAAAGGAGGGGATGGTCTATTTCAGCTTCCCCAATGACTCAATCCTCGAACTTCTGCTCGATAACGGAGCTAAGATGGAGATGATCGACAGCATAGCCTACCGCAAGGCTTCGCTCCCCGGTCTCGGTGGTGATGACCGCTTCAAGGCCATCCTCGCCAATGCTTCATCGCTGCTCAACAGCTCGGTCGGCGGTGCGCGCCCCGCATCTCTCGGCTCGATTGCAAGTGTGTTTGACAAGGTCAGCAAGATGCCTTACGTGACCGATGATGAATTCCTCGGCACAATCTCGAAAGACGCTGACGGCAACTATACCTTCACCGGCACAATCAGCGAGTGGTTCAAGAACATCATGGACAAGGATGTAAAGAACGTGCTCACTCTCTGGACCGGCAAGGCCACATTCAAGGTCGGCGGTTCGTCATGCACGCTGAGCGGCACGATCTGGTGCTCATCGGACATCTTCAACAAGTATGGCACTTACGGAATCCTCTGCGACACTGATCCGACGAAACTCACTGTCGGCAATGCTGAGTATCAGGGCACGGGTGTTCAGAACGCCGACGACCTCAGCTTCGGTGTGGATTTCCGTGGCTTCAAGCCCAACACCACCTATTATTACCGTGCATACTACGAGTTCAACTCAGCCGACCATGGCAGCCTCATCCCGAAATATGGCAGCAGCTTCGACGCAGTTTTCTATGACACGACCATCAAGTCGTTCACTACCGGCGACAACGTCCTCACCGTTGACGTGGTGATGTGTATCGACGCCACCGGTAGTATGTCGGGTATCATCAACACCGTGAAGCGCAATGCCATTGCTTTCTATGACCTTTTCAAAGACTGCTGCGAGAGCGAGGGTATCCAGCTTGCCGCACTCAACGCTCAGGTCATCTCGTTCCGCGACAAGAATGTGGATTATGACTGGTTTGTCAACAGCCCCACTTATTCACTCCCCGATCAGCGCAACGAGTATGAGAGCTTCGTCAACGGTCTCTATGCATCCGGTGGCGGTGACACTCCCGAAAGTGGTCTTGAGGCTCTTGACGCAGCCTTTGATAAGACTGACTGGGGTGTTGACGACGGCTATCACCGTCAGGTTGTCATCCTTTGGACTGACGCGCCTTATCTCATCGGAGATTACAGCAGCGTGACGCTTGAAAGTCTTGAGGCAAAGTGGAACACACTTCCTTCGGGCCGCCGCCTCATCCTCTTTGCCCCCTACGGCAACTATGATTACAATGGTGACGACTGGGCTAAACTTGACGGCTGGAAGAACCTCATCCACGAGGCTGACCTCTACAATGGATTCAACAACTTCGAGTATATCCTCAAGTCGATCATTGGCGAGCTTACCAGCAAGGGCAAGAGCCGTGCAAGCCGTGCAGCCGCAGACAGTTCTGTCTTCTTCCGTCCGAACAACTGATCGGCAGTCGTCACGTATCCTTTGGATAGAAGAATAATCCTTTGAGCAGGGTACAAGAAGACATAGGAGTCAAGAGGGACAGGTGGATTTTTCCATCTGTCCCTCTTTGACATACTGGGAAAGGGGACATAATGACAAAAGTGCATAAGGAACAGATGGATATATTATCACTGATGTTATGGAAAGTATAATCATTTGTCTCTTATGTGCTTATGTCTGGATGTACCCTTTTAAATCCTTATTTCCGAATTAAGTTCTCTTTGCCCCTCAACTCCTTTTCATGCATATTTTCGATATTCAAATTAAATTCATAATTTTGTGGGACAATTGATAATTCTTGCAAACTGGACTACGTTGATTACAGAAATATTATGGATAATAATGCAGACTATATGGTGAAATTCGAGAGCATTCGGCTCGGGTATGGCAATGTCGTTTTGAACAATCCGCACCTCATAGCCATTCCCGAGGGGGTATGTGTCATCCTCGGAGCCAACGGGGCGGGTAAATCGACGCTTGGACTCGTCATTGAGAAAGGACGCTACGCCTACGGCAACCGGCTGCATTTCCCATGTCCTGACATGAAAGTCAAAATGCTGGCCTTTACCGATATCCACTCCCTGACGGGCATAGAGGTCAGCCGCTATGACCAGCGGCTTGAGGCCACCGTCAATGACCTCGTGCCAACCGTGGGCGAAATCCTCGGGACGAAGACAGACAGCGACCGTTGGCGCGAGCTGTGCGACTCGTTCTCGCTCCATGATGTCGTGGAGAAGCGTGTCAACTACCTGTCGAGCGGTGAACTACGCAAGCTGTTGATCATAAATGCCCTGCTTGAGACACCCGACATCCTGATTCTCGATAATCCATACATAGGGCTTGACTCCCGCTCCCGGTCGGAGCTTGACAATGCCATCCGTGAGATTGCAGCCGGCGGTGTGGGGATTGTCCTGCTGCTGTGTGATGCGGTTGACATCCCCGACTACGTCAATTCCGTCATCCGTCTTGACAATCGGACTCTCTCAGAGCCTTTGGTCGACCCGGAGGAGATTGCACGGCTGCGTGATGGTGCGGATAAGGGTCGTGCCGACATCTCCATGTCCGACTTGCCCGCCCGAAAGGACGACACTCCCGACTTCGACATTGCGTTTGCCATCGAGGACGGTCATGTGCGCTACGGAGCGCGGTCGATACTCGAAGGATTGGACTGGACCGTCAGATCGGGCGAACGATGGGCGTTGACCGGTCCGAACGGCTCCGGAAAGTCATTGCTGCTCAGTCTCGTTTGTGCCGACAATCCTCAGGCGTATGCAAATAAAATCACACTTTTTGACCGCCGCAGGGGGTCGGGCGAAAGCATTTGGGAAATCAAGGACAGGATAGGCTACGTCTGCCCGGAGATGCAGCTCTATTTCCGCTCGTCGCTCCCGGTAGAGGAAATCGTGGTCGGGGGTATGCGCAATTCCCTCTCGCAGTTCCGCAAGGCGAGCGCGGAGGAGCTTGACGAAGCCCGGACATGGCTCCGGCTGCTCGACATAGCCCATCTTTCCGACCGCAAGTTTGCCGAACTCTCGTCGGGGGAGCAACGGCTCGTGCTTCTGGCGCGTACATTCATCAAGCAGCCTCCGCTCCTGATACTCGACGAGCCGCTCCACGGACTCGACACCGAGAGGAAAGAGCGTGTGCGCCGTCTCATCGACCTCCTTGTGGAGAGAAACCACTCCTCGCTGATTTTCGTCACGCACTACACTCGTGAAATCCCTTCCACCGTCACTCTGACAAAGACATTGCACAGATAGGCAGTGCGGCCGTGGGCGGAGACTGTCGCTATTTCCGTACACTTCATGCGGGGTTACGGATGTATGACATATCAAAGAAGTGGATTTGTCTGCATGTACCTGCGATCGGTGAGAGACTGTGAGCATTGATTATGAGACGCACTCTTATCGTCAAATGATTGCTGTTGACTACAATTCAATTTTCGCAACCGTCAAGGGTATCCAGCCAGATAAGAAGGTCGAGGCATACTATCTCGGTTATGGTAAAAGCCGGGTGTGGATACTTTGATATTCTGAGGATTTTCGCTAATTTTGCAGTCTGAAAATCAGAGTGTGCCGGATGGGACACTTCCAAACATACAATCTCTATAACATCATGGCAAAGAAAGCATTGTTAATGATTCTTGACGGATGGGGAATCGGCAATCACTCAAAGAGCGATGCCATATACTCCACTCCTACCCCTTACTGGGACTATCTCGTGAAAACTTATCCCCACAGCGAGCTTCAGGCTTCAGGCGAGAACGTGGGTCTGCCTGACGGTCAGATGGGCAACTCCGAAGTGGGTCACCTCAATATCGGTGCAGGCCGTGTGCTGTATCAGGATCTCGTGAAAATCAACAAGGCATGTCAGGACGGCTCAATCCTAAAGAACCCGGAAATCGTCAATGCCTTCACCTATGCGCGCGACAACGGTAAGGCTATTCACTTCATGGGGCTTACGAGCGACGGCGGTGTCCACTCATCGCTCGACCATCTCTATGCCCTCTGCGACATTGCAAAGCACTACGGGCTTGAGAATGTCTACATCCACTGTTTCATGGATGGCCGTGACACCGACCCGCGCAGCGGCAAGGGCTTCATCGAGTCGCTTGAGGCCCACTGCGCAAAATCGGCAGGCAAAATCGCGTCGGTCATCGGCCGTTACTATGCCATGGATCGCGACAAGCGCTGGGAGCGCGTGAAAGTGGCCTACGATCTTCTCGTAAACGGCGAGGGGAAGCAGGCAACCGACATGGTCGCAGCTATTCAGGAGAGTTACGACGAGGATGTCACCGACGAGTTCATCAAGCCGATCAATAATTCGACAATCGATGGCACGATCAAAGAGGGTGATGCCGTAATCTTCTTCAACTACCGCAATGACCGCGCCAAGGAGCTTACTATCGCCCTCACGCAGCACGACATTCCCGAGGCCGGCATGAAAGTGGTCCCCGGTCTGCAATACTACTGCATGACCCCCTACGATGCATCGTTCACCGGAGTGCACATCCTTTTCCCGAAAGAAAATGTCGAGAACACTCTCGGCGAATATCTCTCAAGCCTTGACAAGAAGCAGCTCCACATCGCCGAGACGGAGAAATATGCCCACGTGACATTCTTCTTCAACGGCGGCCGCGAAGCACCCTACGAAGGCGAGGAGCGCATCCTCGTGGCCTCACCGAAAGTTGCGACCTACGACCTCAAGCCCGAAATGAGTGCCTATGAGGTCAAGGATAAGCTCGTCGAGGCAATCAAGACTGAGAAATATGACTTCATCGTGGTCAACTACGCCAATGGCGATATGGTCGGTCACACCGGCGTCTACGATGCCATCTGCAAGGCAGTCAAGGCGGTTGATGAATGTGTCAAGGACACTGTCGAGGCGGCCAAAGCTGCAGGCTATGAGGTAATCATCATAGCTGACCACGGCAATGCCGACAATGCCGTCAACCCCGACGGGACACCCAACACGGCCCATTCGCTCAACCCCGTGCCCTGCATCTACGTGACCTCACGCCCTGACGCTAAGGTTGAGGATGGCAGACTTGCCGACGTTGCGCCCACCATGCTCAAGATCATGGGTCTTCCGCAGCCCAAGGAGATGACCGGCCACGCTCTCATCAACTGATGGAATCAATCACTCAACTCTATAAGATAGGCCACGGCCCGTCAAGCTCCCACACCATGGGACCGCTCAAGGCCGCGCAGGAATTCGGCAACCTCCACAGGGATGCCGCATCGTTCACCGTGACCCTTTACGGAGCCCTCGCCGGCACCGGGAAGGGTCACATGACTGATGTGGCCATCCTGGGCGTGCTGGAGCCGATAGCCCCGACAAAGCTCATATGGGAACCGGGCATATTCCTGCCGTTCCACCCCAACGGGATGACGTTCCGCTCGTTTGACTCCGAGGGGCATGAGACGGATTGCCGTACATTTTATTCGATCGGTGGTGGCGACATCGTCCATGAAGGCGATGAGCGGCCTAAGGCAAAGGAGGTCTATCCGATGCACAAGATTGCCGACATTCTCGATTGGACCAAGCAGACCGGCAAAAGTTTTTGGGAATATGTCAAAGACTGCGAGGACGAAAGTGTGTGGGACTATCTTGCCGAGGTGTGGCGCGTCATGAAGGAAGCCGTGGAGCGCGGAATTGAGGCTGAGGGAGTGCTGCCCGGAGGTCTGGGAGTGCGCCGTAAGGCCATCAGCTATTATCTTCATGCCGCCGGTCACAACGACAGTCTCCGAAGCCGGGGACTCGTCTATGCCTACGCGCTTGCCGTCAGTGAGGAGAACGCCTCGGGCGGCGAAATCGTCACGGCTCCGACATGCGGCTCGTGCGGAGTCCTCCCTGCCGTCCTCTACCATCTGTCCACATCCAAGGGATTCAGTGACAAGCGCATCCTCCGCGCGCTGGCCACAGCCGGACTTTTCGGAAGTGTGGTCAAGCATAACGCGTCTGTGTCGGGAGCGGAGGTAGGATGTCAGGGCGAGGTCGGAGTGGCGTGTGCGATGGCGGCCGCAGCCGCAAGCCAACTGTTTGGCGGCACACCTGCCCAGATAGAATACTCGGCCGAGATGGGGCTCGAACATCACCTCGGGCTGACCTGCGACCCCGTGTGCGGTCTCGTCCAGATTCCGTGTATCGAACGCAATGCTTACGCTGCCGCCCGTGCGCTCGACAGCAACCTCTACGCATCGTTTTCCGACGGTAATCACTCCGTCACTTTCGACCGCATAGTCGAGGTGATGAAGCAGACCGGTCACGATCTGCCGTCAATCTACAAAGAGACTGCCAGAGGCGGTCTCGCAGCCATCAAATAGTATCCAAGCACATTTTTTTCAAACAGGCAATGACACGAAAGTATGACTATCTCGTAATCGGCTCAGGCATAGCCGGAATGAGCTTTGCCCTGAAGGTAGCTTCAAAAGGCCGTGTGGCTCTCGTCTGCAAGACCACCCTCGATGAAGCCAACACGGCTCTCGCCCAGGGTGGCGTGGCCTCAGTCACCAATCTCGAAGTTGATGACTTCGACAAACATATCAACGACACCATGATTGCCGGTGACTGGCTCAGCGATCCCGAGGCTGTGACCAAGGTTGTCACCGGTGCGCCAGACCAGATCAGGGAGCTGATCAGGTGGGGTGTCGAGTTCGACAAAAAGGCTGACGGGTCGTTTGACCTCCACCGTGAGGGCGGACACTCGGAGTTCCGCATCCTCCACCATGCCGACAACACCGGTTTCGAGATCCAGGAGTCGCTCATCGAGGCAGTCAGAGCCAATGAAAACATCGACATCTTCGAGCATCATTTCGCCATCGAGATCATCACCCAGCACCATCTCGGGAAGATTGTCACCCGCCGCACGCCCGACATCACCTGCTATGGTGCCTACGTCCTCGACACTGAGACGGGACGGGTCGATACGTTCCTCTCGCGAATCACTCTCATGGCCACCGGCGGTGTGGGTGCAGTCTACCGAACGACTACCAATCCACTCGTGGCCACCGGCGACGGTATCGCCATGGTCTATCGCGCCAAGGGGACGGTGAAGGACATGGAGTTCATTCAATTCCACCCGACGGCCCTCTATCATCCCGGCGACCGTCCGAGCTTCCTCATCACCGAGGCCATGCGCGGCTACGGTGCGGTGCTCCGCAACCTCAAGGGGGAGGAATTCATGCACAAGTATGATCCTCGTCTCTCGCTCGCTCCGCGCGACATCGTGGCGCGTGCTATTGACTCGGAGATGAAACTCACGGGCGATGACCATGTGTATCTCGATGTCACCCACAAGGATCCCGAGGAGACGAAGAAGCATTTCCCGAACATCTATGCGAAATGTCTTTCGCTCGGAATCGACATCACCAAGGACTACATCCCCGTGGCTCCAGCAGCCCACTATCTCTGTGGCGGTATCAAGGTCGATGGCAATGCCGAGTCGTCCATCAAGCGTCTTTATGCCGTTGGTGAGTGTTCATGCACCGGTCTGCATGGCGGCAACCGCCTGGCTTCAAATTCGCTCATCGAGGCCGTGGTCTATGCCGATGCGGCTGCACGTCACGCCGTGGAGAATGCCCCGGACTATGACTTTCGCACCGATGTGCCGGAATGGAACGATGAGGGCACGCGCCATCCCGAGGAGATGGTGCTAATCACCCAGAGCATAAAGGAGGTCAATCAGATCATGGGCACCTATGTGGGCATTGTCCGCTCGAATCTTCGCCTCGACCGCGCGTGGAATCGTCTCGATATTCTCTATGAGGAGACCGAGAAGCTGTTCAAGCAGTCAAAGGCTTCGCGCGAAATCTGCGAGCTGCGCAACATCATCAACGTCGGCTATCTCATCATGCGTCAGGCCAAGGAGCGCAAGGAGTCGCGCGGTCTTCACTACACGGTGGATTATCCGCCCGTACCGCATGGTCCGGTCAAAGTGACCGAGCCGATGGCTGAGGCTGCGGTTCTGTAAGCCGACACAATAAAAATCCGTTTTCGGGTGTTATAATAGTGTATGGCAGATATTCATAGACTTAACAGATTTATCATAACGCTAATCATGACGGCTCTGTGTGCGCTCGGTGCATACAGCAGCCCTGTCATGACACCCGATGAGCCGGATGAAGAAGTCCAACCGATAAAAGTCGGCTCTGGACGTGTCAAGCCCATTCAAGGCTACTACTTCTTTGACGATGGTGAGGATGACAATGCGCTCATGCTCGTCCTTGCGGATGTCACGGTCTATCCCCCTCTCAAATTCAAGAATAAGAAGGAGGAGGAATTCTATTGGAAAACCGTCCGCGATGTCAAGAAGACCCTTCCGTATGCCAAACTTATCTGTGAAACGCTTATCGAGACCTACGAGTACATTGAGACTTTCCCCACGCAGAAAGAGCGCGAGGAACATCTGAAGAAGATGGAGGGGGCGGTGTTTGAGCAGTATAAACCCGCGCTCAAGAAGTTCACCAAGTCGCAGGCTCAGATGCTTGTCAAGTTAATCAACCGAGAGACCAACCAGTCGAGCTACAATATCCTAAAGGCTTTCCTCGGGTCGTTCCGTGCAGGGTTCTGGCAGACGTTCGGAAGGCTTTTCGGGGTCAATCTGAAGACATCCTACAAGCCGGAGTCTGACAGGAAAGACGCAATAGTCGAACGTGTCGCCACAATGGTGGAGCTTGGACAGCTTTAATTTCAGTCGTGAGCTGACAAGGGAACATAATGACATAAGCAACAGATTTTAATTCCTTAGTCCGGCAACAGGGGGGTACATAAATTCAGAAATAACAGAAATTACAGAATTATTTTCGGTCGATTTGAATACACATCCAAATCGACCGAAAATAATTCTGTTGCTTCTGTCCCCTTTGTCCTTTTGTCCCTTGTCAGCTAATGACTTTATCCCTTTGTCCTTCTATGTCTTGTCAGCTAATGACCGTATCTATCCGAGCAGGACGTCGAGTGTCATCATCAGGAGGAATCCGATTGCGAATCCGATAGTCCCGATGTTGGAATGTTTTCCGTGTTGTGTTTCGGGAATTAGTTCCTCAACGACTACATACATCATCGCACCCGCTGCAAATGCGAGGAGATAGGGGAGGACGGGTATGACCATTGAGGCGAGCAGGATTGTTATGACAGCTCCAATCGGCTCTACGATACCGCTCAGCGCACCTATGACGAATGATTTCATGCGCGAATTTCCGGCAGTGTGGAGCGGCATTGACACGATGGCACCTTCAGGAAAATTCTGTATGGCTATGCCGACTGACAGGGCCAGTGCGCCCGCCATCGGCATGTAGACGTTGTTTTCAAGTGCGGCGGCGAGTGCGACACCCACAGCCATACCTTCGGGGATGTTGTGGAGGGTGACGGCGAATACAAGTTTCGATGTCCTTGACAGATGGGAACTCGGACCCTCGCTCTGTCGGCTCTCGATGTGCTGGTGAGGGATCACTTCATCGAGGAAAAGCAAAAAGAAAACACCGGTGAGGAAGCCGATTATGGCCGGGAAAATGCTCGGAAACCCCTCCTTGCCTGTCATTTCTATGGATGGTATCAGCAATGACCACACCGATGCGGCGACCATCACTCCTGCGGCGAAACCGGTGAGAGCTTTCTGGAGCATGGGAGCCATGTTTCTATGCATCATGAAGACGCAGGCAGCTCCGAGAGTCGTCCCGACGAATGGCAATGCGATTCCTATAATCAATCCGTTCATGTTATATGTGTGTGATGTATGTTATATATGATTATCAAACCAAACAAATGGCCGGATTGTTTGTATGAAAGCAACCAATATTTTCAATAATCAAAATAACCCAAAGTTATGGACATACAGAACATATTGTCGGAACTGACATCCAAGTTTGGCGGATCGTTTGATATAGCTGCCGTGACCGAACATCTCAAAGGCATTGACACAAGCAAGTTTTCAATGACCGAAATCATTGAAAAAGTCAAGGATTCGGGTCTCATCGGCGACCTTGACGGCGATGGGGTGAAGGAAAACGTCATTGATGAGATCAAAGGTAAAATCGGCAGTATTTTCGGGAAATAGCATTGATGTAACAGGCATATAAAGATATAAGTCCGTAGGTGACACAATTTTATGGCGTGTTTCTTACGGGCTTATGTCTTTTTGTGGTCTATGAGGAACATTTTTGTAGATTGTTGCGCAGTTATATGACGCGTCCACAAACACTTTGTGCGTGGGCTGTAATTGAGTTCTGCGAATATTTTGTATATTTGCAGTCACTTATGAAAAAGTTACTACTGATTATCATCACGATATTTGCGATGGGAGTGAATGTGGCGAGGGCTGATGAAGAATCGCTTGATTCACTGTCCTATTCATGGCGTATGCTCGAACCGCTTGGATTGCGTGAGCGCGTTGTGCTCGATACGCTTCTGTTCAATTATCACCGCACGGCTGTTCCGTCGGCCTACAGTCCGGCGTTCGCTACGACTGGCAACCAGGCATCGGTGGGACGCAACATGATTTTCATGGACCGCAAGCCGATGAGCGATTTCTTTTTCCGTGACGCTAAGGAGTTCTGGCTTCCGGATGCTTCCACACAGCAGTTCTACAACACCCGCATCCCGATGACGGTGGTGGGCTATAACACCGGCGGTGGTCGCGAACTTGCACAGGACTGGCTGAAGATGATATTCTCGGGCAACATCAACAAACGGTTGCAGATCGGTGCCAATCTCTCATATCCCTACTCCAAGGGTAGCTACAACTATCAGGCTGCCAAAGGTATGATATGGGGACTTTCGGGGTCATACACGGGCGACAGGTATGAATTTCAAGGATTTTTCAATGCATATAATATGCTCAATAAGGAGAACGGAGGCATCACCGACGACCTCTACATCCTCGACCCTGCCCAACTGCAGGGCGGTGTCTCCTCCATCAATCCCAAGAGTATCCCCACCAACCTCACGGCTTCCCATTCGCGCGTGACAGGCAAGCAATTCTACATGAATCACCGCTATAAGGTGGGCTACTGGCATGAGGAAAAGGATGAGAATGACTCTGTGGTTGCACGCGAATACATTCCCGTGTCGAGCTTCATCTGGACTCTCGATTACAAGACCGGGCGACATAAATTCACCAACACGAATGCTTCGGAGGAGGAAAAGTTCTGGACCAATCATTATTTCGATGCTGATGCGACCGCTGACAAGACGAGCTACAGCTCCTTGCGCAACACTTTAGGCATATCGCTGCTTGAGGGTTTCAACAAATATGCCAAGGCCGGACTTGCGGCTTTTGTCACCCATGAACTGAGGACATATCATCAGACCACTGACACTCTCCCAATCTCCGGCAATGAACGCCCCGAGAGCTTGACTCCCTATCCATTCGACTCACGGATGAAGGGCAAGGAGACGCAAAATCTTCTTTGGGTGGGCGCGCAGCTCGTCAAGCAGCAGGGTCATCTGCTCAACTATGAGGCTACTGCAAGTTTCGGGCTGGTCGGACCGGCGGCCGGTGAAATCAAGGTCGAAGGGAACGCTTCGACACGCATCAAAATTCTCGGCGACACTGTGACCGTCAAAGGCTACGGACATTTCAGCAACACAACAGCCCCCTATCTGATGAACAATTTCATCTCCAACCATTTTGCGTGGGAGAATGATTTCGGCAAGACACGTCGTCTGCGTTTCGGCGGCATACTCAATCTCCCTCACACGGGTACACGTGTCAATGTCGGGGTCGAGAACATACAGAATCATATCTATTTCAGCCCTGACATGCTGCCTGTGCAGAATGGCGGCAGTGTGCAGGTGTTCAGCGTGCAGCTCTGGCAGAACTTCAAATGGAGAGCGTTGAACTGGGAAAATTCCCTGACTTATCAGAAGTCGTCGGATGAGACTGTCATCCCTCTCCCGCAGTTTGCCGTATATTCCAATTTATATCTTTATTTCCGCGTGGCCAAGGTGCTTCAGGTCCAGTTGGGCGTTGACCTCGACTACTACACCCGCTATTATGCCCCCGGCTATCAGCCATCGACAATGGCTTTCTACAATCAACGAGAGATCAAGTGCGGTAACTATCCTTTCATGAACGCCTACGCCAATTTCAAACTCTCCCGCGCGAGATTCTTTGTGCTCTACTCCCATGTCAATCAAGGTTCATTCGGCGGTCGTGACTACTTCTCGCTGCCCCACTATCCCCTCAATCCACGCCGATTCCAGATGGGAGTGGTGGTTGACTTCATGAATTGATCATATTTCTCAAAATTGGATAATAGCAGAATAGGGATGCACGACGGTGTATCCCTATTCTGCGGTCTGACAATTTCTTTAAAAGTATACGGATTTTTATAACCCGAAAGTGAGAGTGGTGAGGTAGCGGAATCCTGAGCCGAGGTTATTACGACCGAATGAGAGGGTTATGTAGCCGTTGTTGCCGCCGAACCATGTCGCACCGATTGAGTTGACGGAGTTATTGACCGTCACGGGTGCGCCGTAAGTTGCCACAAGCGAGTTGTAGACATTGTTGTAGCGGGCGAGGTCATAGCCCGGGGTGGAGTAGTAGAACGATGATGTGTCAAGCCCGGAGTTGCCATAGTAGAGAGCCGCGTCGGTCCACACATAGTTTAGAGCGGTCACATTACGCAGATAGACCACATCGTTTGTGTAGCCGTCAACCGCATAGCCTGCGTTCAGCAGATAGTCGAGCGAGAGATTGATTGCCGTGCCGAATGTGAGTCCGAGAATGCCTCGGATGAAAGGCACACGGGGTGCAGGACGCCATCCGCGGGGAGGCATCGGTCTATGAATCGGGCGCAGCATTGGCGGGCGGTGGGGACGTTGAGGCGGTGCCATCATTGGTGGGCGCGGAGCTGCATGACCGCCTGATGGACGGAAGCCGGGAGCATGGTTGCCGGGCCGGTTGCCAATATGGAAACCGGGCTGATTACCGGGAGGCATATTCCCCGGACGGTGATTTCCGTGATTCACGCCGGGAGGTTGGGGAGTGTGGTTGTTGACCCCTGGACGGACACCGTTGGCTGAATTACCGCCGGGGCGGTTGGGAGTGTTGGGGCGGTTGGGAGTGTTGGGGCGGTTGGGAGTATTTGGACGGTTGGGTGTGTTGGGAGTGTTGGGGTGGTTGGGGGTGTTGGGTCGGTTTACCGAATTACCCTGCCCCGGACGGTTATGGTTGACGTTGGTGACTCCCGGACGGTTGTTGTTTGTGCCGTTTCCCGGACGGGAAAAGCCGTTATGGCTGCCATTGTTGATTGCATTGTGGTCCGGACGGTTATGACCACTGTTGTTCACTCCCGGGCGACCGTTGCTATGACGGGGCGATGACTGGGCAGAACTGCTGCGGGAGGGGTGTTGTGACGCTCCTGAGTGCGACTGGCGGTCACTGCTTCGGCTACGTCCGGATGAATGTTCGACACGACCACCGTTTGTGCCACGGTCATGACGACCCTGAGCCAAGATGACAGGCACTGCAAGAACTCCACAGAGCAGAGCGATGGATATGCTGCGTAAAAATTGTCTCATCTTCATGTCAATGGTGATTAGGGTGCATTTATATATTAGAACGTTGATAACCCTAATGGTTTAACACTTGAGAGACATAAAATTCTTTAATGAACGATAAAAAATAATCGTTCCTTAATTGCTGAGCTTGTCGGGATTCATGTGGAGGGTGTGACCCATGCGCTGCTGTTTGGTGATCATGTAGCGGAGATTGTAGCGGTTGGGGGCAATCTCAATCCCAACATTATCAACCACTTCAAGACCATAGCCCTCAAGACCGATGCGCTTGACGGGGTTATTGGTTATCAGACGCATTTTCTTGATGCCGAGAAGACGGAGGATTGAAGCTCCGACACCATAATCGCGCTCGTCGGCCTTGTGTCCGAGATGAAGATTGGCGTCAACCGTGTCGAGACCCTCCTCCTGGAGCTTATAGGCCTTGATTTTTTCCATCAGACCTATGCCGCGACCTTCCTGATTGAGATACACGATGGCACCGCGACCCTCTTTCTCGATGAGTTCCATGGCTTTGTGGAGCTGTTCGCCGCAGTCACAACGCATGGAGCCGAAGATATCGCCGGTGGCACAAGACGAGTGGACACGCACAAGGACTGCGTCATCGCCCTTGACATCACCCTTGATGAGAGCGATGTGTTCCAGTCCGTTGCTTTTCTGACGGAAAGGGATGAGGCGGAAATGACCATAGGCGGTTGGCATATCGACTTCGACACCTTCCTCGACAAGCGACTCGGTGCGCAGACGGTAGGCTATCAGGTCACGGATAGAGATGAGTTTCAGCCCCCATTCATCAGCTTTTTTGCGGAGCTGAGGGAGACGCGCCATGGTGCCGTCCTCGTTAAGAATCTCAATGAGCGATGCTGCCGGGCTGAGTCCTGCCAGCCGGGCGAGATCAATGGCAGCCTCTGTGTGGCCTGCGCGCTTGAGGACTCCGGCATCCTGTGCATAGAGCGGATGGACGTGACCGGGGCGACCGAACATGTCGGCTGTGGCGGTCGGGTCGGCAAGTGCGCGGATGGTGGCTGCACGGTCGTGGGCTGAGACGCCGGTGGTGCAGCCGGGGAGCAGATCGACAGTCACGGTGAATGGTGTGCCGAGCATTGAAGTGTTGTCCTCTACCTGACGTTCGAGGCCAAGCTCATGGCAACGGGAGATTGTGATTGGCGCACAAAGCTCTCCGCGTGCATTGGTGATCATGAAATTGATGTCCTCCGGTTGGATTTTCTCGGCGGCGATTATGAGGTCACCCTCATTCTCGCGGTCTTCATCGTCAACCACAATCACAAATTTGCCTTCGCGGAAGTCGGCAATAGCATTTTCAATGTAGTCTAACTTTATATCGTTTTCCATCTCTATGTTCAAATTTTTATTGTAATTATCGGAATCCGCAACTATACTCCTACTTATTGATGAGTTCAATCAACTGGTCGGCAACTTTCGAGGATGTGGCAAGCTCATCTCGCAGGCGCATCTGCGTCTTTTGTCCGTAGAGCCACACGGGTAACCCTATCGGGAAGATCACAATCATTGCCCACGATAGCCACTTCCGTGTTGACGGCTGCTGGAACCACAGGCTTCGCAGTATCGGGAGATCCATCAGTTTAAGAACAGCCAACTTGTCGCGTGAGTTTGAGAGATATTCGACATCATCGTCCATCGTCTCGCGCAAGCGGTGGAGAGCGTCGCGGTCATAGCCCTTGAGCCAGTAGTCGGTGTAGGACTGTTTCGGCAGATTCGAGTGGAGATAGTCGGCAATCTCGGTTTTGAGATCTTCGAGACGACGGACAGCAACGGCCGGCTCCACTTCCATCATGACAAGTTCTTTCATCTCGACATGACGCACTTCGCTGACACCGAAGAATTTTCGGAAGAAGTTGAGATATGCGTCCTTGTTGAACACCGCAGAGTCATTGACCGCCTTGTAAGTAAAGAATATGCCTAACGGCAGAAGCACTGCGGCACTGAGCCACATGCCTTCCCAGACCTCCCACTTGCCATCGCGGGCTAACTTGTAGCCCATGTTGTCGATGATATAGTAGAAGATGAACAGGAACACTGAGATCACGAGGGGAGTGCCGAGACCTCCTTTGCGGATGATCGCACCGAGCGGCGCACCAATGAAAAAGAATATGATGCAGGCAAATGATAGGGTGAATTTCTTCTGCAGCTCAATGGCGTGGCGGCGCATGGTCTTGAAATCATCGGCCATCGATAGGCTACGGTATTCATACTCCTGACGCATACGCTGCGCCTTGGCGAGTCCCTGATTCAGATACCCGAGCCTGACTCCTGACGACGAGCCGCGCAACATCGAATCGACGTTGACCTGGTTGAGCAGCTTCACATCCTCGCGGCGCACTTTGACAATCTCGCCGCTGTCATTCTTCTCCGAACGGTAGGCATGGAATCCGAGATAGGGATATTCGCGGAGAGATGTGCCGTAGGTCGCGCCAAGCGAATCGACACGCGCTCCGACCGAATCAATCGTGGCCTGAAGTTCAGCCATGTTTTTGCCGACATACTGGTTTCGCATCCCTTGCTCGTCCATACGGTTGAAATTGGAGTCGAACTTGAGCATGATTTCCTTCACGTCAAACGACTCCCGGCGGTAAGGGACATTCTTCATATTGCCGGCACCGGCATCCTTGAGGTTCTCGAACGACTCTCCGCTCCACAGACGCAGGAATAGATGAGTCTTGTCAGGCGTTATGGACATCTTACCGGAATCGGCGAGGATGATTGATGAGTTTTCAAAGCCTTTCGAGACATCATAGATCATCACTTCGTAGAGCACACCTGTCTCTCTGTCCTTCTGCTGGACAAAGAGGTTGTAGCCCGGAATCTGGTCATAGAAGACACCCTCCGGAATCTCCAGTTCAGGAGATTTCTGCCTCATGGAGTAGAGCAGGGTCCACATTTTGGTCTGCGCGACCGGGAGCACGTCGTTCTGGAAGAAGAATGCCCCGGTGGCTATACACACCATCAGCACAATGAGCGGAGCCATGGTGCGCAGGAGCGATATTCCCGAGGCTTTCATGGCCGTAAGCTCGAACTGCTCGCCGAGATTGCCGAACGTCATGAGCGAAGCGAGCAGGATGGCCAACGGGAGAGCCATAGGGATCATGGTCAGAGCCGCGTAGAAAAACAGCTCGCCTATGACATCGACACCGAGACCTTTACCGACAAGTTCATCGATATATCGCCACAGGAACTGCATCAGCACTATGAACAGACAGATGCAGAACGTCATCATGAACAGAGGGACGAAGCTCTGAAGGATGAAGATGTCCATGCGCTTGATACGAAACATAGTTGTGACGGGCTTTTGTGGCGGTTGTGTGATGAGACCTGATTATTATCAACAAACCCGCCATATATGACCCTGACAGTGCAGGCCATACATGGCGGACTTGGTATGAGATTGTTGAACTGTCAAAATTCAGTGGTCGGAATTGACAGATTGTTTACTTGATGCCGAGAGCAGCCTTGACGAGGGGAGTGACATCAGTCACGTCAGCACCGGTGTAGAGAGGCATCACGTTCTCGAAGATGAAAGTGTAGCTGCCTTCAGCACCCACGCTCTGGATTGCCTTCACGACTTTCTCCTGAACGGGAGCCATGAGCTGCTGATTCTGACGCTGGAGATCCTGCTGTGCGGTTTCGCGGAAACGCTGGATCTTGGTGTCGATTTCCTGAAGCTCCTGAGTGCGACGCTCTCTGATGGTTTGGGGAGTGGACGCCTCAAGAGCCTGGAATTCCTGAAATTTCTTATTAAATTCTTCCTGAAGTTTTGCAAACTCGTCTTCGTATTTCTTGGTTGCAGCCTGCATCTGTTCTTCAATGGTTTTCACTTCGGGGAGTGAAGTCATGAGCTCCTGAGTGTTGATGACACCGAATTTCTGTGCGAAAAGGCTCATGGGAAACGCAATCATGATTGCGAGCAAAAGTTTCTTAATCATCGTTGTATTTGGAAGTTTTTTGTTTTAAAAATGAGATATTTTCAATGCTGTCGTGAGGTTCAGCTTGCATGATGATCTGAAGCGGTGCAAAGGTAGGTAATTTATTTGGAATAACCTAACTTTTCAAGCACCTCGTTGGAAACGTCGATTCGAGGCGATGCAAAGATGATGTCGGCTGATGACGCGCGGTCAAAAATACACTGGTAGCCACGCTCCTCCGACACTTTCTTGACGGCGTTGTAGACATCGTCCTGAATGGGTTTCATGAGGGTCTGACGTTTCTTGTACAGCTCTCCCTCCGGACCGAAATACTTTTGGCGGAGTTCGGCGGCCTGCTTCTCCTTGCCGACGATTTCCTCCTCTTTTTTCTTTTTCTGTTCGTCGGTCAGGAATACCATCTCGTTCTGATAGTTCTTGTAGAGGGTCTCGGCTTCTTTTGCCACAGCCTCCACTTCCTTCTGCCATCGCTGCGAGATTTGGTTGAGCTGTTCGTTGGCCATCTCGTAGGCGGGGACGTTGGAGAGGATATAGTCCATATCGACAAGCGCAAATTTCTGTGCGGATGCACCGGCGAAACATGCAAGGACAAGCGCAAGTGTCAGGAAAATCTTTTTCATACCTTGGGCGGGTGTTAAGTTGAATAATGCTGATATATTATAGACGCACCAGCAGGTGAAAAGTTTAACTAATAAAATGTTTAAGTTCTATAAAATCAAGATTGCTGATTGTGGAATCAGAACTCCTGACCGAGAATGAAGTGGAAGTGTGAGCCACCTTTCTGACCGTAGACGGTGTCGAAACCGTAGGCCCAGTCGATACCCATCATGCCGACCATCGGGAGGAAGATGCGGACACCGGCACCGGCACTGCGCTTGAGGTCAAACGGTGAGAAGTTCTTGACGGAGGTCCATGCGTTGCCGCCTTCAAGGAACGCAAGACCGTAGATGGTAGTCGTCGGTTGGAGCATGAACGGGAAGTGAAGCTCCATTCCGAAGCGGGTGTAGGCATAGCCGCCACCAAGCTGATAGGGAGTGAGCTGTCCGTTGTCATAACCACGGAGGGCAATTGTCTCCTGAGCGTAGGTGTAGGAGCCTGACATGCCGTCGCCACCGACGTAGAATGTCTCGAACGGGGATTTGAGATATTTGTTGTAGCTTCCGAGGAGGCCGATGTCGGCACGGGTCATGAACACGAGGGTATATTTACCCTGCGGGTCAGTGAGCGGAGTGTAGGTGCGTGACTTGAAACGGAGTTTCCAGTACTCAATCCAGCGGTAAAGGTCCTTGCGCGCCTGCTCAGCCTGGACACTGCTCTCGCTGCTTGATGCGAGGGCTGCAATCTTCTTCCAGTCTTTCTTGCCGAACAGTGAGGCGGGGGGAGTGAGCTGGAGGTTGAGTGAGAATGTCGAGCCGCGACGGGTGTAGAGAGGATTGTCGGTCGAGTTGCGCGAGAGGGTGAAGCCGATGGTGAGGGCGTTTGAAGTTCCGTTCTGCATGTTGAGAAGATACTCCCAGTTCTTCAGATAATACCAGTTGTAGCCAAGTTCTGCCTGGAATGTAAAGTAGTTGTCAGGCCAGTTGAGACGTTTGCCGAATCCCACTGACACGCCGAGCATCTGGAGAAACTTGTTGGGGTCGTAGGCATTCTCATACGAATTCTGATAGTAGTCGTTATATCCGTAATTGCCGTAGCCATAACCGCCGTAACCGTAGCCATAGTAGCTGTTGAGGGCGTTCATGTAGTTGCGGCTGTAATATGACGAGTTGACACCTGTCTGACGGCTGTAATAGGCGGATACAGAGAGTGAGTTAGGACGCTTGCCGCCGAACCAGGGGTCGAGGAACGAAATGCTGTAAGCCTGATAGTAGCGGGCATTGGTCTGGGCTGAGATGGTGAGCTGCTGACCGTCGCCCTGCGGGATAAGACCCTTGTAGCTGTTGGGATAGAAAAGGTTCTTGATTGAGAAGTTGGTGAACTTGATGGCGACCTTTCCGATGATACCTGTCTGACCCCAGCCCATCGAGAACTCGAACTGGTCGTTGGATTTGGATTCGAGGTTGAAAAGAATATCCACAGTTCCATCCTCCTGATTCGGTTCGGGGCGGATGTCCATGTTCTCAGGGTCGAAGTGACCTGTCTGCGCGATTTCACGGGCCGAACGCATGAGGTCTTCCTTGTTGAAAAGTTCACCGGGGCGCACGAACAGTTCGCGGCGGATCACCTTCTCGTAGAGGCGGTCGTTACCGTTGATGATGACATTGTTGATTGTGGCCTGCGGACCTTCGGTAATCTGCATTTCAAGGTCGATGGAGTCGCCTGAGACGTTTCTCTCAATCGGTGTGATGTTGAAGAACAGATAACCGTTGTTCATGTAGTAGTTGGCGATGGCGTCATCGTCCTCCTCAGTACGTTTCTTGAGAAGTTTCTGATTGTAGACATCACCCTTCTCCATGCCGAGCACGCTGGAGAGAAGGTCGGTCTGATAGATGGTGTTGCCTACCCACGAAATGTCGTTGATGTAGTATTTCTTTCCTTCTTCAAGATTGATGTAGACATCGACGGTCTTCTCATCGTAAGGCACGACTGAATCCGAGAGGATTGCAGCGTCGCGGTAGCCTTTCTCGTTGTATTTCTGAACTATGCGCTCAAGGTCGTCCTCATAGTCACTCTCGACGAATTTCTTCTGGCGGAAAAGGTTGAGAATCTTGCCTTTCTCGTTGGTCTTTTTCATGACGCGCTGGAGTTGATTGTCGCTCATGACCTCATTGCCGTCAATGTAGATTTTGTGGACCTTGACCTTGTCGTTCTTGTCAACGTTGATGTCAACAATCACGGCATTTGGGGTTGAAATATCCTCCGTGAGATTTATCTTGACGATAGCGTTGCCGAAACCTTTGTTGGAATAGTATTTCGAGATGATCTGCTCGGCGCGGTTGACGATGTTCTGCGTGATCTGGTTGCCCTTGCGGAGCTGGAGAGCCTCGTCGAGATCCTGCTGCTCACCTTTCTTCACGCCGTGATAGTTGATCTCGCCTATGCGGGGTTGCTGGCGGAGATTGATGGAGATATAGGCCTTGTCGCCCACCACCTTGTCAACGGTAATCTGGACTTTGGAGAACAGACCTTGCCGCCACAATTCCTTTGATGCGGTCGTGAGGTCGGAACCCGGGACGGTGATAATGTCGCCGACTTTCAGGCCCGTGTAGTTTATGACGATGTCGGTGTCATAGTTGTCGGCACCCTTGACCTGAATGTCTGCAATCTCGTAGGTCTTGGGCAGACCGGAGAAATTTATGGTCGGTTTGAAAATGGTATCAGCCGGAGTCTGTGCGGTCACGCCCGTTGACATCAAGAATGACGGGAGCAGGAGCAGGAATGTGATAAATCTAAAACGCATTGGTTTCTGTGATATGTGGAGGAATAGAGTTCGGATTATTTCAGTTGCTCGGATGTAAGACCGAAACGGCGTTCGCGGCCACGGAAGTCGCGGAGGGCACGGATGAAATCCTCACGGGAGAAGTCGGGCCAATAGGTGTCGGTCACATATATTTCAGAGTATG
Organism: Bacteroides sp.; assembly: GCA_023663525.1. Taxonomy (GTDB): domain Bacteria; phylum Bacteroidota; class Bacteroidia; order Bacteroidales; family Muribaculaceae; genus Duncaniella. The sequence continues at coordinate 741,964 of JAMPHF010000001.1, forward strand.
CAATCTGCCAGAGAAGGAAATTGCTGATGCGGTGGTCGCCACCTGTGCGGATGAGAAGGTCGGGGTCGGGATAATCGCGTGTGGTCAGATAGCGGTTGAATGCCTCGTCAGAGTCCATGTCCTCAGGCTTGGCTTTTCCGGCTTCGACATCGGCGGCAAACCGGCGGGTGGCTTCGAGAATCTCCCAGCGCGATGAGTAGCTTATGGCAAGGATGAGGGTCAGTCCCGTGCCTTTCGATGTGTCGGCGATACATTGCTGGAGACGGTCGTATGCCTCGCGTGGCATACGCGATGAGTCGCCGATCATCTGCAGGCGCACATTGTTCTTGATCAAGTCGGGAGTCTCACGCTCGATGGCGATCACTATGAGGTGCATGAGAGCATCGACCTCGGCTTGCGGGCGATTCCAGTTTTCAGTAGAGAACGTATATAGCGTAAGATAGCCTATGCCGAGTTCGGATGCCACCTCGGTGATTCGACGCACCGTGTTGACACCCTCGACATGTCCCTCGCTGCGGTCGAGACCGCGCGCCTTGGCCCAACGTCCATTGCCGTCCATGATGATGGCGACGTGGCGCGGGAGGCTATTCTTGTCCAATTCTTCTGTCATATATTTTCTGAAGTGCCGGAGACTGAGCTTGATTCAGCCGGAGGACTCCGGGCGTTAATATTAGTTGTTGAAAATCTCGATTTGTCGCTGCGGGCGGTGGTGGGGCGAAGGTCAGTCTATGCGGTGACAGGTGACGCATCGTTTTCCGAACTCGTAGCTGATGCTCAGCATCAATGTTGAATACCAATCGGTATTTTTCAGGAAAGAACTTTTAATCTGATAGAGATCCTTCAGCTCTCCGCTATCCACGTTGTCGCCAAACACCTTGGTCATGCAGAACTCAAGACTGAGGTTGAGGCGGGGACGGAGCTTGTATTTCACTCCGACGGCCATTGGGAGGCTCATGGCGACGAAAGTGTCGCCCCCGGTGCTCGACATCGCGACTCCGAGTCCGAGCGAGAGATAGGGTGAGATGCGGGTGAGGTGTTTGTAGGTCTCGCCGATTCCGTAGTTGAAGAAGTTGTACTCCATTCTCGCACCGAGGTCATAGACCGTTGATTTGAAATCGTAGACCTTGCCATCGGGGAGGACATTGTCCATTCCTTCGGTCGAGCCGCTGAGCGAAGCGACCGTCAGGAGTCCGCGTAGGGCCCAACGGGTGTTGATGAGATAGCGGAACGAGCCGTTGAACACCACTCCGGGATTAGCGAAAAGTGAACTTTCGTTTGCATCGCCGAGATAACCCGACATGCCGATGCCGGCACCTATATCAAATTTATATTCTTCGACGCTCTCTTGCGTCTGTGAGTGCATGGGCGGTGTGACGGCCAACGCACATAATGTCAATATTACAGTAAGGAGGAGAGTTCTCATCTTTTCACCACATTAATATATTACAATTGCATGAGGCAAAAAGACGGTTAGTAGAGAGGGGCAAACGTGAAGCGGCGTATCACTCCGGTCCAGACTGAATTGTGGAGTTGTCCGTCGGCGTCCTCTCCACCGAAAAGATAGATGAAGGGACATCCCCACTCGGTGATGGGTGCGCTCACGCGGCTGGTGGGGGCGGAAGTGACGGGGACAGCCCATGCCGGAAGCCGTTTTGCCGACATCGGAATCCAGCCGTCGGAAACGGCGCGCGACGATGAGTCGTCAAGCGTCGATTCTACCACAAAGGCTTGGGCTGAGGCAAATGCCGGGATGTAGTCCGGGAGCTGGAGATAGCTTGAGGCCTCATTCCATGTCATGCCCTGGTCATAGGATACGTAGACATTCTTTGAAACGACAGATCCTCCTGCAGTCTCGTAACGTCCGCCGACAGCTATGAGGGTGGAGCGTTCGGTCACTCGCCAGAAACCATTGATGGTGCGCGGAGTGAAGTAGGGGAAGACAGTGACATCTTCACGCTCATCAATATCTCGCGAACTGATCTTGGCCCATACGGAGCCATCGTAAGCCCAGGCTGAACCGACCATGTTGCCGGCTGCATCACGACCGCCGACAAACATTGCGTAGGGCTTGGAGCTCCACTTTGTCTCGTAGATCATCATTTGTCCTGTTCCGGACACGGGGCAGCCGGATGGGATGGACTGCTCGCTCATGGATGGATAGCTGACGTGTTTCCAGCCGTCTGCGTCCTTGCGTGCGCCAAGCACCTCCTTGTCATATCCACCATAGATATAGTCCATGTGGACTCCTGTGGCGGTCCATGTCAGAGCGTCGGGCGAGGTGTAGAGATTACCGTTACCGTCAAGTATGTAGAACGCGTCCGTCGAGCTGCTGAAGGTGTTGACTGACGCATCAGCGGGCAGAACCGCATCGGAGAGTGTCCGATCGTTGTCGCGAGGATTCTCTGTGACTGCAAGTGATGCCTGAGAGCCGGAAGCGGTCAGGCAGTAGATACGACCCTTGAATTCAACCGTCTTCTGCGTGGTCGGGGCGGCAAGTTTACTCGGGAGATCGCGGCGTGCGGTCTTGTCCCAGTAGAGAGTGTCGGTTTCGACCTGATGGACATTGACCTTTATATTGTATTCACGTGATGACAGACCATCGTAGGACTTCACGAGCAGTTTGACCGGACCGTCGGCGAAGTTGATGCTGTCGTTGGGACTCTCAATGTAGCTTATTGTCGTGTCGCGTGAAGTCCCCGGGAGGCGGAAAGTAATGTCACACGCGCTTGCCGATGTTGTCCCTATGTTGATGATGAGTTTATCGGTCCGCGTGCCTTTGGGGAGTGAATCTGCGTTAAAGATGACTGCGTTGACGAGGTCGATTGAGAAATAAACGGAGTCGAGACCTTTGAGCACACTGTCATTTTTGCCAAGGCTGAACGATGAGACCGTGCAATTGCCGAAATCGCCCTCGGCAGCAAAAGTGTCTGTATCACTGTTGCAGGCACTGATTATTGCCGTAAGCACGATAGCCAATAATGTGTATAGCGGATATTTTCTTGTCATAATGTGGTAAAAACCTGCTGTGGCAGGGGGTTATATTTGCAAACTATATAAAATGATGCTTGGAATCACTAAACAACATTTCAAGATGCAAAGTTAAAAAGATTTTCATTAACTACCATTGTGCATGAGTGAAAAAAAACTAATTCACAGCTTTGAGGGCAAAATGCGAACAAATTGAAAGCAAAATCGCGGGAGTGGAGATTGCAGGAGTGGTGATTATTGACGGCATAGTGGTGGAGTGGGGGGGCATGTGTCCAGAGTATGTGCAGGTAGGTGAGTTGGTGGAGGACTGTCGCCATGCATTAGACAGTGTGGACAATTTGTCCCCAAAGAAGCTACAATGCTGTCTACCAAATAGGTACATTTGCGAACAAAATGCTAAAATTGGAAGGATTTGTCCGTCATTTTTTTGGATTTATTAAACCTTATATTTACATTTGCAATATCAAAATGCCTCATCCGAGTCAGCGAAGCACCAAAACGGTGCATCTCTTTCCCCCTCCCCTAAATGGCGAAAACCGGCCCGCCAAAGAAGTCTGTGGCCGGAAGTGAAGAAATTAAATATAACAAACTGATTACTACGAACCGTTAAGAACAAATCAATCCCTACGAACCTGACAAAGATTTCTTACATACTGAATTTATTAATTAGCTACTATTTTACAATCATCGGAGCCACATTTTAGAAAAAGCCTCTTTCACTAAATGACGGAATCGTTTTTTCAATATATGTGTTTTTACAAGATTGTAGATTAGAAGAGGGGGACTGACCGCGAGGTTCGTCCTCCTTGTATGTGTATCAGGCACTTGCCGTGGGTTACTTGCGTGGAGCGATGACACGGTCGCCGATGAGTTTGGCGAGTTCGGAACGGGTTTGTTCAATTTCTTTGATCTGACGCATGAGGTCGAGTGCTCGGTTATAGTCGGCTGCCGAGGCTGCGAGTTGACCGCGTATGTCCTCTTGTCGGGTACAGAGTATTGCGTCCTTTAGCTCGTGGAGAGTGCGCGGGACGAGTTCGGCGAGCATTTCCTGCTCGGTCGGGACTTTGGCATACTTGGTGTGCATCTTGCTGAGTATGTGACGCTCGACCACGAGATCGGAGGCGAGATTGCGGATTATGTCGTCGGGCGAGGAGCACATTTGTCGTGCAAGATAGGATGATGAGAAATCAGCGAGACCGTTGGCATAATTGGCATCGACGGTTTCCTGAAGTGTGTGCTCCATAGCCGAGATGCTACCTGTGTCGGTGGCCTTCTGCCTGATTTCCTCCACCCCGGCGGCAAATTCCTCAGAGCGTCGTGCGGCAAGTTCCTCGCATTTGCGCGAATAGTCTGCATCCCAGTTGGATCGGCTAAGACGCAAGGCTTCATCGTAGAAGTGGGCTATGTCGGGGTTGACGAAGCTGATCTCATCGGCCATGAGGTCTGACTCGATGTATTCAAGCACGGTCATGGGGACGGCATTTCCATCATCATCGATCCCCTCGGCAAACGCATAGTTACCGTATTTGGCTATGAGACGGGCGATGGCCATCTCGTAAGTGCGGAGGAAACGGACATGGCGCGAGTCAATGCCGGTCGCTTGCGTTCCGGCTGCATCCGCCGGGACTTCCTCGCCGGGTTTTTCGGCTGACGGACCGGTCTCGTCAGGCAATGTGGTTAATGATTCGGCACGCTGCTGCTCCTCGCGCGACTTCAGACGGAACTCGTTGTAGTAGCGTCCGACTTCGCGGCGAAGCACATCCTCATCCATGAAAAGGATACGCGAGCAGTCCTGGACGTAGACGCTTCGGGTGATCTCATCAGGAATCAGGGCGATGGTCTTGACCACGCGGGTAATCACCTGCGCGCGGCGCGTCGGGTCATTGGCCGCACCTTCCATGAGAATTTTGGCCATGAAACTGATGAAGTCTGTCTCGTTGGCGCGGATATATTCCTCGACTTCGGTCGATGAATGGTTTTGGGCGAATGAATCGGGGTCGTCTCCCTCGGGGAGAAGGAGCACTTTGATGTCCATGCCGTCCTGAAGAAGTAGCTCAATACCTCGGAGGGATGCCTTTATGCCGGCAGCGTCGCTATCGTAGATCAAAGTGACATTAGAGGTGAATCGCTTGATGAGTCTGACCTGTTCGACGGTCAGCGCGGTGCCGGAGGATGCGACAACGTTGCACACACCGGCCTGGTGCATGGAGATGACGTCCATGTAGCCCTCGACGAGAATACATTTCTGCGCTTTGGCTATGGCCTGTTTGGCCTGGAAAAGGCCGTAGAGCTCGCGGCGTTTGAGATAGATGTCAGATTCGGGCGAATTGACGTATTTGGCAATTTTCTTCTCTTTGCTCAAGGTTCGTCCGCCAAAAGCCACAACTTTCCCTGAAATTGTAAAAATGGGATAAATGACACGTCCTCTGAAACGGTCATAGATGCGTCCGTCGTCGGTCTTTGAGCAGAGTCCGGTCGAGAGGAGATAGCGTTCGCTGTAACCGCGAGCGATGGCTTCGGTGTAGAGAGCGTCGCGTCCGTCGAGAGCATAGCCGAGATGAAATTTTTCAATCATGGCATCGCTTATGCCACGGTATCGGAAATAGGAGAGTCCGATGTCTCGACCGTCAGGCGTGTCGTGTAGGTTTTTCTCGAAGTAGCGCATGGCGAAATCGTTGAGAGCAAGCATGTTCTCGCGGTCGCTTTCGGCGCGACGTTCATCGTCGGTCATCTCCCGCTCCTCAATCTCGATATTGTACTTCTTGGCAAGATAGCGCAGAGCTTCGGTGAATGACAACTGTTCAAGTTTCATTATGAAGCTGACAGGGCTGCCACCTTCGCCGCAACTGAAGCATTTGCATAGACCTTTGGCTTTGGAAACGTAGAATGAAGGTGAACGGTCATTGTGGAATGGGCAGAGACCTACGTAGTTGGCTCCGCGCTTCTTGAGAGCCACGAAGTCACTCACCACCTCTACGATGTCGGCGGCATCAAGTATGCGCTGGACGGTTGCATTGTCAATCTTCTTCATCGTGACAACAAAGTTAGCCGAATTTTGCCGAAAAAACAAAGAGAGTTTGTTTTTAGGTACGAAAAAAAATACTACATTTGTTCATCAATTTCTGATAGATGGAGAACAAGAGTAACCAACATGGCCGAGCATACGAATTCGCATGTCTCATGTCATTGTATGACAGAATAAAAGAGCTTAGACCCGTTTCCATAGTGGAAAACGGTAATTTCAATGCATGTAAAAAAGAATGGGAAACATTGCCGGATGATAGCAAGAATTTGTTTCTTATCAGTGCACTCTCTGCGGCCGAGCAGATTCTTGAGCTGGAACCACGGATTGAGGAAAATGATGGCGACGATTTGACGCTTCTACTTCAGGCTGATGTCGCAGGTGAAAACGGAGATGTGAGGGACATTCTAATTATCAGAAGTACTATCAGATGGGAAATAGGTCTCAGCATAAAGCATAATCATTTTGCTGTCAAGCACAGCAGGCTCGCGACAAATCTTGATTTTGGGCTTTCGTGGTTTGGTATGCCATGCTCAGAAACCTATTGGAGAGAGGTTGCACCAATATTCCAATATTTAAATGAGGAAAAGTCCCGTGGGACATTGTTCCGTCAGTTGGAAAACAAAGAAAAAGACGTGTATGCCCCAATTCTTAACTCGTTTAAAAGTGAACTGGGAAGAATATTATCAATTGACAAAACTATGCCGTCAAGGCTTGTGGAGTATCTGATTGGAAAATTTGACTTCTATAAAGTCATCAGTGTCGATTCTCAACGTTACACTTCAATTCAAGCCGTCAATCTGCATAAGACGCTAAATCAGTCATCCAAGACAAAGGTCTCGACTATCGAGATTCCGATAGTCAAATTTCCTACTCGATTAATCCATCTTGACTTCATCCCGAATAGCCGTACCACTTTGGAACTTTATCTAAATGACGGATGGCAGTTTACGTTCAGGATACATAATGCTTCTACAAAGGTGGAGCCAAGCCTTAAATTTGATATTCAAATAGTGGGAATGCCCACATCAGTAATCACAATCAATCGCCGATGGATGCAATGAATCTTATCAGTCTATTTTCGGGGGCGGGAGGATTGGATCTGGGATTTCACAATGCCGGATTCCATACCGTTGTCGCGAATGAATATGATCCTAAAATATGCCCGACTTTTAAGGCTAATTTTCCTCAAACCCGACTTATTGAGGGTGATATTCGTAGAATACCTTCTTCGGCTTTCCCTCTCGGAATAACCGGCATCATCGGCGGTCCACCATGTCAGTCATGGAGCGAGGGTGGAGCTTTAAGAGGTATCGAAGATCCGAGAGGACAACTTTTTTATGAGTATATCAGGATATTACGTGATATACGACCTTTGTTCTTTGTTGCCGAAAATGTTTCAGGTATGCTGGCTAAAAGAAATTCCAAAGCGGTAGCTTCATTCTTGAATTTATTTGACGAAGCCGGATATGATGTTAGTCTAAAGCTATTGAATGCCAACGACTATGATGTTCCTGAAGATCGTGATAGAATATTTTATATAGGATTCCGTAAGGATTTGGGTATTTCAATGTTTGACTATCCATTGCCGATCGAACACAAACAAACGCTCAGGGATGCTATATGGGATTTGCGCGATAACGCAATTCCAGCTTTAGACAAGAATAAGACCAATGGGGATAGTTGTATAGTCCCTAATCATGAATATTTTGTGGGTTCGTTTTCGCCAATCTACATGTCAAGAAACAGGGTGAGGAGCTGGGATGAGCCGGGCTTTACTGTGCAAGCGAGTGGAAGACAGTGTCAATTACATCCACAGGCACCACGAATGGTTAAAATTAATGCCAATCTCCACAAATTCGCCGAGGGATACGAACATCTTTATAGGCGACTTAGTGTCAGAGAGGCCGCGAGAGTCCAAAGTTTCCCCGATGATTTCAAGTTAATCTATAATGATCTGAATTATGGATATAAAATGGTCGGAAACGCTGTACCGGTTAATTTGGCTTTTCACGTAGCAATGCAGATAAAAAAGACACTAAATGCAGCATGCGTTTAGCTTTACAAACAATGGCTCAGTGTTTTAGTGCTTGATTGTGATTTGCGAGAGTATATGACTTTTGGTCTAAGACAAAATATTTCGTAAATTTGTCGATGTAATCGGCAACCGGGCATTTGAAATGCGCTGCGTCGTGTCGAGTGACTGATGAGGCGACATTCTGTCGATGTCTTTGCTTGCTATCCCGTTTGGATGGTTTTGTCCAATATTTTGCTGATTTTGGATTTCAATGACTTTACCTTAAAATATCAATTCATCACATCATGAAATTTCTATCATCACTATTGGTTGCTCTCGCACTCCCGGCCATGGCTGTGGCGCAGGCTCCGTCAGACACCATCACTGTCTTTATGATCGGTGACTCAACAATGGCCAACAAGCCTCTCGATAAGGAGAATCAGGAACGCGGATGGGGGCAGATGCTTCCCGTCTATCTTGAAGGAGCGATCAAGGTTGACAATCATGCTGTCAACGGTCGCAGTTCCAAGAGCTTCATTGATGAGGGTCGCTGGGACAAGGTGCGCGAACAGATCCGTCCGGGTGACTATGTGATCATCCAGTTCGGTCATAATGATGAAAAAGCCAAAAGCCCTGACCGATACACTCAGCCCGGTTCGACTTTCGATGCGAATCTGAAGAAATTTGTCAATGAGACACGCGAGAAGGGTGGCACGCCGATATTGATGAACTCCATCGTGCGCCGCAACTTCCCGGCCAACGGTATTGCCGCAGCTCAGACTGATGACCGCCAGAAGACGTGGAAATCGGGTCTCGAAAATTATCCCGCAGAGGGCGATACGCTTGTTGACACCCACGGTGACTACCGTATAGCTCCGCGCAATGTGGCTGAGGAGACCGGGACTGTGTTTATCGACATGAACGCTTTGACACATGAACTCGTGCAGAATCTTGGCAAAGACAGGTCACGCGATCTCTACATGTGGATGCCTGTGGGCAAATATGAGTTTGCACCGAACGGTCGTATCGATAACACTCACCTCAATGTGTTCGGTGGACTTGTAGTCTCTCGTCTCGCTGTCAATGCCCTTGCAGAGAAAGTCCCGGCTTTGAAGCCCTACGTCCGCCGTACGGTCTATAATCTCAACAAATAAGGATATTACGGGAGCTTAGCTTCCATAAGCGCATAAGGGATAGCTTGATAATGTGATTCATGTTAACATTTTGATTGTCTCTTATGCGTTTTTTAGCATTTCAATCAGGAAATCGGGATGATGTCTGAATCTCATGATTCTACTCGCGGAGAGAAACGGAATGTGACGGGGCGGTTTGCTCCGTCGCCGACAGGTCGTATGCATTTCGGCAATGTGTTTACTGCCGTGATCTCTTGGCTGTCTGCAAGGAAAGCCGGCGGACGGTGGGTGCTACGCATCGAGGATCTTGACCCTCAGCGGTCCAAACCGGAATATGCCAGGCAGATTGAAGATGACCTTCTGTGGCTTGGACTTGAATGGGACGAGGGGGGTATGGACGACAGAGGAACTCACGGTCCGTACAGGCAGAGTTTGCGCGATGACATCTATTCCGAGTACCTCGACAGGCTCAAGGCCACGGGGCTGACATATCCGTGCAGATGCACCCGTGCCGACATCATGGTCACACAAGCTCCGCATCAGTCTGACGGACGTGTCATCTATCAGGGGACATGCAGACCGGCGGGATTCCCTTTTCATAACCGCCGACCGGAACCGGAACTGCAAGGCAGATGTGCGACGAGGCTCTATGTCCCCGATGAGGAGATCAAATTCACTGACAGAATTTTTGGAGTTCAGTCGTGTAACCTTGCCCGTGAATGTGGTGATTTTGTGGTCAGGCGTGCTGACGGTGCATGGGCCTATCAGTTGGCGGTCGTGGTCGATGATGCATTGATGGGGGTGACAGAAGTCGTCCGCGGTTCAGACCTTCTACTCTCCACCGCGCAGCAGATATATCTCTATCGATTGTTCGGTTTGACCCCTCCGAGCTACGCACACCTGCCATTGATATGCAATAGCAACCATCAACGTCTCTCAAAACGCGACCACTCGATGAGTATGGAGGAGCTGCGTCAACGTCATACACCGGAAGAAATCATAGGTGAGATAGCCTATCTTGCCAACCTGACTCCACGGTCGGGATGTTGCAGTCTCGATGAGGCCCTCGAAGCCTTTGATACCGACCTAATCCCCAGGGAAGTGGTGTGGGATGAGGGATTGTAGGTGTCCCAATTTACTAATTTTACACTAAGGAAAAGCCGATAATATGAGCAAGATGACCATCAGGAAGACGACTGTCGCCGATGTGGGGCTGGTGATGCAAATTTTTGAACGAGCAAAGCGTTTGATGGCCGAGAACGGAAATGCGCATCAATGGATTGACGGCTATCCACAGCGAGAGGTCATAGAGGGCGATATTGAGCGTGGAGTCAGCTATGTCATTGAACATGAATGTGCGATTGTGGGGACGTTCTGTTTTATTGTTGGAGATGATCCGACGTATGCCGTCATTGATGGTGATTGGCTCAATGATAAACCATACGGAACCATACACCGCATCGCTTCATCAGGGGAGGTGAAGGGTATAGCCGACTGCGCTTTGGATCATTGCATGAGGATGATGGATAATATCCGTATTGACACCCACAAGGATAATCGTCCGATGCGTAATTGGATAACGCGCAGGGGATTTATGTATTGCGGTGTGATTCTTACACACAATGGTTCGCCACGTCTCGCTTATCAGTTGAACCGTGAGGTATAGAGTGTGGGGTGCATTTGAGGGGTAGATATTTTTTCGGCTTCTGTTAAGCCATAGTTGGGGGTCGGTTGTTTATAATTTTGACGTATTATAATTGGTGCTGTTATATAAGTGTTATATAATTGCCCGATTTTATTGTGTCTACAAACCGGCTATTATGTATATAAACAGGATATTATGTCTATAAAGCAAAAAAAATCTAACGGAAATGCTCCTCAGGTAAGGGATGGCAGCGGCAAGGGCGTGAAGTCACTGCTGAAGTCTCCGCGTGGAGGTATTGTACTCTCGCTGATGCTCATCGCGGTGTTCATAGTGGTGAGTGTCAGGCAGTGTAGCAGCCTGCGTCCGGGCAATGGCTATGAATATGTCAGAGGTGGAGGTGACACGATAAATGTCGCGATAGACTATTCGCCGATGTCGCTCTACCGCTATGGCGATTCACTTGCGGGTTTTAATTATGAGATGATGAAGGAGATGGCCGAACTCTATGGCGATAATGTGAAATTCTATCCGATTGCATCGGTCAACGAGGCTCTCGATGAGTTGCAACACGGGAAATATGACGTGGTGATTTCCGACCTGCCGATCACTGCCTTACGGCGCGAGAGTTTCCGTTTCACCGAGCCTGTCTATCTCGACAGACAGATGCTCATCAGCCGCGACACGACCATCAAGTCACGCCTCGACCTCGCAGGCAAGGAGGTGTGGGCACTTGAAGGATCGCACGTCGTGGAGAGGCTCAACAACCTTGCGCGTGAGATTGGCGACACTATCATCCTGCGCCATGACTCAGTGGGGAGTGCCGAGCAACTGTTCATGCTGACGGCGATGGGCAAGATTCCGCGTGCGGTAATCAACGGAGCAAAGGCGCGTCATCTCGCCAAGGACTATCCTGATGTGGATGTCTCGACCCCCGTATCGTTCACGCAGTTCCAGTCATGGGTGGTCAGAAAGGACGATCCGGCTCTCGCCGACACGCTCGATGCGCAGATCAGGCGGTTTAAAGCAACTCCCGAGTATGAGGCTCTTATCCGGCGTTATCTACTCGATGCGGCGGTCTCGGCAGAGGCTGATTCGGTGTCACCCGACGGTGGAAAATAAAAAGCGTGCCGGACATCAACAAATTTCACTGACGTGATGTTATTTTTATAGTAGACAGACTGTCAAGGGATGTCGATGATGCAAATTGGACACGAAGATAAAACATTCAATGAAATAAATTTCAACTATTAATTAAAACATATTCGTTATGAAAACGTTAATTGACAAATTTTGGGGTGAGTCCCGCTATTGGTGGGTGATTCTCCTCGTCGGAATCCTGATGGTCATCTGTGGTTTTGCATATTGGTTCTGGCCTGTCATCGGCTATGCGGTTGCATCGCAGATATTCGGCTGGCTTCTTCTGCTCATCGGTATTGTGCAGCTCCTTGTTGCTTCCGGCCCTGACCGTGGTAAGGGATGGGGATGGTGGCTTGCAGGTGGTGTGATCGACATCTTCATCGGTTTCCTGCTTGTCCGCAGTATAGTACTCTCTGAAGTAGTGTTCCCGTATTTCATAGCATTCGTGTTCATCTATTGGGGTATAAGCGCACTGTGCAGCTCCGTCATGGATAGCGGTCGCCGCTATTGGTGGCTTCAGTTGATCAATGGTATTCTTCTCATGCTCATCGGTTTCTTCTTCATTGAGGCCGGTTGGATGCAGGATATGGCAATGACCAGCTTCCTGACCTCACTTGCATTCATCTACTGGGGCTTTACGATTGCAATGCTTTCGTATGACATGAAGCCCGGTTACAGGAAATGATCGAGTCGATAGTTGAGAGTCATTAGTCGTTAGACTTTGAACGATGTCCATTATTTAGGCTGAAGTTTGAATACTGCTCGTGACTCGCTACTATTAAGCGGCGTTAATGCCGATAGATAATTTGATTAATGATAACGGTCGGAGTCCGACACTGCGCCAGTGCAGTGAGGACTCCGGCTTGTTATTTTAAGCAAGACCAGTATATTTGCACATCCCGAACTTAAAATATTGGAAATACTCTAAAATTTCGATTGACTAATTTTACTTTTTTATGGTTGTGAATTGCATAAATAATGAGTAAATTTGCAATGAAGATCGAAATATAATAATATTTATGCAGATATGAGAAGACAACTCACACACATTGATTGTTTTGCGGGACCTGGTGGAATCTGTACTGGATTGACAGCAGCGGGGTTTCGAACATTAGTAGCAATTGAATATGTGAAGACATGTTGTGACACGTATTCAGCAAATCATCCGGAAGTCCATGTGATTCATTCGGATATAAGAAATGTTAGAAGAGAGGATATCATTCCATATATTCCGTCAGAGGGTGTTGATTTAGTTACATCTGGAATGCCATGCGAGACATTTTCAACAGCAGGAAATACTTCAAGATCGTTTTATGATGATCGGCAATTTTTGTTTAGGGAGGGCATAAGGATAGCTAAGATGGTGAATGCAAAAATGATTCTTTTTGAAAATGTACCCGGTATAACGTCAAAACGGACAGAAAAGCAGTCTGGAAATCTTATTGTTGATGTACTAAAAAAGGAACTTGAAGAAGCAGGTTATAAAAAATATATAGAGGTAATACTCGATGCTACAAATTTCGGAGTCCCACAAAAAAGAAATAGATATTTCATCCTTGCAACAATGTCCCCGAATCTGAATTTGCGGTCACCAATGGGTACTGGAACTGATGTAGTGTCAGTTGGCGAGGCTTTTATGGGGTTGCCTAATGTTAAGCCGAATACAGATGTTGTACCAACAGAGTATGACGGTTCAGAATGTGAATATTCCAGTCTGATGAAAAATGATAAATTTTGGAAAAGAGAGCATCTGACTCAGGAAAGTCTTACGTTGCAAACTCCAATGAAACACCGGTCGGCGACTTTGCAGCGATTTTCTTTATTAAAGCCGGGGGAAGGCTTAAAAGATTTATTCAATAGATATTCTCAAGATGAGATTAACGAGTTGCAACGAAAAAAAATATTGCCTAGAAAAATGTTCATAAAAAGAAATGTACGCTTGCGAATTGATGAACCTTCATCAACTGTGACGAGTCATTGTCTTGATGAGTTCGTCCATCCAATTCATGATAGAGCATTGACCGTAAGAGAATGTGCAAGATTGCAATCTTTCCCGGATTCATATATTTTTCATGGTCCATTCCTTGTTCCTCATCTTACCAGAGATGTGCAAGATAAATACGAGCAAATAGGAGATGCCGTGCCTCCATTGCTCGCTTATGCATGGGGTAAGACAATAAAAAATATCATAACAGAAGAAAACGATGGAGCAGATAATTAAAGATTATTGTATAACAACATACGGCAAATTCTATGATAGAGAATTTGCACGATTGTCGGCAAATTCAGGGGCAATCACAGAGGCAAAAGAACACGAATACGAGATCGCTGCCCAGAAGTATGCTATTATGCATACAATAATGGATGGTATGACTCGCTTTCAAGGGCAAGCGGCAATCCTTTGGCATTCAATATATGAAGCTCATGTCTATCGTAAGTCGGGGGTTAGGGACTTATCTGTGATTAGAAATGTCATAAGTGCTGATCAAAGTTGGAAGAAATCAAGTGGTCATGCATTTGAGGAGATGATAAAGATACTTGCGACAGAGGCTATGGGAAAGTCTCCAATAGAGTTTGTGTTGCAGAAAGATTTAAATATATTGATCAAGGCTGGCGAAATTGCAAATGAACCGAGAGATATAAGCTGGTTGAAGGAGCAGATTAAAGGAAATATATTTGATCTGTATGCCATTGTGACGCGACAAGGGAAAAAATATTGTTTTGGTTGTGTGCAATGTAAGACCAGTATAAGGGATCGTGTCACAAGAGACCGTGAGCCCTCCATTCATGCAATGGAAAGTTGTTTTTGGAGCGTAATTTTCGTATTGGATGGAGATTATCTAAAAAATCCAAAGTTCCAGTTTATGGTTAATGGTGGAAGTAGGGAATTTCCGAAAAATGGATGGCATGCGATGTATGATGTTTCACAAAGTATTAATATCGGCAGAATTTATCCTCTCGAATTGGATTTCAAAACATTGCGTAAACATTCACGAAAAGCGGCTGAGGATTGGCTTAAACGGAGGCAATGGTTTAAAAATGATTGGAATCCCGAATGAATGAACCTCTTGCAGAGCGCATGCGTCCGCGCTCACTTGACGATTATATAGGTCAGCTCCATTTGGTGGGGCCGGGTGGTGTGGTGCGCCGAATGATTGAGTCGGCCAAGGTGTCATCTTTTATCCTCTGGGGACCTCCCGGGGTGGGGAAGACGACACTCGCACGTATCATTGCCCATTCGGTAAATGTGCCTTTCTATACTCTTTCAGCAGTCAGTGCCGGAGTGAAGGAGGTGCGAGAGGTCATAGAGCGATGCAAGGCAGATGCAAGGAGTATGTTCACCGGCGGTCGCCCGATTTTGTTTATAGATGAAATCCATCGTTTCAGCAAGGCGCAGCAGGACAGTCTGCTCGGTGCGGTCGAGAGCGGTGTGGTCACGCTGATTGGTGCGACGACGGAGAATCCTTCGTTTGAGGTTATACGTCCGCTGCTCTCCCGTGCGCAGGTCTACACACTCAAGCCACTTGAGCAGTCTGACCTTGAGCTTCTGCTCGAACGTGCTGTCAATGGCGATGAGACCCTCCGCTCGCATGGTGTCAAGGTCGAGGAGACGACAGCCTTGTTTCGATTTGCCGGTGGCGATGCCCGCAAGCTGCTTAATATCCTTGACTTGCTTGAGCAATCAACCACACCAGGAGAGCCTGTGGTGATTAGCGACAGGATTGTCACCGACCGCCTGCAGGAGAATCCTGCTGCCTACGACAAGAACGGCGAGATGCACTATGACATCATTTCGGCATTCATCAAGAGCGTCAGAGGGTCGGATCCCGACGCTGCACTATATTGGCTTGCGAGGATGATTCACGGTGGTGAAGATCCGGAGTTCATTGCCCGTCGCCTGTTGATTCTGGCTGCGGAGGATATAAGCCTCGCAAATCCCAACGCACTTCTGCTGGCCAATGCCACGTTTGATGCTGTCCAAAAGCTCGGATTCCCGGAAGGGCAGATCCCTTTGGCTGAATGTACGGTCTATCTTGCTTTGTCGCCTAAGAGCAATTCGACTTACATGGGGCTACACCGAGCCATGAAGCTCGTAGAGGATACGGGCGATCTCCCCGTCCCGCTGCATCTACGCAATGCACCCACATCATTGATGAAAGATATGGGCTATGGACGTGATTACAAATATGCCCATGACTATCCCGGTAATTTCGTCGTCCAGCAGTTCATGCCGGACCAAATAGGTCACGTGGGCTTTTGGCAACCGTGCGACAATCCGGCTGAGATGCGCTCGGCCGCCCTCCAGAATCAGCGTTGGCAAGGACAGAAGACGGCTGGTGAGAGAAAGGAATAGACACACTTTGATCCGCGTGTGGTTTATCTGAATTCCGATGTCCAGCCTCCCCCGAGTGATTTATAAAGATTGATGAGGGCAAAATACTGGTCGCGCAGTGCGTTGCTGACACCTATCTGTGCGTCAAAATATCTGCGCTGTGCGTCGAGTACATCGATATAGTTCAGCGTGCCGGCGCGATATTGGAGATGGGCGAGCTGGACATATTTGACGGTCGCATCGCGCAGCTCGACTTTAAGTTTTGCGCTCTCACGGACACGGTTGTAGGTATCAATAGCGGTGTTCACATCGGTGAAGGCTGTTATGACCGCTTTCTCATAGTCATAACGGGCTTGATCATACTCGGCTATGGCAGCTTGATATTTTCTCTTTTTCCGTCCGAAGTCAAACAGTGAGCCGGTGATTGTTCCGATGGCGTAGGTGAATGGTGATTTGAAGAAACCGGAGAGTTCGTCATTCTCAAATCCCGGTGTGAAAGCAAGACGCAAGTTCGGAAATCTATCTGCATAGCTGACACCCACACCGGACATGGCTGCTGCAAGCCTGCGCTCGGCGGCACGGAGGTCGGGGCGACGTTGCAGCAGGGTGGAGGGGACTCCGGCAGGGAGTTTTTCGGGGAGGCTGATGTTGAGCGCGAGCTGTCCGCGTTCGAGTATCTCACGTGGGTATTCACCCATGAGCAGTGTCAGCGCATTGCGAGCCGCAGTCGTCTCGCGTTCGAGGTTCGGGACGAGTGATGCGGTCGAAGCATACTCCACCTTTGCCTGCTGGTAGACAGTCTCGGAGGTAAGTCCTCCCTCAAAACGTATACGGGCTTGTTCGAGCGACTGCTCGCGGGTGGCAAGAGTCTGACGGACGATGGTCAGTTCGTTGTCAAGTGCGATGAGCCGGAAATAGCCGGTGGCGACCTCTGCAATCAGGGCCATGCGCATGGCGTGAAAATCCTCAACGGAGGCCTCGAAATTGGCCGCGCCGCGTCTCTTTGCCCAAGAGAGCGTACCCCAGAGGTTGGTCTCCCAGCCGACTGTCAGTTTCAGGCTGTATTCAGGATCTTTCACCACACCACCGACACTGTAATTGTTGGTCTCATTGTTCGCACTGACAAGTCCCGTTATCTCCGGCAGCATGTTGGCTTTGTCAATGCAGTAGAGTTGACGGGCCTCCTCGACGCGTGACGCAGCCTTGAGAAGATCGCGATTGTTGTCGAGGGTCAGGCGGATGAGGTGGCAGAGGGTGGAGTCGGCATAGAAATCCCACCAGTCTATGTCGGCGATACATGCGGAGTCATCCTCAAGCCCGGGCATATAGACTTCAGGCATGGTGATGTCCGGTGGAGTCAGATTCCTGACCCCGGAGCACGCTGACAGTGTCAGGATTGCTGTCAGTGTTAGGGCTATGGCTGATGATATTCTCATATTTTCGATTGTTTTACGCGTTTGGTGCGGTGTGTCAAGCGATTGATTGCAACGAAGAAGAAGGGGACGAAGACAATGCCGACGGTGATGGCCACGAGCATTCCGAAAAACACTCCCGTGCCGATGTCGCGTCGGGCTGCCGAGCCGGGACCGGAGGCAAACAGGAGCGGGAGGAGTCCGAGCATGAATGCGAGCGATGTCATGACAATCGGACGGAAACGGAGGCGGGCGGCTGTCAGGGCAGCGTTGACGGCATCGGCCCCCTTGTCAACCTCCTCTTTGGCAAACTCAACGATGAGGATGGCGTTTTTAGCCACAAGTCCGACCAGCATTACCAATCCTATCTGGAAATAGATGTTGTTTTCAAGTCCGCAGATCCAGATGCCGAGATATGCCCCGACTCCGGCTATCGGGAGCGAGAGAATTACGGCAAGTGGCACACTCCAGCTCTCATACTGGGCAGCGAGGAACAGAAACACGAACAGCAACGCGAGTCCGAGGACGAGACCGGTGTTTCCGCTCTCATGTTTCTGCTGATATGAGAGTCCGCTCCATTCCACTCCGATATTGTCGGGGAGTTTCTCGCGCACGATTTTCTCAAGTGCGTCCATTGCCTCGCCTGTGCTGTGCCCGTGGGCGGCTTCGCCTGATATGGTTGCGGAGTTGAACATGTTGAACCGACCTATCGTACCCGGTCCTGTGGTGAATCGTGATGTGCCGAGCGAGGATATGGGAATCATCACATTGTTGGCTCCTCTCACAAAGAATAGGTTGATGTTGTCGCGGCGTGAACGGTATGGTGCCTCTGCCTGGATATAAACACGGTAGATGCGGTTGAACATGTTGAAGTCGTTGACATAGATCGAACCTGTGAATGCTTTCATTGTCGAGAAAATGTCGCTGACGGGTATGCCCTGCATTTTCGCGCGGTCGCGGTCAACATCGAAATATAGTTGAGGTATGTCGGCCTGCATCGATGTCGAGAGGTCAGCGATGGCGGGATTCATTGCAGCGTAGTGACGGAGCGTGTCAACTGCATTCTGAAGGTTGGAATATGTTGCATCGCCACGGGCTTCGAGCACCATCTCGAAACCTCCGGAGGAGCCGAGTCCGGGGATGATTGCCGGCGAGAAGATATAGACGTTACTTTCGGGGTAGGCGGCAAGTTCGTCGTGGACACGGTTGCGTATCTCGGCAATATCGGTGGTGGTGCGTTCATCCCACGGCTTTAGTATGACGGTGAGCTGCGAGTGGGCGGGATTCGTCCCCACGCGTGGAGATGAGCCTGTCACGTTGAGTACATATTCGACATCCGGGTCGTTGAGCAGATATGTCATGGCGCGGTCAGTGACCTCGCGGCTGCGTTCGATGGTCGAGCCTTCGGGCAATTCCAGCTCGACTGTGAAATAGCCTTGGTCCTCCTGCGACATGAAACTGCCCGGCAGTAGGGAGTTCATCATATAGATGAATACGAGGGCGAGTCCGAATGCGGCATACATGCGTTTCGGATGGTTCAGCACCCTCACAATGGTTCGTCCATAGAATTTATTACCACGGTTGAGCCATATATTTATGAGCCTGAACACCTTCGCTTTCTTCCTTCCTGAAGCCGGTCGGAGAAGCTTGGCGCACATCACCGGCGACAATGTCAGAGCGACTATGGTCGAAATGATTACAGATACGGCGATTGTGATGGTGAACTGTCGGTAGAGCTGACCGGTGATTCCCGGAAGGAAGCTGACGGGGATGAACACGGCACACAGCACGAGCGACATCGCGATGAGCGCGCTCCCGAGATTGCCCATAGCTTTTGCGGTGGCCTCGTAGGGGCTCAGATGTTCCGTGTTCATTATACGGTCAACATTCTCGACAACCACAATTGCGTCATCGACTACTATGCCGATAGCGAGTATTAGACCGAGGAGAGTGAGCATGTTGAGCGAGAAACCGAACATCAGCATGACTCCGAATGTCCCGACAAGAGAAATCGGGACCGCGATGACGGGGATGAGCGTTGTCCGCCAGTTCTGGAGCGAAAGAAACACGACGAGAATGACCAGTATCAGAGCCTCGAAAAAAGTACGGTAGACGTGATGGATGGATTCGGAGATGTAGGTGGTCATGTCAAAAGGAATTTCATAGCTGATTCCTTCGGGAAAGTTGCGTGAGATGGTTTCCATCTCGGCTTTCACGGCCTCGGCTACCTCCATGGCATTTGCACCGGGAAGCATGTTGATGTTGAGCACGGCGGCGTTGCCACCGTTGATTCCGCTCTCGGTCGAATAGCTCGATGCTTCGAGCGACACACGGGCCACATCGCGCAGTCTGATGAGCGAGCCGTCGGGGCGCGCCCTGAGGACGATGTCCTCAAATTCGGATACTGACGAGAGTCGGCCGCGTGCGATTATTGGCATCGTCACGTCAATGTCAGTGGCGGGGGCTTGACCGAGCGCGCCTGCTGCCGATTCGCGGTTCTGATCTTTCAGTGCATTCTGAATGTCCTGAACGGTCAGCCCGAGGTCAGCAAGTTTGTCGGGGGCGACCCATATCTGCATTGCGTAGTAGCGTCCTCCGACATTGCTGACGCTCCCGACCCCCGGAATGCGTCGCAGCGGGTCGAGGACATTGAGTGTGGTATAGTTGCTCAGATATATCTCGTCAAATTTCGGATCATCGGAGAGAATGGTGATGGTCATCAATCTGCTGGCGGTTTCTTTCGAGACGGAGATGCCGTTCTGCACCACTTCGGCCGGCAGACGTGACTCTGCCATCTTCACACGGTTCTGAATGTCAACGGCGGCAAGTTCGGGGTCGGTGTCGATGTCGAACGTGACGCGTGCGGTGAATCCTCCTGAATTGGAACTTGAGGAGGTCATGTAGATCATGCCCGGAGTTCCGTTGAGTTCCTGCTCGATCGGTGTGGCGACGGCTTGTGTGACGGTCTGCGCGTCAGCTCCGGGATAGGATGCACTGATTTTTACGACCGGGGGGACGATTTGTGGATACTGGTCAATCGGAAGCAGCGTAAGACCGATAGCCCCGACGATGAATATGACGATAGAAATTACTATCGAGAAGACCGGATGGTCAAGGAAAAAGTTCTTTTTCATCTCACAGGGTGTTTACGCTCGTTGTGTCTGATTTGCCGGTGTCGGTTGTCGCTTTGTTCTTCTTGCTATTTGTCTCATTCACGGGGATGGGGTTGACTTTCATGTTATGTGAAAGTTTGTGGTAGCCTTCGACCACAATTTTCTCACCCCTTGCGAGACCGCGCTCCACAATGGTATTGTTGGCGACCTCCGGACCAAGTTCAACGAAACGGCGTTCGACAACGCTGTCCGGGCGCACTACGTATATGTAAGCTCCGCCTTTTTCAATCACAAGGGATTTTGTCGGAACTTCAATGGCATTCTCGCGGACATCAAGCAGCACCCTGACTTTAGTGAATTCACCCGGCAAAAGCCGACGGTCGGGGTTAGGCATCTCTGCGCGGACGGAAAACGTGCCGGTCTTCGGGTCAACTTGCGGATCGGCAAAGTCAACCAGTCCCTTGTGGGGGTAGACTGACCCGTCGGGGAGGGTGATGGTGACGTATGAGTTCCATTTGCGGGTGGAGTCCGATGCGCCGAAATTGACATTGCGGTCTTTGCTTCGGAGATAGTCGAGTGCGGTCATTGAGAAGTCAACCCTAACCGAGTCGCTTTTCACCACTGTGGCGAGGAGCGATTTTCCTCCCGACGGGCCTACGAGTGTCCCGATGTCGGCCACACGTTCGGAGATGTAGCCTGAGATTGGGGAGCTTACACGAGTGTAGCCCAACGTCAGTTCCGCCTGTGTTAGATCTGCCTCACTGACGACGACCTCGGCTGCGGCGGTCTCATAGGCCGCCGTGGCATTATCGAGATCAAGCTGAGAGGCTGCATTTTGTGCATAGAGTGGTTTGATGCGCTTGAGGTCGCGCTCTGCTTTCTGTGCCTGTGCACGTGCTTTGTTGAGCTGTGCGCGTGCTTTGTTGACATGGGCTTTGTAGAGCTGTGGGTCTATGATGAAAAGCGTCTGACCTTTTTTTATGTATGATCCTTCCTTGAACAACATGCTTTCAAGATAGCCCTCGACACGCGCGTGAATTTCGACGAACTGCTGGGCGCGTATGCGCCCGACATATTCACCGTAGATGTTGATGTTGCCGGTCTTGACTGTCTCGACCTCCACCGTCGGGATGGATGCGGTATGGCTTTTGGGACGGAGAAAGAAATATGCGGCGGCTGCAATTATCAGCGCGACGAGTGCTATAACGAGCCATGCCCATCTGGTGTGTGATTTCTTTGGGCTCCGGTTGCCGCAGTTGGGGTTCTCATATAATGATTCGCCGGAATTGTTTCTTGCCATATATTATAATAGTAAAGCTAATGGGGGTGTGATGAAAAAAGTTTTTATTGCACCGTTGGTGATGAAATTTCGGATACATTCTTATTAGTTTAACAATATTCTATGTGAATGGTTCAGACGGCGCATTAGTGGTCAATTGCTGAAAAATTTCCATAATTTTCTCCTTTTATTGTTGACTCGAATGAAAAAATAACTAAATTTGCGGATGTTATGGGAAAGGTAGCGGCTATTCTGTCCACCCGTCGCATTTCTGACGGCGGTTTCGTGTCTTTCCAATTGATATATGTCATTATTTCATTATTAACCACAATATAAGTTTTATGAAGAAGCATAATTTCTATGCCGGCCCTTCGATTCTTAGTGAATACACCATTAAGAATACAGCCGATGCGATAATCAATTTTGCCAACACCGGTCTGTCGCTTCTCGAAGTGTCACATCGTGGCAAAGAGTTCGTTGCTGTCATGGACGAAGCTCAGGCACTTGTCAAGGAGCTTCTTGAAGTTCCTGAGGGCTACCATGTGCTTTATCTCGGCGGTGGCGCGAGCCTCCAGTTCTGCATGGCTCCGTTCAACCTTCTCCGTAAAAAAGCGGGCTATCTTGACACAGGCACATGGGCGTCAAACGCCATCAAGGAGGCTCGGATTTTCGGCGAGGTAGAGGTGCTCGCTTCTTCAAAGGAGGCAAACTATACTTACTATCCCAAAGACTATACCGTCCCTGAGGATCTTGACTATTTCCATATCACTACCAATAATACCATCTATGGTACTGAACTCCGTAAGGATCCCGACGTGAAAGTGCCGTTGGTTGCTGATATGTCGTCAGACATATTCTCGCGCCCGATTGATGTGGCCAAATATGATCTTATCTACGCCGGTGCGCAGAAGAATCTCGGCCCTGCGGGTGCTACACTCGTTATCGTCAAGGAGAGTGCTCTCGGGCATGTTGACCGTCCTATCCCCACAATGCTTGACTACCGCACACACATCAAGAAGGGTTCGATGTTCAACACTCCTCCCGTGCTTCCCGTCTTCTCTGCACTCCAGACCCTCCGCTACTACAAGGAGATGGGTGGCGTGAAGGAAATGGAGAAGCGCGATCTCGCAAAGGCTCAGTTGCTCTACGATGCGATTGACGCTTCAAAGATGTTTATCGGCACTGTCACCGATCCCGACTCACGCTCTATAATGAACGTCACCTTTGTGATGACTCCTGAATACAAGGAGCTTGAAAAGGACTTCGTCGATTTCTGCACTGCACGTGGAATCGTCGGCATAAAGGGTCACCGTTCGGTTGGCGGTTTCCGTGCGTCGCTCTACAATGCTCTCCCCATCGAGAGCGTTCGGGTGCTCGTTGATGCCATGAAGGATTTCGAAAAGTCACATTGAAAAAGCCTCTAACAAGAAAATACAGTATCAGAATGAAAGTTCTTATTGCAACTGAGAAGCCTTTCGCAGCCGTCGCAGTCGATGGTATGCGCAAGGTGATAGAGGATGCCGGCGTAGAGCTTGTGCTCCTTGAGAAATACACCGACCGCAAGGAGCTGCTTGACGCTGTGGCCACAGCCGATGCGCTGATTATCCGCAGCGACAAAGTGGATGCCGAGGTGCTTGCTGCTGCCCCGTCGCTAAAGGTCGTGGTGCGTGCCGGTGCAGGCTACGACAATGTTGATCTTGCCGCAGCCACTGAGCGTGGCGTGTGCGTGCAGAACACTCCCGGTCAGAACTCAAATGCCGTGGCTGAACTCGTGTTCGGACTTGCTGTTATGATGTGCCGTAATATGTACAACGGCACTTCAGGTACGGAGCTGAAGGACAAGACTCTTGGCATTCAGGCTTTTGGACAGGTGGGTCGCAATGTGGCGCGCATAGGCCGAGGCTTCGGCATGGATATTTCTGCCATCGACCCGTATTGCCCTGACAATGTGATGGAGGATGCCGGAGTGCGTCCCGTACATTCCGTTGAGGAATTGTATCGCGACAACAAGGTCGTGTCCATCCATATTCCTGCCACTCCCGAGACCCGCAAATCCATCGGCTATGAGCTTATTGCCTCCATGCCGAAGGGTGGATTGCTCATCAACACTGCACGCAAGGAAGTGATTGATGAGGATGGGCTCATACGTGCGCTTGAGGAGCGTCCCGACATCAAGTATGCGGCTGACGTTGCTCCTGAGCGTGCTGCTGAGATTAAGGAGAAGTTTGGCGATCGCGTGTTCTTTACTCCGAAGAAGATGGGTGCGCAGACATCCGAGGCTAATATCAATGCCGGTATAGCCGCTGCTCGTCAGGTCATATCGTTTCTGACCACGGGTGAAGAACGGTTCCGTGTCAACAAGTGATTTTAGAATACTGACTACGCATGGCTCGTGCATTCCGCTGTTCAGTGGGGTGCACGAGCATTTTTTATGGTAGACCATGTCAGATCTCAAAAAGGTAGGTTGAATCCAGGTAATTTAGGTGAGGAATTGGTATATTTGACCATTGTTCACGAGAATAGTGTTAAATATATGTTAAAATGGCATAGAAAATTTGGAGGGAATGCGGAAAGTGTCTACCTTTGCACTCGCTTTTGAGAAGCAAGCCTCACGGCGGTGAGGGTCTAAAGA
>JAMPHF010000001.1:766774-805844 GCA_023663525.1 Bacteroides sp.
TAACTAAAAAATCCAGTCACTCTGGCTTAACATTTGTTTTTAAACAGCCTCTTAATGTCTATTCTCAAGGCTAAGGATGACGGTTGCAGTCCAATATAGAGTATTAGCCGACATTTTTGAGATGTGATTGCGCAGGAAATTAGAGAGAGCCTTGCGCTGGTCATCAGTTTCTGCCGGGAATATATTGGTTATGTAGCTTGAGAATTGACCCTGCCCCATATCATCAAGACGCTCAAAATTCTTGTCGCAGAATGCAAGATATGTAGCGTCATCGCTGTCGCGTCTCTTGTCTGCAAACTCAAAGAAGGTCGCAAACTCGTCGGTATATCCATGATCGGCAACCTCCTTCTTGAACTGATTGTAGGATGCGAGCTTTTCAGCATTATCCTTAAGGTCATTCGATGTCAGATATCGCAACGCACCCTCAAGATATGCATCATGGATAATTTTATCAAGCTGCTCACCATGCTCAGAGCCGAACTTGCTGCGGTTGTCAACGAGATAACGCACGCGCGGGTTTCTCAGAGTCCATGCGGAGGTCGTGAACAGACCGATGTTCTCCTTATTCAACCTATCCTCATCGGAAAGTGTGGTGAAGTATTCGTCAAGTATAGCGACAGCCCTATCTAGGTCCTCCTGGCTACGCGCATTGTCGCGAAGGTTTGAGGTGTAGGCAAGCACGAGCGGGAGATTGCGTTCACCACTCTCATAACGGGCTGCAACCTTTTCGGGCGACAATTCCAGGTTCTTACACATCTCTACCGATGCGATGAACTCGTCACCTTCCTTCAGACCGGAGAATGACCCGACAAGTTCACCGTTAGCGTCAACAACGGCAAGAGTCGGATAGGCGCGGACACCGAACTTCTTGGCAAGCTCGACACCTTCGCCCTTCTCTGCGTCAATCTTCAGGCACACGAAGTTTCCATTGAGGTAATCTCCCACAGATTTGGTCGGGAAGACATTTGCAGCCAGTCGCTTGCAAGGACCGCACCAGGTTGTGAAGAAATCAATGAAGATTTGCTTTCCCTCAGCTTTCGCTGCTGCTTTAGCCTCATCAAAGGTGATGTGGCGGAATTCGGTCTGACCCATCATCGGCAGTGCTGCGACAACAGCAGTCAGACATGACAAAATCAATTTTTTCATGAAGCTTATGTATGATTAGATGTTTTGTGTCAGTGACGGATTGAAATTGGTGGCATTCATCGGGAAAGGATATATCCACAGCTTCGAATTCGGCTTCACAACGGCTGTCCCGTACTCACCGACATTATGGATGACATCCTCAGCATATTCTGGCTCCGTGTTAAGACGCTTGTTGTCGAAGAAATTCTCGACGGTCATCAAGCATTCCACACGTTTTGCCCGGCGTAGGAGAGTCATGGCCTCCTTCTCGGTGCTGACGGTGCCCTTGAAAGGCTTATAGTAGTTGGGATGGATGCGGAGTGTACGCACCTTGTCAACCTCACCGAGGCCTTCATCGATGTGACCCGTGCGGATGAGCGATTCACCGAGCACATAATACATCTGCTCTGCACGAATTCCCCACACATTCACGCGCGGTGCACCTGAACCGTAGAAACACATGCTGCCGGGAGCTCCGACAAGGATTTCGTCATAGCCCATCCATTCGTCCGAATTTGAATAGTCTCTCACATAGTCACCCTTCTCATAGAGAGCAAGGAATTCCGGGGTAAGGGTCTTCCATGACAGCTCCGACATGTTGGTGATATAGTTTGAGAGAATAAACATATAGTTATTGTCATCATTGAAATTAGCCTCCCAGACACCGGTCTCAGCGATGACCGACCTGTCAGCGATTGTAGGATTGATGGCAATAGCCTTGCGAGCATACTGCGCAGCTTCCTCATAACGCTTCATCTGGAACAGCACTCGGGCGCGGACTGCATAACCGAAATCTGCCTCAAACCTGAAGGGGTCATTGGTAGGAGTGGTTGAGAGAGCTGCGATAATATCATCGGTACAATCGTTGAGGATATGGTCGTAGACCTGCGCTACCGTGAGTTTGGTCTTCTGTTCACCGGAATTAAGGTTATCGACGTAGGCTATACCGCCTGTCTTGTCGGCTGTAGCCTCATCATACTGCGCGGCAAAGAGATTGACGGCAAGGAAATGGAACCACGCACGAAGTATACGGCCTTGGGCTATGAAACGTGCCTTCTGATCTTCGTCGCCAACCGCGTCCGGAAGTTTTGACACGGCGATGTTGCAGTTGCGGATATTCTGATATATCTCGCTGTAACGATAGTCGTTCTCGCAGAGAGCGACGCGGTCCACGCTCTCGTCGCCAAAAATAAAGGCATACTCCACCGTGAACTTGTTGGCATACACCTCAGCCGGAGTGGAATAGTAGGCAAAGATGTTTCCGTCAAGCATCTCAAAATCGAAGTCGGAATCGAAGATACGCCATTCCTGATTGAGCATGGCGGCGAGGTCTTCGACAGTGTAAAGTGTGCTCATGCCTCTTGGCACTATGTCGAGCTTGTCATCGCACGAGCTGAACAGAGACATTGCTCCGAGCAACGCAAACATTATCTTTTTAATTTTCATATTCTTCTGTGTTGTTCTATGTATGTGTGATACGATTAGTTATAGATTGAGCAGAAGGCTCATGGTGTAGGTGGCCGGAGTCTTGAGGGGAAGGCCGTTAACGGGACGGGTAGCTTCGGGATCCCATCCACGGCTGTTGCGCACCCATGTGCCCACGTTGTCAACCTGGAATCGCAGACGAAGGTCGTTCAGACCGAGCTTGCGGATGAGTTTGCGCTCGAAGTCGTAAGAGAGGGTTATCGAGCGGAGCTTCAGATAGTTCGCGCTCTCGATGTTGCGATAGTCCGATGAGCCGATTGTGGCCGTGTTGGAGTTGAGATACTTGGTGGCATAGCCGTTGGGGAGCGTACCCTCAACACCGTTCCAATAGTCGAGAGCCGATGCAGGGGTATTGGCTGCATAGCCGGCAGAACCGCCATAGAATGTGCTCCATACGCGCGGATCGGTGTTCATGACATGACCGCCGTAGAAATGCATCATGGCAGACAGCGAGAAACCTTGCCAACGTACTTCAGGCATGATACCGCCTGTCCAGACGGGAGTATATGTGCCCATATAGACGCAGTCCTCAATCGTGAAGTCGGCTGAGCCGAGCGATGTGTTGTGTACCTCACCGTTGTGGTCACGCCATGTGCCGAACAGCACACCGTCGATTTCCTGGAATCCTGCATAGTCGACCATCACACAAGTGTTGAGCGGGTAGCCCTGTTTGAGCGACATTGAACGGAACTCCGAGCCGGTGTTGGGATGGAAATATACCTTCTTGACCTTATTGTGGTTATATCCGAAAGTCACACCGAGGTCTACTGCAACCTCACGGCGTGAACGAGCCTGGAGGATGCGTCCGTTGAGCTGGAGTTCGAAACCTGTGTTGAGCATCTCACCGGCATTGAGCAGAAGGTTGTCAGGCCATCCGGTCGTGACATCGACACCGACATCTGTCAACAGGTCTGAGCCAAACTTACGGTATGCGTCGATTGATCCATTGAGTCTGTAGCCGAACAAAGCGAAGTCGAGACCGGCATTCCATGTGGAGGTCTTCTCCCAGCGGAGCTGATCGTTAGGAGCCTGCGTCACATTGCCATAGTTGCCACCGTTGAAACGGTTCGGCTTCATGGTTGCGACCATATAGGATGTAGCATTCGGGTCGATGTTACCGGTCAGACCGTAAGACACACGCAGCTTCAACGCGTCGAGCCATGTGAGGGACTGGAGAAACTTCTCATTGTGGGCATTCCATGACCCGCCGACTGACCAGAGAGGACGTCCGCGGAATTTCGGGTCAGTACCGAAAAGGTCGGTCTTGTCGACACGGTATGAACCGAACACACTGTAACGTGAGTCATAAACGTAGCTGCCGGTGAAGTAATATGAATAGTAGCGGTGGAGAGTTTCGCTTGTCCCGAACATTCCCTGCGCATAGAGACCTGACGGCGGCACTTCCGCACCGAGAATGCCCTGCTGGCCGAAGCCATTGATGAACTCCCAATCGGCGAAGACGTTCTGATTGGTCATGGTCTGATGGTCATAGCCAAGCAGATAGGTTGAGTTGGTATTAGTCCTGCTCTGACGGAACTCAAAACCTGCAACGACACTGACATCATGCTTCTCCGCGAAATTGCGGGTGAAATCCGTCTGCGCACGGAAGGTGTAGAAACGTGCATGGCTGTTGTAGGTCGAAAGCATTCCGCCGTCAGGCACATGGTGGACGGTCGGAGTCACGCGCTCAACACGATGCTTGACCATCTTATTGCCATTCGCATCCTCAAAGAATTCATACGTGTTCGGGTCATAATAGCTGTACGAATCATCGTAGGCTCCGGGATTCATGATGAAATCCATTACATCAATGTCCGTATCCTCCCAGAATGAGGTCACGCCACCCGTTGTGTAGCGATTGTAAATATCGCGGGCATAGTAGCTGCTGGTCATGTATTCCGTCTCGGACTGCGAGGTGATATCCTCATGCTGATACATAAGCGAAGCATTCCACCCCTTGACCGGGATGTGGAAAAGTGCATGAGCATAGGCGCGGATATTGGTTGATGTATATCTGTTCTTGTTCAGGCCAATCTCGTTGAGGAGGTTGAACGAATGGTCCTTCAGACCGAAATCAGGATTGCTAAAGACGGGATCATCGAGAAGCGCATCGGCCTCCATGCGGGCAAGCGTACCATCGGCATTATACATGCTCTGATATGGACGGAACGAGTTGATGTCGCTGTAAGCATCGACAGCATTGCGCTTCGTGCGGTTCTGCATCACGTTGACAGAGAATGAGAGGTCAAGCCACTTGGCGGCCTTCAGGTCGCCCTTGTAGCGGAACTGGAATGAACGGTCGCTCTCCTTCTTCATTCCGAGATTGCTGTCGGCATAGTTGAAGGTGAAACTTGATGCAAGAATCTTGCCCTGATTACGCAGAGAGAGATTGTAGCGTTGCTCAACCGTGGCACGCTGGGTAGCGTTCTGCCACTCCTTACGGTAGTCATTGTTAGCCCACTGATCGAATGTAGCGTTCATCTGTTCGGTGGAGATGCCGCCCTGATAGTTGTCGATGAGCATACGGGTCACAGGCGAAATGCCGTAACGCTTTTCGTTGTTATACTGGCTGAGAAGCGATTGCAACTGATCAGTGTCATTGTCGAGCATACCCTGCCAGTTGAGTTTCTCAAGCTGTATGAGCTGAGCGGCATTGGCCCATCCGGCCTTTGAATAGTCGTATTTGCCCGTGATGGAGAGGTCAGCGTTGAAATCGATTGAAAGCTTCTCTCTGTCGGCCTGCTTTGTGGTGATGACGATCACACCATTTGACGCACGTGCACCATAGATTGATGCGGCCGAGGCATCCTTGAGGACAGTCACTGACTGGATATCGTAGTTGTTGACCGTCTCGATGCCGCCTTCAATCGGGAGCCCGTCGACTACGACGAGGGGAGCGGAAGATGCCTGGAAGGTCCCGACACCACGGATGACGATGTCATTCTCGCCGGTGGCATACTTGTTTCTGTTTTTGACAAGACCGGGGATGTTACCCTCGAGACTTGAGGCAACGTCGGAGTTATGACGCTTGTTGAGCTCATCGCCGGTGATGATTGTATAGGAGCCGGTTGCGTTCTCACGCTTGATGTTCTGATAGCCGGTCACCACAACCTCATCCATTGTCGAGACGTTTGTCTCAAGGATAATCTTCATGGGCTTCGTGACATTCTCCGGGTTGAGGCGCACGGTGCGCGGATACATGCCGACGTATGACACCACGAGCTCAGGCTCGGTATGGTTTATGATAATTGAGAAATTACCGTCGATATCCGCACTGACACCGTAATGAGTGCCCTTGAGCATCACGGTCGCGCCGGGGAGGGGCTCGCCGCTGGAGTCGACCACCGTACCCTGGAGGACTCCGTTCATCGCGTAGGGAGTCTTGTCTGGTTGGGAGAGTGACACTGTTTTGTCGACAACCTTGTAGGAAAGGTCAAGTTGCTGCCTGATGGTAGCTTCAAGTAATTCATCCAGCGTGACGTTGTTGAATGAACCTGAGACAGTGTTTGCGTTATCCTTCAGGAGCGATTTGTGGTAGACGAAATCACACCCCGTGCTCTTTTTGAGAATCTGGATAGCGTCTTCAGCGGTTGCCTTGTAGAATGATGCGTTGTACTTTGTCTCGGCCATGACCGGAATCTGTACGAATAGAATCATCGCAAGCAACCAAAGGAGTCTTGGTTTCATAAGCGAAATTGTGATTTGATTGGTAAAAAAAATTAAAAAATTACTATGTTGTGTTTATGTTAACTATCTGTCTTCGCTAAGTTCATGATGATTGTCGGGAGGGCGAGATGAGGATCTTGTTGTCGGCCGTCACCGTAAACCGTATGTCGCCGCAATTCTCAAGAATCTGTATGGCGGTGCGGAAATCGGCATAGCGTGGCGTACTGCCCATGAACACACGTGTCCGCAACGAATCGTCAGAGAACTCATACTCGAAATTATACCACCGGCTGAGATCACGCATGATAGCCTCCAGCGGCTGCTCCTCGAAGACAAACCGACCATATCGCCACCCGGTGATGACCTCCGGATTGACCACCCTCATGTATACCTTATTGTCAGAATGGTCAAACACAGCTTGATGTGAAGGCGACATCCTCACCTCTCCGCCATCGCCGGCCGAAGGGAAGAGTGCGATCGAGCCGGATTCAAGAGTCGTGTAACTGTTATCCTCGTCGGGATATGCCCGGATATTGAACGTCGTACCGTAGACACGGATAATTTGCCCACCGCTCTCGACATAGAAGGGTCGCTCCGTGTCCTTTCTGACTGCGAAATATGCCTCACCGACAATCTCGACACGTCTCTCATCCGGACCGAATGTCGAAGGATAGCGGAGCTGTGACTCCGAGTTGAGCCAGACCTCCGTACTGTCCTCGAGCACAATCTTGAACTCACCTCCACGCGGGACATCGAGGCAGAGCTGCTCAGGATTGACACCGTAAGCAGTTCCGTCAGCAGCACCGTCGACAAAAAGCTCATCAGATTCCATGCCTGAATCCTCAGCCGACAACCTGACCTGCTTTCCGTCGGGATTCGACAGGATGGCCATGGTCTTGCCCGGCTTTATGTCATTTATGTCCATGACGGCAGCCACGTCGGACGGCACTTCCACTGCCATGTCGGACGGTGAACGGAAGAACCATAGACACAGACCGGCAAGCACCGCCACACAGGCAGCCACCTCCAGCACACATCGGCGCAACGTGCGCGAACGCATCCGGTCGACACGGCTCTGCATGTCGGCACACGGACGCGCGGGGTCGATGATTCTCATCGCTTCATAGTCACGCCTGAGCGACACAGGGTCGGTCAGTTGCTCCGTCAGACTGCGCAAATGAGGCGAGTCGCCGACAAGCTGCTCGAGCTCTGCCCGCTCGCTGTCAATGATGTCACCGGTTATAGTCTTGTATATTAGTTCACTTATTCTCGATTCCATAGTGTGAAGTATGGAGGTTATTTTTAAGCCTTTTATCAATAATATGCAATCCTATCGGTTTCGGCTACCAAAAATCAATATTTTTTACTAAAAAAGTGTTTTAGACAAATATTTTACATACATTTGTATCAAATTCGCATTGGCTGATGATCGACTACACCTATATATATGGCAGCTTCATGAAAGGGGACATGACACCACTCTACACCTATATGTATCGTGGTCTGATGCTGTATGCCATACGGATTTTAGGTGACGATGTAGCCTACGTGGCCGAAGACTGCGTCCAGGATGCGATAATGAACACATACATCAACCGAGGGACTCTCGACTCCGTCGGCCATTGGAAATCATACATCCTGACATGTGTCCACAACAGTGCCGTGATGATTCTGCGAAAGAGAAACGCCACGTCAAACTATCTGAACGAACTTGAGCACACTGACACGCAAGCCGAACTGATGGTCGCAACAATCCGACAGGAGACACTCGACACTCTCTATGCTGCAATCGACTCGCTCCCTGACAAGTATCGCGAAATGTTCGATCTGAGCTTTGAACAAGGACTAAAGAACCGTGAGATTGCCGAAATGCTCAATATCGCCGAGGGGACTGTCAAAAAACGCAAATCACACCTGCTGGATCTACTCAGAAAAGCCGTCGGCCTATCGACTGATGATGAGCTGATGCTCATCATCATGCTTTCAACTCTGTCAGCACGTGCATGACAAACACACCAATCCCCATGACTGCTACATGACGGCAGGCATGGGGATTATAGTCTGAACAATATGTATATGCGCATTTATGTCGCAGGGACACGCCTTTGGCATGTTATATGTCACGTCTATACAATAGCCGATCAATCAAAAACATGCCAAAGGCTTGTCCCTACATTCATTGATAAAAAATTGATGTGGCTCTTTTTTTCATCGTACCTTAATTCGGCTGACTTGTTTACTGATTTTCTCCACCTCGTTGAGTGTCATCAGTGCAGCGGCGAGAGTTGCAAGCTGAAGGGTAGCGTGAAGCACACAGTGGAGCACTTTGTGGCGATTGCAGGAAGCGGCATCCTGCCCGTGGCGTTTGAAAATTTCCATAGTTTGATATTTTTTAGTATTCTGATTTATTGGGATGATATGCGGAGTACACCGGCACTCCTTCTATCAGAACACACGACAAGTTTTTTCTGTTCGCTCATCCCCGACAAACATTCCTCCCAAATCGGCATGTCATGTACAGAACTAATGAGACACACTCTAAAAATACTGCAGGGCTGTCATCGCGACAGCCCTGCAATATTTTTAACCTTAAATCTAATACCATGAAAACACAGTGCAAATATAGTAACTTGTCTTTATAACATCACTCCGGACGATATGGTTCACCCGAATGTGGATTTTTTCCAAAAAATTTTTCAATCCTCATTTATCGCATATATATCAGACCTCGGGAACACATTGTATCATATACAACAAAGGGGCTGTCATCGCGACAGCCCTCTTTATTCTTTAACCTTAAATCTAATACCATGAAAACACAGTGCAAATATAGTAACTTGTCTTTATAACATCGCTCCGGACGATATGGTTCACCCGAATGTGGATTTTTTCCAAAAAAATTTTCAGTCACTACCATCAGTACGAACATTATCATCATCCCTTACTTAATCAATATCCACGGAAAAACAACAGGGCTGTCATCGCGACAGCCCTGTTGTTTTTTTAATCTTAAATCTAATACCATGAAAACACAGTGCAAATAGTAACTATACCCTTATAACTAACGGGAGGTGTAAAAGTTCGGTCGAAAGTCCGATTTAACATTACTTAACACTGACCATCAGAAAAAATGCACTACCTTAGCAACTTGAAAAAGCAATTCCTCTATGATAAGTGTCCTGCATGTTTCCGTTTTTCCTACGCAGGCATGGAGATGCAGTGTTCTCACGATAAAACAACATGAACTATGAGTACTCGACTTTTGGTAATAGACGACGAGGAGTCTATCTGCGAGATTATCAAATATAATCTACAGAAGGAAGGCTATATCGTTGATACGGCATACAGTGCTGAGGAAGCACTTGAGATGGATCTCACCCCCTACGATCTTTTCATTGTCGATATAATGATGGAACGCCTGAGCGGTTTTGACTTTGCAAAACGGCTCCGCAACTCAACGGAGATGGAGGATGTCCCCATCATCTTCTGCTCTGCCCTCGACGGCGAGGACGACACGGTGATGGGACTCAACATCGGTGCCGATGACTACATCACAAAACCATTCAAGATAAGCGAGATGATAGCCCGCGTCAATGCCGTGCTGCGTCGCACCCAGATGGCACGCCGCGCCCGCGAGGCAGCCTCCGCTCAGACCAACGACGGACTTGAGCCTCAGATTGTCTATCAGGGACTCCGCATCGACCCCAACGACAAGGTCTGCTATCTCGACGGCGAGAAAATCGCGCTAACCAAGACCGAGCTTGAGATCCTCGCATTTTTCCTCACCCGCCGCAACCGCATCTACTCGCGTGAGGAAATCATCCGTCATGTGTGGGCCGATGATGTCGTGGTCACCAACAGAACTATTGACACCAACATTACCCGTCTGCGTAAGAAAATCGGTCGCTACGGCAACAACATTGAGACTCGATTAGGATTCGGCTATGGGTTTAAAGAGAAGGATTAGCTATCAGTGGCGACTGTTCATCCCGATAGCGTTCGGACTGTGCATCATCTTCGGCTGCATCATATTCTATCAGCTTAAAAGGGAAGCCGACTACCGCTCTCAGGTGTTCAACGCTGAACTCGATCTGATCGACAACCGTATTCTTGACGCTTACCGTCAGGACATCAACCTGCACACCTTCCTGTCCTTCATCCAGCAGTTCTTCCAAGGCTCGATGTTTGAGGGTGTGCGTGTCAGCGTCTACAATGAAGGCCGTCTTGACTATTCGCTCGGCGCGCCCGTCCTCATGGACAATAATGATCCGAGCGGGAAGCACCCCCGACTGCCCGACGACATCGACGGAGTGAACCGCGAGCGTGCAGTGGCACGCGATGACGACAAACTCTACTTCTTCTCGACTGTCAAAAGTGACGACGGCAAGGTGGTGATATGTACCGCCATGCCCTATAATGATCAGGTGCATGACGTGATCGACATTGACCATGCCGTGTGGCTCATCATCGGACTGTCATTTATCGCAATACTCATAATCGTCTATTTCGCTACCCGCGTCCTATCCAGAAACGTCCTGAGACTCCGCGAGTTTGCCATGAACGCCATATCCGGCGAGACGGTAAAGGAGGATTATGAATTTCCGAGAAACGAGCTTGGCGACATCTCCCGGCAGATCCTGAAGTTCTACCACGAGCGCGACAAATCCCTTCAGGCCATCAAGAAGGAGCGAATGATCGCAGTACACGCCATTGAGGAGAAAGCCAAAATCTCGCGACAGCTCACCAACAACATCAACCACGAGATCAAGACTCCGGTCGGCATCATCAAAGGCTATCTCGATTCCATCCTCGCCGACCCCGACATGGATGCGGCGACGCGTACCCGCTTCCTCGAACGCATGGCCTCAAACGTGGACCGCCTCACCACGCTCCTCAACGATGTCTCGACAATGACCCGCCTCGAAAATGGCGCGGACATGATTTCAGTGGAGTGCGTCAATATGCATGACCTCGTCTACCAGATTGACTACGACCTTCCGGCCAACAACCTCGCCGGCAACATGAAATTCAAGTTTGACATCCCGCTCGACTGCGAGGTCACGGGCAATTACAGCCTCCTCCAAGGAATGGTGTGCGGACTCATCAAAAACGCTGCCATGCACTCCGGCGGCACGGAAATCGGGATGAAACTCATCTCGGAAAATGAACGTTTCTACGTGTTCAGCTTCTTCGACAACGGCAACGGTGTCGGCGAGGAGCATATCCCGCACCTATTTGAGCGTTTCTATCGAGTTGACACGGGTCGTTCACGCAAGATGGGAGGCACCGGTCTTGGTCTGCCGATCGTCAAGAGCACGGTGATGTCGCTTGGTGGCACAATCTCAGTCCACAACCGCTCCGTCGGCGGACTCGAATATATCTTCACCCTCCCGAAATGCAATTCGGGCAACACGGCCGTCAGCTAAGGCGGTGAGGAAACGAGCATCCGCATTGATGGCATATACCTTGTCACGCATCCTGCAAAATTAAATCAGCAGCAACCACTCCGAAAGATGTCACAATTGTGGTCGCAGACAAAAAATTTTTGCAATATTGTCATGGAAATCCAATATAATTTATTAAATTTGCAAAAATAAATGTAAAAACATCTTTAATCAGTATTATCTCATCCGACCTACGACGCGGTTTCTCTCGTCTCTCCTTAACCACAGTGACCTCCGGATGTCATATTATCTTAAAGACTTTGTGCTGAATAATACCCCTAAAAACTATCTTATAATCGAAAGCTGAATCTTATGGGATACTGGACCGCAAATTCACTTATCATCTTCGGCCTTTGCGCACTGCTTGCCGGTGTGCTCATACCTCAAATTCTATTAATTGCATACCGCCGTAATCTTTTCGATGAAGTAAATGAACGCAAAATCCACAAAGGACTCGTCCCCCGTCTCGGTGGCATTGCCTTTGTCCCGGTCATACTCCTCTCGATAGCTATACTCCTCGAAGCCAACCTTAAATTAGGCTTCCACTCCTTTGCAGCCGCTCTCTACAATTGCTACATGCCGCTGCTATCGACCTTTATTGCACTCCAGCTCCTCTACCTTGTCGGCATAGCTGATGACCTCATCGGTGTCAAATACCGTGCAAAGTTCGTGGTACAGCTCGTATGTGCAATCTTCCTGCTCGGCGGCGGCGTGTGGTTCTCGAATCTCGGAGGCGCACTCGGCATTAATGAAGTGTCGCCCTGGTTCGGCTTCCCGTTCACGGTCATTGTACTCGTGTTCCTGATGAATGCAATCAACCTCATCGACGGTATCGACGGTCTTGCCTCAGGTCTCAGCTCCATTGCATGTATCATTTATGGATTCGCGTTCATCTTCCTCAGCGAATATGCCCTTGCAATCCTCAGCTTCGCTACTTTAGGCGTGCTTGCTCCGTTCTTCTACTACAACGTGTTCGGCGACGTGACAAAGCATAAGAAGAT
Source organism: Bacteroides sp. (assembly GCA_023663525.1). Classification (GTDB taxonomy): domain Bacteria; phylum Bacteroidota; class Bacteroidia; order Bacteroidales; family Muribaculaceae; genus Duncaniella. The sequence continues at coordinate 779,496 of JAMPHF010000001.1, forward strand.
TTTCATGGGCGACACCGGCTCGCTGACCATCGGACTCATCCTCGGAGTGCTCGGCACAATTCTCTATGTCCATCCCAACACTGAGCTTATTGACGTGCATCCGGCTGTGATTGCCTTCTCCCCGCTGATTGTGCCATGCTTCGATGTCATCCGCGTCTACATGCTCCGTATCCGTCAGCACCGCAGCCCGTTCCTCCCCGACAAGAGCCATATCCACCACAAATTTCTTGCCGCCGGAATGAAGCCGCGCGCAGCCATGATCACAATCGTGAGCGTATCGGCCTTATTCACCATCGTGAACTTCTGCCTCACAGCATTCTTCAATACCGACATCAACATCCTGATTGTCATAGATATAGTGGCATGGGTAGCCGGTAACTACTGGGTTTCAGCCGCAATCAAGCGCAACAAGGCTGCACAAAGCGGTCAGGAAAAATAAACGTGTGGCCCCTCACACCATCCAACTCCATAACGAAACAATTCCCTGAAAAGGAGCAATCTTTTTCAGGGAAATTTGTTATCTTTGTATAATCATCAATTCAAGCAACACGCAAATCATCTCAATCATGATTGACCAGATAATAAACGAGGAGATTACCGAGAAGGCAGTCCTCGTGGGACTCGTCACTGAACAACAGAACGAAACGAAAGCCCGCGAATATCTCGACGAGCTTGCATTCCTCGCCGACACGGCAGGAGCTGAGACCGTCAAGATATTCATGCAGAAACTTCCCTACCCCAACCCGCGCACCTTTGTCGGGAAAGGCAAGCTGGACGAGATCCGGGCATACATCGAGGACAACGACATCGGCATGGTCATCTTCGACGATGATCTGAGCGCAAAACAAGTGCTCAACATCGAGCGCGAGCTGAAAGTCAAGATCCTCGACCGCACGAGCCTCATCCTTGACATCTTCGCCAAGAGGGCACGCACAGCCAACGCAAAGACCCAGGTGGAGCTGGCCCAGTATCAGTATCTGCTCCCCCGATTGACCCGAATGTGGACACACCTCGAACGTCAGCGAGGCGGCATCGGTATGCGAGGACCGGGCGAGGCACAGATAGAGACCGACCGCCGTATCATCCTCAACCGCATCTCGTGGCTCAAGGAGCAGTTGCGCGACATCGACAAGCAGAAGGCCGTGCAACGCAAGAACCGAGGCAAACTGACACGCGTCGCGCTCGTGGGCTATACCAATGCCGGCAAATCAACCCTCATGAACGTCCTCAGCAAGAGCGATGTATTTGCCGAAAACAAACTTTTCGCCACGCTGGACACCACCGTCCGTAAAGTCATCATCGACAATCTGCCATTCCTTCTGACCGACACGGTCGGATTCATCCGCAAACTCCCGACCCATCTGGTCGATTCATTCAAATCGACGCTCGATGAGGTCCGCGAGGCCGATCTCCTCGTCCACGTCGTTGACATTTCCCACCCGAATTTCGAGGAGCAGATTGAAGTCGTCGATAAGACACTGCGCGAGGTGTGCGACGGCGCTGACAAGCCTATGATAATGGTGTTCAACAAGATTGACGCTTTCACCTACAAGCCGAAAGATGAGAATGACCTCACTCCCGGCACACGCGAAAACGTGTCGCTTGAAGAACTCGAAAGAATGTGGATGACCAAGATGCCACACGACTGTGTGTTCATCTCCGCAAAGAAAGGCACCAACATTGACAAACTTAAACAAATGCTCTACGAGCGCGCCAAAGAAATCCACCTCACCCGCTTCCCCTACAACGACTTCCTTTTTCAGAAATATGACGAGGAGACAACAGAGGAATAGAGTCAATCCGTCAGGCATTATACGAAAAGGGTACAGAAATTCAAAAATGGCAGAAATGACATAAAATTTTTCGGCTGCATATACAACATATATTCATCCGAATAACATTAAATTATCCGAATATCCGAAAAAAAACTGTTTCTCCTGCTCCTATTGTCCTTTTGTACCCCTTCAATCAATGGACTAAGGACTAAAACACATGTAATTTCTGTCATTTATGAATTTCTGTACCCCTTTTTCCCTTGATGAATCAGTGTGCGAATGTCACTATGAGCCATGAGGATATGGACATGTATATGAGCATACCGATAATGTCATTCGTAATCGAGATGAAGGGTCCCGTGGCAAGCGCGGGGTCGATCTTCAGTTTCTCAAGAGTGAGGGGGACAAACGTCCCGAAGACCGAGGCGAACATAACCACACAGAATATCGACACAGACACCGCAATCGTGGTCACCTGATGACCACTGCCTAAGGTGAAGAAATTATAGAGGAACACGAGCAACGCGATGATAGTTCCGTTCAGCAATCCGACGCCAAGCTCCTTGAGAAGCTGACGTGCCGACTCCTTGACATCGAGCGAACCGTTGGCAAGACCCTGCACCACGATGGCCGACGACTGCGTCCCGACGTTTCCTCCCGTACCACCGATGAGCGGTATGAAAAGCGCGAGTGCCGGATCGACCACAAAACCGCCCTCAAACTTGCCAAGAATCACTGAGTTGCACAGACCGCCAACCATACCGATCAAAAGCCACGGCAAGCGGGCCTTGGTCTGAGCGAAAAGTTTATCATCGCTCTCCACATCTCCCGAGAGACCGGACGCCAACTGATAGTCCCTCTCACTCGAATCACGCACCTTGTCCATCACGTCATCAACCGTTATGCGGCCGAGCAGACGACCGATCGAATCGACCACAGGCATAGCCACAAGGTCATATTTCTCAAAATCGAGAGCCACATCGTCAATCGGCGTATCAGCCTTGACCGACACCGGATCCGTCTCCATCACATGTTTTATCTTCGAGACCGACGGATGGGTGATGAGCTTCTTCAAAGGCAAAGTCCCTTTCAGTCTGTCATCATTATCGACCACATAGACATAGTAGACCTCATCCATATCCTCAGCCTGCATCCTCATCTGCTTGATGCACTCGGGCATACTCCAATTCTCGTTGACCACGATCATCTCGGTGCCCATTATACCGCCCGCCGTGTCCTCGTCATATTTGAGAAGGTCGATGATGTCTCCGGCCTGCTCCACATCGTCGATGTGACTCAGGATCTTCTCGCGGTCATCCTCATCGAGTTCCTGGATGACGTCAACCGCATCGTCTGTGTCGAGGTGTTCAATCTGCTTGGCGATGTCGGCCACATCCATCTTCGACAGAAGCCTGGCGCGCTCATCCTCATCAAGCTCCATGAGGACATCAGCCTGCATGTCCTCATCGAGAAGTTTGAAAAGATACTCAGCCTCGTCGAGATCAAGATCCTGATAAAGCTCGGCAATGTCGGCGGGGTGAAGATCGGCAAGCTCCTCCGATGCAGCCGTGTCGGCATGGTCTTGGATGATCTTGCGGAGATGTTCGAGATATTCGGGTGTGAAGTCTTTCATTGTGTCGTTTGGAGTGATGGAAAGAAAATTTCCTTTAATTGTTCAAAGTAAGATATGATACTATAAATGGTGATAGTGCGTATCATGCAGTTTTATTTGGTCCTATTCTTTTTTTTATGATCTGCGACATTGTAATGAGCGTCATCCTCTCGAAGCATTAAACATTCATCGAACAATACAGGCTGGAGACTATGAGCCATTATCCTATGTCTTGCCAAATCACAGTATTCTTCAGAAATATCAATGCCGATAAATCTGCGCTTAGCTTCTAAGGCTGCAACACAAGTAGTTCCACTTCCACACATTGGATCCAATACCAAATCATCCCGATTAGTCCAACTGAGAATATGGTCCAATGCCAATTGATATGGGAACGGAGCGGGATGTTTTTTTGCTTCTTGATCCACCGCATTCTTTCCTACTACATATTCCCATATATTTCCCTTAAGTTTCTCGGTTTTTACCGGATTAGCCATCTTGCGTCGGCTTTGTTCCCCTTTAGAATAATTCTTATAAGTAGTACCTTTTAATTCCAATCCGGCATGAAGACATGGAATCTTTATTCCATTGTGTGTGGTCACAGCACCCTTTGTAAACACAAACATATATTCAAATACATTTGTATACCTCTTTCTATAAATCTGAGGAACAGGGTTCGTTTTCTGGAATATCATCGTATCGTGAAGATTAAACCCTGTTTCCATAAATTTCAATGCCTGCCTGAAACTACTCCCGGTTTCTGTACCGTTAACAGTAGCATCTGAAACCACCCAAACTACAACACCTCCAACTTTTACTACTCTATATAGTTGTTCAACTATATCATTAAAGGGGAATACATATCCCTTATATGTCCTTAAATTATCGTATGGAGGAGAGGTGACGACCAAATCAATACTATCATCAGGAAACGAAGCCATCACCTCAACGCAGTTTCCACTAAGGATCTTATTTACATAATCTTCCATCATAACTGTATTTGATTTATAAACTGCCGTATCGTAGATATCTTCCCATCCAGCTTCACGGAAGCAAGGAGCTCATTTATAGCCTCCTCCCTATTTAATGATTTAATTCTGCTCTTTTCCTTTTCCCAATAGTCAATCTCTGTGTAACTTCTATGAGTCAGTATTGATATAATTTTATCGAAATAAGAATTAAATTCGGTTTCCGAAATGCCTATTAATCTTTGAATATTCGTATTTTGAGTGGATAAAAAGCACTTCTTTCCATCGCTGACAAGAGTTTCAGCGGCAATAATGCCACTTTGATTCCAAAAATCTTTAAGCGAATATGATTTATCTTCTTTCAATCCTTCCCTAAGCATTATATAGAGATACTCCCATGAAAAAAGACAGACATTGCCATTAAGAGCCTCCTGATATATCTGACTTTTGCTTTTGGGATATTGGAAATAGGGATGTAGCAGAACCGAATAATCACAATCTCCCCTCCAATGAACCATTGAATTTACTTTAAAATCCTTAGCATTTTTTGCTGTACGGCTCAATCTGATTGATTTTGCATCACCAACTAAACTATAATTATGGAATCTGCTCTGAGCGACGATATCAGCACAATCTGACCTCGTTGCAAGAACCTCAACCGTGAGCCCCATCTCATTTAAAGCCTTAGCAAAAATCAAATCAGAGGTTTTGGTAAAGAGTTTTTCCTCTTTTGAATCGTGACCTATCTCCTCAGGAATAGAACCGATTTCTATCACTAAGGGAAGTAGTTCCTTGGCTGACAAGTTGAAGATTACGTCTTGTAGATACTTCGAAGAATTTACAAAGTTATCTTCTTTATCACAGCATGAATATATTTCTTTTTTCAGTTCCTCAAAAGTCATAAGTCATACTTTTTGACATAAGATGGGAGAAATGATGCGGAGTAGTTACTCTCTTGTCCTCGCCTCGCTGACAATGTTGGTCAGCGCGACGAACTGCTCCACCGAGAGTTGCTCGGGGCGCATCGAGAGCAACGCATCGTCAGGCAATGGCACTCCGGCCGGAAACAGACCGCGAATCGAATTGCGGATTGTCTTCCGCCGCTGACCGAAAGTTGTCTTGACCACCGTCTTAAACAAATCTGCATCACAGCCGAGGTCCGTGACCGAATTGCGCGTCATGCGGATGACTCCGCTCTTGACCTTTGGCGGAGGATTGAACACATTTTCGTCAACCGTAAACAGATACTCCACATCATACCATACCTGAAGCAGAACACTGAGAATCCCGCGCGCCTTGGTGCCCGGCGAGGCGGCAAACCGCTCCGCCACCTCTCGCTGGAGCATTCCCGAACAGCAGACCACCTGATCACGGTAGTCAAGCACATGGAAAAATATCTGTGATGATATATTGTAGGGATAATTGCCTATCACGCAAAATTTCTGCCCGTCAGGATAGACCTGCGCAAGGTCAAGCCGCAGGAAATCGACATCGAGGATGCGTCCTGCCAGCTCCGGATAGTTGTAGCGCAGATACTCGATGCTCTCACCGTCAATCTCAGCCACCTTCACATCATGGCCTTCGGCTATGAGATACTTCGTGAGCACACCCATGCCGGGCCCCACCTCCATTACCGGAAGACCTTTGTATGACGCAAGTGTGTCGGCTATTCGTTGCGCAATGCGTTCATCGGTCAGGAAATGCTGCCCAAGTGCCTTTTTAGGGCGCACATCACCCGTCTGACCTGTTCTAACATGAGCTTTTTTCATGTGCTTGACGTGGTTTTGTGCAAAGTTACGAGTTTTTCTCGTGAACACGGCAATGCCGCGCGACAAAATGTCCTTAACATCACTTCACTTCTTTTAATGCAATCCCGACAACCATCCGCTGCGACAGACGTTTTATCAATGAACGCAATCAATAAGACGTTCAAACGGTAGTCTTTGGCGAAAGAGCCACAGGCTATATTGAGAAGAGCAGAGTCCGCCAACCCAATCGACTCTCTCTGCCCCGATTCAAGGTTTCTAAACCGTAGAAACCTTTGGGTGACGGCCCAATACCCGTCGCCCGTCATTATCATCCTGCCCGGCCGTGGAACCAGCGTCCCGCCGGGCTTTTTTATGTCCTTACCTTATCAATGAGTCGGTAAGGATTTTGGATTATACTGATAATCAACAATTTGCATCTACGATTTAAATTTATAAATATCTAATATTCAGCTTGTTGCAAAAAAAACTTACCGAACTATTGCTTATATTTAACATCGAAATTTCCCCTTCAAAAGTGACATTTATGCCAAAAATTTCCCTTTCAAAAGTGACATTTTAGCCTGAATTGTCACTTTTGAAAGGGAGATTTCCTCAGACAGTGATGAAGATTATCCATTCATTCCACATGCAAATTGCTGTTATATCGACGAATATCATCTTTACCGGCATGTAACATCCGTAGGATGTTGATTTACAAGTAGCCGGGTATGACGAAGCGCAGCGAAGTCATGCCCGGTTTGATAGTGATATATAACAGGCATGCGCAGCAAGCCGATTTATACTTTCGACTACGGAGAACAAACCGGCTTTCTCCGAATGCCCCATATATCCTCCTTCTTCCCGGGCATGACTACTCTGCGCTTCGTCATACCCGGCTACTGATAAACCGTCATCCTGACGGATGCCACCAAACACCCATAATGTAATGTTGCGGATGGTCATATACCTGTTACAGGTCACGCACAAAATATTTGTGCGTGACCCATAAACGTGTGTTGACGACATTTTTCAGCTTTCCTTTACAATATTTAAGAGGATATTACGCTTATAGTATATAGAAGGCTTGTCAGGACGATGGCGGTCTGGGGTGTTGCTGCGCCCGGACGGATCGCTGTTTTCCATCGACCTTGACCGGGTCTTCGATAGTCACTGGCTATGGGAAAAACCAACAGATTCGGACGTTATTTCCACCGCACGCTCACACTTGTAGACTTCTTGATTCTCAACGGAGTCTTTTTTGTCGTGACCATACTCAACCCCGATGTGCCGGAGATACACACCCGACTGATATGGGTTCTGCTCAACGTCGCCTACATGCCTGTGGCGCGCCATATCGGACGCATCCACAAGGTCAGGGCCATGCAGATGGACCGCCTCACGCTCTCCGCCCTTCAGGCTGTGGGATTCCACGCGCTCAGCTTCATCTTCCTGCTTTACTTTCTGAAACTTGACTCGATTCCGTGGAAAGTCTTCCTTGAATTTTACGGCGCAAGCACGGTGATACTCATTGCATGGTGGCTCGGCTCACACGCATCGCTGAAGACCTACCGTCGTGGCGGCAGGAGCTACACAAGAATAGTGATCGTCGGCTGCAACCCGACCGGCGAGCGCATGCTCTCGGAGATGCAGTCCGATTCAGGATTCGGCTACCGTTGCCAGGGATTCTTCGACCTCTATTGTCCGCCGGGATTCCAGCACCGCAGCATGTATCTCGGAGGGCTTCAGGAGATCGAGAAATTCGTGATTGAAAACGACACGGACGAAATCTTCTATGCCATCTCCGGCGAGCGCAACGAAGCCGTGCAGCTCATTCTCGGAATATGCGAACGCCACATGGTGAAGTTCCATTATGTCCCGCAGATTTCTCCATATCTCACCCGAAAGTTCCGTCTCGACGCCATCGGGCAGATGCCGGTGCTTGAGGTGCGCAACAATCCTCTCGAACGCAATGCCAACAGAGTGCTCAAGCGGGCATTCGACATCGTCTTCTCCGGCACTTTCCTCATCTTCTCCCCGCTGATTTTCATCCCCGTGGCGATAGCCATAAAACTGAGTTCTCCGGGACCCGTTTTCTTCAAGCAAATGCGCACCGGCTACATGGGGCGCGACTTCCTATGCTGGAAATTCCGCACCATGCGCGTCAATGCCCAGGCCGACACACTTCAGGCCACCAAGCATGACCCGCGCAAGACGAAGCTCGGCGACTTCTTGCGCCGCACAAGCATCGATGAACTTCCGCAGTTCATCAACGTGTTTCGCGGCGATATGTCGATAGTAGGTCCACGCCCCCACATGCTCAAGCATACCGAGGACTACCGTCGCCTCATCGGGCAGTACATGGTGCGCCATCTGATCAAACCCGGTATCACGGGCTGGGCGCAGGTGCGAGGCTACCGTGGGCAGACCGAGGAACTCTGGCAGATGGAACGCCGCGTCGAACACGATATATGGTACATCGAGCACTGGTCGTTTCTTCTCGACATAAAAATCATAATCCGGACTGTCATAAATGCCTTCGGCGGAGAGGAGAAAGCATATTGACATGTAACACGGTCACCAACCGAACCACACTTTTTTTGCACTGAATGTCAGACACACTTGATATAAAAGACCGGGCCGTGGCACTCCTGCGCCGTTTCTACGGTTACAGCACATTCCGTCCGCTGCAGCTCGACATAATCACCAATGCCGCCCTGGGGCGCGACAGCGTCGTGCTGATGCCAACCGGCGGTGGCAAATCAATCTGCTATCAGATACCTGCATTGCTGGCCGACGGTGGCATCACAATCGTGGTGTCCCCTCTGATCGCACTGATGAAAGACCAGGTGACGGCCCTCACCGCCAACGGCATTCCCGCCGCCGCCGTCAACTCGACCCAAACCGAAGCCGAAAACCGTAGCATACTCGAACAACTGTTCTCCGGGCGTGTGAAAATCCTCTATATCTCCCCCGAGCGACTGCTGATGGAAATCGACCGCTGGTCGCGCGACCTGCCGATCGCCCTCATAGCCATCGACGAAGCCCACTGCATCTCGCAGTGGGGTCACGACTTCCGTCCCGACTACACACGCCTGTCAAGACTGAAAGAGCTATTCCCGAAAGTCCCGGTGATGGCCCTCACCGCAACCGCTGACCGACTGACCCGCGACGACATCGCCATCCAGCTCCGCCTGTGCGACCCAGCCCTGTTCATCGGCTCATTCGACCGCCCCAACATCTCCCTCCGAGTGATGAACAATCCCGGCAAGACTCAGCGTCTGCGCTACATAGCCGCCCTCATTGACCGCTACCGTCAGGATTCAGGCATTGTCTATTGCCTTAGCCGCAAGACCGCCGAATCGATGTGTGAGGATCTTCTCGACATGGGCTATAAAGCCGTGGTATACCATGCCGGACTTCCGGTCAACGAGCGCAATCTGGCGCAGGAACGCTTCATCAACGGTGATGTCCAAGTGGTATGTGCCACGGTAGCCTTCGGAATGGGCATCGACAAAAGCAATATCCGATGGGTCGTCCACAACAACATGCCACGTAACATCGAGAGCTACTATCAGGAAATCGGACGTGCCGGACGCGACGGAGTGAAGGCCGAAGCGACGATGTTCTACTCCTATTCCGACATCATAACCCTCCAGAGCTTTGTCGATGAGAGCGGACAGAAAGCCATCAATGCCGAGAAACTGAAGCGTATGCAGGAATTTGCCGAATCATCGCTCTGTCGCCGACGCATCCTCTTGAGCTACTTCAACGAGACCATGGACCATGACTGCGGCAACTGCGACATCTGCCTGAATCCGCCTGAAAGAATGGACGGCACGGTGATCGCCCTCAAGGCCATGAGCGCAATCATAAGGCTCAACGGTGCGGTCGGATTCTCAATGCTCATCGACATCCTGCGCGGTGCCTCGCGCCAGGACATCATTGAGCGCGGCTATCACAAGATCAAAACCTACGGTGCCGGGCGCGACCTCCGATACCAGGAGTGGAACTCATATCTCTCACAGCTCATACAGCTCGGCCTCATCGACATAGCCTACAATGAGAACAATCACCTGAAAGTGACGGCCTACGGTGCATCAATCCTACGTGACCGCACCCCGGTGACTCTCGCCAAGTACAAAGAGCCGGAACGCCGCAAGGCAGGAGGCAAGCGGAAGGAGGCAGCTCCCATGCCGGAACTCAAACCTGCCGAACGTCTGCTTGCCGAACTCAAGGAAGTGCGCCTGAAACTCGCAAGGAAAGAGCAAGTGCCGCCCTACATCGTATTCTCCGACAAGACACTTCTCGAAATGGTGCGCACCGAGCCCACCGACATGGAGTCATTCTCGAAAGTCGAGGGCATAGGCGAGAAGAAAACCATACGCTACTGGAAGCCCTTTGTCACCGCAATCCGCAAATTCAAAGGCATTGCCGAGCCGCTCGGCACCGGACTCTCACATGAGGAGACACTTCTCCTGCTCAATGCCGGCTATGATGTCAATGGCATTGCCGAGACTAAGGGCATAAAGCCACGGACAGTCTACACCCATATCGTATCACTCATCCGACAGGACCGCCTGACGGACTTCTCGACCGTCATCACACGCGACCAATACATGCGCGTCATGACCGTGGCCCGCGAGAACCCGGAAGGCATGTGGGATGTTTTGAATCAAGAGATGCCCGACGGACTCCCGTCCGTAGCCCTCGCCATCAGCGACTTTCTTCTCAGGCAGAAGCAGAAATGACCCCGACTCACTTCAACACCTAAATAATTCCAATAATGGCAAAAGACAACGAAGATGACAAAATGAAATGGGAGACCCTAAGCAGCGAATACCTGTATCGTCGCCCCTGGCTCACCGCCCGCCGCGACAAAGTCCGTCTCCCGAACGGCACAGTCTATGATGAATATTACGTTCTCGAATATCCCACGTGGATCAACGTGATAGCGATTACCAAGGACGGTAAATTCGTGATGGTCAAGCAATATCGCCACGGACTCGGAATCGTGGCCACCGAACTCTGTGCAGGCGTTGCCGAGGAAGGCGAAGATCCACTCCAGACAGCCCGACGCGAACTGCTTGAGGAGACCGGATTCGGAGGCGGCGACTGGGAACTCAACATGGTTCTCTCCGCCAATCCAAGCAGCCAGAACAATCTGAGTTACAGTTTCATCGCCCGTGGAGTCGAGCGTATTGCCGAGCAACACCTCGACCCGACCGAGGACATCAAGGTGGAGATTCTTACCGAGGAGGAGGTCTGGGACATGCTTGTCAACGACCGAATGAAGCAGGCTCTCATGGCTGCCCCCCTCTGGAAATACTTCGCCCTCAAATCTTTGAAAAACCAAGAGTAGAAAAGTTACATAAGTATCAAAGATACAAGATGACAAGTGTATCTCTCCTGCTCTTGTCTGCTTGTATCCTTTTGAGACTTATCCTTTCCTACCGTGCGAGGTGGGCGGGGCGGAGGATAAAAGGCATGGGGTCACGGAGTACTATTGATTTATCCTCTTTCACCCTCATGAAAGCCTTCATCGCCTCCTCGGGTGTCTGGCAGGCCTCTGTGCAGACGTAGTACAGCGGCTCGCGTGTGTGGATGATGAAAGCACTCCCATAGCCTGACGACTGAAGCCGCGAGCGCATCTCGCGGGCATTGAACACCTGCTTGAACTGCCCTACGACAACGTTGTAACGACCGATTGTCTCACGCGAAGCACCGCCATTCTCGGTATAACCGATGTATTCGGTGCGCATGGGCATTGAGTCAGTCCCGACTTTCAGTTCCGACACCTTGGCACTATTCCGGATCTTCGCATATATTGTCGAGTCTATGCCCGAGGATTCGCGGTTCTTTGCCACGGCAGCCTCGTAGGCCTGCCGATAGTTGTTCTCGTTGGTCTTGCAGGCGACCATTGTCAACCCGAGGAGCAGAAGCACCAAGGGGAGACTGTGGAGACGTGTGAAATGCTTTCTCATAGTAAAATCAGTGAAATTTTATGCGCAAAACGGCGGTCACACGACATGGTAGCCCTTCTCGGACAACGCCCGGCGGAGAATGTCGATATGCTCGTTGTTGCGTGTTTCTACTTCAACACGTATGATGCACCCATTGATTGATGTGAGGTGCGAATTTCTTTCGTGAGTCACGGAAATGATGTTTGCACCATTCTCGCCCAGCACATGACACACACCTGACAGTTGTCCGGGTTGGTCGGTGAGATCGAGCGTCAGAGTGCAGTTCCTACCACTTTTCACGAGTCCGCGCGTGATGACACGGTTGAGGCTGGTCACATCTATATTGCCGCCTGAGACCACACACACTGTCTTCTTGCCCTTGATAGGCACTTTGTCGAACATGGCTGCCGCCACCGATACGGCACCCGCACCCTCGGCCACGAGCTTCTGCTGCTCTATCAGAGCCAGGATTGCGGCAGCAATCTCATCCTCACTGACCGTGACAATCTCATCGACATATTTCTTGCAGAACTCAAAGGTGTTGACTCCGGGTTCCTTGACAGCGATACCATCGGCAATCGTGGACACCTTTTCGAGACGCTCACGCTCGCCGTCATTGATGGAATTGTACATCGAGGGTGCACCTTCGGCCTGAACACCAAAGACTTTCACATCGGGCTTGAGCTGTTTGAGCGTGAAAGCTATGCCGGCAATGAGACCGCCACCGCCAATCGGCACGATTACAGCCTCAACGTCGGGCATCTCCTCAAGAATCTCAAGCGCGATTGTCCCCTGACCGGCAATCACTTTCAGATCGTCGAAAGGATGGATGAACGTATAGTTATGCTCCTTCTGGAGTTCGACAGCTTTCTGATAGGCATCGTCATACACTCCCGGGACGAGACACACCTCCGCCCCAAGCCGCTTTGTTGCCTCTATCTTTGAGATGGGCGCACCGGCAGGAAGGCAAATGAGTGACTTGATTCCGTTGTGAGTGGCAGCGAGAGCCACGCCCTGCGCATGGTTGCCGGCGGAACATGCAATCACACCGTGGGCTTTCTCCCCAGGCGTGAGCTGCGAGATTTTATAATACGCTCCACGGAGCTTGAACGCCCCTGTGTGCTGTAAATTTTCAGGTTTGAGATAGACCTCCGCCTCGGGATTGATTTTAGTAACACCGATCAGACGGGGATGACGCGCTACATCGCGCAACACCTGGGCGGCGCGGTAGACTTCTGATATTTCCAATGTCTCTGCCATGGTATAAGAGTTGTTTTTCTTTCCGCAAAATTATACAAATCCGTGCATATTGGCAAAATAAAAAGTAACGATAAAAGCGCGTCAGATTGCGTTCAATCCGACGCGCTCTTATCGTTACTCTGTACAATATTACAGTGTGAGTAAATTAGAGCTCGGTGTGGGCCACATCGACAACCTCAGGGGCTTCCTGACGGGGAGCGACGGGGAGGTCGAATGCATCCTCGATGTCATCTTTTCCACCGACCACGATGCGCTCGTAGGAGCGGAGACCTGTACCGGCAGGAATGAGGTGACCGCAGATCACATTTTCCTTCATGCCCTGGAGATAATCGACCTTACCGTTGATTGCAGCTTCGTTGAGGACCTTGGTGGTCTCCTGGAATGAAGCGGCCGACATGAACGATGATGTCTGGAGAGCCGCACGGGTGATACCCTGAAGAATCTGCTCGGAAGTAGCGGGCTGCGCATCACGGACAACGATGGGACGGAGGTCACGACGCTTGAGCGAAGAATTCTCGTCGCGGAGCTTACGGGCCGTGATGATCTGACCGGGCTTGACATTCTCGCTGTCGCCTGCATCGGTGACAACTTTCTTGCCCCAGATACGGTCATTCTCATCCATGAAGTCGCGCTTATCGACAATCTGCTGCTCAAGGAAGCCGGTGTCGCCCGGATCAAGGATGTTGACCTTGCGCATCATCTGGCGGACGATGACCTCGAAGTGCTTGTCGTTGATCTTCACACCCTGCATACGGTAGACGTCCTGAACCTCGTTGACGATGTATTCCTGAACGGCAGTCGGACCCATGATGTTGAGGATGTCGGCAGGAGTGATTGCACCGTCGGAGAGCGGTGTACCTGCGCGGACATAGTCATTTTCCTGAACAAGAATCTGCTTGGACAGCGGGACGAGATACTTCTTGGTCTCTCCGAGCTTGGAGGTGACTGAAATCTCACGGTTGCCACGCTTAACCTTTCCGAACTTGACCTCACCGTCAATTTCCGACACGATTGCGGGATTCGACGGGTTGCGGGCCTCGAACAGCTCGGTCACACGGGGAAGACCACCGGTGATGTCACCGGCAGAGCCTGACGCACGAGGAATCTTGACGAAGATCTCACCGGCCTTGAGCATGGCACCGTCATCGACCATAAGGTGTGCACCCACAGGGAGAGCGTAGGTCTTGACGACATCGCCATTCGCATCAAGGATATTCGCTTCGGGAACTTTACCGCGCTCCTTGGATTCGATAATGATTTTCTCGCGGAGACCGGTCTGCTCGTCGGAATCGACACGGTAGGTACCGTTCTCGATGAGGTTGACATACTCAACCTTACCGGCAGCCTCACTGACGATGACTGCATTGAAGGGGTCCCATTCGCATATCACATCGCCCTTCTTTACGGTTGCACCGTTGTCGAAGAACAATTTAGCACCGTAGGGGATGTTGGCGTTAGTGAGCATCATCTTGGTTGTGGGATCGATGATTCGCATTTCTGCGAGTCGGCCGATCACCACATCGACATTGCGACCCTTTGCATCAACCTCATCAGTCTTGACAGTGCGGAGTTCCTCGATTTCGAGGATACCGTCGTAGCGCGACGTGAGTGAGTTGACGGCAGCGATGTTCGATGCCACACCACCGACGTGGAACGTACGGAGTGTAAGCTGTGTACCCGGCTCACCGATTGACTGTGCGGCAATTACGCCGACAGCCTCGCCCATCTGAACCATGCGGTGGGTGGCGAGATTGCGTCCGTAGCACTTGGCACAGACACCCTTCTTGGACTCACAAGTGAGCACTGAACGGATCTCGACAGACTCAATCGGCGATTCGTTGATGCGGTCGGCTGCAAGATCGTTGATCTCCTCGCCGGCAGCAACGATAAGCTCACCGTTTGTAGGATCGATGATGTCATGGACAGACACACGACCGAGGATACGCTCGCCGAGCGATGCCACAACCTCATCGTTGTTCTTGATTTCGGTGCAGACAAGACCACGGAGAGTACCGCAATCCTCCTCATTGATGATGACATCATGGGCCACATCGACGAGACGGCGGGTCAGATAACCGGCGTCGGCTGTCTTCAGTGCGGTATCGGCAAGACCCTTACGGGCACCGTGGGTTGAGATGAAGTATTCGAGCACTGACAGACCTTCCTTGAAGTTCGCGAGAATCGGGTTCTCGATGATCTGACCGCCCTCGGCTCCACTCTTCTGCGGTTTGGCCATAAGACCACGCATACCTGAAAGCTGGCGGATCTGGTCCTTTGAACCACGGGCACCGGAGTCAAGCATCATGTAGACAGGGTTGAAGCCCTGCTTGTCGGCTGAAATCTGCTTCATGAGCGTGTCGGCCAGACGGGAGTTGACGTGTGTCCAGATGTCAATGATCTGATTGTAGCGTTCGTTGTTGGTGATGAAGCCCATCGAGTAGTTGTTGAGGACTTCCTGTACTTGCTCGTAACCCTCCTTGACATACTGCTCTTTTTCGGCAGGAATCAGCACGTCGCCGAGGTTGAACGACAGACCGCCCTTGAAGGCCATGTAGTAACCGAGGTTCTTGATGTCGTCAAGGAACTGGGCTGAACGGGGGATACCGCAATATTTGATTACACGGGAGATGATGGTACGGAGCGATTTCTTTGAAAGAATCTCGTTTACGTAACCGATCTCCTTGGGGACATACTGGTTGACAAGCACACGACCGACCGAGGTGTTCTCGACGAGGTGCTTGATGGGGTTTCCTGCCTCGTCAATGTCATCGACCACGATTGATACGGGGGCATGGAGGGTCACGCGACCTTCATTGTAGGCAATTTCGGCTTCTTCCGGACCGTAGAACTTGAGGCCCTCACCCTTGTCGCCCTTGCGGAGCTTGGTGATGTAGTAGAGACCGAGTACCATGTCCTGCGAGGGGACAGTGATAGGCGCACCGTTGGCAGGGTTGAGGATGTTGTGTGATCCGAGCATGAGGAGCTGTGCCTCAAGGATAGCCTCGTTGCCGAGGGGAAGATGGACTGCCATCTGGTCACCGTCGAAGTCAGCGTTGAACGCCGTACATGCGAGCGGGTGGAGCTGGATGGCCTTACCCTCGATCATCTTGGGCTGGAATGCCTGGATGCCGAGACGGTGAAGTGTCGGGGCACGGTTGAGGAGTACGGGATGACCTTTCATCACGTATTCAAGAATGTCCCAGACCACAGGCTCCTTGCGGTCAACAATCTTCTTGGCTGATTTCACAGTCTTGACGATGCCACGCTCGATGAGTTTGCGGATGACGAACGGCTTGTAAAGCTCGGCGGCCATATCCTTGGGGATACCACACTCGTGCATCTTGAGTTCAGGACCGACGACGATAACCGAACGTGCGGAATAATCGACACGCTTACCGAGGAGGTTCTGACGGAAACGACCCTGCTTGCCTTTGAGCGAGTCAGAGAGTGATTTGAGGGGACGGTTGGCCTCAGTCTTGACTGCCGATGACTTGCGTGAGTTATCGAGAAGTGAATCGACGGCCTCCTGAAGCATACGCTTCTCGTTGCGGAGAATCACATCCGGAGCCTTGATCTCAATGAGACGCTTCAGACGATTGTTACGGATGATGACGCGGCGATAGAGGTCATTGAGGTCGGAAGTGGCGAAACGTCCACCATCCAGCGGAACGAGCGGACGGAGTTCGGGAGGAATCACAGGCACAGCCTGAAGAATCATCCACTCCGGACGGTTGCGCTCACGCGAGGCACGGAATGACTCCACTACCTGAAGGCGTTTGAGAGCCTCGGTCTTGCGCTGCTGCGAACCTTCGGCATTGGCCTGGTCGCGGAGAGCATACGAAAGATCGTCGAGATTGAGATCCTTGAGGAGATCATAGATTGCCTCAGCACCCATCTTGGCGACAAACTTGTTGGGGTCAGTGTCGTCAAGAAGCTGGTTTTCGCGCGGGAGGCGATCGAGTATGTCGAAGTATTCCTCCTCAGAGAGAAGGTCGAGACGCTGCACGGGGTTATCACCCTCGCCGGCAACACCGGGGTTGATGACAACGTAGCGTTCATAGTAGATCACTGCGTCGAGCTTCTTTGAAGGAAGACCAAGGAGATAACCGATCTTGTTGGGAAGCGAACGGAAATACCAGATATGAGCCACCGGCACCACGAGCTTGATGTGGCCCATGCGCTCGCGGCGCACCTTCTTCTCGGTGACTTCGACACCACAGCGGTCACAGACAATGCCTTTGTAGCGGATGCGCTTGTACTTTCCGCAATGGCACTCGAAATCCTTCACCGGACCGAAGATGCGCTCACAGAAAAGGCCGTCACGCTCAGGCTTGTAAGTGCGGTAGTTGATGGTTTCGGGCTTTAACACCTCGCCGCTTGACTTCTCAAGAATCTCCTCGGGCGATGCAAGACCGATTGCGATTTTCGAGAAACCGGTTTTTTGTTTATTGTCTTTTCTAAAAGCCATATTTTAGATATTCAAAAGCGATGTTAAGTAACTTTATTCACCGGACGGGAAACCGTGGGGTGGATTCCCGTCATCTCCCCGTCCGGCAATGAGGGGAGAAATATTACTGCTCAAGGTTGATGCTCAAGCCGAGACCACGGAGCTCGTGGAGAAGCACGTTGAGCGACTCGGGAATACCGGCAGGAGGCATGGCCTCGCCCTTGACAATGGCCTCGTAGGTCTTGCTGCGGCCGGTGACATCGTCAGACTTGACAGTGATAATCTCCTGAAGGATGTGGGCGGCGCCGAATGCTTCGAGCGCCCAGACTTCCATCTCACCGAAACGCTGACCACCGAACTGGGCTTTACCGCCGAGAGGCTGCTGAGTGATGAGTGAGTACGGACCGATGGAGCGGGCGTGCATCTTGTCCTCGACCATGTGGCCGAGTTTAAGCATATAGATGACACCTACTGTGGCAGGCTGGTCGAAACGTTCGCCTGTGCCACCGTCATAAAGGTAGGTCTTTCCATAGCGGGGGAGACCGGCCTTGTCGGTCCACTCGTTGAGGTTCTCAAGAGTAGCTCCGTCAAAAATCGGAGTTGCGAACTTCTCGCCGAGCTCACGTCCGGCCCATCCGAGGACAGTCTCGAAAATCTGACCGAGGTTCATACGCGAAGGCACACCCAGCGGGTTGAGGACAATATCGACCGGAGTACCGTCGGCAAGGAACGGCATGTCTTCCTGACGCACGATGCGCGAGACGATACCCTTGTTGCCGTGACGACCTGCCATCTTGTCACCGACAGAAATCTTGCGCTTCTTGGCCACATAGACCTTGGCAAGTTTCATGATTCCGGAGGGAAGCTCATCGCCGATCGAGATGTCGAACTTCTTGCGGCGGAGTTCAGCGTCAATCTCCTTGGATTTGCGGAGATAGTTTACGATGGTGGCGCGGATCATATCGTTCTTGTGCGCATCAGCCGTCCACTTCGAGAGGTTGATGGTGTCGAAATCGATCTCGCGGAGGGTTCCGGCTGAGAATTTCGAGCCTTTGGGGATAATATCTGTTCCGAGGAAATCCTTGACACCCTGCGAGGTCTTGCCGGCAGTGAGAGTCATGAGTTTCTCGATGAGACGGTCTTTCAGTTCGTTGAGACGCTCCTCATACTCCTCGTCGAGCTTGGGAAGGACTGCGCTCGCGCTCTTTTTGGTCTTTTTCTTCTCGGCTTTCTGGAAAAGATGAGTTCCGATGACCACGCCCTTGAGCGACGGGGATGCCTTGAGCGATGCGTCTTTCACATCACCGGCCTTGTCGCCGAAGATTGCACGGAGAAGTTTCTCCTCAGGAGTCGGGTCGCTCTCGCCCTTCGGTGTGATCTTACCGATCATGATGTCGCCGGGGACGATGTGGGCGCCGACACGGATGATACCACGTTCGTCGAGGTCTTTCGTAGCATCCTCCGATACGTTGGGGATGTCGGAGGTGAGTTCCTCCATGCCTCGCTTAGTCTCGCGGACTTCGAGGGTGTACTCATCGACATGGACTGAAGTGAGGATGTCCTCACGCACCACGCGCTCGTTGAGCACGATCGCGTCCTCATAGTTGTAACCCTTCCAGGGCATGAATGCCACCTTGAGGTTGCGTCCGAGAGCAAGCTCGCCCTTCTCGGTTGAGTAGCCTTCGGTCAGGATGTCGCCACGCTTGACGCGCTGACCCTTGCTGCAGATGGGACGGAGGTCGATGGTTGTGCTCTGGTTGGTCTTGCGGAATTTCGGGAGATGATATTCCTTGACGCTGTCCTCGAACGATACGAACTCCTCATCCTCGGTGCGGTCATAGCGGATGCGGATGACGGTCGCATCGACAAACTCGATGGTGCCCTCGCGCTCGGCCATGATCTGTGTACGGCTGTCACTGATGAGCTGACCTTCAATTCCCGTGCCGACAATCGGCGACTCGCTGCGGAGCAGAGGCACAGCCTGACGCATCATGTTTGATCCCATGAGCGCACGGTTAGCGTCGTCATGCTCAAGGAACGGGATGAGTGATGCGGCGATTGATGCAATCTGTGTGGGCGAAACGTCCATAAGCTCGACCTGGTCAGGCGCGACGATAGGGAAGTCTGCATCCAGACGGGCCTTGACGCGGTCGTTGATAAACTCGCCGTCGTCCTTGACGGGAGCATTGCCCTGGGCGATGATCTTGCCCTCCTCGATTTCGGCAGTCAGATAGACCACCTCGTCGTTCTTGAGGTTGACCTTGCCATCCTTGACCTCGCGGTAGGGGGTCTCGATGAAGCCGAGGTCGTTGATCTTGGCATAGACGCAGAGCGATGATATAAGACCGATGTTCGGACCTTCAGGAGTCTCGATCGGGCAGAGACGGCCATAGTGCGTGTAGTGAACGTCGCGCACCTCGAAGCCTGCACGCTCACGCGAAAGACCGCCGGGGCCAAGGGCCGACATACGGCGCTTGTGGGTGATCTCAGCCAGAGGATTGGTCTGGTCCATGAACTGCGAGAGGGCGTTTGTGCCGAAGAATGTGTTGATGACGCTCGAAATTGTCTTGGCGTTGATAAGGTCGATCGGGGTGAACACCTCATTGTCACGCACGTTCATGCGCTCACGGATGGTGCGCGACATGCGGGCGAGACCGACGTTGAACTGATTGTAGAGCTGCTCGCCGACTGTGCGGACACGACGGTTGCTCAGGTGGTCGATGTCATCGACATCAGTCTTGGAGTTGATGAGCTCTATGAGATACTTGATGATGGCGATGATGTCCTCCTTGGTGAGCACCTTCACGTCCATCGAAGTGGTGAGACCGAGCTTTTTGTTGATACGGTAGCGGCCCACTTCGCCGAGGTCATAACGCTTCTCAGAGAAGAAAAGGTTGGTGATGACCTCGCGTGCGCTTGCATCGTCCGGCGGCTCGGCGTTGCGAAGCTGCCGGTAGATGTATTGGATAGCCTCCTTCTCGGAGTTGGAGGTATCCTTCTGGAGAGTGTTGAATATGATGGAGTAGTCAGACGTGTTGGCATCCTCCTTGTGGAGCAGGATGGTCTGGACGCCTGAGTCAAGAATTTCCTGGATGTTGTCTTCCTCAAGGACAGTCTCGCGGTCGAGGATGACATCATTACGCTCGATTGATACAACTTCGCCGGTGTCTTCATCGACAAAGTCCTCGACCCATGTCTTCAGGACACGGGCAGCGAGCTTGCGGCCGACAGCCTTTTTGAGATTAGTGCGGTTGACCTTGATTTCCTCAGCAAGACCGAAGATTTCGATGATGTCCTTATCGCTCTCAAGACCGATGGCACGGAGGAGCGTGGTGACAGGGAGTTTCTTCTTACGGTCGATGTAGGCATACATCACGTTGTTGATGTCAGTCGCGAACTCAATCCAACTGCCACGGAAGGGGATGATACGTGCGCTGTAGAGTTTGGTGCCGTTGGCGTGGGTGCTCTGTCCGAAGAACACACCGGGCGAACGGTGAAGCTGGGAGACGACAACGCGCTCAGCACCGTTGATGACAAACGTACCCTTGTCTGTCATATAGGGAATCGGGCCGAGGTATACATCCTGGATCACGGTTGCAAAATCCTCGTGATCAGGGTCGGTACAGTAAAGTTTCAGCTTGGCCTTGAGGGGGACGCTGTATGTGAGACCACGCTCAAGACACTCGTCGATTGTGTAACGCGGAGGATCGATGTAGTAGTCGAGGAACTCAAGTACAAAGTTGTTGCGGGTGTCAGCGATAGGGAAGTTCTCGGCAAACACTTTGAAAAGGCCCTCGTTTTTTCTTTTTTCCGGCGGGGTGTCGAGCTGGAGAAAGTCCTGGAAAGACTTCAGCTGCACCTCAAGGAAATCGGGGTAAGGAAGAGGGTTTTTAACCGACGCAAAGTTGACGCGCGGTTTTGCTAAAGTTATATCTGACATCTAATCTTTTGGATTAAACATTAAAAAAGAAACTCGTGAAAGGGGGATGGGGATATGCCGGACAGTCGGTCAAATCCGGAAGGGCGGTGGACAACTTAAGTCCGGTGATACGGTCAACCCGTCTCGATTAACATTATTTAACCATACTTTTCAGCCCTCACATCCTATCACAAAACCGGATAGAAGTCTAATTCGGCTGAATGCAGTGGGTTAGAGAATCTCTGACGGCTGAATATTTATTTATAAATATAAATATTTATGATTTTTTATACAAACCCGTCCATTTTAACGCAAATAGGTTAAGAAACTCCCTGACGGGAGAATCTTAACCCATTTTACCTGAGAAGGTGTGATATTATTTGAGCTCAACCTCAGCACCAGCTTCTTCGAGCTGCTTCTTGAGGCCTTCAGCATCAGCCTTAGCAATACCTTCCTTGATAACGCTGGGAGCACCGTCAACCATTTCCTTAGCTTCCTTGAGGCCAAGACCGGTGAGTTCCTTAACGAGCTTAACAACGGCGAGCTTAGAAGCGCCGGCAGCCTTGAGGACTACGTCGAAAGAGGTCTTCTCCTCCTCAGCGGGAGCACCGGCAGCGGGACCGGCAGCAACTGCAACAGCTGCAGCAGCGGGTTCGATACCATAGGTATCCTTGAGGATCTGAGCAAGTTCGTTTACTTCCTTTACGGTGAGGTTAACAAGTTGTTCTGCAAAAGCATTAAGATCTGCCATGATTTTATAGTTTTATTTGTTGTTTTAAAATTTGGTGATTGGTTGTTGTGGGATTGAGCAGAGAGGTATAGTGCAGGGCGTGCTGTGATTACGCTTCTTCCTTCTTCGAAAGTGTTTCGAGAATGCCGTGAAGTTTGTTGCCACCGGATGAAAGGGCGGAAATAACATTCTTGGCGGGAGACTGGAGAAGAGCGACAACATCGGCGATGAGCTCGTTCTTGCTCTTGATAGCCACGAGGGTGTCGAGCTGGTCTTCACCCATGTAGACTGTCTCCTCAACGTAAGCAGCCTTGAGGCGGGGGAGCACTGCATCCTTGTCAGCCTTCTTGATGTCCTTGAGGAGCTTTGCAGGAGCATTGCCCACGTTGGAGAGCATAAGAGAGGTTGAGCCATGAAGCGCACCGTAGAGTTCAGAGTAGTCACCTTCGAGCGACTCAAGAGCCTTGTGGAGAAGTGTATTCTTCACGACCATCAGCTTGATGTCAGCACCGTTGCAGGCACGACGGAGAGCGGTGGTCTTCTCGGCATTGAGACCGGCAGTTTCAGTGAGGTAGAAGCAGCTATACTCCTGGAGAGTCTTAGCTATATTCTCAATAGCAATGATTTTATCTTCCTTTTTCATTTTGTACAGTCAGCTTTAGAAGTTATTCGTCGATTGACTTGGGATCAATCTTGATACCCGGACTCATTGTGCTCGAAAGATAAATGCTCTTGATATAGGTACCCTTAGCGGTAGCGGGCTTGAGCTTGATGAGGGTGTTGACAAACTCGCGGACGTTGGCAGCAGCAGCGGGAGCGTCGAATGACACCTTGCCGACTGATGAGTGAACGATACCGTTCTTGTCAACCTTGAAGTCGATTTTACCCTTCTTCACTTCCTCAACGGCCTTTGCGACATCGTTGGTCACAGTACCGCTCTTGGGGTTAGGCATGAGGCCACGGGGACCGAGGACACGGCCGAGGGCACCAATCTTACCCATGATAGCGGGCTGAGTGATGATGACATCAACGTCTGTCCAACCGCCTTTGATTTTTTCGATATATTCGTCCAGACCGACATAGTCTGCACCGGCAGCCTTAGCGGCAGCTTCGGCATCGGGGTTGCAGAGCACGAGAACACGCACCTGCTTACCGGTTCCGTTGGGGAGCGTCACAACGCCACGCACCATCTGGTTAGCCTTACGGGGGTCAACGCCAAGTCGAACATCCACGTCAAGCGAAGCATCAAACTTAGTGAAAGTGATTTCCTTTACAAGATTTACTGCTTCAGCAAGACTGTACACCTTCCCGGCTTCAACTTTCTCCTGGGCAATCTTTTGATTTTTCGTCAGTTTACTCATGTCAATTGAAGTTTAGATGTTTTCGGGGAATGTTCCTTTAACGGTGATACCCATGCTTCTGGCTGTACCGGCAACCATGCGCATTGCCGATGCTACGTTGAAACAGTTCAAATCGGGCATTTTGTCCTCAGCAATCGCCTTCACCTGATCCCAGGTCACTTCACCGACTTTCTTGCGGTTAGGCTGTGCGGAGCCACTCTTGAGCTTGGTAGCTTCGAGGAGCTGGATAGCCACCGGAGGAGTCTTGACTACGAAGTCGAAGCTCTTGTCAGTGTAGTAAGTGATGACAACCGGAAGAATCTTACCGGCCTTGTCCTGAGTGCGGGCATTGAATTGCTTGCAAAATTCCATGATGTTGATGCCCTTTGAACCAAGAGCAGGACCAACTGGAGGTGAGGGATTGGCTGCGCCACCCTTAATTTGCAATTTGATCTGTCCAGCAATTTCTTTAGCCATGATAAATCTAAATTTTTGTTAATGATTCGGTTAAAACGATGCCATCTGTCCTTTCACCAAGATTTCTCCGCCGACAGCTTTCGTAACCAAGTGCCGATGGAGTTTCAACCTCAGATTGTGGAGGGAACTGTGACATCTCCCGTGGTGTCAGGACACTGAGATCCTGCCACCGCGCGATGATTATTCACGCTCTACTTGAGAATTTTCGAGTTCAAGAGGGGTTTTACGCCCGAAGATCTTGACCATCACTTTAAGTTTCTTCCGTTCACGGTTGACCTCCTCAATGGTTCCGGAGAATCCACTGAAGGGACCGAACGTGACCTTCACAGTCTCGCCCACCATGTAGTCATTTCCCTCCTCGGCGGCATCGATCATATCGTCAGCCGTACCCATCATGCGGAGCACCTCGCTCTCACGAAGTGCCTCAGGGGCAGCATTCTTGCCACGTCCACGAAGGAAATCAATCACATTAGTAGTGTTGCGGAGCTCATAAAGCACCTCACCGGTAAGAATGCACTCCACAAAGACATAGCCGGAGTAAAGGTTTTTCTCCTTCACCACCTTCTTGCCATTGCGGACTGACATCACTTTCTCAGTAGGAATCAAGACCTGAAAGACGTAATTGCCGAGGCCGGTATTACGGATGGCTCCATCCAGTACTTCTTTGACCTTAGCTTCTTTTCCTGAGATGGCACGCAGCACATACCAGGCTTTTTTCAATTCTTCCGCCATTGATTTTCTTCCTTTATGAGATTACTGACCGAGGCTGTAAATGAAGTGCATTATTGTGTTGACCACCTGATCCATCACGAACACAATCGCGGCTATAATGATGGAAGCTATCAGCACGATGACTGCGCTCTTGACCAGTTGGGTTCTTGTAGGCCAAGTAGTCTTATACCGAAGTTCGGTATAAGACTCCTCGATATCTGTAAGTAGTTTAAGTTTACTCATTTGTCGTGTTTTTTAGCACGGGACGAGAGACTCGAACTCCCGACACCCGGTTTTGGAGACCGGTGCTCTACCAACTGAGCTAGTCCCGTAGGTAGAAAGAAACCGACCCTCGGCACTTCCGAGCCTTGTGACCCACCGATGCGCGAGGGTCGGTTTAAGTTTTATCAAGAGACCGGCCGAAACCGGCTCATGAAATTCTTTTGAGCAATACCTCAGCGGTATTATTCAATGATTTCGGTGATCTGACCGGAACCTACTGTGCGGCCACCTTCACGGATAGCGAAGCGGAGACCTGCGTCGCAAGCAACCGGGTTGATGAGCTCAACGTTGATCTCAACGTGGTCACCGGGCATCACCATCTCTACACCCTCGGGGAGAGTAATCTCACCTGTCACGTCAAGTGTACGGATGTAGAACTGGGGACGATAGTGGTTGTGGAACGGAGTGTGACGGCCACCTTCCTCTTTCTTGAGGATGTAGACAGAAGCCTTGAACTTGTTGTGAGGCTTAACGACACCCGGATGGCAGATTACCATACCGCGCTTGATGTCCTTCTTGTCGATACCACGGAGAAGAAGACCAACGTTGTCACCTGCTTCACCCTGATCAAGAAGCTTGCGGAACATTTCCACACCGGTAACGACTGACTTCATGTCTGCGCCGAGACCCATGATCTGAACTTCGTCACCAACCTTCACGATACCAGTTTCGATACGACCGGTAGCAACTGTACCACGACCGGTGATTGAGAACACGTCCTCAACAGGCATAAGGAAGGGCTTGTCGATGTCGCGGGGAGGCAGCGGAATCCAAGTGTCAACAGCGTCCATGAGTTCCATAACCTTAGCTTCCCATTCGGGCTCACCGTTGAGTGCGCCGAGAGCAGAGCCTCGGATGATAGGAGTGTTGTCACCGTCATATTCGTAAGCCGAAAGAAGGTCACGCATTTCCATCTCAACGAGGTCAAACATTTCTTCGTCGTCAACCATGTCACACTTGTTGAGGAACACAACGAGACGAGGAACGTTCACCTGACGGGCGAGAAGGATGTGCTCGCGAGTCTGGGGCATAGGACCGTCAGTTGCAGCAACTACGATGATAGCACCGTCCATCTGAGCAGCACCGGTAACCATGTTCTTAACGTAGTCAGCGTGTCCCG
>JAMPHF010000001.1:805944-817759 GCA_023663525.1 Bacteroides sp.
CTCTAAGTGCCGGAGTCAAGGATGACACAACGTCAACCTCGACTCCGGCTTTTTTTGTGCACATTTGTCGTATACCGGCTCCATAACAACTCCGGAACTGTATCAAATCAAGCTACACTTGCGCTGATTTTGTGGATTTTATGGGTGATAATTGAACATGATTGCCTATATTTGCAGAAAAGCGGATGAATAAGGGATATTTTTCATGATCTATCGCTTGCGTTTGTCCGCCGTCTGCAAATCGAGACATAATTGAAGTTCCTATCATACCCTTAAATCAGACATATAGTGGAGACAAGTCTCATACAGATCGTTCCGGACCATGGAGAGACAGAGTCCGTGGGCGATTGTTGCCACGGCGATTCCATTTTTGGATTCTGTTGACAATCTTTATTGTCACCACAAGCTGTATTTTTGATGACGAGTATGATCCTCCATTGCTTACATTATCCTTACGACCGCCGCCCTCATCAATGCCGACGTTTGACGGCAGATCCTCTACCCCGACACTCAATTCTTATCACAGACACTGCGTAATCGACATTTTCAGAGAAGGAACATCAACGCGTGTCCTGCGCAAAGAATTCACATCGGGCGAAACAATTGAAACTGACATCGGACTCGATGCAGGCAGATATGACATAATGGTCTGGTGTGACTGTTCGCCCGACGGCGTGACAGCCCGGAGTCCGTATTTTGACCTTGATGACCTGCACACTGTTTCCCTTCTGACTGAAAATTACATTGCGAATACAGATGAAAAAGATGCCTCGTGCGTCAGTCTGGACGGAGTGGAGATCGACTGTGGACACACCCGCCTCGAACTGGCTTTGGAGCGACCGTTTGCAAAATATCGTCTGATTGCCGATGATGTGGCTGCCTACAAGCGTCTGCGGGAGGCTAATCCGGGTGACTACCCACCGCTCGACGAGCTTGTTTTCAATGTCTACTACGAATTTTTTCTGCCTGTTTCCTACAATGTGGTCACCCGGCGGCCAAACGATTCATCCACCGGAATATCCTACAGATGTAAAGCCTCAACTGCTGCTGACGGACTTGTGGCTGGAGAGTCGGTGCTTGTCGGTGGTGATTTCATTTTTGCGACTGATGAACACTCGGTCATCACTCTGACCCTTGAGGTCCGGGACACGGCCGGAAAGCTGTATAGCCGCGCGACGGGAATCTCCGTGGAATATTGCAGAGGTTACGAAACGACCATCAGAGGAAACTTCCTGACACTCGGCGCGTCAGCCGGAGGAATCAGCATCGACACCTATTGGCGCGATGACATTTTCATTTATTTCTAAAAAATTGTTTTACACGCAATAGCCATTCCATATTTGGGATACAATCACCAATACCACACCATGAATATCAAACATTTCCTGCTGATTGGCGCGGCAATGCTCGCCATTTCCTCTTGTAGCCGGATGGAGGATGACATTGACAGTCCGGTTGAGAGTTCGCCTGTTAAAATGACTTTCAATGTCACTGCCGACTTGATGTCGCAGTCGCGTGCAACGTCCGACGCCGATGATCCGATGCCGACGAGAGCATTCATGTATATCCGCGACAATGCTGCGACCGACCCGATAACACGTGCGCAGGAGAGCCGCAGTATAGATGGAAAATTCCAGTTCTCACTTGAACTTGACCGAAGCCATACATACACGATCGCATTCTGGGCCGACTGCGGTGGCTATGACGTTGATGCAGCCAAAGGACTTGAGCAGATTTCATACAGCACCACGGCAACTGCTGGATCACTTATCGCCTACGCGAAATGTGAGACCTCGTTCAAGCCGACGGAAAGTACCTATAACATCGCCCTGCAACATGCAGTGGCCAAGCTCATCATCCGCGAGACGGGGACTCTGAATGCGGGCGATGTCATCAATGTCTCATTTGCGAGAAACAACTATCGCTATTCCGCTGTCAGTGGCTCATATACGCCCGCTTCGGAGAGCACCCCGATGAATTTGACACACAATGTAGCCGCCGGAAAGCTGACCGGTGACATGCTCGCAACCTACATGCTTGCTCCAAACGAAGACCACAAGGCCAACAATGATCCTGCGATGATGATTAACAGCCTGACAATCACCTACACTCCGGCAGGTGAAACCAAAAGCCATGACCAGGTTATCAACAATGTTTCGTTCAAGGCCAATTACCGCACGGTGATTGCAGGAAACATCATGTCGCTTTCTAAAGTGACCCAGTCATTCTCTGTATCCATAAACAACGATTGGTATGACATGTCACAGTCAGGGGGCGAGGACAGTCCAAATACGCCCGATAATCCGGGAGATGACAATCCTACGCCCGGAAATGTCCCCGTCATAACCATGAACACTGCCGGAACACTCACCAACGATATGCTCCTGTCTGCAATCGGTGACGGAAATTCGCTTAAAATATCCGGCCCGATCAACGATGCGGATTTCTCCACATTGCGGGCCTATCTTTCATTGGATGGCGACGGTGCGACCAAGAGACTCTCACTCGATTTGTCAGACGCTACATTCGCAGCAATGCCGGAACTCGCGTTCTGTAATTATGCGAGTCTTGACAAGGGATATGGCAGCGATAATCAGAATTCGGTCACGGGTCTTGGTGAGATTTATCTACCCGAAGGATTGACGGCGATACCTGATGGCGCATTTGCCGATTGTGTCAACCTGAAGAATGTCCGTATTCCGTCAACGGTCGTCTCAATAGCCGAAATGGCGTTTTACAGGAGCGGGATTACAAGTCTTAATGCCCCGTCAGTAAAGAGCGTAGATGTCCATGTTTGTGAGGAATGTCATAGTCTCGCCACGGTTGTTCTTGGCGATTTATCCGAGATTTATGATTACTCATTCCGTTATTGCGAGAACTTAACCACGTTTGACATCACAAGATGTAACAGTGTGCCGACCGCAGGTCAAAAAATCTTTGGTGACGGCAATAAATTCAAACCGGAAAATCTTACAGTCTACGTGTCGAGTCAGTCCATCAAAGACGCATTGTCGGGCGATACGATGCACTGGAACTCATTCAGCATGAATTGGGTCGTTGGTTCTCCCGGTGATTGAATTATAACATATCACTCCCTTCTGATGCATTGGTTATTCAGTGCGTGGATGTTGGAGTCATTGGGCGGGAATACCTTTTGTGGTGTTCCCGCTCGTGATGAATAAAAACAAAATTCTACCCCTTTTTGAATAAAAATGACCGCTTGTCGCTTGTCAAGGATTTGATTACATGCGGGAAAAATGTTAACTTTGCGAAGAATCTGACAGGTATTGTATCCCACGCTGCGTTGTCGTCATGCCGATGGCAGGTGCTGTCAGTCCAGTTTTGCCTTAAATTTACCATTCATTATCATTAAGACCGATGACATTCAGAAATCTTATCTATGCCTCCGCTCTCACGCTAATGCCGCAGGCATTCGTTGCGTGTCAGAGCGCGTCGGCCATTGACCGTCAGGCACTTGTTGGACGCAACAATCCGCATATCACCGAAATAGACACTTTGGCCTCCCTCTCGGTAGGCAATGGCGAGTTTGCAGTCACCGTCGATGTGACCGGCTTGCAGACTTTCCCCGAACTTTACAGCAAGGGTGTCCCTCTGGGGACACAGAGCCAGTGGGGATGGCACAGCTTCCCGAATCCTGACGATTTAAAATTTGAGGAGACCCTCAAGGACTATGATTTCGGGCGTGGACGCATGGAGCCATATTCCGTGCAGTTCAATGAAAAAGGCCGTCAGCATGACGCTGCCAACTGGTATCGTGTAAATCCCCACCGTCTCCATCTCGGCGCGCTCGGATTTGCCGGGCTTACTCCCGCTCAGATTTCCGATATAGACCAGACACTCGACATGTGGAACGGTGAGATAAGGTCGGATTTCAAGGTTGACGGCACTCCCGTCAGCGTGCGCACTTACGTGCATCCCGAAAAGGACATGGTGGCAGCATCCATAAAATCCGAGAAGCATATCCCGGTGGCATTGCGTCTACCTTATCCTTCGGGAGGACACTGCGATGATGCTTGCAACTGGACTGCCGACTCGCTTCATCTGACCGAGATCATCAGTTCAGACGCTAACAGTGCCGTCCTCCGTCACACTCTCGATTCGACTTCATATTACGTCAATCTGACCTGGACCGGCGCGGAAGCTCCCGTGATGACCGGGCGCAATGTCGCAACGATCACACCTACCGCCGATGAATGGACAGTGACGGCGACATTCACTCCCGAACAGGTCGCAGCCGACAGCCCGAGTGTGGCTGAGACGCGCGATGCAGCTTCGGCTTATTGGACAGGTTTCTGGAAAAACGGAGGCGTGGTTGATTTCAGCAATTGCACCGATCCGCGCGCCAAGGAACTTGAACGCCGTGTTGTCCTTTCGCAATATCTTCTCGCAATCCAGTGTGCAGGATCAACTCCTCCGCAGGAGACAGGTCTGACCTACAACTCATGGTTCGGAAAATTCCACATGGAAATGATCTGGTGGCATCAGGCCCAATTCGCATTATGGGGACATGACGACCTCCTCAACCGCACACTCCCTTGGTATGAAAGCTCGGCAGGCGTGGCCCGCGACATAGCGCAGCGTCAGGGCTTCAAGGGACTCCGCTGGATGAAGATGACAGACCCCTCCGGCATAGAGGCTCCCTCGAAGGTAGGCTCTTTCCTCATCTGGCAGCAGCCCCATCTCATCTATCTTGCCGAACTTGCCTACCGTGCCAATCCCGACAGCGCGGTTATCGACCGCTACTATGACCTCGTGCAGAACACGGCTGAGTTTATGGCCGATTTTGTTGACAAGGACTCCCTCGGCCGCTCCACACTCCGAGGCATTATTCCCGCTCAGGAAACCCTCCGTGCAGCCGAGACCGTCAATCCTCCCTTTGAGCTCTCTTACTGGCATTTCGGACTCAACACCGCGCAGAAATGGCGTGAGCGCAAAGGTGAGTCTCGCGTAGCCGAATGGGACGACATCATCGCCACCCTCTCGCCTCTTGCTGCAAAAGACAGTCTCTATCTTGCCGCCGAGACAGCCCCCGAGACATACAGCGACATCCGTCTGACCTCAGACCACATGGCCGTCCTCGCAGCCGTCGGCATTCTTCCATCCTCATCGCTTGTGAAGCCCGACATCATGGACAATACTTTCGATTGGGTCTATGACAACTGGAACTGGGACAAGACCTGGGGTTGGGACTACCCGACAACAGCCATGAACGCCGTGCGCCTCGGTCATCCCGAAAAGGCCATCAACGCCCTCCTCATGGACAAGCGCACAAACACCTATCTCCCCAATGGTCATAACTATCAGGACCAGCGTCTGCGTTGCTATCTTCCCGGTAACGGCGGTCTTCTGACGGCAGTCGCTCTCATGTGTGCAGGGTGGGATGGATGTGATGTCGAGAATCCCGGATTCCCGAAAGACGGCACATGGGATGTCCGCTGGGAAGGCATCAAACCTTTACCGTAATCATCCGGAAATCCCGTTGTCTGCACTTGGGAGAGAAAATTTGTCGATATAACATTGCCCTACGTATAATCATGCACTCTATAAAGGTTAAGTTAATCAGTGTGCTATTCCTCGCAGCCACATCGCTCACCGTGGCTGCGGGGGTTGACTACCGTCCGCGCCACTATGTGCCTGACGGAAAGTCCGTGGTCACCGTCAACGGCTGTTCTCGCTTCAACCGCGCCCTCTATGGCGCACACTCTGGCTTCAGGATGGACTGTTCCGACACGCCTGAGTTCGGCATATATCTTCCCCGCATGGGTGGAAACTTACGTCTCACACTTCCTGAAGACGATTGCACCGCCCGCTATACCCCGGGACGCATGGACTATGAGCAGGGTGGGGTCAGTGTCGAAGCGCAGGTGATGCGCAGCGTTGACATGGCATTATGGGCAATCAGCAACAACACGTTAAAGCCCGTCACCATCCCGGTGAGATTCGGTGGCGTAGCCGACAAGAAATTCTATCGCGAGGGAGACCTCGGCGTTGACGATCCGACATGTTTTGACCTCAAGCCGGAATACTGTGAGGACAATGTTTTTACAGTCAACGGCGATACCGTCAGAGTCGAGTATGGAAAGAAGGAGCGCAAGACACTCAGCCTCATCATTCCGGCGAGTAACCACAAGATTGCTGCCGGACCGGTCTATGAGGGGGAGATTGTAGTAAAACCCGGACAGCGTGCCGTTGTGGCATTGTTTCCCACTCCCTCCGTGCCTGACAAATCCCTCGAAGCTCTCCTCTCGCAAGCCGAGAAAGAGCGTGAGGAACTTGCCGGAAGTATCGTGTTCAACACTCCCGATGCATGGCTCAATCCAATCGGTGGCGCGCTCGCTGTCGCCATGGACGGTATCTGGAGCGGATCGGCATGGCTTCATGGTGCCATCGGTTGGCGTACCCCCCATCTCGGTTGGCGTGGTGCGTATGCCGGTGATGCTACCGGTCGTCATGACAGAGCCTTGACTCATTTCAAGACCTATGCGGCCAATCAGATCACGGATATTCCTCCCGTCTATAATCATCCCTGTCAGGACTCTACCCTTAATCTCGCACGAGCTGCAAAGAAATGGGGTACACCCATGTACAGCAACGGCTATATATGCCGCCGACCCGGAAAGAAGGACGAGATGTCGCACTACGACATGAATCTCGTCTACGCTGACGCTCTCCTGCGCCATTTCCGTCACACGGGCGACACTGCCGCCATGCGTTCACTTTTCCCCGTCGTCAAGCTCCACCTTGACTGGGAGAAGCGCAATTTTGATCCTGACGGTGACGGTCTCTATGATGCATATTGCTGCATCTGGGCCAGTGATGCGCTCTACTATTCGGGGGGAGATGTCACTCACTCGTCAGCCTACAATTATTTTGCCAACCGTCTGACCGCCGATGTCGCTGAAGCTATCGGCGAAGACCCGACGCCATATCGCCGTGAGGCTGATAAAATCGCTTCGGCGATTGACAGTGTGCTGTGGATGAAGGATGAAGGCCATTGGGCTGAATTTCGTGATGCGGGCGGTCACCGCCGATTGCATCCCTCCGCCGGTCTGTGGACCATATATCACGCCATTGATTCGGAGATTGCCGATAATTTCAAGGCATACGCCTCGACATGTTACATCGACAGTGAGACTCCCCGCATCCCGGTCAAAGGGGAGGGTATGGACGACGGCCTGTTCACGCTCTCGACCACGAATTGGAAACCCTACTCATGGAGCATCAACAACGTAGCCATAGCCGAAGTCATGCACACTGCTTTGGCCTATTGGCAGGCAGGACGCAACGATGAGGCATATAATCTGATGAAGTCTGTGGCGATGGACAATATGTATCTCGGAGCTGCTCCCCTCAATTTCGGTCAGATCAGCCATTACGATGCGGCGCGTGGGGAGTGCTATCGCGATTTTGCCGATCCTGTCGGGGTTTGGAGCCGCGCACTCACTGAGGGTCTTTTCGGTGTGCGTCCGGATTTGCTTGGCAGGAATCCTAAAGTACGTCTCGTCCCCGGCTTCCCTGCCTCATGGCTTGAGGCTGAGGTCAGTTTGCCGGATCTGTCATATTCATACAAGAAAGACGGACGGAAGATATTGTATAAGATACAGAATCGTTACGGAAAGAATGCACCTCTTGAACTGACCGTGCCTGCCAACGGAGTTGAGAGTGTCAAAGTCAACGGAAAGCCTGTCAGTTGGACTTCCACCGGGAGCTCAATCTCCCTCCCGCGTGTGACGGTCAATGCCGGGACAGCCCCGGTCATGGAAGTCGAGATTGTCGAGGCTTCGGAGTTCATGCCGTCCGCCACCGGACGTGTGAGGTCGGAAGGTCCTGTCAGTTTCCATGAGATGACGGCAGGCGGTCTGACATGGTGGAATCCCGTTGTCGCTCAAAAGAAAAAAACTTTTGATTCCTCGTCAAACGGTTTTGATGACATCAACCCGCAGAAGTGCGAGACGATGAATCTGACCGGCAGCTACAATGCATCGGTTACAGATATATTCCGCAACGAGTATCTGTCACCGCGTCCGTCAGTCACCACCCTCCAGCTTCCGAAGCAGGGAATCGGTGAATGGTGTCACCCCAAGCTGACCGCTGACATTGATGACTCGGGGCTCCGTGCGCGTCTGGCCGCAGAGGGTGGAATCATCCGTACAGAGACAGGGCTTCCTTTTGAACTTCCGTCCGAGGGTAGCAACATCGTCTTCACATCGCTGTGGGACAATTATCCCGATAGTGCCACTGTCAATCTTTCGGGACGTGCGTCACATCTCTATCTCCTCATGGCCGGTTCGACCAACCACATGCAGTGGGGCATTGAGAATGGGCTTGTGCGTGTCCGCTATGCCGATAAAGGGGCTGATAATGTGACGCCACTCGTCAATCCTCACAACTGGGCGCCGATTGAGCTTGATTTTTATCATGATGACTATGCTTTCGCGCAGGCTCCCGGTGCAGTCCCGCCCTACCGCTTCCATCTGAAGACCGGGCGTATGAGCCGTACTCTCGGCGATGAGCTTGGCATTAAGGGTGTGGCCGACCGTTTCATTGACGGTGGAGCCGGAATCGTCCTCGACGTGCCTGTCGATCCCTCGCGTGAACTCGAATCTCTGACACTCGAAACCCTTTCGGGCGATGTGGTGATCGGGCTTATGGGGGTGACCCTCCAGCGTCCGTGACTAAGTGAAGATAAAGAAGTAGGGACATGCCTTTGGCATGTTTACGTTTGATTGTCTGAGGTAAGGTGTTAAACATGCCAAAGGCATGTCCCTACGATAAGGTAACTTTATATAAATCAAAGAAACTTTTCATACGCGGAAAAATGAATCGATTCAGAAAGTTGGTGGCTGCTGTCCTGACGGGCATTGGATGTCTCTCAGCCCATGCGGGAAGCGGCAGCGATGCGACAGCGTGGTATCCGACAACAGTCGAAAACCGTCCCTTTGTGCGTTGGTGGTGGCTTGGAAGTGCCGTTGACAAGGAGGGATTGACATTCAATCTTGAGGAATTTGCCAAGAAAGGTCTTGGAGGAGTCGAGATAACCCCCATCTATGGTGTGAAAGGCAATGAGGCCAATGATATTGACTATCTTTCACCGAAATGGATGGAGATGCTTGCCCATACGATGTCCGAAGGCAAGCGGCTCGGTCTGCAGATTGACATGAACAACGGCACCGGTTGGCCGTTCGGCGGGCCGGATGTCACGACCGATTACAGCGCACGCAAGTGCGTGGTTGAGAAATGGACCGTGGCTCCGGGATATAAGTTCTCGGAAAAAATCGTGACAAAGGATGCAAAGCAAGCACCCGTGGCGACGCTTCAGGCGGTGATTGCAAGCGACGGTGACCAACGGATTGACCTGACGGATAAGGTCGGGAAAGATTCGGTCCTGAAATGGAAAGCTCCGGCTTCAAAAAATGGAGAATGGACCATCTATGCTGTGTTCTCGGGCAGGACGTTCCAGAAGGTGAAGCGTGCCGCACCCGGAGGGGTGGGGCTGGTGCTGAACCACTACGACAGCGTTGCCGTCAACCACTACCTCGACCGCTTTGACAGAGCGTTTGAAAGCTCGGGTTGTCCGATTCCCGACACTTTTTTCAACGATTCGTATGAGGTCTACGGTTCGGATTGGGCTGACAATATTTTTGATGAGTTTTATAAAGACCACGGCTACCGGCTTCAGCAGTATCTCCCGGAATTTGTTGACGAATCCAACCATGATGACCTGCGTTCGCGGGTGGTGCGTGACTACCGTTCGACGCTCGCACGCCTGCTCCGTGAAAATTTCACCGAGGTGTGGATGAAGCGTGCCCACGCCAACGGGGCGAGAATCCGCAACCAGAGTCATGGCTCTCCAGCCAACATCATCGATCTCTATGCCGCCGTCGATATTCCGGAGTGTGAGTCATTCGGTCAGACCAAATTCTCCATCCCCGGTCTGAATCAGGATGGCCCGACGCGTCCGAGCGACTCCGATCCGGCTGTGCTCAAATTCGCTTCGTCGGCTGCGCATCTGACCGGGAAACGGCTCACATCAGCCGAAACACTGACATGGCTGACCGAACATTTCCGCACTTCGCTCTCACGCTGCAAGCCCGAACTCGACCAGATGTTCTGTTCGGGAGTCAATCACGTCTATTTCCACGGTGCGCCATACTCTCCGAAAGGTGTGGCATTCCCCGGATGGATGTTCTATGCGTCAATCAACATGTCGCCGACCAACAGCATCTGGCAGGATGCCGATTCGCTTTTCGGTTATGTGAAACGTTGCCAGGCATTTCTCTCAGCCGGTACTCCCGATAATGATTTCCTGCTTTATTTCCCCATTGAGGAGATTTGGCAGCGTCAGGGAGGCAATCCCTATCTGATGTTTGACATCCACAAGATGGAGCAGCGTATGCCCGATGTCAAGAAAGCAGTCAATGAGATTATAAATGCCGGTTATGATGCTGATTATGTGTCCGATGAGCTGCTTGACCATCTTACCGTCAATGCTCGGGGCGCACTCACAGCCGAAGGTGGGGCTGAATATAAGGCTGTGATAGTTCCTCCCGCACGCTTCATGCAGCCCGCCACGTTGGAGCGAATGCTCGCCCTCGCCCGTGAAGGAGCCACGGTGGCGTTCATCGGGACTCTGCCATCGGATGTCCCCGGATTGTCGCAACTCGATTCACGACGGTCAAAACTCACTGCCCTCACGTCAACTTTACCCGCAATGGGGACGGCTGCGACCGTCACTCCCTACGGAAAGGGTCGTGTCGTCACCTCGCCTGATTTTGCCGATGCGCTGAGGCTGACAAATGCCAAGTCAGAGCCGATGCGTACCGACAACGGACTCTCACTCATCCGCCGCCGCAATGAGGTCGGGGGCTATAACTATTTCGTAACCTTGCTTCAGGACAGACCGCTTGACGGCTGGGTCACTCTCGCTGTCCCGGCTGAATCCGTGGAGATTTTTGATCCTGTCATGGCTCGCAAGGGAATGGCGCAGACGCGCCGTAATGATGCTGGCGACACTCAGGTGCGTATGCAACTCGCACCCGGCGAGTCATTGTTGCTGAAGACTTTCCCTGACACCGCTGAGGGTGAGCCGTGGGCGTATGTCGAGCCTGCCGGTGAGCCGATTGTTGTTGACAGCGGGTGGTCAATCAGTTTCCCGAAAAGCGAACCGGCGATTGAGGGCGTTTTCGCCACCGACACCCTCACCCAATGGTGCAAGCTCCCGGTGGCAGATGCGGCCGTGAATTTCGGGACAGGGCGTTACACAGTCAACGTCACGGTTGATGATCCCTCGGCTGCCGATGATTGGATCCTTGACCTCGGAGATGTCCGCGAGAGTGCCGACGTGAGGGTCAACGGTGTCCCCGCCGGAAAGGTATGGAGCGTTCCTTTCAGACTGCGTGTGGGCAGCCTGCTCAAACCGGGTGTCAACACTCTTGAGATTGACGTGACCAGCCTTCAGGCCAACCGCATAGCTGACTATGAGCGTAGAGGTGTCAACTGGCGCATTTTCAAGGATGCGAATATCGCTTCCGTGACCAATGCCAAGGAGTTCAGTTTCGGCGACTGGCCCACGATTCCTTCCGGACTCAATTCGCAAGTGACACTTACGCCTGTAAAATTTGTATTCTAAACTAAGAGTGTGTCTCATAACAAAAGTTAAATCGAGGGTCCCGGTTTTTTGGAGGGGATTTTCCACTGTGGTTAAAGGAGTGTACTTTATGTACACGACTGAGACAAAGTGGAAAATACGCCCAAAAGACGGGAGGCTAAGGTAACTTTTCAAGGACACATCTAA
>JAMPHF010000001.1:817859-853758 GCA_023663525.1 Bacteroides sp.
ATGAGCCACACTCCCTCAGAGTTAAGAGAAAATCCCTCAAAGATTGCGTCGCCCTTGCTTTAGCTTTTGTTATGAGACACACTCTTATATGTTCATTATGAGATGCGTTCTCGTAACTTCTCCATGACTAATCATCAATTGTTCCCATGAAAAAAAAGACTCTCAACATTATTAAAAACGATCCATGGCTTGAGCCATATACAGAGGCTATTGTCGGACGTCACAATGATGCGCTTGCCAAGGAAGTCGAACTTTGTGGCCCGGAAGGCAGTCTCGATGCTTTTGCCAACGCACATAATTTCTTCGGGCTTCACCGCACTGCTGATGGCGGATGGGTGTTCCGCGAGTGGGCGCCGAATGCTACTGCGATTACTCTGGTCGGCGATTTCTCCAAGTGGAAACCCATGAAGAAATATGCCCTCAAGCCCAAAAAGAATGGTGTATGGGAGATAAAGCTAAAGCCTAACGACATCCACCATGGGGATTTATATAAGATGCTCGTCTCTTGGGATGGAGGAGAAGGCGAGCGCATACCTGCTTATGCCAACCGCGTGGTGCAGGATGAGCAGACAAAGATATTTTCGGCTCAGGTATGGTCACCGGAGCAATATAAATGGAAAGTTCGCCGTTTCCGTCCTGACACGCGTCCGCTTCTCATTTACGAGTGCCATATCGGCATGGCTCAGGAGAAAGAGGGCATAGGCACTTACACCGAGTTCCGTGATCTGATTCTCCCGCGAATAGCTGCCGATGGCTATAATGCAATCCAGATCATGGCCATTCAGGAGCATCCCTACTACGGCTCATTCGGTTATCACGTTTCCAGTTTCTATGCCCCATCGAGCCGTTTCGGTACGCCTGAGGAGCTGAAAAGTCTCATTGACCGTGCCCACGAACTCGGTATCGCCGTCATTATGGATATTGTCCACTCTCACGCGGTGAAAAATGAGGTCGAGGGACTTGGCAGACTCGATGGAAGCTATGACCAGTATTTCTACGGTGACAGTCGGCGTGAACATCCGGCATGGGATTCATTGTGTTTCGACTACGGCAAGAATGATGTGATCAATTTCCTCCTCTCCAATTGCAAATATTGGTTGCAGGAATTCCATTTTGACGGTTTCCGTTTCGATGGTGTGACCTCAATGCTGTACTTCAACCATGGTCTCGGACAGGCGTTCAGCGGCTATGACGACTACTATAACGGTGGCCAGGACACTAATGCAATCACATATCTGACTTTGGCCAACAAG
The DNA here is from genome assembly GCA_023663525.1 of Bacteroides sp. Taxonomy (GTDB): domain Bacteria; phylum Bacteroidota; class Bacteroidia; order Bacteroidales; family Muribaculaceae; genus Duncaniella. The sequence continues at coordinate 819,113 of JAMPHF010000001.1, forward strand.
CTCATACATCAGATTAATCCGAATGCCATAACCATTGCGGAGGAGATGAGCGGTATGCCGGGTCTCGCTGTCCCGTTCAAGGATGGTGGCATAGGGTTTGACTACCGAATGGCCATGGGTATCCCGGACTACTGGATTAAGATGCTCAAAGAAAAGAAGGATGAGGATTGGCATCCGACATCTATTTTCTGGGAGCTGACCAACCGCCGTGCTGACGAAAAGACAATATCCTACGTCGAAAGTCACGATCAGGCTCTTGTCGGCGACAAGACAGTTATTTTCCGACTCATTGACAAGGAAATGTATTGGCACATGATGAAGGATGACGACAATATGGTCGTGGCCAGAGGTATAGCTCTCCATAAGATGATACGCCTTGTCACGGCTTCGACCATCAATGGCGGTTATCTCAACTTCATGGGCAATGAGTTCGGTCATCCGGAGTGGATTGACTTCCCGCGTGAAGGTAATGGCTGGAGCTATAAATATGCCCGCCGTCAGTGGGATCTGGTGGATCGCAAGGAGTTGAAGTATGAATTGCTCAATGCATTCGACAATGCGATGATTCATCTCATTTCAAGCGTCTATAATTTCCAGGCTCTCCCGGTGGTGAAACTTTGGGAGAAGGATGATGATCAAGTGCTTGCTTTCATGCGCGGAGATCTTGCGTTCGTGTTCAACTTCAATCCGTCAAAGGCTTTCGAAGGGTATGGCATTCTCGCTCCTGCGGGAGAATATGATGTGGTGCTGTCAACTGACAATCCTGCTTTCGGGGGCTATGGTAATATAGATGAGTCAGTGAGTCATCTGACGCAGAGCGATCCGCTTTTCGCTCCTTCGGGCAAGGAATGGCTCAGGCTATATCTGCCGCCTCGTTCGGCTCAGGTGTTGAGACTGCGTCGTGCGCGTCCTGTCTCTACCAAGAAGACAGCCGCAACACCGGCTTCATCTAAAGGTAAAGCATAACTACGCAAGCATAGGTCATAAATAGGGAGACCGACTGATTGTCCGTCAAAAGAAATGGGCGTGAATCAGTCGGTCTCTGCTATATGGTTTTATTTGAGCGGTCACACCGGGATTGAGAGCAATGGGATGTCGGCGTGGAAAAGCAGCTTGTGAGCCAAAGTTGGATTGAACAGTCTTGCAAAAATATTTTTGCGTGGGGTGGCGACTGAGATCATGTCGAAATGCGATTTCTTGTCAAGCCCCTCGAAATCTTCCTCCTCATGCGAGAGTGAGAGTTGGACCGTCCGGAAGGTGTAGGCCGGATAATTTTCCTTACAATAGGCGAGGAGGTTGGCTATCGCGGTTGTATCGCCCTCAGGTCTTTTCTTTGTGGGGACTGACGCGAGTGTCACTGACAGTGACTGGTCAGGAAGTATGCGATAGAGGGCATCGAGTGCGAGTATGTCCTGCTGTTTTGTGGATGATAGATACAGCACTTCATGGATGTCGTCCGTGCGTTTGAATCTCGGCGATTCGGGGACAGTCATCACGCATGAGCGGCACGTGTCGAGCACTTCGGCCGTGACGCTTCCAAGCATCGCGCGGTCATGCTTGTCATTGCCGCGTGTCCCCATTACGATCAGATAGGGATGGTGGACCGCTGCGTAGTCATTTATGACTTCTTCGGGTAGACCATCGGTGATTTCTGATGAGAAAACGGCGGGAGGAATGACTCCGTCTTTGATTTTCTCGCGCAGTTGTGACTCGATTTCCTTCATCTGTTTGCGGCTGATGTCGGAGAGTTCACGGTCTGCTTCCATCTGCTCCACAGCATCGGCCGAGCCGTCAAAGGTCATGGAGTCTGACAATTGAAGTGCGGAGTCATCCACCAAGATTGGACTGAAGTAGGAGTGGAGCAGTTTGATTTTTGCCTTGTGGAGTACGGCTATATGGAAAGCAAGATAGCAGGCCTGGACAGAGGATGTCGAAAAGTCAATCGGGACAAGAATCTCCGGTCCTCCCGACGGACATTCCTTGACTGCTTCCGGCGAGAAGATTTCGATGTTTTCGATGACTCTTAAAGCAAGCGGGAGATCCGATTCGGGAATCCTCACCCTTATTCCGGCAGAGACAGTTGGATTGGTCAGATTGACATTCTGGAGTTTTACCTCGATTCCCTCACATTCGAGGATGTTTTTCAGCTCGTGGGCCTTCTCGTATGTATGGATGGCTATTGTTATGAATCTGTCAGGCTGCATAATATAACTGATTTAAATCCTATACTTGTATAAACAGACGAAAGGACAAAAAGTCAATGCCGGAGGCCGCTTTTTGTCCTTTCGTGAATATTTTTCGGAATTACTCTCCCTTGTTTTCTTTTTGGATGATATCGATGGCCATATCATAGATTGTGGTATCGTCGAGGACTACGATGCCGCCGTTGGGACCCGGTTCGATATGAACACCGCAGTTCTTGCCGAACTCGTAGTTTGTACCACCGAAGTAGTTTCTGACTGTCTGAGGAGTGACGTTGAGCTTATCGGCTATCTGACGGATTGAGCCATCGGGCAGACTGTCTTTGATGCGACGCAGGTCGTTGAACGAGATAGTTTTAGTCATGATACAATATAGGTGTTTGGGGGTTAATACTTGATTTAATTTAGAAAACGGTTGGAATTTGTAAATTCCACGTCACTAAATTAAGATTAAATTTCTATTCGGACAAATAATTGTCAAGAAAAAATCTATGTTATATAACACTTTTTCAGTTTCCGGATACCGAATCAAAAAATAACTTTTTGACTTGCAATAATTAAGACAATACCGATTATCCGGTCCGGGATCATGTCAGCCTCCTGATGTCATATCTTCTCGACTGCGGCAGCATTGATCCATGCACGGTGCGCATTGTCAACCTGCACGTCATACCATAGCGAGTTGATCGAGTCGGTGGTCGAGCGGACGGAATCAAGAATCTCTACTCGCGTGCCTTCGTGGAGCAGCATTGCTTCCTGACTGCGGTCCTTGGGGACACGTGGACTTGTGCTGAGTATTGTCGATGGCGATGTGATGATGGCAACATTGTCGGCTGTCGCTATCGCGGCTGACCTGAATGCAAAGAAAATGAAACATCCACACCCGATCAACGTAAGGAATCCCCCGAAAAATCCGGCTTTACGGAGTATTACCGTGCCTGAAAAGACGTAGAGCAGGACACCTGCGATAGTGAGTGCGAAGCAGCCGAATGCAAGCCACGCCCACACGTTGGAGTGAGCCGAATTGGCGGCCGCATCGAGTGCATTCCCGATGAATGTCCCTCGTTCGCCGGGCCGGTCTGCTATTCGGGCATTGACAAATTCAAGATTGTTGCGCGCATCATCAAATTTGGGCTCAAGACGGAGCGCGCGCTCGTATGCGAGGATAGCTTTGCCCATTTCCCCGAGTCGGTAATAGCAGTTGCCAAGATTGTATTGCAATGTGGCAGAATTGCCCTCGGTCGCGATGACATGCAGATACGTGTCGGCAGCCTCTTTGAAATTGTCGGCGGTATATGCCGAATCGGCCTGCTGGATGAGTGTCAGCTCGGATCTCATGTTGAACGAGCAGACCATGATGGCTAATATGGTGATGACGTATTTCATTTTCTGTTCCTTTCAAGTTGGTTAATGGCGTTGACTCCGCGCTCGTAGACGCTGTCCATCTTGCTTGAGCTGTCAGGCGTGTAGCGTGCCATCTCGCAGTCATCGAGCACTGAGACTATGCCGACAGCACTTTCCTCGGAATAGCCTTTCGATGCAAGTGTGGCCGAGATGTTGTCACGCGAGAGTTGTGACACCGGCATGGAAAGTTTGTCGGAGAGATAACCCCATATAGCACGGAGCATCTCCTCATAGAACTTATCACTGTCGCCTGACTTCATGAAGCCTTCGGCTGTCTTCAGACGTCGGCGTGCCATCTTGCTTGCCTTGGCATTCTTGCGGCCGATCACGTCGGCATTCATTCGGGCGTTGCGGCGATTGAGCGCGATAAGGACAATCATGGCAATGACAAGCACGATGTATAGAATCCAGTACCACGACTGGAGGACAACCAAGCGATGCTCTTTGTCGGGATTCTTGTCGCCAAGATAGATGTGGCGAATGTCGGAATTTTTGTTTTCGACATCCTTTTGGTCAGTGGTGACTGACGGCGATGAGAGTCCTTTTGCCACCTTTATATTGTAGGTCGGGGTTTTGAGCGTCACGTAGTCTTTGGTCTGAGGATCGAAATAGACAAACTTATCGCTGCCGATGGTGAAATCACCGACACTTTGCGGGACAAATGTGTATTCGATGGTCATGCTGCCACTGACTTCATTACCGTGGACATCCGCCTCGATGTCGCTCTTGGGTGTGTATTGCTCGAACTCAGTCGGGAAGTCTATTTCAGGTTCTTTCACATACTTGATGTTGCCTGTGCCACGAATAGTGTAGATCAAAGTGGCAGGGTCATTGGTGCGGAATGAGTTACCGACGAGGCGACTGTCAACACTGAATTTTCCGACTGCTCCGGTGAAGCCCTCAGGCTGAGGTTGGGGTAGGGGGAGAATGTTGATTGAGGCTGAGTTGGAGTTGACTTGGATTTTTGCTTCCTTAGGCTGGCGAACTTGGAACATGCCCATGTTCACATTGTCATACTGCACCACGGAAATGTCATAATTGCCGGAGTTGATTGTCAGTTTTCCGCTTTTCTGTGGGAATATGATACATTTTTTCAGCACGGCTGTCATGTAGTTCTGACCATTGTAGGTCTCGACTTGGTTGAGGGTCGGCTGGAGGTCAACTTCCTGAATGAGGAATCCGTCAAACGCCGGTTGGCGTGTCGGGAGGAAAGATGAGATGCTGTACTTGGTGTAGAGCTTTATGGTGCATCCTATCGCTTCCTGCTCGTAGGCTGATGATTTCGAGAGGATTATTCGGACAAACACGTCATCGCTTGCTACCTTGCGTCCCGAAGTCTGGGTGTCCACATCGTCTACGTCCACCGGACGTTGTGAGGCGGGAGTGTTGGCTGTCGCCAGATCATGGATGGTAAAGTTGACGGCTTTTGTCGAGAGCCGTTTGCCGTCGGCCATAATGGTGGCTGCCGGGATGGTGAAATTGCCGGCCTTGTCAGCCTTATAGTAGTAAGTGTACTCTGTGGCCGATGTTGACGTTGCGTGGCCGCCGGACACCTGATAGCTTTGGGAGGTGGATATGGACGGACCGTAGAGGAGTGTACATCCATTGATTTGCGACACTCTCAGGTCTGATCCCTCGGCATTCGTCAGCCTGAATGTGACGGGAAACCGTTGCCCCTCATATACGCGTGTGGGAGGCTTGACTGTAAAACTCACCTGTGCCTGCATGGCGGTCATACCAACAATGACGGTGAGCAATATAAATAGGATGAAACGTTTCATTTTTTCGACGGTATGATGTATAGACAATGATGTTATCCACAATGCTTACCACGGATTGGTGACGGGACGGCGGGAGGGAGCTCCATTTTTTTGCTTCTCGGCATTGATGCGTGCACGGGTTGCATTCTCCTCATTTTCCATAGCTTTCAAAATCTTTTCGGCATTTTGCTGGCTTATGCCGCCTTGCTGTTGATTCTGAGGCTGCTGTTTTTGGTCGGGTTGCTGCTGTTGCTGCTGTTGATCCTGTTTGTCGTCTTTGTTCTGTTGATCCTTGTTCTGGTCCTGGTTTTGGTCCTGATTCTTTTTGTCCTGGTCTTTCTTGTCCTGATCCTGATTTTGCTGATCCTGATTCTGGTCTTGATTCTGATCCTGGTTCTGTTGGTCTTCAAGCCGTTTTTGGGCCAGTCGGAGATTCTCGCGGGCCTTGTCATTGTCCGGGTTGCGGCGGAGTGCGTTCTTGTAGAGTTCGATGCTCTTGGCATAGTCCTGACTATTGAAAGCCATATTGCCGAGGTTATAGAACGCGTTTTCAGCTATCGAGATGTTTTCAGCATCGCGTGTGAGGTTCTGGAGTATGGCTGTGGCTTCCTTTTCAGTCTCACCCGAGGCCGATCCCTGACGCAACAATGAGGCCGCGAGGTTGAACTGCGCGATTTCGTTCATGGCGTTTTCCTGCAAGGCCTTGCGGTAGGCCACCTCAGCTTCGGCATAACGCTGTTCCTTATAGAGCTTGTTGCCTTCGACAATATAGTTACGTTCATGACGCGTCGTTGTGGTCTTGCTGTCTGCTGCTATGGCGGGAGACAGGCTGATGAGCATCATCAACGATAGTAATAGCTTTTTCATTTGTTGCCTCCTTCCTCTTTTGTAAAGAAACTATATTTCTTCAACCAGGAAATCTTGCGTGTGACAGTCACTGAGTAAATGACGAGGAGTATGAGCGAAATGAATGCGAATATGGGGAACTGCTCGCTCTGCGGCGAGAATGATTTGCGCTCGAAGTCACCCTGTTCGAGTTCATCCATTTTCTCATCCACGGCATTGATGGCTGAGTTTGACGCTCCGTTGACATAGATGCCGTCGCCGGCCTTTGCGATTTGTGCAGCGGTCTCCTCATCGAGTTTCGTGACCACTTCCTCGCCTGTCATCGGGTTGAGCATATATTGGTTTCTGCCGATCGGGATGCGTGCGCCGCGTGCCGATCCGAGTCCTATCACATCGACCTGCACACCTGCGCTGGCTGCCCGTTTGGCTGCCTCGACTGCATTGTCTTCAAAGTTCTCACCGTCAGTGATGACGACTATGGCCTTGCCCATTTCATCATTCGGAGTGAATGAATTCATGGCCATTTCAAGAGCCGCACCTATGGCCGTGCCCTGTGTCGGGACCATGTCGGTGGTGATTCCGTTGAGAAACATCTTGGCCGAGATATAGTCCGATGTGATCGGAAGCTGTGTGTAGGCGTCGCCTGCAAACACGATGAGTCCGACTTTGTCATTTGTCATTTTGTCGATGAGTTTCTCAAGGATGTGTTTGGCGCGTTGCAGACGGCTGATGCCTCGGTCGTCATCAGTGCTTGATGCGAGCATGGAGTTTGAGACATCAAGACATATCATCACCTCAATGCCACGCGAGGTCTTTGTCTCCGATGCGTCGGGTTCAAGTCCGCCCGTGGCTCTCGGTCTTGCAATCATGATGACCATTGATGCAATGACGAGAAGCGAGAGTACCATCTTCACCCAGGGCATGTATTTGGATACTTCCGGCATGAGCGCACTGATGACTTCAGGACGACCGTAACGTGAAAGTTTGCGCCTGCGGGCATAGCGGGCCAGTAAAAACAGCCCGGCTGCTACCGGAAGCAGTAGCAACAGATATAACAGATGTGGATATGCAAACGAAATCATAGTGATCTTAGAGGGTGTTTATGGAATGGTCCTGAAAACAGTGTATCGGAGAAGTACGGCGAGTCCAAACAGACTGAGTGCAGCTATCGCCCAGGGTAGATAATCGTCCTCCGTACTTGTGAAGTTTCTTAAATCCATCTTTGTCTTTTCAAGTCGGTCAATTTCTGCAAAAATGTCTTTCAGGACATTGTTGCCTGTCGCACGGAAGTATTTTCCACCTGTCGTCTCGGCTATGCTCTTGAGGGTGGTTTCATCAATGACCACGGGGAGATTGACATACTCGATCCTGCCAAACATGTTTTCCTGCGGGTAGGGGGCAGTTCCGTTTGTACCGATTCCGATGGTGTAGACCTTGATGCCAAGTTGCTTTGCTATCTCGGCAGCCGTCAGTGGCGCAACATTTCCGGTATTGTTTGATCCGTCCGTGAGAAGAATGATACTCTTTGATTTGGCCTTGCCGTCCTTGATGCGGTTGATTGATGTGGCGAGACCGTCGCCGATGGCTGTGCCGTCCTGAAGCATACCCATTTTGATGTCACCGATATAGTTGGCAATGAGTGAGCGGTCGGTTGTCATCGGGATGGCCGTGAAGCTCTCCGCTGCGAAGATGACTACTCCGATGTTGTCCCCCTCGCGACCGGCCACAAATTTCGCTGCCACATCCTTGGCAGCCTCAAAACGGTCGGGCTTGAAGTCGCGGGCAAGCATACTCGTCGAGATGTCCATGGCAAGCACGATGTCAGTGCCCTCGACACTCGATGTGTTCCATGAATCGCGTGTCTGTGGACGGGCGAGCACAATGATTATGCATCCGATTGCTCCCAGTTGGAGAATGAAAAGTATATGGCGCAGCGAAGCAAGCACTGAACGTGGGGCTTTGGAGAATGCCGACACTGCCGACACCTCCATCGAGGCGTAGAGTGAACGCTGCTTGTAGATATACCACGCTATCAGCGGTATTAACAGCAGGAATAGCCAAAGGTATCCGGGATTTGCCAGTAACATTGTCGCTTAATTATGGTTTCGGGGTTGTTTTTTCAATTTTTGATTTGTTGTTACCCTCATCGGTATCCGATGCATCTTCACTGTCGGCCTCCGGCTCAGGTTTCGGCTTTGTATCCTCCACAAATTGCATGGCGGAATTGAATGCGCGCAGATTGTCGTCGGGGAGGGGACGGACTTTTGCGAACTTCACGAAATCGGCTATCTCAAGCACACGATCCATGTAGTCCTTTGAGAGTCGTGTCTCCTCGTTGCGGTTCACCACCTGACGGATCTGGGTTGATGTCATCTCCATTGCGTTGATACCGAAACGTCCTTGGAGATATATGCGGAGAATGTCAGTCAGACGGGTATAAAATTCCTTTTCGCGTCCGCTCTCACAGAGCTTTTCTGCGCGGAGTCTGTTGAGTTCGCTGACGGCTTTCTCGTAGGGAGGAACGGGCTTCGGCGTAGCGGCAGCAAACGGATTCTTCTTGCGGCTGATGAGATACCATGCGTAGGCTCCCCCGCCAAGCACAATTATGATTGCGAGAATCCACAGTCCGTAGTCTACGATGAAATCGGGAAGATAGTCAATGAAGCTACGGTCAATGTCGGCAACATCGGCATAGTCATGGATTGTCTCAAGCGAGTCAACTACAGCCGGGAAGACTTTGAGAGCGAGTCTGTTGGATTTGAATGTATCCTTGCCTACAATGTAGAGAATCGGTTTGAGCATATAGACACCGGAATCAAACGACTGGAGCATGATTTCCTGTTTGATTTCGAACCTGTCGTTCCCAAGGCGGGTTGTGTCGGCCTTCAGGAGTTTCAGGATCTCCACCTTGTCACACATTGAGTCTTTCGGGATCACGAGTTGCCCTTCGGGACTGGCAGGAGCCACAAGCTCAAGGTGGAGCGGAGTGGTGCGTCCCATCAGCAGGAATGCCGAATCAAGACTGACTTTGACAGTCGGATTCTGCGAATAGGCAGATGTGGCAACCAAGGCTGTCAGACAGAGAAACAATATGCGGATTTGACGAAGCATAGACTTGAATTTTGTTTTATTGGGTTCACAAGCACGGGGGAGGGCGTATTACTCATCGTACACCGCGATTCTTGAACAAAGCCATGAGTGATCGGGCGAAATCCTCGTCAGTGGCTATCGAGGCAAGGTCAACATGACATTTTCTCAGTGTTTCCATCATGGCTTGCTGACGGCTGTACCACCATTTGCCAAAAGCCTGACGGGTGTGTTTCGATGACGTGTTGACCCATCTGGAAACCCCGGTCTCAAGGTCTATGACTCTCATCAATCCCACATCGGGTAGTGAGGTGTCACGTTTGTCATAAACCTGGATGGCAATGATGTCATGTTTGTTGCAAGCCACCTGCAACTGCCGCGTGTAGTCATGACTGTCGATGAAGTCCGAAATAAGGAACGTCGTGCATCTCTTTTTCAAGGCATCCGTGAAATAACGGAGGGCTACGCCTATGTCCGTGCCTTGATTCTCCGGAGTGAAGTCAAGCAGTTCGCGGATGATGAGCAGGATGTGTTTTTTGCCTTTTTTCGGAGGAATGAACTTTTCAATTTTATCCGAAAAGAAAATCACACCGATTTTGTCGTTGTTGGTGATTGCCGAGTAGGCGAGTGTGGCGGCTATCTCAGCAATCATCTCACGCTTTTCCTCACCGACAGCACCGAAAAGACGGCTACGCGAAACGTCAATGAGCAGCATCACTGTGAGTTCGCGTTCCTCCTCGTAGACTTTCACATACGGATGATTGTGGCGAGCGGTGACATTCCAGTCAATGTCTCGCACGTCATCGCCATATTGATATTCCCTGACTTCCGAGAAAGTCATGCCACGACCTTTGAAGGCCGTGTGATACTCTCCCGCAAATATGTTTTGGGAGAGTCCACGGGTCTTGATATCAATTTTCCTGACTTTTTTAAGCAGTTCGTTAGCTTCCATGTGGAGGGCGTGGTGAAGTGGTTGGGTTTAGGGTACCTCGACTTTGTCGAGAATTTCAGATATAACCTGATCGGTGGTGATGTTGTTGGCTTCCGCTTCGTATGTAAGCCCGATACGGTGACGGAGCACATCGTGGCACACGGCGCGGACATCCTCGGGAATCACATAGCCGCGACCGCGCAGGAAAGCGTAGGCTCTGGCAGCCTTTGCAAGACCGATTGATGCACGGGGCGATGCACCGAAGCTGATCATGCCACCAAGATCCTTGAGGTTGTAGTCGGCCGGATTGCGTGTTGCAAATACAATGTCAACGATATATCTTTCAATCTTTTCATCAAGATAGATCTTTTCGACAATCTTCTGGACTTCGATGATTTCTGACGGATGGAGCAGCGGACGGACTTCGACTTTCTCACCGGAGATGTTCTGACGGATGATCAATTTTTCTTCCTCTTTGGAAGGATAGCCGATGATGACTTTGAGGAGGAAACGGTCAACCTGCGCTTCGGGGAGTGGATATGTGCCTTCCTGCTCAATCGGGTTCTGCGTTGCCATGACGAGGAATGGCTCGTCAAGTTTGAAGGTCTTCTCACCGATTGTCACCTGACGTTCCTGCATGGCCTCAAGCAGCGCACTCTGGACTTTTGCGGGCGCACGGTTGATCTCATCGGCAAGCACGAAGTTTGCAAATATCGGACCGCGTTTGATCTGGAATTGTTCTTTCTGCACGCTATATATCATCGTACCGATGACATCGGCAGGGAGAAGGTCGGGGGTGAACTGTATACGGCTGTATTTTGCATCAATGATTTGTGCAAGGGTCTTGATGGCGAGAGTCTTTGCAAGACCGGGGACACCTTCGAGGAGCACATGCCCGTTTGACAGCAGTGCAATCAGGAGGGAATCAATAAGATGTTTCTGTCCTACGATGGTTTGGTCCATCCCTCGCGTCACAAGATTTATAAAGTCTTTCTTTCCGGCAACGAGATCGTTGAGTTCGCGGATGTTTATTGACTCGCTCATAGTCTCAGTAGTGAAGTTTCGTATGTTTTTGTTAATATAAATTCTGTGAAATGGATTACAAAATTATAAATAACAACAATCAATATGTGAAAAAAGTGTGTTAATTTTAGCTATTTTTCGTTTAACAATATAGAAATAAACACTTTTAAACGTCCGTTATAACAGTCATCCTGTCTAATGGGAAAGTATTATAAAACGCTAAAAAAGATGCAGCCCATCCCGACACTGTTTTGGTGTGGCGAAATGGGGCTGCATCTTCATTCATTGACATTCCTTGTGGAGATATTTTTTCAATGGAATTTATTGAGTATCTCTCCGACTTTCTGCTGCGCTTTACGGAGGCTCTCGGCGTTTCCGGGAACTATACCGTATTTCTCAGCCGGAGGAATCACAAGGACTTGTCCGACTTGCTGTTTATTGGGGTTGGAGATTTTGGATTTGTTTTCCTCGTAGATATACACCCAATAATCCTTATGACCGTAATATTTCTTTGCCATGTCTGTCATCAGATAGCCACGGCGCACGGTATCCGTCATCTCGGCTTTGGGCTGTGGGGTGCTTTCCTTTGGCTCTGCGGCTTTCTCCTCTGCTTTTGCTGTGACCGGGGTGCTGTCTGCCGCACTCGGTTGCGGAATGCTGTCGGCTTTCTTCTCCTCCGCCTGTGGGGCTGATTCCGCAGGTTCAGTCATGATGGCTTCAAGGAGTGGATCAGGCTCGGCTTCGTCTTCCTGATTGAATACGGATACGTGTGACATCGTCGGGAAAATATGGTCAATGGCAAGATATATACCACATGCTCCGAGTGCCATACCTACGATGAGACCGATTATCATTCCGGTCCAGAAATTACCGCCACCGGACGCAGGCTTTTCGCGCTCCACATATTCCTCCACGTCTTCTTCCAGCGGGGCAATTGTCCTCGGCTTTTCCACAACAGGAGTGTCCTGTGTTTTTTGCGGCTGAGGGATCGGAGCTTTGACCGCCGGTTGCTCTGCGGGGAGGGGATTGGTGGACACCGGGGTTGATACCGGCTTTATCTCCGGCTCGTCTACAGATTGGGCAACTTCGACATTTACCGGCTCAGATTCAGGTTCCGGCTCAGATTCAGGTTCCGGCTCAGATTCAGGTTCCGGCTCAGCTTGAGTGACGGTTATGTCGGGCTGCGTGGTTTCAATATCCGGGGTCTGCGCTTCAATGGCAGTCACATCGACTGATGCATCCGTCGCATTGCCATCAACAGAAACCGTCTCCTCCTCATTGTCAATGTCAGTCAGCATTTCCTCCGAGACACCATCATTGAGATCCACAGCCTCAAACATGGCGAAGGGGGCATTGATGATATCGCTTATCTCCTTGTCGGGAACGAAAGAGATGTTCCTTCCATCTTTGTCGTCGGTGACACTGAAAGTACCAAGCCCTTTGATTCTGACACTCTCACCCTTGATAAGCGATTCGGAAAGTAGCTCAAAGAAATTCTTGACAAATGTCTCTGCGCTCTCCTCGCTTATGCCGGTAGCGGTCGCGATTTTTGCCGAAAATTCGTGGAATGGGATTTTTTGATTCATCGGTCTAACTTTTTGCGTAAGACAATGCTTGGTTGAAACTCCAAAGTGACCACGGGTGGATAGAGAGTCCGTTTTCCGGTCGATTCATCCGTAATGACTTTTTCTTCGTCCTTGACTGATTTGAATGTCCCGAATCCGGGTATGGCTATTGAGTCGAGTTCCGTGCCGGTTTCACGGACCACGACGCACAGACCTTCGATAAGAGTCGATACCTCAGACGCTTCGCGATTGAGACGCTTCGACAATCGGGTGATGAAAGTTTTATTGTCCAATTTGGTTAACAATTGAGGATTTTGTTGATTTTGTCGGGACACACTCTTAGTAGTTGCGGGCGAAGATCACACGGCGAGCGGAGGGTTTGCCTGTGACCATGCAGAATCCGGGGGTGTCATCTCCATCAAGAGGGATACAGCGGATGGTAGCCTTTGTCTCCTCCTTGATTTTCTCCTCGGTTTCTGTCGTGCCGTCCCAGTGAGCGAGCAGGAAGCCGCCTTTTTCGATTTCTTCCTTGAACTCCTCGTAGCTATCGACGTTGCGGGTCATTGACTCGCGGTGTTTAAGTGCCTTCTGATAGATGTTTTCTTGGATTTCCTCAAGGAGCTTGGCCACATAGTCAGCAATTCCCTCAAGCGGTGCGACGTACTTTTCGAGAGTGTCGCGGCGCATCACTTCAACAGTGCCATTCTCTATGTCGCGTGCGCCGATTGCAAGACGGACGGGGACACCCTTCAGTTCGTAGTCGGCAAATTTGAAGCCGGGACGCTTGTTCTCGGCATCGTCATATTTGACGCTTATGCCCAGACTGCGGAGTTGGTTGATGATGGGTTCAACCTTCGCGCTAATCTCTGCAAGCTGCTCACTGTTTTTGTAGATGGGGATGATGACCACCTGGATGGGTGCGAGATGGGGAGGAAGCACGAGTCCGTTGTCGTCGGAATGGGTCATGATGAGTGCGCCCATCAGTCGGGTCGATACACCCCAGGAGTTTGCCCAGACGTATTCGGGCTTGTTGTCTTTATTGACGAAGGTGACATCAAAAGCCTTTGCGAAATTTTGACCGAGGTTGTGTGACGTGCCTGACTGAAGTGCCTTGCCGTCCTGCATCATTGCTTCAATGGTGTAGGTGTTGAGTGCGCCGGCAAAACGCTCGTTGGCCGATTTCACACCCTTGATGACAGGCATAGCCATGTATTTCTCCGCAAAATCAGCATAGAGGTTAATCATCTGCACTGTGCGGGCTTCCGACTCCTCGGCTGTGGCATGTGCGCAGTGACCTTCCTGCCAAAGAAATTCAGCGGTGCGGAGGAACATGCGCGTGCGCATCTCCCAGCGCATCACATTGGCCCACTGGTTGCACAGCACGGGGAGGTCTCTGTATGAGTGAATCCAGTTTTTGTATGTACCCCAGATGATGGTTTCGGAGGTCGGACGTACAATGAGTTCTTCCTCAAGACGTGCATCGGGGTCCACGATCACTCCGTTGCCATTGGGATCGTTTTTCAGACGGTAGTGTGTCACGACCGCGCACTCTTTGGCAAAGCCTTCCACATGCTCAGCCTCACGGCAAAGAAATGATTTGGGGATTAGAAGCGGGAAATAGGCATTCTGAACGCCGGTTTCCTTAAACATCTTGTCGAGTGTCTGCTGCATCTTTTCCCAGATGGCATAGCCGTAGGGTTTGATGACCATACAGCCACGGACTGCACTCTGCTCAGCGAGGTCAGCCTTTACGACAAGTTCATTATACCATTTTGAATAGTCCTCACTGCGTTTGGTGAGGTCTTTGAGTTCCTTTGCCATTGTATAGAAATTAGATTCTTGTTTTTTTATATGATGATGTGATGGGTATGCAAAATTACAAAAAATTATGCTCCGTCAGGTGCGATAATGATTATTTCAGTGTCCCTTTCTGAGCGGAGGTGATGAGTTTCGGACCGGGGATGAGGAATATTTCAAGCCTGCGGTTCTCCTTGCGTCCCTCCCTTGAGTCATTCGGACTCAGCGGGTCGGTGTCACCGAACTCGTAGGGTATCACAATCAGATCCTCGCTGACATTCTCAAGCAGCCACTCGTAGATTGAACTGTTGCGTTGATGGGAGAGGCGCATGTTGTATGTCGGAGAGCCTGTGTTGTCTGTATGGACTGCATAGACCACCTTATATAGATACGGGTCTGTGAGGAGCGAGATAATCGGCGAGAGTTTCGCGGGTGCGGTTGGGCGGAGCAGCGTGTCGTTTGGCTGAAAGAGATCGTCTGACGGGATGGTTACGAGGACGACTTCATCGTCTCTCATCATGTCAACGATATAATTTCGTTTCGCGAGGTTCTGTCCGAGACGCACCATGTGAGCTTTCACCGCCTGATGCTCTTTCTTCCCGACAACCGGCGTCTTGATGTTTTCCTCAAGCTCCATGTCCATGTAGACAGTCTCGTCATATCCTTTGTAGGGGTCATCATCTTTGGCACTCATTCCGGGAGCAGCCCCGGCAAGTGCGATGGCCATAATTGAAGCCACGAGGAATTGTTTCATGATTCGTTGTATGTTTTTTTGTAATGAGACACACTCTAAAATTCGTCAAGCGATTGTTCATAATGCAGCTCTGCGGTGACGAGGGGTTCTATATCCTCCCGTTTGATTGGCGAATCGCTGTCCTTTGCCAGCATTTTGCCGACATGTTTGATGAGCGTTTCAGTATTGACATCCTCATCGTCCGCTTCAGCGTCAATATCGAGCAAGCCTTGGTCCTCATACCAATCCCAGATTATGTCAATAACGTTCAGAATCTCGTCATCGTCATAGAGCCGGGAGCTTTCTTCGGAGATGGCTGCGCGCATGGCTTTTATCGCCTCTTTTTCATCAAATTCTTTCATGATTAATGAATAGGTTGTGAATAATTGCTGTTCAACTGTTCAATTCCACGAGTCCGTCGGGTAGATTTGTCGTGACAGTCTCATCGTCATGGTTGACATCTTCGATGTACTCATCGGCCACCGGGACGAAAATTTCATTGCCTGAGGGGGTAGTTATCAGGAAAAGCACATTCTCGGTATCATCGTTTATACCCGATATTGTGCCAATCTCCCCGAGCGAGCAGTCAATGACTTTGTAGCCGATGAGGTCTGAGGCATAGAAGCCGTCATCCTCGTCATAACTGTCATCATCATCTTCCTCGGGAATGTCGGAGCGAAGAATGTAGAATGTCCGGTTGTTGAATTCCTTGGCCTGTTCGTCATTCTTGATGCCATCAAGAGTGAGCAGGCATGTGTCGGCTGTCTTGGGTCGCCAAGATTGGATGAAGAAAGGCACGAAAATGCCCTCGACCGGCACGATGAGACATTTCACCTTATCGAGATCGAGGTCAAAATCGAGTGTGGCCGACATCTCGCCCTTGATTCCATGGGCTTTGTTGAAATGTCCGGCTTCGGCTATTTCTGACAGTTTTATCACTTTGTTAGAATATGGTTGAGTGGCGACGGGATGTCATCTTTTCTTTTTCTTCTTTGATGTCGGAGGAGGGGCGATGATCTTGAAGTCGTGAAGTCTCACGGTCTGTGGGTCAAGGTGCAATTCTCCGTGTGAATATTCCGCGAGGTCTTTGAACACTTTCGCATCATCCACCCCATCGGGGTTGACACTGAGCAAAAGTTTCTTCATGTGGTTCGCAATAAGCATCACAAGCTCATCACGTTCCGGTCCATTCTCCATGCTGACGGCTTTGTTTATCAGCAATTCCACGTCTTTGCCGTAATGGCGGTATCTGATGTGTTCGGACGTGTAGGGGACTTTTTTAGGTCGTGAGCTGTATCTGTCGGGCTTCGGAGGGTCAAACGGGAAATCAATGTCAAGTTTGAAATCGCTCATGATGGCGAGATGATCCCAAAGGATACGCTGATAGTCTTCTTCCTCACGTATTTTCGGAAAGAGTTTGGCCATGCTGTTGACGATTGTGTAGGCACAACGTGTGCGCAACTGTCTGTCCTCGATGGTCAGGCAGTGGTCAACCATCTGCTGTATGTTGCGTCCGTATTCCGGAAGGATGAGGTGCTTGAGTTGGGTATTGTAGGTCAGCATCCGTTAATGAGGTTGAATATGAATATAAGACATAAGGGACAGCCTCATCCGTGAGACTTGGATTGTCCCTTATGTCGAAAACATTTGGAGTGTATTACATGTTCATGCCGCCGTCAACCTGTATGACCTGACCGGACACATAGCTTGACATATCGGAGGCGAGGAACGTAGCGACATTGGCGATGTCGTCCACCTGACCGGCGCGACGGAGGGGTATCTTGAGAGCCCACTCTTTGCGGACTTCTTCGGGGAGGGCGGCGGTCATTGCTGTCTCGATGAATCCGGGAGCGATGGCATTGGCACGGATACCACGTGAGCCGACTTCCTGTGCGATACTCTTGGCGAGAGCTATGAGGCCCGCCTTGGATGCAGCATAGTTGGCCTGCCCGGCATTACCGTGAACGCCGACGACAGAAGCCATGTTGATGATCGAGCCTGAACGTTGACGCATCATGATGGGGAGAACTGCGTGAATGAAGTTAAATGCACTCTTGAGGTTGACAGCGATGACTGCATCCCACTGAGCCTCAGACATACGCATCATGAGACCATCCTTGGTGATGCCTGCATTGTTGACGAGAATGTCGATGTGACCGAAATCCTCTTTGATTTTGCCGACCACTTCCTCAGTCTGTGCGAAGTCGGCTGCGTTTGATGCATATCCTTTTGCTTTAACACCGAGAGCTTCAATTTCCTTCTCAGTAGCTTCCATGTTTTCATCGCGGTTAAGGTCTGTGAACGCGATATCGGCACCTTCCTGAGCAAATTTCATGGCAATGCTCTTGCCGATTCCACGAGCTGCGCCTGTGATGAGTGCGACTTTTCCTTCGAGTAATTTCATCTTTGTCTTAGAAATTTCGTTGATTTTGTTGATTTTATATTGTTGATTTTACAATAATCGTGTCGATCAGGAAGTTGATGACAGAACGTCTGATCTGGCTCTCCGTGAGGTCAAACTGTGAGAAATTGTCACGCAGATGGCAGTAGTCAAACCCTTGAAAAATCATTTGGTAGACACCCGGAAGCTGCTTGGCTCTGCCGGGGTCGAAAACCCCTTTTTCAACACCTTCTGCAATCATCCTGCTGATGAGACCCTGCTCTTTGGCGACGGCAAGCGTGCGGATGCGCTCAAGCCGTTTGTAGTCAAGGGTGAGATAGGAAATAATCTGACTTGTGGCTGACTCGCGGATGGTCTCCTCGACAATGTCGAAGCGGGCGTCAAGAAACCGCTCGAATTTCTCAGCCGGAGGCAGATTGGACATGACGACAGACTTCAGCTTCTGCACGATGGCTTCGCTTTCACGCTCAATGACGGCATCGTAAATCTCCTTCTTGTTTTTAAAATACGTGTAGATGGTTCGCCGCCCCTTGTCGGAGGCAGTGGCAATGTCGTTCATTGTTGTTTTCTCCACACCATTGCTGGCAAAGAGCTGGCGGGCAACATCCAGAAGTCTTTCGCGTGTCTTTGACGCCATCGTCATGTCTTAATTCATTTCCAACGGCAAAGTTACAAAAAAATAAATAGAATACGAAGTGCGAAAAAACATATAACGGCAAAAGAGCATAAGATTTAAGCCTAAATGCCACTTCGATAAGTGATTAAAAGGCGCGTCTCTTATGCACTTTTGCCGTCGGTTCAAGGACGATTCACGGGACTGTCACACTCCACCGGCTTCACCGGAATCGGACGCCGTGGAGGTTGGCGACGAGCCGTCGGCCTCCTCGGTTGATGCTGCAAAGAGCTTTGCAAGGTGCTTTTCGCGGAAATTTTCAAGAAGTTCCCAGAAACCCGGGACAAATAACGTGCCAACGATGGCATTGACCGCCATACCGAACACCACCGCTGTGCCGAGGGCTATTCGTGACTGCGCACCCGCACCCGTGGCAAACAACATCGGGAGGACACCAAACACAAATGCGAATGCCGTCATCATGATGGGGCGGAAGCGGATGCTGCCCGCATCGGACGCTGCCTGTCGGACGCTTTGCCCGCTCTTGTGGAAATCCCGGGCATACTCGACGATGAGTATGGCATTTTTGGCTGACAAGCCGAGTAGAAGGATGATACCGATCTGCGTATAGATTGATATGGATTGCGACATGAACAGACAGCCGATGACTGTGCCGAGAATCGCCGTCGGCATTGAGATCACGACCGCAATCGGGTCTGTCCAGCTTTCGTATTGTGCGGCAAGGACAAGTATGGTTATGATGATGGCGAAGATAAGCACGAACGAGATTGTCGTTCCTGACTGGGTCTCCTGATATGCCTCACCCGTCCATGCATAGGCAAAACGGTCGCCTACCGCTTCTCTTAGAATCTCCTCCATGGCCTTGATTGCATCGCTGCTCGACACGTGGGCTGACGGCGTTCCGGTGATGGACGCGGTGGTGTACATGTTGTAGCGGCTGACTGTCGATTGTCCCATGGTCGGCTCGACTGTGACAAACGATGAGAATGGCACCATCTCGCCATCGGAGTTCCTTACGGTCAGATTGGGGATTTTCTCGATTGAACTTCTGACATCGCTGTTACCGCTGATGTTCACCTGATATGTGCGTCCGAATTCCACGAAGTCATTCACATAGCTGCCACCCATGAATTGGGCGAGAGTCCCGTAGATGTCCTCGATTCTCAGATTCATCAGTTTGGCCTTGTCGCGGTCTATATCGATGCGGTATTGTGGCACTCCGGCCTGGAATTGGGTGGTGAGCTGCTCAAGCCGGTCATCCTTTTTGGCAGCTTCCTGCATTGCAGTCAATGTTTCCTGAAGTGCCTCTGCACCGAGGTTGTTGATGTCGAGCACCTGCATCTGCATACCCGATGTCATGCCAAGACCCGGAATGGCGGGAGGATTGATCGAGAATACAATCGGCTCCTGATATGCAGCCGCAATCTCATTCACCTTGGCCATGACGGCATTCACGTCGTGTGACTTACCTCTGCGGTCTTTCCACGGTTTGAGTACCACGAAAAGTGAACCCATATTGCCTCCGGAGCCACCTCCCATCATCGATTGTCCTGAGATTGAGATGACATCCTTGACTTCCTCGATTTTCTGGATTTGAGCCGAAAGTTCGGAAACGACCTTGTCTGTGCGGTCAAGTGAAGCTCCTGTCGGTAACTGCACGGAAGTCATGAAGTAGCCCATGTCCTCCTCGGGAATATAGCTTGACGGCACTTTGAAGAAACCGTAGAACGCGAGAAAGCAGAGTACTATATAGATGGAGATTGCCACCAGCGGGCGGGCAAGCAGCTTGCCGATCAGTGAGGAATAGTGTTTGAGCACCACGCCGTATCCCTTGTTGAACCATCTGTAGAGGAAGAAGTGGGGATTCGGGTCGGCTTTCTTTCTCAGGAACAGCGCACACATTGCCGGTGTGAAGGTCAAGGCGTTGAATCCGGAGAAGGCCACCGAGGTTGCGATAGTCAAAGCGAACTGTTTGTAGAGTTCACCTGTGATACCACTGATGAAAGCGGTCGGAATGAACACGGCCAGAAGCACAAGGACTTCACCGATGACCGGGCCTTGCAGCTCCACCATCGCTTTTTCGGCACTCTGTCTAGGAGTCAGTTTACCTTCTTGGACGAGTCGAGCGCAGTCCTCCACAACCACGATTGCATCATCGACCACGATTGCAATAGCAAGGACGAGACCGAAAAGAGTCAATGTATTCAGAGAGAATCCGAGCAGCTTCATCACCACGAAAGTCGCGATGAGTGATACGGGAATTGCAATCATCGGGATGATGACTGCACGCCAGCTCTGGAGGAAGATGAGGATGACGAGCATCACGATCAGCGTGGTTTCCACGAAGGTCACGATAACCTCGTCGATTGACGCTGTCACGAATGAAGTCGTGTCAAGAATGATATTGTAGTGGATGCCTGATGGGAAATATTCCGACAATTCCTCCATCTTGGCTTTCACTTTGTTAGCGACATCGAGCGCGTTGGCTCCCGGGAGCTGCTGCACTCCGATAAGACCTGCCTGTTTGCCCGAGACGTGTGAAATTCCCGAATAGTCCTGGCTGCCAAGTTCGACAGTCGCTATATCTTTAAGTCTCAACAGACCTCCTTTATCGTCCGTGCGGATGATGATGTCGGCGAACTGTTCAGCGGATTTAAGCTGTCCCTGAGAAGTGAGAGTAAACTCGAACTCCACGCCACTGTTGACCGGGGGCGTACCAACGCTTCCGGCTGATACCTCAAGGTTCTGTGACTGTATCATCGCGCTGACATCAGACGGAGTCAGATCATAGTGGCGCATCTTGTCGGGGTCAAGCCAGATACGCATACTGTATTTTCCCGCGCCGAATGCACCGGCACCACCGACACCGTCGATGCGTGAAAGCTCATCGATGATGTTGAGCTGTGCATAGTTCGTGAGGTAGAGCGCGTCGTAGCGTCCGCTGTCATCACCTTCGAGAGAGATGAACAAAATGATGTCGGATGACTCCGACATGACTGAGATGCCTTGTTCCTTGACCGCAGTCGGGAGAGTGGCTTCGGCAAGAGATACACGGTTCTGGACTTTAACGGCTGCGTCGTCGAGGTTTGTACCGTTTTCAAATGTCACGGTGAGGTTGTATGAGCCATCACTTGAATTTGAACTCATATACATCATTCCCTCAACACCGTTGATCTGTTCCTCAATGGGGACACCGACTACTTCAGCGACAGTCGCCGCATCGGCACCGGGATAGCTCGCAGAGACCATGACGGTCGGGGGTGTGATGTCGGGGTATTGAGATATTGGTAGACTCTTGACCGTCATCAGGCCGACGAGCACCATGATGATCGCCAACACGGTGGCGAAAATCGGTCTGTCAATGAAAAATCTTGAAAACATATCTTTTTTTTGAATGCTGTGGTTGAATGAATAGTTGCGACACCACGCTGCTCACTCCCTCAAGTGAGATGTGTCCGAAGGTGTCTGACGCGGGATGTTCCCATTGGCTCTACTTGACAACATGGGGATTCACCTTCATCCCCTCCCTGACTTTAAGCAGAGCTTTGGTGACATATTTTGAATTCGGACTCAATCCGGAATAGACCACTCGAAGTGAGTCGCGGTAGAGCGGTCCGACTTTGATCGGAGTGTAGACCACAGTGTTTGAATCATTGACCACATAGAGGTATTTTCCGAGCTGGTCAGTACTGATTGAAGCATCCTTGACGAGTATGGCTTTCTGGAGAGTTTCCTCGGGCAATTCTACTTTGACGAACATGCCCGGGCGCAGCTCATTGTACTTGTTGTCAATCTGACATTGGAGTACCAATGTCCCGGTGCCGGAATCAACGGCCGGTGCGACATAGGTCAAGTCACCGTAATAGGTGTGTGAAACCGAGTCGGTGAAGCTCAGCGGGATGTTTGAAAGGGCGGTTTTACTAAGCTTGTTGACATCTGCGTCATCACTCTCTATGGCGAACTGGGCTATGAGTATGGCATCGTCATAGAGCGTCGCCAACTTAACGGCAGAGCCTTCACCGTTGAGATAATTGCCGACATCGATTGCCGAACTCGTGATGAATCCGGATAGGGGAGCGGTGATGGTGCAGTAGCCGAGATTCGTGCGCGCGGTTTCGAGAGCCGCCTGAGCATTCTTGATTGATGCCTCAGCCTGGTTGAGGTTGCTCTCGGCTTGATTGACTTCCATTTTTGAAACGGCATCGCTTTCGAGTGCTTTTTTCACAGCCTCGTAGTGGCTTTGGGCATATTCCTTTTCGCTTTTGGCAGTGATGAGAGCTGCTTCCGCCTGCTGGACGGCATCGCGATATTTATTGTCCTCGATTTTGAACAGGACAGTCCCTTTCTTGACAAATTGTCCACCGGTATAGTTTTTGCTTATAAGCTGTCCGCTCACGCGGGCCACAATATCGACAGTGTTGTTTGCGAGCAGTTCTCCGGGATAGACAGTGCGCAGTGTGACAGAATCAATTTCCGGCAATGCCACATCAATTGACTGCTCTGCCATCTCCGACTCACTTTTCTTATGTCCGCCGCAGGATGCGAGAGCCAGTCCGGCGGCTAATGTTGCGATGATTATTTCCTTATTCATGATGAGTGTGTGTTTACTTGATGTGAGGTTTATTTGATTTATTGGACGGGAGAACCGCCAAGGGCTTTATATAGGTCTATGAGCGATATGAAAGCGTTGCCCCTTTCGGATATGAGGGTGTTGGCATACGTCAGACTGTTGATCTGCGCGTCAACTACGTTGGTGAATGCCGTCAGTCCTTCTTTGTAGAGGTCTACCGAAAGTTTGAATGCTTCTTCGCTCTGTTCAAGCACTTTCGTATAGCTGTCGATTATTTTTAATGATGATGTGTAGGCCACCATGGCGTTGTCAACTTCCTGGACAGCGGTAAGGACTGTCTGATTATAGTTCTCGATACCGATTTTCATCTGTTCGCGAGCCTCTGCCACGGCATATTTTCTGCCGAATCCGTCGAAAAGTGTCCAACTGAGGGTCGGAGCTATACTATATTGCAGACTGTTGTCCTTGAAAAGGTCTCCGGCATCATGTGCGCTGACTCCGATGGTTCCGTTGAGAGTGAGCGTTGGCAGAAAGTCCTTCTTCGCGACACCGAGAGCCGAGGCGTAAGCACTCACTTCATATTCGGCGGCTACGATGTCAGGTCGGCGTCTCAGAAGATCGGCGGGAATACCGGCAGGGACAAGATGGCGTATTTCGGGACGTGTCCATTCAGCGTTGAGCTGTGCATGGAGCACGTCGGGATAGACTCCGAGCAAGATTGCAAGTGCATTCTCAGCCTGTCTGACCGAGGTCTCAAGTTGGGGGACGGATGCTTCGGTGGAGTAATAGACAGTCAGTGACTGGGCCACATCGAGCTTTGAGACCAACCCTGCATCAAAACGCGCCTTGACAATGTCCACGACCCGCTTTTGCGAGGCGAGATGCTCACGTGTGACCATGAGCTGTCTTTGGAAAATCCTGAGGTTGAAATAATATGTGGCGATGTCGGCCGTCAGACTGACCATTGTCGCAAGATATTCAGTGCGGCTGGCATTGTAGAGGGCTTTCTTATTCTTCACGCTTGCTGAGATTTTGCCGAACACATCAATCTGCCAGCTCATGCTCGCTCCAAGATTGAAGTAGCTTGAGTTGGTCGATGGGACGTTGCTTCCGGCAATTGCACCTGCGCTGCGCGACTTTGTGTAACCGGCACTCAGGTCAATTGACGGATAATATCCGGATTGTGCGCTCTTTACCTGTGCTTTCGCCATGTCCATCCGGTGTATTGCGGTGAGTACATTGAAATTGTTTTCGATACCGACATTTATAAGCGAGTCGAGAAGCGGGTCGTTGAATTTCTTCCACCACTCGTCATCGCTTGGGAGAGTCTGCACCATCTCGGTGGCATACATCCATCGGTCAGGCAGACTGCTCCTCAATAAATCCTCTCCGGATGTTTGTGCGACGACTCCCTCCGAGGCGAATGCCATAATCCCACAGGTGATAGTCAAAACGTGAATTATCTTTCTCATAATGTTGAATAAGTTGCTTCAATTCAAACGCCTGAAATGTTGGTTTCGTTCACTTTTATGAACTTCTTTTAGCAGTAAGTTACAAAATTGCATATCATGAAATCAGTTAAACCCAATTGAAGGATGAAAAATAAATTGGTAAATTTGCAGCGATATTATGTATTTATAAGTAATGAAAGCTATATCGGATAAGATTTGCAACAGGCATCCGTCTTGGCTTCACGTCATAGCGTCGGAAGATTCTTATTGCGTCATGACCACCGGTCGCGGGGAGATGGAGATGTCGGCTTCGCCCTACGATGGTTTCAACTTGTGTCACTACACGGGTGATGATCCAGACCATGTCAAAACCTGCCGTAATTTGCTCGCATCTGCCATCGGTGTCGAGCCTGACAGGATTGTGGTTCCGCGTCAGACTCATTCGGTCAATGTTGCCGTCATAGATTCCCTGCCGATTGACATGGAGGAACTTGAGGATGTTGACGGAATTGTGACAACGCTTCGCGGGGTTGCGATAGGTGTTTCCACTGCTGATTGCGTTCCTGTGATTCTTGTTGATGAGGTGGTAGGCGTGATTGGTGCTTTTCACGCCGGATGGCGCGGTGCGGTCGGAGGGATTGTCGAGAATGGGGTAGGGCGTATGGTGGAGCTCGGAGCGTCCGCCGGACGGATTCGTGCGTTTGTCGGACCGGCAATCTGTGTGAACTGTTTTGAGGTTGGAGATGAAGTGGCATCGCGCTTCCCGGAGGAATGTGTGGTGCGTTATGACGATGGGAGACGACCACATGTCGATCTGCCCGGCTATGTCATGCATGTGCTTCGCAATGCCGGTGTGTCATCCTGCAACATAGAGCCTTTTTCATACGAATGCTGCACCCGCTGTCACCCGTCACGATATTTTTCGGCGAGAGCAATTGGAGTGGATTCCGGTCGTAATTTTACATTTGTGATGTTGCGGTGAAAATGGCACGGTCAGTCGCTTCAACCACTTCGGACGGATGGTTGGCAGGGCAATCAGACAGTGAATAGCTTATTTGAATTGATTATAAATAAGAATAGGATTGAGTTTTGTCTGACATTAATCACATATAGCGGATTTTCAGTAAGATTTAATATTATAATATGCATGGAATAGCTTAAACAAAACCTTTAAAATGTATGGATTATATTACTAATATGATACCAATTAATGTTTGATATTTAAAGTAAAACTTTAAGTAGTGTTGTATTGCCGATATAAATTATTGAAATTCAATAATCTGTGATAGGTTTATAACTTGCAAATAAAAAACGGTTTGATTTTGAAAAATGTTTTGATGAAATTTGCACTATCAAATTGACAATGTAGATAAGTAAAATCAGGCGGAAATTCAATGCTCTCTTTCAGTGAAGATTGCCATGTCCACCCCGCAGTTCATTGCTTGATTGAAATAGCTAACACCAAACGACCGATGCAGAACATTAATTCTCAAAAATGGGATAAGTGTCTTGAAATAATTCGTGACATTATTCCAGCCGAACAATTCAAATCGTGGTTCAGCCCGCTGACATTCCGGAGGGTTGAGAATGATGTTTTGACCATCTATTGTCCTACCGAGTATTTTGCCGAACAGCTTGAGGAGCGTTACATCAATGTGCTTGGCAAGACGCTCAAACGTGTCTTTGGTGCCAATATCCGTCTTATCTACGAATTTCCGGTTGTTGCCAATGATCCGACCACACAGATGGAGGTCGGGAGTGCCCATCCGAGTTCTGCAGTCAGACCACTGCCCGGCGCGACTTCCAATCCGTTCAAGGAGCAAGTGATTGAGGACATTGATTCGCAGCTCAATCCGGACTATACGTTTGAGAACTACTGTATCAGCCATAGTAACAAGGTGGCCCGTTCAATCGGTGAGGCTATCGCCAATGATCCCAAACTCAAGACGTTCAACCCCCTGTTTGTCTTTGGACCGTGTGGTGTCGGCAAGACCCACTTGATTCAGGCGATAGGTATACGCATCAAAGAGCGTAACCCGAGGGCGCGCGTGCTTTATATCACAGCACGACTGTTCGAGAGTCAGTTCACCGCTGCCGTACAGCGTGGAAAACAGAATGAGTTTTTCAATTTCTATCAAAGCATCGAGACCCTTATCATTGACGACATCCAGGATCTCATCGGAAAAGAAAAGACCCAGAAGACATTTTACCACATCTTCAACCACCTCAAGCAGAACAACCGTCAGATCATCATGTCGAGTGATTGCTGCCCCTCGCAGATGGAGGGGATGCAGGACCGTCTGCTCTCGCGCTTCAAGTCAGGCATGACTGTCCAGCTTGACCGTCCCGACATTGAACTCCGCCGTGACGTTCTCTCGCAGAAGTCGCTCCGCGATGGAGTGAAACTGCCGAAGGATGTCATGGATTTCATTGCGTCCAACGTCACTCAGAGTATCCGTGAGATTGAGGGAGTTGTGGTTTCGCTTCTCGCCCATGCGACATGTCTTGGCGAGGACATCTCGATTGACCTCGCGCGCAGGGTTCTCTCAAATTCTGTCAAACTGAGCAAACGCACCGTAAACTTTGAGAGCATTACGCGCGTCGTTAGCGACTTCTATAATATAGAGGTTGACCAGATTTTCACTAAATCACGCAAGCGAGAGGTATCTGATGCACGCCAAATGGTGATGTATCTCGCCAAAAAGCATACCAAGATGCCGCTCAAGGCAATCGGAACGCGACTCGGACGCACCCATGCCACAGTCCTGTATGCCTGTCGGCTCATTGACGAGCGTCTGCCGCTCGAAAAGAAACTTTTCGAGGATATATCCAAGATTGAAAATGAGCTGATGTCCGTCTGATGGAATCTTCATCACGGCTATTTGAAAAATTCAAGATAAAAACATTCTCTGCATGATGTGTGGGCATTCATGCAGAGAATGTTTTTTTGTGTCGGTATGGAGGTCCATCATTGGTTGGCATTCATCCGCTTCAGCAGAGAGTAGGAGGGGACTATGCCGAGTTCGCCTGCCCGGCTGAGGTCGGGGAAAGCCTTATCCTTGTCGCCCATGGTCAGGTAGACGTATCCACGGTTGTAGTATGCTTCGCCGAAATCAGGTTTCAGCTCAATTGCGCGAGTGAGGTTGCTGACGGCTTCTTCAAGATGACCGGTTTCGATAAGAATCACACCTTTGTTATAATAAGCGACCGGCATGAACGGTGACAGGCTTATGGCCTTGTCAATATCGCTGATCACTTCCGTTATGTCGTCGCCGTTCAACAGCGCGGGTTTGGATGAGGCTTCCTTAGCGGACCGTTTCTCGATGTATCTGATTTGGGCACGCAGCAGGTAGGCGAGGGTGAAATCGGGAGTCAAACTGACGGCCATATCCAGATCCTTGATGGCATTTGAATAATCGCCGATAGTGAAAAGATCCATCGCCCTTCCGAAATAATCCACGGCGCGGTGGGGATGGTTGGCTATGTAGGAGTTATAGTAGTCAATGGATGAACGGTGGCGTTCGTCAACGTCGGCACCTCTTAATGCCGCCTCATGGTTGGCCACTTGAAGCACGAAGCGAAGAAGCCCGGTCGCATTGAGATCATTGACTTCGCGGATGTATTCGCTGTTCAGTTTTATCTCAGTCGGGGAGGTGTAGTATGTTACCATGAAGATTGGTTCCGGCTCGATGCGGATGTCGCGGTCCTGCACTTTGCCGCGTATGGTGGTCTGAGCGTCTTCGGCGGTATAGGTGGCCGACATTGTGGCGAGGGATGAAAATCTTTTCTTCACTTGCTCTTGCGTCTCGGTTTTTACCGGCGGTTCGTCCATCGGGTTAGCGGAGACTGATTCTGAGTTATCGCCATTGCTGTCGTTGTCCGACCGGTTGCCGGGAGTGCCTGCGGAATGCACTCCGGGGTTGACAGCGACATTTGTTTTGGCGAGCGCGAGAGATTTGTTGTAGTCCTTCTCGGCGAGACGCATTTCTCCTTTGCGCCGCCGGATGTCGTAGCGGAGGAAATAGGCGGCCGCAAAATCCGGATAGGCTTCAATGACGCGGTTGATGTCGGCAATAGCTCCGTCGTAGTCCCCGATTTCGGCAAGGAGTATCGAACGGTTGTAGAGGGCTTTATAGTCATCGACATTCAGATTGAGGACAGTTGTGAAATCTTCGATCGCCTTATTGGTGTCATGCACCTCGGTGCGTAGGAGACCTCGGTTGAACAATGCCATCACATTCGACGGATCGATGCTAAGGGCGTGGTCATAGTCCTCAAAAGCCCCATAGAAATCATCCGTCATGTAGCGCAGATATGCGCGGTTGATGTATCCGCCCGCTGCGTCGGGACGGAGTTTGACTGCCATGTCTACGTCGGCAAGTGCATTCTTGAAATCTTCCCCGGACTTTATGGCTATGTCAGCTCTCATAAGGTAGGCGTTGACCGATGATGAATTCAGGGAGATGGCCTTGTCAATATCAGCCTTTGCACCGATTGTGTCCTTGTCCTCAAGTCGCAGTCTGGCGCGTCCGAGATAACCGCCGTCAAACTGGGGATATTTCTTCAGCAGTGCGGCAAAAGTCGCTGACGCACCCTCTCGGTCGTGAATCTCGCTCTGAGCCATGGCCTTGTTGAACAGAACACCGCGCTCCTCGGGGAAAGCGGAGAGAACTTGGTCGTAGTCCTCTATCGCCTCACGGTTTTTGCCCTGATTCTGTCTGGCTACCCCTCTGACCTCGTATGCCTCGCTGATGAAAGGGTTGCGCTCGATTGCAAGAGTGGCATCTTCCTCAGCACCGGCAAAATCATCGAGATTGAGCTTGGCTATGGCGCGATAGAAATATGGTTTGGCAAGGCGTGGATTCACACTGATGACCTGGTTGAAATATTGGATTGACAGCACATAGTCTTCGAAGTAGTGTGTGTTTGCTCCAATCCTCAACACCTGTTCGGTGTTGATTTGTGCAGTCATGGAGAATGAGCTGAACAGGACGGTCAATATGATTGATATGAGTGATGGACGTGGCATCTACGGTGTCGTGGAGGGAGTATTTTTATGATGAATGATTTCCTCGGCAAATGTAGTGTTTTAAATGAAAACTGACGGGAAATTTAAGGAATTTTATATTGGTAGCCACGAAAATTACAATTCTTCAAGAATTTTGTGTGAGGCAATGTCAACTCAGTCAATCCGCGTGTACTGTTGACTCAGATTTGTTGCGTGACATATAATTATGGTGTAACGCCGGTAGGGACGTTTTTTTGTCAATTAAAAAAAAATCTCTAACTTTGCTCACAGCGTGATGGCCATAAACCAAAGGACCGGGTACGGCATGACGTGTTTTGGGATATCACTGCTAACAGACATAACCTTCAATCTATTCAGGTGAGTGATATGTAACTTTTTATTTAAGAGTTATTTTACTCCGTAATTAAAAACAACATTCTAAAACTATGGCTAAAGTAAAACCGTTCAAGGGCATCCGCCCACCGCGCGAAATGGTCACCGAAGTGGCTTCGCGACCCTACGACGTGCTCAATTCTGATGAGGCTCGCCGTGAGGCCGAGGGTAATCCTCGCTCGCTATATCACATCATAAAACCGGAGATTGATTTCGCCCCCGGAACAGACGAACATGCCCCTGAGGTATATGATAAGGCGGTGGAAAACTTCAATGCTTTTTGTAACAATGGCTGGCTCGTGCAAGACGACAAGGAGCATTACTATATCTATGCCCAGACCATGAACGGTCGTACCCAATATGGCATAGTGATTGCGGCAAATGTCGCAGACTACATGGAGGGACGCATCAAAAAGCATGAGTTGACTCGTCGTGACAAGGAGGAGGACCGAATGAAACACGTCCGGATCAACAATGCCAACATCGAGCCGGTTTTCTTCGCTTTCCCTGACAATGCTCCCTTGCAGAAGGTCATCGATACGGTAACTGCCGGCGAACCGGAGTATGACTTCACCGCCCCTGACGGATTCGGTCATCACTTCTGGGTGGTGGATGTTCCGGAGTTGATTGAGACCATCACCAACGAATTTGCAAAAATTCCGTATCTCTACATTGCCGACGGACATCATCGCTCGGCAGCGGCTGCTCTTGTCGGTCATGAGAA
This sequence comes from Bacteroides sp., assembly GCA_023663525.1. Classification (GTDB taxonomy): domain Bacteria; phylum Bacteroidota; class Bacteroidia; order Bacteroidales; family Muribaculaceae; genus Duncaniella. The sequence goes on from JAMPHF010000001.1 coordinate 849,641, forward strand.
GGCTCAGAACAATCCAGCTCACACAGGAGATGAGGAATATAACTATTTCCTCGCTGTCGCTTTCCCTGCCTCGCACCTCAACATCATTGACTACAACCGTGTGGTGAAAGATCTCAACGGTCTTACTCCCGCTGAGTTCCTTGCGCGTGTGAGCGAACATTTTGATGTCGAGGAGAAGGATGCTGACGAATATCGTCCGAACGCGCTCCATAATTTCGCGCTCTATCTCGATGGCAAGTGGTATTCACTCACAGCAAAGCCGGGGACATATAACGATGATGACCCCATAGGTGTGCTCGACGTTACAATATCGAGCGACTTGATTCTTCGTGATATACTTGGCATTACAGATCTGCGCAGCGACAAGCGCATTGATTTCGTCGGTGGCATCAGAGGTCTCGGAGAATTGAAGCGTCGTGTCGATTCCGGTGAGATGGCCATGGCTCTCGCTCTTTATCCGGTATCGATGAAGCAGTTGATGGATATTGCTGATTCGGGCAATATCATGCCTCCGAAAACCACATGGTTTGAACCCAAGCTCCGATCAGGTCTGATCATTCACCGTCTTGACTAAGTGGAAAAATAGCATACTATTATTACGGGAGACAGACGCAGATGATCAAGCGTCTGTCTCCCGTTTGTAGTTCGTCTTCGGTTGAATGGCATGAGCCATACTCCCTATGACGGTTTATTTCATGATTGCGGAATTACCTCCGCTAACGTCTTGGATTTCGTCGCCATGCTTGATTTTCTTGCCGAATCCGAAGGTGTAACTTGCTGTTATGTTGACGAATTGATGACTGCCGGCATTGTGTTCTGTGGTATACTGGTCAAACCATTGACTTTTCAAGCGGGAGGTCTGATTGACCCAATTGCGTCGGAAGATGTTGACGACAGCCACACTGCAATTCCATTTGCCATTACTCCAACCAATCTTAAATTGATAAAACGGTTTTGATTTAACGGAGGTTGCTTCCAGACTGTATTGAACAAGACCACGGCTGGCAGAAGAATAGTAGGCGGAAAGGTAGAAATTTTTCAGATAGTACGTTGCGGAAAATTGTACTGATAGATAATTGGATTTTTCGGCATATTTGCCGGTTATTTCTTCAAACCACATTTTTGGTGTCACTCGGAATACCAACTTGCGATTCAGCAACTTCGCGGAGAATGTGCCGCCAATATATAGATCTTGATAATCCCCATTGTTTTCAATTGATCTCAACATCATGCCATTGGGACCGTCAGGAGTGAATATGGGGATGAGGTGATTAAAGTATCTGCTCCAACCTGAAGATACGGAAACAGAGAATATATTATTCGGAAGCCATGTATAATCTATCGTTGCTCGTGACCAATTTGTATTCTTCAAATGCAAATTGCCGACTTTGTACAGCAACTCATTTTCCTGTATAATATCAGGCGTTTTGTCAGCGGCACTTACAGCGTTGACATAATATTGTGCAGACACGCTGAGAGAACTTTTTTGGTTGAATGCATATTGGGCATTAAGTTCTGCAAGAGGTATAAAGCTGCTTGTTCTCACTCCGCTTATTTTATTGGTTTCTCCTGCAAAACCGCCTACAAGTTGCCCATAGAAATTTTCTTTGTTAAAACTGTATCCAAGGAATCCGCCATAGGCAAACTGATTGAACACAGGTGAAGCGGAGGTATTTCCTGAATATTCAACTTTGTCGTAATAGTAGATACCAAGAAGATTAATGTCAAGAGTGTGATATTTATGAAAAGTCTTGTTCAATTGGAACTACAGTTGTCCCATGACGGCATTATCTTTTGCTTCAGTCAGGATGTCTGCATCATTGGAACTGTATAACCTCTTGTATTCGGTATGCTCATAGAGGGCGGACGGCATCACATTCAACTTGAAATCGCGTCCGAGGTCGAAATAATAATTGCCTTTCCAGCAGGGATAAAGATATGTGGAACTCAATGTATTGAAGTAGGTGCCGTCTTGAAACAAGTCAGAATATAAAAGTAATCGGCCGCGATTGTCATCATGGGGAGTGTTATGCGATGTAAAATAGATGTTGTTTGACAATACCACTTTTTCAGTAGTATATTTGGCACGGAATGATGCTACAATCTGATTTTGTTGGAAACGGCTATAATCAAGTAGATTGCTTCTTGTTATCTCATCGACACCTCCATTGACATTGGGAAATCTGAACACCTGTACCTGTTCATTACCCGTATTATGCCTGTCGGTATATTTGTCTTTGATGCTAAAGTCATAGGTCATGCGTTTGTATGCCATCTTAGCATAAGCCAACCCACTGCCGGAGCCGGCCAAAATATTTTCCGTTCCGGAAAGTTTGGCATAGCCACCATAGTTATAATGACGGAGAGTAATGTTGATGACATATTTCTCGTGATTATATCGTGGATCAGACGGGAACATGAGATATTCGATCTTCTTGACGTCATCCGGTCGCAAAGCATCTTTCTCCTCTTGCGTAGCAGGTTCCATATCTATGAAAATCGCCACATCTTCACCGCTTGGTGTCTGGACAGAGCCACTGACGGGATTGACACTTATCTGTGGGATATTCATCTGGTCCAGCAGATCAATGACATTTTGAGCCGCCCGTTTACTGTTCCTGTCGGGATAGTAGGTCGTTGAATTTGCAGTGGTGTGCTGCATCTGCGCCTCTACTACCACCTCGTTGAGTTCCTGTGTCTTGATTGTGTCGGTAGGCTCATCGGCCGATGCGAATAAATTCGCTGCAAGCATTGTGAGGAATAGAATCTTTTTTACCATGTTAAACATTTTTTAAACAAATATTAATAAGAGTTTGTTTAAAACTGACTTCTATTAACAATCATTTTTAGACAAACTTTTATTGTTCTGACGCAATTTCACGTCATTTTGTGACAACAACTATCAAAAAAATGTCGATACAATGGAAAAAGAAACTTGAACGATGATATGAGATGCGGTGTGTCTCAAATATACGTGTTTTAAGTGGAGTGTATAAGGGGTAGGGGAGATCCTCCAATTTTCGGAGTTTATTGCATCGAGAGCGGTTTGCCGGTTTTCTTCAGTTTGGAGACCGCGTTTTCAAGAGATTCCGTCGGCTCGATTATGTTGTATTCAGACCAATAGTCTTCATCCCAGTAGTCATCAACAATGTCATAGAAAATCTGCCGTGGCTTGAATGAATCCCGATAGGATATTTTATCAGAGGTGTTTTCCTTCCTGTCAACAACGACCATCTCAGAATAAGTGGTATAGGCTGATGAGAAAAGGCGACGCTTCATATCGCACTTGAATCTCATCTCGTTGCTTATATAGTTCAGATATGTTTTGCCGTCAACAAGTTTGTAGGCAACCACAAATTCAATTTTCTGTGGATCGAATCTCAGTCCACGGGGTTTCTTGTGCAATACTGCCGCCGTCATTTTGCCTTTGTCGTCAGACATCATCTCAAATTCAGCACGTGTGAACGCAAGCAACTCACGGTCAACATAAATCTTGCCTCGGAATTGGGCATAATCCCGGCGTACCTTAGGCTTGAACAAAATCACGTATTGCAGTCTCTCATCAGCATACTCCGGCTTCTCCATCTTGAAATCAAAATCCGTGAGTTCCCGGTCAGTGAAAAGCGCATTTGCGTTCTTGACAAAATCTACGTTCACGGCAAGATTCGGTCCTCCCACAATCTTTACGGCAAGTGTGTCGCTGCTCTTTTGACTGACGAGTCGTCTTCCTCTGTCAATCTGAACAAGGTCCAGCTCCACACTTCTCCTGTCGTAAGGCGTTTTATAGACATCAATGGCAGCCTCGGAAACTCCGATAAAACGTTTCCCTTTCCGTATCGTCTCACGATAGAACATCGACAATCCATCTAAATATCTTCTGCCCAAATAATGAAAACTTATGGTAACTACTCAGCTATCGGAGTAGACATGTAAATTACACCCTATCTCGTCCACGTTTGACCTTGATTGGTTTTAGGCAATGACACTTCTGATACTCAGCAAAATAATCTAAAGATAATCACAATTTTTCTTGGCTATTTCATGAATTTTTGCTATCTTTGTGTCAGTGAATCAGAGAGTTGACATAGAAAGGTATCTTGAGGAATTTAGGTCTTCGA
>JAMPHF010000001.1:853858-980999 GCA_023663525.1 Bacteroides sp.
TTGACTATCTGGCCAAGGTCTTTAAGGAAAGTTAAATTTCATGCGTCAGCCCTGGCATAAAATCAAAAAATTTAGCAGTCATCCGAAAGAAGCGCACTCCGACAGGACAACCACTGATACAAAATCATGATGAATCATGTTGCATCTTGATTCTATTTTTCTTCCCCTCACCTCAGCGAGCGTTCTTTCATTTCGGGGAGATGCCATCCATGAATCAAGGCTCCCCAACGCAAGACGAGTATGGTGACGACACAAAGGGCTTCCTGCAGCCACGTCGGGCCACCGGCAAGTGCCGCGAGCCAATACACTCCGCCCCCGGCAAGACAAGCGGTGGCATAGATGTCCTTGCGGAAGAAAAGCGGCTCCTCATTGATGAGCACGTCGCGGAGTATCCCTCCGAAAGAGCCTGTGATCATTCCCATGATTATGGCAACCCACATCGGATAGCCCTCGGCAAGTGTCTTCTCTATACCCGTGATAACGAAAAGCGTCAGTCCGACCGCATCAAACATGAACAGCGATTTGGAATCCGAAGTAAGAATCTTCGTGAAAGCCGCCACAATCAGGAATGAGACACCCGTCACGGCAAGATAGAGCCACGTCTGCATCCAGAACACCGGGATGTCGAGCAGCACGTCGCGCATCGTACCGCCGCCGATTGCCGTTATCACGCCTATCGTGTATGCGCCGAACCAATCGAAATGTTTTTTTGCTGCAAGACGGACACCGCTGACACCGAAAGCCAGCGTCCCGAGTATCTCTATTATGAATATGAAAGTTGCCTCAACCATTCTTCTGATAATAACGGCACACCGATGTCAGTCCGCAGTTCATGCAGTCGGGACGACGAGCCTTGCAGACGTATCGTCCGTGGAGTATCAGCCAATGGTGAGCCTTCGGGATCAATTCCTCAGGGATGTATTTCACAAGTGTCTTCTCTGTCGATAGCGGAGTCTTGCTCCCTGTCGTCAAGCCAATCCGCTCGCTGACACGGAACACATGCGTATCGACCGCCATTGTCGCGCGATTATACACGACGGCGAGAATCACATTGGCAGTCTTGCGTCCGACTCCCGGCAGGCTCATGAGCGCGTCCATGTCGGACGGCACTTCCCCTCCGAAGTCACTGACAAGTTTCTTGGCCATGCCGCTGAGCGACTTGCTCTTGTTGTTCGGATATGAACAGCTCTTGATGTAGCCGAAAATCTCCTCCACCGAGGCGTTTGCCATAGCCTCAGGAGTCGGGAATGCCTCAAAGAGCGGCGGGGTGATGAGATTGACCCGCTTGTCGGTACACTGTGCCGAAAGAATCACTGCCACAAGCAATTGGAAGGGATTCTCAAAGTGGAGTTCGGTCTCCGCCACCGGCATGGCAGCGGAAAACCATTCGATCACGCGGGCATAACGTTCCTTGACGGTCACGATTGCATGGATTTATGATACATTCGCCGAATCAATGCGCAGCCTGGAACTGCTCAAGGAAGCGGACATCATTCTCCGAGAACATGCGGAGATCCTTGACCTGATATTTGAGGTTGGTGATGCGCTCCACACCCATACCGAGGGCAAAACCGGTGTATTCCTTGGAATCGATTCCACACGCTTCAAGCACATTGGGATCGACCATTCCGCAGCCGAGGATTTCGACCCAACCGGTGTTCTTGCAGAATGAGCATCCCTTGCCGCCACACAGATTGCAGGATATGTCCATTTCGGCCGACGGCTCCGTGAACGGGAAATAGCTCGGACGGAGACGGATTTTGGTCTCAGGGCCAAACATCTCCTGAGCGAAATAGAGCAGCGTCTGGCGCAGGTCGGCAAACGAGACGTTCTTGTCAACGTAGAGAGCCTCGACCTGATGGAAGAAGCAGTGAGCACGCGCGGAGATGGCTTCGTTGCGATACACGCGACCCGGACAGATGATGCGGATGGGCGGCTGTGTCTTCTCCATCACACGGCTCTGGACTGACGAGGTGTGGGAGCGGAGCACGATGTCGGGAGTATGCTGGATGAAGAACGTGTCCTGCATGTCGCGTGCGGGATGGTCCTCCGCAAAGTTGAGCGACGAGAACACATGCCAGTCATCCTCGATCTCAGGACCTTCGGCAATGGTGAAACCGAGACGTGAGAAAATGGACACAATCTCGTTTCTGACGAGTGAGAGCGGATGGCGCGTCCCGAGGGGCATGGGAGCTGCCGTGCGGCTGAGGTCGAGATCCGACGCTCCGTTGTCGGCACTTTCAAGAGCCTCACGCAGAGCGGCGAGCTTCTCTGTGGCAAGTGTCTTCAGCCCATTGAGCATCTGACCGAGCTCACGCTTCTGCTCGGGAGCCACGTTGCGGAAGTCCGCCATAAGCTCCGACACGGCACCCTTCTTGCTGAGATATTTTATGCGCAGTGCCTCCACGTCCTGTGGGGTCTTGGCTTCAAGAGCCTCTATTTCTGCTTTGAGCTGATTTATCTTATCTATCATTTCTGATTGGTTTTTTCTTGATGCAAAATTAGTGATTTTTCAGCAATCCGAAGTCCTCATCGACTCTTTTTTGTCGCAGGGCCTTCATCAGCGAAACGGTTGGGGAAGACGAGATGCTGCCTCGGGCGGCTCATGGCATAAATCACGAGTCCTATCCCGAAAAGGATGAACGGCACGCTGAGCCACTGCCCCATGTTGAGCGTCATGGTCTCCTCGAATGCCACCTGCGGATTCTTGATGAACTCTATGAGGAAACGCGGGAGGAATATGCCGATGAAGAATACTCCGAATATCAGCCCCGGACGCTCCTCGGCGTTCTTTCGCCAATACATCCACATCAGCAGCGCAAACAGAGCGAAGTAGCACAGGGCCTCATAGATCTGCGTCGGGTGGCAAGCCTGACCCATGTAGAGCTGCCGCCACTCAGCCGAGCGCACGAACATGAAACCCCACGGGAGGTCTGTGGCATGTCCAAAAATCTCCGAGTTCATGAGGTTGCCGAGGCGGATGAATCCACCGACAAGGGCTATCGGAATCACCAGCCGGTCGAATGTCCACAGCGGACTGCGCTTCGTGGTGAAAATCGAATACAGTATGACGCAGAGGATTATGCCGATCGTGCCGCCGTGGCTCGCGAGACCGCCCTCCCACACGTAGAGGATCGAGATGGGATCCTGCTTGTAGACATCCCACTGATAGAAAAACACGTGACCGAGACGCGCACCGATAATCGTGCCGGCAATCGTCCACAGCAGTAGGTAGCTGAGCCACTTCTCCGGCGCACCCTCGTGCTTATATATCCTTGCCTCAATCTCATAGCCCACGAGGAAACCAATCATGAATGCAAGGCTATACCATCGCAGACCGAAATTGCCGATATGAATGAGAAACGGGTCTGCATTCCAGACAATGAAATCTAACATCGTTTTAGTATTATAGTATTTATATAAGGTATCACACCATGTTTTTTTCCGCTGCAACACAGCCTCATCATTCTGAGGGCTGCACGATCGAAATTCCTGCAAAATTACGCAGAATCGACCTGCAAATCAAACCGGTCATGAGTTTTCACATAAATTAACGCCGACACACCCCCCTACTCTCCGCTTTCGTTCAGAGGTATCTCATGCGTGTTCTTGACCTCGCCGAGCACAAACGAGCTGTTGAGCGACCCGATGCAGTCGAGCTCGCCGAGGATGCGCAGGAGAAAGTTCTGATATGACTTCATGTCGCGTGTATATATTTTAAGGAGGAAATCATAGTCGCCCGAGATGTTGTAACACTCGGCTATCTCCGGGATTCCGTTGACCGCTTCCATGATGCGCATGGCATTTTCGTGGGTGTGCTGCTTCATCTTGAGGTAGCAGAACGCAAGGAAGCCACAGTTGAGTTTCTCCGCATCGAGCACGGCCATGTATTTGGTGATATAGCCCTCGCGTTCAAGGCGTTTGATGCGTTCAAACGTCGGGGTTGACGACAGATGGACAGCCGCCGCAACCTCTTTCACCGTAAGGCGTGAGTCGTCCTGAAGCACTCTGAGTATCTTGATGTCAGTGGCATCGATTGTCGATGATGATTTCATAGCTGATACGTGTCTGAAGAATAATATTCCACAAAAGTATAAAACTTCGGGGATTTGCAGTAATTTTTCTACTGAAATCGCAGCTATTATGGTTATATTTTCCATTATTCTTGATTTTCTTGGAACGCTTTATCAGCCACACTAACTTTGCAAGCAGAAAAACAAAACAAAAAAATCAAAATCAAACCACAACTATGGCAACAAACAAACTTCACTTCGAGACACTTCAGCTCCACGTCGGACAGGAAAAACCGGACTCTGCAACGGATGCACGCGCTGTGCCTATCTATCAGACCACATCCTACGTGTTTCATGACTCGCAGCACGCAGCCGACCGCTTCGGACTCCGCGACGCAGGCAACATCTACGGCCGCCTGACAAACTCTACCCAGGGAGTGTTCGAGGACCGCGTGGCAGCACTCGAAGGAGGTGTGGCAGGACTGGCAGTGGCAAGCGGGGCTGCCGCTATCAGCTATGCGCTCGAAAACATCGTCCAAAACGGTGACCATATCCTCGCTGCCGACAACCTCTATGGCGGAAGCTACAACCTCATTGCCCACACGTTCGCCACGCGAGGCATCACGAGCTCGTTTGTCGATGTACGCGACCTCGACTTGGTGGAGCGTTCAATCCGTCCCGAGACCAAAGTGCTGTTCGTCGAGACCTTCGGCAATCCCAACTGCGACGTGAGCGACCTCGATGCGCTTGCCGAGATTGCACACCGCCACAACATTCCCCTGATTGTGGACAACACTTTCGGCACGCCCTACCTCATCCGTCCGCTCGAACATGGGGCAGACATCGTCGTCCACTCAGCCACCAAATTTCTCGGAGGTCACGGGACAAGTCTCGGCGGCGTGATCGTTGACGGCGGGACGTTTGACTGGAAAAAGAACGCCGACAAATTTCCCACTCTTGCCAAACCCGACCCCAGCTACCACGGGGCAATTTTTGCCGACGTGGCAGGGCCTGCCGCCTTTGTCACGCGAATCCGTGCGGTCCTCCTGCGCGACACCGGCGCGACCATCTCTCCATTCAACGCATTCATTCTCCTGCAAGGAGTTGAGACTCTCTCGCTGCGCGTCGAGCGTCATGTCGAGAACGCCCTCAAGGTGGTCGATTTCCTCGCATCCCACCCCAAGGTCGCAAAAGTCAATCACCCCTCTCTCCCCGACCATCCCGACCACGCACTCTACACCTCACTATTCCCCGACGGAGCAGGAAGCATATTCACCTTTGAGATTAAAGGCGGACAGGAGGAGGCATGGCGGTTCATCGACTCACTCGAAATATTCTCGCTGCTTGCAAACGTGGCCGACGTCAAGAGCCTCGTGATACACCCCTACACCACGACCCACTCGCAACTGTCAGAGGAGGAGCTTGAGAGACAGCATATCACCCCCTCGACAATCCGACTCAGCATTGGCACGGAACACATCGACGACATCATCGCCGACCTCTCCCGCGCTCTCGACAAAGTCTGAGGGAGCAACAAAAGATTGATTCAGGTTCAAAAAATGTGACTCTTTGTCCCCCCCCGATTTATAAACGGAAGGGGACAAAGTTTTTTTGTTCCTTCTGCCCCCTTTCACCTCACGGCGAATAACTGAAAAATTCTTTGTCTCTTTTGCCCCCTATGTCCTTATGTTCCCTTTCAAGGCTTACTCTCCGGCAAGATAGGAAGCGACCGCATCCGCTGCACGATCGCCATCGATTGCGGCGGATACTATACCGCCCGCATAGCCTGCACCCTCTCCGCATGGGAAAAGTCCGTGCAATCTCACGTGGGACAGCGTCTCGCCGTCACGCGGAATGCGCAAGGGCGACGAAGTGCGCGTCTCTGCGCCGATAAGCACAGCCTCATTCGTCAGAAAGCCACGGTTCTTGCGGTCGAAATCCTTGAATCCCTGCTGCAGACGGCGTGAAATCCCCTTGGGCAGCAGGCGGTCGATGCGCGCAGGATGTATGCCGGGGGCGTAGGATGTCGGCGGCAGGTCAGACGAGGGGCGTGAAGCCACGAAATCGGTCATCCGCTGCGCCGGAGCGTTCTGGCTGTGACCCGCCTCCTCCCAAAAGGCACGTTCAATCCGCTCCTGAAAGTCCATCATCTTCAGCACCGGATCATCGGAATTTCCATCGGGGACATCCTCGGGAAGAATCTCCACGACCATGCCCGAATTTGCCCATCGCGTCCCACGGTTTGACGGCGACATGCCGTTGACCACGAGCTGACCGTCGGCACTCGCGGCAGGGATGATGAAGCCGCCCGGACACATGCAGAACGAGTAGACCGCACGGTCATCCACACGCGTCAGCATAGTGTACTCAGCCGCAGGGAGATACTTCCCGCGTCCATCCTTGGAGTGGTAGCGCAGACGGTCGATGAGCTGCTGCGGATGTTCAAGCCTCACACCGATGGCAAGCCCCTTGGGCTGCATCTCGACTCCGCGCGAATGAAGCATACGGTAGACATCGCGGGCAGAGTGACCGGTGGCAAGGACGACAGGACCGTCAAGGACAGTGCCGTCAGCCGTCACCACTCCCGTCACCTCATCGCCATTGATGACGAGGTCAGTCACGCGGGTGTTGAAACGCACCTCACCTCCACAGCGTATGATGGTCTCGCGCATCGCCTTTATGACCTCCGGCAGGCGGTCAGTCCCGATGTGAGGATGCGCGTCAACGAGTATGTCCTCCGACGCGCCGTGCTGCGCGAAGATATGGAGTATCTTATCGACCGAGCCGCGTTTCTTTGACCTCGTGTAGAGCTTACCGTCGGAATAAGCTCCTGCCCCGCCCTCGCCGAAACAATAGTTTGAATCGGGGTTGACAATCCCCTCGCGGGCAATCGAAGCCATGTCCTTGCGTCGCGAATCGACATCCTTGCCCCGCTCCACGACGATGGGTCTCAGCCCAAGTTCAATCAGACGGAGAGCTGCAAAAAGCCCCGCCGGTCCGGCACCGACCACTATCACGCTCTTGGCAGCAGCGGTGACAGGACGGTAGTCAACCGGTTTTATGAGCGAGACATTGTCCGGCTCCTCGTCCACATAGACCCTCAGCGAGAGGTTGACCATCACTTGACGCTGGCGTGCATCGATTGACCGCCGCACCACGGTGATGTGCTTTATGGCATTGGCATCCACGCCAAGCCGCGCTGATATATCGGCCTTGAGCAGCATAGGCTCTCCTGCCACTTTGGGCGTAACTCTTATGTCAATATTTTCTTGCATACAGGAAGATTTGGATACCTTATTTCAGATTGTGCCTCACTCATCCACCGATGGTGTCCAGCCTTTGAGCACATAGGCGGGAGTGCGGTATGAACTGATGAGATCAGAATCCTTTTCGAGAGTCAACTGACGAGAATATCTGTGGCGACGGCTCACGTCAACCGGCTCGTCCGTCGTGAGGTCGCGGGTGTTATATTCGAGCATGACCTGGGTCGGCTCACCAATCGCGCTCCACCCTTCGGGGATTATATTCTTAACCTTGCAATCTATCAGCACAAATTCCGCATCGGGATAGGCGAGACTATGGTTCGAGCCGGTGCGTCCGTAGTCGGCCATCTTGCCGTCCTCAGTTGAGAAACTGCACTCCACAAAGACATCACCGTGGTTGCCCTTGGTGTTTCTCACCCACGAGAACGGACCGCCACCGTTGCGAAAATTGGAGCGGTAGGCAAAAAGCGACCCGCGACCGAGGATGGTGTCACCGCCGCCATCCATCTCGCAGTCCTGCATGTAGACCGTGCCGTTTGCCTGCAAAGCATCGCCCGAGCCGATGATGTGGACACGGTAGAGGGCAATGCGGTCGCCCATGAGCAGCAGACCCTCAGCTTGCCCTCTGAGGTCGGTGGCGATAGTCATGTCCTTGATAACAATGTCACTGCAATTGTCGAGCATGAAGGCGGCTCGCCGCGAGGGGAATGTCCCCGGCCATTCGTTGGTCTTGACATTCATGGGATGAGGATTGAACACCTCATTGTTGGCATAATGGACTTTCGTCGCATCCATTCCCGCACCTTGGATGGTGACATTGCTCTTGTTGCGCGCATAGACAATCTCCTCGTAGTCGCCCGGAGCGACAGTGATGACCACGGGCTTTTCGCTGAAATCGGGGATGAAGTCGAGCGCGCCCTGGACGGTGTTGAAATCGGCATTGCCATCCGCACTGACAGTGATGGTGTCGGAAAGCACAGGGGCATTCGTCTTGGTGGTGAAACACCAGTCATCGGCAGCCGTCACGCCGCGGAACGACCCGTCGGCGAGCGTCAACACTCCGGGGTCGATGGTCACACGGTATTTCTTACCGTAGTCCAGCATGTTGTTATGCAGATAGATAGTGGCGACGCTATCATGCACGATTATCGGATGGAAATGGAATGCGTCAGTGAATCCACCTATTATATTAAGCTGATAGTCAGGCAAGGTCGGTTCGGCAGTGCCTGACGGCGTGCCCGGTCGGGTGTCGCGGTTGGTAGGCACTGACGTGCGCGAGTAATCGTAGGAGACTTTCGCATAGTCGCAGTCCGCGCCGTAGGTTCGCGGTTCGGTCGGACCGGCAGGGATGCTCATGTCGAGACTGTCAACCGGCTCACCCGTCTCCGCATCATAGACACGTATCATACCCTCGCCGCCGAGAGTGGGGACAGATTTGAACGTGAGCGTGAGATGTGTGTCGGGATTCACATCCTTGGCACCCTTAGCCGGGCTAAGGACAACTCCCTCGGGGGATGACGAGCAGCCTGTCAGGAGCGACAAGGTCACCGCAAGACACGGCAGGCAGCAGAGATAGTGATTTTTCATGATAATATTGGCTGTTGATGATAATTGATTTGCAAAATTACGAAATTGTAGTCAATAAATTCTCATTCTCACGGAGGAGTTGAGAAAATGAGAAATTCTCACCTCGTGAGAAAAATGAGAAAATGAGAAAATGAGAAAATTCTCACAATTCCCATCATTTCGTGAGAATGAGAAAATGAGAATGACAACTTTTAACGCGGCAGTTATGTTATGGTTGAAGTATCAGTCATCCGACTACAAGTTATATTACATATAAAACACAATAACATCATGGACTTTTTAACTGACGAAAAACTGACTATTGTCGGTGCTGCGGGCATGATTGGCTCAAACATGGCACAGACCGCCGCAATGATGCGCCTGACCCCCAACATCTGCCTCTACGACACGTATGGACCGGGTCTCGAAGGTGTGGCCGAGGAATTGGCTCACTGCGGCTTCGAGGGGATGAACATCACCTACACCACCGACATAAAGGAGGCGTTGACCGACGCGAAATACATCGTATCGTCAGGCGGTGCCGCCCGCAAGGCAGGCATGACCCGCGAGGACTTGCTCAAAGGCAACGCTCAGATAGCCGAGCAGTTTGGCAAGGATGTCAAGCAGTATTGCCCGGACGTGAAACACATCGTGGTCATCTTCAACCCCGCCGACATCACGGGTCTCATCATCCTCCTCTATTCCGGTCTTGAGCCGTCGAGAGTCACCACCCTTGCCGCCCTTGACAGCACGCGCCTGCGCAGCGAGCTTTCAAAATATCTGAAAGTGCCTGCCGACGAGATTGTCAACAGCCGCACCTACGGCGGTCACGGCGAGCAGATGGCAGTGTTCGCATCGACCACAACCGTTGACGGAAAACCGCTGACTGACATCATCGGCACTCCCAAGCTCCCGCTCGACGAGTGGATTGCCCTCAAAGAGAGAGTCGTCCAAGGCGGAAAGAAAATCATCGAACTCCGAGGCCGCTCCTCGTTCCAAAGCCCCGCATATCTCTCAATCGAGATGATTGCAGCCGCTATGGGCGGTAAACCGTTCCGCTGGCCTGCCGGGACATACGTCAACAATGACCGCTTCAAGCACATCATGATGGCCACCGAGACCACCATCGGCAAGAACGGCGTGGAGTGCAAGCCGGTGACGGGAACCCCCGAAGAAGAAAAAGAGCTTGAAAAGAGCTATGAGCATCTTTGCAAGCTGCGCGATGAGGTTATCGAGATGGGTGTCATGCCTCCAATCGCCGACTGGCAGAGGCTCAACCCTAACCTTGAACGTAAGACCTGTTGATTCGGAATGTATCTTACAACTTGCCCCGACTGAATCGGGGCAAAAAAAATTACTCGTCATCCCGACGAATAACTTTTTTACCTTAAATCTAATACCATGAAAAACTTGTCGCAAAGTTAGAGACATTTTTTGTTTTGTCAAAACATTATGTATATGAATGTCGTATTCTTAACATTATTTAACCAAATATTTCTTTTTCCGAAATAATTCTCTCTCTTTAACGAGTTATTATTGTGGATTTATGAAATAATTGGTTAAATTTGCAATGTACAAAAGACGGAGTTCACTACAAGAACCCCGGTTCTCACAATACAAGAACGTAATGGGACAAATGATCGCAATAGTTGGACGACCCAACGTGGGAAAGTCCACACTTTTCAACAGGCTCACTCAGTCACGCACGGCCATCACCAACGATGAGGCCGGCACGACACGTGACCGCCAGTATGGCAAAGTTGACTGGAACGGCAAAGAGTTCTCAATCGTCGATACGGGCGGCTGGGTGGTCAACAGCGAGGACGTGTTTGAATCGGAAATCAACAAGCAGGTCCAGCTCGCCATCGAGCAGGCCGACGAGATTCTTTTCGTGGTCGATGCTGCCAACGGTGTCACCGACCTCGACGATCAGGTGGCTGAAATCCTGCGCCGCTCCACCAAGCCGGTCATCCTCGTGGCCAACAAGGTTGACAACGGTGACTCAATCTACAACATATCCGAGTTTTACAGCCTCGGCCTCGGGGACCCGATGGGCGTGTCGGCAGTCAGCGGCTACGGCACCGGCGACCTCCTCGACGAAGTGGTCAAGAAAATGCCCGAAAAGGATGAGGACGAAGCCGACAAGCTCGACGACATACCCAAGATTGCCATAGTCGGTCGTCCGAATGCCGGAAAGTCGTCCATCATCAATGCCTTCATCGACGAGGACCGCCACATCGTCACCGACATAGCCGGGACAACGCGCGACTCTATCTATACGCGCTACAACAAGTTCGGCTTCGACTTCTATCTCGTTGACACCGCCGGAATCCGCAAGAAGACCAAGGTCACCGAGGACATCGAATACTACTCCGTCATCCGCTCAATCCGCGCCATTGAAGCCTCCGATGTCTGCATCCTCATGATTGACGCCACCCGAGGCATCGAGGCGCAGGACGTGTCAATCTTCTCGCTCATCCAGCGCAACAAGAAAGGTCTTGTCGTGGTCGTCAACAAGTGGGATCTCGTCGAGGACAAGTCGAAAGCAGCCATCCAGCACTATGAGGACGCTATCCGCTCGCGTTTCGCCCCCTTCACCGACTTCCCGATAATCTTCGCGTCGGCACTCACCAAACAGCGCATCTTCAAGGTGCTTGAAACTGCCCTGCATGTGTGTGAGAACCGCAAAAGGGTTGTCCCGACCTCGCAGCTCAACACGGTCATGCTCGAAGCCATCTCCGCCTATCCCCCTCCTGCCAACAAGGGCAAGTTCATAAAGATAAAGTATGTCACCATGCTCAAAGGCTCTCCCATCCCGACATTCATATTCTTCTGCAACCTGCCGCAATGGGTCAAAGAGCCTTACCGGCGTTACCTTGAGAACAAAATCAGGGAGAACTGGGACTTCCACGGCACGCCTATCAACGTCTACATGCGCGAGAAATAGAGTATGACCCGCGCGCTATATGCCCGCGTGTGTGTGCGCGAGCAGGTGTGACAACACAGCTACAAATATTCAATATAACCAACAATCTTACCATAACTCTCAACAACGTTTTCCATGAAAGCTGATGAAAAGAACTACTATATCGCCGTCGATCTCGGAGCGACGAGCGGTCGTGTGATCCTCGCGTCGTTTGACGGCGAAAAAATCGAGACGGAGGAAATCCACCGTTTCAAGCACCCGATGCTTCCGATTGCCGGAAACATCTTCTGGAATCTCCCCGGACTCTACAACGAAGTGCTGACCGGACTGCGCAACGCGGCTGTCAAGCTCGCCGAAATCGGAGCGAAAGCCCACTCAATCGGCATTGACACGTGGGGTTGCGATGTGGCATACTTCCATGCCGACGGCACTCTCGCCGGTCTCCCCTACTGCTACCGCGACCCCCACACCACCGGCGCGGTCGATAAATTCTGCGAGGAGAAAATGCCGCGCGAGAAAGTCTATGAGAAGACAGGCATTCAGTTCATGGATTTCAACACGCTTTTCCATCTCTACACCATCGGCAAGAAGAAAGGCAACGTGCTTGAGACAGCCGACAAGATTCTGTTCATCCCCGACGCGCTTAGCTACATGCTGACAGGCAATGCCGTCACGGAATATACCGTCGCCTCGACCTCACAGATACTCAACCCGACCACCGGCAAGCTCGACGAGGAGCTTCTTGAGGCCATCGGGCTGACCCCCGACCACTTCGGCAAGCTCGTCAACCCCGGCTACGTCATCGGTCACCTCACACCCGGCGTGCAGCAGGCCACAGGTCTCGACGCAGTCCCGGTGGTAGCCGTGGCAGGTCACGACACCGCCTCCGCCGTCATCGGTGTCCCCGCCAAGGATGAGAAATTCGCCTACCTCAGTTGCGGCACATGGTCGCTGCTCGGCGTTGAAGCCCCTGGCCCTATCATCAACAAGAAAGGCTTTGACTACAACTTCACTAACGAGGGCGGTCTCGACGGCTCAATCCGTTTCCTCAAGAACATCTGCGGTCTCTGGCTTCTCGAACGCTCTCGCGCAGAGCTGAAGGATGCACCCGAAAACATCGCAGACCTCTGCGCACTCTACACCACCTCCGACATCGACAGCATCATCAACCCCGATGACCCCGAATTTGCAAATCCCAAGTCAATGACCGAGGCCATCAAGGACTATTGCCGCCGCACCGGCCAGCGCGTCCCCGAGACCGCAGCCGACTTCATGCGCGTCATCTTCCGCAGCCTCGCCCTCCGCTACAAGGAAGTGCTCGGATGGCTCCGCGAGCTTGCCCCGAACGAAATCGACACCCTCCACGTGATCGGAGGCGGATGTCAGAACGCCCACCTCATGCAGCTCACCGCCGACGCCATCGGAATCCCCGTGGTCGCAGGCCCGTCAGAATCTACCGCCCTCGGCAACATCCTCGTCCAGCTTCGCGCCGACGGCAAGGTCAAAGACCTCAAGGAGATGCGTCAGGTGGCCATCAACTCGACAGAAACCAAGACATATCTTCCACGCTAAGAGATAACAACAAAAACAATACCTAAAAACCAAAATTTTACCTTACAATCATGAAAGAAGAATCAGTAAAGAAAGCGTATGAAATCGCTAAGGAACGCTACGCAGCCATTGGAGTTGACACCGACAAGGTGCTTGAGCAGATGCAGGACTTCCACCTGAGTATGCACTGCTGGCAGGCTGACGACGTGGCAGGTTTTGAAAACCAGGGCGGCTCACTCACCGGCGGCATCCAGGTCAACGGCAACTACCCCGGCAAGGCACGCAACATCGACGAACTCCGCGCCGACATCCTCTATGCCATGAGCCTCATCCCCGGCAAGCACCGTCTCAACCTCCACGAAATCTACGGCGACTTCGGCGGCAAGTTCGTTGACCGCGACCAGTGCAGCGTCGAGCATTTCCAGAGCTGGATTGACTGGGGCAAAGCCAACGACATCAAACTCGACTTCAACTCAACCTCATTCTCCCACCCCAAGAGCGGTGACCTCAGCCTCTCAAACCCCGACAAGGGCATACGTGACTTTTGGATTGAACATTCAAAGCGATGCCGCGCCATCTCGCAGGCCATCGGCGAGGCTCAGCAGGACCCCTGCATCATGAACACTTGGGTGCATGACGGCTCAAAGGACATCACCGTGAACCGCTACATGTATCGCGAAATCCTCAAGGACTCCCTCGATCAGATTTTCGAGCACAAGTATGACTGGATGAAGGACTGCGTAGAGTCAAAGGTGTTCGGTATCGGTCTCGAAAGCTACACTGTCGGCTCAAACGACTTCTATACCGCCTACGCTTCCAAGAACAACATGATGATCACTCTTGACACCGGTCACTTCCACCCGACCGAAAGCGTAGCCGACAAGGTGTCAGCCATGCTCCTTTTCGTGCCCGAGCTCATGCTCCACGTATCTCGCCCCGTGCGTTGGGACTCTGACCACGTGACCATCATGGACGACCCCACCATGGACCTTTTCAGCGAAATCGTCCGCGCAGGCGCACTCAACCGCGTACACTACGGTCTCGACTACTTCGACGGCACTCTCAACCGCATCGGTGCTTACGTCATCGGTAGCCGCGCAGCACAGAAGTGTATGCTCCGCGCACTCCTCGAACCGACCGAAACACTCCGCAAGTATGAGCTTGACGACAAGAAGTTCCAGCGTCTCGCACTCCTTGAGGAATGTAAGAACCTCCCGTGGAATGCTGTCTATGACATGTTCTGCCTCAAGAACAACGTTCCCGTAGGCGAAAGCTACATCACCGAAGTTGAAGGCTACGAACGCGACGTCACTTCCAAGCGATAATACTGAGTTTAAGTAGTAAGTATTAAGTGCTAAGTTTCAAGTGTTAAGTATTAAGTATTAAGCACCAAGAACCAAGCGTAAAGCCTAAGTATAAAGTATAGAGTATGGAAAATGACCCGCGCTCTATACTTTATACTTAATCCTTAACCCTTTATACTTAATCCTTAACTCATAATACTTAATCCTTAACTCTTAATCCTTGCCCCTTAACCCTTCATACTTCACCATTATAATAAACCAATGATATTAATAGGCTTACTCATTATCGCCATCGGTGCTTTCTGCCAGTCGAGCTGCTATGTCCCCATCAACAAGATTAAATCATGGAGCTGGGAGAGCTATTGGATTGTGCAGGGAGTTTTCGCATGGCTGATACTTCCGTTCCTTGGCGCACTTCTTGCAGTCCCTGCCGGACATTCGCTCTGCGAGCTTTTCACAGCCGACCAGTCATTCAACATCTGGATGACCATACTGTTCGGTGCGCTGTGGGGTGTCGGTGGATTGACATTCGGTCTGTCGATGCGCTACCTTGGTGTGGCTCTCGGCCAGTCCATCGCACTTGGCACATGCGCCGGTCTCGGCACAATCATGGGCCCCGTGCTGCTCAACATCTTCTTCCCTGAGAATGACCCGCTGTCACAGTTGACATTCGCCGTGATCCTCGGCGTAATCGTCACCCTCATCGGTATCGCCATCATCGGTGTCGCAGGCTCGATGAAAGCATCCTCACTCAGCGAGGAGAAGAAAAAGGCAGCCGTAAAGGACTTCAATTTCCCCAAAGGAATCACAATCGCACTGCTCGCAGGCTTCATGAGCGGATGTTTCAACGTCGGACTCGAATTCGGCAGCGGCATCAACTTCGGAGAACTCACACCCGACATCTACAAGACGCTCCCCGCCACATTCCTCGTGACTCTCGGCGGCTTCGTCACCAACGCTGTCTACTGCTTCTATCAGAATCAGAAGAACAACACCTGGGGTGACTATAAGAAAGGTGGCGTACTTGCCAACAACCTGCTGTTCTGTCTGCTGGCCGGTGCCCTGTGGTACAGCCAGTTCTTCGGACTCGCACTCGGCAAGGGCTTTCTGACCGACTCCCCCACACTCATGACACTCTCTTTCTGCATCCTGATGGCTCTCAACGTTGTGTTCTCAAACGTCTGGGGTATCATACTCAAGGAATGGAAAGGCTGCTCGCCGCAGACCATCACCGTGCTCATCATCGGCATTGTGGTGCTGATCGTGTCATGCTTCCTTCCCCAATTAATCGGATAAAAATCATAACTATAAAATCACTATGGCATCTATCTTAGACAACCGTCCCGCACTGCGCGAGGAGGTTGAGAAAGTAGCCGAAGTTGCCGGCTATCTCTGGCAAAAAGGCTGGGCTGAACGCAACGGCGGTAACATCACAATCAACATCACCGAACATGTCGATGACGAAATCCGCAACATGCCCGCAATAGCACCGGCTGCCCCCATCGGTCTCACACTTCCCGAACTGAAGGGCTGCTACTTCTACTGCAAGGGAACAAACAAACGTATGCGTGACCTCGCCCGTCGTCCGATGGAAAACGGCTCTGTCATCCGCATCACCGATGACTGCGCTCACTACGAAATCATTGCCGACAATCCCGTGAAACCCACTTCGGAGCTTCCCTCGCACCTTGCTGTCCACAACTACCTCATCTCGAAGGGCTCGACCTACAAGGCTTCACTCCACACTCATCCCATCGAGCTTGTGGCCATGAGCCATTGCAAGAAATACCTTGAGAAAGATGTGGCCACCCGTCTGCTCTGGAGCATGATTCCCGAGACAAAGGCATTCTGCCCGCGCGGTCTCGGCATTATCCCCTACAAGCTCCCGTCGTCCAACGAACTCGCTGAGTCAACAATCAAGGAACTCGGTGATTATGACGTGACCCTCTGGGAAAAGCACGGAGTCTTCGCCGTTGACAACGACATCATGCAGGCATTCGACCAGGTTGACGTGCTCAACAAGTCAGCACTCATCTACATCGCTGCCAAAAACATGGGCTTCGAGCCTGAAGGCATGAGCGACGACCAGATGAAGGAAATGACCATTGCCTTCAACCTCCCCAAATAAGAAAACCTACGCCTCTGAAAAGGCACAAAAAGTCTGATAAGGGCACAAAAAGACAAAAGGACATAGTTGACAAATGAAAAAAATAATTATTTGTCTCTTATGCCCTTTTGTCTTTTTGTGCCTACACTTATTCTAAACAGTGCATGGGCGCATTAACCATATTGGATAGTTCCGTCCTCGTTGCGGTAGAGGTCGAAGCTCTTTTCATACTGGTCCATGGCCCTGAGGCTCATGCCCATGCTGGAGAATCCACCATCGTGGAAAAGATTCTGCATGGTCACCTTGCGGGTGAGGTCGCTGAACATCACGATGCAGTAATCGGCACACTCATCAGCAGTGGCATTGCCCAGCGGCGACATGCGGTTGGCGAAATCCATGAGCGACGACATGCCCTTCACGCCGCTTCCGGCAGTGGTCTGAGTGGGCGACTGTGAAATCGTGTTGATGCGCACATGCTTCTCGCGACCATATATGTAGCCGAAACTGCGTGCTATCGATTCGAGCAGAGCCTTGGCGTCGGCCATGTCATTGTAGCCGAACATTGTACGCTGTGCGGCGATATAGCTGAGAGCCACGATGCTGCCGTGGTCGGCAATGGCATCAAGTTTCTTGGCTGCCTGAATCATCTTGTGGAAAGAGATTGCAGAGATGTCGAGCGTTTTGTTGAGAAGATCGTAGTCAATATCGTCATAGAGACGTTTCTTGCGGACGTTGGGCGACATGCCGATGGAATGAAGCACGAAATCAATCTTGCCTCCGAGAATCTCCATTGATTTCTCAAACACCATCTCAAGATCCTCGACGTTAGTTGCATCAGCCGGGATGACCTCAGCTCCGAGCTTCTCGCCAAGTTTGCTGACATCGCCCATACGGACAGCCACCGGAGTGTTTGACAGAGTGATTATCGCGCCTTCCTCTACGGCTTTCTCAGCCACTTTCCAGGCAATACTCATGTCATTGAGCGCGCCGAAAATGATACCGCGCTTTCCTTTCAAAAGATTATAAGCCATGTTATAATATAGATTAGTACTGGTTTTCTCGCCGCAAAGTTACGCAGATTTCGTGTGAAATGAGCCATCCGTCGGCGTTTTCATCTCATTTTTGTTGTATTATCGGTCAATCAGAACTAATTTTGTACAAAATTTCTCAACCAATCCGTCACACTGATTATGCCTGTAATCCACATAGATAACCTTGATTTCGAGGGCATAGAGCCATACGTGTCGCTCACCGAAGCCCAGTTGCGCAACCGACTCGATCCGGACAAGGGGCTGTTTATCGCCGAAAGTCCCAAAGTGATACGGGTGGCGATGGCTGCAGGCTATGAACCCCTCTCGCTGATGTGTGAGGAACGCCACATTGCCGGTGATGCGGCCGACATCATCGCCCAGCGCCCTGAAATGCCCGTCTACACCGCCTCTCGTCAGCTTCTGAGCTCACTGACCGGCTACACGCTGACCCGTGGAGTACTGGCTGCGATGCGCAGAAAGCCGTTGACACCGCTGTCCGAACTGCTGAGCGGCGCAAACCGGGTAGTGGTCATCGACGGGGTGGTCGATACCACGAATATCGGTGCAATCTTCCGTTCGGCGGCAGCTCTCGGTATCGATGCGGTGGTCCTGACGCGCTCGTCATGCGATCCTCTCAACCGACGTGCTGTGAGGGTGTCGATGGGAACCATCTTCCAAGTGCCGTGGGGCTGGCTCGACGGACCGGCAAACACGCTGAGGGACTACGGATTCAAAACCGTGGCCATGGCTCTGACCGACAAGTCCATCCCCCTCGATCATCCCGCGCTGAAGGCAGAACCCCGCCTCGCCCTCATAATGGGCACTGAGGGTGACGGACTCGCCGACAGTACAATCGGAGAAGCCGACTACACTGTCAGGATTCCTATGGCCCATGGAGTGGATTCGCTCAATGTCGCAGCAGCGACTGCCGTGGCCTGCTGGGAGCTGAGGCGAAGATGAAATCAGTCCTTTCACTGCACCAAAAGCATAAAAATTCTAAAATCAAAGACCTCCGACAACGCTGTGACCCCATATATGGAATTGAATGCGTAACTTTGCATATAAAAAAACATACCATGCATACACGCGAAGAAAAGATTGAGGCACTTGGACGTGTCATCGACACGCTCGACATCCTACGTGTCAAATGTCCCTGGGACGCAAAACAGACCAACGAGTCGCTGCGCCCCAACACCATCGAGGAAGTCTATGAACTCTGCGACGCTCTCATCAATGCCGATGACGCCAACATCCGGAAGGAGCTTGGCGATGTGTTGCTCCACGTGCTTTTCTATTCAAAAATCGGGGAGGAGAAAGGCACATTCGACATAGCGGATGTCTGCGACGCTCTCAACACAAAGCTCATCTACCGCCACCCGCATGTGTTCGGCGACCGCTCTGTCAATTCGACCGACGATGTCCTCCGCAACTGGGAGGAACTGAAACTAAAGGAGAAAGGTGGCAACAAGACCGTCCTTTCAGGAGTCCCGACAGCCCTCCCCGCAATGATCAAGGCCGACCGCATCCAGGAGAAAGCCGCCAACGTGGGGTTCGACTGGGAGCGTCCGGAACAGGTGTGGGACAAGGTCAAGGAGGAAATGGCAGAGTTTGAGGAAACCATAGCCGACATGCCGATGGAAAGACGTGAGGAGGAGATGGGCGACCTGCTTTTCAGTCTCATCAACGCCGCACGCCTCTACAAGATAAACCCCGAAAACGCTCTCGAAAAGACAAACAAAAAATTCATCAGCCGCTTCAACCATCTTGAGAAGCGTGCAAAGGAAATGGGCAAGGAACTCCGCGACATGACTCTCGCAGAAATGGACGCAATCTGGGAAGAAGCGAAACACCTCTGAACACTCACCCACCCTACACTCTGCCGCTGACCGTAATGAACTACAACGAACTGAACGCCCATCCACGCGACAGCTTCCTGTCGTTTGACGCCGAGAGCCACACCTACACCCTCGGCAACCGCACACTGACATCGGTGACAACCATCGTGGAGGACTGTTTCCCTAAATTCGACGCCGACTACTGGGCTGAGCGCAAAGCTCCTTCCCTCGGTCTGACCCCCGAACAACTCAAAGAGCAATGGGCTGAAAACGCACGCCGCTCGCGCTCATTGGGGACCGAAATGCACGAGAAAATCGAACGCTACTACCTCGGTGAAGACTGTGGGGATGACGGCGACGCATACGCACTGTTCCGACACTTCGCCGCTGCCGAACGCCTCTATCCCTACCGCACCGAATGGCGCATATACATGGAGCAATATGGCGTGGCCGGGACTCTCGACTTTCTCGAACGCCGTCCGGACGGGACATTCAATATCTATGACTGGAAACGCTCAAAGAAACTCCTCGCCACCGACGGTTCGGTGGAGCGCATGAACCGCTTCGGCAAATGCGGCTTCTACCCCGTCAACCACCTCCCCGACTGCTCCTATCACCACTACTCGCTCCAACTGAGCATCTATCGTTTCATCCTCGAAAACTGCTACGGTATACCTGTCAGCCACCTGAAGCTCGGGGTGTTTCACCCGGACTACTCTATGGCCTACGTCATTCCCGTCCCCTACCTCCGGATGGAGGCGGAAGCCGTCCTGCGCAACCACGCATCGCAATTGTCGAAAATGAACGAGATGGCTCTCTCGTTCTGTTAAATATGGTTAATCAGCCAAAACAGACAGAAACTTTTAGAAACCGATTGCGTCTATCTATATAAAAGGATAGAGCCATCGGACAATAAAGGAATCAATTCATTATCACTATACATTATTACAAATCATTCATCGCGATGAAAATTAAATCAAGACTGCTGACGGCACTGGTGCTTATAGCATGTGTGCTTCTGCCGTCAATCGTCAATGCACAGGGTCAGAACCCTATGCTTCAACCGCTCCCGGTTGACACAGCCGTGCGTATAGGCAAACTTCCCAACGGTTTGACCTACTACATCCGCCACAACGAGTATCCAAAAGGCCAGGCAGACTTCTATATCGTCCAGAATGTCGGGTCGATTCTTGAAGATGAAAATCAGCGTGGTCTCGCCCACTTCCTTGAACACATGTGTTTCAACGGCACCACCAACTTCCCCGGAAGCTCGCTCCGCGACTGGCTTGAGTCAATCGGAGTGAAATTCGGAGCAAACCTCAACGCCTACACCGGCGTTGACGAGACAGTCTATAATATCAACAATGTGCCCATCGCACGTGAGAGCGTCCAGGACTCATGCCTGCTGATTCTCCATGACTGGGCCAACGACCTCACTCTCGACCCGGAGGAAATCGACAAAGAGCGTGGTGTCATCCACGAGGAATGGCGCAGATCAATGCAGGGTCAGATGCGAATCCTCGAAAAAATCCTGCCCGAGATCTACCCCACGACAAAATATGGCAAGCGTCTGCCCATCGGCACAATGGAAGTGGTTGACAACTTCCCCCCGCAGGCTCTCCGCGACTACTATGAGAAATGGTATCGCCCCGACCAGCAGGCAGTGGTCGTCGTCGGCGACATCGACGTTGACCGCATCGAGGGTAAGATCAAAGAGATGTTCTCATCCATCGAAATGCCCGAAAATCCTGCGGAACGCGTCTATGAACCCGTCCCCGACCATAAAGGGACTATCTACGCTATGGGCAGCGACCCGGAGCAGAAAAACCTCGTGGCTCAACTGATGTTCATCTCTGACCAAATGCCCAAGGAGATGAAGAATACTCCGATGTACTACGTCAATGAGTACATCGAGAGCATGATTACCGCCATGATCAACAACCGCATCGAGGAAATCAGCTCCAAGCCTGACGCACCGTTTGCCGGAGCAGGCACAAACTTCGGCGGATTCTTCGTTTCATCGAAAGTCAAGGACGCATTCACCGCACAAGCGGCCAGCAAGAATACCGACATCATTGTCCCGCTTCAGGCCGTCTACCGCGAAGTGCTCCGCGCCCAGCGTGGCGGATTCACCCAGAGCGAGTATGACCGCGTGAAAAATCAGTATCTCTCATCAATCGAGCGCATCTACAACAACCGTGCCACTCGTGAGAACGGAACATTTGTCAACGAATATGTGGGCAACTTCAAGGATGGCGACCCCATCCCCGGAATCGAGACCGAATATCCGCTCCTCCAGCAGATTGCCATGAGCATACCTCTGCAAGCCATCAATCAGGCTGCCGCCAACCTCACCACGCCTGACAATCGCGTGCTGATGATTCTCTCACCCGAGGGCGAGGGCTACTCACTCCCGACCGAGCAGCAGCTTGCCGACGCGCTTGCAGCCGTCGATGCCGAAAACATCGAGGCATTCGTTGATGAAGTCAAGTCCGAACCGCTCATCCCGACCGAACCTGTCGCCGGAAGCATCGTCAACACTGCCGAAAATTCCAAGTGGAACACCATTGAGTGGACTCTCTCAAACGGCGCGAAGGTCATCATCAAGCCCACTAAGTTCAAAGAGGATGAAATCATGCTCACCGGCTATGCCAAGGGTGGAACCGCCAACTACTCCGACGACTACACCAACACCCTCCAGTTCCTTGAAGTACCCCTCGGTTCATACGGCCTCGGCTCATACACCAACACTGACCTCAACAAGTATCTCGCAGGCAAGCAGGCCTCACTCGGCTTCAAGTTCAACAATTACAGCCGTTCAGTGACAGGCTACTCCACTCCCAAGGATCTGCCTACCCTCATGGAACTCATCTACATGGGCTTCAAGGACATCGAAATCACCGAGGATGAATTCACCGCACTTCAGAAAACAATCAGTGGCATTCTCGCCAATCAGGAGAAGACACCTGA
Organism: Bacteroides sp.; assembly: GCA_023663525.1. Classification (GTDB taxonomy): domain Bacteria; phylum Bacteroidota; class Bacteroidia; order Bacteroidales; family Muribaculaceae; genus Duncaniella. The sequence continues at coordinate 876,425 of JAMPHF010000001.1, forward strand.
CTACATTTTCCAGAGAGACATCCTCAAGACCCTCTATGACTCTCCTCGCTGTCAGGCTCTGACCACTGAGGCTGTCGAGGGTGCTTCGCTCGCGCAGACTCTTGAGATTGCCCACGCGATGACCTCCAACGCAGCCGACTGGACATTCGTATTCGTCGGCAATGTTGACCCCGAAAAGCTCAAACCGCTCGTCGAGAAATACATTGCCTCACTCCCCGGCGACACCAATACCGCCATCAAGAGTGTTGACTCCTACAATCCCGCACTCTTCATGAAGAAAGGCAGCGAGACGAGCGAGTTCACAACCAAGATGACCAACCCCATGACCAATGTGGCCATCATCGAGAGCGGCGACATGGACTACACCACCAAAAACGCACTCCTCGCATCAATCGCCGGTCAGATACTCACCAACCGTCTCATCAAGACCGTCCGCGAAGATATGGGTGCTGTCTACTCCATCAGCGCAGCCGGTCAGTTTGACCGTGCCGGCATTCTCCCTGTTTCGGTCATGTCGTCATTCCCGATGAAACCGGAGATGAAGGGTGAAGTTCTCCCCTACATCAAAGGTCAGTTCAAGGCAATGGAAAGCGACGTGAAACCCGAGGAGCTTAACCCCATCAAGGAGTACATGCTCAAAAACTACACCGAAGGACGCGAGAAGAACGCTCCCTGGCTCTCCGCCATCCTCGGGACTCTCGTCAATGGTGTCGATACGTTCAATGACTACGCATCAGTGGTCAACGCTATCACCACCCAGGATGTGATGGACTTCATGAAAGCCCTCAACGCACAGGACAACTACCGTGTGCTGACCCTTGACCCGGCGAACTAATTCCGGCGACCGCACACACACTGATACGCATGGCAATCCAACGGATGATTATTCCTTGGATTGCCGTGCGCTTTTTTATCGTCATCCGCCATTTTTCATTTTTTTAGCTAAATTTTGCTTGCACAGTATTGTTTTTATTCTGTAACGTTAGGTATTTTTATTGCCAAAATATTAACTTTGCCTATTGTATTCCAGATAACAGTCAGAATATTCTCATTATATCATACTTATGAAACTTACCTTTACAGTCAACTACCGCACCGAATGGGGCGAATCGCTCTACCTGACAGGCTCTGCACCCCAGTTGGGGGGCAATGACATTGACAAGGCTGTGGCCATGACGCTGTCAGGAGCAGAGACATGGACAGCACATGTCGAGATTCCTGACACGGTCACGCAGTTCACCTACGGCTACATTGTCCGCCATGACAACGGATATATCAGACGCGAATGGGGCAAGGAACGCCAATTCAGCTACGCTCCCGGCACACATCTGTTCAGAATCATCGACCGATGGCAGGACATGCCATGGGACAAACCCTATTACAGCAGCGCGTTCACCGACTGCATCTGCCACCGCAACGACCGCGACGGATCCGTCCTGCCGTCAGCCGGAATGCTCACACTCAGTGTGGATGCGCCGATGATCTCCCCCGATGATGTCGTGGCTGTCAGCGGTGAGGTAGCGGCTCTCGGAGCCTGGGATGTCAAAAAAGCCCTCCGCATGAGCGACGCAGACTATCCGACATGGAAAGTCAACATCCCTGCAAAGGAGATTGAACCGGGCTGCGACTACAAATTTCTCATCCTCAGGAAATCGACCGGCGAAGTCGTGGCATGGGAGGGACGTGACAACCGTCACATTGACCTCAGCCTGTCGCGCCCCGACGAGTCAGTCATCGATGCCGGTCAGCGTCTCGTCAACCCGCTCGCTCCGTGGAGAGGTGCGGGCGTGGCCATCCCGGTGTTCTCACTCAGAAGCGAGGAGGACTTCGGTGTCGGCGATTTCCTTGACCTGAAGAAGATGATTGACTGGGCGGCACAGACCCGTCAGAACTTCGTGCAGCTCCTCCCGGTCAACGACACCACCATGACCGGGACATGGACCGACTCCTACCCCTACAATGCCAACTCCACCTTCGCGCTCCATCCTATGTATCTCCGTCTCCCGGCTATGGGTCGTCTTAACAACGAGGAGCGTCAGCGTTACTTTGATGACCTCGGGCGTGAGCTCAACAGGCTCCCGCAGGTTGACTATGAGCGTGTCAACAACGCCAAGAATCAGTTCACACGTGAGCTTTTCGCTCAGGACGGCGAGAAAGTCATCGCCTCCGACGAGTTCAAAACCTTCTTCGCCCGCAATGCCTCGTGGCTTACCCCCTACGCTGCTTTCTGCGTGCTGCGCGACATCCACGGCACGCCTGACATGACGAAATGGGGCGAATATGCAGTCTACGATGAGGAAAAAATCAAAGACTTCATCACCCTCCACCGTCCCGAGATCGACTATGTCTACTACATCCAGTATTTCCTCGACCGTCAGATGCGTGAAGTCCATGACTACGCCCATGCCAAAGGTGTCGCAATCAAGGGCGACATCCCAATCGGCATATCGCGCACGAGTGTCGATGCCTGGATCTCGCCGCGCCTGTTCAATCTTGACTGTCAGGCAGGCGCACCGCCGGATGATTTCTCCGTCCTTGGACAGAACTGGGGCTTCCCGACCTACAATTGGGATGAGATGGCAAAAGACGGTTTCGCATGGTGGAAAGCCCGCTTCCGCAAAATGGCCGAATACTTTGACGCTTACCGCATCGACCACGTGCTCGGTTTCTTCAGGATATGGCAGATTCCGATGAATGCCGTCCACGGTCTTCTCGGAGTGTTCAACCGCGCCCTCCCCTATTCACCCGATGAGCTTCGCAACAGCTACGACTTCTGGATTGACGTTGACCGCCAGACCCGCCCCTACATCATGGACTACATGCTCGGGACATTCTTCGGCGACTACACCGATGAGTGCCGTGACCGCTTCCTCATTGACGAGGGATATGGCCGCTACCGTCTGCGCGACGAGTTCGACACCCAGCGCAAAGTCGTTGACTTCTTCGCGACACAGGAGAAGAACGACAAGAACGACCGCATCTGCAATGCACTTCTCGGACTGATTGACGAAGTGCTTTTCATCGAAGACCCCTACGAGAAAGGCAAATATCACCCGCGCATCTCAGCCCAGTTCACCTTTGCCTACCAGGCACTCAACGACTACGAGAAGTGGTGCTTCAACCGCATGTACAACGACTTCTTCTATCGTCGCAATAATGACTTCTGGTATGGCAAAGCCATGTGGAAACTTCCACCGCTGATTGACGCGACCGACATGCTCGTATGCGCCGAAGACCTCGGCATGATACCTGCCTGCGTCCCGGCCGTGATGAACAATCTTGAAATTCTCGTGCTTGAGATCCAACGAATGCCCAAAGACCCCAATGTGCCTTTCGGCAACACATGGACCTATCCGTATCGCTCCGTCTGCACCACCTCGACCCACGACATGGACGGTATCCGCCGCTGGTGGGAGACCAACCGCGACACCACCCAGCGATACTACAACGAAGTGCTCGGCGAACCCGGTCCCGCACCGCAGTATGCCGAGCCGTGGATCTGTGACCGTATCGTCAGGATGCATCTCCAGTCGCCCTCCATGCTCTGCATACTCCCGCTTCAGGACTGGCTCTCAATCGACGGAGTGCTTCGCCGTCAGGACCCGCGCGAGGAACTCATCAACATCCCCGCCAATCCGCGACACTACTGGCGATACAGGATGCACCTCACCCTTGAAGACCTCAACAATCAGAAGGAATTCAACAACCGCCTCCGCGACGAAATAGCCAAATCCGGACGATAAACATGACCGCAGCCATCCATCCTCCTCATCAACGATGGACCATGATGCAACATGATACCAAAATTGTCCCATTAATATCCCGACCCTACCGGCACGAAAGTGTCCCACCCTCCCTTTCTCATAGGGACGGTGGGACACTCTGCTTTTATTACGGCATTTAAAGGTCAGCATTCTCACGAAAGACATACCCTTGATGAACTGAACCGCGAGCTTGCCGGTGAGAAACGGGTCCTCGCCATAGTTCTCCTCATCGCGTCCCCAGCGCGGGTCGCGGCTCATGTTGATGGTCGGACACCAGTAAATGAGACCCTTGTTATTGTCGTTATTGTAGATTCGACATTCATCTGAAATGGTAGTCGCCACCTGAGACATCAGGTCGAGATCCCAAGTAGATGACAATGCCTTCGAGACGGGAAAACGAGGTGGCCAATCCCGAGCGGGCAACTCCATGGATTACCTCACTCCAATAGTTGTAGCCCTGAAGACTGAAACGGGAGACGGCGACACATTTGAAAAGCGGGAGACATCGGCCATGATAGCGATGCCTCCCGCTTTGGGATTTTACAGTTTATCGGTCACACGAAAAATCAACGAATGACTACTTTTTCAACACGTGTTCCCTGACGGCGGATATAGAGACCGGGGGTAGGATTGGCTACACGCACACCCTGGAGGTTGAAATACTCTACCTCTGCCTCACGGTCTGCAATCACGTCTGCAATACCTGAGAAGTCTGCACCGAAGTTGCCGTCGGCATCCGAGATTCGGAGCGAGTTAAGATAGACCTCGCCCGAAACGGTGGGAACGGAAATCTTGACGAAACGCGACTCGGGATTGAGGGCGAACTCACCGTTGAACGGGAGATCCGTGGCTGTGAGCACACGCATGGTGCGCCACTTCGGATCGACATCCGGGTTGCGGGCCTCTTGAACGAAGACACGGGCATTGGAATCGCTGCCGAGTGCGACTTCAAGATGGAGGAATTTGGCTGTACCTCCGAAGTAGGCCATCACCTTGTCATTCTTATTCGTCATCTTGACATAGTCAGCAGTAACCTCGCCGGTAGAATCTCCGGCCGAGGATGCCTGAACCCAATGCGGATAGTCGCTCTGTGAGGTCTGGACGAGTCCACCGACAGACTCAAAGGGTGCGACGGCATTGAACGGAGCAAAGTTGAGCGGAAGCGTAGTCGCAGCCTTGCCGTAATGAGTCTCTCCGGACTGCTTGGTGGCCGAGAAATCAGATGTGGAGAGCTTTACTTCAGCGATAAACGATTTCGAGCCATCGACATTGGTCAAAGCCCCTTCCGGGAAAGTGACGGTGTAGACCGAGTTGACATCAAGACACTCATAGGAAATCGTGAGCTTACTGCCTGAAGTCGAGATTACGAAATCCTCAAAGTCCTTCACACCGGCGATTGTGGCAGTACCGTTGTATTTCACAGTCTGATTGAATCCGAGGGTCACGTTGCCGTCAACATAGCTGATGGAGTTGTCGAGTGAACCGGCTGTCAGCTCAAGAGTTTCCTCACCCTCACCGGGGACATAGCGTTCGACGATGATGTCATTGACATTGATTTTCTTGGCGTTTGCATCGAGGCGGAATTTCACTGAACCTGCGTTAGTGTAGGTCGAAGTAAATTTATAGACCCTCTTGTTTGCGCCAAGCACAAGATTCTGACTTTCCTCCTTGCCTCCGGCCACGGTGACGAGCTTGACCGTCTTTGAAGCCTTGTCCGGGTTGCCGAGGTAAAGCGTGAGCACACAGGGACCCTGGACTTCGGGAGTCTCAACGTATGCACCGGCCTTGGTGGTGTAGAACTGGAGACAGCGGTCAGATGCACCGGCATCCTCATCGGTGGCAGGACCGTAGTCCTTGGTGGTGTCGGATGAATTGTTGGCACCGTTCATGGCAATCGCACGGATGGCATTCTCACCTGAACCAATGACCATACCGTCAAACTCAACCCGCTGGTTGGCAGCGTTGAACACATTGGTATTGTCAGAGATACCGGCATACTTCACACCCCAAGCGGCGGGAAGATTATAGAAGTCGGCATAGAAAAGCACGCCACCGCTTGTGGTCGAGAAGCTCCAGAGCGTGCCGGGAGTAGTGCCGATGTCGTTGCGGGCATCCACACGCCAATAGTAGGTCTTGTTGGACTGGAGATCCTTATCCTCCCACTTCGTTGCAGTAATGTCAGTGGCGACGGCTGTCATACTCTCCACGCTATCACCGAGATAGAGTGTATAGTAGACTGTACCGCCGTAGGTCTTGACATTGTTCTCCCAAGTGAAAGTGATTCCGGCAGCCACACCTTCCTTGGCACCATCAGCGGGGAAAGGATTGACCGATGGTTTCGGAGCGGACGGGTCATCAATGGTCTCGGTGGCAACGGTGTTGGAGTAATCCGAATAAAGTCCCTTGCCATCAGTTGCACGCAGGCGGAGCTGATACTCTGAAGCCGGGGTCAGACCCTCGACAACGACTGTGGTCACACCTGCCTCAGCCTTGGCAACCTCAGCAAATGTCTTTCCGTCTGTCGAAGCCTCGACAACGAAACCGTGGTCAGCATTGCCGTTCACGTCCCACGAGAGAGTGAGAGTGTTCTTACCCTGATTGGTCACAGCGAGCTTGAGGGGCTTTTTGATGTAGGGATATGTGGTGGTGATTGTGAATGAATACGACTCAAGGTTAGTGTAGCCGTCAGCATTGATTGCCACAGCGTCCGATGCATCGTTGATGTTCAGTCCATGAGCCAACTCCCACTCGTCGGGGATTCCGTCATTGTCGGTATCGAGAGGCTTCACACCGCCTGAGATGTTTGCCTCGCCATGGTGCGGGAGTTCACGCTCACTGCCAATGCCGTTTGTCGAGCCATTCTTGCCGTTTGAGCGAAGAAGGTCAATGATATACTCGTCACATGCGTCTCTTGCGAATGACGGACCAACACTGTCGATCATCCACGCGTATGACTCCTGTGCGGTGAGCTTGTGTGCGATAGCCGGGATATTCTTGATATAGTCGGCATGACTCGGCGTAAGATTGTTGGCTGCATTGTAAGCGTCGATATGGGCGTTGAGAGCCTCGAAACTTTCAAGAGGAGTGGAGTAAGGTGCATGGCCACCACTCTTTCCAAGCATCTCATCCGTGGTCAGCTCGCGACCGTCGAGAAATTTACTTGCATTTGAATCATAATAGTTGCCTACACCGTAGAAACGGAACGACTCAACACCTCTGATAAATGGATCAGTGCTTTTCCAGGGACCTTTGACAAAATAATTGTTCTCAATGTCCGCCCAGTGCTGACCATCGACCGATTCACTCATTATGTAGCAACCGCCATTACCCCAATTGTATACAACATTGTTGACAAACTGATTGAGACCCTTGACTTTAGGATTGCGGGTCTTGTTCTCGGCATAGAGATTTCTGTAGAGCGTCACTCCGCCGATTGTCTGAATGAGACCGCCGCAGGAGTGAGACTGCAAGCCTTGTGCTATGATGGAGTTCTGAATCGTTATGTTGCCGGGGCGAGTCCCTTTGTTGTCCCAACTGATTGAGAAGTTCTCATCTCTGCCCCACAGCACTGACAGATGGTCGAAAATCATGTCAGTTCCGTTGGCAACGCCACAGGCATCCTTTCCGCTTGTGCCATTGATACCCATGCGGAAACGGATGTAGCGCACAATCAGATTGCTCGCGCCGGAAAACGACACACGGTCACCGTAGACGTTTATGCCTTCGCCCGGGGCTGTCTGTCCAAGGACGGTATTGTTGCCCTTGAAGACGAGTGCTGACTCAAGCTTGATTGTACCTGCCACGTCAAAAACCACGATACGGCCCTCTTTGCTCACTGCATCACGCAGAGAACCGGCACCTGAATCGTTGAGATTGGTAACATGATAGACTTCGGGCTTCGCTACGGCACGCGCGCCGAGCGTATAACGGCCAAAGCCCTCGGCTCCCGGAAAGGCGAGTTGCTGGGCGGCTGCACCGACTCCAAGCGACATCATTCCGGAAAGAATTAAGGTTAAAATGTTTTTTTTCATCGTAATCGTATGATTGGTTACATTGAAAAACGCCCCCCGCTCGCCCATTGGCGATTCGGGGAGCGTTGATTTTTTTGAAATTGTCAGAATGACTGACTATTTCTTACTTCTGAATGTACTTTTTGCCATTCTTGATGACGATACCCTTGTAGTTCTCGTCAACCTGAACGCCCATCACGTTATAGATAGGAGCATTGTCATCAGAGTCAGCGATGATGTTCTCGATTGCAGAGTTGCCGAGAGGAGTGATCTCAACGCGCTGGAGCCATACGCCACAGTTGCCGCTTGTGAGACGGAGAGCAGCCATGTCAGTGCCGTCGTATGTAAATTCACGCTTCATATAACGCTTAACGGCAACAGTTTCATTGACTTCCTGAGCCTTGTCAGCTACAACTGCACCATTGACAACGGGAGCGAGAGTCCAGATGTTGCTACCGCTTCCTTCAGTTGAACCTGCGTAGTAAACGACTTTGAACGGACCCTGCACTTCGGGGAACTGAACATAAGTACCTGCAAGAGGTTTTTTGCCCTGCTTGCTCTTAATCCATACGAGTGAACCAACGTCAGAAATCCAGTTGGCTTCGTCAGCGGCCATATAGTCACCGTCCTTGAATGCATCGAGTGAACCATATTTAGCTCTGTACCAGTGCATACGGCAGGGACCAAACATTTTGTTGTCTGGATCGTAAGTTCTCTCAACCCACCCGATGAAGGGGTTAGACTTCAGATTAGCTGCATACTCTGCACCACGCGAAACGATTTTGTCCTCCTCGAATACACCTGGCTCGGTTTCCTCACCGGGAATAAACTCAGTAGGATTGTCGAATGTGCCGTTGAGCCATGCGGGATCCTCAGTGACAGCATAGGTCAACGCATCAAAGAGGGAGACAATACGGTTTGGCAAGCCATGCTGCATGCAGTATGGATCATCAGGATAATTATCGACATCCTTTGTTGCATCCATAAGTGCATTCCCCTCACGGTCCATACCCGCGCTGCTAATAATGTCTGTTTCTGCTTCGACGAATGAGCCACCCTCGGGATCGCTCCATGTCTTGAAGATTCCATGGGTTGAAAAATCCCATACAATCGTAGTCTGCGCAGCCATCATCATGCTTGATGCGGCTGCCAATGAAAGAAGTAAAGACTTTTTCATGATTGGTTGGATAAAATTAAAAATTAGTGATAGATTCGGTTTGGTAAGAATCAGGAGGAAAGGCATTGCCATGAAAGGCCATTGCCTTTCCTCCTATATATGATTCAATTATTTATAGCCGGGATGCTGGGTCAGATTAGGATTATCGATGAGCGGATGACCGGCAGATTTTGCTGCAAAGGGGAATAACTCGGTACGGTTCTTCTCATAGCCATAGAAAAGGTCAGAAATCCACTCGGGTATCTCCTTATCGCTCGTGAAATTGTAGTAGGTCGGCTGTGTGTAGATCGACGCACCGATCTGAAGCTGATTGTTTGCTTCGTCAGAGAAACCTACTTCCTTACGGCGGGCGTTGTTGTAGACGCTATTCCATTTTTGGAACATATGGACTGCATACCACTTGCCGTCATCCTGCACGCCTTTGCTCTCAAGAAGTTTCTTGATTGCGGCTTTGTATTTGGTCACATCGAAGCGTGTGCTCTCTCGGATGTCGGCATAACCGGTGGTCCAGGGAACATCATAGTAAGGCACGGTCAGGAACTTGTCGCCATACACCTGAGCATTCTTCTCATAATGATAGATTCGGTAAATCTTATTAGAGTAATTTGATCCGATGTATGAGACGTTCTTTCCATAGGTCTTAGCGAGGTCGGTCATTTCTTCCTTGCACTTCGCGATATTCTTGTCGAGGAGGTTGGTTCTGATCAGATCGGAACGGAGGAGGAACTCATCAGCAAATTCCCATTTACGCTCCTGCATGATTTCATCAAGGAATGCATCTTTGCTTGACGTATCAACGGCCTTGTCGCCGATACCGGCACGGTCGCGGACGAGCTTGAGGTACGGTGCTCCCGCATCCGGTCCGTTAAGATAGTTCTGAGTCTCGGCATACATGAGGAGGATGTCGGCATAACGCAGGATGGGGATGTCGATGTTACGCTTTGAGGACTCAGCCGGTGACTGTGCCCACTGGATGCGGAACTTTCCACCCATTATCGATGAGAATGTCGTGCCCACATTGGCCCATTCGTCATCAATGTTGTTTGCCTTCTTGAATGTGACAGAGTAGTTGCAGCAGCTTACATCGCGGCGGATATCCTTCTCGTCAAACGACAGGTAGTAGGTCGGGAGTTTACCCTGGAGGGTCTTACGCTGACCGTAGAGACCGCCGACCGAACCCGGCTGTGCGTTGAAGACACCGAAGCTGCTGTTAGTCGTGGTGCCGAGACATGCCTGCTGCCACATCATTTCTGTGGATGACACATCGAAGTTGCGCTGGCAGTAGTTATAGAACAGATTCTGGAAAGCGTTCATGCTGTCACCGGCCTTGACGAGATCATTCTCACCCTGTGCGATAACCTTCTGAAGGGCATCATCAGCGATTGTGTACAATTCGCGGACACGGGTCTCGTCATCGCGACGCTTCATCATGAGAGTGGAGGGGTCGTTGGTCTCAAGATCCCAGCGGAGTGAGTAACCACCTGCATGGAGACAGATACGTGCGAGGATACCGTAGGCAGCCTGACGTGTGAGGCGTTCCGGAGCGATACCATAGTTAGCCTTAGCTTCGCTCCACCAAGGGAGGTTGGGGATGTTGTCCTGCATCTCCTTGATGACGCGGTCATAGATCACATCACGTGAGGTACGCTTGGGCAGATACACGTCAGGATTGTCAATCCCGAGGTCAACCACTGCATCCCACATTGCGGGAACATCACCGTAGAACTTTATGAGGGTATGGTAGACATACGCACGGATGCAATAAAGCTCCGCGAGCAAAGCCTTGACCTTATCGGTCTGATCCATGCCGTTAAGGCGGGAGATTCCGACATTGCAAGCCTCAATGATGCGATAGCCCTCGTTGTATGTAGCGGTGAGCGTGGAGGGTAGAATCGGATCATAGTAGTAGTTACCGATCTGCCATTTTGAGGAATTGCGCAATTCCTCCTCGCATGGCATGGTAACAGTCTCGCCGCTGTTGTACTGGCGGTACTGCTCCTCGTGGATCAGACCACGATAACATCCCTTGACATAGACTTCGGCGTTGTTCTCATTTTGGAAAACGAAGTCAAGATTGTCGTTAGTAAAGGATGGCTTTTCAAGTGTGTCCTCGCATGAGCACAGAGCTGCCGAACCGATGACAGCAAGCGAGGTCAATATATTCTTGAGATGTTTCTTATTCATGATATATATTCTGTATCAATGATATTAGAATGAAAGGTTGACACCCACAACATAGCTGCGTGAAAGAGGATATGACGAGCTGTCATAACCGGGGGTACAGATCACATTATCGTTGGCCGATGACGAGTCAGGGTTATAACCGTCGTAGCCGGTGATGGTACACAGATTGTTTGCTGTGAAATAGATGCGGAGTTTTGAGATCATGGCTTTCTTCGTCAGCTTCTCAGGCAGGGTATATCCGAGTGTCACCTGCGCGATTCGCAGATATGAACCATCCTCCACGAAGTAAGAGTTAGGATATGTGATGTAGCCTGAGTTAGTCTGGCTTAAACTCCATGTGCGTGAGCTTTCATCCGGGTTGAGTTCGCGGATACGGCTCAGTGTGGTTGCCTGACGACCGGTTGCGGGGTCGATGAGACGGTAGTAGTTGTTGCCAAACTCCTTGGGAGTGTTCTGGAATGAAGCGTAGGGGAGCATTGAGTGCTTGGTAGCGTTGTAAATATCGTTGCCTACGGAGAACTTCATGAAGGCATAGAGGTCGAAGCCCTTATAAGTGAAGGTGTTGCCGAAACCGCCTGTGAAATCCGGTGTACCGTTACCGATTTTGACGAGCTTGCGGGTGAACTCAGGATTATCCGGGTCGTCATTGTCGGCTGCAAATTTAATATCACCGGGCATTGGATCCTTGGCAGTGTCAGACGATGAAGTTCCTGCGAACGGTCTCACGACACCGGGTTTCAATGTGAACTTGCCGTCAGCAGTCTCCTCGAAATCATCAGTGGTGTATATGCCGTCATATTTATAGCCGTACATGTCGCCGAGGCGTTCGCCGACCATAGCATAATATGTGACAGTACCTGCGCGGTTACCACCTACACCAAACGTCTTGAATCCCTGTTCGTCCTCAAGTTTGAGCACCTTGGATTTATTGAACGAGATGTTGAAGTTGGAAGTCCACTGGAAGCCATGAGTGGAGATGTTGACAGTGTTGAGCTGGAATTCCCAACCACGGTTACGCATCTTGCCGATGTTCTGATACTGATAAGAATAGCCGGTGGTCTTCGGGATGACACACTTCATGAGCATATCGGAGATCTCATTGTTGTACCACTCGGCAGTGAGCATGATGCGGTTGTTGAAGAAACCGAGGTCAACACCGATGTTGGTTGCGTGGAGAGTCTCCCATTTCAGCTTCTTGTTGCCGAGGGTTGTGCCAACGACATAGGCGGGAGAGTTCTCATTGTTGTTCATCGGGTAAGTGGTGAGCGAGGCATTCGTCTCATAGAGGTTGGCACCGATGTCATTGTTACCTGTGACACCATAGCCTGCACGGAACTTGAAGTTGTTGAACCATGATGCAATTCCATTCTCAGCCCAGAACTTTTCCTGACTGATGCGCCAAGCTGCGGAAACTGAGGGGAAATAGCCCCACTTATTGCCTTTTGCAAACTTCGAGCTACCGTCGGCGCGGAATGTTGCTGTCAGTATGTAGCGGCTGTCGTAGTCATAGTTGGCACGAGCGAAGAACGAGAGCATGTTGCTCTCAGAGTGACCTGATTCCTTTTCATATACCTCGGCGTTACTTATGTCGTCAAGACCGTGGTTAGGATCGGGGAATTTGCGGAGCTTCCAGTTGTTCTTGGTGCTCTCGGATGCGCTGTATTCCTGACCGATGAGGATATTCAACTCATGCTTTTCGTTGAAAGTGAAATTCGATGTGAGGGTGTTGGTGATGTTCCAGCCGTCACTTTCAGAGTTGTTGATTGCACCGTTCATACCGGTGTTGGCCTGATCGATCACGTAGGACGACGAACGCTTATCGGCGAACGATGTTCCCTTGCCCCATGAGGAGTGGTAGTTGCCTGACGTACGCCACTTGAAATGGTTGAGGAAGTCAATCGTGATGCCGCCTGTGGTCTCGAAACGGCGCGAATGGCTTTCAGAGGTGCTTGCAAGGTTAGCCACGAGAGGATTACCGGTGTCATAATATGAGTCAAGACCACGGTAGTCGCGAAATGTGAACTCAGAGTTCTGAAGCTCATCGGCAGTGAAGTATGTGCCGCCGTTTATAGGCTGGAGAAGCACGCTCTTCATGCCTGAGTATGAGCCACCGCCGTGAGTGACATTGTCATAGTAGAAAGTGCTGAAATCGAACGAGACGCCTTTCCAAAGCTCACCGTTGATTTTCGCGCGGATTGAATTGCGCTTGTAGTCGTGGTTTGCGAGAAGACCATCTTGATCGGTGTAGTTGTAGCTGAGGAGGACACGGAGCTTGTCGGTGCCGGTCGAGAGTGACACGTTGTGATTCTGTGTTGTCGCATGGCCTCCGAAAGTGAGATCCTGCCAATCCAATGCGTATGAATCACCGTAACGCTGTTTGATGCGGTCGTATGCTCCCGTGTAGAAGTCAGCCGCATCAGTGCCGAGATGATCGTCATAGACAGTCGAATAGGCGTTCAACTTGTTCTGCAGATTAGCAAATTCAAACTGATAGCCGACATAGTCAAGGGCATTGTCCATCATGTCGAGTTTCTTTGAAAGCCTGTCGAAAGCCACATAGCCGTTATAGTCAATCTTTGTTTTGCCTTTCTGAGCACTCTTTGTAGTGATCACGATGATACCGTTAGAACCACGGGCACCGTAGATGGCTGTTGATGATGCATCCTTGAGTACGTCAATTGTCTCAATATCATTTATATCGATATTAGTGAGCGCATCACTCATGACGAAACCGTCAACAACATAAAGCGGAGATGTACCCTGTGTGAGAGATGTACCGCCTCTGACAGTGATGTTCAACTTTGCACCCGGAGCCGCACTCTGGCTGACGATGTTAAGACCGGCGGCCTTGCCCTGCAGGGCGGCGGCAGCAGAGGTCGCAGGCACTTTTGCAAGATCCGATCCGGCAACTGAAGATACCGCACCGGTGAGGTCTTTCTTCTTCACTGTACCGTAGCCGATAGCGACGACTTCATCAAGGACAGTGGAGTTGCTTTCGAGCACAACATCAATCTTATTCTGTCCGTTGACAGCAACCTCTTTTGTGTCGCAACCAATGTAGGAGAATACGATTGTGGATTTGGCTGGTACGGATATGGAATAATTGCCGTCAATATCAGTGGCCACTCCGTGTTGAGTACCCTTCTGCATGACAGTAGCACCAATCAGCGGCTCTCCCGTATTGTCGGTAACATTACCTGACACTGTGATGTTCTGTGCGTAAACTGAAAGTGAGAATGTCAAGGTCAGCAACATAGCTAACCAATAACGAGTTTTCTGACTTAGATTCATACACTCATGGTTTTTTAGATTTTCCTATTTTTGATGATGATTTGTTATTATCGTGAAGCTGAAAAATAATGCTGATTTATAGCCTATTGTGATGATGATTGACTATATTATGCAATATTCCTATCCAATGTGTCTTCAATCCGCGTGTCTCTACACTGCGAATGTGTTATCAATGGTAAAATTTCCACAAATTTAAAGAATTTAATCATCCCACCCCAAAAAGTTAGGTTTTATTAATATATTTTAGCATTTGAGGATGCATAAATCTGACAACATGACCACATTATATATAATATAACCCCATGTCGGGAAAGTCGAGTCCTCGCATGGGGTCAATTATCAAGGATGCCACTTTTGGGGGGTATTATCCGGTCATTTCTTCGGGGTTTCGAGCGTGAAAATCGAGCGCAATTCGGAGTCAGACATCTCAGCAAGCCATTTCTCGCCTGTCCCGACGGTCAAATCGGCCAATTTCTTCTTGTCTTGAATCATGGCGTTGATTTTCTCCTCGAAAGTACCTTTGGTTATGAAGCGATAGACCTGTACGTTGCGGTGCTGACCGATACGGTATGCTCGGTCTGTTGCCTGGGCCTCGACCGCAGGATTCCACCACAGGTCGAAATGAATCACATTGGTGGCAGCGGTCAGGTTGAGACCTGTACCGGCCGCTTTCAGCGAGAGCACAAACACCTGAGCCGACCGCTGATTCTGGAAGCGGTCAACCATTTCCGCACGTTTCTTCAACGTTGTGCCGCCATGATAGAACATCGATTGAATGTCAATCTTCTCAAGCATCTTCACAATCAGAGCACCCATCTCCTTGAATTGGGTGAATATCAAGACCTTCTCACCGCTGTTGACAATTCCTTCCACAAGATCGATGAGCATCATGGCTTTGCCCGACAATTCTGGATCGGCCTTTCCGGTTTTAAGGAATTGAGCCGGGTGATTACAAATCTGCTTGAGTGCCATTATCATCTGAAGCACAAGACCTTCACGGCGGAACAGAGAGGCATGATCGCTGCCTTTGATTCCCTCGATCTCGCGCATAGCCTCGTTGAGTGTCTGCTGGTAGAGCGCGCTTTGTTCGGATGTGAGCGAAGCATATTCGTCACGCTCGATTTTGTCCGGGAGGTCAGAGATGATACTCTTATCCGACTTGAGTCTGCGAAGCATGAACGGAGCGGTAGTGGCCCTGAACTGATCGGCCATCTCCTTGTTGCCTTCGAGCTGAATCGGACGCGTGTAGCGCGCATTGAAGTCCTTGAGCGAACCGAACAGTCCTTTATTGGCGAAATTCATGATACTCCAGTATTCCGACAGACGATTCTCAACGGGCGTACCGCTCATGGCGATGTGGGACGATGCGTTGATTGAGTTGACAGCCTTGGTCTGTGCTGTCGATGTGTTCTTGATGTTCTGGGCCTCGTCAATCACAAGGAGTTCCCATTTATGTTTCTTCAGACGAGTGACATCGCTGCGCACCACACCGTAGGACGTGAGAAGGACATCGCCGTCAAACTTGTCGAGGTCGCGTGCCGTCCCGTGATATATCGTCACGTTGAGAGCGGGGGCGAAGCGGGCACATTCTTTCTGCCAGTTTGTCAACAGACCGGTCGGGACAACGACCAAGGCCTTATGCTTGTCAAGCCTTCCGCTCTCTTTCAGACGCAGCAGGACGGCTATGACCTGAAGCGTCTTACCGAGACCCATGTCATCAGCGATTATCGAGCCAAATCCGAGAGTAAGGTTGTGCATCATCCACTCATAGCCACGCAACTGATATGGACGGAGGTCTGCATTAAGATCTTCAGGGAGAGGTGTCGCAGGCATGTCGCGCAGTTTGGCGAGTAGCTCACGGCAGCCGTCGGTCAGGGCGACAGGTGCATCCTTATATTTCTCGGCAAGCGCGATGGCGAGAATCTCGCGTGAGGTCAACTTGTCACCTTTGGCAAGCTCCTTCCATATTTTGTCAAGCTCCTCGAGGGTAGCATAGATGTAGTGTCCCTTGAATTTGATCAGTTCGCCGACACGTTTGAACAGCTCCTTGAATTCTTCAACCGAGACGAGTGTGTCGCCGAGAGCAATCTCCCAATTGAATGACAGAAGCTCATCAAGTCTGACATAGCTCTTACCGTTTGCATCGGCCTTGCGGTCAATACGCACGGACACACGAGGTCTGACAAGCTCACGCAGCGATTTTGGCAACGCAACCTCTACACCGAGCAGACGCATGAGCGGAAGCGTCTTGAACAGGAAGGGGATGAAGGTGCGCGAGTCGAACTCCATCGGTTTCACCCCATTGTCCGATATATAGTCATGCAGACCCGGCATATAGTCTATGAGCGATGACAATTTCGATATGACCTCTATACGCGAGGACTTAAATTCATCCCGCTTCATGAAGTCGGGGAACGAGATGCGATTCCGCAGCCCGGTGTCCGTCATAATCACATAGAGACTGACAGCAAAACCGCTCCGCATTTCGTCAATCTGAATCTCGAAACCCGAATCTTCATCGAGCATGAAGAATTTGTCGGTCCATACTCTTATGCCTCCGGCCACACCTCCCTGACCGATAGCATCAAATTGTTGAGGCTCGTCGAGGAAGAATAGGTCAAACAAGGGGTCGTGGACATGTTGCATCTCCCCTACTCCGGCAATAATGGCGTTAAGCATGATGCAAAGCAGCCACTCGCCACCATTGGCAATCACATTCCCACGGCTGTCGGTCACAACCTCCGGGACGCAACCCGTGACCGCTCCGACAATCTGCCGGATTTCCGGATGGAGAGTTGCCGGACGCCAGACAATCCTGTATTTCCTGTCCACAGAGACTATCATCGGGACAACGTCCTTCTTTGAAAGTAGATTGACAGCAAGAAGCCACATTTTGTGCATGACCTCGACCCACGGCTGATTGGTGATGTATGAGGCAGGATTCACGGTGGATAGACGGGTGACAAAGTCAGCAAATGATATGCGCTTCGTCTTTCCATCGTCAGCTCCGGTGAGCATGACTTCCGTGTCAAATGACTTATTGATGTGGAAAGCAATCTTCGCGACATTGTCAAACGCATCAAGTGCGACATCACCGCCCAAAGATGTTCCCATGATCTTGGCGGCGGATTTTGCCGTCACACCAAGATATTTCACGTATGTCTTCTTGAAGTCTCCATCAATCGAAAATGGAGGATTGTCAGCGAGCAGCTCAAGGAGGTCACCGCCGATGGCAGGGATGCGCGAGAAGTCGGGGTCGGTCGGAGTCCAGTCTCTTACGTCTCCGGCATCATCAGACTGTGGACGCAGCAGCTCCTTGATGTCGATCGGATTCAGTTTTTTGGATATATCATCCGGAAGTAAGCCGCGTTTCTTCAATTCATCCAATAGATCGAGACCGTGAAGCTCAAATACAAGAAACGGATTGTTGTCAATCTCCTCGCTGACCTTATATATTACCGCTGCCAAGTGTTTACACGGCACAGCCCAGTCAGGACAACTGCAGTGCATCCCCAAATCTTTCCACGATGAGGGGAATACCTCCAGTCCTGACTCCTTGGCGGCTGTGAGAACCCGGGGGTCAAGTTTGCGCCGCATCAACGATGCGAGGATAAGCGGTTGCCCCATCAAACGGTCGATGAATCCACGGATTTTGGCCTTGTCGAACTGTGGAACTTCAATTGTCTCCTTATAGGGTGTGGGAAGCGACCCGGCTACCCGGGCTGAAATCTTCCCGTTATTTATATCTATACTTTTCACCGATCCGTTTCGTGCATAACGCGCACCTCTCGGCAATCGGTTGCTGTAATCAATCTTTGAGAGTGAGTTTAGCCATTGCTCTCCCCACCATGTAGTTCCGAACTTCTTAGCCATCTTTATATTTTTATCCGGGATTCACCTTCATTTTTTTAACACGGTAACACGATGAAAGTTTGGAGGCGGTCATGCAGGGGATGACAACCTCCAAACTTTCAATGATGCGTCATGCGATGTTGAATGCGGCTCTGACTGCCGGAACAGCATCAAGTTTCTCCCACGTGAAAAGCTCGACCGTGCGGGTGAACGACGGCTCATACTTTGAATGGAATTCCTTAGTGACAGTCACAGGCTTGCGACCCATGTGACCGTAGCTGGCAGTCTCACGATAGATCGGGCTACGAAGTCCGAGACGCTTCTCTATGGCGTAGGGGGTCATATCGAAACAAGGCATTTCCTGAACCTTCTCCGCGATCTCTGTATCGGAAAGTCCGACTTTACCGGTGCCATAGGTATTGATGCACAGACTGACCGGCTTAGCCTCACCGATGGCGTAGGCAACCTGCACGAGCACACGGTCGGCAACGCCTGCGGCAACAAGATTTTTGGCAATATGACGTGCGGCATAGGCAGCCGAGCGGTCAACTTTGGAGGGGTCTTTACCGGAGAAAGCTCCACCACCGTGTGCGCCATGTCCGCCGTAGGTGTCAACGATTATCTTACGACCGGTAAGCCCCGTGTCGCCGTGAGGACCGCCGATGACAAACTTCCCGGTGGGATTGACAAGAAGTTTCACATCATCGCCAATCAAAGCAGCCTCCTCAGGACGGAGCTTTGCCTTGACACGCGGGATAAGGATGTTGCGCACATCGTCTGCTATCCGCTGCTGCATTGCGCGGTCGGCGGCGGCGCGCGCTGTGTCCGAGTCGTCGGTCGGCTGGATGAACTCATCATGCTGGGTGGAGATGACGATGGTGTCAACGCGGAGTGGACGATTATTCTCGTCATATTCGACTGTCACCTGACTTTTTGAGTCAGGACGCAGATAGGTGTAGACACGTCCGCGTTTCTCGTGTGTCATTTCCTTCTCCTCGCGACGGATATCGGCAAGTTCCTGAAGGAGGCGGTGGGAGAGGTCGATGGTGAGAGGCATATAGTCGAGAGTCTCGTTACATGCATAGCCAAACATCATGCCTTGGTCGCCGGCACCTTGAGCCTCAGCTTCATCACGTTCGACTCCACGGTTGATGTCGGCACTCTGCTCATGGAGTGCGGAGAAAACGCCGCAGGCTTCTCCATCAAACTTCAAGGCACTGCGGTTGTAGCCTATCTTGCGGATCACGTCGCGGGTCACCTCCATGAGATCAATATAGGCTTCGCTCTTTACCTCGCCCGCAATCACTACCTGTCCGGTGGTGACGAGGGTTTCGCAAGCTACTTTCGATTTTGGGTCACGCGCGAGAAATTCATCGAGTATGGCGTCAGAAATCTGATCAGCCACCTTATCGGGATGTCCTTCGGAGACGGATTCAGATGTAAAGAGATATGTCTTCATAACTTATGGTATATGTTAATTTAATGACAAAAAAATAAAATGTCGAAGTCGGCGTGAAAATGCGTGGATTGATTTGACGCTGCCTGCTCCAACATTTCTTCATTTCTGTGTTGTCATCCTCACGGATTCCCGAGACACCATTATGAATCTCAAAAGTCTAAATCCTCAAAATACAGCATTAAGGGAGAGTGTTGGGAATGTTCTCCCTTGTCCTCCTTCCGCATATCGGTCTGAAACTCCGGCTTGACAATGTCAGATTTAACATCAATCATCACCGACAATCGCAGCCAACAGGCGAAAGGTGCAGTTTTAGCATTTTTTGAAGTGGTTGCAAGCAGCCAAATTTGTCCACTTTTATTTTCGCCCGCAAAGATACTAATAATATGTCTCATCACCAAAAAATTTTTTCATAACCGAATCAACACGCAAATTGCATTCTTTCCTCAAAAACCGGTCAACCCTATCGCGACATCATACGTTTTAATGAAACAACATCGCGCTACACAACGTGTAACTGTTTTATTTATGGATGCAAGAGAGAAAGAGATATACAAAGTGACCTTGGTAGGCTCTGCGGTCAATGCCATCCTCATTGTGCTGAAGTTCTTGGCCGGCTTCGTCGGCAGAAGTTCGGCATTGATTGCTGACGCCGTCCACTCTCTTTCCGATTTTGTCACTGACATTATCGTCCTTGTGTTCGTCCGCATAGCCGGACGGCCAAAGGACAAGAGCCATGATTATGGACATGGCAAATTTGAGACTTTCGCTACAATGGTCATCGGGTTCATTCTGATATTGGCCGGCATAGGGCTAATGGTCAACGGTATCGAGCTGATAATTAAAAGTCTGAGAGGCCATGAGCTACCCAAGCCGACATATCTGGCTCTCTCGATAGCACTCGTGTCAATCATCTCTAAAGAACTGCTGTATCACTACACGATGCGTGTCGGCGTAGCCCTCAATTCACAAGCAGTCCGCGCCAACGCATGGCATCACCGCAGTGATGCAATCTCCTCGTTGGGAACACTGATAGGTGTGGCCGGAGCCATGTTTTTAGGAAGCCGATGGCGCATACTTGACCCGGTGGCGGCGGTGGTCGTCAGCCTGTTCATCATCAAAAGCGGATATGACATCATGAAGCCTGCCGTAGAAGATCTGCTTGAGTGCTCACTCCCTGACCCGGTGGAGAACAAAATTCGTGAGAGTGTCCGCAGCGTGGATGGCATCAGCCATGTCATCAATCTGCGCACACGGCGTGTGGGCAACACTATTGCAATCGACCTGACAGCCAAGATGGACGGAAAGATGACTCTCTGCGAAGCCCATGAAAAGGCAAGTGAGGCCGAGCGTCGCCTCAGACACCTCTATGGCAAAGACACCATCATCTCAATCCACATGGAACCAATCTCCAATAGCGTATGTTATACCTCAGACCAAAAGTAAGCCCTCAGTATCAAAGCCCCGGAGCAGTCGCATCAAATAATGATGGTTCGGGATAGATCTTACTCTTAGAATGCTTACATGTAGTAGATTGCAGATTCAATATTTTATTTACTATACGATTGATTTCACCTATGTCAAAAACCTCGTATGCAGACAATAGCTGTTTTTTATAATTAGATTTAATCCCGCTGATATAAGGGATTCTTAGCTTTTTAAGTACCTGACTTTGCCATCTTGGGAATCCGCCATTCATCTTATTTGACAGACTTAACAGTTGATTCCGAACTGCATTTGACATTAAAAATGAGGCCAATAGAAACAAGTCTTCATCGTTCCCACTTTTTGAAGTTATATAATAAATATTATGTGAAGGATAGAAATTACCTGTATCGACGAAAACATAGGAGTTTGCAGAAATATCAGGTAAAAGTATTTTTGATTTATGCAACAAATCAGGCTTTATCTTATCAATTAAAGCATACCAGCTCCTATTGTTTTTTACAATATGCCTATTTTGGAGTACTGTCTTATTCTGCTCCAGATAAAACTTGGCTTTAGGGTAGTGATCGAGGTCAATAAGTCTGCCAAATTGGTCATACGGATTAAGCAGATACAGACCTCCATATTGAAATCTATTATTTGATAAATCTTTGGACCTAATTATAGGCACAAGTAATTCAGGCTCTATTTTATCTGTCAGATTGTCTGAAATAAAGACCCTATCGGCTCCTGTAGCTACACCTATGCCTATGGAATAATTCTGTTCTTCGATGGTTGGAAAATTAGAATTATAATCCGTATAAAACACTGAACCCAGTTCATCATTCTCAGCATAGCATCTTGATTTATACCGTATTTCACTATTTAAATCATGGAGCTTGTTAACGTTTGCAATCTCAACGACACGTTTGTTAGGACTATTCGTAATAATTGAAATTACAGGATATGCAAGAACTGATTCTTGGAAAGCATCCAAACTCTCGACATCAACTATTTTCTCTAAATTATAATAATGATTTATCAATCTTCGTAATTTTTTGGCACAGATGACAATCTCATAGCGCAGATGGAACTGTTAAAGAAATATTGCGCAGATAGAAACTTCAATATTGTTATGGAAGTTGCTGAGAAAGGTGTTGTCCATATCAACTTACGCAACCGACCATTGCTGAACGGGGTAATCACGTTTTGCGAGTCGTATGCAGGGAAATCAATGAGAGTGAATAAGATTCTGTATGTCGATTGTAATAGGCTCTCTCGTAATACAGAAAGACTGTTCAATCTCTTTAAGACTTTCACGGGTCTCAACATAGAGATGTGTGGTGTGAAGGACAATTTTATGGTGGAACTGATGAAATTAAGTTTATCGAAATGAAAAGAAGATATAAAATTGACAATCCTAAGCAGTTGCTCGATAACGTTGTAAACGTAATCATATACTGCCGTGTAAGCACTGACGAGCAACGTCAGGGAACAAGTGTTGATGTGCAGGAAGCACGCCTTAAAGCGTATTGCACATACAAGGGCTACAACCTAATATACGAGCCTGAATTCCAAGATTGTAAAGAGGATGAAAGCGCAAAGGATTTTGACAATCGTCCTGTGATGCAGTCAATCCTCAAGTATATCAAGAATAATCGGGGGAAAGTTCAAAAGCTTCTGTTTCTGAGATGGAATCGATTCTCACGAGACCTCTTCACGGCTACCAAAGCAATAGCCGAGTTGCAGAGCTATGGCGTAGAACCTAATGCCATTGAAGAGGAGTTGAATTATGATTCAACCTCATGGCCAGTCCTTTTGGGTACATACTTAGGTATCGCTCAGAGTGACAATATCGCACGTTCAAAGGCTACAATGGATGGTATCAGAGGCACTCTGAAAAAAGGCAAATGGTCAAACAAAGCACCACGAGGATATAAGAATGTCCGAGAATCAAAGCATAACTGCTACGTGGTGATAAACGAAGAAGCGGCTAAACCCATCAGGGAGGCTTTCATTGAGCTGTCAAAGGGGACAATCAGTGCGAACTATGCCCGTAAGAGGTACTGTCCCAACATCCCCGAAAGTTCATTTTTCGATATGTTGAGGAATCCGTTTTACATGGGTAAGATTCGTATTCCTGCATATAAGGATGAACCTGAAGAAATCATAGAGGGTCAACATGAAGGCTTAATCTCAGAAGAGGTCTTCTACAAGGTGCAGGATGTTCTCGATGACAGGAACAGGACTAAACCAAAGTTGGAGAAGGCTATCAATCCCGACCTTTTCCTGCGTCGCTTCATCACCTGTCCTGTGTGTGGTCATGCCCTGACAGGGTCAACGAGCCGTGGTAATGGAGGGCGGTACACCTACTATAACTGTTGTGAAGACCCAAAGCACATCAGAGTGAGGGCAGAAAAAGCTGTCGAGGCTTTTGCTCGGTATGTGGGTTGTCTGAAACCCAACAAGGCTATTCTGCGCCTATATGAAGCCGTCCTGTTCGATGTGCAAGGTGGAGCAAAGCGTGAAATCAAAAATGAGATTACGACATTGCAAAAGCAATTAAAGGAGAAGCAAAAACAGATGGAGAATGTTGAAGATTTACTAATCTCTGACGCGCCTCATGCTGACAGATACATCCGAATCCTTGAACGCTATGAGAAGGAGGCGCAGGAACTTGATTCTCGCATCGCTTTGCTCGAGACAGGGAATCGGGGGAATATAGAACCAAAACTCGACTATGCTATATCGCTGATAAACAACCTTGATAAGTATATACTTGATGCCCCTGTAGAGGTCAAAATCAAGCTGCTTGGTTCTATGTTTGATGAAAAAATCGAATTTGACGGAGAAACATATAGAACCAATTCTCTGAACAAAGTGCTTGACCTTATATACGAGCAAACCAGCGAGTTACGAGGTGGTGATAAACGAAAAGGAGACTCTCTGAGTGAGAATCTCCAATTCAGTACCCGAACCCGGGATCGAACCGGGATGGATTGCTCCAACGGTGTTTGAGACCGTCGCGTCTACCGATTCCGCCATTCGGGCTTACGGCGATGGTGTCCCATACGTTTGAGACTATGCCTATTGGTTGAAAGCCAAGGGGGCAAGACTAAGCACCAAGTGCCATAGGTTAAATCTGTTTGAGCGGATACATGCCAAACGACAGACATTAAAAAATTTGCCCCGCTGCAAGAGCCTTTCGGTCTTCAACGGGGACAAAGGTAGGAATTTTTTTTATTTCAGACAATAGTCTATCCGTTTTTCGCATACAGTTTTTGCGCAACATGCTTGAATTTATTTCCAACGCATGAGCACATATCCCGTGTCCATTCCTTAGAAATCAGTTGGAGCCTCCGGGTCGGTGTACCATCTCGAATAGCGAAGATAGTTGTTGGCTATCTTGATGTTAAGTTCACGGGAAGTCTCAGGGTCAACCATCTTGATGAATTTTGCAGGAGCACCTCCCCACAACTCGTTCGGTCCGATCTTTGTACGCGAGAGTACCACCGCACCGGCAGCCACAAGCGCGCCCTCGCCAACCTCTGCATCGTCCATGACCACAGCTCCCATGCCGATGAGCGCATAATTATGGATTTTG
Organism: Bacteroides sp.; assembly: GCA_023663525.1. Taxonomy (GTDB): domain Bacteria; phylum Bacteroidota; class Bacteroidia; order Bacteroidales; family Muribaculaceae; genus Duncaniella. The sequence continues at coordinate 901,188 of JAMPHF010000001.1, forward strand.
GCACCATGGATGGTGACATTATGACCGATGGAGACATCGTCGCCGATTTCAATTGTCGATTTCTTATATAATGTGTGGAGCACGGAGCCGTCCTGGATATTGACGCGATTGCCGATGCGTATGGAATTGACATCACCCCGGAGGACAGCGTTGAACCATACGCTGCACTCGCTTCCGATGACGACATCGCCCACGACCGTCGCATTTTCGGCGAGAAATGTGTCTGGCCCGATTTTCGGAGTGAAACCTCTGACCGGTATTATTAGTGCCATTTTTATTCTACTTATAATGATATTTTAAACGTTGTGTCAGTGAATACCGCGTATCAACCTCCACATATCATGAGAGAGGTGCGGTGGCCGCTGTGAGCCATTCACGCTCATCTTCAGTCATGAGCGGAGCAAGACGGTCGTAGACCATACGGTGATAATTGTTGACCCATTCGATTTCTGCCCCCGACATGATCGAGAGATCAAACAGTTTACGGTCAAACGGACAAAGTGCGATGGTCTCAAATGCATAGAACTTGCCGAACTCCGTCTCCTCATAAGGAATGGTCAGCACAAGGTTCTCACAACGGATGCCGTAGCGGCCGGCAAGATATACACCCGGCTCGTTTGATGTCAACATTCCCGGCGTGAGGGGTGCGAGAGTGTCGTTGAGACGGATGCTCTGCGGGCCTTCATGCACATTGAGGAAGTGTCCGACACCGTGACCCGTGCCGTGAAGATAGCTCTTGCCTTCCTTCCATAACGGCATTCGGGCAAGTGCGTCAAGCTGCGCGCCACGTGTTCCTTCCGGGAAAATCGATGTGGCGATTGAGATATGACCTTTCATCACGAGAGTGAAATCATGGCGCATGTCGGCCGACGGCTCACCGATCGCGATTGTGCGCGTGATGTCGGTAGTGCCGTCAAAATAATTCGCACCGGAGTCAATGAGAAGCAGATTGCCTTTGGAAATAACTGAATCGCTCTCCGGAGTGGCAGTATAATGAACGATTGCGCCATTTGGACCGAAGCCGCAGATGCTCTCGAAACTGAGATCGAAATAGAGTTCCCCCTTGCTGCGATGCTTGAGCAGAATGTCGGCCACACCCATTTCTGTCAATTCCTTTCCCTCAGCCACGGTTTTCTCTATCTCCATCAGCGAACGCACCATAGCAACCCCATCGCGGAGATGAGCACGGCGGATACCCGCAATCTGGACATCATTCTTAATGGCCTTAGGCAATGCCACCGGTGAGTCGCCCTTGACATAATGACCGTCAAGCACATGAGCTATCGCACCCGATGCACGGCTACCGCTCAATAGCACATTGACATCTACCGGAATGGCTGAAAGAGCAGACAAGACTCCGTCGTAGGCAGCGACTGCAACACCAATCCCATCGAGATATTTCACCACCTCCGGTGTCAGCTTTGCCTCATCGACAAATAGAGTGCTTCCCTCAGGTGAAAGATACAGGAAAGAGGTTGCTACGGGATTACACGGCACGTCGTTTGACCTGATGTTGAGCAGCCATGCAATCTCGTCGAGTGCAGAAGTGAAATAAGCCTGCGCACCCTGTGCGTTTGCGTTCGCAAGCACACGGGCAATCTTCGACTTGGCCGACTCTCCGGCATATTTCTCATCATGAATGAAAATCTTATCTGAGGGCAATGCGGGGCGGTCGTTCCATACGCGGTCAATCGGATCGAAATCCACATCAAGCTCTATGCCACAAGCCGCCAAACGGCTGCGGAGAGCGACTGTGTCGTCAATCGACATCAACAGACCGTTGATGCCGACCTTGTCACCCTTGTGAAGATTTTCACAGAGATATTCTGTAATTGACGGGGTGTCAGGGAGACCATCTTTCATCAGCTCGATACCCGTCCCCTCAATCTGATTGGCTCCTTGAAGGAAATAGCGGCTGTCAACCCACAGCAGGGCAGCCTTATCGGTTACGACCATTGTCCCGGCTGAACCGGTGAAACCGCTGAGATAGCGAACGATGTGCCAATGTGACGAGATATATTCACTGAGATGTGCATCCGTGCGGGGCAGTATCACAGCCTTTACCCCGGCAGCGGCCATCTCCTTGCGCAATGATTCTATGCGCCCGATAACAGGATTATTCATATCTATCTGATTATATTTATATTGCGATATTGATTATGTTCTTTTGATTTTTTGGCAATCCCCGACGGATTATTCGAGGTCAATCCGCAAGCCTTCGTTGGCGACTATCACATCAGGGAACTCCTCCGATGCTTCCTTGAGCAGAATATCCTCCGAATTGTAGCGTTTTGAAAAATGTCCGATTATCAACCGCTTCGCGCCGGCTTCCCGGGCGATTATCCCTGCCTGCCGGGCGGTGGAATGCCCTCGCTCACGAGCCTGTGCCACAAGCGAGTCATCGTAGGTGGCCTCATGATAGATCGTATCCACTCCCCTCACGTCCTCAGCCACTCGCATGTCCATCATTGTGTCACTGCAGTAGGCATAGCTCATCGAGGGGTCGGCATCAGTTGTCAGCAACTCATTAGGGATTACCGTACCGTCATCCTTGACAAAATCGGCACCATCCTTTATGCTCTTGAGCATAGACACAGGCACATTGTGAAATCTCACCACATCACCGCGCAGATGACGTTGCTTGGGCTTCTCGCGGAAGATGAATCCATTGCACGGAGCACGATGATAGAGCGGAAACGTGTCAACCACAAGTCCCGAATCCTCATAGAGCCTGCGCCTCTCGCCCTCAACAATCACATCATAGACAATCTCAAAAGGCGAGTTACGGTTGAAATAATCCATCCAATCCTTCATGAGCCGCGCACCATCCTTGAAGATATGTATCGTCACTGTCCCTGAAATCTCATGCAGAGCCATAGTCGATAGCAGTCCCGGCAACCCGAAGACGTGGTCGCCGTGAAGATGCGAGATGAAAATGTGGTTGAGACGGGAGAATTTCAGCCCCATCCGACGGAACTGACCTTGCGAGCCCTCACCACAATCAATCATGAAAAGTTTATCACGGAAATCGACCACCTGACACGACGGCTGATGTCGCCACGTAGGGGTCGCAGAACCGCATCCGAGTATGTTTACCTGAAATTTTGCCATAAGTAACGCAAAAGTACACAAAAAAGTGAGGTTTTCACGTAGTTGCCGCCAAGTTTTTACGCCAAATTCCACATTCTCGTCCAATTTCAGCCAACCGGATAGTCATTCTTAATTACGCAACACTGAGAAAACAGCCCCATATCATCCTTAAGGTCAAAGACTCGACAAACAAGCCGTATTTTACGAACAACAGCCATTTATATTCATGATAGAGAATATAAATGGCCGAATATAAAGTTTATATTAACTTCTACGTTATAACGTCACTCCCACTCGATTAATATATGGGCAAGTGATAGGGTTGATTATTGCTAGTTACGTTTTCTTGCCGTCTCATCGGGGATGAATTAAGAGGATATTTTCAGTTTTGCATCCTCGCTATTACTATAAACTTTTTTGTAATTTCAATTTTCAGACTTCATTTTCCTTTTTTCGTATTTATCTTTAATATCCATCCACCGTGGAATATTCAAAGTAATTCCGTAGCACTCATGATAGCTCTGAATAAGCTCTTTTTTCCAAGTAGCACCCTTTGAATGGGTATCAGGATATGTATATATAACTTCTTCAAGTGCTGCAAGAAAATCTTCTAAGCAGTCAAAATTCGGGTATTCTGTTTTGTCTGAATACCAAACAGCAGGTCGAATATTGAATATTATACCCTTTTTATCCTGCACTTTTATTGGCCACTTTTCTGAAGGGCTACTGATTTCCCATATCTTCTTCAGCCAACAATTTTCTATAACCACCTTTCCGCCTTCATTTTTATATTTTATAAGGAGGTACGAAGATTGTAGCTTACAAGGCTTCTGAAGAATTAAGTTTATGAAGCTATTATAAGCAGCTATGTCAAAATTAGGGCTTCCTGTAAATGATTTTACTTCAAGCCAATCTTCTGTGAGATTCTCTATATTAAGCCAAAAGTCAGGGCTGCTTTGCCCTTCATTGTGTTTGTGCGGGATTCTGCTTTCTTCCATCCATTTATCAAGCCATTCTTCTAAAATATTACCTACTACATTATTCTGATTAACGACTATGGCAATATCTTTTAAAGTAAAGGTTATTTGTCCAGTTGAATTCCTAAAGCCAAAATCCTCCATTAATTTCATGTATAATTGTTGCGCTTTATCCATTGTCTATCTCATTTAGAAGTCTTTCACATACAGCTTTTATAACTGGTACTACAACAGTGTTACCTAGCAAATCAAAGCCATCTTTTTCTGATACATCAAACTTAAAATCTTCAGGGTAGCCAAATAGCCTTAATCCCTCTCTCAGTGTTAATCTTCTTAGTCCAGTACCATCGGCTACTACTAATTTTTGCATATCCATCGCTACTAAAGTAGGAGCCAAGCTCTTAGGATCCAAAATTTTATTTATTTCAAAGCTAAGTTTACCAGTAACTATATTATAGCCTCTTGGCAGGCTAGTATCCTGCTTCCTTTCTGAAGTTTCAACACCAAAAAAATTAATGCTTTTTACTATCCTTTTAGGGTGTTCACAGACTAAATAACCTTTCCTGACTAAACCATCAAGTATAGCCTTTAAGTTATCATTCTTATAAAAGCTAGCTATCATTTCTAAAGTCAAAGGCATCCCATCCATCCACTCAATTCCATAAACTTCGGCCCACTTTTTCTTCCTCCGTTCAGTAAGGATTAAGTTTAGTAGTTCTTTTTCTTCAGGGGTAGTCTCTCCCTTTAGGTCAATATCCCAACTATGAATATTATCTTTTCCTCCTCTCTTATCCTTTATAGATTTTCCGTAAAGTTGAGTTATAGAAAATTTTGAAAGCAGCAATTCAGTAAATCCTGATTTAATAGTGGGCATACCAACTTCTAAAACTGAACCTAGATTATTTTCAACTTTTGGAAAATTTGAGAGGTCTATTTGATTAGTAAAAGTACCTACTATGTATATTCTTTTGCGTTCCTGTGGAACACCAAAGTATTTTGAATTAAGAACCGCGTATGATACTTTATATCCTATTGCAGTCAGGTGTTCAAGTATCGTTTTTAATGTTTTTCCCTTATCGTGATTAACTAAACCTTCTACATTTTCTAAAATAAACCCTTTAGGTTTTTTTTCTATCAGAATCCTTTCCACATCAAAGAAAAGTGTACCTCTAGTATCAGCAAAGCCCTTTCTATTACCTGCTGCACTAAAAGCCTGACACGGAAAACCAGCGCAAAGTATATCAAAATCAGGAATGTCAGAAGCATTTATTTGCGTAATATCACCATTTATCTCCTCAGTAGGATGATTCTGCTGAAGCACCCTTATAGCATAAGGTTTAATTTCAGAAGTAAAAACGCAAATAGACTCATAACCGACTGAAGCAGCAGCTAGTTCCAAGCCTTTTCTTATACCACCTATTCCTGCAAATAGGTCAATGAATTTCAAGTTTTTGGTTTTCATTCCGCAAAGGGTGAATTATATTGCAAAAATACTAAAAAAACGTATATAGGCAATGACTGTGCATCAACTTAGTGGCAATTAGTGGCATTTTTATAATCGGGGTTATTTTCTTCTACCGGTGACGAATAGCGGGGTTGATTCCCTAAAAACTGACAAAAGAGTAATCCACGGCTGACTCAGTGAGTTAACCGTGGATTGCTTGTAAATGACTAGTATAAATCTGTGTGGATTCCCCCGATGTAGGGTAATCGGCTATAGTTCAGAGGTGTGTGACAACCTCTCGTTTATTCCCACTCGATTGTTGCCGGGGGTTTTGAGGAGATGTCGTAACATACGCGGTTGACGCCGCGCACTTTGTTGATGATGTCATTGCTCACCTTTGCCATGAAATCGTATGGCAGGTGGGCCCAGTCGGCAGTCATTGCGTCTGTGGAAGTCACGGCGCGCAATGCTACTGCTCGTTCATAGGTGCGCTCATCGCCCATCACACCTACGCTCTGCACCGGAAGCAGTATGACTCCGGCCTGCCAGACTTTGTCATACAGATCCCAGTCACGCAGTCCCTGTATGAAAATGTCGTCAGCGTCCTGAAGGATGCGCACCTTCTCCGGGGTGATGTCGCCAAGAATACGCACCGCCAAACCGGGTCCGGGGAAGGGATGACGCTTGATGAGATGGTCGGGCATCCCAAGCTGGCGACCAACGGCACGCACCTCATCCTTGAAAAGAAGACGGAGCGGCTCACACAACTTCAGGTTCATCTTTTCAGGCAGACCGCCCACATTGTGATGGCTCTTGATTGTGGTGCCGGTTATCGACAAACTCTCTATGCAGTCAGGGTAGATGGTGCCTTGGGCAAGCCACTTCACATCCTTAATCTTATGAGCTTCCTCGTCGAAGACATCAATGAAACCCTTGCCGATGATTTTGCGCTTGCGTTCAGGTTCTGTAACTCCGGCAAGCTCACGGAAGAATTTCTCGGATGCATCCACGCCCACAACATTCAGACCGAGACACTCATAGTCATGAAGCACATTGCGGAACTCATTTTTACGCAACATTCCATGATCGACGAAGATACACGTCAGGTTCTTGCCAATCGCACGGTTAAGCAGCACTGCTGCAACCGATGAATCAACGCCTCCGCTCAGTCCGAGCACCACCTTGTCGTCGCCAAGCTGCTGCTTGAGCTGCGCAACGGTGCTTTCAATGAACGATTCTGCAGTCCACGACTGATTGCCGCCGCATATATCAACCACGAAGTTACGGAGAAGCTGCGTCCCATGCTCCGAATGATAGACCTCAGGATGGAATTGAACTCCCCAAGTCTGTTCGCCCTCGACATGATAGGCCGCGATGGCAACTTTGTCGGTCGATGCGATGGTCTTGAATCCCTCGGGAATTGAGGTGATGGTGTCACCGTGGCTCATCCACACCTGCGACCCTACCGGGATGTTCTTGAACAGCGGACTCGAAGTGTCGATTTTCGTCAGATGCGCACGCCCGTATTCACGCGATGGTGCCGGCTCGACACTTCCACCCGACGTATAGGCGATGAACTGCGCACCGTAACATATACCCAACACGGGTATGTGGCCGCGCAGGCGGTCAAGTTCCGTCTTGAAAGCCTTGTCATCATAGACAGAGAAAGGGGATCCGGAAAGAATCACTCCTATCACCGACGGATCATCGTATGGAAATTTGTTGTAGGGCAGAATCTCGCAATATTCACCAAGTTCACGCACACGGCGACCGATGAGCTGCGTGGTCTGCGACCCGAAATCGAGAATAATGATCTTTTCCTGCATAATGGGGGAAGATGATAATGATTGAATTCAATTGCAAAGTTACGCAGAATTAACCGATTTTTAAATGATTATGTGAGTTTTTTTGCGTAATTTTGCCGCCTGTTGCAGCATAGCCGACGCCGATGTCACCATCGGGCGGCGGATTGCGCTTAAAACCAATAGTAAAAAACAGCAATGGGTAAAGTAAAAATATCGGTCACTTTCATGCTTCTCGCAGTCACTTTCTGCGTGTGTCTGATCGTCAGCAATCTCATGGAAATAAAGACTGTTGACCTCGGGCCGCTCACCATAACCGCCGGTGTCATTGTCTTCCCTATCTCCTACATACTCAATGACTGCATCGTGGAGGTCTACGGATTCAGCAAAGCCCGTCTCGTGATTTGGCTCGGCTTCGGCATGAACCTTCTCGTCTCACTTCTTCTCCAGCTCGGCATCTTGCTTCCGGGCGCAGACTCATGGACAGGGCAGGAAGCCATGGTGACAATCTTCGGAGCCGTGCCACGGATATTCACCGCGAGCTTCATCGCATTCCTTTGCGGCTCGATGGTCAACGCCTATGTGATGTCACGGATGAAGGTCGCTTCCGAAGGGCGGAAATTCTCGCTGCGCGCCATCGTCTCATCGCTGTGGGGCGAAGGAGTTGACTCGCTCATCTTCTTCCCGATCGCATTCGGCGGAGTGCTTGCATGGAGCGAAATCGCAATGCTGATCCTGACACAGACATTCCTAAAGACCCTATACGAGATACTGATTCTGCCCGTGACACTGCGCGCCGTCAGATTCCTCCGCGACCAGGAGGGGGGCGATGTCACCGACTCACCGGCTATGTCCTACAAATGGTGGAAAATAAATGAAATCTGAATGGATATGGTTTGACCTCGACGACACTCTCGTCGATTTTCATGCCAACTCCCGGCTGGCACACAGCCTCATATACGACGAATGCAACCTCGACCGTTTCTATCCGAGCCGTGAAGAATGGATCGAGACCTACGAGTCCCACAATAAAAAACTCTGGGACGCTTACAGCCGCGCAGAAATAACACAGAAATTTCTGCGTGCCGACCGATTCGCCACTCCGCTGAGACCCTACTGGGATTCGACCGAGGAAAAATTGCAGGAATTTGCCGCCATGCTTGACCCTCTCTACCTCACCCGCCTTGCCGAACAGACCGTCATGATCGACGGTGCCATGGACCTACTGGACTACTTGCGCGTGCGCGAATATAATATAGGTGTACTCAGCAATGGCTTCAAAGACGTGCAGCACCGCAAACTAATCAACACGGGTCTCGCCCCGATGATCGACCTCGTCGTCCTCAGCGACGACATCGGTATCAACAAGCCGGACACTCGCCTTTATGCCTACGCCATGCAGCGCGCCGGAGTCACCGCTCCCTCACACCACACCATGATAGGCGACAACCCCGCCACCGACATCGCCGGAGCCATCAACGCCGGTTGGAATGCAATCCTGCTCGACCCCGCCGCGACAGAGCTCAAACCCGACGGACAGTTCCTCGTCACCCCGAAACTTTGCCGTCTGAAAGAGCTGTTTTAGAGCCATCTTTTGCCACTAAAAGCATAAAGTGGTGAAAAAGTGAATTTTATGTAAAAATTTTAGCTTAAACATTGCTGATAATTCAAAAAAAGTTACGATATTTGCACTTGCAAAAATTTAGTGCTGCCTTTAAGCGCAACATCAAAGATATAAACCATTTATAAATTAATATTGTAATGACTAAAGCTGACATCGTCAACGAGATTTCGAAATCAACCGGCATTGACAAGGCCAATGTACTCGAAACCATTGAAAAGTTCATGGAAACAGTGAAAGAGTCCCTCTCACACGGCGAGAACGTTTATCTCCGTGGATTCGGTAGCTTCATCACAAAAGTACGTTCTGAAAAGACCGCACGCAACATTTCAAAGAACACCACAATCATCATCCCCGAACACCGCATCCCCGCTTTCAAGCCCGCAAAGGTGTTCATGGAGGAAGTGAAAGACCTGAAGTAATAAAACATTTAGTTTAACATAAATCCCTTCCTACTATGCCAAGCGGAAAGAAAAGAAAAGGTCACAAGATGGCCACGCACAAGCGTAAAAAACGCCTTCGCAAAAACCGTCATAAGAAGAAATAAGGCAGTCTCGGCTGCCGCCACTTCTTGAGTAGTTGCGTAAACAACACAAAGAACAAACTCTTGACAGGCGCACATCAACCGTGAAGCTCCCTTAAAGGTTTGTTCTTTGCGTTATTTGCCAATATACCGACCAAAACATGCACCGTTTCCCCGGAACTGACAGACCTCACGGCCGATCGTCCCGCCCCCTCTACCCCTCCCGCCTCAATCCACCTCAATCTCTCAACAGATTACCCAACTTAATGAAGAGTGAACTAATTGTAGACGTACAGCCCGGCGAGGTCTCAATAGCCTTGCTTGAGGACTCGCGACTTGTCTCACTGCAGAAAGAGTCGCGCAACATCGCCTACGCCGTCGGTGACATTTATCTGGCTAAAGTCAAGAAACTGATGCCGGGGCTTAATGCCGCTTTTGTCAACGTAGGCTACGAGAAGGACGCTTTTCTTCATTACTTGGATCTCGGTTCACAATTTTCAACCTACTCGGCTTTCCTCAAAGCCTCAATCGCCGAAAAAAAGACTGACGTAACCGTCCCGAAAATCAAACGCCTGCCCGACATCGACAAGCATGGATCTATAACCGATGTCCTTGAACCCGGACAGGAACTCATGGTGCAGATTGTCAAAGAGCCTATCTCATCAAAGGGTCCACGACTCACCACCGAAATCACCTTCACCGGACGCTACATGGTGCTCATCCCCTTCGGCGACAAAATCTCAATCTCGCAGAAGATCAAGACCACGGAGGAGAAACTCCGTCTGCGTCAGCTCATCGAGAGCATCAAGCCAAAAAATTTCGGTGTCATCATCCGCACCTCCGCCGAAGGAAAGAGCGTGCGCGAACTCCACCACGAACTCAAGACCCTCCTGCGCTGCTGGGAGGAGACAGTCACAAAAGCAAGGTCAGCGACCGCTCCGGCTCTCATCTTCGAGGAAGAAAGCCGCATAGTCGGGATGCTGCGCGACGTGTTCAGTCCCACTTTCGAGAGCATCCACGTCAACGACAAGGAGATTTTCAGCCAAATCTCAAAGTATGTCAATCTGATCTCACCCGAGAGCAAGGACATTGTGAAACTCTATGAAGACAATGTCCCCATCTTTGACCACTTCAACATCACCCGTCAGATCAAATCATCGTTCGGAAAGACCGTATCGTTCAAATCGGGTGCATACGTAATCATCGAACACACCGAGGCTCTCCACGTCATTGATGTCAATTCAGGCAACCGCTCGAAAGCCGCCCCCGATCAGGAAAGCAACGCGCTTGAAGTCAACCTGCGTGCCGCCGATGAGATTGCCCGCCAACTGCGCTTGCGCGACATGGGCGGCATAATCGTCATCGACTTCATCGACATGAACAAAGCCGAACACCGACAGAAGCTGTATGAACACATGCGTGAGGTCATGGCTAATGACCGTGCGCGTCATAACATCCTTCCGCTCAGCAAATTCGGTCTGATGCAGATCACACGTCAACGAGTGCGGCCCGCTCTCGACATCGACACGACTGAAGAATGTCCGTCATGTCACGGCAAAGGCAAGGTCAGACCGTCACTGCTGTTCACCGACACACTTCATGAGAAGCTCGACTATCTTGTCCACACATTGAAAGTCAAGAACTTCATTCTCTACGTCCATCCGTTCGTGTCGGCCTATCTGAAAAAAGGATTTCCGTCGCTCTACCGTCGCTGGCAGCTTGAATTCGGATTCAACTTCCGCATAATCCCCGACGAATCGCTCGCCTACCTTGAATATAAGGTGGTCGATCGTCAACACAACGAAATTGATCTTCAAGAGGAAAAAGACATGGATTCCTCGGCAACAAAATCAAAATCGAAAGCCAAGAACCGTACCAACGAAGAATAGCAATCCAAGTTAAATTATCGGAACGACTATCTAATCTATCGTTTTTTTTCGTTCCATCGCGAATATTACCTCCGCAAACCCTGCGGAGGTTTTTATTTTTCCCATTCGTTTCTCTCGTTTTTCTCATTATATAATTGCCAAACGGAATATTTTAGTAATTTTGCAGAAATATAGGTAATGCACAATGCGAGTTTAACTCTAACCTGACCGCCATGAAATTCAACAGATTATTTACCTCTGCAATAACCATTGCCGCAGCAACATGCGTGGCAGCACAAACTTACACTTACCGGGTCGAGAGCTTCGAGGATCCGGCGTTTGCCAACTCAGCGACCAAAGTGACATCTCCGACCGGCGAATGGACCACTAACAAAAATGTTCGTTCAGCCGACAAGGCTCAGGATGGGTCATACAGCCTGTTTTTTGCAAAAAAAGACGGCATCACACTTCCCAAGCTGCCCGATGGTGCGGGAACTCTGATTTACTATGCCAACAACCAGAATCGCCAGACCTACGTAGAGACTTCAGCCGATGGCACAGACTGGACCACCGTGGAAACCTACAAGGACAAAGAGCCGGTATGGTTCAAACACATTGTCGCCATCAATGACCCTACGGTGCGTTTCCTGCGAATCCGCACCGGCTCCAACACGCAGTTTTACATCGACAATCTCCTGCTGACACGTCCCGACGGGACTGACGGTGACGGCAACGTCATCGTCTCCAACCTGCTCCTCCCCTATTTCACAAATGATTTTGAACATTCATTTTATCCTCAGAGCAAGAATGATGCCACTTCCGAAAAATCATTCACTGTCCCCGAGCAAGGTGAATGGAAATACCTCAACGCCTACAAAAACACCAACGAAAGCTACATCACCGACGGCTCCGCCCGCTCACTCCGTATGCTCAAAAGCGGATCATACGTCATATCACCCGTACTCAGCCAGGGAGTCGTGAAAGTGTCGTTCAATGAAGGGCGCACGGGCAAACAGCTCAGTCTCTACACATCGACTGACGAGGGCGCGACATGGTCACTTTTCAAAAACATCACCACTGATACCGACAATGACATAATCATCTGTGACCGTGCGGTGAACCGCGTCAAGATAGCCAACGAGACCACAAAAGGCGACACCGACATCGACAATATCACCATAACCGCATATCCTGATGGCACTCCTGCCGTTCTCTCCACCGATTCTGTCACAGGAATCACCTCCTCGGCCGCCACTGTATTCGGCTCAGTCATATCGACCGGCGACCGAAAAATATTTGAGAAAGGTGTGATATGGACCGTCGGAAATGGGACGCCGGTCTATGGAGACCCAAAAGCTACCGCCGACGGCGATGGACAGCTCACAGCCAAACTCACCTCACTCCCCGCCGACACAGAGATAAGTGTCCGCGCCTACGCACTGAGCCTTGCCGGCATAGGCTATGGCAACGTGATGACTCTCCGCACTTTACCTCCGTCCGCTCCGACCGTAATTTCATCCGAGCCTGTTGAAGACGATTTTTCTGACGAAAAACACATCTTCTATAACGTGACATCGACAATCACCGACTTAGGCGGACTCGACATTACCGGCGTCGGCATGGTCTACTCCACATCGCCCTCACCAATACTCAGCGACTCATCCGTGAAAGGAAATCTTTTTGACGGAAAGTTTACGGTCTCACTACCGCTCGACCCTGAAAAGACATTCCATCTGCGCGCCTATGCGACAAACGCCGCCGGGACGAGCTACGGCAATGAAATGACAGTGACCACCGGCAAGATAATAATTCCCGACTACGAACATCGGACATACTATTGCGATCCTAAAGGCAATGACACCACAGCCGACGGGTCTGAGACAGCTCCTTTCTACTCGCTCCAAAAGGCTGTTGACCTCGTTCAGCCGGGCGACACCATTTATATGAACGCCGGGACATACGCCTATGCCACACGCATCAATATCCCGACAATCGGTGCGCCCAACAGCGGAATGATCCGGCTCGAAGGTCGTGGCGGACGTGCGGTGCTTGACTTCTCCGGACAGGCGATTGAATCAAACAACCAGGGTGTCCGGCTCACCGGAAGCTACTGGCATTTCTATGGCATTGACATCATAAACGCCGGAGACAACGGTCTCTTGATTGAGCGCAACAAACCCTCAGGCGGCTCATACGCCGACATCGCCGCCCGGACAGAGGAGGGTCACGACAACGTGATTGAAAACTGTTCGTTCATCCGCAACGCCGACACCGGTCTTCAGATGAAAAATCTCGCGTCATTCAACCGCGTCATCAACTGCGACTCTTACTACAACACCGACCCTGACCACGGTGACGCAGACGGTTTCGCCGTCAAAATCTCACACGGCACTGGAAACTATTTCTACGGCTGTCGCGCATGGCAGAACTCCGACGACGGCTGGGATCAGTTTATCAAGAAAGAAGGTGGATTCCCCGACGACATCACCACCACACTCGAATATTGCTGGGCGTTTGAAAACGGATACCTTGAGAACGGCTCTGCAAGCAAGGGTAATGGAAACGGATTCAAGATGGGCTCCGACCAAGGTCGCAACAACGTCATCCTGAATCGCTGCCTCGCCTTCGAGAATCTTAACAAGGGTTTCGACCAGAATCATAACACCGGCAATATGATTCTCAACAATTGCTCGGGATTCGCCAATGCCGACGGCGACAACAAGAGCCGCTATGCCTATCGTCTTGACGAGCCGGTGGCAACCGGCCATGAGATCCGTCTCACCAACTGTACCTCCGTCTGCGATGGCGATGACCGCAAGAAAACATCATTTGCAATCTCATCCATCACAGGAATCCTCGACCATTGCGACTTCTACACCGTCCCCGCTGACTATATGTCGATAGACCCGGACGAAATGAAGTCACCGCGTCTCGCCGACGGCTCACTTCCGACCACAACATTCCTTCGTCCCACCGAAGGCAATGTCAAATTCATAGATGCAGGTGTAGCCGTCGCTCCCTATACGGATGAAAGCCGCTATGCCGAAGGTATCGTCTACAATGGCATCGCACCCGACCTCGGTTATTACGAAAGCGGACAATTCTCATCAATCGCACCGATTCTGTCAGCCCGCATACCGTCCGGACTTCACGCCGTCGTCACCCGCACCGGACTGCTCATCATCACCCTCGACCGGTCTGACGATGACACGGATCATTCACTCACCATCCATGACCTGAACGGGCGCACCATCCATTCATCCTCATTCTCCGGTCCGACAGTCACCGTTGACCTCAGCAAACTCGGGCTGTCACGTCAGATAATCCTCGTCACAGCCGACAATGCCACAGTCAAAGTCCTCATCTGAATCCGCTTACACGATATAAACCGACACACCGAACGATTGCCCGACACCGCTTTGGCATTGTCGGGCAATCGTTCTCACCAATGAATCCGCCGGCAAATCCAATCCATCAGAATACTTTACAACATATTTTATCATTTATTATGTTGTAAAACATACGTATTTTTTTTGCCACGTTAAAGAGTGGCTGTATATTTGTAAAGTCAAATAAGTGTCTTTTTTACACTTATTTCGCCACAACGGTCACACATACCATGTATAGCGGTGTAGGACTGTAAATTAGCTATCAATATTAACTCTCAAATAAACCAACAACAAGCAAGCCATGAAAAAAAACCTACCACACGTGGCAACTATTGGCGCAGGAATCTGCCTGATTTTCTCCGCATGTACCCAACAAAAGGAAGCAACCCTTACAAAATCCGGCATTGACCCTGCAAACTTCGTCGGCGAATATAACGGAAAGCCGACCGCACTCTACACACTTGAGAACGAAAACGGCATGGAGGCCTGCATCACCAACTTCGGAGGTCGAATTGTCTCACTCATGGTTCCTGACCGCAACGGCGAGCTGCGCGACGTAGTCCTCGGCTTCGACAGCATTGCAGCATACTATCCCGAAAACAACCAGACCGATTTCAGTGCGGCCATCGGACGCTATGCCAACCGCATCAACCAAGGACGTTTCGTCATCGACGGAGACACCATCCAACTCCCGACCAACAATTTCGGTCACTGTCTGCACGGAGGCCCGACCGGATGGCAATATCAGGTCTACGATGCCGAGCAGCCTAACGACTCGACCGTAGTGCTCACAATGCACTCTCCTGACGGCGACAACAACTTCCCCGGCAACGTGACCGCGACTGTCACCTACACCCTGAAATCAAACAACAGCCTCGACATCGCCTACGAAGCTGTCACCGACAAACCGACTGTCATCAACATGACAAATCACGCCTACTTCAACCTCAACGGCGACCCGTCACAGCCCATTACCGACAACAAGCTCTACGTGAACGCCTCGGCCTACACTCCCGTTGACTCAACATTCATGACCACAGGCGAAATTCTTCCCGTCGAAAACACCCCGATGGACTTCACCACACTCCGTCTCATCGGTGAACGCATCAACGAAACTGATTTTGAACAGATAAAGAACGGTAACGGCTACGACCACAACTGGGTGCTCAACACCGCCGGCGACGACACGATAGTGGCAGCCCAGCTCTACTCCCCCTCGACCGGCATAACCCTCGATGTCCTCACTGACGAGCCGGGCATCCAGGTCTACACCGGCAATTTCCTTGACGGGACAATCACAGGCAAGAATGAAAAAGTCTACAATCAGCGCGCCGCCGTCTGCCTTGAGACCCAGCACTACCCCGACAGCCCCAACAAACCTGAATGGCCGTCAACAACTCTGCGTCCCGGCGAGACATACAAGAGCCACACCGTGTTCGCCTTCTCAACTGACAATAAATAATCCAAAAACTTAATAACATTAATATTTTACAAAAACTATGGCAGCTCTTGACTGGATTGTCATCGGTATTTTCGCGCTCGCTCTTATCGGGGTCATCGTTTGGGTGATGCGACAGAAACAGAACAATGCCGCTGACTACTTCCTCGGAGGCAAAGATGCAACGTGGATTGCGATCGGTGCCTCTATCTTCGCTTCAAACATCGGTTCCGAACACCTCATCGGACTTGCCGGTTCCGGCGCATCGTCGGGCATGGCAATGGCCCACTGGGAGATTCAGGGATGGATGATCCTTCTCCTCGGCTGGGTGTTCGTCCCCTTCTACACTCGTTCGATGGTCTACACCATGCCGGAATTCCTCGAACGCCGATTCAACCCGCAGTCGCGCACAATCCTCGCAACCATCTCACTCATCAGCTACGTGCTGACGAAAGTCGCTGTGACTGTCTACGCCGGAGGTCTCGTATTCCAGCAGGTGTTCGGTATCGAAACCCTCTGGGGCATTGACTTCTTCTGGATTGCAGCAATCGGTCTCGTCCTCATCACCGCTCTCTACACCATCTTCGGCGGTATGAAATCAGTGCTCTACACTTCAGTCCTCCAGACCCCCATTCTTCTCTTAGGCTCACTCATCATCCTCGTGCTCGGTCTCAAGGAACTCGGCGGATGGGACGAAATGATGCGCATCTGCTCCGAAGTGAGAGTCAATGATTATGGCGACACAATGGTCAACCTCATCCGTGACAACCGCGATCCTCAGTACCCCTGGCTCGGTGCACTCATCGGCTCAGCCGTAATCGGTTTCTGGTACTGGTGTACTGACCAGTTCATCGTTCAGCGCGTACTTTCGGGCAAGGACGAGAAAGAAGCCCGTCGCGGTACAATCTTCGGTGCCTACCTCAAGCTCCTACCCGTGTTCCTGTTCCTTATCCCCGGCATGATTGCATTCGCAATCCACCAGCAGTCACTTGCAGCCGGTGGCGAAGGCTTCCTCCCCATGCTCGCCAACGGCAATGTCAACTCTGACGCAGCCTTCCCGACACTCGTTGCAAAACTCCTCCCTGCCGGTGTGAAAGGTCTGATTGTCTGCGGTATTCTTGCAGCTCTCATGTCATCGCTCGCATCACTGTTCAACTCCTCCGCAGCCCTCTTTACAATCGACTTCTATCAGCGTTTCCGCCCGAAGACCGACCCGAAGAAACTCGTGCGCATCGGTCAGGCTGCCACCGTTGTCATCGTGGTTCTCGGTATCCTCTGGATTCCCGTGATGCGCTCTGTCGGTGATGTCCTCTATCTCTATCTCCAGGATGTGCAGTCAGTCCTCGCTCCCGGTATCGCAGCGGCATTCCTCATCGGTATCCTCTGGAAACGTGCATCAGCACTCGGCGGCATGTGGGCACTTCTCTCCGGTCTCATCATCGGTCTCACCCGCCTCGGCGCAAAAGTTTATTACAGCAATGCTGACGTTATTCCCGGCAGCGACGGCTCATGGTTCCAGTATCTGTTCTACGACTGCAACTGGCTCTTCTTCTGCGGATGGATGCTCGTGTTCTGTCTCGCCGTCGGTGTCATCGTATCGCTCTGCACCAAGGCTCCCGATCCCGCAAAAATCCAGGGTCTCGTGTTCGGTACGTCAACAGCCGAACAGCGTGCTGCGACACGCGCAAGCTGGAATGCATGGGATGTGATCAACTCCGTCATCATCCTCGGCATCACAGTTGCCTTCTATATCTACTTCTGGTAATTTGACAGTCTGATGGATATGTATCGTGAAAAAAATTGTCATTGCACT
Organism: Bacteroides sp.; assembly: GCA_023663525.1. Taxonomy (GTDB): domain Bacteria; phylum Bacteroidota; class Bacteroidia; order Bacteroidales; family Muribaculaceae; genus Duncaniella. Next base: position 919,153 of record JAMPHF010000001.1, read on the forward strand.
GTTTTTACGATACATATCCTCTCATTTTTAAGCAATTATAACTTCGCTTAAACAACTATAATCCATAGCAAGATGTTCTACACAAGTAACACACAGTTTTATGTCGCTGTTGATTGCATCATCTTCGGTCTCGTCGATGGGAAGCTGTGCTTACTGCTCTCCAAACGCCGTTTTGCCCCCGAAAAAGGCAAATGGTCAGTGATGGGAGGTTTTGTCAGAAGTGACGAGAGCGTCGATGATGCCGCGCGCCGTGTGTTGCGCGATCTGACCGGTCTTGAAGACATCTACATGGAACAAGTGCATGCATTCGGTGCGATAGACCGCGACCCGGGCGAACGAGTGATTTCCATTGCCTACTATGCCCTTCTTGGTCCCGATGAATACAACATCGAACTCCTTGAGAAGCATGAGGCCGTATGGGTAGGCATCGACAATTTACCGTCCCTCGGCTTCGATCACCCGCAGATGGTTGCAAGAACGCTCGAACTCATCCGGGTGAAATTCGCCCACGAGCCTATCGGCTTCAACCTCCTGCCCGCAATGTTCACTCTCACCCAGCTCCAGTCGCTCTACGAGACAATACTGGGCGAACCGCTCGACAAGCGCAACTTCCGCAAGCGTGTGGCTGAGATGCACTGCATCGAGAAGACCGAGTATATCGACAAGACATGTTCGCGGCGCGGTGCATCGCTCTATCGCTTCAATGACCGGGCCTATCTCTCTCACCCGAAATTCAAAATCTGATTCCAACTATCAACAAATCAATAAAAACAACCCTAAAAACAATCTAAAGCCTATGTATTCAAACTATGAAATATGGTGGGTAACCGGTGCTCAGCTCCTCTACGGAGGTGACGCAGTAGTCAGCGTTGACAACCACTCAAAGGAAATGGTCGATGGCCTCAACAACTCAGGCCTCCTTCCCGTGAAAGTCGTCTATAAAGGCACTGCCAATTCATCTCACGAGGTTGAGGACATCATGAAAGCCGCCAACAATGACCCGCGCTGCGCAGGCATCATCACTTGGATGCACACCTTCTCACCCGCAAAGATGTGGATCCACGGCCTCAAAGTCCTCTCCAAGCCTTTGCTCCACTTCCACACCCAGTACAATGCCGAGATTCCATGGAACGACATTGACATGGACTTCATGAACCTCAACCAGAGTGCTCACGGAGACCGCGAGTTCGGTCACATCTGCGCCCGTATGCGTGTGCGCCGTAAAGTTGTCACCGGCTACTGGAAAGACCCCAAGGTGCTTGAGCGCATAGCCGTATGGCAGCGCGTATGTGTGGGCTGGGCTGATGCTCAGGACATGCTGATCATCCGTCTCGGTGACCAGATGAACAACGTTGCCGTGACTGATGGCGACAAGGTTGAGGCTGAAATCCGTCTTGGCTACCATGTTGACTACATGCCTTTCAGCTCACTGATGAAATACTTCGATGAGGTCAAGGACGCAGATGTCGATGCACTCGTTGAAGAATACTTCCGTCTCTATGCCCACGATGCCTCGCTTGAGGACAAGAGCACTGAGGCATACCGCAAGGTCTGGAATTCGGCAAAGGCCGAACTTACGCTCCGTGCCATGCTCAAAGACAAGGGCGCAAAGGGCTTCACCACCAACTTCGATGACCTCGGTGACTTCAACGTTGAGAAGACCGGTCGCGGTTTCGATCAGATTCCCGGACTCGCATCGCAGCGTCTCATGGCCGAGGGCTATGGTTTCGGTGCTGAAGGCGACTGGAAGTCGGCTGCCCTCTACCGCACACTTTGGGTGATGACACGCGGCATGGAAGGCGGTTGCTCTTTCCTTGAGGACTACACCATCAATTTCGACGGCAAGGACAGCTCACTCCTCCAGTCACACATGCTTGAGGTTTGCCCGCTCATTGCTGAGGAGCGTCCCCGCCTCGAAGTTCACTTCCTCGGAATCGGTGTCCGCAAGACTCAGACCGCACGCCTTGTGTTCACATCGAAACCCGGCAACGGCGTGACCGCTACCGTTGTTGACATGGGCAACCGTTTCCGTCTCATCGTCAACGATGTTGAGTGCATCAAATCAAAACCGCTGCCCAAACTCCCCGTTGCCTCCGCCCTCTGGATTCCGCAACCAAGTTTCGAGATCGGCGCAACTGCATGGATTCTCGCCGGCGGCACACACCACTCCTGCTTCTCCTACGCAATCACCCCCGAATTTTGGGAAGACTATGCCGAGATTGCAGGTATCGAAATGGTTCATATCGACAAAGACACAACCATCGAGAACTTCAAGAACACACTCCGCATGGGCGAGGTTTACTACATGCTCAACAAATCCCTTTACCTCTAATCAAAAGTGATTCGCTGAAACATGAAACTCGACCCGAAATCAACAATCGAGCAAGGTAAGGCCATTCTCGGAATCGAATTCGGCTCAACCCGCATCAAGGCTGTGCTTATCGACGAGGAGAACAAACCGATAGCCCAAGGCTCACACGAATGGGAGAATCAGCTTGCCGACGGTCTGTGGACATACAGCACCGAAGCCATCTGGTATGGTCTTCAGGACTGCTATGCCGACCTCCGCGCAAATGTCCGCAAGGAATTCGATGTCGAAATCGAAAATCTCGCAGCCATCGGCATAAGCGCGATGATGCACGGCTACATGCCCTTCGACAGCAACGATGAAATTCTCGTGCCATTCCGCACATGGCGCAACACCAACACCGGAAAGGCGGCAGCCGAGCTATCAGAACTGTTTGTCTACAACATCCCTCTGCGCTGGAGCATCTCTCATCTCTATCAGGCCATCCTCAACGGCGAGCCACACGTCAAGGACATTAAATATCTGACCACCCTTGCAGGCTACATCCACTGGCAGCTCACAGGCGAGAAAGTGCTTGGCATAGGCGATGCCTCCGGTATGCTCCCGATTGATCCTGCCACCAAAGACTTCTCGGCGCAGATGGTCGAGAAGTTCGACAAGCTGATCGAGCCCAAAGGCTTCCCGTGGAAACTCCTCGACATCATGCCCAAAGTCCTTGTGGCAGGCGAGAACTCAGGAGTCCTCACCCCCGAGGGTGCGAAACGCCTCGATGTGTCAGGTCATCTGAAACCGGGCATTCCCTTCTGCCCGCCGGAAGGCGATGCAGGCACAGGCATGGTTGCGACCAATGCCGTGCTTCAGCGCACAGGCAACGTTTCGGCCGGAACATCATCGTTCTCCATGATCGTCCTCGAAAAAGAGCTTTCCAAGCCCTACGAGATGATTGATATGGTGACGACACCCGACGGAAGCCTTGTAGCAATGGTGCATTGCAACAACTGCACCTCCGACCTTAACGCATGGGTCAACCTGTTCAAGGAATATCAGCAGTTGCTCGGCATTCCGGTCAACATGAATCAGGTGTTCGGGCTGCTCTATAACAATGCCCTCAAGGGCGATGAAGACTGCGGTGGCCTAATATCCTACAACTACTTCTCCGGCGAACCTATCACCGGACTTGAGGAGGGACGTCCACTGTTCGTGCGCTCGGCCAACGACAAGTTCAACCTTGCCAACTTCATGCGCGCCAATCTCTATGCATCGGTGTGCGTGCTTAAAATCGGCAACGACATTCTCTTTAACGAGGAGAAAGTCGAGGTTGACCGCATCACCGGTCACGGAGGTCTTTTCAAGACTCCCGGCGTGGGTCAGCGCATCCTCGCAGCCGCCCTCAACTCCCCGATTTCCGTCATGGAGACTGCCGGCGAAGGTGGCGCATGGGGCATAGCACTGCTCGCATCCTATCTGGTCAACAATACAAAGAGCCAGTCGCTTGCCGGATTCTTGAACGATAATGTGTTCCTCGGTGACGCAGGTACTGAAATCGCACCCACACCCGAAGATGTGGCCGGATTCAACGCCTATCTCGAAAACTACAAACGCGGTCTCGCCATCGAGCGCGCCGCCACCGAAGCCAAGATCTAAACCACATTCCTCATCATAGAGGATACAAGAAGACAAGAGATCTAAACCTCATTCCCCATCTTAGAGGTACAAGAAGACAAGAGGATTGCAAGAGAAAACAAGTGTTTCAGCACATACTTGGATAACACTCCAATCGACTGAAATTTAAACTTGTCACTCCTGCAATCCTCTTGTCTTCTTGTATCACTCTCGTGACTCTTGTCTCTTGTATCCCCCGCCACTATCGGCTCAATGTGGGGAGGAAAGCATCCGGGATATGCTCTATCCTGTATGAATCGGGAGTGCCTATGATGAGGATAAAATCGAATCGCGGTTCAAGCTGAATGTTATATGCCCGGACATACGTGTCGGCAGCCTTTACCAGCCTTGTACGCTTGCGCGAATCAATCGCATCGGCCGGATCGGTGAAATCGTTTGACCGGGTCTTGACCTCGACAAAACATACCACATCATCGCGCATGGCAATGAAATCAATCTCGACACCACCTATGCGCATGTTCTCGCCGCCGATTGCATAACCTTGTGTGAGGAGATATTCGCGTGCCACCATCTCACCCCACTGCCCGAGGTCGTTATGTTCAGCCATGATTCTTCATGATGAAAGGCGTTATATGGCATTATTTAAATGAGTCTCAATCCTCATCATACATCTTATAGCCATAGTACTCGCCGAAATCTTCGGGATAGTCCTCGTCATCATCTGAATATTCCTCCTCATCGTCCTCAGCGACAGGTGGAACATTCTCAAAAATAAACTCATCCTCCTCGCGGACGCGATGATGACCGTCGAGCGGACGATGGGTGATGGGCGACACCTCTATCCTGTTGCGTTCATCCGTAATCTCTGCCCAGAGCATATCCTTCAGCTCGGTCAGTCCCATACCCGTGACTGCGGAAATGAATATATGCGGCACACCCTCCGGGAGCGTCTTTTCAATCTCTGCCATAAGCTCATCATCGAGCATATCGCTCTTTGAGACTGCAAGCACACGCGGTTTGTCGGCAAGCTGGGGATTGAACCGCTCAAGCTCACTGACAAGGATGTCGTACTGCGCACGGATGTCATCAGCATCGGCTGGAACCATGAACAGCAACACAGCGTTGCGCTCGATGTGGCGCAGGAACCGTAGACCGAGCCCTTTGCCCTCACTCGCGCCCTCAATGATACCCGGAATGTCGGCCATGACAAAGGAGCGGTTGTTGCGATATGAGACAATGCCGAGCTGAGGCTCCATAGTGGTGAAAGGATAATCGGCAATTTTCGGTCGTGCGGCAGATATTGACGAAAGCAGCGTTGACTTCCCGGCATTCGGAAATCCGACAAGACCCACGTCGGCCAAAAGTTTCAGCTCAAGGATTATCGACTTCTCGATTGCAGGCTCGCCGGGCTGGGCATAGCGCGGAGTGCGGTTGGTAGCACTTTTGAAATGCCAATTGCCAAGACCGCCACGACCGCCGCGCAGGAGCTTCACCTCCTCGCCGTCGGCCGTCACCTCACAGAGAAACTCGCCGGTCTCCGCATCGAAAACCACCGTCCCGCAAGGCACATCGACAATGACATCCTCGCCATCCTTTCCGAATGAACGTCCGCCCGAACCGCTCTGACCGTTTCCAGCAAAAATGTGACGGCGGTAGCGCAGAGGGAGCAGAGTCCACATGTGGGAATTGCCGCGAAGAATGATGTGACCGCCACGGCCACCGTCACCACCGTCGGGACCTCCCTTGGGAATATATTTCGCACGGTAGAAATGCCGCGAACCGGCACCGCCTTTACCCGAACGGCAAAGGACTTTGACGTAGTCTATAAAATTGGAATCAGCCATGGCGAGCAGATTTTTATGAGTTCTGAAATTATGAGATACACTCTATATTTATATATTAACAACCGACAGCTCCCAAATGATTTCAAGCATCGAGAGTCCGGCGCAGATGACCCATCAGCTCACACGCATGAGCAAAATCGACGGGCGAACCGATGTCAATCCATGTCCCGTTGATCGGGAAATAGCTGACACGCTTCCCGGCGGCTATGGCGCGTTCAATCAGATCCGTGGCATCCGTGCGCTCACCAGGCCGGAGTGAGCGGAGAAGTTCGTTTGAGAATATATAGATACCGGCATTGGCATAGTAGGCATACGAAGGTTTCTCCTCAAGGGCAGTCACGCGAGTCCCATCCGTGTCAAGAATGGCGTAGGGGACCGAGACATTATACGGGACAGCGGCGATGGTTATGTCGGCTTTCTGCGCACGATGATGGAGATACAGATCCTCGAACGATATGGTAGTGAGCAGGTCGGAATTCATGACTATCGTCTCCCCCTCGGGAGCTATGTCAACGAGAGCGGCAGAACCTATCGTGCCGAGCGGACGATCCTCACGGACACATTTGACATTGACACCACCGACCGGCACTGCAAAATGCTCCTCAAGCTGCGAGGCGAGATAATTGACCGTCACACTGATGTCGGTGACGCCGACAGCGGCAAGGGCCTCAATATTGTAGTCGATAATCGCTTTCCCACCGATCTTCAGCAACGGTTTCGGGGTGGTGAGAGTCATCGGGCGAAGGCGTTCGCCCTTGCCTCCGGCCATGAGAATGGCACTGACCGGGAGAATGGTCTTGGTGACGCGGGTGTCGATTATCCGGCTTATCTTACCCTCCGAATCAAGGACGGGGATAAGTGAAAGACGGTGGCGGCGAAGCTCACGGAGAGTGTCGGGATTGACCGCATTTTCATTCAGATAACGGAAATCCCTGAACATGGCTTCAGAGACGGGTGCATGAAGGCTGACTCCGCGCAGCAGACTGCGGCGGACATCGCCGTCGGTAAGTGTGCCGACCATTCGTCCGGCAGACGTGGTCACAAGCAGTGTCATGACTCCTCCCGACAGTTCGTTCAGCCGGGCAAGAGCCTCAATGAGCGAGGCAGAGTCCTGTATGAGATGACGATCAATCTCCATGGGTCATCAATGTTTCAGTTATCATCCAGTCTATCGGGGTGTCGAGATCCACCGAACGAGAACGGGGCATTTCGTAGGGGATACGACGTGGAAATTCTCCAAGAGCCATCTTCCGGATTGAGTCGGGGTTGATGACATAGACAGCACCATTGTATTGCCACGCTTTCGGGGCATCCTGGCGACGGGTGAAGTGTCCGTCGCCTTTTGAAATCATGAGCGTGCCGTCTGCACCGGTCTCAAAACAATCATAATACGGGTTGCAGGCGGCCTCAGTGACACTCACCACCATATCCGTTTTGTCATTATAGAGCTTCAGGCAGCCCGTCACATCCTCAACCGTGCGCATGGGTGAAGTCGGCTGCAACAGCACCACTTTGTCATATTCAATGCCGTTATTGTCAGCCCAGTCCATGACATCGAGAATCACCTCACGCGAGCCTGTGCGGTCGCCGCCGAGCGATTCGGGGCGGCGATAGTTGACAGGAAGCCCGGTAGCCTCAGCCACCTCGCGGATTTCGTCATCGTCAGTCGAGACTATGATGTGAGAATCGGGAGCGATTGAGCGCGCCACTTCGATGGAATAGTTTATGAGGGGTTTCCCACACAGTTCCTTGATGTTCTTGCGGGGAATACCCTTGCTGCCACCACGCGCAGGGATGATGAACAGAGCGTTGTCAGTCAATGTCATAGAATCTTTTTCTTCGGAGAGTTTCAATTGGGGTTTCGGCTATCGCCTTGACCATCATCGGGAGGGTGTCGGGTCTGAAATACGGGTTCTCGGCTACTCGGGCCAGTCGTTGCCACTGCGGTGAGAGTGCTTTCTCTATGGCTGCGGCTATCCCGTCGGCCGTGTCATCGCTATGTATGACACTCATGCCACGCATACGACCGCTCTGACGGATGCCGATGTCAACCGTCGGGATTCCCATTGACGGAACCTCGACAATGCCACTCGACGAGTTGCCCACAACCGCACTCACACATCGGAGAGCCGAGAGATAACGCTTCTTGCCGAGCGAGGGAATCACGCGCACACGCCCCGGCCAACGATGACCGTAGGCTTCGATACGCTCGATTATGACACGCCCACGCGCATCATTGTTGGGATATGTGATGATTACATTCGATGACGGGAATCTGTCCAATGCCTCAAGGAGTGCATCGCAACGGGCGGAAATGTCACCGTCATCAAGCGTCGCCGGATGATAGGTAACGAGCAATGACCCTTCAGGTAGAGTCATGCCGACTGACTTCTCAAGCTCCCGGTGGCTCATCAGCGACTCGTGCTTGATGTTGTAGACACCGATAGCACCGGTGTTGATGACCCGCTCCGGGTACTCACCCATCGCAATCACGCGCCTGCGATACGCTTCGGTGGCCGTCAGATGCAGCGAGGCCATCTTGGTGATGGCATGGCGGATGCTGTCGTCAACAGCTCCTTCCGAAATCTCTCCTCCGGCTATATGGACAATGGGAATGCGGAGCATGAGCGCGGCGGTCGCCGTCGCAAGCATCTCGAACCGGTCGCCGAGGATGACAATCAGGTCCGGCTTTTCCCTTTCCATGACGGTCGCCATCCCGGTCATACACTCGGCCATGGCTTTGACTGTCCCGAGCGGTGAGTCAGTTGTCTCCGCCATCGGGACAATCACCGGATGAGTGAATCCGTCAGCAATGATTTCATCAATCGTGTGACCGTAGCGGTCGCTGAGGTGCATGTTGGTGACATAGATGTTAACCCGGCAGTCATCACGCGCGGAAAGTTCGCGGGCCACACCGCTGAGGAGTCCCCAATCGGCACGTGTGCCTGTCGCCACCGCTATTTTCCTTATTCCCGACATATCCTGATTATACATTTTATGTGACACACATTCTAATATTCCCTCTCGCCGAAGATTGAAGTCCCGACACGAATCATGGTGCTGCCCTCCTCCACTGCTATCGGCCAATCATGGCTCATGCCCATGCTGACAATCGAAAACGTTGGCGAGTCGGCGAATATGCCTGACTTCAGACTGTCGAACGTGCTGCGGATCTCGCGGAAATCCTCCCGTATACGCTCCTCATCATCAACATTTGAAGCCATCCCCATGACACCACGTATCTCAGTGGCTTTCAGTGAGGCAAGCAATTCGGGAGTGACAAATGCCATGAGTTCATCGGGAGTAAAACCGAATTTCGTTTCCTCCTTGGCCACATGGAGCTGAAGCAGCACACCGACTTGCCGTCCGGCCTTGAAAGCCTCATCATCGACTGCCCGAAGCAATTTTTCGGAATCAATGCTCTGGATAAGGGAGGCATGGGCGACCACCTTGCGCACCTTGTTGGTCTGAAGATGACCGATGAAATGCCAGTCAATGTCATCGGGAAGTCCACCGGTCTTTGCCTCAAGTTCGAGCGCACGGCTCTCGCCAAACACCCGTTGTCCGGCATTATACGCTTCCATCAATGCCTCGGCAGGATGGAATTTCGACACGGCGACAAGTTCCACATCCTCAGGGATAGACTTGCGCAACTCAATCAGTCGGCGGCTTATTGACATTTTTTCCTGATTCTTTATGCTTCCTTCTTCTCTCCGCTCAAATCAGCGTCATAAACATCCATGATGAGGGTTTCCTGAATGGTATTGATTTCAAAATCAGCCATCGTACCTTTCATTCCCTCCATGAAGTTATCGTATGCCTCCTTGAAGTTGTCGGCAGAGACAAGTATCTGGGAAATCGACTTTTTCTCTACTGCGGTCTTTTCATCGAGAGTGATGAAAGCCACCTTGACGAGATACCATTTGTCGCCTGTGTGCTCACGGAAAATCTCGGCAATTTTCGTACGTTTCACAGCCGATACCGAAAATTCGGAAGTGAAATGTGAGATTTCCTCCGAGATGCGGGCCTCAGCCTCCGTGAATGATAGTGCATCGACCATATATGCTTCTGTAACTTTCTTGATGGAGCCGTTTTCCATCGTCTTATCATAACGGACTTTAGTTTCAAACCAGTTTGCCATTATTGTTTCCTGTGTATTCGTGTGTATATGAATTTATTTTTCACATGTCTTTCCCTTACTCCGGAAAGACATGCAAAGTTAGATAAAATGTGTGAAATATACAATCTGTCGGCAAGCGTCAAGTTCGATCGGACGACACGTCTCCAACGAAAAAATCGCATTTCATGCCTGAAGCTCCATCCTCCACGAACTATCACGGTTTTATCTACGTTATAAACATATAGAACCAATAAAAAAACATCATGCATCAACGTCAACTAACATTCGGTGAGGCTGTCCAGAGAGCACTCACCGTAAACTATTGCAATTTTACAGGACGCTCATCACGGTCGGAATTCTGGTGGTTCATGCTGTTCGGTATTATCGTGAGCTGTGTGGTCAGCATACTTTTCGCCTGGAGCGACACACTTGAATATATTGTCAACGGACTCGTCAGTCTGTTCTTCATCCTGCCATCGCTCGGTTTAGCCATCAGACGTATGCACGACACCGGTCGCTCCGGATGGTGGATCTTGGTAAACCTCGTTCCCTTAGTAGGGTGGATCATATACCTCTACTTCGCTGCGCAGGACAGTCAGCCCATGACCAACAAATGGGGTCTCGTCCCCAACATTTCCGATAGCTGGAATTAAGGGAGTATCGATGGTCGTCAACGTGGCTTTAGAGGAGGTTAAATAATCCGTCAATCTAGAAATATCTAAATCCATATCAACGGAGTGTAGTCCAAGTGATTACATTCCGTTTCGCTTATTAATAAATGTAAACAGATTAATTGAAATTGATTTATTTTCGTTATATTTGCACCATATTTGAAACGTCCCTTAATGGGCGATGAGGCGACCCTTATTTCCCCCTATCTCCTGTTATGGGCTTTTAATCGGATATTATGCCAACAACTGAAGCAATACGACTTATTATTTCAAACTTGATGAATCGCGTGATGGAAAAGGTTCTCGTTGTTGATCCTTTCATCCCTGAGGAGCATCATGCGAAGAAACCTTTATATGCAGCATTGGTTCCTGATGAGATATTTAAAGGGTCTCATTTTGAGCGTAGATTTGTAACTCCTTTCGGCAACGTTTGGGAACAACTCGCAGTTGCCGTTGCTGCCGTACATCATGGTGCCTGTTTTCAGGGGTATACCATAGAGGGCACTGTTGGCGAGACAAGCTTGAGGCGTATCCAAGAAGTTTTGAACCGTTTAGAGCATGGTACTAATGGCAAAAGAAAAGAAAAACCAAATTTGGGAAAAGAATTGGACTATGTATTAGCCGGAGGCGGAAACCCTATTCCTGTGAGTGTAACTTGTGACATATATATTCCAAGTTCCTTGACTGGCAAGAATTATGCCTTTGAGCTTAAAGCCCCGTTACCAAATAGCGACCAAACAAAAGTTAGTAAGGAGAAGATGCTCAAGCTTCTTGCGATGAATGAGCATCCCATAGACTTTGCATATTATGCTTTAGTTTATAATCCTTACGGTTCCAAGGCTGACTATGCTTGGTCATATCCTAAACGATGGTTTAATATGACAGAGGATCCTTGCGTTCTCATAGGTGAGGAATTATGGGATTTGATTGGAGGTCAAGGCACATATCAAGACTTTATTTCCGAAATTAACAAACTTGGGAAAGAATACAAAGAAAAAATCTATCGAGATTACTTGAATATTCAGCCGACTGTTGGTTTCGACAATGATACGCTAAAATAAATTTATGTTCACATTTATTGACCTATTTGCTGGCATTGGAGGATTCCGTCAAGCCCTTACTGATGTTGGAGGAAAATGTATCGGGTTCAGTGAAATTGCACCTGATGCAATTAATTCGTATTGTCAAAATTACAATGAATCCGATTCTGCTAATCTTGGCGATATAACTAAATTACGCAGTCTTCCTCAGCATGATTTTCTTACTGCGGGCGTTCCGTGCCAAAGTTGGTCTATAGCTGGAAAAAATTTAGGATTTGATGATGATAGAGGCCAATTATGGAATGACACATTATTCCTTTTGAATCAAGCACAACCTAAAGCATTTATTTTTGAAAATGTTAAAGGTTTAGCTGACCCGCGTAATGCCACCGCTCTGGAGTATATAATGAAACGCATTAAGGAAGCCGGCTATTACGCTCATAAATATGTCCTTAACTCATTTGACTATGGCGTAGCTCAAAATAGAGTAAGAATATACATAATTGGATTTAAGGATTATAAAGCCTATTCTAAATTTAGATTACCCAAGAAAAAATCAGGTGCTACTCGTCTGTGTGACGTGATAGATGGTTGTACATCAATCCCATCTTCTAGCTCTGTGAATTGTTCGCGGTGGAGTTTGTCATGTAGCGAAGATGGGCTTAATGATTATTTTTTGTTTAATGATCTCAGAAATGGGCATAGTACTGTACATTCATGGGATATTAAAGACACTACCATAAAACAAAAAAATATTTGTACGCTTATCTTAGGAAATCGTCGTAAAAAATTGTATGGTCCTCTGGATGGAAACCCATTGTCTCTTCCACAAATTCAGTCCATAGATAAAAGTATCTCCCAAAAAGACATCGATGAACTTATAGATTTGGGAATCTTGAAGCGTGTCGCTTATCGCTACGAGGTTAAAAAAATCTGCGATTGCTTTACTGAAGAACAACAAATTGTGCTTGGATTTAATTCCAGTGGTTACATAAATGTTGATGAAGTAAAGACAAATCGTTCTCTTAAACTCAAACGTATTAAACTTGTAGAAACTTTACAAGTCTTGGAGAGTATGGGTGTCGTTGAATGCGTTGAATATCGTTATGACTTCCGCAACACAAAAATTAGTACTGGCCTTAACGGCGTTAATCGTATTTTTCTTCCTACCTCCAACATCTTCCCTACATTAGTAGCCTCTGACAGTAATGATTTTATAACTACTGTTTCTATTTGCGCTGACAATCCTAGCGATTTTAAACAACAGTTTTTGGATAAAGTCTATTTCCCTGGCAATTTCCGTAAAATCAGTAAGCAAGAAGCTTGTAAAATCCAAGGATTTTCACCCAATTTCATTTTGCCCGAAAGTCGTGCTCGATGGATGAAATTAATCGGCAATAGTGTTTCAGTGCCTGTAATTAGACAACTGGCACAAGCTGTTCTACAGACTGGTGCTCTGGGAGAGTCTTATATTTCATCATCTTTCGAAAGCGAAGTTGATACTGATAATCATACTAATATTCAGCCTTCACTATTTGATTTTGACGAAGTTAATGATGGAAATCGACCTTGGGTTGCAACTTCTATTTATCCTTGAAATTAATGCTTACACTTTATCAAGATAGTTAGAGATTGATAAAGAAGTTTTCATATTTGGAACACATCATCATATATACCTGAATATTAGATTACGTTACATTTGAGGAAGTCACATCAAAAAGCCGCCACGCTGTTGTGGAATATGTGTTTTTTGACTAATTTTGCCTCTGTAAACGACCAATGAATGACAAACGGAGCTTTAAGTGAACGGATAGAGAATCCTGAGATGTGGAATCTGCTGCTGCGCCTCAGCCATGACGCGCTTCATGCGGTGGTATACTCCATCGTCGAGGACAATTCGCTGATCTACGAACGTTTTACCCTTGATTCTGAACCCGCATCGTGGATTGCGGAGATTCAAAATGTGATTTACGACAATCCGGCTCTCCTCAGTGATTTTCGCCGTGTCTACTGCGAAGTGGAGACCCGCGACTATACGATAGTCCCCTCTGTGTGTGCCACGGATGAATCTCACAGACTCCTTTTTGACGCAGCATTTCCGGCGAGCGGACTCGAAATGTGGACTGACGGAACCGGCACGCTCAACGGACTCGTCATCAGCGGAATCGATCCCACTCTGAGGGGCTTCATCAACCGCACGTTCCAGCGCGTGACAATCATCAGCCACATTGCAGCCTTGTGTCGCTATGCAGCCGTGAACCACGGCAACAAGGTGAAGATGATAGCCAATTTCCGCAGCAATTCTCTTGACGTGGTCGTGACCGACGGCCGGCGGCTGCTTCTGGCCAACACTTTCTCATTCACCGATACTGATGATGCCGTCTATTATCTCCTTGCCACACGCAAGCAGCTCGGGCTGGACGCGATGAGCGATGAATTGCTCCTTGCCGGTGACCATAATATCCGTGAAGGAATCACGCCAAAGCTGCGCAGCTTCGTCAGCCGCGTCATGCCGATAATATTCCCTCCACAGATGTTCAAAGCCGGCAAAAACGCCATGCTTGCTCCATTTGATCTTATAACACTACCTGTATGCGAATAATACGAGGAAAATACGGACGGCGACGTTTCAGTGTCCCGACCAATATCACCGCACGCCCTACCACTGACTTCGCGCGTGAAAACATATTCAACGTCATTGACAATCTTATTGATCTCGAAGGGAAAAAGTGCCTCGACCTTTTTGCCGGGACCGGTGCGGTCAGCTTCGAGCTTCTCTCGCGTGAGGCCGCGTCGGTGACATCCGTTGAGAAATCACCCGTACAGGCCCGCTTCATCGAGAAAGTGAAACAGGAGCTTAACGACCGCAACCTGCATCTGATCAGGACAGACGCACTGCGCTTCATACGCGACTCGTCTTCAAGTTTCGACTTCGTATTTGCCGATCCTCCCTACGACCTTGAAGGTTTCGGTGACATTCCCGAAATGGTTCTCAACTCACGGCTGCTCCATCCCGGAAGCATCTTCATCATCGAGCATTCAAAAAAATACGATTTTTCAAACCTCCCGAACTTCATAGACCACCGCGCCTACGGCTCCGTCAACTTCTCAATCTTCCAAATCCCGGAGTCAGGAAATTAACGAGGGGACAAGAGGACAAGAGACAAAAGAGTGACAAGAATAAATTTATACATTATCAAATGACATACATTCTGATAATATTATTCTTGTCACTCTTTTGTCTCTTGTCCTCTTGTCCCCCTAATAATTTTTTATCGGAAGTTGTAGGTGATGGTGCCGGTTTGGCTGACCGGGGCATCCTCATCGACTGAGAACTGCGATTGCCGGGCTGCCGCGATGCAACTTTGACGCGCTGACTGGCTCGCCGCAGCCGCTCCCGTCCCTGACTGATAGCTCGCCGCAGTCACCTTCCCCTGACGGTTCACACTCACACGTATGGTAATCGTACCCAATGGAGCTGAGGCAGGTCTGTGCCACTCGGCGAGCGTCCGGCCCTTGAGATTGAAACCCGGACTGCCGCTCACAGCCCCGACCGTAGAATTGCCGTCAGGACTTCCGGCACTCCCGGTGCCTTCTTTTCCACTCCCCTTCTGTCCGAACTTCACCTTACCGGCAATGGCCTGACGTGTCTCCTGCTCACGCTTTGCACGCTCGGCCGCCTCAAGCTCAGCCTTTGTCGGACCGCTTTTCTCCGGTGCAGGCTTCTTCTCGACCTTGGCAGGCGACGGACGCTCGCTGCTGATGACAGGAGCCGGAGTTGCCTCCTCGCCGGAATTTTCAAGAGCTTCAGCCTCAGGGGTCATGGCAGTCTCAGCTTCCGCCTCGGCAGGAGCTGACTCGGAATTGTTTTCAGCAATCTCCGGGCGGTCACCCACCATCACATACTCACCGCCGAAAAGCACCTCCGATGAATCGACCGGGGGCCATCCGCGATCCGTATCGGCTGCGACAGGATGGAGATACAGCGTAAGGAGCAGGACCACAATCACCAGATGGAAAATTATGGTCGCAAGCAATGCTATCAGATGATTACGTTTGTCACTGCGCGAGTCAGACATAATTGTGTTCTCTTGTTTATTGTTTTCCTCAACGATTCTCCGCAGCCGGACGCGCTGACGACGGCGCAGGCTTCGTGGCAAGCACCATCTTCAGATTGTTTCTCGCACCGAGGTCAAGCACTTTCACGAGAGTGCCGTAAGTCACCTCCTCGTCAGCATAGACCGCTATATAGTCCTCCCCGCCGTCAGGAAGTGAAGTCTGACGGCTGAGGAAATCAAGCAGTGCGTCCATGTCCATCGCAACCGGCTCACTCTCATCGGCAGTGGCATAAATCACACCCTCCTTGTCGATATAGACACGCGTCGAGGGTTTCAATGCCGTCTGCTTGGAGCTTTGGGGGAGATTCACCTCAAGAGCCGTCGGGAAAACGAACGTCGATGTGACCATGAAAAATATGAGCAGCAGGAATATAACATCGGTCATCGATGCCATCGAGAATGCCGCCATCATATTGTTTTGTCGTTTCAGAGCCATAGGATTTCAGAGCTTGTCAGTGAATTTTTTTGTTATGCCGCCGGTTCGTTAAGGAGATCCATGAACTCCATTGTCTTCGCTTCAAGCGCATTCATCACCTTATTGATGCGGGCCACAAGATAGTTGTAGGCAAACAGTGAGATAATACCCACGATGAGACCTGCGACGGTTGTGACAAGAGCGGCATAGATACCGTCGGCAAGCACGGCAATGTTCGCACTCGTTCCCGCAGAAGCGAGATTGAAAAACGCCTGCACCATACCGATGACTGTACCGAGGAAACCGATCATCGGACCTCCGGCAGCGGTGGTGGCAAGCCAGGGAAGCCCCTTTTCGAGATTGGCAATCTCGATGTTGCCCGTATTCTCAATAGTGACAAGCACATCATTCATCGGACGACCGATTCGGCTGATACCCTTACCGATAAGACGGGCGTAAGGCGTATCGGTCTTCGCACACAGACGGCGCGCGCTCTCAATCTCACCGTCATGGATATACTCGCGTATGCGATCCATGAACGAATTATCCTCCTTCTGTGCGCGGCGGATCACGATGCAACGCTCGATGAAGATGTAGATACACACCAACGACAAAATGGCAAGCGGAATCATGATCCATCCGCCCCGCATCGTGAGATCCCACACCGAAAGCTCCTGAGCGACAGTCGCAGCCTGAGCCTGCACCGCCTCATTATAATTCATGGCAGCCGTAGCCACCGTATCGACAAATTCCTGTTGAAACATACCCGTAAACACTTAACACTTAATACTTAATACTTAACACTTAAAACTTGACACTTAAAACTTACTCCAAACATCTCTTATACTCATGAATGGTTTTCTCCAAACCGAGATACAGAGCGTCGCAAATCAGCGCATGGCCTATCGACACCTCGCTCAGACGCGGAATGTTGCGATGGAAAAACTCCAGATTGACCAGGCTCAGGTCATGACCGGCATTCACACCAAGCCCGGCAGAAAACGCAGCATGGGCGGCCTCGACAAAAGGAGCCACAGCCCTCTCGGGATCCTTCGGGTAGAGGTCGGCGTAGGGTTTCGTGAAAAGTTCCACACGGTCAGCACCGGCTTTGGCTGCAAGCTGTATGTTCTCCACATCCGTACCGACAAATATCGAAGACCTGATACCCGCATCACGCAGCCTGTCCACAATCGAAGTCAGAAACTCGATATGCTCACCGACCTCCCAGCCTGCATTTGAAGTTATCGCACCGGGAGCGTCAGGCACGAGAGTGACCTGCTCCGGCTTGACCTGAAGCACAAGCTCCATAAATTCAGGCGACGGATAGCCCTCGATGTTGAACTCTGTCTTGACCAGCGGACGCAGACGATAGACATCGTCGCGACGGATATGACGCTCGTCGGGACGGGGATGCACCGTGATTCCATCCGCTCCAAAAGCCTCGCAATCGGCAGCCACTTTCAGAAGATCGGGGACATTCTCACCTCGCGCATTGCGCAAAGTGGCTATTTTGTTGATGTTTACGCTTAGATTTGTCATTTTTCCTTGCACTGAAAATCTTTTTGTCGGTCTGAACGGTTTTTAATATAAAGTATTATTAGTAATTTTGTAGCTTCATTCACCCGACAAGTTTGTGATTGCAAAATTAGGCAGAAAAACTAAAACATCGAAATATTTTGCTCCGAAAAGAAGACACATCTGTCCAAAACGTCACCATCACCGCCTCTCCGGCGACCCGGCTTGAACGTCTGTTCCCCATGATCGAGGAGAGCAGCACCATCCTGCTCTCATGCCATCGGGGAGACTTCAGCGCGTCGCGCATCGCGCGGGCTGTCGAGGACTGCGATGCTCATTTGCTCAACCTCAACGTCACATCTGACGGAGAGCACACCGACAACCGTATCTTCATCGAAATCCGCGTCAGCCACCGCAACCCGGAGTCAGTGATTCGGTCGCTCGAACGCTACGGCTACGAAGTCATTGACGCCGACGGCTCGCACCTCGCCGACGACACCCTCCTCCGTGACCGCTACGACGAGCTGATGCGCTACCTCTCCTTATGAACCGCTCTATCCACCACAGTGCACCCCTTTCCGACAATACACGAAATATGAAAATATCCATCTTCGGTAAACGCCGCCAAAGTCCCGAAGACATCCGTCTCATCACATCACTCATGGAACGGCTGTCATACCTAGGTATATTCGTGAGCGTTGACAATCACTTCTATGATGCCATGACCCGCATGACCGGAACTCCGCTTCCGGCCGATGATGTCTTTGAAGGCGATGACTTCTCGTCCGACTTCTGTTTCAGCATAGGCGGCGACGGCACGTTCCTGCGCACGGCCCATCGTGTCGCCTCAAAAGAGATTCCAATCATCGGTTTCAACACCGGTCATCTCGGATTCCTCGCCGAGCAGTCAATCGCCGAAGCCCCCGAAATGGTTGACCGTCTGCTCTCGGACGACTACACCGTTGAGTCACGCGCCCTCCTTGAAGGGAAAATGATCGGAGGGAAGACCATGACGGGAACGTCAGGATGGGAATTTGCGCTCAACGAAATCGCCATTCTCCGCCAAGACACCGCGTCAATGATCACCGTCAACACCCTCCTCGACGGAATGCCGGTGGCATCATATCAGGGCGACGGACTCATCGTCAGCACCCCGACCGGCTCCACTGCCTACAATCTTTCAGTCGGAGGTCCGATTGTCCAGCCCACCGCCCCATGCTGGACACTGTCACCAATCGCTCCCCACTCGCTCACGATGCGCCCTCTCGTCGTGGCCGACAGTCACATAATCGACATCTCGGTCGAATCACGCACCGACACATACCGCGTCACGCTCGACGGACGGACTCTCACGCTCCCCATCGACGTGAAACTCCGTCTGCGCCGTGCCCCCTTCGTCACAAAAGTAGTCCATATCCCCGGTCATAATTTCATCGACATACTCCGCACCAAACTCCTCTGGGGCATTTCCAAACGCGACGAATGAGCAGACACACTCTCGACCACCCCATCCTCGGGACGATTACAGTGACTGAGCGCAGAGGCTCGGGCAAGCTGTCAGCCCGATGGAAAGAGGGACAGCTCCACCTCAACATCCCCGCAGGACTTCCACTGACTGAAATCCGCAACGCCATTGAGCGCAACCTTGCGGAATTCGAGCGCATCCGTCCGCGTCCACGCTACACCGACGCCACCCAAATCCACATCCGAGGAAATGATGACGATCCGCAATCGCCATCGGTCTTCCTTTCCATATCCATACTCCGCGCATCGACACAGTCGGGCGACATCACCGTAGTCCCTAAGTCAAGCAGCACCCCTCCCGGCATCGACATCCTCATCCCTCCCGCCATCGACCTTGCAGCCCCCGCCATCCAGCGGCGCATCAACAACGCGCTCATAGCCTTAGCACGCAAAACAGCTCCAACAATCCTCCTGCCGCGAGCACGCCGACTCGCCTCGAAGCTCGGTCTGAGAGTTGACAAATGGGAGATTGCCCACGGACACAACGTCCTCGGCACCTGCTATCCGCGCGAACGCCGCATACGCCTCTCATGCCTCAACGTGTACCTGTCACCTGAACTCCGCGACTACATCATATATCACGAACTCGCCCATCTGACCGAACCGGGTCACACAGCATCATTCCACGCACTCTGCAACCGCTACTGCAACGGGCGCGAACAAGCCCTCATCCGCCTCCTCCACGCATATCCCTGGCCAATCGAGCGATAAACCAACACAATAATAGTCAACTTTATACGCCCATATCGCAGTGTATACATCGTGATTCCTGCCATAACCTCCATCACATACTTTTGACATCTTTTCAAATTTTATTCTCAAAATTCAGTAAAAAAATTTGAATGTTTCAAAATTAAGTTTTATATTTGCCTCGGATTTCACCCACAGAGTCGTTCTGAAAGCGGAATCCACCCCAACCCTTCCAATCCGCAGGTCACAGTAGTGACCACGG
This sequence comes from Bacteroides sp., assembly GCA_023663525.1. Classification (GTDB taxonomy): domain Bacteria; phylum Bacteroidota; class Bacteroidia; order Bacteroidales; family Muribaculaceae; genus Duncaniella. The sequence goes on from JAMPHF010000001.1 coordinate 939,283, forward strand.
ACATGTAGAGATAAAGAGATTGAAATAAAAAAGGAAACATTTTTACTATTTTGTCGTTTGTGGAGATCCATTCGACATGATGAGCATAGGCTGTGACGGTCTATGTATGCTCATCTGAATGTGACCGTGAGAAACTTATCCCCATGTTTGCTCCACACACGCTCCAATCCTTAGCCGCACCATTTTATTTCATGCTTCCGCAACTCTACGCTGTCCTCCGGGCGGGGAAGGCGCAGGACTTTGTTTACATACGTTTCAACCATTGACGCAAGCGTCTCATCAGCAACCGTAATATCCGATGGACGACCAACGCCGACACATTATTGAAAAACTTCATTAGAGATTATCATATTTACAAATTATTTAAACAATTCGTGCATGAAGAACATTTGTTACCAAATGACTCGGAAAGCGTGGCTCGTAGCCTTCATGGCTCTCTGTGCAGCTTTCCCCGCTTTAGCGCAGACGATTACAGTCACAGGTACTGTGGTTGACAAGGAGGGTGAACCTCTGATCGGCGCAAGTGTTGTGGTCCAGGGCGAGACCCTCGGGACAGCCACCGACATTGACGGTCAGTACACAATCTCCGCACCGTCTGACGGCACTCTGATTTTCTCATACGTCGGCTACTCCACTCAGGAAATCGCCATCAACGGACGCTCTGAAATCAACGTCACCATGGAGGAAAACTCAGTGCTCCTCGGTGAAGTAGTCGCCATCGGCTACGGTACAGTCAAAAAGAGCGATGCCACAGGCTCAGTCGCCACCATCAAGCCCTCGGAAATCGAGGCCGGCCTCGCCACCTCAGCCCAGGATCTTCTCGTGGGTGCATCGCCGGGTGTAGTTGTCACCACTTCAGGTAATCCCTCGGGCGGTGCCGACATCCAGATCCGTGGTGGAGCCTCGCTCGCCGCTTCAAATGCTCCTCTTATCGTGATCGACGGTGTCCCGATGGACACCAAGGGTGTCGTCGGCTCCTCCAACCCTCTCGCGCTCGTGTCGCCTGAGAACGTCGAGTCAATGACCATCCTCAAGGATGCTTCTGCAACTGCCATCTATGGTAGCCGCGCATCAAACGGTGTCATCATCATCACCACAAAGTCAGGCGCGAAAGGCACTCCGCAGGTCAGCTTCACCATGAATGGCTATATCAACACCACCCGCAAGTATCTCGACATGATGTCACCCGGTCAGTTCCGTGATTTCATCGTCAACAACTATGGCGAGGGGTCAGCCCAGTACGGTCAGCTCGGAGCCTACAACACCGATTGGCAGAAAGAACTCACACGCACGACATTCTCATCTGATTATAGCCTCAGCGTCGGCGGCACATACAAGTGGCTGCCCTATCGTGTCGCTGTCACCTATACAGACAACAACGGTATCATCAAGAACACCGACATGGACCGCGTGACCGCTTCATTCAACCTCACGCCGAAGTTCTTCAACGATCTTCTTTCGGTCAACGCAAACGTGAAGGGTGCATACGTGACCAACACCTACGGCTCAAACACTCTCCGCTCTGCTGCCGGAATGAACCCGACTCTTCCCGTGAAGGATCCCAACGGCTCACCCCTGTTCAGCTACTGGACATCATTTGTCAACGGTGGTGTCATCGCCGGTCCTGACGCTAAAGGCGAGACCATCGACTCAACCACATCTCCCCTCAACCCTATCGCCGACAACCAGGCTCAGATTTCAAAGGGCAAGGCATGGCAGTCGGTCGGCAACCTCCAGCTCGACCTCAAGATGCCATTCCTCACCGACCTTCGTGCCAACCTCAACCTCGGCTACGACTACCAGCACGGTGAGAACTACTCAAATCCTTTCGTGAACACCCCGATTGCTTGGAACAACGGTTACTCAGTTCTCGACAACGGCACACTGAAGAACATCAAAGATGGTGGTGTCAGCCGCAAGTATGAATATCAGACCCGCGTCAACCTCCTCCTTGACTTCTATCTCAACTACAAACACACATTCGAGGAAATCAACTCGACACTCGACGTGACAGCCGGTTATTCATGGCAGAAGTTCCACAACAAGAAGCGTGACTACAATCGCGTATATGAGGTTGTTGATCCGGCCAATGAGAAATATCTCGGCAATCAGGCCAATCCGACCAACATCACCATTCATCCCCATCAGCTCGTGTCGTTCTTCGGACGTGTCAACTTCACACTCCTCAACAAATACCTCATCACGGCAACCGTACGTCGCGACGGTACATCACGCTTCTCAAAAGACCACCGCTGGGGCACATTCCCTTCAGTAGCCCTCGGTTGGAAACTTCTTGAAGAAAACTTCATGGAAGGCGCACGCGACGTGATGAACGAACTCAAGCTCCGCGCCGGTTACGGTGTGACAGGTCAGCAGGATCTCGGCGATGACTACTTCCCCTATCTTCCGGTCTACAACCAGTGGACAGGCGGCGGTGCAGTCTATCCCTCAATCACAGGTGGAACAACAGGCACATATCCCATCTATCCCGCTTCCTACAACTCTGACATCAAGTGGGAGGAAACCCACACATGGAATGCCGGCGTTGACTTCGGATTCCTCAACAACCGCATCCTCGGCAGCATCGACTTCTACAAGCGCAAGACCAAGGACCTTCTCACCGAGTCGCCCTATCCCGCCGGATCAAATATCTCGAACGCCGGCAACATGAACCTCGGCGACCTTGAGAACACCGGTCTCGAATTCAACATCACTGCCCGCCCGATCGTAGGCGACGTGTTCCGCTGGACATCGTCATTCAACATCGCCTGGAACAAGAACAAGATCACCCGTCTCGCCGACGGTGCCAACACTGTGGTTGATGACTCAGGCATCTCTCTCGGAACAGGCAACAAGATTCAGAAACATCAGGTAGGCAAGTCTGCATTCAGCTTCTATGTCTATGAGCAGGTCTACGATGAGCACGGCAAACCGCTTGAAGGAGTCTACATCGACCAGAACGGCGACGGCGAAATCACGGCAGCCGACAAGATCATCTACCACAGCCGTGACCCAAAGGTGACGATGAACTGGAACAACACTTTCAACTACAAAAACTGGGATTTCGGCATCACACTCCGCGCGAGCCTCGGCAACTGGGTCTACAACGACACTCAGGCAAACTCATCAGTGAAGGAAGTCAACAATTCGCTTCCGCTCGCCAATCTCAACAACACTTCATTCCTGTTCAACAAGACCACCAACGAGCTTGCATGCAGCAGCTACTTCGTGCAGAACGCCTCGTTCCTCCGCTGCGACAATATCACCGTCGGCTATACATGGGACAATCTTCTCAACGACCGTCTGCGCCTGCGCGTCTACGGTGCATGTCAGAATCCATTCGTGATCACCAAGTACAAAGGTCTCGACCCGGAAATCTTCTCCGGCATCGACAACAATGTCTACCCCCATCCTCTGACATTCACCTTTGGCATCGTGGCTTCATTCTAATAATTCATCATCACTTTAAAGAAGAATTGACATGAAATTATCAAAATATATCGTTCCCGGTGTCATCGCACTTGCCTCACCCGCGTTCGTTGCCTGTGTCGGCGATCTCGATGTCTCACCTGAGAACCCCACAACAAAACAGGAATTAACTACCCCCGACGAGCTTTACAGCGAACTCGCCGCAGTCTACGGCGGTCTCGTGTTCGAGGGCGGTATCACCGTTGACGACGGCGGCGCAGGTGTCTACTCCCGTCAGCTCTGGAATCTCCAGGAACTCGGCACCGACGAAACCCTCATCGGGTCAAACTGGGCCGACGCCGGTATCAGCGAGCTTGTCTACTCGACATGGTCAACCGACAACCACTGGCTCTACGAGTGCTTCTCTCGTTTCAACTATCAGATTGCAATCGCCAACCAGTTCCTCCGCGATCTTCACACATACGGAAATGTACTCCCGGGGACATCAGGACTGACCGTTGACAACCTCGACGCGGAAGCCCGCACAGTCCGTGCGCTCGCCTACTACCACATGATCGACATCTTCGGCAGAGGTCCGTGGACAACCGAGGAATCACCCGTCGGCGTTACTCCTCCCACCTATAACCGCACCGAGCTTTTCGATGCAGTCGTGGCCGACCTCAAAGATGCGATCCCCAACCTCGTCCCCGCCGCACAGCAGGTCTATGGCCGAGTGTCGAGAGAAGCAGGCTACATGCTTCTGGCCAAACTCTACCTCAACTCTCAGGTCTACACCGGAGTGGCCCGCTGGCAGGAATGTGCCGATGCTTGCAACGAAATCCGCAAGACCATCGACCAGCTCGCTCCCACCTATAAATATCTGTTCTGCGCCACAAACGACAAGTATGTGGGCAACGGTGAAATCCTCTGGGGCATACCGCAGGATGCAACAACCCTCACCACCTACGGCGGCACAACCTATCTTTCAGGCGGTAGCTACCGTGGCGACTCAGACCTCCTCAAGACTCTCGGTGTCGCCGTGTCAGGCTGGGAAGGTCCGCGCGTACGCGAAGAACTCTCGAAGGCACTTGCCCTGAACGATGACCGCCGCCTCATCTATGAAGGTGAATACACAGAATCCATCAACGACCTCAGCGACAAAAACCAAGGTTACATGTGTATCAAGTATGTCTACACTCCTGAGACAGACTATAAGAACGAACTTCAGGATGCGCCCTACTGCAACACAGTCTTCAACCCGGCAGATTTCCCGCTGTTCCGCCTCGCCGATGTCTACCTTATGCTTGCAGAGTGTGAACTCAACGGAGCCACCAATTGCGATGGTCTCAGACTTATGAACCTTGTCCGCGACCGCGCCCATGTCGATAGAGTGACCCAGCTTACCCCCGACAACATCCTCCGCGAGCGCATGTGCGAACTCTACTGGGAGGGACACCGCCGTTCAGACCTCATCCGCTTCGGCAAGTTCGCAGGCTCCAACTACGTATGGTCATGGAAGGGTGGCACTGCTGCCGGCGCTTCAAACCCGGAGACCCGCAATCTCTATGCTATCCCGACCCAGTTCATCCCGACCCTCGGTCAGAATCCAGGCTACTAATATCTTAAAATTGTCATATCAATGAAACAGTTATATATTTTAGCAACTCTTGCAGTAGCCGCCTTCACCTTCAGCTCATGCGAGGCGGACAAGGAGCCTGTCTACTATGCTCCCGATCCTGCAACCTTTGTCCTCAACACTCCTCCTTTCGCCAACCAGACCTATATCCTTGAAACAGGCGGAAATGTTGAGCTTACAACCTCACAGCCCGACTACGGTGTCGCAACCGTCACCAATTACAGTGTTGACGTGACCCTTGACGATGCTTTCGTTGAGGAGAGTGAAAACACCCAGGCCAACTACATCACCATCACCCCCAACGAACCGACCCAGGCTAAAATCAACCTCAACGCGAAGACTCTTGATGAAGCCATCTGCCATCTCCTCGGCATCAACTCATTCGCGGCATATCCCGAAGCCGGTCTCGCTCCCGTCAGACTGACCATGCGCGCACATGCATGGATCACGGATGTAGCGTCAAGCCAGTGCGTGTCAAACAACATCGTGCTCGAATCCGTTCAGCCCTACAATCCGTTCCCGCAAGTGCCCGGCTATGTATATCTCGCAGGATCATCCATCGGTTGGGTTGAACCTTCCGAAAACAATGCTTCGGCATTCGACAATTCAAGATTTGAGGAGACAGGCGTAGGCACCAACATCTACATCGGCTCTGCCAACATCAGCGCCGGCAAGCAGTGGTTCCGCATCTACACCGAGCTCGCAGGCTGGGGCGGCACATCCTACGGTCCCGCTACCGACGAGACAGTTGTTGACTTTACGACTACTGCCACACCATTGCCCGATATAACCCTTACCCAGAACAACTGGATTACCCCCGACTCATGGGCAGGTGGTGATGTCACTTTCGAAATCGACCTCACCGACAAGGATAATCCCGTGATCACCGTCAAGGAAGGCAAGTTCTTCAAGGAGACATACGTCTACCTCGTCGGCTCGATGGCCGGATGGGCAGAACCAAACGAAGGCAATGCCTCGACCTACGAAAACTGGCGACTCATCGACAGGGGTGAGACCGGTATCTACTCCAACACATTCGACATTGCCGCAGGCGACCTCTACTTCCGCGTCTATCCCGAACTCACCGGATGGGGTGCTACTCCCTACTCATCGGACAACGGCGGATTGGACATGGCAATGACTCTCGGCGATGCCTACAAGTGTGTCACCGGCGAAGGCGTCTGGATGTTCAACTGGACAGGTGGAAAACTCACGTTTACTCTCGATACGACCACTGATCCGGCCACAATAACCGTAAAAGCTGCCACAGAGTAATCATCAAATCAGTCAGGCAGGTCCGATGCGCGAGTATCGGAATCGGACCTGCCGACTCTCCCACACACCCCATTCAAAACCATAACAATAATGAAAAAAATCGCATTTTTCAGCATAATCGCTCTTGGATTCGGTCTTGCATCATGCGACAACGATTTTGACTTCCCCAACCCTCCGGGCCAGTCAAACCCACAGGAGCCAATATTCGAGGCTGCCGACCTCACAATGTCGTCAGCCGTGACGGGCACGGTCAATCTCGATAACATCAACAATGCCAATGAGCTCGTTGACCTTGCAAGCATCTCGTCCATCGCCAATCTTCCCGATGGCTACAATCTTTCATTCGTCGGACAGATGTCTGCCAATGATTCTTTCGACAAACCGGTTGAGTTCAAGACCACTGTTGACAGTGTGGCCGTCTATGCAAACCCCGATGACCTTGATGCCGCCTTCCACGAGGTCTTCAACACTATCGATCCCGCAGCAAAGACCGTCAACATCCGCTATAAGGCCTACGCCGTCAACGGATCATCAACACTCCGTCTGGGTGGCGAGAACGTCTACTACTGCCCCATGACAGCAAGCATGACCCCCTTTGCCCCCGACTTCACAATCGAGGAGGAGTACTACATCATCGGCACATGCACCAACGGTGCCATCAACAGCGAGAAGGCCATCAAGATGACCAACAGCGGTGTAAGCCCCTACGATGATCCGGTGTTCTCAGCCGTCATTGAAGTGACACCCGACGAGGCTGCCGGTGGCTACCAGTGGGCTGTCGTTCCCCGTTCGACCCTCACGGCAGGCTCAGGCGTGATCTACGCTCCGAGCGATGTCGAGCTTGAGGCAGAGCGCGACGGTTATCTCAAGGAGTATGCAAGCAACAGCGACCACTTCGCTGTCATCAACGAGGCTACCAAGTATCTCATCACCGTCAACCTCAAACCGGAGGATGACCTCTACCACTACAACGTGGCCTACGCCTTTGACAATCTCTGGACTCCCGGTCCGGCAAATGGTTGGAACGCAGCTACCTCACAGATGCTTTTCACTGACAACTTCAAGTTCTATCAGGGCTACGTGCACATCGACGGTGAATTCAAGTTCACTTCCGCTCCTGACTGGGATCACACCAATTTCGGATATGCCTCAGCAGGAACACTGTCAACCGACGGTGGTGCCGGCAACATCAAGGAGACTCAGGGAGGCATCGCACTCACCAACGGTCTGTACTGGTGTACTGCTGACATCGTTGCACTAACCTACTCCACCACACTCATCAACACAATCGCCATCATCGGCGATGCAACTCCCGGTGGCTGGGACACTGAGACAACGATGGTTCCCTCCGATGATTTGCTCACATGGACACTCACCACGACACTCAAAAGCGGCGAATTCAAATTCCGCGCAAACAATGGCTGGGACATCAATCTCGGTGGCGTACTCGAAAACCTTACTCCCGGCGGTGCAAATATCCCCGCACCTCTGACCGGCGATGTCACCATCACCCTCGACCTCAGCAAACTCCCCTACACAGCGACAGTAAGCAAATGACAATTTGACAATTTAAGTATTAAGGATTAAGAATCAAGGGTTAAGGATTAAGTGTTAAGGCTTAGGCTATCAGCCCTCCAAACGTAATTATATTTTAGTTACCCACTACTTAAAACTTAAAACTCAAAACTCAATACTTAAAACTTAAAACTTAATACTTAAAACCTAATACTTCATACTTAAAAAACAACCGTCTTTCCTTTATTTCAATCTCCGCGCCGTCCGGTTTTTCCTGCTTTCAGGAAGTGCCGGACGGCCATTTTTTAGCCACACGGTGATGGACGAGCTGATTTCTGACGCGAAAGGCAACTTTTTTCAACAATTGGACGATAGATTTTGCCGTAATCATCGTTTTTATATAAATTTGCACCACAGACTCCGGAAGTCGGGTCAATCATGTATCCAACCACGCCCTTTGGCAACGATAATAGTGTGTCTCATAACAACGAATAGTGTGTCTCATAACAACGAAAACCAATCATGAACTTTAAATCAATCTCTCTGTCAGTCGCACTGATGACAGTCGCATCAACGGCTCTCGCAGCCGATGAACTCGTGATCCGCACTGACAAACCCGGTGCGGAAGTGCAACCGACCATGTACGGACTATTTTTCGAGGATATAAACTATGCCGCCGATGGCGGTCTCTATGCCGAGATGGTCAAGAACCGTTCATTTGAATTTCCACAGGCTCTCATGGGCTGGGAAAGTTACGGCAACGTGAGCGTCAAGGACGATGGTCCCTTCGAGCGCAATCCTCACTACGTAAGTCTCGCGCCCTCAGACCACGCTCACAAATCAACCGGGCTTAGCAATGAGGGATTTTTCGGTGTCGCCTTCCGTAAAGACGATGACTACCGATTCTCCGTGTGGGCAAGGAGCGCGACCGACCGCCCGTCCAAAATCCGCGTCGAGCTTATCGACCCTGCCTCTATGGGTGAGACCCAGGTGATGGCAAGCCAATCAATCGAAATCACCTCGCCGGAATGGAAACGCTATGCCGTCACTCTCCGCCCGACAGCGACGGTCACTAAAGGTCGCCTCCGCGTCTTCCTTGAGTCAGCCGACGGCTGTGACCTCGAACACCTGTCGCTTTTCCCCGCAGATACATGGAAAGGACACGAGAATGGTATGCGCAAAGACCTCGCCCAAAAGCTCGCCGACATCCGGCCGGGCATACTCCGCTTCCCCGGAGGCTGCATAGTCGAAGGTACAGACCTCGCCACCCGCTATCAATGGAAAAACAGTGTCGGTCCGGTCGAGAACCGTCCGCTCAACGAGAACCGCTGGCACTACACATTCCGTAACCGCTATTTCCCGGACTATTACCAGTCATACGGACTCGGATTCTTTGAATATTTCCAACTGGCCGAGGAGATAGGGGCTGAGCCGCTCCCGGTGTTGAACGTAGGTCTTTCATGCCAGTATCAGAACAAGGACATGAACGCCCACGTTGACATCGACAGCCTTCAGCCCTACATAGACGACGCTCTCGACCTCATCGAGTTTGCCAACGGTCCCGCCACCTCAGGGTGGGGCAAACTTCGCGCTGAGATGGACCATCCGGAGCCTTTCGGCTTGAAATTCATCGCCATCGGCAACGAACAGTGGGGTCCCGAGTATCCCGCACGCCTCGAACCGTTCATAAAGGCAATACGCGCCAAGCACCCCGACATCAAGATTGTCGGCTCGGCTGGTCCGAGTGCGTCAGGAAGCAAGTTTGACTATCTTTGGCCGGAAATGAAACGCCTCGGTGCTGACCTCGTTGACGAGCACTACTACTCGCCCGAGAGTTTCTTTCTAACTCAGGCAGACCGATATGACAACTACGACCGCAAAGGTCCGAAAGTGTTTGCCGGTGAATACGCCTGTCATGGCAAGGGGAAGAAGTACAACCACTTCAACGCCGCCCTCATGGAAGCAGCCTTCATGACCGGATTGGAGAGGAATGCCGACATCGTCCACATGGCCACCTACGCCCCGCTTTTCGCACACGTCGAGGGCTGGCAGTGGCGACCCGACATGATATGGTTTGACAATCTTAACTCCGTGGCGACATCGAGCTACTACGTGCAGCAACTCTACTCAAACTACAAGGGCTCGCGCGTGATTCCTCTCACTATGGATGGGAAACCCGTCATCGGCTCGGAGGAACAAAAGGGGCTGTATGCCTCATCGGTCATCGATGACGCGACGGGCGACTACATCGTGAAGATTGCCAATGTCACCGATTCGCCACGCGATCTGACGCTCCGCTTCGATGGTCTCAAAAAAGACCGTCGCCTGACCGAAGGCCGTGAAATCACTCTTTCGTCAAGCAATCCGGACAGCGACAACACCCTCGACAACCCTGACCTCATCAAACCGACTGAAAGGAAAATCTCCATCCCCACCCCCGCCACCTCCATCCCCGTCACAATTCCCGCAAACACATTCGGAGTGTATATCTTCAGATAACCGGCCGCACAAATAATGGTTGCGTGCTAATATCCTTCATCTTTAAGACAGGATATTAGCACGCAACCATGTTAATTTTTTTTTATTTTTGATTAAATTAAATAAAACACCCTTTGTCGTGCCGATAATCTGTATTATATTTGCGAAAACTCCTAAAATAATGCTAAATCTTGCATCCGCAAGATAGTTTATCATTTTTAGAAACACAATAGCAAACTATAATATTAACTAATTACATCGAAAACCTTGAAACGTTTATCAAATTACAGCTCACTAATTGCATTATTGACTACAATAATATTGGTTAGCTGCGATGACACGATATTAGATGAGTCGTTTTCGGACAAAACTAATATATCTCGCTCATCCGCAACTGAGCAACTATGCGATTCAGTGGAATATAATTCGAGTTACTATTGGTTCGAGGATGAAAAAATCCCGCTTCATAAAATCAAGGGTAAATACCTTGTTATGTACAAGCCCTCCAATCAAGATAAGATTAGAAAAAAGTCTTTAGGATTCAATATGAAATTCAAGGAAGTCATAGATGCGCGTGGTTACGTTTATAAATTCAAAGAAAAGACTTCTCAAAGGAACAGGTTGGAAAATCTTGAATTGATAATGGCCACAGTTGAAGTCACCTCAGAAAATATTGACTCAGTAATGTCTGATTCCTACTACTATGCGCCATATTATTTATTGGATGATGGCACTGAAGTTGGAGTCCGAAACACTTTTTACGTAAAATTGAAATCAGATTCCGATTTACCGAGATTAAAGGAATTTGCTGATAAATATTGCGTATACATTACCGATGAAACTAAATCGTCTGACAGGTGGTACACGCTGTCCTGTTCTAAATACTCAAAAAACAATGCATTAGAGTTAGCGAATATATTCCACGAAAGTGGATGTTTTGAATTTTCATGCCCGGAACTTTTCGGATTAGGGCATTTAGATGAAATAAATGAGCCATTGTATGCATCTGGCGCACTATGGCATTTAGGCAACAACCCATCTTATTCCTATATCCATATCAATTATGATAACGCCCGAAGAATAATTTCGGAAGGCTCACCAGACGTAATAGTTGCAGTTATCGACACTGGGGTTGATGGAAATCATCGCGATTTGCCCAATGTATTATCCGGATGGGATGCTGATACAGAAACTTCACCCAATAAAGTGTACCACTATCACGGGACAATGGTAGCCGGATTCATTGGAGCCACACCGAACAATGGTCAAGATGTTGCCGGTGTGGGATATGGTGCCACCATCTTACCAATCAGCATTAATACCACATCATCGGGAATCTTTATAACTAACGCTGAGGATATTGCTAATGCGATAAGATATGCTGCTGATTATGGTGCCAATGTGATCAATTGTTCTTGGAGATATGGTAGGAATCAGGATGTTTCAGACGCTTTTACTTATGCTCTCAACAAAGGCTGCATTGTCGTAGCTGCATCCGGTAATAACAATGGTAATGTCAGTTATCCCGCTAATTCAAACAGCAGAATAATTGCTGTGGGAGCAATTGATAAAAATGGCAATCGAGCTTCGTTTAGCAATTACGGTGAGAGCTTGACCGTTGTCGCTCCTGGAGTTGACGTCTATTCGACTTCACCAAACAATAGTGTAATGATGAACTCAGGAACATCTTTTGCCGCCCCACAAGTATCCGGCTTGGCTGCTATGATTCTATCAAAATATCCCAATGAAACTTCTGTTGATGTAAGGAATCGAATTATAAGAACTGCGATAAAAATAAATTCGTCCACTTACAAGTATGATTATCGTATTAAGAATGACATTCAATCATCAAATCTGAAGTGGAATAAAGAAATGGGCTATGGACTGATTGATGCCGCAGCCGCGCTTGCACCTGAAATGCCTTATCCATTGACCATCCGAATTAAAAATTCATCCGGATACATGCCAATGGCTGCATTCCGAATAGAAATTACGACCCCCAACTTTGAACCCCTATCTCAATATCCCAATGAAATAGGTGTCGTTCTGTCAGGCGAAGAATTTTCTGCTCGATATAACATTACCCCGGGCAATTACAATGTCTACATTTATGTCGAAACAACAGGAATTGATCTGGATTATTTGTTTACCACTGAATTGGGTGGCGAAATGTCATTTGAATATACAGGTAATACATTTGATACATTAGGTTGGTCAACTCCTACGTTTAAGCCTTACACATGGATATCAAACTATTAAATCATGACCATCAAAAATTCATATATTCACCAATAAACTACAGTACAATGGCAAAGAAAATTTCGTATATGCTGACATTAATCTTGTCAATGTTGGCGTTCGTCATGACCTCATGTGAGGAAGATGACGGTTTGATTAATGAGACATACTATATTTATCAAGATGAGAAAGTGCCGCTTAAAATAATGACCGACAAAGCTGCAGTGTTCTTCTATCCTGAAAATGAAGACGCATTAAGGGCGGAACTCGACAAGAACAATCTGACTCTTACCTGGGTGAAGAAATATACGTTAAATTCTTTAGACAAACACACAGAGGCAGGCCGAGAGCTATACGAAAATCTAATGAGAGGCACTATAATTGGACAATATAAAAAGGTAGAATCAGCATTGAAATATACCGTAGGATGGAGTCCTTATTATAGATTGGAGGATGGCTGTGAAGCAATCCCATGCATGAATTTCCTTGTTAAGCTAAAACCTGATGTAGAATATGACCGATTAGTCAAACTGGCTGAAGATAACAACGTAATTATCGCGAGCGGAGAAGAATATAACCTTCCTCTAACGTATGAACTCGCATGCACGAATGACTCAAAGGGAAATCCTGTTGAAATGGCCATCATTTTCTATAACAGCGGACTTTTTGAATGGTCAGCACCTAACTTTGGTGGATTAGGTCATATCACACAATTGTAATGCAATCGAACTTACTCAATAGCCTTCGTACAAAAGCGACAGATGAATCCATCTTCTAAATGAATTCATCTGTCGCTTTTGTACATTTGTCTTTATGTGCCCCTTACAGAATACGTTCTCATGAAGCTATCCATGAGCTGCTCATCTGAGATCATGGAAGCGGTAGCCCACACCGATCATGAGATTGTTGGGGTTCTTGAAACTGTTGAGCTGATAACCGATGTGGAGATAGAGACTCTTAGCGACATGGATTTTCAGAGCAAGCACCTGATAGAAATTTTTGCTGTCGGAATTGCCGATCACGTTATAGCCCATGCCCGCATTGATGGCAAAGATGGGCATGACAAGCTCGCCACGGGCCGAAAGTCCGCATGACACTTGATGGAAAAACGGCGGACGATAGAACTTCACCTCGTCGCCATACGTCCCCTCGACCCAGTAGTTGTGCAGGTCGGAGCTTTCGTCCCATTGGACATCGAGCGACACACCCGCCCTCAGAAAACGGTTGAAATTGTGCATCGGCGCAAAATTCAGACCGGCAATGCCGAAGCGACCGGGCAACACTTCAGCCCCATTCAGATCGGCCACCTTCTTGCGGACAGCACCGTAGACCACAAGGTCATAGCTCAGATGTGGACGGAACGCATCAACCGCCGGAACCCGGTCGGTCAACGTGGACTTCCGTTCGCCCCCGATGGTATATCTCACCCCGAGCCGACCACCGATAGCATTGACTCCGGGGTTGGGAAGCGAAGTATTGCCGTTGGAGTAGTGCGTCAGGTCAACGCCCGCCACCATGTCCCAATTGTCACCGAGACGGTAGCTGAGCATGAAACCGAGATTAATGTAGGCATTGACGGGCGAACCGACTATGAGGTTGAGGGGATTGTTAATTCCATCATACTTCTTCCACCCGAACGAGGCGCCGAAATTCCACTCATAGTCAAAGGTGAGATTACGTGCCACCCGAAACACCGGCGCGCTTTGAAACAGATAGGCAGTCACGGGAGTCCCTGTCCCTCGGCTGTCGAAAAACGAAGTCGCACCGACACCTATGCCTTGATATGCTCCCGGATAGAGCCGACCAAGGCGAGTGGAGCCGGAATAGGAAAACGAATATTTCAGATGGGCAGAGAGGTCGCTTCGGCGTTCCGGCGAGCCGGAATAGACCTCAGCCACAGCCTTGCGTGCAGAAGAAACATAACCGCCGCGCACATCCATGCCCAAGTGATGGATGAAGCGTCGGCCGACCGTGCATAAATCGCCGTCGGCCGTAGCTGCCGCCGACATCGCAAACGCCGTCACGACCGAAAGCATCCCCAAGCAGACCCTCGGGAGGAATATGACCCGGAGGGACGATCCCATCCGTGACACTATCTGATTAATCCAATTTGAACTCCTCATGACTGAACGTGTATGAAATCGGTTGGACAATGTCGATATAAATCTCGTAGGTTTTAGTAGTCCCGTTGCGGGTATTCTCAGCCGTCATTATGGCGCGTGTCCTGATGACGGCCTCCCTGAGAGTGAAAGTGGTGCGCAACCCGGTGTTGGCCGGGACTTCCAGCTCATAGGTGGTGAAGAAGCTCATGCCGTCGGGCAGCACATAGTCCATCGGCAGCAGTTTGGTCGCGGCTTGACACAGACGCACCCTAAGACCCATGTATTCCGCCTTTTCGGTCGCCGGGTTATAGGTCGGGATTTCCGCCTCATAATCCCCGCAGTCAATATTGTCGTCTGACTGCCATTGGAAGATGGCAAACATCGGTGCGTGGTCGGCAGGGAGAAAACTGTAATGGGCGGGTGAAGAACCGAAGTTTGAGACCGTCGAGTGTGTCGGATCACTATCGCGTATGCTCAGATTCAACACATCTGAATACTGCAGGTCTTTCACTTGATAGACAGGCTTGTCGGCATAGCCGGAGGCGATGCTGAAAGTCACGGTCTCGGTGCGGTCGCGATACCTTAGTCTGAAACAGCCATCGACGCTTTCTCCGAGAATATTGCGTATTGATTTGACCGAGATCACACCTTCGGGATCACCGAAAATCTCGAAATCGACATCAGCATTGGTGACTGTCAGCCGTGAAATGAACGGCTGAGTGGCCGACGCATCATAGAGCGACATGAAAGAAACTGATTTATAGGAGGCAAACACCTCGCCGGAGGAAAGATATTTGACGCAGTCATATTTCTGACTGAAAAAATCCACCTCGACTGCCTGAATGTTTTTGACCGGGAAGACAAAAGCCGCCTCCCCGCCGTCGGCAATCTCAAGATGACGGTCGGATGGAGGAGCAGGGTCCGGCTCACGGTCGATGAAAATATCGTTGTTGCAAGCCGTCGCGACAATGAGCAGCACGACGAACAGGAAATTGATGCACGGGATTCTTATCATTTAGCGGATGCAATGTGTCAGTTTAGGTATGGTAAAGAAAAAAATTAAAAAATTTGCTGTAATGATTGCGTATATCATGCAAAGGTAATTAATTAGCCATATTGCGCATAAATATTTACGCATTTTTCACAATTTTTACGTCGTTCGGGAAGAATGATAAGTAAAAAAGAGGCAAAAAGTAGACATATATAAGGCTTATTAAAAGAAAATTCGTATATTTGCAAGCTGAAATCGGGGGCAGTCCCCCTTATCCATGAAAACCAACCAATTAAAATCATTAACTAATCATTTTTAATACATCACTTTAACAACATGCAAAGCAAAGGATCTCTGGGAAGTGTTGTTGCAGGCGTGATTGCCATATTTATGGTACTCATTTGCTTGTTCTACCTTTCATTCTCACTGGTCACCAACCACTACGAGAAGAAAGCGTCGGAATATGCAGCCGTTGAAGCCGCCAAGGACAACAACAGCCCTGAAACTAAACGTAAAGCCTACAGCGACTACATCAAGAACATCGCTAACGAAAAAGTTTATTTAGGCTATACCTTTAACGAAGTACAGAAACTCGGCGTAGGCCTCGGTCTTGACCTCAAGGGGGGTATGAACGTCACCCTCCAGGTTTCAGTCCCCGACATCCTTCGCTCCATGGCCAATGCAGAGGGCAATCCCTACTTTGACCGTGCGGTCGCAAGCGCTGATTCAATCGTCCGTGCCAACAAGAGCAATGATTTCATCGACGTGTTCTGCAACGAATACCGCAAACTTGACCCGCAGGGCGACCTCTCAGTCGTGTTCAAGGATCAGGTGAAGCGTGGCGACAACATCGATGCAATCAAAAATTCACTCCGTCAGGAAGTGAAGGACCGCGTCAGCAGTTCGACCAATGTCCTCCGCACCCGTATCGACCAGTTCGGCGTTGTGGCTCCCAATATCCAGGAACTTGAAAAGGACGGTCAGATCCTCCTCGAACTCCCGGGTGTCAAGGAGCACGACCGTGTGCGCGAGCTTCTTAAATCAAGCGCCAACCTTGAGTTCTATGAGACAGCAATGTTTGCTGACATCGCTCCCATGCTCCAAAGCCTTGACAACGCGCTCCGCAACGACACCACCGGCAACGGCAAGGGTCTTTTCGACTACTTCCTGCAGGTAGGCGGCCCGACAATCACCGTCGGCTCAGCTCTCGACACGTCACGCGACACAATCAACGCCATCCTCGCATCGCCCGTGGCCAAGGGTATCATCCCCGCCAACATCAAGCTCGCCTGGGAATTCAAACCCCAGGTTGTCCAGATTGACGATTCAATCCGTGGCAAGCGCAACGTCAACATCTATCAGCTCGTGGCTCTCAAGACCGCAAACGGCAAGCCCGCACTCAGCGGCGATGTCATCACATCAGCCACAAGCGACTATGACGCAATGCAGGGCGGTAACTACGTGTCGATGAACATGAAGCCCGATGCAGCCCGCCAGTGGGCGCGCATCACGGCAGCCAACCTCAACAAGCAGGTGGCCATCGTGCTTGACGATCAGGTCTACTCAGCCCCCAATGTCAACTCGGTCATTGAAGGCGGACGTTCGCAGATCACAGGTAATTTCACCACCGACGAGGCAAAGGACCTTGCCAACGTGCTCAAGAGCGGTAAGATGGCAGCCAAGGTTGACATCATCTCCGACACCGTCATCGGTCCGTCGCTCGGCGAGCAGGCCATCCATGACGGTCTCTTGTCATTCGTTGTCGCCATCGTCCTGCTGATGATCTTCATGTGTCTGTTCTACGGTTTCATCCCCGGACTCATTGCCAACATCGCTCTTATCTTCAACATCTTCTTCACCTTCGGTATCCTCGCCTCGTTCCAGGCCGTGCTGACCCTCTCGGGTATTGCCGGTATCGTGCTTGCACTCGGTATGGCGGTCGATGCCAACGTGCTTATCTATGAGCGCACCAAAGAGGAACTCCGTGCAGGCAAGAGCATCCGCACTGCAATCTCCGACGGTTACTCCAACGCATTCTCTGCAATCTTTGACTCGAACCTTACCTCAATCATCACAGGTGTGATCCTCCTCCTGTTCGGTACAGGTCCCATCAAGGGTTTTGCAACCACACTCATCATCGGTATCATCTGCTCGTTCTTCACTGCGGTTTATCTGACACGCCTCATCTACATAATGTGTGCCAAGACCAAACCCTTCGAGAAGCTCACATTCACCACTCCCCTTTCAGCGAAGATGTTCTCCAACACACACATCAACTTCCTTGGCGGACGTAAGGTCAGCTTCGGTATTGTCGGTGCAGTTGTGCTTGTGGTCATCATCTCATTCTTCGCTCGCGGACTCAACCAGGGCATTGACTTCTCCGGCGGTCGCAACTACGTGGTGCAATTCGATCATCCTGTCAAGACCCACGAGCTTCAGGCTCAGCTCGCACCTCTCTTTGACGGTGCACAGCTCAGCGTCATCACCATTGACGATGACACCAAGGTGCGCATCTCGACCAACTACAAGATTGACTCCGACGATGAGGGTATCGACAACGAAATCACTCAGATTCTCTACAACGGTCTCCAGAATGAACTCAACGGCATGAGCATCGAGGACTTCTCAACCACCAATGAGAACATCGGCATCATGTCATCACAGAAGGTAGGACCTACGGTGGCCAACGACATGCGCACCGACGCATACATCGCAGTCATCCTCGCGCTTCTGGCCATGTTCTTCTACATCCTGCTCCGTTTCCGCAACATCGCCTTCTCACTCGGCGCACTCGCTGCGGTTGCATTCACGGCATTCACCATCGTCGGATTCTACTCACTGTTCTGGGGCGTATTCCCCTTCGCAATGGAAATTGACCAGTCGTTCATCGCCGCAATCCTGACCGTCATCGGTTATCAGATCAATGACACCGTGGTTGTCTTTGACCGTGTGCGTGAGAACGTGGCTCTCTATCCCAAGCAGAACTTCTTCACCACCATCAATTCATCAATCAACTCAACCCTCGGACGAACGATCATGACATCGACATCTACCCTGCTCGTGCTCCTCTGCATCTTCATCCTCGGTGGTGACGCTATCCGTTCATTCGTATTCGCCATGATATTCGGTGTGATCATCGGTACACTTGCCACAATCTACATTGCAGCTCCTGTCGCCTACATCACCGATGCACGTCGCAATGCAAACGCTAAGAAAGCATAAACGCAGTACTCAGGGACGATAAAAAACGCCCCACTCCCTGCAGCTTTCGCTGACGTTACAAATAAGGAATCGGCAATCCATTCATTTTTTGATTGGGTTGCCGGTTCTTTTTTTGCAGTTTTTCAAACCATGAATGGAAATAATTCATATCTTTGCCAACAGATCTATACTTACACACTTCTTCACTCCACACTCATGAACATAGACACTACAAGCAGAAAACCGCGCAAGCCGGTAATCCCGATCATGGAATGGCCGGGGAAAATCCTGCGCTTCTACATCGACGGTTTCAAGTCCATGACGGTAGGAAAAAAACTATGGATTCTGATTCTGATAAAACTATTTATCCTTTTCTTCGTTTTCAAATTGTTCTTTTTCCCCGACATCCTGAGCCGCGACTATGACAACGATGCCCAACGCGCGGAGGCTGTCCGCACCTCATTGCTCGACAGATAGCTCCCGGCAGGCGCGCAATCAGCAGTAGTCAATAGTCGTCGGAGCGTCCCTACATCACATTCTCTCTCCATTTCAAATACTCACTCTCTCCGTCTCAGATACTCACGATTTCAACTTCTCACTGTTTCAGCTAACTTAACCAACACATTGTTTATTCTATGGACGATTTAATGACTGTAGTCGATTGGTCGCGGTGGCAGTTTGCCCTCACCGCCATGTATCACTGGCTCTTTGTTCCACTCACACTTGGATTGAGCGTGATTGTTGGAATCATGGAGACAATCTATTTCCGAAACCGCAGCGAGAAATGGCTGCGGACCACAAAGTTCTGGATGACACTTTTCGGCATCAACTTTGCCATGGGTGTCGCGACAGGTATAATACTCGAATTTGAGTTCGGCACCAACTGGTCGAACTACAGTTGGTTTGTCGGCGACATCTTCGGCGCACCGCTTGCCATCGAGGGTCTGCTTGCATTCTTCATGGAAGCCACGTTTATCGCCGTGATGTTTTTCGGATGGAAGAAGGTCAGTCCCGGATTCCATCTTGCCTCCACATGGCTCACAGCCCTCGGCGCATCAATCTCCGCCCTGTGGATTCTCATAGCCAACGCATGGATGCAATATCCGGTCGGTATGGAGTTCGATCCGGGTCAGATGCGAAACATCATGGACGACTTTTGGGCCGTGGTCCTCTCGCCGGTTGCCATCAATAAATTTTTCCATACCGTGTTTGACGGTTGGGTGGTCGGTGCAGTTTTTGTCTGCGGAATCAGCGCATGGTATCTGCTGAAGAAACGTCGTCAGGAGTTCGCCATGGATTCCATCCGCATTGCCGGGTGGGTCGGACTCGTCGGCATTCTCCTCACCCTTTGGACCGGCGATGGGTCGGCAGTGCAGGTAGCCAAGGTCCAGCCGATGAAACTTGCAGCCATGGAAGGTCTCTACAATGGCAAAGTCGGGCAAGAGCTGGTTGGGGTGGCCGTGCTTAACCCATCAAAAGAGCGGACCGACGACTCGAATCCATTTCTCTTTGACATTTCAATCCCATACGGACTGTCAATCCTTGCAAATCATGACGCAAATACGTTTGTCCCCGGTATAAACGACCTGATTGACGGTATCCGGCTGACACCTCAAGGCGACACCATCCGCACCGAATCATACGCAGAGCGCATCGCCATCGGTAAGCGTGCCCACGAGGCTCTCCGCGACTTTGACAACGCCATGACCAAAGGCGACGAGAAAGCGATGGATGATGCCCGTGCAAGGCTTAAAGAAGACTATCGCTTCTTCGGCTATGGCTACCTCGACAGCCCCGATGAGGCTGTACCGCCAATCGGCGTGACATTCTATGCTTTCCGCATCATGGTCATTGCCGGTGGCTATCTGCTTCTGTTTTTCATCGTGACAGTGTTCACAATGAGACAACGTTTCGCCCACCTCTGGCAGCAACGCTGGTGGCAATGGATAGCCATGCTGACAATCCCCGTGGTATGGATCTGCTCGGAAGCCGGATGGGTCACAGCCGAAGTCGGCCGTCAGCCGTGGATCATTGAGGGTCTCATGCCAAACCGGGCAGCCATATCGGCAATCTCGTCATCCACGGTTCAACTGACGTTCTGGATGTTTGCAGCCGTGTTCACCGCATTGCTCATCGCGGAAATCACTATCATGATCAATCAGATACGCAACGGCTCCGACCGCGACAACTACTAACCGCACAACTGCACCTCTCCCCAAATCATCATTTTCATACATAATTCAGACATTCTATCATGGAACTTGAATCATTACAGATATATTGGTGGCTGCTGATTTCAATCCTCGGAGCCATACTTGTCTTTCTGCTTTTCGTGCAGGGAGGACAGACTTTCCTACTCGGAGTCAACGACAAATCGGATGACTCCCGGCGCATGATCAGTTCATTCGGTCACAAATGGGAGCTTTCGTTCACCACGCTTGTGGTCTTCGGTGGTGCATTCTTCGCGTCATTCCCACTGTTCTACTCCACCAGCTTCGGTGGAGCATACTGGCTCTGGATGCTCATACTCGTCAGCTTCGTCCTTCAGGCTGTCAGCTATGAGTTCCGCGCCAAGAAAGGCAATATTTTCGGCACACGGACTTACGACACGTTCCTTTTCATCAACGGCTGTGTGGGCTGCGTGCTGCTCGGCATGGCAGTGTCCATGTTCTTTTTCGGAGCGGAGTTCACCGTGACAAAGACCAACATCCTCGACGTTTCAGCCCCGGTCATCTCGACATGGGCTCCGACCCACGGCTTCGAGGCTATTTTCTACTGGAAAAACCTCGTGCTCGGGTTTGCAGTGCTGTTCCTTGCCCGCACGCAGGCGGCATTGTATCTGATGAACAACAATCCTCAGGACGATGAATTTTTCAAGGCCAACCGCAGGCGAGTGCTGGTCAACGCCATCATCTTCCTTGTGTTCTTCCTGCTGTTTGCCGGACTGCTGCTCACCACCGATTCACTCGAAACCACCTATGACGGCAGCATCGACGGTCGTCCCAGCAGCTTCACGGTGCGGGAGTTCAAATACTTCTTCAACTTTCTTGACCTCCCGTTTGCCCTCGCCTCATTCCTCATCGGTGTGGTGATGGTGCTTTACGCAATCATCCGTTCGGCCTTTGCAAAACATTGGACACAGGGCATCTGGTGGAGCGGCATAGGGACAGTGCTTGTGGTTCTCGGTCTTTTCTGGGTGGCAGGCTACAACAACACCCCCTACTACCCGTCGCTCATCGACCCCTCATCGTCACTCACCATTTTCAACAGCTCGTCGAGTCTTTTCACCCTCAAGTGCATGAGCTGGGTGTCAGTCATCATACCATTCGTCCTCGCCTACATCGCCTACGCATGGTATTCGATGGACAGGAAACACAAATAAATCCGCAGGAACAATCCCAAAGGGGATAGACAGACAGAAGTACATAAGAAAACAGAATATTATAAGATCATCTGTTTCTTATGTACTTCTGTCTTTTGTATTCTTACGGCTATTTTTAGAGATCAAAGAAGGTCTTAAATGCCTTGATGGTGTAGGCATGGTCTTTGGCTGCCATCGTCTCACGCACAGAGTGCATTGCCCAGATGGCCTCACCCATGTCAACCCCGCGAAGATCGATCTGCGAGGTCAGGATGTTGCCGAGAGTCGAGCCTCCTGCCACGTCACTGTGGTTGACGAAATACTGACACGGTACACTCGCCTTCTCACAGATGGACTTGAAAATGGCGGCAGACTCCGCATCGGTCATGTACTTGCAGTTGGCATTGATTTTGATGACCGGACCGCCACCGACCACAGGATGATTTGTCGGGTCATACTTCTCGGGATAGTTGGGATGATAGGCATGTGCATTGTCGGCCGACACCATGAACGATGAATCTATGCTGCGCAGATAGTCCTCATCGCTACCTCCGAGACACATCACTATGCGCCGCAACAACTGCATCAGCACCGGCGAGGCCGCGCCTTGCTTCGTCCCCGATCCCGTCTCCTCATTGTCGAAGATAGCCATCACACGCGTCTGGGCGGTGGACGACGTTTCGAGCAGAGCTGTCATTGCTCCGTGGGCCATGCTGAGGTCATCGAGCCGACCTGAAGTCAGGAACTCCTCATTGAGCCCGACGAGACATGCAGGTGTCGTGTCGTAAAGCGAAAGGTCGAAGTCGAGTATATCGCCCGTCTCACAACCGAGAGCATCGGCTATCGCGCGGAGAAGCAGATTGTCCTTCTCGGCAGCCTCCTTGACGATAGCGATTACCGGGAGCATGTCCTTCTGCTTTGACAGTGGATTGCCCTCGTTGACGGCACGGTTGAAATGGATGGCAAGATGGGGGATTGTGAGAAGCGGACGGTTGAATTTGACAATCTCAGTGCGTGGGTGAAGCGGATCGTCGCTGCGCAGCACCACGCGTCCTGCAAGCGAGAGCGGACGGTCAAACCAAGTGTAGAGTATCGGCCCGCCATACACTTCAACGTTCAGCTTCACAACGCCGCCGTCAGAAATCATCTCGGCGTTAGGCTTCACGCGCAGACAAGGCGAGTCTGAGTGGGCAGAAATGATGCGGAAACCGGCTGCCGGGCCTTCCGTCGAAACTACGAAAGCGAATATGGCACTCGAATTTTTGGTGACATAATATTTACCTCCCACTTTGAGCGACCAAGCGTCGCGGGGGTCGAGACGCGTAAATCCGGCCTCGTCGAGCTGCCGGCTGAT
Source organism: Bacteroides sp. (assembly GCA_023663525.1). Taxonomy (GTDB): domain Bacteria; phylum Bacteroidota; class Bacteroidia; order Bacteroidales; family Muribaculaceae; genus Duncaniella. The sequence continues at coordinate 962,842 of JAMPHF010000001.1, forward strand.
TGTGCGCACAGCGAGAAAATTGACAGGACTCTTGTCAAGAAACTCCATCAGGGAGCGGGCTATGACTTTAACTTCTTCCATGGTTGTATCTACTTGTTTGTATTATTAAATGGTATTAGAATGTGGCAAATTGCCTCCGCCGGTGGATTGGCTGCAATCTCTCCGACGAAGGCAAAGTTAGTAAATCTGCGCGTAAAGATGGTGTCATTACGCAAAATTTTCACCCGGAAAAAATCAGAATCCCTGCTCAAACAGAGCTTTCACCGATGGACGCAGGAAGTGGTCAATCTCGTAGGGATAGATAGCCACATCAACCGCACCCATAGAGAACGGACCGATCTCGTATGGGTCATAATGGAAGTAGAGCACATTGCCGACTATGTAGGGATTGCCGGGATAGGTCAGTTGGCTGACAAAAACTCCGGCACGTTCGAGTCCCCTCACCGACACTCCGAGCTGACGGGCAAGCGCGTCGGTTATCAGCGGCATCACTGAATCGACCGGGGTTCCGGGAAGGAAAATATTGCTATTGTCAAGCACCTTCTTCTCCGTGAAATCATAGGTGAACGGACGGGTAAACGTCATTGGATGCGCGCCGCCGAGAAACGTCGAGCCGGTGATCTGATATGTCACCATCGATTCGTCGAGATCAATCACACCTGCGGTCACACCGCTGAAATATGTCATCGAATCCGGCGGGAGACTGTCAACGACCTCGATGTTGTTGGCACCGTCAATGATCGAAGTGTCATTGAGATAACTCTTGATTGCATCATGGATGGAAGTTGAGACAGTGTCGTTGTAGGCAATGCGAATGATCGAGTCGCGGAGCACACTGATGTCATTTCCTCCCATTTTCTCCGGCCACTGGACTGAGGTTGACATTTCGAGATAGACAGTCCCATAGTCCGTCTCAACGCGATAGTCCTTGTTGGCCGACAGCAATTTATGATTCACATCGAACTCAGTGATCACATTGCCGGCATCACCGTTGACCGCGTCTCTCCCCCCGCAGCCGGTCACCATCATGGCAACCAGCGGCAATCCAAAAAGATAGTAGCTGAATTTCATAATATTAACTTGAAATAGTTTATGTCGTTACGAGCATGTCTTTAAAAATCGCACCATATACTCCACTCTTAAATGAAAGGGGTTGTCCGTTTCAACTTTTGCCGTCAGACATGCTCTTGGAAATTTTCAGACCGCAAAATTGAGTAAAAAATTCCGTTTAGAGCTATAACATCACTACAACGTAACATGTTTGTAACATCTCAAAGTAAAATTCTAACCGCAAAACAGACCACCACAGAGCCGAAAAAGGTCAAAATCACGGTAAAACAGAGCCTCGTTAACATCTTTATACTTTTGAAGAGTGGAAAGTTGACAAAAAATTCTTAACTTTGCACCGCAAATGTAAAAAAACATCACATTTGCCCCTAAACAAGAAATTAATAATAACTTACCAATTTAAAAAAGCTATGTCTGAAATTGCATCTCGAGTTAAAGCTATCATCGTTGATAAGCTCGGTGTTGACGAAAACGAAGTAACCGAAACCGCAGAATTCACTAAAGATCTTGGCGCAGACAGCCTCGACACCGTAGAACTCATCATGGAATTTGAGAAAGAATTTGGCATCACTATTCCCGATGACCAGGCCGAGAAGATCAGCACCGTACAGAACGCTATCGAATACATCGAGGCCAACACCCAGAAGTAAAAAATCCGGCATTCCGCAGGTCATCACGACCCGCGCTCTGACCGAGCCAACAAAGGCTCCCCACGCCAATCAAATTCAGCGCGGTGGAGCCTTCTTCTCAATTTATCCTCTCATCATCCCGATGAAGTGTGCAGCCACGGCTGTCGCACGCAAAGTCACTTTCACTAACCCACGTAATTATTGCCAATGGAATTAAAGAGAGTAGTGGTGACCGGCCTCGGTGCCATCACCCCCATAGGCAACGATGTTGAGACTACATGGATCAACGCCGTAGCCGGCAAGAGTGGCGCCGCTCCTATCACCCACTTCGACGCCTCAAAATTCAAAACCCAGTTTGCCTGCGAAGTCAAGGGTTATAATGCAAATGAACACTTCGACCGCAAAAAGCTCCGTCAGCTCGACCTCTATGCCCAGTATGGCATCGTTGCAGCCCGTCAGGCTGTCAGCGACTCCGGCATCGAGGAGGCTTCAAATCTCGATCGCAACCGTGTCGGCGTAATCGTTGCAGCCGGTATCGGCGGTCTCCACACTTTTGAGGAGGAAGCCGGATATTATGCTGTCAACGGTGCTGAACAGGGTCCCAAATACAATCCTTTCTTCATCCCCAAGATGATCGCTGACATCGCTTCAGGCCACATCTCGATGGAATTCAATTTCCATGGTCCCAACTACGGTGTGGTTTCTGCCTGCGCTTCGTCAAACAACGCCATCATCGACGCTTTCAACCTCATCCGTCTCGGCAAGGCTGACGCTATCGTCACCGGCGGTGCCGAGGCTGCCATCTACCCCGCAGGCGTGGGCGGCTTCAACTCAATGCACGCGCTTTCAACCCGCAACGACTCACCCGAGACCGCTTCACGTCCCTTCAGCAAGTCGCGCGACGGCTTCGTGATGGGAGAGGGTTCGGTAGTTCTCGTGCTCGAAGAACTTGAACATGCCAAGGCTCGCGGCGCAAAAATCTATGCAGAGGTTGCAGGTGGAGGCATGAGTGCCGACGCATATCACCTCACCGCCACTCATCCCGAAGGTCTCGGAGCAAAGCTCTCGATGGCCAATGCGCTTGAGGACGCAGGAATGACACCAGCCGACATTGACTATATCAACGTACACGGCACGTCAACTCCCGTAGGCGACATCTCCGAGGTCAAGGCTATCGTTGAACTTTTCGGCGACCAGGCTCACAAGCTCAACATCAGCTCAACCAAGTCAATGACAGGACACCTCCTCGGTGCCACCGGCGCACTCGAAGCAATGTTCTCAGTCCTCGCTGTCAAGAACGACATTGTTCCCCCGACCATCAACCATGAGGAGGGCGATGAGGATGAAAATATCGACTATACCCTCAACTTCACTTTCAACAAGGCCGAGAACCGTCCCGTCCGTGCCGCCCTCTCCAACTCCTTCGGATTCGGTGGTCACAATGCGACTGTGATCGTCAAGAAGTACGAGGAATAATCTGAATTTCTCAAAACAAGCCATAGCCATCGGAGGCGTGCGGTCAAATGAAACCGCACGCCTCCTTTTGCATAATATTGCCCCACCATCTATCGGGAACAATGGCATTTGCACGCAGCCGGAGAGATTGCACATACAGCATAAGAAACAGCGGATTTTCAGATGACATTTCTGAAAATCCCCTGTTTCTTGAGGATGTCTGATCCACTCAAATTCCCGAGAGCGGATTGCAAGCCTTATTTCATTGTATTACCGTTGATTTTGAGGTTGGTGAAACGCACATCGGCTGCCTGACCATTGAGCAGGAACGCACCCTTCTCAACTCCGTCAAACTTGGAATTTTTCACCTCGATGTTGCTGACATTGCAGCGGTCATCGTATGCATCAATGTAGACTCCATACTGGCTCTTGTTGCAGTTGACATTGTCGAGATAGACATTGCGGACAATCGGAGCGTAGGAGCGGTCGCAGATTTCCTTCTGGTCATAGATGAGGTTGATCTTGAGGACAGCTTCCTTGCACTGACCGACCTCGACGTTGCGGACGTAGACATTCTCGATGATACCACCACGGCAGTTGCTGGTCTTGATGCGGATCACACGTTCGAGGAGCGGTGAACTCATCTGGCAGTTCTCCACGAAAAGATTGCGGTAGCCACCGGAAATTTCGCTTCCGACCACGACACCTCCATGACCGTTCTTCATCTGGCAATTGCGCACGATGATGTTCTCCGACGGGCGGCCGTCGCGACCGTCACGGTTACGTCCACTCTTGATTGCGATGCAGTCATCACCAGTGTCAAAGTAGCAGCCTTCAATCAGCACATTCTTACATGCGTCGGGATCACAGCCATCGCCGTTAGGACCATCGTTCTGCACATGGACGTTGCGGACAGTGACATTGTCGCAGAGAGCGGGATGAATCACCCAGAACGGGGCGCGGAGCATAGTGACACCCTCGATGAGCACATTCTTGCACATCATCGGGTTGACGAGCTGCACTCGCATTCCGTAGCCGTCGCCCAGACGACGCTGCTCGACCGGCACACCTTTCTCATTCCATTCAAGAAGCAACGGACGGCCGATGCGCTGCGAGATTTTGCCTTCCTCCCAGCCGTAGTGCTTTGCGCCACACATCGCCCACCAGTTGCTGCGGTCAGCTCCACCGTCAAGAGTACCCTTGCCGGTGATAGCAATGTTCTCCTGCTGATAGGCGTAGACCATAGGCTGATAGTTGTAGCACTCCACACCTTCCCAACGGGTGTGCACGAGCGGATACTCCTTGAGATCGGGAGTGAAAAGCAGTGTCGCTCCCTCCTCAAGATAGAGATTCACGTTGCTTTTGAGCGTGATAGGGCCTGTGAGCCAAGTTCCTGCCGGAATGACCACACGACCTCCGCCCTCTCGCGAACAGCGGTCAATGACGCTGTTGATGAGTTCGGTGTAGAGATAGCCCTCGGTCTTCGACTGTTTTCCATATTTGAAAATCGGATAGTCCTTGTCACGGAAAGCCGGAAGCTGGACTGACTTCTCGATTTCAGGATATAGTTCATTCCAAACCTTGTTGACCTGCTCAGTTCTCGCAGCCGCCTTCTCTTTGGCGTTCATGGATTGCGCCGAGATTGCTGTCGGAGTTCCAAGCCCGACCGCAAACGCCAGCATCAATGTGATGAATGATTTTTTCATGGTTTGTTTCGTTACTGTGTATGGGTTAAATGATTATACAAACATAGATTACCACTTGTTGTAGTGGACATTGTCGGCCTTATACTTATCCTTTGGCTCCTGGGGGCCGTTGGGATAGCCCAGCATGACAACGCTCAGAGGCATGATGGAATCAGGTATGGCAAATGTGGTCTTCACCTTCTCCACACGCTCCGTGATGGGATAGCAGCCACACCACACGGCTCCGAGACCGACAGCGTGGGCGGCAAGGAGGATGTTTTCGGTCGCTGCCGAACAATCCTGCGCCCAATAGTCCTTACCCTCTCCGGGGAACACGTTGGTGAGATCGCCACAGACCACGATGGCCGCCTGAGCCTTGGCAGCGGGTCGCCAATTGCCCTCGGCGAGACTGTCGAGGAGCGCGCGCTCATTGACCACGATGAATTTCCAAGGCTGCTTGTTGCCTGCGGTCGGAGCAGCCATACCTGCGCGGAGCAGGGTGTCGATCGTGGCTTCGGAAATCGGTTGCGTAGTGTAGTCGCGCACACTTGTGCGTGTCATTATATTGGCGATCGCACAATCGGTGCTGTTAGCCGCATTTCCCTCAGTTGATGCGGGAGTGGAACACGAGGTGAAAGCGACTGTGAGTGAAAACGTAATCGCTGCGACCGATGGTAGAATCTGGAATCGTGTCATGATTTTTTATATTCGTTTTTGGGTTAGTTGACGTGAGAAAAAAAGCAGTCGGTACGTATGGACTGTACCATTCTAAAGGTAGTCGAGCCTGACGATTACCGGACGAGTCCCGTCGGGGCAGGCTATGACGGAGGTCTTACCGCTCAATGCTGACCGGCAGTCGGCGCTCGACGTTGACGAGTGGCATATCATATCCCACAACATCGGGCAGAAGCCCTGCGGACATCCTCTGCCCGGCTCAATGATGAACTCATCACCACTGTTGAGCAGTGAGCATGGGCCGGTGTCAGGATCATCAAGGTAGAGAGCCTGGAGATCGAGATGACACTCCCGCCTCAGCACCGTGGCGCGACACCGGAAGCGAAGCCCCGCCCGATTGCCGGATGCGGACAGCTCACCGGCCTTGAGCGGAAGATTGCCGAGACCGATTGCTCCGATTGCCATTGATGCTATTTTACAGAAATGTCTGCGATCCATAACATAGGCAAAGGTAGGCATTTCGCGGAAACTTTCAGCCGGGAGGAGATACAAAAATCGAAAAATTTAGAAATTTATTTTTCTATGACAGAAAAAAGCTATAAATTTGTGTCGTGAAATCAGGAATGCGACAGTAGCTCAGTTGGTAGAGCATCAGCTTCCCAAGCTGAGGGTCGCGGGTTCGAGCCCCGTTTGTCGCTCCAAGGCGAAAAAACTCGGAATGAGGTCTCTTGCTTCATTCCGAGTTTTTTATGGTTATATATGGAGCCCGATGTTCACGCTATTGCTCTTTGGCTTGCGCGTTCAGCTCCATACGGCGCATTGTGTGCCTCATCCACCACCAGAGGGTCACTAATGCAACCACAAAGGCTATGAAATCAGACCCCGCCATCGAGGCCCACACACCGTCAATACCCCAGTAGCGCGGGAGGAAAATGAGGAAGGGGATGAGAAAGAGAAGCTGACGTGTCAGGGAGAGGAATATCGACATCTGCGGCTTGCCCACACTCTGGAAGAAGTTTTGAATCACAATCTGACAGCCGACCACAGGATAGGCTATGAAATAGATTCGGAAGCCGTCGCGGGCTATGCGTATGAGCGTCGAATCAGTGGTGAACAATGCGGAGACCGTGTCAGGGAAGCCCTCGCTGATGATCCATCCTACCGAGGTTATGACCACGCCGATCCAAATGCCAAGACGGAACACCTGCTTCACGCGGGTGAAGTGGTTCGCGCCGATATTGTAGCCCAAAATCGGCTGCATACCCTGGGTGACACCGAACACAATCATGACGAAAAACATTGTGGTTCGGTTCACGATACCGTAGGCACCCACCGCAAGGTTGCCATCGGCACCGCCATAGTCGAGCAAGGCGCGGTTTATGAAAATCACGACCACACAGGCGCATATATTCATCAGGAATGGTGACAGACCAATGGCATAGATGCGTCTAACGATGGACCATGAGAGCCACTTGCTTCCGCGCTGGAAATGGATGGAACTTTTTGACGACAGAAAATGGCTGAGCACCCACACGAAAGCCGAGAACTGTCCTGCGACAGTCGCCAAGGCCGCACCGCGTATGCCCCAGTCAAGCACAAAGATGAAAATCGGGGCAAGCACAAGGTTGACAACGACTGAAATCAGTGCCGAAACCATAGCCTTGCGCGGATAGCCCGTGGCCCTCATCAGATTGTTGAGACCGATAAAAACGTAGGCTATCGGCGTTCCGAACAGAATCACTTCCATGAACTCCTTGGCATAGCTGACAGTGTCGGCGGTCGCGCCGAAAAACATCAATATCGGTTCAAGAAATACAAGTGTCAGTCCCCCGAACACCACCGAGTGGATGAGACACAGGCTCATGACATTGCTGACCACATCAGTGGCACGCGAATAGTTTTTCTGCCCGAGGAAGATGGATACAATTGTGGCACCGCCGGCGGCAATGAGCATACAGAATGCAGCCACAAGGTTCATCAGAGGGAATGTGATGGCAAGACCGGCTATGGCCATCGGGCCGACACCGCGTCCGATGAAGATGCTGTCGATGATGTTATAGAGTGAGGTGGCCACACTCGCGATTATGGCCGGTATGGAGTATTGAGCCAGAAGTCTACCTACTGACTTGACACCCAAATCTTCGGTGGATGTACTTGCTGTTACTGCCATATCAAATTTCCCTTTCTTATATATTGATGCGTGAGTCGATGAAGATTGTATCTCATAGTATAACCCTCCATTATCGGCGGTTGTTCACGTCCATTGTAGGGTAGTTGTGGTCTATGAGAGCTTTCTTTCAAGAAAAAAGCGTCTTGTGAAGAAGATGAGCAGCAGTGTCCCTGCAATCTGTGAGATCGCCGCAGCCCAGAATGAGGCAGAGAAGTTCACGTATTCGGCGAGGACACCGCCGAGGAGTATTCCGAGTCCCATTCCGCTGTCCCACGAGGTGAGGATTGATGAATTGGCCGTCCCGCGTTGGTCGCGGCGCGCCACGGAGATGAACATGTTGAGAAAGGCCGGATACATGCGTCCGTTGCCGAGACCGATCAGCACAGCCGACAAGTAGTAGGCCCACGGTCCCGGAGAGATGGCAAACAGAGTGAAGCCAATGCAACTGATCGAAGCTCCCTGGAGCGCGTTTTCGGTCAGTTTGCCATGCCGGAGCGATCTGGCACCGTAGAGACGCGAGACGAACAGACCACCCGAAAGGAGGGCGAAAAACAGACCTGTGCCGTCAGTGATACCCAGCTCCTCCTTGCCATAGATTGCCACATAGTTGCTCATGACTCCCCAGCAGAGACCAAACATGAGTATGTTTATGGCCATGAGCCATGCCCGACTGAGAAAAAAGTGGTCGAGACTGAACTTCGGCTTGCCCTCCACGGGCGCACGCGGAGGGAGCTTGATGGAACAAGCCATGTAGAAACCAACAAATGCCACAACGAGCGAAATCCAAAAGAGCAGCGAGAAATTGTCGGTCAGTGAATACACGTATATTCCCGCCGATGGAGCTATCGCCATGGCAAGATTGTTGCTGAGACCATAGAACCCAACGCCCTCGTTGCGGCGGGACGACGGAAGCACGTCGATGGCCACTGTGCTGTTGGCAACCGTTGTCGCTCCGAATGGAAGCCCATGGAGAGTACGGACGATGGCAAACATCAGGATGGTGCTTGCCCCGATGTAGCCCGTGAAGCAGATGAAGAAAGCAAAGAAGCAAAGCATCAATACTTTCTTGCGGTTGAAACTATCGACGATGAAACCACTGAACGGTCGGACGACAAGGGCTGCCACAACATAGCCTGAAAGCACAAGTCCGATCAGATCCTTGTCGGCATGAAACTGAGCGTCGAGGTAGATGGGAAGCAGAGGCGTGAGGAGATAGAATGAGAAAAACATCATGAAGTTTCCGGCCATTGCCTTGCAATAGTTGGCATTCCAGAGCTTTTCTTTTGCAACTGCCATCCCGTCACCCGGATTTTCCGACTGAGTTTTACTACCCATACTGAAACGTGTGTGTTACCTGAAATTGTACTACAATTGAAATCGGGAACGAACCCGGGAGGGATTTTCAAACCATCCCTCCCCTCACGGCTTTCACAGCCACATCGGGGCGAGGAACTTGGCGAGGAGATAGCCTCCGCCAATCAGCCAGATGTCGAGACAGAATGCAAGCACAAAGGGTTTGGCTCCGGCTTTTTTGAACTTGTCGATGCTCGTCTCCGCGCCGAGGGCAGCCATAGCCATAGTCAGCAGGAAAGTGTCGAAGTAGTTGATTGCGTCAACCATTGGCTGCGGCAGAAGATTGAACGAATTGAAGGCAATCACCACAAGAAAGCCAACGGCAAACCAGGGAATATTGATTTTACCTTTCTCACCTAACGCAGCACTGTCCGATTTGCGTCGCGCAACCCATACCCCGAGTATGATCAGAACCGGGACGAGGAGCATCACACGGATCATTTTGACGATGATTGCAACGTTTGAAATCTCTGTCCCCATCGCATTGCCCGCCCCTACGGCATGGGCGACCTCATGGAGTGTCGAGCCGGAATATATGCCCATCTCCTGTGGCGTGAGGTCGAGAAGCCCTGAGCGGTAGAGAATGGGATAGAGAAACATTGAGATTGTGCCGAAAATAACCACCGTAGCGACCGCCACCGCCGTCTTGTAGGGCTGTGTCCGTATGGCCGACTCCGCGCCGAGTACTGCCGCCGCCCCACAGATGCCACTCCCGACAGAGGTGAGAAGTGCGGTGTCGCGATCCATCTTGAGCATTCGTCCGATCCATACACCACCGAGTATGGTGACAGTCACGATGATGACATCATTGACGATACCCGCCACACCGACATTGGCAATGTCCTGAAACGTAAGGCGGAAACCATAGAGTATGATACCGAGACGCAGCACCTTTTTGGAGCAGAACTGTATGCCCGGCACCCATGTGTCGGGGAGATTGTTGCGCAGTGAGTTGGCATAGAGCATACCAAGGATGATACCGATGATCATCGGACTGAACGACAAATCTTTGAAAAATTGAGCCTCACCTATATAGAAAGCGGCGCAGGCAAAAAGAGCTATGAGCAGAATGCCATGCAGCATACTGACACGATTCTCACTTAATTTAGCCATAATATGTCTATATGTATAAAGTTGTAAACGCGATCATAATTCAGACATCCCCAAAATCGCCCCTTGATGTGACATGAAGACAATTTTGAATAAGCCTATTTTAATACAAACGTAGAATATTTCATGATTATTTTATGCATTCGGAGGTATTTGTTGTGTTCATTCCCGGTTTTCATCTGAATTACAAATAGCACATATATGTCATATCAAATTCAGGACGGTGGAGATTTACACCATACATCTGTGACAAACACACTATTTGCATAACAGGAGCGGTTTTCGTAACTTTGTCGTTATACTGAGGGTTTTCCGCTATCGTGATTGCAAACAGTCGCCATGTCATTTTATCCTGCTGCATATCATTCGTTTTGGTGATGTTTAGCAATTTTGTGGAAATCAATACGCTAATAGTTTTTATATTTTGTCCATGAAAAAAATCATCACATCTCTTGTCGTGTTTGCTAATTGTTTGTTGGCTTCTGCTGCTTCCGGTCCGTTTCATGCCGTCGTTGCCGAGGATGGGACAGGTGATTACAGAACTGTGAGCGAGGCCATCGCTGCCGCTCCTGAAGGCCGCACGGAGCCTTGGATCATTTTCATCAAAAAGGGCGACTATCGTGAGCATGTGGCAATCCCTGCCTCGAAACCATACATACACCTCGTCGGTCAAGACAAGCGCAACACTTCCATACGGTTGAAACAGAATGTCGGAGGCAAGCCAAACGGTTCAGAAAAACCAGGCAAAACGGCATACTGGAATTATTCGGTACATAATCCCGAAGCGAAGGACGGCGTAAAGGGGTTTGCCGTTGTAGTCGTTGAAGCACCCCACTTCTACACCGAGGGAATTTCATATATCAATGACTGGGGAGTCGAAGCGAGCAATGGCCCGCAGGCTCTCGCAATGCGCAGCAATGCCGATTGCGCGGCTTTCAACGATTGCGTGTTCCGCTCATTTCAGGACACATGGTACACAGCAAGTGCCGACTCAGCCCGCCATTATGTGAAGGACTGTTTCATCGAAGGTGCAGTCGATTACTTCTATGGTGGCGGAGATGTCCTTGCCGAAAACTGCACATTCTACAACGTCCGTAGCGGCTCAGTCATCGTCGCGCCATGCCATGATAACGCAAAATACGGCTACGCCTTTGTCGATTGCACCATCGACGGCACGCCTGAGGCTGCCGACGGCAAACTGAAGCTCGGACGACCATGGCACAACAATCCAAAAGCTGTCTATATCAACACAACCACGCTGATTCCCATAGCCGAGGAGGGGTGGACAAACATGGGTACAATCCCCGCTTTGTTTGCCGAGTACAACACTCATGACACCAACGGCAAACCTATCGATCTGAGCAAACGCAAATCAACCTACACATACCGCAACCGCGCCACCGGCGAGGAGTTCAGCGGCAGTTGCCCGACGACCATAAGCGGAGAGGAAGCAGCAAAATATACGTATGACAACATGATCCTCAACGGAGACGGATGGAATCCTCGCGAAATGATGTCGGAACTCGCCGCTCCGAGAGGATTGGCATATACCGACGGGACACTTTCATGGGAAAAAGTCAATGATGCTGCCGGTTATGTGGTCTATGACGGCGACGAAGTGATCTCAATCACGACCGATACATCATGCTACGCTCCTGAGATTAAGACTGCTCTCAAAGTCCGCGCAGTCAACAAATACGGCTCGCAGGGCAAGTTAGGAGTCCTTTAAGACACCATCATTCATTGGTCACGCACTTGCACTCCATATCTGTGCGTGACCAATGCTCATCAATCCCGTATCCCGATATAACGGCAAATTTCTATCTCGACAAATTTCCATCCGAGGTGTCAGAGAGCCAAAAATCAGAGCATTTTTATGGGCTGCTTACGAATGATTGTCTGAAATTCGCGAATTCTATGTAATTTTGCAATGAATTTCAGTCAATGTATCACCATCGCCACACTGATCACTCAGACAACCGGTAATGAAATGCTATCTTAAACATCTTTTCCAACTCATACTCTCGCCCGGTAACGGATGGGAGGATATAGGCAAAGCCAACATAGACACCCGCTCGATAGCTGTCCACGGCTATTATCCGCTGATAGCTCTCGCGGCGCTGAGTGTGTTCATGCAGGGAGTCTATCACCATGTAGAGTTCCTTGTACTGTTCATGAGGATGATTGTGACATTTCTCGTCTATTTTGTCGCCTATTTCTTCGGCGTGTTCATGCTCTCACTTTTCGTGGAGCCGACACTTGATGGTCGATATGACGACAAACGCTGCCACACGTTCGTGCTTTATACCCTCGGACTTCTGGCTCTGATTTCATTCATAATCAATGTGCTGCCGGTGACATCGGCAATGCTTTTCTTCCTTCCGTTCTACGTGGCTCTGATCCAGTGGAAAGGATGTGGTTACATGAAGATACGCCCCGACCGCACAGGCATTTTCATGATTATTGCAATTCTCGGCGTGCTTATGCCTCTCTACATTTTCTATTTCCTTTTCTCGCTCGTCATCGGGCACTAACATAAATAAGACTATATCTCTCATAATGCTATGATCTCAAAAGACGTAAACATAAAAAACAAACGCGCTACATTCGACTATGCCATCGGCGACACGTTCACTGCCGGAATCGTGCTGACGGGAACAGAAATCAAATCGCTCCGCCAAGGCAAGGCCTCACTCGCAGACACGTTCTGCTATGTTGACAAAGGAGAGGTGTGGGTCAAAAACATGTATATAGCCGAATATTTCTACGGAACTTACAATAACCACGCGGCGCGTCGTGACCGCAAGCTCCTGCTAAACAAAAAAGAGATTGCCAAACTTGAGAAAAACGGTAAGGAAACGGGATTCACCATCATCCCTCTCAGACTGTTCATCAACGAGCGCGGACTTGCAAAACTCGTCATCGGAGTGGCTCGCGGAAAGAAGGAATACGATAAACGTCAATCCATCAAGGAACGCGAGGACAAGCTGGCCATGGCCCGAATGATGCAGAAATAATCGCTGCCGCAAAATCACATCGCAGGAACAACGACGAGATGCTCGCGCTCATCCTTATCCGTGACATGATACCAGATTGCCACCGATGATTTCCTCCGCATACCGGCAGTGAGAATTTCAGCAGCCTTCCCGTTGACAGTCAATGTGGCGGCAGGACATATCGAATCCTCACGCATAGCACCCGGCATGAAACCAACCCGCGTTCCACCGTCAAGATCGATGAACTCACTGCGCCCGTCAGGGAATACTTTAACGAGAACACCCCCGTCGTCAAGGCGCATGGTGACTCCATGACCTGAATAACGCGCCACATTGTCATTCAGCTCTTTGACAAAGTCTATCGTCGGGTCTGATGGCCCGGGACGATTATCATCACCGGGCTTAACATCCGGATGTTCATCCTCACGACCGCCATTTTCATTTTTTGGCGGTTCTTCCCTGCGAGGGCCATCCGAACTGCGATCACAACTGACAGCAAAAAGGATAAGCACTATGCTGACGGCAAAACGGCTCCTCCTGCCCATCCTCGCAATGACACTTCTGACAGACCATCGACTCATCATCTCTCAATTTTAATCATTACCACACCTCTTTCGCCGGTCGATTGCGACAGATATGTGAGCGTGTGCATCCCTATCTCAAGTTCTGAAACCGGAATATAGCTCCGGCTGACAGTGTGACCGTCAATCATCCACTCCGCATCCGCCGGAATTTCCGGTGAATATAAATCCACCCGATCATCGTCCTTTCCATAAACCGACCGCAACGGCTGCGGCTCTCCGGTCACCATGAACTTGTCGCCTCTATGATTGCCCCAAAGATACTCCGGAAGTTCGGGATAATCGACAAACGGATTGCGATTGCCCTGGATTCCCTCTCCAAGCTGATTTTTCAAGCTCTCTTTCTCGCCGGGAGGATAAGCCCGATGCCAACCAAGCAACAAGGGGACTGCATGGTCGGTCAGCATGGCTGAAGCCGACCCATCCATGAACATATATGCCCGCTCAGTCCATGTTGCAACATGATAGACCACGGCCATATACATGAACGCCCTTGCCAATTCGCCCCGCAGACCAACGGGAGGGGCATAAAGTTCGGTCTCTACGCCATAAAGCTCCGACCGCCCCACACCCCAATACTCATTGGAAAAAGTCGGGACACTGACCGACTCACCCGGCGCAAGATCCCGGCGAAGAGCATTGGTGGATACATCAAGCGGAAGCAGATTGTAAAAATCATTGGCCGGCATGTCGCCAAAGATGTCAGGTGAATTTGCCCACCATCCAGAAGGGACAAAGCAACTCCACACATAACCATCGGGCAATGCACCGGATTTCACAGACAGGTCACGTCCGGTAAATTCATCACGTATTCCGAACGTGATTGCTCCTTTATCGACAGTTCTAACCGGACGCGAGGCCTCCGCAACCGAACGCATTAGCTCCACACCGCTTTTACCGTTAAAGGGTACTCCGGCATCCATAGTGATGGTAGCCGAAGTACCCAGTATCAGTATCATGGAGACAAATTGTCTCATCAGAATCGGTGAATTAAATTGGAGAGATTGATACATGAATGCGTGACCCACCACGCACAAGTGGCTTATACGTAACCGCGTACAATACCACGCTTGGAATTGCGGACGAAAAGGATGATCTCATCGCGCTCTTTCGTGGCAGGAAGTTCCGCCTCGATGCGCTCCACGGCATCCGAATTGTTCAATCCGGAGAGGTAGAGGTAGCGGTATGTCTCCTGAATGTCACGGATGGTTTCATTTGAGAATCCGCGACGACGCAAACCGATGGAGTTGACACCGGCATAAGCGATCGGCTCACGTCCGGCCTTGACGTAAGGAGGAATGTCCTTGTTGACAAGCGCACCACCCTGAAGCATCACATGAGGACCGATATGGCAGAACTGGTGAATCAACGCGCCGCCGCCAATCACAGCATAGTCATCAATCACCACCTCACCCGCACACTGCACGGCATTTGACATTATCACATTGTCGCCGACAACACAATCATGCGCCACATGGCAGTAGGCCATAATCAGGCAATTGCTTCCAACGACAGTCTTACCTTTGGATGCTGTTCCGCGATGGATCGTCACGCACTCACGGATCACGGTGTTGTCACCGATAATTGCCACTGATTCCTCTCCACGGAACTTCAGATCCTGTGGAGGACCGGAAATGACGGCTCCGGGATAAATCGTACAGTTCTTACCGATGCGTGCTCCCTCCATGATTGTCACATTGGAGCCGATGCGTGTACCCTCGCCAATCTCAACATTCTGGTCGATTGTCACGAATGGGTCAATGACAACACTCGGATGAATCTTTGCTGCAGGATGGACGTATGCTAAAGGTTGTTTCATTTCTTTCTTATGCGATTATTTATTCTTTATAATCTGTGCCATGAATTCACATTCTGTCACAATCTTCTCACCGACAAAGGCATAACCTTTCATCATTGCGCAACCCCGGCGCAGCTCGGTCATGAATGAGACGTGGAAAATCAGTGTATCGCCGGGGACTACCTTCTGACGGAACTTGACATTGTCAATCTTCATGAAATATGTCGAATAGCGTTCAGGTTCGTCCAATCCGCTAAGCACAAGCAGACCACCGGTTTGAGCCATCGCCTCAATCTGAAGCACACCGGGGAGCACAGGCTCCTGGGGAAAATGACCCTGGAAGAAAGGCTCGTTTGCAGTAATATTCTTTACGCCGACAATATAATTTGTCCCTTTTTCGATAATCTTATCGACAAGGAGGAACGGATAGCGGTGGGGGATAAGCTCACGGATGCGGTTATTGTCCATCAGCGGCTCCTTATTTGGATTGTAGACCGGAGCCTGAACTTCCTGATGCTTTATCTCGCGGCGGATTTTCTTTGCGAATGTCGTGTTTATTGAATGACCGGGACGGGTGGCTATGACACGTCCCTTGAGCGGACGCCCGATAAGCGCGATGTCACCGATAAGGTCAAGTAGCTTATGGCGCGCAGGCTCATTCTCATGGCTCAGAGGAGTGTCGTTGATATATCCGAACTCACTGACATCCTTATGGGGGACATTCATAAGGTCAGCAAGACGGTCGAGCTCTGCCTGCTGCATGGGAGTGTCGTAGATGACGATAGCGTTATCCAGATCACCGCCCTTGATGAGATTTCCCTTCACGAGAGGTTCGATCTCACGAACGAAAACAAATGTCCTGCTGCTTGCAATCTCATCGCCGAAATGCTCCATGGTATCGAGAGTGGCAAACTGATTGTTGAGAACAGTCGAATTGAAGTCAATCTTCACATCAGCCGAAAATTCATCGTCAGGGAGCACGAGGATTGACGACCCGCTTGCCTCGTCACGGACCTCAATCTTGGTCTTGATGTAGAAGAAATCCTTATCAGCCTTCTGATCCTTCAGCCCGACGCGTGCAATCTCCTCGAAATAGCGACGTGCGCTTCCGTCGAGTATAGGCATTTCAGGCGCGTTTACTTCGATGAGTACATTGTCGATACCGGCTGCGTAGAGAGCCGACATGGCGTGTTCGATGGTCGAAACGCGTGCATCACCTTTGGCTATCACGGTTCCCCGGTTTGTGTCCACTACATTTTCGGCGAGGGCATCAATCTCCGGCTCGCCTTCAAGGTCCACTCGTTTGAATTTATAGCCATGATTGTCAGGCGCAGGCAAGAATCGCGCCGTAATCTCAAGGCCGGTATGCAGCCCTTTGCCGGTGAGAGTAAACTCGCCGTTTAATGTCTTCTGGTTCATATATCTTAAGAGTAAGTTTTAATCTTTTTTTCCAGCTCCTTAACGCGTTCATAGAGCGAAGCGAGCTTCTTGACATACACAAGTCCTCTTGCATACTCGCCCATGTCAACTGCCGGTGATCCCATCACTCGCTCGCCGGGTTTGGTCGGCTTGCTCAGTCCGCTTTGTGCACCGACCTGAGTGCCGTCGGCCACCGCTATGTGACCGACCACACCGACCTGACCGCCGATCATGCACCGGCTGCCAATTTTAGCAGAGCCTGCGATACCGGCCTGCGCAGCCATGACAGTATTCTCTCCGACTGAGCAATTGTGGGCCACCTGAATAAGATTGTCGAGCTTCACACCCTTTCCAATCTTTGTCGCGCCCATCATCGCACGGTCTATCGTCGTGTTGGCACCGATTTCAACATCATCGTCAATCTCGACATTGCCGGTCTGGGGTATCTTTTCATATCCTCCATCAACGGGAGCAAAACCGAAGCCGTCAGCACCGATGACAGCACCCGAGTGAATGATGCATCGCTTGCCAATCTTGCAGCCTTTATAAACTTTCACTCCTGCATAAAGAATAGTGCCTTCGCCAATCTCACAACCATCGCCAATATATGTCTGGGGATATATCTTCACACCATGAGCAAGTTTCACACCTTGACCGATATAGGCGAAAGCCCCGATATAGGCATTCTCAGGAATCTCCACTCCCTCCGAGATGAATGAGGGGGATTCCACTCCAACCTTTTCGACTTTCGTCATCTCTGTCACCATCTCAAGAAGGCGAGCCACAGTTGCATACGGATCATCCACACGGATGAGGGTAACCTTGACAGGTTGCTCAGCCACAAAATCACGCTTGACAAGTACTGCCGAGGATTCCGTCGAATAAATGTAGTGGGTATATTTAGGATTGGCCAGAAACGACAATGCACCCGAATGGCCTTCCTCTATTCGGGCAAAAGTGTTGATTTTCACATCTTCATCACCATCAACCGTTCCGTTGACAAGAGACGCGAGCTGTGATGCAGTGAGTTCCATGTATGCGAGGTTAAAATGCTTTGTAATAGTTATAAATGACTTTCATCAGTCATTCATCTGCAAAATTAATCAAAATTTATGGAACGTCAAACAAAACAAACTGAATATCGAACAATACGGTATAAAGGGACATAAAAAAGCCGGAGTCGAGGTTGACGTTGTGTCATCCTTGACTCCGGCACTTA
>JAMPHF010000001.1:981099-988755 GCA_023663525.1 Bacteroides sp.
CGCTCCAAAAACCGGGACCCTCGATTTAACTTTTGTTATGAGACACACTCTTAATGTAAAACCTGAAGAAATATAGAGGCTGTCTAATATCAATTGTCAGACAGCCTCTGATTTTTTCATTTTTGATAGGCGGAGGGTGAATCCTTCGGTTGGGGGAAGAAGGATAAGGGAGTCACCGGTGTGTTGCTCCGGATTGTTGTGTTCCCACGCAAGGAAATGGGGGTGTGTCACATCGAGTCTTTCGGCAATCTCAAGGGCGGCTACTCCCATTGTCATGCGGAGGTTCAGTTCAACGCATGGCATTATTTTATAAATGCCATCCTCACGGTAGACCATCATATCGATTCCCATCCAGCCGTGGTACGTCCCGGCGGTCAGGTCTGAGAGAATGTCGGCTTCACGCCCTATAATCCCATAGAGTTCCGTGAGGTCAATGAGTTGTCCGATTTTGTCAGAGATGAATTGCTGCGGAGCGACGATGTTACCTGAATACATGCCCCGCGATTCGGTCGTGAACAATGAGAGACCACGATATTCGACCCTATGCCCGTCGCTGTGGAAAAGAGCTGCGAAATCCATGACTTTGTCAAGACCCCGCTCCACCATCACACTTCCCTGACGGTGGATTATGCCTTCGGCACGGCTGCGCAGAGCCTCCCGGCTGAGCGAACGGGCGCAGAATACTCCACGTCCGCTCCCGGACCAGGGTGATTTGATGAAACATCCGCTATGGTCGTTCTCAAGGCGGACGACATCGTCGGGCGAGGTTGTCTCGACCGCAATCGGGTAGTCACCGTCGAGACGCGAGATTATTTCAATGGAGGTGCGCCGATGGCTTAGCTGCCGGATTCGTTCAATGACCTCATCAGCCGGCAGGATCGGGCGGCTGATTTCGGCGCGTTCAAACTGATTGCGTGCGTCGAGACTCCATCCCCAGGGTACTGCCTCAGTTGCCTCAGCCGGATTCCCGATTGAGCCATGCAGTCCGAATCTTCTGCGGAGGGCTTCCGCATCATGCGTCTTCGACTCGTCGGCAAGCAGGATGTCGCCGGTCTTTGCCCACCACATCGGCAGCAACGCCCCGGCACGATGCAGGGCGGCAGCGTGGGGCGGCGGGGTGTAGTGGCGGCAGCCGAGACCAAGAGCAAGGTCATTTTCGGGATTGAAAAGATGGATTCTCATTTCGGGCGGGTGTATTGGTGACGAAAAAAAATAACTTGGCGGTGCAAAGATAGGTATTTGTTTTCGGTATGTATGGATTTCGGAACAGATTTGCATGTGTCGGCGTTTATAATATGACTGTTGGTCAAACTCTAAACTTACACTGCAAATGAACAACGAAATAAAGACATCAAGCCCTGCGTCACGACCTGAGATCCGCAGCGCGGCCGACATGCTGAAGGGAAATCTTTTCATGCTGATTTCCACGATATTTTTTGGTGTGAATATCCCGGTTGTCAAAATTCTGATTCCGGAGTGGATGACATCAGTCGATGTGACCATATTCCGTCTCGGAGGCGGGTGCATACTGATGTGGATAGCTTCAATGTTTATCAAGACTGACAGGATAGAGCGTCACGATTACCTTCGGATATTTCTCGGGGGGGCGCTGGGATTGTTCATGTTCATGTATCTGTTCAACCTCTCGCTGCGTTATGCCGATCCGATCGATGTATCGATCATCATGACTTTCCCGCCGGTGTTCGTGATACTGATTGGAATAATTTTTCAACATAAGCGGACATCATGGCTTGAAATCTGCGGTCTTGCCGTCGGTTTTGTGGGTGCATTCCTGGTGATAGTCACTCAACACTCCGGCGAGAAAGGCACTGACAACATTCTCGGCGATTGTCTCGCGCTCGCATCGACACTCTGCTATGCGTTTTACCTTGTGATTCTTGAGGGACCGATGCACCGCTATCGTCCGGTCTCGATGTTGAGATGGGTCTTCCTCATGTCGTGCCTGCCGATGTTGCTGCTGCTGCCGTCGTTCCCGAAAGCTGAGATATTCCATACGACCTCGTGGTTGCCGTGGACATGCATAGCGTTCATCCTCTTGTGTCCGACATTCCTGTCATATTTCCTGATCAATCCTGCCGAGAAGCTCATCGGAAGCGAGCTTGTCTCCATCTATCAGTATTTCCTCCCAGTGGCAGCCACGATTGCCTCGGTGATTATGGGCGTTGCCAAGATTCATTGGATCCAGGTCGTTGCCATGGTGGTCATCATTGTCGGGATGTTGATAACCAACAAGGCAAAGCGCAAGCAGCGACTTGCGGGTGCCGCCGCAGCAAAGCAGCAGGCGGACGGGGCTGCATGATAACGGTATGGAAAAATAACAACAGAATGGGAAAAATAACAACAGAGAGTGTTTCTGCCGGGGTGGCGTGAAGCACTCTCTGTCGTTATTTTTGTTTGTTCCTTGTGTGTCCTGAAACTGAAGCGTGGGGGAGGGGTCAGAGATTCATTTTCTTAGCGATGTCAGCGGGGATGGCCTCGCGATTGACAAGGATGTCGATGGTTTTTGCGAGGAAATAGGGCTCTGACACGTAGAAGAAACCGTCATAAATCTGGTTTGTGTCCCAAGAGTTCTTGACCTTATAGTATTTGTTGCCATTCTGGTCAACGGCTTTGCCGACGATGACCATGCCGTGGTCATCAGTTGTCTCCTGCTTGTCGAACATTTCCTGACGGAGTTCCTGAGTGACGTTGATCTCCTCGACGGGACCATCGATCTTGTTGGCTTCCTCCTCGCGCTCACGGTCGCTGAGTTTCACCCAGCGGGCAAGCTCTGTGCCTGAGAGGTCATTGGCGGTTTTCTTTTTGGGCATAAGAGCGTAGCCTTTCACCCACTTGAAGCCCGGTTCGCTGACGTCGGCCGCCCATGCCACAGAGTAGCCGTTGTCAATCGCGTTGTCAACGATGGCTTTCATCTCATCGAGGGGAACGTTGTGATATTTCTCCCAAAGCCAGTTGTCGGCCACCTCTACCGCGAAGGGCTGATAGAAGGGGTGATGGGTGAATGATGTCACAGGGATGAGGTCGGAGGCTTTGATTCCGAATGACTCAGCGAAGCTCTGCGGAGTGTAGGTCTTGCCTTCATACTCGAAAGTTTCGGGGAGTTCGCCGAAATATGCGTCGAGCATACCGTTGAATGCCTTTTTCCATGCGGGAGATTTGGTCTTTGCGGTGTTGATTGACTTGACGAAGGATGTGAATGCATTGGACAGCTCTCCGTGGCTGTGATTTTCTTCGCCGTATTCGAGTCCACGGTATGCTTCTTCGGGCACGAGACCGTAGTTGACCATCACGTAGGGGACATCAAGAGTGCTTCCACCCTGGGCGAAGTTGATGGTTCCGTTCATGCGGATATACTTGTCGGCCTTGTCGTTGTAGCAGTGGCGCACGATGAACATTTCGCTGAGGTCCACTTCCTTGCCGGTTTTGCGGAGGATTTCGTCCTCAATGAATGAAATTCCGGAGAAACTCCAGCATGTTCCCGACTTGTTCTGATCCTTGACGGGAGTTGTCTTGACTGTCTTGACATCAGTAAACTTGAAGCCTCCGGTCTTGTCGTCGTCCGACTTTTTGTCTTTGGCTTCCACACCAAACGCAAGGCATAGAGCCATTGCGCCTAAGAGGTATTTATTCATTTTATGTGACTTATGGTTTATTAATTTGATTACTTCAATTTTTTGGGGGTACGTATGCTCCCGGAAGCGCGTGGCGGGAGGGCATATTTCCAAGTCCAATGCAAAGATAACACTAAATTCATGGCAATTCAAGGTTTTTAAAGAAAAAGTTGTAACTTTGTGTGCTTGTTAACCACATAACTGACACTACATGAAAAGAAAGATACTTGTATTAATAATGGTGGTGGCCGCGCTTGCGGGTGCTGACACGGCGTTTGCACAGCTCCGTTGGGGTGCCATTGCCGGAATCAATGTCAATGATTTCAAGTTCAAGCAGAAGGGCATACTGACTGTTGACAAGGGGTTTGGAGAGACTGTCGGCGTCAATGGTGAGATGATGTTTCCTGGCATAGGTTTCGGTATTGATATAGGTTTGCGCTACGAGCAGCTTGGCGCATCGTTGAATCTCGGCGAATTTCCGATGTGGTCGGACTATTCAAGCAAGGAGCGGATATATATCCACAACATACAGATTCCGTTTAATCTGAAGTTCAAGTACACCCGTTTCCAGGGATTCGAGGACTATCTTGCTCCGTTTGTGTTCGGCGGTCCGCTGTTCAATATTCAGGTTGCCCACAGCAAGTGTGATGCGATGAAATTTTCAGGCGGAGATCTCGGTCTGACAGTCGGCGGCGGTGTGGAGATTTTCAAAAGATGGCAGCTCTCGGCAGCCTATACGTGGGGAATGACCTACGCGCTCAAGGCTAATATCCTCAGTGATTACAGTGCCCGTAACCGCTATTGGAACATCCGGCTGGCTTACTATTTCTGATTGGGTTTTATTATTTTATTGAGAAATAAAACAGTCCCCGCACATTCATCTGAATGGTGATGTGCGGGGAGTGTTTTTTCTATACGTTATTTGTGCGATTGTGGGAGGATTTTTACCTGCATGGAACATCCGCAGGATGTTGATTTATCAGTATCCGGGTATGACGAAGCGCGGCGTAGTCATGCCCGGTTGGGTAGTGATGTGTAATGAGCATTCGGAGAAAGCCGGTTTACGCTTTCGGCTGCAGAGGATAAATCGGCTTGCTGCGCATGCCTTATATATGTTCATTCGTTTCCGGGCCCGGGCATGATTACGCTGCGCTTCGTCATACCCGGCTACTGGTAAATCGGCATCCTGACGGATGCCATACTTTATGGGTAAGGTTGCGGATACCTAATGGTAGGGTTGCGGATATTTTAGGGGTAAGATCAATCGAACACGCCTTCCATCGTGGTGTCTTCGGCGTTGTTGTCGGCGTTTACTTCGTCGTCGTAGTATCCGTAGAATTCTTTTTCGCAGAGATTTACGTCGGCGGGGAAATCGAAACGTGTGCTTTGCGAGTAGTTGAGCGACGGGTCGGAATAGACTTTCTTCATGAATCGTCCGTAGATCGGGAGTGCCATAGACGCGCCCTGACCGTAGGCCATGGTGTTGAAGTGGATGAAACGCTCGTCACCGCCGACCCATGTGCCTGCGACAAGGTTTGGAGTGAATCCCATGAACCATCCGTCGGCGTTGTAGTTGGTAGTTCCCGTCTTGCCTCCCATCTCGGCTGTCAGACCGAAACGTGAGCGGACACGGTTGGCTGTACCCTCATTGACGACATTGAGGAGCATTGACAGGATGCGGTAGTAGGCTTTCTCGCTGATGACCTCAGTGTGGCGTGGGGAGAATTCGGATATGATGTTGCCGTTGTTGTCGGCGATGGCTGTCACGAACATCGGGTCAACGCGCATACCGTTGTTGGC
Source organism: Bacteroides sp. (assembly GCA_023663525.1). Lineage (GTDB taxonomy): Bacteria > Bacteroidota > Bacteroidia > Bacteroidales > Muribaculaceae > Duncaniella. Next base: position 986,532 of record JAMPHF010000001.1, read on the forward strand.
GAAGGCCGAGTAGGCTGTGACCATTTCCTTGACGGAGACATCCGCCGGACCGAGACAGAGCGACATCACGGGGGGGAGTTCGGCCGTAATGCCGAAGTTGTGCATTGTGCGGACGAGTGATGGGGGCGAGAGCTGCGAGATGAGTCGGGCGGAGATCCAGTTGTTGGAGTTGGTGAGAGCCCACTTGAGGTCAACCATTTCGCCGACACGCGCCGACCCGGCATTGCGGGGAGCCCAGACTTTGCCGGTCTCGTCGGTGATCACGGGCTGGGTGTTTGAGAATTCATCGCAGGGCGTGTAGCCTTCCTCCATTGCGTAGGTGTAGAGGAAGGGCTTGACGGTCGAACCGATTTGACGGCGACCGGTCGAGACCATGTCATACTGGAAATATGAGAAATTGGGACCGCCGACGTAGGCCTTGATGTGACCGTTGAGAGGATCCATGGCCATGAAGCCCGTGCGGAGGAAATGTTTGTGGTAGAGCACGGAGTCGAGTGGTGTCATCACGGTGTCAACGGAGCCGTTGTAGGTGAACACTTTCATCTCTCTCGGGGTGTTGAACGCACGGTCAATCTCCTCGCGCGACGCTCCGGCCTTGACCATCGTGCGGTAGCGGTCGGTGTTTTTCATCGCATTGCGCACGAGGTGGTTACGCCTGATTTCAGACAGTTCGGCGCGGTCAGAGGTGTAGGGTGCGCCCTTGGTGCCACGCTTCTCGCGGAAGAAGGCAGGCTGGAGGTAGCCGCCAAGATGTTCGGCAACGGCTTCCTCGGCATATTCCTGCATCCGCGAGTCGATGGTGGTGTAGATTTTCAGACCGTCAGTGTAGATGTCGTATTTTGAGCCGTCGGGTTTCGGGTTTTTCTCAATCCATCCGAACAGCGGGTTTGTCTCCCAGGCGATTGAGTCGTCGATGAATTTCTGAGTCTCCCAGCCACGGTAATTCTCGCGTTCGGGCTTCTGGGCGCGGAGCATACGGCGCAGCTCCTCGCGGAAGTAGGGGGCGATACCGTCCTTTGCATCGACACGGTTGAAGTTGATTTCGAGCGGGAGGGCGGAGAGCGAGTCGAGTTCAGCTTTGGTGATCTTGCCGGCCTTTTCCATCTGTGAAAGCACCACATTGCGGCGTTGGCGAGTGCGCTCGCTCTGGCGGACGGGATTGTAGTAGGAGGGGTTTTTCACCATGCCGACGAGGGTGGCTGCTTCCTCGATGTTAAGATCCTTGGGGTCTTTGCCGAAATAGACGTGAGCGGCTGATTTGATGCCGACGGCGTTGTAGAGAAAATCGAACTGGTTGAGATACATCTTGATGATTTCCTCTTTTGAGTAGTAGCGTTCGAGCTTCACGGCGATCATCCATTCGATCGGTTTCTGCATCGCACGCGAGAGCATGCCGGAACTGTTGGGCGAATAGAGCTGCTTGGCGAGCTGCTGGGTCAGGGTCGAGCCGCCTCCGGCGTTCTTGTTGCCCATGAGGACTGTCTTGAAAAGCACGCGCCCGAGTCCGCGCATGTCAATGCCGGAATGGTCCTCAAAGCGGACATCCTCGGTGGAGATGAGTGCGTCGATGACGTGGGGCGACACTTCGTCAAAGTCGGCATACACGCGGTTGCCGGTGCCTACGAAGTAGCGGCCTATCTCCTTGCCGTCGGCCGAGTAGAGGACTGAGGCAAAGCGGTCTGTCGGGTTTTTCAGTTCCTCGACGGGGGGCATGTAGCCGATGACGCCATTATAGATGAAAAACAGGAAAAGGAAGATTCCGATAATGACCGATGCGAAGACGATCCACATTGTGGCTATTATGCCTGTGTGGCGACGAGGTTTCTTCGGGTTGATGCGTCGGGGGCTTGCATTGGGAGCCGCGCCGGGTGTGACATTCGGGGTAGTATTGTCGTGACGCTCACCGCCGGTATTCTGATGATTATTTTCTTGTTGCTGCATTGTGGGTTGAAAAGAGGAGATACACTCTTATTTTGCTATTTTGGTGAATATCTGCCTATTGACATGTGTTGTTACCGCAAGGCAGGGTTTCGGTTCGCCGGCTGACATCCATCACTCCGGGTCGGGAGAATGGTGCAGCCGATTCAATTTGCAAAATTACGTATTTTCGCCGAAAAATTCAGAATAAGCGCGTTGAATTAAGAATTTTAAGTTTTTTCAAGGATGAGGGTGTAACTACTCAGGTCTTTTTCGGTGCATAATCTCAAGCCGTACAGAATGAGCC
>JAMPHF010000001.1:988855-1023693 GCA_023663525.1 Bacteroides sp.
GAGGAGCGTTCTTTTTTACACCCTATGTGCTGGGGTATGAATTATATAGGCTAAGACTGTTGTATGTATTTATTGAGTAACGTGCCGGGTTCTCGTTATACATACTTTTTGATGCCTCCGAGTAGTAACGGGCTGAGTCCAATTGTGAATTATTCAGATAAATAAATCCCAGTGTAATCAATTTCCCGAGGCTTTTCTTCTTTATCCGGTTGAGATAACATACACTCCTTTTAAAATCAGACGCAGGATTGCCGGCGTAATTGAGAGCGTAGGTTGCAAACAAAGGATCAGCAGCGTCAGTTTCAGCCAAAGCCCTTTCCATAAAAATGGCAGTTGAGTCATTATGACCGATGGACGAATAGAAAAGTCCAATGTCATGCATAGCTCGTGCCCGTTCTTCTTTTGTCCGTGCCACTTTCACTGCGTCCATCGCGTAAGTTAGTGCTTTAGCGTAATCCTTGTTCAACGATGGCATTGCATACAAATTAGACAATTCAATAAAGAGCTCCGATTTTGAGGGACTCGTTGTTTCTGATGCAATATCAGCTGCTTTATTAAGAAACATCGAAGCTGAATCTTGATCGCTAAGCCAGCGCATCTTAATAGCTGCCAGTTGATACATGTCAAGCAAAGCTGTGGTATCCGTGCTTGTTTCATAATAACCCAAGGCGTCATCAAAACCATCAACCATCAGGAACGACTCACCTTTGCGTAGCTTGGCCTTGGCCGTCAACATCGTTGAATATGCTTTAATCTCGCTTGACACGCCGTTTTGACTATTGATGTCGTCAAGAATCAGCAATGCCGAGTCGGGCGAATTTTCAAGAGATGCTTCAGCTTTTGCCAAACGCTCTCTGTCCACTGTGGAATGGTTACATCCAACAAGCAGCAGTAGGCAATATGATATAACGAATATATGTCTCACAATTCACTAAATTATATTATTATCGCATCTAACTTGCGGAGTTACAGTAAAAAATACTTTAGGCATGTGGAACAGCATAACAGATTATCGCTACAGAAATACCAAGAACTATCCATGGCAAGATTGCCATGATAAACGTCAGCTTAATCATGTTTTTGGCAGAATAAATTTTTTTTCGTGTCTTTAAGTCCATGGCTTCATACTCACTGATCGTCTGATGAATGAAAGGCACATTCTTTATGTTGCGTATTATCAAGAAAGCTATGCCAAAGCATAAAACAAACATCAAAATGATAGTAAACAAGCGATAACTTGCCAAGGAACCGTAGATCCGAGCATATAAGAAACCGAAAATCATATAGATAGGCGTGAGGGCGAAACCTAATATGCTTGTCATGATAGGATATTCCTCTTTAATATCGAAAGGTTGTTTAAAATAAAACTCCGATGCAGCCATTCGCAGAAGAAGCCATTGGCGTATTATGTAGTGATGGATATTATTCATGTGTTTGTGTCAAGGGTTGATTTTAATTATGATAGCGACTGATATTGATGACAGTCTGTTCCATTATTACCAACAACATATCTAAAGTGATTAACTATCTGTTTGATATACCATTAGAAACGATATGTCGCCACTGTGTCACGGGAAGTCTCAATTTCTATATGAGGCTTTCTATATGAGGCTGAATATCCCGGTTTGAAATATTATCATATCTACTTGTGGTCACTGAAACACGTTTTTCAAGATTGCACGAGGATACGCACAAACATACGATAATGCTTGCTATGAGTGTTATGGCTGATATTCTGATACGATGCTTACTCATATTTTGAATGTTGTTTAATGCGCAAAGTTACAACCAATAAAAATAAAAACTCTCAACAAATGTTGAGAATGGTTGTTTTTATTAGGTAAAATTAGTTCAGAAATACGACTTCGGCATAAACAAATGTTTATGTCGGGGTTATTTGCCTAAACTTTTTCTGATACGACTGAGATGAATTGGGGTTATGAGAAGATAGGAAGCGATGTCGCGGAGGGTGACTCGCTCCAAGACATCAGGGTATTTCGCTACAAGTTCAAGATAACGCTCGGCGGGTGATTTTTGATATAGATGAAGATAACGGCCATACGCTTCTTCCAATACAACCGCCGACATGTGCGGGATAAGGTCGGGATTATTCTTTGTGATGAAATCGCGAAGGGTACGTAATGACACTTGCGTTACCTCAGAATAACATCCGGCAATGATTGAAATTTTTGATGGTTTGTCGAAGATGAACGATTGGGTGAAGTCCATGATACATTCACCTGCAAATGAAAAACCGGTGACTGCATAGTCGGCTCTCGATGTCAGGACGCAATATTTGAAATAGCCCGATTTCACGAAGCCGACGTATCTACCGACACTGCCGGCTTCGGCAAAACAATCTCCCTTTGCATAGCTGACGGTCTTACCGTTAGCCATACAATACTCACGCATCGCCTCAAAGTCAATAAGCGAAAGGAAATCGTTAATCTGAGCCATAATAAATAAAAGATAGAAGATGTGTTTATATAAAATCAGCCGTCATTTGGTCTTGTTTTTTGACCGCGCACCGGCTCTGCAGACCTGCGCTACAAGCCCACCCGCGAATGCTTTGCATTTCGCAGGCGGCTCAGATGGGTGGGCGTGATGTTGAGGAATGAAGCGATGTCTTTGAGAGAAAAGAGGTCGAAAAGGTCGGGATGTCGGCTGACAAGTTCATCGTAGCGTTGCTGTGGTGTCTTGACATATAAATCTATGTATCGGTCATAGACGGTGGTATAGACTTCCTCGGTGGAGTGCATCACGATGTCCTTGAAGTGTGGATCTGTATCTATCTTCTCTTTGACCTCCTTGGAGGGGATACAATAGATCTCACAGTCGGTGACCGCCACAATCGACAGTTTCGCTTTGCGTCCATACAGGCAGAACGGCCAGTCTGCCACAAACCCTTCACCGAACACCATACCCATCACATGCTCCGTACCGTCATCCGAACAGACCATATACTTTAGCGTCCCCGAAACAATAAAGCCGATATAGCGACCAACCTTCCCGGCAGATACAAACTCCTCACCCTTGGCATACCGCCGTAGAGTACCCTTGCTGACGCACAGTTCGCGCCAAGCCTCCGAATCAATCCGGTTGATATATGTATTGAAATTGTCAGTCATTATCATATTCATGCCTAAGCCATAGGCTTTCAGCAGTTCAAAGTTACAACAATATAACAACACTCACAACCCTTTCGGACATAATCGCCGTGGAGGGGTCGTGGAGTTGAAATATTATTGTCTCGACTTGTTAAAAATGGTTTAAAATTCCGATGAGAAGTGGAAGCGGATTTTTGGGAAGTCGTTTTGAGCCATCTGGAGGACATAGTTGGAGTCGGCGAGGAATACGTCGCGGCCCTCGCGGTCAACGGCCATGAACTGGAATTTGCGTTTTTTGAACGCTGCGAGAGCATCCTGATCGTCACTTTCAATCCAACATGCCTTGTAGAGGGATATTGGTTCCCAGCGGCATTGCGCGCCATATTCATGAAGCAATCTGTATTGGATAACCTCAAATTGGAGCTGACCGACTGTGCCGATAATCTTGCGACCGTTGAATTGGTTTATGAAAAGCTGCGCAACACCTTCATCCATGAGCTGCTGAATACCTTTGTCGAGCTGCTTGGATTTCATCGGGTCACTGTTTTCGATATATTTGAACATTTCAGGCGAGAAACTCGGCAGGCCCTTGAAGTGCAGGACTTCACCCGATGTGAGCGTATCACCAATCTTAAAATTGCCCGTATCGGGAATACCAACGATGTCGCCCGGATATGCCTCGTCAACAATATTCTTTTTCTGAGCCATGAAAGCTGTCGGGGCGGCAAATTTCATGGTCTTGCCTGAGCGGACGTGACGATATGGGGCATTACGCTCGAATTTTCCGGAACATACTTTGACGAAAGCAATACACGAGCGGTGATTAGGATCCATATTGGCATGAATCTTGAACACAAAGCCTGAAAAGCCTTCATCCTCGGGCCGGACAATGCGTTCCTCCGTCTCGGTCGGACGTGGAGAGGGAGCTATCTGCACAAAGCAATCAAGCAGTTCCTTGACTCCAAACGTATTCAATGCCGAGCCGAAAAATACCGGAGCGACTTTACCCTCAAGATACTCGTCGGGGTTGAACTCCGGATAGACACCATCGATAAGCTCGATGTCCTCACGAAGTTTCGCTGCATCGCTCTCACCGACTGCCTCGTCAATCCTCGGGTCGTCGATCGAGTCAATCTCGACACGCTCACTCACCCTTTGCTTGTCAGGAGTAAAAAGGTCGAGAGAATGCTCAAATATATTGTAAACGCCTTTGAATTTCGCACCAATGTTGATCGGCCATGACAATGGGCGCACCTTTATTTTAAGCTCACTCTCAAGCTCGTCAAGAATATCAAACGGGTCGCGGCCCTCACGGTCAAGTTTATTGACAAAAATGATCACGGGAGTGTTACGCATACGGCAAACCTCCATGAGCTTACGTGTCTGTTGTTCGACGCCCTTAGCCACATCGACCACAATAATCACACTATCGACAGCCGTCAGTGTGCGGTATGTGTCCTCAGCGAAGTCCTGATGGCCGGGAGTGTCGAGAATATTTATCTTGTAGTCGCCATAGTTGAAACCCATGACAGAAGTTGCCACAGAGATACCACGCTGCTTCTCAATCTCCATCCAGTCGGATGTTGCAGTTTTCTTAATCTTATTTGATTTCACGGCTCCGGCCACATGAATCGCACCGCCGAAAAGCAGCAGCTTCTCAGTCAGTGTGGTTTTGCCGGCATCAGGGTGAGAGATGATCGCGAAAGTGCGTCTGCGTTCTATTTCTTCTTTTAAGGCCATATTCTGCACTAAAACTTGATGGAATATTGTGTATTGGACAGTCCGAAACTGAGTATTAAGGCATTACGGAACACTGTAAGGATAACATGCTCCGAAAAACATGCAAAATTACGAATAATCTATAAATCTGACAAATGGTCAATTGCCATTTGCATTCAGTGTGATTAAAGAAGAAAATTACACCGTGATATGGTACCTGTTGTACCTGCAATACGCCTCACAGAGCCGGATTTTAGCGAAATTATCCGTAACTTTGCCGATGAAAATATTCATTTATCACAAAAATTCGATAGAACAATGAGACAACCATCATTTTGGCTAAAGGTTACAAATCGTTATGTAATAGAAAATTTTGATCAGTTATTGAAATATGTCAAGGCCTATGTATATATCAGAGAGGAGGAAACAGAAGATGGTGATTTCTTGCAGACATACACTTATCTAAAATCTGTTGCAGATGATTATGCAGAAAAAATAAAAAGTTTCAAGATTTATGAAAATCCTGATTTCGACATTCCGGTTGACGATGTCATCAGGATTCTTGGGGCCGCTATACTTACGGCTAAAAAGATTGGCAATGACGACTACGAGTCCATCATGGCATTAGTCAATCTACTGATACTTAATAACAAAAAACTTTCGGGGGAAATATGTCGGAAATATTTTGATATTGTCAAGAAATGCATAATGCACTGCTCGGTGAAGATTTTCAGACTGTCATGGTCAGATTTTGAACGAGACGGCTTCATGATTGGGCTTGTGGAGACAAAACTCGCACAGACCGAATTCTCGCCCTCCGACAGCAGCAACACAACTTACATATATGAGAATCGTGGTTCACTCGTTCTCAAGGACGATGGAATGGTCCTGTCGAACGTCAACTATCATGACTCCCGTAAACTCCGATTGAAGACAGAGCTACGGACTTCTTTCGGACTCGAAGTCAAATCGACAAACCCGGCAAACGCGTCCGACATCAAAGACCTCATGGAAATCTATCCCTATATTTCCGGCGATTTTGACAACATGAAGCCTTCAGTAGCTCCGACACTGAAGACCTACACAGAGATGGAGCGCATTGTAGTGCGCGTGAAAAGAATAAGCGGCCAGAAAATCGAAGTAGAGACGATCGATCCGACCTATGTGTATGAAGACGGCAATGTGTTCATCGACACGACAATCGCACTTATTCCCAAGGAGAGTATGCTCGATTCGCTCAAAGAAGGCGACTATCTGCCGGTGGTCAGAAACAGACATCCGACCATGACGTTCCGCATCGACAGGAATGTTATTGCGGAATTTGTGGAGTATTACACAAACGAACACATGGACGAATATGTCAACGCCATTCCCGTAAGCCCGATAAACGGAGGGTCACGCTGGCTCTCGGAATTGGGAATAAGTATGAATGTGTTCGACAAGGAGACCGCAGAGGACGGGCTTGAGCATGAATTTGAGTGCGCGGTCAAGCAACGCCTCCCGGGGACGCTGAAAGTCCACCTCGCAACGATGGATGCGAAATACAACTGTCTTGTGAAAGCCAAATTCGATGGATGCATCGACGAATCGGACATCGAAAGCCCTGCCATATTTGAGGCGAATGCCTATGCTCGTTTCTTTGATGAATTTTTCAGATATGTAAAGGCCTACGCACCCGAGGACAGACAATATGAGAAAATAGAATCAATAGAGCCACCGACCGTCAGACTGCTGGCCATACTCACAAACCAAATGGCATTGAGGCTGAACCGAGGCGATTCGTTCGCCAGAATGGAGCAACTCATTGTCGCCATGCTTCTCATGCGCATGGTCGAAGCCGATGATGAGGTGGAGTTCATCCGCTGCAGACTTGACTACCAGAAAGCAATCATATTGTTTGCAAACGGGGTCTCACCCGCTGCCCTGCCCGTAATGCAGCAATCGCTGACCAAATATGACGGTGAACTTACCACCGAAAAGGAGATTGTCGAAATCATGCACGATTACAGAGAGTACACTGACGGCGACCATGACCTCCACTCGACAATCGGGAAATCTGATGACCTTGACAGTATCGCTTCAACCGTGAAGCAGTTGGTCAAAGCATCCAACAGCCTTATCGGGAAGATTGACAAGTCAGAGATAAACCGCATCAAGAAAACCATCTGCTCGCATCTCGATGTAGCAGACCAATACAATGACATATTCAGCAAATGTACAAACTACGGCGTTGAGAGCGACTTCCTTGAATTCAAGGCATCGTGTGTGCTTCCGCCTGACAAACTGCGATCCTCATCACTCATCAAAGACATGGAGTTCCAGAAATGGACCATACTGAAAACGGTGTGTGCCTTCTTCAACTCCATCAATGGCGGAGAACTTCTCATCGGTGTGGCCGATTCAGGGTTTGCAGTAGGGCTGAAGGACGACATGGAGCTCCTCTATCGCGAACACAGGATTTTTGAGCCGACCGCCGACAGGCTGCGTACATACCTCAAGCTGTTCATTGACCAAAGTTTCATCACGTCCGACGGGCGAGTCAGCGGGACTGCCATAACCGCCGGGCGAGTCCAATTGATGATCGAACAGAACCAGGAGAACATTGAGATACTCCGCGTGAAAATCAGTCCCTATCCATGGGACGTGGTCAAGATTTCAGCCCCCGACAAGCCTAACGGATTCCACGACGTTTATATCCGCACATCGGGTGCATCGACCCCTCTCAACAGCTCGGGAGTCAGAGAGACGAAGCTCCGCAAGATGAGATCGCTTGACAAAGACCACTACAAGACAGCGCGCATACTTCAAGCAATCGACGACAAACTCGTGATTGAAATAAAAAATTACAGTGGAGCAACCGGACTGTCGGACCGCCGACTTGAGCCATATAAAATATTGGGCAACAACAAGGGCTTCCTGGCCTACGACCTCACACGTCACGACATGCGAATGTTTAAATTCTCACGATTCAAGGATGCCGATCTCAAGCTCACGAGCGAAAAGTGGAAAAACCAAAAGAAACACATCGACCGCGAGTTGGACATATTCGGCATGGTAGAGACTGATAACACTCCGCAGGAACGCGTGAGGGTCAAACTGAGCGACTATGCCCGGAGTCTCCTCTTTGAAGAATGTTCGCTGGATTCACAGGAGGAAAACGGCAAAATCATCTCTCGCAATACGGACTACAACGACAGCAAACGCTACCCGTGGCAGCTTGATGTCAACGTCAACGCACTCAGCGGTGTCGCGCGTTTCATCATGGGGCTTCCGGGACATACAAAAGTGGTCAGCACTCCCCGTCTGGACGAATATATCGACGAACTGATGAAACTCAGATGATATGTCGGTCATGATTTTCCGTGAAGCGATACCGACAAAAGTTTAGGCTTTCATAGTATGAAATACAAGAAAAAGTCGTAAATTTGCAGCGTAAAAATCATTAGCAGATATAAAATAGGTCTTTTATAATCATGATAAATCGAGTTTTGATACGCATCAAAGTAGTGCAGCTCCTCTATTCCTACCTGCTGACGCAGAGCGAATTCAAGATTGAGCCGCCGGTCGAAAATCCTTCACGCGACAAAAAATACGGCCATGAACTTTATCTTGATTTGCTGATGATGATTCTCGAAATGTCGGGATTCGACATCTCATCCGGTCGCCGTCGGTCACCGTTGCATGGTCTTGCGATTAACAAACACATTGATCACAATCTACTTGCACGTTCGCTCAATGGTCTTGACGAGATCAGAGCGATAATCCTGCGTGACCGTTCCGGGGTTGCACAGTTTGACTCCGTGATTCCGTCAATCTACGAGGCTATCTCTACTCTTCCGGCCTATAAGAGCTACGCCCGCATCAAAAAGCCCGAGCTGAAAGACGATGTCGTCCTATGGTCATCGATAATCACAAATCTGATTGCCAACAACCCCGCTTTTGTCACAGCCGCACGAAAAAATCCCGACTACACCGTCGCAGGATTCACACGTGGCATAAACTCACTGATGCACACTCTCAACGAGTATAACGACAATCGCGGACTGTACAACCATGCACGGAATGCGCTGGACTACTCACTCGCAAAAGCTCATGAGCTCTATCACAGCCTCCTGCTCCTCGCTGTGGAGATAACACGGATGCAGGACCAACGTCTTGATGCAGCCAAACACAAGTTCCTGCCGACAGACGAGGACATGCACCCCAACATGCGTTTTGTTGAGAACAAATATGTCAAGGCTCTTGAAAACAATCAGGATTTTCAGTCCTACATGGACGAGCATAAACTGACATGGGACAACGAAGTACTCCTCGTCAGAGCACTTCTCGATAAAATCATAGCCAGCGACATATATAAGGAATATATGGCACGCACTGAGGAATCGACTCTCGAAGAAGATGCCGATTTCTGGCGACAGATTTATAAGACCATAATTCTTCCCGGCGATGAACTTGGCGAAGCTCTTGAATCGAAGTCAGTGTACTGGAACGATGACCTACACGTCATAGGGACATTTGTCCTCAAGACAATGCGCCACTTCGGACAGAGTAAAAATGACGGAGAGGACGTCAGACTCCTCCCCCAGTACAAGGACAGCGAAGACAGCCGTTTCGGCAGCGAGCTTTTTGAACTTGCTGTCAAAAACTATCCCAGATATCGTGAGATGATTGACTCATTCGTCAACCGCAACCGTTGGGATGCGGAACGCCTCGCGTTCATGGATGTGGTCATCATGGTGACAGCGATGGCTGAGATTATCAATTTCCAGTCCATTCCACTTGCCGTCAGCCTTAATGAATATATCGAAATCGCCAATGCTTACAGCTCTCCCCGCAGCGGTGCGTTCATCAACGGTATACTTTATTCAGTCATCAACCACCTCAAGAGTGAAGGTCAGTTGGCCAAGGCTTGACCAACGGCAAAGATCTGATACAATTTATTCACCCCCTAATAACTAAAACGACATGCTTAACACTATTCTCCTTCAGAGCATCGACTCAAGCTGGGCCAACATTCTGATGATTGTCGCGCTGATAGCCGTGTTCTATTTCATGATGATTCGCCCGCAGCAGAAACGTCAGAACGAAATCAAGAAATTCCGTGAGGGTCTCCGCGTTGGCGATCCCATCGTCACCGCCGGCGGTATCTATGGCAAAATCCGCAACATTGACGATACGACTTTTACAGTCGAAATCGCTAAAGATGTCCGCATCACCATTGATAAAGGCTCTGTCTATCCTTCCGCACAGCAGGCAATGCGCGATGCCGCTGAAAAGGAAAACAAATAAGAGTGTGTCTCATAGCAAAACAGAGTAGACTTCCATGAACGGGAAGGCTCGGAAGATACAGGAAAAAGTGACCGCGGCTCTCAAATCGAGCCGCGGCCAAAACGTATTGCTCTACCTCTTGTTTGTGGCGGTGGCATTTGTTTTTTGGGTATTTCTGTCATTAGATACAGAGGTGCAGCGCGACTTTGATGTGCCGGTCGAACTGCAGGACATGCCTGACAGCGTCACAATGATCGGACAGTTGCCCCCTACCCTCGGCGTAAGCGTCAAAGGCAAGGACGCACAGCTCCTGAGATTTCTCTGGGGAAAGCTCTCACCGATAAAATTCAAGTGGAAGGAAAATGTCGAGAATGATGCACTCGTGATCAATCGTCAGAAGCTCGACTCACATGTCAGGGAATATTTCGGCAATGGCGTTCAGATCGTCTCCTGCCGTCCTGACTCATTGCGCATCCCCTTCACGACCCAGCCGGGAGTGAAAGTCAAACTCATGGTGCAGACCGACATCCATCCGAATCTACAGTATATAATTTCCGGACCGATCATGGCGAATGTTGATTCGGTGATGCTCTATTCAAGCGATGGCATACCTCACTCGCTCAAGTATGTAGCGACCGAACCTATTGTCAAATCAAACCTGAAGGATACCATGCGCTACGAAGTGCGTGTCAAACCGATTGCCGGAGTGCGTATAATTCCTGACATCGTGACCGTCACAGTACCGGTCGAGCCATTGATCATGAAAAAACGAGCAATCAACATTGAAGTTGAAAATATCCCCGATGAATCAAACCTCATCATATTCCCGTCAAAGGTCGAGATCAGTTACCTCGTCCCAATGAGCGACTACAATGTTGACTATCCGGTGAAAGCCTACGTCGATTTCAATTCGGCGAAACCCTCACTGAAAAAACTCCCCGTGTCACTATCGTCATTACCCGGAATCTATCACAACGTGAGCTTCACGCCTGACAGTGTCGAGTATATCATCGAACGATAATGAGTATCCAATACCTTAGATCATCACTTAACTCAATAAATTTGCGGAAATTATGTTGACAGCTATCTCCGGTGGCATAGGTTGTGGAAAGACAGTGGTCAGCCGCATGGTCGAGGCAATGGGTTACCCCGTCTATGACTGTGATTCCCATGCCGCATCGTTGATGGATACGGACAATGACATAAAACTCGGGATAGCAAGCCGGATTCACACGGAATGTATCTTGCCTGATGGTCAGATTGACCGTAAACGTCTAAGCCGGATTGTGTTTGATGACTATGAGGCCATCCAAACGCTCAATTCGATTGTCCATTCAGCCGTAAGACAGGATTTGTCGGAATGGTATTCGGTACAAAATGTCGGCAGATGTTTTGTCGAAACCGCCATCCTTTACCAAAGCGGGCTCGACAAGATGGTGGATGACGTATGGGAGGTGGATGCGCCCCTCGATTTGCGCATCGAACGTGTGATGACCCGCAATGGATTTGACAGAAACCAAGTGCTTGCACGCATCTCCTCTCAAGATAGTTTTGTGGTCGAAAACGTCCATCCCAACGTGCTGATGATTATCAATGATGGATTCCGCCCCCTGCTTCCACAGATTGAAAAGGCGTTGAATACATGTCATGATTATAAAAAATGAGGGCCATTATAATATCAGTATCTCAATTTCGTTAATTTATTATAATGTGAACCGAAATTACACCTCCGTGTAGCAACTCTTGTATGAAAACCAAATCATTATTACTTGGCATTTTTGTCATCGGATTTCTGTCTTCCTGCAGTAGCTCCAAGACAGTACTCCCCTATTTCACAGATATTTCCACAATAAAGGAAGGCATCATTCCTGCCGACAACTATCTTCCGGAGATAAAACCCGACGACGAGCTGTTCATCTCCGTCTCATCCGCCAACCCGGAAGCAACTGCCATCTACAATATTCCCACAATCAATCCCTCCACACGTGAGCTTTTTGGTCAGAGCATCCAACCACGCCCACAGACATACGTAGTGTCAAGTACAGGCGACATTGATTTCCCCGAGCTTGGCAAACTTCATGTGGCAGGTATGAATGTCGAACAGCTTCAGCAAGAACTTGTCAAAAAAATCGGCAAGGACGTGGACGACCCGATGGTTCTTGTCGAATTGGTCAACTTCCAGGTGAATGTCACCGGCGAAGTCAATAAACCGGGACCAATCAATGTCACCCGCAACCGTTTTTCTATCCTCGACGCACTTTCAGCCGCCGGTGACATGACCCCTTACGGCGAACGCTCCAACGTGCTTCTGATCAGAGAGAACAATGGGAAGAAAGAGTATGTCCATATCGACATGAATTCCTCTGATGTGCTTTCTTCGCCCTATTATTATCTCCAGCAGAATGACTACATCTATGTCGAGCCGAATAAAATACGTCAAGCCAACTCAAAATACAATCAGGACAATGCCTTCAAACTTTCGGTTATATCAACAATCGTCAGCGCATCGTCCGTTATCGCATCTCTTGTAATAGCCCTGACCGTAAAATAAAATCTCATTCCTTAGACACATCTGCTCTATGGCAAAAAAAAATATGTCGGATTTCATCGACGTGCAAGCACTGGTGAAAGCCTATCTCTCAAAATGGTATCTTTTTGTTATATCGGTGATTGTATGCATAGGACTCGGACTCCTGTATTGCCGCATGGTCCCGCGTAAGATTGCCGTCAGAGCCAATGTCCTGATCCAGCAAGACGACTCCAATCCAATGATGTCCATGGGCGACATGGGTACACTTCTCGGAGCAAAGGGCTATGTGGAGGATGAGGTATTCGTGATCGGTTCACATTCACTTTTCAGCAGCGTCGCCAAAGAGCTTGGCATAAATAAGCTCCATTACGTCAGCGACGGATTCCTGAAAAGTCATCTTGCATATCCCGATTTTCCGATAGACGTATTGTCGCCCGGTATTGCCGACACGCTGATGTCAACAATCAATTTCAAAATAAAGGTTGACAAAAACGGAATAGCAGATATCAAGGCAAAAGTCAAGAGAGATGTCATCGGCGAACTTGAGGATGTCACGCTCCCGGCAACAATGCATACTGCCTACGGCGACTTCACCATCGTTACCACCCCGGACTATGTCAAGGGTAAATCCGTCAAAACCAACATAACATTCATGGGCTATGGCGTGGCTGCCGAGGGGCTTGACACAGAGGTGATGGCCTATCGTGGAAGCAAGAAAAGCAATGTGATCAGCCTTGCCATGGATACCCCCAATCCTGAATACGGCACCGCCATTCTCGACATGATCATGGTGAAATACAATGAACGCGGCATCGCTGAGAAAAATCTTCAGGGGGAAAAGACGGCCGAATTTCTGAAAGACCGCATCGTTCTGCTCTCAAAGGATCTCAACGAATCCGAGTCAGCCATCCAGCAATACAAAGAGAAGAACAGGATTGTCGATGTGGCAGCCGAGGCATCATATCAGACCGGCAAGCGCGGACAGACTGAAAATGCGCTCTTTAACATCGAAAAGGAAATTGAACTGCTCAAACTGACACGTGAATTTCTTACGGATTCGATGAACTATACCGAACTTATCCCTGTCACAGTTGCAAGTGGAGCAGTCCAGGGCGGCATCAATTCCTACAATAATCTCGTGTTCAAACGCCTTGAATTGAGCCAGAATGCGAAACAAAACAGCTATGCCCTGCGCCAGTTGACCAAGCAGATGGATCTCATGCGCGCCAACCTCCTCACATCCAGCCGCAAGGCTCTTGAAAATGCCGAGATAAATCTCAACAAACTTCAGCTCGAAAACAAGGAAATCGCCGGCAAACTCAGCAACATTCCCACTCAGGAGCGGGAATACCTCGGCATGAAGCGTCAGCAGGAAATCAAGAATTCAATCTACGTTTTCCTCCTTCAGAAACAGGAAGAAAACGCCATGCTTCTTGCCAACTCCGTTCCCAAGGGTCTGATTGTCGATGATGCATTTTCTTTCAGCGAACCACTCGGACTCTCAAAAAAGATCATTCTGCTGATAGCTTTCATCCTTGGATTAATCCTCCCGCCTGTGGGTATTTATATCAGCAAACTCATCCGCAGCAAGTTCGAGACAAAGGAAGAAGTGATGCGTGCCGTCTCTGCGCCGCTGCTTGGCGAAATGTGCATCGATCGTTCCGGCCGCAGTCTCGTTGTATCGCCTACGGACACATCTTCGGCAACGGAATTGTTCCGACTCATGCGCACGAATCTCCAGTTCTTGCTCAGTGGTGAGAACGACAAGGTCGTCTTGCTGACCTCGACACGCTCCGGGGAGGGAAAATCATTCATCTCCCTGAATCTTGCCGCTACCCTCTCCCTGCTTGAAGGCAAGAGAGTGCTGCTCGTGGGCATGGACATACGCAACCCGCAGCTCGCCAATTATCTCGGCATAAATCCACCGCTCGGACTAACGAACTACTTGTCGTCAACCAACGTATCGCTTGAATCCATCATTACTCCGATGCCCGGGGTGAAGGACTGCGATCTCATTGTCGCAGGTCCGATTCCACCGAACCCCGCAGAACTTCTCGCATCGCAACGTGTCGATGATCTGTTTGCTAAACTCCGCACAATGTATGACTACATCGTCGTTGACAGCGCACCGGTCGGAATGGTAAGCGACACATTCACTCTAAACCGCATAGCCGACGCAACAGTCTACGTGACACGTATCAATTACAGCACTTTTGCCGATCTCCGCTACGTTGAGAGCATTTATGAAGACAAACGTCTGAACAAACTTTCAGTCGTGGTCAACGGGACATCATCAAAACGCGGCTATGGCTACGGCTACTCAGCCAAGAGCAGCAAACAAAAGTAATAAGTCTCACTGATCCCATCTACGCGTAATACACTCATAATAGTCAATGATTGAGAAATATAAGCTTTCCACACGGTTGTTTTTTACGGCTTTATGGATTCTTCTGACGTATGGATTTGTGACGGAGGAATTCATACCAGTCCTCTCACCATACAGAAGCTATGTATTTCCATTATGCGACATCATATTTCTCATATTAGGATTAGTCACGCTGCGTTCAAAACGCGATATTATTATTACTATTTCGTTTGTCCTCATCGCTGGCATATCATGTAAACTGAACAGAATTGGTATCGTGACGGCATTCAATGGTGGACGTGAATTTTTCGGATTGATTTTTGTAGTACCATTCATCCGTTACTATCTTGAATCAAAATATCGCGAGCGATTCATTACCTCATTTGACAAACAGCTTTTTATTTTTCTAATTCTTCAAGCCGTGTGTATTACATGGCAATTCTTGCGGTATGGAGCAAATGATCATGGCGGTGGCTCAATGGGCAACGGCTATTCGGGCATTGTCTCAACTCTGATTTATATCACATCCTTTTATCTGTTATCTCAAAAATGGACTTATGGCAATTATTGGGGAAATATAGCTAAATATAAGATATACTTCATTTTGCTATATCCTACCTTTCTAAACGAGACAAAAATTAGTTTCATATATATAGTTCTTTACTTCCTGTTGTTGCTTCCGATTGAACTGAAAACGGTGTTCAAGATATTCGCATCAATTCCTTTCATTTTAATCGCTTTAATCTCCCTTGGATTTGTTTATCTCGCTGCAACCGGACAGAGCAGTGATAGCGTATTTTCTCAAACTGCGATGGATGAGTATCTTACAGGAAATGTCGAAGATGACATCGTTGAATTGGCGTTAGCGGTACAAGACGATATTTATGATCCTGAGGATATGGGTATGCTTGAAATCCCTCGATTTTTAAAATTGGCATTGATCCCTGAGGCAATGATTGACTCTGATGGCGGTGTAATGTTTGGCGCAGGTTTAGGACAATTGAAAGGAGGAACCGTTGTTGAAAAAACACCTTATGCCGAAAGATGGTCATGGCTGCTCTCCGGCACAAACCATGGCGCATTAATTATTTTTATACAGCTTGGTATTATGGGGTTTATATGGTTTGTATATGACATTGTCACGGTCCTTGTTCCTCATAGCAACAATATTCTCGGAAAGAACATCAAGCTATATGTCTCATTTATCATTCTGCTCATGATGTTCTATAATGATGCGTTACGATTTTTCCCATTTTGGGCAATAATATTTTATATCGTTATGCGTGATAATATACGCACACTTGAAATTAAGGATGGAATATAGCATGGTAAAACGTATAGTAAACAAGATAAATGAATTTTTGAATCATCGCAATTCCGAGGCATACGTGAAATATCTTAGAGAGAAGGGGATTAAGATAGGTGAAAACACTTATTTCCAAAATCCACGTGATACTCACATAGACATCACACGACCTTCGCTCGTGACTATTGGAGATAATTGTTTTTTCAATAAAAATTTCGATTTGCTGACCCATGATTGGGTATCACTCGTCTTTCGCAATAGCAACAGGGATTTCATAAATTCATCCGGACGAGTCAGCATAGGCAATAATGTCTCTTTCGGACAGAATGTAATTGTTACAAAAAATGTCACTATTGGCGACAATTGTTTTATCGGAGTAAATAGTCTTGTTTCCAAACCCATACCTTCAAATTCCATCGCCGTCGGAAGTCCGGCGAAGGTTATAATGACCATTGAGGAGTATTATCAGAAACGATTGGCCGTGAGGGAGAGTGAGGCACTGGATTATGCACGCAGTATATCAGAACGCTTCGGACGCAGACCTGTTCCAGCAGATTTCTGGGAGGAATTTCCATTATTTGTAAGCGGGAATGAAATAGATGCATACCCCGATATCCCAATTCGCTCACAACTCGGACCCACTTACTCATCCTATGTAAGAAATCATGTTGCGAAATATAAGACTTTTGATGATTTCTTAAAAGCAGCCAATATATAAACTACTATCAGAGAATAAGATACCATATACTAATGAACGGGACTCCCGAAATTTCCGTAATCATACCCGTATACAAGGTTGAAAAATACCTGCATCTATGCATTGACAGCGTACTGAATCAAACATTTCAGGATTTAGAGATAATCCTCGTCGATGACGGTTCGCCGGACAATTGCCCTGAAATATGCGAGGAGTATGCGCGAAAAGATCACCGTGTCAAAGTCATTCATAAGGAGAATGCAGGACTCGGCATGGCACGCAATACAGGTCTCGACAATGCTTGCGGAAAGTATGTATGCTTTCTCGACTCTGATGATGCCTTGGCATTGAATACTTTGGAGGTCTGCCACGGAATCGCAGTAAAAGAAGATGCCGATCAAGTCCGCTTCATGTTCAATCGACTGAATGATATATCGCGTGCCGACCTCAAACCGATTGATACGGATTCTGCATACTCCATTGGAGTCGGTCGGGAGGGACTTGAACCGATTCTGAACGTAATATCGCAGATAGCAACGGAGCTTAGATTCAATGCAGCCACCAACGCCAGTGCATGTTCAGCACTCTTTCGACGCAGTATCATCGTCGATAACAATATTCGGTTCCTCTCCGAGCGCAGACTGATGAGTGAGGATTTCATCTTCAATCTTGATTTCGGAGTGATGTGTGAACGGATAGTCTACACCACCAATCCATTTTATCTTTACCGCAACACCGCTTCATCTCTCTCGCGCGGGTTCAATTTCAACCGTGTGGAGCGAGCTTGTGAATTTTCAAAATTCTATGCCGACCGTTTAAAGGAATACGGATATAAAAATGCCGAAGTCAATGCCATGGGCTATACGCTTGGCGAGATCCGCAGTTTCAACAAACTGCTGTTTTCATCAGATTTCACGAATAGGCGTAGACGTGAGCTATTCCTTGAGATTCCGGAAATGACATACGTAAAACGTATCATGTCAGAGTATCCCCTTGAGAAACTACCCATGATGCAGCGGATTGCATTTAAGCTCCATGTAGACCGTCATTTTTGGCTCAGCTATCTAATCACCTACTTGCGGCGTTTTTTGAAGGACAAATTATAATATCATTTTCATCACGGCACATGCACTTTCTTTTGCCGGTCCTTCCATTTTATTGCACAATCTAATTGTTTTTGCTAATTTTGCAAACACAGGATGACCCGACCGAGAAATCTCTTTTGACCGAAAACCGGGTCGTTCGTGAAATTAATACTAACAGTGTCATTCATAAGCTCATCACACTACGTAGACATTAATACTGCATACGTGTGTTTGACTTTTTTGTATATTCTATGCAAGCAATAATTCTGGCTGCCGGAATGGGACGGCGTCTTGGAGAATTGACCAAAGGTAATACCAAATGTATGCTTGAGGTTAACGGCGAGAAACTCATAGACAGAGTCATCCGTAAACTCTCAACGCTCGACTTGAGTAAAATCGTCATCGTCGCAGGCTATGAACGCGACAATCTGATTGACTACGTCAAATCAACTTATCCCTCAGCAAATATAGAATTTGTCGAGAATCCGGTCTACGACAAGACCAACAACATATATTCCCTCTGGCTTGCAAAAGACCATCTGATGAGCGATGACACACTGCTGCTGGAATCCGATTTGATTTTCGAAGACAGTGTGATTGACTGTGCCCTTGACTCGCACTACCCCAACCTCGCCTTAGTGGCAAAATATCAGCCGTGGATGGACGGCACAATGATCCGTAAGGATGACCACGACAACATTGTCACATTCATCCCCAAGCCGGCCTTTGACTATGCTGAGACTGACAGCTACTACAAGACTGTCAACATCTATAAATTCACGCGTGAATTTTCATCGCAACGCTATCTGCCCTTTCTCGAAGCCTACATCAAGGCTATGGGCAATAATGAATACTATGAGCAGGTTTTGCGCGTGATGACACTCATTGACAACTGCGACATCAAGGCAGTTGACATAGCCGACCGTAGATGGTACGAGATAGACGATGTCCAGGATCTGCGCATCGCCGAGACCATATTTGCTGATGCTGCTTCCCGACTCAAAAAAATACAGCACAGCTTCGGTGGCTATTGGCGTTATTCCGGAATGATTGATTTCTGCTATCTCGTCAATCCCTACTTCCCCACACCCAAGATGGTCGATGAGCTGAAAGCTAATTTCGACACCCTCCTGCGTCAGTATCCCTCCGGCATGGGCGTGAATTCTATGCTTGCGGGTCGGTATTTCGGTGTCAGAGAAGATTACATCTGCGTGGGCAATGGAGCCGCCGAGCTTATAAAAAGTCTCATGGAAAGTCTGGAAGGCCGTTTCGGACTCATCTATCCTACGTTTGAGGAATATGCCAACCGTCTGCCGGAAACTTCGCGTGAGGTATATGTCCCCGACAATCCCGACTATTCATATTCGGCTGATGATGTGATGACATATTTTGCCGACAAGGACATCTCATCGCTTCTTATAATCAACCCCGACAATCCTTCAGGCAACTTCATCCCCCACAATGATATTATCAGGCTTGCCGAATGGTGTAGCAACCGGGGGACCAGACTGATTGTCGATGAGTCATTTGTCGATTTCTCGGATGGAGGATGTGGCAACACACTTATCACCAACGAGATTCTGTCGAAGCATCCCGACCTATGCGTGATGAAAAGTATCTCGAAATCTTATGGAGTCCCCGGACTAAGGCTTGGGGTCATGGCTTCGGCGGACGGTACATTCATGGCGAAGATGAAGAAAGATGTCGCGATATGGAACATCAACTCATTCGGTGAATACTATATGCAGATTTTCAGTAAATATGAACCTGCCTACCGAAAATCGTGTGACCGATTCCGGGAAGAACGCGAAATTTTCATGAATGAGCTTTCTTCGGTATCATATCTACGTGTGATCCCCTCACAGGCAAATTACTTCTTATGTGAGGTAACCGATAAGTACACTGCCTACGAGTTGACACTAAAGCTATTGGCGGAGTTCAACATCCTGATAAAAAACTGTTCAGGGAAAAAAGGATTTTATGAAGGAAAGCAATTCGTCAGAATAGCCATCCGTGACCGTCACGACAATTCGCAGTTGACCGAGGCTCTAAAATCAATGGAATGATGGACAGAAAACCGACTGTATGTATCTGTGGCGGAGGAAGCCTGGGCACTGTGATTGCCGGTGTCGCATCCTCCCGTGGCTTCGGAGTCAACATCCTCACCGGCAAGCCGGAGAAATGGAGTTGCAATCTCACGATTGACGATCCCAACGGTAGAATATTCAACGGCACGATCTCACGCATATCCGACAAGGCTTCGGAAGTAATCCCGCAGTCCGACATCATCATTCTATGCCTGCCGGGCAATGTCATCCATGATATGCTTGTGAGGATAAAACCATATATCTCCGAAAATGCGATTGTTGGCAGCGTATTCTCATCAACAGGCTTTTTCATCATGGCACTTGATGTGCTCGGTCCGTCAGCACATCTTTTCGGCTTTCAGAGAGTGCCATTCATCTCAAGGATACAAAGCTACGGACATTCTGCTCATCTTCTCGGCTACAAGAAATCACTTAACATTGCCTATTGGAATGTCGACGACAGAGGTATCCGCACTCACTGTCTGGAGGAGATTTTAATGACTCCAATCAATGAGCTTGCCCATCCTATCGAGGTTACTTTAACCAACAGCAATCCCATCCTTCACCCGGCGAGGCTCTACACTCTTTTCCGCGACCATGATGAAACGAGCCCTTTCGACGCTCAGCCACTGTTCTATGAGGATTGGACGGACGAAAGCTCACGGACTCTCATTGCCTGCGACAACGAATTTCAAGCCCTCGTCAGGAAGTTAGGAATCGAGGATGAGGTGATTCCATCATTGCTTGACTACTACGAATCAACTGACGATGTATCACTGACTGCGAAAATACGTTCGATAGCCGCATTCAAGGGTATATATGCCCCGACTAAACCCACTCCCGGTGGCGTCGGATACATTCCCGACTACGACAATCGATACTTTTCCGAGGATATTCCATTTGGGATGATGTTGATAAAATACATGGCTGAAATAAATGGACTCCGAACACCAATGATTGACGAAATCATCAGGTGGTATGAAAAAATCACCGGGAAAAATTTCCTCGATGGAAGCAGCATTGCAGATAACGCAGACACGGCTTGCATACAGTGTCTCAACCGGGTTGCCATCCGTCAACTATTGGAATCACGTCATGTCTGATAAACTCGGGAATAAAGCCATTAAAGGAACTGTATGGTCCGGCGTGGACCGAATTGGGAACATGTGTCTACAATTCGGTGTCAACCTTATTCTCGCGCGACTTTTGCTTCCGAGTGACTTTGGCGCGATAGGCATGATTGAAATCTTTATCGTCGTCTCTCAAGTATTGATTGACGGTGGTTTCACCTCTTCTTTAATTCAAAAGAAAACGCCTACACAAGCCGACTATTCGACCATATTTCTCTGGAATCTGATTGTGTCCGCAGTGCTGTATACCATACTTTTCATCTGTGCTCCAATCATTGCATCTTTCTATGACCTTCCGGAACTGAAAGCGATTATCAGAGTACTTGGATTGGTACTGATCACGATCTCATTATCGGTCGTTCATGTGGTCCGCCTGCGTAAACAACTCGAATTAAACAAGCTGGCGTGTGCAAATCTGTCGGCTTATATGATCGCCGGTATTTTTTCAATCATAGCCGCATGGCATGGCTTTGGCGTGTGGAGTCTTGTCATCATGCAACTTAGTCAAAGCGCGGCACTTGCCGTCATCCTGTGGATGATAACCCGTTGGACACCATCATTCACAATGTCACGGCGTTCACTCAACGAACTGTTCAGATTCGGAGGCTATTTGCTTGCTGCAAGTCTTCTTCAGGAAATTTGTAAAAACATCCAGGGTCTTATCATCGGCAAACGTTTCTCAGCCACCGCGATGGGTCTTTATTCGCAAGCCTATAAACTTGACAGAATATCATCCTATACGCTGCCGAATATACTTGTCCAAGTGATGTATCCGGTCTATGCATCAGTGCAGGATGAGAATGACCGGTTGGCAAACATACTCGGGATGAACACGCGGTTGATTTCATTTGTCATATTCCCATTGATGGCTATCCTGATTCTCATAGCCGAGCCGCTTATGGTCTTTCTCTATGGGGTGAAGTGGGCGCCATGTGCTCCATATTTCCAAATTCTATGTGTCGGAGGACTTTTCATCTGTCTGCAAAACACAAATTTCTATGCCGTAGCGGCAAAAGGCAAGAGTAATGTCCTGTTCTACTGGAGTATCTACAAATGGAGTTCTCTGCTCATCTTCCTGCTTATCGGAATGTTTTTTGGAATCTACGGACTCCTCTGGGGAATGGGACTGAGCAACTTCAACATCTTTATGGTCAACGCTCTACTTGCTTCGCGCTACACTGACTATAAATTTTTGCGACAGATTATGGACATCCTTCCGATTTTCATCCTCTCGGCCGCGACCATGGGGATAACATACATGATTGCATCCGCTGTCAGCATCCATTTCATTGTAATCGTCTTGATTTATATAAGCATATATTTCAGTCTCGCATGTATTTTCCATTTGCAGGCCATCGGTGAAATAAAAACAGTCATGTTGCGTTTAACAAATAGAAACAAATAGACTCCATCTGATTCATGACTCAAAGTTCACCACTGATTGATAAAGAAACTCAGACAGAATTAAGAAACCGCTTCAATCCTGACGGCTCACTGCTACGCCGACATCAGATGCTGCTGCTCGACATGCTGAAGAAGATTGACAGGCTATGCAGGGAAAACAATATCCACTACTGGTTGAGTTCGGGGACTTGTATCGGCGCGTTGCGTCATGGAGGATTCATCCCCTGGGACGATGATGTTGACATCGAAATGTTCGAGTCCGATTTCCGCAAACTGCGCAAAGTCATGCTCGATAATCCCGACAGCGATATGGCTTGGCAAGATTCATCTACTGACATTGAATATGTCCAGCCATTCGCCAAGATCAGAGATACGCATACAATCATTCATGAGATTCCTGACGTTGACAAGGTCTACAAACACCGAGGAGTGTTCATTGATGTCTTTGTTCTTCGTCCGAGTTCCTCTCTGCGACTCTACAAGTTCAGCGGCATATTTCAAGTGAATTTTCTATACCGCGTGCAGAATATCACGAATCGTACCCTACGGCGCGCCATCCTACGGTTCTCACATAATATGATTACTAAAGGTCTATTCACTGTACTGTCTGCCATATCGGCAATAGGGAGCAAGGGGCAGTACAGACATCGTCCGGGAACCGCATACTGCAAGCCGCGATTCATTGATGACATACGGACATCACGCATGGTCAGATTTGAGGATACAGAACTGCCCGTCCCTATCAATGCAGAGCATTACCTCGAAACCATCTATGGAGATTTCCGCCAACTCCCCCCGTTTGACAAAATCACCCCTCACATATCCGAGATAGAATATCTGTGAGTTATGCTAAGAAAGACTCGCTCCTCAATCCTCAGTGGATTTTGAAGCGGGTCTTTCAGTAATGTAAATAATGTGGTGAATCAGTCACGCTTACGATCTTTGATTTTCTTCAGCACGCCCTTATTGATTTTCACATCATATTTCTTCCGAAGACCATTCACCCAATTTTGCTCAAGCTCCTGCTGATAATCGGATGTGACTGAGCCGCGAACGTCTGAAACCTCCTCGGGCGAGTCAATCACACGACCATTATATGCAAACCAAGCCACCCATTTCCCCGGAGCATCAGGTTTCGATCCGTTGAATGCGATATTGTCAACAATTCCATTGTCGCCTTTGCCGGTCACAACCCGCTCAATCTTCACGTTGCGTCCGAAATTGTCATGCATACGGTTAATGAGCGAATCGTTCTCGACACTGTTCGCTGCAAGATAGCTCTTGGCAGCTTCAGCAATTGAATCGGATGTGGCAAACACGACATAGCCCTTGTAATGAGGCTTATCCCATGTATATTTATTACGGTTCGCATTGAAATAACTGTTCAACCCGTCAACATCGGCTGTTGACTTTTCCCATACATTACGGTTGCTGATTTCAAAAAGCAGTATGCCGTCACGATACTCATTGACAATGTTCCGATATTCAGAGTTTTCTTCCATCAGTCTCTCACGGGCGGTTTTCACTGTCGCTTCGTCGATGAGACGGTTCATGCCATGATTAAAAAGAATGAAACCATCGGTGGCCTTACCATTTGAATTTTCTGCAACGTATGACGCAACATCCGATACGGTGATACCCTTCCCTGCAATCCTTGCGACAACGTCTGTCATCCCGGATGCCGACTTAACGGCCTCTGCCACATCCTTCGCTAAGTCCATTTTAGCCTTTACTGCAAACAGGGCTGTTGAATCAACCGTCAGACCATAGGTGGCTTTCAGCTCCTCAAGACGCTGCCTTGCCGGAAGTGTCGAGCGCATGTCGCGGCTGATTGCCGATTGGATGCCTGGAAGTTCTTCCTCAAGCGAGCCGATTCCCTTATGCGAGAGCGTCTGGACGATATGATAGCCGTAAGCCGTCATGAAAGGAGCGGAAACCTCACCCTCCTTCAGACCGAAAGCCGTCTCCTCAAACTCCTTGACCATTTCTCCCTGACCGAAAAATCCGAGCATACCTCCATTGGCAGCCGACCCTGCATCCTCGCTCTCCCTGCGGGCGATGGCATCAAAATCACCACCATTGACGATTTCCTTATAGATGGAATCTATCTGAGCTTTCTTCACCCCGGCCTCCTCAGGCGAGAGACCGCGAGTGAGCTTGAGTATGTGACGTGCCTCAACTTTGCCCGGATTCGGACGCTCGTCAACGACCTTTATAATATGATAGCCATACGGTGCATCATCCACAACCTGAGATATTTGCCCGACAGGAGTATTGTAGGCGGCATATTCGAAAGGATAAGGGAAACGATTGACGTTTATATATCCCATCGACCCTTTATTGCTCACGGCTGATCTATCTGACGAATAGCGGACAGCCATTTCCCCGAAATCAGCCTTACCGTTCACAATGGCGGTGCGGATACTGTCAAGACGCTGACGGTTGGCCATATCCTCATCGTATGTCCTGCCTAAAGGCACAAGAATATGGCTGACGAGACGCGAAGTCGCCATACGGCCATACGCCTCATCTATGAGACGCTTGCCAACGAGGGAGTCCGTGAGATATGGCTTTGACAATTCCGAGCAATAGCTCTCAAACTCCTTGCGGAATCCGTCGGTCTGATGGATTCCTTCAGCCTCAGCCTCAGCTACCTTTAATTTATAGACCACAAACATGTCCACATATTCTTCAAGAGTCTGTGGGGCGAGCTGTTGCAGATTGTTTTTTTGATACAGATACTCAAATTCGCTCTGTCGGACATCCTTACCGTTGATGGTCATGACAACGGGATCCGAAATCTTCGCCGCCGATGCAGAGAAGATAGCCGTAGTCGCTAATGCAAAGAGTAAAATATTCTTTTTCTTCATGGGAGAAATGTAAGGCTGACAGTTCAATCAGCCCATGTTTTTTCAGGTTTTACACTTATTCTAACGGAAGCAATGCCACTTTATTGCAAAACCATCTGAAACAAAAAAGTAATTGTGTGATTCATGATACAATCAAAGCGGCTACAGGTAATCCCCATAGCCGCTTTGTATAAAAAAGAATCAACGGATAACAATCTTTATTGTATTCTGTCCACTTTGTAGTATATACACCCCAGGAGTCAATTGCCTTAAATCATTTTTATCACAATTTTTCTTTAAGAGTACTCCATTAACGTTGTAGACAGTCCAAGTAGCTTCTCCATCAACCAAAATCTCATCTATACCTGCTGAGCTTGTTATTATACATTCTGCCGTCAGATTTGATCCGTCAAGTGTTGAAACAAGAATCTTACAATTGCCAACACTGATAACTGAAACAAGTCCATCCTGATCCACTTGAGCAATAGAAGTGTCTGTTGATACATATTCAACGGTCTTGTCAGTGGCATTCTCCGGCAATATAACTACATCCAAGTGCAATGTCTCACCTTCTATTCCATCCCAAACGTCAGGCGATACCTCAATTGATTCCACAAGGATTGGACGTACCGTGACATTACATAAGGCTGAAACATTCGAGCCGTCCACAGAGGTAACCTTAATAACGGCATCGCCTACACCTACTGCTGTCACCAAACCTTCATTGGTCACGGTCGCGACAGATTCATCAGAAGAAGACCACATGACAGATTTGTCAGTTGCATCCTCTGGCATAACTGTCGCAGTGAGCTGCACAGTATCACCAACTTTCGCACTCCATTCATTCTTATCAATTGAAATTGAGCTTACTGTGGTTGGCATTACTGTGATGACGCATGTCGCACTTAAATCTCCGCAAGAGACTGTAATGATAGATTGACCGATGTTAATTGCTGTAACAACACCTTCGGAATTCACAATGGCAACTGCCTCATTGTTTGAGTACCATTTAAGAGATTCAACCATCGCATTTTCCGGAGTAATTACGGCCTTGAGTTGTATTGTATCCCCCCTCATGCAGTTCCACTGCCTTGGTTCAAGATTCAAGGTCTCCATACGAGGTACAACTGATATATCATATTTATGGGTGATATTAAAATTTTTATCTGTTGCAATTATCGTAGTCTCTCCTACTCCGACAGCCTCCAGTACAACAGACAATCCATTATCAATGACAGTTTTTACCCTTATCACGGATGGATTTTCAGATGTCCAAGTTGGAATCAACAATGCATCTGCCGGGGATGGATTTGCTTTTAATACAACGGTGTCTCCTATGCATATAGCACCATTGCCACTCGATGAAATAGTAAAATCAGACAGCCTATTGTAGACTTCAACCGGACACTCTCCGGTGAGGCCGTAAGAAGCAGTTGCCAGCAAAGTTGCACTTCCAATATTTTTCCCAATAATAAAATTACCGGGAATGTTGAAAGATCCACCCGTATCATAAGAGTCTGTATAGGTGAATATTCGTGGATTTGAACTTGAGAAACTTACCTTTCTGGAGAGCATGGAAGAATCGTGAATCTCATATCCAAAACCATACACACAATCCAAAGTCAGTTGATATTTCTGATAAGGGAAAGTAATTTCCCTTTTTATAATATTTTGACTTTTCCAAATATCATTGTTCGTAAGGACATCATAGAGATCGTTATTTACATAAATATCAATACCCTTTTTATTAAACGGATCCTTATTTGTCTTTATGCTTGCCAGTTGATTTGCCAAAATACATACTTCTTTCAACTTAGAGCACCACCAAAAAGAACCCTCCATCAAGTATAAATTGGGTGAAAGTATTAAAACCTTCTCAAGATTTTCACACATTAAAAAAGCATTAGCTCCAATTGTAGAAACCGATTCAGGGAGAATAAGCTTATTTACTTTAGTACCCATGAACGCTTTTTCTCTAATTGTGGACAAACCCGTACTGAATGTTACATCAGCAAGATTAGTACATTCACGAAAAGCTTCAGCCCCAAGAAATGTCAGACTCTTTGGCAATGAAATACTTTTTAAACTAATGCAATGATTAAATGCAGAATTACCAATCGAGTTCAGGATACCGGTCGGCAAATCAACCCCTTGCAAATACAGGCAATTATCAAATGCCTCATCAGCTATCTCCTCTGTGCCATAAGGAATTTTGATTTCAGTTATTTCTGT
Organism: Bacteroides sp.; assembly: GCA_023663525.1. Lineage (GTDB taxonomy): Bacteria > Bacteroidota > Bacteroidia > Bacteroidales > Muribaculaceae > Duncaniella. The sequence continues at coordinate 1,016,635 of JAMPHF010000001.1, forward strand.
ATTTGCGAAAGCACGTCGCCCGATTTTTGTTAATGCAGTACCTTCAATGACAACGCTTTGTAACTTTGTGTTTTCAAAAGCCTTATCAGCAATTTCCTTAACATAATAGTTGATATTATCAAATTCTACCCGACTATGTATTACGATGCTGTTTGAGGTGCTACCTATGACAGCACAAGTGTTTGCAGGCATACCGATAGTGGAGTACACCACGTCGTCCACAATAAATCTATCGGAAGTTTCCGTGTATATTGGAATATAATTGGTGAACTTTTTCCATTCCGATGAATTTTGATAATCTGCTATTGATTCTTCGGCAACATGTACCGGGATTCCTTTATTAACGCCATCAAAAGCATACCCTCCGACCGTCGGTGGGACAAGAGCTTCCGACACAATTTTTTTCACATTACTTGCATACTGAAAAGCCCCGTAACCAATTGATTGGATTTCTTTATGCAAGACTATTTCTTTTATAAGGGCATTCCCTGCAAATACATAATTTCCAATTTTCTTAACGGAGGTTGGAATATCAAGATTTTCAATTGTCCACCCATCTACAATAATTTGTGAATTGGAATTATGAGAGAATGGAGAAGCCTCAAAGTTCTCTATATTTACACTACACCAGTCCGCAATAGAGGACAACATGACCTGAGACAAATTATTGCACCCGGTGAAAGCATACCCCTTTATACTTTGTAAAGTAGTAGGGAGAGAAATCTTAGATAAATTTGAGCATTGAGAAAATGCATATTTATCAATTATTGTAGTATTGTTTGGCAACTCGATGGAGGGTAATGATCGACATTGAGCAAACGCTTGCTCTCCAATCACCATGGAATCGTGAGCAGAGCTGAAAGTAACTTTAATGAGACTCGTACAAAGATAGAAGGCATTTTTCCCGATACTTGTTACCGTAGGAGGCAGAGTGATCGAAGTCAACTGTTGGCAACCCTTGAAACCATCATCGGCGACACGAACGACATTGAATTGGACACCATTGGCGCTAACACCTCCGGGAATCGTAATATTCCCGGAAATATTAGTGTCGCCGGCTGATACTTCAGCCAAGCCGAATCCGAATTGATCGTAACCGTATATATTGTATTCAAGAGAACCGAGTTTAATTCCATAACAATGGAGGAACAGGCATAGAAACAGGCTAAAAACCGCACATTTTTTCATATCAACAAGTTTTTTACGTTTAATTAAAAGTCAGACTATTAAGGCATACAAAAAGACGCGAAACTGCTATGGTTCCATCATCGAAAGTCAGGTGCTGGTAAAAAACTTGGTCAGATAATGAGAAGCAGGCAGCTCCACGCCCTATGCGTAGGGATGCGGAATCGCACTTGCCATCTCTATCCTGACCGTTATTAAGTTTACCAGACTTTGACTTGCGGATTGGAATGGCTATCAGTTTACAATGTCTTTGAAAATACCCTCCGGTATTTCAAAAGCAAAGATATGAAAATATTTATTTAACAAAACAAGTATGCCCATTTTTAACGAAAACATTCTATCAAAGCTTCCAATTAGGAATGCGATTGCCGGGATAGAAAAAGCCCGAGGACGACGAATGTCCCCGGACTTTTAAGTAGTATGTTATTTTATGGATTTTCTCCAATTAACGCACCCGGACATTTTTATCTGGATGACGCACTGTAATTCGGAGCTTCGGAGGTTATGGCGACATCATGGGGATGGCTCTCAGCGACTCCGGCATTTGTTATGCGCGTAAACTTGGCCTCGTGCAAGTGCTCGATGTCGGGAGCTCCACAATAGCCCATACCGGCACGAAGACCACCGAGCATCTGGTACACCACTTCATAGAGCAGTCCTTTGTAAGGAACACGAGCGGCAATACCCTCGGGGACAAGTTTCTTGGTGTCAGTCTCATTAGCCTGGAAGTAACGGTCTTTTGACCCTTTTTCCATAGCCTCAAGAGAACCCATGCCACGATATGACTTATATTTACGTCCATTATATATAATGGTGTCGCCCGGCGATTCCTCTACTCCGGCAAGCATACCTCCGAGCATGACCGAATAAGCTCCGGCAGCAAGGGCCTTGACGATGTCACCCGAATATCGTATGCCACCGTCGGCGATCAGAGGTACACCCGTCCCTTTGAGAGCCTTTGCAACATCATAGACAGCACTGAGCTGCGGAACGCCGACACCGGCAATGATGCGGGTAGTGCAGATTGACCCCGGGCCAATTCCAACTTTCACACCGTCAGCACCGTTCTTGACGAGATATTTTGCGGCATCGCCGGTCGCGATGTTTCCGACGACGACATCGATGTGGGGATATTTTTTCTTTATGGCCTTGAGCACGCCGATCACGCCCTTTGAGTGTCCGTGGGCGGTGTCGATGACGATTGCATCCACACCGGCATCTACGAGAGCATCGACACGCTCCATTGAATCGGCTGTGACACCGACTCCGGCTGCAACTCTCAGACGACCCAGTTTATCCTTACATGCAAATGGCTTGTCTTTAGCTTTCGTTATATCCTTATATGTGACGAGACCGACAAGACGGTTGTCATTGTCAACAACCGGAAGTTTCTCGATCTTATGCTGCTGAAGGATTCTTGCCGCTTCTTCGAGATTGGTGGACTGGTTGGTCACGACCAGCCCCTCCTTTGTCATCACCTCGTCAATGGGACGTAGTGGATTCTGCTCGAAACGGAGATCGCGGTTGGTGACGATACCGACAAGTTTACGATCCTCATCGACCACGGGGATACCGCCGATATGATATTCCTTCATCATATTGAGCGCATCAGCCACCGTGCTTCCGCGCTTGATGGTCACGGGGTCATAGATCATGCCGTTTTCCGCACGTTTCACCGCATGAACCTGACGGGCCTGCTCGGCGATAGGCATATTCTTGTGAATCACGCCGATACCTCCCTCACGGGCAATCGCAATAGCCAAAGCAGCCTCTGTCACAGTATCCATGGCTGCTGAGACAAGCGGAACATTCAATGTGATGTTGCGGGAAAATCGGGTGCTAAGGTTAACTTCACGGGGAAGAACTTCCGAATAAGCCGGAATAAGGAGGACATCATCAAATGTGAGTCCATCCATTTTTACTCGATCAGCAATAAATGACATATCAATGATTAGAATTTATTGCGTGCAAAGTTAATCATTTTTTTTCATTCGCCGAAAAAGTTATATGATATTTTGCAAACGAATTGATAAGTTAAACCATGAGTTAAACCATGAGTCCGGCAATATATGCCCCGACTTTGCCCCGACTTTCCGGATTTGTGTTGGCTTATATGGATAAATTGTTGTAACTTCGCACTAAATTTCGTCATGATAATGAACACACTATCCAAAATATTCATACCCATGACCATGGTTCTGAGTCAGGCACAGTCCGTCGCATCCACCCTCGTGGAGGAGCCGGACACGATCGGGTTGGAGCTGCAGGAAGTGGTGGTGAGTGAGCGACGCACGCTCGGCAAACTGCGCGGGACATCGCTCAACACCGAAGTCATCTCGGCCTCTGACCTCAAAAGAGCCGCCTGCTGCAATCTCGGCGAGAGCTTCACCACGAATCCATCGGTCGATGTGAGTTACAGTGACGCCGCCACAGGCGCACGACAGATAAAACTTCTCGGACTTTCGGGCAGCTATGTGCAGATGTTGACTGAAAACATCCCGAATTTCCGTGGTGCAGCCGGTCCTTTCGGGCTTGGCTACATTGCCGGTCCGTGGATGCAGTCAATCCAAGTGTCGAAAGGGGCAAGCTCTGTCAAGAACGGCTTTGAATCAATCACCGGGCAGATTAATGTCGAGATGAAGAAGCCTCAGCTCGAACCAAGTCTGTCGGTCAATGCCTACGCCGACCATCTTGGCAAAGCCGAAGGGAATTTCGACGGAAACATCCACATCGGCGACAAATGGAGCACGGCTCTCCTACTCCACGGCGAAAACTCATTCAAAGCCCACGATGAAAATGACGACGGCTTTGCCGACAGCCCGCGCATCCATCAGTTTGCCGGGATGAACCGCTGGGCATATCTCGGGACAAGCTATGTGTTTCAGGCTGCGGTGAAATATCTCGATGAACGCCGTAAAAGCGGGCAGATTGCCCACGTCCATCATTACACCGACCCATACATAATCGACATTGATACTCGCCGCGTGGAGGCCTTCACCAAAAACGCCTACATTTTCGACCGCGACAACGATGGCAACGTGGCCATGATAGCGTCAATGAATTTCCACGACCAACATGCGGACTATGGCCGGAAATTATACGATGTGATTCAGCGCGAGGCATACGTCTCGGCAATGTTCGAGCGGAAATGGAACAATCTTCACTCCCTGTCAACCGGACTCAGCATGGTCTATGACAATTATCGCCAACTGCTGAGAGCCTCCAACCTCACCGACGCCGCCATTGACCACATCAACAGCCATGAGATGACATACGGTGCATACGGACAATACACCCTCAATGTTGACAACCGTCTGATAGCAATGGCAGGTGTGCGTGGCGACCACAGCTCCCGCTACGGATGGATGTTCACTCCGCGCCTGCATGTGCGCTACAACGTAATGGATCCGCTGTCACTCCAGTTGTCAGCCGGGCGTGGCTACCACTCGCCACAATCCCTTGCCGAATACCACTATCTCCTCGCATCGTCCCGCAAACTGGTCATCGAGAAAGACCTCAAACAGGAAAGTGCATGGAACTTTGGCACCGGTGTGACCTCCAATCTTCGCATGTTCGGACGCTCCCTCGGACTATCAGCCGAATACTACTACACCCGCTTCACCGACCAACTGCTCCTCAATCTCGATGAAAATCCTCACGCTGCCATCATAGGCAATCTCGGCGGGAGGTCCTACTCACACACATTTCAGATTGAGGCAAGCTACAACATACTCTCCGACCTCAATTTCAGTGCCGCCTATCGCCTGACGGACGTAAAGGCAAACTATGGCAACGGAATGCGTCAGAAACCTCTCACCTCACGCAACAAGGGTCTGCTCACTCTCGGCTACACCCCCAACATGGGATTGTGGCAACTCGACATAACGTGTGCGCTCAACGGCGGCGGGCGCAACCCCGATCCCTACATGACGGCTGACGGTCAGCCATCGTGGAGCGAACGCTATCACCCATACGCGCAACTCAACGCCCAGCTCACCCGCAATTTCCGCCACTGGAGCATATATATCGGAGGTGAGAACATCACCGGCTACCGGCAGAAAAAACCTATCATCGACGCATCCGACCCTTGGGGACCGAATTTTGATGCGACAATGGTACATGCGCCTATTCATGGAGCCATGTTCTATGCCGGCGTGCGCTACAATTTCACAAAATTCATGTAAGCGACGACAACCACAGCAGAGAAACGAATAAACATCAAACATAACCCTAAATAATTTCACAAAATGAAACGAATCATCACCTTCGCCCTCATGCTCATGACACTCACCATCTGTCTCAGCGCAAAAGAACCGTCACAGTCAACCGCCGTGTTCAACGTCGAGTCCAAAATGTCATGCCAGAACTGCGAAAACAAAATCAAATCAAACCTCCGCTTCGAGAAAGGTATCAAATCAATCGACACATCGCTTGCCGAGCAGACAGTGAAAGTGGTCTACAATCCTAAGAAAACCAACGTTGAGGAAATCAAAAAAGGTTTTGCAAAAATAGGCTACCGGGCAACCGAGGCCAAAACCTCTGACGACAGCCAAAACAAAGCTGACGCAAAGAAGAAATGACAGAGCGTGTCTCTCATAACACTCCCTTTTGACTCATGGTTACATTCAACGACCTCCTCGAACTGCTGAAAGGCAATCGCTCCTATCGCCGGTTTGACCATTCCCGTCAGATCAGCGAGGAAACATTGCGACAGCTCGTCGGGCTGACCCGCTATTGCTCGTCAGGGCGCAACCTCCAGCCATTACGCTACCGAATCGTCTCGACCGAAACCGAATGTCAGGCAGTTTTCCCGGCATTGAAATGGGCCGGTTATCTCACTGAGTGGGACGGTCCGACAGAGTCTGAACGACCGGTGGCATACCTCATCCAATGTATCGACACAGAGCTGACGACAAACTGTCTGTGTGACGATGGCCTCCAGCTTGAAGCAATCACGCTCGGTGCCGCCACGCAAGGCATACACGGCTGCATAATCAAGGCTTTCAACCCGCAGGAAATCTCAAGCAGACTCAACATACAGTCAAAATTCAAACCGCTCTATGTCCTTGCCCTCGGCTATCCGGCAGAGACTGTGGAGCTGACCGAAACCGACGGCAAAGAGGATGCCGACATCAGATATTATCGTGACGGGAATGACCATCACATCGTGCCCAAACGTCCGGTGGAGGAACTGATCATCAAATAATCAGACGGAAACTGCTTGTATGACCGAGTCGCGGGGGAGAGGCTGATGTGCCATTTCAGGTCTCACATATTCCCATTTCCTCATTTTCTCATTCTCACGAAATAATGAGAATTGTGAGAATTTTCTCATTTTCTCGTCTTCTGATGAGAATGAGAAAATGAGAATTTTTTGGTCGAGGCGATATATCATCGTACGGACATGCCTTTGGCATGTTTGCGATAAATCAGCGATTGTTTGCAATAAACCGGCAATCGCAACGGCAATCGCAACGGGCATATCCATCTCAAACATGCCAAAGGAATGTCCCTACATTCTTCATATATACCATATTTACACTTCGTATATGTCATATACATGCCATATATACACATGTCTCATTATATATGATACATGCAGTACATACCTATAATATATATAGATGCCTATATATGACCTATATATACATGCCTCCTCTCACTATCTCTTATGGTAGAGTGCATATATTTTTGGATGTATAGTGCAAAGTTAATGCCACATCAACCGCCAAATGATGCGATAACGCAAAAATGAGAGCGCGTCTAAGCCAAATTCTCATTTTCTCATTCTCATGGAAAGACGAAAAAAATGAGAAATTCTGGGGCAAGCGCAAAAGTCCGTGGGAGAGGACATCCAAATATCTTGACGCATCG
>JAMPHF010000002.1:0-64398 GCA_023663525.1 Bacteroides sp.
CAATCCAGCCTCGGGTTTTAACTAAATCTTATATAAATTTCATGCTCCAGCCCTGTCATATTTTTCCCATCTATTTCGAGATTTCGTCAAGCTCCATTGATGCAAGTTCCCAAAGCGACATAGCATTTTCGAGCTGCTTGGTTGTGGTTGCGTGACGCTCATATATATCGGCCGGAGGATTTCCGGCCGATATTGTTTCCTCAATGTCGGCTATGGCTTTTTCGAGCCGCGCAATCTCAGCCTCAGCATCTTCTACCTTCTTCCGGGCCTTGCGGACAAGTTTCTCATGTTCGCGCTGCTCGACATAGGTCAACTTGCGCGAGCGTGGTTCCACTGCGGAAGTCTTATCTGCGTCAGTGGCAGGATTTTTTGCCGTCGAGGCTGCGACGGGCGCACTTGGCGTTTCCTTAGGACTATTGACGGTCCGGATTGTGTTTCGCTCAAGTTCAGAAAGCGAGGCGAGTTTTTTCTTTTCAAGAAACTCGTAGATGCCTCCAAGACATTCCTTGACCTGACCTCCACCAAACTCATAGACCTTCTCAACAAGACCGTCAAGAAATTCGCGATCATGGCTGACCACTATGACAGTTCCGTTGAAATCCTTGATGGCCTGTTTGAGTATGTCCTTGGTCTTCATGTCGAGGTGGTTGGTGGGCTCGTCAAGAATCAGGAGATTGACCGGTTCGAGGAGGAGTCGGATCATGGCAAGACGTGTGCGTTCACCACCGGAAAGGACCTTGACCTTCTTGTCGGATGCCTCGCCGCCAAACATGAATGCGCCAAGGATGTCGCGTATCTTTGTACGAATGTCACCCACAGCCACTCGGTCAATCGTATCAAACACCGTGAGGTCTTCATCAAGGAGCGTGGCCTGGTTCTGGGCAAAATAGCCAATCTGGACATTATGTCCGATTTTAAGAGTTCCCGTAAATGGAATTTCACCCATTATACACTTTACAAGTGTTGATTTGCCTTCGCCGTTTTTACCGACAAATGCTACCTTCTCGCCTCGTTTAATTGTAAAGGTGGCATGATCAAAGACCTGATGATTGCCGTAGGCTTTCCCGACGTTGTCGGCAATGACAGGGTAGTCCCCGGACCGTGGTGCGGGCGGGAATTTGAGGTTGAGATGCGAGGTGTCAACTTCGTCAACCTCTATACGCTCAATTTTGGCAAGCTGTTTGATTCGGCTCTGGACTTGGACACTCTTGGTGGCTTTATAGCGGAATCGTTCAATGAAATCTTCCGTGTCCTGAATCATCTTCTGTTGGTTCTGATAGGCCCGCATCTGTTGTTCGAGCCTTTCTTGACGGAGCACGAGATATTTGGAATAATTCACCGAATAGTCATAGATCTTTCCCAGAGATATTTCAATGGTTCGGTTGGTCACGTTGTCGATGAACGCACGGTCATGACTGACGAGTACGACTGCATTAGCCTTAGTGATAAGGAAATTCTCAAGCCATTGGATTGACTCGATGTCAAGGTGGTTGGTAGGCTCATCGAGAAGCAACACATCCGGACGGCGCAAAAGTATTTTGGCAAGCTCGATACGCATACGCCATCCTCCTGAAAATTCCGAAGTGGGGCGGTTGAAATCCGACCGGAGGAAACCAAGTCCAATCAACGTCTTCTCTATCTCAGCCTCAAAGTTCTCACTCTGTTCAATGGCAAGGCGGTCGTTGAGTGATGTCATTGCCTCGATAAGTTCCTGATAGGACTCAGACTCGTAGTCGGTCCGCGATGCAAGCTGGCTATTGATTTCATCAAGACGTGTCTGCATCTCGTCAACATGGCTGAACGCGCTGCGCACCTCGTCAAGCACAGTAGAGGTGTCGCTCACGGTTATATGCTGCGGAAGATAGCCGACCGTGGTGTCACGCGGCATGGCCACACTGCCGGATGTGGGCTTTTGTAGTCCGGCAATGATTTTAAGCATGGTCGATTTTCCCGCTCCGTTTTTACCAACGAGGGCAATCTTGTCTCGCGGATTAATTATGTAGGATATGTTGTCAAAAAGACACTTGGCACTGAATTCTACCTTGAGGCTATTGATAGAAATACTCATCTGTGAAATTTTAAGTAGCTGATTTGGGACAAGGGTCGATGAAAGACCGGGCTACAAAATTACTCAGAATCTCGCAGACTGCCAAAAAGGTGATATTATGAGTGGAAAAATTAGAATAGGGATGGCATCAATGCATGAACGGATGTCTGTGGTTGGGATCCGGAATGAACGACTCGTATGTACAATCATCATAGTAAACCACAATACCCGTGACCCGTTTCCCTTTTCCGGGGGTGACAGTAAATGAATCGGTGTCTTTTTTATTGACGTTGGATTCCTCTATGGTTTCCGGCTCCGACTTTGAGTCCGATGGACTTGCAAATGTAAATGTGTTTGTTGATGACGGCTGATTGATTTTTTCAGGCATTTCTTCGTTCACATCGTCATTAAAATCAAGCGAGAAGTCAATCGGTTGTTGTGCAGCGACTTCCACATCGTAAACCGGCTCATCCGAGTCATTTTGACGCTCTGAGGTTTCAATATTTGCATCCGTCACCATATTTCCTTCACCAAACATCAACCACACAATGTTTAGGTCAGGATAGGCGGCATGAATCTTGCTGATAATTTCATCGCTGACTTTTTTATTGCGTCCGGCAAGTAATTGGCTTCCCGTTGGACGGGGGATGGCACACTCATCGGCAAACTGCGTTACGCTAATCTGTCGCGAATCGAGATAAAGTTTGAGTCTTGAAACAAGATCCATAATGCAAATTTTAATTGAATTTGTATTTGTAATTCGATGCAAATGTAATTATTTATTTTTAAATATGCAAATTTACGTTTGAATATATGAATTTACAATTGCGTACACGACGTTTAAGAGTGTAAATTCCAATTTGAGAACAGGTGATTAGGGTGCTTTTATCCGGAAAACACAATAATTAAATCACAGCTTCAACTTTAATCATCTACAAGTCATTATAACCGAATATTACCATTAATATACGGCAATTATTGAAAATAATCCAATAAATAATACGATCCATCCGTTCACGTTTAAAGTATAGAAATAGATTAATTTTATATTGGTATTGATTATCAGCATACTAAATCAAAATAAAATAAATGTTAACGAGAATTTAACTCACCTTCGTTTGATTATGTAAATGCAAACTTTGGAGTTCCAATTGCATTATTTGCTTCTATAATCGTAGTTGGACAATGATGGTTACAGTACTCATATAATGAATTTGCTATTCACAAAGTAAACTCAAATTACTTGTATATTTCAATCGCAAATTAGAACATAATTTATACTTTGCAAATTCAACTTACCATAATCTATTTTGATTTACAGATTCAACTACTTTTAGTTTGGTTTTGTATATTGTTAGGTAGTCTACCGATTACAATAACGTACGATCAATGCATCCCTCTGAATCACATAATTATAACAAACTACAAGATACAAATTTCATCAAATTAACAAATATTTACTATAAATATTTGCTTTTTAAACTTTATTGAATAATGTTATTCGCGCTTAACTTTATCTCGGACAATTGTTAACAAAGCCGTGAATATAATATATCGAAGCGCGTATGCTTATTTCTAAACATACGCGCTTCAGAGCAGTTTATGTCAAACTCTATCTTCCCTATCGAGGGCAAAAGCTGATAAATACACAATCAGCCTCAGTGGCAGGCTATATGAGATTCAAAGTTTCCATGAAACGTTTGACCACCGCCGGATTTCCCGTATATTTTCCCTTGTCCTCGCTAAGTTTACACGTATCATTGTAGAAAGACCATGCTTCGGTAATTTTGATGGCCGTGAGCTTGATGACAATGTTCATCGGTTTTATGTCCTTGAAATCATTTGTAAAATGAGTACCAATTCCGAATGAAGGCTGACACAAGGACTCCGCACGGTTCTGTATGTCAATAGCCCGGTCAACATCGAGAGCATTGCTGAACACCACTTGTTTTGTACGTGAATCAATGCCGAGCGATGTATATTTATCGACAATCTTTTTCAATTCATCAAGATTATCACCGCTGTCAACACGCAATCCCTTGAACATATTTGCGTAGTCTTCCGAAAAATTCATACTGAAAATGTCCCATCCGTATGTGTCATAGAGAAATGTCCCGAGTGCGCCCCTGTAAGTCGTTGACCATGCTTTCATGGCAAGATGATTAGCCATCTGCGGACCATACATGCCTGCTATTCCGCAGATAAGTTCATGAGCCATGGTCCCAATGGGAGTGAGGTCATATTTCATTGCGAAATAGACATTACTTGTACCGACAAACCTGCCCGGTCCCTCCGCCGTATGCTCGCAATCGCTCATTGCCTTTACGACCGTCTCCTGTGCATCAAACGATGCGCGACGGCGTGTGCCGAAATCACTGAACATACATCCGGCATCAATAAGCCTCTTAGCCTTGTTGAATGAGAGTGTATAGTATGTCTCCAAGTCAAATTTATGCATCTCACCCGTCATCATGTAGTAAAGCTCCGAGACAATCGCAAGGATTTTGACCTCAAGCAATATAGTGTCGCTCCAGCCACCCTCAATCTCAATTGCGAGATGACCGTCGCAATCCTGATGCACCTTCACCCGCTTATGATTGTAGCGGTATCCTTTTAGATAGGTATAGAACCAGAACGGGATGTAGGGACATCGACGTTTCATAAACTCTATCTCGTCGTCGCTGACAACGACAGTCTCAAGAGCCTCAATCTGTGTCTCAAGCTCCTTTGCAAATCCCGATGGATAGATTGATGAATCGCGGTCTATGAATGTATATTTCACCTGTGCACGCGGATAGTTGTCAATGACCGCACAGCACATTGTGAACTTATAGAGGTCATCATCCGTAAAGTGAGTTATTATCTGTCGCATAATATGAGGATGTTTTTGAGTATGCTGAATTTTTACGGTTGGTACGGACACAAGAAAATGAGGTGTCCGTATTCTTAAAACCCATTGAAAGACAAAAGTGTTTTCGGGAACACAAATTAGTTGTGTTTCAGATTACGACCTCTTATCTTGCAAGCGAAAGATTGATGTTGAAACCGAAAGAGCTGTTGGTGGTGGGATAAGATGTTGACGACACAAGGGGAGTGTTCACCTGATGGTCGAAATAGGCACCGATGGTCAGACGGCGTGACATGACATAGGATGCTGTGAAATTGAGTGTGAGCGTCCGTGTGCCGGAGGTGGCCTGGGTGTAGGCCGTCTCAATTCTGCGGATTAACGCCTGGGTCTCCGACAGATTGAAATCGGCGTTTATCGACAGGTCATTGGAGATGCCTCGTCCCGAGCCTTTCATTTTAAGGACCGTATTGAATCCCACAATTTTATAGCCAAGACCAAAAGTTATGCCTCGCTGATTGGCTTCGACAATCTGACCCGCAGAAGTGTTGAGCGTCAGTGTCCGTGCATCGCGATATTCAGCAGAGACCGTCAGGTCATTTTTGAGAGTGACCGCAGCCCCAATCAGAGGCGCAAATTTTTCTGTAATGGCGACAGATGAGATGTTGTATGGAGATGTCGGGATAGGATTGCCTGTAAGCTCGTCGATAGTGAAACCGAGATCCCCGCCGGCATCCGCACTCATCCAGTTGAGATAAGATGAATAAGAACCTACGCTATACGTACACTGATAGGCATGTGACAGCGTGAAAGCCTTGAAGATATTCTTCAGATTACCGATGTAAAGGAGTCCGTCGTAGGTCACTCGCCAGTTAGGGAGTGCCGCGCTGAACGAGGGGAATGGCGTCAGATATTGTTTGCGCGCATCCGTGCCGGTATAGGCCGCGATGAAGGCAGGGATAAGTATGTCGGAACTTGTCCGGCTGACATCCCCGACCTCCGGGTTGAAAGGATTGCCTGCGTTTACATTTCCGGTCATCGCTCCACCCATCGGATAGCGAAGTCCTTCGTATTCACTTCGCACGCGGTCCGTAATCACCGGAATATTGGCAAGGAATTGATTGAACGCATCGGATTCATATCCATTGTCAGCCTTGAAATGTTTCAGGGCTGTTTTCAATGCCACATGTGTCTTTGTATAAGATCCGGCAAGAGTTGTGGGCATGTTGTCATACATGAACTGAGTGGAGCGCGTGCGGTTGTCAGTGCGGTTGGTCGTAAGCATGATCTTGAGACCTCTCACAGGTTCAAGTGTCATCTCGATGTTAAGCTCATTTGTACGCGAGAAAATGGCCGGAGATGTCTGTCCGTCATCGGTGATGAGCCATCCACGGCGCAAGGCCTTGTTTATGTAATCCTCACCGGCGAAACCGAAAGCGAAATCAAGGCCGGGCGACATGGGACCATAGCTGCGCGATTGACCGAACACATTGCCTATATCCGGCCGGAAAAGCGGGAGAGAGAGTGACTGCGTTGAGCGGAATCTGACGGCAGCCGAGCGTGGCGACATCAGGAATCGTGTCGCATATTCCCCAATTTCTTTCCAGACGGATTTATCGTCCTTTAAAATCTCCTCGATAGTAAATTTTATGTTCTGATCACCACGTGTGAGAATCGCAACGTTGTTAGCATCGACAACCTTATGCGTGACACGGAAGGGCTTCCCATCAACAGTCGTTGCCGTCACCTTCACTTTTGAATTGCGAAGATTATGGCGAATGTTGAGTGTTGTGTCAGGCAGGAGGGCATAGGTACGCTCAAATTTTTTAGCCTTCTTGGGTTTGGTCTGTCCTCCGCGCGTCTTGAATCGTTGTGACACTTTCTTGGTGTAGCTCCATTTATTGTAAAGGGACTCAAAATTCACACGTCCATCGACATTCCATGCAGCTTGATTGGCGATTGAATTACCCATCTCCACGCCATCGACCTCCGCACCTCTGTCCCAGCGATAGGTGGAGTTGTAGGACGCATTGCCGGTCAGCCAATCGAGTACAGGAATACGGCTGAACGGGGCGCGATAGCTCACAACGAAACTCTGGTTGTAGCTCCACGGAGTGCCGAGATGCAGGAGGCTCTGGATGACTGTATCTTTCCACTCCTTATATCTGTCAGGGAAAAGTTTTCGGTTCACCGCACCCATCGTCTCCTCGATTCGGGCAGAAGTATTACTGTTGAAATTGACCGACAGGGATTTGGTGAGGTTCCATGACAGCGCGAACTGACGGTCCCAAATGAAATTCTTGCTGACCGACACGGGAAGCTGAAAATCGACATCCGACTCTGAACGGGTCTGAAGCTCATAGTAGTAACGAGACATCGTGGTGAGGAATGAGATGTTGGTCGGTAGATAATTGACCTCCCATTCCTTGACGAATTTCAGATTTCTCGATTTGCTCTTTATGAAACTGAATGGGCGCAGTCCTTTGACGTAGGGCGTATAGCTGTACTGGAGAGAGCCACGGTAATCATTCGTGTTCTCATACTCCGTTGTCGGATCGGTTTTTGATTGTTTGTTGAACGAGAAATTCAGTGTAAAGTTAGCCGGATCCCATGGCATCGGATTCTTTGACTTGACATCAAACTTCAATCCTGAAATGGAGAAACTTTTGACCGTACTGTTTTCCACCGCAAAGGCTTTAATCGAATCTCTCTGTGCTTCAGTCGTGCAGTCGTCAAGGGCATCCTTCAGGCGAACATCCTGGTCAAGAGGATTATATTTTGGCGTGATTTTTTCTTTTGACACCGAATAATATATAGGCGCACGGAGTTTAACTTTTTCAGGGAGAAAACGACCTGCATCAACCTGCATGGCAAAATTGTATTGCTCATAGTCATCCATCCTCCGAGCATTGAGTGATTGGTCAACAGATCCAAAACCCGCGGTCTCGATGTGTGCACCGAAGTTGAGGGTAGCAATGTCGGAAACTCCGAGATTAACATTCGCTTTTGCAGCCCAACCGCCTTCACTGTTGAAATCTGTCACCTTGAGCTCGTTCAACCAAACGACGGCATCCTTAGTGGTCGAGGCATTGTTGCGCACACCTACCATCATCACCCTGATGTCGCTCAGCGAGGGATTGCCCATCACTGCCATACGGTTACGTTCGTTATGCGGGTCACGCCCTGTAAAGAGTGTGGCGAAACCAACACCGGGCTGATTCTCGTTCTTGGCTCTGTTGCGCTCTTTTTTGAGATTGACAAGACTTTGCAGATCAAAATCCATGAAGTTACTGCGAGGCCATACAGCATTGCGTCCTGATTGGTCGTCGGCGTATTTTCCAGCCGGAGTCAGCTCAAGAGGAATCTCATATTCATAGAAATTACTGCGGACATCAGATCCAAGGCGGATGAACGCTGAAACTTCGCCCGATCGGAGATTGGTAAGGTCATCAATAAGTTTCTCGGCGTGTATCCACATCTGCAGCCTCTTGTAATTGCGGAGATCCTGACGGGTGTTGCGATACACACCGCGTGCGTCACCCGGCTGAAGCCCGGTGACTTTCATAGACATTGACTGCTCGTTGAGCTGGACAATCTGCTGCTGTCCGGGGTCGGTTATACGTGTCACTCCGGGAGGCAGCACATAGTTTACCGGCTCACGTTTCATGTTTTCCTCAATGTTCACAACCGATACATCAAGTTCACCCTCAGCGGGAGCATCACCTCGTGTGTTGAGATTGAAATCGTAGGGTCGCCACTCTCCGCGCACAAGCTCAAAGGTTGCGAAACGCAGGTGCGTGACGGCCTTGAATCCTGTCATGAACATACGGGCAAAGCGGATTGTGGAGAAGTCCGTGATATTTCCCACCACCTTTTGGTAATCGCTCAAGGGAATCTTGAACTGGTACCACACCATCTCTCGGGTTGTCCCATCGGTGTTCGGGACTATTGATACCTGCTTATCGGTGATATAGTTCTTGCCGACGACAAGATCCTCAGGACGGATTGAAACCTTGTACTGGAAATACCGTTCATACTCATTGAGCGTGTTGTCCTGATTTATATCTTCGACATCAGGGAGCGCACGTGATGACTGATAAAGCGGATCGGGAGCATCCTGTGGCGACAGCGAGTTGCCCTCGACACCATTATATCTCTTATAGCGTTCTATCACCCCGAGTTTCTCCTCGTCATAGTCATATCCACGGAAGAAATGGTAATTATCGCCGGCCGGATCGTTGAAAGGAGAGAACTGATCCTGCTGCATACGCTCAATCGTGGCTGCAGGAAGTTTTGAACGCAGACGTTCAAGGTAGTCCGAATAGGTCGAGAATCCGAACTCAGCCTCATTTATGAGCCCATCGAGACCGACGTCCTGAGGCAGACGTGAATTCGTATTGTTGTCAAATGCATAGGTGAGAGAATTTTGCGATGAAACGCGACCCCACACTGTGTTTTGGAGAAACTCATCGTTACCGTCAACCGGCATACCGTTCTCATAGCTTTTCAAGCCGTCCTTCAGAATATCCTCGGATATTTCTCCGAAATTCAGATAGAGATCACCGCCCGAAAGATTGTCATTGTCCGGGTCGAGAAATGGCGACAGCATCCAAAATTGCACATATTCAATATTAGATGACTCAAAATTGGTGTTCTCCATCTTGCGCATGATGCCACCCCACCGGCGTTCGGGATACAGTAGATTGCCCTGATCATCTATATCGGTTGCATCAAGATTGTAGGGACCTCTTTCGGTTGGATAGAACGAAAGATTGAGCGTCTGTATGGTATTGGACTCGCCGTAGGTCTGCTGCCGTCCGGGGAAAACCTCATAGGTATAGATTTCTCTGACATACGGATTGTTGAGCTGGGCGGCATCACTCTTGATATAGCCGGGGCAAAGCGAGGAGTTACGGGCGGTGAACATGCGGTCGATGAAATACCAATTGATCAAGGCCCTGTTCTTTCCATAATCGACATTATTGCTCAGAGCACCTTCCGGGAAAAGAGCGTCGCCTGAGGGGTCGTAGGGAGTGGAAGCGAGAAACCATGAATATGGCGAGCGTAAATCTATGCCATATTGAGCATTTTCAAAGTCGTCGATATATGACGATCCGTGGGTGCTCCCGCTTTTCTGTTTGTGTGGTATAAGGTTTGCAAATTCGGCCTGAAGACTGAACGACGATGGCTGAGTCGCATTGACCGTCGGAATTTTGTTGAGCAGGTTGGTCAACCACATGAAGTTGGTGTGATACTGCGTGTTGAGTCCCCAGATTGTATTGTTTACGACCTCATCGCCGATGTTGACTTTTTCCGTCAGGGCTTTCTCCGAGAAGTGCATGATGGTCGCACCGAGATTGAAATCCTTGTTGAACTGATAGTTTAGGTCAAGCCCGAGAAGTGTCTTGCGCTGTGTGGAGAACTGCGACTGATCTTCGAGGCTGACGTTGATGCTTTGCCCTGAATCAATTATGCTCTGGTTGGTGATAGTCACCACACCCATCGCATAATCAACGGTATAATCACTGTTCTCGACAAGGACAACCCCGCCGGCGGTGACCACCACCGACCCTCTCGGGACATTGAACGCATTCAATCTGATCTGTGAGCCTCCGGCCGATCCTTGATAGCGTCCGGTCAGGATGAACTTATTGCGATCGGCAAACTGGCGCGCCACAATTTGGGTCGAATCGTAGAGCTGTTGGTAGAGATATGGCTCTGCAAGAGCCGGATTGCCGATTTTCTTTTCAAGATGTGATCCGAAAGGCTCGACAACGGGAAATATGATTTTTCCTTGTCCTGACAGCACTGTATAGCCCTCTATAAAATCAAAAAATCCATCGGGGTTTGAGGCTTCATTTGAGTCTATGCGGTCAAGATTCATGACCTGCAGCAGCGGGATATTTGAGATTGACGGAATAGGGAGGTAGTTTATTTCCGTGCCGGTAGTGTCGCTGAGATATTTTATATTGAGACGGAAATTCTGCTTTTGGATGGATGATGAGCCAAGCGAGTAGACATTTTTCATCATGAGATCCCACATGGGCAACCGTGGATCAACTGTGGTTGATTTCAGCAGCTTCAGATAGAGGGATTGATCGGTTGATGTGATGTCAGCCGAAAACTCTCCGACTTGATAGACCTTGCCATTGTAACTATACTCGTATGCCACACCAAGGACTTCGTCGGCAGCAAGCGCACTTTTCAATGAAATGTAGCCGAGAGTGGAGTTGAGGGTATACTCTGATGATGACAGAAGCCTTGCAGACTCCACCTTCTCATAATCAATACCTCCATCGATTCCGTATGCACCGAGAGGAGCCAAAGCCTGCGTCACGGTGTTGATGTTGCGTGCGTCGGGATAATCCGTCTTGATTACTGACAGAAGATTATTTGAAAGATTCGATGGTTGCTGATAGGCTGCATTAGGTTGCCAATAATTGTTGGCAAGGTGACTGCTTTCACCAAGATCCATGAATGCCACGAAGTTACGGCTTTGATCGAAACGCGAGTTTCGGTTGGTGATCCAGACCTCTATGCGTGTGATCTTTATGCCTGATGACACGAATGGAAGTCGTGAAGCGAAATTGTCATAATTGTCGCGGAAATAGTGACCAAGGAAAAAGTGGCGGTTAGCGTCATATTTGTCTACCTCGATTGAAAAATCCGTGGTCTGGGCTCCACCTTTTGAACTGACTGAAGTAGACTGTGAGTTTTGCTGCGAGACGAGGGCGGTAGCCGTCAGTTTACCGAACTGTAATTTTGTCTTGAGACCAAACAGAGCCGAACTTCCTCGGATAAGTGACGAACCGGTGGTCATGGATACATTGCCTGCTTCAATTGATTTGACTATGTCATCCTCCTTACCCTCATAGGCCAATTTTAGATTTTTAGAGTCGAAATCAAAGGTCGCATCCGTATTGTAGGTCATATTGAACTTCATTCGGTCGCCTACCGATGCCGCCACGGTTGCCTGTATCTTTTGGTCGAAGTCGAAATATGTCTTTCGGCGCGAGTCGAGCGACAGGGCGGGATTATCAGTTTTGTTAGACTTGACACCCATAGCTATATTTACAGATCCCTGCGTCTTCAACTGCACGCCTCCCGGTCCGAATATCTTTTCAAGCGGTCCGAGAGCAAAATTCATGTCGAGGACATTGAACGGCTCTTTGTCAGGCTTGGTGATAGCTTCGGAATTACGCAGATTGAAATACTCTTGCATCTGTTTTCGTGACTGCCAGCGGTTGTACTGCTCGGGTGAAAGATAAAATGGGGTAGTCACGTCATAGTCACCGAGTTTCGTGCGGATAATGTAGAATCCAAGCGACGGATCAAACTCCGCTGTGGTCGAGATATTGGAGGGGGTGGAAAGATCTGCAGCCAGTTCCTGCTTCATGAGATCCTCGTAGGTCATCGGGATGGGTCTGCTGACAGGGTACTGCAAGGCTACTGAATCGGGAGCTGTGCTTGGCGACATGACCGGAATCACAGGCGCAGGCGGAGTGAAACCGCCTGAGGGAGTCTGCGATAAGACATAAAAAGGACCTGTCGCCGTCAAAGTGGCCACGCCGGCGATAAAACTTGAGATAATGAATATGTCGCGCCTTCGTTTCAGGACTTCTGTAAGCTAAATGATGAATCTTCATATGCATTGCCATTCGGCGTGTGACCCGTTTTTCGGTATCACATGCTGAATCAACAGCATTGTTACTGACATTTGGCTATTCATCAAGTCATGGACAAGTCTACATCATGCTCAGAGCCTTCTTAATGGCAACTTCGACTTTTACGGCCGGATCCGCGTCAAAAATGCGGCGGAGAACCTTCTGCGATTGCTGCTTTTGGAAACCAAGAGCAGTGAGAGCAGCAAGAGCTTCCTCATAGACTTCATTGGACACGCCTATAACGTCAGACTGTAAAGATAACGTAGGATCAATGGGTTTTATTTTATCCTTCAAGTCAACTATTATGCGCTGCGCCGTCTTGACTCCGATTCCCTTGACATTTTTAAGCATCGAATGGTCTCCAGAGGTGATGACTCGCTGAAGTTCGGTCACGGGTATCGATGAGAGAATAAGCATAGCTGTGTTCGGACCTACGCCGGAAACACCAATGAGGAGTCTGAAAAGCTCACGTTCTTCCGCCGAAAGAAATCCGTAGAGCAGATGCGAATCCTCACGGATTACCTCATGCAACAGCACTTTCAGCTCCCCGCCCGAACGCTGGATCTCCTCGAAACTCGCAAGAGATATGTTTATCATATAGCCGATTGAACCGGCCTCAATTACTACGTAGGTAGGTGTTATCTCAGTTGCCACACCTTTTATATATTCAAGCATTGTACAGGCTGTTTACGTTTGTTGTTCTGGATTGACTCACAAATTTAATCTTTTATTTTCAATTTTCTACCAAATCGGCTAACTTTGCGGTATATAATACAAACATTTGTCTTTCCCAATGAAAGTAGTCTACGAGGATAACCACATTATTATAATAGATAAAGCATCCGGTGAAATCGTGCAGGGCGACAAGACCGGCGACGAGCCTCTTGTCGAGACCGTGAAACAATGGCTGAAAAAGAAATATGACAAACCGGGCAACGTGTTCTGCGGTGTTGTCCACCGTCTTGACCGCCCTGTCAGCGGTCTGGTCGTATTTGCCAAGACCTCCAAAGCTCTCGCGCGACTGAATGAAATGTTTCGTGAGGGAAAGGTGGAAAAGACATACTGGGCTTTGAGCCGGAATATGCCTGAACCGCCTGAGGGAAAGCTCATCCACTACATCACGACCACCGAGAAGAACAACAAGAGCTATGCTTCGCTCACCGAACGTAACGGCTCCAAGCGCGCAGTCCTGACCTATAAGCTGCTCGCATCATCTGACCGTTATAATCTGATAGAAGTGAAACTTGAAACCGGACGCAAGCATCAGATCCGCGTACAGCTCTCAGCCATCGGCTGCCCCATAAAAGGCGATTTGAAATATGGCGACAAACGCAGCAATCCTGACGGGTCAATCTCCCTCATGGCACGACGCATACGGTTTGTCCATCCGGTCTCCGGCGAGATGATTGATGTGAAAGCAGCACTTCCTGACGACAATCTTTGGCATGCTTTTGATAAAATCGACTGTGAGGATGAAAAATGAGGCTACAAGCGCGATGCGCATTGACATTGATGAAGTGCTCAGACAGCGTCTGCCGGGATGCCATAAATTCATTCCTCGTTTTCTTGTCAAAGCTCTTGAAAAGGTCATTTGTCAGGACGGGTTGAACCAACTGCTCAGTGACAATGCAGACAAAAGTGGTGTGGATTTTTGTAAGGGGGTCATCAATGACCTTGATGTATCATACCGTGTCCACGGGTCTCTCCCAACTCACGATTCGAGAGTCATAATAGTGTCCAATCATCCTCTCGGTGGGCTTGACGGCATGATTCTCGCCGCAATGGTCTCTGACATGTACGGAGGTCGAAAGGATGTGAAATTCGTTGTCAATGATCTGCTGACCTTTGTGGCTCCCCTGCGTCCGATATTCCTTGGTGTCAACAAGCACGGGAGTCAGTCGCGGGAAGCGGCACGGCAACTCGACGAAGCATTCGATGGCGACTCCCCGATGCTGATGTTTCCTGCCGGTCTTGTCTCAAGGCGCGGTGCAGACGGAACGGTTGCAGACCTTACATGGAACAAGATGGTGGTCAATAAGGCAATCTCGTCAAAAAGAGATATAATTCCCTTGCATTTTGGAGGTGAAAATTCCTCGTTTTTTTATAAATTTGCACGTCTTAGGACTCGTCTTGGTCTCAAATTCAACATTGAGATGGTCAGACTGCCGGGAGAAGTTTTCAAAAGTGCCGGTAAAACCTTTGACATTCAAATAGGTAATCCAATCCCGTGGGAAAGCCTCCGGGGTGGACGGGAAGCATCGGCACAAGCTGCGCTCTTGCGCGATGCAGTCTATAATCTTGTCAACAGAAAATAGACAGTCCCACAAGTGTATGTGATACGAAAATGAATTCATATTCATGACCGAAAAGATAATTGATCCAATCGACAGTGCGCTGATTGAGGCAGAGCTGACATCAGAACGATTTTTACGAGAGACCAACAAAGGTCAGAACGAAATCTATGTGATTGACGGACGTGAATGCACGGCCACCATGCGTGAGATCGGGCGTCTGCGCGAACTCGCATTCCGCGCTGCGGGTGGAGGCACCGGCAAGGAGTGTGACATTGATGAGTTTGACCTCATGGATCCCCCCTGCCGTCAGTTGATAGTCTGGGATCCTGAGTCGAAACTCATTCTCGGCGGATACCGCTTCATTACCGGCGACGATATTCTCATCGATCCCAAAGGATGTCCGCGCATTGCAACAAGCCACATGTTTCAGTTCTCCGAACGTTTCATCAATGAATATCTTCCCTTTACGATTGAATTGGGCAGATCGTTCGTGAGACTTGAATACCAGTCATCGCGTGCAGGAGCCAAGGCCATATTCGCACTCGATAATCTTTGGGACGGTCTCGGCGCACTTACTGTGGTCTATCCCAAAATCAAATATCTTTTCGGGAAAATGACCATGTATCCCAACTATCACCGCGAGTGTCGCGACATGATTCTCTATTTTCTCCACAAACACTTCCCGGATACCGAACATCTTGTCCGGCCGTTCAATCCATGCCTGGCGGAGACAAACCGTCAATCAATGGACCGGCTTTTCATTGGCAAGACATTCAAAGAGGATTATAAGATACTTAATCATGCCATACGCGAATTTGGATTTAATATCCCTCCGCTCGTCAACTCCTACATGAGCCTTTCGCCTACGATGAAAATGTTTGGTACAGCCATCAACGATGAGTTCGGTGACGTTGAGGAAAGTGGCATATTTTTTGCCATTTCCGACATTTTCGAGGAAAAGAAGCAGCGTCACATCGGATCATATCATCCCGTGACCGAGACACAACACATGCAATCATAAAGATAACCCTCAAAACATACATATAATAATTATGGAAAGAATCTTAGTTACCGGCGGTACAGGCTACATTGGTTCACATACTGTTGTCGAACTACAAGAAGCCGGCTATGATGTTGTCATCATTGACAATCTCTCAAACTCCAACCGCAATGTGGTTGACGGTATAGAGCGAATCACAGGTAAACGGCCTGACTTTGTGGAAGGTGACTGTACCGACATTGAGACTCTGCGCAAACTTTTCGCAGACTATCCCGGCATAAAAGGCATTATCAATTTCGCAGCCTCTAAAGCTGTCGGAGAGAGTATGCAAAAACCAATTCTCTACTATCGCAACAATCTCAACACGCTTCTCAATCTCCTCGACCTCATGGGTCCGAACGGAGTCAAGGGAATAGTGTTCTCATCCTCATGCACCGTATATGGCGAACCGGATGTCAATCCTGTAACTGAGAAATCGCCAATCAAGAAAGCAACCTCCCCCTACGGAAACACTAAACAGATTTCAGAGGAGATCATCACCGATGTCATTAATGCCGGTGCACCGTTCAAGAGTGTGATTCTGCGTTACTTCAACCCGGTGGGCGCGCATCCGTCTGCCGAAATCGGTGAACTTCCCAATGGCGTTCCTCAGAACCTGATTCCATACCTCACGCAAACAGCAATCGGCATACGCAAGGAACTCAGCGTGTTTGGCGATGACTACAATACACCCGACGGCTCATGTATCCGTGATTATATTAATGTGGTGGATCTCGCTAAAGCCCACGTCATTGCCGTAAGACGAATGCTCGAAGACAAAAGCGAGGCCAAAATAGAGATTTTCAACCTCGGGACAGGCAACGGTGTCTCCGTACTTGAACTTATCAATACATTCGAGAGTGCTACGGGTGTGAAAGTGCCGCACAAGATTGTCGGTCGTCGAGCCGGAGACATTGAAAAAGTATGGGCCGACCCTACCTATGCAAATGAAGTGCTTGGATGGAAGGCAGACTCATCGCTCGCCGACACCATGCGCTCGGCATGGGCTTGGCAACTCAAATTGAGAGAAAGAGGTGTGATGTAGAAATCCATGTCTCGTTTTGTTTATACGAGAATAATATTCTCGTAACGACTAAAAATAAATTTTAGAAATATGGGAACATATTTCTAAAATTTATTAATTTTGCACAGACCTGATTGCCGACGGTCACATAATTACAAAACCAAAAATCTACTAAGATTCCATGGACTTAGTCATACTCAATGACTCGCAACCGCGTCGATTGGCGTTTTATCTTGCCGAGGAGGAGTATCTCGCACACCATTACCCCGAGCGGGACTTCTTTTTTGCATGGCAGGTGAAACCGTCAGTCATAGTGGGGCGTCACCAATTGTTGCAGAAAGAGATTGATGTTGATTTTTGCAAGGACAAAGGAATCGAGATTTTTCGCCGTAAGAGTGGTGGAGGTGCGGTTGTAGCCGACATGAATAATATCATGTTTTCATACGTCACTTCGTCCGATGATGTCTGTTCGACATTCGGTGAATATACATCCATGATAGCCTCCGCCTTGCGTCAGCTCGGGCTGGAAGCGTCAGATAATTCCCGCAATGACATATTGATAGGAGACCGTAAAGTATCCGGTAATGCCTACTATCATCTCCCCGGCCGAAGCATTGTGCATGGCACCATGCTCTATGACTATGATCCGGCACTAATGGCTACCGTATTGAGACCATCGGTAACGAAACTTGCATCGCATGGCGTGAAATCAGTCCACAGCCGCGTTACCACAATCCGTGAGCATCGCCCGGATCTTTCACTTCCTGATTTTCTTGATCATGTAATCCGTCACGTATGTCATAACGGTAACACGCTTGTATTATCGAACGACGAGATAAAGGAAATTGAGAAAATCGAGCAGGAGTACTACAACCCGCAATGGATTGAGGGGAATAATCCAAAAGGGACAATCAGACACCGCGAACGGATTGAGAATGTCGGTGAAATTGAAGTTGACATGTCATTGTCAAGAGGTATGATTGACAGTCTGACACTCACCGGAGATTTCTTTGGGAATGCTGAAGCTGAATCAACTATCTCAAATGCACTTACCGGGACACCATACGACAAGGATAGTGTCAGCCTCTCTCTCGCTAAAATCGATTTTCCGAAACTGATCAACGGACTGACGACAGAACGGTTTGTTGATTTGATATTTTGAAAGTAAGAACACTTGAAACATAACCTTAAATTACCAATCCTAATAAAATGGAAGAATTAAGAAAAACATGCCTCCACGACAAACATGTCGGACTCGGTGCTCAGATGAGTCCGTTCGGAGGATTCGACATGCCGATTCAATACTCCGGCATTGTCGAGGAACACAACGCCGTCCGCAATGCCTGCGGTGTCTTTGATGTCTCCCATATGGGTGAAGTCATCGTGACAGGTCCGGACGCAGAAACGTTCGTGAACTACATTTTCACCAATGACATCTCGACTCTGACCCCAGGCGGAATCCAGTATGGGATGATGCTTAATCCACGTGGTGGAGTGGTGGACGACCTCCTTGTCTACAAACGTGGAGACAATCACTTCCTCCTTGTCATCAATGCCTCCAATATTGCCAAAGACGTTGAATGGATTGAAAAACATGCAGCTCAATTCAATGTCAAGGTACAGAATCTCAGCGATGAAGTTGGTGAGATAGCCGTGCAAGGACCCGAAGCAGAATCTGCTGTGGAAAGCATACTCGGTATCCCGTGCAAGGAACTCGCTTTCTATAACTTCAAAGAGCTGGAACTTGACGGCAAACAGATCCTCATCAGCCGTACAGGTTACACAGGCGAGGATGGCTTCGAAATATACGCCGACCATGAAACCACACGAAAGTTTTGGGACAAACTGATTGAATCCGGCAAGGTTGCCCCCTGTGGTCTCGGGTGTCGCGACACCCTTCGATTTGAGGTCGGGCTTCCCCTTTATGGCGATGAACTTGCCGATGACATTTCACCGGTCGAGGCCTGTCTCTCAATGTTCGTGAAACTCGACAAACCTGATTTCATAGGACGTGATGTCATCGCAAAGCAAAAAGCTGAGGGTGCGCCGCGTAAGCTCATAGGCCTTGAATTGCATGACCGCGCAATCCCGCGTCATGGCTATGAGGTGCTGAATGCCGACGACGAGGTTGTTGGCTATGTGACAACAGGCTACCGTGGAATTTCCGTTGACAAGAGTATCGCAGCAGCTCTTGTGGCTACGCCATTTACTGCCAAAGACACCGAACTGAAGGTGCGCATACGCCGCAAGACTTTCCCGGCCAAGGTCGTGGCTAAGAAATTCTACAAGAAATCATATAAAAAATAAAACTGTCAATTTGCATTATCGCATATAAAAAATTAATCATCCCAACACATCTAAATTTTACAATTATGAGCAAGACATATTATTCCTCCACACATGAATACGTCACTGTTGACGGCAACATCGGTTTCATCGGTATCAGCGATTACGCACAGCACGCACTCGGCAACGTCGTTTACGTTGACATGCCGGAGGATGGCGACGACCTCGTAGCCGGCGAAGAATTTGGTGCTGTGGAAAGCGTCAAGGCAGCCAGCGACCTTTTCGCACCTGTCAGCGGTGCTGTTGTTGAAATCAATGAGCAGCTCATCGACAATCCCCGTCTCATCAATGAGGATGCAATGGCCAACTGGATTGTCAAAGTCGAGCTCATGAATCCTTCCGAACTCGACAACCTCATGGACGAGGAAGCATATCGTGCATTCTGCGAAGCTGAAAAGCACTAAGAAAGTCTTCCATATAAGAACCTTAGACAGACAAATTACGTGACACACAGATATTTTCCACATACACCCGCCGACATCGCCGCAATGCTTGAACGCTGTGGCATGAAAAGCCTTGATGAACTTTACAGTGATGTCCCCGAAAGTCTAAAGCTGAAGCATGACTATGACCTCAAGCCTCAGATGAGTGAAAAGGAGGTGCGTGATTTCTTCGAGGAGCTTGCTGTGCGCAACCAACCGCTCACATGCTTTGCGGGTGCCGGTTTCTACGACCACTATACTCCTGCTGTCGTACAGTCGCTTGCAGCCCGCTCGGAATTTCTGACAGCCTATACGCCATATCAACCCGAAATCTCACAAGGCACACTGCAATACATCTTTGAATATCAGTCAATGATGACGCAGCTAACCGGCATGGAGGTTTCAAATGCTTCGATGTATGACGGCACGACCGCAGTGGCCGAGGCTATGCTAATGGCCGTTAGCCATGCACGCAAGAAAAATCGTGTACTTGTATCCGCAACACTCAATCCAATTTACAGAGAAGTTATCGACACATACGCACATTATCACGGTGTGACGGTCGATACCATCCCCGAAACTGACGGAATAACAGATCTCACTGCCATGCGCGAGATGCTGACTGCCGGTGATGTGGCAGGTGTCATCCTCGCCACTCCGAATTTCTATGGTATTTTGGAAGATTATACAGGCGTCGCTGAGACAGTCCATGCAGCTAAAGCACTGTTGATCATGACAGCCCCGGCATCGGCTCTCGGTGTCATCCGCACTCCGGGCGAATGGGGGGCTGACATTGCCGCCGGTGAAGCTCAGTCGCTCGGTATGCCATTGAATTTCGGCGGTCCTTATCTCGGTTATATATGCTCAACCAAAGCTCTGATACGTAAACTTCCGGGACGAATTGTCGGTGCGACAACCGACGCTGACGGTCAGCGCGTCTTCGTCCTTACACTTCAGGCTCGCGAGCAACACATCCGCCGCGACAAAGCGACCTCCAACATTTGCTCGAATCAGGGATTGATGGCTCTCTATGTCGCAATCTATCTTTCAATCATGGGTGCAAAGGGGCTTCGTGAAGTCAATGAATTGTCGGCAGCCGGAGCACATTATCTTGCCTCGCGCCTTGTTGAGAGCGGGGCATTCGAGCTGAAGTATCCCGACCGTCCATTCCTGAATGAATTTGTCGTTAAGTTCAAAGGCGAGGTGAAACTGGCCGACTTTGTCGAGGTCTGCAATTCCTGCGGGTGTCTCCCCGGAGTGATGATTTCTGATGACGAACTTCTCGTCTGCGTCACGGAGACACGCACCAAAGAGGAAATCGACCGCTACATTTGGCGTGCCGAAACTTTCTCCAAGGCCTCCGTCCCCGCCATGAATGTGAATAACCAACCGGAAATGTCCAATTGATCTGAAGTCCCGAAACCATGAATAAAAAATATTACGGAAAAGTAATTTTTGAGCTCTCGCGTCCGGGACGTCAGGGCTACAGTCTGCCATCCAACGGTTGTGATGATGCCATGTCGTCAATTCCCGCAACCTTGATGCGTGAATCGGAACCGAACCTTCCCGAAGTTGACGAACTGACTGTCGTAAGACACTACAACAACATGTCAACCAATAATTTCGGTGTTGACACCGGTTTCTATCCTCTGGGATCATGCACCATGAAATACAATCCCAAAATCAATGAGGAAATGGCATCGCTACCGGCATTCACAGCACTCCATCCATTCCAGCCCTCGGCCACAGTGCAAGGTGCGCTTGAGGCTTACTACACTTTGCAGAAAATGCTGAGTGAAATAGGCGGAATGGCCGAGTTCACCCTCAATCCATACGCCGGAGCCCACGGTGAGCTTACCGGTCTGATGGTCATCCGGGCCTATCATGAGAGTCGTGGCGACATGAAGCGCACAAAGGTTATCGTTCCCGATTCAGCACATGGAACTAATCCGGCGTCGGCAGCAGTTGCCGGACTCAAGGTTGTCGAAGTAAAGAGTCTTCCTGACGGCACAATTGACCTCGATGCCCTCCGTCCGCTTCTTGATGATACAATCGCAGCCGTCATGATGACTAATCCCAACACTGTCGGAATTTTCGAGCATCACATCCCGGAAATTGCAGAAATGGTTCACTCATGCGGCGCACTTCTATACTATGATGGAGCTAACCTCAATCCGCTATTGGGCGTTGCACGTCCCGGTGACATGGGTTTCGATGTTATGCACATAAATCTCCACAAGACATTCTCCACTCCCCACGGAGGTGGTGGCCCGGGTGCAGGGCCGGTGGGTGTGCGTGCAGGACTGGAGCAATTCTTGCCTAATCCCAGAGTCGTGAAACACAGCGGTACAGCCGACAATCCACTTTTCACCCTCGACTACGGAACTGAGAAAGGACCTCACGCACTCGGTCGCATCTCCGCATGGCTCGGCAACTTTGCTGTCGAACTTCGCGCCCTTGCCTATATTCTTTCGCTTGGAAAGGACGGACTGAAGATGGCCGGTACTCTCGCCACTCTGAATGCCAACTACATCAAGGAATCACTGCGCGACCTTTATGCACTCCCGATTGACCGTGTCTGCAAGCACGAATTTGTGTTTGACGGACTTGCCGACAAATCGACCGGAGTCACAACCCTCAATGTGGCAAAGCGTCTCCTTGACCACGGCTTCCATGCTCCGACAATCTATTTCCCACTCCTTTTCCATGAGTCACTTATGATTGAGCCAACGGAGACCGAGAGCAAGGAAACACTCGATGAGTTCATTGCAGTCATGAGAGATATTGCACGTGAGGCTGCCGAGACTCCTGATGTCGTGAAGAATGCTCCGCTTGAAACGCCCATTAGAAAACCGGATGACACCGCTGCGGCACTCAATCCTGTGGTTACATTCGCTGAACTCACGATGAACTGAGACCCTCTCTGAGCCACTTACTTATGGAATTTTCAGATATGATAATTATCGGGGCCGGTCCCGGCGGCTATGAAACAGCCGTCGCGGCCGTGGCCCTCGGTAAAAAAGTGACCCTCATAGAGAAAGGACAGCCCGGAGGAACATGCCTCAACCGTGGTTGCATTCCCACCAAAGCCCTTTGCCGCTCAGCGGAAGTAGCAATGACTATGTCAGAGGCCTCAGCCTATGGTTTCACCGATGTAACATCAACCATTGACATTAATGCCGTGATGCAGCGAAAAGACCGGATTGTTTCGGAACTTCGTGACGGTGTCACGACATTATTAAAGGATGTCAAAATTGTCAACGGTGAAGCGCGCTTCAAATCAGCGGGTGTCATTGAGGTCAATGACGTTGAATATTCAGCCCCTGAGATTATAATAGCAACGGGATCAGCCCCGGCATTGCTGCCTATTGAAGGTAAAGAGCTATGTATCACAAGCGATGAAATCCTTGCCCTCGATACATTGCCTAAATCGCTGTGTATCATCGGCGGTGGAGTCATTGGCATGGAATTTGCTTCAATATTCGCTGCTTTCGGTGTGGATGTCACTGTGATTGAATACTGCAAGGAGATTCTCCCGCCATTTGATGCAGAGATAGCGAAACGTCTGCGCATGTCTCTGAAACGCCGTGGCATAAATATCATCACCGGCGCGGAAGTCAAGTCCGTAACCGAAGGTTTGACGGTTAATTATCTTGTCAAAGGCAAGGAAAAATCGACTGAAGCCGAGATGGTGTTGATAGCAGTCGGACGTAAACCGGTTGTCCCTGTTGGACTTTCTGACTTAGGAGTCAAATTCAATCGTGGCGCAATAACTGTCAACGATGACATGACCGTGATTTTTGAAGATGGTCGTGAGACTCCTGACGTGAAGCTCTATGCGATAGGCGATGTCAATGGTCGTTGTATGCTTGCCCACGCAGCATCAATGCAGGGAGCGGTGGCTCTCGGCAAAAGAAAACTTACCGACATCATCCCATCGGCAGTATTCACTACACCTGAATGTGCCATGGTCGGACTCACGGAGGAAAAGTGTGCAGAACTTGGGAAGAACTTTAAGGTTGGCAAAGCAACTTTCCGTGCCAATGGTAAAGCCCTTGCAATGGGTGAGCCGGACGGTCTTGTAAAAATTATTGTCGATGCCGATACTGATGAACTTCTCGGTTGCCACATCTGTGGAGCACACGCTGCCGATCTTGTCCAGGAAATAGCTACCGCTATGGAAGCAGGACTGAAAGCGTCAGCGATAACTTCAGCAGTCCATGCTCATCCGACTCTTGGCGAAACCATTCTCGCAGCAATCCCCGTATAAGATATGCAACACAACATAGACCGCGCCAACGCTATTGCCGTTGGCGCGGTCTATGTTGTATTCTATCGTTATTCTTCCTCCGGCGGGAAAAGTTTATCCTCACGGTCGAGATGATAGTCTCTTGTCAGGAGTGCGAGAAATTTTGAAATCTGCGCTATTGCATTTTGAGTCTCAGGAGTGACATCCTTGCTCTGCAAACGGAGCATCAACATTCCATACAGGGCATTGAAACAAGTCTCAATCTCACCTGTGGGATTCTCTCCGGCTTTAGCTCTAAGCTCCACGATATATGGGAGCGTTTTATAAAATTCAGCCGTATATTCCGGGAAACGCGGATCTTTGAGGAGTGCGAGATGCAGGTCAGTGAGCTGAATGATGACATTTTTGTTTAGCTGCAGATGCCCGTGTTTCTCAACATTTTCACGCCTCATCATGTCAATGAGCGATTCATACCATTCCTCCATCTCTTTCTTTTGCAGTGGCTGAAGGTCGAATTTGTCAATGACATTTTCCTTTATACGGTCCATATCAAGGTTATTCGCCCGTATAATATCCTCTATCTGCCACATATACAGCAGATATTCCGCAATATTCTCTTTATGTTTCTGTGAAGCGATATACATTGATGATTATAAATTGATTTTAAACTCTTGGAAGTTGATACTACTGCAAAAATAACACATTTCGATGTAAATTGGTGCGGGATTGTTTCAATATTTGTAATTTTGTATTGGAAAAGATATTGTAATGCCAATGCTCACAACCGATAAATCTTCCTGCAACATTCTCGCTGATTTGCTCGCGGCTCATGGTGTCCGTCAAGCCGTCATATCGCCCGGAAGCCGTAATGCACCGCTCATCCTTGCCATCTCACGACGTGAGGAATTAGCCACACATATTGTCATTGACGAACGCTCTGCGGCATTCATCGCGCTCGGTATGTCGATACAAAGCGGGAACCCGGTTGCGCTGGTCTGCACAAGTGGAACCGCTCTGCTCAATTATGCTCCGGCAATCGCCGAAGCGTTCTATCGCCGTGTACCTTTGATTGTTGTTTCCGCTGACCGTCCGCAGGAATGGATTGATCAGGATGACTCCCAAACCATCTGGCAACAAGACGCACTGGCTCCATACGTGAAACGGAGCTGCGATCTTCCGGCCCACACGGATTTCCATAACGGTGAATGGGTATGTAACCGTCTGATAAACGATATCATGCTTGAAGCCATCAACGGTCGCCGTGGACCGGTACACATCAACATCCGCCTCGATGCTCCGCTCAACAAAATAATGAATTTCACACCCGGATGCAGCCGCGTGATCAACATGATTGCACCTGAAGTCGAGCTTCCGACCGCTGAAGCCAGGGCGATAGGATCAAAGATAGCATCGCCACGCAAGGTGCTGATAATAGTTGGATTCCATGAGCCTGATGAAAAGCTGAACCGTTCACTTGTCAAACTTGCGCGGCTGCCGAATGTGGCTGTAATGACCGAGACGATAGCAAATCTTCATTCACCACTTTTCATTGACCGTATTGATTCGACTCTATGCCGTCTGACTGATGAGCAACGCCGGTTGCTTGCTCCCGATGTCGTCATAACAGCCGGAGGAGCATTGGTCTCGCGCTTCGTGAAGGAGTGGCTACGTAATCTTGATCATGTCGAACACTGGCATGTCGGACTTTCACACACGACTGTCGATTGCTTCCGTCACCTTGCCATGAGAATCGAAATGACTCCGGCCGTGTTTCTCCGCCAACTTGCATCGGCAATGCAGATTTTCAGAAATCATTCTGATTACGGAAAACTATGGCATGAGGCAGCCGAAAGAGCCAAAACAATTCATGACAAGTATGTAGACAACTCGCCATGGTCTGACATGAAAGCATTTTCATTCATAATACCGCATATCCCCAGGCGATGGAATCTACACCTGTCAAATGGAACCCCGGTGAGATATACACAGCTCATGGATTGCAGCCATATCCATCGATGTGATTGCAACCGTGGAGTGAGTGGTATTGACGGTTGTACGTCAACCGCGCTCGGTGCATCTGTCATATACCGAGACACGACGCTACTGATTACCGGGGACATGAGTTGCCAATATGACATCGCAGCCTTTGCTTCAACCCTCGTGTCATCGCGATTCAAGATAATCGTGATGTGCAATGGCGGGGGAGGGATATTCCGTTTCATCTCGTCAACCTCATCACTTCCGGAATTGGAGAAATATTTCGTGGTTGGGACACGCCTGCCGTTACGGCAGCTTGCCGATGGCTACGGTTTTGCCTATTACGAAGCACACAATTTCGAGGAATTACAGCAGAGTCTCAGAAATTTCATATCGACTGACAATCGTGCTGCAATCCTGGCCGTGTTCACTCCTGCTGTTGAATCGGCCGAAGTCTTGAAGCAATATTTTCAGCAGCAATGAGCGAATCGGGTTTCCCTATGTCTATCCAATTGAACTGTTCCGTTGGCTTATATCCATATATATATAAGGTGTCGCATCTGTCGGTATAGAACGGGGTGATGGAGAATTTCTGATTATTTCCATAAGCAGCGAGCAGTGGGAATATCTCCGGACTGACTATATGCACACCACCAAACGAGAGAGGGATGGTGTCCGCTATATTGAAATCAGTCCACGGTGAGCGTATCTCACCGGTCTTTACATTCTCCCAGCCTTTCATTCTGAAATCCCGGTCAAACAAAAGATAACGCGACGTGTCCCTCTCGGCGACAAGAAGAGTTGCCTGCGCGTGTGCCGACTCATGAGCCTCCTTCATCCCGGCAATATCAAAATCGGTAAGAATATCGGCGTTATGCAACAAAATCGGCTCATTACCCTCAAGAAATCTGCGAGCTCTCAGCAGTCCGCCACCCGTGTCAAGAAGTTTGTCTCGCTCATCACTTATCGATATACTAACGCCGAAATCAGAATTGGAAGCGAGGTAGTCAATTATATCCTGCGCATGATGATGGACGTTGATCGTCATGTCCGTGATACCGGCATCCTTTAGCTTGAGTATGATACGCTTGAGCATAGGCTCACCACCGACTTCTACGAGAGCTTTCGGTTTATTTTTGGTTATTTCGCCGAGGCGCGTTCCAAGTCCGGCGGCAAAAATCATGGCTTTCATAGCATACGGTCTATATTTTGTTCGCGGTGGATAAGGTGCACATTAACATACGGATACTTCCGCTTGATATGTTCAGCCATTTTCTGAGCGGAATAGACACTGCGATGTCTACCTCCCGTACACCCGAAATTAACCGACAGTGATGTGAATCCACGTCGGTCGTAACATTCAACTGAAGGGTCGGTCAGACCATAGCAGTGATCCAAAAAAGTCATTATCTCACCCTTACTTTCCAAAAATTCAATCACAGGGACATCAAGACCGGTCAGCGGTTTGTACTCCTCATATCGCCCCGGGTTTTCCATGCCACGACAATCAAACACGAAGCCTCCGCCATTTCCTGATAGATCCTCGGGAATACCTTTCTTATATGAGAAACTTGTGACCGTCACCGTGAGGCTACTTTTTCTGTCCGACTTATTCATTGATTCGTTTGCGTGCATCTCCTTGTCAAGCATATCTGTCAATACTTTCCCAAGATACGGATAATCTTTATATGGGGTATCCATTAGCTTCGAGAGATTGGACAGCGCAAGTGGAATACTCCTCAGAAAGTGAGATTTGCGTTCAAATTTACCTCTGAAGCCGTATGCACCAAGCACTTGCAGATTGCGTAAAAGGGCAAATTCTCTCAATCTGTGTCTGAATTCCTTTTCATCAATATCAACATATCTCGATGCACTTTTGATATAGGTCTCAATCAGCTCGTTCTTGACATCATCCGAGAAAGCTGCTCTTGCCTGTGTGATGAACGAAACGACATCATATTCCACCGGTCCTTTACGGCCGCCTTGAAAATCAATAAAATAGGGCATATCATCCTTTATCATCACATTTCTTGACTGAAAGTCACGATACATGAATGTGTCCTTTACATTTGCAGCCAATTGTGCTGCCATCAGTCGGAACTCTCTTTCGAGCGCTTGTTCAGAATATGCTATGCCCGTGGTGTTTAGGAAGCAATACTTGAAATAATTCAAATCCCAAAGTATGGCCTGCTCATCAAATGTGCTGACCGGGTAACACTTGGAAAAGTCAAGCCCCTCGGCACCTCTATACTGGAAATCCGGCAATGTGGCAATCGTCTTTTTCAGAAGCTCCGGTGAATCGCGCCTTTCAAAAAGCAGGACATCGCCTAAATCCTCCTGAAGATACGCTATCCGGTCGTCCGTGACAGCATAAATCTTTGGGACAGGCAGATTCTTTTCTCTGAAATGATTTGCAAGATAAATGAATGTCTCGTTCTCCTCTGCCGAGCAACCGACCACACCGACAACATCATGCGGGCCGGTCAGACGAAAATATTTTCGATTACTGCCGGCTTGGGTGAGCGCGGTCACAGATGTCGGCTCGACTCCATAGGTCTCTTTATATAATTTTACAAGCATTGTTTTTCTTGATTTCTTTTTGGCAAAATTACTCAAAATATCGGCTCACAGCCCATGTCGGGACATCCCTTTTGCGTATTTTCATGAAAATATGTAACTTTGACATTCATTTTGAAACGATATATGACCGAACTGACCAAAAATATATACCGCACCATTAAGGGACTCGATGAACGCAAGACCCGCAAGAAAGAAAAGGCATTTAAAGCTGAGGGTACAAAATGCGTCACTGACACTCTCGGACATTTCGGACTCAGGTATCTGTTCGCTACTCATGAATGGATTGAGTCGCATCCGTCAATAGTCCGTAACCTTGGTGATAAACTTTTCAAAGTGACCCATAATGACCTCTCCCGCATGTCGAGTCTCACGACACCATCGGATGTCATCGCGGTTTATGACATTCCCGAAATCACTCCTGATTTCACCTCCATGTCCGACCGTCTGATTCTTGCACTTGACACCATCCAAGATCCCGGCAATCTCGGTACTATCATTCGTGTGGCCGATTGGTTCGGCATACATGACATATTATGCAGCAGTGAGACAGCGGACTGCTTTTCGCCAAAAGTCATCCAATCCACCATGGGGTCCATCTCTCGTGTCAAGCTCTACTACGGCAATCTGCCGGAAATGATAGTCTTGACTGGTGCAAGAAATATCTACGGTACATTCCTTGACGGGACAAATATTTGCGAAACCGATCTTGACAGCAATGGAATCATCGTCATCGGCAATGAAGGGAAGGGCATTTCGCAGGAAGTCGAATCGGTCGTCACAAAACGGCTGTTGATACCCTCTTATCCCCAGGGACAAGAGACCGGCGAATCACTGAATGCCGCGATTGCGACAGCCATAACAGTCGCCAAATTCCGTGGAATATAATGGAATCCGCATAAAAACTGATAAATTATGAAAGTCAAGACTGCGTGGTTTTGCACAAGCTGTGGTGCACAGGCTCCGAAATGGCAAGGAAAATGTCCGGCCTGCGGAGAATGGAATACCATGGTTGAAGAAAAAATAGTAACCGAGAAGAAATCAAAGACACTGACTCCATCATCTCACACTTCACGGCGTGCGCGACCTCAGCTCATCCACGAAATAGAGATGGAAGAAGAACCGCGCATTAAAATGCCAAGCAATGAACTCAACAGGGTGCTTGGCGGAGGCTTGGTTGCCGGCAGTCTTGTGTTGATTGGCGGAGAACCAGGCATAGGAAAATCGACACTCGTCTTACAAAATATCCTTTCAATCCGCTCCCGGAGAATATTATATGTGAGCGGAGAGGAGAGTGCACGGCAACTCAAAATGCGGGCAGACCGTATCGGTCGCCCGAACGATAATGTCTATATCGTATGCGAGACCTCACTTGAGAACATCCGTGACCATATCGAGGAAGTCAATCCCGGTCTTGTAGTGATTGACTCAATCCAGACCATAGCCTCAGATGACATTGAATCAGTGGCAGGCAGTGTGTCGCAAGTGCGTGAATGTGCAGCCTGTCTGCTGAAATATGCCAAGGAAACCGGTGTCCCCGTGATTCTGATTGGTCATATAACCAAAGAGGGGAGTATCGCCGGACCCAAGGTGCTTGAACATATCGTTGACGCAGTACTCCAGTTCGAGGGTGACAGACAAGGAATCTACCGGATTCTGCGTTCAATCAAAAATCGTTTCGGATCGACATCCGAACTCGGCATTTATGAAATGTGTCAACGAGGACTGCGCGAGGTTTCAAACCCCTCGGAGATGTTTCTATCGCAGAGCAATGATGATCTCTCCGGCATATCCATCGGTGTCACCATGGAAGGGATACGGGCATTCATGATTGAGGTGCAAGCCCTCGTCAGCACAGCGGCGTATGGCACACCACAGCGTTCGGTCACGGGATTCGACTCCAAGCGCATGAACATGCTACTTGCCGTACTCGAAAAGCGTGTCGGTTTCAAGCTGGCGGCAAAGGATGTATTCCTCAATATAGCCGGAGGTCTTAAAGTCAATGATCCGGCTCTTGATCTGGCGGTCATCTGCGCCATACTGTCATCAAACGTTGATATTACAATCCCCAAACGTATATGTATGGCAGGTGAAGTCGGCCTCTCAGGAGAGGTCAGACCGGTGACACGAATCGAGCAGCGCATCCGCGAAGCCGAAAAACTGGGGATGGAGACAATAATCATACCACGCCATAACCTAAAGGGCGTCGATGTCTCCGGTATGAACATAAAAATCATAGAAGTTGCAAAAGTTGAGGAAGCATTTCGCACTCTTTTCGCCTGAAATTTGTTTATAGAGAAAACAACTGTTTATCTATGATTTTATGAAGTTTAAGGCGTACATATTTTTATCACTGTTTATCATGTCCGGGATGCCCGTAATAAATGCACAGAAAAACGTTGAGAGAATCAAATACGGTGATTTCTCCCATTGGGTCACACGTAACATCAAGGAGTCTGCGGTCATAGGTGGCAATGAGAAAACTGTCTATGAAATCGGGCCAACCACAACAATCAATGGCAATAAGCCTTACAATAACCTCGGGGGCTCTCCGTGGGGCACAAGTAACGTCTATGCCAAGGTGTCAGGAGTCACCAAAACATCCAATGCGGTATATCCATTCGAGCGTGCTTCCGGTGACAAATGTGCAAAACTATGCACACAGATCGAGAAAGTCAAAGTACTTGGAATGATAAATATGGATGTGATGGTGGCCGGATCAATGTTTCTCGGCAAAATGCTTGAACCGATAACGTCCACAAAAAATCCGTATGCAAAGATGGAAATGGGTATTCCTTTTGAAAAACGACCCGAAGCACTCATCTTTGATTATAAGGTTGATATGCCCGACGTGGACTATCGGATAAAGTCGTCAGGTTTTGGCTCAAAAAAGAAACTGCCGGGACGCGATCAGGCCGTGGTCTTTGTATATCTCCAGCGCAGATGGGAAGATTCGGAAGGAAATATCCATGCCAACCGTGTCGGGACGGGAGGGAAACAGTTCTCGTCATCGACTCAATGGGTCAACGGCACAAAACTCCCGATTGTCTACGGTGACATGAGCAAGCATGGAACTGTCCCGGACTATCTTAAATTGCGCAATAAGGATAATTGTTATTATGCCCGCAACTCAAAGGGGAAGATGGTGCCGGTGATTGAGGAAGGCTGGGATGATGAAAATGCCAAGCCTACTCATGCAGTTGTAATGTTTTCAGCAGGCAACGGTGACCCATACGTCGGAACAGAGGGACTGACTCTCTACGTTGATAATGTGGGCTTCGGTTATTGAATGAATGGCAATGGGAAAATTCAGATTCAAGCAATTTGAGATCGATGATGGCAACTGCGCCATGAAAGTAGGCACCGACGCAGTGCTTTTAGGCGCATGGACTAATCCGGATAAAGCTATCACTGTCGTTGACGCAGGATGTGGGTCGGGCATAGTCGGGATAATGCTCGCCCAACGTTGCGATGCGTCAATCATAGCCGTTGACATCTGTCATCAAGCATGTATGGACGCAGAGTCCAATGCGCGCAACTCTCCTTGGAGCGACAGAATCAAGATTCTTGAAGGCGATATAACCCGTGATTTTCCCTCTGTGGATCATCCGATACTTCTTGTGTCCAATCCTCCGTTTTTCAACGAAAAGTTACGCTCGCCGGACAACCGCCGTGCATTGGCGCGTCATGGCGATGAATTTGGGGTGAAAGAGCTTATTGAGCTGGCATCACGGATATTCACAACTCCCGATGACTCTCTGGCTTTCATCGCACCAACATCACGCACCGATGAGATTGAATTTATGCTTTCGCTCAACCGTCTCACCCCATGGCGTATATGTAAAGTCTATTCTAAACCCGATAAGGAATCCATCCGCACTCTATGGCAAGTTGGAATTGAGTCACTGCAATCTAAGCATGTACGCCGTGAGGAGCTTTACATCAGAAATGCTGACAACTTGCCCGATAAAGAATACATCCGACTGACATCCCCATTCTATCTTGATAGATAGTGGAAGTGCAGATTAGTAACTGAACATTAACAATACCAATCAAATATAAATGATACCACAGGCAAATAATCTCAGATTTTCTCCCGGCGGTCGCATCGTTATCCTCGTTGTCTCGCTGTGCCTTTTCACCATTATAGGCTCAATCCTGATAGGTCTGGTGACGAGAGGTGGATATACCACCCAGACCTTACGCGTGTCCACTGTCCTTCAGGACTGTATCATCTTCATTGTCCCCGCCATCGTGAGTGCGATTCTTATCAGTCAATATCCTGCAAATTTCCTTGGAATAAATCGAGGCTTCAAGATTGAGGAGTTTCTGTGGGCCGTGGTTGCACTGCTTTTTTCCATACCGGCAATGAATGCACTTGTGGAACTTAACGAAAGCATGACTCTTCCGGAGTCCTTATCCGGAATAGAACAGATGATGCGCGACGCCGAGCAACGCGCCCAGGACTCCGTTGACATCCTCCTTGGTAATCATACAATCGGCTCATTGATTGTCAATATCTTGATTGTCGGAATATTAGCCGGTTTCAGTGAGGAGATTTTATTCCGTGGCGCATTGCAGCGCATACTTCTGAGCTGTCGGCTGAATTGTCATGTCGCTATATGGCTGACTGCATTTCTGTTCAGTGCTTTCCATCTACAATTTTTCGGATTTTTCCCCCGTCTGTTGCTGGGTGGTTATTTCGGTTATCTTTTCTATTGGTCTCGTTCACTGTGGTTGCCGGCGGCACTCCATGCGTTCAATAATTCACTTGTAGTCTACACAATGTGGCAGACACAAAATAGCGGAGATGAATACCGGGAAATAGGGGAGACCATCAACACCTGGGGAGCACACTCGCCTTGGCTCATCTTGATTTCAATATTTCTAACAGCAATCATCATTGTCAGATTGCACAAGATTACATCTATAAACCCAATCACTACACCGAAAGTGTGAAAAGTAATATAATATGGCAAGAAAAAGAAAAGAACTACCTGTCCTGAACGATGTTGAGATTATCGATGTGGCAGCCGAGGGCAATGCCTTGGCTCGCGTTGATGAGATGGTGGTGTTCATCCCGTTTGGAGCACCGGGCGACATCGCAGACGTGAAGATAGACCGCAAGAAACGCAACTATGCCGAAGGTCATATCGAGACCCTTAAAGTACCGTCATCTGTGCGTGTGACTCCTCGGTGTGAACACTTCACCGTGTGTGGCGGATGTCGTTGGCAGCATCTCCCGTATGAATTTCAACTCAGATGTAAGCAGAAACAAGTGGAAGATGCGCTGCAACGCATTGCCAAGATTCCATATCCTGAGATCACACCCATCCTTGGCTCTGAGAATATATGGGAATACCGCAATAAAATGGAATACACCTTTTCAAATAAGAAATGGTTGACTTTTGATCAGCTCCGTTCGGGTGAGGAATTTCCCGAAAGACGTGCAGCCGGTTTCCACATCCCGGGAGCGTTTGACAAAGTTCTCGATATAAACCGCTGTCATTTGCAAGACGATTTCGGCAACAGGCTGCGCTTATTCATCAAGCAATTCGGGATGGACAATGACTATTCATTCTATGATTTGCGCGAGCAACATGGATTGCTGCGGACACTTATGATACGAATCGCTTCCACCGGCCAAATTATGGCAGTGATGGTGTTCGGCGAAGATGACCGCGAGAAAATAGAAACTCTCATGAATGCGATTGCCGAAAATTATCCGGAAATAACATCTCTGCTCTATGTTGTCAATACGAAAGTCAATGACACAATAGCCGATCAGAAAATCATCCTGTTCAAAGGTCAGGAGTATATCGAGGAGGAAATGGAGGGACTGAGGTTCCGCATAGGTCCTAAGTCATTCTACCAGACCAATTCACAGCAGGCACATAGGCTTTACAGCGTGGCACGAGAATTTGCCAAGTTGAACGGTAGCGAACTTGTCTATGACCTATACACCGGCACAGGGACAATCGCATGTTTCATCGCGCCCAACGTACGCCATGTCATTGGAATTGAATATGTCCCCGAAGCCATTGAGGATGCCAAGGTCAATGCAGCGGTCAACGGTCTCACGAATACTGAATTCTACGCAGGCGACATGAAGGACGTGCTGACCGATGATTTCATTGCCGAGCATGGAAGACCCGATGTCATGATTGTCGATCCTCCACGTGCAGGAATGCATGAAGATGTGGTCAAAGTCATACTTAATGCAGCCCCCGAAAGGATCGTCTACGTGAGCTGCAATCCTGCCACTCAAGCACGTGATCTTGCGTTGCTCCATGAAAAATATGACATCGAAGCAGTCAGACCGGTCGATATGTTCCCTCACACACAACATGTTGAAAATGTCGTGGCTTTGAAACTGAGATGATCATAAAAAAAGCGTCCGCTGCATCCCGCAGCGCGACGCCCGAAATTATAATCATCAATTCTAATTATCGGTATTCGTTTTCTCAAACTCATCAAGAGAAGGTAAGGCGGTGAAACAAAGGATAATATGTTTTGCTGCTTTACCTTTCTGATTGATAATTGTTTCAGTGTACAAATCTAATTGTTCACCAATTGATAAGGATAGGAAAATTAACGGTAAAATTTAAATCAGATTGGATAAGAATGATTTTTCATATTCGTATAAAAAATACGATGTATGGATATAAGATTATGAGGTAAAATAGATTATTTCAGTTAGTGCTATTTTGTTGAGAGAGTAATTTTTCACTGTGTATCACTCTGAGAGGAGTGATATATTTTATGTCTTTCTAAAATGACAACTGTGTGTTTCATGTATGTATTTGGTTGAGAGATTTTGTGTGCTGTATCATTTGTTTTAGCAATGCAAAGTTACGTATAAAATTCTGCCTGTGCAAACGTCTTAACTATTATTGTGTAAACGCTTTACGGTTTTAACTAATGGGTAATAGAAACAACGTTTTTTCACCGATTATTAAGTAAAAATTCATTAATATGGACAGGAAGCAAAAACGAATCCATCTTCATGGATAATCTTTTCAGAATAAACATCCGTATAATTGCGCAAACAGATTTGTCCCATAATCGCTATTATGTTAAATAGGATTTATTCTTTCTTTTGATTCTGGATTTTTTATGAGCTTCAGCCGGAATTTCGCTCTCCCCCATCAATTAAGTAATGTGGAATCACACACGTGTACTATCTTTATAGCCCGCGTGTGTGCTTCCACAGAATTTTCAAGATTTTTCAAATATGGAGCAATCGAGACTGAATTTACTCTTTTAAAGCAAAACCGGCTTCAAAGACAGCTTCACGGATTTTATCCGGATTGAAATCACCCTCCACTACCAATGTTCCCGTCTGATGGTCAACAGACACATTCTCAATACCATCGATAACTTCGACAGCTTTACGGACAGCACCTGCGCAATGCGCGCACTCCATGCCTTCGATGTTGAATACTTGTCTCATATCATTATTTGTCTTACCATTAATTAAATCTTTATGTTCATGGCGTGAAACCCCTGACCTTATTGCCGAATAGATCAATAAAGCTGCAAGAAGCACGCTGCACGAGGTCTCAAACCAATTGAAAGTCTCATGGCAAGAGATCGTCAGAGTCGCAATTGATGAAGGCATAAACCATTCACGAGGAAAGAGATAGTCAATCATCAATCCGAACAACAGTGAGACAACAACGACAGAACCCACGTAAATCAAAGTGCTTCTACGCCCTATCGACTTCGACAAAATCATCATTGACGCGAAATTAGCAGCCGGACCCGCCATGAGCAGCACGAATCCCACACCGGGAGTCAAGCCCTTGGCTATCAATGACAGAGCTATTGGAATTGACCCGGTTGCGCATACATACATCGGAATCGATACCGCAACCATCAGGAGCATGGCAAGCAATGGATAGTCAGCGAGGCTTAGAAACAGTTCATCCGGGACAAGGACTGTAATGAGGGATGCTATAACAAGACCGATGACCAGCCATTTGCCTACATTTCCAACCATATCGACAAGTCCATAGCGGAACGCTTCGACACATTTAGCGACAAAGGATGATGAGGCATCTCCCCTATCCTCTTGCCGTTCCATGCTTTGGCAATCTGTGTGGGGAGTTTGTTTGTCTCCATCAAGTTTGACAACGCCAACGCCACCGACCATAGCTCCGACAAGCGCACCGATTGGCCGCAATAAGGCAAAAGGTAATCCCAAGAGTGAATATGTGGCAGCAATACTGTCAACACCCGTCTGAGGAGTAGCTATAAGAAACGACGTGACTGCACCTTTGGATGCACCTTGCCGACGGAGCGAGACGGCAGTCGGAAGAACTCCGCATGAACACAACGGAAGCGGTATGCCGAGCAATGCCGCCTTGTAAACAGGCATTATTCCCGATCCTGAGAGATGACGCGACATCATCTGAGGTTTCACAAAGACATGCAGAAAGCCCGCAATAATGAAGCCCAGAAGAATATAGGGCGACATTTCGTTTATGATTGAGAATAAGGACTGAAAGAAGTGAGTCATATTATTCATTGAGGTTGTAAATTTTTAATGCAAATTTACAACCTCAACGTTATTTCATCATTACACAATTGCGGGAATAGTTTATATAATTCACGCGTGATTATTTTAAACAAAAGTTAAACCGAGGGTGATGAGACACACTCTAAATATCATTCAGATCCTTACGCTCACGCGGACCTCGCAGATATTCAGTCGGAGTCATGCCTGTGACAGACTTGAAT
Organism: Bacteroides sp.; assembly: GCA_023663525.1. Classification (GTDB taxonomy): domain Bacteria; phylum Bacteroidota; class Bacteroidia; order Bacteroidales; family Muribaculaceae; genus Duncaniella. The sequence continues at coordinate 37,227 of JAMPHF010000002.1, forward strand.
TGTCGTGATAAGTGGGCAACACTCGAATAGTCGACCATATCAGCTATCTCCGACAATGTATATTCATCGTGCTGAAGCAATTCCTTCACGCGCTCTACCTTTTGGGCTATATGATATTTTTCAAGTGTTCTGCCCTCTCTTTGTGAAAATATGCGGCTCACGGTGTCGTAACTCACATTGAGATTACGCTCAAGGCATTCCGACAGATTATGATGATGACCTTCCTCCTCACGGATATGCCGCATGACGAGGTGTTTTGCCCGTTCTATCAGTTTTGCCTCCGGGTCTGTCAGCAGTTCAAAGCCAAGTTTTTCGAGCGCAGCACTGACTTCTTTGCGCTGCAACTCGGTCAGCGTCTCCTTGATGACCGCCTTACCAAGTTCGACATTGATTTCATTGAATCCCATCTCTTTTAAGAGATTTCCGACAGCCTGACGGCAATGTTGACAGACCATATTTTTGATAAGCAGTTCAGTCATAATTCATTGTGTTTAGCGATTGGACAATAGCCCACTTCTATTACTCCACGTGATTCGGACGTTACAGCAAAATGCCGGGATGTGCGAAGGCCGATTATCCACAGTATCACACCATTACGCGTCAGTATACGCACTTGCGATTTCTCATTGAGGGAATATTTTGCATCGGACAGCAAATCGCTTACCAGCTTACTGCCTCTCATGCCGAATGGCTCAATCCTGTCTCCTTTACGCCATGAACGCAATTCAAAATCAGGGTCACTGTCAAGCGCAGCAATATCAAGATACAGTACGTCCTTCCGCAATTTCCCATCGCGACACATTTTCATGAACTCATCAGCCCCGATATGCCGTATGCTGAACGGAGATGCGGTAATATCGACCTTCTCACACGTATCTTCTTCCGGACACATCTCTCTTTTCAAAGGAATGAGATGGCCTCTGTTCAACAGATAACTTATCTCCGGTCCGTGGAATATCCGACCCGCAATCTGCGATGCGTCACGTCCATTCACCACATTAATTATATTACGGACGTGCGTCATATTGAATCCGACTTTTGACAACAGTTCATAGAGCACCATTCTTGCATTCGGCTCAGTTGTGAGTATCATAGTCAGATCTATTGAACCGTCATGCTTGACGTATTTCATTCGCAATTCATTCGAATAATCGAGGTAGAGCGCATAATTGTCACGCAAATGCGAAAGACTTTCCGCGATGTTGTCCATTGCCCCCGGGAAAGCAGCTTCAAGCACTGGCAGCACTTGGTTGCGCAGCCTGTTGCGTCTATACTCATTCTGCATGTTGGTAGAGTCCACCACATATTTAATATTATGGTGCATGAGGTAATCCTCTATTTCCCCACGCGTGACCTCAAGCAACGGACGGACAATGTTTGCCGTCCGAGGGAGCATCCCTTTGAGTCCGGCAATACCACTCCCCCGGAGCATGTTCAGAAACAAAGTCTCGATATTATCCTCCCTATGATGACCGACGGCTATGCAACTTCCATAGCCATCTCTCAGGAGCTTTTCCCACCATTCATAGCGCAAACCTCGACAGGCCATTTCTACAGACTCGCTGGTCGATGCACAGCGTGCGGCGACATCAAAATCTACCGTCATTAATTGGATGTTCATGACGACGCATAAATCACGGCAAAATTGCTCATCGCGCATGCTTTCATCACCGCGCAGATGGAAATTGCAATGTGTCGCCAAGCAATCATAGCCGAGGTCAACCAAGACTTTTAGCAGAGAAACAGAATCAGCTCCTCCGCTAAGCCCGACAATCACACGGTCATCATGACGCAGCAAATGATTATCATCTATAAATTTTGCTATTTTCTTCCCAAATATAGAGGTCATTGATGGGCAACTGTTAAAAGACACACCCTAAAATTCCCACGAAGGATTACGATTCTCAAGCCATGCAATCATATTGATTACCAAAAAGTTCCAATTTTGGAATCCCTTATTGATAATAGGCTCTCCACTGTCGGGATTATAATATTCATGCAACGCCCCTTCGGTCTCAAAATCTTTACCGAAAAGGGTGATTGTCTTATGTGCCATTTCGCGCGCCTCATTCTCAAAACCATACTTGAGCAATGCGCGAAACACCATGTAGTTGGAAACGCCCCATATCGGTCCTTGCCAGTTTGAAGGATTGTGGCTTGCCGTGAGGTTATACATCTTTTCAAGTTTTGAAAGTGTACGGATCCCAAACGGTGCGTTGAACGTCCGGCTATCCTTATAGTTTTCTTCCACCATTCGCCGTGCTTGGTCAGGTGTTGCTATGCCTGACCACATGGCCATGAAGCCTGACCATACGCCTATTCGTTGGATTATTGATGAGTATGTACGTGGCATACCGCTATGAAGCACCATTTCATTACCAAAAATAATCGAAGGTTCATTTGTTATGGGAAGCAGATTAAGATCAACAGAGTAATAGTAACCGTCTTTCTCATCCCAGCAATGCTCCCTGACTGCCTCACAAAGACTCCTGGCATCATTTTCATAGCCTGCCGCATCCTCCTCCAGCCCGAGTTTCTCTGCCAGATATGCCATTGCCTTCAGCTCTTTGTACATCAGACTGTTCAGGAAAATCGAAGCCGAACTGCGTTTCGGTCGATAGAATGTCGAAGGGTCATTGTCCACACCGATTGCAAGGTCATCTTGCCAATACAACAATCCTGTCTCGGCATGGCGATGATGAGTCATGTAATTTTCAATGAATTTCTGCATCAGCGGGAATTTCCCTGCAAGCCATGAGGCATCCCCTCCATTCTGCTCCGTAAGAAACGCTGCATGTTGTGCAATCACCGGCTTATGCATATTGGTGCTGTAAATATCAGCAGGTTTGATCTTTTGCGGATCACTCTCTTTGGTGATGCACATGGGCATATAGCCATCAGCATCGGTATGATGCAGAAAGTTGAGCACACACCCTTGCTCATAGACAAGAGCCTCCCCCATGTCATCATCCGATCCGCAATCGTGAAGTATCTGACGCAAGGCTATGTCAGTCAGCCATGAATCCCAATCCCACAAAACATTCGGATAGCCCTCGCTTCCGGGAGTGATATATGGGTATACGAGCGCACCACCGCTTGGGCTACGGAACATCTGCTTGTAGTCCTTATAGATATTATCCTTACACAAACCTATATACCTGTCAAACTTAGTATGTGACTCCTTTGCATAACTGACGAGACCGCTTGAGAGAGTCATCAGAACTACTGATATTATCGTTATTATTCTCATGTGTTCTATTATTGTTATGCAAAGATAGCAATAAAAAGACGAAAAATGTATATGATTCGACCTGAATCTACACCTTTCGTCTTTCAAGATTTTGGAATATCAGCAATTAATTTTGCATACTGACATGAATTTCAGCCCTGCGATCCTGAGCCGCTGTCGGGTACGCATGAGTTTCACCCATTCCTTTGGTCTTCACATGGTTGGCGGGGACACCGTGGGCAATCAGATATTTACCGACCTTCTTAGCGCGTTGCTCGCTGAGTTTCTGATTGTAGGCGGCATTTCCGCTTTCATCCGTATATGCTACAACCGCTACGTATGACCCTGTCTCGGCAACTTTTTTGGCGAGTGCATTGAGAGTGGCATCGTCAGTTATATCCGACCCGTTAAGCGGAAAAAGGTAGACCACATCCTGCGGCGCACCTGTTGAAGTGGCGGCAGTCTGAGTGGACGCAATCGGAGTCTCTGACGCGTCTATGGAGATGATTTCTATCATCCCCTCATCACTTGTTGGGGTCGAGACAGCAGTATTTTTAGCTTGTAGCGGACCCATGGCAGTCGGGTCATGCTGGGCACGATACGAGAAGAAATATATCGAACCGACAAGGACTGCGACAGCAAATGCTGCAAGACCGGCCCAACCTAAATATCCCCATCCATGTCCGCGACTAACCGGCTTTACGTGGGTAGTATCTGCTGCCACAGGTGGCACGGCGGCAGCCGGCATTTCCTCGTGTTCTGCCAGCTCCAGAGGCTCCGGATGTTCCGGCAATCTCTCCTGATAATCTTTACGGGTTTCCATAATCAATAGTGTTTGTGAGTATTTGGTATATGTATTATAAACATCCGAACGCTGTTAATTATATCTGCGATTATCGTTAAATACTCTAAAATCCAACTCGTAATACAAAAAATTTCGCTTGAAACGCAAAAAATAGCAGAAACCCGCTCATCGGAGAACGATGTCCGATTTGCAGGCTTCTGCTTGTGTGCTTATATAGTAAATGTGTAATCCGTCAATCCTCCAAGGCAAGGAAAGCGCCATTGACATCGAATACATACGTGTCAGGACCGGAGATATTCAGCTCAACCTCATATATCTTGCCCCGTTTGAACTCTATGGTCTCGACATTTCCTGTGAGTCCATCCTTCTCAAGACGTTCGTAAGCCTTATGTGGCATCACATCTTTAACGATGGTGACAGGGAGGACATTATTATCGGGCGCATCAATCTCAGTGATGATACCTTCCGTATTGAACTCAAGATCCACGCCATTCAGCAGTTCGACCTCATATTTACCTTTCGCGAAATATCTTTCACATTTCTGCACACCGACATCTTTGAAATGTTTTTCAATGAATGCCTTTGCCTTTTTAGGAAGCTGTGAATAGTTTGCCGAACCGGACATGACTATTCCGGGGCTGCCCCCGGTGATATTCGGAACTTGTGCGGTAGCAGCATCAGCAGCTCCGAGAATCAGAGCCAATGAAGCTATGCCGGATATAATGCTGCGAAATTTCATGACAATGCGATTTTTTAATTTTTAAATCTACATTAGTAACAACGATATGGGTCAAAAGTTCACCCTCCCACCTATCTCCATACACACTATCTCCCAATCATTTCAAGAAATTGATTTTCATCAATGATCGGCACACCAAGATTCCGGGCTTTTTCAAGTTTTGCAGGCCCCATATTGTCGCCGGCAAGTACAAAAGATGTCTTTTTCGAGATAGAACCTGAATTTTTGCCACCGTTTTTCTCTATCATCTCTTTGTATTCCTCACGGGAATGTCTGGAAAAAACACCACTTATGACTATCGTTTTACCGGCCAACAGATCCGAATGTCCGGCAGTGTCTTCTTCCGGCATAGACATCTGCACACCCGCAGCGCGAAGCCGCTCAACAATCTCCTTATTGGATGGCACGCTGAAATATTCAATGATCGCATCCGCTATGCGTGGACCGATATCATCGATTGCCACAAGTTCATCGCGGCTCTTTGCGAGGAGTGAATCCATGTCGCCGACCGCACGGGCCAATTTCCTGGCCACTGTCTCCCCGACAAACGGAATTGAAAGCGAATAAATCACCCTGTCAAATGTGACAGACTTGGAAGCCTCGACGCCCTCCAATATGCGTTGGGCTGTTCTTGGACCGAAGCGTTCGAGCATTTCCAGATCCCCGGCTTTCAGTGTATAGAAGTCCGCGATGTCCTTCACAAGCCCTGTGTCAAAAAGGAGAGCGGCGTTCTCCTCCCCTACTCCTTCGATATCCATGGCATGACGGCCCACGTAGTGTTCAATCCTTCCGATGATCTGCGGACGACAGCCATATTTGTTGGGACATTGCCATGCAGCCTCGCCCGGGATTCTTATGAGTGGGGTACCACAATCGGGACAGTGGGTGATGAACTTAACAGGCGATGCATCTTTTTCACGTGCAGCCACATCCACCCCCGTAATTTTCGGAATGATTTCACCACCTTTCTCCACATAGAGCATGTCATGCTCATGAATGCCGAGCGTCTTTACAATATCCTCATTGTGAAGCGAGGCTCGTTTGACAATAGTTCCTGACAGTAACACAGGCTCAAGGTTGGCAACAGGAGTGACTATGCCCATTCGTCCGACTTCAAATGAGACAAATCTCAATTTTGTAAGCGCACGTTCTGCCGCAAACTTATATGCTATCGCCCATCGTGGTGACTTGGCCGTATAGCCAAGATTCAACTGCTGACGGAGATTGTTGACCTTGAACACCAATCCGTCAGTAGCAACCGGAAGCTCCTTCCGCTCAATGTCAAGACGGTTTATGAAAGCATCGACATCCTCGATGGAGTCAAGGAGTGTCATCATGCGGCTCACCTTAAATCCCCATTCCCTGGCCTTGAGCATATTGTCGTAGTGATTATCACACGGCAACTCATCGGCAATCAGATAATAGAAGTAAGCATCGAGACCGCGACGCGAGACTATGGATGAATTTTGCATCTTGAGCGTGCCGGCGGCTGCATTTCGGGGATTGGCAAAAAGCGGCTCCTCGTTGAACGCCCGTTCCTCATTCAGCCGGTCAAAGGCTTTCCATGGGAGCACTATCTCTCCGCGTATCTCGAAATTCTCCGGGTAGCCCTCGCCGTGCAACGTGAGCGGGATACTGCGTATGGTCTTGACATTCTCCGTCACATCATCACCTTTCTCCCCGTCGCCTCTTGTGACGGCGCGGACAAGACGACCTTTCTCATAGATCAATGATATGCTCGTCCCGTCAAACTTCATCTCCCCGACAATCGGGACAGATTTCAATCCGGCAGAATTACCCAGCGAATCGTTGCAACGTTTCACCCATTCATCCACCTCCTCTATGCTATACGTGTTGCTGAGCGACAGCATGGGATGGGCATGTGCAACCTGCACGAATCCTTTTGTTATGTCAGAACCCACGCGGTGTGACGGCGATAGCGGATCATCCAGTTCGGGATGTTCAGACTCAAGTTTCTCCAGCTCTTTCATCAGCATGTCGTAATCATAATCGCTGATTGTAGGAGTGTTATTGACATAGTATGCATGGTTATGGCGGTCAAGCTCATCACGCAACTGTATGATCCGTTGTTCGACAGATGAAGTCATATCCTATATTTTATTGTTTCTGTATTCATGCAGATTCTATCCCGCAAGCGCAGATTATACCTGCAAGTGCAAAATTAGGCAAAATGTTTGGTTGCCCGACACGGAATTTCGGCGATTTTAACTACTTTTGCAAAAAATTTCCGCTAATTTTCACAATATTCCATAGCATATCATGGCACAGAAACCTTCCATACCCAAAGGGACACGAGATTTCACTCCGCTTGAGATGTCTCGACGCAATTATATTTTTGATACCATCCGCAGCGTGTTCCATCTTTTCGGATTCCAGCAGATTGAGACTCCTGCCATGGAGAATCTGTCAACCCTTATGGGCAAATATGGCGAGGAAGGTGACAAACTGCTGTTCAAGATACTTAATTCCGGAGACTTCCTCCGTGGCGTAGACCCGGGTCTTATCGCTGCCGGCGACTGTCCGAAACTCGCTCCAAAACTTTGCGAGAAAGGTCTTCGCTATGACCTGACCGTCCCGTTCGCCCGCTTCGTGGTCATGCACCGCAGCGAGCTGTCCTTTCCGTTCAAACGCTTCCAGATTCAGCCCGTATGGCGCGCCGATCGTCCACAGAAAGGTCGTTACCGCGAATTCTACCAGTGTGATGCTGATGTTGTCGGCTCTGATTCGCTGCTCAATGAGGTTGAACTCCTGCAGATGGTCGATGAAGTGTTTGCCCGTCTCGGTATCCGTACAACCATAAAGCTCAACAACCGCAAGATTCTTGCCGGTATCGCTGAACTCGTCGGCGAGCCGGAAAAGATTGTTGACATCACGGTTGCTATTGATAAGATCGACAAAATCGGTCTTGACAAAGTGAAGGAAGAACTTTCAGAACGCGGACTCAGCACAGAAGCCATCGACCGTATCACCCCAATCATCACACTGAGCGGGACAAATGAAGAACGTCTCAGTGCACTCGCCGGGCTTCTTGCCGGAAGCGAAATCGGGCTGAAGGGCGTGGAAGAACTCCGTGAAGTCATGGAGGGGACAAATTCTCTCGGACTCCGTGCAGATCTCGAACTTGATGTGAGCCTGGCACGCGGTCTCAACTACTACACCGGAACAATCATAGAGGTAAAGGCCCGCGACGTGGAAATCGGAAGTATCACGGGCGGTGGACGCTACGACAACCTGACCGGCGTGTTCGGTCTTCCTGGAGTGTCAGGAGTCGGCATATCATTTGGTGCTGACCGCATCTATGATGTCCTAAATGCCCTTAACCTCTATCCTGCCGACATTGCCGGTGCTGCAAAAGTCATGTTCACTAATTTCGGCACGGTTGAGGCTGCAAAATCGCTTGAAATCATCAAGCGACTCCGTTCAGAAGGCATTTCGGCTGAAATATACCCCGATTGTGCAAAAATGAAGAAGCAGATGGGACGTGCTGATGCTCTCGGAATCCCCTATGTTGCTATCATCGGCGAGAACGAACTTGCCGAGGGCAAAGTGACTCTAAAGAACATGGCAACCGGTGAACAGTCGAGCCTGACACCTGACGAGCTTGTCAAAGTTTTGGATTGACGGAACTCTGCATTTTTATCTGATATTGCCAATAAGTTGGTCTTTTGACCAACTTATGAACTTCCTGTGACGATAATTGGTTAAATTTGTCAGAGGAAAACGTTTCACTATATCAAAATCGGTATGCTTATTTCCGACTCACTGACCACATTCGGCAAATATTGCCTGTTCATAAGCAAAGTCTTCTCTATCCCCGACAAGTGGAAGACTTTCGTCAAACGCACTTTTTTTGAGATAACCAAACTCGGTGTGGACTCAATCCCGCTGGTAATCGTCATTTCACTTTTTATCGGTGCTGTGATCACCATACAGATGCAGCTCAACATTGTCTCTCCGCTTGTCCCCTCCTACTCGACAGGTCTCGCAACCCGTGAGATTATTCTCCTGGAGTTCTCCAACTCCATCCTATGCCTCATACTTGCCGGAAAAGTAGGCTCGAACATTGCATCTGAAATCGGGACAATGCGCGTCACCGAGCAGATTGACGCGCTTGACATCATGGGAGTCAATTCTGCCAATTTCCTCGTCCTGCCAAAAATCATCGGTTTTCTCCTCTACATGCCGGTGCTTGTGATATTCTGTATTTTCACCTCCTTTTTAGGAGGCGTGGTAATCGCCATCTTCACAGGCATAATCCCCCTCAGCCGATTCATTTACGGTCTTCAGACAATGTTCTCGGAGTGGTACGTCTGGTATGGTCTGATAAAATCACTATTCTTCTCATTCATCATCACATCGGTCGCCGCTTTCTATGGCTACTATGTCAAGGGAGGTGCGCTTGAAGTCGGAAAGGCTTCCACCAATGCCGTGGTCGCTTCAAGCATATTGATTCTCCTGCTCGACGTTGTGTTGACAAAACTTTTGCTGCAATGATTGAAGTCAGAAACATAACTAAATCGTTTGATGGCAAGACCATCCTCCACGATGTCAGTGCAGTCTTCCAGACCGGGAAGACAAATCTGATCATCGGGCAGAGTGGCTCTGGAAAAACCGTGCTTGTCAAATCGCTCGTCGGACTCCTGCGTCCGGAACATGGTGAAATCCTCTATGATGGACGCGACCTTCTGAAAATGGATCAGACCCAAGTCAAGGAATTGCGCAAGGAAATCGGGATGCTCTTTCAAGGCTCGGCTTTGTTCGACTCTGAGACTGTGCTCGGTAATGTCATGTTTCCACTGACGATGTTCACCAAGATGAGCTATGGCGAGATGAAGGACCGCGCACAGTTCTGTCTTGAACGTGTGAATCTGAAAGGTGCTGACAATAAATATCCCTCAGAGATTTCCGGAGGTATGCAGAAACGTGTTGCCATTGCCCGTGCAATCGCCCTCAATCCTAAATACCTTTTCTGCGATGAACCCAATTCCGGTCTTGATCCGCGCACGTCTATCCTTATTGACGAACTGTTGAGCGACATCACGCATGAATATAACATAACTACCATCATCAATACCCACGATATGAACTCCGTGCTCGGCATTGGAGAAAACATAATATTCATCAACAAGGGGTATCGAGAGTGGGTTGGCGACATGCATCAGATTTACGAGACTTCCAATGAGGCTCTGAACGAATTTGTGTTTGCCAATGATCTTTTCCAAAAAGTTAGAGCCTACGTACTGTCAAACGCAACAAGAAACAAACCGAAAGAATAAAAGCCTGTCTCATCAGTGGGACAGACTCGTTCACGAATCGAAACATGCGCTGAAATCTAAAAGATGATTTCAGCGCATGTTTTGATTTATACACTCTTTGCGAGAATACGTTATGAGCGCAAAAATGAGGGAAATAGTCGCGCATATACCTAACAGAATCAGCGTAGTGGTCATTATGTCACCGATACCGACGAGTGGCGAAACAATACTGCCGGAAAGGAATCCCCCCGCTCCGAAAATTGCAGAGGCTGTCCCTATGGATTTACGGCCCTCATCCATGGCCAAAGTTGTGGCTGAAGTGAATATGAAACCGAGACTCACCAGCATTGTGAACGTGAATATCTCATAAGGCCAAAAGGACGGCATAAAAATATTGGATAGAATCTGAAGCATTACGGAGATGATGATTCCCAATGCCCCAAACAGAGCCGCATTTCTCATTTTCTTGAACTTTAATGACAATCCGGAGCCAATGCCGATGCCTAAAGCATTAACACCGAAAATCAGTGCAAATTGCAATTCAGAATAGCCGAAATGTCCCTGAACAATAAACGATGCCGATGATATGTAGGAGAACAGCACACCGCAGGCAAACATATACATCACCGTATAAATCACGTAATATTTCAACCGTAAAATTTCAGGGAAATTGCGGAGCAGACTCACAACTGAGCCTTTATATCGGCCATCCTTTGTCAGTGATTCGCGGAAAATCAAACACATAGCAAGAATTGCGACTCCGATACCGAACAAAATCCAAAAAATTCCTTTCCATCCAACGGCTTCCGATACAAGTCCGCCGACAACAGGCGCAGTGACAGGCGCGATACCGTTGACTGCTCCTATAATTGCAAGCATTTTTGCAAGCTCGCGTCCAGAACAACAGTCTGTGGCAACCGAACGTGACAGGACAAGACCACCTGAGCCGCCGAGACCCTGCAGAAATCTGCACATGTTGAAAAATTCAATTGTCGGAGAATAGATCGACACCACCGTAGCCACCGAGAACAATATCATTGAGGCGACAATAACCGGTCGGCGACCATATTTATCGCTCAACGGACCGAAAAATATCTGCCCCACAGCAAGACCAAGCATACTCGTTGCGAGTCCCATCTGCACCTGCGAAGCCGTCGTCTTAAACACATCGGCCATAGAGGGAAGCGTCGGCAGATACATGTCGGTCACAAATGGACCGAACGCCGACAACATTCCGAGGAAAATAATCAAAAAAATGTAGTATTTCTTACTGAACTGTGTCATGACATAACTATAAGCAATCCCTTATTTCACCACTCCCATTCGACAATTGAACCGGGAGTGCTTTTTTTGATGTCTATCAACCGCTGATTGGCTGAGCCTCTGAACAAAAGGCCGACATCACGCTGAGATTCTATAAACGGTCCGTCCACGAGCACATCCACACAGCTGAGAAATTCAGCCACGCCGGAATCCGCCATAAGTGCTTCATACTTAAAACCCGTATAGCACCATATAGTTTTTCCAAGTTTGCGTATCTCACGCGCCAATGGAAGAATCTTATCCACCACATACAATGGATCACCGCCTGTAAACGTCACGTCAAAGTCATTCTCGATAATTATATCCAGGATTTCTCGAACTGACATCTCGCGTCCACCCTCGAAGTCCCATGATTGTGGATTATGACAACCGGGACACTCATGAGAACATCCGGCAAAATATATGGCGGTACGAAGTCCGGGACCGTCAACAGACGTTCCCGGAACAATATCAAGTATTCTCATCACTTTCTGAGAGAGAGATAAACACTTCCTGTAAAATTTTATTTATGCACAATCCTATCCTTCAACTCGGCAAGTTTCGCACTGTTCCAGCGGTCGGTCGTGCCAACGAGATAGCCCGTGATGCGCTGCAGGCAGTCGATATTGTGGCTATGACACTTCGGACACTCCTCAAGATTCTCTTGTGCATCCTCATAGCCGCAATCCATACAACGGTTACGGTTATGGTTGACTGATGAGTATCCTATATTATATTTATCCATCAAGTCAACGATGTCTGAGATGGCCTTGGGGTTATGGGTCGCATCACCGTCAATTTCGACATAGAATATATGACCACCGCCTGTAAGCTCATGATACGGAGCCTCGATTTCCGCCTTGTGACGTGGCGAGCAGTGATAATACACCGGGATGTGGTTGGAATTGGTGTAGTAAATCTTGTCAGTTATGCCCGGGATCACGCCGAAAGTCTTGCGATCAAGCGAAGTGAATTTCCCCGACAAGCCCTCGGCGGGAGTGGCAAGCACTGAAAAGTTGTGTTGGAACTTCTCACTGTATTCATTCACTCGTTCACGCATGTGACCGACAATCTTCAGACCAAGAGCCTGCGCCTCGTCGCTCTCACCATGATGTTTGCCGACAAGTGCAATCAGACATTCCGCTAATCCGATGAAACCGATTCCGAGCGTACCTTGATTTATCACGGATTCGATCGTGTCGGTCGGGGCAAGATTCTCTGCTCCGTTCCACAGACGTGACATCAGCAGGGGGAATTGCTTGACCATAGCTGTCTTTTGGAAATCGTAACGGTCACAGAGTTGACGAGCCGTTATGTCAAGGATTTCATCGAGCTTTTTGAAGAATGCTGCAATACGGCTGTCCTTGTCAGCAATCTGCATACACTCGATTGCGATACGGACGATATTGATGGTTGAGAAACTGATGTTGCCGCGTCCGATTGAAGTTTTCTCTCCAAAACGGTTCTCAAACACGCGTGTGCGGCAACCCATCGTAGCGACTTCATAATTGTAGCGCAGCGGGTCATTCGCATCCCATTTCTCGTGGTAGTTGAATGTAGCGTCAAGATTGACGAAATTCGGGAAAAATCTGCGCGCTGTCACCTTGCAAGCGAGCTTATAGAGGTCATAGTTGCGGTCTTCGGGAAGATAGCTTACTCCACGCTTCTTCTTCCAAATCTGTATGGGGAAGATTGCAGTCGCCCCGTTGCCTACACCCTCATAAGTCGAATTGAGGAGCTCACGGATGATGCAACGACCTTCAGCAGAAGTGTCTGTACCATAATTAATGGAACTGAACACCACCTGATTGCCACCACGCGAGTGTATGGTATTCATGTTGTGGATAAACGCTTCCATTGCCTGATGAACACGGCTGACAGTCTGGTTGACAGAATGTTGAATCCAACGTTCGTTGCCTGCCAGTCCTTCAAGCGGCCGCTTGATGTAATCATCAATCTCTGCGTCATAGAGTGCTGAAAGATCCTCACCCGTCAAGTCTTCAAGTTTCTTGACTTCCTCGATGTATGATGCGCGCACAAAAGGCGCGAGATAAAAATCGAAAGCCGGGATGGCCTGACCTCCGTGCATCTCGTTCTGGGCAGTCTCAAGCGAGATACACCCGATGATGCTGGCAGTCTCGATTCGTTTTGCCGGGCGTGATTCGCCATGTCCGGCAACAAAACCGTATTTCAAAATCCTGTCAAGCGGATGCTGCACACACGTGAGGCTCTTTGTCGGATAGTAGTCCTTGTCGTGGATATGAAGATAACCATTCTGCACGGCTTCACGCACCTCCTGCGAGAGAAGATAATCATCAACGAAAGGTTTTGTGGTCTCGCTTGCAAACTTCATCATCATTCCGGCCGGAGAATCCGTGTTCATGTTGGCATTCTCACGGGTTATGTCGTTGCTCTTTGCCTCGATAATCTCAAGGAACATGTCGCGTGTCTTCGCACGACGGGCTATCGACCTTTGGTCACGGTAGGCAATGTAACGTTTGGCAACCTCTTTACGCGGAGAGTTCATAAGCTCAAACTCGACACTGTCCTGGATCTCCTCGACGGACATCTGCTCACGGCCCGTCATACCGATGCGGTCTGTGATACGTGAGATGAGAGCTTCGTCCTCGCCCATCTCGGTCGTAAGCATCGCCTTGCGGATTGCTGCCTTGATTTTTTCTTCATTATATCCGACGATTCTACCGTCGCGTTTGACCACTGTCAGTATCATTTCTCGTTGATTGATTTGAGGATTTTATATAACTGTTTAGTATTCTGATGTGACTCTGCCGGGAGACGTTTTGTCGCTGGCAAAAGCGTCAGCAAAGTTACATACATATAAACAATAATCCAACACTTTGGTTGGATTATTTTATCATAAATTTTTATTTTTGGACAACTTTAGACAGTTATTAAATCTGTAATAACTTAATATATTGTAATATATGTTTTCGTTTTGGACAACTTTGCGTATTCAACGCTTTCTCAAATCATCAAAGTCGAGCAATTCGATTAGTGAACTGATGAGTTTTTTCGGTTGATTTTCCTGAGGAAAAAGATTAAAATCCTGACTGAAAATATTTTCACCATGCGTACCATCCAGCAGGCACACGGTGTCCCATCCCAGTCTGTTTCCGGGTATGAAATCCTTGGCGGGGTTATCACCGACATACATATACTTTTCCATCGGTCCACACTCCAGCATTATCCTGCCGAATGAATCACCTGAAACCTTCTCCACTCCCGTCTCACCCGAGATGAAAATCATCCTCTCGTCGATGAATCGGTCCAGGCCAAGGGCATTAATTTTGTTTCGCTGAGTCAGACCTCGCCCATCGGTCACCAGCCCGAGGATATGTCCGCGTTTTTTCAGTGAAGCAAGCGTGTAGAGCGATTGCCATGGCAGCCGGATGGCGGGATAATGCGACCGGTAAAGTTCAAGTTGGTCATTTATTGGAAGACCTGTTGAATCAAACGCCTCACGCGGAGTAGAGGCATGGAGCATTTTTGCGAGCAATCCGTGACCATAGCGATTGGCAATGGCACGATAGCCCGACCTCACGAAATCCATCTCGGCATAAAGTGTATCGTCAAGATCAAAAACGACAATCACCTTTCATCTCACTGTTTTACGATCAACAATAATAATCCACGCACGCACGCGCTTCCTTGTGTGGCCCGACTATTGATGCAGCCGCGACATGAGCAGGATGTTTGGCATATATTTCAACATCCTTCATCTCAGGGACAATCGCCGTAAGAACCACATCCCAATCTTCGGATGGATTCTCATTTATGCCAACTTCCATTGACTCAAGCACATCAATCTGCGACGGAAGCTCGAGGAGTGCGTGTTTGAATCGCTCGGCGACTTCTCTACGAAGCTCCGCACTGCCTTTCAGCTTGAAACATACTATATGTTTGACCATTTTACTACATTATTAATATATGATACATGGACGTTCAAAATTCGGAGTCAAAATTAATATTTTTTCGTCACACATCGCCCGTTGTCAATGTAAAAATTTTTCAGATGGCAAATCTGTCTGTTTCTCCGAATGAAATAAAATCATTAGTTTTTGTGACAATTTGCTTTATGACACTAAAAAATGGAATAAAAAATGTAACTTTGCAGCACTTATAACGAAAACGAAGAATTTATGTTACGAATTGCCATACAAGCCAAAGGTCGCCTTAATGAAAAGACCGTGGCACTGCTTGCCGATGCCGGCATCTCTGCTTCTGTTGGAAGCCGTTCACTCATTGCACATGCCAAAGGCTTCCCGGTCGATCTCCTGCTGTTGCGCGACGATGACATTCCTCAGGCAGTAGCCATGGGGACTGCCGATATTGGAATTGTCGGCTTGAACGAAGTGGAGGAAAAAGGAGTGGATGTCACCCGTGTGCTCGACCTCGGATTCGGCGGTTGCCGTCTCAGTCTTGCCGTTCCACGCGAAGCTGACTACAACGGTCTCCAGTGGTTCAACGGCAAACGCATAGCGACTTCATATCCCGCCATCCTCTCGCGTTTTCTCAAATCGAAGTCAATCGATGCGGAAATCCATACCATCACCGGCTCGGTCGAAATCGCGCCTGCCGTTGGAATGGCTGATGCGATTTTTGACATTGTTTCCTCCGGCGGCACATTGATTCAGAATGGGCTTGTAGAGGTTGAATCCATACTTGAATCACAGGCTGTACTTATTGCAACCCCCGGACTTCCAGCAGAAAAACAGACTGAGCTTGACAAACTATGCTTCCGCTTCCGTTCCATCATCGAAAGCCGGGGTATGAAATACGTGTTGATGAACCTTCCGAAAGCATCGCTTGACGAAGCACTCAGTATTCTTCCCGGAATGAAAAGCCCTACAATCCTCCATCTCGCCGACCCCGACTGGCTGTCAGTCCATGCAGTCATCCCCGAATCGCAGCTATGGGAACGGATTGAAAGGCTAAAGGCAATAGGGGCAGAGGACATACTCGTGCTTGTACTTGAAAACATTGTTAAATAAGGTCATCCATCGTCATGCAAACATACATCAACCCTCCAAAAGCACAATGGGTCTCCCTGACAGAGCGTAACATACCCGATGATCCGGCTGTTGACAAAGCTGTAAAAGCGATCATCGAGGATGTGCGGACGAATGGCGACACCGCACTCAGAGAGATGGCACGAAAATTTGACGGCGTGGACATCGACATGCTTGAAGTGTCGGACGGCGAGATTGCCGAGGGATGTTCAAGGGTCAGTGATTCCGTAAAAGCCGCTATCAACCTCGCGAAAGAGAACATCTCAAAGTTCCATGCCGCGCAGCGTCCGGCTGAAATCGAAGTGACCACATGTCCCGGCGTGCGCTGCGTGCAACGTCCGGTCGCCATTGACCGAGTGGGTCTGTACATACCCGGAGGACAGGCTCCGCTATTCTCGACAGTGCTTATGCTTGCATGTCCGGCGAAAATAGCCGGATGTCGCGAAATTATTCTATGTACACCTCAGAGCGGCAAGCATCCGATAGCCCCCGAAATCCTATATGCCGCCTCTGTCTGCGGTGTTGATAAGATATATCGTGTCGGCGGTGCTCAGGCTATTGCCGCAATGGCTTTCGGCACTGAGAGCATTAAGCGGGTCGATAAGATTTTTGGCCCCGGAAATCGTTTTGTCACCAAAGCCAAACAGCAGTTAAGCTCGGTTGTAGCCATTGATATGCCTGCTGGTCCGAGCGAGGTGCTTGTCATGGCTGATGACAGTGCCAACCCGACATTTATTGCTGCCGACCTCCTCTCTCAGGCCGAACACGGTCACGACAGCCAGGCCATACTCGTCTGCAATTCTGAAGCAATCGCCACCGCCGTCGATCGCGAGGTGAAACGGCTTACAGAATATCTGAGCAGAGTGGAATCAGTGGCATCGTCACTTTCCCACAGCCGCCTCATCGTTTTGCCCGACAAGGATGATATGATTGACTTCGTCAACACGTATGCCCCGGAGCATCTCATCATCTCCATACACGATGCATGGGGTGTCGCATCCAAAGTGAAAGCTGCCGGCAGCGTCTTCATCGGCAATTACTCGCCGGAGAGCGCGGGCGATTACGCCTCCGGGACTAACCATACACTCCCTACCGGCGGATGGGCCCGTTCATACAGCGGTGTCAATCTCGACAGCTTCCTCCGCAAGATTACATATCAGGAACTCAGCCGCGAAGGCATATCGATGCTTGCACCAACAATCATCACCATGGCAAATGCCGAGGGGCTGGACGCTCATGCACTTGCCGTTAAGGTGAGGACAGGAGAAAAACCATAGACCAATGAGAATGATTAATCCACTTGATTTTGTCCGTCCCAACATTCTTGCTCTTGAACCCTACTCGACAGCTCGCGATGAATTCAAGGGAGGCGACATTTCCGTATGGCTTGATGCAAATGAGAGCCCATACCCTTCCGGCTTGAACCGCTACCCCGATCCTCATCAGAAAAAGCTGAAGCATGCCATAGCCCGGCTGAAAGGTGTCAGCGATAATAAGATATTCATCGGAGGAGCCGGAAGTGATGAGGCCATCGATATAGTCTACCGTGTCTTCTGCCGTCCGGGCATAGACAATGCCATATCCATTTCGCCGACCTATGGTGTCTATGAGGTCAGTGCCGACATCAATGACATTGAACTTAGGAAGGTCGCTCTCGGGAAAGGCTTTTCGCTACCCGTTGACGCTCTCCTTGAGGCTGCTGACGAGAACAGCAAGGTGATGTGGATATGTTCACCGAACAATCCGACCGGAAATGCTTTCCCGCCGGATCAGATCCTCAGACTTGTAGAAAGTTTCAATGGTATTGTTGTGGTTGACGAAGCCTATATAGACTTCTCTCCATACCCCTCCATGCTCACGGAGATTGACAGTCATCCTAATCTCATTGTGTTGCAGACTTTCTCAAAGGCGTGGGGCATGGCATCACTCCGCATGGGGCTTGCTTTTACAGTCCCGGAGATAGCCGAACTTTTCGCACGCGTGAAGTATCCCTACAATGTCAATGGCCCGACTCAGGAGGAACTGCTCAGACGTATCGAGACGACCGATATTAAAAATGCAGTTAAGGAAATTGTCAACGAGCGTGAGCGCATAGCCAAAGCCTTTCTCGGAATGCAACCGGTGGTAAGAGTTCACCCTTCGGATGCAAATTTTCTGCTTGTCGAGGTCGTTGATGCCGACAGGATGTATGACTATCTGATAAGCAACGGTGTGATTGTCCGTAACCGTAGCAGAGTGACAGGCTGCAAGGGCTGCTTGCGTTTCACCATCGGGACTCCGGATGAAAATGACCGAGTGATCTCTCTTGTGGAGAAATTCACCTGAAAAACATCATGACAAAATGGCTAAAAAAGCAATATTTATAGACCGTGACGGCACAATCATCAAGGAACCTGCCGATGAGCAGATTGATTCACTTGAAAAGCTGGAGTTTGTGCCCGGTGTGATTTCTGCATTGCGTTCGCTCACGGGACGTGGTTATGAATTCGTGATGGTGTCCAATCAGGATGGTCTCGGGACAGATTCGTTCCCCGAGGAGACATTCTGGCCGGCCCATAACCGTATGCTTTCAACTCTTGAAGGTGAAAAAATCACGTTTGACGATATACTCATCGACCGCTCCTTTCCCGACGACAACGCCCCGACACGCAAACCTCGGACCGGTATGCTAACGAAGTATCTCAGCGGTGACTATGATCTTGACAAGAGCTACGTCATCGGCGACCGCCTCACAGACATTGAACTCGCACGCAATCTTGGTGCAAAGGGAATACTCCTGAAGCCGATTGCCGACAACGGAGAGCTGCCTGAAGGCTGCGAGCTTATGTCTGATGATTGGTCAAAGATAGCATTACACATCCTTTCGTCCGACAGGATAGCCACTGTCAAGCGTGACACATCTGAGACCAAAATTTCCGTGACCGTAGATCTTGACGGCAAAACTCCATCAGCCATTGACAGCGGTCTGAAATTTTTTGATCACATGCTGTGGCAATTGCCTCACCACGCAGGCATCTCGCTGGACCTCGTCTGCAAGGGCGACCTTGAGGTTGACGAACATCACACCATGGAGGATGTCGCCATTGCCTTGGGGCAGGCTATCGATACGGCACTCGGGTCAAAAGCCGGTATTGACCGCTATGGGTTCGTGCTACCGATGGATGAGTGCAGGGCAATGGTACTGATTGACTTCGGCGGACGCGCGGACTTTGTGTGGGATGCCGAGTTCACCCGCGAATATGTCGGCGATACGCCCACCGAAATGTACCGTCACTTCTTTAAATCACTGTGTGTGGCCATGCGTTGCAACCTGCATATTTCTGCGCGTGGCGAGAACAATCACCATCTTATCGAAGGCGTGTTCAAGGCATTTGCCAGAGCCTTACGCATGGCCATACGGCGAGATGTGTTCAGTTATTCACTTCCATCAAGCAAAGGTGTGTTATGATTGCAGTAATTGATTATGAAATGGGTAATCTCCGCTCTGTCGGTAATGCCCTTGACCGTCTCGGAGCAGAGTGGAAGCTCACATCTGATCCGGAAGAAATCCGCAGAGCCTCCCATGTGCTTCTCCCCGGGGTCGGCAATGATGCCGAAGCCATGGTTAGACTGCGTGAACGCAACTTGTGTGAGGTCATACGCGATTTGCGTCACCCGGTGCTTGGAATCTGCGTCGGGATGCAGGTGATGTGCCGCCATTCGGAGGAAGGAGACGTGGACTGTCTCGGAATTTTTGACGCAAAGGTGCGCCGTTTCCCCGACGAGAATGGTCTGAAAGTGCCTCACGTCGGATGGAACCGAATAAACAATCTTGAGTCTAAACTCCTGAAAGGGATTGAACGAGGCTCATGGGTGTACTACGTACATTCATATTACGCACCTCTCTGCCCTGACACCATCGCCACAACCCACTATGGCTCAACCATGTTCAGCGCGGCATTGAAATATGAAAATTTCTACGGCACGCAATTCCACCCTGAGAAAAGCGGTGATGTCGGCGAGAAGATCATTGAAAATTTCCTTTCCCTTTAGCAACGATTATGATTGAAGTTATTCCTGCTATAGACTTGATTGATGGAAAGTGCGTCCGTCTGAGTCAGGGGGATTATGCCCGCTGTACTGACTACGGAGCCGCACCCGTAGATATGGCCAAGATGTTTCTCGACAATGGCCTCCGAAGAATACACGTAGTGGATCTTGACGGCGCGAAAGCAAGCTGTCCGCGCAATCTCCACACACTTGAGCAGATTGCAAGACTCAACGGTGTCGAAGTTGAGTGGGGAGGAGGCATCAAGACTGACGCGAGCCTGCGGGACGTTTTCAATGCCGGCGGCACTTATGCCATCATCGGTAGTGTGGCAGTGAGACAGCCCGAACTTATGACCGGATGGCTTGACATCTATGGCGGGGACTCCTTGATACTCGGTGCCGATGTCCGCGACGGAAAAGTCGCCGTCAGCGGATGGATGGAGGATACAGCCGACACGATTGAGTCACTGATTGACAAATTCAAGCCCCACGGACTCTCTCAGGCAATATGCACCGACATCTCAAAAGACGGAATGCTCTCAGGTCCGGCTTTCGGGATGTATGAAGACCTTTCCAAAAAATATCCTGAAATAATCTTCACTGTGTCGGGCGGCATCAGTTCGCTTGATGACATCATTAGGCTCAATGAGTTGGGACTCAAGCGTGTGATTACGGGCAAGGCCTTGTATGAAAACCGTATATTACTGAAAGACCTCCGTCAATTTGCCCGATGACTGACAACAAGCAATGACACTTTTATAGATGACAGTAGAGTTATTGCATCTTACAAACGATTAAAAAACTCTACAAATTATGACATCTATAAAAATAAAATTAGTCACGGACAAACGATTGGCGGACAAAAATAATCTGCAAGGGAAAGCATGTTGCGGTCACATCGCACTGCAGATCACCCACAGATCTCAGACAAGACGTATAGCGACAGACTATCTGGTCTACGCCTCCGAATGGGATTCACGCGCGGAACGCTTGGTTATGCCCGCTGACACTGACAGGAGGGAAATCGTCAGAACCTACCGCGATTCACTCAACCAAGACATAGTGCGTTTGCGCAGGATTGTGGCTAATCTTGAGAAAGATGCGACAGATTATACAGTGGATGACATCCTGGATGCATACAGGACATACATGGTTGACTTCACGCTGTCGCAATTCATGCAGCGGCTCATAGACTCACTGAAGTTCCGAGGACGTATAAGAACGGCTGAGACCTACGAGGCGACACGCCGAAGTTTCATGCGCTACACCGATGGGAAAGATGTGATGATTGATACATTTACATCCGACATGATGTCGCACTACGAGCTTTATCTTCGCGAGAGAGGGCTGACACCGAACACCTCGTCGTTCTACCTGCGCATACTCAGAGCTGTCTACAATAATGCCGTCAGAGCAGGAGGAGCCGAACCATGCAACCCATTCAGAGACGTATATACAGGCGTTGAGAAAACCCGCAAGCGGGCATTGCCCCTTAACGACGTTCAGCGGCTGCGCAGGCTTGACCTCTCCGCCATTCCGTCGCTTGAATATGCACGTGACATTTTCATGCTCAGTTTCTATATGCGCGGCATGAGCATGGTTGACATGGCATTCCTGCGCAAGACAGATATGCGCGACGGATATGTGTCATACCGCAGACGCAAGACCGGGCAGAGACTATATGTGGCATGGACCGATGAGCTTCAGTGCGTGATTGACAAATATCCCACCCCCGCAAGCCCCTACCTCTTTCCCATTTTCCGTAAAGCTGTCGAAAATCCATATTCCGTCTACCGCAGAATATCAACCAAAATCAATTACAGTCTCAGACAGATAGCCGTAATGATGCACTTACCCTACCCTCTGACCCTATATTGCGCACGACATTCATGGGCCTCGGTGGCACAATCAGTAAACATCCCTGTCTCTATCATAAGTGCCGGCATGGGACACAATTCCGAACGCACCACCCGAATATACCTCGCGTCGCTCGACACATCGCTTATCGATAATGCCAACAGTATGGTCATGAAAGCCGTGCGCTGACAAAATTTTTCCCGCTCGATTTGGATAATCGCCACAAGGCTGTTAACTTTGCAATGCGAACCATGCGCTAAATATTTCATCATTTATGTTAATAATTGGCATAGCCGGTGGCACCGGCTCAGGCAAGACAACGGTTGTCAACAAAATAATCAACAGCCTTCCCGCCGGGGAAGTGGCTGTGCTTCCGCAGGATTCCTACTACAAGGACTCAAGCCATATCCCTGTCGAGGAACGCAGCAAAATCAACTTTGACGAACCGGCCGCCATCGAATGGAGTCTGCTTGTTGACCACATCAGGCAATTGAAAGATGGACACACCATCGAGATGCCCACCTACTCATATCTGACCTGCACACGCCAGCCGGAGACAATCACCGTCGCTCCGCGTGAGGTCATCATCGTGGAGGGAATCCTCGTGTTGACCGATCCCGTGCTCCGCGAGATGATGGATGTCAAGGTCTTTGTGGATGCCGACGCTGACGAACGCCTCATCCGCGTGATCGCACGAGACTGCGTCGAGCGTGGACGCACCCCGATGATGGTCCTCAACCGCTATCAGGACGTATTGAAACCGATGCATGAGATGTATATCGAGCCTTCGAAACGCTATGCTGACCTCATTGTCCCGCAAGGAGGCAGCAACGTGGTGGCAATTCAATTGCTGACCGACTACATCGAATCACGTCTTCGCCGTTGTGCCAACCACTAATACCGATTCCTCTGATGCAAAACACAATCCAGGATACACTGCTTGACGACAATATGAATGAGCATCCTCAGCAGACTGAGGAAACAATGACTGTGCGCGATTATCCGGTCGGGACACCCGATAAAATGGTGCTCCGCACCGATAATCTTGTCAAGAAGTACGGCAAACGAACTGTGGCCAACCACGTGTCAATCAACGTCACCCAGGGAGAGATTGTCGGGCTTCTCGGACCCAACGGAGCAGGAAAGACCACGACATTCTATATGACCGTAGGACTTATCACCCCAAACGAAGGTCAGATCTTCCTGAACGATCTCAACATAACAAAATACCCGGTCTACAAACGTGCGAAAAACGGCATTGGCTATCTGGCACAGGAACCGAGCGTGTTCCGCAAGCTCTCGGTCGAGGATAATATCAAGGCCGTGCTTCAGATGACCAATACATCCGCCGAATATCAGCGTAACAAACTTGAAAGTCTGATTGCGGAATTCAGCCTTGAAAAAGTGCGCCATAACCTCGGTGACCAGCTTTCCGGCGGTGAACGCCGACGCACGGAGATTGCCCGCTGTCTCGCCATCGACCCCAAATTTATAATGCTTGATGAACCGTTTGCAGGTGTCGATCCCATCGCCGTCGAGGACATCCAGTCAGTCGTCTATCATCTGAAGGAAAAGAATATCGGAATCCTGATAACTGACCATAACGCACAGGAGACACTGCGCATCACCGACCGCGCCTATCTCCTCTTTGAAGGCAAGATACTCTTTCAAGGCACCTCGGAGGAGCTTGCTGAAAACCCCATTGTGCGTGAGAAGTATCTCGGACGCGACTTCATGTTTTACAGGAAAAAATTTGACTATCCCGACAAAAAATAATCACCCTTCAAGAATAATTACACATCACATATCAAAAACAATTGGCTATAACACAATAAAACTCATTGTATAAGAGTTTTATAATAATACTATCTCATTGAAAAAACATAAAATGAAAAAAATCGACATCCTAACCGCTTTATTTTTGACAACGGCAGCGACGTCGACTGCTCAGATTGCAAATTGGAAGGTCATGCCTGAATATGACGCAGTGTCTCTCCGCGAGAATGGTCTCGTGGAGGTGTGTCAGAACGGCAAACACGGCCTGCTTGACAGCGAGGGCGTGGAGCTGCTCCCGATTGCCTATGACAGTATCGGCGCGTTTACAGACAATCAAGCATTGCTTTTCAACGATTCGCAGTTTGTCGGCTTTGTCAATCCCGCCGGCAAAATGGTAAAAGTTTCGTCCGACTACGTACTCGTCCCCGAAATGGAGTTTTTCTCCGAGGGCTTTCTGACAGTCAAGAAAGGCAATCACTACTATTATCTCAACACCGAAGGCAACAGTGTGGCCGGTCCCTTTGCCGAAGTCGAACCCTACTTCGGAGGTTTTGCCGCTGTGGTCTGCTATGAGGACATTGAAAAGAAGCCAAACGATAGATACAATGCCTACATAAACACCAATCAGACCCTCGTCCACATTATGGAATACGGGAAGAAGAAGGATGAGCTTAAACGTGACGACATATCGTTTCTCTCATCGTTCCGCAACGGGCGTGCCATGTATGTCTATAAACGTAAGGCTTATTTCCTGACCGATTCGCTCATATCAACCCCGATTTCCTCAGACAGTCTCGCAAGTAAAAAAACTGTCATACAATTTGATAAGGACAGTGAACTTTCCCCGATCGAAGGTGGTTATCTCCTGAAATCAAAAACCGGCTACTTCTATTTCAATCAGTTCCATCAGTTGGACAAAATTGAGAATGCCGGTGTCAATCTCTACGTCTACAATGCTCCGGTGAAGGAGGAAATAAAACACGAAACCGACCTGACAGCTTTCGGCGAGCCCGGAGCTATGGGCGTGAAGTACAAAGGTGACGTGGTGCTTCCCGAACAGTTTGCCGATGTCATACCACTAGGCGGCCAGTATGCAGCGGTGAAAACCAACGATAAATGGGGTATCATCCGTCTCGACACGCTCAATCAGTTCATACTCCGTCTCAACAACAACGAGCACATCGGTTTCAACCACCGCTATTTCATTGCCAAACTTGCCGCATCGATGCCCTCATATCTGAAGTGCAGCAACGCAACGATTGTGTCGAAATCTGATGATTGTGAGATTCAGATTGAAAGCCGCCACGAGAATGACAACATCGAGCGCAACACATTGACCTACGATTGCCGTCTGGCCATCCCGCAAAACCTCTCCGACACTCTTGCAATGCAGGAATACACCTATGCAATCAAATATAACGGGTTCACATCAATCGACTACAAGGTGCAGATTCCCGAATGGTATGTGAAATACTATGAGGTGGAACTCTCTAACGACCGTTTCACACTCACTCCCAACGATACTATCAGCGTGGAGTTTGACCTCGTCAAGACTGATGTCGCGCGCAACGACGAGACCAATTATTTCAAGAACGTAGAGCTTATCACCAACGAATCGGATGCAATTCCCCTCAACAAAATTACCGAGAATCACTATGGATTCCGTATCGGAGGCGTTGATCGTGAAAAACTCTCATTCATCGTCCGTATCACTGAGGTAGGATGTCCATCGATTGAATATCCCTTCGAGATGATATTTGAAAAGCCTGAAACCAACTCTCCAAAGAAAGCTGTCGATGTCATTGTCAATCCTGTTCGTAAAGTCCCCGGAGTCCCGGCCTTCATTCTTGACAAAGAGAGTCCTATTGAGAATCAGCCAATTGTCCCGGTTGACAGTATTGCGACTTCTCCCCTACCTCTCCCCCAGCCCGAAGCTCAACCGCAACCCGAAGTTCAGCCTTAAACATTGAGCTGAAAAATTCATACACCTACAATCTATCGGAAATTTGTGTGATAACTTACACAAATCTCCGATAGATTTTTTATGACCATCTGCAACCTTACCTGCGTATGACATCCGCCGGGATGTTCCGTTTGGACTGTCCTATGTTGGCAGAATCCCGAATATTCATTTTCTTTTTCGATGTAAAATCACGAAATGTCACGTTTCCATTCAAAGTATGTTTTTTACATTATCACACCTTTTTGGACTTATATAGGATGTAATTTTGTGTACATTTCAAATCAATCCATCGAAAACAATGAATTATACTGACAAAACAAACAGAAAAACCTACGGAGAGTCCACCCGTCGCGCTAAGGAAAAGTGGGATTTTCCCGTGTCACAGAAATTTTACATGAACCTTTGTCATCGCATCGAGATGATACTTCAGGCATTGAACCGCGACTCTCAATCCATCGACCATCTCCAATCGATTGTCGATGCATATCTTGGCGAAGGAGAGACTCCGTCACGACAGACCGTTGACGAGCAGTGCCTTACGATCTTTCTATGCCTTAAACATGACATAGACCTTGCAATCGAGAGATCGACTCGCGCAAAAGCTCGCGCAGCCGAGCGACGAGCGCAAAAAAATGCTGCAAAAAATCAGACTGAGGTAAATAAGGCTGAGAGCGATGCGTCAACACAAACTGCTTCTAATGAAGAAACTCCGCAAAATCATCGGAAGCACCCGAAGAAGAAAGTCAAATCAGGATTGAAAAATCAACAAGTCCGGATGTCTACCCTCTCATATCGGAGGGCATCCGAGAGAAAACACGACAGGAAATTTCACAAAATAAAGCTACGTACCCCCTTAGGAACGATAAAAAAATAACTTGGTAAATTTTGCGATGGTATTGCCGAGCAGATTTACCGGATATAATAAAGGCGTGTAGCGAGCTACATAACTGTTTAGAGACGGCAAAGATGCCGGTAAGACCAAGTAAAATTTACCAAGTTATTTTTTAATCGTTCCTTAGCAAAAAAGATCAAGATGTAACATAGCACTTCGTAGATGTGTCAAAGTAGCACCAGCGGTTTAGAGTGTGTATCAAAAGCAGCCTATTTTTTATCCTATATAATTCATACCCCAGCACATAGGGTGTAAAAAAGAACGCTCCTCTTGC
>JAMPHF010000002.1:64498-145778 GCA_023663525.1 Bacteroides sp.
CATTGATTTTTCCAAGAGAGCCTGATATGTTCATTTATTTTTCTGAAGTACTTAAGTATTAAGTAGTAAGTATTAAGTAGTAAGTAGTAAGTATTAAGTGTTAAGGGTTGAGTGGAGGGATACCGTTTAAAATTAATCAAGGGTTTCCCTTGAACGAAATCAAAGGGAAACCCTTGGTCGGTATGGCTAATGACTTAATTTCAGCGATTAAGCGTTCTTAACCTTGTCAACGATAGCCTTGAACGCAGCAGGATTGTTGAGCGCGAGGTCAGCGAGGACTTTGCGGTTGATCTCGATACCTGCCTTGTGGATGAGGCCCATGAGCTTTGAGTAAGAAAGATCCTCAAGACGAGCGGCAGCGTTGATACGCTGAATCCAGAGGGCACGGAAATTGCGCTTCTTGTCCTTGCGGTCACGGTAAGCGTAGGTGAGACCCTTTTCCCATGTGTTCTTTGCGACGGTCCACACGTTGCGGCGGCAACCGAAGTAACCACGGGTAAGTTTGAGGATTTTCTTGCGACGAGCTCTTGAAGCTACATGATTTACTGATCTTGGCATTTTAAAAATGAATTGTGAACGTCAGCGGCACGTCAATGCACTTAATTTCATTTTTTAGGTGGCTGACCGTTCGGTTAAAGAATTGAATTAGAAATCACGATTTGTTTTTAAGATCCGGAGGAAAAGCCTAACCTTACTTGATGGCGAGGAGCTCCTTGACATTTGAAGCGTCTGCGCGTGACACCACTGAGAAGTGAGTGAGGTTGCGTTTCTGCTTTTTGGTCTTCTTGGTCAAGATGTGGCTCTTGTAGGCGTGTTTTCTCTTGATCTTTCCTGATCCGGTAAGGGCGAACCTCTTTTTGGCACCGGAGTTAGTCTTAATCTTTGGCATTTGTTGTGATTGTTAAAATAATGATTTTAATTCTATGTGGAGGTGTGCCGGAGCGGAGTCATAGCCGGCTCCGGCACATCCCTGACTTAGCGTTTTGTCTGCAAGCGGAGAGCCGATCTCTCACTTCTTCTTCGGGCTCAGCATGATGATCATGCGCTTGCCTTCGAGGACGGGCATCTGGTCAACCTTGCCATACTCCTCAAGGTCATTGGCGAAACGGAGCAGAAGCACCTCGCCTTGTTCCTTGAACAGAATCGAACGACCCTTGAAGAACACGTAGGCCTTCACCTTCGCGCCTTCCTGAAGGAAACCGATTGCATGCTTGAGCTTGAAGTTATAGTCATGGTCATCGGTCTGAGGTCCGAAACGGATCTCCTTCACGACAACCTTGGTTGCCTTTGCCTTCTGTTCCTTCTGCCGCTTTTTCTGCTGATAGAGGAACTTCTGGTAGTCAAGCACACGGCACACCGGAGGGGTTGCGGTGGGCGAAATCTCGATGAGATCAAGACCAAGGCCATCGGCTATCTTCAGAGCCTCCTGAATGGAATATATGCCATTCTCAACATTGTCACCCACAAGGCGGACTTCGCGTGCGCGGATGTGTTCGTTGGTTGCATACGGCTCCTCCTTGCGATGGTTAGGTGCGTTGAGGGGACGGCGTGACCCGTTGTTGGGGTTAGGGTTGTTGGGGCGCGGTGGGCGCGGAGCGAAAGGTTTTTTCTCCATTCAGAGGGGTTATTGATTAATCATTTCGTTGACTTCGCGAGCCAAATCGTCTGCAAAGGTAGCAATTTTCATCGAACCTTTATCACCTTCACCCTGTTTTCTTACAGAAATTTCACCATTTTCAGCCTCTTTTTCACCGACAATGAGCATGTAGGGTATTCTCTTGAGCTCGTTGTCGCGGATTTTTTTGCCGATTTTTTCGTTTCTGTCGTCAACCTGGGTGCGGATGTCAAGGGCGTTGAGCTGATTGGCAACCTCGTGGGCGTAATCGTTGAACTTCTCGGAAATCGGAAGCACGACGGCCTGTTCGGGGGCAAGCCAGAGCGGGAAGCGACCGGCTGTGTGCTCAAGGAGCACTGCCACAAAACGTTCCATCGACCCGAACGGCGCACGGTGGATCATCACCGGACGGTGCTTCTGGTTGTCAGAGCCGGTGTATTCGAGCTGGAATCGCTCGGGGAGGTTATAGTCAACCTGGATGGTGCCGAGCTGCCACTTGCGACCGAGCGCGTCCTTGACCATGAAGTCGAGTTTGGGACCATAGAAAGCGGCCTCGCCATATTCCTTGCGTGCCTTGAGACCTTTCTCGGCACACGCGTCGATGATGGCCTGCTCAGCGAGATGCCAGTTCTCGTCAGAGCCGATGTACTTCTCCTTGTTGTTGGGGTCGCGGAGCGAAATCTGAGCCTCGAAGTTGTCAAATTTAAGTGCCTTGAAGATGTAGAAGATAATGTCCATCACCTTGAGGAACTCACCCTTGATCTGGTCAGGGGCACAGTAGATGTGGGCATCGTCCTGCGTGAAGCCACGCACACGGGTCAGACCGTGAAGCTCGCCGCTCTGCTCGTAGCGGTAGACGGTGCCGAACTCCGCAAGGCGCAGAGGCAGGTCACGGTAGCTGCGGGGCAGCGCGCGGAAAATCTCACAGTGGTGAGGGCAGTTCATCGGTTTGAGCAGATACTCCTCACCTTCCTCCGGTGTGTGGATGGGCTGGAATGAGTCCTTGCCATATTTCGCATAGTGACCGGAAGTGACATAGAGGTTCTTGTTGCCGATATGCGGGGTGATCACCTGCTGATAGCCGTACTGCTTCTGAATTTTGCGCAGGAACTGTTCGAGGCGGTCGCGCAGAGCGGTTCCCTTGGGAAGCCACAACGGCAGACCTGCGCCGACATTCTGCGAGAATGCAAAAA
Organism: Bacteroides sp.; assembly: GCA_023663525.1. GTDB lineage: Bacteria > Bacteroidota > Bacteroidia > Bacteroidales > Muribaculaceae > Duncaniella. The sequence goes on from JAMPHF010000002.1 coordinate 67,307, forward strand.
GCTCCATCTCCTTGCCGAGCTTGCGGTGGTCACGCTTCTTGGCTTCTTCGAGAAGCACAAGATACTCATCGAGCATCTTCTTCTTCGGGAAGGTGATACCGTAGACTCTGACGAGCTGGTTGCGCTTCTCATCGCCGCGCCAGTATGCTCCGGCGAGCGATGTCACCTTGACAGCCTTGATGGGAGCTGTGTTGGCGATGTGCGGTCCACGGCAGAGGTCCGTGAACGCGCCCTGGGTGTAGGTGGTTATATTTCCATCCTCAAGCTCGCTGATAAGCTCACATTTATATTCCTCGCCCCTATCACCGAACAGTTTGAGCGCATCAGCCTTAGAGATGTCCGCACGGACAATGTCCTGCTTCTGCTGTGCAAGCTCAAGCATCTTCTTCTCGATGCGGGGAAAATCAGCCGAAGTGATGGTATGCTCGCCCGGATCAATGTCGTAATAGAAGCCGTTTTCAATCGCCGGACCGATACCGAATTTCACACCGGGGAAAAGTTCCTGAAGTGCTTCGGCGAGAAGGTGGGCCGACGAATGCCAGAATGCATGTTTGCCTTCCGGGTCATCCCATTTGTAGAGACGGATGGTGGCATCCTCGGTGATGGGACGTGAGACATCCCATTCCTTATCGTTGACAGATGCAGCGAGTACGTCACGCGCGAGCTGTGGCGACAGAGACTCAGCAATTTGCAGAGGGGTCACGCCACTCTCAAACTGCTTCACGCTCTGGTCGGGGAAAGTGATATTGATTGTTGCCATTATTAATTAATGTGGTGTTTAGGGAGCCATACAAGCGACTCCTGTTAGTTTTTTCAGTCTGCAAAGATATGAAATAATTCCCGAAACACCACACTTTGCAGCAAGTTAAAAGTTAAAATGTTTTTCCAAAAGTTTCCAATAAGAAGTGCAATGGCGGGTGCGATGATTGTCTGGAGGCTTAGCGGATGGTCGCAGACGCACAAGCCGGGCACTTGTGTAAGCAAAAACAAAAGGTTACCTTTGCATGGAAACGATAAAATTGACCGGATTCTCACATCTATTATATACGTTTTTCCACCGATGATGACAAAAGACACATTGACCCTCGAAGAACTTACCACGCAACTGTCGGCACTCATCTCATCCGCGCCATCGCTCCGCAACGTCTGGGTGACAGCCGAGACCTCCGACCTCCGGCGCGGTATGCACTGCTATCTTGAACTCATCCAAAAAAATCCATCGACAGGCGAGCCGGTGGCACGCGTCAGAGCCACCATCTGGCGGTCAGCGTTCGCACGCATCGAGAGTGACTTCATGGCAGCCACCGGGAGCAGACTCGACAGCGGCATGAAGGTGCGAGTCCTCGTCTCGGTCAACTATCATCCGTCCTACGGACTGTCGCTCAACATCACCGACATTGACCCGGCCTACACCATGGGCGACCTCATGCGCCTTCGGCTCGAAATACTCTCCCGGCTGCAACAGGAAGGAATCATCGACCTCAACCGCTCCCTCGAATGGCCCGACGTGGCACTCCGCATTGCCGTCATCTCCGCGCCCGGGGCGGCAGGCTACGGCGACTTCATCCACCAGCTCTACACCAATACACGCCGCCTCCGCTTCACCACACGGCTATTTCCTGCCATCATGCAAGGACAGCAGTCGCCGGCGGCTATAATCAGTTCGCTGGACAGAATCCTCGCCGAAGAGGACGATTGGGACTGCGTCGTCATCATCCGTGGTGGAGGTGCCACGAGCGATCTCGCGGCTTTCGAGAATTACGACCTTGCCGCCAACATAGCCCAATTTCCATTGCCCGTCATAATAGGCATAGGTCACGAGAGGGATGTCACCGTGCTTGACTATGTGGCCAACATGCGTGTCAAGACACCGACCGCCGCCGCCGAATGGCTTATCACCCGCGCCGAGGAGGTCCTCAACCACATCGAGTCGATTGCATCCGAGATTCACCACACCGCGACGGTCATGATTGCGGAATCGCGCGAACAGCTCGCCTACATATCGGCCAATCTTCCATACATACCCCAAACTGCCATTGACAACGCACGCCGCCGGCTCGACCGCGACATGCTCGCACTATCGGAGACGGCGCGCGGACGGCTGCGTCCCGAACTTTCACGACTCGACATGGCTTCCGGTCGATTATCAACCGTGACATCAACCATCATCGAACGCCGCCGCCACCGGCTCGACTCAATCGACGAGCTTATCCAAGTGCTCTCACCTGCCGCCACTCTAAGGCGCGGCTACTCCATCACCCGTGTGGACGGTCATGCCGTCAGCTCCATCGACAGCCTGAAAGCCGGGATGACCATCGAAACCACTCTCGCCGACGGCGAGATCAAATCTAACATTCTTTAATTTCATTTAATACTGCTGTGACAACCCCTGCCATACAGGGATTGTTATATGGATATAATGAAATTAAAAGGATAAGATTATGAACTCTACACAACAAGACATCGCTAATCGTGCGGGCGAAATCTCCGCACAGGCAGCCAAAGTGAGCGCGCAGGCAGCCGAAGTAGCTGCCAAGGCTCAGTTCAAGGCAGATAAAGAACAAATCCAGGCGACAGCCGCCGACGCAAAGGCCAAAGCAGCCGCCGACATGGCAACAGCCAAAGAAAACATGGCCGATAAACTTGCTGACGCAAAGGAAAAGCTCTCCGACAAGGTCGATGACCTCAAGGAGAAAGCCTCTCCGCTGATTGACAAAATCAAGGCAGGCACAGCAAGCGCATTGAACTCGATAGCCGACACGGCTTCGAATCTCGCCGACAAACTCGATTAGATTTTCTAATCTCTCTAATATCATAATCAACACTATTTTTGTTCCCTCCGGCCACTCTCCACCACCATCAGGCCGGAGGGATTTTTTTGCATCATCGCAAAGACTGCTTTGGACCGCGACGGTTAAAGAAATTTTTCTTTAATTTTTGTAAACACCGATGTTTTGACGTAACTTTGCACTTTCAAGTGGAGTGCGCGCGCAAATCACGTCCGGCAATGACCGGTCCACAACCCGCCGTATGCACCCCACCGCACCATAGCTCAATTTCATAAATCCAATCTAATAATTTCTTTAATTTCATTTCCAACACTATGTGGTTAACATGCTCATCTATAGGAAGGAAGTTCGTGATGGCACTCACGGGCATTTGCCTTGTCCTATTTGTCACGTTTCACTGCTTGATGAATGGCGTAGCCATCTTCAGCCCCGCTGGATATAATGCAATCTGCGCATTCCTCGGAGCCAACTGGTATGCTCTCGTAGCGTCCATCGGTCTTGCAGTCCTGTTCATCATCCATATCTGCTATGCAGTGTGGCTCACAATCCAGAACCGTAAGGCTCGTGGCAACGACCGCTATGCAGTCGTGTCAAAGCCCGCTCAGGTTGAATGGGCTTCGCAGAACATGCTCGTCCTCGGTATTGTGATCCTCGCTTTCCTTGTGGTCCACATGATCCAGTTCTGGTCAAAAATGCAGCTTGCCGAAATCATGGGCAACCACTTCCCCGATCCCCAGAACGGCATGTATTTCATCAACGAGGCCTTCAAATGCTGGCTGACTCCCGTGGTCTACATCATCGGATTCATCGCTCTTTGGTTCCACATGAATCACGGTTTCTGGTCAATGTTCCAGAGCTGCGGTTGGGACAATGACGTATGGATCAAACGTTTCAAATGCATCGGCGCATGGTGGACTTCAATCGTGACCGTCCTCTTCATCGCTGAAGCTATCGTGTTCACAGTCCGTGCCTTCAGTGGCTGCTGTGCTTTTTAATTAACAAAATCAATATCACAACATACAGATATGGCAGATATTCAGAACCTCGCGGGAATGATTGACTCAACGCCCATCATGAAGGACTACGCCGACATCGAGTCCTCCAAGCTCCCCGAATTTCAGATAGACTCCAAAATACCGGAAGGCCCTCTCGCACAGAAGTGGACCAACTATAAGGCTCATCAAAAACTGGTGAACCCCGCCAACAAGCGCAACCTCGATGTCATCGTGGTCGGCACAGGTCTCGCAGGTGCATCCGCAGCCTCAAGCCTCGGTGAGCTCGGCTTCAATGTGCTCAACTTCTGCATCCAGGATTCACCCCGCCGCGCCCACTCAATCGCAGCCCAGGGCGGTATCAACGCAGCCAAGGACTATCAGAATGACGGCGACTCCGTCTATCGTCTTTTCTACGACACAATCAAGGGTGGCGACTTCCGCTCACGCGAAGCCAACGTCTACCGTCTTGCTGAAGTGTCAAACAATATCATTGACCAGTGCGTGGCCCAGGGTGTCCCCTTCGCCCGTGAATACGGCGGTCTCCTTGCCAACCGTTCATTCGGCGGCGCACAGGTGTCACGTACATTCTACGCCAAAGGTCAGACAGGCCAGCAGCTCCTCCTCGGTGCCTACGCTTCACTCAACCGCCAGATCAAGAAAGGCACTGTGAAGTCATTCAACCGACGTGAGATGCTCGATGTGGTCATCATCGACGGCCGCGCACGCGGTATCATCGTCCGTAACCTCATCACAGGTGAAATCGAGCGTTACGCTGCCCATGCAGTCGTCCTCGCCACCGGCGGTTATGGCCGTGCATTCTTCCTCTCGACCAACGCCATGGGCTGCAACGGCTCTGCCGCCATCCAGGCTTTCAAGAAAGGTGCCTACCTCGCAAACCTCGCCTTCACTCAGATCCACCCGACCTGTATCCCCGTCCACGGTGAAGACCAGTCGAAGCTGACCCTCATGAGCGAATCGCTCCGTAACGACGGCCGCATCTGGGTGCCCAAAAAGAAAGAGGATGCCGAGGCTATCCGCGCCGGAAAGAAAAAACCGACCGACATCCCCGACGAAGACCGCGACTTCTATCTCGAACGCCGCTATCCGGCTTTCGGTAACCTCTGTCCCCGCGACATCGCCAGCCGTGCCGCCAAAGAGCGTTGCGACGCAGGCTACGGCGTAGGTACGGGAAATGCCGTATATCTTGACTTCAAGTATGCCATCAACCGTCTCGGCGAAGACGTGGTGCGCGACCGCTACGGCAACCTTTTCGACATGTATCAGATGATCTCCGACGACAATCCCTACGAGACTCCGATGATGATCTTCCCCGCAAGCCACTACACTATGGGTGGTATCTGGGTTGACTACGAGCTTCAGACCTCAATCAAGGGTCTCTTTGCAATCGGTGAGTGCAACTTCTCGGACCACGGTGCAAACCGCCTCGGTGCGTCAGCTCTCATGCAGGGTCTTGCCGACGGTTACTTCGTCCTCCCCTACACCATGCAGAACTACCTCAGCGACCAGATCAAGGTGCCCCACTTCTCGACAGACTCCAAGGAATTTGACGAAGCTGAGAAGGGTGTACGCGCCCGCATTGCCAAGCTCATGGCCATCAAGGGAACCAAGTCGCCCGACCAGATCCACAAGAAACTCGGTCACGTGATGTGGAACCTCGTCGGCATGGGCCGTACGCTCCAGGGTCTCGTCAAGGCTATCGACGAAGTCGAGGAAGTTCGCAAGGAGTTCTACACCGACCTCCGCATTGTCGGCAGTGCCGATGACCTCAACACAGAGCTTGAGAAGGCACTCCGCCTCGAAGACTTCCTTGTCATCGCCAAAATGATGGCAATCGACGCCCTCAACCGCAACGAATCATGTGGCGCACACTTCCGCGAGGAGTATCAGCTCGCCGACGGCGAGGCTGCACGCAATGACAAGGACTACATGTATGTGTCCTGCTGGAAGTACACCGGCGACAACGAGAAACCGGTCCTCCTCAAAGAGCCCCTCAACTATACAGAGATCAAGGTTCAAACACGTAACTACAAATCATAAGCAAATTTCGAAGACAAATGGAACATACTATAAATGTAAACCTCAAGATTTGGCGTCAACGTGGCCCCAAAGAACCGGGTTCATTCCAGACCTATCGCGTGGAGAATGTCTCTACCGGAAGTTCATTCCTTGAGATGCTCGACATGCTTAACCAGCAGCTCGTTGACCGCAACGAGGAGCCGGTGGTGTTTGACAATGACTGTCGTGAAGGCATCTGCGGTATGTGCTCACTCTACATCAACGGTCATCCCCACGGTCCCGTGCAGGGCATCACAACTTGCCAGCTCCACATGCGTAAGTTCAAAAATGAGGACACTATCACCATCGAGCCTTGGCGTTCAGCCGCTTTCCCGGTGATCCGCGACCTCATGGTGAACCGCAACGCGTTCGACCAGATCCAGCAGGCCGGCGGCTACGTGTCGTTCAACTGCGGCGGTGCACCCGATGCAAACGACATTCCCATCTCGAAGGAAGTTGCCGACGTTGCGATGGACTCCGCCACATGTATCGGCTGCGGTGCCTGCGTTGCTGCCTGCAAAAACGGCTCGGCAATGCTCTTTGTCGGTGCTAAGGTCAGCCAGTTCGCACTTCTCCCTCAGGGTCAGGTGGAACGCGCACGCCGCGCACGCGCAATGGTGAAGAAGATGGACGAGCTCGGCTTCGGCAACTGCACCAACACCGGAGCCTGCGCCGCCGAATGTCCCAAGAACGTTCCGCTGAGCAACATCGCCCGCCTCAACCGCGAGTTCATCAAAGCCAAGTTCGCTGATTAATCAGCCTGCGATACATACGCACACAAAAAATCATCCCTCGCCGAAATTCCTATCGGCGAGGGATGATTTTTGCATTTTTTTTAGCAGAATTAGAGAGTGTGTCTACTTTGTAAGATATGTGTGGACAATGATTGCACCATTCGCCCCCTCGGAACCATAGACGGAGGCATCCTTCATGATCTCCACATAATCAATATCATAGATGCTCAATCCTTCGAACGACGGGACTCTCATCGTGTCAATGAAAAACAATGGTGTCGAATTGCCTTTCAATGTCCTCGTGCCGCGCATACTCACTGTCTCATCCCCGGGGAAACCGTTGTTGATAGAGATATTCAGACCGGGGACACGCCCCTGGAGCGCAGCGAGAACGTCATTACGTCCACTACGCCGCAACTCATCTCCACTGATGAAGTTTCCGGGAGTGGTGCGTTCACGGCGGGGAACATAAGAAAAACCGATGTCAACCAATTGCTGATCCTCCTCAGCCCGGATATTTTTTTCGTCCGCGAGACGGATTCTCATGCTCCGCTTTCCCTCAACGGGAATCCGATAGAGCTGCTTCTTCACAAGCACGTTCAGTGTGTCAGTCGGAGCTACATCCGTCAAACCGAACTCTCCCTTTTTATTTGTAAGAGCATAGTCTTTCGGTGACTTCACAAAAACGCGGGCATTCTTGATGGGTTCGCCATCCAACGTCAACAGCAACCCATTGAACGGAGTACGAGCAATGGCCGAAATACTGAAAGCCCAAATAATCAAACATGAAATTAAAATTTTCATAAGCCAAACATTAAGGTCTCTAAATTTATGCATTATTCATGAGAAAACAACAATTTAACATTGTTAAATTGAACATTTTTCCAAATATTATCATTATTTAGTTTGTTATCCAACTTTACAAATACCGGAGAGACGATAATGAATTATTACAAAACACACAACATTGTAACATTTTTGTAATCTTATTTTCATAGAGTTAACACATTGATTATAAGCTATATAAATGTATTTGTAACACCTTTGTCATTAAATTAACAAATTTTTACAATAAATTTATTCACATTCAGGTTTTCCTTTGTAATTTTGAAATGTCAAACGAAACAAAGCCCCTCAGCAGAGGGACGAGAATTTGACAACTGACACTAACAATCTCGATTCTTCTCAAATACGTTCAACTCTCTAAAACTTCACAATTATGGGAACTCAGGAATTTCAGAACAAGCTTATGAGTCTTCAGGGCAACCTCCTTAATTTCGCCTTCATGCTCACCTCTAACAGAGATAACGCTTACGACCTGCTCCAGGACACCACCCTGAAGGCCCTCGACAATGAAAGTAAGTATGTTGACAACACCAACTTCAAGGGATGGGTCTTCACCATCATGCGCAATATTTTCATCAACAACTATCGCCGCGTGGTGCGCTCAGCTACCGTCATCGATCAGACTGAGGACCTCTACCATCTGAATCTCTCACAGGACTCAGGCCTTGAGACTCCCGAAGGATCTTTCGGCGCAAACGAAATCTCGGATGCCATCAACTCATTCCCCGATGAATACCGCATCCCGTTCTCGATGCATGTTGCCGGCTACAAGTACAACGAAATCGCCGAGAAGATGAACCTCCCGCTTGGCACCGTCAAGAGCCGCATCTTCTTTGCACGCAAAAAACTTCAGGTGCGTTTTGCCGACTACCGTTGAGCATCACACCACGGTCCCGACTAATTGACTATTGATTCTGCAACCGACCCGACATTTATACTAACCGACCCAAGTCGATTATCGACGTCAAACAGAAAACTATTTTGTAGAGATTAAGAATTTTTCATGTTTCAACCCTAACAACACGTTCCAACAAGGGTTTCCGATCGCACACAAACGAAAGGTAAGATTGATTGTTTTTAGATTCTTGTTTTAAAGTATTAAAGGTATTGATTATAAGGTTAATAAAAAAAAGATTACTGCTATAGATTTTACTTCAAGATACTACTGCTATCGGACAACACACACATTTACATAATTATTGCCGAAATGCCCGCGAGACTGTTCTCGCGGGCATTTCGCTTGCGTGGTGCTGACGACCTCACCGCCACAATCAGCCTTCATCCGAGACAATACGTTCCACACACGAAACGCCTCCGCAACATCCGGGGGGATGACGCGGAGGCGTGGTGAATTTCAACTGTTGTTTTATGAATCCTGACGAGCGGTCACGGATTCTTGATTATTTGGCTGCCTCAACCTTGTTGTAGCGGGCATTCAGACCCTCGATGATGTCGCGGGTGATGTCAAGCGAGGGGTTGAAGTATACGCCCGCAGCCTTAAACAGAATGGCATCATAGCCCTTGGTTGAATTGTAGATCTTGATGTAGTTCTCGATCGAGTCATTCAGACGGAGCTGCTGCTGGCCGAGCTCGTTCTCTGTGTTGCGGCTGAGACCGGCAAGATAATTCTCGGCATCCTGCTGCATTTTCTGGAGTTTCTGCATGTCTGCATTGTAGCTTGCTTCCGAAAGATAGCCGTTGCTGCGGGCTTTCTGCTCGATGGCAGCGGCAAATTTCTGAATTTCGGTTGCTTTTGCCTGACGTGCACTTTCAATCTTTGAGACAGCACGCATCGACGCTTCCTGGAAATCCTTTGCAAGATTATAGTTGGCCATCAGCGAGTCTGAATCAATATATCGGATATTAAGGCTGGTAGGGGTTGCGCCATCGGCCGTTGCTGCTTGGACCGGAGCTCCGGCTGCAGAATCGCTTGACGTTGAGCCGCCGCACGAGGTAGCAGTGAGGGCAAATAGACTTAAAAGCAGCGTTGAAGCTGATATTGCTAACTTGTTCATGTGTTAAAGATGTGAATATGTAATATATGTGAGATTGGTGAATGCTTGGTTCACTTATGTTTCATGGTCACTGTGGGCGCACCCTATCCCCCGACGCTTCAGTGCAGGGATGTCGTGGGCATGTCCGGTCGGAAATTTCCCCCCTTTGACAAACCACACTTTCACCCCCATGATGGCAATTGCAAGCCCGATCATGATCGCCGACGCGACTAAAGTCAGAAGTATGATTTTCATCGTCAAATAGGTTTTTCCGATGCAAAAGTAGCAATTTAGTCTAAATTATAGCATGTATCTCAATTTTATTTTATAATTTAGTGGTGCAAAAACGAAATATTTAACACTTGTTTCACACTTGCGCTAATATTTGCTAAAATGCGGTCTGTTTCATCAACAACTGACCGGCACTCTAACGAACATCAATTCTTAAAGTGTGTCTCATAACAAAAGTTAAACCGAGGGTCCCGGTTTTTCTTTCTCGACAAGCTCGAAAGCGGCAAGCCGATGAGGAGAGGATTTTTCACTGCAGTTGAAGGAGTGTACTTCATGTACACGACTGAGACAAAGTGGGAAATACGCCCAAAAGACGGGAGGCTTAGGTAACTTTTCAAGGGCACACATAGATAAATTAACTTTAATATATAATAACAAATAGCGTTAATTAACAAATGATCAGGCTGCACGACACACTCTTTGGTGCTTTTCTCTCAACTCTTCGGTCGAGTGGCAAGAGCCACACTCCCTCAGAGTTAAGAGAAAATCCCTCAAAGATTGCGTCGCCCTCGGTTTAACTTTTGTTATGAGACACACTCTAAAAATTCCTGAATATGGAAATCAAAGATCTTCAACCGAGAGAAGTGTTCTCAATCTTCCAAGAGATCACAAAAATCCCCCGTCCGTCAAAGAAGGAGGAGAAAATCCGTGAATTTCTTCTCGACTTTGCTAAGAAACACAATCTCGCCGCCAAGACTGACAAAATCGGCAATGTTGTGATTTCAAAACCGGCCACCCCCGGCCACGAAGATGCCCCCACCGTCATCATGCAAGGCCACATGGACATGGTGTGCGAGTCAAACAACAAGAATTTCGACTTCGCCAACAGCCCTATCCCGACGGTGATCGACGGTGACTGGATCCGCACGGAGGGAACCACCCTCGGAGCCGACAACGGCATCGGCATGGCAGCATCGCTCGCAGCCCTCATTGACGATTCATTTGAGCATGGTCCGCTCGAAGCCCTTTTCACTGTTGACGAGGAGACCGGCATGACAGGAGCCAATAATCTCGGTGCAGACATGATTTCAGGCACAATGCTCCTCAACCTCGACTCCGAGGACGACGCTGAAATCTTCGTCGGGTGCGCAGGCGGCGTTGACACTCAGGCTTTCTTCACCTACAACCGCTCATTCGCTCCCAAGGACTTCCTTTACTTCAAGATAAACATCGAAGGTCTCAACGGCGGTCACTCCGGCGGCGACATCCACCTCGGACGCGCCAACGCCAACAAGCTCCTCGCCCGCTTCCTTTTCCAGCTCTCTGAGAAGCATGAGGTTGTCCTCTCGGAAATCGACGGCGGCAATCTCCGCAACGCCATTCCCCGCGCAAGCCATGCAGTGATCGGCGTGCACACTTCACGCAAGGAGGAAGTCCGTGTGGCTCTCAACCACTACATCGCTGACCTTGAGAACGAATATGCAGGTCTTGAGCCGAACCTCAAGATCACAATGGAGAGCGTCGATACCCCCGACTTCACCATCGACCAGACCACATCAACCAACATCATCCGCTCGCTCTACTGCGCTCCCCACGGAGTGATCTCCATGAGCCGCGAACTTGAAGGACTCGTGGAGACATCGACCAACCTCGCATCAGTGAAGATGGCTCAGGACAACACGATCGTCGTCACCACCAGCCAGCGCAGCTCCGTCGAGTCACGCAAATGGGACATCGCCCGCCAGGTCGAGGCTCTGTTCCTCCTCGCAGGCGCAACCGTGAAGCATGGCGACGGCTATCCCGGATGGCAGCCGAACCTCGAATCGCCCATCATGAAGATCACCCGCGATGCCTACAAGGAGCTTTACGGTGTGACTCCCGCCATCAAGGCTATCCATGCCGGGCTTGAGTGCGGCCTGTTCCTCACAAAATATCCCCACCTCGACATGGTGTCGTTCGGTCCGACCCTCCGCGATGTCCATTCGCCGTCAGAGCGCATGTATATCCCGGCAGTGGAACGCTTCTGGGGTCAGCTCAAACGCACCCTCGAAAAAGTGGGCGAGCTCAAGAAATAAGAGTCCGCGCTCAGACAGCCGGACTATTGTCACAACTGTCACAACCACAGGATGATGTCGCGATCCTCAGTCTGGCAATCATCCACCTCAACCCATCTCCATCCCGTCATTTCAGAGGAAAGGCGGGTGATACTGCGACAGAGGCAAAGATCAGCCTCTCGGAAAGCAACGATTAAACTTTTACGCGTTTAAAGCGTCTATAATAACAGGTGTAATGCAGAGCCAATGCGGTGATTCGTATGGGCTCTGCATGAGACCCTGATTCATAATCATCACTTCAGAGACTCCATGCATTCATCCTACCGGCCTCAGCCATCGCACGGGAGTCAGTGTTAGTCATCCCCCCTGCGCCGTGCGGCGCGCAAGGGAATTGTCGTACTAAATTTATATTTTATGCTAAAACGTTTCGCCCTGCTGACGCTTGCAGCTCTCTTCTCGGCAGTGCTTTTCTCGCAAGATGAACATACATCGTTGAAGATGAGCACCGACAGCCTCTCCCAAGCAATAGCAGACAGTGAATATCTCCCCTCCGACACGATCATATCTTTAACTGAGGAAGATTTCAAAGAGGTGGCTCAGCGACTCGGAGTCGAAGTAGCCGCCATCAAGGCAGTCGTTGATATTGAAGCCGGACGTTCACACCAAGGCTTCACCGCTCCCGGCAAACCGCTGATCAACTTTGATTTGACCATGTTTCGCCGATTTGCCACCCGAAGGGGTGTCAACCTTTCGCGCTACAACAAGTCACACTCCGTCGTGTTCACATCGTCACGCGGATCGCAGGACAAGGCTCATCGTCGCCTCAACGCAGCGATGACCATCAATCCGCACGCTGCAATCGAAGGCACGTTCTGGGGAATGTTTCAGATCGGAGGCTTCAACTGGAAGAAATGCGGAGCTGAAAGTCTTGAGGCATTCGCCAAGAAAATGGCTCACTCCGAACGCGCACAGCTCGACATGTTTGCCAACTTCATCACCAATTCAGGGCTTCTCCAAGCCCTCAAAGACAAAAACTGGGCAAAATTCGCACGCGGCTACAACGGACCCGGCTACGCCCGGCGCGGCTACCACACGCGTATGGCGCAGGCCTACGCACGTCATCTGAAAGAAGAAAATGACGCTGCCAAGACCGATGAACAACCGGAAACTAAAAAATAACATATCTCAACAAACGGCAGCCTGACGCTTGCCCATTCAAATCAAGTTGCGTAGATTTGCATAGAAATTTCATCCAACTAAAAATCTATGTATCCAATGAAACGCAGCTTATTATCACTCGCACTGTCAGCAGTCGCTGTCACCGCATTCGCATGGGGGCAGAAAGGTCATGACACCACAGCCCACATTGCGGAGTGCCACCTAACCCCGACAGCAAAAGCCGCTGTCGATTCAATCCTCGACGGCAAATCAATGGTCTATTGGGCAAACTGGCTCGACAATGCGAGCCATACCCAACCATACGCCTACACAAAGACATGGCACTACAAAAACGTGGATGAGGGCGAACGCTACGAGGAAGCACAAGCCAACCCCGCCGGCGATGCCGTCACTGCGATAAAAGCGCAGATAGAGACCCTCAGCGGCGGCAAGGCCACTCTCGATGAGTCACAGCTCGCCATGAAGATCCTCGTCCACGTCATGGGCGACCTCCATCAGCCCCTCCACATGGGCCACGCCACCGACCTCGGAGGCAACCGCACCAAAGTGAAATATTTCGGTCGCGAATCAAACCTCCACTCCGTCTGGGACTCCTCCATCCCCGAATCCGCCCACAAGTGGAGCTACACTGAGTGGCAGCAGCAGGTGGACAGACTCCCGGCCGAGGCGGAAGCCGTGGTCATATCCGGCACAATCGATGACTGGGCCAAGGAGACAATCGGTATCTGCGATCAAGTCTACACCTATTTCCAACCCGGAGCCGACATCTCATACAATGAAGTTGCCGACTGGACACCCGTGGTGGAAAAACAGTTCCTCTACGGCGGTCTGCGGCTCGCCCACATACTCAATACCATCTACGATCCCGACTATCAACCCGCCTCTCCGGCACAGAAATAACGACACACATCCCCCACACACAATCGCAGCACATCTCCTCAACCGTTTTGGAAGATGTGCTGCGATTGTAACATGCCATACCGCAACAGAATGTGCCGAGTCAGCCTTTTTCGATATATTTTGCAATAATTAAGGTGCAGATTGCAATTTTATTTCAAAATTAGTGTTAACTTTGCAAAATCCGTGTGAACACTGCTGAGCAGTCGCCACACCCGAGTGAACCCCGCAATATCGATCAGCGGCATCAAACCGAACCGAAAGGACATTCAGGAAGCGTTCACAAAGCTGCAAAAAACGAAGAAACTATAAAAGCTGAATTTAAACAATTTATGAATCCAATCAAAAAAACCATCGAGCTGCCCGACGGTCGTATCATTACCCTTGAGACCGGCAAACTCGCCAAGCAAGCCGATGGAGCGGTAGAACTGCGCATGGGCAACACAATGCTCCTCGCGACAGTCGTAACGGCCAAGGAGGCCGGTGAGGGAGTTGACTTCATGCCCCTCCAGGTAGAGTACAAAGAAAAATTTTCATCCAACGGACGTTTCCCCGGCGGATTCCTCAAACGTGAAGGCCGCGCGAGCGACTACGAAATCTTGACATCCCGCCTTGTTGACCGTGTGTTGCGTCCTCTTTTCCCTGACAATTACCATGCCGACACCATCGTGCAAGTCACAATGTATTCATCTGATGGAGTTGACATGCCCGATGCTCTCGCAGGTCTCGCAGCTTCGGCCGCCCTTGCTGTGAGCGACATACCTTTCAACGGTCCCATCTCGGAAGTACGCGTTGCACGCATCAACGGCGAATTTGTGATTGATCCTACTTTCGAGCAGCTCGAAAAAGCTGACATGGAACTCATGGTAGGTGCCACCTACGATAATATTATGATGGTCGAGGGCGAGATGAACGAGGTGTCTGAAGCAGACCTCCTCGCAGCTCTCCGCGCCGCTCATGACGCTATCAAAGTCCAGTGCAAGGCCCAGATGGAACTTGCCGAGGAAGTCGGATCGACCGTCAAACGCGAATACTGCCACGAAACCAACGACGAAGAACTCCGCAAGGACGTGCATGACAAGTGCTACGACAAGGCCTACGCCATCGCAAAGACCGGCAGCGCCGACAAGCACTGGCGTCAGGAGAGCTTCGACAAAATATGCGAAGAATACCTCGAAACAATCCCCGAGGAGGAGCGCGAGGCAAAGACCGCAATGGTGAAACGCTACTACCACGACGTGGAGAAAGAAGCTATGCGCCGTTGCGTGCTTGACGAAGGTATCCGTCTCGACGGACGCAAGACCACCGAGATCCGCCCCATCTGGTGTGAGGTAGATTATCTTCCCGGACCTCACGGATCAGCCGTGTTCACCCGTGGCGAGACCCAGTCGCTTGCTACTGTAACTCTCGGAACAAAGCTCGACGAGAAGATTCTCGACGATGTCCTCAACCAGGGTCGTGAACGTTTCCTCCTTCACTACAACTTCCCCCCCTTCTCGACAGGCGAGGCACGCGCACCGCGTGGTGTAGGCCGTCGTGAGGTCGGACATGGCAATCTTGCCCACCGTGCCCTCAAGCGCATGTTCCCCGATGATTTCCCCTACGTATGCCGAATCGTCAGCGACATCCTTGAGTCAAACGGCTCATCATCAATGGCCACCGTCTGCGCCGGCACACTCTCACTCCTCGATGCAGGCGTGAAGATGAAACGCCCCGTGAGCGGTATCGCCATGGGTCTCATCTCGGACGGTGAGAAATACGCCATCCTTTCAGACATCCTCGGCGATGAGGACCACCTCGGCGACATGGACTTCAAGGTGACCGGTACCCGCGAAGGTATCACAGCCACACAGATGGACATCAAGTGCGACGGTCTCAGCTACGAGATTCTCGAAAAGGCTCTCAATCAGGCCCGCGAAGGTCGTCTGTATATCCTCGACAAGATTCAGGAGACAATCCCCGCTCCGCGTGAGGACTACAAGCCCCACGTGCCCCGCATCGTCACAATGCTCATCCCCAAAGAGCTTATCGGTGCAGTCATTGGCCCGGGCGGAAAAATCATCCAGGGAATCCAGGAGACCAGCGGCGCGACTGTCAGCATAGACGAAATCCCCGAAGGCGGCTATATCGAGATTGCCGCAGCCAACAAGCCTGCAATCGACAAGGCTCTTGAGATGATCAACGCCATTGTCGAACTTCCGGAGGAAGGCAAGATCTACCACGGCAAAGTCCGCTCAATCCTTGAATTTGGAGCATTCGTGGAGTTCATGCCTAACCGTGACGGTCTGCTCCACATCTCGGAAATCTCATGGGACCGTCTTGAGAACATGGAGGCATCCGGTCTCAAGGAAGGCGACGAGGTTGAGGTCAAGCTGATCGAAATCGACAAGAAGACCGGCAAATACCGTCTCTCAATGAGAGCACTCCAGCCCAAACCCGAGGGTTATGTTGAGCGCGAGCGCGCACCCCGTGGCGAGCGTGGACCACGCCGTGACAACGGTGACCGTCCCCGCCGCGACAATGGCGACCGCCCCCGCCGTGACAACGGTGATCGCGGACCCCGTCGCGACAACAACAATAACCACGGTGGCGGACGTTACTAATCCATACGACCTTAGTTAACCCAAAATACCATATTATTACCATTGAATTAACGCCCCGGCGAGTTCCCCACACGGGAGCCCGCCGGTTTTTTCAATCCTACATCCAATCCCGACACCGATCCAATGTCAACATTTCATCATAACACCGACGGGCTGCTCCAACGAGACGACAACGTGCATATTGTCGTTGCTGCCGGAAGCGGATCGCGCTACGGAGGCAACCTGCCGAAACAGTTCTGTAACCTCGCCGGGCGACCGTTGCTCATGACAACCCTCGAACGCCTCCGTTCATGTTCCCCCGGATGGAAAACAATCGTGGTACTGAGCGAGGAGATGACAGACGAATGGAAATCAATGTGCATCAGACATGATTTCCAATTGCCCCACATAGTGACCACCGGTGGTGCAACCCGCGCCCACAGTGTCAAAAATGCGCTTGCAATGCTTCCTCATGACGCGTGTGGCTACGTCAGCGTACATGATGCCGCCCGCCCCGTCGTGACGGCCGCCATGATGAAAAATCTGCTTGACGCACTCCCCGACTCTGACGGTGTCATTCCGGCCACGCCCGTGACTGACTCAATCCGCAGACTGGATGCCGATGGAAATTCCACGGCGGTTGACCGCTCGACCCTTCGCGCTGTCCAGACCCCACAGATATTCCATGCCGGGAAACTGCTAAGTGCCTACCGTCAGGAACTCCGCCCGACCTTCACCGACGATGCATCCGTCATGGAGGCCGCCGGATATACCAACCTCCGTCTCGTGGACGGTGACGTGCACAATATCAAAGTCACAAACCCCGGCGACATGGAAATCGCCGGGCTATACCTGAACTTGACAGCCACACCGCTCTAAAAGTAAACATACTCTAAAACCCGTATTCTGACAAATACCATAAACCGCTCATCGCTGTTATTCATAATATAATAGATGTCATCATAAAATATATGTTATGGAAACATTCTTACTATATTTCGGAATTGGGCTGACTGTCATAGGATGGCTGGCTCTCTCATGGTTCGCAGCGAAGCAGATGAAAGCACAGAAAGAGTATGAGCGGATTCCGCTGAAGTGGGAGGAAGTGAAGCGAGGGCTGGTGCGCAAGCGTTGGATTTGCCGTGTCGTAATCCTCATAGGAATCATCGTCATTCTCATCTCCCTGCTGATTAACAAATAATTATTGAAGTAATTATTCAAGCTACATTTCATGAACGAACTTCGGAGAATGGACATAAAATTTCTGCGTGGCATTGGGCCTAAACGTGCCGAGCTTCTTGATAAGAATCTCGGCATAAAGACCTACCATGACCTCCTGTTCCATTTTCCGACCCACTACATCGACCGGCGTTCAATCTACCGGATAATCGATTTTGCGGGCGACGACATGCCCTCGCTTCAGGTCAGAGGCAAATTCGTCAGTTTCAGCGTGCAGGGCGAAGGGGCCAAGACTCGTCTCGTCGGACTCTTTTCCGATGGAAGCGCGGTCATGGAAGTAGTGTGGTTCCAGCGTATCAAAAACATCCGCCAGCTCTACCACACGGCCACCGAATATATCCTGTTCGGAAAGCCATCGCAATTCAACGGACACTGGAGCATGGTCCACCCCGAAATCGACACACCCGAGGCAGCCTCACTCCGGGGAGGCTTCAGAGGTGTCTACCCGATGACCGAGCAACTTCGCAACCGGGGCTTCTCATCAAGGACATTCTCGACGGCGGTCACCGACATTCTCGGCGGCATCCGCAACATGACCGAGACATTGCCCCGTGAAATCATCGACCGCCACAGATTGATGGGAATCCGCGAGGCCATCACCGCAATCCACAACCCACAGAGCCCCGCGCAGCTCGAACAGGCACGGCTAAGACTGAAATTCGAGGAACTTTTCTATCTCCAGCTCGACATCCAACGCTATGCCCGCCGACGCAACTCTGCAATCCAGGGATTCTACTTCCCGCGCATCGGTCAATTTTTCAATACATTCTACTCGCAATTCCTCCCTTTCCCGCTCACGAATGCTCAAAAACGCGTAATCAAGGAGATCCGAGCCGACATGGCGACGGGCCATCAGATGAACCGCCTCCTCCAAGGCGACGTAGGCTCAGGGAAAACCCTCGTGGCACTGCTGTGTATGCTCATAGCCCTCGACAACAACACTCAGGCGTGTCTCATGGCTCCCACTGAAATTCTTGCCACTCAGCATTTCGAGACCATAAGCGGCATGGTAGCCGCCATGGGCATAAATGTCAAACTGCTGACCGGCTCCACGCGTAAAAAAGAGAGAGAGATCATCCATCAGCAACTTGCCGACGGCTCACTCCACATATTGATCGGCACACACGCCGTGATTGAGGACAATGTCCGATTCAAGAATCTCGGATTCATCGTCATTGACGAGCAGCACCGCTTCGGTGTGGCGCAGCGCGCACGTCTTTGGACGAAGAACACAATTGCTCCACACGTACTCGTCATGACAGCGACCCCAATCCCCCGCACACTCGCCATGACAGTCTACGGCGACCTCGATGTCTCCGTCATCGACGAACTCCCGCCCGGCCGCAAACCGGTGGTCACACTGCTGCGCTACGAGGAGGACCGTTTCAAAACCTATCAGGGCATTGGCCGGCAGCTTCGCCTCGGCCGGCAGGTCTACATCGTCTATCCCCTCATAAAGGAGAACGAGAAACTTGACCTGAAGTCTCTTGAGGAGGGATATGAGAACATCTGCGAGACATTCCGCGACTACCGCGTAGCCTTTGTCCACGGACAGATGAAACCTCAGGAGAAGGAATATCAGATGAATCTTTTCGCGAGCCACGAAGCCCACATCATGGTCGCGACGACCGTGATTGAAGTCGGCGTCAATGTCCCGAATGCCACGACAATGCTCATCGAAAACGCCGAAAGGTTCGGTCTCTCGCAGCTCCACCAACTGCGCGGACGTGTGGGGCGCGGCGAGGGGCAGAGCTATTGCATACTCATGTCGAAACACAAGATTGCAAAGGACACACGCCGGCGACTTGAACTCATGACCGCGACCACCGATGGCTTCGCGATAGCCGAAGCCGACATGCAGATGCGTGGACCGGGCGACATAGAGGGTACGATGCAGAGCGGTATGCCCATGGATCTCCACATAGCCAACCTCGCGACCGATGGTCAGATCGTTCAGCTCGCGCGCGACACCGCCTGCTCCATTCTCGACAATGACCCGGATCTGACCGCCCCGACCAACACCCTCCTGCGCTCACAGCTCAACCTGCTGACCACCCGCATCCGGGACTGGTCACGCATCTCATAGACAACATTCCCTCCCTTGTGACGATAAAAATCACACGTCCAATTAACATTTACGTTAAAATGGACTTTCCGCTTGACGTTTTTTAATGTCTTTTAGCGGTCTGACGTGCTTCAAAGCGGGTTTTCAGTTGTTTTATTAGTGTAAGTAAGGATAAAGAAGCTCAAAGCAGGAAAATCTAAATTTACATCCCTCGTCCTCTTTATCGGGTTGTGAAACCGGGTACTGAGGCTCTCATAAATAAATAGTTGAAACGTGAGGGGAGGAGTTAGGACGAAGGTCTTAACTCCTCCTTTGTTATGTGACGGCACGACATGGAGCTGACCGCCGATGGTTACACGGTGGAGGGATTATAATTTCTTTTTATCACAAGGCTTTGTCTTCGGAACAGCCACTCTCTGATGAATCACCGAATTTTATACTATTCTTGACCCTCCGGCGATATTTGGAATAATTATCGTAGCATGACCATGTAATTATGGTTATACCTATGAATTTTAGCCATGATCCGCTTGACAAAAAATCAGCCACAACGTCAGAGGCTCGAACTCCGGAAATCACAAGCCCGATAATAAACATTATACCCGATATGTTGCGCTTGACTTTATTGCTAACCATTATAAATTCGGTTTTGTACTGCCTGCAAAGATAATGAAAGCTCTTTAGACCACAAAATGCCACTCTCTCGGGTCATCACTCATTTCCGGCATGTCTCTTTCAAATCTTGGATTTATTCACTAATTTTGGGCAGACAAATCATCCTCCCATCAACCATGAAAAATAAACTGACAAATCTCATCATCCTCTGCGTCATGCTGATTGCCACAAATCCGGCAATCTCTGCCGATGACAACAACGACATCGAAAATCGACGCACGGCACTCCGCGACAGCATTCTCTCACACATCCACGGTGCCATGATTCCCGACAATGAATTCAACATCCTCAAATTCGGGGCAAAACCTGACGGTGTCCACGACTGTCTGCCCGCTTTCCGCAAGGCTATTGCTAAAATCGACAAAGCAGGAGGCGGCCATCTCATCGTCCCGGCCGGGACATATTATCTCTGCGGTCCACTCACGCTGACAAGCAACCTGTCCATAGACCTCGCCGAAGGAGCGACGCTGAAATTCAATCCCTCGCCGGAACTGTATCCGATAGTCAACACATCATGGGAAGGCACATATCTCCACAATTATTCTCCCATGATCTACGGCTACGGACTCAGGAACGTCGCCATAACCGGCAAGGGGACAATTGACGGCAACGCGATGACCACATTCGCTACATGGCGCAAACTTCAGAAACCGGCGCAGACCCGCAGCCGCGAGATGAACCACAACGCCACGCCGATTGACCGGCGCATGTTTGGCGACGGCGACTGGCTCCGTCCACACCTGCTCCAGCTCTACCGCTGCTCCGGCATAACTCTCGAAGGAGTCAAAATCATCAACTCTCCGTTTTGGTGCATCCACCTGCTGCAATGCGATGACGCCGTGTGCCGAAGCCTGCGTTACGATGCCAAACTCGTCAACAATGACGGAATCGACCCCGAATCGTCGCGCAACATTCTGATTGAAGATGTCCACTTCGACAACGGCGACGACAACATTGCCATAAAAAGCGGTCGCGACAACGACGGATGGACCGCAGCAAGCCCCTGCGAGAATATCGTCATACGCAACTGCCATTTCAAGGGACTTCACGCAGTGGTCATCGGCAGCGAAATGTCTGGCGGAGTGCGCAATGTCATCATGGAAAATTGCGACTATGCCGGATACTGCAAACGCGGATTCTACGTCAAGACCAATCCCGACCGTGGAGGCTTCGTCAGCGGAATTTTCATCAACAACTGTAAGTTCGGCGATGTCGAGGATCTGTTCTATGTGACGAGCCGCTATGCCGGTGAGGGCTTGACCAGCACACACTATTCCACGGTGAGAGACATCCATGTCAACGGACTGTCGTGTGCCAAGGCCTCTGCGGCTGCACTCGTGCTTCAAGGCACACCGCAAAAGCCCATCACCGACATCAGTTTCGACAACGTCGAAGTCGGCGAAGCCAAAACCGGCATCAGTTTCAGCGATGCAGTCGGAGTGGTCATGGGAACAGTCCACATCGGGCCCGTAGCCGGAACACCGACCCAGGTCACTGCCAAAGATAAATTGTTTGAACGCTAATCGAAAAAATTATTTGGCAAAACCGAAAAAGATTCTTACCTTTGCCCACGCAAAGCCCGGGTGGCGGAATGGTAGACGCGCTCGTTTCAGGTGCGAGTGCTGCGAGGCGTGCAAGTTCGAGTCTTGTTCCGGGCACATAGAATAGCTGATAATCAAACGATTATCAGCTATTTCCATTCTATGTAAGACAAATTTGCGACAAAATATTTCGGGGCATCGAAAAAAAATCCATCTTTTATACTCCACTGCGTGATTATCATTTCATGATTTCTTTGTAATTTTGCGGAAATTCAATGATAACCAATCAACAACTGTCATGAAAACTGACCGTTTGAACCACGCTATACCATTTTTCCTATTACTTATCATATTCGCGATTGGTGGCAACGCCAGGGAGCGATATAATTTCAACCCGGATTGGCGACTGATGGTCGGAGACCCGGAAAATGCGTCAAGACCTGACTATGATGACTCTTCATGGCAAAAAATATCCTTGCCCCACGCCTTCAATGAGGATGAGGCTTTCAAAATCCCTATCGATGATATGACCGACACCGTGGCATGGTATCGCAAGACGTTCCAATTGCCACCGTCAGCCAAAGGGAAGAAAATATTTTTAGAATTTGAGGGTGTACGCCAGGGCGCAGACTTCTATCTCAACGGTCAACACATCGGTTTGCACGAGAACGGCGTTATGGCAGTCGGATTGGACATAACACCATACGTGAAGTTGGGACAAGACAACGTGCTCGCCGTGCGTGTCGATAACGATTGGGGTTATAAGGAACGCGCCACCGGGAGCAGATTCCAGTGGAACGACCGCAATTTCAATGTCAACTATGGCGGCATCCCCAAAAGCACGTGGCTCCACATCACTGAACCGGTCTATCAGACACTGCCGCTTTACAGCAACCTTGGCACCACAGGCACATATATCTATGCCACTGACATTAACGTTGCGCGCGGCACTGCCGACATCCACGCAGAATCGGAAGTGAGAAATGAGTCCAAAAAGAAAGTGACCGTAGGGTATAATGTGAAGATTTACGACAATGACGACAAACTCGTGGCCGATTTCAATGGCGATCCCATCGAGCTTTCGCCGGGCAAGTCGGGCGTCGTGAAAGCCTCCATGATGTTGTCGGGACTACACTTCTGGAGCTGGGGCTACGGCTATCTGTATAAGGTAATGACATCGCTGACAGTCGATGGAGAGATGCAAGATGAAGTGACAACCGCCACCGGATTTCGCAAAACCCGCTTCGGTCAAGGCAAGATATGGATCAACGACAGGGTCATACAGATGAAAGGCTACGCCCAGCGCACGAGCAACGAATGGCCCGGCGTAGGGATGTCGGTGGCTCCGTGGCTGAGTGACTACTCCAATGGGCTGATGGTTGAAAGCAACGGCTGCTTTGTGCGTTGGATGCACGTCTCACCGTGGAAGCAAGATGTGGAATCATGTGACAGAGTGGGGCTTATGCAGATGCTACCCGCCGGAGACTCCGAGAAAGACGTGGCGGACCGGAGGTGGGAGCAACGCAAAGGCGTGATGCGCGATGCCATAATTTATTTCCGCAACAATCCGAGTGTGATATTCTGGGAATCAGGCAACGAATCAATCAGCCGGGAACACATGCTTGAAATGCGTGCCATCCGCGACCAATATGACCCGCACGGCGGCCGCGCGATCGGGTCGCGCGAGATGCTTGATATTCGTGAAGCGGAGTATGGTGGAGAAATGCTCTACGTCAACAAGAGCGAACATTCACCCATGGTTCAGACAGAGTATTGCCGCGACGAAGGCCTGCGGAAATATTGGGACGACTGGAGCTATCCATATCACAAACACGGTGACGGCCCGCTCTACAAAGGCAGCGACGCCTCGGCATATAATCAGAATCAGGATATGCTCACGGTCGAGTGGGTGCGCCGGTGGTTTGATTTTTGGCGTGAACGTCCCGGATCAGGCCGCAGGGTGAACTCCGGCGGTGCCAAAATTATATTCTCCGACACACAGACCCACAGGCGCAGTGCGGAGAATTACCGGCTCAGCGGAGTGGTGGATCCAATGCGAATCCCAAAGGACGGTTTCTTCGCTCACCGGGTGATGTGGGATGCATGGGTAGACCCGGAAAACTACG
Source organism: Bacteroides sp. (assembly GCA_023663525.1). Lineage (GTDB taxonomy): Bacteria > Bacteroidota > Bacteroidia > Bacteroidales > Muribaculaceae > Duncaniella. The sequence continues at coordinate 91,330 of JAMPHF010000002.1, forward strand.
ATACGCACATTGTCGGACACTGGAACTACCCGGAAGGCACAGTCAAACCTGTCTATGTGGTGTCGTCCTGCGACTCTGTCGCGCTCCGCGTAAACGGCAAAACCTACAACAACGGCAAGCAGGATTATCGGTTCCTGTTTACATTCGACTCCATCCCCTATACCGCAGGCAAGATCGAAGCCTTAGGATATGACCGGGAGGGCAACGAACGCAGCCGCAAAGCCATTGAGACCGCAGGCAAAGCCAAGTCGCTGAAACTAACGCTCTACAATTCGCCGGATGGCATACATGCTGATGGCTCGGACCTGGTGCTCGTGCAATTTGAAGTCGTCGATTCTTGCGGCAGACGCTGCCCGCTCGCCAACAACACGATAACCTTCTCGCTCGATGGACCGATGGAATGGAGGGGTGGCATTGCGCAGGGAGAAAACAATTTCGCATTATCCAAGGCTTTGCCCGTGGAGTGCGGAGTCAACCGCGTGATGTTGCGCACACTCCCCGTTGCAGGCAAAGTGACGCTTACAGCCTCAGCCCCCGGGCTTGAGCCTGACTCAATGACATTCGAGACCGTCCCGGTTGAAGTGACCGGTGGATTGACAAAATATACACAACGGGAATGTCTGCCCTCGCGCCTTGATAGAGGTGAGACACCGGCAGGCCAGTCATACACAGAAAAAAAGACCGATGTGAAGATCATAAGCGCGCTGACCGGATGCAATCAGGACATTGCAGCCAACTGCTGGGATGACAACGAGCTCAGCGAATGGAAGAACGATGGACGTCCATCAACCGGCTGGATCAAATTCAAACTCGAGAGACGCGCCGCCATTGATGACATCTGTGTGAAATTCACCGGGTGGCGCAAACGGTCCTATCCGATAGAAATCTATGCCGGCGACAAACTCATCTGGAGCGGATCCACCCCACTTTCGCTCGGATACGTGCATATTAACGTTGACCACCCGGTGATGTCCGATGAATACACCATACGGCTCAAAGGCAGCGTCGACGAAAATGACGCATTCAACCAGATTATTGAAGTCGCAGAACCTGCAGCCGGCGAACTCGACCTGCTCAACGCAAAATGCGGTGACAAGACCGGCAACGAACTGCGCATTGTCGAGATTGAATTTCTCGAAACCCTGACGAATAAGTAGGTAGTCAAGACGAATAAGCAGGCAGTCGAATTGAATTTACATTTCAAACCACCCGAAAAGCGAATTTGAAAAGCAAAAAGTAAAAAGAATTGAAATCTTTTGGTTAAGAGGGAATAAATTCTTAACTTTGCAGCCGAGTTTTGTGGCACCTCCTTGGAAAAGGCCTTTGAATGATGCACTTAGGTCCGATATGAGAAGGGAGATGGCGGCCACAAGGCATTGTGAGATAATATTTAAAATAACAAAGAGATAAAAACCAACAGCCATGTCAAAAATTTGTCAGATCACAGGCAAGAAAGCAATGGTGGGCAATAATGTGTCGCACTCAAAGCGTCGCACAAAGCGCAAGTTTGACGTAAATCTCTTCAACAAGAAATTCTTCTGGGTTGAGGAGCAAGCTTGGATCACCCTTACCATTTCGGCCGCAGGCCTCCGCACAATCAACAAGAAGGGTCTCGACGCAGCAATCAAGGAAGCTGCCGCCAAGGGTTACATAACTGAAATCAAATACTTAGACATTTTATAAGAAGATGGCAAAGAAAGCTAAAGGTAATCGCGTTCAGGTCATCCTCGAATGCACCGAACACAAGGCATCCGGCATGCCCGGAACTTCGCGCTACATCACTACGAAGAACCGCAAGAACACAACTGAGCGTCTGGAGTTGAAGAAATATAACCCCATCCTCAAAAAAGTAACCGTCCACAAAGAAATTAAATAATTCACTGACTCATGGCAAAGAAAACCGTTGCATCTCTGCAAAAAGGCGAAGGCCGTACTTACAGCAAGGTCATCAAGGTCGTTAAGTCGGCGAAGACCGGTGCTTACACCTTCCAGGAACAGATGGTTCCCAACGACGCTGTCAAGGACGCCCTCAAATAAATGCCTGCCGCCACATGGTTGCCTCAATCATGGGCAACACGCATGGCATTAGACCTGTAAGAAAACCCTATACACCCCGGACTGACTGCCCGCGCATCAGTCCGGGGCTTTTTTTGCACCCACCTCCCGGCAGCGGCAGGTCGCATATATGTTATGCAACATAATCACACGACACATTTACATGAAAATCAATAAATTTTAGCCCTAAAGTTTGCTATTTTCAGAATAAAAGTATAAATTCGTGACTTGATAAGGCTTAGACTCTCCAAGCACACTCATGCAAACCGAGCCACTTCAATTCTAATATCAACAGAAATCTAACAATCAATAATAACTATCACTACATGAGCTATCTTAAGTTTGATAAAAACCTCATGATTAACCTGGAGCAATCACTCCCCAAGGAGATGCTCCGCACTAATCAGTCGGGAGCTTATCACTGCACGACGATAGTTGACTGCAACACCCGCAAGCAGCACGGTCTCCTCGTGGTCCCCGTGCCCGAGCTTGGCAACTCGTGGCATGTCCTGCTATCGTCACTTGACCTCACGGTCTATCAGCACGGTGCTCCCTTCAACCTGGCTCTCCATCGTTACCATGGCGGTGTCATGAGCCCTAACGGACACAAATACATTCGTGAATTTGATTGCGAAAGTGTGCCCCGTACCACCTACCGCGTCGGTGGAGTGATTCTCACCAAAGAGAAAATCTTCATTTCCAACGAAAACCGAATCCTGATCCGTTACACTCTTGTCGAGGCCCACTCGCCGACAACCCTGAGATTCCGTCCCGTCCTCGCATTCCGCGATGCCAATGAGCTATGCGTGGCCAACGACGCTCTCAACCCGACAATCCCGGAAATCAACAATGGTGTCTCAGCCTGCCTCTACCCCGGCTACCCCACACTCTACATGCAATTCAGCCACAAACCGACATGGACCTACGACCCCAACTGGTACAACGGCTTTGAATATGTCAAGGATCTTGAGCGCGGAGTGCCCTACTGCGAGGACCTCTGGGTGCCGGGCTATTTTGAAGTGCCCATCAAGAAAGGCGAATCAATCATATTCTCAGCAGGACTGAGCGAAGTGTCACCCCGCTCTCTCGCCAAGATGTATGAGAACGAGATTGCACACCGCACATGCCGCACCTCATTCTTCAACTGCCTGAAGAACGCCGTGAAGCAGTGCTACCTCAACGAGAAAGACGGCATGTATCTCATCTCAGGCTATCCCTGGGGCAAGATTCTCGCCCGCAATACGTTCATGGCCCTCCCCGGCGCAACAATCGCCATCAACCACCGCGAGGACTTTGAGCGCATCGCCGAGACAGCCATCAAGGCTCTCAGACATTTCATGACCACCGGCGAGAACGACAAACGCATCATGGGCATCGATCTCCCCGACGTGCCGCTGTGGGCCATCTGGGCCATCCAGCAGTATGCGAAGTCCTACGGACGCGATGACGCAAAGCAAAAATATCTCCCGATTGTCCGCGAGATCATCGACTACATCCTTTCACAGAAGCATCCCTTCCTCAAAGTTGACGATAACGGAATGATCGTCACCGAAGGTAACGACAAACCCATGTCATGGATGAACGCTTCGCTCGGCGGTCGTCCCATCGTGGCACGCAGCGGTCTGCTCGTTGAATTCAACGCACTCTGGTACAACGCCCTCATCTTCGCATCAAAGATGACCGAAGGCACAGAGGACGAAACCAAATACCGCGAGCTGGCCGAGAAGATGGCAACCCCATTTGTCAACACCTTCCTCAATGACTACGGCTATCTCTACGACTATGTCAACGGCACATATGCCGATCCATCAGTGCGCCCCAACATGGCCATCGCCATCGGTCTCGACTACTCACCGCTTGACCGCCGCCAGCGCAAGAAAGTGCTCGACATCGTCACCCGCGAGCTTCTGACACCTAAGGGACTCCGCACACTCTCGCCCAAAAGCTACGGCTACCGTCCGTGTTACCTCGGCTCGCCGGAAGAACGCGAGATGGCTCTCCACAACGGTCCTTCCCGTCCGTGGCTCATCGGTTTCTATTCCGATGCATATCTCAAAGTGTTCGGCATGAGCGGTGTCAGCTACATCGATCGAATGCTCATCGGCTTCGAGGACGAGATGACCAACGGCTGCATCGGCTCACTCTCGCAGCTTTACGATGCAAACCCGCCCTACACCGGCCGAGGTGCAATCAGCCACGTCACAAATGTGGCTGAAGTACTCCGCACACTGACTACACTCAAGAAATTCATAATGGACTAATCTTCACACCCCCATGAAAGCATTAATGTTCGGGTGGGAATTTCCACCTCACATCCTCGGCGGTCTCGGCACTGCCAGCTACGGTCTCACTAAGGGTATGTGGGAGTGTGGCGATATGGACATCACTTTTGTCATACCCAAGCCTTTCGGTGACGAGGAGAAACACTTCGCTAACATTATCGGCATGTCGCAGGTGCCCATCGTGTGGCGCGATGTGACCCGCGAATATGTCCAGGACCGCATCGGAAACGTCATGAACCCCGACCTTTATTTCCGTCTGCGCGACCACATCTATGCCGATTTCAACTACATGCGTACCAACGACCTCGGATGCATCGAATTCTCAGGCCGTTATCCCGACAATCTCGTCGAGGAAATAAACAACTACTCGATTTGCGCAGGCGTGATCGCACGCACCATTGACTTCGACATCATCCACTCCCACGACTGGCTCACCTACCCCGCCGGCATCCACGCAAAGCAGGTTTCGGGCAAACCGCTCGTCATTCACGTCCACGCAACGGAGTTTGACCGCTCACGAGGGAAACCCAACCCCACAGTGTTCGGAATCGAAAAGGACGGCATGAACCACGCCGACCATATTATATGTGTCAGCAACCTCACGCGCGACACCGTCATAAACAACTACGGTATCGACCCCGCCAAGGTGACCACAGTCCACAATGCCGTGACACCGCTCACCCAGGAGCAGCTCAATGTGCCTCACCACAAGAGCAAGGACAAGGTCGTCACCTTCCTCGGACGTATCACCATGCAGAAAGGTCCGGAATACTTCGTCGAGGCTGCCTCAAAGGTCCTGAAAAACAATCCCAACGTTCGCTTCGTGATGGCAGGCAGCGGCGACATGATGAACAAGATGATACTCCTCGCAGCCGAGCGCGGTATCGCCGACCGCTTCCATTTCCCCGGATTCCAGAAAGGAAATCAGGTTTATGAGATGCTCAAGGCTTCCGATGTCTACATCATGCCGTCAGTTTCAGAACCGTTCGGAATCTCGCCGCTCGAAGCGATGCAGATGGGTGTCCCGTCCATCATATCAAAGCAGAGCGGATGTGCCGAAATCCTCACAAATGTGATTAAGACCGACTACTGGGACATCGACGCAATGGCCGATGCCATCAACTCGATTGTCACCTATCCCGCCATGTACCAGCAACTGCGCGAGGACGGTCTCGCCGAGGTCAACCAGATCACATGGGACAAGGCAGGACGCAAAGTGATTGATATATATAATAAGGTGTTAAACAAATAGAGGCGTTGACCTGTCACAAAAAAAGTAGAATCACGACAAATCGACACGCCCACAACAAGAATACAGATCAAAATCATGAAAGCAATTTGTTTTTATTTTCAGATTCACCAACCGTTCCGTCTGAAAAGATACCGCTTCTTCGACATAGGCAACGACCACTATTACTATGATGACTTCGCCAACGATGACATCATCACTCGCATTGCACAGCGCAGCTACATCCCGGCAGCCGAGACACTCCTCCGCATGATCGAGGCAACCAACGGCAAGTTCAAATGCGCGCTCTCAATCTCAGGCACCGCCCTCGAACAGTTCGAGCAGTATGTCCCCGAGTTCATCGACCTCCTCAAGAAACTCGCCGACACCGGTTGCGTGGAATTCCTCGCCGAGACCTACGCTCACTCACTCTCATCGCTTGCCGATCCTGAGGAATTTGCAAATCAGGTGAAAGTCCATGATGAAAAAATCAAGGAACTTTTCGGTCAGACACCCAAAGTGCTCCGCAACACAGAGCTTATCTACAGCGATGAGCTTGCACCCCAAATTCTTGAGATGGGCTACAAGGGCGTAATCACCGAAGGTGCAAAACACATCCTCGGATGGAAGTCACCGAACTACGTTTACAGCGCAGCCTCAGCACCCAAGCTGAAGATACTCCTCAAGAACGACAAGTTCTCGGACGACATCTCCGACCGTTTCAGCAACACCGCATGGGAGGAATATCCCCTCACCGCCGACAAGTATATCGACTGGATTGCATCCACTCCCGCTGAGGAGCAGATTGTCAACCTGTTCATGAACCTTGAAGTGTTCGGTGATTTCCAGCCCCGCGAGACCGGTATCTTCCAGTTCCTTGAAGCTCTCCCCCGTTTCGCTGAAGAACGTGGCGTTGAGTTCTGGACTCCGACAACAGCCGTCACCAAACTCAAGCCTGTGGCAGAGCTGTCAGTGCTCCATCCAATTTCATGGGCCGACGAAGCCCGCGACACCTCCGCATGGCTCGGCAACAAGCTCCAGAATGAAGCGTTCAACAAGCTCTACTCTGTCAGCGAGCGCGTGCGCCTATGCGAGGACCGTCGTCTGAAACAGGACTGGTACTATCTTCAGGGTTCAGACCATTTCTTCTACATGTCCACCAAAAACATGCACGATGGCTCTGTACACTCCCAGTTCTCACCCTACGACACTCCCTTTGAGGCATTCACCAACTATATGAATGTCCTCGCCGACTTCATTGTCCGCGTAGAGGAGCAATACCCCATGTCGATTGACAATGAGGAACTCAGCTCACTCCTCACGACAATCCGCAACCAGGAGCGTGAGATCGAGGTGCTCAACAAGGAGGCTGAATCGATGCGCAAAAACATCGAACACTTCAACGAGGAGCATCTTCTCCGCGAGAAGGCCGCCAAACCGGAGGAAAAACCAGCCAAGGCTGACACTGATGAAGCCAAGCCCAAACGCGGACGTAAGCCTAAAGCCAAAGCACCCGAAGCGTAAACAGACCGCGTGACACTACCGGCTGCAGCCCGGTGGTCCGCGTCATAAAAACAATGGAAGCATATATGATAACCGGGGGTCACCCCTCATATATGCTTCCATCGTTTTTTAAGTTCGTATACGAATATCCACAAAATCCTACCCGACCTTCAGTCCTGCCATTTTTGCCAGTTGTTCCGGAGTAAGGACAGTGTGCTTCTTCGAGAAATGCAGACTGTTCATCTCCCGCGCGCTCAGCTTAACCGCTCCCTTGATTTCAACTCGTTTGACTTGCTTCTGTTCCATAACTTGTAGAGTTTTTTATGAGTCACGCGATGATGTCAGACTGTCAGAGCCGCCATTGTCAGACGGAAGCATCTCAGATTTGTCAATCACCGTCATCAGTCGATTAAGTCCCAATAAAACCGTAAGGTAGGTGAGTCCGAGGACGAAAAATTCAATCCTCAGCGGGAAAATTCCTTTAAGCCATCCTCCACCGAGATAGCAGAAGAACAGCAGCCACAGCGAAGCCTGAACACTCACGCAGAGCGTACACCACGCCTTGGCTCTGAACTTCTGATACCAGATGCTCCAGAAGGTAAACGGAAGACAGCAGACGTTACATGCGGCAAGATAACAAATCCATTGCGGGAACATCAACAATGTGAGGAGGCTGACCGAGAAATAGGAGAATCCAACCTCGCTCCAGCCAAAAATCCCGAAGAATTTTGAAGCCTTCATCTCCAGCACACTGTCACATCCTCCCGCCTGAAGGACACCACACACCTTGTCGGCAGCGACATTCTTGATTTTAGCAGACTTCTGCACGAGCAGATAGGTGAGCCACAATCCGAACAGATCGACCAGTGCTATACACCATGTGGACCATGAACGATAAAGCCCGTTTGCAACAAACAGATAGACGAACAAAGCCGCCGCACCGCCGACGAGTACCCATGTCTTGGCTTTCGCTATGAAGATGTCGCGGACATGTGAGCTGTAATCCGGCTCAATTGACGCAGATGTCGGATAGGCAATCAGCACGATGCGGTCCCACACGCTCTTGAACTCGTCAACCGTCATTCGCTCCGAATGACCCTGAGTGAGATATGTCATCATGCCGTCACTTACGCCCGTGACTATTATGAATCCGCCCTTGGTGTGCGCTATGAAAGGCACACTGAGCATTGAGAGGTCATCGGGCGACGCAAGGCGAAGCGTCTCATTCTCTATCCCGTACTCCTCAAGCAGTTTGGATAAACCGAAAAGCGAATTGAAGGGCATGATGGCAAAACGGCTGTCGGAATATCCGACAGTGTGTTTGACTCCAAGCACCTGCAGGAAGTCATTGAAAATATTGCTCTCGTCCACCATGGCTCAATTCTGTTACTGATACAAACCTTTACTTGAATGACTCAACCTTTGAGAGAAGAATCTCACCGTCAATCTCACCGCTGTGACGCCACACCTCCGTGCCGCCGTCATAGACTATGAATGTAGGGATTGACTGGACACCGGCCTCGTTGGCAGCCTCCGTCTCAACATCAATGTCATATTGATAGACGGGGACACTGCCGGCAAGAAGTTCCTTGACCTGTGCCACAATAGGCATCATGCGCTGGCAATGAGGACACCACGATGCGTAGAACTCAACGAGAACCACGCGCGAACTGTTAATAGCTTCACTGAATGTCATAATTATAGCGTTTTAGGTAATCAAACTAAATTAAATTCTTTACCTAAAACGCCATAATCAATCCTAAGGTTTAGCCAAAATGGCTATAACCGGAGTCTTTTCACATAAATTTCACCTTTCAATTCTCCGAGTCAAGTTTCCGAAGGAGCTTGACAGCCATGATGAGCGCACGTGTGGTAGACGATTCAATCACACGCGACCGCGTACCCGTGAAATGATATGTCTCGACCTCGCAAAGTGTCATATTCTGAGGTGTAACGACTGCCGCCGCTATGCAGACTGTCCCGACCGGTTTGTCCGCTGTCCCACCTCCGGGACCGGCAATCCCACTGGTAGCCACCGCGACTTTCGCACCCGTGACATTGAGGACACTCTCTGCCATCTCGCGCACGACCGGGAGGCTGACGGCTCCATTATCATCCAAAGTCTGTGAGGACACGCCAAGAACACGCATCTTCACATCATTGCTGTAGCTTACGACCGAACCGACAAACACTTCAGATGAACCGGGAATCAACGTCAGCTCATGGGCAATATTACCGCCCGTACAACTTTCGGCTGATGCGAGAGTCAGTCCCCGCTTCGCGCACTCTTTAAGCAAGATTTGGGCAGGAGTCAAATCCTCAGCCGCTATCACGGCATCGCCAAGCATGAGCCGCAACTCGGCAGAAGCCCTGCTAACTTCAGCGGAGATAAAATCCTTGTCGGGATGCACCCCATCAATCCTAAGCCTTATCAAACCCGGTTTGGGAAGATAGGCAAGATGGAGATAGTCGGGCAAAGCCTCCTCCCATGCCGCAATCCTCTCGGCAAGACCACTCTCAGTGTAGTCCGTCACCATGAGCACGGCGTGTTCTATATCGACATTCGTGTGGAATTTTTCGCGCAATTGCGGGAAAACCTCACTCTGAAACATCTCGCGAGTCTCAAACGGAACACCGGGCATGGCGACAAGCACTTTACCATCACGCTCGAACCACATTATCGGAGCTGTCCCTACCCGATTCTGAATCACACGACACGAAGTGGGGACAATTGCCTGCGCCGCCGTGAGGTCATTGAGCTTGAAACCTTTTCTGCTCACCACTTGCTTGACATTCTCAAGCACCGAAGCATCCTCGACAAGCTCACCTCCGAAATAGTCGCGCAACACGCCTTTTGTGATGTCGTCCTTCGTCGGACCAAGACCACCGGTTGTTATCACGACATCGCTGAGCTCCAACGCGCGGTCAATCGCACGACGGATCTCATGAGCCTCATCGCCGACAGCCTGCACATCATTCACCTCCCAGCCATAAGGAGCAATATGGCGGGCAATCTCACCCGAATTTGTATCTGTCACCTGACCAAGCAACAGCTCATCACCTATGACAATAACCGATAACTGCATGTAAATCTCTAAAACTTAACCCTTAACACTTAAAACTTAATATTTAATCTGCACTCTCGCATAAGGCGTCGCATCATAGCGGCAGAAATCACGGTCGAGATACTTAAAATAGGCCGCAATCGCAACCATAGCCGCATTGTCGGTGGTGAAAACCCTCGGCGGGATAAAAGCATTGAGACCGCGACGGCTACAATAGTCAGCCACAGCATTGCGGACACCTGAATTGGCGGAAACCCCGCCACCGATTGCCACAGTCTTCACTCCCGTCTGCTTCACTGCCTTGTCGAGCTTATCCATCAGTATGTCGATGATGGTTTTCTGAAGCGATGCGGCAAGATCGGCCTTATTCTGCTCTATGAAATCGGGATTAGCCTTCAGCTCATCACGCAGGGTGTAGAGAAACGAGGTCTTGAGACCGCTGAAACTATAATCCAAGCCCGGGATGTGGGGCTTTGCAAACTTAAACCGCTCGGCATTGCCTTCGGACGCAAGACGGTCGATATGCGGACCGCCCGGATAGGGAAGCCCCATCACTTTCGCACACTTATCGAAAGCCTCGCCGGCCGCATCGTCAATTGTCTGCCCGAGAATCTCCATGTCATTATAGTTCCTGACAAGGATAATCTGACTGTTGCCACCCGACACGAGGAGACAGATGAAGGGGTATTCAGGAACTGCATCATCCTCCTGCCGCCGCACGAAATGCGACAGCACATGACCGTGGAGATGATTGACATCGATTATCGGTATGCGCAACCCGAGTGAGAGTCCCTTTGCAAAGCTCGTCCCGACCAGAAGCGACCCGAGCAGACCCGGTCCGCGCGTGAAGCCGATGGCCGACAATTCCTCCTTGGCGACACCGGCACGCTTCAACGCCGTATCCACCACCGGGACGATGTTCTGCTGATGGGCACGTGACGCCAGTTCGGGGACAACTCCTCCGAACTCCGCATGAACTTCCTGTGATGCAATGACATTGCTAAGCAACACTCCGTCGCGAATCACTGCCGCCGATGTGTCATCGCACGACGATTCAATACCCAATATGACTATACTCATACTCTGATTTTGATATTTTTCACAAAATTAGCAATTTTCGCAAAGATTTTGAGCGCGTAATGACGATAAGTGATGATAAAAACATTTCAGTCACTTCCAACACTCGGTTTCCGCAGCAAGCTCCGGAATTGTCGCGGAATGATAGACCGGGTCATGCCCCGCCCGCAATTGCGCGCGATAATCACGCAAGAGTATCAGTGCATATCTCCCGAGCATTATGATGGCCACGAGGTTGCAGAGCGTCATCATTGCCATCGTTATGTCGGCAAATCCCCAGACAAGATCGAGCGACGTAACCGCACCGGCGTAGACTATGCACCCCACGAGCAGACGATAGACGTTTATGAGCATATCATTGTCAACAATGAACCTGATGTTTGTCTCGCCGTAATAGTAGTTGGCTATAATGCTCGTGAATGCGAAAAAGAATATGGCGATGCTCACAAATGTTGACCCGACCTGAGTCCCGCCCCCGAGACCGGCATCAATCGCATGTTGGGTAAGCACTATCCCGTCATGTCCGTCCATGAAAACACCGCTGCAAAGTATGATGAATGCGGTGGCGGTGCAGACGAGCAGCGTGTCAGTGTAGACTCCGAGGGCTTGGATAAGCCCCTGCTTCACAGGATGTGTCACCGAAGCTGTGGCAGCCGCATTCGGGGTAGAACCCTCTCCCGCTTCATTGCTGAACAGTCCCCGCTTGACACCCATGATCATCGCACTACCGATTGTGCCGCCGATGGCCTCATCAACGCCAAACGCATTTTTGACAATCAGGGTCATGATTTCCGGAAAGTGCGTGATATTCATGCATATTATGACAACGGCAAGGAGTATGTAGGCCACAGCCATGACGGGGACAACAATCTCGCTGAACCGCGATATGCGCTGTACTCCTCCCCAGATGACCACAAGCGTCAACACTCCGAGACACCACGCCGTCAGCTCCGGCGCAATGCCGAACGATGTCTCAAGCGCACCGGCCACCGTGTTGGACTGCACCGAATTGAATGCAAAACCAAAAGTCAGAGTGATGAGCACCGCAAACGTCACCGCCCACCAGCGTTTGTGAAGTCCTTTGAGTATGTAGTAAGCCGGACCGCCCATAAACGACTTCTCTCCCCTCACCTTGAAAAGCTGAGCGAGGGTTGACTCGATGAAAGCACTCGCCGCCCCGAATATCGCAATGACCCACATCCAGAACACCGCGCCCGGACCGCCAATCACTATGGCCGTGGCGACACCCGCAAGATTCCCCGTCCCGACACGCGACGCTATCGAGAGGGCAAATGCCTGAAATGAACTGATGGTGCCATGATGAGGCTCGTCGGTCTTGCGATGGTCGTTGTCGCGCTTGCCGGAATGGACAAGCAGCCTGACCATTTCGCCGATCATCCTGAACTGCACTCCCCGCGTTGCAATCGTGAAGTAAATTGCAGCGAGCAAGAGTACTGTCACCATCACATAATCAGTCAGCACCCCACTAATGGCACTGACAATGTCCTGAAGTGAAAAATCATTCGTCATAATGATGGCAAATTTACGAAAAAAATACGATTTTTATTAACTTTGCGATACATACTCCCAATAATCATTTGTCGTGAAATATGTTTAAACATCTGTTAGTCTATTGTTGTATCCTTCTTCTTGGGACGAATGCTTTTCCGGCAAAGCTGTCGTTTGGCGACTCTCTGATGAAAGACACTACTTTCGTTCTCAGAGGAGAGATGTCCGAAATATGGAGAAATCATAACGTGAAATTCGCCGTCACCGATCCGCTGAAAAATCACAGTCATGAAATAGAATTGAAAAACGGACAGTTCGAGATGTCAGTACCGATGCGGGGATTCATGGAGGACATCTATCTCTACATAGATGCGACTATTACTCTCCCCGTCAATGCCGGTGACACCATCACACTCGCTATCGGAGATGATGACATGACGCTCTCCTCCACGGATCCGAAGAAGAATCTCGACCTGCAGCTCGCATACACACTTCACAAGAAAATGCGCCGCAGGTACATGGAGATCAACCATACGTACAATAATTTCCACAAACTCTCCCAAAACGGAACTCATCTGACACCTGAGACCGATTCGCTTTTCTATGATCTCATTGACCGCATACACAAGTATCACCAAAGATATGAGACCGTGGTCGACACGTTCATCGCCAACCACGGTGAGCTGCACAATGAGGAATACTTCAGGATAAGCAGCTACTTCTCACCGCTCAAGTTCGCTGCGTTCTGCCACGGACTGCCATTCATCAACTCAACAGTCAGACTGTCCGGCGCACAACCCGCTGTGGATTACACGAGCTACAATGAATCGTGGCTGAGCTATCCATGCTACCGAGGATTTACAAAAGAATATCTGAACATGGCGGCCAACGACGCGGCAGACACGTTCAAGGGTGGCAGTAGCAAAGATCTGATGATACGGAAGTATGAATTACGCCGGGCCATGGCACCAACTCCATTGCTGGCAGATCTGGTCAACATGTTTGAACTCTACTCAGTGATAAGATACCCGGGACCCGATGTTGCCCGGAAGGACTTCGCCAATATTTATAATCTGATCGAGACCGGTTCAATCCGTGAGACAGTCTCGAAATTCATTCCTGACATCGAAAAAATCCTGCCGGGCAAACCGGCTCCCACGCTGACACTCGTCGACTCCGACGGCACGAGCAAGACGCTTGTCGACTTCAAGGGGAAATTCGTCTATCTCGACTTCTGGGATTTTGGATGTGCTCCCTGCATGAGGGAATTTACCGTCATGCCTATGTTCAAAGAACATTTTGCAGATATTCTCGACAAGGTTGAAATCATCACGGTATGTGCCTCCAACCCCGGCAAACAGAAATTCACCGACTTCACACAGAAGCATGGCATGGATGACCTGAACATGAAGATTGACAGCAAAAGATCTGACAATTGCTATCGGGAATTGGTGTTCCCGTCCTACATACTCATAGATCCGGATGGAAACATTGTCGAATTCAACACCATGCGTCCAAGTCAAATTCTGCGTGCAGCAAAAAATGGAGAACGTACAATATTTGAAAAAGCCATAAGGGAACGATAAGCGCATTTTTATCACACCTGAAAACATAGGATTCCCCACCGCCGACTGATACGTCAATCAACGGTGGGGAATTTGCTATCATTACCTCCCCATGACCGGGGATTCAATTTTTTATTTCAGTTGCTCATGCGATGCCGAGGTCTTTCTTGAGACCTTCGATCTTCTGATTTGCGAGTTCACCGCACTTGTCGTAGTCCTCGATCTTCGCCATGGGGACTTTCACCTCCATGTAGAACTTGATCTTAGGCTCTGTGCCTGAAGGACGGACAGAAACCTTCGACCCATCTTCGGTGAAGTATTGAAGCACGTTTGATGTGCAGGGGAAGTTGAGCTTTTCGGTAGCGTTCGTGTCAGTGTGTGTGAGGGTCAGTGTAGCGTAATCCTTGATCACAGTGACAGGGCTTCCTGCGAGTGACTTGGGAGGATTCTCACGGAATTTCTTCATGAGAGCCTGAATCTCCTCCGCACCGGTCTTGCCCGGACGGACCACAGACACACCGACCTCACGGCTGAAACCATACTTGAGGTAGATATCGGCAAGCATTGCCTGGAAATCCATACCCTTATCCTTTGCCCATGCGCAAGCCTCAGCCAAGAGCGAGCAAGCAGAGACTGCATCCTTATCGCGGACGAATGTCTCGGCAAGGAAACCATAGCTCTCCTCACCGCCACCGAGATAGCGGAGCACATCCTCATTGTCGCGCATCACTGCGGCAATCCACTTGAAGCCAGTGTAGCAGTCATAGAGACGCACGTTCATGGCCTCGCAGATCGACTTGATGGTCTCGGTTGTCACGATGGTCTTGACGGCATACTCATTGCCCTTGAGGAGACCAAGCTCCTTATTGCGGGTGATGATGTAGTTGAGAAGAATCATCACGATCTGGTTGCCGTTGAGAAGCACATACTCACCGCTGTTGTCGCGGATGACGCAACCGACACGGTCAGCGTCAGGGTCGGAAGCCATGACGATGTCGGCGTTGACTTCCTTAGCCTTGGCGATAGCCATTGCCATAGCGGATGGAACTTCGGGGTTCGGCGACTCTACGGTCGGGAAATCTCCGCTGGGGACATCCTGCTCGGGGACGTGGATGACGTTCTCGAAACCGAAGTTGTGGAGCGACTCGGGGATGAGCTTCACGCCCGTTCCGTGGATAGGAGTGTAGACAATCTTGAGATCCTTGTTTTTGGCAATTGCATCCGGGCTGAGTGAGAGACCCTTGATTTTTTCAAGGTAGATCTTGTCAACTTCAGGACCGACAATCTGGATTTTGGACTTGTCGCCCTCAAACTTGATGTCCTCACGTTTGATTTTGTTGACATGGTTGATGATATTGACATCGTGGGGAGCGATGATCTGTGCGCCGTCTTCCCAGTAAGCCTTGTAACCGTTGTAGATCTTGGGGTTGTGTGATGCAGTAATGTTCACGCCGCTCTGGCAACCGAAATGACGGATTGCAAACGAAAGTTCGGGAGTAGGGCGGAAACTGTCGAAAAGATACACCTTAATGCCGTTAGCCGAGAAAATATCAGCCACAATCTCAGCAAATTTGCGGGAATTGTTGCGAACATCATGACCGACAGCCACGCTGATTTCAGGAAGATCCTTGAAATTCTCTTTAAGATAGTTGGCAAGACCCTGGGTGGCCGCGCCGACAGTGTATATGTTCATGCGGTTGGTGCCTGCACCCATGATGCCACGCAGACCGCCTGTGCCGAATTCGAGATCACGATAGAAACTCTCGATGAGTTCGGTCTTATCGTCAGCGTCGAGCATACGTTTCACCTCGGCGCGAGTCTCATCGTCATAACCGTCACCAAGCCAAACTTGGGCTTTAGCGGTGACCTCTTTCAATAACTGTTCGTTTTCCATATAATTTTAGGGGTTAAATTGTTTTCCTTATGGTATATCATTCAGCTTGGTGAAATGATTCAGGTCTGTTTTAGAATTGTGACTAAGGCAAATTTACAGCCTTTTGGGGAAATAACAAAAAAATCTATCCAAAAATGTTAAATCTATGCATAAAATAGGTTAATCCACAAGGTAAGGGGCGGGAAAAATTTAAGCAATTGAATTTCGCGGTGTCATGTCAAAATATTTTTTTTGATTTTCTATCTTATTCTTTGTAATTTTGCAGTTTGAAGGGCAGTTGGCTCTGATGGGGTGAGGACTGAGGAGTCTTTGCCATCGGCCATTTACCAATCTGAATTAACCACATTATAATATAAAGCAAAGTTCTGCTATGTATAGAACCAAGACATGCGGCGAACTCCGTCTCGGAGATGCCGGTCAGGAAGTGACACTTGCCGGCTGGGTACAGCGTGCCCGTAAGATGGGCGGCATGACCTTTGTAGACGTGCGTGACCGCTACGGAATCACTCAAGTGGTGTTTAACGTCGAGAATGATGCGGCACTCTGTGAGGCGGCCAATCATCTCGGACGCGAATTTGTGGTGCAGGTGACAGGCAAAGTCGCCGAGCGCACAAGCAAGAATCCCAACCTCCCCACCGGCGACATCGAAATCAACGCATCCGAGCTCAAGATTCTCAACCGAAGCGATGTGCCTCCGTTCACAATCGAGGATGACACCGACGGCGGTGACGATCTCCGCATGAAGTACCGCTACCTCGACCTTCGCCGAAACTGCGTGCGCGCCAACCTTGAGCTGCGCCACCGCATGGCTTTCGAGATCCGCCGCTACCTCGATTCCAAAGGCTTCCTTGAAGTCGAGACCCCGGTGCTGATCAAGTCAACCCCCGAGGGCGCACGAGATTTCGTGGTCCCCTCGCGCATGAATCCCGGAGAGTTCTATGCACTCCCGCAGTCACCGCAGACGTTCAAGCAGCTCCTCATGGTCAGCGGCTTCGACAGATATTTCCAGATTGTGAAATGCTTCCGCGATGAAGACCTCCGCGCCGACCGTCAGCCTGAGTTCACACAGATTGACTGCGAGATGTCATTCGTGGAGCAGGAGGATGTCCTCAACATGTTTGAGGGACTCGTGAAACACATATTTAAATATGTGAAGGATATCGACTTCACCGACCCCTTCCCCCGCATGACATGGGCAGACGCAATGCGCCTCTACGGCTCCGACAAGCCCGACACCCGTTTCGGCATGGAATTTGTCGAAATCAAGGACCTCACCGGCGGCAAAGGCTTTGCCGTGCTCGACGATGCAGAGTATGTCGGCGCGATTGTCGCTCCCGGATGCGCTGACTACACCCGCAAGCAGCTCGACCAACTGACAGAATTCGTGAAACGTCCGCAAATCGGGGCCAAAGGCATGATGTGGGTCAAGATGGAGGCTGACGGTTCAATCAAATCATCCGTCTCCAAATTCTACACCGAGGACGACCTCCGCAAATGGGCTGACCGCTGCGGAGCAAAACCGGGCGACCTCATCCTCATCCTTGCCGGTCAGACCATGAAGACCCGCAAGCAACTGTGTGAGCTGCGCCTGGAGATGGGTTCCCGTCTCGGACTCCGCGACCCGCAGAAATTCTCCTGCCTCTGGGTCATCGACTTCCCCCTCTTTGAATGGGACGACGAGACACAGCGTTACTACGCGATGCACCATCCCTTCACCTCACCCAACCCCGATGACATCCACCTGCTCGACAGCGACACCGGCGCGGTCCGCGCAACGGCCTACGACATGGTTGTCAACGGCAACGAGCTTGGCGGCGGCTCAATCCGCATCCATGAGGCAGAACTTCAGGACAAGATGTTCCGCCTGCTCGGTCTCAGCGAGGAGGACGCACAGTACAAGTTCGGCTTCCTGATGAATGCTTTCAAGTATGGCGCACCCCCACACGGAGGTCTCGCTTTCGGCTTCGACCGCTTCGTCAGCATTCTCGCCGGCCTCGACTCGATCCGCGACGTAATCGCATTCCCGAAAAACAACTCCGGACGCGACGTGATGATCGACGCACCCTCGGCCATCGACGACTCTCAGCTCGACGAGCTCTGCATACGCATCGACCTCAAGGACGATAAGAAATGACATGCCGATGAGCGCGAAGCAAACCGTGACACTCGCCGATGTGGTCAACTGCATCGAAGACTTCGCCTCTCCCGGTCTGCAGGAGAAGTGGGACAACACAGGCTGGCAGCTATGCCCGCAGCCGGCAGACACACCCTGCACCGGGGTCATGCTCTGCCTTGACGTGACCCCGGAGATAGTCGCCGAGGCCAAGGCTGAGGGATGCAACCTCATCGTCTCACACCATCCTCTGCTATTCAAAGGACTCAAGCAAATCACCGGCGCTTCACCTGTGGAGCGTGCGGTGATTTCCGCTATTTCCGAGGGTATAGCGGTCTATTCATCGCACACCGCCCTCGACTCAGCTTCCCACGGCGTGTCGCATAAACTTGGATCAATGCTCGGGCTTGAATCCATGCAGGTGCTTGCCCCGCAGCCCGGCAGCCCGACCACGGGACTCGGAGTGATCGGAGAATTCAGTCACCCCATGGACACAGACCGTTTCATCAGTCTCGTCAAAGAGGTCTATGGAGCGGAAGTGGTGAGAGTATCCGCCGGTCCGGCGGGTCTTGACGGCATCCGGCGTGTGGCTCTCTGCAGCGGTTCAGGCGGTGAGTTCATCTCCACAGCGATAGCCCTCGGTGCGGACGCATATATCACTTCCGACACACGCTATCACGACTTCGTGGACTTCGGCAAAGCGATAGTGATGGTGGACACAGGCCATTTTGAGAGCGAAATCTGCACTAAGTCAATTTTTTCGGGCATAATTTCAGAAAAATTTCCTACCTTTGCAGTCCGGCAGTCGCGTGCCGAACACAACCCGGTGCGCTACGTATAGACGAAGGATTATAAAAATTCCACATACACATATATGGCGATAGAGCAAAATAAAACCGAACAGTCATTGTCAGTAGAGCAGCGTCTGCGCTCACTCTACGAGCTCCAGACCATTCTTTCAGAGATTGACCGCATCAAGACCATCCGTGGTGAACTTCCCGAGGAAGTGCGCGATCTCGAAGACCATATCGAAGGTCTCCACACACGTATCGACAAATTCACTGCTGAAATTGACGATCTGCGCGTCAAGACGGCCAAGGAGAAAGCAAACATCGAGCAGGCTCAGGCACAAATTGCCACCTACAAGCAGCAGCTTGAGAATGTGCGCAACAATCGCGAGTTTGATTTGTTATCAAAAGAGGTAGAGTATCAGACTCTCGAAATCCAGCTATCCGAAAAGCGCATCAACCAGTATGCCCGCGAGATCGAGACCAAGACCGCCGACATCAAAGCCGCTGAGGAGACTCTCGCTGACCGCAACCATATCCTCGTTGAGAAGCGTCACCAGCTTGAGGAGATTGTCTCAGAGACAAAGAAAGATGAGGAGCGTCTGCGCCTTCAGGCAAAAGAAATCGAGCCGAACATCGACACCCGCACTCTGACGGCCTTCAAGCGCATCCGCAAGAATGCCCGCAACGGTCTCGGCGTGGTCTACATCCAGCGCAACGCATGCGGAGGCTGCTTCAACCGCATCCCGCCGCAGAAGCAGATGGAGATCAAGATGCACAAGAAAATCATCGTCTGCGAATATTGCGGACGCATCATGATCGACCCCGAACTGGCCGGAGTCACTGAAGGAGAGGCCTGACCCCGCACACCGACAGTTTGACAACGACTAACTAACTAAAAATACTTTGATTATGGAAAAGATTCTCCCCGGCAAATATGTCGAAATAAGCTATGATCTCTATGAGATCGCACCAAACGGCACTGAAACACTCGTCCACAATGTGGTCGATGAGGAACCTGAACGTTTCATCTTCGGAGTCACCAAGGGATTGATCCTCCCGCTCGAACGCGCTCTCGAAGGAATGGAGGCAGGTCAAAAATTCGATGTACCCGTAGCTGCCGGTGAGGGTTTTCCCTATAACCCCGACGATGTAGCCAAACTCGACAAGAACATCTTCATGGTTGACGGCAAATTCGATGCCGAAGCCGTGAAACCGGGTGCCTACATCCCAATGATGACCGGCGACGGATTCCGCATCACCGGCAAGGTCATTGAAGTCGGCAAAGACCATGTGGTCATGGACTTCAACCATCCGCTTGTCGGCAAAGACCTCAGATTTAAAGGAAAGGTCGTGACCGTGCGCGACGCTACCCCCGAAGAACTCCATCCCTCATCATGCGGCGGTGGTTGTTGCGGTGGCGGCTGTGGCGACAACTCAGGTTGCGGCGGTGGCTCTTGCGGCTGCGACGGTTGCGGAGAATGATGGCGGCATCGTCTTAAGAGTGTGTCTCATAACAAAAGTTAAATCGAGGGTCCCGGATTTTCTTTCTCGACAAGCTCGAAAGCGGCAAGCCGATGAGGAGGGGATTTTCCACTGCAGTTGAAGGAGTGTACTTCATGTACACGACTGAGACAAAGTGGAAAATACACCCAAAAGACGGGAGGCTAAGGTGACTTCTTTTACAGATATACTTAATGAATAAAATTAATGTTTAACAGCAAAATAGTGTTAAATAACAAATGATAAGGCAGCACGACACACTCTTTGGTGCTTTTCTTTCAACTCTTCGGTCGAGTGGCATGAGCCACACTCCCTCAGAGTTAAAAGAAAATCCCTAAAAGATTGCGTCGCCTCGGTTTAACTTTTGTTATGAGACACACTCTAACTCTTAAACACAACAAATACACCATTACCAACACATGGCAACAACAGCTGACTTTAAAAACGGTATGTGCCTCGACATCGACGGCAACTACTTCTTTATCGTTGAATTCCTCCACGTGAAGCCCGGCAAAGGCCCCGCTTTCGTGCGTACAAAACTCAAGAATGTCAAGACCGGCCGCGTCATCGACAAGACCTGGAACTCAGGCGTGAAAGTCAATGAGGTCCGCATCGAGCGTCGTCCCTATCAGTATCTCTACAAAGATGATATGGGCTACAACTTCATGCACACCGAGACATTCGAGCAGGTAGCCCTCCCCGGCGAGAGCATCGACGGTGTTCAGTTCCTCAAGGAAGGTGACATCTGCGAGGCTATGGTGCACGCAGCATCCGAGACAATCCTCACTTGCGAAATGCCAACAAGCGTAGTCCTCGAAATCACCTACACTGAACCCGGTATCAAGGGCGACACAGCCACCAACACCCTCAAGCCCGCAACTCTTGAGACAGGTGCTGAAATCCGCGTCCCCCTTTTCTGCAACATCGGTGACAAGGTGCGCGTCGATACCCGCGATGGCTCATACGTTGAACGCATCAAAGAATAATCCACTGCCCGATAAGAAACAAAACCAAGGCTGCGGTCAGTAATGCCCGTGGCCTTTTGTATAGAAGGCTATGAAGGTTACAAGAATTTCAGACCGCACCTACTATATAGGTGTCAATGACCGCACTTCTCATCTATTTGAGGCGATGTGGCCGCTTCCTGCCGGAATCAGCTATAACTCATATCTCATCAACGGTGAGACAAGCTCGGCAATCATTGATGGAGTCGAGGCTGCCTATGCCCTGCGTCAGATAGACCATATCAGCGAGCTAATAGGAGACCGCAAGCCCGACTACCTCATCATCAACCACATGGAGCCCGACCATTCGGGAGCCATCCGCATACTGCGTGAGACCTATCCCGACATGACAATTGTCGGCAACGCCCAGACCCTCGCGATGGTCAAGGGTTTCTACGGCATAGACTCAAACACGCTCACCGTCAAAGACGGCGACACCCTGAAACTCGGCGAGTCAACCACCCTCCGCTTCACACTCACTCCAATGGTCCACTGGCCGGAGACAATGATGACATATCTTGAGGAGGAGAAGACCCTGTTCTCAGGCGACGCCTTCGGTTGTTTCGGCGCACTCAACGGCGCAGTCATCGACACCGACATGGATTCAGACCGATATTTCCCCGAGATGGTGCGCTATTACAGCAACATCGTCGGAAAATACGGTCAATTCGTGCAACGCGCTATCAAAAAATTTGATGACGTGAAGATCACTACCATCTGCCCGACACACGGCCCGGTGTGGCGCAGAAGGCTGACCGAAGTCGTCGGTCTCTATGACACTCTGAGCCTCTACAATCCGATTGACAACGGTGTCACAATCGTCTACGGCTCAATGTATGGCAACACCGAGACTCTTGCCGAGACAGCAGCAGAAGAACTCGCGGCAAACGGCATACGCGACATAGCCGTCCACAATGCTTCCACATCCAACCTCAGCGACATTCTCGCCGACGTGTTCCGCCACCGTGGACTCATCATCGCTTCCCCGACATATTCCAACACATTGTTCCCGCCGATACGCAATGTGATGGAAGCACTGGTCACCCGTGGTGTTAAAAATCGTGAAATCGTCATCTTTGGCTCGTGCACATGGTCGCAGCAAGCTGTTAAGATAATGTCAGGCTATGTCGATGCGCTGAAAACCGGATGCATCACCGAGCCGATAGCAATCAAACATGCCCCGACACCCGAACAGCTCGCCCAATGCCGCGAGGCAGCCTCAAAGCTCGCCCACATATTGACCGGCAACGCTGAGTAGTCTTTCGGGGACAGTTCAGTCAACAGTGATTCCACATCAAAACCTTCAGCCATGTCATCATCCCAGCCTCCTCTGGAACGTCATCCCTTTCCGCCGTTCATCCCCCGCAACGCGAAAGTGTTGATAATGGGTACATTTCCACCGAAACCGATCCGATGGTCAATGGAGTTTTACTACCCCAACAAGACCAATGATTTCTGGAAAGTGATGGGAATAATTTTCTATGATGACATGAATCACTTCAAACTTCCTGACGGAACTTTTGACGAACAGGCCATCAGGAAATTCCTCAGTGAGAAAGGTATTGCACTCCACGACACCGGAGCCGCCATCAGACGGCTCAAGGACAACGCCTCCGATAAATTCCTGGAGATTGTCGAGCCGGTGGATCTAAAATCGCTGCTCAACAAAATGCCCGACTGCCGCTACATTGCCACGACCGGCGAAAAAGCCGCCGGAGTGATAGCCATGCTGACATCATCGCAGCTCCCGAAGATAGGGGAATGGATTGATGTCCGCTGGCCCGATGATGGCCGTATGCTCGAAATCACCCGTATGCCGTCCACTTCCCGGGCATATCCACTGGCGGTGGAGAAGAAAGCCGACGCTTACCGGGAACTTTTCAAAAGAGCCGGAATCATTTGAAAGTTCGCATCTGACGGACACAATAAAATGCGGTCACGCAATCCACACGCCATGAATATTATGGTGGATTGCGTGACCGCATTTGCGCATCCCATAGCTAATTTTGATTTTAGTTCTTAAATGTGTAATTTTGCAGTGTGAACAAAAGGATTATGCCCGGCATTATAGTTATGGTGTAAACCTATGTAACACAAACCATCAAAAAATTCAAACAAAATGCTCGATTTCCTACCGCTTTTGGCCATTTTTGACCCGGCCGGTATAATGGCTAAGTTTCTTGTGGCCGATCCGATGACGGTCTATCTTCTCGTACTCGGATTTATGATTGTCGAAAGTTCGTTCATTCCCTTCCCTTCTGAAGTCATAGTCCCCCCCGCAGCATATCTCGCCTGCACGAAAGGCGATGTCGATATTTACGCCGTGATCGGACTCGCCACACTCGGTGCCATAATCGGGGCACTCATCAACTACTATCTGTCAATATGGATAGGCCGTCCGATTGTCTACAGATTCGCCAACAGCCGTATGGGTCATGCCTGCCTTATCGACGAGGAAAAAGTGCGCCACGCCGAGGATTATTTTGACAAACACGGTGCAATCTCCACCTTCATCGGACGTCTCATCCCGGCGGTCAGACAACTGATCTCAATTCCGGCAGGTCTGGCGAGAATGAATGTGGGCAAGTTCATCCTGTTCACCGGTCTCGGCGCATTGACATGGAACATCGTCCTCGGCGCACTCGGCTATTGGCTCGGCAAAGCCGTGCCTCAGGACCAGCTCTACGCAAAAGTCGAGGAATACAATGACTATCTCACCTACATAGGGATAGGGATCGGTGTCATCTGTCTCGGCGTGATTCTGTGGAATGCCTTCAAACCACGTCCCAAATCCCCGACCGCATAACCCCGCCGCTGCGCCCACAGTTCTTCAATCCATAGCCATACATCCCCTACACAAAGCCAACAGAACCATGATACAGGTAGCTCCATCACTTCTCTCAGCAGATTTCGCCCGTCTGGGCGATGCCGTGACAATGGTCAACACAAGCCGCGCATCGATGATCCATATCGATGTCATGGACGGCATGTTTGTCCCCAACATCACAATCGGATTCCCGGTCATCAAAGCCATCAGCACCATTGCTGAAAAGCCTCTCGATGTTCACATGATGGTGATGGACCCCGGACGATATGTCGGACGCGTCAGGGATGCAGGAGCAACCATCATGAACGTGCATTGGGAAGCCTGCACTCATCTTGACCGTGTGATCCACGAAATCAAGGACGCGGGAATACGTCCGGCGGTGACACTCAATCCCGCCACCCCGGTAATGCTTCTGCGCGACATCATCCGCGAGCTCGACATGGTGCTCCTCATGAGTGTCAACCCCGGTTTCGGCGGTCAGAGCTTCATCGTCAACACTCTCCGCAAGGTGCGCGAACTGCGCGAGCTGATAGCCGAGACAGGCTCAAGAGCCGTGATCGAGATTGACGGTGGCGTGAACATGACCACCGCGCCCTCACTGATTGAAGCCGGGGCTGACATACTCGTGGCCGGAAGCTACGTTTTCGGTGCGGATGACCCACACAAAGCTATTGCTGACCTCATTGATCTCGGATAATGGACATACGCGACATACGCATTGACAACTATGACTATCCGCTGCCCGATGAGCGTATAGCCAAACACCCGCTTTCCGAACGCGACAACTGTCTGCTCCTCGTGAAAGACTCTGCCGGGGAAATCTCCACACACATCTTCAAGGAACTCCCGTCACTTCTCCCTCCGGACGCGATGCTCGTCTACAACAACACGCGAGTCATCAACGCCCGTCTGCGATTCCGCAAGGGTGAGGCAGCCGACGGCGCATTGATTGAGGTGTTCTGCCTCGAACCCGTGAGTCCGGCTGACTACGCATGTAACTTTGCATCGACCTCATCCTGCTCTTGGACCTGCTTTGTCGGCAATTCAAAACGATGGAAAAACGATCCGCTACGTATGCCACTGTCAATTGACGGACATGGGCTGACCCTCACGGCAACCCGCGTGGCGCGCGATGGCAACACATCCATTGTCGAGTTCTCATGGGACAATCCCTCCGTGACATTCTCACGCATCATATCCACCGTCGGTGAAATCCCTATCCCGCCCTATCTCAACCGCAACACCGAGGAAAGCGACTCGAAGGACTATCAGACAGTCTTCTCCCACATCGACGGATCGGTGGCAGCTCCGACCGCCGGACTGCACTTCACTCCCGAAGTACTCGATGAGATTGACCGTCACAGCATCCCACGCCGTGAGCTGACGCTGCATGTCGGAGCGGGGACATTCCAACCGGTGAAATCCGACGTGATCGGCGAGCATGACATGCACAGCGAATTTATCGCCGTCGGCCGTGAACTCATAGAGGAACTGTCAACCACCGACCGCAAGGTAATAGCTGTCGGAACCACCTCTGTCCGCACCCTCGAAAGCCTCTATCATCTCGGATGTCGTCTCGCATCCGGGCTGACAGCCGACGAACTGCCGCAATGGTATCCGTACGCCTCCACCCATCCCAACCTCACTGTGGCTGAAGCGATGAGAGCGATACTCGCGCATCTCGATTCCACAGGAGAGAATACATTCGTAGCCTCTACACGGCTCATGATAGCTCCCGGCTACAACTACCGGATTGTAAAAGGGATGGTGACAAACTTCCACCAACCCCGCTCAACCCTGCTCCTCCTCGTCTCAGCTTTTCTGAAAGGGACAGCCCCCGATTGGCGTACAATCTATGACTATGCCCTCGCAGACCACAGATTCCGCTTCCTGTCCTACGGAGATGCGTGCCTGTTTCTATAACATATATTAAATTATTCATTCAGCAATGCGCAACGATTCAGAACTTGCAGGAGTGTCGCTACTCGGAAACACCGGCGTGGCCTACCCTACACAATATGCCCCGGAAGTGCTTGAGACTTTCGTCAACAAGCACCCCGACAATGAATATCTTGTCACATTCACTTGCCCGGAATTCACCTCGCTCTGCCCCAAAACCGGACAGCCCGATTTTGCCACCATCCTCATCTCCTACATACCGCGCGAGAGAATGGTCGAGAGCAAGAGCCTGAAACTCTATCTGTTCAGCTTCCGCAACCACGGAGATTTCCACGAGGATTGTGTGAACATCATCATGAAAGACCTCATTGCCCTGATGGATCCACGCTACATCGAGGTGAAAGGCATTTTCACTCCGCGCGGCGGAATTGCCATCCATCCTTTTGCCAACTACGGTGACGACGAGCACCGTGAGCTGGCCCGTCAACGTATGCTCGCATCATTTCCCAACAATCTCACCGACAAATAACATGGCTAAAGATACACTCCTTGTCCTGTCAGGCGGCATGGATTCCGTCACAATGCTTTGGGAATATGCCGACACGATCGCGGCCGCCGTCACATTTCAATACGGCTCCAACCATAACCGTCGTGAGGCTGAATGTGCAAAGTGGAATTGCGACAAGCTCGGCATACGCTGGTATGAGATCGACCTCTCGTTCATGGGTGAATACTTCGAGAGTTCACTGCTGAGCGGGGCAGACGCAATCCCTGAGGGAACCTACGATGACTCAAACATGCGCTCCACGGTAGTCCCGTTCCGCAACGGCATAATGCTCTCCGTCGCTGCCGGTCTCGCAGAGACACTCGGTCTCAGCAACGTCATGATTGCAAACCATTCAGGCGACCATGCCATATATCCAGACTGCCGCCCGGCCTTCATAGAGTCAATGGGCGCAGCCATCGCCGACGGGACATACGAACATATAAAACTGCTTGCCCCTTACACCAACATCTCCAAAGCTGAAATCGCCATGCACGGCAAGAAACTTGGCGTGGACTATACACACACCTATTCATGCTACAAAGGTGGTGAACGACACTGTGGCAAATGCGCCACCTGCGTCGAACGGCGTGAGGCTCTCCTGGCAGCAGGAATCAACATAGAAGACTGACAATCGACCATCCATAAACAAATCTTTCCGCAAGAAAAAAATTTAACATGCAACAGACACCGCCACAAAAGCCCCGACGGAAACAGCGACGCCGCTTCAGTCCGCGAAAGGCACTTAGACTCCTCCTCCCGGTAGTACTGTTTATAGGGCTGTGCGTGGTCATGTGTACGCCAACCCATAATTCCGAGGGTGACGGGACGGAGCTTGTCACGGAGAATCGGGATGACGGAACAAAAACCTCACCGACAACCGGGGACGAAGCAATTGCAAAGGATGAAGAACCCGTCGTGACAACCACCCAAGTGGCGGACGCAAAGAGGAAATATCGCAACGTGCGCGAACTCGAATGTGACACCGTCAGTCAATTCCTTGCCCATCTTGAAGAAATGCCCGAACCCACCACCCGCATAAAGGTGAACTATTTCGGCGACCTACGCCAATGTTTCAATGACAGCAACTACATCCACTGGCAGGAAGCCGAGCTTTACGGCATAAAACCGCTCACTGACACCCGCTCACACTGGAAGTTGCGCACCCCGATAGTCAAGGTCAACACATGTGAGGATTTTTTCCTTGACACATTGATTTTCTCGCGCCCCTACCTTGTACCCGTGGCAGCCGGTCGTCTTCATGAAATCGGCCGACGATTCCGCGACAGCATCAATGCCCGGGGTGGCGGGGACTACCGCATAAAAGTCACCAGCCTCTTGCGGACTCCGCGCACCGTCAAACGCCTGCGCCGCCGCAACCGTAATGCTATCGATTCTTCAGTCCACCAGCTCGGCACGACATTCGACATCTCCTACGCCTCATTCATAGCCTCGAATGCCGACAATCCACGGAGTGTCGATGACCTCAAGGGGATACTTGCCGAGGTACTGAAAGCCATGCGCGAGGAAGGAAAGATATGGGTAAAATATGAACGCGGACAGCCTTGCTTCCACATCACCGCACGCAAGAAGCACCCGAGCGAGGAAAAACATGAACGCAAATAAGGAAACCAACATAGAGAGACATGACTTGAACCAACAACCGCAACGACGAAGGCGACCGCTGTGGCTGAAAATTCTTCGTGTGTCAGCCCGGATTGTTGTGTCCCTTTTGGTGATCACACTATTGGCCATCACCATAGCAGTGTCATACCTCAAACCCGAAAGGCTGACACCGCTTGTCGAGAAGGTGGCCAACGGCTATCTCCACAACGCCGAGCTGAGCGTAGGACGCATGGAAATATCGTTCTGGCACACATTTCCCAAATTTGAGCTTGACATCAACGAGCTTACGGTCATAAGTCATTCTCTCGACTCCCTTTCACCCGATTTCCGCGACGAGATTCCGGAGTATGCCGATTCGCTCCTTCACATCACCCGCTTCAACGGGGCGGTCAACATACCCTCGCTTCTGGCAGGCAAAATAGCCTTCTACGACATCATCTTCACCCGACCGACCATCAACATCGTCATCGGACCGTCCGGCAAATCAAACTTCGACATTTTTCCCGAAACATCCGAAAAGACTGATGATGACTCGCCTGTCATCATTCCCGACATTACACTCGGAACATTTGAGATACGTGATGATATGCCGGTACGCTACGTCTCCATCCCCGACTCCACCGACATCCGACTGACCCTGTCATCGACACGTCTTGAAGGCAACTCAGCCCCCGACTACCACATATCCATCGAAGGGAATACAACAACGTCATTACCTCATCTCACACTCGACAATCTCAAATTCGGGCTCGGTGGCAAAATCGTATGGACGAAAGCGTCGCCTTACGAACTCACGTTGGACAACTTCAGCTTATCGGCAGGCGATGTCAGGACCACAATATCCACTGCAATCGACTTTTCACACGAGCTGAAAATCAACACTTTCCAATTTCACTTGCCCGAGACTCCGGCACAATCAATCATAGACCTCATCCCCGGAGAGATGATGGAGGGATTGTCAGGTCTTGACGCCGACTTCAACGTGAAGCTCGCCATGTCGCTGACCCGTCCATTCACTCCCGCGACGGATTCAATCCCCTCGCTCGAAGCTGAAATCATCATCCCGGAGGGTCGCATGAGCCTTGACCGACTGATCCTCAACCGTCTCGCTCTCACCGCCGACATCAAAATCGATGGTGAGAACACTGACGCATCGGTCATCGATCTCAAGAGATTACTCGCCGTGGGCAAAGGTGTCGGATTTGAACTCGATGCGACCATCACGACACCGATGAGCAATCCCTCTGTCAAGGGATCGTTCAAAGGAGGTATCGAATTTGACCGTCTGCCCGACAAGCTGCTCGAAAAACTGCCATTCACACTGTCAGGCAGTCTCAGAGCCGACAGCCGTTTCAATTTCCGGAAAAGCTATCTTGACAAGAATGAATTTCACCGCATACGTCTGACGGGTGATGCGACACTCGACAATTTCTCAATGTCAATGCCGTCAATCCCGGCTGAACTCTATGCACGCCACGCTGAACTGCGACTCGGCACAAACTCATCATTCACACGCGGTGAAGTCACTGTCGATTCCTTGCTGACAGCCTCGCTGATGATTGACACCGTCTCCACCTCAGCCGATGGTCTGGAACTTCAGGCAAAAGGCGTGAAAATGGGTGTCGGCTGCCGCAACACGACCTCATCAGCCGACACGACGATCATCAATCCAATCGGTGGACGCATCGTGGCCGAAAAAATAACTTTCCGTTCCCCGGACGATTCCACCCGGATCCGTCTGCGTCAACCGACTGTCGGTGCGACTCTCCGCCGCTACAAAGGGGACAAGACCAAACCCCAGCTCGTGCTGAATATAGCGACCGAAGGAGCATTCTATGCCGACGCGATAAACCGTGCGCTGCTCAGCAACGCCCTACTGTTTGTGACAGCATATCCGTCAGACCTTCCACAACGCCCACAACAGACATCGCGGCTCATCTACTCACTACGCACAGCAAACCCCGACCTACCCGATGATTCAATCCGGCAACTTGCATCGGACATAAGGCAGAAACGGCTCAGGGAGATGAAAGCAAACGACAGTGCGTCAATCGCCACAGGGGAAATTCTGGACATAGGCATCGACAACTCCATGCGCCGCCTGCTTCACACGTGGAAAGCCCGGGGAATACTGAAAGCTGACCGCATGAGATTGTTCACGCCTCTTTTCCCTCTACGCAACACACTGACAGGGCTGGACCTGCGGTTCAACACTGACTCCATAGTCATAACCGACACCCGATTCCGCGCAGGCAAGACGAGTGTGACCATGGACGGCGACATCTCAAACATCACACGCGCACTCACCTCACGCGTCCACCGCCAGCCCTTACGGATTGACCTCACACTGACAGGCGACACGATTGAAGTAAACGAGATTGCAGCCGCCATATTCACCGGCGCAGCCTATGCCGAAAATAATTCAACCGGCATATTCACCGATGGGGATGACGATGACGAAAGCCGCCTCCAGACAGCCCTCGACAGAAGTTCGGACAATTCGTCCGACACCATGTCGGTCCTCGTAATCCCGTCAAACATCGAAGCAAAAATAAAGGTCAAAGCCGGTCACATTGCATACTCCAACCTCATGTTCACCGATTTTGACGGAAATCTCAACGTCAGTGGTGGAGCTGTCAACCTCGACGAGATGACCGCACACACATCGGTCGGGAGCATAAACCTCAACGCACTTTACTCCGCGCCGAGACCCGCCGACGCGTCATTTGCATTCGGAATGAGGCTACACGACTTCCACATCCGCCAGTTCCTTGACCTCGTGCCGGCCATTGACTCCCTCATGCCCCTACTCTACGACATCGATGGGGTCATCAACGCCGACCTCGCCGCGACCATGGATATTGACCGAGGAATGAACATCGATATTCCTTCACTCAAAGCCGCAGTCCGGATCTCGGGCGACTCCCTCGTCCTCATTGACCGTGAGACATTCCGAAAAATAGGCAAATGGCTTCTTTTCAAGCAGAAAAACCGCAATGTGATTGACAGGATGAACGTGGAAATGATAGTGCGCAATTCCCAGCTTGAACTTTTCCCCTTCATTTTCGACATCGACCGCTACAAGCTCGGAGTCATGGGGACAAATGACCTCGCCATGAATCTCAACTACCATATCGCCATCCTCAAATCCCCCCTACCATTCAAATTCGGAATCAACATCACCGGCAACGTTGACGATATGAAAATCCGTCTCGGCGGGGCGAAATTCAATGAAAAGAACATGCCGAAAGCCATCGCAATCGCCGATACGACACGCATCAACCTCGTCCGCGAAATCAGCAATCTGTTCCGCCGAGGTGTCCGCGACTCTAAAATCACCCCGCTCAGCCTCTCAGGGATTCCGACCTCACAGATACAGTCTCTTGAGTCAGGGTCTGACACAATCACCCACGCCGATTCGCTCTACTTCATGAAAGAAGGACTAATCGCGCCTCCCGACTCCGTGGCGGCTGAGGCAATACAAACGAAACAAAAGAAAAAATCAGATAAATGATACCACCCATCCCCTTCTCAACCGAGATTGTCCGCTTTCTCGACAGCCATCATTTCGACCGTGTGGTACCACGCGCCGCTTTAATCGACATGGACGGTACAATCTACGATTCAATGCCGTCACACACCCTCGCATGGCACCGGCTCATGACCGAAGCAGGTGTCGAATGTACACGCGACGAGTTTTATCTCTATGAGGGACGGACCGGAGCCTCGACAATCGACATCCTCTTTCAACGCGCCTTCAACCGCAATGCCACTCAGGAGGAGAAGGAGACGCTCTACGGACGGAAGACAGAATACTTCCGTGAACTTCCGCCGGTCTCTCCAATGCCCGGCGCACTCGACATGCTGACAACACTCCGCGATGCGGGCATACAGCGTGTCCTCGTCACCGGATCAGGGCAGCGTTCACTCATCGACCGCATCTCGGCTGATTTTCCGGGAATGTTTGACTCAGACCACCTCATCACCTCACGCGATGTCACCCACGGCAAACCGCATCCCGAACCATTCATCAAGGCCATGCAGCTCGCACGCGTCAGTCCCTCGCAGGCCATCGTGATCGAGAACGCACCGCTCGGTGTCGAGGCCGGCAACCGCTCGGGGGCTTTCACAATCGGAATCACCACAGGCCCTATCTCACGGGAGACACTCGAAGAAGCCGGAGCCGCAATCGTGTTCAGTTCAATGCCTGAATTTGCCCGGCAGCTTCCAATTCTCCTCCTCTCGATGCTTACCATCAGCAAATCAATCTAAGAGTATGTTTACTTTTAACTTTATGAAATCTTTAGATAGCCTTTTCGGTCTGTTTATAGCTTTCGTTCAGTCATTATGGGTCCCCATAATTCCATCACTCAATCAAAAAACATACTCGAAAAATCTATCTAAATTTTAACATAAGTCAAAAGTAAACATACTCTAAGAGCGTGCCTCATCATCCCCTCAATCACCATAACATAATGCAAAAAATATATTTCACCAATGATGTCAGTGAAGCCATCAGCAAGATTGTAAGCGAAATGGCTCCGTCAAGCGTCCACATCATAACGGACACGAACGTTGAACGCGAAGTGCTTCCCCGTCTCAGCCTTGACTATCCGACAATCTCCGTGCCTCCGGGCGATGAACATAAAAATATCATCACACTCTCATCCATCTGGTCATCGCTCATCAATCAGAAAGCCACCCGCAAGTCGCTCGTCATAAACATCGGTGGCGGTGTGGTGACGGACATGGGCGGCTTTGCTGCCGCGACATTCAAACGCGGAATCAGATTCATAAATGTGCCCACAACGCTGCTCTCGGCTGTCGATGCCGCTGTCGGAGGAAAAACAGGCATAAACTTCGATGGATTCAAAAATGAAATCGGGGCATTTGCACCGGCCGATGCCGTCGTTATCTCAACCATACTGTTCTCGTCACTCCCCCCGAAAGAATTGCAGTCGGGCTATGCGGAAATGCTCAAACACGGGCTGCTGTCATCAGCCGGGGACTACAACGAGCTGCTGTCATTCGACATCCTCAATGCCGACCTCGACCGACTGCTCCCGCTGCTCGAAAAGAGTGTCAAGGTCAAGGAGAGGATAGTTGAGGAAGATCCGCGCGAACAGGGCATACGCCGCGCGCTCAATCTTGGCCACACTGCCGGTCATGCCTTTGAATCACTTGCCATCAGCCGCCACACCCCCATCCCCCACGGTCATGCCGTAGCGTTCGGAATGCTCGTTGAGATGATACTCTCACATAACATCGAGGGATTTCCATCGTCAGAACTTTATCGCTACGCATCATACCTGAAAGAGCAGGGCTATGGCAATCCCGCCATCACGTGCGATGACTATCCCGAGCTGCTGTCACTCATGCATCACGACAAGAAGAACGACACACCGGACAAAATCAATTTCACCCTCCTGTCGTCACCCGGCAAAATACTCATTGACCGCACCGCCTCCGAGGCTCAGATCCGGACTGCCCTCGACATATTCCGCGACATGATGGAATAATCACAGAGGAAATACACACTGAAGCAGGACTGTCAAATCCACAGCCCTGCTTCAGTGTTTTCTACAACAAAAATTTCAGAGCACGTAGCCGATTGTCGCAAAGAGCCTTATGTTATGAGAATTAGGCTTTACAATGCCCTCGCTTTGGGCGACGTTGCGGAATCCGAACTGACCGCGTACAGCTATGGATATTTTACGTTTGAACGTCAGACCGGTCGCCAGATGCAGACCCGTGTCAAACGAACGATATGAATTGAGAAACGCCTTGTCATCGTTATAGTAATCTGTCTTCTGCGGAGTTATGACCGTAGCAAGTTGACCAAGCTCGTTGACGCGCGCTGTATAGATGGTTGACTTCTGCGAACCACTCGTGCCGAAATCGAAATACATACCACCGTCAACATTCCACTTCACGTTTCGGGCCACGTCAAACCCGAAGCGGACATAGACAGGCACATTAAGCGACCTGTAACTGTTTTTGATAAACACGTTGGAGACATTGATAAGACCCTCAGCATCAGACGTCGTTATAGCCATGTCCATTTTGCCTGAGTTACGGAGATAGTTCAGTTCCGTACCCAGCCCGACCAACGATGACAGATTGAACTTCACACTGACACCCAGACCCCAGGCAAAGCCCATTGAATTGTTAAGGTCGGAAATCTGTGAGTATGAACTCATGTAGTTATCCGTCACGTAACTTCCACCAAGCAACAAGTGCACCTCCGATTCGAGGAAAGCGGGGGTTTTGTCCGTGTTGAGATTTTCGGACCTAACGCCTGACGACAACGACATGAAAATTGCCACAAGCATCATACACAGCGATTGACGGCGACCACGCACCACTGATTGAGTCTTTTTCATATATTAACGTGATGAATTATTTTTGATTTTCACGGTCAAAATTACACGAATTGGACGTGAAAAACAAATCGCGATTTCAAAATAGCTAAAAAACGACAATTTTTTTGCACATCTGAATAATTCTTCCTACCTTTGCAGTGTTCAAAACGAAGAACAAACGGCTCATTAGCTCAACTGAATAGAGCATCTGACTACGGATCAGAAGGTTACAGGTTTGAATCCTGTATGAGTCACTTTCGGAGAGCAAGTCATCCATTGATGGATGACTTGCTCTTTTCTGATGATATGCCCGATGTCCGCCGTATCCCAAACTCTTGAAAATATTTCACCACGACACACAAAAAACACTATTCAAGCCATTTGACGATATTTTACCATCGTTTTGACGAGAAATTACCAGTACTGTCGGCATAAACCGGATAACTTTGCAAAACAAAATTTTGCAGAAATCTTAACCATGAGGAAGTTTATCACATTACTGACAGGCACACTCCTCCTGTCACTTGCGATGCCGATACAGGCCGCAAAAAAAGTGCACATGATAGGCGACAGTACAATGGCTACCTACGATGAGTCCAAAACCAAGACAAGAGGCTGGGCCCAGTATCTTCAGCAGTTTTTCGATGGAATCGAAGTAAACAACAGAGGCAAGTCCGGCGCATCAAGCAAGAGCTTCTATGAGGAGGAGGCCTACTGGAAATCCGTCAAGAAGCAAATGAACGAGGGCGACTATGTAGTCATCCAGTTCGCACACAATGATGAAAAGACCCAGGGCATGGACGGTGATGAAGTCAAGGCCTACTACACTTCAATAGGCGACACCGAAAAGGCCTCGTCAACCGACTACCGTGGGACACACCCGACAACCACCTATAAAGAATATCTCCGCAAATACATCAACGAGACCCGTGAAGCAGGCTGCACACCAATTCTGTGTGGTTCGATCTGCCGAATGTACTTCACCGGCAACACCATCCGCCGCAATGGCCGCCACGATCTCGGCGACAGCTTCTCGGCACTCACCCCCGACGGAATCAAGGAGAAACAGAGTGTTGCCGCCGATGACCACTCGATGGACTATGTCTATCAGATGCAGGAAGTCGCAAAGGAGATGGATGTACCTTTCATCGACCTTACGACAGCCACTGCCGAACTCTACACGGGCTATGGACAGACAGACTGCATGGAGATAATCAGCGACGGCGACGGCTCGACCCATCTGAGTGCGACCGGCGCAGCACTGATCGCCCGACTGTTTGCACAGCTTTGTCAAGAGGCAGGCGTGATGAAAGAATATGTGAAACTCACAAGCGAACTCAGCATCTCTCCCGCATCAGCCGACCTCGGAAGCGGCTACAAGGGTCAGTCCCTCACCCGCGAATTTCTTCTGAGCGGTTTTGATCTCGACCCGGCCTCTGGCGATGTGTCCCTGAAAGCGTCCGGCAACCTCCAGCTTTCAGCCGACAACAAGGAATGGGCATCGGCAATCTCCCTGCCATACAGCGGCGGCACAATCATCAGCCGTTTCTACGCACGTATGCCACTTGAGACCGATGGTGAGCTCAAAGAGACCATCTCGATTGTGGCAGGCAACAAAAGTTCGGAGATTCCCGTGACAGCCACTTCCGTGACATTGAGCGGCGGTCAGGAGGTCAAGGCCTACTGGCGTCTGGAAAAGGACGATGCATGTGAGGTGAACGGTCCGATTGACATCATCGCCGAAAACTGGAACGGCATGGAGCTTCAACGCTATTCCAATCCCAACGCCAACACCGAATGGCCCGACTGGACAGGGTTTGAAGCCTCGCGCAAAACCCAGCGCAATGTGATCGAGGGCACGAACTGGCCTGCAGGTGAAATCGACGAGGTCAGCACCCGATACATTGAATTCGGTGTGACGGCAATGCCCGAGACCACACTTAAAATTGATGAAATAAGCATGTTTCTCTGCGGCTGCGGAGGAAACGGCATGTGTGTGAAAGTATATTATTCGACCGAGGACGATTTCTCCGACCCGCAGTTGATATACTCGCAGACAAAACTCCCTGCCAACAATATGCAGTACATCAAGGAGACACCTGTCGTGTCGCTCGACAGCAGCAAGTCGCTCCGTCTCCGGTTCTATCCCTGGTACAACGGAGCTGCATCAGGCAAAACCATCTGTCTGTCAGACATAACCATCCACGGCTACGCCATGAACGCCTCAGAGAGCGGGATTGACAATATCGTCACCACCGACGAAGTCGTAGCAACGACATATTACACCATCGAGGGAATCCAAGTCGATAGCCCCCGTCAGGGACTATGTATCGTCAGCGACCGATATGCCGACGGCACCACTTCCACCTATAAGAAAGTGATCAGATAAAGAGTATGTCTCATAACAACCAACTATAACTTAAATCTAATGAAGAAAGCGTTTTCATCATTCTTGTGGACCATCGCAGGTGGTCTGCTTCCGATTGGTCTGTCAGCACAGACCACCATCGCTTCCTGGAATTTTGAAGGAGGCTATGACAAAGCTGAGGATGCAACCGCGAAGGTCATGAAACTCACTCCGAACGGAGGCGAATTTGCCGAAATCGGAGCGACATGGTTCAACAACCTTGCTCCGTCAATGCTTCCTGATGAATGTGCAGGTGAGAAAACCGCCTATGCACTCACAGCGAAATCCAATGGCCGTTACTGGCAACTGTGCAACGGCTACAACAACCATGTGCTTCGCATCGAAAATGCGGAGGCCAACTCTATCTCCGACTACTCCAATCCGGAGCAGCACAATGTCTACTATGAAATCAAATTCCCTACCACCGGCTATAAGAACATCTCGGTCGAGTATGCTGTGGCCTACGGAGGAAATGCCGAAGCTGCGATCGAGACAGTAGTCTCGACTGACGGTGGCACGACATGGTTTGACGCAGGTTCTGCAACAACTGCCGGAACATGGTGGACCTATGACAAGAAGAACGTCAACATCTCCGCCAACAACAAGCCGGAAGTGCTCGTCCGACTGATTGCCGGAAACGGTTTTGCAAGCAACTGGAATCTTGACTATATCACAGTCACCGGCGAGGATGCAGCCGCCGCATCAAAGGTGGACCAGAAAGGTCTCACTTTTTCATGGGATCTGCAGAAAGGCACTGACAGTCCGACAAAAGCAACCCCGTCGGTTGACGGACTGTTCTCGGTCGCTGAATTCTCGCATGGCACGAATCTTACAATCACCGGTGTCAGAAACGACGGTGACGCGGTCTCCCGCACACAGTTCCAGCCCATCGATGGCGGAAACTCTGTCAACAACGATGAAAACGCAATCATTTTCACCCTCAAGCCCAAGAAAGGTCTGAAATTCAAACCTACCGGCGTTGCATTCAAGGCAAGCCGTGTCGGGACAAACGGTGGAAACTTCGATGTCGAGATTGCAGCCGGTGCAACGTCTGAAATGCTTGCCGAAGGCTTCACTCCACAATTGACAAAAGAGGCTCCCTACTTCTCAAAGTGTAACTACAATGTGACTGCAATCGAAGCCACTGAGGAACCTGTGACCGTCAAAATCTACATCAAGGGTCTCGCAAACAACAAACAGTATGCCTTTGCCGATGTGGTCATCA
Organism: Bacteroides sp.; assembly: GCA_023663525.1. Classification (GTDB taxonomy): domain Bacteria; phylum Bacteroidota; class Bacteroidia; order Bacteroidales; family Muribaculaceae; genus Duncaniella. Next base: position 129,806 of record JAMPHF010000002.1, read on the forward strand.
CAGGCGATGTCAACGGTGAGATGGAAGCAGTTCCCGCCTACTCTCTCTCAGTAAGCCTCGGGACTCCCGGCGCAGGCAATATCATCTGCAACCCTGCCGGTGCGGAATTTGACGAAGGTACAAAAATCTCAGTGTCGGCAACCGAAAATTTCGGCTACCACTTCAAGGAATGGGTCGATGCAGAGGGCAAGACCGTCACCGACGCAAACCCCTACGTATTCGTGCTCAAAGCTAACACAGTGCTCAAAGCCGTGTATGACAAGAAAAACGTCTATGCCCTGAATCTCACACTTGGAGGAGGAGCAAACACAAATCTCGTCCAAGTGATGCCTGAAGGCAATCTCGTTGACGGAATCCATTATTATGAAGAAGGTACGGACGTGAAGCTCACAGCCTTGAACAACCGCATCCTCACCTTCACAAACTGGGACGACAATTCCACCTCGCCCGAGCGCGACATCGTGATGAACGGAGAGCAGAACATCACGGCATCATTCTCTTCCGCAGACTTCATCGTGGGCTGGGATCTCTACAACGACCAGCCGGCAAGCCAACGTGCAGCCGACTATAAGGACGAGACCGACAACGCCGGACTCCTCAGCCTCAGAAATGCAGCAGGCAACACAACCTCATGGCTCACCCGTGGCAGCAAGAACGGTCAGGAGAACGGCAAGTATGCCGCACGTATATGGAAATACCTTTCCGAAGAATGGTACTATGAAATCTCATTCTCGTCAAAGGGCTATTCAAATCTGAAACTGTCGGCCGCCGTCGGCGATGACTACAACACATACTCCGTCATCAACGCCGAGTATAGTATCGACGGCACGAACTTCACGAAATTCGGCACATACAATCCTCCCTCCCGTGGATGGGACAGCGAGGAGTTCGACCTCCCCGCCGAGGCTTCCGACAAGGACCGCGTGTATATCCGCTTCATGCCCGACCGCACATCCGACAAGATCGGTGTCGAGAGTGACTATGACGGTACATCCGTCGCTGAAATCTTCGTCCTCGCCGACAAGGACGCAGCCAATGATGAGATTGCTCCCAAGCTCGTCAACTCCATCCCTGCCGACAAGTCGAAAGGCGCATCCGCAACCGGGTCAATCATCCTCAACTTCGATGAGAAGATCAAGATCGGCTCAGGCGATGCTACCCTTGACGGCGAAGTCCTCGCCCCGACCATCAGCGGCAAGAGCGTGGTCTACAAGTACTCCGGTCTTAAATATGCCACTGCCTACACATTCAAAGTACCCGCAGGCGCAATCGTTGACCGCGGCGGCAACAAGTTTGAGGGTGTCGAACTGACATTCACCACCATGGAGCGCGTACAACCCGAAGCGCGCGTGTTTGACGCCATCGTCGCAGCAGACGGCAGCGGAAACTACAAGTCTGTCCAGGAGGCCATCGATGCAGCTCCCGCCAACCGCGTGAAGCCCTGGCTCATCTTCGTGAAGAACGGCAACTACAAGGAGCACATCGACATCCCCGCAAGCAAGCCGTTCCTCCACTTCATCGGTCAGGACCGCGACAAGGCCGTCATACTTGACGACAGACTCTGCGGTGGCGAAAATGCCTACGGTGTCGGCGAAGGTGCGACTGTCGTCATCAAGTCAAACGACTGTTTCTTTGAAAACATCACTCTTGAGAACTCCCACGGTCATGAGAAGCAGGCCGGTCCGCAGGCTCTCGCATTGAACACGTCATGCGACCGCACAATCTTCAACAACGTGGCCATGCTCAGCTATCAGGACACTTGGATCACACCCTCTACGTCCAACTACCGTGCATTTGTCAAGAACTCCCTCATCGAAGGTGCCGTTGACTTCATCTACAACAGCGGTAACATCTTCCTTGAGAGCGACACTCTCCTCATCAACCGCAAGAGCGGAGGCTACATCGTGGCTCCCTCTCATGCAGCCGATGTCGAATGGGGCTACGTGTTCAACAACTGCGTCATCACAGCTCCCGGTGTTCCCTCCGAGACCGACGTATGGTTGGGCCGTCCGTGGCACAACTCGCCCAAGACCGTCTTCCTCAACACCCGCGCCGAGGTGACAATCCCCGCATCCGGATGGTATGAGACCATGGGTGGACTTCCCGTCCTCTGGGCTGACTGGAACACCACCGACGCAAACGGCAACCTGCTTGACCTCTCGCAGCGTCGCGACACCTACTACAAGACCGTTGACGGAGAGAAAGTCTATGGCACAGCCAAAAACTTCCTCACTGACGAGGAGGCGGCTCAGTACACCATCAAGAATGTCCTCTCAGGAAAAGACAACTGGCAGCCCGAAATCAAGACTGAGGCATGCGACGCACCGAGCGTGAAGATCGAAGGCAACACACTGAGCTGGGAAGCGGTCCCCTACGCCATCTGCTACATCGTTGAGGCTGATGGTGAAGTCGTAGCCATCACAACCGAGACCTCAGCCAACGTGACAAGCTCCGACAAGGTGTTTACCGTCCGCTCAGTCAACGAGTTCGGAGGTCTGAGTCCCCGTGCCAAGGTCGGCGCACAATCAGCCATCGATTCTGTCAATGAGGATGCCGACATGGTGATTGATGCCATCTTCACCATCGAAGGCCGTCAGATTTCCAACTTCCGCAACGGCATGAACATCGTGCGCTACCGCAACATGTCCACCGGAAAGACAATCGTAAAGAAAGTCATAGTGAGATAATAAATTAGTGATGCCATTATTGGCAAGAGTAAGGTGAGGGCCTCAGGCTCTAAAATCGCGCAATACCACAGAACTTTAAAGTTCTGTGGTATTGTTCATTAATAGTAGATTGACATCCTTTGTGAAATCATCTAAAGATATGGATACCCCCCAACCAACTTTGTTTTGACCGGATTTCAATCATTTATTTCAACCACAATCACAAATGGATCAACCAGACAAAAAGAGTCTTCAGATACCTGTTAACTTAAAGATGTAATGAAAGCACTTATAGTTTATTAGCATTATTTAACACATATTCTATCATGTTTATCATATTTCTCTTTTAAGTTTGTATGAGTTTCATAAATCTAACATATAGAATACATTCAACAACTAATCATGGTGAATTGGCGTCTTTTATCCGTTATTATCGCATTAACGTCTTTATGTGCGATGCCATGTTTTTCCGTTACACCCGCCGACACCCTTTCTCTATCTCATATTGATCTTGAAGGGGTAATAGTGACGGCTCGTAATTACACAGTTTTATCTGACGGAATTTCAGTAGTTCCCACTTCTCGTGAAAGAAATACCTCAACATCAGGTTTTCAGTTGATCGAGCGGATGCAAGTGCCAATATTAGTAATTAATCCGGTTGATAATAAGATAAACCTAAACACCGGAGAAGAAGTCACATATTTCATCAATGGTGTCCTTAGCACTCTGACAGAGGTAAAGGCAATTGTGCCGAAGGATATAAAGAGAATTGAGATTCTACGACGACCACTTGACCCTAAATATGAAGGTGTACCCGCTGTTATTAACTTCATCGTGCGCAATTCGACATACGGAGGATATGTAACGGCGGATGCCAATCAATCATTTACCTATCTTACAGGTGACTATTCAATCTATAGTAGATATTCCACGAACCATTGGTCACTTCAGGCCATTGGTGGTATAAATTACACTAACTCATCGGGTGATTCCACTATCCAAACCTCAAAATACCTGTTTCCAGACATTCCACCCATAATAATGGAGGATGTGTCAATGGAGAAAAAATTTAGAAAACGTCAAATTTATGGAGCATTCGAGGCTGTGAGATCCTCAACAAGCGGAAATACATTAGCGATAAAAGCCGGAATCCGTTATTTCAATAATCCTGAAATTTCAACACGCAACACTACTGTCTATAATGGCGATGTCAGTCTTAACGATCGCACAAACGAAATGTGGCGTAGCGTTCCATTCGTTACGGCATCATATCATTGGATGCTTGCGCCCTCATCACAAATTTTTATAAAAGGTGAACTATCAGGCGTGTCCGGTAAATCGAAAAACATATATTCTTCTAATGAAATAAATATCTCTAACCATGTCCGGGAGAATGTTATAACCCCGGTGGTCAAGTTGTCGTACATGAAGAACTTTTCAAACGACAATGAACTATCGATAACCTTGGACGGCAAAATTTCAAGATACGTCACCAATTATAGTGGTACCGTAATCTCACGACAAAAGTTGCTATCTCAGGATTATGCAATGTCAGCGCAATGGCGATATACGTTCCATAACAATTGGATGATGCAATTAATGTGCAATTTACCGATGTCGTTAACACGAACGAATCATGACCAGACGGATCATGATATATATCCGGGATTTTCAGGCTATTTTACCGGAATAATAGGAACCAAGAACTCTATTTCGTTCTTCATAAGCCGTGCGAGAGATCCAAAAATCCTCACTTCATATAATAACTTGGATAGAATTGATACAGAATACGAGGGTGTGGTGGGAAATGTAAATCTTAAACCATCGAGTAGATACAATATGTCTGCTTCATACACATGGCTATATTCAAACAAGTTTCAGCTCAGTTTTGCGATGAACTATGAAAGAGCCATCGATGACTGCGCGGAGGATTACGTATATAAGAACAACATCATTTATAACAGATTGGTCAACAGTGGGAACTTAAATTCCATAGAAACGAGCATATCATCAACAATAAAGCTATTTTCAGGAAAATTTACCATTTCTCCAAGAACTTCTATTAAGAAAATTCATCATTCGGGGATTTATAATGTGACTTTTTGGCAACCTTATGCATCTCTATCACTCACATACATGCCATCCAACTCAATCTATTTAACGTGCTTTGCTTCTACTCCGGCAGGAAAAATATATTATAATTCGGCCGGAGGCTATGAAAAGTCACACAATGCATATCTCAAAATACAAGGAGGATATGTAAAGAAAAATTATAGTGTCTCTTTATCAATAACACCATTGTACGATTCTGACTATGGAGTATATTACAAGCAAAGTAGAATCGTGGACTTTAAAAGATACTCATGGCGTAAAATTGGCGAAAAGAGACTCACCTTATCTTTAAAATATACCATTGATTATGGGAAGTCGGTCTCAAGGAATAAATTATACATCGAGAACATGAATACAACATCCGTTAGATGAAGACGAAAGACACAGACATATCATGACCATGCGTATGCTCCCCCAAAAAACATACTGCAATTCAGAATTCAAAGCGCACTTTTATTGAGAGCCTCGGACCGATGCAGTCCGGGGTGCAGTATGAGGCTATTTTTTTGCCTGAAAAATAATTATTGCGTATATTTGAGCCATGAAACTCTTGCTCACATTAATCCTGACTTTATTTTCCGCCTTAAATCTACTTGGGAAAACGCCGTTTTGCCATGTGCGTCACTATGACGAACAGTCAGGATTGTCATTGAGATCGGTCAAACAGATTGTGCAGGACAATGACGGATTTATATGGTTTGCGACATGGAACGGACTGAACCGTTTCGACGGTCATGAATTTGTCAAGATAAAACCGGGGGTCAATGACGAAGCGAGGGCTTATTCCGACCGCATCGGTGACATAAAACTCACATCGGACGGCAACCTCCTCTGTCGTGTCGATGACCGTCTGCTCCTGTTTGACACCGATACCTACCGGTTTCGCGACATATCCACCAAACTTGAGGAGAAGTTCAATGCAAAATTCCATGTGAAGCAAATCAGGATGACCTCCACCGGCGAGGCTGTGATCAGTCTTGACGACGGGAGATACATATTGATGAACGACCGGCTGCCCGTCGAATCTGCGGAATTGCTCAACCGCCTGCCTGAGCGCAGATACAAACCGATCGGTAGTCGCAATATAAAAGACATAACTCCCTTCCGCAACGAAGACATCATCTATGCCCGAGAGGACTCCACTGGAAGGAGATGGTTGATCACCCGCAATGGCGAGATCCACTACACACCTTCAGCCGAAGTTCAACCCGAACTGCTTCATAAGATTGATGTCGGGGACGAAAAGCTCTATTTCAGCACTATCGACCGTATGGGCAACGTCTGGCTCCGCAGCTCCGTCGGTGCATATTGCATCCGGACCGGTGTCCTCCCCTACGAGACTCTCCCGCAACCTCACCCCTCGCAAGTCAGAGCAAGTTTTGAAGATGAACACGGCGTATGGCTGGCTGAGATCGGGAATAAAGCCGTGGCTCTCTATGACCGCGAATTCAGCACCTGTCGTTACCTTGACCGTGACGGTCGCCTGCACGGCGACTTAACATCCTTCGGCAGTCGGATTTATGCCATCAACAAGGACCGCCATGGAAACATCTGGCTTGGGACAAAACCTGACGGACTCTATCGTCTGCGCCCCGAATCGGACGGCAACTTCAAGGTTGACCATTTCACCTCCGAGTCACCCGGCGGCGGACCGTCAAACGACAATATCTATGACATCACCGTCGATAATTCCGGGCGGCTATGGCTTGCGACCTTGGGTGGAGGGATTGACCTGATCCCTGCCCCCGGAGATATGTCACCCGAATTCATCCATCTTGCCAACGAGAGTCGCTATCCGCAGGAAGCACTTGCGGTGAGAAGCATCTCCACCGTCGGCGATACGCTCGCGGTCGCTGCGACACGTGGCGGACTGCTCGTCATCGGGACTGAGCGGGAAAAGGGACAGGATAAGTTCACTTTCCGACTGCACACGAGTTCGCCCGACCGCGAAAACTCGCTCGGTAACATCGCGGTGATGTATGTGCTTCCTGATTTCGGCGGTCATCTTCTCGTTGCCACCGAAAGTGACGGAGTCAACATGCTCGAATCGCCATTGAGCGCAGCCGACGTGGACTTCGATTTCCATCGGTTCAACGAATCTTCCGGAATACCCTCCGATGTCACCATCACGCTTGCCCCCGACACCGTGGCGGGGATTGTGTGGGTGGTAAGCAACGGGATGATCTATTCACTGGACGTATCGACAGGCGACACCCGACGCTATTCATCGACATTCTGGAATGACCGCGTGATATTCAGCGAAGGGAATCCTCTGAAAATCGACGGCAACCGCTGGCTAATAGGCACGGAGACCGGTGGCGTGATCGCCGACTTCGATGAGATGAGCGATTTCTCGTATCATGTCCCCGTGAGATTCACATCTGTGTCCATACAGAACCGTCCCGAGACATTGATGACGACAAAAACCGATAGCCTTGTGCTGACGCCCGACGAGCGTAACATCACGGTGCGTTTCTCCGCCCTCGACTATTCCGCAGGCGATGATTTCAACTACTCATTCCGCATCAACGGCGAGGAATGGAACAATCTCGGGCAATCGAGGTCAGTGTCGTTTCTCGACATGACCCCGGGGACCTACAATCTTGAGGTGCGGTCATCGGACAGCACGGGTCGATGGCTCGACAACGGCGTCTCGCTCACGATTGTTGTGACCCCGGCTTTCCATGAGACCTTATTGGCCAAGATATTGCTCACACTGCTGATCATAGCCTTTGTCGGCGCGATTTGCTGGATTGTGGTCTACATACGCCGTCTCAATGCCCGCCAGCGCGAAACGCTCGAAGCCTATCTCAAACTGCTTGAGGCACCGGCCACGCCGACAGTCCGCGAGAAAGAACTACTTGACACTCCCGGTGATTCCCCCTCCCAACCCAAAACCGGGAAACTCAGCAAGGAGGATGAGACGTTCATGGAGAAAGTTATGGAATTCGTCAACATGAAACTGTCAGACTCCGAGGCAAGCATTGACGACATGGCCGAGTATGCCGCCGTCAGCCGCAGCGGCCTGGCCCGCAAGATGAAGTCGCTGCTTGGTGTGACCCCCGCAGAATTTCTCAAGGAGAGCCGTCTGAGCCGTGCGGCATCACTCATCACGTCAACCGGCATGCCCATCAAGGATATTGCAACCGATTGCGGCTTCTCCGACCTCAATTATTTCGGAAAATGCTTCAAATCAGCCTACTCAGTCTCACCGACTACCTACAGAAAAAACGCCGCCCAAAACGGTTGATGAGTGCCCGGCGGCTCTGACCGGTTTTCATCGTTTCCTTGTCAACACAAGCACCATCACCGCACAGATTATGAGGATTATGCCTATTGAAGCCCTCACCGTGAGGACCTCTCCGAAAAGCAGCACACCGAACATCACTCCCGTGATCGGCTCAAGCGCGCCGAGGATGGAGACCGCCACCGAACCGATATAGCGGATTGACACCGCCACCGTCATCAGTGAAATGATTGTCGGGACAATCGAAATGCCTGCTATGCAGGTCATTGGGATGATCCCGGAGGGAATCGGTTGCACAAGGGTGAAGAATTGAGTCCGTGCAGCGAACACGATGAGTCCGAACAGAAGCGAGTAGAACGTAATCGTCGAGCCATGCAGCTCACCGATGCGGCTCTCGTTGATCACAATCATGTAGATGGCGTATGCGAGCGCGGAAAGAACCACAAGCGTCACACCCAACGATGTGACATGCGCTCCCTCACCCGGATTGCACAGAAACGCCACACCCATCAGACATATAGCTATCGATGTGACGGTCCACAATGAGATTCGTTCGTGGAAAAAAATCCACAGAATCAAAGCGATGAACACCGGCTCGACAAACAGCAGGGTCGATGCAAGCCCCACGTCCATGTAATTGTATGCCTCGAACAGCAACACCGATGAGAGGGCGAAAAAGATTCCGAGAATCATCATCACGCCAAACTCCCATCTCGTCAGCCTGAAACTCTCACCCCTCAACGCCATGATAACGCCAAGAATCACCGTGGCGAAGACATAGCGGTAGAAAAGCACCGACGATACATCCATCCCCGCCTCATAGAGCGGGACCGCAAAAAGTGGATTGGTACCATAGCTGATTGCCGCAACAGCACCGAGTATGTAACCCTTCGTCGATTGAGTCATCTCACTGTCTCATGAATGGGAGTAGCAGATTGTTCAGTTGATTGTATTCCACCAGAAATCCGTCATGACCGAACGGGGAGTGGATCTCGCCATAGACCGCGCCGGGGATTTTTGAACACAGCTCCTGCATCTCGCGCGGAGGGAAGACGATGTCAGTCTCAAGTCCGACCACGAGTGTGCGAGCCTTGATGCGCTTGAGCGCGGCTTCAAGTCCGCCACGTCCGCGCCCGACATCATGAGTGTCGAAAGCATTGAGAATCGCACAGTATGAGTAAGCGTCGAAACGCCTGCACAGCTTCTCGCCCTGATATTGCTGATAGCTGCAAGCCCGGTGGACTTCGGGCAGTTCCTCAGTGTCACGCTGAGTCAGATTATAGCCATAGTAACCACGGTAGCTGAGCAGACCGATTGCGCGCGCCGCCGCAAGCCCCTTCCTGCCGGCCTGCGGGTCTGGATCACCATAGGTGGGATCAGCCTCGATACACATGCGCATCGTCTCGTCAATCGCTATCGTCCAGGGGGTAGCAACGGCATCGGTAGCCATCAGAATGAGCCTGTCAAACCGCTCCGGCTCCATCACAGCCCATTCGACAGCCTGAAATCCACCGACCGAACAACCGACAAGCGTGGCGATATGTCCGATTCCGAGCGCATCGGCCAGGACACGGTGGGCATTGACAATGTCGCGAATGGTGTAGCGCGGGAAATCCTTGTAGTATGGCTTTCCGGTGGCAGGATTGACATGCAGCGGGGAGGTTGTGCCGTAGGGCGACCCGAGGATGTTGGCACAGACGATGAAATTCACCGCCGGGTCGAGAAACTTCCCCTCCTCGACCGTGTGAGGCCACCAGTCCTGCACATCGCTGTTGGCTGTCAGGGCATGACACACCCACACCACATTACTTTTATCCGCGTTAAGTGTACCGTATGTGTGATAGGCTATCCTAAGTTCATCCAGTTGCCCTCCAAGTTCAAGGGCAAACGGCTCATGGTGATGATAGTAATTGACCATTTTTTTCCTATTGCTGTGATTAGACCGCAAAGTTACGCATTTTTTCTGCAATATCTCAGTCGCGCCGTATATCTGCGATCTATTGACCACAAAATCAAAACAGTTCGGCATTTTATTCAGTAATGATAAAGTGACTTTCACGATCAAAGACATTGGCAAGCGTGAGGACAAATACAGTCTGTCCATCACATTCCTCAGCCGTGCCCCCGTCAGCTCGGCGAGGTGACAGTCACCGCCTCCAAAATCAAATTCTACAACAAGGGAGACACAATAGTATATAATGCCGATGCATTCCAACTGGCCGAAGGCTCGATGCTCGACGCACTCATAGCCCAGCTTCCAGGCGTGGAGCTGAATGACCAGGGACAGATCAAGGTCAACGGACAGTTCGTCGAATCGCTCCTGCTCAACGGCCGCGAGGATTTCAACGACATCGACGCCCGCCACTTCAGCTATGGCATCAACGGTAATTTCCGTCTGCCCTACGGTTTCGGTATCAGTACGGACTTCACGCTCTATACCCGCCGTGGCTACGGTGTTAAAGAACTCGACACGACCGACGCTATATGGAACATGCGCCTGACCTACACTCCGCGTGGCGGACGATGGGTGTTCATGGCCGATGGCTTCGACATGCTCCATCAGTTGTCGAATGTCAACTATGCAGTCAATGCAAGTGGTCGCACTGTCACCTACACCAACGTCCTGCCCCGCTACGTCATGTTCTCCGCACAGTATCGCCTCAACATCCAACCCAAACGGAAGTAGACAGTAATCAGACAGAGGGTACAGAAATTCATAAATAACAAAAATGACATAAGATTTTCAGTTAATCCGAGATAAAAGTCCGGATATTTGAAAATCTTATATCATTTTTGTCCTTTATAAATTTCTGTACCTCTTATATCTGACAATCAGTGCCTAAAACTCTACATTATACTTGTCGAGCATGGCTATTGGGTGGTAGGACTCCTTGGCGTGGCGGAGACCGGGATCACCGACATCCTCCTCGCGGTTTATGTAAATCAGTCCCGGATGGCGTGAGGTCATCATCTCAGCGAAAAGTTTATTGACAGTTTCCCCCGCGCCGTTCACCTCATGATTCATCTTCTCGATGTGCGTGTAGAGCGTATCGCCCTTGACCTCACCGAGCGTGAACGCCACAATCCCGTCCTCACGCGTCGAGAGGACAGCACCCTCGAATGCATAGGTGTCAATATTGTCAAGCACGTGCATCACCTGCTCCCGCTCAATGTCGGCAAGCGCAGGCTTTGACAGCGGCAGATGTGTGGCTTTGAAGAAATCCTTGACCGCAGGGAGCAGAGCGGGAGTAAGCGGGACAAAACTGTAGTCGGGATGTTCCTGCTCGAAACGGTTGACGTGGTTGCGCTTCTTGTTGTACTTCTTTCCGCTCAGTGTCGCGAGAGCTGAAGCGTCGTAGAGATAGTCGCTCCAATCTTCGAGTTTATCAACCTTAACCGCGCCCAAAGCCCTGAGCGGTGCGACATACGCCTCGGGGACAGCCGAGAAAATCAGTTCACAGCCTTCGCGGCGGCAATAATCACGAAGCAGCCCTACGGATTCGTCGAGGGTCATCTTCCCGACCGGGATCGAGAAAGCCGGACGGGTGACATCATCCTCGGTCACACCCTTTATGAAAAGAGTGTCATTGAGGATGCAGTATGTGTAGTCGAAATAGTCTGTCCACATGAACGTCCCGCCGATGGTGAAATCACATGTGCGGCAACAGGCCTGCATGAGATATGGACGGACGGTCATGACATCGGATAGAGCGAGTGGTCTGAACCTCAACACATCCTCCTTGCGGGGACGAACTGCGGTTTTCACTGTCGTCTGATACGGAGTGTAGCGTCGTGGAGTTATCATAATATAAATAGTTTGTGCGTTTTTTCATTATTGATAACATCCGGAGGGCTGATGGAGTTCAAAAAAACATAGACCTCCCTGAGACACGAAACGACGCACGAAAGGTTCCACGCGGGGTCGAGCTTTCATGCGTCGTTTGACCTGTCGGCTTGCGCCGCTCCTTCTTACATTGTTGACTTACAATTATTGGCGACCGGAAGTGGTAACTTCGCGGTTGATTTTGCTGACGAGACCCTGGAGCACCTTGCCCGGACCGAGTTCGATGAACTCATCGGCACCGTCGGCAATCATGTTCTGCACGCTCTGAGTCCAGCGGACGGGAGCGGTGAGCTGCGCCACGAGATTGGCCTTGATTTCCTCGGGATCAGTGTGGGGCTTTGCGTCAACGTTCTGATAGACGGGGACAATCGGAGTGTGGAACTCGGTCTTCTCGATAGCCTCGGCAAGCTCTGCGCGAGCGGGTTCCATGCAGGGTGAGTGGAACGCTCCACCGACCTTCAGACGCATGGCACGCTTGGCACCTGCCTCCTTGAGCTTGACACATGCGGCATCAATCGCTTCCTCCTCGCCGGAAATCACGATCTGACCGGGGCAATTGTAGTTTGCGCAGACAACCACACCGGGAATCTCCTCGCAGATCTCCTCAACTTTCTCATCAGGGAGAGCGATCACGGCTGCCATTGTCGAGGGTTTCAGCTCACAAGCCTTCTGCATGGCCTGCGCACGGGCTGAGACGAGGCGTACACCGTCCTCAAAGCTGAGCGCACCGGCTGCCACGAGTGCTGAAAATTCGCCGAGCGAGTGACCGGCAACCATTGCGGGGTCAAACTCATCGCCCATAGTCTTGGCGAGGATGACGGAATGGAGGAAAATGGCGGGCTGAGTCACCTTGGTCTGACGGAGATCTTCGTCAGTGCCCTCAAACATGAGGTCTGTGATGCGGAAACCGAGGATTTCATTTGCCTTCTCAAACATTTCCTTTGCCACTTCATTATTGTCATATAGGTCTTTGCCCATTCCAACGAACTGGGCTCCCTGACCCGGGAACACAAATGCTTTCATTTTATCGTTGTTATCGTTACTGTTTTTCTTAATGATCGTTACTGCGCTTCGGTGAAGAAATTATTACACTCCGTGAGGCAAGTTACTGCGTTTTTTTAGGGGTGTTACTGTGTTTTCCCTGAAGGTTGTAACTGCATTTCCTTATTTGGAGTGCAAAGTTACGCTTTTCCGTCAAGATTTTAAGGTTCAAAAACCATTTTTAACATCCACACCATCAAGCCACTCACACCTTTCACAAATCATCAGCAAAAAAATCACTAACTTTGCACTAAACTTAATGCATAATTCATAATGCATAATGCATAGAGTTTAATGCATAATGCATAATTCATAATGCATAATAAAGCTAAAGCTGAATTTGCCTAAACCCCTCCAACGCTAAGCACATCAGCGCAAAGCCCATCTGCCCGAAAGCAAGCAGCGCATATCCCCCACCGCGAAGCCTATTATGAATTATGCATTATGAATTATGCATTACCCTTAACCCTTAATCCTTAACACTTAAAACTTTAAAAAAAAATAATGGTTTCTTGCTTCCTTAATCTCGGGACCGGCGAACTCATCATAATTTTCGTCGTCATTATCCTCCTTTTCGGTGCCAAACGTATCCCTGAACTTGCCCGCAGCATGGGCAAGGGCATAAGCATGTTCAAACAGGGCATGAACGAGACCGTCTCGCAGATCAATGAGACTCCGGCGCAGAAAGATGTCGCCTCGGCTTCATCGACCACTGCATCGGCTTCCGACTCAAACGCCACCCGCCCCGCAAACTCAGAATCTGACGCACGGTGAGTAGCGAAATGGGTTTCTGGGACCATGCCGAAGCCCTGCGCGGAGTCCTGCTCCGCATCGCGGGGCTGCTCGTCGTGCTGACCCTCGCGCTGTTCGCAGCCATGCCCCATATTTTCGACCACGTCATCCTCGCCCCGTGTCGTCCCGACTTCATACTCTACCGATGGCTCGGCAATCTCCCCGGCTCAATGCTCCCCGAAGCTGCCACCAAAGGTTTTGAAGTCCATCTCATCAACATCCGGCTCGCGTCGCAGTTCTTCATCCACATGTCAACCTCATTCTGGCTGGCGGTGGTCATAGGATTCCCGATGTGCGTCTATCTGCTCTGGGGCTTCATTGCCCCCGGACTCTATGAGAACGAGAAGCGGGGGATGCGCACGGCATTTCTCGTCGGCAACCTCATGTTTTTTCTCGGGGTCGCCACCGGCTACTTCCTAGTCTTCCCTCTGACGTTGCGCTTCCTCGCCGACTATCAGTTGAGCGCGCTCATCCCCAATCAGATCTCGCTCGACTCCTACATGGACAATTTCCTCATGCTCATCCTCGTGATGGGCATAGTGTTCGAGCTGCCACTCGTCACGTGGCTCATCGGGAAGACCGGCATTCTCACCCGCGACTTCTTCAGCCGCTTCCGCCGCCACGCCATCGTCATCCTCCTCATAGCGGCAGCCGTCATCACCCCCAGCGGCGACCCTTTCACCCTCATGGTCGTCTTCCTCCCGCTCTACATATTGTGGGAACTCTCGGCATTCGCCGTCCCCGCCTCTCCTCTTCCCGCCTCTCCCGCCAACGAACCGATCAAATCCACTTCACTATAGAATTATGAAAATAGGAATCATTGTGGCCATGCAGAAAGAGCTGGCACTGATACTTCCCCTCCTCTCCGACCCCACCACCGTCAGCCACGGTGCTATTACATATCACCACGGACGCATCGGCGACCGCGAGATCGCCCTCATGCAGTGTGGCATCGGCAAGGTCAACGCCGCCGTGGGGGCTGTCAGCCTCATCGACGCATTCGCGCCTGACCTCATCATCAACACCGGAGTCGCAGCGGGCGCAGGCGACAATGTCGCCGTCATGGACGTGATCATCGCTGACCGCCTCGTCCACCACGACTTCTGGTGCATCGGCGAGGAATGGGGACGTGTCCCCGGGTCGCCACGCTTCTTCCCGGCCGTGCTCCCGCAGCTCGACAAGCTCCCGGGTGTCAAGACCGGTCTCATAGCTTCCGGCGAACTGTTCATATCCTCAAAAAGCGAGGTTGACTCCATCCGCAGCCACTTCCCCGACGTGATGGCCATCGACATGGAGTCGGCGGCCATAGCCCAGGTCTGCACCATGCGCAATGTACCTTTCCTGTGTATGCGCATCATCAGCGACACCCCCTGGTGTTCCCACGACAATTCCACCCAATATGAAGACTTTTGGGAATCCGCCCCACAAAAGACATTCCAGACACTAACCTCCATAATGCATAACTTTTTTTAATGCATAATGCATAATTCATAATGCATAATAAGGCTTTGCATTGACAGGCGAACAGCCTATCCCCATTCTGCGTCAGCCTATTATGAATTATGCATTATGAATTGTCTATTATGAATTGTCTATTATGAATTGTCTATTATGAATTATGCATTATGCATTCCCAAGAAAATGAATAAGATTCCAAGTTTCACCATTGACCATACCCGGCTGTTGAGGGGGGTCTACGTGTCGCGGCGCGATGTGACTCCCTCCGGCGATGTCATCACTACCTTTGATGTGCGCATGACCGAACCTAACCGTCAGCCCGCACTCTCCCCCGAAGCTCTCCATGCTCTCGAACACCTCGCCGCCACATATCTCCGTAACCAACCCGAGTGGAAGGACCGCATAGTCTACTGGGGTCCGATGGGCTGCTGCACGGGCAACTATCTCATTGTCCAGGGCGCACTCGAAAGCGGCGACATTGTCGGACTTCTGCGCGAGACGATGGAGTTTGTCGCCACATTTGAGGGTGAAGTGCCCGGCGCAAGCCCGCGCGACTGCGGCAACTGGTCGTTTATGGACCTCGAAGCCGCCCGCCAAGCCGCCCGCCGCTACCTCGACGAAGTCCTCATCCCCATAACCCACGAAAACCTGACCTACCCGGAATAATTGCATGGCTGAAAAGGGTACAGAAGGACAAAAGGAATTGTAAGGCTGAAAAGGGTACAGAAAGACAAAAGGAGCAGAAGTGACAGAAATTTTGGGGCAAGCGCAAAAGTCCGTGGGAGAGGACATCCAAATATCTTGACGCATCGG
>JAMPHF010000002.1:145878-150253 GCA_023663525.1 Bacteroides sp.
AGTCGTGTACATGAAGTACACTCCTTCAACTGCAGTGGAAAATCCCCTCCAAAATACAGGACCCTCGATTTAACTTTTGTTATGAGACACACTCTTAAAATGGATTGCAGACTTAGAGTATGAGACACACTCTATATGTTACAACAATAGCGATGGGGATTGATTCGAGTCAATCCTCACCGCCATGATAGCGTAGTTAATACGTATTTGTCAAATAAATTCAGGTGATCTTTCAGGGAGATATATTCAGCCTCCTTTCGGTTGATTTTGACGAGAACTGCTTTACTTACGGTCTTCGCGAGGGAGGGACTGATTATTCCTCGTTGGCGCGGAGATGCTGAACGTAGACAGCCTTCATCATCTTCTTGCGGTTTGTCACAGAAGGCTTCTGGAAGGCTTGACGGGCACGAAGCTCACGCACGATGCCGGTCTTCTCAAATTTACGTTTGAACTTCTTCAGTGCTTTCTCGATGTTCTCACCTTCTTTTACTTGTACGATGATCATTTTGGTTTCTTGATTTATTGATTTTAGTTAATTATATTTGCTTCAGTCACTTGACTTCATCATCGCTATCGGAGATTCCGACCGAGCAGTGATGCCCTGACCGAATTGCGGGGCAAAATTACAAATTCTTTTCGGATTTTCAAAGAAAAATCGGTCATACTCTCATGAGTCTGACCGATTTTTGTTGGTAGCGAGACCGAGAATTGAACTCGGGACCTCCGGGTTATGAATCCGACGCTCTAACCAACTGAGCTATCTCGCCATCATCACCTTTCTGTAACAAGGTTTCTTTGCTTTTGCGACGGCAAAGGTAGAAACTTTTCGTGAAACCACAAAATTTTTCAGCGGAAAGTTGAAAAATTAAATTTGACTACATTGTTTAATGTATTTTAACTTGACATAATCACCACATAGCCGTATTTTTGTTGTTAAAATAACAACATTTCCCCATAACATTACTTTCCCGTAAATCTTCCCAACCGTTAACCGGGGATTCCGTATCCCTCTCTCACTTCAAATTCATTTTTTAAACCCCATTACTACAAAAAACATGCCTCCTCAACTTGACACTGACGCTATCATCGGGCGTGTGCGCTACATGATGGAACTCAGGAAGCTATCGCAGCGACAGCTCGCCATAATGCTCCGCATCGACACATCAAATCTCTCGAAAGTGCTTAACGGAAAACTCCCGTTTTCCGAGGGTCTCATCAACCGCATGGTTGCCGACCTCGGCGTGTCGAAATCTTGGCTGAGAGACGGCGTAGGGCTTCCTTTCGACAAAACACCGATAGCCCGGGAGGTCGCCCCCGAACGCAAACTCCTCACATCGGAATGTCCGCAAGGCATACCCGTCTATGACCTCGACGTGACAGCCGGGTGCAGAAGCCTTGAGGAGCTATTCGGCGAAATCAGACCGGTCGGCACGATCAGCATACCCGGCATACCCCAGGACTCACATATAGTGAAAGTTCGCGGCGACAGCATGACCCCGCGTATCATCAACGGCGGCTATGTGGCCATCCGTCCGATCAATGATCTACGCAATATATTCTGGGGGCAGATTTATGTGGTTGAACTTGATGAATTCCGTATGGTCAAATATCTCCGCCGTCACCCCGACCCGAAAATGGTTGTGCTCCACAGCGACAATCCGGCATACGATGACATGGACGTGCTACGTTCCGACATCCGCTCGCTCTATGTCGTCGAAGCCATAATCAACTATGAAATCAATTGAGCGGCTGAGCCACACACATCATCTCCCCGTCGCTGTCCGCGAAGTCAGGAAATGACAGCCGAAGCGTCACGCCTCGCGCCGAGGCTCTGTCGAAATCATCGGCAACAGTTATGTCGATAAGCCCTATGCCCGCCATGCGGAGTGCCTTGAAGGCCGCCTCCTTCGCTGTCCACATTTTCAATAGGAATTCCATGCGCCGGGTGCCGTCATTGATAGCGGCAAGACGCGCAAGTTCCTCATCAGTGAGAAATTTTGACTTCACACGTTCAAGCTGCTGACGTGGCGACTCAATGTCAACACCGATTTTGCCGCCATTCTTGGAAATCCCGATGACGCAAGTCCTCATTGAATGTGAGATGGACATTTCAACATCCTCCATCCCGTCAATGTAGGGCGCACCGTCGGCATAATGCCCGAGCTCCACACGGCGGCCGAAAATTTCGCTGAGCATACGGGCTTCCGATTCATGCTCACGGTCACTCCGATTTACACCGCCGGGGGCAATCCCCGAGATGTAGAGTGTAAAATTATCCGTATCAATCACCTTGCTCATAGAGTGCGGAGATGTTTCAACGTGTGGACAAGATCACGGCTGACCGCACCAACTATCGGGGCGACGGAATCGGCTGACGCGCCTACGGGCAGATTGAGATAGAATACACCGGTGACAATGTGTCGGCCATCGTATGCCAGCATCTGCACAGGCGTGGTCAGCGAACTGCGCGTCACCGCCAATTCGCCGCTCCAACCGCCATCGGATGTCAACTCCGTCAATTCCGTGACAGCCCCACCGCTGTTCAGTTCCATCCGCTCCCGTCGGTTAGCAACAACCTCATCAAGTCGCGCATCACTGTTGACCGAAAGGACGGTGAGATACAGACGCGCATCGCCAAACCCCGGATAGGTGACATCAATCCATACACCCTCTCCGCCGTTTGAACGGATCATCGACCTCGCCACAGCATTGAGCCTTAGCTCGACATCGCCCACCGTATCTGCGACATAGACCTCAGCCGGAACCTCGATGCGCGGCCACGCCTCGGGCTTAGGGACAGCACCGGCCTCCTCTCTGCCATTGGAACACGAGCCGCATGACAGCAACACGACAGTGAGAATGACCGGAATCAGCAATTTCATAACCAAAAGAAAATATACATGAGATTACACACCATCGACCGCGTCACGACGCAGAGTTTGGCGACATCTGGTCGAGCTGCACCTCAGGCATGACCTTGACACGTACATTGACAATACGGTGCTGATGGATCGAAAGGACAAGGAAACGGCAACGACCATAGACAATCGACTCCTTCTCCTTGGGGAAGTCGCCCTTGATGGCAAGCAACATACCGGCAAGCGTCTCACAATCCTCCGTCACTGCCGAATAATCATCCTCATCGAGTCCGGTCACACGGAAGAAATCATTGAGCAGAGTCTTACCCTCGAAAATATATGTGTCGTCGGGCAGACGGTGGTAGGTCTTCTCCTCGACATCATACTCATCATCAATATCTCCTACGATTTCCTCAAGCACATCCTCAAGGGTGACTATGCCTTGCGTCCCGCCAAACTCATCGACGACAATCGCAAGATGCACACGCCGCGAACGGAAATCCTCAAGAAGATCATCAATCATACGTGATTCAGGGACAAAATACGGCTCCCTCATCAACTTCTGCCACTCAAAGCCCTCCTTGGTCTGACCGATGTATGGCAGAAGGTCGCGCGAATACAGCACACCTTTTATATTGTCCATCGAATTTTCATAGACCGGCAGACGGGCAAACCCACTTTCGATGACCACTTTCATCACCTCGGCGAAACTGTCCTCCACATCGAGTCCGGTCACATCGACGCGAGGTGTCATCACCTCCGATGCCGTCGTGTCGCCAAACTTGAGGATACCCTCAAGCATATCTTTGTTGTCATTATCGCTGACCTGGGCAATCTCAAGAGCCTGCGAGAGATCATCGGTGGTTACTGACGTGTCCTTCTTCGTCACCACCCTATTGACAATGCCGCTGCTCTTTACGAGTATCGACGAAAGCGGATAGAACAGCTTGACTCCCCCCTCCAGCACCGGGGCTGCCATAGTGGCCCACCTTACGGTATTGGAATTGGCATACAGTTTCGGAAGAATCTCACCGAAAAGGAGTATCAGGAATGTCAACAGTACGGTCTGAAGGATGAAACTCCACACCGCACTCATCCCCGAAAATATAGGTCCGAGCGCAAAGTTACATAACACCACAATCGTGACGTTAACAAGATTGTTGATTATGAGAATGGTGGCAAGCAACCGCTCGGGGAAACGGAGCAATCTCAACACGCGCTCACCCGACGAGGTTTCCTCAAGCTCGTCGCACTGCACAGGTGTAAGCGAAAAAAATGAAATCTCACTGCCCGAGACAAAGCCGGAGATGACAAGGGCAAAAACGGCCAAGACAAGAGCAACTATCTGGGCTGATGACATGGCGGGAATGGCCATGAGCGGTACACTGAGGATGTCGAGCAACATATCTGCCATCTGCTCAGTGGCCGGTAAAGGGTCTGTGTCCAATTCTAAAAATATAAGTTAGAGTGTGTCTCATAACAAAAGTTAAACCGAGGGCGACGCAATCTTTGAGGGA
>JAMPHF010000002.1:150353-190883 GCA_023663525.1 Bacteroides sp.
TCATTGATTTTTCCAAGAGAGCCTGATATGTTCATTTATTTTTCTGAAGTACTTACAAAATTAACTCATAATTCTCCATCCTCATGAAATGGGGCTATTAAATATTCTTAAAACAGATTTTTCAACCTGCTCAAAGGGGATTTTTACTTGAAAAGGTCGTAATTTTGCGGAGAAGTATCACACAGGGCAGACTCACACCCACATTTCATCTATGAAACGACAACTCATTCTCACCGCATTGTGCTGCATGGCTGCCGGAGCCTCGCACGCCCAGATCGACAAACCGGACTCGCAGGGGTATCTTGAGCGGGGAATACTGATGTATGAAGACCGCAACTATCCCGGATGCATCGACCAACTGTCACGCCTCGACCGGCTCAACCCAAGCGACATTGAGGCAGAGGAAGCACTCTACTATCTCGGCCTCGCATCAGCCGGACTCAACGAAGACAGGGCTATTGACCTTTTCAACGAATTTCTCAGACGCTACCCGGTGTCGCCGAAACGCGCCGATGTCATGATGTCGATCGGCGACTTCTACTTCAATCGCGGCGACTACGGACAAGCCCTCCAAAAATATTCCGAAGTCAATCCCGTGGCACTTACATCGGCGAGATGCGACGACATGACGTATCGCAGCGCGTATTCCTACATGCTTTTAGGCGAAAATTCCACAGCCGCCTCCATGTTCCGCAGCCTGCAGAACAACCGTGTCTACGGCAACGCCTCGCGCTTCTATCTCGGCTATCTTGCCTATGCCGACAAAGACTACACACTCGCCATGCAGTACTTCCGGACTGTTGACACCACACGCGAGCCGGGCAATGCCGCCCCTTACTATGAGGCTCAGATAGCATTCATGCAGGAAGACTACCGCAAGGCTCTCGAACTGGCCAAACGTCTGATTGCCGACGGAACTGTGCCTCAGTTCACTCCTGAGTGCAACAGGATTGCAGGTGAGTCACTCTACAATCTCGGCAACGAGACCGATGCCATGCCATATCTATGGAAATACTGCGCGGAAGCCACCACCCCCCAGCCCTCCGCATTCTATATCCTTGGCATGGATGAATTCCGTCAGGGCGACTATGATGCCGCAATCAAACTCCTACAGCAGTCGGTTGACTCGAAATCGGCAATGGGACAGAGCGCATACCTCTTTCTCGGACAGGCTTATCTGAAACGCGGCGACACCAACTCCGCCCTCATGGCCTTCGAGAACGCCTATCGGATGGATTTCGACCGCGATGTGCGCGAGACGGCTTTCTACAACTATGCCGTCGCGAGAATGGATGGCGGCAGAGTGCCGTTCGGCAATTCCGTGGCTCTGCTCGAAAATTTCGTGAAGGAATATCCCGACTCGCGTTACAGTGCCGACGTGCAACGCTACATCGTCAACGGCTACATGACCGACAACGACTATGAGAGCGCGCTCGCCTCGCTTGACCGCATCCCCAATCCGTCAGCCGAACTCTTGCAGGCAAAACAGCGTGTGCTTCTCGTGCTCGGATCGCGCGAATACACCTCTGGCAAAGTCCGTCAGGCCGTCACACACCTCACGCAGGCCAAGAACATAAGCTCCGGCAACCCCTCAGTGGCGCGCCAATGCGACCTGTGGCTCGGCGACTGCTACTTCACACTCGGAAATTTCGATGAAGCCGCCACAAGCTACAAAGCCTTCATCGCCTCCGCCCCAAAAACCGACTACGGCAACCGCGCACTCGCATACTACGATCTCGGCTACACGAGATTCAGTCAGGAACGCTACTCCGACGCGCTGACAAACTTCCGCGATGCGCTGTCGCTCCTCAACGCCGGTTCCACCGGGCTTCCCGCAAGCCTCACCGCCGACTGCTACAACCGCATGGCCGACTGCTACTACTACATGTCGAACTTCAACGCCGCCGCCGAGAACTACGCGAAAGCCTACGACCTCAACCCGACCGCCGGAGACTACGCCCTCTACCAGCTCGCCATGATGAAAGGTCTGAGCAAGGATTACAGCGGAAAGATCCAAAGCATAGACCTCCTGACGAGCCGATTCCCCTCATCGGGCCTCATTCCCTCCGCCCTGCTTGAGAAAGCCGAAAGCCAATCGGCGATGGGCGACACCGACAAGGCCATCGCCACCTACCGCAAACTCGTCAGCCAGTACTCCAACACAGCCCCCGGCCGCAACGGCTACCTCCAGCTTGCAATCACCTATATCAACCGTGGCGAGCGCAGCAACGGCATCGACACATACAAGAAAGTCATCACATCCTTCCCGACGAGCGAGGAAGCCAGAATCGCCGCTGATGACCTCAAGCAGCTCTATGCAGCCGACGGCAACCTTCAGGCATTCGTATCGTTCATCAACTCCGTCCCCAACGCTCCGCGCTACGATGCATCCGACCTTGAGAAATTAGCATTCCAAGCCGCCGAAAACGACTATGTGAACTCCGGTGCGACAGCAAAACTCAACTCCTACATCAACGACTACCCCAACGGAGCCGACCGCGCACAGGCACTCTACTACCTCGCCGATGCAGCCTGGAACGCAGGCAACCCGAATGAGGCACAGAGCTATGCAGTCCGCGTGCTTGTCAACCATCCCGATTCAGAGGTAGCCGAGGAGGCCATGCTCATCAAAGCCGCCGCCGAAAGCTCGCTCGGCAAGACGGAGATAGCCTACGCGACATACGAGGAACTCGAAGGACGTGCATCAGGCTCAAACATGCTCCGCGAAGCCCGTCTCGGACTTCTGCGTACCGCTGCCGACCTCGGAAAGTATGACGACGTTGTCGCCACCGCCGACAAGCTCCTCGCCACCACAGCGGCCAACTCATCGACCGATGTCAATGAAATTAAATTCATCCGAGGAATGGCCAACAACAATCTTGGCAACTACGACATGGCATACGCCGACTGGCAGGAGCTCACGAAAAATCTCTCGGACATCTATGGCGCGAAGAGTGCCTACTACCTCGGCGCATCGCAGCTCGAACGAGGCAAAGTGAAGGACGCAAAGGCCACCGCCGACAAACTCATCTCGTCCGACACTCCCCACCAATATTGGCTTGCCCGGGGATTCATCCTCTACAGCGACATCCTCCGCAAAGAGGGCAACAAATTTGAGGCTGACGAATATCTCAAATCCTTACGTTCAAACTATCCCGGCACCGAGGCCGACATCTTCCAGATGATTGACTCACGCCTATAATCACTCTCATTTCCCACGCATCATCCTCCAATCATGAACACCAGAATAGCTTCAATAATCCTCTGCATCACGGCGGCATGCACAACCGCCGTGTCAGCCCAGGGACTGCATAAGGAAATCGATGTGGACCGCAAAATTGACCCTCTCAAGCGTGACGCCGCCCGCATCACAGTCCTCCCGACCCTTCAGCTTCCGTCAATCGACCGCCGGCAGCTCTCGTTCAGCGACCGTGTGGTCACTTCGCGCATCCCGACAGCCTCCCCCATCCTCCAGCCGATGGCCTACGGCGACAAGATCTACACATCGCCCTACCGTGGCTACGTCACCCTCGGTTTGGGCGCACCAAGTTTCATCGCCGATTTCTCAGCCGGCTACCGGATCCTGAACTCAGAGAAAACCCGGTTGAACCTATGGAGCCAATATTGCGGCGACGTATATTCAGCCACCATGTTCAATGAAGACTACAAAAAGACCTGGAATGACCAATCAGCCGCCATCGGGCTCGACTTCGGGCATAAGCTCGGTAAAAGTTCCGAGCTAAGCGCAAGCCTCGACTATGACTATGGCTATCACAATGTCCCCGCCTATGTGAAGAAATACGGACAGAACACCAGTCGCGCCAACGCTCAGATCGGCTTCGCCTCAAATGGCGACGGAATCAAATATCACGCCGACATCCGCTACCGTCACTTCGGTTTCTACCATATCTCCCTCTCCAGAATCGATTTAATCGCCGGAGGCACAAACATCGGACTCTATGACGGAAAACCGGTCAGGCAGAACACATTCGGAGGCTCGGCAGGGGTGATACTCCCGATAGGCGACGACTCGGATCTACGACTTGATGTCGATGCCGACTTCCTCCGTTCCGGACTGCACCACATCCCCATCTACCCCTACGACAGTACCTCGTTTGTCGAGGCCATCAGCAGCTCCACATCCGGACTTGTCGGAATACACCCCGCCTACACTTACCGCACATCGACGGCAAGCGCGGAAATCGGTGCGGAAATCAACATCAGCAGCAATGCCGACAAGACTTTCCACATAGCTCCCGAAGTTACCCTCTCCTGGACTCCGTCGCAAATTTTCGGAATCGAGGTCAAGGCCACCGGCGGCTCGCAGCTCAATTCACTCAGCTCGCTCTACGATGTGTCGCCCTATCTATGCGCATATATGGCATACGGACAATCACACATTCCCTACAATCTCGATGCGCGATTCTCGGTCGGGACACTGTTCGGAGGCTATCTCGAACTGTTTGGAGGCTATGCCAAAGCCAACGATTGGCTCATGCCCGTATTCTCCGAATCATATCCGGGCTATGGAATCTATGACCCGGTCGATCTCTCGGCTTGGCATGTCGGAGCTGCCATCGGTTATGACTACCGTAAGGTTTTCTCCCTCCGTCTGAGCTACGAGACCGCACCCAACGATTATGACAAGTCATATCACGAATGGCGCGACCGTGCGAAGCACGTGGTCAACGCGAACCTCAACATCCGTCCCATCTCCCCGCTCCTCGTGACAGTCAACTGGGAGTTCCGCGCCGGACGACGGATGTATGCCATCGAGAGCCGAATGACCGGGGGCGACCTTCCCGGACACATCTACACACCCGTGGCCATGTCGCTCAACTGTGTCTCTGATCTCTCAATCGGAGCGGGCTACTCATTTTCCGACCGTCTGACTGTGTTTGCACGTGGCGAGAATATCCTCAACCGCCGTTACAGCCATATCGGACTCCGCACATCGCAGGGAGTCCATGCCCTCATCGGTGCGTCACTGAAATTCTAACATCCTCTAAACGTATATCATGAAAAGACTACTGTCATCCGCCTTTCTGCTTGCTTCGATTCTCATATCGGTCACGGCAGCAGACAATTACAGTGACTACTACAAAAATCTCCCGGTCGATGTGAAGCCAGTCCAACCATTCTCGATCCCCGACAGAGCCATGTATGTAATTGACTTCGGCGCGGTCGGCGATGGAGTGACTCTCAACACCTCGGCCATACAGACAGCCATCGATGAGCTTTCGCGTGTAGGCGGCGGTCAGATAGTGTTTCCGCAAGGCATTTGGCTCACGGGACCGATTGAATTGAGAAGCAACATCGACCTCCACCTTGAGCGCAATGCCGTGATCCTTTTCTCGCCCGACAAATCGCTCTACGTCGATCCGAATCCCCGAGCCTCGCGTGTCCGCGCCTGTATCAGTGCGGAGAGATGCACCAACATCTCCATCACCGGTGAAGGAACGCTCGACGGCAATGGCGCACAATGGCGACCGGTGAAACGCGGAAAGGTCAGCGATGTCGAGTGGAAGCGATTCAAGGCTATGGGAGGCGTAGAGCGTCAGGAAGGGTCGCTATGGTATCCGTGGAAGCTGAAATCAGGCTACCCTGACATCACCAACAGCCCCGAGAAACAGGAGAAGAAGCGCAACGACCTATTCCGCATCAACAACTGCGAGAACATCCTGCTGAGCGGTGTCACCTTCCAGAATGCGCCGAAATTTCATGTCCATCCGTTCAACTCGCGCAACATTATCATTGACGGAATCGCGGTCCGCTGCCCGTGGAACGCACAGAACGGCGACGCTATCGATCTCAGTGACTGCCATCAGGCTCTGATTGTCAACACGACCGTTGATGCGGGCGACGATGGTCTCTGCATGAAAAGCGGCGACATGAAGAAAAACGCCCTCGTCAACGGCTGCGAGGACATTCTCATCCAGGATAACACCGTCTACCACGCCCACGGAGGCTTCGTCATCGGCAGCGAGGATGTCTGCGGGATGACACGCATCGTGGTACGCGACTGCACATTCTCCGGCACGGAGACCGGTCTGCGCTTCAAGAGCGGAGTCGGTCGCGGAGGCAAAACAGCCGACATATATATCGACGGTATCATCATGACCGATATAATTTCGGAGGCAATCGTCTTTCAATGCGACTATGTTGACCGCCCTGCCGGAGCCAATGAAGCCGACACAGCCAAACCTAAAGAGCTTGTCAAAGTTCCGGAATTCACCGACATCCATATCTCCGACGTGATTTGTCGTGGCACCGCCGTAGGCATCGCCGCAAAAGGCATTGAAAGCCTCAATTGCGTCCACGACATCACGGTCAGCGACTGCACATTCGTCTACACAAAAGCCGCCACCGAAATCGATACTCCCACCGCCTCCCTCACCCTCAAAAACGTGAAATTCATCGAGGACAAGAAGCAGTAACCCTACATACTGACCCTCTTAACCGACCAAAAGAAAATTCATAAATTATGAAGACCGGCGAACAGCAAATTACACCAGATTATATAACTTCGTTACAACCAAATGAGGTATTTGTTTTTGGAAGCAATCTCAGTGGGCTTCATTGTGGTGGAGCAGCACGCATAGCTTATGAGAAATTTGGTGCTATATGGGGAGAAGGTGTTGGGTTTCACGGACATACGTATGCCATCCCAACGATGCACGGCGGTATAGAAACAATTAAGCCATATATAGATGCCTTTTGCCAATTCGTTTGGGACCACCCTGAAAAGATGTTTCTCGTTACCAGAATCGGATGCGGGATTGCAGGCTTCAAGGATGAACAAATGGCTCCGCTTTTTGCAGATATTATCGAAACTGACAACGTCGCCCTTCCAAAGGAATAGGTGAAAATAATCAATGAAAAATCATGAGTTTCACTGTAAGATTATTTCATAAACTGAAAGTAAAATATTGTGCCTGTTAGGACTTGCCTTGGATATTCATTCAAAGGGTAGATGGCCGTCATACGCTTTATCTAACTTCTATTCTCATCAATTTGAATTTGATGGAGTAAAATGCGGAAGTATGGAAGGATTCTTGCAGTCGTTGAAAGCCAAAGATAAAGAACGTCAGATTATGGTGTGTGCCATGTCGAAGAAAGAAGCCAAGCAGCAGTCAACCGACACATGGAAGATAGAGCAGAATGTATATTGGGATGGCAAGACTTTTAACCGCCATGGATACCAATTCCAATCTTTGATAAGGCGGTCATATCGGACCATGCTGAAACAATGTCCCAAATTCAAAGATGCACTCGCAGAAACGAAAGATAAGATACTGTACCATAGCATCGGTAATCCGAATGCTCACGATACCATTCTGACCGAGAAAGAATTGTGTACAATATTGACTGAATTAAGAAGTGAACTGGGATAAATTACACTGAAATATTTGGAAAGAAACCCATATTCGGGATGATTCATCCCGAATATTCAGAAAGTCTGGACATGTCGGACTTGATGAAGAAAGAAATCGAAATTTATCTTCGTCATTGTATAAATCCGCTTTTGGAGAACTGTTTCGAGTCTGCGGATGACTGTGAAACCATCTTGAAGCGGTTGCAAAAAGCACATCCCAATGCTATCCATGGGGTCAATATTCTTGGGATTAAATCACTTGATTACAAGTATACGGTTTTTTTTCCGTAAATTATTGTCACTTAACTAATACAAATTTAAGAGTATGTTCTTTAATTTTTATTATAAAACAACATTCTGAATCCCGAAATTATGACTAATTTTGCATTTTAAAGCACCACTCACATTATTTTGAAAGATTGACGGGTTTGGAACTACAGCCAATACCACAACCAATAAGATTAATCATATCATAACTATAATGGAAAAGAAATTCAAGCGGACTCTCATCACCACTGCCCTCCCCTATGCAAACGGACCGGTACATATCGGACATCTTGCCGGTGTCTATGTTCCGGCCGACATCTATGCTCGCTATCTGCGCCTGCGTGGCGAGGATGTGATCATGATCGGAGGCAGCGACGAACACGGTGTGCCCATCACCCTGCGCGCACGTAAGGAAGGTATCACTCCCCAGCAGGTGGTTGACCGCTATCATGCCATCATAAAGGATTCACTTGAAGAACTCGGGGTCAGCTTCGACATATATTCCCGCACCACCTCCGAGCTTCACCACAAGACTGCCTCAGAGTTTTTCCGCCGTCTCTACGACAAAGGAGAATTCACTGTGCAGACAGCCCTCCAGCCCTACGATGAAAAATCCGGCGAGTTTCTCGCCGACCGTTACGTGATCGGGACTTGCCCGCGCTGCCACTACGAGAATGCCTACGGAGACCAGTGTGAGGCCTGCGGGTCATCGCTCAACGTCACCGACCTCATCAACCCGCGCTCAGCCCTGACAGGCGAGCCGGTCAAGATGCGCGAAACGACCCACTGGTATCTTCCCCTCGACAAGTGGGAGCCGAAACTCCGCGAATGGATCCTCGACGGACACAAGGAGTGGAAGACCAACGTCTACGGACAGTGCAAATCATGGCTCGACGCAGGACTCCAGCCCCGCGCGGTGAGCCGCGACCTCAGATGGGGTGTCCCCGTTCCCGTAGAAGGTGCTGAGGGAAAGGTGCTCTATGTGTGGTTCGACGCTCCTATCGGCTATATCTCCAACACAAAGGAGCTTCTGCCCGACTCGTGGGAGAAATATTGGAAAGACCCCGAAAGCCGCATAATCAACTTCATCGGCAAGGACAACATCGTGTTCCACTGCATCGTCTTCCCATCGATGCTGATGGCCTACGGCGACAATTTCCAGCTTCCCGACAATGTCCCCGCCAATGAGTTCCTCAACCTTGAGGGCGACAAAATATCCACCTCGCGCAACTGGGCTGTCTGGCTCCACGAGTATCTGAAAGACTTCCCCGGCAAGCAGGATGTGTTGCGCTACGTCCTCACTGCAAATGCGCCCGAGACAAAGGACAATGACTTCACATGGTCCGACTTCCAGGCGAGAAACAACAATGAACTCGTGGCCATCCTCGGTAACTTCGTCAACCGTGCCGTTGTGCTGACACATAAATATTTCGGAGGCGTCGTCCCCGTCAAGGGCGAACTGACCGACTCCGACCGCGAGGTGTTCGCCGAGCTGACCCGCATAAAAGATGCCCTCTCCGAAGCACTCGACACATTCCACTTCCGCGAGGCACTGAAGCAGGCAATGGAGATTGCACGTCTCGGCAACCGTTACCTCCAGGAGTCAGAGCCTTGGAAGCTCGCGAAGACCGACATGGACCGCACAGGCACAATCCTCAACGTAGCCCTGCAGCTCTGCGCCAATCTTGCCATCGCATTCGAGCCGTTCATCCCGTTCTCTGCCGACAAGCTCGCCAAGATGCTCAATCTCGGCAAACTTGACTGGAATATGCTCGGCGGTGATGACATCGTGGCCTCCGGGACCGAACTTGCACCGGCTCAACTCTTGTTTGAGAAAATCGAGGACTCCAACGTGCAGGCTCAGGTGCAGAAACTTCTCGACACCAAGAAAGCCAACGAGATTGCGGCATGGAAAGCACAACCACAGGCCGAGACGGTCGAATTTGACACATTCGCCGCATGTGACCTCCGCGTCGGCACCGTCATTGAGTGCGAGAAAGTGCCCAAGGCTGACAAACTGCTCCGCTTCCTCATCGACGATGGACTGGAGAAACGCACAATCGTCTCCGGCATAGCCAAATTCTACAAGCCGGAGGACCTCGTCGGGAAACAGGTATGCTTCATCGCAAATCTCGTACCCCGCAAGCTCAAAGGAATCGTCTCGGAGGGCATGATACTCTCCGCCGAGAACTCCGACGGCTCCATCGTGCTGCTCACACCGCAAGCAGCCGTAGCCCCGGGCGCAAAAATCGGCTAACAGCCAATCGATAAAATCATCAATACAGCGGCAGGAAAGATTGCAGATGAGACCGTCATCGCGCAATCTTCCTGCCAAATTCCAGAAACCTGTCTCAATCCATACCATACACACATACATACACATTACTATAAGTTAACCTGATTACCACTCATTTCATCCATGACACAAACACATAAGCCCCGACTACTCATCATCTACACGGGAGGGACAATCGGTATGATTGAAAATCCCGATACCCATGCCCTCCAGCCATTTGATTTCAGCCATCTGATAGACAACGTCCCCAAAATCAAGAAACTTGACTATCAGATTGACAACATCCAGTTCAATCCCATCGATTCGAGCGACATGGATCCCGTGGGCTGGGCCGAAATAGCCACTGCCATTGCTGAGAACTATGAGTCGTATGACGGCTTCGTGGTCCTCCACGGAACTGACACGATGGCCTACACCGCATCGGCACTCTCATTCATGCTCGGTAATCTCCACAAGCCCGTCATCATCACCGGCTCGCAGCTACCGATCGGCGAGGTACGCACCGACGGCGAGGAAAACCTCATCACAGCCCTTCAGATTGCAGCCGCGACAACTTTCGACGGCTCACCGATGGTCCAGGAAGTGGCCATCCTCTTTGAGAACTATCTTTGGAGAGGCAACCGCTCCACCAAGATGAGTGCCGACAACTTCAATGCCTTCAAGAGCAACAATTACCCCCAGCTTGCAAAAATCGGACTAGGAATCCACTTCGCCGAGGAAGCCCTGTGGCGACCGAAAGAGCAAAAACCACTCCTGGTCAACACCAACATGGAGCGTGGAGTGATGTTTCTCGACCTGCATCCGGGCATGACACAGCAGACACTCCATCATCTCCTCATCACCCCCGGAATCTGCGGTATCGTCCTGCGGACATACGGTGCGGGAAATGCCCCGACTGCGGGATGGTTCATCGAGGAAATCGCTCAGGCCGTCCAGCGTGGCATAGTGATTGTCAACGTCACGCAATGCGTCAACGGCGGCGTTCACCACCGCCGGTACGTGGCAGGCGACAAACTCGCTAATGCGGGTGTCATCTCCGGCCATGACATGACCTCAGAGGCGGCGATTACTAAACTGATGTATCTTTTCGGACTCGGTCTGACCCCCTCGGCCGTCGCAACCCGGATCGGCACCGACATCTGTGGTGAAGTAACCCTCTGACCGCCACAACGAAAAAGGCACATGAGGACAAAAGGAGCATAAGGAACAGAAAATTATTATAATTCTGTCACTTATGCTCCTTTTGTTCTCATGTGCCTTTTTATGATTTTTAGCCGAAAAGTTCGGTTGACAGGTAGCGTTCGCCGGTGTCGGGAAGAAGCACGACAATATTCTTCCCGGTGTTGACCGGATCCTTGGCCAATGAAGTAGCCGCATGGAGAGCTGCCCCTGATGAAATTCCGGCAAGAATGCCTTCGGTTTTGGCAAGATGGCGTGCAGCCTCGTATGCCTCGCTGCTGTCAACGGTAATAATTTTGTCAATCACCGTGCGGTCAAGGGTTGCAGGGATGAATCCCGCACCGATACCCTGGATTTTGTGCGGACCGGGCGCACCGCCACTTATGACGGCAGAATCACTCGGCTCAACAGCCACAATTTCAATTGCCGGATTCTTCGACTTGAGATACTGACCGACACCGCTGACAGTACCGCCTGTCCCGACTCCCGCAACGAAAATATCCACCTTCCCATCAAGAGCGTCCCAGATCTCCGGACCGGTCGTCTCACGATGGATTGTAGGATTGGCGAGATTGGTGAACTGTCCGAGAATCACACTGCCGGGAATGGATTTCTTCAATTCCTCAGCCTTGGCTATCGCACCCTTCATACCCTCCTTGCCCGGGGTCAGCACTATCTCAGCCCCGAGAGCGGCGAGGAGCTTTCTGCGCTCGATGCTCATTGTCTCGGGCATGGTGAGAATCACCTTATAACCGCGTGCAGCTCCGACAAGAGCAAGACCGACCCCGGTGTTTCCACTCGTAGGCTCAATTATCGTAGCTCCGTGCGAGAGAGTGCCGTCTGTCTCGGCATTGTTTATCATGTTTAGTGCGACTCGGTCCTTCACTGACCCACCGGGATTGAACGACTCCACTTTCGCATAAATGGTACTGACGGTTCCTATCGACTTATCGTATGACTTCAGTTTCACGAGAGGCGTATGACCGACCGCTTCCAGAATCGAATCCAAAAATTTTTTCATTTAACAGGAAATTGACGTTAACAATATGGCACACACAAAATATATGTGCATGAATTATAAAAAATGCAACGATCAATGAGTAGAGTTAGTTCACAGTCGCCCCTCATCCATGTAGGAATAATACCGGTCGCGGGCAATTATCAGATGGTCGAGGACTCGGATGTCGAGATAAGATGCGCCCTCCTTTATCCTGTGGGTCAAACGGTCATCCTCGACACTGGGGACGGGATTGCCTGACGGATGATTATGCACGAGGATTATGCCTGACGCGAGACAATCGACCGCACGCTTGAGCAGCAGCTTTATATCTACGACCGTCCCTGCCGTGCCACCCTGCGACAGACATCTGCGGGATTTCACACGGTTGCTGCGTGAAAGCATCAGCACCCAGAACTCCTCATAGTCCAGGCTTTCCATCGATGGAGCCATGAGAGTCACGACATCACGACTCGACGTAATCTGCACCTCGCGGTTGTCGGCCATCTGCTGGCGGTTACGACGGCCAAGCTCGAATGCGGCTGCCAGACAGACGGCTTTGGCCGGTCCGACACCCTTATACTTCGTCATCAGCTCATCCATGCTGAGACGCGCGAGATTGTCCACGCGATTGTCGCAGTCACGGAGTATGCTCCGCGCGAGGTCTATCACCGACATGCCCGGCAGACCGCCGCCGAATATCAGCCCGACAAGCTCTGCGTCGCTCAACGCACGTATGCCATGCTTCAGTGCCTTCTCGCGTGGCTTCTCGTCATCGCCGAGATCATGAATCCGGCGGGTGACAAAAGGAGAGTGGGTTTCCATTCACACATCCATTTTATATTGTTACTATTCTGTCTCAGTTGCCCCGAATTCGTCACTTTCCCTTGCGCAGGAGTATCTCCTCCTCCACATTGCGTCCGCGACCGAGCATGATTTTCACGAAATACGCCTTTATGAAGCCACACCCGTAGCCACAAATCTGAATCACGCTTGCAGGAATCGCCTTGACGGCTATCACCGGAGACTTCGTTGAGACAAGCGCGGAGACGAAGATGGCGAACAGATAAAGCCCCAATGGAAGCAAGAACCACGGAGATACGGCAAATGAGAGAATCAGAAGTATCAGCCCTGCAATGACCGCTAAAGCCGGAAGGGCATGAACAACTTTCATAGAGCCGGGATAAAGCAATTTCAGAGTGATGCGCGACATGCCGAACACATACACCTGTCTCAGAAATTTCCTGAAATCCACCCTACGCTTGTGGTAGACGTAGGCCGGACGGATGAGCGCGATACTGAAACCCGCCTCGCGGATGCGTGTGGACATGTCAATATCCTCCGAGAACATTTCACGGAAGCCTCCCACCCTATCGTAGACCCGGCGGGAGAAACCCATGTTGAACGTGCGCGGGACAAATTTCTCAAGGCTCACCTTTCCGCCACGTATGCCGCCGGTGGTCAGAAAAGAGGTCATGGCAAAATTTATGGCCTTTTGGGTGGATGTGAACGACTCATGAGCTGCATCCGGTCCACCGAAACAATCGGACGGTGCACTGTCCAACTCCCGCGACAGTGTGACGAAATAGTCCTGCGGAATCACGCAATCGCTGTCGAAGAATATGAAGTAGTCACCCGACGCCCGCTCCATGCCGTAGTTTCGGGCTATGGAACGTCCCTCATTGTCCTTATAGAAATACTTCACATCAACGTCGCGAAACGAGCGCACCACATCGCCACAAGGATCTGTGGAGCCGTCCTCGACAATGACGACCTCAAAATTCTTCAACGTCTGCTTCGAGAGGCTGTCAAGAAGGTCGCTCACCTCATCAATACGGTTATAGACCGGGACAATGACCGAGAAACGCGGATGATTGTCAGAATTTTTCTCCATAATGCGCGAATATTTCTTTGTTAAGACATGCGGTGCTTATAGTCCTCATAGTCAAACCTCCGCAGATAGGTGCATTCTCCGTCTTTATCACAAAGGACAATTGCCGGGTGCTGAATGCCGTTGAACATAGTGGTTTTGACGGTCGTGTAGTGGTTCATGTCCTCCAGCGTCAGGTGGTCACCGGCTTTCAGCGGTGAAGCGAAACACCAGTCCCCCACATAGTCACCGCTCAGACATGAATTTCCTCCGAGACGGTAGCGGGGCAGACCCTCAGCCTCCTCGACACTCTCCGTTATGGCCGGTTTATAGGGCATTTCAAGGCAATCGGGCATGTGGCAGGCAAAGCTCGCATCAATGATGGCCGTCTTTATACCCTGATTGTCCACAACGTCGAGTACTTCGGTGACAAGATCGCCGGTGCGCCACATCCATGCGCTGCCGGGCTCCAACACGACATTCAGCCAAGGGTAACGCTTGCGGAAGTCCCTCAGCAATGAGATGAGATGGTCCACGTCATACCCCTCACGCGTCATGAGGTGACCGCCACCGAAATTCACCCACTCAAGCTGACCGAAATATTGCCCGAACTGGCTCTCGAACGCATCAAGAACTTTCGCGAGATCATAGCTCGAACTCTCGCACAGCGCATGGAAATGCAGCCCCTTGATTCCGGCAGGCAGATGACCGCCAAGCTGCTCAGCCGTCACTCCGAAACGCGAGCCGGGAAGCGCGGGGTTGTACATCTCTGTCTCGATGACCGAACACTGGGGGTTGACCCTCAAGCCCGGCGAGACTCCTGCTGCCACAGCCATGTCGCCGTAACGTTCCCACTGGCTGAGGGAGTTGAACGTCAGGTGAGTGGCACGCGTGAGGAACTCGCCTATCGTCGCGTCAGTGTAGACGGGGCAATAGACATGAGCCTCACCGCCAAGCTCCTCATTGCCGAGGCGCAGTTCGTTGAGCGAACTAGCGGTGAAATCCCTGTTATATTCCCGCACGATGTGGAAACTGCGCCAAAGCGCGTTGGCTTTGAACGCCATTATGATGTTGACATCCGCCTCGCGCTCAACCCGGCTAATCAGTTCAAGATTCCGGCGCATCCGGGTCTCATAGACTATATAATATGGTGTAGGAATTTCGTTGGCTCTCATTTCGTTCTATATATATTACTCCAATATGGCAAATTTTGCAAACTTCAGCATCAAGGTGCGTTGGTCAGTCGTATCGAAATCCACCGTGATGCGGGGATCGGGCGACAGATTGTCGATATAGACAATCGTTCCTGCCCCAAACTTGGCATGTTCGATTCTCATTCCCTCCGACAGCTCTGCCTTTGTATGATAGGTGTGCGACCGATTGCCCGCGCTGATTGGCTGCGGAGCGGGATTGGTCTTGGGTCTGTCCGGCAGGTCGAAAGGTCTCTTGACCGGCGGCACGGCGGGAGCGGCGGACGGGCGGCGCACCGAGTTCAGACTCCGTGCGGTCCCCGACATCGAAGCCGCATAGTTGGCGGTCGGACGAACCTTCGGAGCTGAGGCAGCGAGAATGTCGTTGGTGGCGAGATGGAGATATTGGGGATTGATGTCGCCGAGAAAACGCGAGGGGCGGCAAGCGGCCGTCTGTCCGTTGCGGAAGCGTGACCCTGCATAGCTGAGCATACAGAATTTCCTCGCTCTCGTGATTGCCACATACATGAGCCGTCGCTCCTCCTCAATCTGCGCGGGAGTGTCCTGAGCCATAGCCGACGGAAACAGTTCCTCCTCGACACCGACCACAAACACATTGTTGAATTCGAGTCCCTTCGCGGCATGGACAGTCATCAGCGTAACCCGCTCCTCCTCGCCATTTGAGTCCGAGTCCTGATCCGTGGCAAGCGATACCTCTGCCATGAAGTCGGCCAGCCCTACTGCGGAATTACCTTCCTCCTGACGGGTCTCCACGAAGTCCTTCACACCGTTGAGAAGTTCCTCAAGATTATCCTGCTTGGATATGCTTTCAGGCGTATTTTCATGGACAAGCATCGACAATAGCTTAGTCTTCTCTATAATCTTTTTTGCAAGCCCCAATGCATCAATACCTTTGCGGTTAAGTTCCACAAACTCCGTGATCAGCCCGGCAAACTCATCGAGTTTCCGTAAGGTGCCTGCATTGAGTCCCGCCGGATGTTTCCCCGGCTCCTGAATGACAGTCCAAAGGCTCACATTATCCTCCATGGCCCGGCTGACGAGTTTACGGACAGTCGTGTCACCGATTCCGCGTGCCGGGAAATTGATGATGCGCTTCAAAGCCTCGTCATCGTCTGGGTTGAGAGCCATTCGGAAATAGGCTATCGCATCCTTGACTTCCTTACGCTGATAGAACGAGAGACCGCCGTAGATCCTGTAAGGGATATTCCTCTTTCGCAATGCCTCCTCAAGCACTCGGCTCTGGGCATTGGTCCTGTAGAGGATGGCAAACTCATCCGCGCTGTCGCCCGAACGCATCTTGAGCTGCGATATGCGCGAGGCAACCTGATAGGCCTCCTCGAAATCACTGTAACACTTCACGACATCGACCAAGGCTCCATTTTCGTTTTCCGAGTAGACCTGTTTCGGTATCTGGTCAACGTTCTTGTCGATGAGCGACCCGGCGGCGTTGATGATGTTGCGCGTGGAGCGATAGTTGCGTTCGAGTTTGAAAGTCGCCAAGTTCGGGTAGCTCGTTTTCAGGTCGAGGATGTTGCGGATGTTTGCACCACGGAATGAATAAATGCTCTGCGCATCATCGCCCACCACACAGAGCTTTCCGCTCTCACGAGTGAGCATGGTGACAATCACGTGCTGAGCGAAATTGGTGTCCTGATACTCATCGACCAGCACATAGCGGAAAAATTCCTGATAGTGGCGCAGGATGTCGGGATTGTCGCGCAGCAGCACGTTGGTGTAGTAGAGCAAATCATCGAAATCCATCGCGCTCGACGCTATGCAGCGGTCACAGTAGGCCTTGTAGATGGCATGAAGCTCCGGACGCTTCGCCTGCCGGTCAGCCTCAATGACATCGCGGCTCATGGCGTAGGTCTCGGGGGAGACAAGCGCGTTTTTCGCTCCGGATATGGCCGAAAGCACCGCCGACGGTTTATAGATTTTCTCGTCAAGCTGCATATCCTTTAGGATTGTCTTGACGAGCGACTTGCTGTCGGCCGTGTCATAGATTGTGAAATTGCTTTTGAAGCCTATCCGGTCGGCATTTGAGCGTAATATACGTGCGAAAATCGAGTGGAATGTACCCATCCACAGACGGGAGGCGACCCCCGACCCGACAAGCTGCTCGATGCGCTCACGCATCTCCCTGGCAGCCTTGTTGGTGAAGGTCAAAGCCAAAATGCGCCACGGCTCATAGCCGAGGCGCAAAAGATGGACAATTTTATATGTGAGCACGCGTGTCTTTCCCGAACCCGCACCGGCGATCACAAGCTGAGGACCGGCGCAGTATTCCACGGCAGCGCGCTGCTGCTCATTCAATTGGTCAAGATAACCGTTTTCAGTCATTGTTTTAAAATTACTTCACGCGGAGATGGTCGCCGGTCTGGTCGGCGATGGAGCGGTAGTAACGCTCGTCATAGCCTCCATAGATCGGCGAGACGGGCATACCCTCGGGTGTGCGCTGGAACTTGCCGTCCTTCTCACGCTTGATGTTGCCGTCCATGTATTTGACGAGCAGATAGTCACCGAGATCCTTATAGTGCTTGACGAAACGCTTCGAGGCCTCCTCGGAGTGCGAGTTGAGACGCTGGCGGGCTGTGGCCTCGTCGAGTCCGGGAATCTCAGCCAGCATTGCGCTGACTTCGTTCTCAAGCGTTGACTCCTCGGCTTTCTGCACACGGCGGATGTCGTCGATCATCTTGCTGTACTGATGATATGCCTGATTTGCCACATAGCTTGTCACCCAAAAAGCCGCATCCCACGAGAGAGTGAGGAGGTCGCCGTTGCCGACGGCAAATTCATGAGGAATGGTGGTCAGACTGTTGTACATCGGGACGTAGACGCATGTGTTGGCATCATCAACGCCAAACCAGAGGATACCGCGCATCAACTCGGGGTGGGCGGAGTTCATCTGCGACACGAACGAGAAGCCGGTCTGCTGTGTGGCGATGGCGCGCTCGTTGAGATACTCCTTGCCATCGACCTTGAAGGTCATGGGTCGCCAGCGGTAAGGCACGGCATACGGACCGGCGCCTATGTCCTGCGTCATGTCCATCGGGGTTCCCTCGAAGTGGTCGCGCATCATCCACTTCATGTCGTTGAGGCTCACCTGACGGTCAGGCTTCACCCAAAGAGGGAAAGGCTCACCCTCGGAGTTGAGCACCCAGGGGAGGTAGGCATCCATTCCATCCTTGAAACGGTTGAAATAGCTCCAGACACGTCCGTCGCAACCGCGTGTGGCAGTGCCGTCGAGCTCACCATAGGCAAGCGAGAAGCTGAAATCCTCATCCTTGCCGTCATAGTAGCCCATCTTGCGGGCGAAGTCGATGACATCGGGTGAGTAGAGGGTATTCTCCTTATCATTGAGCGGAAATTTGTGGATGCGGGGATGGTTGGCATGGCCTGCGATGCAATCGTCAGGGATGCGGCGGGCCACCCACACAGCACCCTTCTCTTTGCCGCCCTTACCGACGAGTTCCATGATCCACGCCTCCTCGGAGTCGGCGATCGAGAACGACTCACCGCTCGAATGGTAGCCATATTCGTTGACGAGGTCGGTCATGATCTTTATGGCCTCGCGCGGAGTCTTAGCGCGTTCGAGAGTCACGTAGATAAGCGAGCCGTAGTCCATGATGCCGGTAGTGTCCGCAAGCTCCGGGCGACCGCCCCATGTGCTCTCGGAGATGGTGAGACCATGCTCGTTCATGTTGCCGATGGTGGTGTAGGTGTGAGCCACCTGCGGAATGTCGCCGAGATATTTGCCCGTGTCCCACTCGACAATCTTGCGCACAGAGCCGGGGGCATGATTCCCGCCGGGACGGTTGTAGAGCTCGCCGTAGAGCGTATGGCTGTCGGCGGCGTATGTCACGAGCACCGACCCGTCTGTCGTAGCCTTCTTGCCGGCGATCAGGCTCGTGCAGGCCAGTGCCTCGACCGGAAGCACAACGACCAGGGATAATAACAGTGATTTGATTTTCATAGAGTTGTGTATGTTGCTGATTGGTTGTGTCTCATGGTTCAACGACCGTCACTGCGGTCAATGTTTTCGCAAAGATAATGAAATTTTTTGAGAATGCGAAATGTCATGAATCCGAGGGCCATAACATTTCGTAACCAAATGAAACCATTATGTTAAAAATTCATATATTTATTTGCCTAATAGGAGAATTATTTGTAACTTTGTACTCAAATTCGGCGAAATCATGCGCCGAACTGTCTTAACGGTCAAAATCGTTATTTTCTTGCACCGGTCTCATAGTAATAAATCATCTTATGCTTCCATCTTCTGTCGGGAGTCTTGATTTTAACCTATACTTCTTATCTTTTTCCAATCTATCCGACACCAAAACATAGCATCTCTTTCTCAATCGAATCTGACTATCTAATGATAACCACAGCATATAGCAAGCGAAAAATCACCCCCCAACTTTCGCTTTAACATACTGGAAATCAAAGATTTACGCCCTACTTTCTGAGCTGTCCACAGTTTGGAAAGCAGGGTTGTTTTGCATTCACCGGGGCGAAACGCCCCGCATCGGTCCCTCGGGCAGCAACCCGGCAAACGCCACAGGTCACTGTCCGCGATTCTATGCAACAACCCCACCTCTCTCGGCGGCGTTGCCATAATCATCAACCTATCCTAACGTTACAGTAACCGGTTTGTTCCCCCGCCTCACACCTTAAAAGATAGGTCACCAATATATACAATATACCTGATTTCAGACTATAAATTCACAGCCATAAGCCAACCCCAAGCGCGGTGAGGCCCGTAGTAACCAGTCAAATATGAACTTCAAGATTCTCATAACAGGCATCCTGCTGTCCCTGCTGGGCATAGGCCATGCCAAAGCCCAGGATGCTGCCG
Organism: Bacteroides sp.; assembly: GCA_023663525.1. Lineage (GTDB taxonomy): Bacteria > Bacteroidota > Bacteroidia > Bacteroidales > Muribaculaceae > Duncaniella. The sequence continues at coordinate 170,407 of JAMPHF010000002.1, forward strand.
TCAAGACCAACCTCCTGTCAGACATAGTGCTCTCGCCCGCCGTCAGCGCCGAAATCGGCATTGCCCCGAAGTGGACAGCCGAACTCACCGGGCAGCTCAACGCATGGACCATCAACGAACACAACTGGAAACACTGGTTTGTCATGCCCGAGGGACGCTACTGGTTCTGCCAGAGGTTCTCAGGCTCATTCGTCGGCGCGCATCTCCTCGGCGGACAATACAACTTCGGAAACCTCGACAACAACATCAAATTTCTCGGGACGGACTTCTCGAAGCTCTCCGACGAACGCCACCAGGGATGGATGTTAGGCGCAGGCATAGCCTATGGCTACTCCTGGATCCTCGACCGCCACTGGAACATCGAAGCCGAAATCGGAATCGGATGGGTCCACACATGGTATGACGTCTACCGCTGCGCCGACTGCGGAAAGAAAATCCGCACCAACCAGCACCACAACTACTTCGGGCCCACCAAAGCCGCAATCAATCTCATCTACACCTTCTAAAGAAACCGTCACACGTCAGCCCCCACACGGCTGACCCCCAACCACCACCAACCCGACCTATGAAACTCAAGCAAATCATACTCCCGGCCCTGCTGCTCGCACTCACCGCAGCAACAGCCAAAGCCGACGGCTCAAAGGCTACGACACCCCTGAAGGTCCGCGACATCCAAGTGGAAGTAGACGAGAAAGCCGACCAACTCCTCCTCGACATCGACCTCGACATGGCCGGCATAAAGCTCCCCGCCAACCGCGAGATGATCTTCACACCCGTCATCATCGCGCAGAACGGCACCGACTCCCTCGAACTCGACCCTATCACCATAGCCGGACGCAACCGCTGGTACTGGCACCTCCGCAACTCCGACCTCGACGCACCCGGCACCTACGTCTACCGCGCAGGCGAAGCCGCCAAAGCCCGCTACACCGAGAAAATCCCCTTCGAGCCGTGGATGGGCAAAGCCCTCGTCGAGATGCGCCAGGAATCAGCCAACTGCTGCGACCGCCCCGACCCGCTGCCCGGTCCCGGCCGCCGGGGCAACGTTGACCTCGCCCTCATCGACACCGAGCGTCCCGCCCTCATCGACGAGCTCGTCTTCACCCCGCCCGTCAACGCTGATCCCGTCCAGAAAAACATCAAAGGCTCAGCCTTCATAACCTTCATAGTCAACAAGACATATCTCGACTCGACCTACATGGTCAACCGTCGGGAACTCCGCAAGATCTATAACTCAATCGAGCAGGTCAAACGAGACAAGGACGCGACCATAACCCACGTCCATCTCAAAGGATTCGCATCGCCCGAAGGCCCCTACGACAACAACGTCCGCCTCGCCAAAGGCCGCACCGAGACCCTCCGGCAGATCGTCCTCGACCTCTACCACTTCCCCGACACCGTGGTCACCACCAGCTTTGACCCCGAGGACTGGGCCGGTCTCCGCAACTACATCACCGACTCCCTCAACTACCCCATCAAACACAGACACGAGATAGTTGACATCATCGACGGTCCCCTCGGCTACGACGCACGCGACCGCGAGCTCAGCGTCCGCTTCCCCGAGGACTACAAGATAATCCTCAAGGAGATATACCCCTGGCTCCGCCACTCCGACTACAACGTTGAATACCAAATCCGTATCTACAACACCCTCGAAGAAATCCGCGAAGTCTTCGCCACCGACCCCTCCCGCCTCCGCGCAGTTGACTTCTTCACGCTCGCGCAATCCTTCCCCAACGGAAGCCCCGAATACTGCCAGGTGTTTGAAAAAGCCATCGAAATCTATCCCGATGACCCCGACACCAACCTCAACGCCGCCAACGTCCAGCTCATCAAAGGCAACCTCGACCAGGCACAGACCTACCTCTACCGCGCAGGAGCCTCCAAAGAGGCCAACTTCGCCCGCGCCGTCATCGCAGCCCGCCGTGGCGACTACCGCGAAGCACTCCGCCTCTTTGAACTCACCCGCGACGCCGGTATAGCCAAATCGCAGGACTACATCGACAACATAACCTCAATCCGCGACCACCATCCGGTCACCATCCTCATCGAAACGACGAAACAGGAATAAACATCATATAAAATAACTTTAACCAACTCCAACGACTTTAGAAAGACATTAAAACTAATCAACCAACAACACTACGATTGAAATGATAGCAAATTCTATCCTTGAAACGAAAAAACAACAAACAAACAATAACAAAAACAATTTTTTCAAATCTATGAACAAACTATTCACATTCCTTGCAAGCGCAGCCCTCATCGGCTCACTCTCCGCTTGCTCCAGTGATGAGCCGACCAAGGGTCCGGACAATAACAACCCCGAAGAAGGGACAACTCTCTATCTCAACGTAAGAATCTCTGACGCTACCGCACTCAGCCGCGCAGGAGAAGATATTACTCCCAACGAAGGGGATTACGTTCCGAGCACAACAGAGAACAACGTTTCCTCTGCTCACTTTTTCTTCTTCGGAGAGAACAAAGTATTCGTAACCGAGGCCAATATTTGGAGAGGACAGGAAGACGAAGAAACATCTTCAGACGAAACCCCTAATGTTGAACTCGAAAGTAACAACATGCTTGTTCTAAGAAATCTCTCACAGAACAATCTCCCCAAGTACCTTATCACCGTTATCAATGCTCCGAGTGAGCTGCTCACTTATATCCGCAGTGGTGTACACACTATGGACGAAATTCGCAATGAAACCATCAATTATATGAATGGTTCAAACTTTATCATGTCAACCTCCAGCTTTATCCTTGATAACCTTGAAACCGGTAAAGAACTCAAGGAATTCACATCCACAAAAAATGGCATCATTCATAATAGCCGCTACCATAAGGATGTATACTGGGCTAATTACCTTAAAGAAGAGGACTTCTTAAAGGAGCCAAAAGAAACCTTGGTCAGCGGAGACAACGTCGTTGACATATATGTTGAACGTCTCGCAGCAAAGTTTACAACAACAGTTAACACCGATCCCATCGAATTTGAGGTTACGATTGCCGGTTTCAATAATCCTGAGACCGGAGATAGCAACACTTCTATATCTGCTGCAACAAAGATATACGTAAAAATCGACAATTTCGGTGTGACCGGCACAGAGACTAAGTCGCATGTATCTAAATCTTTCGACAAAGGAACAGTAAATTATACATCTTCAACTCCTTGGGAGGGTTGGAACAAAATGGACGATCACCGTTCATTCTGGGGACACTCAGTAAGCTATGGTACAACACCAAACCTCGACTATACAACATTTAAAAATGTAAACGGTGATCCCGCCAGCGGTGCTGTATACGCAAACGAAACAACCAATTCCGTTAATATATTACAGGCAAATTCATCGAGTAAAGCTCTGAAAGAAGATCTCGTAACAAATTACGTATTTACTGCTACCGTATATGAGGATAAAGATTGCACAAGGCCATTGGATCTTGTACTCTTTAGTGGAGTATACTATAAAAAAGAGCAGTTCAAGAAATATATCTTGAGAAGTCTTCAGGAAAGTGGTAAATTAAATTATTATACTTACACGACCGAAACAACTGACGATGGCGAAAAGAAAACATGGACACCGCTGAATATCAATAATATTGAATTTGAGAAAGAAGGTGATGCAACCGGAGTATTCAGACTTTCTCATAATTTAACTGCTGACGTGAAACTCTACGAGTATGAGTCAGAAACCCCAATCGAAAATGCGCTTACGAAACTAAACGACGACCTTAATTCTATGTTTGTTTCAGGTGTGGAGAACGAAGACGGCAACTACCCAACAGCATTTACTCAAGGTAAAATGTTCTACTCAGTTCCTGTTGAACATCTGTTAGGCGAAAACGCAAAAGAAAACAGAACAATTGAAAAAGAGGGTGAATATGGTGTGGTTCGTAATCACTGGTATCAACTTGAAGTCAATAAAGTTATGAAACTTGGCAACGGTGTCTTTGACCCGACCGGTAATGAAAAACTCATACCCACAACGACAACTACAGAAAACTACGCTTTGGGTGCCCGCATCAAGATCCTCTCATGGAAGATTGTGAAGCAGACCGTAGACCTCTAATTGAAACGTACCTCATGATTAACAATTTCATAACAGTTTAATCATCTCATCGGAGTAGTCCCGGGCATTTACAGGCAGTGATGTTAAAAACTGTCCGGGACCTCCTTTCCTTTTAATCATTGAATCTGACCGATACTCACGACGCACCTCCCGGTGCCGACACTCCAAGAAACTGAAGTCATTCACCCATCATCGGCACATCTGACTTCTGCCGAGACAAACAAAAAAACCGAAGTCCACGCACATCCCTGTTGCATAGACATCCACCAATCTACCGAAACAAATGAGCAGATGCAATGAATCTGCCTTTACATATATAACTCTCTCCACGCAACGAATAGACAACCATTACATTTTCTGACAGCACGATGAAAACCATATTTTCACTCAAGACAATACTACGGCATATCACACTCGCAGCACTCCCCCTGCTCGCACTGACGGGTTGCGACAGTCTCATTTATGACTACGAGGGTGACTGTGACCCGCACTACAAGGCACGCTTCGTGTTCTCATACAACATGCTCGACACCGACGCATTCTCCACGCAGGTCACAGCCGTCACACTCTACCTCATCGACCCCCAATCCGGTTCAATCGTGTGGCAGAAAAGCGAAAGCGGCGATGCACTCAAAGCCGACGGCTACACAATGGACCTCGACGTGAATCCCGGCTCCTACCAGCTCCTCGCATGGTGCGGTGAGGGAGCAGGCAACCACTTCGCCATCCCGGCCGACGCGTCACACCACACCCATCTCACCGCGACCCTCGGCCGCGACCACGATGAGGACGGCAACGCATACATCCGCAACGACATCGGCCGCCTCTATCATGGCCGCCTCGACACACAAGAATTTCCCGACGATGAAGGCACTTACATCTACACCGTCCCTCTCATCAAAGACACAAACGATGTCAACATAGTGCTCCAGCACCTTTCCGGCGAGGAAGTCAACAAGGACGACTTCACTTTCACCATCACCGACTCAAACGGTTCGATGGATTGGGACAACTCACTCCGCGATGATGAGGAAATCACCTACTATGCCCATCACAAATCATCAGGCGTAGCCGGAATCCCGGAGGAAACTCCGTCAAAAGCTGTCACTTCGCTTGGCGCATGTCTGTCGGAACACACCGTCAGCCGCCTCGTCAAAGGACAGGACACACGCGTGAAGATATATAATAAGGATGGCGAATGTATAGTAAACATTCCCCTTATCGACTACGCCCTCCTCGTCAAAGGCAACCATAACCGCCAGATGACCGATCAGGAATACCTCGACCGTCAGGACAAATATGACCTCGTCTTCTTCCTCGACGAACGTGACCGCTGGATGAACGCATATATCTATATCAACTCCTGGAAAATCGTCCTCCAGAGCACCGAAATCTGATGCGACAGCTTTCATATCATGAATCATGCACTGCAAATACACAACATATAAAATGACACAGACTTCACATCTCACCTCACGGTATATGCCGGAAGGAGGAATCAGAGCGCGTTTGCACAGGATTCTTCCCCTCCTCTGCATGTTCCTGTGGATTCTGTTGCCATCATGTTCCGATGATACGAGAGAGCCTGACCCCATCGGCGAGGAGGATGACGAAATTGACATGACTGTCGGTCTGTATATCGACCTGCCGATTCTATCTGATGGCATCTCAAACGTATCCTCCCGCGCCGGAGCCATCTCACGGACACCCACCGACGGGCCTCTCGGCTCCGGCTCCTATGATCCGGGCAAAGGATACGAAAATTTCATCGACATTGATAATGGTGATTATAGAATCTATATATTCACATCCGACAACAGACTTTATACTCAGGTTGACCAACCCTCAATCGAGATCTCCACAATTGACTACACCGACACATCGCGCACCTACGGACTGAGATTTCCGGTTGACCGCACTTTCTATGACCGCTTCAACAACGGCCAGCTTAAAATTGTCGTGCTCGCCAACTGGTACGGCGAATATCCCACTAATCTCAAACCGATCGTCGGCGAGAACGCAGTGGAGAATGAGACAGACGCATCTACCATAGCCGACCTCGTAAAATCTGTTGACAATACGGCTGTCTACGCCGGATATATGAAATGGGATCCCCAGACTCCTGAACTGACAGCCGAAACGCGAATGCCGATGTTCGGGGTCAACAAGTTCGAGTCCATTCAGCTTCAAAACGGACTCCTCACATGGTTGGGAACAGTCGATCTCATCCGTGCGGTGGCCAAGATCGAAGTGACGGATGCTCCGGGAACCATAGCGAAGATGAAGGGAGTCCAACTCTCGCGCTATCAGACCGTCCTCGCCAAAGCTCCGTCAGGAGTTGACGAGCGCGGTGACTATGTCCATGAAAGCTACAATCCCGATTATACGAGATTCCCCTCCATTCCGGGTGACAACATGAACGATAAGCCCGATACCTACAACGAATCCTCTGCCCCTATAGACCTCCAGCGCATTGACGGGCCGGACGGCACAGGCTCGTTTGTGGCCTACGTGGCGGAATATCGCAATCTCATCAACATAACCAATACATCAGCCGACACTCCCGTTGCCTCAGCCGCTGAAGACATCCGCAAAGATAACGAACGCATGAGACTCATAGTCAACTATGAGATCATCAACGGTGAGCCAGTCAAATACTTCATTGACTTCAAATACTACAAAGACTCAAAGAACGGTGCGAAAGAAGGCGATTTCTTCAACGTGTTGCGCAACCATTGGTATAAGTTTGAAGTAAACAAAAAAAAGGAAGACATATCTGTCATCACCGATGTCCAACCCTACGCCCAGATTGTGCTTAAACCCAATTTCGGACTTGAACGCGACGATGACGGAAATATCATTGTCCGCGATTCCAAAGGGGCGATCATAAAGATGATCCAGACCGATGGACAGGAGCTGAAGTTTGACTCCTTCTCAATCCCAAGTATCGGGGACGCTACCGGCGTATTTAATGAGAAAGGCAACGTTGTCCTTGCTTATCTTCCCGATAACCGATTCATAGCCTATACGTATGCATACGGTGAATTTAAGCTGGATCAGACAGGCAGCGAAACCGAAACCATAGAGGATGGCGACATAGATAAAATAACGGGTGACCCTGTTAAACCAAAGCTCATCCGCTGGGAGTTATATTCCAACGAGGATGATGCGCAGGACAATTTCGTCAACAAGGTCTTCCTCATGGAAGAATACGAACAATACCGCTATGACTGGGCGACAGGGCTATTCTGGCCGACTTACATGCACAACATTTATGATGACGGCGGTACTGTCATCGAACGTTATGTCTACTCCTCAACCGAAGCATTTGAGTCCCGCCCCAAAGACGGCCACAGTGCGGATGCAGTCGTAGCAATCGACTACACAGGCAAGCGATATGGCGACAAGCAGGTGGTCTACTATCACAATGGTAAGTTCAACATGCAGGTGAACGTCACAAAAGTACTTGAACAGGAAATTGATGATGACAACAACCCGGTAGTTGATAAAAACGGTAAACCGGTGATGGTGTGGAAATATCACGAGAAATACATCTACACGAAACCGAATTCTTCCGATTGACCGCGCCATCTGCTCTCCTCCCTCCTCAAAGGGAATGAAATTGACAATTACGAAAAACATTACTGACAAAAAACATACCCTATACTTCCTTTAAATGATAAGAAACGTATTCATATATATATTATTGGTAGTCGCAGCAATGACCACGCTCACCGGTTGTCGTGACGAATTGTTCGATGGATATGTCAACGCCGAGGGCAAAACCAAGGTGAGTCTTCTCGTTGATTTCATGCCAATTGCCGAAAACTCAATATCCTCAAGAGCAGCCAACGTCAGCAACGCGACCAAAGGCGACTGCATGGCAGACATTGAGGATCTCTGCATTGTCCTTTTTAAGCCTAACGGCGAGTTTGAGGAGATCATTGACATCAAGGCCGGACAGTACACCGAAGAAAACATTGACCGAGGCAACGGAGATGCCTCCAACGGAGTGATTGCGGGTGAGACTCAGACCAAACGACGCACCATCGATCTCACGCTTCCGGTCGGTCAATACTATATGTATGCCGTTGCCAATCTCAACGACGGGACTCAATCCACCTATGACTATCTGGTGAATGAATGTGAAATCGAGACCATGAACCGCACCGATTTCCGCAAAATCCGCCGGACATGGGACTACAACATAATTGCCAACAACTCGGAAATGGCGGGCTACTTCACCCAGGCCATTACCCCTGGCAGCAGCATAAAGTCACAGATAGAAGCTCCCGAAGGAAAGGTGACAGTTCAGCCCGGTGTCGCTTTCCACTGCTGGCTGCGCCGTCTTGCATCCAAAGTAACCGTCAATTTCGATGCAAGGGATCTCGCAAAGAGCACGACCATCTACATCAAGAGTGTCAAGGTATATGACATTCCCTATGACTGCGCCATCCTTGACTATAACTCCGTCGGAGAAAACAGCAAAAAAAATCAACCGTTCGGACTCCTAACCAACGACAGCATTGTCCAGGCTATCGAGTTCAGCGAGTCAACCAACTATTCTGACTGGCCATATCTGACTTCCGGCGATACCAACCTCAACGATTTCCAGAATGAAAACGAGATCGGGCATGAAAATTCCCACTACTCGCTGTTTTTCTATGAGAACATGCAGGGCGAGGGCGAATCAAAACATCAGGATGCAGGTTACCGGGACGAGAACGGGGTTCTTGTCGAATGGGTGAAGGATGAAAAGGGAAACCTCATCCCGGCTCAACCCGACGGCTATATTGACTCTCCCGACAGCACCAATCCCGATAATCCCCACTATAAGGACGGTAAACCTGCCGGCACCTACATCGAAGTCAATGCCTACTATGTCTCCAATGCTCTCGGCAATGAGGGTAGTGGCGAGATCATTTACCGTTTTATGCTTGGCAAAGATGCCGACAACAACTATGATGCGGAGCGTAACCATCACTTCAAGCTGACACTATGCTTTAAAGGTTATGCCAACGACTATGATTGGCACATCGAGTACAAGGAGGATCAGACCCACATCACCATCCCTAATCCCTACTACATCTCGTATGGCTACAACGAATCGCTCGAACTCCCGATCACCATCATGGGTGATATTGTGGACAACAAGGTGACTGCCACCATCGTGCGTAATGACTGGTGGCCATCAAAACTGTGGGAAGACACAGAAGCAAGCACAGAATATCATCTTTCGAGAGATAAAGTATACTATAATGATGAAGATAAAAAACAGGCACAGAAGTACAGAAACGAACTTAAAGCGGCTCTGCATGAAATGGAATATTATAAGGGACACGATGAGAGACTCCCGGAGGTTGTCCATGCATATTCGTCCAATCCCGCCGGTCGTTCCGGCATACTGTATAATGAAGGTATAGCCCACGGCTTCCTGTCACTTCGCAAACCACATTACGACTATTTCGGCGATAGAGCCTCAGGCGCACAGGACGGCATCGATAATTATATTTGGAAAGATTGGCAGGGAATTTTAGAAAATACAGATTTGCCTAAATTATTCAAAGAAGGCAGGACCTTAGGTCGCCGCGTCTATACTTTCACTGATACAAACTCCGACAAAACATATTCCGACGGTGAAAATGATGAGGACGCTGATGGCAACTATCGTGTCGTGGTCAATAACGGCGCGTCAAAACAGACCCGACGCACCACCCTCTATCTCCCGCTCTACACACGTCAGAAAAACTTGTCGAAAAAGACAGCGTACTCGGGAGAGAATCCATACACCACTGAGCAACGTCGCGCACAGGTGTGGTATTCATTCAAAATAAAAGTTGGCGATGAAATCATCCCCGTTGATACTCTTATTGACATTATCCAAGTTGCAAAGCTCGAAAATCCGACCGGAATATGGCGCGATTGGAACAATGCAGCCCCATTTGACGTGGTTCAGAAAATCATGGACGGTGCAAACAGCCTGAGCTACCGAAACCTTCAATCGCGAGGCGGATGGAGCGCGGAAGTGGAGTTTGGAGCAGACTGGATCATGCTCAACGGCGGAAAGCGTAAGGTCTATGGAGCCGATATGACCAACATTGCATTCACCTATCGTCCGGCAGGAACACTTATTGATGATAGTAAAGTCCGCTGTGGCGTAATTCTCATCAAATATCACAACTACACCTGCCATCATCGCATATTTGTCCGCCAAGGATATGCGCCGATTCAGCTTATTAATAACGATAAAACCAGTGGTAAATGGCATTCATTCAACATGATCACTCGCGACGAGGAAGCGAAATCGCCACTCGATGAGGGTTCAATGTTCCGCTATGGAAATTGGGAAGATGCATTCGATTCCAAAAATAGCTACAACGATAATAACTATGACAATACCGGCAAGTTGGTGGATAATCCAACTCCTTGGATCAATGTCAATCAATTATCGTTCAAGGATCACTCCACCACCAATTTTCTGATGGCAGGACAATACAATGCCGACGGCACTCAAAAAACCAAGAAATGGAGTGAAACCAAAGCCAACACAAAGACAAAAGTCGCTGATGGAAAATTTGTATGGTCCGACGCTGAAACCTTTGATTTCAATGGGAAGCAATGTAAACTGATGAGAATTGAAGATGTCCGTCGTGTCCGTGAAGGTGGAACGGATCGTAATACCCGTCATTCCTTCGGGATACTTTATGGCGATAAAACAACACGCACCGCCACCACTACACAGGAGGCGTGGTACTATCAAAGTGGCGATGAAATCACCGAGACATACGGCATGAGAGGCTGTTTCATGTACAACCGTACAAACGGAAAACAGGTCTTTCTTCCAGTCGGCAAAGCTGCCCACGGTCATCGCAAGGCAAAGCGAAATTCTACTGCCTCTACTCCCTCGCAAATAGGCGACGAATATGGCTATGGAATTCGTGAAGTCGGCGAAGGTGTACTCCGTTATGCGGCCGGCCGAATTACATTTATGAAAAATAGTGGTGAAAAAGCAGAGGCATCTTATCAACCTCTATTTTATGACAATTTCCGTCGCCCCGGGGCTGTCTATTGGCTGAACTCACCTGGAGAATACCTTGGCGATGGAGGAACAATGATTTCCGGTCGTACAGCCCTTGACTTGAACTACTTTACATTTGACTTCAACACTCTCGGTGAAGAAATGTTCCAGGCAGGAGAGGACAACTCGGATGCATGCTTCATTCGCTTAGTAGAGTAAACATCCCTCTGAAACGCCACCAACACCTCCAAAGAGGCAATCACACACCGCGCACCGGTTTCCACCCTAAAACCAAAGCCATACGAGTGCGCGTCCCACAAATCTCCCTTGCTGCGATGTCCAAGTCCCGGTATCAAAGCAGAGGAGATTCATATTCACCCTTCATCCCGAACAACACACCTTTATGGGACTGTCACAAAAGTCCGTGGGATTGTTAAAATTCAGGCGCGAAGTTTGCATGGTCGGAAAAGGAAGAATGGGGGAGCAGGTAAACCGAATGAATGTTACAGATAACATTGTTTGCCTCAAATTTATCTTTTCAAGTCCAGCTTCAGGTTTATCTTTTCAAGATATTACTGTCCGCTAAAAATTTTTTAGCGGACAGTAATAACACAAAAACTACCTCTGGAACAATACTGCTTCCATTTGAGCCTAATTTGTGAGATGGTTGGGACAACATAGCAAACTTTACGGTTGTTATATGTAAAAGGCAAGTTCTACTATAACATATCGTCATGTTTCAACTATCAAAGATCAGACAATTCATCCCTGTGGTGGCATCGATACTGATGCTGTCGTCCTGTGGCAAGAGCAACCCCGATATTCACGGGGGAAATATGGATCCGGTCCGGGTCAAAGTGATGGCGGTGACCGGCACATCACCAAATGCGGTGACTGATTCATATTCCGGCACGGTTGAGGCCGGAACTTCGACCACGGTCAGTTTCTCTGTGGGGGGCACGATCAATGCCATCAATGTCCGGGAGGGACAGCGGGTGGCCAAGGGACAGTTGATTGCGAGTGTCGATGGCGCATCGTTGAAAAACGCATACAACATAGCCGAGGCCACTCTGCGTGAGGCGCAGGACGCATACAACAGGATGAAGAAGCTGCACGATGCAAATGCGTTGCCCGACATGCAATGGGTCTCAGTGCAGGAGAAGCTGAAACAGGCTGAGGCTGCTGCCGAAATCGCAAAAAAAGGCATGAACGATGCGAATATATATGCGCCGATTTCGGGTGTCGTAGCCCATAAGCTGACAGATGTCGGCCAGACGGTAGCTCCCGGCCTTCCGGTTGTGGAGATGATGGACGTGTCATCGCTCAAGGTCAAGATTTCAGTCCCCGAAGCAGATCTCGTGAATCTCAAGACAGGTGCGGGAGCGACAATAACCGTGGGAGACCGCAGCTATTCAGGCAAACTGACAGAGAAAGCGGTCGCAGCAAATTCACTGTCACGCACCTACGATGTGAAGTTCCTGATAACAGATCCTGACGACACCCTGCTGCCGGGGATGATATGCAATGTGTCGGTTGAAGGTGCGTCTCCTTCCGACGGCACAGAGGGAACGGCGACCGCAGAAGTGGTGTTGCCTCCACAGACTATCGTCCTCGATTGGGACAACAGCAGTTATGTGTGGATCAAGAAAAACGGTCTGGCACAGCGCAAGAAGGTCACTGTCGGTGGTCTTGATTCGCGTGGCGTGATTGTCACCGGCGGACTTTCACCGACTGACAGCATCATTGTCGAAGGACAGCAAAAATTGAGCACCGGTCTTAAAGTTGTATCTGTAAACTGACCCGGATATGGAGAAATTCAAGAACCCAAATATCGTATCGCTGGGCTTACAGTATCGGCGCATCGTGTTGTTGATCTCCGTTGTGCTTATTGCATGGGGCGTTTACTCCCTCATTGTGATGGACAAGAATGAATTTCCATCGTTCACAATCCGCGAGGGTGTCGTTGCCGCCGTCTATCCCGGTGCCGATGCGACGCAGGTTGAGCAGGAAGTGCTCAAACCTTTGCAAGACTATGTGTTCAGTTTCAAGGAGGTCAACAAGAAGAAAACCACCGCTCAGGTCACAGACGGAACGGTGATGATTTTTGTGACCCTCGACGACAATGTCGGGACGGAGGCTTCTGACCAGTTTTGGGACAAGTTCAAACTCGGAGTGGACAATGTGAAGACAACGCTCCCGACCGGAGTCCTCGCTGTGGAGACCATCTCGGATTTCGGCAACACGTCGGCTCTCCTGCTGACAATGCAGGGGAAGGACAAGACCTATCGCGAGCTGCATGACTATATGGACCAATTGCGCGACAGGCTCAGAGCGGTGCCGAGCATAGGCACGATGAAGGTGTATGGTGAACAGACCGAGCAGATAAGCGTGAAGATCAACACCGAGCGTCTATCTCACTATGGCATTGACGAGAAGACCTTGGCTCTCACACTGTTTGCGCAGGGATTTGAGACAACCGGCGGCCGCCTCAAGTCCGAATCCTACACGATGCCGGTCTATGTGGCCGATGCGTTCAATTCGGTCAACGACATAAAGGAAACCGTGGTGTTCTCGACTCCGACAGGCGAGGTGGTCCGTCTCAGCGACATTGCCGACGTGGTGCGTGAATATCCGGAGCCGACAAGCTATATCACCAACAACGGCAAAAATTGCCTCCTCCTGAGCATTGAGATGAAGGACGGAGAGAATATCGTGGCGATGGGCAGTGCCGCCGGCAAGGTGATCGATGAGTTCGCCAAAGAGATGCCCGCCGATATGGAACTTTTCAAGATCACTGACCAGCCGACAGTGGTGAATCTCAGTGTCATCGACTTCCTGCGCGAACTCCTCATAGCTATTGTGGCCGTGCTTGTGGTGATCATGCTCCTGCTGCCGCTGAAAGTAGCGTTCATCGCCGCGCTGACCATTCCCGTCAGTATCTTCATATCACTTGGCTTGTTCTATGCGTTTGGCATAGAACTCAACACGGTAACTCTGGCCTGTCTCATCGTCTCGCTGGGCATGATTGTGGACAACTCGGTTGTGATCATCGATGAATATGTTGACCTTATCTCCGATGGAATGCCCCACATGCAAGCCACGATAAATGCGGGCACCATGTTCTTCCGTGCCATCCTGTCGGCCACCCTTGCCATCTCCATCACGTTCTTCCCGTTCCTGATCACGATGACGGGTATGTTTCGCGACTTCCTGACCTTCTTCCCCTGGGCCATATTGCTCATCCTCACCATCTCGCTGATAGTGGCGGAGTTGCTTGTGCCATATCTCCAGTACAAGATAATCAAGCAGCCGATCTACGCCATGGAGAGGGAGGCGATTGCGAGCGGAAAGAAGAAATTCTCATTCTTTGTCAGCCTCCAGAACTGGTATAATAAACTGGCCGCCCTTGTCTTTGCGTGGCCAAAGACCTGTATAGTCCTCAGTGTTGTATCGGTGTTGCTGGGTCTATGGTGCTTTATCTCTCGCCCCATCCAGCTCATGCCGATAGCCGAGCGCGACCAATTTGCGGTAGAGATATACTTGCCCGAAGGGTCATCGCTCGACAAGACCGATGTCATTGCCGACAGTCTCGCCAAGATTCTGCGTAAAGATGAGCGCGTGGTCTCGGTAGCGACATTCCATGGCATGTCGTCGCCTCGATTCCAGACCACATACGCCCCTCAGGTCGGCGGTCCGAACTACGCGCAATTCATTGTCAACACCAAGAGCAATGAAGCCACCATCGAGCTGTTGAATGAATATACGCCGCTCTATCAGGACTATTTCCCGGGAGCATACGTGAAGTTCAAGCAGTTGAGCTATTCCAATGCCAAATATCCCGTGGAAGTCCGCTTGCAAGGGCTTGACTACAAGAAAAACCTTGAAGCGGCAGACACGGTGCTGGCGATTATGCGTCGCATCCCCGGTCTGACCCTCGTGAGACCGGGTGCAGGGAGTCAGCTCGTGGCCGCAACCGTCGAGCCGGACCCGACACGGATGTCACGCCTCGGTCTGAACAATACGCTTCTTGAGATGACGCTTGCGATGCGCTACGGGTCGGGCGTGCCGATGGGTACACTCTGGGAGGGTGACTACGGTGTGGGGATAGTCGCCAAGACGCAGAACTCCGACAGCTCGACCTATTCCGCACTGATGCGCGAGCCTATCCCGGCGATGGGAATCGGAAACACACCTTTGAGGGCGTTTGCCGATGTCAACCCGACATGGCATCCCGGTCAGATTAATTATCGCGGTGGACTCCCGACGGCCATAATCGCAGCCGATAATGTGAGAGGACAGAACGCACTCGCCAAGACAGACGAACTGAAAAAGGAAGTGGACAAACTTGATCTACCTGACGGAGTCACCGTCAGCTATGGTGGAGAGTATGAGCAGACCACTGAGATTCTTCCTCAGATCGGCAGCGCGCTCATGATTGCCGTAGTCATAATATTTTTCATCCTACTGTTCCACTACAAGGGTGTTATCGTGCCGTTCCTCATGCTGTTCTCGCTGATTTTCATCATCCCCGGTGCCGGACTCGGTCTCGTGGTCATGAATGAGGTGATCAGCCTTACCGCTGTCCTCGGCTTGATAAGCCTGATGGGTATTCTCGTCAGAAATGTCATCATCATGTTTGACTATGCTGAGGAGCTTCAGGAGGGAGGCGCGACAGTGAAAGATTCGATTTTCCAGGCCAGCGAACGCCGAATGCGTCCAATCTTCCTGACCTCGGCGGCTGCAACAATGGGCGTGTTGCCGATGGTCATTTCCGGCAGCGCACTGTGGAAGCCGATGGGTATAATAATATTCTTCGGGACACCGATCACTATGGTTTTCATTCTCACGGTAATTCCAATCTTCTATTGGAAATTCTGCAAGAAAGCCGCGCCCACCATCGAGCAGCCCGTCTATCCCGTGGAGGAAAGCCCGGTATCAACACCCCAACCAACCCCTCAACCAAAACAAGACAATGAAAAGTAAGTATACGATATGCATGGTCATAGCCCTGGCGTTGTCGTCATTCGCTCTCAAAGCTCAGGATGCCGGGAGCGTGGACTCGCTCACTCTGTCGCTCCGGGAGTGCCGGGAAATGGCTCTCAAAAAAAACTACTCAGTCCAGACCGCTGCCAACGACATCAAGATTGCCAAGGCGACCTCCGATGAGGCTTTCACCAAATATTTCCCCGAAGTCTCGGCATCAGGCGGCTATTTCCGGTCGCATCATGACGTGATTCAATACAACGTGTTGAATCTTTTTGAAATCGGTTTGATCGATAAGGGCTACACAGCCGGAATCACTGCCATACAGCCCATTTTTGCGGGCGGACAGATTGTCAACGGCAACGCGCTCGCCCATCTCGGCGAACGGTTGTCGGAACTGCGCAAGCTCCAGACCGATGAGGAGATACTTGCATCGGTCGATAAGTATTATTGGAAGCTCGTGTCGCTGCAATCCCAACGTGAGACTCTCGCTTCGCTGATTGTCATGCTCGACACGCTCGCATATCAGACTCAAGCAGCCGTCGATGCCGGTGTCATCCTCAAGAATGACCTGCTGAAAGTGGAATTGCAGCGCAATGACTTCAAAGCCACGATGATTGACCTCGACAACGGCATAGCCCTCTGCGGCAATTTGCTGGGACAGTATATCGGAGCCGGGGTCATGAGGGTGAATGTAGCCGAGCGCATCACTCCCTCCGCCATGCCTGCTTTCGGCTATGACCTATGGTGCGACCCGCAGCAGACCGTGGCCAATACTCCTGCCTATGGAATGCTCAACACCGCTGTCAAGGCAGCCGAGCTGGAGAAAAAGATGGCTGTGGGTAAGAATCTTCCCACTGTCGGACTCGGTGCGGGATGGATTTTCCACAATCTTCTCGAAGAAAACCAGAATTTCGGTGTATTGTTCGTCTCCGTCAAAATTCCCCTCTCGGGATGGTGGGGCGGTGCGCACGACATCAAGAAGAAAAATCTTCAGATTCAGAACGCACGTCTGCAGTTTGAGGACGGTCAAGAGCTGTTGCAGATTGAAATGCGCGATGCCTGGGACAATCTGACGGCTGCATACCGCAAGATGGAGACCGCCAACGAGTCCATCGGGCAGGCGGAGGAAAATCTTCGCCTCAATGAGAATTACTATAAGGTCGGTGTCTCAACCATCACCGACCTCCTCGATGCACAGACTCTCTACCGCCGGGCCTGCGACCAATACACCGCCGCCTACTCCGACTACCAAGTCCGCATCACCGACTACCTCAAAGCCACCGGCCAACTCACAAATATTTTGAAAAGCGATCAGACACAATGATAACCGTAAATTGTTACGGATGAATATTACAGGGACACACCCTACCTTGAATAAACCATCTTAACACATTGAAAATGCACAAAAAGAGGCTGTTGATTAACAGCCTCGATACCCTGATGACAGATTGAATCCGCCAGACACCTCGACCGACCCAATAAAAATTAATGATGGTGGATCGTCAGGGAGTTGCTTCTTTAGAAAGGTTGGGTTTGTGCTCCCTCTTGTAATATCAATGTTTCTGGATTTACGATTTCAAAATTACTATTTCTCCATTGAATTTGCAAACAATCAGGGCGATAATCCAAATGTTTTCCTAAAACATACCGATTGCCATCTTCCACAATCCCAAAAATCAAACCATTCCCTTTTCTATAAAGTCCCACCAACTGAGGAACACCTCCCACAGTGTGACTCGAACACTCTTTGATAGTTTTAGCAATACAATGATAATAGAATCGACTGGTGCCTTCATTAGGGTTCTTATCCTTTGATAGTTGTGTCATAACTGTATTCAAATCGTTCTTGCCAGTTCCATCACAATAAACAATTGAGGATTTATTAGGCAAACCTATTTCTTCACATCCAACTGTCTTTCCCTTACTCCATATTTTCCCTAAATGAAAATCATAATACGATTTCCTCGATGCACATATTATGGAGAAGTCCTGAAGTAGAGGTGGATAACTGCATAATGATGATTCAATTTCCTCTTTTATGATCTCTAATTCATCTCTAAAGCTGTTGATATTGGGACTAAATAATAAATCGATATCTATCTTGTATATAATTCTCTCTAAGATGTGTAGAGGGAATAATACATCCCCACAATATCCAAATATGTAAGGGTGTCTTAATGAACAAAATACTTTAATACCTTCATCATAGTGACAGTTCGTATTCCAAGAGAATCTACTGTCTGACGCAATATAAATTGAAGAAATCTTATTTCCTTCTTTTTTGCAGTCAACACCAACCCATGCAGCAATCAATGTCATAATTTTGGTTATATTTTACGATATTACAACAATTAATTACAATGAATCGGTAAGAATTTTGGAATATACTGATAATCAACAATTAAGATCTATAATTTTAATCTTGTAAATATCTAATATTCAGCTTGTTGTAAAAAACGTACCGAACTATTGTAATAAAGAATATCTCATAGTTGTTTTGGTATTTAAAGAATATTGGGTACTTCACGCAATAGTTGTTTTAATACCGATGTCTGGAAATCTATTATATAGGTGGAAGATACTTTATAACTTTTATTATTGACGATGGTGCTATCAAATGTATTGCATCCATAATGGAATTCTTTAATGTTAAAGAATTCAGTTTCGATTTATTCAGTCGAGTTGTGGTAGATTCTGTATCATTTAAACGTGGATGCCATAGTGACTATTGTAGTGACCTTACATAGTTGTGCCTAAATGGAAAATTGCCAAGTATCTGTAATTAAAATACTTGGCAATTTTTGAGGTGGTGCCAACGGGAATCGAACCAGTGACACAAGGATTTTCAGTCCTTTGCTCTACCAACTGAGCTATGGCACCAAATATGTTTTTACAAGAGATGGAGATAATGGTGTTTCTCCGTTTTTGCGTTGCAAAGGTACGGCTTTTATTTCATATGTGCAAATTTTCTACATGTTTTTTCGCGTTTTTTCGCGTTTTTTCGCGTTTTTTCGCGTTTTTTCGCGTTGCTTTGTTAAACTTTTTTGCCGGCGAAATTTTGAAAAAAAACTGCAATAAATTTGGTAGTCTAAAAAAAACAGCATACCTTTGCACACGTAAAACGAATAAGTTGTTATTCACTCTTTAACTATGGAGAGATGGCAGAGTGGTCGATTGCGGCGGTCTTGAAAACCGTTGAGGGTCACACCTCCGGGGGTTCGAATCCCTCTCTCTCCGCCAAGTAGAAGATTAACCCGCTGGATTTCAGTGGGTTTTCTTTTTGTCATCTGAAGTAGTCCCCAAAAGTAGTCCCCAAAGCACTATTCATTGGTTCACTCGGAGCATCCTGTCACTTCATATTTTCGACCTCCTCTCTTATTATTTTGTTTATCCTGTTTACTTCTTCTGTAGTAACTTCACTGAGCTTATATCCTTTAAAAGTTTTCGCTTCGAATTGACCTATTGGCTTACCGTTACGTTTTCGCTTGCCGTTGAAATTGAAATTCGCAGCAGTTACATCTCCGAACTTTTCCGGAAGGCTAGTATTCCCATATAGTTTCTTTGCAAAATACCAATAACTATGCCAACTGCGAACCCAATTCACACGTCTATCAAAATCATCGTCTTTTATATCAGCTTTTCCCATAAAGAAATAGCAGAGCCTATTCACATCTTTCGCATCGATGAAGTAAAAACCAGAATCTTCTACCTTTGATTCATTATAATCCTTACCCGCTAATCTCCATACAATTCTTTTCATTTGATCCATCGTGATCTTCGGACTTCTCGACACAAACAATCCTTGAAAAATCAAAATGTCTTTTGTCGCACGACAGTTATTTGAAGGCTCAGATTCACATTCAGTAGAGCCAAACAAATTGCTCATTGGTTCGCCCACATTATTTTCAATACAGTATACTCTGTAATCTTGTGATATTAGGGTGGAGTGATTGTTGAGTATTTCATATAACAGCTGACGCTTTTGAGTAGGCATAGCATAGGTTGGAGACAACTCACTGAAGAAGCCATATAATTGACTTTTCCAATTCGCGACAACAGTAGTTATTCCAAACAATATGCGTACCGTAGGATCAAGTTCCTTCGATACATCAGCCGAAAGATTATGGTTGATAAAGTATGCACTCCAGGCGGTACTTTCTTCCGGCATATTTCCCATCAATTCCTTTATGGAACGATACATGAGAATATGTCTGTTATATTCCATCTGAATGGTCTGTTCCGGTATCTCTGAAAGATCACATTCTGAAACACCTGCCATTCGCTCAGAAACCCTGTTGTTTACATGGTTCTCAATCAGAGCAATAATCGCCATTGCTTGCAGCCCCGATGTATCTAACAATTGAAAAGGGACCCGGGTAGCAGTTGAAAAGGGGACCACCCAG
>JAMPHF010000002.1:190983-347065 GCA_023663525.1 Bacteroides sp.
AGAGCCACACTCCCTCAGAGTTAAGAGAAAATCCCTCAAAGATTGCGTCGCCCTCAGTTTAACTTTTGTTATGAGACACACTCTTAATTCGGCCTGTCATGTTTAAGAACATTGTATTTTATTTCTTTCTGTTATCATTGCTGGTCCCGAATGTAGTCCTTTCATTCACAGAACCGCTGACCACTATCGGAGCGATAACCAATGTAGTCCTCCCCGGAGGTGTGATATATCTGCTGTTGACTCTGTCGCCACGGCTGGGGCGCAGCATTTGGCTCATGTTTCCTCTCATCTTCCTTGCCGCGTTTCAGATTGTGCTGCTCGACCTTTACGGACGCAGTATCATCGCCGTTGACATGTTTCTCAATCTCGTCACGACGAATACCTCGGAGGTTACGGAACTTCTGGGTAATATGCTCCCGATAATACTTGTTGTCGTGGCCATATATGTCCCTTCGCTCATAATCGCCACCGTTTTTATTCGTAAGAAAGTCAGACTTACTCCGGGGTTTCTGAGGGCAAATTTCAAAGTTGCATCTGTTGTGTGTCTGATCGGAGTAGGAATGCTCGTTTGTGCTTTCCGTTCGCCGGTCAAATATTCTACCATTGATGATCTGTATCCCGTGAATGTGGGCTATAATATATATCTTGCCGTTGACCGCACAATGCGGACTGCTGCCTATCATGACACATCCGCATCATTCTCATACGGTGCCGTATCGACCCATCCTGAGGATGACCGTGAGGTGTATCTGCTCGTGATTGGCGAGACATCACGCGCTGAGAACTGGCATTTGCTTGGATATAAGCGCGACACGAATCCGCAGCTATCTCTGCGCCACGATGTCATTGCCGCTCCCAAGGCATATAGTGAGAGCAACACTACCCACAAGAGCGTCCCCATGTTGTTGAGTCCGGTGGATGCTACAAATTTTGACCCGGAGATATACCGGGTGAAAGGTGTCGTGACGGCGTTTAAGGAAGCCGGATTTTCCACCGCCTTTCTGTCAAATCAGCAATATAATCATTCTTTCATCGACTTTTTTGCAGCCGAAAGCGACACGGTCATATTTATTAAGGAGCTTGACAAAAATTCGGGGCTGATCAGGGCCAACAGCAAGCCGGACACTGAATTGCTCCCGGTCCTCGACGGGATAATTGCGCTGGATAACCAAAAGCAACTTGTCGTGCTGCATACCTACGGCTCGCATTTCAATTACATAGACCGATACAGCGAGGAGGATTATCACTTCAAGCCATGTGACTACAAGGAGGCTAATCACCACAATCGCGAAAGCCTGATTAATGCGTATGACAACACCATAGTTGCAACCGACCGTTTTCTTTCGGAGTGTATCAAGCGGCTTGAGGCTTTGGATGGTGCAAAAGCCGGACTGCTGTATTGTTCCGATCACGGAGAAGACATATTCGACGATGGCTCGCGTAATTTCCTACATGCCTCCCCACGTCCGTCGTTACATCAGGTTCATGTTCCGTTCATAGCATGGCTTTCACCGTCATATCGTGAGGCGAATCCCGAAAAATGCTCATGTATTCACCTCAACATGGATCGCCTCATTTCGACTTCGCGGTCATTCATGCCGACAGCTCTCGACATGGCAGGGATTGAGGTGGATAAGAACTCGCTCGTTGACACTGACGCATCCCTGTTTTCGTCAACATATAAAGCCCGCCGTCCTCTATACCTCAGCGACCATAACATAGCCGTAAGACTGAGCGAAATCGTTATTTAAATGAGTATACCCTTTCAGACCTCACATATTCACATTTTCTCATTCTCACGAAATATGAGAATTGTGAGAATTTTCTCATTTTCTCATCATCTGATGAGAATGAGAAAATGAGAAAAAGCATGAAGTATTAAGTATAAAGTGTTAAGTGTGAGGTATTAAGTATAAAGTGTTAAGTGTGAGGTGTTAGGTATTTTGCGGGGCAGTTCCGAAATCCGGACGGATACTAATGATAAAAGTCAATTTGCCATTGGAGGATGGAACAAATTGACTTTTGATTGGAGGTTCCTAGCAGAATCGAACTGCTGTAAACGGTTTTGCAGACCGGTGCCTAACCACTCGGCCAAGGAACCATGTCGTGGTTTTTACGTGTGCAAAGTTATGGCATTAATTTGAAACTGCCAAATTTTTTGAAATATTTTCGCCGAAATTTCGGAAAATGGAGCTGGAGCGAGTGGATTCAACGGGGGATTTTGGCATTATTTTGGCGGGAGGTGAATTATTTTTTGCAGAATAATATATAAAATATGTATCTTTGCACCGCGTTTTGGTTTCGCCACTGAGCGATGAAAATGGGAAGCAGGTGAGAATCCTGAACAGACCCGCTGCTGTGATTCCTGAAAACGCTCATTGATTAATCAATGCCACTGTGGATGGTGAGAAAGTGTCCATGGGAAGGTCAGTTCAATGAGATGGGATAAGTCAGAAGACCTGCCAAGACAACATAAGTTTTGTAGTTTTCGGGAAATAAAGCCACAAAGCAATCCTACAAACCCCATTCCGTTGTCATGGATGCAATTTGTTTGTGTGTCCTGCCGATGCGGTCTGTCGGGCTGACTGTGGTTTGGTTTATCCCCGATGCTATTTGATTAACAGTTAGCTCACGCAATGGAAATGAGGCGATTTTTTTCAGTTGTTTTATTTATATGCTTGACGCTGTTGCCGATGATGGCGATGGCAGCCACGGTCCGT
Source organism: Bacteroides sp. (assembly GCA_023663525.1). Classification (GTDB taxonomy): domain Bacteria; phylum Bacteroidota; class Bacteroidia; order Bacteroidales; family Muribaculaceae; genus Duncaniella. The sequence goes on from JAMPHF010000002.1 coordinate 193,704, forward strand.
CTCTACGGGACTGTGAGGGGCTCTGCTGGAGAAGCCGTCCCATACGCAACGGTTTATGACCGTGACAGCAAGCGTGGATGCGCTCCTGACGAGCAGGGAAGCTATTCGCTGCAACTCAAGTCGGGCAAGCACACGATTGAAGTTTCGGCGGTCGGCTATGTCGCAGAAGTCAGGACTGTGGACTTGATGTCGGACACAAAAATGGATTTTGTGTTGAAAGAGGATGCGGTGACGCTTTCCGGGGTCAATGTCTATGGCAAGACCAATGGTCGGAAACTGTCGGAGGGTGCATTCACTGTCAATGCCATTGAACTTAATGCGGATGTCAACAAACTCGTGAAGCTGAAGGATATCGTTGACCGCAGTGCGGGTGTGAAAGTGCGTCGCGAGGGTGGTGTCGGATCTGATTATGATCTCATAATCAACGGTCTGTCGGGCAATTCAATAAGATATTTCATCGATGGTGTGCCTCTCGACTCGAAAGGTACGGATTTCAATCTCGACAATATATCGGTGAATACGGTCGAACGCATAGAACTGTATAAAGGTGTCGTCCCGTCATATCTGAGTTCGGACGCACTCGGGGGTGCTGTCAACATCGTCACCAAAAAGCAGCAGAAAAATTTTCTTGATTTCTCATACGGTGTCGGGTCTTTCCATACTCAGAGCGTCGATCTGACAGGCAAGTATTTCATCCCGAAAACGAAGATTGCCATCTTGCCGACATTCAGTCTCAATTATTCAAAGAATGACTATACGATGAAGAATGTTGAGGTCTGGGATGAGGATGCCGACAAATACATATATACAAACAAGAAGCGTTTTCACGACGATTATCGCTCGATATTTTCACAGATAGAGGTTGGCGTGAATGATGTCAGATGGGCTGATGCCTTTTTCATCGGTGCGTCATATACCAAAGTCGATAAGGAACTCCAGACCGGCGCGATGCAGAATAAGGTCTATGGCGAGGCTTCGCGCAACTCCCACTCGATGAATGTCTCAGCACGTTATGCCAAGAGATGGGAACAGCTTAATGTCCGTCTTAATATGTCGCATACGTGGGATCACAGCGAGACTGTTGACACTGCCTACCGTAAATATTCATGGGACGGAACATGGATGCCCTCAAGCGGTAATGAGATGAACAACAAGAGCAGGACAATAAGAGTCTACCGCCGTCCGCTCACCATCGTCAATGCCGGAGTGGACCATGACATAAATGATTTCCACAATATTGCGTTCAACTACATGCTGAACCGCAGGGGCAATGACCGCACCGACAAGGTTGACAAGTACTTTGAGCCGTCAAATGATGTGGTTACGAAACATCTTCTGTCGCTCACCTATTCGCAGTCGTTTTTCGATGAACGTTGGCAGACCTCCTACTTTGTGAAGGACTATATCAATGTCATGAACATAAAGCAGACCGATGATGTTACCATCACCGGGTCAGACAAGATTGAGACTGATGTGACTAAGGATTATTGGGGCGCAGGTGTCGGTACGAGATTCACTCTCAAAGAGCCGTTTTCGGTGAAAGGCTCATACGAACACAGTGTGCGCCTGCCGCTCTCAAGAGAATTGCTCGGCAATGGGACAACCATTTACCCGAATCTTGCCCTCTCGCCTGAAACAAGCAATAACTACAACTTGGGTTTCTTCGGGACATGGCGCATCGACGCTGACAATATGCTGAGCTATGAGGCAAATGGATTTATCCGTCATGTGCAGCACTACATCCGTGCGACTGTCTCCGAGCGTGATGGCATGATGCAATATGTCAACGAGCCTGCAATTGATGTCAAAGGAGTGGATGTTGAACTCAACTATTTGTGGCGAAACGCTTTGCAGATAAGCCTGAACGGTAGTTGGAGCGATGCGCGCGACTTGAAGAAATTTAAGAGTGACGGCAATCCGTCGGCCACATATAAGAACCGTGTCCCCAATCGTCCGTGGATATTCGCGAATGCCGGCGTAAACTATACGATTCATGATTTGCTGCGTAAGGAGGACCGCCTGCGGGTCGGTTGTGACTATCAGTGGATTCACTGGTATTATCTGAACTGGGAGGCTTACGGCTATGCGCAATCCAAGGCTAAGATACCGACACAGAACATCACGAATCTTTATCTCACGTATTCCATGTGCAATGATCGCTACAATCTCTCGCTCGAATGCAATAATGTTTTTGACCGTCTCGCATACGATAACTACATGTTGCAGAAACCGGGACGTGCGTTCTATGCAAAATTCAGACTGTTTATCAACTAAATAACATTTACAATGAAGAAGTTTAAATTTTCACTGCTACTTTTCATTGCCCTGTTCACATCGCTGGGCTTGGCGAGCTGTTCGGATGACGATCCGAAAGGCGATGACAACAATGACGATCCCACCGTCATCGATGACTTCCACTTTGACCTTTGGGTGGCTTTGGACAAACACGGCGGCATGGGACGCGACGTGAAGACTCTTGTCCGCAGCGTCGAATCGCTTGAAGCAGACCAGCCGGAAATCACTTTCAAGGGTGAGGGCACCGAGGTCAACTCAATCCTTTCGCTTGAGACAATCCTCAAGGGGGCTTACTACTATCAGGTTCCGGTTTCGGGCGATCGCTTCAGCAAGTACATAATCAAGGACAACAAAATCACAGTCATTGCTGAGCGTCGTTTCCAGACCAATACATACTCCACCCGTAAGTACACTCACGCATGGGTTGATGACAATACTCTCATCATTATGGCTGCCAACGGTGAGGGCAACAAGATTATCTGGACAAAGCTCAACGCCGACAACATGACAATCATCTCAGAGGGAGAACTCGATGTCAAGATGCCTGAGAGCGGCGATATTTATACCACATCGGGTATCCTCACTTACCGCAAGTCGGACAACAGACTGTTCTATTTCTACTATCCCAAGTCCGGAGGGACACGTGGCAAACGCGTCACCCCAATGAAGACGGCTGTCATCAATCCTGATAATATGGCTGTTGAGAGCGATACCGAGTGCTTCCTTGACTGCGAAATGGTCGGAACTGCCTACGGTGAGCTTCTTCAGACCACAACGTTCATCGATGATGACGACAATCTCTACATCGCTTGTGTGACCGATGAGACAGACGGCGAGCACAGCCACCTCCTCCGCATCAATGCAAACTCTACGACCTTCGACAAGGACTATGATGGCTTCACCGCCGGAGGTAAACTCATCTCTGTGATCTATATGGGAGGCTCAGACGTGATTGCCTACGCTCGCGACGATGCGAAGGGAACCGGCATTGACGCTTTCAGCCATTACTATACAATTATAAATATCAAGACAAAGACAGCTTCACCGGTGACATATAACGGAGAGCGTCTTGCTTACAGCAGCGGACGTTTCTCATCGCGCATGGCTTTTGTCAATCACAAAGCCTACATCGGTGTGGATGCCGAAAATACCAATCCTCAAATATATATCTATGATGCCAAGAACCGCACTACCGAGAAGGGTGCGACAATGGCAGCAGGATTTTATTTCGAGCAGATCCGTGTGGTTGAAGATGTGAAATAATCTATAATAACTCTTTTCTGCCAATGTGAGCTATCGAGATTAAATTTTTTCTATCTATGTCTACAAATCAGTAAATAAGGCTCACGTAATCGTAGTCTCCCGGGATGTTGGTCATTCCGGGAGACAATTAATTTCTTAAAACATCAATGTGATGAGACGAATATTGATTTTACTGACTGTCATACTTTCATGTACGGTGGCTAAAGCATGCGCTGCAGAGCCTGCCGACGGTGAGAAACATGCCATACTGATGGCCCATTTCGGTACGACGTATGACGACACGCGCGCACTCACTATCGACGCTTTGAATGAAAAAGTGAAGACCGATTTTCCGGATATGGACGTCTTCGAGGCCTACACTTCGAGGATTATCATCAGCAGACTTAAAAAAAGAGGCATAGTGAAATCCACTCCACGTGAAATGTTGCTGAAACTTGCTGCGGAGGGTTATACACATGTCTTCATTCAGGGTACAAACATCATTGACGGAATTGAGTCGGAAACATTGCGCGATGATGTAGAGTTCATGATTCCGTTTTTCAAGGATATTCGCGTCGGCTATCCGTTGCTTTATTCAATTGAGGATTGTGAGAAGGTTGTCGGGATTCTTGCTGAACGGCATGAGGCCTTGGCTGGAAAGCATTCGGCAGTCGTCCTCATAGGTCATGGAACTGCGACCCCGGCCAATGCAATCTATTCGCAGATTGATTATATGTTCAATGCCGATGGCCACGGTCAGTTTCATGTAGCCACCGTCGAGGGCTATCCGACATTTGACACAACTCTTGCCAAGCTCAAGGCTTCAAAGGTGAAGAAGGTCACATTGCTGCCGTTCATGTTTGTCGCCGGTGATCATGCCCGGAATGACATTGACGGTGAGTGGTGTGAAAATCTCGTCAAAGAAGGCTATGAGGTCTCGACCATAATGGAGGGGCTCGGGCAGATACCCGCGATTCAGGACATCTACGTCGATCATATCCGGCAAGGACTCAACGAACGGCCGTTGAAGGCAATGGAACGTAAAGCGGCTTTCTTGAGGGATAATCTCAGGTGATGAAATTCCCGGCAATCTGTTGCCGGATTAAAAAATTAAGATAGTTTTTCAACTAAACAACCAATCATTCACGTCTCTATGGCGAGGAAACGGAAAATCATTCTTGCGGCGGCCTTCATCTTGATCTTGGTGTCGGTCGTGTCGTTTTATAGTCACTATTGCACCCCGACACGTATATTGATTGTCAATCCGCTGCCGGCTCAGGCAGCCGAGATTGTACTCAATAATGATAACAGTCACATTGAGGTGACTTGTAAGGCGATGGACGAGGCTCGTGATTTTGACAGCTATGACGCTGTGCTGATGTATGGCAGAGGACTGTATCTCGATTCTGCACAGATGATTTCCGTTGACAAAGCCGCAAAAAAAGGAGTACCGATATTCACAAATACGCTTAGGAATTTCAGTTCCATTGTGAATCATAATCTTGATTCAGTTCAGGTTGAGAATATCCAGGCATATTTTAAAAACCCCTGTCAGGCAAACTACAGGAATCTTCTGCGATACACGCGGAGCATCGCGACTCCCTATAAGTGGGGTGACATGAGCTACGCGGAAGCTGTCATGCTGCCAAACAATATGTATTACCATCTGGATGGCGGCAAGTATTTTAAAAAGGCCGATGAACTGACCGAGTATCTGAAGGAGACGGGAAGATATAATAATGCCGGGGACAATATAGTGTTCGTCTCAGGTATAACTTTCCCCGTTGAAGGGAATCGTGCACATATCGACAGTCTTATATCCCGTCTGACACAGGAGGGCTATAACGTCTATCCGCTTTCGGCGACTGGTAGAAGCCGTGCGAAGATGATACGTGAAGTGAGTCCTAAGGCTATCGTCTATCTTCCCATGGGCAGGCTTGGAAATGATACGCTGATTAACTGGGCGTATGACAACCGTGTCCCACTCTTTATGCCTTTCCCGCTGATTCAATCGCGCGAGGAATGGCTTGACGTGAACAATCCTATGAGCGCAGGGACGCTTAATGCGCGAATCGTGGTCCCTGAAATCGACGGGGCGATGACTCCACTCTGCATCTCCACGCAGGATGCCAACGCTGACGGTTATCTTCTCTACAATCCCGTTGGGGAGCGTGTGGACGCTTTTATTGAGCAGTTTACCCGTTTCATGAATCTGCGCACAAAACCTAACGGTCAAAAGCGAGTGGCAATAGGCTATTTCAAATCGCCCGGCAAGGACGCGCTCCTTGCTTCGGGGATGGAGGTCGTGCCGTCGCTGTATAATTTCTTGAAAAGACTCCGCGATGAGGGCTATGATGTCAGTGGGCTTCCGGCGAGTGTCGATGCGTTCAAAAAACAAATCGTGGAGCAAGGCTCTGTGATGGGGTCATACGCTCCGGCGGCACAGCAGACATTCATGGACAGGTATGCCAAGACATGGATCAACAAGGATACGTATGAAAAATGGGCGACAGATGTACTCCTGCCTGAAAAATATCAAGAGGTGACTCAAAGATACGGCGATGCGCCGGGGTCAATACTCAGTCGAGGTGACAGTCTGGCAATAGCATGTGTGCGTTATGGCAATATTTTGCTGTTTCCGCAACCTCGTCCGGCTGTAGGGGATGACGATTTCAAACTTGTTCATGGTGTGGAGGTCGCTCCTCCCCACAGTTATCTTGCTCCGTATCTTTACATGCAGAAGGCATTTGATGCGGATGCACTGATTCATTTCGGCACACACGGCAATCTCGAATTTACTCCCGGAAAGAATGCCGGATTGTCGCAAGGCGATTGGGCTGAGGTATTGACTGGCAACCGTCCGCATTTCTATTTCTACACCACCGGCAATGTCGGGGAGGCAATCATAGCGAAGCGGAGGAGTCATGCGGTCATCGTGACCCATCTGACACCACCCTACGTCGAGAGTGGTCTCAGGCAGAAATATGCCACGCTTATCGAAGATATTCATGATGCGATCGCCACACCTTCAAAGAATACATCAAAGCTGAAAGCACAGATTGTAGCGATGGGTGTGCATAAGGATTTGGGTATGGACTCAGTTTCGGGCAAGCCATATACGTCTGATGAGCTAAGGAAGGTGGATGCTTTCATTGAGGAACTTGCCAATGAGAAAATCACGGGAGCATACTACACGATGGGGCAGCCGTATGATAACAAAGACATGCGCACAACCGTCGTGGCTATCTCAGCCGACAAACTTGCATACGCACGAGCAAAGGAGGACAGGGACAAGGGAAAGATAACAACCGACCGATTGCAGGACTACACGTTTATCAGTCACAATTATCTGCCAAAAGCCAGAAGGGATGTTGAGGCGGTTGATTTGACATCGGACACCATGTCGGCTGAGGTCGAATTGAAAAATGCCGTGAGATATCGCGAATTGCTCACTGAATCACCGAGGAGGGAGTTTGATGCGATGCTCGGGGCATTGTCGGGGGTACCCGTCCGCCCGGCTCCCGGCGGTGATCCTGTCTTGAATCCAAACGTGCTTCCGACTGGCCGCAACATGTATAGCATCAATGCTGAAGCGACTCCGGGTGAGAAAGCATGGAATGACGGAGTCTCGCTTGCTGAGAATACGCTCAAAAGTTATCTTGCAAAACATGGTGAATATCCCAAGAAAGTCAGCTATACGTTCTGGGCAGGTGAGTTCATTTCCTCGCAGGGTGCCACTATTGCGCAGGCACTTCGCATGTTGGGTGTCGAGCCAGTCAGGGATGAGCAGGGGCGCGTCATGGATCTGCGCCTCATACCCTCCGAGGAGCTTGGCCGTCCGCGCATAAACATACTCGTTCAGGTCTCGGGGCAGCTCAGGGACATTGCAGGGTCGAGATTGAAGATGTTGACAGAGGCCGTCGCGCTTGCGTCGCAGGCCAAGGATGACTTTTACCCAAATTATGTTGCGGAGGGGTCAATCGAGCAGGAGGCTGATATGGTTGAGAAAGGATTGTCACCTAAACGGGCGAGAGAACTATCGACCATGCGTGTGTTCGGTCCGGTAAATTCCGGTTACAGTACAGGCATGTTGCGTTACACGGAAAGTTCGGGAGAATGGGATGATCACCGGGAACTGATTGACGGGTATCTCAATAATATGTGTGCCATGTATGGCGATGATGACAATTGGGGAAAGGCTGACTCCGGGCTCTTGTCGGCAGCAATCAAAAATACGGATGTCATCGTGCAGCCACGTCAGAGCAATACATGGGGACCAATTTCACTTGATCATGTATATGAATTTACCGGCGCACTCTCGCTCGCCTCTGCGGGCATAAACGGTAAAGAACCGGAGGCAATGATGGCGGACTATCGCAACGCATACCTGCCACGTATGCAGGACACGAAGGAGGCAATAGCTGTCGAGACGCGTGCAACCATACTCAATCCTGAGTTCATCAGAGAACGGATGAAAGGTGACGCAACCACAGCGCATATGTTCGGCGAGATATTCCGCAATATTTTTGGCTGGTCAGTGATGCGTCAATCTGCGCTCAATGACGATATACATGATGATTTATACGACCTTTATGTCAAGGACAAGGAGAATCTTGGAGTAGAGGAGTACTTTAACCGTGTCAATCCCGCAGCGTTGCAGGAGATGACTGCCACAATGCTTGAAAGTGTTAGGAAAGGATACTGGAAAGCCTCTCCCGAGCAACTCAAGGCTACCGCCGGACTCCATGCTTCTTTGACCGAGAGAAATGGTGCTCCATGCACGGAGTTTGTGTGCGGCAACAAGAAGTTGCAACAGTTCATCGCAGGATCACTCGACAGTCGTGCCGCCGGAGTTTATCGTGAGAAGATAAACGATGCGATTGCTGAAAATTCAGGTGCAAAAGTTTTGAAAAAAGAGAATCTGTCAACGGATATTATGGCAGATAAAGGATCATATTCAGCGTGGTTGATTGTAATTTTAGCTATCTTTGCAATCGTCTTGACCGGTACTGTGATTTATCGGAAACGTAAGCAATAACACTACATGATATGAGTAAGTTAACTTTAGTCGCAACAACAATCCTTATGTTTGTCATGGTTTCATGCAGGCATAAGACAGATAACGGAGGAATCAACAATGATGGCGGGAGTGCTGTCAGAGATTCCTCAGCAATGATTTTATCGGAATATGCAAACGGGTTTCATGTGCAGTATCTTGACGGATGCACGCTTCTTGACATCAATGACCCCGAGAATCGAGAGGCGGAGCAATTTCATTTCGCCCTCGTGCCGAAAGGTGCGGATGTTGAGATTCCTGAGGGCTATACGCGGATAGAGACTCCGATTGAGAGTGCGATTTGCATGACATCGCTGCAGTTGTCGAACTTCATCAAGCTCGGAATCACAGAGAAAGTAGTCGGAATCACCAGCACGCGTCATCTCCACAACGAGCAGATGAATAAGCAACTGAAAGAGGGTATGACACACAAGATCGGTATCGAGGGCAATTTTGATAATGAGGTCATTATGGCCATTAATCCGGAAGTGATTTTCATATCGCCATTCAAGAGGGGCGGATATGATGCAATCAGGAATGTCGATATACCGATGATTCCTCATCTTGGGTACAAAGAGCTGACTCCACTCGGTCAGGCGGAATGGATAAAGATGATAGGGCTGCTGACAGGTAATGAGAAGGAGGCTAATGAGGTTTTCAGTGGCATAGTCGGGAGATATAATGACCTGAAAAGTCGTGTGGATACTGTCACGGTTCGTCCCACGGTGTTCAGTGGCGAGATGAGAGGTGGAAATTGGTATGCTGTCGGTGGTAAAAGTTTCCTTGCCCAGCTTTTCAGAGATGCTGGAGCTGACTATTTCCTGAAAGATAACAATGAGTCCGGTGGCGTGACGTTGGACTACGAGACTGTCTACACCAATGCGGCCAATGCGGACTATTGGCGTATTGTCAACAGCTTCGATGGTGAGTTCAGTTATGATGTGCTTGCCAAACAGGACAATCGTTACACTGATTTCAAGGCCTGGAAGGATCATGGTGTGGTGTACTGCAACATGAAGGAAGTGCCTTTCTATGAGCGTATGCCGGTTGAGCCGGAGGTTGTGCTTGCCGATTTCATCCATGTGTTTCATCCTTCAATCCTCTCCGATCATCAACCATCCTACTATCATTTGCTGAAATGAAGAAATCGACCACGGTGCTGCTAATGGTCCTGTTAGTGGTTTCAATCATATTTTTCTTTTTTCTGAACCTCTTGCTTGGGTCGGTGCATATCCCCATGCAGGAAGTCCTCGGAATTTTGACCGGGAGTCCATCGGAGTCAGAGATATGGAATAACATTGTCATGAAATCAAGAGTCCCGCAGGCTCTGACTGCCGTCATGGCTGGTGCCGGACTTGCTGTCAGTGGTCTGCTGATGCAGACAGTGTTCCGTAATCCTCTCGCCGGACCGTCGGTGCTTGGAATCAGTTCGGGTGCAAGTCTCGGTGTGGCATTCGTGGTTTTGCTTTCGGGAAACATCGGTGGTGTGGCTTTGAGCAAGTTGGGTGTCATCGGTGAGGTGACAATCACCATGTCGGCGATAGTAGGCTCGTTGTTGATAATGGCTCTGATAGCGTTTGTGGCACAAAAGGTCAGGGGAAATGTGACACTACTGATCATGGGTGTCATGATCGGTTATATTGCCAATGCCATAATCGGTGTACTCAAGTTTTTCAGTGCTGAGGAGGATATACGAGCTTACGTCATTTGGGGACTGGGGAGTTTTGCGCGTGTGTCAGGTGGACAGACCACGGTTTTCATCGTCATCATGCTTGTGCTGTTGCCTCTCTCATTTCTACTGATAAAGACGTTGAACCTGCTGCTCCTTGGCGACTCCTATGCGCGCAATCTCGGACTCGACATCAAGCGTGCTCGTTTGCTTGTGATTTCATGTGCCGGAGTGCTTGTGGCGATTGTCACTGCCTATTGCGGACCGATCGTGTTTCTCGGACTCGCAGTTCCTCATCTCTGCCGTGGAATATTCCGCACTTCCAATCATGCGACAATTCTGCCCGCCTCACTGTTTGCCGGGGCATCGTTGGCGTTGCTGTGTAATCTTATAGCCAGGATGCCGGGTTTCGAGGGTGCCTTGCCTGTAAATTCAGTGACTGCACTTGTTGGCGCGCCGGTGGTTATATGGGTATTGTTTAACAAACGCAAAAGTGAATCATGAACGATCGAAAGGAGACAATCCGTGTCGAAGGGCTGACCACCGGCTATCGTGACAAACATGGGGACATTGTCATCACACGAAATATTGATGCTTCGCTCTTTTCAGGCGAGTTGACTTGCCTGCTCGGACCTAACGGTGCGGGAAAATCAACACTTCTGAGGACGCTTTCGGCTTTTCTCCCGCCACTCTCGGGGAAAATTATGATCGAAAGGAGAAATCTGACATCCTACAAGGATTCCGAGCTTGCAAAAGTGATAGGAGTGGTACTTACCGAAAAATTGAGCCTCAGCAACATGTCGGTCTATGAACTTGTCGGGATGGGGCGGAGTCCCTACACCGGCTTTTGGGGACATCTCACATCGTCAGACAAGGAGGTGATTGACGAATCCATATCACTTGTTAAAATAGACAAGCTCCGTGACAGAATGATTCAGACACTGAGCGATGGTGAGCGACAGAAGGTGATGATAGCAAAGGCTCTTGCACAGGAGACTCCGATAATATTTCTTGATGAGCCGACTGCGTTCCTCGACTATCCCAGCAAGGTGGAGATCATGCAGCTTTTGCAAAATCTGTCGAGAGTGAAGAATAAAACTGTGTTCCTGTCAACGCATGATTTGGAGCTGGCTCTCCAGATAGCCGATAAAATATGGCTGATTGATAAGACGCATGGTGTCAAGATCGGGACACCGGAAGATTTGTCTATCAACGGCTATATGGGTACTTTTTTTGAACGCGAGGGCATAAAATTTGACCTTGAGTCGGGTTTGTTTCGCATTGACAACCGCCCGGACCGTTATATCAGACTCGAAGGGGACGGCTACTGCTACAATATGGTGAAAAAGGCACTTGCGCGCAATGGGATATTGGCTGAAAGAAACATTGACTCCTCGGACATTGTCAAAATTTCTGATACAGGATATGAATTCAGAGGCAGGAAGTGGAGTTCTATCGAGGCATTACTTGATGCGATAAGGGATTTCACCCTCATCGGTGATCAGAAGTGATTCGAGCTGTCCTGACCGGTAGATTCTTTTGCAATTCGCGTGGCAGAGTTCCAAAATTCGTGTGAAAAATCGCTCTGCACATGATTGCGGGATGATGCCCCAAAGTTCGCGTGACATATTGATTTCGGCTATGCGTCTGCCCACATCATCGCCGCAGCCACATTCATTGGCGATGTCGCAAAGAAATTCTCTGTTCAGCATCGATTTGTGGCTGTGGGTATCCATCTTGCCCTCGGCGAGTTTCACTGCTTTACCGATCATCAGTCCGATGGTCAGATTTTCGATCGCAAGTTCCTGTGCGAGATTCATTATGTCGCCAATGGCATTTCCATAATGGATGAATGCCTGAGAGAGGAGATCAGGGTACAGGGCTTTCACGTATCGTTCGCTTTTCCCTCCTGAGTTGACGACGATATGGCGGCAGCCCATAGCTTTGGCGACCTCTATTTCGCGCCGCATGGAATCAACGAAGGCTTCATGGGAGAACGGACGCACTATGCCTGTGGTCCCGATTATCGAGATTCCACCGACAATGCCAATACGCGGATTGAACGTCTTCAGTGCCAGTTCCTTGCCTTCAGGTATGCTGATTGTCACATCTATCCCGCCATTGAAGATTGCGGTCAGCTCATTTTCAATCATTTTACGAGGCACGGGATTGATGGCAGGCTCTCCGACTTCGATACCTATGCCCGGCAGTGTCACAGTCCCGATTCCCTCGCCTCCGATAAATTTGATTCCCTCGCGGTTGGCTCGCTTCAGGTTGACCACAACATGACAGCCGTTGGTCACGTCCGGATCGTCACCTGCATCCTTGACCACCACGGCAGTCGCTGCGTTTCCGCCACTGTCAACGGTCACGGACTCGACATCCATCTCAAGCACCTCGCCGGATGGTAGAGTGAATGGAATCCGCCGGCATATTTCTCCTTTGAAAAGTGCCAACGCTGCAGCTTTTGCTGCCACTGTAGCACATGCCCCGGTGGTAAAGCCGGTGTGTAGAGGATAGAATTCGGGATACAGGTGTTCAATCTGCTGACGAAGGCCGTCCACGCCATAGACGGTGATGAAATTTGGTGGCATCGTCGGACGCCTTACCACAAAAAATTTCAATCCAAAATCCTTGGCCACCTGTAGTTTCTCCTCGAAACCGCCTGATTTTCCGCTCTCTTTGGTGATGATGGCTTCAGGGTGGAATTGTCTCACGATTTCCACACAATCACTGTCCTCATTGTAAGGAAACAGATTCTGCGGCGGGAATCCTTGGCTGACGGCTTTCATGTATGATTCATCACGGTCAAGAATGCGGAATCGGCATTCATGGTTTGTCCAGAATGGCTTCAACTTGGCAATTGTCTGCACACCTGTCAGAGCGAGCAGGCGGTTTATGCAGTGCGCATTTAGTTTGGTTATGGCATCATCATAATCATTGCAGTAGATTGCATAATAATCGTCCGGAGGATAAGTACGCTCGAAGCGGATGACAGGGATTTCAAGTCTTTCGGAGGTCTCCCGGATTGTGTCGTGTAGTTGCGAGGCAAATGGATGGGCTGCATCGATGATTAGCCTTATATTTTTGTCACGGCAAAATTCGGGCATTGACTCTCTGTCCAAAGCTCCCGACAGTCGTGTGCCGAATTTACATTTGATGTCTTGCAGATCGCTCTTGGTAGAGTAGAAATAAGGATTTCCACTCTCATCGAGCGTTCTGACAGCCAGTCGCCCCTCGGTGGTTCCTCCGAAAACGAGTATCATTGGCGGAAAAGGTGTTTGAAGTTGTCATCATAGAGTCTTGACAGACCCTCGCGGTTGTCAATCGCATCACCAACGACGAGAAGTGTTGTTAGAGTCAGATTATTGTCATGGACAATCTTGGCAAGATCTTTCAACTGTCCACGGTATATCCGTTCCTCTTTCCATGTCAGCTTGTAGCAGGCTGCCACAGGTGTCTCGGGGGGATATGCCTGCATAAGTTCACTTTGGACTTCATCGACGATAGCGGCACTCAGATAGATGCACATTGTGCTCTGTGACCGGGCGAGCAGGTGAAGTTTTTCCTTTTCAGGCATGGGAGTCCTGCCTTCACCTCTGGTGAGTATGATTGACTGGACCTTTTCAGGGATTGTGAACTGAGAGCGTAGTGCGGCGGCAGCGGCCTGGAAGGATGATATGCCGGGTGTGATGTGATATGACATCCCGTAGCGGTCAAAGAATGCCATCTGCTCCTGGATTGCACCATAAATGCATGGATCGCCGGTGTGGAGGCGCACCACCAACAGCCCACGGTCATAAAATTCTTTCATCAAGGAGAACTGTTCCTCAAGGTTCATGCTTGCGGAACTTCTGACCACGCATCCCGGTTTGGCATAATGGGTCAGTTCTTCGGGGACAAGGCTGCCGGCATAGAGAATCAGGTCGGCTTCCGACAGGAATCGTTTACCGCGTACCGACACCAGCTCCGGGTCACCCGGCCCGGCACCGACGATCTCGATGTGTCCTTTACGTATGGCCGCACTGTCAATCGCAACGGCAAAAGTGAAATCATTTTGCTCCGAGAGTTTGCCTTTCTGTTTCTCCACAATCAGTGGCCCTCCTTCGGCACCGGCTATGGCACAGCTTTCGGCCACGCCCCACACTCCGGTCACTTCATGCACCTTTTCTGACGGATTGGGCACGTCGATGTCGCCAAGTTGGACCGCAGAAAAAATCTTCACATCGGGTAGTGCGAACTGTCGGGCAAGTGTGCACATCAGTTTTTCATCCTTTTTCAACTCAATGGTCGAGATGGATTTAAGCGAGAGCGGACTTATGCCGGAGTCAAGCAGCTTTTGTATAATGAACGCTCCGACACCTTCCGGATCGCAATCCTTGCGGCAACCGACACCTAGGCTGAGGACTTTTGGACGGAAATACAACACAGGCTTTCGGGATTCATAAGTGAAAGGAGTGACAGCAATGATGAGGTCAAGGTCTTCGCTGTCGTCAACCGAATGGATGATGCGGACATTGTCGGGCAGTGTCCGTTCGAGCTCAGTCGTGCCACGGTCCTTGATGTCGAGCAGGAGTCCGACCGGGTGTCCGTTGACGAGGCTGAAGATAGCTTTGTTCATCTTACCTTTGCCGGCCTCAGTCTCCCACCCGAATTGTGATGTAAAGGTGTCGAGAGACCACGTCCCGGTGACATCGCTTTGGGTAGTGATGATTGGCTCTGCCCCTAAAATCCGCGCAAGCCGACGACACAGGTCATTCGCGCCACCGACATGACCTGAAAGGACAGAGATGACATACTTGCCGATGGAATCAAGGCATACGACTGCCGGGTCAACATACTTATTTTTCAGGATTGGGGCAATCATACGGACACAAATGCCCATTGCACCGATGAAAATCACTGCGTCATATTCCGTCAGGGTTTTCTCATCAAGTTCCTTATGCCTGACTATATCGCAGTTGCCAATTTCTTTTGTAATTATGGCGGCTGTCTCCTCGCCACGGGGGCTTACGGTTATTATGATTGTACGCATAGTGCTTTCAAGATTGTGATTGGGTTAAAGGAATCGAGGGCGAAAAAATGCTCATCGACTATTTTGTAGTCATGATTGGAAATGGATTTCTTGAATGTGTCGCAGCTCTGAGTGCTCACGGAATTGAACACGATGATGCAATTATCGGCCATGACCTCGGAAAGCCTGTCAATGATTTCGTCAAGTTTTCCGCCGTGACCGCCGATAAACACTGCATCTGGACGGGGATAGGCAGATAAATCAGCCTCAAGAAAGTCGCCGATAACGCTCCTGATGGAAGGTGCGCCGAATTTTCGGCAATTCTTTTCCATAAGCTCCCGTGATTCTTCCCGCCGTTCAAATGATGTTATGTCGAGGTGTGGGAATTGCAGCCGAGCTTCGATTGAAACCGACCCCGTGCAGAAACCAATGTCCCATAAATTCTTGCGGTCATACAAATCGAGCATTGAAAGTGACAGAAGCCTTATCGGCATCTTGGTTATCATGTTGCTCCTACCTTCCAGATGGTGAAACTCCGATTCCGGAATGCCGAAGTATCTGTGTCGCTGTCGTGTCATCTGCAGTATGACACAATTCGGATTGCCGAATGTGGTGCGGACAGCTTCATTGAGAGTCATTGTCATGACCTTTTCGTCAGTATCATTGCCGAGAGCAGCCCCTACAGACATCATATAATTGTCATAACCGTAGTCAAGCATCCGTTTTGCAATCTCGTCAGGACTCTTGACTTTGTCAGTAAGGACTCCGATGAGGCTGTGACCCTCAATCAATTTGTCATCGAGGTTTTTCCAAGGTCGTCCGGTCAGCGATACGTTTATCATATCCTGATAGGGCAAACTCATCCGATGGCAGAGCATCTGCAGGGAATTGAATGTCGGATAAACCTTGATTTCTGCATCGGGAAATTCGCGCATCAATGTTGTGGCATAGCCATAGAACAGTGGATCGCCGGAGGCAAACACTGTTATGTCGTCATGTTTATTATAACGGTCAAAGACCGCCGAGAGGGGCACGGTGACATCTATCCATTCGTATCCGGCAGGCAGATGTTGGGCTACGATTTCCCGGTGGCGTTTACCTCCTGAAAAAATCTTTGAATCCCTGATGACTTCAAGGATGTCCGGTGGGAAAAACTGATTGTGGCTGTCAGAAATTCCAATGACAGTAAAACGTTTCCTACACATCTCTGCCGGGTTTTAAGTATGCCGCATCGGGCCAGCACAGTATTGAATTGACGAGAGTCGCAGCAAGATTGCTGCCACCTTTTCGACCCTCGACAATGATTTTGGGTATATCTTTGAATGGCTTAACCATGTGTTTGCTCTCGCATACATGCACAAACCCTACCGGGGCAGCAATTACTCCGCAGGGTTGAGCCTTTTTTTTGCGAATGAGGTCACACAGTTCCATGAGTGCGGTCGGAGCATTGCCGAAGACAAACAGAGCGTCGGGGTACTCCTCTGCGGCGAGGCGTATGCCGGCTTGTGTCCGCGTGATGTTTTTGTCTTTGGCAAGTTCGATTGTCCTCGGGTCGTTGAGATAACATTTCACCTCGATTCCGAGCCGTTGCAATGCACCTTTCCGAATCCCTGAGGCTGCCATTGTGACATCGGTGACAATGACCGGCGGATTGGATGATGACAGCCGCCCGAATATGCGGCTGACAGCGTTGTCATCGACGGTCACCACATTTTCCATATCAAAATCGGCAGTCGTGTGTATGGCATGAAGCAGCGGCCATTTCAATTCCAACGGAATATCGGGGTTCTTCAACTCTTTCTCAATTGTCCGGAAGCTCTCAATCATTATCGACTGACCAAGTCCTGTGGACTCCTCCTTGACAGAGCCATAGTAGCCTCGCGGGGTGATAAGGTGGTTGTTGAAATTGTAGCTCTGTGAGTTACCTATGATGACCACGGTGAACATATCGACTTCCTCAGGGTCAAATTCGCCGAGAGTGGTGACGGTCATGGCCTCACCGTCGCGCCCCGCCTGACGGACATAGCCGACAGGTGTGGAGGGATCTCTATGCAACAGAAACAGCTCCTGCAGTCGGTATAATTGCCAGTATCTTGAATTGCTTTTAGGATTGTAGATGGCGGTGACAAAATCAGCTTCGGCGGCGGCTGTGATGCGGCGTTCAATCAGTGACCAAGGTGTCATCAGATCGCTGAGGGATATGACGCAAAAATCATGACCGACGGGCGCGCCCAGCAGCGAGGCTGCTTTCTGGAAAGCACTGATTCCGGGGATGACTTCAACTTCCGCCTCAATCCCCCGTTCGCGCATCATTTCGTAGACCAATGGTGCCATGCCGTATATCCCGGAATCTCCTGAACTGATCACGCAAACGTCATCGCCGGTCTCTATCTTTTCAAGAGCCTGCTCGATTCGGGTTCTTTCCTGTTTCATTCCGTTCTGGATGATTTCGACATCATCTCTGAGCAGATCTTTTATGAACGGGATATAATATTTATAGCCAATCACGACGGAGCAGCTTTTCAGAGCCTCCATCGCATGGACGGTCATGTCCTCATGGCTTCCGGGACCTATGCCTATGACTGTAATTTTACTCATTGTTACACGCGTTCTCGTAGTGTTATGCAAAAATACAAAAATATACTTATCTTTGTAGTCCAATCGTCTAAAAATATCGTGCGACAATCAAGATTTCTAATAGCAGCGACATCATCGGGAAGCGGGAAGACTACTCTCTCGCTTGGTCTCATGCGTGCATTGAGGCGTATAGGGTTGGATGTGCAGCCGTTCAAATGCGGACCGGACTATATTGACACCCAGTTTCATCACGTTGCCACCGGTCATGAGTCTATCAATCTCGATACGTTCATGGCCTCTGGAAATCATGTCAGATATTTGTTCGGAAGATATTCCGAGGGGAAAGATGTCTCGGTTGTCGAAGGTGTGATGGGCATGTTTGACGGCTATTCAAGGATGAAAGGTAGCAGTGCGGACATTGCCCGGCTGATTGATATTCCGATTGTGTTGCTGATTAATGCCGCCTCCACAGCCTACTCTGTCGCTGCTATAATTTATGGGTTCAAGAATTTCTGCCCGGATATAAAAGTGGCAGGTGTCATATTCAACAGGGTCAGCTCGGAGTCGCATTTCTCATTATTAAAAGAAGCGTGTGTCGATGCGGGAGTGGAGTGTTTCGGCTATTTGCCAAAAATGTCGGCTTTGCAGACTCCGTCACGACATCTCGGACTGACCTTGTCAGCTAAGGAGGAGATGAATGCTTTCATCAACACGGCGGCTGATGCTGTCGAGGCGCATGTCGATGTGAAGGGATTGTTGTCAAAGACATCATCGTCCGTCACGGGACAAGATGCCGTCGTTGCAGATTCCGCAGAATCCTTTCAGAAAGCTGCCCGACCACGACTGCGTGTGGCGGTTGCGCAAGACGAGGCTTTTTCATTTATATATCCCGAAAATATAAATGCTTTACGCCGACATCCTGACTATGATTGTGAGATAATATATTTTTCACCGCTTCATGACCATAAACTCCCGGATGACATTGATTTCCTGTATCTTCCGGGCGGCTATCCTGAACTGTTTGCCGATGAGTTGGAGGCGAACGTGGGCATGAGGGAATCGATACATGACTATGCTATGGCCGATGGCCGCATCTTCGGCGAATGTGGTGGAATGATATATCTCGGTGACAGAATAGATGGTCGGGAGATGTGTCATGTACTTCCGGTTGAGACTTCGATGACTGACGCAAAGCTGAAGCTCGGGTATCGTCAGGTGGATTTTGACGGAATTCATTTCAATGGACATGAATTCCATTATTCGCATGTCGTTGACGATTCACGCGCCAATCTCAAGGTGAGGACGCAGAGAAATATAAAAGGTATGGAAGTCGCCACGCCTTATTATTCATTCAAAAATACGATTGCGGGCTATACTCACCTTTATTGGGCGGAAAGTGACATCTTGAAATTATTCGTCTGATGGACAGACGAAATCAGGGAAAGGCACTCTACTGTGTGTCTCAAATTTGGAACATCTGTGAAATTTTAACTGTTTTTATTGGCTTATGTTATCAAAAAGTACTAACTTAGAGGTGTCAGTTTTTTGGGCGGAGCGTAAGACACACTTGACGCACAATTAGCAACAAATAAAATCTCAGATTTCAATAAACTCAGGAGGAAATCTACATCATGATTGATTTTGAATCACTACTTTTTAATATAGATATTGACCGGCGGTGTATCCCGGAACCCGGATCGCTGTTGGTGGCCGAACCATTCCTTAGAGAACGTTATTTCCATCATGCGGTAATTTGTCTTGTTGACTACGAACCGCGTGGGACAGCTATGGGCATAGTCATGAACAACCGCACGAGCTACACACTTCAGGATATTTTGCCATCTGTCAAGTCTCCCAATCCAATTCCTATCTATTGTGGAGGTCCTCTTTCGTGCGACCGGCTTTATTTCATACACACACTGGGGCAGCTTATTCCCGATTCAAAGGAGATTGTCCCCGGTCTGTATATCGGTGGCGATTTCAACACTGTAACCTCAATCATCGGCGACGGGTATCCAATCAATAACCATCTGCGTTTTTTCCTCGGTTACAGTGGCTGGGATGCCGAGCAACTTGACGAGGAGCTGCTGAAAAACGTATGGGCTGTTACTTCGATTCCCTCGCTCGACGATCTGCTCACAGGCGAGGAGGATGCCTATTGGCACCGTGTGGTACGCAGCATGGGCAGCCGCTACAAGGGATGGCTCTACCATCCGCGCAATCCCCATTCAAATTAAGTGAGAAAGTATCATGCAATGCCTAACTTTCCCATGTTCTGCCTGACATAGACACACAAGGATATAGTAACATCTGTGATAGATGCACTTCGGTAGGATGACCCGTACACTCGGAATCCGTATAATATATATTGTATACCGTTTCTGACAAATGTTAGCTCCTAATTGTAAAATAGTCGTCATCAATAAGGCTTCGGGTCATCCTCCTTTTCTTATGAGACACACTTTAAAAAAAACAGTATCCGCAACCTTACCTGTGAAATGTTTTATGGTAAGGTTGCGGATACTGATTTTTTTCACTCGTGGGTTGATGTCCAAGTGATGTTTGCCTTATCCACATCGGGATGAGCCGCATGAGGTGCAGATCAGGCAACCTTCTTGATAGACGAGGGTTTCCTGTCCGCAGTTAGGACATTTCTGTCCACCTGCGGGAGTGCCGGAGGGGAGATATTTCTTCAATGCGCGTTCGACCCCCATCTTCCATGTGTTGATTGATTGGGAATCAAGTTCGAGTCCGTTGACGAGTTTTATGACCTGATCAATCGGCATTCCGTAGCGGAGCACTCCTGAAATCAGTTTGGCGTAATTCCAGTATTCGGGATTGAATTTATCGGACAGACCTTCGATGGTGGTTTTGTAGCCACGTTTGTTGATGAATTGGAAATCGTAGCGTTTATTCCCTTTTTCGTCAGTCGCTTTAATGATTTTGCCCTTCGAGACGGATTTTGGACAGAAAATACCGTCGTCGTCGTCAGCAAGTCCTGTAAATATCTCATACGGACGACCATTTTTTAATCCTACGAAGGCAATCCATTTTTCCTTGTTGTTCTGGAAACGGACCACATCGGCTTCCAGTTCGATCGGACGCTTCATCTTGGGCATCGTAACAAGTGTATCGGCCGTGATCATGGCTTTGTTTTCCTTGTTGTCCTTTGACTCATCTGCCGTTTCCTCGTGTATGCCTTTCTCCCGGTCTTTCTTCTTGTTTTCATCCACTGAAATCAGGACACCTGAACGGCAGCCGTCGCGATAGATCGTACAGCCCTTGCATCCGGCTTTCCATGCTTCCATATAGAGACGATTGACCAGTTCAACCGATGTGTCGGCAGGAAGATTTATGGTCACGGAGATTGAATGGTCAACCCATTTCTGCACCGCTCCTTGCATCTTCACCTTTTCAAGCCAATCAATGTCGTTGGCAGTGGCTTTGTTGTAGGGGGAACGGCTGACGAGATCGTCGAGTTCCGCCTGAGTGAAATCGCGTCGCGGTTCAATGCCGTTTACATGCATCCATTCAAGGAATTTCGGATGATAGACGATGAACTCCTCGAAAGCGTCGCCCGATTCGTCGATAAAGTCAATATGCACGTCCACGTCATTGGCATTCACTTTGCGACGACGTTTGTAGATAGGCATGAAGACAGGCTCGATTCCCGATGAAGTCCTTGTCATGAGTGATGTCGTTCCGGTCGGGGCGATTGTCAGACAGGCTATGTTTCGGCGACCGTGTTTCTCCATATCTGCCACAAGTTCGGGAGCAGCCTCGCGCAGTCGGGAGATGTATGGATTGTTGCGTTCGCGTTCGGCATCATATATTTCAAACGCACCACGTTCCTTGGCCATCCGGACAGATGAGCTGAACGCGGCGAGTGCGAGTGCACGATGCACTTCTACAGATTTTGAGGTGGCTTCGGGTGTGCCGTAGCGGAGACCGAGGGCTGCGATCATGTCACCCTCGCCGGTTGTCCCGAGTCCGGTGCGACGGCCTTTCAGCGTTTTAGCCTTGATTTTATTCCAGAGGTTGAGTTCTGTTTCCTTCACCTCCATGCTCTCAGGGTCAGCTTTGATTTTCTCGATTATTGCGTCAATTTTTTCCATCTCAAGGTCAATGATGTCATCCATCAACCGCTGAGCTTTGATAATGTGTTCACGGAAAAGGTCGAAATCAAAGTATGCTTCGGGCGTGAAGGGGTGTTTCACGTAGGAGTAGAGGTTGACAGCAAGAAGTCTGCAACTGTCGTAGGGACACAGGGGGATTTCTCCACACGGGTTTGTCGATATGGTCTGGAAGCCGAGATCAGCATAGCAGTCGGGAAGCGATTCGCGGATGATGGTGTCCCAGAATAGTACTCCCGGCTCTGCTGATTTCCATGCATTGTAGACTATTTTGCTCCATAGTGACCGCGCGTCAATCTCGGATTTGACTGAGGGCTTGTCGCTGTCAACGGGGAAGCAGCATGTGTAGGTCGCACCGCTTTCGACACAGTTCATGAACTCATCATCGATTCTGACTGAGACGTTTGCGCCAGTGATTTTCCCCTGCTCAAGCTTCGCATCAATGAATCGCTCCGAGTCGGGGTGCTTTATGGCGACGGTAAGCATCAAAGCTCCACGGCGACCGTCCTGAGCTACTTCGCGAGTGGAGTTTGAATAGCGTTCCATGAACGGGACGAGACCGGTCGATGTGAGTGCCGAATTCTTGACGGGAGTGCCTTTGGGGCGGAGGTCGCTGAGGTCATGACCGACACCGCCACGGCGTTTCATGAGCTGCACCTGCTCCTCGTCAATTTTGATGATGCTGCCGTATGAGTCGGGATGACCGTCAAGTCCGATGACAAAGCAGTTGGAGAGCGACCCTGTCTGAAAAGTGTTGCCGATTCCTGCCATCGGACTTCCCTGGGGCACAAGATAGTTGAAACCGTCGAGCAAATCATATATTTCTTCCTCGCTCATTGGATTGGGATAGTTCGCCTCGATTCTTGCGAGTTCTGAGGCAAGGCGGTGGTGCATGTCGGAGGGGGTCAACTCATAGATGTTGCCTTCGGAATCCTTGAGTGCATACTTGCTGACCCATACTTTTGCCGCCAGTTCATCTCCACCGAAATACTTGACAGAGGCTTCGTAAGCCTCCTCAAATGTATATCTTGGTCTTTCCATTATTGTAAGTAGTGATTTGTCTTTTTGTGGTTGCAAAGTTGGATAAATAATTCCTATCTTGCAAAAAAAATCATCCGAAGTTATCTACAATCAGACAATAAAATTGTAACTTGCAGTCCCTTTTTGATTGACCGTCATGCGGCGGTTCATCCTGCTCTCCGGCAAATTCGTGTCAGCATGACAATAAATTATAATCTCACAATATAGATGAATACACCTGATTATTTCTCCAACCGCCGTACTATTCGCGTTTATGACCGCGCGCGTGATGTTGATGTCGCTATGATCGATGGTATGCTCGAAACTGCCGCCCGCGCTGCAAACACCGGAAACATGCAGATTTATTCTGTCATTGTCACTACCGATCCCGGTGAGATTGCGCGACTTGCACCGGCTCATTTTAATCAACCGGCTGCCACGGGAGCGAAAGCGATATTGACATTCTGCATTGACCTCAATCGTTTCAACCATTGGTGCCATCTGAATCATGCGGACCCGGGAATGAACAACCTGCAAGGTTTCACATGGGGTGTCATTGACACTTCGATTTTTGCGCAGCAATTTGTGACAATCGCGGAGATGAACGGTCTCGGAACATGTTATCTCGGGACCACGACCTATAATGCCGGGCAGATTGCCGAGCTGCTTGACCTGCCCTCAGATGTCATCCCCGTCATAACTGTGACTGTCGGCTATCCGGCTGAGAACCCGGAGTTGCAGGAGCGTCTCCCGGTTGGTGCGATTGTCCACCACGGACGTTACAGCCGACCGACCGACGCAGAACTCAAAGAGATATATTCAGAGAAGGAATCACTTCCGACATCGAAACAATTTGTCGCGGAAAATAGTAAGGAGAATCTTGCCCAGGTTTTTGCAGAAGTGCGCTATCCGCGTTCGGCAAACGAGCAGTTTTCACGCGTCTATAAAGAATTCCTTAAAAATCAAGGAATAGCATTGTAATATAAGGACGGATATTGATGGAAAATCCGGATTTTGGAAAATGTAATGTCGTCGGCATGTCGCATACATGGAAAAAAATCCTTAAATTTGCACATCAATCGGGACACGATAGAATGTCATGCTGATTTTCCCATCGTTGTCACCTGAATCAACCAATCATTATATTAATCACTTATTAGTTTCTGATGGCAAAAATTGGAAGTAAATGGACCGGAAGCGGCCGTAAGGCTATGCTTCTCGGAAGTGGAGAGTTAGGTAAGGAAGTTGCTATCGAATTGCAGCGCATGGGCATAGAGGTGGTTGCGTGCGACAAGTATGCCAATGCTCCGGCAATGCACGTGGCCGACAGTTGCCGTGTATTCAACATGCTTGATGCCGATGCATTGCGCAGTGCCATTGAGGAGGAGAAACCTGACCACATCATCCCGGAGGTAGAAGCGATAGCTACGCCTGTGTTGGTTGACCTTGAAAAGCAGGGATTCAATGTCACTCCGACTGCCAAAGCCGCCTTGCTTACCATGAATCGTGAGGGTATCCGCCGCCTTGCTGCCGAGGAACTCGGAGTCACCACTTCTCCATATCGTTTCGCTTCTGATTATGATGAATTCAAGGCGGCTGTTGAAGCCGTCGGGATTCCTTGTGTCGTTAAACCGATCATGTCATCGAGCGGTCATGGTCAGAGTGTCATCAAAAGTGAGGATGATATTGAAAAGGCATGGAAGATTGCCCAGGAGGGTGGTCGTGCAGGTGCCGGACGTGTCATCGTCGAGGGTTTCGTGAAATTCGATTATGAGATTACACTTCTGACGGTACGTTCTGTCGCCGGGACATCATTCTGCGAACCGATAGGCCACATACAGATTGACGGTGACTACCGTTATTCATGGCAGCCTCAGGCCATGACCCCCGAGGCTAAGGCCAAGGCTCAGGAGATAGCCCGGAAAGTAACGGATGCTCTCGGTGGCTACGGCATTTTCGGTGTTGAGCTTTTCGTCAAGGGCGATGACGTGATTTTTAGTGAGGTGTCTCCGCGTCCGCACGACACCGGTATGGTTACAATGATTTCGCAGGAACTCAGCGAGTTTGCGCTTCATGCACGTGCGTTGACAGGTCTGCCTGTGCCGGAAATCCGTTTCTATGGCCCCTCGGCTTCACGTGCCGTTGTGGTGGAAGGCGATACGAAGGAAATCGTCATGGACGGTCTTGAAAAAGTACTTGAAGAACCCGGAGTGCAGATGCGTATCTTTGGCAAGCCTGAAATCAAGGGCCATCGCAGAATGGGCGTCATACTCGCGACAGCCGATACTGTAGAGGAGGCACGTGCCAAGGCTGACCGTGCTTACGATAAACTGAAGGTGGAGGTGCTTTAAGCATCTCCACTTTCACGCTTTTTAAACAGCCACTTATCCATTGCTTTGCATAATCATTCAATATGTCCGGACTACTCTCTCTGCTTTTAATATTTGTCTTTGGAACTACAGCGATACCGGAGGCCCGTCCGCAGCACACGGTGGGATCGGATGATGTAAAGGCGATATTGCAACGACTTGATTCCGAGCTTGAGAAGCGTGATGTGTACCTTATGGAACGTCATGGTGTGATTGACTCGCTCAAGTCGGTTATCGGACTTAAGGACATTTCCGATGAGGCCCGTCTGGAGTGCCTGCTCAAACTTGGCGACAATTACAGCACG
The DNA here is from genome assembly GCA_023663525.1 of Bacteroides sp. Classification (GTDB taxonomy): domain Bacteria; phylum Bacteroidota; class Bacteroidia; order Bacteroidales; family Muribaculaceae; genus Duncaniella. The sequence continues at coordinate 219,384 of JAMPHF010000002.1, forward strand.
CTTAACACAGACTCGGCTCTCACGTTCTACACCCGGGGTCATGAGCTTGCTTCGGCAGCCGGTCTGGACTCCATCGCGCTGAGATTCAATCTGCGGTCGGCTACCTATCTGCCGCTGCTCGCTTTCATAACAGAAGCAGCCAAGCGGTTTGACGAGATTGATGTCAATTCGGTTCCGGATGGTTTGAAAAAGGAGTATTACGATGCGGCGCGGCAGATGTATTTCTATATCGCCTCATATTATATCAATTATCCTGAGATATATGAACCCTACATGAAGCTCTCGCAGGAGGCTCAGGCGCAACTCATCCCCTTTCTTGAAGAAAACTCACCGCGCCACATGCTGAACAGCGGGGAAGCTTTGTTCTATAACCATCAGTATTCACGGGCAAAGGTCATCCTCATGCAGCTTCTTGACTTGGTCCAGATAGAAGATAACATGTATGCACGTGGATGCCATCTTTTGGCTGACATCTACAAAGCTCAGGGCGACCACAACGCCTACATCTATTATCTTGCATTGTCAGCAATCGCCGACACGAGGGGAGCGACTCTCGAAGTGTCGTCGCTTCAGGAACTTGGACGACTGATCTATCTCAACGGTGATGTCAGCAGGGCATACGAATATCTGTCAACGGCTCTTTCTCTTGCGGTGGAGTGTAATGCACCGCTGCGCATCATACAGTCAGCACATATTTTCCCCATCATAGAGAGTGCTCACAAAGCTGAACTGCGTAAGTCAGACAAACGCATCTATATTGTCATCGGGATCATGGCACTCCTCCTCGTCGGTCTTGCCATCACGCTGTATTTCCTGCATGGGAAGAACCGGCAGATGAACCGTATGGCTGTCAGACTTGAGGAGGCTAACAGCGTGAAGGATATATACATATCCCAGTTCCTGAGTCTGTGTTCCATCTACATGGACAAGTTGAACCAATTCAACAAAATGGTCAATAGGAAAATCACAACCGGAAAGATTGACGATTTGGCCAAGCTCACCAAGCAGGGTAAGCTCATCGAGGAGCAGTCAAAGGAGTTCTATGATGTGTTTGACGATGCCTTCCTCCACATATATCCAAACTTCGTCAGCGAAGTCAACAAACTTTTGCGCCCTGAGGAGCAAATTGTGCTTCGCGAGGGTGAAAAACTCAATACAGATCTGCGCATAATCGCATTCATGAGGCTCGGCATTGAGGAGAGCACGCGGATTGCGCAGATGTTGAACTATTCGGTTTACACAATCTATACATATCGCAACAAACTCAAGAATCGTGCTATCTCCCGTGAGACGTTTGAAAGTGACATAATGAAGATAAAATCAGTGTCATGATTCATGTATGTTTTGTTTCAAATAATCAGGTATAATTGGGTATAAAATGTTGCATATTTGCTAAGCGTTTCTATATTTTAACTCAAATTTTTAATATGCAATATGTTTAAAATTAGCATATTATATGTTTTATTATACTTATATGCACTCAACTTGACCTTTAGACTCTTGCATGAGTGGGAAAATGGTTATAATTTTGCATCATCAAGAGGCACGGTAGGCTCTCAGCCAACATGCTTTTTGACATCATAATGAATCAAACGAATTTGCATATTTTTAGTTTTAGGGTTAGTATAGATTGTTAGTATCTTAGCGTAAATTCATTAGTTATATGAGAAGAATTGCATAATAGTAAATGTGTTTTTATGTTAGGTTTGTAGAGTCTTATTGCTAAGACAACAATACGACTTCTCCGTGAGGAGAGGTCGTATTGTCGTATAATAGGGGAGAAGTGTGCGGGCGCATGAATGGATGATGGGTGGAGTTTGATAATAGTTTTGGATATGATTGAACTTTTTGTTAATTTCGCGAGTCGAAAAAATCATCATAAATTTCCCATGTTCCGATCATTCTCACTAAATATAAAAGGAGAACTTCGTGTTTATTCCCGTCCGCAGGTGATGGGGATTGTGAACGTCACACCGGATTCTTTTTTCAAGGAATCTCGTGCTATGGATGTCGATGCGATAGCCGGGTTGGTTGAACGGCACGTGGCTGACGGAGCGGATTTCATTGATATGGGAGCATGTTCATCACGGCCCGGAGCGTTGGATATATCATCCCGCGAGGAGATAGACCGTCTCGGACTTGGGATGCGTGTGCTTCGGTCTATCGCGCCTGACATCCCTGTTTCAGTGGACACTTATCGTTCGGATGTGGCTCGTGTGGCTGTTGAGGAGTTTGGAGTCGATATGGTCAATGACATATCTGCAGGAGAGATTGACCGGGATATGTTTGCGACCGTAGCCTCGCTTAAAGTTCCATACGTCTTGATGCACATGCGCGGCAATCCGACGACAATGATGACCTTGACGGACTATGATGATGTGACAGCCGACGTGATTGCAGACCTTTCGGAAAAGCTCCGGCAACTGCGTCTGATCGGTGTGGCCGACGTGATTGTTGATCCAGGTTTTGGCTTCAGTAAGACCGTGGAGCAGAACTATGAGCTTATGCGCAATCTCGATCTTTTCGATGCGCTTGGATGCCCGATATTGGTCGGGATTTCGCGTAAATCCATGATCACACGCATCTTGGACATCACTCCGGCAGAAGCTCTCGCTCCAACTGTCGCGCTTGACACCATAGCATTGACAAAAGGGGCTGCCATACTCCGTGTCCATGATGTGCGTGAGGCAGTCCAGTCCGTCAAACTATACGAATTGACACACTCTTAATATTGTTTCCGGCATGGATCATTTTGGCATAAAGGACGCTCTCGACATAGCAATTGTCGCTTTGCTGCTCTATTATCTTTATAAGATAATGAAAGAGAGCGGTACGCTCAACATATTTTTCGGAGTCCTCGCCTTTATTGTGGTCTGGGTGTTAACATCGCAGATCCTTGAACTGAAGCTGCTCGGGTCGATTCTCGACCAGTTCATGGGAATCGGTCTGCTTGTGCTGGTGATTCTGTTTCAGGATCAGATAAAACGATTCCTTGTTGAACTCGGCGACCACAAGCGATGGAGATTCCTCAAGACCCTTTTTGTCCACGACAAAGGAAATACCGCAGCCGATACGCGTAAGTACGTGCTTCCGATTGTCTATGCGTGCATGAACATGTCGAAGACCAAGACCGGCGCACTGATTGTCATCCGTCAGGAAATCCCGCTTGAATCATACGAGAAAAGTGGTGACATAATAGACGCTGACATAAATTCCCGCTTGATAGAGAATATATTTTTCAAAAACTCCCCGCTTCATGACGGAGCTATGATTATTGACCACGATCGCATCAGGAGCGCGGGATGCATCCTCCCCGTGAGCCATGACCGCAATGTGCCGCGTGCGCTGGGCCTCCGCCACAGGTCAGCGCTCGGCATCTCGCAAGCCACCGACGCGTTTGCCATTGTTGTCTCCGAGGAGACAGGTAATATTTCCGTGGCTCATCGCGGCACGCTAACCACGCGCCTTAGCTCTACTGAACTTGAACACCGCCTCTCACTTGTCATGGCTAATGATTGATAGTCCCCTATTGCAAGGGGGCTTTGTGGCGTTAGAGGCGATTTATTTGCATCATACATTTGTCGGAGTGCAATTTTTTTTGTAATTTTGTTTGCTCAAAAGAGCCATCGTTGCCGGGCGTAAGCACGCTCTCCGTCATGCAAGAAGCTGCGGCAGACAATGTTTGAAGTATGTAACTATTTTCGAGAAAACATTTTACCAGATTATGTCAGAAGACAAAGAACGCGAAGAAGTGTATAGTGCCAGCAATATTCAGGTGCTTGAGGGACTTGAGGCGGTGAGAAAACGTCCCGCCATGTATATAGGCGACATCAGTTTTAAGGGTCTCCATCATCTTGTCTATGAGGTCGTGGACAACTCCATTGATGAGGCACTTGCCGGCTATGCAACTCACATTGAGGTTACTATTAATACGGACAACTCTATCACGGTTGTTGACAACGGTCGAGGCATCCCGGTCGATATGCACGAGAAAGAGCATAAAAGTGCGCTTGAGGTCGTGTTGACCGTGCTCCATGCAGGCGGTAAGTTCGACAAGGGATCATATAAGGTGTCCGGCGGTCTCCACGGCGTGGGTGTCTCCTGTGTCAATGCGCTGTCAACCTATCTGCGTGCGGAAGTCCGTCGTGACGGTAAGATTTATATGCAGGAATACTCCTGCGGCAAACCAACAAGCGAGCTGAAAGTCATCGGTGAGAGCGATACCACCGGTACCACTGTCACTTTCCTTCCGGATGCCTCAATCTTCACTGTCACTGAATATGACTACGACACTCTTGCCAACCGTCTGCGTGACCTTGCATTCCTCAATGCCGGAATCACGCTCAAGCTCACGGATATGCGCAAGCTGGATGCCGATGGCAATCCCAAGTCAGAGACTTTCTATTCGCGTGACGGTCTCCGTGAATTTGTCCAGTATCTCGATTCCAACAAGGAGTCACTCATAAATGATGTGATCCATCTCAACACCGAGCGTCAGGGTGTCCCTGTCGAGGTGGCTCTTACGTATAACAACACGTATAACGAGAACGTATATTCATTCGTAAACAATATCCACACCATCGAGGGTGGCACTCACCTCACCGGTTTCCGCCGTGGTCTCACCACAACCTTAAAAAAATATGCCGAGGACAATAAACTCCTTGAGAAATGCAAGGTAGAGGTTGCCGGTGACGATTTCCGTGAGGGGCTGACAGCCGTCATCTCGGTTAAGGTGCTTGAACCCCAGTTCGAGGGACAGACTAAGACCAAGCTCGGCAACAGCGAGGTGCAGGGAGCTGTCTCTGCTGCTGTCAGTGAGGCTCTCCGCAACTACCTTGAGGAGCATCCTCGTCAGGCACGTACAATCGTCGATAAAATCGTGCTTGCCGCACAGGCTCGTCATGCAGCCATGAGTGCCCGTCAGAAAATCCAGCGTAAATCGCCTCTCGCCGGTGGCGGTCTTCCCGGTAAACTTGCCGACTGCTCATCGCGCCACGCCGAGGACTGCGAGCTGTTTCTTGTCGAGGGTGATTCTGCAGGCGGTACAGCCAAGCAGGGTCGCAATCGTACATTCCAGGCCATACTTCCGCTTCGAGGCAAGATCCTCAACGTCGAGAAAGCAATGGACCATAAGATTCTCGACAATCAGGAAATCACGAGCCTCTATCGTGCCATGCGCGTGACCATCGGCACAGAGGAAGATCCCATGGCAATCAATCTTTCGCGTCTCGCATATCACAAGATCATAATCATGACCGATGCCGATGTCGATGGTAGCCACATCGCCACGCTGCTCATGACATTCTTCTTCCGCCGTATGCGTCCGATAATTGAGCAGGGCTATCTTTATCTCGCCACTCCTCCGCTCTACAAATGCTCTATCAGGGGTAAAAAGGAGGAATACTGCTGGACGGATGCCCAGGTGCAGCAGTTCATTGCTATCAACGGTGATAAGACGAAAGTGCAGCGTTACAAAGGTCTCGGCGAGATGAGTGCGGAGGAACTTCGCGACACTACCATGGATCCGGAACAGCGTCTGCTCAAACAGGTCACCATCAGTGACGCTGTGGAGGCTGACCGTATTTTCTCCATGTTGATGGGCGAGGACGTGGCTCCGCGACGCGATTTCATTGAGTCCAATGCCAACTACGCCAATATTGATGCTTAAACGTTTTATACTTTACAAACGTTTATTCAATAAAATCATCAATTCACACATCCCTGATTCATACTATGGCTCAATCGAAAAAGGCTGCTGAAGGGTCACACGGAGCTTCCATGCTGATGAGAAAGGTGGAGGAGTTTGTGGCTCAGCAGAAGAACAACACATATAACTACAAACAGGTGGCTCATGCCATCGGTGCAAAGACGGCCGCGCAGCAGCGCGACATTGCGCTTCAACTTGTCGAAATGGCGTTCAACGGTCGGATCATTGAGGTATCGCCCGGAAAATATAAGTCGCCACAGCGTGGCAATGAGGCCATCGGTGTGTTTGTTCGCCGTAGTAACGGCAGGAATTCGGTGGTCACTGATGCTGATGGAGAGGAAATCCTCGTTGCGGAGCGCAATTCGATGAGGGCACTCAACGGCGACAAAGTGCGTGTCAACATCACCGCGCATCGTCGAGGTGCCGATCCCGAGGCAGAGGTCATCGAGATTATTGAAAAGAAGGAGCAGACTTTCATCGGCACGCTTAAAGTTGACCGTTACTTTGCCTATCTGCTCACGGATTCAAAGTATCTGTCAACTGACATCTTTATCCCTAAGTCGAAACTCAAGGGTGGCAAGACCGGTGATAAGGCCGTGGTGAGGATTGTCGAATGGAAAGAAGACAGCAAGAACCCGAGTGGCGAGGTGGTTGATATTCTCGGTCGCGCAGGCGAAAACAACACCGAGATTCATGCCATCCTCGCTGAATACGGACTGCCCTACAAATATCCGGCGGCTGTTGAGAAGGCCGCCGACAAAATTGATTCGGGGATAACGGAAGAAGTCATTGCGCAACGTATCGACATGCGTGACGTGCTGACATTCACCATTGATCCTGCGGATGCAAAGGATTTTGATGATGCTCTTTCATTCCGTGTGCTTCCCAACGGTCATTATGAAGTCGGCGTACACATCGCAGACGTGACGCACTATGTGCATCCCGATACCATAATTGACCGTGAGGCTCAGAAACGTGCCACATCGGTCTACCTCGTTGACCGTGTTGTCCCGATGCTGCCCGAACATCTTTGCAATGGCATTTGCTCACTTCGTCCCGACGAGGAGAAACTGGCTTTTTCGGTCATTTTCCATCTGGATGATGAGGCGAAGGTCATCACGTCGAAAATCGCACGTACCGTGATTAAGTCGAACCGCCGTTTCTCATACGAGGAAGCACAGCAGGTAATCGAGACCGGTCTTGGAGATTGTGTAGAGGCTATTTTGAAGCTCAATGACCTGGCCAAGATTCTCCGCCGGCAGCGTTACGAGAACGGCTCAGTCGAGTTCGACCGCCCGGAAGTGAAATTCCATATAGATGAAGCCGGAAAACCGCTCGGCGTTTTCTTCAAGGTGGCCAAGGATGCCAACAAGCTCATTGAGGAGTTCATGCTTCTCGCAAACCGTACGGTGGCAACCTTCGTCGGTAAGCCGAAAGACAAGAAAAAGCCAAAGGCGTTTGTCTATCGTGTACATGACGCACCGGACTCCATGCGTCTGGCGGACCTTGCGACCATTGCGCGGACATTCGGCTATAAAATCAAGTCATCGGGTACGCCCAAGGAGATCAACCGGTCAATAAACCGAATGCTTTCCGAGGTCAAGGGACGCGGTGAGGAGAACTATCTTGCGACACTTGCCATACGCTCGATGGCAAAGGCCATATACAGCACTGACAATATCGGTCACTATGGTCTCGGCTTTGATTACTACACTCATTTCACGTCTCCCATCCGCCGTTATCCTGACATGATGGTTCACCGTCTGCTCGAACGCTATATGGCAGGAGGTCGCAGTGTCAATCTCCAGAAACTTGAGGAGCAGTGCAAGCATTCAAGCGAGATGGAGCAGCTTGCAGCGACAGCCGAGCGGTCGTCAATCAAATACAAGCAGGTTGAATATATGCAGGATCATCTCGGTGAGAAATACTCCGGCATTATTTCCGGCGTGACAGAATGGGGTCTGTATGTGGAACTTAATGATAATCTTTGCGAGGGCCTTATCCCGATGAGGGATCTCGCTGATGACTATTACGATTTCGATGAGAAGAATCATTGTCTGGTAGGTCGTCGCTACAACCATCGCTATCGTCTCGGCGATAACGTTGAAGTGCAGGTTGCACGTACCGATCTTGAGAAGAAGCAACTCGATTTTGTCCTCCTTGACGACAAGGGTCAGGTCCTGCACCGGGAAAGGGAGGACAATCTTGGCAAGAATGTCTCGGTAGCTGAGGCACTCTCCGGGCGTAACTCCAAGAAACGTCGTCGGCGGTAAGGATGGATATGCAATCATTATAGCGACTAAATAACGACTAAAAGAGGCAGCGGTCAGTGAGTCAACGCCGACCGTTGCCTTTGATATAATGTAAACACAAAAATTTAACTATCGAAAGCCATGAAAGAATTCGATGAATATATCGCAATGGTCAATCAGGCTATTGCCACTCTCAAACTCCCGGCTCAGCCGTCAGGATTATATGATCCCATCCGTTACACGCTTGACTGCGGGGGTAAACGTCTGCGCCCCGTCTTGACACTTGCCGCCTGCGATGCGATGGGCAAGGAACCGATGACTGCCATTCATCAGGCAATCGCAATAGAGATGTTCCACAATTTCACACTTCTCCATGATGATGTCATGGACAATGCAGATGTCCGTCGTGGTCGTCCGACCGTGCATAAGCGTTGGAACATGGAGACTGCGATACTTTCGGGCGATGCAATGCTCACTACCTCGACAATGCTTCTGGCTATAAAGGCAGGCGAAAAACTTGCTTCAGCTCTTGATCTTTTCAACGGGACGGCAATGAACGTTTATGAAGGACAGCAATATGACATGGACTTTGAGCAGCGTCTTGACGTAACGGTGGAGGAATACGTGGAGATGATCAGACTTAAAACCTCAGTACTCCTCGGTTGTGCGTGTGGAATGGGTGCTCTGATGGCAGAGACTGATTTTGACACGCAGTTGCAATTTTTCAACTATGGCGTTAACCTCGGTCTCGCTTTCCAGCTTCAGGATGACTATCTTGACACTTACGGCAATCCGGCAACGTTCGGGAAGGCCATCGGCGGCGACATTCTGAACGACAAGAAGACATGGCTGCTGATCATGGCTCTCAATGAGGATAAGAGCGGTAAGGTAAGATCTCTTGTTGGTAATAGTGATAATCCGGAGGAGAAAATCAAAGCTGTCAGAGAGATTTACAATTCGCTCAATCTGCCTGACCGTATCCATGAGTTGATACGTGCCTACATCGATTCGGCAATCAGTTGCCTTGATCAGATAAATATCAGTCCTGAGGCAAGGGCATTTTTTATCGATCTCGCATTGAAATCGGCCTCACGCGATAAATAAACTCCAGACATGTTGATAGATACTCACACCCATCTCTATCTCGACGAGTTTGCGCCCGAAAAGATTGAGACCGTGCGTCGCGCTCTTGCCGCAGGCGTGGGGCGTATGGTGTTTCCCAATGTGGATTTGACCACTGTTGACCCTATGAGAGAGTTGCATGACGTTTTCCCTGATGTCACATTCATGGCCATGGGACTGCATCCGACGGAGATAGGGGAGGGGTGGCAAAGGGCTCTCGCGAAGATAAAAACCGAGTTGGACAGTCATCCGGATGACTATGTCGCGGTAGGTGAGATTGGCATAGACCTTTATTGGGACACCACTTTCAGAGCCGAACAGATAGAGGCTTTCTCGACTCAGGTTGACTGGGCAATCGAGAGAGAGCTCCCGGTGATAATCCATTGTCGGGATGGACTGTCGGAGACGATTGATGTCCTCGCAGGTAAGGATCGCAGGCCTGCGGCCGTCTTCCACAGTTTCGGAGGGAATGCTGATGATGTGAAAGCCATACGGGAAGTTGGAGATTTCTATTTTGGTATTAACGGAATCGTCACATTTAAAAATTCCCGTCTGGCAGATGTGCTTCCGATGATTGGTCTCGACAGGATATTGCTTGAGACGGATGCTCCCTATCTCTCGCCCGTCCCATACAGAGGCAAGAGAAATGAGAGTGCCTATATAACGCATACAGCCGTTAAGGTTGCTGAAAGTCTGGGTGTAAGTGTCGATGATGTGTCCGAGATAACCGCGAGGAATGCCATGCGTCTTTTCAGCCGGATGACGTGATTACGTGTGAACGAGTTCGTGTCGGCTTACATATTCCAATTTTTAACACTCTTATGCTTGTGATTTTGCAATAAATCCGGCTTAAATCCGTAATTTTGTATGAAAGATTAAGCCGGAAGGTATCTTCCGACTCGTTGAGAGTCGTCCGGCAGTGCAAATGTAGTTAATAATAACCGTATAAAATCGAAAAAATAACCATTGATGGCATCACAATCCATTTTGAGAACATTAGTGATATTGTTGATAACCGTCCAGTCATTTTCAGTACTTCGGATGAAGGCCGAACAGTGGGCTCAGGTGCGTATCCCGGTCGCATGTATCCGTGATGGTAAGGGACATGCCACAGAGATGACCTCGCAAGCCATCATGGGTATGCCATTGAAAGTCATGGACACCGACGGAGAGTGGCTTCATGTGAAAAGCCCTGACGGTTACGAGGGCTATATTAGCATTTCGAGCGTGGCTGTTAAAACCGACAATGACATGGATGAATGGCGTAAATCGAGACGTCTCGTATCCGTGTCGGTGCCGGAAATCAAGGTTTACTCCACGCCGTCGGCTCGCGGTCCGCGCGATGTGGTCAGTGAGCTTGTGCTTTCCTCTATCGTGGAGGGTCAGCCGTTCAATGACAGCATAGTTTCAATCACCCTCCCCGACGGTCGTAAAGGGTTCGCACTTTCAGAATCATTCATGCCTGCCGAGGAGTGGGCCTCGCGTCCTTTTGACATGACAGAGGCAATCAATACTGCCTATTGGCTGCGCGGTACGCCATATCTCTGGGGCGCATGTTCGACCAAGAGTGTGGATTGCTCAGGACTTGTGCGTGTCATGTATCTCAATCAGGGAGTGTTGACTTTGCGTGATGCACGTCAGCAAATCGAGATAGGCAAGAGAATCGAGCCGACTGACCTTGCCGGGCTTCAGCAGGGCGATCTGCTGTTCTTTTCGGGGACTCCTGACGGTCGGATTTCGCACGTGGCTGTCTACGATGGTGATGGCCGGTACATCCATTCTTCAGGACTCGTTAAGACAAATTACATAAGTGAGGATGACCCGGACTTTTCCAGCCGGTATTACCGTGGAGCTTCACGCATAGTCGGCATGGAGGGAACTCCCGGAATTGTCAAGATGATTGACCATCCTTGGTATTTCGATAAATAAACATTGCTATCAACCATACACTTAAATCTTCCATATGATTACATTTATTGTCTGTCTGTTACTTCTCGTCACAGCATACTTCACTTACGGACGCTATCTTGAACGGCTTGCAGATGTCGATTCCGAGCGTAAGACTCCGGTGGATAGCCTGGAGGATGGCGTTGACTATATCCGTTTGCCTCGTTGGCGCGTGTTTCTCATCCAGCTCCTCAACATTGCCGGGACGGGTCCAATCTTCGGCGCGATTCTTGGTGCATGTTTTGGTCCGGTGGCTTTCCTTTGGATCACTTTCGGAGGCATTTTCTTTGGTGCCATGCATGATTTCCTGTCAGGGATGATGATCATGCGTCATGACGGACGCAGTCTTCCCGAGATTATCGGTATCTATCTCGGTCTGCCTACCCGTGCCGTTGTCAGGGTTTTCTCGATTGCCCTCATGGTGCTTGTCGGTGCTGTCTTCATCCTCAGTCCTGCCGCCCTTCTCGCCAATATGGTTCCTGCTGTCGGTAAAGAGATATGGGTGTGGATAATTCTTGTCTATTATATCCTTGCCACTATGCTTCCTGTCGATAAGGTCATCGGCAAGGTATATCCTATTTTCGGTATCGCACTTGTAGTGATGGCCCTTGGATTGCTCGGTGTGCTGCTTAGCGGTGAGTATCAGATCCCGGAACTTACGACTCTCCACAATTTCCAGCTTGACCCGGAAGCACTGCCGATAGTCCCGACTCTGTTCATCACCATAGCCTGTGGTGCCATATCCGGTTTCCATGCCACTCAGTCGCCTCTGATGGCACGCTGCATATCCAATGAGAAGAAATGTCGCTCAGTGTTTTACGGTTCAATGATTTCAGAGAGCGTAATCGCGCTGATATGGGCAGCTATCGCCATGGCATTCTTTAACGGACCGACATCTCTCGGCGAACAACTTGCCGAACATGGAGGCAATGCGGCGTGGGCTGTCGATGTCATATCAAACACTACTCTCGGCAAGATTGGTGCCATCCTCGCGCTTCTCGGTGTTGTTGCGGCTCCGATCACCTCGGGCGACACGGCGTTCAGAGGTGCACGCCTCATTGTGGCTGACATCTTCAACATTGATCAGCGTCCGATCATAAAACGTTTTGCGGTCTGCATACCTCTGTTTGTGGTCGGCTATGCGATTACACTCGTCAATTTTGACATTGTGTGGCGTTATTTCGCATGGGCCAACCAGACTCTTGCCGCAGTTGTCCTGTGGACCATCTACGTTTGGCTTGCACGCAGGAAATGCAACTACTGGGTGGCTCTGGTTCCTGCGGTTGCCATGACTTTCGTCGTGACATGCTTTGTATTTGTCTCTCCACAGTTCATCGGCTTGGAAAATCGTGTATTAGCCTTCGTGTTTGCAGCCATTACCACACTCGCAATCGGCTATCTTGCCAACACGCGTGTCAGTGAAAAAGTAGTAATCCCGGAGGAAACAGCAGCATAAAAAAGTGGCATGATAATACTTAATACGAGTTTTCACGTACATACGAGTCTCGATTCCTACTTCAAAAAATGGGTCAGGGATGTTTATATACCGGGGGCTATTGCCTCCGGGCTACTCACATCCCCCCGTTTTGCTGCCTTGCTGATTGAGGTGCAGGAGGAATGTGTCAGCTATGCTGTCAGCTTTGAGGCAGAGAATGTGGAAGACGCTGTCAAGTGGCATGACAATGAGGGTGCGGAAATGCGTGCGGCACTTCATTGCCGTTTTGGAGAGAGAGTCGTGTATTTTACCACCTACATGGAGACTCTGCCTCTGAAATAATGACCGCTATGCTATGACGAATCATGACAAGATAATTATCGGGATTGATCCCGGAACAAATGTGATGGGGTATGGCATACTCGGTATAAACGGAAAGACTCCGGAGCTGATTGCTCTCGGAGTGGTGAAGCTCAACAGATATGACAGCCATTATCTGCGTCTGCTGCGCATCCATGAGCGAGTCCTGGGTTTGGTCGAGCAGTTTCTGCCTGACGAGATGGCTATCGAAGCTCCATTTTTCGGAAAAAATGTGCAGTCGATGTTGAAACTCGGACGTGCGCAGGGAGTGGCGATGGCTGCCGCCTTGTCGCGTGACATACCTATCACGGAGTATGAGCCGCGAAAGATAAAGATGTCGATAACCGGCAATGGCGGAGCAAGCAAGGAACAGGTGCGCGAAATGTTGCGACGGATATTGAACATACCCTCTGACCAACTCGATATAGAGCTTGATGCCACTGACGCGCTTGCTGCCGCCCTCTGCCACCACTATGAGTCATCGCGCCCTGTGCCATCGGGCGGTCCGAAATCATGGAAAGATTTCATTGCTAAAAATCCTGACCGTGTGCGGTGAGGCATAGTCTACTTTCAGTCGGCGGCATATTTCCGACGTAGGTTCCGAATGAAGAATTTTATGTGACGGTAGATGGTGGGGAACAGACCGAAATACATTGACATAATCTTAAACCTCTCCCATAGCGATGACCGATGGTTGGCCGTGGTCAGTCCCTCTGAGAGATAGTCAATAAGAATCCTGTCGATGTAGCAATTGCGATGGGAGCGTTGCAGACAGCGGATGCACCACTCGAAATCGGCTGAAAATTTGTAGCGTGTGTCATAGTTGTCAACAAGTTTACGCAGCACGATGAAGGCTTGATGGCAGACCACCATGCCGTCTTTGAAGCTGTCAAGCGTAAGGATTGAGGGGGCAGTGAGATGCCTGTCGCCTATTCGCCGACGAGATGAGTCAACGATCTGGGTCTGACCGTAGACTATTCCGGGATAGTCATTGTCCATGACGGTGTCGGCGATAAGTTGTAGCACTCCTGAATTGTGGAATGAATCGCCGGCATTAAGAAAAATCACATAGTCACCTCTGGCGATGCCGAGTCCTTTGTTCATGGCATCGTAGAGTCCTCTGTCCGGTTCAGAGACAATAGTCATGTTCTCTATGCCTGACTCTCCGGCGATCTTGACGGTATCATCGGTTGATGCACCGTCGATAATCAGGTATTCATAGAGTTTACATGTCTGTTCGCCCACGCTGTGCAACGTGGCCGGGAGGGTGGAGGCGGCGTTGTAGGTAACGGTGATAATCGAAAACAGAGGGTTCATTGTTGTACTTATTGCACTTGTAGCTGTGATGAATCCAACATTTCTGAGAATGTTGAAAGAAAAGATTTTTGATACATAGGAGCAGGGACGCATCAAAAATTTTTTGAATGTGTCCCTGCAAAATCCTGACATCTGAATTTCTGAGAGGAAAGTATTGTATGCTTTTTCTACAGAAATTTATGAATTGATCTTGTTCGGAGAACTTTTTTTAACCCTGTACGAGAGAGATAATCATGTCCTTGCCATCCTCACTCTCCTGAAAGTTTACCTTGCCTTCGCGGGCAAGCCATCCGAGGGCTGCAAAAAGTTCCTTCTCAGTTTTGATCTTTGCATTTTTCTTGAGCTGCTTGATTCCGAGAGCTTCAGCTTCGTTGAGGGCTGCCCATACGCTTCCAGCGTTCTGACCGATAGTGTCTGTGTTCATTGTTTGAGAGTTTTAGTTATAGAATGAATTTGTTAATCCTAATTAAAAACTATGTGGATTTGTAGATTGATGATTCCGTTGAATAATGTAATCGTACAAATTTACAATTATTTTTATAATTTTTTACTAATTTGCTAACAAATTTACATATCAAAAAGTTCGATGAACAATAAACACAGATGATTTTTTATTTAGAATACAGAATATAAGAGGTGTATGGAGCAAGTGAACCACTTATTTTACCATCCTTGACTTCAAATGTCGAGCCGTTGACAGCGTCTGTGTAATTTCCGTCAGGCAGTGTGGTGGCAAGCCCATTGACGGTCTGACTGTCGGCACTGATGTTGATGAGTGCCGCACCGGCTTTGCCACGTGCAACCTCAATGACAGCACCATTGTCGGTAGAAGTCACGGTTTCAGGCTGACCTTTCATGGCATGGCGGAATTTATTTGCGGCTACGACCTCAGGATGTTTGAACTCATCGTTTCCACGTGCACCGACACGGTTGTTTCCCCAGTAGTTCTCACGTGTGCTTCCGGCGGGACGGCTGAAGAAAAGGGGAGTGCCATTCTGACGTGCTGCGAGGAACACCCACCCCATGCGGACCTGTTCGTCGGTCAGCCCGGCGGATTCGTGTTCGTTGGCGTATGTGTCGTGCGATTCCACCCATGTCACAAGGTGTTTTCCGTCAACAGGATGATGCCAGTTCAACAGTGAATCGGCTGTGAAGTTGGCTTTGTCGAGTACTGTACGGAGCGCATGACCGTAGGCACTCGCGGTGAGATCCATATATTCGGCATATTCAGTTTCTTTCACGTTCTTGTCCTGAAGAACTTCTCCGTAGATGAACAGCGAGTCAGCCGGCACAGCCAGTCGAAGACCCTTTACGTCTTCACGACCTGTGGCAACGTCCCAGAAATTGTTGCGTGTGGCGAGGCTGTCAAGCGGGTCGGATGGCAGACCGATGTGTTTTGCCGTGTCATAACGGAAACCTTTGACTCCAAGGCTCAGAAGGTCATTGACATACGTCATATAGTAGTGCTGGAAGTCAGGGTTTTCGGTATTGACATCTGGGAGACCGCCCATTTCGCCGGTCGTGCACTCATAGCGGTCATTATAGTCTTTGATCGGATTGAATCCGTTGGCATGAAAGAGCTTGTCATGTCCACCAACTGCAGCATCGAGGTCGGGAAGCACGGCTGTGTGGTCAACGGCGGTATGGTTCGGGAGGACATCGACTATGACTTTTACGTTGTATTTCGCGGCACTATCCATCATCGCCTTGAATTGGTCACGGTTTCCGAGCAGGTAGTTACCTATTTTCCAGTCGATAGGCTGATAGTAATAGTACCATTTGCCGGTGACTGAGTCGCCGGGCTGTGAATAGAGGGCCATGCCTCCGTTCTCCCCGACAAAACAGGTGTTGGCCGGTGAGGTTTGGACGTATGCGTAGCCGGCTTCAGCAATGTCCTTCATGTTGGCGGCAATCGTGTCGAATGACCAAGACCATGCGTGGAGGATGACATCGTCATTTGTGTCGGCGGTTGCCTTGTCTCCGTTTCCCGGATTGCATGACATGAGCATTGCGCTGCCGACAAAAGCTAAGCAGATGGGATTTTTCATTAATAAAGGATGTTAAGTGTAAGTATGATTGAAAATTATGATATAATTCAGAGAACGTAGAGATTGAGGGCGGTCAGATAGAGCAGTGATGCAGGAACGACCAATAGCATTGAATCTATACGGTCGAGTATACCTCCGTGACCCGGAAGAATTTTACCTGAATCCTTGACTCCGAGAGTGCGTTTGATGAGTGACTCCACGAGATCACCCCAAGTCGAGAATGCAGCGACGACAACACCGAGTCCGCATAGCTCAACCAACGAAACAGCATCGAAATACTGAGGGAAGCAGAGCTTGAAGACAAAGGCTGAGGCCATGACGAAAATTACGCCACCGATGAAGCCCTCCCATGATTTTTTTGGTGATATTCGGGGGAAAAGCTTGTGTTTGCCCAAAAGTGATCCGACACAGAAAGCCCCGGTATCGTTCAGCCATATCATTATGAACATAGCCAGAAGCAGGTGCTTGCCGTTGGGCAGCGTGTAGTACATCGACATAAGTCCGATAGGAAGGGCTATATACATCTGTCCCATGTAGGAGTAGGCGAGGTTTGTCAGCGGGGACGCCTCTTGGTTGTAGAGTTGCATGACAAGTCTCACCAATAGATAGAGCAGATAGATGGTGAAAAATGTTCCTCCGAGCACGGCCATGGTGAAGGGAGTCAGCACTCCTGTGTTGACACATGCCAATCCGACACATAGAATCAGCCCTCCGGCAACATCAATTATAAGAGTGGTGACATTCTCGCCGCCGGTCGATGCGTTGGTCAGATTGTAAAATTCTTCAAGAGCCGTGACGGCGATTAGGGCAAACAGGACTATGAAAGACCATCCTCCGGCAAGAACACACGCACAGATGCCTGCAACATATATTATACCTGTTATGCTTCGAGATATGAGATTTTTCATTGCTTTTTAGAGTAAATTTTTGCAAAAATAGAAAAATTTTGAATAATCGACATTACATTGAACTCATTATTTGTAGAATCGCTGTCAATAGCGAGACACATTTCATGGGCTCATGGATTGATGCGAAATGAAATTTAACAATTCCAAAGGAGCTCTAAAACAAAAATATTACTTTTGTGGTTACTATTATGTAGCGCAGGGAGGATTATCTTTCCGATTCCAATCATCTCTGTCAAGCAATTCATCATATTATCGTTTCACCTTTCTAAATAAATTGAGCATTGAGCCGTAGCATTGGTAAAAAACTTCTTAGAGTTTTTCTTTGGACGCTTCTTGGCATCGTATTGTTGATTGTTGCGATACCGGTTCTTCTCTACGTTCCGTTCGTGCAGGATTTTGCGGTAAAGATAGCCACGGAGCAGGTCGGTAAGTCAACCGGCATGAAAATAGGTGTCGGAAAACTCCGGCTGGGGTTTCCGTTGAAGCTCAATGTGGATGATGCTGTGGTTGTCCAGGCCAACGGCGATACCATGCTCACCGCTTCACGTATGGGCGTAGATGTGAAACTCATGCCATTGTTCAAAGGTGATATTGAGGTAGGTGGAGCGGAACTTGACAGCGCATTTTATCAGCTCGGCAATAATGATTCTTTGATGTGGCTACGGGCAAGGATTGCACGTGCCGACATTGACGGAACTGATATAAATCTGAAAGATGGCGCAATAGATCTTACGACAGTTGACATCAACGGTGTAAATGTCAGACTGCGTATGCTGAACGACACAACGACAACACCGACTGACACTGCGCAGGGGAAACCATGGAATGTGAAGGCTCAGAGGATTACAATAAGCAATCTCGTCTATGAGATGGCAATGGAACCGATTATCGATAGTCTCGGTTGCCGCGTAGACCGCGTGGAGCTTACCGACGGACATTTCGATATGGCTACAAAAAGCATTTCCGGACGCAGTCTGCATGTCGATAGCGTGACCGCCACATATCTTTATCCATTACTGACAAATAGTAAAAACGCTTCGGCTGATACCGTCGTTACACCCGATTCACAGATGTGGACCATCACGGCCGATACGCTGAGTCTGACTGCCAAGAGCGGTCTATATGCGCAGACGGGTGTGAAGCCGCTCGCAGGATTTGATCCTGCCTATATCGAAGTCAGCGACGTAAAGATAGAGGTTGATTCTTTCTACAACAGGGGAACATCAATCCGTATCCCCCTTAAAAATCTGTCGGCTAATGAACGTAGCGGTCTGATGTTGCACGCCGATGGAACGTTCACAATGGACAGTAAAATGATGGAGGCGCATGACTTCTCACTTGAGACCCTGCGCTCGTCACTTTTTATCAACGCCTCTATGGGTATGGGCGACCTCACAACCGATCCGACGCTCCCCTTGATGCTCAAGGCCTCGGGACTGATTGACCCGGCGGAGATTGCGATGGCCTTTCCCGATATGAAAGCCATGCTGAAGCCTCTGACTCCAATATCACTGTCGGCCGACATCGATGGAACGCCGCGCACTCTCAATGTATATACACTTGATATGCGTATGCCCCGCCTTGTCCACCTTATGCTTGAAGGAGAGATTGAGAATGTGATGGACCCGTCCAAGATTGGCGGACAGCTCAGTGTCAGCGGTAATCTTTCTACGATTACTGACAAGCAATTCGCATTCCTCCCTATAAAGAAAGTCCCCGCACTTGCAATAAACGGAACGGTGGACTATTATCCTCAGCGTGTATCCGGAGATGTCGCGCTAACCACCGGCGGTGGTCGTCTTGCCGGAAGCGGCCGGTGGAGTGGGCGTGCGGAGTCATACAGTGCCACTCTCAATCTCCATGATTTTCCTGTGGATGCCTTTGTGCCGGAGTATGGGGTCGGTAATGTCACAGCCTCTCTTACTGTTGATGGAAAGGGGTATAATCCTCTTAGCAAAGCCACGTATATTGATGCGGATGTAAAGCTAAAGAATATTGTCTATAACAAGGAGACATACAGCGACATCTCACTTGATGCGACTCTCCATGACGGCAACGCCAAGGGCTCTCTCAAAAGCACGAACCGCGATGCGGATGCATCGGCTGATTTTGATGCCTCGCTTGGCGGCGACACCGTGAGATGGAATCTCAGGACGGATGTACGCAACATCAATCTTCAGGCACTTGGATTTTCTCCATCAATCAACCGTGGCAGCCTTGATCTTAACACCAGCGGTTACTATGACGTGAAGACTTCCGCGATAGACGCTAAGGCAGATGTCAGCAATCTGACATGGAATCTGCCTGACATAGACATCGTATCGCCAAAGCCGGTCAATCTCACCCTTGTTTCGGCGGATTCCATACTTGACGGCATACTTGCAAACGGTGACATGAATCTCCACCTTCACTCCGGCACTTCGCTCTTTCCCTTCATAACCGGACTTACTGCGGGGATGAAGGAAGTCACTGCACAGATGGACAGTATGCGGGTCGATGTTGATCGTCTCCATCAAGCGTTTCCGCGTTTCGATATGCTGCTTGAGATGGGAAGCGACAATGTGGCTGCCAAATATCTAAAGGAGGCCTCAAAAATAGAGTTCAATCGTCTCACGGCAGGAGTTCATAATGACTCGCTAATATGGCTAAATATGCTCGCAAATGGTCTTGTGAGCGGTACGACACGTATTGACACCATCTCATTTAATGCAATACAGCATGGGCAGTATCTTGTCTATAAGGCCGAGATGAATAATCGACCCGGGACGTTTGATGATTTCGCTCACATAACGCTCAACGGATTTGCCGGGACAAACCGCTTCTCGGCATATATGAAGCAGGAGAACATCAAGGGTGATACCGGGTTCAATGTCGGCATTACCGCTATGCTCGTTGACAGTGTGGTCACCGTCAAACTCGTGCCGTCCAAACCGATGATAGCCTACAAGCCGTGGACTTTAAATAAGGACAATTTCATAAGTTTCAACCTCGGCACGAAACACCTTGAGGCCTCGCTGTCGCTAACAGGTGACAAGAGCTCAATTAAAATTTATACCGAACATCCGGCAAATGCTACAGACTCGGTGGCAGCCATGCATGACGGACACTTGAGATACGATGACCTCATTGTACAGATTTCGCAAGTGCATCTTCAGGACTGGCTTTCTATAAATCCGTTCGCACCTCCTATCAAGGGCGATTTGAACGCTGACATGCGCATAAGCTACAATGAGGGTGTGCTGACAGGCAAGGGCAATGTGGGGCTTTCCGACCTGTTCTATGGGCGCGAGAAAGTGGGCGATTTCGACCTTAATGTCGATGTGGCCAATAGTCCCGGTGGCAAACTGATGGCCGATGTGAGTCTAATGGTCGATTCCGTCAAGACAATCACAGCTCATGGTGTCCTCAATGACAGCACGTCGAGCAATCCTTTCCTTCTCGATTTCCGCATGATCAAATTCCCTCTGCGAGTGGTCAATCCTTTCATCCCACAGGGGATGGCTACTTTGACGGGTATGCTGAACGGTGAGATGGAGATTACGGGAACTATGACCCATCCCGTATTCAACGGGTTCATTGACTTTGACACCACGGCTGTTAGTGTCAAGATGCTTGGCACGTCATTCGCTTTCTCGGATGAGAAAATCCCGGTGGACAGCGGTATCGTATCGTTCAACGACTTCGCCATCAAAGGCTGTAATGAGAATCCTCTGCATGTCAACGGTACAGTCGATGCACGCAATCTGACTAATCTCGGTTTGGATCTTTCGTTGAACGCCGAAAATATACAGATAGTCAACAGCTTGCGGCCCAAGGGTGCTGATGTCTACGGTAAGGCTTTCCTCGATCTTGATGCGACGGCGCGTGGCGACATGTCTCGACTCAATGTCATTGCAAATGTCAAGATATTGACGGGTACGAATGTCACTTACGTGCTGTCGGAAAGCTCGCAGTCTCTCTCGTCACAGTCAAACGAGGATATGGTGCATTTCGTGCAGTTCAATGACACGGCTGCAGTTGCACAAGCCGATTCGATTGTCTCAACGTCAATGGCTCTGAACCTTGATGCAAGGCTTGACATTGAGGAAGGCTCGATTATAAATGTGGACCTCTCGTCCAACGGCTCAAACAAAATTCACCTTTTGCCGTCAGGTAATGTGGTCTTCACAATGTCGGAGTTGAATGGTGAGCGAATGACCGGACGCATCAATATCAACAGTGGTTTCGTCCGCTACAAACCGCCGATCATGAGTGAGAAGAACTTTGCTTTTCAGGAGGGATCGTATGTGGCGTTTAACGGCGACATGATGAACCCGATTCTCAACATTCAGGCTGTGGATGTCATAAAAGCCAATGTCACTCAGGAGGGTCAGGACTCGCGTCTCGTCAACTTTGACGTGAAACTTTCCATCACCAATACTCTCGATGATATGAATGTGGCTTTTGACCTTTCTACCGATGATGACATCACCGTGCAGAATGAATTGGCCTCCATGTCGGCTGAACAGCGGGCAAACCAGGCTATGAACATGCTGCTCTACAATGTCTACACCGGTGCCGGGACTAAAGGCAATGCGAATCTGTCGGGCAACCAGCTATATTCATTCCTTTCATCGCAGCTCAACACGTGGGCGGCCAATAATATCCGAGGTGTTGACATCTCATTTGGCATTGACCAGTATGACAGGACTTATGGCGGTTCGACATCCACTACTACATCCTACAGCTACCGTGTCAGCAAGACGTTCTTCAATGACCGTTTCAAGATTGTTGTTGGCGGCAACTATTCGACTGATGCGGATGCTGATGAGAATTTCTCGCAAAATCTGATTAATGACATTTCGTTTGAATATATGATTAATAAATCCGGCTCGATGTACATCAAGATTTTCCGTCATACGGGTTATGAAAGTATTCTTGAAGGAGAGATCACACAGACCGGTGTCGGTTTTGTGCTGAAGCGGAAGCTCAACACTCTTTGGGAACTGTTTGGCATACGCCGTGATTGAGAAGTTGAAAAATCTTTAATTGGTTTAAGAGTATGTTTACTTTTAACTTTATGAAATCTTTAGATAGCCTTTTCGGTCTGTTTATAGCTTTCGTTCAGTCATTATGGGTCCCCATAATTCCATCACTCAATCAAAAAACATACTCGAAAAATCTATCTAAATTTTAACATAAGTCAAAAGTAAACATACTCTAAGAGATGAGGAAATTCATTATATATATTGTTGCCGGTGTCCTGTTGGCCGGATGTTCGACAACGCGTCGTCTTGCAAAAGACGATGTGCTGTACACAGGCTTAAAGGGGGTTGACATCTCCACTCCCGAGCATGAAAAATTCCCTGCCGGAGTGAGAGGGACGCTGACGGATGCGGTTTCGGTTAAACCCAACAATTCACTTCTGGGGTCGGCCTCTGTCCGCTATCCTTTTCCGCTTGGACTGTGGGTCTACAACAATTGGTCAAATCCTCCCAAGGGATTCAAGCATTGGATTTACGAGAAACTCGTCACCACTCCCGTGCTTGTGAGTGATGTACGCCCCGAGTTAAGGGTACACATGCTTGACCAGCTTCTTGACAACAACGGATATTTTTCAGGTGTTTCATCCTATGAACTCGTGCAGAAAAAAAACAAAAAGAAGGCTTCGATACTCTATAAGATTGAAGCCGGCAGACCATATCTGCTTGATTCGTTGATTTATTTGCCGGACTCCGTTCCGCTGTATCACCTCATTGACTCCGTGGCAAAGCGGTCAAAGTATTTTCAGGTTGGGTCGCGCTATTCCACTGACTCGCTTTCAGCTCTGCGCGTTGACATAGCCAATGCGGTGCGCAACCGTGGCTATTATTATTTCAGACCGGAATACATCCAGTATCTCGCCGACAGTACCATCAATCCCGGGAGTATAGCCCTGAAACTTGATGTCGCTGACAATATTCCGGCGATAGCACTCGCCCGTTACCGCACAGGGCAGATAACGACTTACATATACAAGAACAAAGGAGGTGGCACGCCTGACACGACGGAGACAACGAAAGGCACGATCATCCGCTATATGCCATCGCGTCTGCGTGACGGCTTGATTCCATCATGCATTGTGTTTAATGAAGGAAGGACATTCTCGGTACGCCAGATGAACAATACTCAGGCTCGTCTTGCTCGTCTCGGAATCTTCAATGATATTAGTATCGATGTCAACCGTGACACCATCCATCCTGCTGACAATCTACTCGATGTGACGATACAATGCACGTATGACCGACCGTTGGAAGCCTCCATTGAGGCCAATGTATCATCAAAATCGAATTCTTATCTTGGACCGGGACTGACTCTCGGTCTGTCAAACAGAAACTTGTTTGGAGGCGGTGAGATGCTCAATGTCTCGTTGACCGGTTCATACGAATGGCAGACCGGGTCGGGAAAGAAAAACTCGGTGTTCAATTCCTACGAAGTGGGACTGAATGCCACTCTTGCTTTTCCTCGTCTGCTCGCTCCAAAGTTCATCCCGAGAACGCGACGAAACATCAATTGGACACGTCTTAGCCTTGGCGCGGATCTTTTGAATCGTCCGCACTACTTCAAATTGTTCCAGATCAATGCCGGGATTGCCTACGATTGGCAGTCGTCAAGATACATATCGAACACGCTGACTCTGTTCAAACTCACTTATAATAAGCTCCAACACACGACACCCGTGTTCGATTCCATCATGAATGCCAATCCGGCCATCGCCCTCAGTTTCCAGAGTCAGTATATCCCTCAGATGTCATACGGCATTGTCTATGACCGTGCCATGAACCGCGACAACACAATCAATGTCCAGGTTACACTCCAGGAGGCAGGCAATATCTTCTGGTCGATCTATGAGCTTTGCGGGAAAAAGGGAGAGAAAACGTTGTTCAAGACTCCGTTCTCGCAATTTGTCAAGGGGTATGGTCAGGTGGTTTACGGACGGCGATTTTTCGGCAGTCACTGGCTTGTCAACCGAATAGGGGTCGGAGCAGCGTATGCATACGGAAATTCGTCGCAGGTGCCTTACAGTGAACAGTTCTATTGTGGCGGTGCCAATTCGGTGCGTGCGTTCACAGTCCGTTCCATCGGTCCCGGCTCATATCGTGCTCCTGCAAATCAGGTCAACGGTTATTTCGATCAGACGGGTACATTCACATTCATCGCCAACATGGAATACCGTTTCCCGATACTCGGCCCACTTCATGGTGCGGTATTCCTTGATGCAGGAAATGTGTGGACGCTGAAAAACGAGCCCGAACGCCCCGGCGGACAGCTTCGAGCCGATACTTTTTTCAAGGATCTTGCCCTCGGTACCGGCGTGGGGTTACGTTTCGACATATCCATGCTCATCATCCGTGGTGATCTTGGCATTGGCATACATGCACCATACGACACCGGCAAGCGAGGATATTACAACATGGAGTCTTTCAGAAAATCGCTCGCGTTCCATCTTGCCATAGGATACCCGTTCTGATTGATGTAATCACAGAACTTTTTCGGGGGTTGGATTGTCTTATTTACAGGGATAATTCAACCCCCCAATTTACGGTCATGAAAAAAACTCTAAGCTATATTGCATTTTTCGCAGCAGTGATTGTCCTTGTAGCAGCTTATTCGGAAAGGGTTGTCAAGGCTGATGAAGGTTATACTGCTCCTGAATTGGAAATGATTGCGAACGATTCGGTAAATGTGTCGCTCGATAAACTCCGTGGAAAATATGTCCTCGTCAATTTTTGGGATTCATCGAATGCGGTTTCGCGTATCGCTGCGGGGGAATATGACAGATTCCTTCACACCAACCACGGGAGTCCGTTTTCACTCGTGTCGGTCAATACGGACAGGAATCCTGACATGTTCAGGGAGGTGGTCAAGAAAGATAAGCTTGATGCCTCGACGCAGTTTCATATCTCTGACGCAAAAGCAAAAAACCTGAGGGAAGATTACCATCTCGATTCCGGATTCTCGTCATATCTGATTGATCCACAAGGTAAAATTGTTGCTGTAAATCCGTCTGTAAGCACACTTGAATCGTTCCTGTCAAAGCATTGATCCGGTCGCTGCGTTTGCTCAGATTAATAATTCTCACTAAATTTGCACCATCATTCATCATGAAAAGATTACTGACATTCATTGCATCAGCAGCCATATTCTCCACTTTCAGCCTTTCAGCTAAGGTGATAAGGAACTATGTCTCAACATCTGACGATATACTTACATTTGTTGTTGACAGTATTGACTATCGTCAAGACCTCACAAGGGTCTATGGGAAGCTGAAAGGACGCCCGCACACATCTAATCGTGTTGACGAAGTGCAGTACATAGGTTCCGGGACAGGATCTGTGGCGGTGTCGAAAGATATTGATGGTGTGGATTTCCGGCGTTATTTCCAATGGGAGGATGATGGTCTTATCCCTGTCGAGATTGATTTCCCGGCAATGAAACCCGATGCGGGAGTGCAGTTACTTTTCAAGACAGCCTATGGTCAATCGACCACGACTGTCAAAAAGACAGCACCAAAGCATAGACAATGAAGCTCTGTATCACCGAGAAACCCAGTGTAGCCAAAGATATTGCAAAAATTCTTGGCGCGGATGTGCGCCATGACGGATATTATGAAGGAGGTGAGTATAAGATCACATGGACCTTCGGACACCTTTGTACACTAAAGGAACCCGGTGACTATGAGGAGCGGTGGAAGAGGTGGGCTCTCGGTGTCCTCCCGATGATTCCGCAACGTTTCGGTATTAAGGTTATACCCGACAAGGGTATTGAACGCCAGTTTCATGTAATCGAATCATTGATTGCGGAGGCCGATGAGGTGATCAACTGTGGTGATGCCGGCCAGGAGGGAGAGTTGATACAACGGTGGGTGATGCAGAAGGCTTCCATCCATTGCCCTGTCAAACGACTATGGATTTCATCGCTGACGGATGAATCCATACGTGAGGGCTTCAATCATCTTCAACCTGAATCGGATTTCGATAATCTTTATCATGCGGGGCTATCGCGTGCAATAGGTGACTGGATTCTCGGGATGAACGCGACACGGCTTTATTCCTTGAAGTATTCTTCGCCGGGTAATGTATTGTCCATCGGCAGAGTCCAGACTCCGACTCTCGCACTGATTGTGCAACGTCACTTCGAGATTGAAAATTTCAAGCCGGAGGATTATTGGGAGCTCAAGACCACATATCGCGGTGCCATCTTCAATGCCACGTCTGGCAGATTCAAATCGCCTGACGAAGCTCAAACGGTGCTTGAGTCAATACGTAATTTCCCGATGGTCATCAAGGATGTCCAGAAAAAGAAGGGTAAGGAGGCACCACCGCGCCTTTTTGACCTTACGTCACTTCAGGTCGAATGTAACAAAAAGTGGGGTTGGACAGCAGATGAAACCCTGAGGCTCATACAGTCGCTCTATGAGAAGAAGGTGACCACCTATCCTCGTGTCGATACGACCTATCTGTCAGAGGATATATATCCTAAAGTACCGGGGATACTGAAAAACATGACCCCTTACGCTCCTTTGACTGCCCCTGTGCTCAGCGGAAAGCTTCCGAAAAGCAAAAAGGTGTTTGACAACAGCAAGGTCACGGATCACCATGCCATAATTCCTACGGGGCAGTCTCCGTCGGTTTTGATTGGCAACGAGCGTCAGCTCTATCATATGATTGCTCTGCGGTTTATTGCCGCGTTCTATCCTGATTGCAAGTTTTTGAGTACGACAGTCACAGGTGAGGTTGACAAGACAGGATTCAGGGCAAATGGCAAGGTCATTGAGGACGCGGGATGGCGTAAGCTCTATGAGAGTAATGGAGCTTCGGATGACAGTGTCAAGGATGATGACAATAGCGATGACCGCATTCTGCCTGACTTTGTGGTAGGGGAGAGCGGACCTCATGAACCGTCGTTGCAGAAACGCACCACGCAGCCTCCTAAGTATTATACCGAGGGCACGCTGTTGCGTGCAATGGAGTCAGCCGGGAAAACTGTCGAGGATGAGGAGTTGCGTGAAGCCATGAAAGAGAATGGTATCGGTCGCCCATCAACGCGTGCCGCAATCATAGAGACTCTTTTCAAACGTAAATACATCTACCGTAACCGCAAGTCAATCATGGCTTCGCAGGCTGGAATAGATCTGATTTCCACAATCAATGAGGATTTGCTCAAAAGTGCGAAACTGACAGGTCTGTGGGAAAACAAGCTGCGCAGGATTGAACGTGGAGAATATTCGGCTGCCGATTTCATCGCAGAGCTGAAGGCTTTGATAAATCAGATAGTCATAAGTGTGTTGAGCGACAACTCCAAGCCTAAAATCATGGTCGATAATTCCTCGTCTCGCCCGGCGGACGAGAGTGGTGATGAGGTCTCGACCAAGGAGGATAAGCCGGTTAAGCCGCGAAGCCCGCGCACAAGAAAGTTTGAGCAGATAGAGTGTCCCATTTGCAAGCAGGGACACATTTTGAAAGGGCGCACAGCGTTTGGTTGCAGCCGTTTCAGGGAGGGCTGCACGCTGCGTCTGAATTTCTCTGACTATCCTGAGACGCTCACACCGGCAAAGCTCAAGAAAATGCTTCAGAAAAAATAATGACATCATGAACAGACCTGATGAGACATAAAAACAATGCCGTCAGTGTCAGACCTCTACAATCTGGCCGGAATCGAGGTAATAGAGGAATCCTCTGACGTTTGCATATCCGAGTCCGCTCAGAAGACTGACGTATTCGTTGATCTGCTTCATGTAGCGTTGCGGTTTCTGGGTACCGCTTTTGAAGTCGATGATGTCGATGAAACCATCGGCAGTCCAGACTACACGGTCAGGGCGACGGGAATCATCTCCACCGATTGCAATCGGGCGTTCGATCATCACTTTCTCAAAACCGTCAAACCATCTTGTAGCGCGAGGATCATTGACACGTTGCATGATGATTGAATGGATTTCTGCAATGTCGTCAGTGGTGAGTTCCTTCGCCTTCTTAGAATGTCGCAGATTGTTGATGGCTGTCTCCACGTCGTTTAGAGTTCTGATTTCGGCCATGGTGTCATGGAGGAGTATACCTCGGTCACGCGCATCCTCGATGTTGTAATATTTGTCTTCGAGTTTTGTATTCGACCATATATTGCGTTGGGTATGCGTGTTGTAGCTGCCCATATCCCATAAGTCAGATGGTGACATTGCGGTTTTGTCGGCGATTTCTTTCTTCTCGGGTATGGTAGGCTCACCTAAAGTAAGCGTAGCGTCTGCCAATTGGAAATGGGTGAAGGGGGAGAGTCCCTCGATGTTACTTTCGGATTCAAGTTCATGACAAAAATCCGGTGTGCAGCAATTGATTGCATCACGGATGTCGGCTGCCATATTTCTGCTGCGATTGCCCGGTGTCGGGAAGCCTATGTGAAGTTCGTTGACTGCACGGGTGAAAGCTACGTAAAGTAAATTGACTGTATCGAGCTTTTTTTGCCCGCTGACCTCGTTGTATCGGTTCTCGAAAGGCGTACCGACCATAGCAGAGGAAAGTTCGAGCGGGAGCATAGGCGGAAGAATTTCGTCGGGAATCCCTGAAATACTTTCCAAATTGAACCATGCCGGTTCCGGGCGGTTACTTTCGGTCATCTCGGCAAAAGGAATGTGGACACAGGCGTATTCCAGCCCTTTTGACTTATGGATGGTGAGAATGTTGAGGGCTGAATCGTCCTGAGCTCCTGCGACCGGGGTGGAATAGCCTTTTTCGTCCCACCAGTTTAGAAATGAACGGATGTCACCTTGACCTCGACCGACAAATTCAGTCACGAGGTCCTGAAATGCGTTGATGTAAAGACTGTCTTCGCGAAGTTTCTCCTCAGGCACGTTGGAGGCTATTATTTCCTCGACGAGCGAAATTAGATCGACTGACGACCATGCCTCCGGCGATTGACCGGTGTCGGTATCCTTGTCCGCTTTGTTGTCCGTAGATTCATGGCTTTGGCGGGATAAGGCTTTCAACAACGCGGATGATGAGTCTGAGCCTCGGCTTTTCTCATTTTCAAACTCATTGATCAGTGCGGCTACTTCACGTTTTGTCTTCTTGCGTGGGTCAGTGGTGAAGTCTGTCGCACTCAGCAATCTCAGTCGGCTTACAATCAGTCCGACAGTCGGTGAATTGCCGAGAAACAACGATGAGTCCGAGACAATGCGGAAATGAGGAAAATCAGGATGAGCCTTGACAGTTTCCTCAAGATGTTTGATGATTGTATTTCCCTCGTCACGTTTTCTGACAAGGATGGCAATTTCGCCTGGTTTATAACCGGCTTCAAGTTGCCGTCGGAGTTGAACTGTGAGATTGTCAAGTGCTTCGGGAAGCCAATCGGCTTTTCTTTCACCCTCATACATCTTTACTCTTACGTAGCCTCTGTGTGATGCGTGCTTCTTTGAAATCTGCTGGGCGACGTTTGAATAAATGTCCTCAAAACCAAGATTCCTGACGAGGGCTGAAAAGAAAGTGTTGTTGAACCGTATCACATCGACTGATGATCTCCAGTTGGTGTTTTCGGATATGCTGTCGCCTCTGACCTCACATCTACCGTTTGCAAGACGATCGGTGTGGAGATTGTGGAGGAGAGAGGGGTCGCTGTTACGGAAACGGTAGATGCATTGTTTCTCATCACCGATCACGAGGTTGTCGAATTCGTAAGCAAGGCTTTCGTTTATGAGAGGCTTGATGTTGACCCATTGGCTTGCCGATGTGTCCTGGAACTCGTCAATGAGATAGTGTTTGAACCTGACTCCGACACGCTCGTAGAGAAAGGGTGCATCTTCGTTGCCGATGATGCGTGAGATGAGGGCATTAGTATCGCTTAGCAGGATCGTGGAATTTTCCCGGCGGTATTTGTCGATATATTCAGCAAGAGAGGCGAGGAGACCCAATTGATAGAGGTTTGCCGCGATTATGCGCAGTGTCCTCGTCTGATGGAAGCTGAAATCGATCATATCCAGAGCCTTGGCGATTGCTCCATTAAGCTCCTCAGATGGTGCAGGCATTCCTTTTTTCGGCTTTTTGTAGGCACTGCTTATTTCGGCCATCGCATCGGTCATTGTCTTGCTCGGTTCGTCGGAAGAATAGCCGGAAGTCCATTTCTTTAGTCCACTAATAATGTATGATTTTACACAATCCTTTGCCGGACTGTCCATGATCATGTCAAGAGCCTCGCGGACTGAGTCGGAAGTCTGTTGCTTTATATGTTTTATCTGATTATAGACGAGATTCTTGAATTCGTTGAATTTTTTCTCGTCAGACAGGTATGCGAGCAGTTCGCTCTCATTCTCCCGATAGATGTCATCGGTAATTTTGTCAATGAATTTTATCAGATTGCGGTGTATCGGTAGTGAACGGTTGAATACGTTGAACGGCATACCGTCCTCTATCAACTGGGTCATGTAGCTCGTGAGCCAGTTTATGAGATATTGGCTTTTCCGGGTGCTTTCGCCATGATTCAGATCCTGGAGAAGTTTATCGACGCTCATTCCGATTATCGCCTCGTCATTAAGCTCAAGGTCATAGTTCCCAGCTACTTCCGCCTCACGGGCGAAGGATCGAAGGATGGTCTGGAAAAATGAATCTATCGTGGAGACACTGAAGAAATTAAAGTCATAGAGCAGTTCGCGCAACGCTGCGGCAGCCCTGTCGCGTAATTGCTCACGGGAGCATTTGAACGTGTCGCACAACTCGGATGCGTATGGGCTTTCCTTGGACCATC
This sequence comes from Bacteroides sp., assembly GCA_023663525.1. Classification (GTDB taxonomy): domain Bacteria; phylum Bacteroidota; class Bacteroidia; order Bacteroidales; family Muribaculaceae; genus Duncaniella. Next base: position 250,226 of record JAMPHF010000002.1, read on the forward strand.
CTTTCTCCATGCCTGCAATTACGGCAAGTTCGTGGATAATTCGGGTCTTCATCTCCTCGGTCGCTTTGTTGGTGAACGTTATTGCGAGGATGGAGCGATGCGCTGACGCACCACGGCGATTGAGACGGTATTGCCCGTCATCATCCTTGTGTCCGAGAATCAGTTTAATGTATTCACGTGCAAGTGTGTAGGTTTTTCCTGAACCTGCCGAAGCCTTGTAGATGTTTATCATATTTCCGCCCGTTTTTTTCTATGATAGAAGCCCGGATGTGCCTGCTATTTTACTTTATATCCGAATTCACGCAGCAATTTTTTGACATCATTAACTCTGTCTCCTTGAATCAGTATTTCTCCTCCGCGAGCAGACCCTCCGGTGGAGAGGGCTGTCTTGAGTTTTGATGCGAGTGCCTTCAGATCGCTGTCGCTACACGTGAACCCTGCTGCTATGGTTGCACTTTTCCCTTTGCGCCCCTTGCGGTCAATGCAGACTTCTATTATATCGTTTTCTGCATCGGAGCTATTGCAGTTTTCATCTGTGGTGGCAGGCTCGGTGTCAGCCTCCGGGAATGCTCCGGAATTCAGTTTCCCGGCGAGAATATCTTTCCAATCCATGTACTTTGTATGTTCGTGATTCAAGGGGAGAATATGAGTTACGCTTTCAATCGATGGAATCCAGATGATTATACTCCATGTCATGCAAATCCTCATCGGTCGGGATGCAGTCATGTTCTGCCGGAATTTCGTGGGGATTGTCGAGCGTATGGACTATGGTCGAAAGCGTCATCGCATACTTGTCCTGATCGTACGGCAGCGAGGCATAATAGGCTTTGGCGGAGTCGGAGTTGATTTTAAATGCCTCTCTGAAACACTGGACTGCAAGCTCTACATCTTCGGGAGAGTCGGTGCGCTCGTTGAGCTGCATGTAGAGGATGGAGAGCTGTGCCATCTGTTTTGCCTCGATGCCTGAACGCGTTTTCCCATTGAGGATTTCGCTGCATATCTCACGTGTGGCACTGACGTTCTCATTTGCCAACGCAAGTTCGGCCGAGGATATTTTGTCGGTGATAGAGTTGGCGTCATTGCCACAGGCCACGGACAAAAGTGTGCAGCCGATGGCAAATGATTTCAAAATTGCGTGTTTCATATTATTAAACAACCTGTTATTCGAGATATAAATTGATGCATGAATTGTTCGGTCAGTTCTAATTAGGCTCAGACTTAATTTCTTCGTTGATAGAGGTAATTGATTCCGTCGGTCTCAAGCTGGAGGGAAAAATCATTGTAGCTGACTACCTTTTGAGAGATATGCGATGGGATTTCTCCGATTAGCGTGCTGTCTCCCTCAAATTTGATGGTCTCAGGTTTCAGGTCAATGACAAGCGAATCATTCTTGACGTTCCATTTTCCATCGACACAAAACGTCAGGACACCCGGCTTGATTGCGCGCAGGAGGCAAGTTGCATCCTTGCGCAATTCCATTACTGGCTCTGTCTGTGACAGTTCGGTATTGTAATATGTGCCCACTATTTCCTTGGCTTCACGACTGAGGTGCGAGCATCCGCATAACACTAAGGCTGAAAATACGGCAGTGGTAAGGAGAATGGATGTTTTCATTTCATTTAAAAGATGAGGGATGAGACAAGCTCTTAACAGCAATTTTTATGATTCAGATGACCGATGGTGCGGACTTCAGATGCACCCGACGAGTTCATTAATCTCCTTCACTCCATGGCGTTGGCAATAATCCTCCATGAAGTCTATCACCTTCATCGTGACAGCAGGATCCACGAAATTGGCTGTGCCAATCTCGACAGCCCTCGCACCCGCAAGCATGAACTCAATGGCGTCACGTCCATTCATGATACCTCCGAGTCCGACGACGGGGATTTTGACGGCTTTTGCCACTTGCCATACCATCCTCACGGCAACAGGACGTACTGCAGGGCCTGACAGTCCACCTGTTATTGTCGATAGATGCGGACGACGTCTCTCGATGTCGATTGACATTCCCATCAGTGTGTTGATGAGTGAGACGGAGTCTGCCCCCTCAGCCTCAACTGCACGGGCGATATCGGCAATTGACGTGACGTTGGGTGATAACTTGACGATAAGGGTCTTGTCGGGATATGCCTTACGGACAGCTTTGGTGACAGAGGCTGCTCCGGTGGTTGTTGTCCCGAACGCCATGCCGCCCTCCTTGACATTAGGACATGAGATGTTGACCTCGATGGCCTTCACTCCGTCGAGGGGGTGAAGTCGGCGTGCGGTCTCTGCATAGTCATCGACATTCGCGCCGGAGACGTTGACGATAAGAGCCGATTCATAGTCCTTGATTCGTGGATATATATTCTCGATGAAATAGCCCACACCTTTGTTCTGCAAGCCTACGGCGTTGAGCATTCCGGCCGGAGTCTCGACCATGCGTGGATAGTCGTTACCTTGACGCGGATTGAGGGTAGTACCTTTTATTATATATGCTCCGAGACGATTGATGTCGATGAATGGAGTGAATTCTTCACCGTAGCCGAATGTCCCGGAGGCTGTCATGACCGGGTTGCGGAGTTCGAGCTTTCCTATGTTGACTGAGAGATTTGCCATTTTCTCTTTGTGGATGTTTACGTAGCTGTAAAATTATTATGAGACACACTCTTATTCCCAGGTCAGTGCATTTATGTTGAACACCGGACCTTCAGTGCAGACGCAGACGTTGCCCTTAACCGTTTTTTCGACACAGCATAGACACGCTCCGAGACCGCAGGCCATCATGTTTTCAAGCGAGACCTCACAGTCAATGCCGTTTCTACGTGCCACTGCCGCTACCGCTTTCATCATCGGTGCCGGACCGCAACAGTAATAGCGGAAGTAGGAGTCGCTCAGGCATGGATGTGATGTGACGAATCCTTTCACACCGTCCGACCCGTCCTCGGTGCAGATGTGGACTTTGCCGACATTTTTGAAGTGTTCAAGAGACAAGAGGTCGGCAGCCATGCGCGCGCCAAGTAGGAATTCAGGCTGAAGCCCTTTGGATTTCAGTACCTTCCCGAGATATAGCAGCGGAGCAACTCCGACACCGCCACCGATCAGGAGTAGGCGTGAGCCGGTCGGTGCATCAGTCGTGAATCCTTTGCCGAGGGGCAACATCAAGTTGAGCAGTTCACCTGACTGCATATCAATCAGTGCTGATGTCCCGCGTCCGGCATTGCGGACAAGGAGCGTCAGGACGTTGGCTTTGACATCCACATCATTTATGGAGATTGGACGGCGGAGCAGGACTCCGGGAGTATTGACTGCGACTTCGACAAATTGACCCGGAAGCATTTCGGGCATCATGCTTCCGTCAGCGGGAGCGAGTTGCATCCGGCAGTAGGCATCGCCGAGCCTCGTATTTTCGATTACGATGAAATCCTTAACTTGTTTCATGGCTTGCTTAACGTTGTTTTATAGCCCTGTATGTGGAATCTGTGTCATAGAAATGAAGTCCACACAGGTTTCAGTCACCACAAAAGTAATAAATTCCGCCCGAATTTCAAAAATATGCGTTAAAAACGGATGTAACATCATTGATTATTATTGCAGAAAAAATATTATCTTTGCGCAAAATTACCATGAATTCAGTCAATATTAACTTTGAAATGAAGAAAATACTGCTTTCAGTCTCGGCTCTGCTCCTGGGGATGGGACTTTATGCGTCAGAGTCTGCTCCGGCTTTTCCGGGAGCTGAAGGACATGGGCGTTACACGACAGGTGGACGCGGCGGAGAAATACGCCATGTGACAAATCTTAATGACAGTGGTGCCGGGTCTCTGCGTGAGGCTCTCAAGGGTAACAAGGCAAAAATCATCGTGTTTGATGTCAGTGGCTATATCGACCTTAGGTCGCAGTTGAATGTCACTTCAAACACTACAATCGCCGGGCAGACTGCCCCGGAGGGTGGCATCACGCTGCGCTACTACACTCTGTATTTTGGAAATTGTGACAACGTTGTTGTCCGTTTCATCCGTTCACGCCGCTCACAGGTCAAGGATGTGAATGACGGTGCTGATGCAACATGGGGACGTAATCACAAAAATATTATAATTGACCACTGCTCGTTTTCGTGGAGTATAGACGAAGTCGCTTCATTCTATGACAATCGCGATTTCACGCTCCAATGGACGACTGTTGCCGAGGGGCTTGCCAATCCCGGTCACTCGAAGGGCGCACACAGCTATGGTGGAATCTGGGGTGGCAAGAATGCGTCATTCCATCATAATTTCATTGCGCATGTCCAGAACCGTGCCCCGCGCTTTAATGGCGCACGTTATGCATGGAACGGCTATGACAAGACCGCATATTCATCAACTGTCGATGCCGAGCGCGTGGATTTCCGCAACTGTGTGATGTACAACTGGGGTAATGGTAACGGATGCTATGGAGGTCCCGGTGGCGGATATGTCAACATGGTCAATAATTACTACAAGGCCGGTCCCGGGACAAAGAACAAGACAAGGGTAACGCAGGTAAGCGTGGCCGCTGAGAGCAATGCCGAAGGATCGAGCCTGAAAGATTATGCCTCGCGCTACTATATCAGTGGTAATTATGTTACTGCCGCAGGTGCAGGAAAAGAGGAAAATTACGACTGGGCAGGCGTGATCTATGATAGTGGACTCGTGACGAGCGGGTCTGATAGATACATCAAGGATGCAGCACATTTATACGGTGAGAATGTCAAATATGAAAACATCGGTGGCATCGACTGCGTGTCACTGAAACTTGATTCAGGCATTGATCCCGGCGAAGTCACCACTCATTCTGCTACGTCAGCTTACGAGAAGCTCCTGAATTATTGCGGAGCGTCGCTCTATCGCGATGCGGTTGACGCACGATATGTTGAGGAAGCCCGCACGGGAACGACTACCTATAAAGGAAATGTCGCATATATTGATGCTTCAGGTAAAACTTATCCCACCTCCGGCACTTCAGGAATCCTCGATTTCATCAATGATCCATCGAAAGATGAGAACACAGGGACTGCGAGCTATCCGGCGTTGACTTCCACCACTCGTCCCGCCGGCTACGACAGCGATAATGACGGTATGCCCGACGAATGGGAGAAGGCCTATGGTCTGAATCCTAATGATGCATCGGATGCCTCCACATTCACTCTCGACTCTCGTGGATGGTACAGCAATGTCGAGGTCTACATCAATTCGATAGTCGAGGGAATAATGAAGGCCGGCAATTCAGACGCTATCAGTTCTGTTGATGAGTATTATCCTGAGATAAAGGGTATAGATTCCGCAATCGAGGATACGCTGATGACGAGTGAAGTCGAGCGCATCGAATATTACAACCTTCAGGGTGTCCGACTTGTAGAACCGGTTGAAGGTATTAACATACGCCGTATCATCTACGCTAATGGTCAGGTGGTGACTGATAAGGTCATTAAATAAGTTTGTCGATTATGAAATTATTTCCATTGCTGTCTCTGGCGTTGGTGTGCTCGTTCTATGCCGGAGCAGCTATTCCTGAAGTACCTCGCGACACTTCTTTTACAGCGTATTCAACCAATATAAAGGTGCGTAAGAAGCATCCCGAGGCTGTCCTTGCCCATCCGGAGTTGCCGGAGGGCGTGAGGGCATACGAGAATGTCGTCTATACGACGTTGAAGAAGACGAAGTTCGGCGACCGGTATCTTCACGTAGATATTTTTCGCCCGGATGACGACAAGATATATCCGGCTCTGATCATGATTCATGGTGGCGGCTGGAATTCCGGCGACAAGTCATTGCAGGTTCCAATGGCGCAGCAGATAGCTGCCAGAGGATATGTCACCATCCCGGTGGAGTATCGTTTGATTCCGGAAGCAGTGTATCCGGCCGGTCTGCACGACATAAAGACGGCTGTGCGATGGGCGCGGGCAAATGCCGGGAAATATGGAATTGCCCCTGACCGTATTGCCGTCTCCGGCTGCTCGGCCGGAGCGCAGCTTGCCACACTTGTCGGTGTCACCAACGGATCAAAACGCCATGAAGGCAAAGGTGAGTGGCGAAATGTGGCGAGCGACGTACAGGCAGTGATCAATATGGACGGCATTGCCACATTCGTCTCTGAGTCAAACATAGCCGATGCACGCGAGAGGTATGAAAAGAAGGGTGAGCTGCCGGTCAATGCACTATGGCTCGGCGGTCTCTATGAAGATTCTCCCGAAAACTGGAAGGAATCGTCATCACTGTTGTGGATCACTCCTAAGTCGGCACCGGTCTGTTTCATCAGCAGTGGTCTTCCACGTTACAGTGATGGGCGTGATTCGCTCGTGGCTATATATGATTCGCTCGGAATATACACAGAGCGTCATCGCATCCCTGTCGATGTGCACCCGTTCTGGTTTTTCCACCCGTGGATGGATACTACGGTGGATCGTGCCTCGGAATTTCTTGACAAGATGTTCAAGTCGCCCGCTGAACAGTTGTCCCGTCGTTATCGGGTGACTGATTTCGGTGTTGTCAACGACAGTACGGTTCTTCAGACATCTGCGCTTCAGAGTGTCATAGACCGGGCTGAGACAGAGGGTGGAGGTGAAATCGTTGTCCCTGCCGGAACTTATCTGACCGGTGCGCTTTTCTTTAAGCCAGGCACATCGTTGCGTCTTGAAGAAGGGGCTGTCATCAAGGGGTCAGACCGCATAGAGGACTATCCGCTCATTCCGTCCCGCATGGAGGGGCGAAGCATCTATTATCATGCGGCACTGATAAACGCCTACCATGTGGACAATTTCGAGATCTCCGGTCCGGGGACAATCAATGGCAACGGCTATAGGTTTTGGACCGAGTTTTGGGATAATGTAGAGAACGCACGTAAGGAGAACCGTCCGTGGACCAATCTTGAAGTGCGCCGTCCACGTCTCGTCTTTTTATGGGGTTGCGATAATGTGCGTTTGAGTGGAGTTCGGTTGATAAATTCCGCCTTTTGGACATCACATTTCTATCGTTGTAATGACCTTGTGATTGAAAATTGTGAGGTTTATGCTCCGAAAGAGCCGGTACGGGCTCCAAGTAGTGATGCCATCGACCTTGACGGGTGTCACAGAGTTGTTGTGAGAGGCTGCTATCTCAATTGCGATGATGACGGTGTTTGCATGAAGGGAGGCAAGGGTGTCTATGCCAACCGCTCGTATGAGAATGACAGTGTGACGGATGTAGTCGTCGAAGGTTGTGTGTTCGGCCCGAACCTTCATGGAACATTGACTCTCGGCAGTGAGTGCATACATGCCGACGGTATCGTCTTGCGTAATTGTCGGGTGGACAACGACTGTTCGGTACTGCGTCTGAAGATGCGTCCCGACACATATCAGACATACGAGAATATCAGGGTTGAGAATATCACCGGGCGTTTCGGGACTCTAATAGAAATTCTGCCTTGGAAGCAATTTTTCACTCTCGAAGGAAGCAGCGAGAAGCCTGTCGGTATTATCCGCAATATAAGTGTCAACAACGTTACCGGGAATTGTGAAAGTCTTGGGGTCATTGCAGCTAATGCTGATGACAGCGTCGGGAATTTTACAATCAGCAACGTAAATGTCAAGGCAAAGTCTGACGTGTTCCGATGCAATTATCCGTCCGTTAGATTTGAGAATGTAAAGGTCAATGGTCATGAGCCGGTAATCCTTACAGCAGATGATGAATTGAAAGATCAATTAAACTTCGATGCGAAAGACCTCGACAAGAGCAATGAGAAGTAGGAAATAGAGTATCGATACCACCATAACATCAACGGAGTTCACAGCCACACCGGCTGTGAACTCCGTTGATGTTATGGTGGTGGGATGTGGAGAGGAGTTGTCAGTCGTTGGACTTCACGCTGATGGATCCGCCACTTGATTTTTTGACTTTTGAATTGCGGACTGTGAGCGAGGACGCTTTGACTACACCTCCACTTGAAGCGGAGAAAATGCCGTTTGTCGAGTTCCCCGCAACCTTGATGTCACCTCCTGACGAAGCGTCACATACAATATTTTTTGCCGTAATTTTTGCTACGTTTATTGCAGCTCCTGATGATACTTCGATTTCAGCATTGTCGGCAGTCAGATTTTTTATGCTCACATCTGCGCCTGACGAAGCGTCAATCTCCATGTCCCGGCAGTTCAGAGAGCTGAAATTGATACTGCTGCCTGACGATGCTTCAAGCTCCATTTTCGCACTTGGAAGTGATATGGTTGCGTTGCAGTTGAAAGAGGCACCTGATGAAGTCTCTATGTCGTTGACCATCGGGGCGGTGACGGTGATGGTCACGCCTTTTATCTTTTTACCGTTTCGGTTACCGTTTCGGTCGCGTTTTGGCGATATTTTGAGTGTCTTGCCGCTGACACGGACATCGACATTCTCTATGCGGGAGGCTTCGCCGGTGATTGTGACCACGCATCCGGTTGTGGACGATGGTTTGTAGGTGACGTTGACACCTGCCGAAAGATCGAGTTCGGAAAATTGTTGGGTGATATTGACATTCTTTGTCTCAGCGGATAACGCTGCTGCACCGAAGCCAATTAGCATGATAACTAAGCTGAAAAGTGATTTTTTCATCGTGATTTTGGGATTATGGTGAATGAATGTTGAGCGATCGCTTGGGGAAAGATGCTCATCTGACTATAAGACGCAGAAATCCACGAATTGTGACACTTTTCGGAAATTATTTTTGAATAATTTTCATGACATACGTATCAAACCACGGAATCAGGCTGTTTATGGGAGAAAATGCGGTCAATTATAGCAGCGAGTGCACCATCGCCGGTGACATTGCATGCAGTTCCGAAACTGTCCATGGCGATATAAAGTGCAATCATGAGAGCAACCATCTGCTCATCAAATCCGAGGATGGACTGGAGCAGTCCGATGGAAGCCATTATTGCCCCACCGGGGATACCGGGGGCGGCAATGATTGTGATTCCGAGCATACCGATGAAGTGACAGAACAGACCGAAGTCATGCGGCTGATTGTGCATGATCATTAGGGCAAGCGCGCAAGCCACTATTTTCAAAGTGCTTCCGCTCATGTGGATGGTGGCACAAAGCGGGATGACGAAACCGGCAATGTCTTCACTAACTCCCATTTTTATGGCCTGCCGGAGAGTGACCGGGATTGTTGCGGCTGATGATTGCGTCCCAAGTGCCGTGAAATATGCCGGAAGCATGGTGCGCAACATGCCGAATGGATTCTTACGGGCGAAAATTGCTGCAATGCAATATTGAAGCACGAGTATGAGGACATGGAGGATGAAGATGATCACTATTATCTTCATGAAGCATTTCAATATCATTCCAACCTGGCCTTCAATGGTCATATTGAGAAAAATTCCGAAAATATATATCGGTAACAAGGGCAGGATGGCTTTGTCGATGGTCTCCGATACTATGTCTCGAAATTCTTCCATGCCTTTCCGCAGGGCGTGGCCGTTGACGAAAGCCATGCCGAGACCAAGCATGAATGCGAGGACGAGTGCTGTCATCACAGTCATGAGTGCCGGTATCTCGATGTTGAAAAATGGAAGTATATGTGCCGAATCTTCCGTCAGTGCCACACCTTCCTCGCCCCCTATCAGTGACGGGAATGTGAGGATGCCGGTGAAATAGGAGAGCAGTCCGGCGAGGAATGTAGCAATGTAGGCAATCGCCGCAGTCACGACAAGTAGTTTTCCGGCTCGTCCGCCAATGTCGGCAATGGCAGGAGCGACGAATCCGACTATAATCATGGGAATCATGAAGCCGAGAAACTGGGAGAATATGGCGTTGAAAGTAGCCATTATGCGAGCAGCCCAGATTGGCGCGATATATCCGAGTGCAATGCCGAGGACAATTGCTATGAGGATGCGGGGTAGGAGACCTATTTTCTTCATAGTGCGAACAGACTGAGAGGTAGGTTATGAGGATACTCTCTATATTTTCCAAAGAGCCGATGATGCGTCGGACGGCATACGCCAGTCGCCACGAGGCGACAGACACACGGAACCTACTTTTGGACCGTCAGGCAGACATGACCGTTTGAATTGCTGGTTGAAAAAACGGCGGAAGAATGTGGCGAGCCAATGGCGTATCACATCATCGCTGTATTGCTCAGGCGTAAAGGCATGTCGTGCGAGAAGGTATATTCTCTCCGGGGTGAATCCGAAACGAAGCGTATAGTAGAGGAAGAAGTCATGCAGTTCGTATGGCCCGACGAGATCTTCTGTCTTTTGCTTGATGTTGCCGTGGCTGTCAGCAGGGATTAGTTCGGGGCTGATGGGGGTGTTGATGATGTCCAGCAGGCAACGGCGGATGACGGAATCCTCCGGTGATTCATCCGCAAAATAACCCACGAGATATTTCACGAGTGTCTTCGGGACTCCGGCGTTGACTCCATACATTGACATATGGTCGCCGTTGTATGTGGCCCAGCCGAGAGCCAATTCGGATAGGTCGCCGGTTCCGAGTACGATTCCTCCGGTCTGATTGGCGATGTCCATGAGCAAAAGAGTGCGTTGGCGTGCCTGGGAGTTTTCGTATGTCACATCATGGACTGATGGATCATGACCGATGTCCTTGAAGTGCTGTGTGACTGCGGGAGCAATGGAAATCTCGCGGATGGTGACACCAAGCCCTTCCATCAGTTCCATGGCGTTGGTGTGGGTGCGCGATGTTGTACCGAATCCCGGCATTGTCACTCCGATGATGCCTTTTCGGTCAAGTCCGAGACGGTCAAATGTCCGGGTTGCCACGAGAAGTGCAAGTGTGGAGTCAAGACCGCCGGAAATGCCTACGGTAAGGCTGGAGCAGTGTATCGCATCAAGCCGTTTTGCGAGTGCGGCGACCTGAATATTGATTATTTCCTCGCAGCGTTCACGGCGCGCGATGTCCGATGCCGGGACGAATGGATGAGGATCGATTGTGCGGAGTAGGGTAGTCGGGGCTGTTGCCTCCTCGGTGCTGTCTGAAAAATCGTCGATGGCTTTCGGCTCGCTGCCACATTCGGCAACGGCGCAGTCGGCAAATGTCGTCATGTGGAAGCGGTCGCGGTTTAAAGCCTCGATGTCAACATCAACTATGGTTGTATTGTCGGCGGGATCCCAGCGTTTGTTGGCCTTGAGGATTGTCCCGTTTTCGGCGATTATGGCCTTGCCGTCAAAAGTAAGGTCAGTGGAAGATTCTCCCCAGCCTGCTCCGGCGTAGGCATAGGCACACAGGCAGCGTGCCGACTGCTGTTTGAGAAGTGACTGGAGATAGGAGTACTTACCGATGAGGTCATCTGACGCAGATAGATTCAGTATGACTTGCGCGCCTTGCATCGCAAGCCGTGACGACGGTGGAATCGGTACCCACAGGTCTTCGCAAATTTCAATGCCTATTTTTGCTCCATGCGATTCAAAGATTCGTCCGGTTGACATTGTGAACTGTTCTCCGCAAATGTCAACGTCCACAGATTTTGCTTCCTCTAACGGACGCCACCAGCGTCGCTCATAGAATTCGTTGTAGTTCGGGATGTAGGTCTTGCTGACGAGATCGACTTTGCCGTTGCGGATGAAGGCTGCACAGTTATACAACGCTCCGGTGTGGCTCACGGGAAGCCCGACAGCAAAGTGTACGTGTAATGATTTTGATAGGTCACGCAGTTCGATCAACGCACGTCCGGCGGCATCGAGCAGGGTGAAATTGTGGAAAAGGTCGGCGCAAGTATAGGCCGTCAGACACATTTCCGGAAAGACTGCCACTTCCACTCCTGCTCTTTCAAGCTCAATAAGTTTGGTCTTGATCTGCGAGACATTGAACACGACATCAGCCACTCTGACTGTCGGTGCGGAGGCTGCGATACGTAGAAATCCTGAGAACATTCTATAAATATATTTATATCGGAGAGCCGAATTGATGAGTTTTGGCTACGAATTTATGAATAATTCCTGGAATTTTATCAAAGTGTGTTGATATTTTTGACAGAATGAGTTAACTTTGTGGTCAGGCGTGTCTGAAATTTGAAAACGAATGATTATGCATGACGTATTGGTCAACATCAGTTGGAACGGTCTATGGTGGAGCCTCGGAGTCGGCTATGCCATTCTGATTCTTTGCGTCATAGCTATTGTCATAAGTGAGAACCGCAATCCGCTGAAGGCTCTTGGATGGGTGACGGCATTGCTCCTCTTTCCTGTCGGTGGAGTGATTCTGTATTTTGTTTTTGGTCGTAGTATCCGTAATGTCAGGATGATTTCACGCCGCAACCGGCGGAAGCTGCTGAGGCATGAAGGCACGCAACCTCTTCCGAAACTTGACAGACAACTGTCGGCGGAGAATCGACAGCGGATACGACTCGCATATAATATAGGTGGAGCGAATCTCTATACAGGCAATGAGGTCAGGATTTTCAATGATGGTGAAAGCCATTTTGATGAACTTTTTGAGGATCTTCGTCGGGCTAAGGAGTATATCAATCTGCAGTTCTATATCATTGCATGTGACTCGCTCGGACGCAGATTGCGAGACATCCTTATCGAACGGGCTCGTGCGGGGGTAAAGGTGAGGGTCATCTATGACTACATAGGGTCGTTTGATGCACGTCGCCGCGATTTCTTCCAGCGCATGAAGGAGAATGGCGTGGAGGTGCATTCCTTCTTTCGCCTCTCATTTCCGCGACATGTTAACAGACTTAATTGGCGTAACCACCGGAAGGTAGTGATTATCGATGGAAAGATTGGCTATATCGGGGGTATGAATGTGGCAGAGCGTTATGTCACCGGTGGGAAGTTCAGCAAATGGCGTGACTCAGTGGCACGTATCACCGGTCCATGTGTGGCTGCGTTGCAGTATCATTTCGCGGTAGATTGGAAATTCATGGGGCAGGATTTGCTTTGTGATTCAATCTATGTGGATGAGGAGAGTAAGTCGGTCAATGGCATACAGGATGTGACACTTCAGGTCCTCGCTTCCGGTCCGAATGACCGTTGGGGGAACATGACTTTGCTGTTCTATAAGGCCATTTCCACAGCTCGACGCCGCGTCTGGCTTCAGACCCCATACTTCCTGCCGAGCGAAGGTCTGATCAAGGCTCTTGAGAGTGCCGCTCTTGCTGGAGTTGATGTCAGAGTGATGATGCCTGTCAGTTCAGATTCACGTATCCTGACCTATGCTTCCCACAGTTATGTCGAGGAGTGTCTGCTTGCCGGAGTTAAAGTGTATTTTTATGAGGCCGGGATGCTCCACGCCAAAGTGTTGATTATAGATGATGATTTTTCAACCTTGGGTTCGACAAATTTTGATTTCCGAAGCCTGGAGCATAATTTTGAAGAAAATCTATTGATGTATTCACCTCTGACTAATGCTGCGCTTGCCCGCAGTTTCGAGGAGGATGCTGCAGAGTGTGTGAAGCTGAAATTATCAGACTGGAATCGTCGCGATCGCAAACGGAAGATGCAGGAATCGATCTACCGTCTGCTGAGTCCGATATTGTGATACACCCATAATATTCATGAAAAAACGAAGGGTGGCCTCACGGTCATCCTTCGCTGCTTACACATAGTACTTAACGTCAGTGGATTTATAAATGTCTAATAATGCAAATGTCTCTTGAGTTTGTTGAGTTGTTTTGTGACATCACGATGCGAATTGTTTTACTTTTGTCTGTTTTTGAGCACTGCGCTCCGTGATGTTGATGCAAAGTTAAATTTAAAATTTTTAAAATCCTAATTTGATGAATCTGCTATAAAACACATCTTTACGGCATGATTATTTTAGATGGGTCAATGAGTGAAAATTTGTAAAATAAGTGAGCTTTGATGAAATCAGATTGTTAGTTTTTCGCTATAAAATTGCAGCAAAATGATATTTGGTTAAAATATGTTAAGATGATTTGCACTGTGGATGATATTGTCGGTACATGGCATTGAAATCTCATGTTTGGAAAATAGGACATTCGCAATGGGGGAAGATTGCGGAAAAATCATTAACTTTGGGGTCACGTTTTGCCAAGGCATCATCCGTGATGGTGATCAATGCCTGTGGCAGCTAAGAATGACAGTTGCAACAAGCTCAAAAAGATGAAAGAAGACAATACAAAAATTGTATCAGTAGGTCAGATAGATATAGGTGTTCCGTCAGAACGTCCGACACCATGTTACACGGATATACCTGTAATTGCCATGCGGGATTTGGTCTTGTTTCCCGGCGTTACATTCCCTATCACCCTTGCGCGTGAAAGTTCGGTGAAGACCGCTTCAGCCGCATCAGAGCATAATGTCCCTGTGGGAATCTTCTGTCAGAAGGATGCTGCGGTTGAAAACCCTTCGCTCAGTGATCTGTATGATTATGGAGTCGTGGCTGATGTGCTGAAGACCTTTGATCTCCCCGACGGGACACACACTGCAATATTGTCGGCCAGAGAAAAGATAAAAATGGTCGGACCATCGGAAGGGAAGACGATTGATGGATCTTTGTCGGCGGAAGTGACTCCTGTCAAGGAGAGCACGCCACGCAAGAACGACAAGGAATTTGCCGTGCTTGTTGACGAAATCCGTCAGACTACTCTCAATATACTTCATTCAGGTAATGATAAAATGGCAGACCTGGCATTCAACATTGAGAACATCCCCGGTCCGCTGTTGCTGATAAATATCATAGCTACCCACTCGCCGTTCAGCCCCGACATAAAGATTGAACTTCTGCGGAAAAATCGCCTTAAAGAGCGCGCGCAGTTGCTTTTGAGCCATCTCGCACACAGTGAGGAAATTGCTGAGATACGTGCAGAAATCAACCGTAAGGCTCGCCGAAACATCGACGAGCAGCAGCGCAACGCTTTCCTCCAGCACCAGTTTGATGTCCTGCGCGAAGAACTGTATGGCGATGATGATGACTGCAGTGCTCTTGAGACTAAGGCAAAGGATATGAAATTCCCCGAAAGTGTCAGACGCACTTTTGAGAAGGAGCTTGAAAAGCTCCGCCGGCTTAATCCCCAGAGTCCTGACTACTCTGTCCAGTTCACTTATCTTCAGTTGCTCACGGATCTTCCTTGGGGCAAATATTCGGAACTCGACACTGATTTTGCCTCTGCGGAGAGGGTTCTTGATGAAGACCACTACGGTCTTGAGAAAGTGAAGGAGAGAATACTCGAACAGCTTGCCGTCATGATGAACACGCCTGAAGGCCGTTCGCCGATTATATGTCTTGTCGGTGCGCCCGGTGTGGGTAAGACTTCCCTCGGGCAATCGATTGCCAAGGCTCTAGGGCGCAAGTATCAGAGAGTTTCGCTTGGCGGTCTGCATGATGAGGCCGAGATTCGTGGTCATCGCCGCACGTATATAGGTGCGATGCCCGGTCGCATTATCGATGCAATCAAACGTGCGGGTACGTCAAACCCGGTTCTTCTTCTCGATGAGATTGACAAGACCGGAAATGATTTCAAGGGCGATCCGTCGTCGGCACTCCTTGAGGTCCTTGATCCGGAACAGAACAGCCATTTCCATGACAATTATGTCGATGTCGATTATGATTTGTCGCATGTCCTTTTCATCGCCACAGCCAACACCCTGTCGAGCATACCTCGTCCGCTCCTTGACCGCATGGAGATTATCGATATATCGGGCTATCTCCCGGAGGAGAAGATTGAGATCGCACGCAAGCATCTGATTCCTCGCCTTGCCACTGAGAATGGTTTCGCAAAGGATGAGATAACATTCTCTACTGAGGCTCTTACGAAGATTATCGAGAGCTATACGAGTGAGAGCGGAGTGCGACTCCTTGAGAAGGAACTTGCTAAGGTCATCCGCAAGATTGTCCTCGGCAAGATGAGGGGTGAGACTTATAAACTTCATGTGGATGTGGAGGATCTTCGCGGCTATCTTGGAGTCGAAGGCTACACTCCTGAGCGTTATGAGCTTTCCGATACTCCCGGTGTGGCTACCGGTCTGGCATGGACTGCCGTTGGCGGTGAGATTCTTTTCATTGAATCTTCGTTCACCCATGGCAAGGGTGAGAAGCTGACCATCACGGGCAATCTCGGTGATGTCATGAAGGAGTCGGCTGTCATAGCCACTCAGGTGGTCAAGGCCAGGGCTGCCGACTATGGTGTCGATCCGGAGTCGTTTGAGAATCGTCAACTGCACATCCATGTGCCTGAGGGAGCTATTCCGAAGGACGGTCCATCGGCAGGCATAACAATGTGTACGTCAATCCTTTCAGCCCTCACAGGCCGACCGGTGAAATCCCGCTTGGCCATGACGGGTGAAATCACACTCCGTGGTAAAGTGCTTCCTGTTGGTGGAATCAAGGAGAAGATTCTTGCTGCAAAACGTGCCGGAATCACCGACATTATACTGTGTGCCGACAATAGGAAAAACATTGAGGACATAAAGCCGGTTTATATATCAGGACTGACATTCCACTATGTTTCTACGATTGATGAGGTCTTTAAAATTGCAATTGGTGAATGATTGAGGTCTGCCATAAAGAAGATTAATTTATTATTAATGTGTAAAATATGAAAAGGATTCTCCTGCACATCGGTCTCATGCTGCTCGTAGCCATCATTATCGGGTGGCTTGCAATGATGTGGCTTGATGTGTGGACTCGTCATGACGATACGATTGTTGTCCCATTGGTGAAATCAACCACTTTTGAGAGTGCATCGACAATCCTTGAGGATGAAAGACTTGTTGCCGTGTTGAGCGATTCAGTCTACGATAAGAACACGCGACCGGGCACTGTGATAGAGCAGAACCCAAAAGCGGGGACAATAGTCAAGGCCGGTCGAGAGATTTATCTGACAATCAATGCAATCTCTCCGAAGATGGTGACACTCCCTACATTGACCGACATTTCTCTGCGCCAGGCAAAGTCGATACTCGAAGGTCTTGAGATAAAGAATGTGGTCGAGAAGCGTGTCCCGAGCGATTTCCATGACCTTGTGCTCGGAGTTTATTACAATGGTCATCGTCTGTTGCCGGGTGCGAGAGTCCCAGTGTCGGCAACCATACAGCTCGAAGTCGGCGAAGGCGCGACAGAGCAGTTTGAACCTACCGACAGTCTGGCAGGCAATGACAGTACGTCCGAGCAGCTTAATCTGTTTGAATGATGGAAATGGATGATAAGAGCCGTGTCGTTACTATGGATGTTATAAATGGTGACAGCTTGGTCAACGATGCGGATGTCGATGAGCTTGAGGGTGCTGATGACGGTGCCGGTGAGCTGTATGAGCATTTCCGCTTTGTTGTAGACAAAGGGCAACAGTTGCTGAGGATTGATAAATACCTTGTCACACGTCTTGAAAAATCATCGCGAAATCGTGTGCAACAGGCCGCTGAAGCCGGTTGTATACTCGTGAACGGTAAGGCTGTGAAATCCAACTACCGTGTGAAGCCTCTTGATGTAATTCAGGTGGTGATGGACCGTCCGCGCTACGAACTTGAGATAATACCTGAGGATATTCCTCTCGATATTGTGTACGAGGATGATGATTTGCTTGTTGTCAATAAACCGGCAGGTCTTGTGGTGCATCCCGGTCATGGCAATTATTCCGGCACACTTGTCAACGCTCTTGCATGGCATTTCCGCGACAATCCTGATTATGATGTCAGTGACCCGCGTCTCGGGCTGGTTCACCGTATTGATAAAGACACCTCCGGTCTGCTCGTGATCGCCAAGACTCCGGATGCAAAGACTCATCTCGGACGGCAGTTTTTCAACAAGACCACCAAGCGCGAATATAATGCGCTTGTGTGGGGTGTACCTTCTCCTAGGAATGGCAGGATAGAGGGTAACATAGGGCGTAATCCGAAAGACCGATTGCAGATGGCAGTTTTGCCGTCGGATGATCCGACCGGCAAACATGCAGTGACGCACTATGAGGTTCTTGAGGATTTCACGCACGTTGCACTTGTGAAGTGTGTACTTGAAACCGGTCGCACGCATCAAATCCGTGTCCACATGCGTCATATCGGTCATCCTCTTTTCTCTGATGCGCGTTATGGCGGAGATGTCATTCTCAGAGGGGAACGCAGCGGTTCATACCGTAAGTTTGTCGAGAACTGTTTTGAAATATGTCCCCGGCAGGCACTCCATGCAAGAACACTCGGATTTGTCCACCCGACAACAGGTCAGGAAATGTTTTTTACAGCCCCGATACCTGACGACATGACCCGACTCATTGAAAAATGGCGATCCTATACCCTGAAGGACGATTAAAGGATGCGTGTCTCTGTAAGAATCATTCTCTTTAATCGTCATAATGAAGATTCAGATGTTAAAAATTAGTTAAATTACTTGACTTCGGGGCTGCATGATTGTAAATTTGCACTTTAATATCTATTATGGCTAAAAGGCGACAACATCTCATCCCATTATTCACTACTCGTGCCACCGCGACCCTCTCGGTTGCGTTGGTTCTTTTCATACTTGGACTTGCATCTTTTGTTGGAATTGTTGCGCATGAGATTACACAGGGGATAAAGGAGAATATGGGTTTTGTGATTCTGTTCAGTGAGGATGTGACTGCTTCCGATATAGATATGGTAAAGCACAAGGTCGAAGGTATGGGTGGCGTCAGAGCAACTTCATATTCATCACCCGAATCTGTGCTTGACCGTTGGCAGAAAATGGTCGGCGAAGATGAGAATATTGTCAGTCTCGCCGGCATCAATCCATTTGTCGGCGAGCTTGAAGTCAATGTGCAGCCGGACTATGCGTCGGCTGACAGTCTGTCGATGCTCACTGCCCCTTTGATGCTGCTTCCGCAGGTCAGTGATGTCAAGATTCATACCTCGCTCGTGGAACATGTCAATTCTACACTGCGGAGTGTGTCACTCACGCTGATATCCATAGCCGTGGCGTTGCTGACGGTGTCTTTTATTTTGATATTCAACACGGTTCGCCTGTCGGTCTATGCGCGCCGGTTCACTATCTATACGATGAAACTTGTAGGAGCGACGGCTTCGTTCATACGTCGGCCATTCCTGACTGATAATATAGTCAACGGTCTTGCTGCCGGGGTTATAGCTTCGGTGGCTTTGATCGTTGTTGTTGCTTATGGACGCTCGTATCAACCTGAAATGGGCGCGATGTTGAGTGTTGAAATAATAGCTGCGGTGATAGTCGGTCTAATTGTCACCGGCATTCTGATATGTCTTATCGCAGCCCTTTTTGCCGCTAACCGTTACTTACGGTTATCGTATGATGAAATGTTTAAATAAAAATAGATTATGGCTTATAAACCAGCTTCCAAACGTGAGAATCCTGAGTCGAGACTGCTCACGGAAAGCGACAGGGATTTACCGCTACTCCGAATCAATTTCATCCTGATGGCTATCGCGGGAGTGATGATCATCCTCGGCTTTTGCCTGATGGCCGGAGGTGCTACTGACTGGGATTCGTTCAATCCCGACATTTTCTCTACGCGCCGCATAGTGGTCGGCCCTACGATTGCATTTCTCGGCTTCCTTTTCATGGGTTTCGGGATCATGTATAGTCCGAAACGCAAGAATGATAAAGAATAATTTAATCATCCGTGTCCCGGTTTAAAACTGTGGAACAAACTCTAAACTCAACTATTTAAATGGATTGCATTGATGCACTGATTTTGGGCATAGTCCAGGGACTTGCCGAGTATCTTCCTATCAGCAGTAGTGGTCATCTTGAGATTTGCCGTGAAATTCTCGGTCTCAAACTTGCCGGTGCTGATGCGCTTGAGTTTGACATAACACTCCATGTCGCAACTGTACTCAGTACAATTGTAGTGCTATGGAATGAATTTGTCCCTCTGTGCAAGTCGTTTTTCACGATCGCACGTGACGATAAATTCTTTTATGTCTGCAAGATTCTTTTGTCATGTATCCCGGTGGCCATTGTCGGTCTATGTTTCAAAGATTTTGTTGAGCAATTTTTTGGCGATGGGCTTACCGTGGTTGGATGGTGTCTCCTCATTACCGCACTTTTGCTGACTTTTGCATATCTTTTCAGGAATCCTCAGCGCGAGCGTGTCGAGGGCATAAAAGGGCATGAGATAACTTGGCTTGACGCATTCATCATTGGTTGTGCGCAGGCTGTCGCCGTTCTGCCCGGCCTTAGCCGCTCCGGCACGACAATCGCTACCGGTCTCCTTCTCGGTGACAAGCGCGACAAGATTGCTCAATTTTCGTTCTTTATGGTCATTATTCCTATTCTTGGTGAAGCAATGCTCAGTGCCAAAGACCTCATTGCTGGAGAAGGGATTAGTGAATCAGTCGGTACATGGCCGCTTGTCATAGGTTTTCTCGCATCATTCATCGTCGGTTGCATTGCATGTAAGTGGATGATCAATATCGTCAAGAAGGGGAAACTCATCTGGTTCGCCGTATATTGCCTCTGTGTGGGCATTCTTTGTATTGTTTGGTAAGATTTGTCTATGGACTTCGTAACAGGAGAAATCTTATATATCGACAAGCCTCTCGAATGGACTTCGTTTGACGTTGTCAAACGTCTGCGCGGTGTCCTCTTGCACAGGCTTCACCGAAAGAAGTTTAAGGTAGGTCACGCCGGCACTCTCGATCCTCTTGCCACCGGGGTGATGGTGGTGGTGACCGGTCGTGCCACCAAGTTCATCGAATCGCTTCAAGCCGGAGTCAAGGAGTATGTGGCCACAATCAAGTTGGGTGCGACCACTCCATCTTTTGACCTCGAAACCGAGATTGATGCGGTTTATCCCACCGAGCATATCACCTTGGAGCGGATCAAGTCCGTGATTCCGCGTTTCATCGGTCGGATTGAGCAGATTCCGCCTGCGTTTTCGGCATGTAAGGTTGACGGAAAGCGTGCCTATAATATGGCACGCAAAGGTCATGATGTAGAGCTTAAACCGAAAGTGCTTGTGATTGATGAGATCGAGCTGCTTGGTTTTGATAGCGAGAATATGGTGTTGACTCTGCGCATTGTTTGCAGCAAGGGAACATATATTCGTGCATTGGCCAGGGATATTGGTGAGGCTCTCGAATCCGGCGGTCATCTGATCGGACTTAGGCGTACTCGTGTCGGTGATGCCAAGGTTGACGATTGTCTGAATGTCGAGCAGGCAGTGGAGCTGATTCGGACTGTCGAGCTTACGTTTCCGGATGATGACAGTGATTCCAATTGAAAAATTAATCTGCTGTAAATTAAATTTAATCAGACACACTCTTAAATATTATAGAACATTATTGTTATATGAAGCTTTCCCAATTTAAATTCCGTCTGCCGGAGGAACTTATAGCCCAGCGTCCGACTCCTGAGCGTGATCAATCGAGGATGATGGTTGTCAACCGGCATACAGGAGAAATCGAGCATAAGGTGTTCAAGGATATCATCAATTATTTTGATGACGGAGATTTGTTTGTCTACAACGACACAATGGTTTTCCCGGCTCGTCTCTACGGCAACAAGGAGAAGACCGGAGCGAAGATTGAGGTTTTCCTTTTGCGTGAGTTGAGTGCCGAAAACAAACTTTGGGATGTGCTCGTTGAGCCGGCTCGTAAAATCCGAATTGGCAATAAGCTCTATTTCGGTGACGATGAGTCAATGGTTGCTGAAGTAATAGACAACACTACTTCGCGCGGCCGCACACTTCGTTTCCTCTATGACGGTTCTCATGAGGATTTCAAAAAGGAGCTTTATAAACTTGGCACGACTCCGCTGCCATATTATATCAACCGTGAGCCCGATGAGGAGGATGCAGAGCGTTTCCAGACCATCTTCGCCCGCAAGGAAGGTGCGGTCATTGGTCCGGGTGCAGGTCTGCATTTCTCACGAGAGTTGATGAAACGTCTCGAAATCAAAGGTATCAACCAAGGCTTCATCACCATTCACAGTGGTCTCGGCAACTATCGTGAGATAGATGTGGAGGATCTGACCAAGCATCGTATGGACTCGGAGGAGATGGAGGCTGACGAGGAGCTTGTCAACCTTGTGAATGCTACGAAGGATGGCGGTCATCGCGTGTGTGCTGTCGGCACTTCGGTTCTCAGAGCCATTGCAAGTTCTGTCAGCATGGGCGACCACATGAAGACTTATTCCGGTTGGACCAACAAGTTCATTTTCCCGCCCTACGATTTTAATGTGACCGATGCCCTTGTATCCAATTTCCATCTTCCATATTCGACCATGCTGATGATGGTTGCGGCTTTCGGTGGCTATGACCTTGTCATGGAGGCCTATAAGAAAGCCGTCAAGGAGGGATACAAGTTCGGTGTCTATGGCGATGCCATGCTGATTGTCTCATAATAGACTGAACATATCCGTTGGCTAACTATCTTACAATCGCATCCCAAAGTGAAGCGGCTTTTCGTGAAAAGATGAGTCGCTTCATCTCTTTTGCTATTCCGGTAACTTCTGCAGCGGAGGCAAAAGAGTATGTGGCGTTGTATGCTAACGAGTATCATGATGCGCGTCATGTATGCTGGGCCTATATGATAGGGTCGGCGAGAACTGAATTTCTTTCATCGGACAATGGCGAACCGTCCGGGACAGCCGGCAAACCGATTCTCGGACAGATAAATTCATTCGGTCTAACCAATATCGTGATAATTGTCGTGAGATATTTCGGTGGGATAAAACTGGGTACATCGGGACTGATTGCGGCCTATCGTGAGGCGGCAAGGCTTGCGATAGAAGCTGCCGAAATCATTGAGGGGAAAGATATGACTTTTCTACGTTTCACTTTCCCTTATCTTGCCATGAACGATGTCATGAAATTGATCAAGGCTCAAAATCCGTCATCGGGTGGGAGAGAGGTGGTAAAGATAACTGAGCAGACGTTTGACAACACATGCTCGATGACTCTATCGCTCCCGCTTGACCTTTTGCCGGAATTGTCAGGACGTATCGTTGCTATCTCCGGCACATCACTCCTTACCACGGATCTCCACGCCCACGAGGAATAGCGTGGTAAATGAGCGGCAAAAATTAAAACTCCTGACATAGTGTCTGTCAGGAGTTTTAATTTTTTGCTTACAGGAACTTTTCTGGATCGCTATTCGTATCTGATTGCTTCTATCGGGTCGAGACTTGAGGCTTTCTTTGCAGGATACCATCCGAAGAATACTCCCGTGATGGTACATACGGCAAACGAGAGGGCGACGGAATACATTTTGTTCATGATTCCGATTCCACCGACGAGAAGTGAGATTCCGGCAATACGTGCGAGCAGTACTGTCATCATGTCGGATGTCGAGTCCGTGACCAGCAATCAGTAGACACACTCTAAATTTGTTTCCTGTACTTATCTTCTTCCGAGTCGTCAAGAATCGAGAGGTAGGATGCATAGCGCGATTCAGAAATCAGATGATTTTCCAGGGCTGTCCTGACAGCGCAGCCGGGTTCATGGGTATGAGTGCAGTCATTGTAACGGCAATCAGCACTGATCTTGAAAATTTCAGGGAAAAAGTGACTCACTTCATGCTTGTCAAATTCGAGTGTCCCGAATCCTTTCACTCCGGGAGTGTCGATGATGTAGCTCTTGGGCTGAGTGTCGGGGAGTTCAAACATCTCGGAGAATGTGGTGGTGTGCATTCCCGTGTCGTGCGTGTCGGAAATCTCGGCAGTTGCCAACTGTAGACCCGGGATGAGATCATTGATGAGGGTTGACTTACCGACACCGGAATTTCCTGAAAACAATGTCGTCTTGCCTGTCAGTTGTTTCCTGAGATTGTCGAGCCCCTCCCCGGTCTTGGCGGAGAGTTTGATAACCGGGTAGCCTATTGACTCATAGAGATAGCTGATGGCATCAAGATATTCCATAGCCTCGGCATCATCTTCAAGTAAATCTATTTTATTGATGATCAACAGAGCCGGAATACGGTAGGCTTCCGCTGTCGCGAGAAATCGGTCAATGAATGTTGTGGATGTCACCGGGTGGAAAAGAGTGACGACAAGACATACTTGGTCTATATTGGCAGCGAGGATATGACCTTGTTTTGAAAGATTGGTTGCTTTGCGGATGATGTAGTTTCGGCGGGGTTCAATGGCCGTGATGTAGTTTGTCTCGTCATTGTCACCGCTGATTGTCACGTGGTCACCGACAGCAACCGGATTGGTTGTGCGTATGCCTTTGAGACGGAAATTACCTTTAATCTTGCAGCTCACGTAGTTACCGTCATCGGTCCTTACGGTGTAGTTGCTTCCTGTATTTTTTATGACAGTGCCGGTCATTTTACTTGTGTTGTATTGGGAATGGTTTGCTTAAAAATTGCTTGGCTCTGGCTTTGTCAACGCCGAGATTGATTGCACGTTTTGCATCGGCCTCGGCATCGTCAGGGCGGTAACGCATCTTATTTAACGCTGCACGGTATAGATAAAGTTCACCGTAATCCGGCTCCAAGCTGATTGCAGTGTTTATGTCGTCGGCTGCTTCCTGGATTGCTCCTGTCAGGAGGTAACAGAAACCACGACCGCTGTAATACTCCCAGTCATTGCGTTCTTTCAGGATTCGGGTGTAGTAGGGGATTGCCCCGGCATAGTCTCCCGTGCCGCTCAACACACTTGCGCCGGCTATCTCCGTCTCCATCTTGTCGGGAAAATTGCATTTCATGAACTCAAAATCATTTACAGCTTCGCGGAAACTGTGTCTGCGCAAGGCAAGCAGGCAGTGTGACAGGCGCGAGGTGATTTCCATTGAGTCAAGGCGCAGGATTCGGTCGTAGTCCTGATAGGCATTTTCCTCATAGCCGTTTGCCGCGAATATCTTTGCTCGATTGGCAAGAATGGTTACGGAGGATGGTGCTTTCCTATGGGCAATGTTGAGAGTAGTGATTGCAAGTGAGTCCTGCCCCATGTTGTAGCGTATGATTCCGAGATTCGACAGGAGAAGTACGTTGTTCGGATTGTCCGGCTCGCAGTCCATTGCCGCCATCAGTGCTTTTTCAGCCTCATCCCATTTCCCTTCGGCACACGCTTTGTCCGCTTCGCCGACTTTTGTCATGTAGGCAGATTCCCCGACCTCATTTTGTGATATGGCCGAGGCGTGTGAGACCATTGCGGTGACAAAGAGTGAGATTGTGAGTGTCAGATATTTCAGCCCGGTAGATATTGTCATTGTGGAGAGTTGCATGATTAGACATTAAGGTTTCTATGATTCGGAAATAGTATTGCGGTAGTCTCTCGGTGACTGTCCCGTCAGATGTTTGAAATATTTTCCGAAAAATGACTGATTAGAGAAATTGAGTGCGGCACTGATTTCTTGAATGTTCATCCCGGTGGTCCGCAGTAGGAGCTTCGCTTCAAGAATGACACGGTGGTCAATCCACTCACCGGCTGTCTTTCCGCTTATATCCTTGAGAACTGCCGAAAGATGCTTGGGGGTGACAAACAGTTTTTCGGCATAGAAGTTGACTGACCGTTCGGTCTTGAAGTTGGCTTCGATGAGGTCGATGAAGTGCGAGAGGAGTTCCTCGCGACGAGTGTTGTGCTTGGTATCGCTCAATCGTGAGGCGTATATTCCGAGAGTGTTGTAGAACAGCACTTCGCACAGCGAATTTAGAGCCATGTTGTTGAAAAGCCTCTCGGATGTCGTGATTTGCCGTTGCAGCATCTCGTATATCAAAGTCTGCGTTTCAAGCTCCTCCGTTGTGATTTCTATGATGGGGTTTGCATTATAGTGAAGGCTGTATGGGATGACATAGTGGAGAGAGGGAAGGATATCATTGATTTTGTCCTCATTGGCAACTATGAAAAAGCCCTCAAAATCATCGCTTTGCCGGCATTGGCTGATCAGATGGCCGGGACGAAGGACCATTATGGAACTCGGTCCGAGTCTACGAGGGGCGACATCGATTATGGCGGAAATCTCACCGCGTTTACACACGGCGAGAAGCATCCGGTCAAGTCGCGATGGGAATGTGACGTAAGGTATGTCTGACAGCGAACAAAAAACGCGGATCATGTCGGTTTGGCGTTTGTCTGGAGTAGAAGGCATGATTACAGAGTGCTGTTCAAAGCTGAGAAGATTGATTTTCAGGAAAGATTAACGAAGTTGCAAAGATAATCAAAGTTTTTGAATAAAGCCCGGATATTCATAAAAAGTGGTCAATTTTACCGATTTTTATGAGATTCTGTTATGAGACACACTTTAAGTCAATCAATGTCGCCGTGTTCGCGCAACAGTTCCTCCGCTTTTGGGGCATCCTCGTCGTTGACAACAAGTCTGACATCCCACAGACCGGTGATTGGTGTGGGATAGAGTGAGCTCATGGCCTGATTGTCGATTATCGAATTGATTCCATTGTTCTTGAGCATACCCTGAGCAATGGAGGCTGTGGCTGTATCAGTGAAAGTGGCTATGGTTTTCATCGCTAATGGTTGTTTGTTTATCAATCCTAACGGATTCCACGTCGATTAAGTTCGGCCTGATAGCGGCGTGCGTTGGCGAGGTGAGTTGCGTAGTCGGATGCGAAATTATGGTAGCCTGAGAAGTCCTCTTTGGCACACATATATATATAGTCATGTTTCGGAGCATTCAACACTGCATCGATTGTCGATCCCGAGGGGACACGTATGGGTCCTGGTGGCAGACCGGGATTGATGTATGTGTTGTAGGGCGATTCAATTGCCAGATGTTTGCCGGTGATTCGCCGGAGGGTGAAGTCTCCGGATGCGAATTTGACTGTTGGATCGGCTTGGAGCTTTATGTTCTTTTTAAGACGGTTCAGGTAGAGACGGGCCACCTTCGGTTTCTCATCGGCTTTCGCCGTCTCCTCCTCAACAATCGAAGCGATGGTTGCGACCTCGGCGGGTGTCAGTCCGAGTGCGGCAGCTTTGGCTCTGCGGTCTTTATTCCAGAAACGGTTACGGTAGTCGAGGAGTCTGCGCACGATGTTGTGGGGTGTGGCACTCCAGTAAAATTCATAACTGTCGGGGATGAAAGCTGCCGGATAGCCCGCACGGGTGAAACCGCTGTCGGGGAGCACTTCATCACAGGCGTCGAGAAATTCCTGCGGGGTGCATTGGAGCTGAGAGGCTATGCGCTCCGACAGTTGCTGCATGGTGCGTGTGCCGTTGAAACGGACATCGACCGGGGTCTGCCTTCCGCGTGCCACGCGTCTACTGATGTCGAGCGCGCTCTGTCCGGGCGACACTTTGTAGGCTCCCTGAGAGACTTCTGAATTTCCGCCCATGAGTTTCCAGATCATGTAGACTCGTGTCCCCATCGATGACCCGAGATTGGATTTCATGGAGTCCTTTACGGCTGACTGACTTATGCCTCGTGGGATATAGATCCATTCGTTTACCCCCTCAGAGCCTGTATAGGGGATGAAGACAAAGGCTAATACGGATATGGCTGCCACAAAGAGTGCGATTATGCCAATCAGCAGACCTAATGAGTGGCGGTAGATCCATGATTGCTGTTTCTTTTTCCCGGTTTTTTTCTTTTGTGTGGATGATGATTGTTTCTTGGCCATTGTCATCGCAGTTTATGCAGGGAGTCGAGCAGTTCCTGGAGCGTATCCCTGACTTTCTTCAGCCTTTCAACGGTCTCGAATTTCTTGCTGACTCCGTCGTGATTCTTTTTAATTTCGTCCTGTGCGGCTTCAAGTTTCATGCCTCTGTCCTTAACGAGATAGGCAATCATTTTGATGGTCTCGACATCGCGCGGTGTGTAGAAACGTGTCCCACGGTCATTGCGTTTGGGGTTGATGGCCGGAAATCGGCTCTCCCAGAAGCGCAGTGTTGACATCGGCAGACTGACCATCTCTGAAACCTCACTTATTTTGTAATATTTTTTGCTTGTAGGATCCATCTGTCGGTAAATATTATGACAAACTTAGTGATAAAAACTGGAAAATACAAAATTCTATCTCTGATATGGAACAACTAATCGGCAGAATATCGGTGTTTTAGGATATGTTTAATAATAATTTAACAAGATTTTTTAACATAATTACTAAATAATACGTAATTTTGTGAAAAATTTGCATTAGCCGGAGATGTGCCGTTTTGGCTCTGCTTCGATGCTGTCTGAATGCAGGTTTGACCTTAAAATATACCAATAGAAAGTCGGGAGATCCCAATAATTTACTAAAATATTTGTATCAAAGTTTAATCAATCAGTTATTCACAATCTAATCAATCAAGTTCTATGATTAGGAGACTCATTCTCTTAGCAGCGGCCGTAGTGTTGACATGTATGTCTGCACTGGCTGCACCGAACGACATCAAATGTAGCGGTGTGCTTGTCGGTGACGATGGCGAACCTATAATTGGTGCTACCATCACAGTCCCGGGAACTAATATCGTTGCGACGACTGATGTCGATGGTCGTTTTACCCTCTCAGTTCCCAAGGGTAAGGATATACATGTAAACTACATCGGCTACAAACCTCTCAATCTCCATGCGGCAGCCGATATGGGACAGATTCAGATGGAAATCGAATCACAAATGCTCCAGGATGTCGTGGTGACTCAGTCAATCGCACGTACACGCCGCACTCCTGTCGCAGTGGCTGCAATTGATGCCGCTACCATCGATACCAAGCTCGGTAACCAGGAACTTCCCGAGGTCCTCAAGACCACTCCGGGTGTCTGGGCAACCAAAGATGGCGGTGGTTTCGGTGATGCCAAGGTCAACATCCGTGGTTTCAAATCTCCCAACACTGCGACTATGGTCAACGGTGTCCCCGTCAACGATATGGAGTGGGGCGGTATCTATTGGTCAAACTGGTCAGGTCTCGGCGATGTCATTTCGTCAATGCAGGTTCAGCGCGGTCTTGGCGCGACCATCATCTCGTCACCCTCATTCGGCGGTACTATCAATATGATCACCAAGGGTCTCGACGCTAAGAAAGGCGGAACGGCATGGTATGGTCTCGGAAATGACAACTCGATGAACTACGGTATATCTTTCTCCACCGGTCTCATGAAAAATGGTTGGGCCCTCACATTCCTCGGGTCACGCAAAACCGGCGACGGATATGTCCAGGGTACGGAGTATGAGCAGTACAACTACTTCCTCAACATCTCGAAGCGTCTGAACGAAAACAACCAGATCTCACTCACAGTGACCGGTGCACCGCAGACCCACTTCAAGCGTAATTCAAACGATGGTCTCTCAATTGCCGAATGGCAGGATGTGGCCAACTATATGCCCAAAGGACAGGCCTACCGTTACAACCCGACCTATGGTTTCGGTCTGAACGGCGAGCGCAAGTCTTCACAGTATAATGTCTACAACAAGCCGGTCGCCATGCTCAACCACGTTTGGCAGATCAACCATAAATCATCACTCTCATCTGTCATCTATGCCTCAATCGGTACGGGATATGGCTCAAGCGGTCAGGGCGCACAGATCGGGACAGGCAACAGCACATATTACAGCTACTGGTACGGCTCATCAAACGGTGCACTCAACTGGAAGACTATCACTAACAATGGTGTGACCTACAGCCTCCGTCACCCGAACGGTCAGTTTGCCTATGACCAGATTCAGTTGATGAACCAGAATAGCACAAACGGTGCTCTCATGGTCATGTCAAATTCTGTCAACAACCACAGATGGTTTGGTGGCATCTCCAACTATAAGAACGAAATCAACGATCACCTTTCAGTGACCGGTGGTGTCGATATCCGCTACTACTACGGTGAACACACCAACGAGATTTCAGACCTCTACAACGGTGCATATTTCATCGACTATTATCGTGCCGCAGCAAACAATCTCCGCACTTTCGCAAATGATAACGAACGTCTGGCATACGTCAACAAGAAACTTGGCGTAGGCGATGTCGTTTACCGCGATTGGGACAGCCGAATCTGGCAGGAAGGTCTCTATGCACAGGCTGAATATCAGGCTTTCGACAAAAAACTGAATGTCGTTCTCGCAGGTGCTGTCAACCTGAACACCTACACCCGTTACGAGCATTTCTATGTTGACGAGAAGGACAGCGAGTCCCCCTCAAAGACATTCTTTGCCGGAAATATCAAGGCTGGTCTCAACTATAATATCGACCGCCACAACAACGTGTTCGTCAATGGCGGTTATATTACCCGCGCTCCTTATCTCCAGTATGGTGTGTTCGTTTCGCCTGCCAACTCCAATGCCATCAACCCGAATCCTAAGAACGAGAAGGTTGAGGCTATCGAGGTAGGCTATGAATTCCACTCACCGAAATTCACTGCTCAGCTCAACGGATACTACACCATGTGGAAAGACCGTACGCTCATCACGACCGGTACTCTTGAATATGAGAACGACCGCTACACCGCAACAATGAACGGTGTCGATTCACGCTACATGGGTGTGGAACTCAACTTTGTCTACAAACCGACAGATTGGTTTGAGTTCTCCGGAATGTTTGCTTATGCCGACAACACTTGGCAGAATAATCCTGTCGGTTACTACTACAACAGCCAGGGTCAAGCTCTTTCAAGCCTCGGCGACCGCACCACTCCCGCCACAACTACCTCACCTCTGTCGCCCGACCACCTCTATGCCATTATCAATCAGAAGGGAATCAAGGTCGGTGGCTCAGCTCAGATGACAGGTGCATTAGGCGTGCAGTTCAAACCATTCAAGGGCTTCCGCATCGGAGCCGATTGGGTTTGCAATGCTCATAACTACAGCGATTTCAAACTGTCGAACAGCAGCAGCCTCAGTGTCACTCCGGGTAAGCCCCTTGACATCCACAAGCCTTGGGAAATTCCTTTCGGTAACCAGCTCGATCTCAATGCAAGCTATAACTTCCCCATCACAGACGGTGTCCGCTGCACATTTTCGGCCAATGTCTACAATGCTTGCAACAACTATTACATCATGGACGCTTTCACCGATCATACCACAGACGGTTCATGGGAGAATGCTTACCAAGTGTTTTACAGCACAGGCCGCACATTCAATCTTCGTGTGAAACTCCACTTCTAATAAACACACCATACTCATAAACAAACAGACATGAACAAGAATATTCTTAACGCCTTCATTGTCGGATCAATCGCTATGGGTCTGGCAAGTTGCAGCGAAAATGCTTGGAATGACCATTATCTCAAAGGATTTGAGGGTGGTGTAGTCTATGATGACGCTGTTACAGGCACCTACACTTTCACTGACGCTGACTACTCTACAGTCGCAAAACTGATGCAGGAGGAAGCCACTACCGATGCAGAGACTGCTGCTGCCAAGGCTATCGGCAAGAATCTCTATTTCGAGAAGTATGGCATCTATCCGGCGCAGATGGCTGTGCCATTCTTTATGGACGTTCAGACGTTCCCTTACTACTATGCACCGGTCGGTTCGACAGTTGACGTGACATATAATGAGGTCGCTACTGTCCCTGATGAACTCGCTGCTTTGACCGCAGCCAAGACCTACACGGTGTCCGCTTCAGATTATGCTACCGCCTGGGGCAGCGAGACTGCTTTCATCCGTGCTTATGCTCCCGATGCAAGTGTTTCAGCCAATCTGTCCAAAGCCATTGCTGCAGCGTTTGCTGACCAGACTATTGAGGATGGTACTTATGCAGTGGTCACCTACAACGTTGCTTCGGAGAACCCGATGTTTGGTTTCCCTGATGAAGTTCCCCCTGCAGCCGACCTCTATACCGATTCAGAGTTCAAGGCCGGGAAGTATGTCCTCTATGCCGATGGCATCGTGGCCGAAATACTCGATCCGACTCTTGCTGACGGTAAATATGCATATTTTAAAAAGACAGACGTGACCCTCAGCGGTAACACTATCTCAGGGTTTGATCTTGAGAAAAATATTTTTGTTTTCACAGAGACCGCCACTCCGGGTCAGTTCTACATGGGCGATCAGTTCGGTCATTACTACTACGGTGCTGAACGCTATAACAATTTCTATATCAGCAGCACTGCCGGTACGACTGACGACTATAAGTGGACTGTCACCAAGAACGATGACGGGACATGGTCAATAATGAATGTCCTTGCTCAAAAGTGTGTAGAGTACTCCGCCGGCTACTCCACATGGGGTGAATATAACGATGCTCGTGGCACTAAGCCTGTACTCTATGTGCCTGCTGAGGCTGCAGAACCTGCTGAGATTCCTCTCTACACCCCGACCTCTGTCACCAATAATGCAGTGTATGTATACAATGGTAGCAGTTGGGCGGTTGCTGATGGAGTTGTAGCTCTCAATCCGTCGGACTACACCGACATGGGCTTCTCGAACAATAAACTTTCAGAGCCTGAGGTTTATCTTCCCCTCTATCTTCGTCACAAATTCCCCTATGCCCAGAGTGGAGACCAAAAATTTGTTGTCTACAATGGAACTAAGGCCGATCTTTGCTTGTTTGACGGTTCGACTTGGACAGTAAACAACAATGGGCTTGAGACTGTGACCGGACGCTATGAAAGGAAGAAAGACGGCTGGGTATTTGTCAAGTATATCGGCAAGGCCATATATTCGCCGTTCAATGAAGCGCAGATAGAGCTTGACCGCAGCTATCTCATCGTCTCCGGCGACATTTGTGGTGTGCCTATCAGCAAGAGCAGCAGTTACGGCTACATTCAGCAGGCAGATATTACTTATACCGATGATCAAATCATCCAGTCGAGTGATGTCAATGCGTTTAGATTTGCCTCATCCTACGTTGACGAGGATGGTAACGAGACAAAGGCTCCGGAAGGTAAGTTCATGATCGTTGACTCCAATAACCGCTACGTTTACATGTACGGTACATATAACAGTGTCAACGTCAGTGACGCACCCACCATCAATGATGGCGTTATTTCCGACGGTTATCTTTGGACAGCAACTCCGGCTGAAAACGGTCTTTGGTCAATAGTCAATATGTACAACAACAAGACAATGGCCTATTCACCGAACTATAGCAGCTTCGGTGTATATGAGACAATTAGTGAGCCGAATGTACGTCCGTCACTCTACATCTTGAATGAATGATGTGATACTTGACATTTTGCGGTAGATGCAATTATGACTGTTTGACTGCAATTTGTTTCTAAAAATAATGGAGGCACTCCGGGAATAAGACCGGGATGCCTCCATGATTTTTTGTGGATATTATAGTTCAATTGTTAAATAGTCAGACTTTTAGTTAAATTAAGTGAACGTACTATGGGCATGGGCTGAAAATTCGCTACCTTTACAGTCGCTTTTTAGCATCCCCGTGTGATGGGAAATTAAGGAGCAACAGAATTACAACTTAATTTTTAGTAACACAAATCAAACATCCAATCAGAAATGAAGACATTTCAACTGACTGCCGAACCCCGTACGGATCTCGGCAAGAAGGCTGCAAAGGCCATCCGCAAGGAAAACAAGATTCCCGTAGTGCTCAATGGCGGTGAGGTCATCAATCTCCCCTACGACAAGGAGCTTAAACCGGGTGAGAAAATCGTTGAAATCGGCAATGGTAAGGGCCTTATCACTACCGATCTCGTTGTTTCTCAAGAGGCTGTACGTAAACTCGTCTATACTCCCGACATCTTTGCAGTTGAGCTTACAGTCAACGGTGAGACCCGCATGGCAGTCCTCAAAGATATTCAGTTCCACCCTGTAAAGGATACTATCCTCCACATTGATCTTCTCGAAGTCAATGACAAGAAGCCGGTAGCAATCGAAGTTCCCGTCAAACTTGAAGGTCACGCAGAAGGTGTGAAGGCCGGTGGTAAGCTCAGCCTTTCTATGAAGAAAATCCGTGTTAAAGCTATCTATACTGACATCCCCGAGCGTGTTGTCATCAATGTTGACAATCTCGGTCTTGGTAAGACTCTCCAGATTGGCGACCTCCACTTTGAGGGTCTCGAACTGATGAATGCCAAGAATGCAGTTGTCTGCGCTGTTCAGCTCACTCGTGCCGCTCGTGGTGCTCAGGCTACTGCCCAGTAAGATTCGCTACTTGCAAACTGATAGCAACAGATTTTCTCGATGTCTCGGCAGAGGGAAAATCTGTTGTTTTTGTAGTGTGATAAGTTATGTATCCGCAACCTTACCTATGGCATCCTGCGGATGTTGATATTTTATAAAGACATACTCCTACGAAAAGAAATGAAATATCTTATAGTTGGTCTCGGTAATATCGGGGCAGAATATGCGATGACGCGACACAATGCGGGGTTCAGGATTGCCGATGCTCTTGCAGAGAGCTGTGGGGCAGTCTTTTCGACAGAACGCTATGGCGACGTGGCACGCATGAGGGTCAAGAATGCGCAGCTCGTAGTCCTCAAACCGTCAACCTATATGAATCTCTCCGGCAATGCTGTGCGCTACTGGAAAGATAAGGAGGGGATTGAGGTTGATCAGATTCTTGTCATTGTTGACGACTGTGCTCTCCCTTTTGGGACGATACGCCTCAAACCGCGTGGAAGCGATGCAGGACATAACGGACTAAAGAATATTGCCCAAATGCTCGGGACGCAAGACTATCCGCGATTGAAATTCGGAATCGGCAATGACTTTCCTCGTGGCACACAGATTGACTATGTCCTCGGGAAATTTACCGATGATGAGGAGAAAGCCATCGGGGGGCGAATTGAGATTGCGGTGGATGCGGTGAAAACGTTTTGTCTTGCAGGCATCCAAACGGCCATGAACACTTATAATAACAAATGATCATGAATGAGGTCAGAGTTGACAAATGGCTGTGGGCCATGCGAGTGTTCAAAACGCGCACGGTGGCTACGGAAGCGTGTAAGAAAGGTCGCGTCTATGTCGGGAATGCCGTGGCGAAACCGTCACGCGTCATAAAGGTGGGTGATGTGGTCAATGTAAGGAAGCCGCCTGTGACATATTCGTTCAAGGTGCTTGCACTCACTCAGAATCGTCTCGGAGCGAAGCTCGTCCCGGATTATATGGAAAACATCACGCCAAAAAGTGAGCTTGATTTGCTTGAAATTGTCAAAATTTCAGGTTTCATTGACCGGCGTAAGGGTCTCGGACGTCCGACGAAACGTGAGGGACGTGAACTTGCCGAGTTTACGGAATCGATGTCCGATGGCTGGGACATGGATTTCCTTGATGACGATGATGAGGAAGATGGGGAGATGTAGGCGCATAGTCTTCCGGCAGTCATTCCTATCAGAAAAATCAGATTCCACAACCGTCACGATGAGAAGCATCGCCGGGTGTGGAATCTGTTTTTTCATTATCTCCTGAGTCCGTCAGTGCTTTGACAGTGGAGATGGTGCGGGTTGCAATAAGTTAGTGAAGTTTTAGGGGGATGACCGATATACCCAATCGTCTGTCGTATTGACAGCAACGGTCATCTCAGTTCAATTGGCAGGAAACGATGACAAAAATTCTTACGGACGGATAGGAGTAGCAACAGCCCAGTCTGCCACGAAATCAACAGATGGTTTCGGAGTGACTGTCTTTTTGATTGTCTGAACGATTGTACCTACTACATTGCCGAAGAAATCGTCATGTGCTGTGTTAAATTTGTCTTTTAATTCCATTGTGCTTTTTGTTACGTTAGATGTGAAAATTATTCTGTGGTATCATTATAACGAATAAGAGGGTAGAAAGGTTCGGTCGCAGATGCAAAAATTTAATAAAAAAATTAAAATGGCATCTTAGTTGAGAAGAATTGTCAGGAGCGGATCAGTGAAAGGGATGTAGAGTGGTGTAGGGGATCAAGGGTGGAACCGCTGGAGACCGATCATTGTGTCAATGCTCAGTCGGTTTCAGATCGATGGTAAAGTTGTCGGTCGAACGATAGGCCGGGAAACGTTCGCGGCCATTTTTAAGGTTTGTAAGGTCAAGAAGTGCATAGATGTGTCCGTTTCGCCGGGTTTCTTTGATGTCCTCACCAAGATTATCGAATATTGATGACATGCCGGTGGCATAATCACCGTATTTGTCTGATCCGGTGCGGTTACATCCTACGGTGTATATCTGATTTTCGACGGCGCGCGCACACAACAGAAGTTTGTAGGGTTTCTCGCGGCTCACGGGCCAGTTTGACGGGACGATAAGAAGGTCGTAGAGGTTATCGGGACGATTGCGTGTCCACACGGGGAAGCGCAGGTCGTAGCAGACGACGAGCCTGATGTTCCACCCTCTGTAACGTATGGTTGGCGGGAGAGTATCGCCGGGAGTGTAGACGGTATTTTCGGACGAGAGTGGGAACAGATGCCGTTTGTCTGCGAAGCTGACATCTCCCATGGGTTCAATGAAAAAAGCGCGGTTATAGTAGTGGCCCTGACCGTCAGTCGCGAGAAAACTGCCTGCTATTGCAAAACCGAAGTATTGTGCCCAGCGTTTGATCGAATCGACTGTATGTCCCGAGATTGTCTCGGCTTTTTCGGCCACGGTTTTTTCATCAGGAATGAAGGAAGTGGTGAACAGTTCGGGAAACACCACGATGTCCGTGTCGGGTTCGACCTGATTCAGTTGGTGGGCAGCGGTGATCAGGTTGTTCTCAACATCGGCATAGACTATGTCAAGTGGTATCGCGCAGATTTTCATTCCTATTAATGATTGTAAGTGTCTACAATTGGGTTTGTGTGACCTTTATGTAGTGAAGTTCTCCGGGATGATTCCTTTGAAGCTGCTGTAATATTGTTTTATGGCTTTCATGTCGGTGTCCATGTCGCCGGTGGGATAGTATGTCTTTTCGATATGGATGGTTTTGTCTGCCGCATCGATTGCTCCAAGCACAATCGGGACACCCGCTCCATTGGCTATACGGAGAAACCCCGTGTGCCATTCGCTGACTTTTGCCCTCGTCCCTTCGGGTGCGATGGCGATGGTCATCTTGTCCGAAGCATTGAATCTGGCAATCAATGTATCTGTCAGCGATGACCCTTTCCGGCGAGAGACCGGGATTCCGCCAAGTGCTTTGAACAGGAGATTCATCGGGAAGAAGAACCATGATTCCTTTATCAGGAATCCGGCAGTGCGACCGACGGACCAGTAGGCGAGTTCTCCAAGCACGAAATCCCAGTTGGAGGTATGCGGCGCCACACAGATTATGCATTTTGGATAATCAGGAGCCGTACAACAAACCTTCCATCCGAATAAACGGAGTAACATCTTGCTCAGGAACATAGTAGAATTCGATTTTTTCCGGGACTTACTACCTCACATTGTTTTTATTTACCTTTGAGAGCTGCGACATTAGCATCCTTCTGCGCCTGTGGCATTGTGGAGTTCATCTCCTTGACGATGGCTTCGATGTGGGTGTTGAATTCTGATTTCAGTTTGGCAAATGCTGCTGCGAAGTATTCTCGGCGAGTCTTACGGTAGGCGTGTGCATCAGGAAATGCGCTTGCTGTCTGAGGAAAAGAGATACTGATTCTACGGAGAGCGTTTTCCTGAAGTTCGGCAAGTTCGTAGATGATTTTATTGAGCTTTTCGCGGTCAATACCGGGTATGGCGATCTTTGCCAGGACACATTCTCCGGCGAGTGCACCACAAATCAGTCTGATTTCTTTCTTGAGGAGTCGTTTACTTGAAGACATTGTAAAATAGTGTTTTATAGTTGATGCGATAGGGCGGCAAGCAGACTGGGAGCTGACTTGCCGGGAGTCATATTGCAAATTTATAACAAAAATATTAAATCTATGGCGTTGAAAGTAGAATTTTTTTCAATGCGGGGAGCGATGGAGTTATCCTCGGGACCTCATGATGTTCGGTGACATTGTCGGTTTTCTTTGGATTGATTATGCCGTTCATCTTCACGCCGATGACTTTTTCGATAGTCCTCGGAAATTTGGCCGGATGGGCTGTGGCAAGAAAAATTCCTTTCTCGCCGGGTTTCATGTCCTTGCGCAAAGCGCAGTAGGCAGTAGCTCCGTGCGGGTCAAGTATATAGTTATCCCTGGAGTACACATCGCGCATCATGGCTGAAATTTCTTCATCGGTGAAAGAGTATCCCTTCATGTCTCGCCGGATACTGTCAATGTCACCACCATAGAGGTCGAGGATGCGTGCGTAGTTCGAAGGATTGCCGACATCCATCGCACAAGCCATGGTTCTTACGGATTTTGATGGTCTGAATATGCCTTCGGACAGATAGTGTGTGAAAGGCGCATTGATATTGTTGGCAATGACAAAACGCTTTACCGGAAGACCCATCCTCATCGCGAGCAATCCGGCTGTCAGGTTTCCGAGGTTTCCGCAAGGGACGGATATGACTGCACTATCGGTGAGTGACGGTACGTGGCGCAACAACTGGCTGTATCCGTAAAAATAATAGAACATCTGCGGCAGCAGACGGCAGACATTGATGGAATTTGCAGATGTGATGTGCATCTCGCTGCGGATATGGCCATCAGTAAAAGCCTCTTTGACCATCCGTTGGCAATCGTCAAATGTACCGATCACCTCAATCGGATACACATTGTCGCCAAGGGATGTGAATTGATGGCGTTGCACGGCTGATAGACCACGTTCAGGATAGAGGACAAACACTCTAACCCCCGGAACCTTGTGGAATCCGGAAGCGACTGCGCCACCCGAGTCGCCTGATGTCGCTACAAGCACATTGATTTCGCCGGTGGCCGATGTGGAGAAGTGGCTGATTATTCGAGCAAGGAATCTTGCGCCGACATCCTTGAATGCAAGTGTCGGGCCATGAAACAGTTCAAGAGCGTAAGCATCGTCGTCAATCTTGCGCAGCGGAATATCGAAAGAGAATGTATCGAAAACAATTTGCTTGAGTTCGGAGGCGTCAATGACATCTCCGAGGATGGTTGTCGCGACGATATAAGCAATATCGCTCACCGACATCTCGCTTATGTTTTTGAAAAAAGCACGTGGAATGACCGGAATTCGTTCAGGCATATAGAGTCCGCCATCAGGTGCAAGACCTGTCATCACGGCTTCTTCGAGCGAAACATGTGGACACTGTCCGTTTGTGCTGTAAAATTGCATAATTCTATATATAGGCTGTTAGATTAAGGTGAAGCAAAAATAACCAATCCACAAATAAATAGCAAAAAACCGGAAGTTAAATTTGGCGAAAAAGACTAAAAAATTATACGCGCAAGCGAGTCACAGTTCTTGCGGATGTGATCGGTAAATCCTCGTTCATAGTCCACAGCCGACTGTCGGCCGAAATTCGATTCGATATTACTCATGCGCGACCTCACGTCAAGGAGGTTTTCCTGGACGTAGTCCTCGTCACTTGCGTTTGATAGCAATAGCCTTGCGTGTTCCTCGCCAAGTTCGTAAGCATTCCGGTCAATCACGCGCGATGACACCCGAATGCTTTTGGGGGTACTTTCGTCAGAGCAACTGCATCCTCCGAATAATGCACCTGAAATGGAAAGCACGACGGCTGTAAGTGATATTTTAAAGATTCGATTTAAACTTCTCATAATAAAGTCATTGCGATTTTCGCACAACCTTCAGCGTCGGCCATTATTTCGGGTTATGGGAAATATAACCATTAATAGCGTTAGCAACAAATGTTCCAAGATTCACGGGAACGGCGTTTCCAATCATTTGTTCTACTTCTCCTCGATTACCTTGAAATATAAAATCATTTGGGAATGTTTGAATCAGGCTTCTTTCGTATGTTGTTAAGGGCCTTATCCCGATGAGAGAGTCTACAGGGTCATTGGGGTGAAGTTTATATCCTTTAGGAATTGGTCTGTTAACCCCTCTAATTGTAGGACTTGGTTCATTAATACTAAAAATCCCTCGTCTTGCGTAACTGCGAGGGTGACGATAATAAAAATCGATATTAATATTGTCACCGAGATATTCTTTTACTGTCAAAGGTTTTGAACACAATTGTCCATATATAAATTCATGTAAAAAATCATCTTTTGAGCCAATATGTCCAATCATGAAGAAACGCTTTCTTTTTTGAGGAACACCACATAATGAAGCATCTAAAGTGACTTGGGTTAGACCATAACCGGAATTTTTTAAAATTCCGGTTGCTTGTGTCAATTTTCGGGTCTTTATGATTGTAGAGACATTTTCCATAACGAACCATTCCGGTTTTATTTTTGAAATGATATTCGCAAATGATATGGTTAAATCTCCACGGCCATTATCTTCATTTCGTAAACCGGCACTGCTGAAATCTTGACAAGGAGGTCCACCTATTATCATTTCAGGGTTATGTTGTAAGATATGTTTTGTGACAGTCTCAACATCGTGTAAATCAAATTTATATACAGGATGTGTAAAATTATATTGATACGTCGTAATTGCTGGAACCCAATTATCATATGAAGCGACAATATCCATTCCAGCTCTTTCGAAGCCCAATGATAACCCCCCACATCCACAAAATAGATCGATTACTTTCATTCTTCGAATAAATCAGGACTATTAACAATTACTGCGTCAAATCGTCTTTCAGGACTTAATAAATTCTGTCCACCACCTAAAATAATGCGCTTAATCGCTTGCTTACTTATTCTTGGATGGGTTAGGGCATCACATGAAAGGAATTTATGTGTAATATTCCCGCTTAATGCGAATGCCTTATCATTACCGGTATTATAAGAGTGAAGACGAATTATTCGTCTATAATCAAATTGATTGTAGACACAATATTCAAATAACATTAGGTATAACCATATCATCGCCCTCATGTGTCGAGTGATTGATGTGGTAGATTGTTCAGCTTTATTGAACATTTGAATAACAGCGAGATTGCTCCATACAAATACATCAAGACAATCTTCTGCAAGTGTTGGCTTACCTCCGATAGTTTTCCATATAGCATTTACTATTAGCGGCGTTTGTTTGTTCGTTAAGTATGTTGATACCCGCATGATGGCATGACGAATTTCCGAATAGCGTGGAAGAACCTCATTAATTTCTTCCCAATGATTAATGTGTATATCACCTAAAAGATTTTTAAGCATATTTTTGCCATTAAGATCTGAGAACGCATGGCATATTGAACAAGCTATAAAATTAATGGTCGGTGGTCTGACAACAATTTCACATCCATATTTATCTTCGGATTTATTTTTAGTTGTATTGTCAGGTATTGCCGTTAATTTTATTTCAAGTCCAATTAACGCTGTATCGGTAGTCGAATCCACCATGACCAAATCGATTTTCTCACGTGCTCCTGTATAAAATCGATCGTATGCTGGAAATCCAGATTCAAACATATAAAAAGCATTCTTAGACATTGGATTAATACAATATAATTCAGATGGTGTAATATAATCGTGAACTATATTATTATCGGCATCGGTTTTTAGATAGATTGGGGCAATTCCCTGCGAGCTCATATAAGCGACAAGTGATGCTGGGAATGAACTATTGAACTGATTTTTACCCCATACGTCAGGGTTCGAATAGTCCCTGCTACTGTTGTTGTGATTCTGACCAAATAAACCTGGTTTCATTTTAGCATATTTTGATGGTGCAAATTTAGCGAAAACAAAATGATTTCACTAAAATAAAAGGTGTTAATAAATGAGACTATAATAAAGTCATTGCGATTTTCGCACAACCTTCAGCGTCGGCCAAGGCATCGTGATGGTTGGTGAAGGGGATTCCAAGAAATTCACACACGTATGGGAGGGAGTATGAATGAAGTAGAGTGCGGGGAATTTTGCGTCGAGCTGTCTGATAGGTGCAGAAAAAAGTATAGTCAGGATAATCCATGCCGTATGCCCGATGGGCGGCCCGGATGCACCGTTCGTCGAATGCCTTGTTGTGGGCTACCAGAGGCAGGTTGCCTATCATTTTTGCTACATCACGCCACACGTCGCTGAACACTCTTGCATTCTCCGTGTCTTTGCGTCCGATTCCATGAATGTTGAGCGTGAAGTGACGGAAATAGTACTCAGGCTCGGGTTTGACGAGTTCATAAAATCGTTCGACAATGCATCCGTTGACAACTTTTACCGCACCGATGGCACAAATGGATGTAGGCTCATTATTGGCGGTCTCTACATCAATTGCCACAAAATTTTCCATTTCGCGAATAATCAATGTGTTCCCAGAGCTTCAGCGACTGCATCGCGTACATCCTCCATCAGCCAGCGGGGTGTAGATGTGGCCCCGCAGATTCCTATACTTTCTGCTCCTTCAAGCCATTCAGGACGGAAATCCGACAGGGTTGAAACAAGATGTGTACGGTTGTTGACGCTTTTGCACTCATTGTAGAGGACCTTGCCGTTGCTGCTCTTGGCTCCGGCTACAAAAAGAATCACGTCATGACGGTCAGCAAAATCCCTCAGGTGGTCCACACGGTTTGCCACCTGACGGCAGATGGTGTCAAATGACTCGAATCTGACTCCCGGAGCCAGACGGTGGCTGATCTCCTCCACCATTTCGGCAAAGCCTTGGAGCGGCATTGTGGTCTGTGAATAAAACGTGATGTCGCGATTGAAATCAATCCGTGAAAGCTGGTCAAGATTTTCCACTACGATTGCCTCTCCGTTGGTTTGTCCCACAAGTCCATTGACTTCGGCATGTCCGGCCTTCCCATAGATTACAATCTGAGGGCGTGGCGACGAATTGTCGTAAGTGTCCTTGATGCGTTGTTGCAGCCTAAGCACCACGGGGCATGTCGCATCGATGATCTCTATGCCTCGTTCGCGTGCGAGTGAATAGGTGGACGGCGGCTCGCCATGGGCCCGCAGAAGGACTCGCGATGACGAGAGGTGACGCAGGTCATCGTGGGTGATGGTCGAGAGTCCTTTGCGCTCCAGCCGTTCAACCTCGTCGCTATT
Source organism: Bacteroides sp. (assembly GCA_023663525.1). Lineage (GTDB taxonomy): Bacteria > Bacteroidota > Bacteroidia > Bacteroidales > Muribaculaceae > Duncaniella. The sequence continues at coordinate 292,780 of JAMPHF010000002.1, forward strand.
ATGGACAATGTCGCCAAGACAGTACAGCGGTTGGTCGCTGCGCTCCAATTCCTCCTCGGCTTTCTTTATGGCTGTCACCACTCCATGGCAGAAGCCGGAGCGGGCATCGATTTCAATTATAGGGTTTGACTTGCACATTTTTTTCGGATGATGGATTGCTGTTGACAGTCAACATTATTTGTTGACGATTGAGTCATAGAGATTAAGAAGCCACTCGTTTTGCTCGTCGATTGACATTGCCGAATTGTCAAGAGCAATGGCATCATCGGCACGGCGCAGTGGGCTTTCCTTGCGGGTCATGTCGATGTGGTCACGCTCAGTGACATTGGCAAGCACATCATCATAGCTCACATCAACTCCCTTGTCTCGCAGCTCCTTATAGCGTCGTTCGGCACGTCGTTCGGGAGTAGCGTTGCAGAACACCTTCATCTCTGCGTTGGGGAAGACGACTGTCCCGATGTCGCGTCCGTCCATGACAATTCCCTTCGTCTCACCCATGGCGCGTTGCATCTTGACAAGTTCATGGCGGACTTCCGGAATGGCTGCTACCGGCGATACGTGATTGGATACCTCAAGGCTGCGGATTTCATTTTCAACGACATCTCCGTTAAGCATGGTTTGCTGTCCATCGCCACTGACCTTGAAATCAATGTGTATATCCGGCAGGGACTGGATGAGGCTCTCGGTATTTATCGATCCGTCGGCATTAATGAATCCTTTACGCATTGCATAGAGTGTCACGGCTCTATACATAGCACCGGAGTCAATGTATCTGTACCCGATGGTTTTGGCAAGCCGACGGGCCATTGTGCTTTTCCCTGACGATGAAAAGCCGTCAATAGCTATTATTATTCTCTTAGAACTCATATAATTTCGTTGAAAGGTTGAGCATTATAGTGGTGGCACCGTTGTGGGGTTGCGAGAGCGCGATTCCGACCGCAAAATTTCTCACGTTGATTCCCGCACAAGCTGAGAAACCTGAGAGGAAACTCCTTTTGTAAGTGGACATGTCGGTACGCGTCTTGTAATTGTAGCCTATTCCGATATGAAATTTTTCGCTCGGGACGAAGTCTGCGGCGAAAACGAGGTGTCTCATCAGGTTTGACCCGAATTTGTCTTTGATTACCGGGTCTCCCGATTGTGTTCCGTCTCCGTTATCATAGAACGGCAAATGCCATTTAGTGAGATTCCATGCCGTTACTGACCAGATGACGGGTAGTGACCCGAATGACTTTGAAACGCCTATGCGGACATCGACCGGAAGCCTGTCATAGCTTTCGTGAAATCGTTTCACCTGGCCTCCAAGATTGGCAACTACTGCTGAGAACGATACATTCCGCTCCGGATCATAATAATTCACGCCAAGGTCGGTGGCGAGAGCCATGGCCGAGTAGGAGTCATAGCTCGAATATATGAATTTCAATGTCGCACCGCCACGCCAGTTGTCGCTGATGTCATGAGAGTATGTCCCGCTGAACATCATGTCTTTCGGCGAGAAGTCGCCTGTCAGCACACCGTTGACATCTGCACCTTTGATATTACCATAGCCGAAGTACTGCACTCCGGCCATCCACGCGCCATGTTCCCCGGCTTTACGCCCGAATTTCACACCGGCGAAATTACTTTCGCCGACATAACGCATATAGTTCACACCGAGTTGCATGTCGATTTCCGGTCCGAGCAGACCGGGATTCTGGTCGATGCTGTTGATGTCATCCTCAATGGCTGTTATGTTGACCCCTCCAAGACCATAGATAAGAGTGGAGGAAGGAATATTTAGAAAATTGTAGGCCGGAGATGAATCTTGGGCCATTGCAGCGTTTCCGCTGCATGTCACGATTGATGCGGAAAGCAGCAGAGCCTGTGATATTATGTGCCTGAGTCTTGATATGCGCATGATGGTCTATACTATACTTCAGCCCAAACCTAAATTATCCCTATTTGAGCTATAATAGTAACGTAGGCAAGTGGCGGATTATTATATAGGTACGGCACACTCTAAAACAGCAGTGCTATCCGATAGACAATGAATGCCATGACCCAGGCAAGGAGAGTATTGTAGATTATTGAGAACAGACCGTAGCGCGGATTACCTGTCTCCTTTATGATGGCAGTTATTGTGGCTATACATGGACAATAGAGCAACACGAACACCATAAAACTCAGAGCGGTTGCAGCAGTGAAATCGGGTCGGCCCGTGGCTGGGTTGAGTGCTGTGAGGCGTGCTGACAGAGTCTTGTCGGTAGCCTCCTCATCGCCCGTATAAAGGACACCGAGTGTCGAGACCACAATTTCCTTCGCCGGCACACCGGCCAGAGCCGCGACAGACGCACGCCAATGGAAGCCGATGGGTTCGAGCACCGGATTTATGGCTTTTCCGGCCATTTCGAGATAGCTGTCCTGCGAAGGGTCAATAGCGGAGTCATCAGTGACGGTTGTCGCTGACACACCTTCGGTGTCCACGTCATCATGAATCGGGAAGTAGTTCAAGGCCCATACGATTATACTGGCCACAAGAATTATTCCTCCCATTTTCTTCAGATATTGCTCGCCCTTCCCCCACATGTGGCGCAGGGTGGCTTTAAGCGTCGGAACTCGGTAGGGAGGTAGCTCCATGACGAAAGGAGTGACATCCTCTCCGAAATAGAAGCGTCTGAGCAGTCGCGCGGTCAAGCCCGCCATGAGGATTCCAAGCAGATAGATGCTCATGAACACCAGCGTGGCGTGTTCGGGGAAGAATGTCCCGATTAGCAGCACGTAGATTGGGAGTCTCGCCGAACAACTGATGAACGGATTGATCAGAATGGTTATGATACGGCTTGATCGGCTTTCAATGGAGCGGGAGGCCATGATGGACGGGACTGTGCATCCGAATCCCATCACGAGTGGGATGAAGGACTTGCCGTGGAGTCCAAGTTTGTGCATGACCTTGTCCATGATGAATGCCGCCCTTGCCATATAGCCGGAATCCTCCATGAACGATATGCACAGATAGAGTATAAGGATATTGGGTAGGAACACGATGACACCTCCGACACCTCCTATAATACCGTCGGCAATCAGATCCTTTATCGGTCCGTCGGGCATATATTCTCTGACGAGATTCCCAAGCCAATCGACAAGACTCTCAATCCATTCCATCGGATATGATCCAAGCTCAAATGTGGCCCAGAATATGGCGAACATTATGCAAATGAATATCGGGAACCCGAAAAGTCGGTTGGTGACAATCGTGTCGATGATTTTAGTGGATGTGATTTCCTCCTTTTTGGAATTTTCCATCGTTTCAGCCAACGCACCGGCTATGAATCCGTATTTGGCATTGGCGATTGACATATTTATATCATCACCTGCCGGACACAGCTTTTCAAGTAGCGAATCGCGCAGGTTGATAATCTTATCGCCGTCAGGAAGTTTCTTGATTGTCTTTTCGACCTCGCTGTCCTTTTCAAGCAGTTTTATGGCAAGATAGCGGGGTGAGAAGTGAAGGCCGACATTTGGGTCGGCTTTAATGGCATCTTTTATTGCAGTGACGGCTTTTTCGATGTCCTGCCCGAGATTTACGTGGATATGACGTACGGCAGGGTCTGTCCCCTCATAGACCCGGATGACAGTGTCGAGCAGCTCGTTGACACCACGACCGGTTCTTGCAGCGGTCGGGATGATGGGCACACCTATCATTTCGCCGAGAGTCTTGCAGTCGAGTGTGACTCCGGCGCGTTCAAGCTCGTCAACCATGTTGAGTGCGATGACCATGCTGCGGTCCATGTCAATCAGCTCTGTCGTGAGATATAGGTTGCGTTCAAGATTTGAGCCGTCCACAACGTTGATGATCACGTCAGGGGTCTCGTTGCGGAGGTATTGTCTGACATATAATTCCTCGGGAGAGTATGAAGCAAGTGAGTATGTCCCCGGAAGGTCTACAATGTTGATATGGAATCCTTTGTATCTCACGCTTCCGGCTTTTGCATCTACGGTCACCCCGCTGTAATTGCCCACATGTTCGCGTGCGCCTGAGACTATATTGAACAATGATGTCTTGCCGCAGTTCGGGTTGCCGATGAGTGCCACATTGATTGTATGCTGTGCGGTCCCCGAAGTTTGCCGCCCGACGTTATTGCCGTAGGCATCTGAGCCTGAGTCGGGGGCAGTGGACGTATGCGATTCAATGTCTGAAGCCTGCGATTTATCCTCCACGGACACTTCGACAAGTTCTGCTTCGGATCGGCGGAGCGACACTTCATAGTCCATGATCTCATATTTGACAGGATCACGGAGCGGGGCATCAAGGACTACGCGGATTTTGCGTCCCGTGACGAATCCCATTTCCAACATTCGTTTTCTGAAGGCTCCGTGGCCCAATATCTTGACAACCGTAGCTTCTTCGCCCGGCTTTAATTCTGATAGTCTTCTAAGCATACTTGTGACATGCGAATTTGGACTGCAAACTTACACATTATTTATATTATTGGAAATACCTAAAAGTAGTGATTTTGGTGTCAACCAAAGCATGGTCGGGATAAAATATGCGCCGCGCGGGCAATATTCCGCATATATTTAAGTTATAATGAATGTAATCTCCATCTTAGAAACGAATCAATCCATGAATCTTATCAGACATATAGCCATTGTGGCGATGATCGCGTTTTGCGGTTCTTTTGTATCATTTGCCCAAAAAAATGACTTCAATCCGATTGAAACCGGAGTCACATCTCTCGGGATTGCTCCTGATGCGCGCGGTGCATCAATGGGCGACCTCGGTGCGGCCACCGATCCTGACGCCAACAGCCAGTTCTGGAATCCATCGAAATATGCATTTGCCTATTCAAGAGGTGCGGTTTCTCTGAGCTATACACCATGGCTCCGTAAACTTGTCAATGATATTTTCATTGCGTACGCTGCCGGATATTGGAAGCTGGGATCTGAGGACAATCAGGCTGTCTCTGCTTCCTTGCGCTATTTCTCACTCGGTGAAGTGACGGACGATGGTATCGGTGGCTCCGGATTGCAGACCGTCAATCCGTATGAAATGGCTTTTGATATAGGCTATTCACGCAAGTTGTCCGACAAATTTTCAATGGGCATTGTGTTCCGTTACATCTATTCAGATCTTGCATTCAGTGAGAGTTATGCTGATGACCAATCGACGGGCGCATCGGCCTTTGCCGCTGACATTTCGGGTTACTATACCACCTATCCCATTGTCGGGCGCAATGAATGTCAGTGGTCATGGGGATTTGATATTTCAAATATTGGCTCGAAGGTGAATTTCAACCACGGGGACAATCCTGCCTTCCTGCCCACAAACCTCCGACTCGGCACGTCGTTCACATTCCCTCTCGCGGATTACCACAACCTGTCGCTCAACCTTGATCTCAACAAGCTGCTCGTCCCGGCAAAGCCTCGTCGCGATGACTACGCAGATGATACCGATGGCGAGATTGCATACGTCAAGGCTGAGGAGGATTGGCGCAACATGTCGCCCATCAGTGGCATATTCAAGTCCTTCTCGGATGCTCCCGGTGGATTTAAGGAGGAGTTGCGTGAGATTTCCTACTCCTTGGGTGCTGAATATAACTACAATGACCAATTTTTCCTTCGTGGCGGATACTACTATCAGAATCCGACCAAGGGTAATCTCCAGTACTTTGCTCTTGGTGCCGGTTTCGCGCTGAATGTGCTTCGTCTTGATGCAAGCTACATGATAGCGACAGCACAGAATTCGCCTCTCGACCAGACTCTGCGCTTCACACTCACATTCGATATGGATGGCCTGAAGGAGATTTTCGGACGTAAATAAACAACTCTAACATCATTTTCCCCTTATGATACGTACAGGTTTAGGCTATGATGTCCATCGCCTTGTCGAAAATCGCGATTTGATTCTTTGCGGTGTGAAAATTCCCTACGAGAAGGGTCTGCTCGGACACAGTGATGCGGATGTTGCACTCCATGCACTGTCGGATGCCATTCTCGGCGCAGCAGCCATGCGTGACATAGGTTTCCATTTCCCGGATACATCCGATGAATACGAGGGCGCGGATTCACGGGTGCTGTTGCGCAGAGTGATGGAGCTTGTCGCCGGTCATAATCTGAAGGTCAACAATGTGGATGTCACCATCATTGCTCAAAAACCTAAACTGCTTGACTATATCCCGCAGATGGTTCAGAATATCGCAGCCGACCTGTGCCTGCCGCTTGACTGTGTCTCTGTTAAAGCCACTACTACCGAACGTCTGGGCTTCGAGGGAAGGGGAGAGGGGATTTCGGCTATGGCAGTCGCCACGCTCGACGATGTCCGTCCATGATGAGGCTTGATTTGTGTTTGGCATTTTGAAAAAAATGCCTAATTTTGCGTTCAATATGCAAAATCTAACACGTAGACAATGGCTTACCCGTGTCGGTGGTGCAGTCTTGCTGCCATCGTTCATGTCGTCTTGCCGTCCCGGTATTTCGCGTGATGTCAGTTTGATAGGGTCGCGACTTGCCGAGGCATACAAACCTCTTGAACAGAATGGGTGCGTAGCTTGCGACAATTGTATGCCATGCCCGTATGGCATTGATATACCGTCCAATCTGATATTTGTTGACCGAGCAAAGGATGACGGCTATCTGCCGGGTGAAATTGACAGCGTGGATTTTGCTGAAAAAGGACAACGATTTCTGTCGCTCTACGAGGATTCGATTGAAAATCGGAAGCAGACGCAGTGTTGCATCAATTGTGGTGAATGTCTGGGGACATGCCCGGTCAAGATTGACATACCGCAGCAGATGACGATGATCACGGCTCTGACTGATATTTTGCGCGATTTGCGTTGTAAACAAATGTGATGGCTATGGGATCAGTGTTGCGGTTTTCTCGTATTTTAGTGGCGATTGTCATTTTCGCGCTTTTCATCTGCCTTTTTGCCGATTTCGGTATGGCTGTCCCGGCTGTTGCCGCGTGGCTTGCGCGAGTGCAGTTTCTCCCTGCGGCGATGGCGTTTGCTGTGACCATATTCATAGTATGGCTGATAGTCACGCTGATTTTTGGCCGTATTTATTGCTCAACGTTTTGTCCTCTCGGCATTTTTCAGGATATATGCTCGCGGCTGCCGCGCCTCGGGAGTGTGCGTCCGTCATGGTTCTATCATTATAGCCGCCCGATGACATGCCTGCGCCGCATCATGCTTTTTTTTATGGTGCTATCCATCATATTGGGCATATCAGCCATAACGTCACTCCTGGATCCTTACAGTATCTTCGGGCGTTTTGGCTTTTATGTGTTGAAACCACTGTGGGCTTTTGTTTTGAATTTATGGACGGGAATTGATTCGGCTCCTCAGATTAGGCTTGCCGTAGCGTCAATGTTGGGTATAGTACTCGCAGTCGTTATGATTCTTGTCATAGGGGCTATCGCATTTCTCAATGGTCGCACATATTGCAATTCAATCTGCCCTGTCGGTACGACATTGGGCTTCATCTCGCATTATTCCATCTTCCGTATAGACATAGATACTGACCGGTGCATCCAGTGCCGGAAATGTGAGCATAGGTGTAAATCATCTTGTATTGATTTGACAAGTCATGTCGTTGACATGTCGCGCTGTGTCGTATGTTTCGATTGTCTGTCGGATTGCCCGAATGATGCCATATCCTATACATATAACCGCCATCAACTGTCAATTCCTCTGATGCAGCGTGTCAAGAATACCGTTGTGGGGCCCGCTGCCGGCATTGGCGATGGGAAAGTGGAGACCGCAACATCAGAGCGTGTCGATGTCACTCCGAATGATAGGACACGCAAACTGCTTGACCGTCGTCGTTTTCTTTCGATGTGTGCTCTTGTTGCGGCTTCGCCTGCTGTCATTGAGGGTGCCAAGATAACGTCAGCGGTTGAAAGGTCCACGCTCTCTCCCTTGCATCGGAATCTGCTCCCTGTCACCCCTCCCGGTGTGAGGACACGGCGTGAGTTCCTTGAACGATGTACGGCATGTGGGCTATGTGTGGATCGCTGCCCCCAGAAGGTATTGCAGGTCTCGGTCAGTGAATACGGGCTGCTCAGAGCCTTGCACCCGGTGATGAATTATGATGCTTCATGGTGTGTCTACGAGTGTACGATTTGCTCAAATCTTTGTCCAACCGAGGCGTTACATCCGCTCACGGTGAAGGAAAAGCAGCGTTCGCGTTCAGGGCTTGCCTATGCTGACCGCTCGGGGTGCATATCTTTCACACAAGGGGTGAATTGTGGAGCATGTTCCCGCCGCTGTCCGACCGGTGCCATCACAATGGTTACGTCAGATGAGGGTAAGGGTCCATATCCGGTTGTTGATTCAGAAAAATGCATAGGATGCGGGGCATGTCAATACGTATGTCCGGCAAGTCCGAAAGCAATTGTCGTTGGCGGTATCGCATGATGACGTGATCGGAAGTAAACTTACTAATGTAATGAATTAGCGAAATGAAGCAATATCTCGAACTGCTTGATAAGATTATGAGAGAGGGTGTTGACCGTGGTGATCGTACCGGTACAGGTACGCGTAGCATATTCGGTCATCAGATGCGTTTTGATTTAAGCGAGGGATTTCCTTTGCTTACCACAAAGAAATTGCATCTCAAATCAATCATATATGAACTGCTGTGGTTTCTGAAAGGTGACACTAACGTCAAATATCTTCAGGAAAACGGTGTACGCATTTGGAACGAATGGGCAGCCCCTGACGGAGAGCTTGGTCCGGTCTATGGCTATCAATGGCGTTCATGGCCCGATTATAATGGCGGTCATATTGATCAGATTTCTGAAGTAATAAGAACCATACGTGAGAATCCTGAATCACGCCGCATGATTGTGAGTGCGTGGAACGTTGCCTCTGTCCCGGATATGGCTCTGCCGCCGTGTCATCTCCTGTTTCAGTTCTATGTTGCCGATGGGCGGTTGTCGTTGATGCTCTATCAGCGCAGTGCGGATTGCTTCCTTGGTGTTCCGTTCAACATCGCTTCCTACGCCCTTCTTTTAATGATGGTGGCACAAGTGACGGGATTGAAACCCGGTGAGTTTGTCCATACGCTTGGCGACACGCACATTTATCATAATCATTTCGAGCAGGTCAGGACTCAGCTTGAGCGAACTCCGGGCAAACTCCCTGTCATGTGTCTGAATCCGGACGTAAAGGATATATTTGATTTTAAGTATGAGGATTTCGAGCTGCGCGACTATGTGGCGCAACCTCACATCAAAGCTACAGTTGCCGTATGACGACAGGTGAAATGTCAACTCCCGTCACAATCATTGTCGCATGTACACGCGACTTCGCCATCGGTCGTGATGGGGATTTGCTGTATCACATAAGTGATGATCTCAAGCGGTTCAAAACCTTGACAATGGGGCATCCGATAATCATGGGACGCAAGACATTTGAGTCATTTCCGAAAGGGGCACTCCCGGGGCGGCGTAACATCGTAGTCACACGCAATCCATCGTATGCCGCACCCGGGATTGAGATAGCCGGGTCATTGGATGAGGCGATAAGGATGTGTAGCGAATCTTCGGAATGTTTCGTTATAGGTGGCGGTCAGATTTATTCGGAGGCTCTGCCCATTGCATCAAAAATTGAATTGACATTGATTGATGCCGAGACTCCTGATGCAGATACTCATTTCCCGGCATTGAAATCATCGGAATGGTCTTTCCCCGGGAGTATTGAGTTCCAACGTAAAGATCCAAAAAGTGGGGTCAACTACACATTCCTGACATTGGAACGTCAAAACTGACATTAGAGGGTCAATCAGCTCCTTCATCACTGCTCGTTCACCATGACATAGATTTGAGCGTTCTCATATTTCATTACCTTCACCAACGAACCGGCATGGATGAAGCCTTGCATTGCCACTGCGTCAAGTATTTGACCATTGACCTCTACTTTCCCCGCAGGTCGCATGTCAGTGATTGCAGATCCGGTCTGCCCGATATAATGCGTGGGTGACATATCCACACCGATATATCCATCCTTGACCTGCTGTGTCAGCAAAAGTTCTGTGTGACGGCGCACCCATTTGGGCCCGTGGCTTGATGTGAGATACCATATCGCTATGATCGCCAATGCGGTACCGAACAGGAAGATGACCATTGAACTCCAGATGGCATCTGCATTGAGATGAGTGAGGGAGAAAGTGTAATGTTCAATCAATCCAAGAATGATTGCAGCGCAGATGCACGAGATTCCGGCAATCCCGGTGATTCCGAATCCGGGTATGACAAATATCTCCAGTACAATCAGCATGACACCAAGGACGAACAGCAGAATTATCCATGAGCTTGCAATCCCGGAGATGTAAAGAGGCAGGAAATACAACACGGCAGCTATTATTGCAGCAGCCGATGGGAAACCTACGCCAGGTGAATGAAGCTCCATGTAGATTCCGCCGACAATGATCATTATCAGTATGGCCTGTACGGCGGGGTTGGTGAAGAATCCAATCAAATGATCCAGCCAATCGGGGTGATACTCCTCAATGACGTATGAGTCTTTGTCGTAACCGAGCTGATTCATCACGTCACCGATAGATTCAGCCTTGTTATCTGCATAGTGCCATTTCACGGCCTCGTCAGCTGTAAATGTCAGTACTCTTGTGGAGTCAATCAGATTCGGAACTTCCACACGGCTGTCAACCATCGCTTCTGCAATCAAAGGATCACGCCGCCATTGTTCGACACCGGTTGAATCCGTATATTTGCCGTGGCTCTCGGCAGTGGCACGCATCATGGCGCGCATGTATGACTGGTATTTATCAGGCATTGCTTGTCCATCGGTACCGTTGACCACTGTCACGGCTCCCATTGTCGCGCTGCCCCTCATGAATACGGAGTCACAAGCGAGTGCTATCAATGCTCCGGCCGAGGCGGCATTATTGTCGATGAAAGCCACGATAGGGCGAGGAAAATTCAGTAGGGCGGTGCGGATGGAATCGGCATGAACCACGGAACCTCCGTAGGTGTTCAGATGTACAATCACCATGTCGCTGTCAAGTCTGCGCGCCTCGTCAAGAGCTTGTTGAGTGTATCGCCACGTGCTTGACCCAATCTCATCATCGAGACGGAGCATGTAGATGTGTTGGGTTGGATTTGCTTTTGCTCCGAGTGAAAAAATGACGGATAGCAGTAATGTGAATATTATTTTATGGAAAGTCATGGTGTGTAATATTTTGTATAGTGAATTTCTACTTTTTGTTTAGCATGGAGTGCTGTCCGCTCGAATTGTGACGGCGAAAGCCATCGCGTATCCAGCCGGGCATTATGCAAGCTCCGGCCACAAGATAGATATAGTAGCTTATAATTCGCCAAAACAAGGCTATGACCAAGGCCATGCCTGCCGAATGGATCAAGTCGCCGTAGTATGTGGTAAAGAGCCATTCGCTGATTCCTGCACTGCCGGGTGTTGGGCTGACTGTCAGGCATATCCAGACCACAAATTGTCGGGCAAACACGACAATTTGGTCAGCATGAGAAGCGAAACCGAGGAAAAGTGCGTTGACTACAAGAAAACGCGAGAACCATGACAGGATAGTGGCACCGAATGCTTTCCCCCATCGTGACCGTGGCCATTTACGCAGCTCCCGACCGGTGATTTCAATGTCAGTACCGAGCTTATCGACTTTGTGAGCCCATTTGCGCAGCAATCTGAAACGGAACACACTGTTAAGAAAATGGTGGATTGCGTGAGGTTTGATGAATATCCCGATGAACAGCAATATGGTCCATGCGACTGTCACACCGTATACAGTCCAAAATACCGACTGCAACCCTATCGTGAATCCTCCATTACCGAAACCGAAAAGAGAGTGGTATGGCACACAGAGGATGATGATTGGAAGTGATACGACAAAGAACAGTTCGTCAAGTAACAATGTCGTCATCATCAGGGCTGTGGCTCTACCAAACTCAATTCCCTCACTGTTGAGATAAATCATCCCGAATGCACTTCCCCCGACGGCTGACGGTGTGACGCATGAGGTGAATTCACACATCATGTCAACCTTAAATGCCTTTTTCCATGTCAGTCGTCCGTTTGTCAGCACGCGGAATCTCCACGTCAACCCAAAGTCTCTACCAATCATGAAAACCCATGCGAGGACTATGCATCCGATGACCCTCCCGTCGAGGCGGATAGAGTCAAGCACGGTCGGATTGAATTCAGATTTGAATAGCCACACCACAACCACCAGTCCGATTGCAATCGGAATGAATATTTTCCATCCAAGGCTCATGAGACCTGAACGTGGCTGGGGCGCGGGGATGTCGGTGTCGTTCATTCGCATACGGATCACGTGGAATTATCACGTGTGGCAGTTCATTTTGCAAATATAGCAATTTTAGTCATTCATTACATAGATGTGTGTGACGAAATCATGATAAAAATTTCCGGCGGATGATTTTCTGCGAAGCGGTGAATTTTATTTCTGAATCCGTTATCACAGCTTTAGGGGTATGTTTTGACCCGACAAGCTGACGGATTCTGTCAAGAATGTGCATGTCGATGCGATTGTCATTGGTCACGAGGATAAGTTCCTCACCCCATTTGGCCGATGGGCGCGATGTGATGTAGAAATGTGCGCCGCATGGCATTACGGGAGCTATCTGACGCTCGATTTCCTCGGGGAATATCTTGATACCCCCGGAATTGATTACATTGTCGTATCTGCCGAGCCATTTGAACGACGTTGGCGATGACAGCTCCACGATGTCATTGGTGGTCAGTGTTGAGAAGGAAAGCTTTTCGCTTGTGATGATGAGACAGCCGCGATTGTCAAGCGAGAAACTGAATCCGGGAAGCGACTCGAATTTTTCAGTCCCGAGTCTGCGGAGAGCAACATGGCTGCAAGTCTCTGTCATCCCGTATGTGGCATAAGCCTTTATGCCGGATGCGATGATGCGTTTCTCTGCCTTTCGTGGAAGCGGTGCCCCTCCGATTATCATTGTCCCTATGGACCTTCTTCTTTCTGACGCGAGAACCGCATCAACCTGCGATGGCACTATCGGGAGGAGTGATATTTCATCTCCATTCGTTATTTCCAGCGAGGGATGGTTGGACGGCGTTTCCACTGTCAGACTACATCCGGCTTCAAGCGCGCGTACAATCTGCATTTTCCCGGCTATGTAGGATGGAGAGAGAGGAAGGTATAGCAGGGAGTGACAGTCAAGATTGAAAAACTCTATGGTAGCATGGGCTGAAGCCCGCATATCATCTTTGAGTAGTCTGATTTCCTTTGGTTTTCCGGTAGAGCCGGATGTGTGGGCAATCACGTATGGGAGCGGATTTCTCCATTCCTCGATAAAAACTTTTGCGTCCTGTGTCAGTGTCAGCTCCATGTCAACCCCGGGATAATCCATTCATCGTCATGACCGTAAAAAAGGTGTTCACCGTTCAGACAGAGTGGGGAATGGATATTGTTATGATACAGTTGCCCTGTCCCGAGTCCTTGCGGAAGTGTAGGCTTGTGTGTGGCCACCCATTGAGCGATGGCGTTGAGCCCGATGTTTGATTCAAGAGCCGATGTTGCCCACCATCCGCAGTCAACAGAATTGGCAAGATCAATCCATTCATCAGAGGAAGCGAAGCCACCTGTGAGGGTCGGTTTGAGTATTATATATTGCGGTCGGATGATGTCGAGCATCTTCTGTTTACTCTCCCTGTTATTCAGCCCGATGAGTTCCTCATCGAGAGCGATTGGTATTGGCGATTCCTTGCATAGCCGTTTCATTTCTTCCCATTGACCTGCACGTATGGGTTGCTCGATGGAATGGATGTCAAATTCTGAAAGCCGTTTGAGTTTTTCAATCGCGTTTGCAGGCGTGAATGCACCATTTGCATCCAACCGCAGTTCAATTTTCGGAGCTTCTTTGCGGATATATTCAAGCAAGTTCAGTTCTTCGTTGAAATCGATTCCTCCAATCTTGATTTTAACGCATGAGAAGCCGTCGGATAACTTCGATGCTATTCGCTCCCTCATCTCCTTCCGATTCCCCATCCATACAAGTCCGTTTATGGTCAGACTGCTTTTCCTCTCAGTCCAATCGGATGGGAAAATGAGTCTGCGACCTCCATTGTTGAGGTCACGGAATGCGGTCTCGACAGCAAATCTTACTGAAGGCCATTCGGATAGAAGTTCAGTACTTCCGGCATATCGGTCTATGTCATGGCATACATCTGTGAGGAATCTTTCAAAATCGGGTCGGTCATCGTAGCTTAGTCCTCTAAAAAGCCCGGCCTCTCCGAGTCCGAAACATTTTTCAGACCCGGGGTGGCAGAGCTTTAAATAGTACGTGTCTTTCCGATTCATCCTCTCACGTGAGGTGATGGCCGTAAATCGGAAATCGAGGCTGTATTTACACCAACTCGCTTTCACTTAGCCCGGAAATTTAGGGAATTGGTCGAAATCGGGATCGCGTTTTTCAAGGAATGCGTTTTTGCCTTCCTGGGCCTCCGCCATCAGATAGTACATAAGCGTGGCATCACCGGCAAATTCCATCAACCCACGTTGACCGTCAAGCTCGGCGTTCAGGGCTCGTTTGATCATACGGATTGCCATCGGTGAGCGGCTGAGGATAGTCTCGCACCACTCCACTGTTTCGTCTTCGAGTCTGTCAAAGGGGACAACCTTATTAATCATGCCCATGCGCTCGGCTTCTTCGGCAGTGTATTGACGGCACAGATACCATATCTCACGAGCTTTTTTCTGACCGACGCACCGTGCGAGGTAGCTTGAGCCGAAACCGGCATCGAAACTGCCTACCTTTGGTCCGGTCTGACCGAAACGGGCATTTTCGGAAGCAATCGAAAGGTCACAGACGACATTGAGTACATTTCCGCCTCCGATGGCATATCCATTGACCATCGCTATGACCGGTTTGGGAATAGAACGGATGGCCTTATGCAAATCAAGGACATTCAGACGCGGGACACCTTGCTCGTCGATATATCCTCCTATTCCCTTGACGTTCTGGTCGCCACCCGAGCAGAATGCTTTGTCGCCTGCTCCGGTGAGGATGATGACACCGATGTCTGAGGCATCACGACAGTAGGACATCGCATCGAGCATCTCTTTATTTGTCTGTGGACGGAAAGCATTGTAGACTCTCGGACGATTTATTGTGATTTTCGCAATCCGACCGTATTGCTCGAAAAGTATATCTTCATACTTTTTGATAGGTTTCCATTCTCTTTGCATGTTGAATCGTGTATTGGATTTATTATATGTAAGCAAAGGTACGTAAAAAACGGGCTTTTTTGTGTATCTTTGCCGAGAATAAATGCTAACAGCTACAATTTGAGTGTAAAAAACACAATCGGTTATGAAAAAAGCGCAGCTTGAACTCATCCTCATCAATATTTCAGGGCAGGATCATCCGGGTGTCACTTCCGCACTGTCGGAGATTCTTGCGAAATACGATGCCGGCATTCTTGACATCGGTCAGGCGGACATTCACCACACCCTTTCGTTGGGCATACTTATCCGCACGGATTCATCCGTTTCCGGCAACATCATGAAGGAGCTGCTTTTCAAGGCTACCGAACTCAACGTCAGTGTCAGATTTTCTCCCGTCAGCATTGACGAGTATGAGCAATGGGTCGGTAAGCAGGGCAAGGATAGATGGATTATAACAATCCTCGGGCGAAGACTGACGGCACGGCAGATAGCGAATGTCACCGCCGAAATTTCGGCGCAGGGAATGAATATAGATGCTATACAGCGATTGACAGGACGTATGCCACTTGGTGAGGAGACACAACCGTTGTCGAAATCGTGCGTGGAATTTTCGGTGCGTGGTGTGCCTCGCGACGCGTCGGCTATGCAGGAGCGGTTCATGCAGCTCTCGCAGGAGGAGGATTTTGACATCTCGATGCAGGAGGATACCGTTTTCCGTCGTTGTCGCAGACTGATCTGTTTCGACATGGATTCGACCCTCATAGAGACTGAAGTGATTGATGAGCTTGCCATGCGTGCCGGGGTCGGTGAGGAAGTAAAGGCTATCACCGAGCGGGCTATGAGGGGTGAAATTGATTTTTCGGAGAGTTTCAAGGAGCGTGTGGCTCTGTTGAAAGGTCTTGACGAAAGTGTCATGAAGGAGATTGCTGAAAATCTGCCTATCACAGAGGGCGTTGACCGCATGATGCAAGTACTCAAACGCGTAGGTTACAAAACCGCGATACTTTCGGGCGGTTTCACCTATTTCGGGAATTACTTGAAACAGAAGTTCGGGTTTGATTATGTGTATGCCAACGAACTTGAAATTGTCGATGGAAAGTTGACAGGACGCTATCTTGGTGAGATTGTCGATGGACGGCGTAAGGCGGAGTTGCTGAGACTGATTGCTCAGGTTGAGAATGTCAACATCGCGCAGACCATAGCTGTGGGTGATGGCGCAAATGACCTCCCCATGCTTTCGACTGCCGGACTCGGAATAGCTTTTCATGCCAAACCCAAAGTCAAGGCCAATGCCGAGCAGTCGATCTCGACAATCGGTCTTGACGGAGTGCTTTATTTCCTCGGCTTCAAGGACTCATTCATTACAGAAAAGTAATGATATGAGCCATAGCCGGATTATTGCCTGACTTCCACCCTTGTCCCGGCTGTGTGTGCGATGAACTGAGGTGCATATTGACTCTGGACGGTTGCGATGCCGGATGCAAAAGAGCCGGCATTGTTGACCCAAAGGTCGTATGTGAGTATGTATGTGCCTTTGGGTAGATGGTCGATGAACATTCGGGTCGATGAATCACGGTTTTCCCGATAGAAATATATACCCTCCGCAAATATCGGCGCAGGCATTTGCTCGACGGGTTCATAACATGCCGGACGCTCGTCAATGATAGTGACATAGTCCATGTCGCTGTTCACTTGTAGAGTCAGTGTAACACTCACCTTATCGCCGACTTTGAATGAATCAGTGTATTTCCCGCCAACCGAGAATTTCTTGTCAATTGCGAGTTCAGGGCAGTTGTGTGCCTTGACGGATGTCATTGAATCGGTGTAGAGATAATATAATGCGCCCCATGATGGAGTGTCGCCACTGCGTGTCACTTTTAATTCGCCCTTTGACTTTTCGTCGAGAGGAAGCTGTGTGCGGAAATATCCAGTCAATCGTTCTACTTTATCAATCTCGATATGTCTTCCTGCCACGCTCACGTGCGATTCTTTGGCCGGTTCAACCCATTTCGGTGATGTCGATAGAATTGCTGCAATCACATTTGAAGCAGTGACAGATGTACCCCAGTCATTTGCCTCTTTTTGAAGAATAAGCCATTGACGGATGTCATCTATGTCACTACATGTCGGCTCAATCATGGCAAAGGTCTCAAGGAGCATTGCTGTCGTCCCGACTTTTCCCATTGACCAGATTGTCATATCGTCAAGTGAAGGCCACCACATTCCCTTTGTCGGGGCATGGTCTGAAAATTCCCTAAGGGACGACAATATGGTTTTGGCTACTGTTGGGTAAGAGTTCTTTGCGAGAATCTGCGCATAGATGCCTTTATCGAAAATAGATGCGGATTTCCAATTTGCAAGAATCCGTTGGACGGTTGTATTGACAATTTCATTTACCGCATCCGGAGCACCGTTGAGGTCTTTGAATTTATCGCGGAGATAGACGTAGTGCGTGAAGTCTGTTTTAGGATATTTGCGGTATGTCTCTTTGGCTTTAGCGTCAATCCACACCAGCGCATCGTTGATCATCTTTCTTAGCTCCGCTGAATCCGGGAGATAGCCGAGATGGATTAATTGCCCCATAAGCATCAGCACATTTTCAGTAGCCCATTGCGAGGCTTCATTTCCATGGGAGTTCCACGCCCACCCTCCATTGTTGCGAGTAAGTTTTCGTAAGGTCGCAATATTCGCATTAAGAGTTGAATTTACAAGATTTTCGTCAAAAATAAGCGCAAGCCGGGTCATACGTTCGGTGTCATCTTTTGCATCGAGCATCCAAGGGCTTGCATTGAGCAATATCTGCTTGAGATCTTCATTTTTGTCAAGCATTGAGGTGAGGGTCTTGTCATCCCGCCCACTTGAGTTCCATTCCTTGAGGGCTGCGACTATCGCAGGGTTGTCACGCATGACTCCTATGGCTATGGCTGTGGAAAAAATTGAGGCAGCGGCTTCATTGGCAGTTGATGCTTCTATGTCGAGTATGCCTGGAAGTGCTGTGACAATGTACCAAACCGGATTATTGCAGAATTGGAGAGTCGCTACGGCACTGTTTGGAACGGGGGGAAGTGCCATACTGAAATCTCCATCCCTCGGAGCGATATAGAATGGATAAGAGTCAATGACCGGACTTACAGCCGGGAGTATGGCGAGGAGTGTCTGCTCTCCGTCAGCATAATACCCTGTCTCTGATTTTATGCGGTAGCCGATGAAAGGAGCATCGGACGGAGCTGTAACCATTGTTGAAACAATCAATGAGCCTGCTGCCGGAATTTTATCAGAATGAGTGTAGACATCAGTAACCTTTCCATCGGAAACGTTGAAAATTTCTATTGTAGTCTTGATCGTCTGTTCGACATCACTATTGTTCATCACCGAGGCCGGAATGACCACGGTGTCTCCTGCCCGTGCATAACGGGGGAGATTCGGCTGTACCATTATTGGTTTGCTTGCAATGATATCAGCCGAAAAATTTGTTGAAAGGAGCGAGTCGGTATAAGCAATTGCTTTGAATGCCCATGTAGTGTTGGCATTAGGCACAGTGAAAGTGAATGACAGATGCCCGTTGGAGTCAGTGGTGAGCATAGGCTTGAAGAATGAGAGGGTTGACTCCCGGTCACGGAATGTAAAGGGTGATTCCGTTGCTGTGAAAGTGTCTGCATTATCGGTGGCTGTTTCCTCATCCATGTCAGCCGTCGCAGCGATATTGCCGGCTGTAGCCATCATATCCATAGCAGCACCTGCGTCCATAGATTGATTGACAGCGTATGCCTCTTCTA
The DNA here is from genome assembly GCA_023663525.1 of Bacteroides sp. Lineage (GTDB taxonomy): Bacteria > Bacteroidota > Bacteroidia > Bacteroidales > Muribaculaceae > Duncaniella. The sequence goes on from JAMPHF010000002.1 coordinate 311,739, forward strand.
CGTATACAGCTTCCTTGTGTTCTTTCACAGCATCAAGATTTTCTGCTTTGCTCATCAACATACGTGTGCCTCTCAGACGTAGGGAGTTCGGGTAGAGAGAAAGACCGTATGTATAAAATTCGGGCTGCACCGAACGTATGGTTTTGAGATATTTACCGGGAATGTGGCTGTATGAATTTTGCCCTCTCCCCGTAAAAGATGTCTGATACCAGTTGTAATAATATCTCGGACCCCATGAGACTGGATTGAAAGTCCAGTTTTGGGTTACAAGAGCGTCAAGAGCGGCGTTGTACATGTCGAGTATCACGGCTGCTCTTTTCCCCTTGTCAGACTCGTCAACAACCCGGAATGTCCATGTCTCCTCGCTTCCGGGCATAAGGCGGTTGCGGAATGATTCGATGATGAACCTAAGCCCTTCCGGTTTTTTGTCTGTATGGATGTCTATTCTTGCATTTGCTGTACGATAATTTCCCGTCAATGCGATTTCCATGACGGCTTTTTCAATGCTGTCAGGGAGAAAGACAGGCAATCGGTGCATACCACGCTCAGTGGAGATCCATTTCCTGCTGATTATTGTGTCTTCACTATGGATTGTCACGAGCAAATTGGTATTGCAATCAACTGCATAAAGCCATTTAGCGGGTGTGGTACTTGATACGGTTATGGCGTTGTGGGGATACCATAACAATTCACCGGGACAAGGTGTTTCATTGTCCGTCGGGCGGTACAGAACCACATCATTGGTAACTGAATCGGCGAGAGCTTTGTCGGGAAGTGTAAAACAGATCCGGTATTTGCCTGATGATAGCGAGGCGAGGTCGATTGGTACATTCTTATTCGTCAAGATCCCGCTCATCATTTTCGCTTTATCACGATAGATGGTGTAGTTTACCGGCATAGCGATGATGGAATCGCGGAAATTCACGACTTGTGCTTTTATAGCCAAAGTTGGTGATGTGATGTCAATGTTTTCAGGTACTGATGCTTTGATTATATAGCGTGTGCCGTTAGCGAAGGATGTAGAAGCGGTCTGAGTTTCTCCCGCCGGAGAAAGAGCTGCAACCGATACAGAGAAAATCCCGTCGGGAATTGGTGACATCTCAAGAACATCTTTGGGTATGACAATTTCAATCAATCCTTCGGGGTCGGTTGTGGAGGTCAATGTGTAGAATTTCATTCCTGATTGTCTGTTCCACCACCAACGTGAACGAGATGATGCAGATAGTTCAACTGTAAGCCGTGCGTCACCAACAGGGAAACCGGCGTAGGTTTCGACATTTCCACGGACTGTGACAGCTCCGGGGATGGGGCAATCCTTCTCGACAGGATCAAGGATAACCTTGAATGTCGGGAGTTTATAGTCCGAAACCATAAAACTTACCGGATTGGAGTATTTGTCGATTGATATGTTGAAACGACCGGTCAGACAATCATCAGGAATTTTAAAAGTCCCTTCCACTCGCCCGAATTCATCGGTCGTCACATCCAATGAGTCAATCACATTATAGGAGGCATCACGCAGAAACGCCTTGACTGCTTGCGAGATGACGGAACGGTGTGCATCTCCTCGGTATTCATATAGTATGGACATCCAGTTGACGCTGTCACCGGGATGGTAAAGAGAAAGAGCTGAATAGCCGGAGGCAGCTTTGCGCCAGGTTGTGTCGCGTTGAGATTTATTTCGCGCATTAATCCATACGGATGGAGTGAAACGGTCACCATTCTTAGTCATGAATACGTTTCCCGGCAGGTTGACATCCAAAGCACCATCGCCATTTGTTCTGCCTATGGAACGCAATTTGTCAGATTGCCTGCGCGATTCGAGTATTGATATTTCTGCATTATTTACCGGCGCACCCGTCATTGCATCGAGTGCCCATATCGTGTTTTTTTCAAACTCAGAAACCGCCAATGCGTAATGTGTGACATTGATTTTGTCATACCACCGTCGGTCTTTGAGCGTTAGACCATCAATCGTGGCTATCGCGATATAATTACCCGGTTCTTCAAATGTGAAATTTACTTCTGTACTTTTGCGGAACGGGACTTCTGCATCCGGGGCAATTGAAAATGGCACTACTGCCAGTGGTTTCATTTCGGGTAAACCTTTACAGTTGTATGACCTGTCAGTGATCGGGGAGGAAGAAACGTTGTAGATATAAATCTTGCCGCTTTTTACGTTGACAGCATTGATTTTGAATGACATCATTGCGCCCGGAGCAACTATTTCGGGATATGACAGGGTGACATTCTGTTCCTCCAAACTCAGCCGGATATTTAACAGAGCATTACGTTGAGGATAGGCAGGGAATGCCGTGAGATTGTGATTGACAGCCGTGTAAAGCCATTCGCATTGATTCGCGTCGTTGCGGGGGATATTCAGAAGAATATCTCCGGAGTATTCAGATGCCTGATTCTCGTCATACATACTCTGCATTAGAGCGAATCTCCTGTCATCCAACGACTGCCCCGATGTTGTGGCATCATCGTAGATATGTGAGCTGATGAAATTCAGACGGTTAAGATCCGTGTTGATGAATGGCGCAGACCCCGGCTCGTGAAAACGGAGCAATGAAGCATAGATTTCAAGAATCTTAGCGACTATGGGATCATGTTTGGTGAAAGGGAGTGAGACATAGATGTCGTGACGTGTGAGCAACCCCCATGAAAGCAATGTGTTGATATTTCCGCAAGAAGTGAGCAGATTTATTGAGCGGTAAGCCACGAAGTCATAGAGAGTAGGGTAGTAGAGTTCCGTCAACCGTTGGACGCTCTGTGATTGATGGCCGGCGGTGTTGTCTCCGGCAAGTCCTATGACCGAGGAATATGACGTTATCGGTGCTGAACGTAGAGATGTCTGATATGATAGAGCTTTCTCTGCGAGAGAACTTATTTTCAGTCGGAACTGTCCGCCACTCCATTCATATATGTCAGACTGGACAGGCGAAAGAGGAATATCACGGGAGTCATACTTCCAGCGTGACGATGAATATATGGCATTGTAGATGTCGGCTTGTAAGGTCAGAAGCATGGCTTTAAGTACCGGATCAGTGGAGACAGTGGCAATACTGTCGATACGTGCCAGTGCTTTAGTGCAGTTTGTCGCATCAATGGAAGCCTGTGCAAGATAATAGTTCATCAGAGCGCGCGTAATCCTCGGACCGTCTTTTGCGGCAAGTGCTGAGCACAGTTCTTTTTCTGCATCCATGCTGACCGTTTTCGGATAGGCGAAATCAGGTTGCCGGGTGACGTTTGCATTCATATCGTTTAAACAAAGTATGGATATGAATGTGAGCAGTAGGATTCTGATTCTACTGATGCGCATAAGGTATATATGTTAGGAAGTTTATTTTGGGAGAAAGAAGAATAGTAACAGGAAGGATGAGAGAGGAGTGAGGATGTGATGAGAAGTGGAGATTTGTTTACTTCTTGTTGTGGCGGTGTTGTCTCATGAGTTGACGCGTGAAGTCGCGTTCGGCATCCTTGAGCTGAAACAACTGTTTTGGCGTGAGGATTTCCTTGTAGTCCTTGAAATACTTCATTTCAATTTCGTTCTCGCGGCCCTTGAGTTCATAGAAAGCTTCGGCTGCTTTCTCATATTCAAGGTCGGTAGCGTTACCGCCTTTTTTTGCAGTCTGGCGGTATAATTTCTCGGCCTCATCCTGGACTTTGCGTATGTATTCATCCATTGAGTTGTAAAGAGGGAGGAATTTGTCCTTCTGCTCCTCGGTCAAAGCGAGTTTTTTGGCGATGAAGTCATTTTTATATTGCTGCATTTCTTTCATCCACACTTCGCGTTCACGATCGGATGGGCGTTGCTGGGCTTGTGAACCGATTGGGAGAATTACAGCCGTGAGGATGAGGATGAGTGAAAGAGCGAATTTTTTCATAAATTGAAGAACTAAATTGTTATTCATGAAGCCGTGAATCAGATTTCGGAAAGTGGAAATTGAGGCTCGTCAGGGGTTTCCAAGGTCGAGTCGGTGAATTCGGGCATGATGGCATCATCGGAGTCAAGCGAATATGAGGCGGGTTCAAAACCTGTCTCATACAATGCATCCATCATCTGGTAGTCATCCACGTCACATTCGTCAATGAAATAGTCATTGATGAAATATTCATTGTTGATGGCAGCCGTCATGATGGGGTTGTTCTCGAATGAAAGTCCGTAAGAATCATGACGCATGAGATCAAACATCTTCATCATGCACCATACACCCATGAACATAGCGGCCATATAGACGTAGGGTCTCACCCGTTGCCAGAATGAGCGAGGCATGACTTTGGGAGTCTTTTTCTCCCATTCCTGAGTCGGAAGTGAGGCTGCCATTTTTTCCGCGAAACTTTCAAAATAACCGTCAGGGACCGTCATTCCGTCATTTCGGTTGATTTGAGTCAGTATATCTTTCATCGGTATGTCGAATTTATTTTTGAAACTTTTAAATTGGCCGTGTATGGCTTCAAAATCGGATATATCATACACTTTTATGATTAGACTTTTTTTCAGACGGTAGGTTTAATCGCTGTCATCAAAAAATTGTTCAATTTTTTTCACGGCAAGATGATATGAGGCTTTCAATGCTCCGACAGAAGTCCCCATGATTTCAGACATCTGTTCATACTTCATGTCATCGTAGTAGCGCATATTGAACACGAGACGCTGTTTTTCGGGCAATGTGGCTATCGCCTCACGGAGCTTGAGCGCAAGAGCATCACCGTCGATATTCGTGTCGGCATGAATCGTCGAGACGATTCCTGATTCCTCATCGTCAAGCGAAAGGCCTCGACGTTTACTCTCTTTTTCAAGAAAGGAGAGGCTTTCGTTTATGGCGATTTTGTAGAGCCATGTCGATAGTTTGGCATCACCGCGAAAATTTTCGATGTTCTGCCAGGCTTTTAAAAATGTGTTCTGGAGAATGTCGTCAGTATCCTCATGTGATTGCACCATGCGTCGGATCTGACGGTAAAGAGGCTCTGTGTATAGTTTAATGAGTTCACTGAAAGCCTCACGGCAGGTCGAGGGGTCTCTCAACCGTGCCACAAGTTTCTCGTCGTCAAGCATAGCCTCTTTAGTCATGTGAGATGATGATTATGGTCAGTGGATATTGTTGATGCCTACTTCTTGTTTTTGACAAAATTAGCAAAAATTTTGGGAACCCTCTCTAATAAAAACGCCTAATAGTTGTTAATTGATTGCTAATATCCTGAGATCTAAAAGATTTGTGCGACGATGTTTTATTAGAGACCCTGCGTCTCACTGACAGATGTCATGAGGCGCAGGGCAGGGGTGATGTTGACGTTTTGCATTATTTATCCGCGTATGACAAGATGGTGGGGCTTTCGATATCGACACCATAGTCCTGTGCGCGCTGAAGTATCGCTTTGGCGAGTTTTGGCTTCAGTTCCTCCGGGCAGTAGCGGAAATAGGCTTCTGCCGCGCGGACATGGGCTGCATCGGGCATTGGGTATTCTCGTCGTTCGGGAAGGCCGAACACGCTGTCGGGCAATTCTTTGCGCTCCTCGTATGAGATTTTGTCATTCATAGCTTAAAATTTTATGTATTCATCATTGTGCGGTCAGAGGTTGAAACGGAAACCGACCTGCAGGAGACCCTGCGCGCCGAATCCGAGTTCACCGAATATACTCGTCACGCGTGAAAGTCCTACTTCAGCACATAGGGGTGAGGCCTGGAATGCAAAGTAAGCCTTGTTCTTTGACCAATCATCGGAAGCCATGTGTGTGATGTCAACGCCTATGCCGAGGTGGCCGTAGAGGGTGACAATGCTATTGCGATAATAATCATAGCGACCATTCAGCATGAACACGTGGTAGTATGCGTTCGCATCGTCGGAATGCTTGTAGCTTGTGCTGGAAAACGTGTATGTGGCACCGAGCGAGAAATTCGGTGCGACTTTGAAGTTGACACCTGCTGTAAGTGCCCCCCACGCGTTGTTCACCGGACCGTAGTCATGCATGTCGGTCGCATCCATTTGTGTATAGCCTCCGTAGCCAATCTGAAGCTGAGCTTTCTGTGCCTGTGCACCAATAGCCATCCCGAAGACAGCGAGCATGATAAGAAGAATCTTTTTCATCACGAATTTTTGTTTGATGGATAGTAAATGTTTTGAAAAAAGTGAGTCGGTCTTTGCGTGAGGCGAGAGTTTTGACGGAAGTAAAAAAAATAATGTGACTGACGCGATATTGTCAGTCACATTATTTAACAAATATTGCCTAAATTTGGTTTATAATAAGCGATAAAATGTGAGATTGGCCTTGTGTCAATACCACTTCACTCCATTGGAATAGGATGATCGTTTGTCATATTTCAAATCGGCAAGGAGTGAGGATTTCACTGAGATGTGGAAATTGTAGCTCTTGTAAGGCCCGACAGGGACGAAACTTGCTCTCATCGTGAAGCAGTGCATGTCACGCGATATATTGCAGTTCATGTATGCAAGTTTCTTTGTGTCGAAGTTGTAGCTTGCCGAGAATCCGAAGTTCCAGTTTGGAGTAGGGCGGATATTGCCGGAGAACGAAAGATTCTGCGTAATTTTTCCCTTGTATTCAAGTTTCTTATAGTCGAATTCTCCGTAGCCATAGTTGACGGAGTAATTAAAGGTGAGATTCCACGGGACTGACCACACCATGTAGCCATCATCGTCAAATTTCATGTTCGATTCCTTGTCCTTGTTCTTTCGGCTGTTTGGACTCTGATAGTCAGATGTCGTTTCTGCAAAATTTTGGTTCATGGAGTTTGAGTCCCTGTTGCCTTTGTTATCCTTGTCCTTGTCGTTGTCCTTGTTTTTTCCGAAAAGTTTTTTGAAGGTATCGTTGTTGAACGTGTAGCTGAACGATGTTCCCGTGCTTGAGAGTTTGCCCCAACCCTTGCCTTGCGAGATGCGGAGCTTATTGACTCGGACCGGATTGCCGGCGGCGTTGAGAGCGTAGGTATATACGTCCCATGTCGCGGAAAGGTTCAGATTGAAGTTCTTGACCAGACGGAGCATTATGGAGGTGTTGAGGTTGGACCATCGCATTGAGTCGGCGGCAAAGTTATAGCTCTGTGACAAGGTCAGGTTCTCAATCAGCGACACTTTCTTTTCTCCAATAGAATCGTTGTCCGATTTGACTTTCATTTCCAGGTTGTTGGCAAGAGAGAGACTCAAAGATCCGGTTTTCCCTTGCCCCGGAACTCCGAACAGCGAATTTGGGAAGTAAGAATAGGTCTTTGTCTGCATTTCGCCCTGTGCGTTCGGATATTGGTAGCTTCCGTAATAGCCGAAAAATGGAGATGCGAAGTCGGGCGACCCGGAGAAAGAGATGGTAGGTGTCAGTACATGGCGTATCATCTTGACCTTATCGCCGAGGAATGGGAGCGGTTGGAAGAAACCGTAGATTTTGGTGTCGAGCGCAACTGAGGCGTTGAAGTCCCACACGTTATAGAAACTATATGTAGTGTCGAGGACTTCTGCTGATGCGTTCGGGTCCCACTGGCGACGCACCTTGGTGGTGTACATTCGGTCGGTCAGACTGACTGACGGGGTGAGGTTTAGATATTTGAACAGATTGAATGTGGCACTCACAGGGATGCTGTGTCTCATGCCGTTGCGCCAATCTTTGATGAGACTTTTTTTGAAAAATTCGTCCTGCTTGGCTGTCAATGAATTGTTGAACTGTCCGGAATAGGATATTTTGATTTTCTCATACCATTTCTCATCTCCGACTGCGCGTTTCCTCTTGAAAGGGTAGAGCTGTGACATTGTGAGTGTGAAGTTCGGGAACGACACGGCGAGAGTGGAGTCCTGCGAACGTTGCGACACGTTGGCTGTGGTTGACAGAGACCATTTTGAGTTCGGGAAGCGATAGGTCATGTTGACCGTGCTGCTCTTTGTGTTCTGAGTGAAATCAGAGGAGTAATATGAGTTGAGGTCGTTGCGTGTGTAGCCGCTCGTAGTGAAATTGACACTTGCCGATAGGCTCATGTTGGGGTTGGCCTTTGAGTCCTGGCTGTGGCTCCAGAGAATCTGAAAGTTGGTGGATTTTGTATAGTCCGGCATACCCTTGTCGCCGGTAACTGTCTGGAGGTACGAAACATTGAAGTTACCGGAATATTTGTAGCGTTTGACGTAGGCCGACTGTGCCCTGATTCCCCAAGAACCGAGGGTATAGATTTCACCTGTCAGGGCGAGATCCATGTTTTGGCTTATCGCGAAGTAATATCCTCCATTGCTCAGGTAGTAACCTCTGTTGTAGTCATCGCCGAATGTCGGGAAAATTATGCCGGATGAATATTTTTCGGAGAATGGGAAGTAGCCGAATGGGACAGCGAGCGGTAGTGGCAAGCCTTCAAGCACCATGTAGGCCGGACCGCTGATGGCATCCTTGCCCGGACGCACTTTGGCTTTGGTCATCTGCATATAGAAGTGGGGATGCTCATGATTGTCGCATGTGGTATATATTGCATCCTCCATGTAAAATGTTTCCTCGTCTATTTTCTTGGCTCGGCCGCCGGTGACGTAGCCTTCACCCTGCTGTGTGTTGAGGTCTGTGATGTAACCGCGCTCGGTTTTGAAGTTATAGCGCATGGTCTTTGCCTCGTAGGATGTGCCATTGTCCTCAAATACTGGTGTTCCGAATGGCTTTCCGACGGAGTCAACGCCACCCACGGCATAGACGGTGGAGTTGTCAAGATTCATTTCAATCTGCTGTGCGTCAAGTTTAAGGTCGCCATAGACCACTTGAGAGCTGCCATACATGTATGCAGTGTTGCGACCGACGAGAACCAATGAGTCCTTAGCCGAATAGTCAACGGGATTGTCGAGGTCAACTTTTGTGCGCACTATCCGTGACTCTTTGTCGGTCGGATTCGCTATGCGTGTGCGGCTCAGCCGTTGACGATTGGCTGTGTTGGCTGTATATGTGTGACGTGTGATTAACGATGTGACTGAATCCGAACTTGCCATGACCGAATCTCCGGCGATGGCTATGGTGTCGGACGTGTCGGGCGAATCAATCTGATCAATCAATGTCGCGGTTGACATGCTGTCAACTGCCCGCATCGGGATCATGATGCCTTGTGGGCGTGCATTGCGTATGATTGACTCCTGGATCGCAGTCATATCAGGCTTTACGGTGTCAGCCATAGGCATATCCATACGCGAGGGTACATTGAGGTCTTCGGGACCGGCCTGCCTTGGAAACGCTCCGACTGAAATGGCGCAAAGAAGCACCGTTAGTATTATATATATGTGAGAATATCTCAAATCTGCACTTTTTATGATGAATAAAGCTATGCGGTTACAGGACGACTGGCGAATCTCAGTTCCGGCATTTGGCTTTGGGAAAAATCTGTGCAAAGATATAATATAATCCTAATATAGACAACGGTGATGGGGCGTTTGTGATGTTTAATTAATCTAAAAAGTCCCTATCGACCCGGTTGCGGGTGGAGTGGCAATAGTGGCGACATCGGAAAATCGAGAAAATTTATTTAAATATGCCGATTTTGATTACTGATTGTGAATTTTTGAGTAATTTTGCACAGCAAAAGTAACAGGGAGCGCGCGTGGACAATCATCATGCAGCGTCTCCGGAACTCGATAAAATTTATTGCTCAGATGTCACGACAACACTTTGATGCCCTTGATTTCAAAATACTTGAAATGCTATCGAACAATGCGCGCAAGCCGTTCCTTGAAATTGCGCGCGAGACAAATGTTTCCGGTGCAGCCATACATCAACGAATCCAAAAATTGACATCTTCCGGCGTTATCCGGGGGTTTGAAACCATCATAGATCCGCCGTCTGTTGGATATGAGACGTGTGCTTACATTGGCTTTATCCTGAATGACCCGACCAAATTCGATGAAGTTGTGGCGCGTCTGAAAGCTATTCCTGAAGTTGTCGATTGCCACTTCACCACCGGCAGCTACGATATATTTGCCAAGATTTTTGCTCACAACAATGCTCATCTCCTTGAGGTCATTCACAAAAAGCTCCGTCTGGGAATCGGTAGGACCGAGACATTGATTTCGTTCAAGGAGGTGTTCAAGCGTCCGATACCGATTATTCCCGAGAACCTTGAGTAAGAAAAACATCCGCTAAACATCTTCAATCTTGATAGACAAGACAACATTCGGCAATAGGACTGCATTGTTCCACACGTTCGGCTGCAAACTCAATTTTGCCGAGACCTCGACTGTGGCACGCCTGTTTGCATCGCGTGGCATTCAGCGTGTGCATGAAGGTGACACGCCCGACTACATCGTTGTCAATAGTTGCAGTGTCACGGAGATAGCCGACAAGAAGTGCCGTCAAGCCATCCGCTCGTTTGCCCGCCGCTATCCGGACGCACGCATAATAGTCACCGGTTGCTATGCGCAACTCAAGCCCGAGGAGGTGAGGAGTCTTCCCGGAGTGGTTGTCGTGGCCGGAAGTGACCGTAAACTTGAACTCGCTGACTATCTTGACAGTGTGCTGACGGATGAATCCGTAACAGCCCCGGCAACTTTCGTCACACCGCTGAAAGAAATCAGAAAATTCAGTCCGTCATGCTCGCGTGGTGACCGCACACGCTATTTCCTTAAAGTTCAGGATGGGTGTGATTATTATTGCTCCTACTGTACTATCCCGATGGCCCGTGGGCGGAGTCGCTCAGGTTCAATCGCCGATTTGGTGCGGCAGGCTCGTGAAGTGGCAGCCGAGGGAGGGAAAGAGATAGTCATTACCGGCGTTAACATCGGGGATTTCGGTAAGGGATCAACCGAGACATTCCTTGATCTATGCAGAGAACTTGACAAGGTCGAGGGTATTGAGCGTTACCGTATATCGTCAATCGAGCCAAATCTGCTGACGGATGAGCTTATAGATTTTGTCGCATCATCGCGCAGTTTCATGCCTCATTTCCATATCCCGCTTCAGAGCGGAAGCGATGAAGTCTTGAGATTGATGCGGCGTCGATATGACACTGTTCTTTTCCGGCGGAAGATTGAGCATATCCGTCGTGTCATGCCGGATGCATTCATCGGCGTTGATCTCATCGTTGGTGCCCGTGGGGAGACTTTGGAGCGGTTTGAGGAGTCAAGGATCTTTGTGGATTCATTGCCAATATCCCGGCTGCATGTGTTCACTTACAGTGAGCGTCCCGGCACACGTGCTCTTGAAATAGACCTTGCTGTCACGCCAGAGGAACAGCACCGGCGCACACGCATAATGCTCGCGATCTCCGAGCGTAAGCTCCGCGAGTTCACCTCGCGTTTCGTCGGGACGGTGCGCCCCGTGCTTGTCGAGCATCCACGCCACGATGGGAGTATGGCCGGCTTCACTGACAATTATCTGAGGGTGAATATAGCTCCGCAACCGGAATTGTCGAACACTATATGTGATGTGCGCATAGAGGAGATGTCTCCTGAAGGAGAGGAATCGAAAGGAGAAGTGGTGATATGATTGAAAATGAAACAGAATTGTCGTCCAATCGTGTCGCGGTCATAATCCTCAATTGGAATGGTTCCGGTTTTTTGAGGGAATATCTGCCATCGGTTGTGAAGCATACTCCCACGGGGATTGCCGATGTGATTGTTGCCGACAATGGTTCGACCGATGATTCGCTCGAAGTCCTCAAGTCCGAGTTTCCGAATGTCAGGTGCATCCGTTTCGCCGAGAACTACGGTTTTGCTGAAGGATACAACAAGGCGATAGCATCGATTGCGGATGAATACAGATACACAGTCCTGCTTAATTCTGATGTGAAGGTCGATGATGACTGGCTGACACCCCTACATTCGTTCATGGTGTCGCATCCTGAAGCCGGTGCGGTGCAGCCGAAGATCCTGTCTCTGACACATCCGACCGAGTTTGAATATGCCGGGGCTATGGGCGGATTCATTGACCGTAACGGCTATCCGTATTGCCGTGGACGCATATTTGAGACCGTTGAGACTGATTGTGGTCAGTACGACTCTCCGCTGGAAGTCGCCTGGGCTTCAGGCGCGGCATTGATGGTTGACAATGGGCTGTATCTTAGGCTCGGTGGTCTCGACAAGGAGTTTTTTGCCCACATGGAGGAGATAGATCTCTGTTGGCGGATGCGGCTTGCCGGACGGCAGGTGTGGGCTGTCCCGTCAGCACATGTCTATCATCTTGGCGGTGGTAGCCTACCTGCGACGAATCCGCGCAAGACATATCTGAATTTCCGCAACAATCTGCTGATGCTCTATAAGAATCTGCCCCGCGATGTGCGTGGCGGTCGGTTGATTGTCCGGCGTCTGCTCGATGCGCTCGCATGGGTTAAATTTGTCATGTCGGGTCATGTCAAGGACGCTTCGGCCATAATCAAGGCTCACCGCGACTTCTCGCGCATGAGAAGCCTCTATCCTGATTGTGATGCGCCGTCCGATTTATTGAAGAACGAGAAGAATATTCTCATTGAATACTATGCCAAGGGGCATCACAGATATTCTGAATTAGGGTAGGGGGGACGCTCCCGGAGAAGGTGAATGTGCGGGATGGACTATTCTCGCACACTACACTGTAAACAGACTGCTGATTCCGTCAATAGTGTCAATCGCACTTTGATCCGGACGTATCGGGACTATTGTCGCATAATCTCGTGCGAGCCAATATTCATCGGTCTCAGGGTTGTCCGGCTCATTATTGTGCATTTTGCCTGTCAGCCAGTAGAATGTCTTGCCATGTGGAGTTGCGTAGGTGGCATATTCCTCAGTCCAGTGGCTTTTTGCACCGCGTACCACCTTCACTCCGAGCGGGGTGCAGTTGTCGGGGAAGTTTATGTTTAGACACACTCCGTCCGGCAATCCATGGGAAATGACTTTTGAGATAGTGTCATTTATGAGTGTGGCGAGTGGATCGAAATCCGCTTCAGGGGAATGGTTTAGGATGGAATAGCCGATGGATGGTATCCCAAGGATACATCCCTCCATTGTTGCTCCCATTGTTCCGGAATAGATATTGTTGACGGCGGCATTCGAGCCGTGGTTTATGCCAGACAGAAGCAGGTCCGGCTTGCGGTCGAGGACGGCGAACATGGCGAGTTTCACGCAATCGACGGGCGTTCCGTTAGTGCTGAATACTTTTGCACCGTCAACCGACGGGTGTTCGTTCACGTACAGTGGCATGTTGACTGATATTGCTGATGACTTGCCGGATTGTGGTGCATCAGGTGCGACGACAACCACATCGCCATGGTTCACGGCAATGCGTATCAGATGGTCGATTCCCTTTGAATCAAGCCCATCATCGTTTGTGATTAATATCAACGGACGTTCTTTCATAGCGTGTGATTTGAGTTTGTTTTTCCGGCAGTTTCCAAGCCTGATGACAAAATTACGATAAAATGCCAACTAAACATTGTCATGATTGTTAAAAAATTAGTACTTTTGACAAAATTATGCCCTCAGAGGTATCCAACTGACAATTAAAATCAATTCTAATTTCTTACAAATTATGCAAATCCAGCGTATTCAGACAGTCTACATTTTTTTAGCCATGGTGGCTATGGCTGTGTTCATGATTGTTCCCTACGGAGAGGTACATGACTTGGCATCCCAACCTGCGGTAAGTGAAAAACTCTACACGATGACGGAATACGGTCTGCTGATTCCGGTCGCTGCTACCGTCATTCTCCTCATTGTAGACATCTTTTTCTATCGTAATCTGCCGTTGCAGCGCACGGTACTCATCATCTCGTTGCTTTTGACATTGTGCAGCATTGCCGTCGTATGTTTTACCCTTTTCAAACAGGTCGGTTCCGAGGGTCTCGATGCACGATTCTCCGTGTGGGACATATTGCTCCCGATAGCCATGATTCTTGAGCTGTTTGGTCTCGGTGCAATCAAGCACGACATAAAGCTCCTCAATTCCTACAATCGTTTGAGATAGAAGAACGGTCTGTCCCCAATTTGGCTACATTTATGAATTTTTTACATCCCCGCCACACGCAGGGATGTTTTTTATTATTAAATTTGTGTAACAAAATGACTCGAACCTCACATTCTTCTCTGCTCACCAAGCATTAATTTAGATTATTCACATTAGTAACACAAACCGGGGCAATCCCCTTATCCTGACTTTGTCCGGCTGAGGAACTGCCTTAGAATAGTAACAACACCACTTTACTCCGAATGAAAAATATTGTTATCGGTATTTTACTCTGTCTGTCTGCCGGGGCTTTTAGTTGTATGCGAGCCTCATCCCGGACTCTTGGAAGTGAACATCTCGATTTGCTCGATAATGAACTTTCACGTCGCAGCGACTATGTGGCTCTCCGCCAGCATAAGATTGACTCTGTGAAGGCTCTTATTGCGCGCGATTCATTGGATTTGCATAATTACCTGACCCTCGGGCAGCTTCATGGCGGACTTAATGTCGATTCAGCCATAGCCACTCTGACGCGCGGCTACGAGATCGCACATCAGATAGGCGATTCAGTCTATGAGGAACGTTTCCTCATTTCGCGCATCACAGAGTTGCGTAAGCTCAATTCAATTACAGAGGCAATCAATGATCTTGACAGGGTCATCGCAGATGGACTGCATCCGGAAAACAGAATCCTCTATTATGAGACGGGACGTGATTTGTATTATACGGTTGCCGAAATTTTTGAGGACAATGCCTCGCATGACCGCTACGTTCTCCCGGGTCTTGAAATGGCTAAAAAACTTCAGGAGGAGCTGCCGGCGGGGTCATACGCGGCGAGGCTGAATCAGGCTCTGATATACTTTGCGCAAGGCAACAAGACCATGTTTCTTGCCCAGCTCCTTGAGTTCGGTAATGATGTCCCGCCGGATGATCACTCATATTCGATGATTATGACCTCTATCGGAGGACGATATTTCCTTAATGGCAACTATGAGGAGGCTGTACCCTATCTTGCCCGTATCACCATCGATGAGATCCGGAATGCTGAATTTCATGGGACGGCTCTTATCCGTCTCGGCATGACACTGTATGCCTTGGGTGATATTGTCCGTGCACACAGGTACCTCTCCATTGCGCTTGAATATGCCCTTGCAGGGGATGCCAAGAGCAATTGCTATATGATTTCACGTGCCCTCATGCCGGTATCCCAGGCCTTGAGATCGCAGCAAAATGAAACGTTGTTTGCTCTCATAGGTTTTGCCGTGGCTCTTGTGATGGCGGTGGCATTGTTGTGGACTCTTTATAGCGGCAAGCGCCGTCATGCGCGTGAACTGGAAAAAATCAAGCAGAATCTTTTGCACGCCAACCTGTCCAAAGAGGCCTACATATCGGAGTTCATGAATCTTTCGTCGAGCTATATGGAAAGTATCGAGGAATTCAACAGAATATGCAAACGCAAGATTACAGCCGGACAATATGACGAGCTTCATAATTTCATAAAGAGTGGCAAGCTCATAGAGGAGCAGCGACAGAAGTTTGATGATATGTTTGACGGTGCTTTCCTCGCCATATATCCTACATTTGTCGATGATGTCAATAAACTTCTCATCCCTGAGAAGCGCATAGTTACGCCTGCAAAGAATGTCCTCACCACCGAACTCCGTGTTCTTGCTTTCACGCGTCTTGGGGTTGACGACACTGCGAGAGTCGCAAGATTTTTAGGTGTGACATTGAACACGATATACACCTATCGCAATAAATTGCGCAACAAGGCAATCTCGCGCGAAAATTTCGATGTCGATGTCATGAAAATCGGAGCGATAGATTGATATCCATACGCATTGTAGCCAGCTTGATTTGGCTCTTTCAGCTCTGAATCTGTCTATATTTTATTGTGAATATGTTAATTGCAAATGATTGAGCATAAAGATTATAACGGATAAACAATCTTTATTCCTATTTATATTTGTGCCCAATGCCATTGCCTGTGGGTGAAAAAGCCTATATCTTTGCGTTATAATAATAAAGGATACTGATTCTTTCCATTGCAGAGATTATAACAGACATAGGTAAATTTAGATTGCATAATAGGTAAAATAGATTTGTTTTTCGTTAGACTTAGGAAAAACTACTACGTTAGATTCTGTAAAGAGCCGTCCTCGTGAAGAAGATCGCTCTTTTTTTGTGCGAAAATCTTCGCGAAAAAAGAGGCGGATTTGTACTCGTGGAGGGGTATCAAATGTTATATTTAAAGATGAAAAAGTGACCATTTTTCTTATATCTGTGGTTATAGGATGAAGTTTAATAAAGAGAGACAATAAATTGATATATAATATTATATATTTTATAGAGTTAATATTTCATTTAGAATATACGATATTGTACCCTCAATTGCACCCATGATGCATTATCTTTGCATTGTGTAAAATTTTAATCAGTTTTTGGATTGCGAAAAAAAATACGCATAAGACGAACATTATTTAATCATCATTGTGCAGGTCACCTCGCGAGAGGCGACCTGCATTCATGTTACGCTCGTGCTGTTATTTCAAGTAATGAAAGGGCTGTAAGAAAATAGTAGGGGCGAACACCTTGATTGGCGTTCACCCCCTGCCATTTTTTATGGAATACGGATTTATGTCCGATGTCGTCTCTTATCGTACTAAAACCTTGCTGACTTTACCACCCTGACGTTTTACATAAATGCCGGGAGTGAGATTGTCGGAGTTCATGCGGATGCCCTGGAGATTGAAGTATTCAGCAGCCGCATTTGAATCGGAAGCAATGTTGCTGATAGCTGAGGTTGCCGATGTGAATGTCACGTGGATAGGAGTGGAATCCCACATCACGTCAATCACCATATTGATCACATTGCCTGTGATTGTGCCGTTGAGGTTAACGTCGGCTATGATAGCTCCACCAATAAGTTGCATACCTTTCACTTCACCGGTGTAGGTGGTTGTGCCGTCAGCTTCAGTCATGACAACGTCGTTGACCACGATGTCGCCAAGGGGCATTGGGCTGCCGCCGAGCACGAGTGTGAGGTTCGGGAGGACGAATGTGCATTTGTTTTCACCGGTCGGTGTGATTTCAATGGTAGTTTCCTGATTTTCTGTAATCAATGCGCCACTCATTTCCACATTGAGGTAGCCGGGATATGATTTTGCACTTGAATCCTCATATATGAGTTTCACGTCGTCAACTGTGAGTGCATTGTCCTTACCGACAACTGAAGCACCGCCGAAATAGTCGCCGGCAGCGATGATGATGTTGATCATTTCGGGTGTGGCATCCGACTTGTAGTCGAATTTTGCGGAGAACTTGGTCCACTCCGATGCATCTTCTGTGATTTCGGCATTGATGACGGCGATAAGCTCTGCATCGTCAGTCTTAGTGACCTCGCCACCCTGACATCCATCCATAGACATGCCGAGGACGCAGCGGTCGCGGTCTGTCATTTCAGTAAGGTAAGGATTACCTGCCATGTATATTATAGCTGGTACATCTTTTTGTGTCCAATGACCTTTCCAAAGATATGCCACTACTGTTGATTTCTCTGCGGGTTTGTCCTCCCCACGGCTACGCTTGTACATAAATTCGATGCCGGTGGGACGTTCGTTGAATTTAATGCCGCCAAAGGATCCGCCATCACTATTTTTAATCTGAAATCCACCGGCTAAGAAATCAAAACCGGGATTTGCAGTTGACCACGTTGTACCCAGTGAGATGTAACCGGGGACAATCTGAGTATCCATGAAGGGATTGGGGGTATTCTTGAGCTCGACAGCATAGCGGGAATTGTAGCCTGCAACGGAATCTCCGACGGCAGTTGCACCGAGACCTGTGGCGACACCTTCGTAGTAACTTGTCATACCGCTTACATTGGAAACGACCCAACCTGTTGGATTTATGCCACTGAC
The DNA here is from genome assembly GCA_023663525.1 of Bacteroides sp. Taxonomy (GTDB): domain Bacteria; phylum Bacteroidota; class Bacteroidia; order Bacteroidales; family Muribaculaceae; genus Duncaniella. The sequence continues at coordinate 329,534 of JAMPHF010000002.1, forward strand.
AGCGGCTGCTTGCTGACCAAAGTTATCGTCATTGCCGTAGAAAGTCCAGGGAATGCAGTCAACCCAATCTCCCTCAAAACCTGAGTTGGGAATCTGTTGCTGTGCGCTGACGCACAGAGGACTGATCAGCATTGTGCTGAGCAAAGTCTTGTAAAGAATCTTCATAAATGATTATAATTGAGTGATAAATGTGAATATTACCTCTGTATGGAAACTTGATTTTATATGGATGAAATGTACATTGACAGTGTTGCTGAAACGTGACGGAATCTTATAATCCGTGATGCAAAGGTAAAAATTATTTACAATATTTATTTAAATCTGACCGAAAATTGATACTTTTGTAGCTTAAAAGACCAAAAAATAATCGTATTGTCCGAACAAAATGTTGATATATGGTTGTTTAAAATATTATTGCGGTATTATACTTCCTGTTGTATATAGTGAATGTCTTTCAATCCGCATTACACGATAATTCAATTCACGTTATATAATTATCAATTTATGAGGAAAATAAACTGGCTGCTGACACTGTGCATCATGCTCATGACCGTGTCCTGTATAAAAAAGGAGCCTCTCAACGCCGAATGTGATATTGTTGCTGTGACACTACCGAAGGATGAATTGAACCGCTCTCCGATTATTGAAAATGACAGGGTGACGCTCATTGTGAAGAACTATGTCAACGTGACTGATCTTGCACCTGAATTTCAGTTGACACCCGGAGCGACAATCACTCCGCCGAGTGGTACAGTGCGTGATTTCACCGACCCGCAGACCTACATCGTCACCTCGCAGGATGGTGAATGGTCAAAGACCTACACGGTGACAGTCCAACGCAACACCAATATCAATCTGAAGTACGGATTTGAGGATGTCAGACTCATCAAGACTTCGCAAGGTGGAAGCTATGATGAGTTTTATGATGTGAGCATTAACGAGAACACCCATAATCGCGACACTATGTTGTGGGCGAGTGGCAATCCGGGATTCGCACTAACCAACGGCACTGCCGGACCGGATTCCTATCCTACTTATCAGGCTGATGAGGGATATATAGGGAAATGTGTGGCTCTTGAGACGCGTTCCACAGGTCCCTGGGGTGCGATGGTCAAGAAACCATTGGCGGCCGGAAATCTCTTTATGGGTAAATTCAACGTCACGGTCGCAGTTGCCACTCCATTGAAAGCCACTCAGTTCGGTACGCCGTTTTACAGTGTGCCACGCTTTTTCAGCGGTTACTACAAATATACCCCCGGAGAGCTTTATCAGAAGATGAACAGTGACGGCAAACTTGAGGATGTCCCGGGCAAGATAGATGAGTGTAACGTCTATGCCGTTTTCTATGAGTCAACAGCCGACATGGAGTGGCTTGACGGCTCCAATGTGCTGTCCGATGACAATCCCAACATTATAGCCGTGGCGAAACTTTCGGACGAACAGCGGAAGCAGACTGACGGCTGGGTCAATTTCAACCTTCCGTTCATATTCCGCAACGGAAAGACAATCGATCCGGAGAAGCTCGACAATGGTCAGTATAACATAGCCGTCGTCATGTCGTCGAGCGTTGACGGCGATTACTTCTCGGGTGCTGTCGGTAGCAAGCTGTTTGTTGACGAGATTCAGATTACATGTCAGTAATATTCATCAGTTAAAATTATGAAACTCAAAAAATATATATGTGGCGTAGTGGCTGCGATGACTTGTCTCGCGGTTTCTGCACAGTCCGAGCGACCCGGTGGAATCGAGAAGTCGGCGCTTCTCGGTCTCGAATATGAAATGAATGCGGGTCTTAATATAGGTGGTGCATCGCCCCTTCCACTTCCCGCTGAGATTCGCAAGATTGATTCGTATAGCCCACACCTGAATCTTCAGATTGGTGCTACGGTCACGAAATGGTTCGGGAAAAACGGAAAGTGGGGCATTGCGAGCGGCTTCCGTTTTGAGACCAAAGGCATGGAGACCGAAGCAACTGTCAAAAATTATGGCATGGAGATTATCCAGGACGGCAAGAAGCTGAGTGGTAAATGGACCGGAAAAGTCCAGACTAAATACCACACCCAGCAATTGACCATCCCCATTACTGCCGTGTACAAGATTAACGACCGGTGGAAAGTCAATCTCGGCCCTTATCTTGCATACGCTTTCAGCAATGATTTTGATGGTTATGTGTCTGACGGATATTTGCGTGAGGGTAATCCGACTGGCAATAAGGTGACATTTGAGGGAGATGCCGAAGCCACCTATGATTTCGGTGACGATCTTCGCAAATTTCAATGGGGCATACAGGCCGGTGGTTCATGGCATGCTTTCAAGCGACTGTCGGTCAACGCCAACCTGACATGGGGTCTGAACGATATTTTTGTCAAATCGTTCAAGACAGTGTCATTCAACATGTATCCGATATATCTCAATCTGGGATTCGGCTATATTTTCTGATTCGGTCGCTGTGCAAGACATAAATAATGCTCAACCTCCACAAGAATTATTAGTGTGGAGGTTGAGCATTATTTATGTCCTGTTGCCGTTTTTCAGACTTCAGGTTTCACGACCACACCGGTGCCTTTCAATCCGTTCACTCCGATTGCGAGTGGTTCGGCAAAAGTGACAATACGGATGAAGTCACTTTCGTAAACCGCCGGTTGAGCGTTGAGGAAGTCAACGTCATAGAGATCGGTGACAGATTCGCCCGGCTTCTTCTTGGCATTGGTGTCGATTGTGAAGTATGCCACACCGAACGATGTGAGATTCTGGAAGAAGTGTGTGCCTTGACTCGGCTCAATGCGATAATTAGGCAGAGATGATTCCACAATCAGACGGGCTGCGGAAATTGCGGGCCACTTCACGGGAATACCGAGCGAGGTGTCTGACGACCCCCAGCGTCCCGGCCCGATGAGGATATACTTTTCTTCACGGTCGAGGAATCCACGGTTGATTTTTTCAATCTCACGTGCTATAAGGGAGTTGTTGGACGATGAGAACTTCTCCGGTCTGACATAGACCACGGTTTTGACACCTTCGATGTTGCCATGACCGAGAGCCGTCCCGGATTTGAGCAGCAATTTGTCATCGGGGGTTGACATGACTGACTCATCGACTGTCTCCTTGCGGTCAACAATCGGACGAATTTGCAACCAGTAGAGTCGTCCCTTGTTTTTCTCCCCCGGACCTATCATCTTAGGGTCGGAACCTATCATTCCCGCAAATTCAATCTCCACAGGACGTTGCATCGCTTCCTGACCTGTCGAGAGCATGAAGTCCACTGCTTCAGCGAGAGGGAAAGTCTTATGTTTAAGTATGTTGTTGAATGTGACGACGCGGCGACCCTCTCCAAATTCATTGTCGCGGATCACGTTGTCGCGGAAATCATAGGTTGAGACCATGTATTTGAGCGCACCTTTCTCAGCCATGTCCTGTACGCGCAGTTTCGCGACGTTATATCCGTCATCGACAGTAAGGCGTGAGGAAGTCGCGGGTTTATCGGATTTCTTGTCGGTTGATGTGGTCTCGCATTGCTCACCTTTCATGTCGAGCGCATACATTCGAGTCTGTGTGTCGCGCAGCGCGAGTGACAGTTCCGATGTCTGCAACACATTGTCGGGATGGCGGGGAGAGAAACGAAGTGCCAACCCTCCGTCAACTATATATTTGCCGAGACCGACAGCAACCTCCACCACACCATCCTCCGGTTTCTCATCGTTGAGAGGATAGTAGTTGAGTGAACGTCCGACTCCTGAGAATGACGGGAAATAATACCCGTCAACCTCCCTACCGACGACTTCCTGGAGTATGACGGCCATCTTCTCCTGATCGATCACATTGGATGTCGCGGTCATGTAGGCCTTTGAATCGGCATAGAACACGGATGCGTAGACTCCTTTTATAGCGTTGGTCACCATCTTGAGCATTTCCTGCGGGTCGGTCACCTTAGGCACCATATAAGTTGAATATATGCCTGCAAACGGTTGGTAGTGCGAATCTTCAAGAAGACTGGAACTGCGGACAGCAATCGGAGTGTCAACGACTTCAAAAAGTGCGAGCAGATCGTCCTTTATGCGTCGGGGGAGTTTGCCTCGGAGGAAGTGTTCGAGGATTTCCTCGTCGGGAGCATCACTGAGGGCAATAGGGTAGAGCTTGTTGCTCTCCATGAACTCATCGAAGATGTCGGTACACAATACCACCGTCCTTGGAATGGTTATGGATATGCCGTCAAAATTGTCGCATATTGGATTCTTCTTGATGATTGAGTCGATGAAAGCAAGGCCACGGCCTTTGCCTCCGAGCGATCCTTGACCGATTCGTGCAAAATTCGAGTAATGGTCAAAGCGGTCTTTCTGGAAAATAGCCACGACTCCACGGTTTTTCATCTTCCTGTATTTGACAATGAGGTCAAAAAACAGTTGACGCACCTGCGGAGCGTCCTTGAGGTCACGGAAGCGGTGGTGCTTGATGACTTCGGCTATCGGGAACATGGCGCGGGAATAGAGCCATCGCGAGATGTCGTTGAACGACGCGTGCCAATAGAGAGCCTCCGCCGGGATGTCAAATATGTTTTTCTGCAGATCCTTCAGCGATTTTATCCTGAAGATTTCCTCACCGTTTTCTGGATTGCGGATGACGAAATCACCGAAGCCGAAATTGTTGATGATTGCTTTTCCGAGGTCAACAGGGAATTTCTTGGAATTCTTGTCGATGAACGTACCTCCAAGCTCAATCACGTCGTGGGCATTTTCCGCCTCGGAACTCTCAATTATCAGTGGCAGATACGGATCACGTTCGCGCAGCTCGCGGGCAAGACGGATTCCGGCTTTCGGGTCTTTTTTGCCCTCGCGCATGAACGACACGTCGCTGATCACTCCGAGTATGTGGTCGCTGTATCTGTCATACAGACGCAAAGCCTCCTCATAGTCACGGGCGAGCATCACTTTTGGACGGCCACGCATTCGCAGCATCTGCTCGTGTTCGTTGAGAGCCTCGGTTGAGAACTCGCGTGACTGCTTGAGGATGAACTTGTAGACGATTGGAAGAACTGACGAGTAGAATCTCACGGAATCTTCCACAAGCAGAATCATCTGCACCCCGACACCGTTGATGTCATTGTCGGCATTCATTTTGTCCTCCAGCAGCTTGATGACGGCAAGCAGCAGGTCAACGTTGCCGAGCCAGGAGAACACGTAGTCGATTCCTGAGAAGTCCTCCTTTGAAAGTCGGCGCGACACTTCTTTGGAAAATGGTGTCAGGACTATGATCGGTGTATCCGGATTGTTTTCGCGGATGCGTCGTGCGCCGGTGAATGTCTCGCTGACATCATTGCCGGGCATCATTATCACGAGATCGAAATTTTTTGTCTTCATGATCTCCAGTCCCTCCGTCGTGTTCAGTGCGCGGGTGACTCGGGGTGGTGATGAGAGGTTCAGCGATGTGTATTCAAAATAAAGCTGTTCCTCCACTCGTCCATCCTCCTCCATCATGAAAGCGTCGTAGGCCGATGCTATGAGCAGCACGTTGAATATGCGCTTCTGCATCAGATTCTGGAAAGCCGTGTCTTTGAAGTACAATTGGCTTAGGGCTTCGTCGTCGGTCATGGTCGGTTGATAATACTTTTGGTACGGTAAGTTACTTATGCCTTGCAAATTTACAATTTATTCTTGTAACATTTGTGTAAAACCATCGCAAATTACTACCTTTGCGGCGAAATAGAAGCATATTTTAGGGGTGTCCGGCTCCATCACTTGGAAATAACCTTTGAAATGGTCCGGGCTGAGAACATACCCTCTGAACCTGATCCGGATAATACCGGCGTAGAGAAAAATTTATGAAAAGAATCATTCTTCCGGCCTTTCTCCTGACGGAGACGGTGTGCGTGTGCGCGTCCGCAGGCTCGCCGGCTGAGGAATCAGCCGACTCAATGAGTTTAGTACTCAACCAAGTAGAGGTCGTGGCCAACCGTGCCACCGCAAAGACTCCGATTGCATTTACAAATGTCGGCAAAAGGGAACTGTTGCAGAACAATGATGGTCGTGACATGACCTATCTGCTGCAGATGACCCCGTCGGTGACCACGACATCTGATGCCGGAGGCGGGGTGGGGTACACATCTATGCGTATTCGCGGTACGGATGGCTCGCGAATCAATGTCACGGCCAACGGTATTCCGATTAATAATCCGGAAAGCCATAATGTCTACTGGGTGAATATGCCGGACCTTGCGTCATCACTTGGCGATGTTCAGATTCAGCGTGGAGCCGGAACATCAACAAATGGCGCGGGAGCATTCGGCGCAAGTGTCAATATGATTACCGATGCGCCCTCCGAGGATGCATACGCGGAGCTTTCAGGTGCCTACGGAAGCTACAACACCAACCGGCAGACATTCCGTCTCGGCTCGGGGCTGCTGGGTGAACACTGGAGTTTCGACGGTCGTCTCAGCCATCTCGGATCTGACGGCTATATTGACCGTGCAAGTTCAGCCTTGTGGAGCTATTTCGGACAGGCAGCATATTCGGATTACAATACCAACATCCGTTTTCTTGCATTCGGCGGAAAGGAACGCACCTATATGGCGTGGGACTATGCGTCGAAAGAGCAGATGGAGGAGTATGGCCGACGGTACAATCCGTGTGGAGAGTACACGGACAAGGATGGAAATATAGCCTACTATCCGGATCAGTATGACAATTACATCCAGCATCATTTCCAATTGCTCTTTCACCGTCGTTTGGGGGCGGGACTACATCTGAACGCAGCTTTGCATTGCACGGTTGATGACGGATATTATGACCAATACAAAACCAAGCGCACACTCGTGGAGTATGGTCTCACACCCTTTGTCGATGCTGACGGCAGTGAGATTGAGAAATCGGATCTCATACGTCTGAAGAACAATGAAAACAAATTTTGGGGTGGACAGCTATCGCTAAACTATATTAATGAACGTTGGAACGCAGTGGTCGGAGTCGCGGTGACGGACTTCAATGGCCATCACTTCGGGCAAGTGAAGTGGGTAAGGAATTATGTCGGTCCGATTGATCCCCTGCAGAAGTACTATGACAATCGGGGAAAGAAATTTGATGCAAATGTGTTTGTCCGTGCCAACTACGAACTGAGCCGTATGTTCTCGGCATACGCCGACATGCAGTATCGCCACATACATTATACTATTAAAGGCGAATCTGACAATTGGGACTGGAATATCGCAGCCCCGGCAGTCCTCGATGTCAACCGCCGATGGAATTTCTTCAATCCGAAGTTAGGACTCAACTTTACCACAGGCAACCATCGTGCGTTTGCGTCATGGGCAGTGGCACAGAAAGAGCCTGTGCGCGACAATTTCACGGACGGTGACCCCAACCATCGGCCGGAATCCGAACGGCTGAATGATTTTGAGATTGGATACTCGTTTGGCAGCAAGATTTTCTCTGTCGGTGTGAATCTGTATTACATGCTTTATAAGGATCAGCTTGTGGCAACCGGTGAACTTTCCGACACGGGAAATCCAATCAGTGTCAACGTCCCGGATTCGTATCGCATGGGTGTCGAGATTCAGACCGCATTGTATCCATGTCAATGGTTTGATTGGAAATTCAATCTCACATTGTCACGCAACCGCATAAAGAATTTTGTGGAATACATCTATGAGGATGAGTGGACAAATCCAATATCTTTTGACCTTGGAGATACTCCCATAGCCTTTTCACCCGATTTGATTTTCAACAACTCCTTCAATTTCAACTATCGGGGATTTGATGCATCGCTCCAAAGCCGTTTTGTGGGCAAGCAATACATGAACAACGCCCGGAGCAAGGAGGCCGAACTTGCCTCATATTTCGTATCTGACCTTCATCTCGGTTATACATTGAGAGACATCCATGGCGTGAAAGAGCTGAGACTCGGTTTCTCCATTTATAATCTGTTTGACAAGAAATATTTCAACAACGGCTATGCCGGAGCAGGCTACTATGTGGATGGCGGTGAGAAAATCATCTATCGTTACGCCGGCTATGCAGCTCAGGCTCCCACCCACGTGATGGCGACTGCAACTTTCCGTTTTTAAGATGTTAGCCTATGTCTGTTGACACTATACTTGAGATAGCAGGTTTCCTCATAGGTATATTGTATTTATGGTGGGAATACCATGCTGATGCCAAAGTTTGGCTCGCTTCGGTGATCATGCCCGGCATTTCAATGTGGATATATTATTCCAAGGGACTGTATGCCGATTTCGGTATCAACATCTATTATCTCGTCATTGCCCTGTACGGGTTCATTGCATGGACACGCGGGACAGCCGGACATGGAAAGTCTCCGAGAAAGATAACGCATGTCTCGCCGGGTGTTGTAGTCGCCATCGTGATTGCTACGGCTGTAATTTGGGGTGGGATATGGTGGATACTTGTCACGTTCACCGATTCCACAGTCCCGGTAGCTGATGCTTTTACGACTGCGCTGTCGATTGTAGGGCTGTGGATGATGGCACGGAAATATGCCGAGCAGTGGCTCGCATGGTTTGTGGTTGACATTGTCTGCAGCGCACTCTATTTTTATAAAGGATTGAATTTCTATTGTGTGCTCTATGCCATTTATACCGTGATTGCACTCCTCGGCTATCGAAAGTGGGTTGGATTGATGGAGATGCAGAGCGATGAGAAAGGTTGATTATGCGGCGATATGCAAGCATTAAATGTTAAAATATCAGAATTTGGTGCTTTCTCGCAAAAATAAGCGCGAAAAACATTTGAAATTGTAGCAAAATGCTTAACTTTGCATCGATTTCAGACAAATTAACGCAGCATTAGAAATCAAAAAGATATGACCTCATCAGCTAAAAAAGCCACAGAGGTGATTAAGTTCACCAAAATGCACGGCATAGGCAATGATTACATATATATAGACTGTATGGAATCAATCCCCGACCGGCTTCCGGATTTGGCCATCGAAATGAGCGACCGCCATTTCGGTGTCGGTGGTGACGGCATAGTGCTTATATGCCCCTCGGAGATAGCTGACTTCAGAATGAGGATGTTCAACAATGACGGTTCGGAAGCACGTATGTGTGGCAATGCTTCGCGCTGCATAGCAAAGTACGTTCATGACCACGCTCTCACCGACAAAACACGCATAAGCCTTGAAACCCTCTCGGGTATCAAGGTTTTGTCGCTTAATATGAGCAGTGACGGAGAGGTGGAGAGTGTGACGGTTGACATGGGCGAACCTGAATTGATTGCTGCTGCAGTCCCGGTCATTTCAGCCTCTGAGCGCATGGTCGAGGAGACTGTCGAGACATCATCCGGCCCTATTAAAGTAACTGCCGTCTCAATGGGTAATCCCCACGGAGTTATTTTTGTCAACCGTATAGAGGATGTGGATTTCGATACACTTGGTCCTGAACTGGAACGTCATCCGATGTGGCCGGATAGAGCCAATATTGAATTTATCGAAGTGATCTCTGACGATGAGGCTCGTATGAGAGTGTGGGAGAGAGGCACTGGTGAGACGCTTGCCTGTGGCACGGGCGCATGTGCGTCGGCTGTGGCTGCTGTTCTCACGGGTCGCTGTAACCGCAAGGTGACCATCCATCTCAGAGGTGGGAACCTGACAATCGAATGGCGTGCTGATGACAATCATGTCATGATGACCGGCGGCGCGACTGAAGTTTTCGACGGTAACTATTATCGACAACGTTGACAAATCCTCGGTCTTTGAGGACCGGCACTGTCCGGACATCTATTTCCTTCACATTCACAGACGGATGTGAAAGGAATAACCCTTTTTTATTTCCACAGGTGATTCAAAATAGAAAATATACGATTCATACAAGGTAAACAATGTTTAGGATTAACGACAATTTCACCAAACTTCCGGCCTCATATCTTTTCAGTGAGGTAGCGCGCAGAGTCAAAGCGTATGCTGACACCCATCCGGGCGTAGAGATAATCCGCATGGGCATTGGTGACGTGACACGTCCGCTTTGCAATGCAGTCGTAGAGGCTCTACATAAAGCTGTCGATGACGAGGCGCATGGTGAAAGTTTTCATGGCTATGGTCCGGAACAGGGCTATTCATTCCTAAGTGAAAAAATTTCAGAATTTGACTATAAACGCCGTGGTATCGACATCGAGCCTGACGAAATATTTATCAGTGACGGTGCAAAGAGTGACACCGGCAACATAGGCGACATACTTTCAACAGCAAACCGCATTGCTGTGACCGATCCTGTCTATCCAGTATATGTCGATACCAATGTGATGGCCGGGAGAGCCGGTGAAATCGGTGACAACGGGCAGTGGAGTCGTATAGAATACCTCCCTTGTACAGCGGAAAATTCATTCGTCCCGTCGCTGCCCGTTAATGCTCCGGATGTCATCTATCTCTGTTATCCAAACAATCCCACAGGAACCACACTGACTCGTGACCAACTTAAAGTATGGATTGACTATTGTCGCGAAAACGGTGCACTCCTGCTTTTTGATGCGGCATACGAGGCATACATACGTGAAGATGATGTCCCCCATTCCATATATGAAATCGAAGGTGCCAAGGAAGTGGCAATTGAATTTAGAAGCTACTCCAAGACAGCCGGTTTTACCGGCATACGTCTGGGCTACACCGTCGTGCCGAAAACACTCAAAGGTCTCGGTGAGAATGGCGAATTGGTTGCCCTCAATCCGTTGTGGCGTCGTCGTCAGACCACAAAATTCAATGGTGCGAGCTACCTGACGCAGCGTGGCGCGGAGGCTCTCTATACCACCGAGGGTCAGCGTCAGATGAAAGAGAGCATCGATTACTATCTTGAGAATGCCCGTATGCTCCGTGAAGGTCTGACAGAGGCCGGTTATGAGGTGGTTGGTGGAGTAAATTCACCGTATATATGGCTGAAGACGCCTGACGGGATGTCGTCATGGGAGTTCTTTGACCACCTTTTGGATCGCTACCATATAGTCGGCACTCCCGGCAGTGGTTTCGGTCCGGCGGGAGAGGGATATTTCAGGCTCACGGCTTTCAATACCCATGAAAACACTCGCCGTTGTGTCGAGCGTATGTCACGCAAATAATTTTCCAAGAAAACAAGAAAAATAATTATACTTACTACAATTTTTAATTCCCAACACATTATGTCAAGTTTAAGGTTCAAGGTTGTTGAAGAAGCTTCCAACCGAAAGGCAGTGCCGGTGAATATTCCCAAGGAGCGTCCGCAGGAATACTATGCATGCAAGGTTTTCAACCGTGCCAAAATGTATGAGTATCTTCCCATAGACACCTACAAGGCTCTTATCAATGCCATCGACAACAAGCAGCCGCTGTCACGCAAAGTTGCCGACAGTGTGGCTGAAGGAATGAAACGGTGGGCAATTGATAATGGCGCACGTCACTACACTCACTGGTTTCAGCCTCTGACCGAGACAACTGCTGAAAAGCACGATGGATTTGTCGAGCATGACGGCAAAGGCGGTATGGTCGAGGAGTTCACCGGCAAACTGCTTGTGCAGCAGGAGCCTGACGCATCGAGCTTCCCCAACGGCGGTATCCGCAACACATTTGAGGCCCGTGGATATTCGGCTTGGGACATCTCATCGCCTGCGTTCATCATGGACAACACTCTCTGTATCCCGACAATCTTCATCTCGTATACAGGTGAGTCGCTTGACTACAAGACTCCGCTTCTGCGCGCTCTCTCAGCCGTTGACAAAGCCGGTACAGCCGTTGCCCGCTACTTCGATCCCAATGTGAAGCACGTGATTTCGAACCTCGGTTGGGAACAGGAATACTTCCTCGTTGACGAGGCTCTCTATGCCGCTCGTCCTGACCTCGTCCTGACCGGACGCACGCTGATGGGTCATGAATCTGCAAAGAACCAGCAGCTTGAGGATCACTATTTCGGAGCAATCCCCTCACGTGTCGAGGCTTTCATGCTCGATCTTGAAATCGAGGCCCATAAACTTGGCATACCGGCCAAGACCCGCCATAACGAGGTTGCCCCCAACCAGTTTGAGCTTGCTCCTATCTTTGAGGAAACCAATCTTGCGAACGACCACAACATGCTCATCATGTCGCTCATGAGCGAAGTGGCACGCCGCCACAATTTCCGTGTCCTTCTCCATGAGAAGCCATTTGCAGGAATCAACGGATCAGGAAAGCACAATAACTGGAGTCTTGGAACTGATACAGGCACTCTGCTCTTTGCGCCCGGAAAGACTCCGAAGGAAAATCTCCAGTTCATCACATTCGTGGCCAACGTTATGGCGGCAGTTCATCGTCACAACGCACTCCTCAAGGCCTCAATCATGTCAGCCACCAACTGCCATCGTCTCGGTGCGAATGAGGCCCCCCCTGCCATCATCTCTATATTCACCGGCTCGCAGCTTTCGGATATCATAAATAAGATCAAGAACTCCGACCACGATGAACTCATAGCCCTCGCCGGCAAAGAGGAGCTTGACCTCGGAGTGGCTCAGATTCCGGAACTTATGATTGACAATACTGACCGCAACCGCACATCGCCCTTTGCCTTCACCGGCAACCGCTTTGAATTCCGTGCCGTAGGGTCGAGCGCAAACTGCGCTTCCGCAATGATTGCGCTCAACGCCGCTGTGGCTGAGCAGCTTGCCGACTTCAAGCAGAAAGTCGATTCACGTCTTGATGCAGGTGAGGAGCTCCAGCATGCACTCCTCGCTGAAATCAAAGCTCTCCTGCTCTATTCCGAGGCTATCCATTTCGATGGCAACGGCTACTCTGACGAATGGAAAGAGGAGGCAGCCCGTCGCGGACTTGATTGCGAGACAAACCCTGCTCTCATCTTCGATGCATATCTCCGTCCGTCGTCAATCGAGATGTTCCGCAAGACGGGTGTCATGAATCATGTTGAGCTTGAGGCCCGCAACGAAGTCAAGTGGGAGATGTACACGAAGAAGATTCAGATTGAAGCCCGTGTGCTCGGTGACCTTGCCATCAACCACATCATCCCCGTGGCCACCCGCTATCTTTCAATCCTCCTTGACAATATGGTCAAGATCCGTCAGTTGTTCCCCGGCAAGAAAGGTGAGGAACTTTCATCGCAGGACAGCATCACTGTCGAGAAGATCATGCGCCATTGCTCCGTCATCAAGGAAGAAGTTGCCAAGATGGTCAATGCCCGTAAGGAGGCCAACAAGATTGAGAACGAGCGCGAGAAGGCTCTTGCTTATTCCCGCGAAGTAGCTCCGTGTCTTGAAGTGGTACGCTACCATATCGACAAGCTCGAACTCCTTGTCGATAATGAAATGTGGCCGCTCCCCAAATACCGCGAACTACTTTTCATCAGATAATGTCATAGATTGAACGTTTAGGTTTGTAGCTCGGGTATTTCTATCCGGGCTATAAACCGTGATATATGAAAAAATGGAGATTCTGAAACACGAGTGTGGTGTGGCGATGATTCGTCTGCTCAAACCGCTCGAATATTATAAAAAGAAATACGGCACTTACGCATACGGTATAAACAAGCTCTACCTCCTGATGGAGAAGCAGCACAACCGTGGGCAGGAGGGTGCCGGAATCGGTGTCGTCAAGATGCATTCGGTCCCAGGAAACGAATACGTGTTCCGTGAGCGCGCTCTCGGCAAGGATGCCATTCAGGAAATATTCGAGACAGTCAGAACCAAGATTGAGAAATCGGATCTTGCCGACCATGACAGTGAGTGGGTGGAGCGTTACGCACCGTTTATCGGTGAGATCTACATGGGTCACCTCCGTTACTCGACCACCGGCAAAAGTGGTCTCTCATATTGCCATCCATTCCTTCGCCGAAACAACTGGCGGTCGCGCAACTTGTTGATGTGCGGTAATTTTAACATGACGAATGTCGATCAAGTGTTTGAGCACGTGGTGGCGTGCGGTCAGCATCCGCGCATCTACAGTGACACTGTCGTGCTGCTCGAACAGCTCGGCGATGCCCTTGACAAGGAGAATCACCGCATCTACCGTCAGTATCGCGACTCGATGGAGGGTCAGAAGCTCAGCCGCACCATTGAGGACAATCTCGACATGGAGAGAGTTCTCTCGGCCACCGCACCGCAATGGGACGGCGGTTTTGTCATTTGTGGAGCCACCGGCTCAGGCGACATGTTTGCCTTGCGTGACCGCAACGGCATCCGTCCGGCATTTTATTATCACGATGATGAAGTAGTGGTGCTTGCATCAGAGCGACCCGTTATCCAGACGGTGTTCAATATCCCGCGTCGTGATGTCTGTGAGCTTGCGCCCGGAAGTGCACTGATTGTCGCTAAATCGGGTCAGGTAACGGTCAAGGATGTGCTTGGAGAAGGCGAGAATCATCGCTGTTCTTTCGAGAGGATATACTTCTCACGTGGAAGCGATGCCGACATCTATAAGGAGCGCAAGCAGCTTGGATGGAACGTGGTCCCGGCCATCATGGACAGTATAGGTGGCGATCTCGAACATTCCGTGTTCTCCTTCATCCCCAACACGGCTGAAGTCGCGTTCATCGGTATGGTCAGCGGACTGAACCGTGAGCTTGACAAACGCAAGGAACGTGAGATACTCGACAATCAATCCGCCGGAACTCTGACCCCGGAACGTCTCACGGAGATTATGCGACGCGATCTGAGAGTGGAGAAGGTGGCGATAAAGGACATCAAGCTGCGCACATTCATAGCCGAAGGCGAATCGCGCAATGATCTTGCCGCCCACGTCTATGATGTGACCTACGGCATAATTGAAAATCATGTTGACAATCTTGTGGTGATTGATGACAGCATCGTGCGAGGGACGACATTGAAACAGTCCATCCTTAAAATGCTTGACCGCTTGCATCCGCGCAAAATTGTGGTCGTGTCCTCGTCGCCACAGGTCCGTTACCCTGACTATTACGGCATAGACATGTCGCGCATGGGTGAGTTCATCGCCTTTCGTGCGGCAGTCGAACTGTTGAAGGACCGTGGAATGGACTATGTGCTTGACGACACCTATCGCCGATGCAAGGAGCAGGAGGGCCTACTCGACATAGAAGTGCGCAATTGCGTCAAAGCAATCTACGCACCATTCACCCAGGAGGAAATATCATGTAAAATCGTTGATATGCTCACATCCGACGGCTCAATCAATGCCGAGGTCAACATCATCTATCAGACTCTTGAAGGGCTGCATGAAGCGATTCCGTCATGTCCGGGCGACTGGTATTTCTCCGGCGATTATCCGACTCCGGGCGGAATCAGGCTCGTCAACCGTGCCTACATTAATTTTTACGAAGGTAACACAGAAAAAAGATGAAAACTTATTGCTCTCCTCCCTCTGCATTTCTTGCAGGATGTTGTATCGTCTTTTTAATGATTTCAGTTTGGTCAATGTCTGCATCTGCGCGGACGTTGACCAAACGTCTTTATGTCCCGGCTCCTGTCGAACTTCGTGACTCCACTCTCCGTCCGGAGGGGGTTGACGGCGACCGGACTTTTTCGACCCGTGTCATTGATGTGCGCGGTGCGATGGAGGGGATAGGTGAACGTCCGGGGCTTGCCCCGGCCTATTGGGGAATTGATCTGACAGGACCGTCCGACACTTTGCGATTGACTTTGCGACATGGCAATACGGCTTTCGGCGATATACTTGACCGACGGCAGAGCATCCTATCCCTATGCAATGGCAGCGAGATTCTGGCGGAAAAGGATGTCAGTGCGTTTGAAACCTCCTCGGGGACGTACAACACTCTGCGTGTGACCATCGACCGTCAGACCGGGACGCTACTTGTGAGCGGGGGAGGAAAGCGGGCAGAGGATATTTTTTCGTTCTCTATCGACGGATCATCGTTGCCGGATGGATTTTCCGTGTGGAGTCGCGGACACCTCACGCTGTCATCCCTCTCCGTAGAAGATTCACTGTCGCCCGAACAGGCTTTTTCAACCGAATGGACTCATGATCGCCTTACGGAGTATCTGTCGGACTCCTCTGACCCGAACGAGGGCTATTGGCAATTTCTTGACCGGGAGAACGATCCGCGCTACGCACGTCCGGGTGGACGCTATATGCTCGCAACAGTGAAGTCAGATGACGGTTACGACATAATCTATGTCGATGGAGCCGACATCCGCCGGGATCAATGGAAACCCATGATGCTGAAGGGTCATCTCGGCTCCACAATATTCTTGGATCATTACGACCTCCGATGGATTGATTCGACTTTCGATATGATTGACCGTGACATCCATGCCTCTATAACCGACGGCTCGATTCTGACTCTCTCATTCCCGCTGCTCAAGACCACTCTCCGCTTCTCGAAACTTCCCCTGCGTCGCTCTCAGGAATGAGGAATGTGTCAGAGACTGCCTATGACGAGGAATGACAGACCAATGAGGAGAATTGTCAGATCGATGAGCTTGAGTTTTATATTCTTTTCATGCAGGGCTATGACTCCATAGAAGAAAGACACAATCACACTGCCACGGCGTATCATCGAGACGACGGCAATCATAGAGCCCTCCATCGACAGACTGTAGAAATAGGCAATGTCGGCCACTGTCAGAAATAAGGATATGAACGGAATTGTCCACTTCCATTTCAGCGGTGTCCCTCCTTTCTTTCCGCGCAGAATCAGTCCGATGGTTATGCCCATTATCACCATCTGATACAATGAATACCATGCCTGGACTTCAAGTGGCTCATAGCGTGTAAGGAGAAATTTGTCGTAGAGCGCACTCACGGCACCCATAGCTGTCGCGCCTATCGCCATCCACACCCACTTGTTGGATTTCAAGGAGAATCCCTCCTTGCCGCCAACACGACTGATGAAGTATAGCGACCAGAATCCGAGGAGTACACCTGCCCACTGCCACAGATTGAGCCTTTCGCCGAATATGAGAAGTGCGCCGACAAGCACCATCACCGGGCGCGATGCATTGACCGGTCCTGCGATTGTCAGTGGAAGGTGCTTGATGCTCGCATAGCCCAGAAGCCATGACGACAGTACTATGCCGGATTTAAGCAATATCGCTCCATGCCCTTCGAGTGTGTTGCCGAGTCCGTAATTGCCATGACATAGCCCGATGATTATGACCGGGAGCATGAACAGTGAACCGAAAACAGTATTTAGAAAAAGCACTCCAAGCACATTATTGCGCTCTACTGACAGCTTTTTCATCACGTCGTAAAATCCAAGGCATATAGCCGAGAGGACAGCAAGACCTACCCACATGTTAATCTCAATTAAGTTGATACATTCAATCCCGGAGAGAAGAATGCCGAAATTTTATGCAAAAGTAGCTAAAAATACTGACACCAACGGAAATTCCGTTATGGTTTGATTTGCTTGTGACAGATGTATGCCTTAATAAAAAAGGAGGCATGATGAATTTTGCCTTCTTTTCATGCTTTTTCTGATCTCTCGGGTTTCACTCCGAAAGACACGGTAAAATTAATGCTTTACGTTGAATTACGCAAGATTTACGAATCTTCTTGATCCCTTCTTGAGTATTTATTCTTTATAACCTATATAAGAGGGTGTTTAATAATGAATGTTAATATTAGGCAGACGATTCAGCAACATAG
>JAMPHF010000002.1:347165-357142 GCA_023663525.1 Bacteroides sp.
CGACCAATCGGCCACAGTGCTATCACGTTCCTTTGTGATACCTGAGTAGTTACGATGAGGGTGATGTGTTTTAATGGTGTGTTGAACAATAAGTGTGTGCGTGAATTTATGTTGGAGGGACTGCCTTTGGCATGTTGAGGGGATGTTGATTGCAAACATGCCGAAGGCATGTCCGTACATTCAGTTTAGTTTGTGGATGCAAAAAGCGGAAGCATTGGTGGGCCAAATGCTTCCGCAGGGTATATATACGACAAGAAGGTAGATTGTTCTGTCTGTGTCAGATTCTGAAGGATGGTCTCTGTGTCAGATTCTGAAAGAGGATCTCTGTGTCAGATTCTGAAAGAGGATCCGGGGTGGGATCAGATTTTGCCCACGAGGTCGATTCCGGGTTTCAAGGTCTCTTTGCCGGGTTTCCAACGGGCGGGGCATACTTGATCGCCATGTTCGGCCACGAACTGTGCGGCTTCGAGCTTGCGGAGGAGTTCCTCGGCGTTTCGACCGATGCCGTTGTCCTGGACTTCAGCAATCTTGATTTTTCCTTCGGGGTTGATGACGAATGTGCCGCGATATGACATGAAATCCGCAGGGTTGAGCACGCCGAAATATTCGGAGAGTGTGCCGGTCTTGTCGGCGAGCATCGGGAATTTCACTTTCTTGATCGAGTCGCTTGCGTCATGCCAAGCCTTGTGGGTGAACTGGCTGTCGGTGCTGACACTGAATACCTCTGCTCCGAGTTCCTTGAACTTGTCATAGTTTTCAGCCATGTCAACGAGTTCGGTAGGGCATACGAATGTGAAGTCTGCCGGATAGAAGAAAAGTATTGACCACTTGCCTTTAAGGTCGGCGTCTGTGACGGTCTTGAAATTTCCATCGACAAAGGCTTCGACGGAGAACTGGGGGATTTCCTGATTGATGATTGTCTGCATGAGTTTGTGTTTTACTATTATTGTTATGTTTATATTCTGTCTCTGTTTTTACACTACTATGTTTTTGTTATGGTCGTATTTTCATAGTCGTAATATTGGAACACTTGAATCAGGAAATGGTTCGTTGGTGGGAGAGGAATAATTTTACTTAATTTTTCTACAACTGAAAGTATTATAAATAGTTAAAAGTCATGGAAAGCTCTCCAAAATGCCAAATATGGAGGAAAGTGTGTTGTGTCTTTCACATAATTTTGTTAATTTTGACGCAAAATGTTAACGCGGTTGAAACTTGTTTGAAATATTTTACAACAATTATACATTGCAATTGTTAACATATTAGGTAAAGTAAGTTATGAGGTGGACCCGCTGCGGGTTACACATTATATATAATATAAGGACAGAGAATGAAAAAGTCAACAATATGGTTTCTGACCATAATAATGGCCCTGACCTTCATAGGATTGCTCTATGTGCAGATAATGTACATGAACAATATGAAGAAGATGCGCGACGACCAGTTTGCCGAGGGAGTGAAACGCTCTCTCTATGCTGTCAGCACGCGTCTGGAGCAGGACGAGACGAAGCATTTTCTTGAGGAGGATATGGCGACGATGGACGCTCAGTTCATCCCGCGCACGAATACGGACGGCACTGTTGACATGAACTATAATTTCACGACACCTGACGGCACGAACTATGACCTCACGCTCAAGGGCACTACCGACAAGCATCGGGGCAGCGGATCCATGCGTGAACTCATGCGCGGAAAGTATCTCTATCAGAAAGGATTGCTCGATGAGGTGATTTTCAATATCATAACCCAGTCGAGCAACCGTCCGATAAGCGAACGTGCCGACTCGGCTGAGGTCAACCGCTATCTGCGCTCCGAGCTGGACAACAACGGGCTGACGCTGCCGTTTGAGTTCGCTGTGGTCAACAGGGTAGGTGGGATTGTCTATCGTTCAGAAGGCTACCATCCGACCATCAGCGATGAGAACTCGATGTTCATACAGACTCTGTTTCCGAATGATCCGAAAAACAAGATGTATTACCTCAAGGTCTATTTCCCGACCAAGAGTGACTACATTTTCGGGTCAATCCGTTTCATGATACCCTCGTTTATCTTCACGTTCATACTACTTGTCACCTTCCTCTGCACCATTATCCTTGCGTTCAGGCAGAAGAAGCTGACGGAGATGAAGAATGATTTCATCAACAATATGACCCATGAGTTCAAGACCCCGATCTCGACCATCTCGCTCGCAGCGCAGATGCTCAACGATGGCGCGGTTTTGAAATCGCCCGCCATGCTGAGCCATATATCGACGGTCATAAACGATGAGACAAAACGTTTGCGTTTCCAGGTTGAGAAAGTGTTGCAGATGTCAATGTTCGAGCGACAGAAAGCCACTTTGCGCCTTCAGCATGTCGATGCAAACGTGTTGATTGCCAACATCACGTCAACGTTCAAGCTGAAGGTGGAGAAGTATGGCGGAAAGATCGACGCTGTGCTTGATGCGGAGGATTCGACGGTCAATGTCGATGAGATGCATTTCACCAATGTGATTTTCAATCTCCTTGATAATGCCGTCAAGTATCGGCGCGAGGATGAGCCGCTGCAACTGACGGTGTCAACGCGCAATGTCAGCTCCCACGGCATAGAGCGCATAGCCATATCCATCCGTGACAATGGCATAGGGATGAAACGCGAGGATTTGAAGAAGATTTTTGAGAAGTTCTATCGTGTCTCGACCGGTAACCGCCATGATGTCAAGGGCTTCGGCCTCGGACTTGCCTACGTCAAGAAAATGGTTGGCGAACTCGGCGGTGAGATCAGTGTGGACAGTGAACTCAACGTAGGAACAAAATTTACAATAACATTACCAATAACAAAAAATTAAGAAAGAACTATGGAAGAACGTTTGCGCATACTACTTTGCGAAGACGACGAGAACCTCGGCATGCTCTTGAGGGAATATCTTCAGGCCAAAGGTTTCAACGCCGACCTCTTCGCAGACGGGGAAAGTGGCTACAAGGCATTCCTCAAAGGGAAATATGATCTCTGCGTCCTTGATGTGATGATGCCAAAGAAAGACGGTTTCGCACTCGCTCAGGAAATAAGAACCGTTAACTCGGAAGTCCCCATCATATTCCTCACGGCAAAGTCAATCAAGGAAGACATTCTCGAAGGATTCAAGATCGGTGCGGATGACTATATCACCAAGCCGTTCTCGATGGAGGAGCTGGTGTTTCGTATCGAGGCCATCCTGCGCCGTGTCAAGGGCAAGAAGGGCAAGGAAATCACCATGTACAAAATCGGCAAGTTCACGTTCGATACCCAGAAGCAGGTGCTTCTCATCGATGACAAGGTGACCAAACTCACCACCAAGGAGTCAGAACTGCTGAGTCTGCTCTGCGCCCATGTCAACGAGATTCTTGAACGCAACTTCGCACTCAAGACCATCTGGATTGATGACAATTATTTCAACGCACGTTCGATGGATGTCTACATCACCAAGCTGCGTAAGCATCTCAAGGACGATCCTTCAATCGAGATTATCAATATCCACGGTAAGGGCTACAAGCTTATTGCGCCGGAACTCGAATCGTCAAATTGAACTTGAGACGAAATTTACGAGACTATAATCCGGCCCGGTGTCCCCATTTTTTATCATGAGACGCCGGGCCGGAGTCATAGCCGCCGGTATATATGATGGAGACTCATTATGAGACACACTCTTATGCATAAGAACACCTTGAGGGTATTGTGCGCAATACTTTTTGTCTGTTTCGCCGTCAGGCTGTATGCCGCCGCGCCCGGTTGGG
This sequence comes from Bacteroides sp., assembly GCA_023663525.1. Classification (GTDB taxonomy): domain Bacteria; phylum Bacteroidota; class Bacteroidia; order Bacteroidales; family Muribaculaceae; genus Duncaniella. The sequence goes on from JAMPHF010000002.1 coordinate 350,918, forward strand.
CTCCGGATGTCCTTGGCGACGGATTTGAGATGCGCCGTGTGAAGCAGCCTGACGACTACGCCGGGCCTGTTGTCTCGACGATTGTCCGGAAACTGTGTCCGCGTCTCGCGATTGACAGCACACGGACCAAACGGGGAGTGCTGTATGTCCATGGTTTCAACGACTATTTCTTTCAGTCCGAGATGGCCGACAGGTTTGTGGATCATGGCTATGATTTCTATGCGGTGGATCTCCGCCGCTACGGACGTTCACTGATGGCGGGTGAAAAGCCGTTTGATGTCCGCGACATTAGCTCATATTTTCAGGATATTGACTCCGCGCTCGTCGTCATGGAGCGTCAGGGACTCACGGAGATAGTTTTGCTCGGACATTCCACCGGGGGATTGACAACCGCTTACTTTGAGAGCCGCGAACATCCGGCGTCGGTCAAGGCATTGATACTCAACAGTCCGTTTCTCGATTGGAATCTTGGATGGAAAGAGCGGTTGATTCCGGCGATATGCTTCCTCGGGAAGTTTTGGCCGAATTTCAGCATAAGTCAAGGCAAATCCACGGCCTACGCGCAGAGCCTGCTGAAGCAGTATCATGGCGAGTGGACCTACAACACGGATTGGAAAAAGATTCAATCACCTCCCGTGACGGCGGGATGGATACGCGCGATAACTGAGGCCCAGAGGGCATTGCGAGGAGGAAAGGCTGACATACGAGTGCCGATTCTCCTGCTATATTCATCAAACAGTGTCGGCGGGTCTGATTGGTCAGAGGCGCATAATCACGGCGACGGTGTGCTCGATGTCAATGACATCAGGAAATACGGGCAGCAGCTTGGACCGGACGTCACGTGTGTGAAAGTGGAGGGAGGACTCCACGACCTTGTGCTGTCGGCGCGGAATGTCAGAGAGCCGCTCTACCGCTATATCTTTGCGTGGCTGTCGAGACATGGATTCCCGAAGGGGGAATGAGACACACTCTGATATTGCACCGGGTGTTATATCTGCTCGTAGGCACGGACGCGGTCGGCTTTGCTGACACCTTCGATTTTGAGTATGCTCTTGCATAGCTCGGTGACGGCGTGAGTGCTGGCTACAAGCACGTCGAGATCGCAGGTGAACACCTCTTTCTCGGCTGCAATGTTGAGGCGGCGGATGTCGATGTTGAGAGCTGTCGAGATCATTCTCGTGAGTTCCTGGAGGATGCCGTGGCGGTCAATGCCTTCAATGCGAATGCTCGCAAGGAAGCTGCCCGTCACTTCGTCCCATCGGGTGGCGAGAATGCGCGGCCCGAAGCTGGCTTTGAGGGCCTGTGCGCGCGGGCAGGTGAGGGAGTGTACCTCGACCGTCCCTTCGTCGGTGATAAATCCCATCACGTCGTCGCCCGGAATCGGACGACAGCAATCGGCAAATGCAAAATTGCTCTCCTGCTCATTGAAGCGCAGTACGTAGGTGTCCTTCGTGTTGATTTTCGGGCGTTCCGCCGGTTTGGCTGCCGATTCCTCAGGAGCGGCAAGGAATTTCTTGAACTTGGTCTTTTTATTGTCACCGCCGAAACCGAGACGGAAAAGCCTTGAGACGAGTGAGCGTGCGCCTTTTGAGGTGTTGACGTTCAGATAGTCATCAATGGACACTTCACCGCTTCCGAGTTTATAGAACAGTTCTTCGCGGCTTGCCACGTGGTATGTGCCGAGGATTTTGGTCATCACACTGTTGTTGACAATAATGTCGTTCTGCACCATGAACTGATCGAAAATCTTTTTACCCTCCTCGATGACAGGTTGCTGCACGCGGCGCAATTCCTTGCGGAGACGTGTTTTGGCTTTGGCAGTGGCAAGAAATGCCATCCATTCCGGTTTGGGCGACTGCGAATGGGAGGTCAGCACCTCCACTTGGTCGCCGGAGTTGAGACGGTGGGAGAGCGGGACGAGCTTATGGTTGACCTTTCCGGCTATGCATCTGATGCCGAGCTGCGAGTGGAGAGTGAAGGCCACATCGAGCACTGTGGCTCCGGCAGGGAGTGTCAACAGTTCCCCTTTGGGAGTGAACACGACAATCTCCGTGGCAAAGAGGTTGAGCTTGAGAGTGTCGAGGAAGTCGATGGCATTGGGTGTGGGGTCATCGAGAATGTCCTTGATTGTCTTCAGCCACACGTTGAGTTCGCTCTCCTCCTCGTGTTCGCCTATCTTGTATTTCCAGTGAGCCGCGAAACCTTTCTCGGCAATCTCATCCATGCGTCGGCTGCGTATCTGCACCTCGATCCAGTTGCCGTCAGGGCCCATGAGCGTCACGTGCAGAGCCTGATAGCCGTTGGCTTTTGGGTTTGTGATCCAGTCGCGTGTGCGGTCGGGATGCGGTCGGTAGAGGTCGGTCAGAGCCGAGTAGATTTTGAAACACATCTCCTTTTCCGAAATTCCTTCCGGCGGATCGAAGATTATGCGCATGGCATAGAGGTCATAGACCTCCTCAAACGGGATGTGTTTCGTGTCCATCTTGCGCCAGATTGAATAGACTGATTTCAGTCGCGCCTTTGCCTCATAGTTGAATCCCATGGTGTCGAGACGCTTGAGGATGGGTGTGGCAAAATCATTGTAGACAATCTCACGACCGGCCTCGCTCTGTGAAATCAGGGTTGAGATGCGCTCATATTCGCCCGGATGTTCATATTTGAAGCTCAGATCCTCAAGTTCGGTCTTTATTTCAAAGAGACCGAGGCGGTGGGCAAGGGGCGCGTAGATGTAGAGGGTCTCGCCGGCGATTTTGTATTGCTTGTTAGGAGCCATCGAGCCGAGTGTGCGCATGTTGTGCAGACGGTCGGCCATTTTTATGAGCACCACGCGGATGTCCTCGCTCATGGTGAGCAGGAGTTTTCTGAAATTCTCGGCCTGTGCGGAGGCTTTGTCGCCGAATATACCGCCGGAAATCTTCGTAAGCCCCTCGACGATGCGGGCAATCTTGCGGCCGAAGTGTTTCTCAATATCCTCGACCGTGTACTCGGTGTCCTCGACGACATCATGCAGGAGTGCGGCGCATATCGAGGTCGAGCCAAGCCCGATCTCTTGCGATGCGATCTTGGCCACGGCTATGGGGTGGATGATATACGGCTCGCCGGAGCGTCGTCTGACTCCCTTGTGGGCTTCTTTTGCAAAATGGTAGGCTTTCTCGATTATCTCCACCTTTTTGCGGTGGTTGCTTGCCAGATAGCCGTCAAGAAGATCGCGGAATTGCTGCTCCACATATTCGTCTTCCTGTTGGGGAGTGAGGTTGTATTCCTGCATGGTTTTCGTAAGGTATTATGTATAAGTGCATCAGAGCATGATGGCTTCATGCCCTGATGCAGCAGTTGTTGTTTGTCAGAGATATTTGTCGCCGAATGAGAGTTTGGCGTCGTTGACCATCTGCTTGATGTGCTGTTCCTCGGCTTTCGGGCAGATGAGGAGGACATCACCTGCGTCAGCTATGATGTATTCGTTAAGGCCGTGGACAACCACGAGCTTGTCGGGCGACTGGACGGCGAAGATGTTGCCCTTGCTTTCGTAGGCGATGACGTTGCAGTTTTGTGCCACGTTCTTGTCCTCATTGCAGGGCGAGTTGTCATAGAGCGCGCTCCATGTGCCGAGGTCGTTCCAACCGAAGTTGACACACTCGACATAGACATTGTCGGCCTTCTCCATGACGGCGTAGTCGATCGAGTTGGGAGGGCATGATGTGAAGTTCGCGCTGATGAAGGCGGTCTCTTTGTCAGTTCCGAAATCATCCTTGCCTTTATCGAACAGACAGGTGAGGTCGGGGTCGTATTTGTGGAGTGCTTCGATGATTGATGACGCACGCCAAAGGAAGATTCCGGAGTTCCAGAAAAATTCGCCTGACTCAAGGAAGACTTTGGCGAGTTCGAGATTCGGTTTTTCGGTGAATGTCTTCACTTTGAGTATGCCCGGATCAACTTCCTGTCCCACCTGTATGTAGCCATAGCCTGTCTCGGGTCGGGTAGGGGTGATCCCGAGGGTGAGAAGTGCGTCATGATTCTCCACGAACTCAAATCCGTGGCGCACACAGTCCTCAAAGACATTGTCGCGGGTGATGAGGTGGTCGCTCGGGGTGACGATCATCGACGCTTCGGGGTCAAGGGCAGCGATGTGGTAGGCTGCCCATGCGATGCAGGGAGCCGTGTTGCGTCGTGCGGGTTCAAGGAGTATATTGGTGGGCAAGATGTCGGGGAGCTGTTCGCGTATCAACCCGGCATACTTCTCGTTGGTGACCACGATGATGTTTTCCTTAGGCACGAGGGGGAGTATGCGGTCGTAGGACATCTGGAGCAACGAACGGCCGGTGCCGAGGAAGTCGATGAACTGTTTGGGGCGATCTTCGCGTGAGTAAGGCCAGAAGCGGCTGCCGACTCCGCCACACATTATCACACAATATCTATGGTTTGAGGGTATGGACATAAATTTGAGTTTTATAGATTGTATAAATTAGGTTAGAATCCAATTTTATGCATCGGCTAAGTTACGAAATATATTGTCAACAGCCAAAAGTTATGTCTGTTTTTATGATTTTTATGTTCATGCTTTGGGGTGGACGCTGCGTGAGGCTATGAAGCCTGAGAGCAGGCCTATCGCGGAGACCACAGCGAAAGTGATGAGCACATCGGTGGACTGGAGGACGCACGGGTAGGTCACTATGGACATCTGCGAGTGGTCGCCGCCGAGAGTGATGATGCCGTAGTGCTGCTGGATGAGACACAGTATCACGCCGGTGACTATCCCGAACAGTCCGCCTGTCAATGCCACCAGTATTCCCTGCCACAGGAATATGTGGCGAAGCATGGTCCCGGGCGCGCCGATTGAGCTTAGGATCCGCAGACTCTCCTCCTTTTCGATAATCAGCATTGAGAGTGACGAGAGGATGTTGAACGAGGCCATCACCAACACGAAAACGAGCATCAGAAACGTGATCCACTTCTCGATTGAAATCATGCGGAATGAGTGTGACTCCTGCCTGAGACGGTCGGCCACGAGATAGTCGGGACCGAGGGTTTCCTCAAGGCGCGCCACCACGTCTGCCACGTGTTGAGGATTGCTTACGGCAATCTCCACGGCTGTCCCTTCAGTCGAGTAGTCGAGAAGACGGCGGGCATTGGCGAGAGGGATGTAGATCATCGCATTGTCAAACTCCGGCTGGTTCGAGCGATAGACACCGGTGACTATGAGGGTGTCGGTGGTGAAAGCGGCCATCGGGAGTGCAGGGTTTATGCGGCCAAGCCGTCGCGGAACGGTCAGAAGCAGACCTTTTTCGGCTGAGGGTCGCGCGTCGAGTTGGATGGCAGTCCCTACGCCGAGGACTGCGCCTCCCTTGCCGTAGACCGATGGATACATGTCGCCGTCAATCATGAGTGTGCCGATTGCGGAGACATCGGTGAAGTCATCCGGCACACCTGAGATGTAGACCGGTGACTGGACACCGTCATAGATGGCAAGGGCCTCTCCTCGCAATGTCGGGACGGCTGACTTCACTCCGCGCACATTCCTGATGAGGGTTGCAAGCGAGTCCGCGTCGGTGATGACGGTGGACTTGACGGGTGTCACCTTTATGTCGGGATTGACGATCGACAGGCGGTCGGACGCGAGCTGTGTGAAACCGTTGAAAACCGACAGCACACAGATCATCGCCATAGCAGCTACGGCAATGCCGGCCATGGAGATATAGGAGATTATGTTGACCGCCGTGTGGCTCTTGCGGGCCAGCAGATAGCGGATGGCAATCCTTAGTGCCGTCATTAGGAAATGTGCAAGAATGTGACCCTGATGCAGCTATCCGATGATGGATACCGGTGGCTACTTGGTGAGAAGTTTGTCGATGTTCTCGATATAGTCGAGCGAATCGTCCAGATAGAAGCTGAGTTCAGGACATTTCCTCAACTGGAAGCGTACTTTCTGTGCAAGTTCGTAGCGGATTGTCTTCGCGCTCTCGCGGATGCTTTCGAGGAGTTCCTGCGAGCGTTCTGACGGGAAGATGGAGAGATAGACTTTGGCTACGCTGAGGTCCGGCGACACGCGGACTATGCTGACCGACACCAGTGTGCCGTTGGTCTTGGCTGTCTGCTGACGGAAAATTTCGCTCAGTTCTTTTTGAAGCAGACGCGATATTTTGGCTTGACGTGTTGATTCCATAATTGGTGATTTTTTAGAGTGTGTCTCATAACAAAAGTTAAACCGAGGGCGACGCAATCTTTGAG
>JAMPHF010000002.1:357242-409797 GCA_023663525.1 Bacteroides sp.
GCCGACCAATCGGCCACAGTGCTATCACGTTCCTTTGTGATACCTGAGTAGTTACTACACCCCCCTAATTTCGGTTAAAGAATATTAAAAGCGACAGGCTGCTTGGGGCTTGGATGATTGATTCGGGAAATTTTCGTAATTTTACCGATTAATTTGAGGATAATAGGCTTCGCGCTCTCATGGAGTGAAGCCCCTTTGTCCACAGAATATATCCAAGAAGCAATGGAACAAGATAAGAAAATACGTGTCGGAATCACCCACGGCGACATCAACGGAATTGGCTACGAAGTCCTCATAAAAGCTCTGAGCGACGTCCGCATAGCCGAACTCTGTACGCCCGTGGTCTACGGCTCCGCCAAAATTGCCAACTACTACCGCCGGGGGATGGACCTCCCGGAATTCAAATTCTTCCAGATTGATTCGCCCGACAGTGCCGCGCCGGATGAAATCAACATCATCAATGTTGTCGGCGAGGACTGCAAGCTCGAACCCGGACAGCCCACTGCCGCCGGCGGTCAGGCTGCCCTCATGGCTCTCGAACGCGCTGTCTCCGATCTGCGCAACGGTCTGATCGATGTCCTCGTCACCGCTCCCATCAACAAGCAGACAATCCACGGCGAAGACTTCAACTTCCCTGGTCATACGGAATATCTTCAGGAACGCATAGGCGAAGGCAACCAAGCCATGATGATCATGTGTGCCGAAAATCTGCGCGTGGCTCTCGTCACCATCCACGAAGCCCATTCAAACGTGGCAGGACTTCTGACGGCAAAGGGTATCACGGATAAAATCATGACCTTCAACCGCTCGCTGATAGAGGATTTCGGAATCCACCGCCCGCGCATCGCTGTGCTTTCCCTCAACCCCCATGCAGGCGATGCAGGTGTCATCGGCAACGAGGAGACCGAGATAATAGCCCCCGCAATCGCCGAGGCAAACAAACGTCGCGTGCTCGCGTTCGGTCCCTATCCCGCCGACGGATTCTTCGGCAGCGGTGCCTACACGAAGTTTGACGGTGTCCTCGCCATGTACCACGACCAGGGACTGATCCCCTTCAAGCTCATAGCCGGCGAGACGGGAGTAAACTTCACCGCAGGACTCCCCTACGTCCGCACATCGCCCGACCACGGCACGGCCTACGACATCGTCGGGCAGGGAATAGCCGACGAGCAGTCGATGCGCGAGGCCATCTACACTGCCATTGACATCTTCCGCAACCGCATCCGTGAGGCTGAGGCAACTGCCAACCCTCTGCGCCACCAGTCATACGACAAGGGGACGGACAAACTCCCGGTTGAGAAAAACTGACCATCGAGACCGAGACTGTGACTATGGACTACGCTATCATCGCTGCCGGGCAGGGTTCACGCATTGGAGGCGGGAATGAACAGCTTCACAAACCTCTGGTGGAAATCGGAGGAGAGCCAATGATCGGCCGCCTCATCAGGATTCTCAGTGAGACAGGTGCCGACAGCATAAACGTCATCACCAATCCGGCAATGCCCGATGTGACCGACTATCTGAAGTCACTCACCACCGGTCCGCGCATCAACGTCATCGAGAAATCCACCGCAGGCTCCATGGAGAGTTTCCACACTCTCGCCGGAATGCTCCCGGCTGACCGCCCTTTCTGCCTGATGACCGTTGACAGCATTTTTGACCCAGCCGAGTTCCGGAGCTTCATAAAGGCATTCGACTCCGACCCGCAGGCCGACGGCTATATGGCTGTCACCACCTACGTGGCCGACGAAAAGCCCCTTTTCGTAGCCGCCACCGACAGCGGTGACATCACGGGGTTCTTCGACCATCCCCTGCCCGATGTGCGTTTCGTCTCCGGCGGCATTTATGCCCTGCGCCCGTCAGCCCTCGGGATTCTCGACGACTGCGCCGAGGAGGGTGTGAGACGTATGCGCGACTTCCAGCGCGCGATGGTAGCCGCAGGAATGAATCTGAAAGCCTGGCAGTTCTCGAAGATCATCGACGTTGACCGTCCCGAAGATCTCGCGGAGGCCGAAACCTTCATCACTGACTTATAAGAGAGTTTTCTCATAACAAACCAATTCAACCATGGCTGATATAAAGATAGCCGGAATAATGAGGGCAGGCGTCTTCTCACCGAACCATATCGGCAACGACGCTTCAATCCTCAACCTTACCGCCGACCAACTGCGCAAACGCGGCTGCGAGGTGAAAATCTACAGCGAGGAGCAGCTCATGGCCGGGGCTGTGAACGAGGACATCATCATCAACATGTGTCGTCACGCCCGCTCCTGCCAGATCCTTCAGCAGAAAGAGGATGAGGGCGCACTCGTCATCAACTCCGGTTACGGTGTCGAGAACTGCACCCGCGAGCGGCTCACGCGCATTCTCATTGGCAGCAGCATCCCCACACCCGAAAGCATAATGGTCAACACCGACGAGCGCGTCATCGACCGCATGACCCGCCTCGGCATGTCCAACGCATGGATCAAACGCGGCGACCTCCACACGATGCACAAGGAGGATGTCACCTACGTCCGCCACCCCGAGGAGGCGCAGGAGGTGCTTCAGGAATATTTCCTGCGCGGCATCAAGCGCGCTGTGGTCAGCCGCCACGTCGAAGGTGAGCTTCTGAAGTTCTATGGCGTATACGGCACTCCGTGGTTCCACTGCTTCTATCACCACGGCGCACGCGACAAGCAGGGAATGGACGTGGACAAGCCATCGTTTGACCACGATGCACTGAAGGATGTCTGCATCCGTGCAGCCGAGGCTCTTGACATCAAAATCTACGGCGGAGATGCCATAGTGCTCCCCGACGGGACATTCTCGATCATCGACTTCAACGACTGGCCGAGCTTCGCGCCGTGCCGCGTGGAGGCCTCCGGAGTGATAGCGCGTGCCATCCTCGCTGAAATCAAGAAACATAATGCCAAAAAGAATAAGAAATGACTGAAGACAACCATTTTCCTTTTTTCCCGAAATTCATAGCCACATCCTTTGGTGCGGGCTATTGGCCCTGGGGACCGGGGACAGCCGGTGCGATAGTCGGTCTGATCCTCTGGATTCCACTCGTGCTGACGGGCAATTTCACAACCACCGTCCTTGCGACCCTCGGACTCATCGTGGTCTTCACGCTGCTCGGCATCTGGTCGGCAGGGATTGCGGAACGCTACTGGGGTCCGGACCCGTCGCGCGTGGTGATGGACGAGACCGTCGGTCAGTGGATCACCATGCTGCCGCTCTCCATCTATGCTTCTGGGCCTGCCGCGCTGTCATCAGGGTCATTCTGGGTGTGGACACTGGTATCGCTGATTCTTTTCAGATTCTTCGATATAGTGAAGCCTCTCGGTGTCCGCAAAATGGAGGACCTTCCCGGAGGGACCGGCGTAATGGCCGATGATATACTTGCCGGTATCTACGGTGCGTGTGTGCTTTTCATTGCAATGTACTTTGCCGGTGAATTCTGAGAGTGTGTCTCATAACAAAAGTTAAATCGAGGATCCCGGATTTTCTTTCTCGACAAGCTCGAAAGCGGCAAGCCGATGAGGAGGGGATTTCCCACTGCAGTAGAAGGAGTGTACTTTATGTACACGACTGAGACAAAGTGAGAAATACACCCAAAAGACGGGAGGCTAAGGTAACTTTTCAAGGACACACAGCGATAATTGAATTTAATCTTTAAAAACGAAATAGTGTTAATTAACAAAATGATCAGGCTGCACGACACACTCTTTGGTGCTTTTCTCTCAACTCTTCGGTCGAGTGGCAAGAGCCACACTCCCTCAGAGTTAAGAGAAAATCCCTCAAAGATTGCGTCGCCCTCGGTTTAACTTTTGTTATGAGACACACTCTGAAAATAATTTGAAAAAAGAATGGATTTTCAGCAACTCAAAGATAAATTCCTGCATGGCGGGGGTCTAATCTCGACCTTCCTGCGCTCCTCTGTGTCGTCGCAGGTGGCCTCATGGGTCGATCTCGGCATGAGTATGCTATTTTTCTCAGTCATCTTCGTATCGCTCGATCCCTTCTACCGCTCCAACCTCTCGGTTGCGGTGGGTGCTATCGCCGGAGGTATCGTCAACTGCTGCATCAACTACCGCTTCACCTTCCATGCCGTCGGGCAGAGCGTCAAGGCCGTAAGTGTCAAATATTTCCTCGTATGGACAGGCTCTCTACTGCTCAACATGTATGGCACGACCGGACTTGCCGAGCTGATCTCCCGCTGGCAGTGGCTGAAAGACCTGGGCTTCACATCCGACGCCATCTTCGGTGCAGCGCGCCTCGCCGCGTCGCTTGCCGTCTCATGGGGATGGAATTTTGTGCTCCAGCGTTATTTTGTGTACCGCCCGACGAATTTCGACAAATATGCCATCCGGCTCGTGGACTTCATCATCCACCACGGCTCAAGCGTGCCGGCCGAGAGCCGGAAACCCGACATTGAATAACCCCGCTCCGATATACGCCACACAATATACTGTCCGATTAATAAATCACTCATTATAATTTCATAAATATGCCTGAAACCGAAATAACAATATCACAGAAAACATCCATGTTCAAGCGATTCCGCGACAGCCTTCAGCAAGGCATCTACTTTGTCATCAACCCGTTCGTGCACTTCCTCATCCGTATCGGCGTCACCCCCAACATGGTGACCACAATCGGTCTGCTCGGCAACATCGCCGCTGCCGCCATCTTCGTCTACGCCGGCTATACCGCCACTGACGGCAACATGAACTACGATCTGCTCACATGGGGAGGCATCGTCATCATCCTTTTCTCGCTTTTCGACATGCTCGACGGCCAGGTAGCACGCCTGGGCAACATGACCTCGACATTCGGAGCAATGTATGACTCGGTGCTTGACCGCTATTGCGAGCTTTTCACCCTCGGCGGCTTGAGCTACTACCTCATCCAGACCGGCTATGTCATCGGCGCACTCATCACCTTCGTCGCCCTCGTGGGTTCAATCATGGTCAGCTATGTCCGCGCCCGCGCCGAAGGTCTCGGGCTGGAGTGCAAGGTCGGCTTCATGCAGCGTCCCGAGCGAGTGGTCGTGACGACAATCGGCGCGCTCGCCACCGGCATCACAGGTCAGTGTGTCGATCCGGTGCGCTTCAACGCCGTGATTATCCTCATCGTCTGCATGGGAGTCATCGCCGTGTTTGCCAACATCACTGCCTTCGCCCGCATCAACCACTGCCGCCGTCTCCTCAGACGCAAATAAGGAGTCTCGCATGTCGTCTGTCATCAATCTTCCATCGCGCCGCGAGGCCTCCATAATCATCCCTGTGGTGATAGTGTGGCTGCTCGTCACATGTCTCTGTGTGGGTTTCAGACCGGAGCATCTCTACATAGCCGTCATCCTGACGCTGCTGCTGTTCGTGACGGCCACCACGCGCCGACTGGTGGTGGCGATGCTTCCGTTTGCAGTTTTTGGAATCTCCTACGACTGGATGAACATCCTCCCCAACTATGAGGTGAATCCGGTTGACATCCAAGGTCTCTACGAGAATGAGAAAGCCCTTTTCGGCATAACCGGTGCCGCCGGGACTCTCACCCCCAACGAGTTTTTCGCACTACACACGAGCACGGTCATGGACTTCTTTGCGGGAGTGTTCTACCTCTGCTGGGTCCCTGTCCCCATCCTTTTCGGACTGTGGCTCTACTTCAAGCGTCAATACAAGGTCTACCTCCATTTCTCGCTCGTCTTTCTCTTTGTCAATCTCCTCGGCTTCGCCTACTATTATGTCCACCCCGCCGCACCGCCGTGGTATGTGGCCTCACACGGCTTCGACTTCATCATCGGCACTCCCGGCGAGGTTGCCGGACTGGGACGCTGGGACGAGATGACAGGTCTCAACATCTTCCACGGTCTCTATTCGCGCAATTCCAATGTGTTTGCCGCCCTGCCGTCGCTCCACTCGGCTTATATGCTGATTGCGTTCATCTACTCGCTCCGCGCCCGGTGCCCGTGGTGGGTGCGCGGACTTTTCGCCGTAATCTGTCTCGGTATATGGTTCACGGCTGTCTACACTTCCCACCATTATGTCATCGATGTTCTCTCAGGCATAGCCTGCACGCTCATCGGCTATGTGATTTTTGAATACGGACTGATGAAACTTCCACCCTTCGCCCGGTTCATGGACTCTTACGCCGGCTACATCCGTAATTGATGAAAAAGGACGACTATCAACGCTCCCTGAAGTCGCTCGACACCGAGGAAGGTATCGACCTGGCTTTCTACCGACCCATCGGCTACCGTTGGGCCGTCCTTGCCGCACGTTTCGGAGTCAGCCCCAACGCCATCACTATCGCCGCGATTTTTCTTGGAGTGGGAGCGGGGATACTGTTCTATTTCCCCTCGTTGTGGATCAACGCAATCGGCATGGTGCTCCTCGTGTGGGCCAACTCATTTGACAGTGCCGACGGTCAGCTCGCACGCCTGACCAAGCAATACTCACGCATAGGCCGCATCCTTGACGGTCTTTGCGGTGATTTCTGGTTTGTCACCATCTATCTCGCAATCGTGTTCCGCGAGCTTGACTTCAGCCCGTTTTTCGGTGAGCACCCCTGGGTGATATGGACTCTCGCCTGCGTCACGGGGCTGTGTCACACCAAACAGGCTGCCATGGCCGACTATTACCGCCAGTTTCATCTCTATTTCCTCAAAGGTGAGGACGGAAGCGAGCTTGACAGTGCCGACCAGTTGAGCCGCCATCTCCGCGAGAGCGGAGTCTGTTGGAAATCAAATTTCTGGCGATGGCTCACCATGGTCACCTACCTTTCCTACACACGCCAACAGGAGGCCACATCGCCTGCCATGCAGGCTCTCCGCCGGGAACTCCACCGCCGGTTCCCTGACGGTAACATCCCCGCCGACTTCCGCAATGATTTTCGCCGTGGCTCGCTGCCATTGATGAAATACACCAACATCCTGTCGTTCAACTGGCGCACAATCACACTTTTCACCTCGCTCATCATCGGGCAGCCGTGGCTATACTTCGTTGCCGAACTGACGGTGTTCAATGCCTTGCTCATCTACATGATTGTCCGCCACGAGCGTCTGTGCCGCAGGCTCACTCTTAAATTGCAAGATGGTCTCTATTGATTCACTCTCATCACTGACCGTCCCGCAGGGCGTTGAAGGTATCATCTTTGACTACGGCGGTACTCTCGATTCGCGCGGCGACCATTGGAGTCAGGTGATTCTCGATGCATATCGCGAGACCGGTTTTGACATCAGCATTGATGCATTTGTCGATGCCTACGTCTATGCCGAGCGGACTTTAGCCGCATCCCCGTCCACAATCAGCCCGAAAGATACATTCCACGACCTCATGCGCAAGAAGATTGCCATACAGATGGGCTGTCTCTACAATGCCGGTGACATTGAGTTGAGCGACATGCCTTTCTCAACACTGATTGCCGAGCTTTGCTATGACCGCGCCCGGGAGTGCGTCACAGAGTCAGCGGCAACACTGCGCCGACTCGCTGAAACCTATCCACTCGCGCTCGTCACAAATTTCTACGGCAATATCAACGCCGTCCTTGAGGATTTCGCAATCCGTAAATATTTCAAGGCTGTGATCGAAAGTGCCACCGCAGGAGTCCGCAAACCTGAACCTGAAATATTCCGCCTCGCATTGAACGCCCTCGGACTTCCCGCCGACAGGACTTTGGTGGTGGGCGACAGCCTCGGCAAAGACATCATTCCCGCCGAAACCATCGGCTGCCACACCGCCCTCCTCAAAGGTCGCCCCTGGCCTCCGAAATAGCGAATCACCACGGAGGATGTACCATCCCATTCTCTCATAAGGCCATCACAGACACGCAAAATAGCGCGTTTCCCCCACTCCCACAGCCACCCATACCACCCGCATTCACCGCATGACAGCATTTCAAATCCGATTTTAGGTTGGTTTTTGCAGATAGTTTGCCGATATTTCGTAACTTTGCAAATCATTTCGCGATAATTCCAACCATTGTCATGAATATATCATATAACTGGCTAAAGAAATATCTTGACTTCAACCTCAGCCCCGATGAACTGGCGGCTGCGCTCACCTCAATCGGTCTGGAGACCGGAACGGTGGAGGAAGTCGAGTCAATCCGCGGAGGTCTTCGCGGCATCGTCATCGGCAAGGTACTCACCTGTGTCGAACACCCAAACAGCGACCATCTTCACATCACCACCGTTGACCTCGGTGACGGAGAAGCGACACAAATCGTCTGTGGCGCGCCTAACGTAGCTGCCGGTCAGACGGTTGTGGTTGCGACCGTAGGCACTACGCTCTATGACGGCGACAAAGAATTTGCAATCAAGAAATCGAAAATCCGTGGGGTGGAATCCTTCGGCATGATCTGCGCCGAGGACGAAATCGGAGTAGGCTCATCGCACGACGGTATCATCGTCATCGACAGCGATGTCAAGCCCGGCACTCCCGCCGCTGAATATTATGGCCTGACCTCAGACTACGTCCTTGAGGTTGACCTTACTCCCAACCGCATCGACGCTGCCTCACACTTCGGCGTGGCCCGCGACCTTGCTGCTTGGATGAACGCCCACACCGAGCCGGGCAACCTCCACCGCCCCTCAGTTGACGGCTTTGCCATCGAAAAGCCCGAAGGCGGGGTGACTGTCGAAGTCGAGAACACCGAAGCCTGTCCGCGCTACACCGGCGTGACCGTCAGAGGCGTGACCGTCAAGGAGTCGCCCAAATGGCTCAAGGACGCACTCTCGACCATCGGTCTGCGCCCCATCAACAATGTGGTGGACATCACCAACTTCCTCCTTCACGGCATGGGACAGCCGCTCCACTGCTTCGACGTTGCGAAAATCGCAGGAGGCAAAATCATTGTCAAGAACGCACGCGAAGGGGAGAAATTCGTCACACTTGATGGTGTCGAGCACACCCTCGACTCACGCGACCTGATGATCTGCAACACCGAAGTGCCGATGTGTATCGCCGGAGTGTTCGGAGGTCTCGATTCAGGCGTGACGGAAGCCACCACCGACGTTTTCCTTGAGAGCGCGTACTTCAACCCGACATCCGTGCGCAAGACAGCGCGCCGCCACGGTCTAAACACCGACTCATCATTCCGCTTCGAGCGCGGCGTAGACCCCAACAACACTCTCTACGTCCTCAAGCTCGCTGCCCTCATGGTCAAGGAGCTTGCCGGAGGTGAGATCACAGGTCCGGTCTGCGACAATTATCCCGTCCACATCGACCCCGCCACCGTGAGCCTGAGCTTCGATTACTTCGACAAACTCGTCGGCAAACATATCCCTGCCGACACGATCATCTCCATACTCCGCAGTCTTGAGATGGAGTTGCTTGAGGTGACAGCCGAGAAAGTTGACATGAAAGTGCCGACCTACCGCGTGGATGTTACCCGCCCCTGCGACGTGGTCGAGGATGTACTCCGAATCTATGGCTACAACAATGTTGAAATCTCATCGACAGTCCACTCAGCACTCTCATCGCAGACTTTCGAGGACCGGGACAACCAGCTCCGCAACCTCATCAGCGAGCAACTGACCGCCGAAGGTTTCAACGAAATCCTCAACAATTCGCTCACAGCCGAGAGCTACTACGCCGACCTCACGGTCTATCCCGCCGACCACTGCGTCAGACTGCTGAACCCGCTGAGCAATGACCTCAACGTGATGCGTCAGACCCTCCTTTTCGGTGGTCTCGAATCGCTCAGCCACAACATCAACCGCAAGAATGCCGACCTGGCCATGTATGAGTTCGGCAACGTCTACTTCTTCAATTCCGCAGTCGAGCCGACAGCCGAAAATTCACTCGCTCCCTACCGCGAGGCATCGCGAATGGCCCTCTGGCTCACCGGTGCACTCCGCCCCGGCAACTGGGCGCGTCCCGAACAGCCTGCAACTGTCTACGATATGAAAGCCGTGGTGGCAAATATCTTCGCCCGTCTCGGCATTAATCCCGCCGAAATCAAGCTGTCAAACTCGACATGCGAACTCTATGCCGCCGGTCTTGACATCAACACCCGCTCCGGCAAGAACCTCGGATCGCTCGGAATCATCGCCAAGAAAATCGCCTCGAAGTTCGACATCAAACAGGAAGTGGTCTACTGCGAGCTCGACTGGCACGCAATCGTCAGCCTCTCGCTCCGCAAGAGCGTCAGCTACACACCGCTTGCCAAGACAATGCCCGTCAAGCGCGACCTCGCCCTCCTGCTCGACAAGAGCATAACCATGGAGCAGGTAGAGGCGACAGTCCGCGAGAGCGAACGCCGACTCCTCAAGGACATCACCCTCTTTGATGTCTACGAGGGCAAGAACCTCCCCGAAGGGAAGAAATCCTACGCGATAGCAATCACCATCCAGGATTCCGAAAAGACCTTGAACGACAAGCAGATTGAAGCCGTCATGAACAAGGTCATCGGCAACCTCACCAAGAAACTCGGTGCAGAACTCCGCTAAGGAACGATGAAAAAATAACAAACACAACACAATAAAAAACTCAACTGTAATATACTCACACCATTATGGGAAGAGCATTTGAATACCGCAAAGCACGTAAACTGAAACGCTGGGGCAACATGTCGCGTACATTCACCCGCATAGGTAAGGAAATCACAATCGCCGCAAAGGCCGGCGGTCCTGACCCTGCCACAAACCCCCGTCTCCGCGCACTCATGCAGAACGCCAAGGCTGCCAACATGCCTAAGGACACCGTCGAGCGCGCAATCAAAAAGGCAACCGACAAGGATGCCGGCGACTACAAGGAAATAACCTACGAGGGATACGGCCCCCACGGCATCGCTATCTTCGTGGAAGCTGCCACCGACAACAATACCCGCACCGTGGCAAACGTCCGCTCATACTTCACAAAGCATGGCGGCAGCCTCGGCACTCAGGGTTCACTCACATTCCTCTTTGACCACAAGAGCGTGTTCAAAATCAAACCCAAAGACGGTGTGTCGCTCGAAGATCTCGAACTCGAACTCATCGACTACGGTGTTGACGAACTTGAGGACATCGTCGATGACGAGACCGGCGAAGAGCAGGTGATTCTCTACGGTGCATTCGAGGAATATGCCAACATCCAGAAATATCTTGAGGACAACGGCTTTGAAATCATCTCATCTGAATTCGAGCGCATCCCCAACGACCTCAAGGAAGTGACCGCCGATCAGCGTGCCGCCATCGAGAAACTCCTTGAGCGCATCGAGGAGGACGAGGATGTCCAGAACGTATTCCACAACATGAAGGAAGAAGACTAACAGGCTATCTCAGCCACAGCTATATAGCCAAAACACTCGCGGAAGTTACGGATTGATTCATAATCCGTAACTTCCGCGAGTGTTTTACAATCGTACAGACATGCCTCTGGCATGTTGTAAAAGCATTCCGATGAAATTATGTATCAATGCCTTACGTTTGCAATATACCGGAAACCTACCCCGATGACCGTCACCTATTCACACAGGAAATTTATTTCCTCAAGCATGGTCTGACACATACGCCGGGTGAGGGGAGAGTCCGCACGGAGTTCCGCCTCGACAAAGGGACGGATTTCCATTGGGTGGGTGTAGAGGAGATTGTTCATCAGACGGAACGCACCGTAGCGGGTCATATCATCGTCGGACCCTGCAAGCTCCATAGCCATATCGAGAGCATAGGGCGTATGCCGCAGGAGGCGATGACTCAAAATGTCGGACACCTCGGTGGTCGGCGATTCGCGCAACATCTCTGACGCACGCTCACGCGACAGCTCATCGCGGGGATAAATCATGGGAGCAAGGAGCATACTCTCACGTGTGCGCGAATCGGCCCACATCTGTTCGGCAAGTTCACGCGACGGTTCTATTCCCGAAGCTATCTCGGCAATCTGCGGGAGATTCAGCCCGAACACCATCTTGTATTGCAATCCGGCCTTGCGGATGGTGTCGGCCACTATGCCGTTGCGCATGGCAAAGAAACGACGTTTTATTTCCTGTATCTGATTGAACTCTGTCATGGTCTTATGGAGGTTTTTATTGGGCAAAAATACAGACTTTTAATCAATTTTCATAATTGGATTGTTAAAATTATAATGACACCGTTTTCATCACACAACACGCACAAAATTCAACTGTTTTATGAGATTCAATCCAATCTTACCCATCGTCCTCGCACTTCTCTGCATCAACAGCATTCATGCCTCTGACCCGCAGACGTATGCCTCAGCAGTCACACCCGAAGGATTCATGACTCCCGGAGGGGCGATCGGCACACCCCCGCGACCCGACCGTCCGAGCGTCGGACTCGTGTTGAGCGGAGGCGGCGCAAAAGGAATTGGGCATATCGGCTTTATCCAGGCCCTTGAGGACAACAATATCCCGATTGACTACATCACCGGGACTTCGATGGGTGCGATTGTAGGCGGTCTCTATGCCTCCGGCTACAGTCCTAAGGAAATGCTTGAACTCATCGCATCGAAAGGCTTCACATATTGGAGCACGGGTAAAATTGACCCTGACTACACATATTTCTACTCCACACACCACGACACCCCCTCATTCGTGACGCTGAATCTCGGCAAGGACTCCACGCAGATCACCTCCGTGCTGCCGATAAGCCTCATCAATCCTATCCCGATGAACTACGCCTTCATCGAGATATTCTCGCCCTACACGGTGCAGTGCGGGGCAGATTTCAACAGACTTTTCGTCCCGCTGCGCACGGTGACTTCCGATGTCTATGCCAAACACAAGGTGATCCTTGGTCGAGGCTCGCTCAGCGATGCCGTCAGGATGTCCATGTCGTTCCCAATGGTCTTCGAGCCGATACTGCTCAACGGAGTGCCAATGTATGACGGCGGAATTTATGACAACTACCCGGTGGACGTGATGATGGAGGAGTTCAACCCCGACAATGTCATCGGCGTGAACGTCGGGTCTGGAAAATCGAGCCCCGACACTCGCAACATGATGGACCAACTGGAGGAAATGATCATGCAGCCCAACGACTATCCCTTCCCGACCGACAAGGGTGTGAACGTGCGCATCAACCTCGATGAATTCGGACTTCTCGCATTCGATAAATATCAGGCCATCTATGACATCGGCTATCGCCGTGGACTTGAGGTGATGGACTCAATAAAGGCAAAAATCAAGGTCAGGGTTGACAAGAACGTCGTCGAGGCAGCCCGCCGTGAGTTCAAGGCCGCAACTCCGGAAGTGAAGATTGACAAGGTATCAGTCACCGGCGGAACAGAGGTCGAGGATGCTTTCCTCCGGTCATTTTTTGACCACCGCCACGCACCCATGACGCTCGTCGAGGGTCGTGACGCATACTACCGCGCCATCAGCACCGACAAGCTCCAGAATTTCGTGCCAACGCCGATGTACAATGTCCGCGACAGCATGATTGACCTCGACTTCCGAGCCATTGTCAAAGACCCTTTCACCGTAGGTGTCGGAGGCTATATCTCGTCATCGACCAACAGTATGCTGTTCTTCAACGCAGGCTACAACACTCTCAACTTCACATCCATAAAGACCAACCTCAATGCGTGGCTCGGACAGACCTACATGGCCATCGAAGGCGACTTCGGGCTGACACTTAACACGGAGCAACCCTCCGGAGTCCATCTCCGCGTGGTCAGCTCGCGTCAGAAGTTCTACGAGACCGAGAAACTTTTCTATCAGATTCACGAGCCGGATTTCATCCGCAAGTCAGAGACCTTCGTCAGGACATTCTACTCCACCGCCCCGACACAGCGGAGTGTACTGAACGTAGGGATAGCCTACGGTCATCTCACCGACCGCTACCACGTTGACACGACCGAAGGGCAGTCCAATCCCGACCATGAGAAAGGAATCTTTGACCTCGGACAGATTTATGCCGGATGGGAGCGCAACACCCTCGACAATATCTACAACCCCACCTCCGGTGTTGACCTGAAAGCAACGGTGATGGGTGTTGCGGGGACTTACCGTCACCGCAACTCCGAGGTGAAGCATGGAAGCGAGAAAGTCAGTTGGGTGCAAGCCCATGTCGAAGCAGCGGACTATCTCGACATCAATAAAAATTTCTCGCTCGGTCTGACGGGACAGGCTCTGCTCTCGACACGCAAGCTGCTCGCAAGCTACGATGCATCAATCGTCGCAGCCGAAGCGTTCCATCCCACCCCCGCGAGCTACAATCACTTCAACGCCAAACTGCGCGCCAATTCCTTCGTCACCGCCGGCATTGAGCCGATCTGGAAAATATCAGGGTCATTTCAACTGCGAGGCTCATTCAACTGCTTCCTCCCATTGCGCAAAATCAGCTATGGCTATCCCTCAACCGATGACTCCGTAGAGGCTGAATCGCTGAGACCCTACGCCGCCACCGCGCATTACAGCAAATGGTTATCCAACCCCGAATTTTTCGGTGAGCTTCAGGCCGTGCTCGCACTTCCGTTCGGATCGGTGAGCGCATACGGCAACTATACCTCGTCGCATGACAGCAACTGGAATTTCGGAATCTCATTCGGCGCGTTCATCCTCGCCCCGAAGTTCATGAAATGAGAGATGCTTTTTCGTCAGCCTCCCTTCTCCTCTTCTTTCCTCTCTCCTATCGCTTCGCACGGCTCGCGAGAAGGCGATGACCGAGACGGCAATAAAGACACTTCCTGGGTTGACAGTAATTGCGCCGGAGATGGATCAGGGCTTGTGACGTGAATGCGTCCTTGCACTCAAAACCCGCATTGGCAAACAATGTGACTATCGAATTACTCTCCGCCGGAATCTCATGCAATAGATCCATGGCGCGGAGCCGCATATCATCGTCACCGTGAGCAGTACCGTAGGCCATCATCAGCGGGACGGCCACATTTATGAGCAGAATGTCCACCGAACTGCGGCTCATGCACTCATAGGTGCGCTCACTCCCCGGACCGAATGTGAAATGCGTGGCCCAGTAGCCGGTCAGAGGCCGGTTGAACAAAGCCCTCAGCTCCTCGATGTCCTTAGCTTTCACGATGCGGTTGACTATCCGCGAATCTGACGCGACAAGATGGGCGAGCAACGCAATGCGGCGGTGTGGGAAATTATGCGGTCTCATCCTTGCCATCTTCCACCCGAGCGGCTGCAGCGGTTTGAGCGAGAATTTATGGGCAAGGAAACGGTGCTCTCTGTCGAGCAGATCCACGTAGGGGTCGCCTTTCGGAGCTTTCTCGATGAAACCGCCCTGTCCGAACATCAGAGCCTCTATCGCAATCTCCGAATCGCTGTGCTTACGAAGAAAATGGAGCGGAAGCGACATGGCGAGACGTTCCATCGGCTCGGAATTTGTGCTGAAACCCAGCGCACGTGCCAGAATCACGTAGCCCGTCTGCTCCCAGTCGCCGGAATACTGATTGAGAAGTTCACCGATATGGTCGGTTTTGGAATAGACTCGCTCGTAGGCGAGTGCCGTGACCCAATCCGTCCTGTGGAGAGCCGATATTGCCGGAATCTCCCGCGCACAAGGCAGATCAATGTCAGCCCTGTCAACCAGCTCATGGTAACGCCGATGGAATTCCGGCGAGCAGCACATCCGCATCTGCGGAATCACCTCTCCGTTGCTCCTGCTGATCTGCGTGTCATCCTTGTCAACGACATGAAGCACCACGGAGTCATACGCGCTGTCGGAGTCATGATGGTGACGATGCCAGTCGCTTGCTCTGACATGCACCTCGACATCGCCCACCCACAGATGGTCACCAATTTTCACCTTGGCGTTGAAAAAGTCAGGCCCGGCATCCGTGTTGAGGCGGCCCGGGTCTATCACGGAAATCCTGCGACCGTCCACAGTGACCATGTCGGACTGCATCAGCAGCCGATGTTGCCACACGTATTGCATCAGTCGCTCCATTTCCCGAAGAAATTATGGGTGAGGATCAGAGATCGTCAGCCGTGCGGTTGAACGCTATCATCTTGATGGCGGTTTCCGCAGCTTCCGTACCCTTATTGCCGAGACGACCTCCCGCACGGTCGAGGGCCTGCTGCTCGTCATTGACCGTGAGCACCCCGAATATGACCGGAATATCGCAATCGGCATTGAGCTGTGTCATGCCCTGAGTGACGCTCTGACAGACGTAGTCAAAATGCGGAGTGTCGCCTTTGATGACGCAGCCGATGATAATTATCGCGTCAAAATTGCCGGTTTCTATGAGTTTCGAGGCTGCAAACGTAAGCTCCACAGCACCGGGGACACTCACCACGGCAATATCCTCATCACCGACACCATAATTGCGGAGAAGATTCACCGCTCCGTCGCGCAGTGCGCCGGTTATATGACCGTTCCATTCAGCCACGGCAATGGCTATTCTTATATTTTCAAGCTGAGGGAGAGCACTTTGTGGTGTGAATTGAGACATATTGTAATCTTTTTTACTTATTTCGGGAACATCTTGTGCCAGAGACCGAGGATGTCAAGTGTTGAGCTGCGTGCATTGAACAGAATATCGACAATCCGGCGATGCTCATCAGTGGCATTGATTTTCGTTGCTTTGTGGAGCATGGTGTTGAGCAGATGAATGCCTTTGTCCTTCATTGCATTGACCCGCAGCATGGCCTCACCGAGAGCTATCGAGAGACGGAGCTGACGGAGAGTAAATTCCGGTTCAATCTTGGTCAGATATTTCAAGGCACGTGTGTAATACTGCATTGCCTCGCGATGACGCCCCATCTGAGCGAGCGTATCGCCCTCGGCGGTGATAGATTCCACCAGGCGGTCGGCCGCTTTGCTGACACCGGCATTGACCTCCTGCAGATAGGTGGAGCTTGCCACCTGATGATAGGCGAGCAGTTCGGCCTGCTTGACCCTGTTGCGATATGTGGCGGTGACAGCGTTCATGGCCATCAGATGGGCTGCGGCATAGCGTTCGGGGTTGTTCTTGGCAAGACGCTCGTAGATCTTCAGCACTTTTGACAATTCGCGTTCGGCTTGCTTGTACTCCTTGCGCTGAGTGTGGAGAAAAGCAATGTCGTAGAGCAACGAGCCGAGTATCTCCAAAAACGGCTCATCCTTACGCTTTGCTTCCTGCGACAATAGGGTCAGCGTCGATGCCGCAGAGGTCATCGCAGCGTCCATGTCGTCCTTCTCGATGTAGAGTGCGGTCAGAATCTGCATGATGGCTGCATGGATGTCGAGCAGGTGGCGGTCCTCCTCGCCTGAGCGGTTTATAAGGGCATCGATCTCCTCAAGCCCCGTAATCGCACGTTCCAGTTCCCCTCTCTCGGCCATCTCCATGGCAGTCGAGCGGAGAAAATCATAGGCGACATCAAACTCCACGTCGCCAATGGCATGACGCAGTTCTGACATGGGACGGTTGCGCTTCAGCAGTGAACGCAAGCCGGATATATCGGTTGTCAGTCCGGCAAATACACTTTCAAGTGAAATAGCTTTCATGCAACAATGATGCGTTTTTTACGGTAAGTGACGATAAAAAAAATAACTTGGGACAATTTTCGTAAATGTTGTTTGAGAAGATTTACTTTTGAACAAGCACGAGTTTAGCGAGCTAAATGACTGTTTGGAAAAAGTGAAAATTCCAAATAACATAGAAAAGTGTTCCAAGTTATTTTTTTATCGTCACTAAATTCAGATGCTTTCCGTGCGGTCACTCTCAACGGCTGCACGGATGGTTGATTTCCGCTGCCAGCTCACTGTGGGCGGTCTCGTTGCCGAAAGCCATTATCTCGTCGGGGTCACGCTTACCCTCCGTCAGTGCGCGGACCACACCTGCAAGCGCGCCTGCGCTCCACTGGAACTCAGTGTTGGCGGTCGGATGGCAGTCCAGAGTCCAGGACTCCTCACCGTCGAAGAAACGCATCTTTTTCGCAACCGGATCCAAATGGAGGAAACGCCTGCAATAGAACAGCAGATGATCCTTGAACACTGCATCAATGTCGCCGACGGGGAAGATGGCTCGGATGTCGGCATCGCGGGCCACGACGAGGTCGGCAAGCTCAAGGCAGTCATATATAGCCGGCATGACGCGAGTGATGCGCGGGACCTGATGGGATTCAAAGTAGGGGAGATAGACCAGATAGGCCTTGCGCGCCTTGGCGTGCTTCAGAAAATCGAGCATACGGGCGTGGTCGCGCTCCTCAAGCATGAGGAATGAACCGTAGACAACCACATCACCCTCCTCGATGCGAGGCCAGACAGAGTTGAGCGGATCCTCCGGGTAGCAACTGTGGTCAACAGTGGTCGAGGGGTCACCGTCAGCAAATATCCTCACGGGGCATACTCCCTCCGTGAAACGGTCAATCGACTCAGTGCCGACATTCGAGTCCTTGAGATATTTCAGAATATGGTCGCCCACCGTCCCGGAAGCTGCCTCACCGACCCATATAGCCGGGAGATCCATGCGTCCGTCGAGCACTGCGGCGTTCACAGCCCAGTCACCGACACCGGTCTCAGCGCGACCGTCGGCACACAGCGAAACGTTGAGTGCCAATTCTCCGATGTAGATTGCCTTGTTCATAGTTATTTTGTTTTCATTATCAGCTTTTACAAGCGGGGATAACCCGTCAGGATTCTAACGTCTGCCATCCGCACACTGTTCACTGTCAGCACCGAAATGCTCCGCGACGCCACAGAGTCCTTTCAAATGCAAATGTACGGAATTTAGGTCAACCCTACAAACGAAACGAATTTTTTTGTAATTTTGCACTTTAGTCAAAAACAACCAACAAAAGAGATCTCCCTATGAAAATCGCCCTTATAGGATATGGAAAGATGGGGCACGCCATCGAACGCATAGCCCGCGAACGCGGTCACGAGATAGTCTCAATCATCGACATCAACAACAATTCCGACATCGAGAGCGAAGCCTTCGCCTCAGCCGACGCGGCAATCGAGTTCACCACTCCGACCACTGCGCCTGACAATGTCATGCGTGCAGTGTCGGCCGGAGTCCCCGTGGTGTGCGGGTCCACAGGTTGGGCCGCGCGGCGCGATGAAGTGGAGAGGCATGTGGCTGAAGCCGGCGGCGCGCTGCTTGCCTCAAGCAACTTCTCCATCGGAGTCAACATTTTCAACATCATAAACCGGAAGCTCGCTTCGCTCATGAGCCATCTTCCCCAATACATGCCCCGGATGTATGAGACCCACCACGTCCACAAGCTCGACCACCCTTCAGGGACCGCTATCACGCTTGCCGAGGGTATCATTGCCGAAAACAGCAGAATCAACTCATGGGCTGACGAGGGGATGGTATGGATCGATGAATCAAACGCCTCGAAGACTCCACAGGAAATCGAGGCATCCATCGAAAAACCGGCAATGGACGCCGACGCGCTCCCCGTGTTGAGTTTCCGCGAAGGCGAGATACCCGGCACGCATACCGTTGACTGGGATTCACCCGTTGACTGCATCTCGATCACCCACCGCGCAAAGAGCCGCGACGGATTCGCCCTCGGAGCCGTAATGGCCGCCGAATGGATTGCTGGACGCAAAGGAGTCTTCACCATCGACACTATGATGGAGGAACTGCTGTAAACGCACAGAAGCTGATTAACAGATATATAGAAATACATTAGATGACAACGACGACACCGACTTCATTTACCGACGATTTCATCCGCCGCGTGAAGGACAACCGCCCCACGCGTTGGATACGTTTCGCACTCGTCTCGCTCATTTTCTTCCTTTGGGTAGCATGGCTCGGAAGCTGGTGGGTGGCGATTTTCTGGTTTCTGCTCTTTGACATATATATCACCGGCTACATCCCTTTCACTTGGTGGAAAAACTCGAAGAATCCGGTCGTAAAGACCGTCATGAGCTGGGTTGATGCAATCGTCTATGCCCTCATCCTCGTCTATTTCGTCTTTACATTCATCGGGCAGAACTATCAGATTCCATCCTCGTCTCTCGAAAAGTCACTGCTTGTCGGCGATTATCTTTGGGTCAACAAGATGGCCTACGGACCGCGTGTCCCGATGACCCCCGTCCATTTTCCCCTTGTGCAGAACACATTCCCGATAATCAACACCAAATCATATCTTGAGACCCCTCAGTGGAGCTATAAACGGCTCAAAGGTTTCGGCAGTGTGAAGCGTGGCGACATCGTGGTCTTCAACTTCCCGGCAGGCGATACGGTTGCCGTCAAAGTGCAGAACCCCGACTACTATACGCTGGTCAAGATGTATGGCCGCGACGCAATCCTCAACAATCCGCAGACTTTCGGCGAAGTGATCTACCGTCCCGTTGACCGTCGTGAGAACTACGTCAAGCGTGCCGTCGGTCTGCCCGGCGAGCGCATCAAAATCACCGATGGAGTCGTATATATCAACGGTGAGAGGATGGAGCAGCCCGAAAACGTGCAGTTCAACCACTACTTCCAGTTCAAGTCAGGAGGCATGACGTCGGAGTCATGGGATGAACTTGGCATTGCCATGGATGATCGCCACGAGGTCCCGGTGACACCGGAGGACATCGCCGGGCTGCGTTCACTCGGATTTACCGTCAACCCCGACGGCTCCGTCCCCACCATCTATGCCTCGCCTCTCACCCCGGCCATGGTCAAGGCTTTGGAAGAGAATCCGGCAATCTCACGCGTCATGAAGATTCCCGCCCCCAAAGGCGAGCCGCTCTTTCCCGACGGCGTGAGCGATGACTGGACGCGCTCCGACTACGGCGAGCTGTGGATTCCCCAAAAGGGCGTGAAACTCACCATGAGTCCGCGTGCCTGGCAAATCTACGGCCGCGTCATAAAGGATTATGAGGGCAACCACGATGCTACATTCCGCGACGGCAAGCTCTACATCAACGGTGAGCCGCAGGACAGCTACACCTTCAAGATGGACTACTATTTCATGATGGGCGACAACCGCGACAACTCTCTCGATTCGCGCTATTGGGGGTTTGTCCCCGAAGACCATATTGTGGGTCGCCCCGAGCGAGTCCTGATCTCTTTCGACAAAGACAAGTCGCTTTTCAATGGCGGAATCCGTTGGGACAGAATCTTCCGTCAGGCGAATGTTGACCAATATTGATTGACGCGCACCACAGTGAATCAACATCTCACAGACAACACCATCACCATGCTTCCACCGGTCCTGTGCGGACCGGTGGAATATTATTTGACCGTAAGAAAGTCGGCTGCAACGGCAATCGACTGGGGCAGACATTTCGACAAGCGGTTCAAGGCGACGCACCGTTTCACAATCGCCGACACGCGCGGACGGCTTGACCTGACTGTCCCCATAGCCAAACCGGAGTCGAGCCAATGCACCTGGGGCGACATCCGTCTGTCGGATCACGGTCATTGGTGGGATATCCACAGGATAGCACTTGAAAGTGCCTACGGACGTACACCTTTCTTTGAATATTATGCCGACGCGCTGCTCCCGATGCTGACTGAAGGGGTGACCGAACGCTTTCCATACCTGCGGGATCTTTCAAGCACATGGGACAGATGGATCCGCACCCATCTGCTGCTCCCTCTGCCCGTCACACCGTCCGGCGGTAATGACATCGTCCATACCGATGTCGCCGATTCGTCCATCAGTCCCGCTCTACCGCCCTACTGGCAGGTCAGGGCCGACAAATTGGGTTTTATCCCCGGACTCTCAATCCTCGACCTCATCTTCAACCTCGGTCCGGAAGCCGTCATCTACCTCGACCGCCTCAGCCGAAAACACTAAAACCCACCATAAAAAGGATAAAATAGGGACAGAGAGATAAAAAGAGGACATATAGATAAAATAGGGACAGAAAGACATAAGTCCCATAAGTGACAGATAGTTATCTTTGAATAATTTAGGAGGTGAGGGTATCCATAATTATGTAGATACGTAAATTGTAAATATCCGTACCCTTACCAATTAGCATTTTATGGCATCCGTCAGGATGTCAGACTCTGCCATTATCGCTCTCAGCAAATGGGCTGAAAGCATTACAATAGGCAAAAAGACATAAGCCCCATAAGTAACACCTGATTCCCATCCGATTATAGGACCGGAAAATAACTTATGGGGCTTATGTCTTTCTGTCCCTTTTCAGCAGGGGCTTATCTCCTTTTTACTTATCTCTTGATTTTGAGGACGACAGGGGTAATGTCATCTGAACTGAGACGGAGGAGATAGAAGCCGGGGGTGAGATGGTCAAGCGAGGTTTCGCAGCCATTAACGCGGATCACATCCATCAGACGACCATCCATGCCATACACTTCGAGTGTAGCACCGATTGCCTCGGCTGAAGTGAGGAGCGTGTGGGATGCGGAGTCATATTTAGCCTCCGTGCTGACAATCACCTTTTCAATGCCGCTTTGGTCAAAATCATTGATCAGAAGCTCACCCATCAGTGAATTCAAATAGACCTCAAGCGCGGTGTAGCCTTTGGAATTAAGAAGATTGTTGTCGGCCACATCAGGATTGAGATTATTGGCCTTCTCCCATTCATCGGGCATACCGTCGCCGTCTGAATCGACAGGCACGGTGTAGTTGGTGTCATAGTCAAAGAAGCCCTCGACATCATTCTCGGTGTCGATGATACCGCTTTTGCCATATTTGGCAGTTCCGTTGGAAGTCTCGGCAATCACACGACGTTCCACGGCATCACGCTTGATTGTACCGGCCTTTTCGAGCACAGTCTTGAATGCATCGTCGGCACTCTCAATGTCATAGAGCATGTAGTGCTGGGGGATATAGAGACCCTTTGGAGTAAACATGCTGTACTTGTACCACGGAGTCTTGGTCACGATGCGTTCGTTGACGCGGATTGAATCGAGCGGATAGGTCTCGACTTCCACGCTTGTCCAGTTGTCCTTGTTGGCAGAGGCGATACCCTCAGCGATATTGCCGTCTATGAACCACTTGGCGGGAGCCCACGACTTCGCACCCGAACGTGCATAGCTTGATTTGACAAACACAACCTTTGACTTGTCCGACACGGGACCGGGCTTGTAGTAATTGTTCATGAAGTTACATTCATGGACTGAATTCTGACCGTTGTAGGTACTGATGTCAGCCGTGTTCTCACCGCCGTAGCAGCCGCCACGCTTGCCATAGTTGTAGTTCACATTGTTGATGTATTCCATAAACACGACATAGTCCTCGCCACGTGCACCGTTCAGTCGGGACGAACGCGAATTATTGTGGGCAAGGAGGTTGTGATGGTATGTGGCAGGCGAGCCACCCCACTGGCAACCATAGCCGCGCGCACCCTTGGAGTGTCCGGCATTGTAGAGGCCCTCATGGACGATGGAATACTGCACGGTGAGGAAGTGGGAGTCGGCGGTGTTCATATTCTCCTCAACCGACCATCCGAACGAGCAGTGGTCAATGATGAAGTTCGAGCAATTCTCGGCTCCGAGAGCATTGACCGCATTGATCTGTCCGTTCATGTTCTTCTGACCGACACGGAAACGCACATTTCTGACGATGAAGTTCTCCGAGCCACCGAAATTGACCTTATTGCGGGTGATGACGATGCCCTCACCGGGAGCAGTCTGTCCGGCAAGAGTCCAGTTGGAACGCTTCACGCGCATGTCGGAAGCAAGTTTTATCTCACCGCTGACCTCAAACACGATTGTGATCGGATCTTCCTTATACTGATTGAAAGCCCAGCGGAGAGTGCCGGCAGAGTTGTCATCGGCGAGGCTTGTCACCTTCACAACCTTGCCGCCGCGACCACCGGTGGCAAACTTACCGAATCCCTCGGCAGTCGGGAACGCGAGAGTCGGGAGATTTCCTTCAACCTTGACAGCCTCGGAAGTGACTCCATGACGCGACACGGCAGCGATACTATAATCAGTCGAGACAGCACCGTCAGGAAGCACAAACGAGGTGTCGGCAGTCATTTCAACGAATTTACCGTTGCAATAAACGATGTAGGCAACCGCGGCCTTATCACCATCCCAAGTGATGGCAGCCGGGGTCACACTGATATTGGCAGGAGCTGCGACACCGTCAAGAATCGACTCGAAGTCAAAAGGCACATCCGACATCTTTGCAAAGAGAAATTCGGGATTCATATAGGCCTTCACCTCAGCCTCAGTGGCCTGATGGCTGAACGATGCGCGACCGTCAACGGCGACAGGCGCACCGGTGGCATCCGTATTGCCGTATTCAAAGAGCGATGCAGTGTTTTCTGACCCGCTCCAATCCTTCCAGCCGAGGCGGTTGATATGCGATCCGAGGCGGCAATTGATGAACATCGATCCGCTCTCCTCTTTCCAGGGACGGCCGAGATAGTATGCACCGTCGGCCACGCCGTCCTCGGCAACGACATCGCAGTTGCGGAAGAACAAACCTGCACGGAACTTGTCAACCGACAGATCGGGATGGCTCAACTTGCGGAGGATAAGGCGAGAATCGGCCGGAGCAGTGATGTAGCCACCGCCCTTGACGCAGACAATCTTACAATCCTCAAACCACTCCAGACCGCTGTCATAGATGAAATCAGTCGCGCCCGAGATGGTGCAATTCTTGAAATAGCCGCGTGAGCCGCCGGCTGCCTTATATGTGTCCTGATAGCCGGAGAGGATACAATCCTTGAACACGTGAGCGTCTGCCTCGGTATAGAGAGCCTCAGCCTGACCCTTGTTGCCCGACGTGTTGCGTATGGTCAGATTCTCGGCATAGAAACGCGGGGTGTAGACGTTGAGAGCCGTGCAGTCGTAATACTTCTTGGTTTTGTCTGCGCCACGGTTCACATCGTTTGTCAGTATCGTTGTCTCCGCATCGCTGCCGATGAGCGAGATGAATTTATTGTGACTCTTACGAGTGCCTGCATACACATTTTCATCATAGACACCGGGAGCGATGTAAATGATTCCGCGATGGGTGTCGGGGACAGCGTCAATCGCCGCCTGAATGGTCGTATAGTCGCCTGACCCGTCCTGATTGACGTAGAGAAGCGTGATCTCCGCATCATCATCGGGAGCGGGGGCCTTGGGCTTCTCGACCTCACCGCCGCCTGAAGTGACACCGAACTTCGAGAGGTCGGTCAGCTCGCCGACATTCCCTACGGGATTGGCCTTGGCGTAGGCGGCCTGTTCGGCGGTCAGAGGATCGCCGAAAATCTTCAGCTTGTGCACGCGCGGAGCCTGTTTCTGCGCAAGCGGGTCGATTGACTGCCAGTCAAACGGTGCTTTCTGCACCTGCGCGTCGCTGTCCATCGCACCATCGCCGTCCCATACTCTCCAGCGGAGTGACACGTCCTTCTTGTCAATCACATTCTCCATGAAGTAGCCTTGGTCGGAGAACACTGTCCATCCGAGTTTCTGCTTCTCGGATCCCATCCACACGAGCGGTTCCCAGTCGCCGTCGCCGACCTTTATGTCACATTTGATACCGCGACCCCAGGAGGTTGACGACCATGACCACTGGATGCGTTCCACGTAGGGTATGTGGTCAATCTCCATCCAGCCGTGGAGCGAGTTGACACCGTCAGCCGACTTGTTGCGACACATCTGGACGAATCCGGCACTGCCGCTGACAGGGCGGCTACCGTTCATCACGATATTGTCTTCGAGATATGTGGTATGCCCGGCGTAGGTCCAGTTATTGTAGTTGGTCGGATTCTGGTCCCCGAAAAACTGGCGGGCAAATGCTGCA
Organism: Bacteroides sp.; assembly: GCA_023663525.1. GTDB lineage: Bacteria > Bacteroidota > Bacteroidia > Bacteroidales > Muribaculaceae > Duncaniella. The sequence continues at coordinate 382,782 of JAMPHF010000002.1, forward strand.
GTTACTCCACCCGTGCCGCTGCTTGACGCTGACGTTGCAAACGTACAGTTATGGAACAGCACCGGATAAGCCACACCATCCGAGCCTAAAGCCGGTGTGGTGAGGATGGCGTTGACATACACACCTGAATCAAACTCCGGACACTGCATTCCGGAGCCGGAATTTCCCCACGTGTCAGGCCATGATGTGTCCGAGAAATTGATGTCGATGATTTTTGGCGAGGTGGAGGCATCGCTCCATTTCTCGACAACGCATGAGGGGTCAGTCTCACCCGGCTGCTGCGCGAGGAGCGTTGCTCCCGGCCACATCGCCGTCATGATTGTCCCCACTGCAAGATAGCGGTAAATTGATTTCATGTAAAAATTATATAGTTTTGTTTTAGATTTAAGTACTTAGTGACGATAAAAAGTTCCCAAGTTATTTTTTTGTCACTTAAAGTGGCTCATGTAAGCTGAGAGCCGGAAAAATTGGTCAAGAGTCATTATTTTTGCAAATATACTAATTATCTGATACTTTGCAAAAAATCACACATTAATATAAACTAAAATTACGTGCCGGTTGTTACTTTTAAAGTATAATTATCAATTCATATTTTTAACACACCTAATCCTACAATGAAAAAGATTTATCTATTCCTCATGCTTTGCGTTTTCGGATGTCTGGCTTGGAGCTGCGGCGATGACGACGATGACAAGAACGAACCCATCGCAATCAGCGACCTCCCGGCTGCCGCGAAGACTTTCATCAATCAATTCTATCCTGATGTAAAAGTCAGCAGAGTCACCAAGGAATCATCATACCACAACTCATCCTCTGAATATGAGGTCGTGTTTGCCAACGGTCAGGAAGTGGAGTTTGATACAGCCGGCAACTGGACCGACATCGACGCTCCCAAGGGACAGGTGATCCCCACCGGAATCATGCCCGCGATTGAATCATACGTATCCGCCAACTACAACGGTTCCGGTATCAACGAAATCTCCCGCGAACTCCGCAACTACGAGGTGGAACTTACCAACGGGGTGGAACTTCTGTTTGATCTCGATGGAAATTTCCTCGGTGTTGACCGCGACTGATCGCCCGGCGCGAAAACTCCAAAGATTCATAAAAGTCAAAAGGCAGATGGAAGTTGCTTCCATCTGCCTTTTGACTTTTCTGTTTTTATTTTTTTGCGTCCGGTCATTACTTTGAAGCCGCATCCTGAGCACGCTCAAGATACTTCTTCACGTCAAGACCGATTTCATTACCGTAGGCAGGATATTCGTTGAGAATCTGCTCGTAGACAGCAGCCTCGGCCTTGTAGTCCTTCTGCTCGCGGAGCACAGTCGCTTCTTTGAGAAGGAAAGCGGGAGTGTAGTGAGGATTGTTGTCCGAAATCTTCACAGCGTCCTTATAGCAACTGATGGCCTCGGGATATTTCTTGAGGTTGACATAGCAGTCACCTTCAAGCGACTTGGCCGAAGCACCGATGATGGTCTCCGAAGCGGAGTAGTCCTTGAGGTAATTAATGGCTTCCTCATATTTTCCCTGCTTGTAGAGAAGGATGGCGGCATTGAGATTTGCGAGATTGCCTGCGTCATAACCATGATCGGCAGCCACCTGCTGATATTTGGCGAGAGCCAACGAGTCATTGCCCATGAGCAGCTCGATGTCAGCCTGACCGATGGCATTGTTGGCAGCGTTCTGTCCCGGCTGGCGGATCACGTAGACATAGAGCAGGATGATGGCCACCACGGCTGTCACTGCAACGCAACTCCACACGACCACTTTAGGGTTGCTTTGAACTTTTTCACCGATCCCGGTAAGGGTATCGTTTACCTCGTCAATCGAGGTGCGGGTCTCTTCATTGGGCTTCTTGTTTGCCATTTTTATGCGATTGGTTTTGATTTATTAACTTAAAATTTTGCTAATTCACGGATTTAAAATAGTTTATCCGATTCCAATGTGCAAAATTAGGCAATATTCTCCAATAAAAGAAATTTATCTGCCGGAAATTTCATCAAATCAATATACCGGTTTTAAGAATATCATAATACAGCGGATCGTTCACATCTTCCGAAAGCAAAACCGGCTCAATCAGAAAATTCACTTTGCGACCTATTCTCCACAACAACGGGGTATCTTTAAAATAGTCTCCACTGTTAGAGACAATGACAGCAATATCTATATCACTCTCATCACGATAACCACCCTTACTGTAAGAGCCATACAGATATACAGCCTTAACCGGAAGACAATCCGAGACCTCCTCCTTGTATCTTCTCGCTATTTCAATAGCCTGCTTCTTATCCATAAGCGTAGTTCATCTGTCTTGTTTATCAATATGATTATCCGCAAACTTACCTGCAATAGGAACTATATAGGACATACATCAGGATGTCGATTTACCCGTAGCCGGTATGACACAGTGTAGTGCAGTCATGCCCGGTCATGGTTTATGAGCGAAGCAGGCATACGAAGTAAGCCGATTTACGCTTTCAGGCATGAAGAACAAATCAGCTTTCTTTCGAATGCCCCCGTGTATTGTTTTTTCTTACGAATATTTATCAAAAATGAGGCTTTATATAAATATACATCCAGTTATCAGAATGCTTCTCCAACTGTTGATCTTCATTCTTTTGTGCGCAAAATAAATCCCTTATAGGATAATATTCTGCTTTTATAGTCTTTGTTGGACCTGTCAGATTTTCTGTTTTACTATATTTCACGAATACACCATAGATCGCTTTTCCATTCCAATCATCAAAATTATAATCCAATATGGTTCCTTGTAATTTCTTATTAGACCAGCGACTTCTAACAGCCGCAGCCGTACAACTAAAACTTACAGGCTCAGTATCCGAGTATTCAAATATTTTTCGCTCAAAAATTGTTTTTTTAGCCCCAGGGGGGATAGCTATAATGCGTTGAGAATATACAGTCTCAGATGTAGTATTGCCATTACCTCCACCAACATTCACACCACTTGCCAATGTCCCGACGACACCACCGACACCCAATGCATCAGCAACATTACCTAAATTAGCACTTACACCTGTACTTCTTGAAGATGAAACACTTGATGATGATGGGACATATATACATTCAGAATTGCCGTTCTCGACAAAAAATGTATTACCCAAATCAATATAGACAACGTCTGAACATATATTGATTACATTAACAGCCATTACGATATCTTTCTTTGCCATAATAGAGACTTCAGGTATCCATATTTCTAACTGCAATTCATCAGTTCTAATGATAGAACTATCAGTTAATCCAAACTGTCGAATGACAGCCTTCGCCTCCTTGTCTCGTTTTATCGGTGCATTTTCCGAAAATTCAAATCTTTTATTATGTTTTGACAATAATTCTTTATTTGCTGCTTTTGCATTATCTGAGAAAGACAATTCTATATCTGTAAATTTTGATTCTACCTTTGTCTGTTCTTGATTATTAGATATATCAACAGCATCGACGTTCTTCATCACACCATCTGCTCCCTTTATGGCAAAACAATCATCGCGGAGCACACGTCCAATCTGTGACTCGGGAGAAGCCTCTGTTGTAAATGTGATATACTTCTCTCCCAAGTCAATATTATAGACCTCCATGGTCGTACCGTCTTTCTTGACAATCACATCACCATAGGCATAGGACACACCCACTAACAGAATGAAGATTAAAAGAAATTTCTTTATCATGGTTTCTAAATGTTATCTTATTTTTTCGTCAGAACATCAAACGCAGATTGTCAAGCTGATTTGACAGTTGCGACACTTGTGTCAATTGAAGAAGGGCATTGAACGATGCATCTACCTGAGAGGAATAGTTCCCCAACATACCAAACAATGAATTTACAACATCAGCCGATTCATTCTGAAATGAAGATGAAATCTGACTGCTGACGGTATTACTCTGTGTTTTAAGGGTATTATATGTATTAATCACCTCTTGCGGAGACATATTTCTTGCCCAATTTTTCTTTATGGCTTCATTGGCATATATCGCAGCGTTATTGATTACATCACGAAGCTGAGAATAGGCTTTCAATGCTCCCGGCGAGAGCTGATTAAGGAGATTCTGTTCGGATTGAGTAATGGGAAAGCCATAGTATTGAGTGCGGACATCGAGCTGTGCCTGCATGGTCATGACATTGTAGTCAAGATCTAAAACTGATGGAACACCCTCAACATAGCCTCCATCACCACCGGAATAATCTGATCCGCTACCCCCGACATCGGGAAGCCGACCCGTCCCACGGCAATACTGGCAATGGATATGGCTGTGACCGGTAGAGGGAAGATACAGGACACCACATTCCTGACACCGGACTTTCGCCTCATGGTTATGTCCGTAAGTCCCGACCGAGATATTTTTTACTATCTTGCCTGTACCCTTACAATAGTGACATTGCCGGTCTGCATACAGATTGAAAGAGGACACGAGACATACTATCAAAGTCAGAATAATCTTTTTCATAATCTACACTGTGTTACAATTGCCACAAATATAAGGCATTTCCGAATATATAACAAATTTTCAGCACTGAATTTCACTGAATTTCATTCTGTGACAATCCATCACTCATTAGGGGTGTCCTGAGGGCAGATTGTTAAGCATGTCATACATGCGGTCGGTGATGACGGCGGTGTTGCGATTGTAATTGTCGGCTATCGACTCGTCATCATAATGGTAACAGAGATATTCCTCCACTGCATCACGCGCACTGGTCCACCGATAGAAGGCCGGGCGGATCTCATTCCATACGGGGTGATAGGCGTAGGGGGTCGCATCGTCATGATACTGATTGAAAATCGCCTCGACATCCTCGACTGAATGTAAGCCGTAGGTGGAAATGGTGTGGTGCATGTCACCCATAATTATAGAGCGATCCGTCACCGCAGCCTCTGCACGGTCACGCAGCCACATTGCAATCATGAGATCATTGTCTATACCCTCATAGCTATCCTTATCGTCGGTCTTCTCGTCGAGACTGTCGAGATAATAGACAAATGCCTCCATGAAGTCATGCCACGCCTTATATTCGTTGAGATTTACAATATTTTGTCGGTTCAACACATCAAGGTGGTCCCACGACGATCCGACAAGATCATGATAAGCCCACGACAGTCTGACAGTGTCGAGAATCCGGCGGAAATCGGAACACATTTTCCGACACTCGTCCGTATCCTGCTCCCGTCCATCAATGAGTGCATCCAGTTCATTTAGAGCCACGACGGCATCTCCATTATAACGAGAGTCCTCGTTGATGAAATATCTTACCGCTTCGCCAAACCTCATGTCGTTGGTCGCCGAGGAGGGGAGAGCGGCCATGCCCGCAATCCTCATCAACAATCTGAATGCATCCGGACTCTCCGCCTGCATGTCCGCCAGCAAGGTGTAATCGTCAAAATCACATTCATCCATCTCATAGCCTTTGCTAATAAAAGTCTCCAGCGGAACATCGCTCTCAGAGAAGTGAGGCTCAAAACGAGCGTCCGACACTTCTCCTCTATCAACAGACGGGGTGATGCAAAAATCCGCAAAATGCCTCCCGTTGCTATCCTTCAGATGATACACATTCAGATCCTCGGAATCCACCGTCATCTCGGCGACATCAAGATTGTCGGGATTGACGGCATAGCAACGATCCGCGAGGTCATAGACGACGTAACGCGTCCGCTCCTTGTCATCACCATAATTGCCCACAGCAAGCAAATATCGCCCCGAGTTTGGCGACATCCAGAAAATCATGTCGTAATCGGTGTCAATGAGCAGTCCAAAACGGTCACGCAAGCCCCACTTGCCGTTATTCTTCACAAGAAAATAGCCCTCTGGGGTATGGAAAGAATAGTTTGAAGAATGAGTCACGGTCTTCTCTGCCTTGACCACCGAATATGGCCAATAGCCAAGAATCATCGGGATAATGACTATCAGCAGACTGCCGACGAGCATGACGGCACCGAACTTATAGTGAAACCGCAGGAGCATCCGCAGCCCGACACCTCCCGTCAACAAAATGAAGCCGACAAGCATCAGGAAGCTGAAGGGGATACGCACGTTTGAAGCCATCACCCCCATGACTCCCGCGAGTGCCAATGCCACACAACACCCGACATGGAACAACCTACTGCCGCGACTGTCTCCACTGCCCCCATACGCTCTGACAATCAGAACGTAGAACAGCGTAGGGATGATTGCACTTGCCGCAATCTTTAGCCACGCGACATCAACATGCCCCACAATCATAGCGAGGACGAACAGCCCCACAATCATGAGGTCTACCATAAACCGACGTAACGGACGGACTTTCATTTCTTTCTTCCTGAGACAATGCGCTCAGCCTCCGGGCGATACTTCTTGATTTGGTTCATATCTGCATCCATGAACGGAATTACCATCCGGGCATGACGGTCAATGTAGCCTCGCAACACGGTCTCATCATCGTCCTGCATCCCGTAGCCGTCACTGTCCATGAAATACATCCCGTCGGGGTGCAGAGTCCATTTCACCTCGGCGACACCATTGGAAAAACGACTTATGGCGAATGGAAATTGGGCAGCAAACATGTAGGCATTCCCGCTGTTCGGAAGCCTCTCCACATCCTGCCACACCACATCATCCATAGTGATGAATATGAGCCGACGGTCGGAGTTCATCAACGTGTAGGCCATCTTCTCGTCATGGTTCAGGAGAAAACGTTCCTTCCAGTAACCATAAAACAACTGCTCAATCACCGACATCCCTTCACCCATATCACCACCGCGATAATAGGGACGCTCGCCATACATCGGCCTCATCAGCTCGACATACAATTCTTCAGGACTCAACTCTTTCATATCTTTTTGATTTGGAATAAGCAAATATAATGATATTTACTCTAATAGAGCATAAAAACGCAGACAATCTATCGAGAATTGCGCAATTTTTCGCCTCAACGGATGAATTTGTTCAATTTTCCGTAATGAACATTAGGGTCAGGATTGACGTATTTATTATTAGAGTGTGTCTCATCTGCGCGATGACTGGATGATACCGCTACGCCATCAGTTTCAATTATTTGTTTTTTTGGAGATGAAAGTTGGATTTTTTGTACCATGCTATGTCGACATGCTCGCTCCGCAAGCTGCGATTGCGAGCTATGAACTGCTGCAGAAGTTTGGTCTTGATGTTCGTTACATCGAGGAGGCTTCATGCTGCGGACTTCCCATGACCGACATGGGTTATGAACGGAAGGCATGTCGGATTGAAAAGAATCTCGTGAAATATCTCGACGGGTATGACTACGTGGTCATCCCCTCGGGTATATGCACAGATCAGGTACGCTATCATCTCGACTCCGTGGAGAAGACTCCCGAAGTGCAGCACATCATCGAGACCACTCACGACATCGTCGATTTTCTCCACGACATACTTCAGGTGAAAAGTCTGCCCTGGGCCAGGTTTCCCCATCGTGTTGCCCTCCACAACGGATGCCACTCTCTGCGCTATCTCCATCAGGCGCGCCCCACGGAGCTGATGATTACCGACTATTCAAAGACCGCCGATCTGCTCAACCTCGTGGACGGGCTTGAAGTCTGCTATGCCACGCGCCGCGACGAGTGTTGCGGTTTCGGCGGGACTTTCGCTATTTGGGACCAGAGTTGTGCCGGTCAGCAAGGACTCGACAAGGTGAGCGACTACGAGCGGAACGGGCTGAAATACGTGACAAGCGCCGATTTCTCCTGCCTCCTCCATCAGCAAGGCATAGCCCGTAAATTCGGCATAGACATCACGACATACTATATCGCGGAGATACTTAACTGCAACTTTAAAAATTAATGCACAAAATTTAATTCATAATGCATTATGAATTATAATATGGGACAGGTCAATCAAGTCAAACTCGGAGCAAAATTCATAGCTGACACGCCGCATCGTGTGAGCCATGACCGCTGTCTGTGGGCGGCACGTATGCGTCGCGACAAGACGGCATCGGAAATTCCGGAATGGGAGGAGATGCGTAATCTTGCCTCACAAATAAAACTTCATACCCTCTCGCACCTTGACCGCTATCTCGAAGAATTCGAGACACGGCTCAAGGAGCATGGCATACATGTCCATTGGGCGGAGGATGCCGATGAACACAACAGGATAGTCCACGACATCCTCAGCTCACACAGCGTCAAGACCGTCACCAAAGGCAAATCAATGCTGATGGATGAATGTGGGATGAGGGAATATCTCGAAAAATTCGGAATAGACATCTACGAGGCCGATCTTGGTGAACGCATACAGCAGCTCGACAATCAGCGGCCTTCCCACATAGTCATGCCGGCCATCCACAAACTGCGCGGGGATGTGGCGAAACTGTTTGCCGAAAAACTCGGAAGCGATCCTGACATTGATGACCCGAAGTATCTCAACAGCGTGATGCGGCGTGACATGCGCAAGAACTACATCAATGCTGACGCCGGGATGTGTGGTGTGAATTTCGCCGTAGCCGAGACAGGAACCATTGTCGTGGCCACCAATGAGGGCAATGCCGACATCAGCGCGAACATCCCTCCGCTCTTTGTCGTGAGCATGGGGATTGAGAAGCTCATACCCCGTCAGTGTGACCTGCCTCTGTTCATAAGGCTGCTGTCAAGGAGCGCGCTCGGTTTTGACATCACGCAATACACGTCACACTACACCCGCCCGCGCAAAGGACAGGAGATGCATGTGGTGATCGTTGACAACGGGAGGTCGAAGCGTCTCGGCGCGGATTATTTTGAGGTGTTGAAATGCATCAGATGCGGTGCATGCATGAACACTTGCCCGGTGTTCCGGAGGACATCCGGACTCAGCTACGATGCACCCTACATGGGACCGATCGGAATAGTGCTCGAACCGAGCTACGACCTCCATCGCTATGCCCGCCTGCCATATTCATGCACGCATTGCGGCTCATGCGGGAATGTCTGCCCGGTGAAAGTTCCGATCCCCGACTATGTGTTCTACTGGCGCACACAGATTGTGGAGCAGCATGAGGATGAACTGATCCATCGGCTGGAGGAGAACGGTATGGCGATGGTGCTTCGCAATGCAACAAACCTCTCACATGCCGAACGGCTCGGTCTGTGGGCTTTGCGCACTCTTCCAAAATGGCTCCTCGACTCCTCTGTAAATCCTTGGGCAAAAGACCACACAAACCCAACTCCACCCAAACAAACTTTCAGGGAATACTATAATAAGTGTAAAGGTTTAAGGAGTAAGGATTAAGTGTAAGTGCTTTTGAACACATGACTAATGGCTAAAGCTAACTACTAAAAAACTAACGACCAAAAGCTATGACTGCGAGAGAGAGGATCATGGAGAGAATCAAATCGGGTTTGCCGGAAGAGGTAATGCTTCCGGACGTGCCGATGTATGATGTCGAGGGCGATAAGATTGAGAATTTCATTGCAAAACTTGAAAGTTTTGATGGGAAGGCTGTGCGTGTCGCCACCTATGGCGATGCCCTCCGATGGCTTGCCACAAATGTGGAGACAACAGGAAAAAGGATATTTTCAGCCGTGCCTCAATTCAAGGGCAATTTTGAGATCACTGATTCAACGGACCCTCATTCGGCTCACGTCGTTGACGTATGTGTGGCCAAGGGAGTACTTGGTGTAGGGGAGACGGGATCAATCTGGGTCACCGAGGAGTCACTTGGGTTGACAGCCTGCGCACTGTTTTCGACTGACCTCTATCTGCTGCTCGACACATCGAAAATCTACAGCGGGATGCATCAGGCCTACGCAGCCCTCGACCTTTCAACGGGACGCTATGGGTCGTTCTACACCGGTCCGTCAGCGACAGCCGACATCGAGGCCGTCCATATCACCGGCGCACAAGGCGAAATCTCACTCACAGCAATTCTCATCGGGTGAAATGCAGGAACCATTCTTCCCAAAATCGTGCATGATATTGGAAATGATGTCAGAGTTACGTAACTTTGACACATGGAAAAAATAGTGATTCTCGACGGCTATGTAGCCAACAGCGGTGACCTGTCTTGGGATGCTCTCAAACAGTTGGGAGAGTTGACCGTCTATGACCGCACCGAGCCGGCAGACGTGGTCAAACGTGCCAAAGGCGCGACCGCGATATATACCAACAAAGTATTGATCACCGATGAAATCATAGAGCAGCTTCCCGAGCTCAGATTCATCGGCGTACTTGCAACCGGCTACAATAATGTTGACATCGAGTCGGCACGCAAGCGGGGAATAACGGTGTGCAACGTCCCGGCCTATTCAACCGACTCCGTTGCCCAGCTCGTATTCGCCCATCTTCTCAACATCATCAACAGCGTCAGTGCCTACTCCGCGTCGGTCAACGGCGGAGATTGGGCAAGCAACCGTGACTTCAGCTATCGCCTGCGTCCGTTTGACGAGCTATCGGACATGGTCATGGGCATTATCGGGATGGGCAATATCGGAAGCCGTGTCGCAAAGATTGCACAGGCGTTCGGAATGCGCGTCATCACCAATTCCGCCCGCAAACTCCCGGAAGGAGTGGAGCGTGTCAGCCTCGATGAACTTTTCAGACAGAGCGATGTCATCTCGCTCAATTCGGCTCTCACACCATCAACAAAAGGCATTGTCAACCGCTCGTCAATCGCCCTGATGAAACCCGCAGTAATACTCATAAACACTTCACGCGGTCCGCTCGTCGATGAGGAGGCATTGAGCGAAGCCCTTCGCAGCGGACGCATCGCTGCCGCCGGTATCGATGTCCTGTGTGAAGAACCACCCCGAAACGGGTCTCCATTGATCAACTGTCCGAATTGTTTCGTCACGCCCCACATCGCATGGCAGTCATCTCAGGCGCGACAAAGACTCGTGGACATTTCCATCGCCAATCTGAAGACATTCACCGAAGGAAAAATCCAAAACAAAGTCAACTAACTCATTATTTAGTTATCACGAATTATTTGCATAAATAATTTTTTGTGACTACCTTTGTGCCGGTCAAAGCCGAAATCGCGGCTTGACTATCGGGGCGTAGCGCAGTCCGGTAGCGCACCTGGTTTGGGACCAGGTGGTCGCAGGTTCGAATCCTGTCACCCCGACGAATCCAAGGTCAATCGCTTGCAGGACATAAACTTGCAAGCGATTTTCATATAATACCGTAGTAAAGTATGGATGGGGAAGAATGTTGAACGTGCAAATCAGACAAGTTGGAGTTGGCTCAACTCATTTCCGAATGCATGAAGTGCAGCCTGTATCTTTTGTGTGGTTTTGGGGGATGGAGTGCGATAGCCGGATATATATTGCGAGAGTTGTGCAGCAGAGATACCGGTAAGTTTGGCAAGACCTTTATAAGAGATAAGATCCGCATAGTAGACGAGAAACGAAGGTAGATCGTATGAAAATGCAAAATTGACCTCCTCAAAGGGTCGTCCTTCGCTCTGAGAAGCCCGTTTCATGTCTTCATAGACAGCCTTGAAATCCTCGATAGCAGCCGCAGCGGTAGTGCCATCACCAATCACACCATAGCTGAGATTGTTTTCATCAGGCATATAAGCTCCATAGGAGCCATCCTTGCCACGCTCAATAAATACTCGTACAGTTTTCATTGTTTTATGCTATATAATTGTTTAACAAACCTTGAAGCTATTAGTTCTTTTGAATTTATTTTGAGCTTGCGTATCGTCCACTTATTTAATACCGGCATCTCTGAGGATTGACTTTAGTACCGGTCTTTACTTCCTGGGCTTCGTAATGACTTGTCGTAAAGTATCGACCGGCTGTCGGTGAATACCATTCGGGGTGACCGCTTCGTGTTTCACCGGTGAGATAGCAACCAAATTTTCGGAGCTTCCGATGAAGTTCGTTATATTTCATTGTTCTCTGTTTTGATTTTACCGCAAATTTAATGCTAAATTTTTATTTAGCAAATTATCCAATAAAAAATTTTTATTTTTTCTTTTGGGGTTCTTTTTTTATCTGCATGAGTTTCCATAGGCTCTCCATTCCGATATTAAAAAATCGGAAGGTTGGAATTTTTTGTGCGATTCCAACCTTCCGACTTTAGCAGCCCTCTATGGGGTTAGTTCTCTATTATTTTGTGATGGGAGCGACGGGGGGTCAGGGAACGATGCTCACATTCTTCACGCCTTCACCTTCGGTAATTTTATCACCGGGGACATCAATCCTGACATTGTCAAGTTTCAGACCATCGACATGGTTAAGCTCGATGCCAGTAGCGGCACGGAAAATGGAGTTGCTGATCACCACATTCTTCATCGGCATTTCGGGCAGACCATTGAAAAGAGCAGCTCTCTTGGCCCAGCGGCAAGTGACATCATTGATGTAGATGTTGCGGAACGACGGAGTCTCCTCTGTGACGGGGGGAACGGGCGCACCGGGCTTGATACCGTAATAGAGGTCAAAAATGAGTGCATCACCGGGAATATCCGTCATCTTCACATTGTCAACATAGATATTCTCGACCACGCCACCGCGACCGCGTGTGGACTTGAAACGGAGACCGACATCAGTGCCGATAAACACACAGTTCCTGACAACAATATCCTTGCAGCCTCCCGACATCTCCGAGCCGATCACAAAGCCTCCGTGACCATGATAGACTGTGCAACCCTCAATCAGCACATCCGAACAAGGCACGCCGCGATCACGTCCGTCCTTGTCTTTTCCGGACTTGATGCATATAGCGTCATCGCCCACATCAAAACGGCTGTTTGCCACGAGGACATTATGGCACGACTCCACGTCTATGCCGTCGCCGTTCTGCGCATACCACGGATTGCGGACATTGATATTGTCAATGATCAGATTCTCGCAGAGCAGAGGATGAATGTTCCATGCCGGTGAATTTTCAAACGTGGCATCCTTCAGCATGACATTGCGGCAATTGATGAAAGAGAGCATCACGGGGCGAAGAAAGTCATGGGCATACTCGACAGTCGCCTTGTCGCCGTGATGAACCTTTGCCTGAAAGTCCTTATTCTCGTAGACCTCACGCACACGTTCATTCGGAAACCAGATGTCACCTTTGGCGTTGACGCAGCCGGTGGCTGTGAGGGTCTTCCACTGGTCAGCCGTCATCTTGCTTTTCTTGACCGGACGCCACTTCTGACCGTTGCCGTTGAATGTGCCATCGCCCGTTATGGCTATGTCATGCTTATCACGGGCAGTGAGAGGCGAGAGTGCGCGATGGGTGCTCAAACCCTCCCAATCGGAGGCTACAACGGGATAGTCGGCGAGATTCTCACTGAACAGCACGAGCGCACCACGGTCGAGGTGAAGCTCAACATTGCTCTCGAACCGGATGGGACCTGTGTACCATATACCTTCCGGCACGACGAGACGGCCGCCACCTTTCTCGGAAAGATGACTCATGGCTTTTGCAAAGGCCTCGGTGTTGAGTGTGATCCCGTCATTGACACCACCGAAATTAGTGATTGAAACCTCATAGGCGGGTATGGAGGGCGGAGCTACGCGCGGTAATTCAATCGGGAGATTTTTATAGAAACTACTGTAGTCTGACACTTCCGCTCCCTGCGCAAATGAGGAAAGCCCGAGAAGTGCCCCAGCTATAATGCCATGGATTAGATTTGTTTTCATGATTCAGATATTGATTTTGAAGATGATTATACAACACTTTGCCAAAGTTAAGACATTTTTCCGAGATATGACGAAAACGGCACGTGAAAACCGGAGACGAGTCCTCAGGTGCCGTTTTCGGGGTCTTTTTCTCATTTAAATTCTCACAGGATTCCGAAGCGGCGAAGCAGGGACAGGAGGAGCGTCAGGCTCTGACGGAGATCACCTTTCTCATCGGATGCCTCACAGATGCTTTTCACCTCAATCAGCGCGAGAGCCAACGCGCCAAAAGTGGTCAGATAGGGAAACTGCGGAATGAGGTCCGGACCCGACTCCCCAAGGTAGGTCAGCGAAGCAAAGAGCAGGACATCAATCAAGGTCATGGAGAAAAGCGCGAGGTAGTAGCGACCGATTTTATCGACCGTCCGCCGCAGACCGGACGAAGTGCATCTCTCACCTCGCTTACGGGCTTTGCGAAGTCCGCTCAGGAGATCAGCAAGGACAGAAAAGAGCACACAGAGATAATCAAGAAGAAGTAGCAAAAACATTTTTGAAAAGAGTTTAGAAATTTGTGAATATAACGTATGGAAATGGGGTGCTGCAAAATTAGCTCTTGCGACACCCAGTTTCAGTGCGATAATGCAAAAATGTTTTTGAACTTCTATGACATCTTATGACGGAGCATTGTCATCGTCACCGCTATGCAAAGCATTGTAGACAATCGAAGCCTTGGCCGGCCCGATGACATCAGCAATAGTGTCAATGTCCGCCTCACGCAGACGCTTGACGCTCTTGAAATGCGTAAGGAGCGATGTGCGGGTTTTCTCTCCGACACCTTTGATATTGTCGAGCTCAGACACAGCCTGCGTCTTGCTTCGGCGATTACGGTGATGGGTTATTCCGAATCTGTGGGCCTCGTCTCGCAAATGCTGCACCACGCGCAGCGTCTCGCTGTTCTTATCGATATATAACGGTATGCTGTCGCCCGGAAAATAAATTTCCTCAAGACGCTTGGCAATGCCGACAACCGCAATCTTGCCGCGCAGCCCCATCTCATCAAGAGCCTCGACGGCCGCCGAAAGCTGCCCCTTGCCACCATCGACGACTATCAGTTGCGGGAGCGGCTGATCCTCGTTGACAAGCCGGGTGTAGCGGCGCGTCAGGACCTCCTTCATGGAGGCAAAATCATCAGGCCCGACGACAGTCTTGATGTTGAAATGACGATAGTCCTTCTTGCTCGGTTTGGCATCCTTGAAGACCACACAAGAGGCCACGGGATTTGTGCCCTGGATGTTTGAATTATCGAAACATTCTATGTGAGTCGGCAATTCCGAAAGATGAAAATCGGATTGGATGCGCTGAAGTATCCGCTCAGTCCTCGTCTCGGGATTGCGCTTCTCCATAGTCTTAATCTTATCGACACGATGCTGGCGCGCATTCTTCTCGGAGACCTCAAGGAGCTTGGCCTTGTCGCCGCGCTGAGGCATGATGAATTTCACATCAGGCATCTCCACATCAGGCATCTCAGCGACTATGACTTCATCGAACTTCACACCGAGCGACTCGGCAATCTCCGTCATGGCATAGCCGAGAAGCTGTGCGCGGGACTCATCGAGGCGACGTTTGAATTCAAGTGTCACTGATTTCACGACCGCACCGTGCCTGACATGCATATAGTTTATATAGACATCCGACTCCTCGTCGTCTATGCCGAACACGTCAATATCCTCTATGGTCTGAGAGACAATCACACTCTTGGCCTGGTAACGCTTGATGAGGTCATACTGCTCCTTGAGTTCCTGCGCTTCCTCGAAGCGCAGCTCCATCGACAGCCGCTCCATCTCGCCCTTGAGATAGACAAGAAGCTCACCAGTCTCGCCACGGAGTATCGAACGTACCTTATCAATGTCGCGATTGTAATCCTCGCTTGATTGGAGCCCCACGCAGCAACCTTTGCAACGCTTGAGGTGATAGTCGAGGCAGAGCCGCCCCTTGCCCGCATTGATCCATTCAAGAGTCATCGGCTGACGGCATGAACGGACCGAATAAAGTCTCTTGATCAGTTCGAGAGTGGCACGCGCAGACCCTGTGTCGGTGTAAGGGCCATAGTACTTTGACCCGTCCTTGATACGCTGACGGGTCATGAACACACGCGGGAAAGGCTCATTCGTCACCACAATCCAAGGATAGGATTTATCATCCTTGAGAAGCACATTGTAACGGGGCTGATATTCCTTTATCATCGATGCCTCAAGATTGAGTGCATCCTGCTCGGTCGGCACGACTATATAGCTCATATCGACGATCGCACGGACGAGGAGATTAGTGCGTAGGCTGTCATGCGTGCGATTGAAGTAGGAGCTTACACGTCGTTTCAGATTCTTGGCCTTCCCGACATAGATGACAGTGCCCTCGGAGTCGTAATACATATACACGCCGGGCGTATCCGGAAGTATCGAGATCTTTTCAGTCAGTGAAGCGGATTTCTTGTGTTTGGCCATAGGAGATTATGATATTGGAATACATACGGAGATGCGGAAACGCGCACACCTTGTTGCTATCAGACATGCACGTTTCCATATTTATCTTTATCCGGCTTCGGCGCATATACACTGAATGCCGGGAACAAAGGTCTTCAATATGAGATAAGCGAGGTGACCTCGGCTTCAGCCGGAAGATTCTCACGCCCCTTGAGGTCGAGCAGCTCAATGATGAAATTGATGTAGATTTTTTTAGGGTTCATGGACTTCACAAGCTCATAGGCGGCAGCCATTGTACCGCCGGTGGCAAGCACATCGTCATGAATCACCACCACATCATCAGGCGTAATCGCATCGCGGTGGATTTCTATCACATCCTTACCATACTCCTTGTCGTATGACATACTGATTGTGTCAGCGGGAAGTTTGCCAGGTTTGCGGACAGGCACAAATCCCGCACCAAGCTCAAAGGCAAGAATCGAGCCGGCGATGAAACCTCTGGACTCTATGCCTACAACTTTAGTAACACCTTTGTCGCGATAAAGTTGAGAGAGATCCCAGCCTATGATATGAAGACCGCGAGGGTCTTTCAACAATGTAGTGATGTCACGGAATATGATACCCTTCTGAGGGAAATCATACACATCACGGATACGTCGCTTTAAATATTCCATGCTTTATTTAGTTTAAGATTATTCCGTAAAGAAATTAGATCATACAATCCGTAGAAAAAAAATCATCGCACCGAAGATAAATCCGAGAGTGATTTCACCTGAATTGTTCCACGTGAAACAATATTTTCATCGCCCCATCATCAACAGAAGGATGTTGACATCCGAAGGCGATATGCCGGGGATTCGCGAGGCCTGGGCAATGGTCTCAGGATTGATTTTCTCAAGTTTCTGACGGGCCTCAGTCGATAGATTCTTCAGTTGCGAATAGTCAATTTTTCCGCGAATGACAATGTTTTCAAGTCTGCGCAGTTTGTCGGCAATCATAGCTTCGCGCTGTATGTAGCCCTGATATTTCATCAAAATTTCGGCGGCCTCAATGATTTCCTCCCGTCTGTCCTCCTCGATATTCTCACTTATAAATTCCTTCAGTTGCGGAATGATCTCAGCCAATTTATGTATGTCAAGTGCCGGACGGAGAATCAGATCGTGGAGTTTCACACCCTGCTTCAACGGTTGCTCGCCGAGCTGTTCAAGGGAGGGATTGACAGTGGCTGCCCTCACCGAAAACTCATCGCAGAAACCAATCAGCGCATCGCGCTGCCTACGCTTGCTCTCCATAATCTCATAGCGGTAGTCGGACGCAAGTCCGATAGCGTGGCCACGTGGAGTCAGACGCATGTCGGCATCGTCCTGACGGAGAAGTATGCGGTATTCCGCACGCGATGTGAACATGCGGTAAGGCTCGTCAACACCTTTTGTGACGAGATCGTCAATGAGCACACCGATGTATGCCTCATCTCTTGCAAGCACAAACGACGGCTCGCCTTTGACCTTCAGCGCGGCGTTTATCCCTGCCACCAATCCTTGTCCGGCAGCTTCCTCATAGCCTGTTGTCCCGTTAACCTGACCGGCGAAATAGAGTCCCGAAATCAGTTTTGTCTCCAGAGTGTGGTAGAGCTGTGTGGGATCGAAAAAGTCATACTCGATGGCATAACCGGGACGGTATATGTGGACATTTTTCAACGCCGGGACAGTCTCCAGCGCACGAATCTGAATGTCGATCGGAAGCGACGAGGAGAAACCGTTAAGATAATATTCATTCGTGACCTCGCCCTCCGGCTCAAGGAAAAGCTGGTGCTCGTTTTTATCAGCAAAGGTCACAATCTTGGTCTCGATGCTCGGACAGTACCTCGGACCGATACTCTTGATCTGCCCGTTATAGAGCGGGGAGTCAGGCAACCCTTCGCGAAGTATCCGGTGCGTCTCGGGATTCGTATAGACAGTGTGACACGGACGCTGGCGAAGTTTCCGATGGACATTGGTGAGATAGGAGAATTTATGAAAATCGCTGTCACCTTCCTGCAGTGTCGTGAGGTTCCAGTCCACAGAACGGCCGTCGATGCGCACAGGCGTGCCCGTCTTCATGCGGTCTGTGACAAAACCGAGGTCACGCAACTGCTCCGTCAGACCGAAGGAGGCAGGTTCGGCCACGCGGCCGCCTCTGATCCGGACGGGGCCGATGTGCATCAGTCCGTTGAGGAAAGTTCCCGCTGTGAGGACAACACTCTTAGTCGAGAATGTCACTCCGAGAGCCGTCGTGACACCTTTGACACACCCCGACTCGATCACAAGCGAAGTTGCCGAGTCCTGCCACATATCGAGATTAGGAGTGTTCTCAAGAAACTCGCGCCACAGACGCGAGAAAGCCATGCGGTCACTCTGGGCACGAGGACTCCACATGGCCGGACCTTTCGAGCGGTTAAGCATTCGGAATTGTATGGCACTTTCGTCAGTCACCACACCCATCATGCCTCCGAGTGCATCAATTTCTCTGACGATCTGCCCCTTGGCGATACCACCGACTGCCGGATTGCAGCTCATCTGGGCAATCTTGTTCATGTCGATAGTCATAAGGAGAGTCCTGACGCCAAGACGCGCGGCAGCATGAGCCGCCTCACATCCCGCATGGCCCGCACCTATGACTATCAGGTCATAGTCAAATCTCATCTAAAATATCAAGTGCTTTATTTTCAAATGATTCCATTATCTCACGTTCACCCGGACCTTTATCATTGATGCCACACAGATGCAGCACACCATGAATTATGACACGCAGAAGCTCGCGCTCGTATGTGCTGCCAACCATCTCTGAGTTGGAGCTGACAGTGTCGAGTGAAATAAACATATCTCCTGAAATCATCCTCCCCCGGCAATAGTCAAAGGTGATGATGTCTGTAAAATAATCGTGATTGAGAAACTGACGGTTGACCTCAAGAATCTTTTGGTCATCGCAGAAAATATATGTTAGTGGACCAACTATTCTATTATGTGTAGCTGCAACCTTGGCAATCCAATTGTCAAGGCGTGCAGTGTCTATCTGCGGCATTACGGTCGCGCCGTCCGTCATCCACTCTACTTTCTTCATGTCACAAAATTAATCAATTTTTCATTCAACATCAAAAATTTTAAATTCTCAGGAAATCACGACACGCAAAAATCGCATTAATTTGATGATTATCAAATAAATACCCAAATTTTAACTCTCTGAGAATTGAATATTTCAAATTTTTCGGGAGAGTGGTCACGAATTTTAAAACGTCATGGACTTAAACAGCAAGAATAAATAAATTTTTAATTATACATTTAATTCATCATCATGTGAATTTAATTATTTAGTGCTATTTCCATCACTTTCTGAAGACCTCTCCCCTACCCTATCGTCACGAGCGATGAAAAATCAGGAGTGACCTTCAGCCGGACAGTCGATGAACATATCATCGGCACATTATGATCGACATGACCGACGGGGAAGCCGTAGGCAACCGGGAAATCATACGGTGCGACCATGTTTGAGATCATGTCCTCCATAGTCTCTGAATTTCTGTCAGGGGCATAGTCGGTGAACTGTCCGACAATGAGACCGCCGAGTGAGCCGAGAGCACCGCTCAGACGGAGAGTGTAGAGAATACGCTCCACCTTATATATAGGTTCGGCAATGTCTTCAATGAAAAGAATGCGTCCGGGTTTTATCACGTCAAACGGTGTTGAGACGAGCGCGCTGATCACTGCGAGATTCCCCCCGACAAGCAGCCCCTCAGCCTTGCCCGGCCGGTTGTGGGTATGGCCCATGACCTCCACATCCGGTGTGGCACCTTCAAGCTCACTGAACAGCAGAAGCGAGTCGTCATCGCGACCGAGATTTTCGGCAATGTGTTTCGTCATTGGGGCATGGATTGACTTTATGCCCTTACGCGTCATCAGCGCATGGAGTGCGGATATATCACTGTATCCCACCACCCATTTTGGGTCGTCGCGCAACGGAAGCCTGTCGAGGCGTTCGAGGAGATGCACCGCCCCGTAGCCACCGCGCGCGCAGAGTATGGCACGCGTATCGGGATCAAGCAGGGCTGTTTCGAGATCGTAGTAACGCTCATCATCAGTCCCGGCATAAGTCCCCTTTCTGTTAAATGTATTCTCACCGACGTATGGAATCCAACCACGGTCGGCAAGAATCGGCAGACAATTGTAGACAATCTGCGGCTTGATGATTCCGGCAGGTGAGACGATTGCTATCCTGTCGCCTCGCCGAAGCGGAGCAGGAGTTAGGACCGGGAGTTCTGACATTATGGAAAAGTTTTTTTACATTTCATAAACAATTATGCCACCTGGACGGGGATGCCTGTGGCGGAAGCTATCCGCTCCCCTATCCTCTCAAGCTCCTCACGCGAAACTTTCTCTAAGGTTTCCGCCGGAGTCTTCCGGTCTATCGAATAGATCATGATCTCACGCGGACGGATTCGGTTGTAGGCCTCAATGAGGGCTTCAATTTCCTCGTCGGTGGTATTGTCAATCATCCTGCCTTCATATTCACCGCGCAGCATCATGGTCTGGACAATGCACTGACCGCTGAACTTGGCTATGTCAGCAATGGCTTTCTCAGAAGTGAAGGCAGGATTGTTGGGACGGTCTATCAGATGCATTGTAGAGGTGATGGCAGAGTCAAGTTTGAGTATGTTGTTGTCAACTTTCATCAGCGCATCGGCCACATACTTGCGGTCGAGACGGGTCGAATTGCTCAACACGCTCACTTTCGCCGAGGGATAATACTTGTCGCGGATACGCAGGGTGTCGTCTATCACACCTCCGAAGTCAGGATGGAGTGTCGGCTCACCGTTGCCTGAAAATGTGATCACATCAAGCGGCTCGCCGGCCTCACTCATGTTCTTCAACCTTGATTCCAGCAGACGCGCCACGCGCTCGCGGGGTGGGAATCCGGTCGTGCCTGTCCCCTGGGCGTTGAAACCGGCCTCACAATAGAGACAGTCAAACGAACATATCTTACCATCGTCAGGAGTGAGATTCACCCCCAGCGAGACACCCAGACGCCTTGAGTGTATGGGGCCGAAAATTGTGGAATGAAAAAGTACGGTCTGCATAAGTATCAATCCTTATTGTAATTTTTTCAATTGCTCTCAACGTAGGGACATGCCTTCGGCATGTTGAATATTCGCATCATACGCACCTTGATATGACAAGTTTTTTTATTGCAAAAAACACCTGAACATGCCGAAGGCATGTCCCTACTTTGAGGGGAGCTACCACAAAATTAAGCATTTTTTTAGTGCAGTGTTTTGTTTTGGAAATAAAAATCGCCAACTTTGCATTTATTAATCATCCAAACTTTAAACCAAGACATATCCCATGAATTTTGCACGCGACGCTTTTAAGATTTTTGCCGATACGACCGCTCTCTACCATGTGAGCGACGATGTCGATGCACGTGTAGACAATCCATATACCGAGGGCTCAATCGAGGCCACCCTCTTTGCAAAAAACTGGATCGATGCCGTGCAGTGGCACCTTGAGGACATCATCCGCGACCCCAACATTGACCCCGTGGCAGCCCTTGCCCTCAAACGGCGTATCGACAAATCCAACCAGGACCGCACGGACATGGTGGAGGAAATCGACACTTATTTCCGCGAGAAATATTCGAATGTCGCTCCCTTGCCCGACGCGACAATCAACACCGAGAGTCCTGCCTGGGCTCTTGACCGCCTCTCGATTCTTGCACTCAAGATCTATCACATGAAGCATGAGGTCGAGCGCACCGATGCCTCGCCCGAACACATTGCAAAATGTCAGGCCAAGCTCGATGTGCTTCTCCAGCAGGAACAGGATCTGACAACTGCCATTGACCAACTCCTCGATGATATTGCTGCCGGGAAAAAGTACATGAAAGTCTATCGTCAGATGAAGATGTACAACGATCCCTCGACCAACCCTATCTTATACAAGAAATAAGAATTCCTCCGAATTCTAAACAAAGGCACAAAAAGACAGAAGGTGCATAAGTGACATTTTATTTTAGCAGAAAATCACACTGCCGAAAAATTATTGTCACTTATGCGCCTCCTGTCTTTTTGTGCCTTTATTTCAGTCTCGGTCAGTCATTAAACTGTGAGGATTTCTTTTTCCTTTGCAGCGAAAAGCTCATCGATTTTCTTCAGATACTTGTCGTGGAGTTTCTGGACATCATTCTCAGCGTCCTTCTCCACGTCCTCGCTCATGCCTTGCTTGACGGCTTTCTTCAGACCCTCGATGGCATCACGACGGGCATTGCGGACACTGACTTTCGCAGTCTCGGCTTCAGCCTTTGACTGCTTCACGAGTGCGCGACGACGTTCCTCTGTCAGAGGGGGGATTGAGATGCGGATGATCTCTCCATTGTTCTCCGGAGTGATTCCAAGCTCGGAATTGATGATAGCTTTTTCAATTTCCTTGAACATGGCCTTCTCCCAGGGAGTGATAGTGATAGTACGCGCATCAGGCACAGCCACATTTGCAACCTGCGAGATGGGAACGTTGGTGCCATAGTAGCTGACACGTATTGAGTCGAGTATTTTAGGATTAGCTTTGCCCGCACGGATGTGTGCGAGAGCTTCATCGAGATAAGCCACGGCCAACTCCATTTTTTCTTCGGCCGGATTCAGATAGTCGGAGGGTTCCATATTATAAATGTTTTAAGTTAGCTATAGATTGTTAATAAACGAGTGTGCCGATAGGCTCTCCCTTTATGACCTTCAGAAGATTTCCGGGTGTATCCATGTCGAACACCACAATCGGGAGATGATTCTCCTTACACAGAGCTGTTGCCGTGAGGTCCATCACCTTCAGTCCGCGATTATAGACCTCATCGTATGTGATCTTGTCAAACTTAGTGGCAGTGGGGTCTTTTTCGGGATCGGCTGTATAGATGCCGTCAACACGTGTGCCTTTCAGCATGACATCTGCCTCCACCTCAATGCCTCTGAGCGCGCTGCCGGTGTCGGTGGTGAAAAACGGATTACCGGTGCCTCCGGCAATGATTGCCACTTCGCCACGCTCCAGAGTCTCGATGGCCACGCGATTGGAATAGTAGTCACCGATAGGATACATGTTGAGAGCCGTGAGAACTTTTGCAGGCTGACCGATGGCATCGAGAGCCGACGAGAGAGCAAGCGAATTGATGACTGTCGCAAGCATTCCCATCTGGTCACCTTTCACGCGGTTGAAGCCCTTGGCTGCGCCGGAGACTCCACGGAAGATGTTTCCACCGCCAATCACGATGGCCACCTGCACACCCATCGAACATATCTTCATTATCTGGCGGGCATATTCATTCAGACGGTCGGAGTCTATTCCATAACCCTGCTTGCCCATGAGCGACTCACCGCTCAGCTTGAGAAGCACTCTCCTGTATTTTGGTTCCATTTGCTCTTTTTTTGGTAAACGCTTAAACTGTTTTTTATAATTGTTGTTTCAACAAAGGTAATGAATATTCCATCAATTATCCAATCATTCAACATTTATTTTTAACATAAAAATTCCCATACACATATATTATATCTGTGCAATATCCGGTCATGACAATTTAATTTCAATCTATTTACAATTTCGTTACAAATTTTTCAAATAACATAAATTATTGTTATTTTTGCATATAAAGTCAACCGTACATATAACTATATCCTTTCTTCTCATTAACTCTTCTAATCTCCGTGAGTAATATAGACTCAAAGATAGCACCATCAATTCTGCTCGTTGACAACGACAGAAACATCACCTCGCTTCTTGAAGGCAATCTTCAGAGTGAGGGTTATCGTGTTGTCTGTGTCCAACAAGCTGAGGAAGCTCTCACGCTGCAACTCGAAAAATTCAATCTCGTTATAGCCGAAATAAGACTTCCGGGCGAAATCGACGGCATGGAACTCCTCGAACGAATGAAGGACGACAGGATGACCCAACACATCCCGGTGGTATTCTGCACGGAACTCGACCGCGAGAATGACATAATAGCCGGACTCAACGCCGGTGCCGATGACTATGTGGTCAAACCTTTCTCCCTGCGGGAATTCATGGCCAGAATCAGGTCAGTGCTGCGCCGCCACCGCAACTTCGCTCCCGCCATGACCTCGCGCACCATCGAGTACCGCACTCTCATCCTCAACATCGATTCCAGAAGCCTCATCATCGACGGCGATACTGTGGCCCTCTCCCCTACCGAATTCTCAATACTGACACAGTTACTCCGCTCACGCAACAAGCTTTTCAAACGCGAAGAAATATTCAGCACCGCATGGCCCGGCGAAGATATGAACAATCCGCGCCTCGTCGATGTCAACATCTCCCGTCTGCGCAAAAAACTCGGTGTCTATGGTCAGAATATTGTCAACCGTTCAGGTCTCGGCTACGGTTTCATGGACAACTGATGGCGGGCAAAATCACGACAACACACTGATGCTTCCATCCTCGACAACACCTTTCATCCTTGAAGCCGGATGCGATGAAGCCGGACGCGGCTGCCTGGCGGGTCCGGTCTTCGCTGCTGCGGTGATCCTCCCCGACGGTTACACCAACGAACTTCTCAACGATTCAAAAAAGCTCACGGCCCGACAGCGCGATCAGCTCCGTCCGATCATAGAGCGCGACGCTGTGGCGTGGGCTGTGGCTTCGTGTGACAACACCGAAATTGACAGCATCAACATCCTCAACGCCTCCATCCTCGCCATGCACCGTGCGCTCGACAAGCTCGATGTGGTCCCCGGAGCGATAGCGGTTGACGGCAACCGGTTCAAGCAATACAAGGACATTCCTCACACAACAATCGTCAAAGGTGATGCAAAGTTCGGCAACATCGCGGCTGCCTCGATTCTTGCCAAGACATACCGCGACGAGTTCATGGAGAATGCCGCCAAAAACTTTCCCGGCTATAACTGGGAAGTCAACAAAGGTTACCCTACACGCGACCATCGTGCTGCCATAGCCAAACTCGGTCCTACCCCGCTCCATCGCATGACATTCCGCCTCCTCCCCGATAAATAATCTGATAAAGGGTACATAAAGATACAAGGACAGAAGTGACTAATAATAAATTTTTTTGTTTCTTCTGTCCTTGTGTCTTTATGTACCTTTTACCTATGCTTTTATTTGGATTTGAGTTTTCGGGCGGTGGCGTAGGCCAGATATTCCGAGCGATAGGACTGGAGGGAGATTTCACGGCCAACCTTACCCTCAAACACTCCACCTTCCGACACGAAACTGCGCCAGAAGGCCTTCATCCCGTGAATGAGCGGACTCATCACGCCTATCTCACCTTCCTTTGCCGCAAGCACCTTAGCCTTCATCGCGGCATGTGAGACGGCTACTTTCTCGAACTGTTCGCGTGTGTCACAACGGTTGTGGAGTATGTCGCCATCCACAAGTTCAGGACGCACGGAATCACGGAAGATGACAGTCTCCGCAACATCACGCAGATTCCAGTTGGCATAACGCTTGTCAAAGAGCCGTATCTGCCTGTCGGGATACCACCCGCAGTGTCTGACAGGGACACCGCAATAGAAGTTAAGACGCGAAATGCTGTAGACACGATGTCCGAATCCCGTTTCTTTAAGATTCTTGATCGACTCCTGGAGGGCGGGCGACAGTTGTTCGTCGGCATCAATCGACAATATATATTGATGTGTGGTCAGCGAGGTGGCATACTGACGCTGTGCGCCGAATCCGTCAAACTTACGCATCCTGACCTTGCAGCCATATTCCTCACATATCTCAACAGTCCTGTCCGTAGAGCCGGAGTCCACTACCACTATTTCATCCGCCACCCCGCGCAATGACTCAAGACAAGCACCTATGTGCTTCTCCTCATTACACGCGAGAATCGTAGCTGAAATTTGTTTCATAACTTTTTAATGCCAAGAAGTAAATTTTAAACACTCCTTAACCGCTTACAAATGTAAAATAAATATTTCAAACACTATAATTTTTAAACATAAAATGTACTTTCTATCATCTTAACATCGTTTTATCATCAGACTGACCCCCAAAAATCACAGTCTCCACCCCCTCACAATAGCCTGTAATGGTGTTTTCATCAAAATTTTTATGTATGAAAGCATTTTCTGCACTTTTATCCAAAATGCTTAAAACATGAAATTTAGCTATCAAAAAGATAGAAAAATGAACTAACTTAACATATTTTAACCAAATGGGGGGGGTAGTTTATCATAATAGTATGTACCTTTGCAGTGCTTAATGTCAGAGGCTTATAGCTACTATCAAAGCAACGCATAACACAAAGTCAACTAAAAAGTTAGGTTAAATGTGATGAGGGGTCTGTGAAGTTCTCTCATCTTTTTTTCTATATACGGGGTTGGGATTCATATCATGACATTCATTACATATTCGATATTCATTCGTGTATTTTCATTTGGCATATTAATTCCTGCACATTCATTCGGCATACGTGCTGCCGCGCATCCCTATATAGACCATCATAAACCAACCAACCACTCGCAACCGATGGCTTTGCGAGGTGATCTATATATTGAATTTTAATAGTTTTTTATAATTAAAACTCAATTATAAACACATTTTAACACTTGGGGGGGGGTAGTGTGGAAGTTCCTTAGTAACTTTGCAGTGCTTAATGCCGGGATAGGCATATAGAGCAAAAAAATAAAAGCAACGCATAACACAAAGTCAACTAAAAAAGTTAGGTTAAATGTGAGGAGGAGTCTGTGAAGATCCCTCCTTATTTTTTCATGTCTGTTCATGACCTCCGTAAACATGTCGATAACTCCACAGGGAGGACAAACCACACACATCCCGAAATTCATGGTCCATAACGATGCCACTTTCTCGGGGCAAGCGCAAAAGTCCGTGGGAGAGGACATCCAAATATCTTGACACATCGGTACAGATAAGGTAATTTTTTGTTACCTTTGCGCATGAATACTCCATCAACCAACATATATGAGACTCT
>JAMPHF010000002.1:409897-467086 GCA_023663525.1 Bacteroides sp.
ACCGATGCGTCAAGATATTTGGGTGACCCTCCCACGGACTTTTGCGCTTGCCCCACTTTCTCTCCATTGTCAAGCCAAAGGAGAGACAAAGGGAGAAGTGATCTGCTCTTATCAACACTGTTGAAAACGTTGTTGATAAATGTAGATAATAAAACAATGACTTTTCAAAGACTAATCTTGCATATTTCATCATCAGCGGAGTATACCATTTACTTCTTTTCTCCAAAATAAGTTATGAAGAATCTCTCAAACGGTTTTCAATATCCTTTTCAACATAAAACGGTTGGAAATGACATGAAAAGTTTTTAACTTTGCACATTATTAACACAATGTTAATAAACAACATAACCATCCGAAACAGTGATAGTTACTATGTCAATAACCATGAATACAATGTCAGTCAGACATCAATAACCAATAAAAGCAAGGAAAGAGCCGAAAAGTTATTCCAGTTATTGACAAGCATTATACTTACTCTTTAGGGAGTTTTTTAAAAAATTTTTTTCCACAAAATAAAAAACATAAAATAAATGAATGTTGAAAAAGGGTTTGTCGATGTCCCTGTCGAAACCGGTCTCGACCTCATGGCTGAGATAAGAAAGCTCAAGGAGGAAAAGAATGCAGTGATTCTCGCCCACTACTATACGATAGGCGAGATTCAGGATCTTGCGGATTTCGTCGGTGATTCACTCGCCCTCGCCCGCATCGCCGAAACTCTCGACAATGACATTATCGTGATGTGCGGGGTTCACTTCATGGGAGAGACCGTCAAGATTCTTTGTCCCGACAAGAAAGTGCTCGTCCCGGATCTCAACGCCGGATGTTCGCTTGCCGACAGTTGCCCTGCCGAAGATTTCGGAAAATTCGTGGAGGAACACCCGGGCTACACGGTGATAAGCTATGTCAACACATCGGCAGCCGTGAAAGCCCACACTGACATTGTGGTCACCTCAGGCAACGCAATGAAAGTTGTGTCATCGCTTCCTGACGATGAGAAAATCATATTCGGTCCTGACAAGAATCTCGGAGGCTACATAAATTCGCAGACCGGGAGAGAAATGCTGCTGTGGGATGGTGCATGTCATGTCCATGAGCAGTTCTCACTTGAGAAAATCCTTGAGCTCAAGGAGCAGCATCCGGGAGCAAAGGTACTCGTGCATCCGGAATGTCCGAAGCCTCTCCACATCGTGGCCGACAAGATTGGATCGACGGCCGTGCTCCTCGAATATGCCGTCAATGATGATGCCGACCAATTCATCGTGGCGACAGAGAGCGGCATACTCCATGAGATGCGTCGCCGTTGCCCGCAAAAGACATTCATTCCCGCTCCTCCCACCGATTCGGGATGTGCGTGCAACAATTGCTCCTACATGAAGCTCAACACTCTTGAAAAACTCTACAACACTCTCCGCTATGAGCTGCCTGAAATAAGCGTCGATGAGGCAATCATCGACAAGGCCCGCAGACCAATCACCCGTATGCTCGAAATAAGCTGACAGGCACAATAATATAAAAAGAGAGTGCCTCACACAACATAGTAATCATGGAATACAATCATAAAGACATCGAATCGCGTTGGCAGAACTACTGGCGCGACAACAAGGTCTACAAGACCTCTATCGACACGACAAGGCCAAAGTATTATGTGCTCGACATGTTCCCCTACCCCTCAGGTGCGGGGCTTCACGTGGGTCATCCCTTAGGCTACATCGCGTCTGACATCTATTCGCGCTACAAACGTCTGCGCGGTTTCAATGTGCTTCATCCCATGGGCTACGATGCCTACGGACTTCCCGCCGAGCAGTATGCCATCCAGACAGGACAGCACCCCGAGAAGACCACGACTCAGAACATCGCACGTTACCGTCAGCAGCTTGACCGCATCGGTTTCTGCTTTGACTGGGACCGCGAGGTGCGCACTTGTGATCCCAAGTTCTACAAGTGGACACAGTGGGCATTCATGAAAATGGTCGAGAGCTACTATGACACCGCTCTTGACAAGGCTCAGCCTATCTCAAAGCTCATCGAACACTTCGAGAAGGAGGGAACGAAGGGTATCCACGCCGCATGTTCAGAGGAACTTGACTTCACTGCCGACGAATGGAAGGCAATGACGGAGAAAGAGAAAAGCGACACCCTGATGAACTACCGCATAGCCTATCTCGGCAACACTATGGTCAACTGGTGTCCCCAACTTGGCACCGTGCTTGCCAATGATGAGGTCAGCGAGGGGCTTTCGATCCGTGGCGGCTATCCTGTGGAGCAGAAACTCATGTATCAATGGTGTCTCCGCGTCTCGGCCTATGCTCAGCGTCTTCTTGATGGTCTTGAGCAGCTTGACTGGACTGATTCGCTAAAAGAGACACAGCGCAACTGGATCGGACGTTCGGAGGGAGCCGAGATGCGTTTCCCCATCGTAGGGTCTGACCTTGAGCTTGAAATCTTCACCACGAGAGCCGACACAGTCTTCGGTGTGACCTTCATGGTCATGGCCCCGGAGAGCGAATATGTTGACAAAGTGACCACCCCCGGGCAGCGCAAAGCCGTCGATGACTATCTCGAAAGCATCAAGCACAAGACCGAGCGTGAGCGCATGATTGACAAGAAAGTTTCAGGCGTGTTCACCGGAAGCTATGCCGTCAATCCGCTGACGGGTAAGGAAATTCCCATTTGGATAAGTGATTATGTGCTTGCGGGCTACGGCACCGGTGCCATCATGGCCGTTCCTGCCCATGATAGCCGTGACTACGCTTTTGCACGCCATTTCGATCTCCCCATCATCCCCCTCATTGAAGGTTGCGACGTATCGGAGCAGAGCTTTGAGGCAAAGAGCGGAAAGATGATCAACTCCGCTTCAGCCGACTTCTCGCTCAATGGACTCGAAGTGCCCGAGGCGATAGCCGCCACAAAGAAATACATATCGGAGAAAGGTATAGGCAAAGTAAAGGTCAACTACCGACTCCGCGACGCCATTTTCAGCCGTCAGCGTTACTGGGGCGAGCCTTTCCCGGTATATTATAAGGATGGGATACCTCATCTGATGGATGAGTCATCGCTCCCGCTGTTGCTCCCGGAAGTTGACAAGTATCTCCCGACAGAGACCGGTGAGCCTCCGCTCGGACGAGCAAAGAACTGGGTCACTCCCGAGGGCTACCCTATCGAGCTTAACACCATGCCCGGATTCGCCGGTTCGTCAGCCTACTATCTCCGCTACATGGATCCTGACAATGATAATGCTCTCGTGTCAAAGGAGGCGGATGAATACTGGCGCAACGTTGATCTCTACATAGGTGGAACGGAACATGCCACAGGCCACCTGATCTATTCGCGCTTCTGGAATAAGTTCCTCTATGACCTTGGCTACGTTGTGGAGCAGGAGCCTTTCAAGAAGCTCATCAACCAGGGCATGATCCAGGGACACACCAATTTTGTATATCGCATAAAGGACACTAACACATTCGTATCTCTCGGGCTCAAGGATCAGTATGACACCACTCCTATACGCGTGGATGTCAACCGTGTCAGCAACGACATTCTTGATATCGATGCCTTCCGCGAATGGCGTCCGGAGTTCAGGGATGCGGAGTTCATCCTTGAGGATGGAAAATATGTGTGTGGATGGGCTGTTGAAAAAATGTCGAAATCCATGTTCAATGTGGTCAATCCCGACGACATAGTGGAGCGTTACGGAGCTGACACTCTCCGTCTCTATGAGATGTTCCTCGGCCCGATTGAGCAGAGTAAGCCTTGGGACACAAACGGAATCGACGGCGTCAACCGTTTCATCAAGAAACTGTGGGGTCTCTACTACAAGGGCGACACATGTCTTGTTGACGATTCAAAACCCTCGGCAGAGGCTCTTAAAGCAGTCCACAAGCTGATAAAGAAAGTGACAGGCGACATTGAGAATTTCTCTTACAACACATCTGTCGCCGCTTTCATGATCTGTGTCAACGAACTGTCTTCGCTGAAATGTCACAGCCGTGAGGTGCTTGAACCGCTCGTTATTGTGCTTGCTCCGTTCGCACCGCATGTGGCTGAGGAACTTTGGCACACAGCTCTCGGTCATGACACCACTGTCAACGATGCAAAGTGGCCTGAATGGAATGAGGATTACCTGAAGGAAAACACTGCCAACTATGCTGTCTCGTTCAACGGCAAAGCCCGCTTCACCATGCAAGTCCCTGCCGATATGCCAAAGGATGAAGTTGAGAAGGCAGCTCTCGCCCACGAATCCTCAGCAAAATGGCTGGAAGGAAAGACGATAAAGAAAATAATCGTAGTCCCCGGAAAGATTGTCAATATCGTTGTAGGATAAAGAACTATAAAGTATAGATACAAGAAGACAAGAGAGATGCAAGAGTAACAGCATAAAATTTTCTATGATATGCCTGTTTCTCTTGCATCTCTCTTGTCTCCTTGTACCTAATATTAATGAGTGGCTGAACAACAATCCACACTAAAATAACGTTAAAAATATGAAAGGCGATTGTTGCGTCTTTCACTTCTTCTCACGTTTGTTACTACTGAAAAATGGATGCCTTATCAATCGTTATATTAGCTGTGGCAGTTGTGTGTATCATCCTGCTGCTCGCCGGTATTGTCCTTACGTTCATGTCCAATAAATGGGCAGTTGTAGCGGCATACGTAGGTATGCTCGGCATTGGTCTGACAGTCGCCAATGTGACTTATACTTCATTGATATTCTGGGGAGTGGCTACGGTGATAGTGCTCATATTGCAGTTTCTTTTGCCTAAGGGCATATCATCATCGCGGCGTGGGGTAGGATATATAGCCGGAGCCGCTCTTGCCGGGGCATTGGCAGGACTGACGGTGTCACACGGATGGATGATAATTGGTTCGGTCATAGGAGCCGCGTTGGGCGGTGTGGCCTACAGTCGCACTCCGGCAGGAAAGGTAATGGAATTTCCATCTTCCAAATTTTTAAACTATCTTTGTGCCAAAGGACTTCCTGCAGTCGTCACGATGTGTATTGCCGGGTCGGTCATTCTGTGGCTCGCTGCAATAATGACAAGACAAACATTATAGTCCTTATCAAAAAAAGATAGTTTTCTCCCATGCGCACAATCATAGCCCTCATATTTACACTTTTTGTAAGCTTCACCTCCTCATCGCAGGTCAACAAACTCAAACGTGAAAAGCCTGACCTTGAAAAGATACGACTGGAGACACTCGACAATACGTCGCCGTACTACTATCCACGTCTCATGCAGGAATTTCAGCGCAACGACACTCTGATGAAGATTGACAAATATCGTCATCTCTATCTCGGCTACATGTTTCAGGAGGATTATAACCCCTACCGCTCCTCGCAGCGCGACATACACTACAACGTGCTCAACCGTTCGCGAAAACTCACCCGCCAGGAGTGCGATTCAGTCATCGTATATGCCGAGAAGGCACTTGCCGACAATCCTTTCAACCTCGGCGAGATGGTCATGCTCATCAATGCCCTCCGCGAGAAAGGGAAGACCAATCTCGCCAATATCTGGCAATATAAGTTGAACTACCTGCTGATGGCGATAGTCTCGACAGGCACGGGAATGGATGATGAGAACGCATGGTATGTCATCGAACCGCAACACGAATACGTGTTGCTCAATATGATGGACTATACCGTTGATGACCACGTGTTCTATGACCCTGCCTACGAGTATATAACCGTCAAGGATTCCGAGGGAAAGTCGAAAGGAGGTTTTTATTTCAACATCGAACCGATGCTCAAGGAATACTACCGGAAGCATCCTGATGAGTTATAGTTTACAATCATTTACATGGTTTAAACTCACGTTAAATGGATTTTACGCCTATTGCCCGTCGCCTGTTGAGTAATCGCGTGAAAGAGTCCCGCTCATGGACGGGGCGCACGCGGGAGATACAGCTCAACGAATTCAACCGACTGCTCAGGTCCTTACGATCAACCAAATGGGGAGCCTGTCAAGGACTCGACACCGTATACACCTATGATGAGTTTCGGCGGCTGCTTCCCTCGCCTGTCCCCTACTCTGACCTCCGTCCATTCGTCATGAGGATGATAGCGGGCGAGAAGGATGTCCTGTGGCCCGGGACTATAAGAAATTTCGCCCAGTCGTCGGGGACATCTGACGGAAAGAGCAAATACATACCGGTTACGGCTGAATCGTTCAGGCGTTCGCACTACCGTGGAGGTGCCGATGTTGTGGCCCACTATCTCAGCCTCTACCCTGACAGCCGTCTGTTTGCAGGCAAGAGTTTCATACTTGGAGGGAGTTTTGCCAATGAGCTTACACTCAAACCCGGAGTGAGGGTCGGTGATCTCTCTGCCAATCTGATTGATAACATCAACCCGGTGGCCAATATGTTTCGTGTGCCGTCAAAAAAGACAGCATTGCTTGAAGATTGGGCTGAGAAGCTGCCCGCACTCGTCAAGGCTGCCGCAGGAGCTGATGTGACTAACATCTCGGGAGTGCCGTCATGGTTTCTGACCGTGCTCAAAGAGACAGTCAGGAGCTGCGGGGCAACCACCATCCATGACGTTTGGCCGAATCTGGAGGTATTTTTCCACGGAGGCATATCCATGAATCCCTATCGAGAGCAATATGACCACATAACCTCGCCCAAGATGAGGTATATGGAGTGCTACAATGCCTCGGAGGGCTTTTTCGCGCTCCAGAATGAGATAGACGACCCATCCATGCTGCTTCTGCTCGATTGCGGAACATTCTATGAGTTCATAAGGCTCGACGATGTCGATAACGACCGCCCGGAGATCATCCCGTCATGGAAGTTGGAGGAGGGTGAAGTCTACGCAATGATAATCACATCGTGCAACGGTCTGTGGCGTTATCCGTTAGGCGATACCGTGCGCATTGAGTCGGTTGACCCTTTGAAAATTACCATCTCGGGGCGCACGAAAAGTTATATAAATGCTTTCGGCGAGGAGCTGATGGTACAGAATGCCGAGGCTGCACTGTCGAAAGTGTGTCATGAACTTGACTGTGAGGTGGCCAACTATACGGCTGCCCCCGTCTATGCATCCGACCATTCGCGCGGACGGCATGAATGGCTCATAGAGTTCAACCGCGAGCCGCAGTCAATCGATGAATTTGCCTCGCGTCTTGACCTCGCTCTCCAGCAGGAAAACAGCGACTACGAGGCCAAACGCAGCCACGGAATATTCCTCGACCCGCTGACGGTGGTCAAAGGCCGCCACGGAGTGTTTGACGCATGGCTTGCATCGACCGGCAGGCTCGGCGGCCAGCGCAAGGTACCACGCCTGTCAAACTCGCGGAGTCCGATTGACGATATACTCAAATTCAACAGTGAAATCGAAAAACAATAGAAAGAAATATCATTATAACCGATGAAACACAGATTATTTTCAATCATCGCATCGCTCCTTGTGACCGGGGCAGCCTTGGCAGCATCGCCGAAATATATCTTCTACTACATAGGTGACGGCATGGGAATGGGTCAGGTAATGGGTGCTGAGGCCTATATGCGCACCGTTCTTGGCAAGGAAGACCACCTGCTCATGATGCAGTTTCCCGTAAACTCAGTATCGGCCACCTACTCGGCTTCATCGCCGGTCACCGACTCCGCAGCAGCCGGAACGGCCCTTGCAACGGGACACAAGACAAGAAACGGAATGCTCGGCGTGACGCCTGATTCGGTCGCAGTCACTTCGATTGCAAAGACGCTTTTTGATGATGGCTATGGAGTGGGTCTGGTCACATCGGTCTATCCCGACGATGCGACGCCGGGTGCGTTCTACACTCATGTACCCTCGCGCCGCATGTATTATGAAATTGGCAAGGATGCAGCTTCATGCGGCTATGATTTCATCGGAGGCTCAAATCTGCGTGGCACCACCGACAAGCAGGGAAACAAGACAGACCTCATGGAGATTTTCGCTGAGAATGACGTGCGTGTGATTCGTGGGACTGCGGGATTCGACACCATAACATCGCGCAGAGTGCTGATGCTCTCGCCTTTTGAGGACAGGATTTCAAACATCGGCTATACAATTGACTCAATCCCCGGTGCGCTCACACTCCCGCTGATGACCGAGGCATGTATTAAACACCTTGAGCGCAACGGCCGCGACCGCTTCTTCATGATGGTTGAGGGAGGAAATATTGACCATGCAGGCCATGCAAATGACGGTGGCACCATCATCAAGGAAGTGCTCAACTTTCAGGAAGCCCTGAAACTTGCCTACGACTTCTATCTCGCGCACCCTGACGAGACTCTGATTGTGGTGACGGCTGACCATGAGACAGGTGGTATGGGGCTTGGAAATAATCCCATGGGCTATGACCTGCATCTCGGCTACTATGATTATCAGAAGATTTCAAAGGATGAATTCTCGGACTACTGCCGCAGCATAGCCCGCAGCCGCCGTGCCTACCGCTGGGACGACATGGAGGAATTTCTCAGGGATAACCTCGGTTTCTGGAGCCACGTGCCTCTGACCGCCGAACAGACAGCAATGCTGAAGGAGGATTTTGAGCGGTGCATCATGCATCAGAACGGAGCTGATCAGAAGACTCTCTACAAGAATTTCGATGAGTTCACCGTCAAAGTTTTCAATGTGCTTGACAGCTTTACCGGTTTAGGCTGGACCACCAACGGTCATAGCGGTGGGCTTGTCCCGGTCTATGCGATAGGTGTCGGTGCTGAGAGATTCGCATCGTTCAACAACAACATAGACCTTCCGAAAATCATCATGCAGATTGTGAACGGCAAGTGATGATTTTGTTATTAGATATACTCTGAGTATTTTTGTAACGTCATGAGGCTTGAGGAACTATCATTAACGAATTTCAAGAACATTCCGGAGGCTCGGCTGGAGTTTTCGGACAAGGTCAATTGTTTT
Organism: Bacteroides sp.; assembly: GCA_023663525.1. Taxonomy (GTDB): domain Bacteria; phylum Bacteroidota; class Bacteroidia; order Bacteroidales; family Muribaculaceae; genus Duncaniella. The sequence continues at coordinate 418,776 of JAMPHF010000002.1, forward strand.
CTCGGCAATAACGGGATGGGAAAGAGCAATATGCTTGATGCCATCTATTTCCTCAGTTTCTGCAAGAGTTTCTCGCGCGTACCTGACAGGATGCTGATACGTCGCGGCGAGGAATTTGCCATAGCCAAAGGTCATTACGTCCGCAAAGGGATTGACGAGGATCTGATGATGGGATTGTCATCCACACGCCGTAAGACCCTCAAGCGCGGCGGCAAGGAGTATGACCGTCTCAGCTCCCACATAGGCAGTTTCCCTCTTGTCATGGTCGCGCCGCAGGACATTGACCTCATCCGTGAGAGCGGAGAGGAACGTCGGCACTGGATGGATATGGTCATCTCGCAGAGTGATCCCATATATCTTGACCACCTCATCCGCTACACGCGCGCTCTCGAACAGCGCAACAAGCTGCTGCGCGAGGGAGTTGTCGATGCCAATCTCTATGCAGCCGTTGAGATTGTGATGGACATGTCGGCTTCCTATATCCACTCGGTCCGTTCATCGAAAATAGCGGAACTCACCGTGATATTCGACCGCTACTATAAGGCCATTGCCGGAAGCGGCGAGACAGTCCGCCTCAGCTATGAGAGCGGATTGAATGATGGCGGAGTCACGATGCAGCAGTTGATTGACGGAGCAAGACGGCATGACGAGATAGTGAAGCATACATCCGTGGGCATACACCGCGATGACATAGGCATGGAACTCGACGGAATGTCGATGCGACGCACAGGCTCGCAGGGGCAGTGCAAGACGTTCACAATCGCACTGAGGTTCGCGCAGTATGATTTTCTTCACTCTGCCACCGGGATGCGTCCGCTGCTGCTCCTTGACGATATTTTCGATAAACTCGACTCGACGCGTGTGGAGCGCATCATGGAGCTTGTGACTTCCGATTCATTCGGACAGATATTCATAACCGATACCAACCGCAAGCATCTCGATGAAATCATGCATCGCACGGGTGGCGATTACCGCATGTGGCAGGTCAGCGATGGAATCTTCACATCAATCAACCAATGAAGCGCACTTATCCCAAACATATAGCCGGTATAATAGATGAGGCAATGGCGCGTGCCGGTCTCACTGACTCGCTCAACGAGCAGCGGGCAGCAGCAGCGTGGATTGACGTGGTGGGTCCTGCCATCAACCGTTACACCACACGCCGCTATGTGGACCACGGTGTGCTTCATGTCTACATGACTTCCGCTCCCCTCAAAAATGAATTGTCATTCAACCGTGACCGTCTGATCACAGCCATAAACCGCATAGTCGGGACGGATGTTATCACTGACGTTCAATTCCATTAATATCAAAAGAATAAAATGAGCGATACAAATCGTTGTGAGACCGGTATGGACACGTTCCGCCATCGGATGCCTCTCCAGATGAGATTCAATGACATAGACTTGCTCGGACATCTCAACAACAGTGTCTATCTGACATTTATGGATCTTGCCAAGGCACGCTACTTCGAGGATGTCAACGGCGGTCCGGTGGACATAAGCCGGATGGGTATTGTGATAGTTAACATCAATGCCAATTTCTGTGCACCGACATTCTTCAATGAGGAGATTGAAGTGGAGACAGCAACTGTGGCGATAGGCGAAAAGAGTCTCACTCTCGAACAGCGCATCTATTCAATGCCAGGACATCAGGTGAAGTGTTCCTGCCGCACAATCATGGCAGGTTTCGACATACGCAGCAATACGTCAATCCCTATTTCAGACGAATGGGTGAAGAAGTTCGAAACCTATGAAGGAAGACCTCTGCAGAAAAAGAAAAAATCAGAATAAAAGGTATTGAATAGTAAAAAGTTATGTCTTCACGCCAACTTCCTGCCGGATTTCTTGAGATGCTCTCGTCATTGGGACTGGATGGACTTGGAAAGGCTCTTTCAGAGGGTGAACCTTGCACGTCAGTGAGATTCAATGCTCTCAGAGGTGTCACGGCGGCAGATACGGATTTTCGAGGCGCGATGGTGCCGTGGTGTAGCAGAGGGCTTTATCTTGACGAGCGTCCGCGTTTCACGGCTGACCCTATGTTTCATCAAGGATGTTACTACGTGCAGGAAGCCTCCTCAATGTTCCACGCATATATTGTGGAACAGTTGACCAAGGACATGACATCACCAATCCGGCTGCTTGACTCATGTGCCGCTCCGGGAGGCAAGACCACTGCGGCGATTGACTCGCTTCCGGAAGGCTCACTTGTCGTGGCAAATGAATATGTGCCGTCAAGGGCTGCCGTATTGCGTGAGAACATCATAAAATGGGGCTATCCGTCATGTGTGGTGACACGTGGCGACACGATGTCGTTCAGAAAGCTCAAGGACAGTTTTGATATTGTGATTGCCGATGTCCCCTGCTCGGGTGAGGGCATGATGAGGAAAGATGAGGATGCGGTGGCTCAATGGTCGCAGGGACTGATACGCGATTGTGCCATGCGCCAGCGTGAGATCATCGACAATCTGTGGCCTTCGCTCAAGCCCGGTGGTCATCTGATATACAGTACATGCACTTTCAACCGCAGCGAGAACGAGGAGATGGTCAGCCATATCATCAACGAGCTTGGCGGAGAGAGCGTGGAGATTGATATTGATTCCAGATGGGGTATTGCTCCGGGAATCGATACGGAAGCCCATTGTTATCGCTTTATGCCCGGATGCTTGCGCGGTGAGGGGCTGTTTGTGGCTGTGATACGTAAGGCCGGTGAGTCACGTCATGAGAAATTCCCGCAACGGAAAGACAGGGGTGACAGAAACAAGGCCTCGCAGCAGCTTTCGGAGGCTTCGTCATGGCTTTCGGCCGATGCGCGGAGCGAGTTTGAGGTCTATGTGTCAGATGACCGTATAAATGCTTTCCCGCGAATCCACTCCGACATGTTGAGGAGGATAAAGAAAGAGATTGATGTGATCCATGAGGGAGTCCTGATAGGTAACATCAAGGGGAAGAACGTAGTGCCCTCGCAGTCACTCGCCCTCTCTCCGTTGCTGAGACCTGATGCGTTCCCGACATGTGGACTGGACCGGGAAACCGCGCTCAGCTATCTCGCAGGCGAGGCCGTGTGTCTTCCCGATGACACCCCTCGCGGTCTGATTTTGACCACCTATGCCGACCGTCCGCTTGGTTTCGCCAAGAACATAGGGCGGCACTCCAACAACCTCTACCCCACTCCGTGGAGGATAAAATCGAAGAATTTGATAATCAGTTGAAAAATTATAGAGAATACACGATATGCGGATAGACATACTCACAGTGCTTCCTGAAATGATTGAATCGCCATTGAACTGCTCGATACTCAAACGGGCGCAGGACAAGGGTCTGGCAGAAATTGTCGTACACAATCTGAGGGAATACACCACTAACAAGCATCGCAAGGTCGATGACTATCCTTTCGGTGGCGAAGCCGGCATGGTGATGCAGATTGAGCCGGTCGACCGTGCGCTGGCTGACCTGAAGTCACAGCGTGACTATGATGAGGTGATTTTCACTTCGCCTGACGGTGAGCAGTTTGATCAACCGATGGCCAATTCGCTCTCGTTGGCTCAGAATCTCATAATCCTGTGCGGTCACTACAAAGGCATTGATTACCGTATACGCGAACATCTGATCACCAAGGAAATATCAATAGGCGACTATGTGCTGACAGGCGGCGAGATTCCTGCCGTCGTCATAGCCGATGCAATTGTCCGCCTCATCCCCGGGGCGATAGGCGATGAACAGAGCGCGTTGAGCGACTCGTTTCAGGACAATCTGCTTGCCCCTCCGGTCTATACGCGTCCTGCTGAATATAAGGGCTGGCGAGTGCCGGACATACTGCTTTCAGGTCATAAGGCCAAGATTGATGACTGGAAACACGAGCAGGCTCTTGAACGTACACGTCTCCTCCGCCCGGATTTGCTGAAATAATCCCTGTAACACAAAAATCTGAACCATAACCATGTTGAAAAAGTCATTATCACTCTTATTGTTACTCGCGGGCATAGCTTCATCGCTATGTGCCGCCGAACGTCAGTATGATTTCGTTGTCGCGCAGGATGGCAGCGGTGATTTCACCACTGTCCAGGAAGCAATCAACGCCGTCCCTGATTTCAGAAAGGAGAACCGCACGAACATTTTAATTAGGAAAGGCAATTACAAAGAGAAACTTATCATCCCCGAATGTAAGATAAATCTGACGCTTGTCGGTGAGGACGGTGCGGTCATAACCAACGATGACTATGCGTCAAAACCGAACCGTTTCGGTGAGAATATGTCAACGTCCGGCTCATCTTCATGCTACATATATGCACCGGATTTCATAGCTGAGAATCTGACATTTGAAAATTCCTCCGGACCGGTTGGTCAGGCGGTGGCATGTTTCGTCAGCGGCGACCGTGCAATTTTCCGTAAATGCCGCTTCCTCGGCTGTCAGGACACATTGTACACCTACGGCTATCCCTCACGTCAATACTATGAGGATTGCTATATTGAAGGAACTGTGGATTTCATTTTCGGTAAAGCCACGGCTGTCTTCAATCGCTGTCTGATACACAACAGAGGCAACGGCTATGTGACCGCCCCCGCAACTCCCGAGGACAGTAAATATGGCTATGTGTTCCACGATTGCACGCTGACGGCTGCCGATGGTGTCGATAATGTCCCCTTGTCCCGCCCGTGGCGGCCCTATGCACAGGCCATTTTCATCAATTGCGATCTCGGCAAGCATATTTCCAAGACCGGATGGAACAACTGGGGAAAGGAATCAAACGAAAAGACCGTGACATACGCCGAATACAACAGCAAAGGTCCCGGAGCCAATCCGGAGACACGTGCATCGTATTCTCGCCAGTTGACCGACCCAACCCCCTACTCCATCACAGCCGTCCTCGCCGGTGACGACGGTTGGAATCCGTTGGCAAAATAATATTAAGACATTACTCAAAACATTATTCGAACACATAAAAGTCACGCTTTTGATGAAGTGTGGCTTTTTGTGTTGGAAAAAGTTTGTATCTTTGTCAGTTGAACAATGTAGAAACATAATATTGAATCATGGGTAACGATAACGATGGTCATGCGCTGACACCGAAGACTGCCAGGAAACGGCTCGGTGGCTATCTGCTGAAATACGGGATTCCACTCGTCATTTCGGTCGGATTGTGCTGGCTGTTGTTTCACAACGAGGACATAAATCCCACCAAAATGTGGGAGATTATCCGCACGGAGTGTAATTTCGGCTGGATTGCCCTCAACATCGTGTTTGGTCTCTTGGCGCAGGTGTTTCGTGCGGCGAGGTGGCGCATACAGTTGAGTGCGCTTGACATCCGTCCGTCATTCTGGCAGCTTGTGCTGAGTATATTCGGCACATATTCGGTCAATCTCGTCTTTCCGCGACTTGGCGAAGTGTGGCGCACGGGCTATATAGCCGGTCGGGAGAAGGCACCGTTTACGACCGTCTTCGGCTCGATGGTGGCCGACAGGCTTGCCGACACAATCACCGTGTTCATCCTCTTGCTCCTTACTTTCATTCCTGCTGGTTCGCAGCTCAAGGTCTATCTCGGGCAGGATGGCGGCATGGTGTCGGGGTTGTTTGATGTTCTTGGCTCTCCGATACTCTGGGGTGCGGTTGCAGCGACGATGATCGTCATCTGCTGGCTGTTTATGCGCTTTCCCGAGCATAGGATAATCGTTGCCGTTCGGCGGATATGGTCGGGACTGTGGTCGGGCTTTGCCGTCGTGGCTAAAATGCGCGGTAAAGGGACTTGGCTACTCTACACACTTCTGTTGTGGGGTTCATATATCATGGCTCTCTACTGCGCGTTGCGTTCATTTCCGTTGACGGCCGAAATGATGGAATGCCACGGACTTGCATCGCTTGCTGTCTGCTTTGTGTTCACGAGCATATCGATGGGAGTTCCTTCCAACGGAGGTATCGGTCCATATCAATGGGCAATGATTTTCGGCATAACATTGTTTTCAGCCGACATACCCGGTCTCACACGTGAATACTCGCTCACATTTGCCAATTTCCTGATGGGAGTGCAGACATTGGTGCTTATAATTCAGGGATTTTTCACCTTTGGTTGCATAGCACTGTCAAAACGTCAAAAAAAATGAAGATATGAAATTCGACGATAGCGATAAGGACTATTTTCTCCATGATTTTTCAGAGGAGGGAAAGGCGGCAGACACTTCTCCGCGCTCCGAGTCTGCCATCCGGCACAGCGATGAGGGTGCTGACGGCAGGCGATCTCCGACATTTGATTTCAGTGGAGGCGGCGGTCCGGCCTCACAGGCGGTCAGCAAGCACCGAAAGAGGGTGAGGAGAGGCATCTACTGTTTTCTTATCATATTTGTTATCCTTGCCGTCACGGTCGGTATCAGATATTTTGTTCCATACGTAACTGAATCGCAGGTCACCGGCTATGTGACGCTTGTGGAACGCCGTGGCATAATTTTCCGCACATTTGAGGGGGAGATGGTGAGCGAGTCGCAGCTCGCCGACAAGGGACACATCTATTCGCGTGACGTTTATTTCAGTATTCCGGATGAGAATCTTGCCAGACGATTGCAACAATATCAAGGCACAGGTACTCCGGTGACTCTCACAATGAAGAAATACTACGGCATTCTCCCCTGGCGTGGAGCTTCAAAAAACATTGTTGTAGAGTTTAAGTAATGCATAATTCATAATGCATAATTCATAATATATGCTAAATGGATGGGCTGTCGGATTGACTGGAGGATGAGGGCATAATCATTTTATCATTAACACTTCATCCTTAATACTTTCTCCTTAATCCCTTATCCTTAATACTTTCTCCTTAACAACACTTCATCCTTAAAATGGACTATCGTATACTTCCCCCTGAAGGCTTTCTCGAAGCTCGTCTGAGCCTTCCTCTTTCAAAAAGCATGAGCAATCGTGCTCTCATCATAAATGCTTTGACTCCCGGTGCGCGGCGGCTGGAAGAAGTGGCCGTGTGTGACGACACGGATGCAATGCGTGAGGCTCTTGATGCACAGGATGCTGAGGTGATAAACATAGGTGCCGCCGGAACAACCATGCGCTTCCTGACTGCCTATTTTGCGGCCAAAGAGGGCAGCTCGCTGATTCTCGACGGGAGTGAGCGGATGCGTCATCGCCCCATAAAAGTCCTCGTGGACGCTCTGCGCGAGCTGGGTGCTGACATAGAGTATGCCGGTGAGGAGGGTTTCCCTCCCCTGCGCATACGTGGACACCGGCTCAATGGCGGTGAGCTTACGCTTGACTCCTCAGTGAGTTCGCAGTACATATCCGCGCTCCTGATGATAGCACCAACGATGAGCGAGGGGCTGAAGCTGACATTCACCGGCGAGATTGTCTCACGCCCCTACATCCTGATGACACTCAAGATGATGGAGAATGCCGGGATTGAAAGTGATTATGTTGACGATGTGGTCACGATACGCCCTCAGACCTACAAGCCATTCGATTTCAAGATTGAGGGTGACTGGAGTGCGGCGGCCGCATGGTATGAGATCTCGGCCATTTCGTCAGGAGCGGTGACGATTGACAATCTTGCGCGTGTGTCGTGTCAGGGCGACCGTCGGCTGGCCGATATGTTCGAGCATCTCGGTGTGGCGACTGAATGGGAGGGTGAGAACGGAGGGAGTGACCTCGTGCCTTCACCCGATCAGGATGCACGTCTGCGCATAGATTTCTCGGACAATCCCGATCTTGCCCAGTATGTCATCGTGACGTGTGTCATGCTCGGCATACCTTTCCATTTCACAGGTCTCTCAACGCTTGCCATAAAGGAAACCGACAGAGTCAGTGCGCTGAAGATTGAACTGCTCAAGATTGGAATCATGATTCAGCCTGAGAGTCGCGACGCTGTTAGCTGGGAGGGGCAGCGACGCCCGATTGACTCGCTTCCGGTGTTCGAGACCTATGAGGATCACCGAATGGCCATGTGTCTCGCCCCGATTGCCATATTTCTTCCCGGAATAATCATAAAAAATGTCGATGTAGTGGCAAAGTCCTATCCCCGATTCTGGGACGAACTCCGCGAAGCCGGATTTACGCTCCTCGACGGCGATGCACCCCTGCCCGACCCTGTTGATGAATAGCCATGACCGGAGCTTTGATAATTCTGGCTGTGACGGTTGTCACGGGTCTGCTGCTGTGGCTCACACATCGCCCTGATAGCGCAGAGGCGGAAGATAATGCAGCCACATCCTCCGGCTCGGAGGAAAGCGGAGAGGTGTGCTGCGGGCTTCATGCTGTCTGCGAGAAAGGACTCAGTCCGGATGGCGAGCCGGTCTATTTTGACGATGAGGAACTTGACCGTTTTGCCGGGCGACAGCCTGATGAATATACTGAGGATGAGGAAGAGGAATTTCGCGAGGTGCTCTACACGCTCATTCCCTCCGACATCTATCCCTGGGGTGTGTCGCTGACACGCCGAAACGTTGCTCTCCCCTCAGCCCTGCGTGATGAGTGGCTTATGATGGTCAATGAGATGTCAAAATCTTCATAGGATTTGAATGGAACTGTTCGGATATGATTTTTTTCGCAATGCCTTCATTGGCATTCTGCTGCTGAGTGTGGCCTCGGCAGTGATAGGGACGTACATTGTGACACGCCGGCTTGTGTCGATTTCCGGCGGCGTGACTCATGCCTGTTTCGGTGGTCTTGGTCTGGGATATTTCCTCGGTCTTAACCCGGTGTTCATGGCCTCGGTCTTTGCCGTGGCTTCCTCGCTCGGTGTGCAATGGCTGTCGCGCCATCATCGTGTGCGTGAGGATTCGGCTATCGCCGTCGTCTGGGCTCTCGGCATGGCTTTGGGCACACTTTTCATTTTTCTTACCCCGGGCTATGTCCCCGAGCTCAATGCCTTTCTCTTTGGAAATGTGCTGACAATAACAGTGGGCGACCTTTGGATATTCGGTCTGTTCACGGTGGTGTTGCTGGTGTTTTTCGCAATGTTTTTCAACAAAATTGTCATCTGTGCCTTCGATCCCGATTTCGCCCGCGTGCGTCATCTGCCGGTCACATTCATCACCACCGTTATGACAGTACTCGTGGCTGTCTGCATTGTCCTCACTATCCGTCTTGTAGGGGTCATGCTCCTCATGTCGATGCTGGCATTGCCGCAGATGGTAGCCGAGACATTCTGCAATCGTTTCAAGTCCATGCTGCTCGTATCGGTGGCGGTATCGTTGGGATGTTGTGTGGGCGGACTGCTTCTCGGGACGGTCATCGATGTGCCTTGCTCGGCACTGATAGTACTCATAATGACAGTGGCATATATAGTGGCGAAGACGGTGGGATATATACGTTACCGCTGATAACCTTTCGAGCTTTCGGAGCGTTATATATATATAACATTCCGACTATGAAAAATAAACATACCTTACGTTTGATGTATGCCGGTATCGCCGGCATAACTGTCGGCTGTATGCTCAGCGGATGTGCCGGCATGTGGCTCGGTGCTGACACTGATTTGAATTTCACGCAGCCCGGAGGCTTCGGTATTGACATCGGTCTCAGCTCTCCGAGGATTCCTATCGGCAACCCGTTTGGCGGTCCGGCCACTCCTCCCCCACCCGGACCCGGTCCTTACGGTCCCGGTCCGGGTCCCATGGGTCCTCCACCGTTCTGAAAAAAATTTTTTCAGTCGATTCAAAATTCTCAATTTGGTTTGGTTATGGATTTTTAGTACTTTTGCCATTCAATCCACTGCCAATAATCGATATTTATGTCGCAATATCCCTACCTGCACATTGCTCTAAGAGGTGAAGTCCAGGGTACAACACAGACTATCTATGCCTATCCTGCCGAGGGCAGCGATATTGATCCGCGCTGGAATTCAACAATGGTTGAGCCCGGGGCGGCTATCCGGCGTTTTCTCAATGCAAACGAATGTTACATACTTCAGTCCTCGCCTCTCGGTCACTACTTCTCGCTGATCACCCGCAATCCGCACAGCAATGATCATGACTACATGATGATTTCCATTCTTGTCGAGAATGGCTGTTCGCTCACGGGCCGTCAGTTGATGAATGTTTTCACCAATCTGAAAAAGGTGTTGATTGAGGAAGGTGTGCACACGGACGAGGGTGTTGACCAAGCTCTTTCCGAAGCCCGGATACCTGTCGAGCCTCTGCGTCTCGAAGCGTGGACATATCATGCCCCTGACGAGCCAACTGCGGTCTCGGAGGCGGCATACCGCACTTTCATATCGCAGCAGGAGCTTGAATCGATTTTCTCATTCCCCTGTCAGCCTGACTATCTTGAATATCGCTGCATCATAGTGGTGTCGGCCACAACCTCTCTGCGTCCGGGAGTGAAAATGCCCCGCATCACGGTCCCAATCCGCAAGCTCTACTCAGTGGTGTGTCCCGAGGGTGTGACATCGTCAGCACTGCAGGTCTATGACGGCGACCGCCTTGAACTGTCGTTCATGAAAGATGGTTTCTCCACACATAAGGAGAATGTGATTGTCGGCACGCCGTCGGCCTATACAAAATATGACGGCTCAACAGTAATTGTCAGGACGGCTGCTCAGACAGGCATACGGTTTGAACGTCGTATACCGTTCAAGGTATTGTCGGTTAAGGGTGCTCCCCTCAATGGCTACACCATCACTCTCAATGGCCGTCGGGTCAACACGATGGAGCCATACATTGAGCTTTATGAGAAGGATCTTCAGGAGGGTTCGGAGGTTGACATGCTTGTCCAGTCCAATAACTACCGTCCGCTGAAGCTGAAGAAACCGGCTGAGGAAATGCTTGTCACTGAGGAGCTTGAATTTGTGATGCAGCCGATTGAGCAGGCTGTCACGTTGCGTCTTGACTTCGGCGATGGCCGTGTGTTCGAGCAACAGATTTCCATAGAGAAGAACACTCCGGAGTACAATAGACTGCATTCCGGCAATTTCCATGGATTCCGCGCCCACCGTCAGGTCACTCAGGATGACAGCGAGGTCTATAATGTTGATGTCCGCATAACGAGTCGTCCCGTCGCGCCTAACTTCGAGTCGGCTCGCGGGGAGTCGAATCCGTCTGACGGCCAACCGAAAGTCCCGATGTTTGAAAATGTGTCGGCTGAGGCGAAAACCGACCGTCCGAAGATAGATGCCACCCTCCCGACGGCGGATACGCCGGTTGATGAGGCGGAAAATGACTCTGCGCCCCGTCGCACCATCATCAATCAGGATTTCGATATGGACGATGACGACAGCGATGACAGCAGTGCTTCATCGCGCAGGAGCGGTGTGATGAAATGGCTTGGAATCGGCGTGGCTGCAATAGCTGTCGTCGTAGCCGCAGTCATCTTTCTCCCGCAGTACATCGGATCGTCCGATGACCCCTCTCCTGCCGGAGAAATAGCCTCGGAGGAGACGGTTGATGCCACACCTGAACCTGTCGCGCTCACTGAGGATGAGACCGCTGACCTTGCCTATCTCAACACCTACGATGTGTGGGAGGTCGCTAAGATGAAAAGCCCTATGGGCAAGGAGCTGATGGAGGCTATCATTGCCGGCGACATAGACAAGGTGGTCAACAGCGACTATTATACCGTGGTCGGTCGCGCCACCAATAGCAAGGCTATACTTGTGGCTGACCTGATATGGAAAGCTAAGGGCTCATACAGCGAGGCGAGCAACCGCCGGGTGATGCGTTCGGCTGTGAAAAACGGTGTGATAGATCTCAAGTTCCTGTCCGACAATCTTGCCAAGCGTCGTCCCGCCGAGAAAGAGAACACCGCTCCCCGTCCGTCCAAATGATGGAGGGAGACGGAAGCAGTCGTCGCGTATGGATAAAGCCGTATTGATAAAATAGAAATAAAATAATTATAAACCGGCATATAGAATTATATGCATAAAATGAATTGATTATGAGACTACGTGCATTGACTATTGCAAGTGCGGTGGCCCTGATAGCGTTCACCGGATGCGTAAGCAACAAGAAGTTCGCAGCTCTCCAGACAGAGCATGAGGCACTGAAGAAGGACTACAACACCTCTCAGGTGCAGCTCGCCGAGAGCCGTGCCAATGGCAAGAGCCTTGAGACACTGCTCGCTGAAGCTAAGGCCAACAACGAGGAGCTTAAACGCAGCTATGCAGCCCTCCAGAAGTCGCTCGACAACAGTATCAGCCAGAACACTCAGGGCAATGTCAACATTTCAAAACTCGTTGACGAGATCAACGCTTCCAACCGCTACATCAAGCAGCTTGTGCAGGCCAAGTCAAAATCTGATTCTCTTAATCTCGCACTCACGACCAAACTCACCCGCTCGCTTGATTCCAACGAGCTTGACGAGGTCAATGTCAAGGTGCTAAAGGGTGTCGTATATATCTCGCTTGCCGACAACATGCTTTTCCAGTCGGGTAGCTATGATGTGAACGAGCGTGCTATGGAGACCCTTGGCAAGATTGCAAAAATCATCAAGGACTATGGTGATTACGACGTGCTCGTCGAAGGCAATACCGATCCTGTGCCCATCAGCCGCACGAACATCCGCAACAACTGGGACCTCAGCGCATTGCGTGCAAGCTCAATCGTTCAGGTGCTTCAAAACGATTTTGGTGTCAATCCATCGCGTCTGACCGCAGCCGGACGTGGCGAGTATAACCCCATCGCCGACAACTCTACCGAAATGGGCCGTCAGCGTAACCGCCGTACCGAAATCATCATCACTCCCAAACTCGACCAGTTCCTTGACCTGATTGACAAAGCTCCGACTGAAAGCTCAAATAATTGAAAATTCTAATTTTAGATATGCGACTGCACGCCTGCCGAGTGAAATTCGGCAGGCGTGCTTTCTTCATTCATGATATAACAATAGGTCGGTAAAAAATTAAGCGACATCCCCCAAATAGGAGGCTATCATATGGTCAAATTTATTCAAAATATTGTCATTTATACCGTTGTTACGGCATATTCAAGGATGCGGAGTGCAAATTCCGTGTCCGAGATGGCATTTTTGAGTTGGCCGACAGAGGTCTTAGGGAAATATCGGTCAATTTCGGTTTGCAACAGCCACTGTTCGGTGGGGTAATATTTCAGCACACAATTGGATTGAAGTCTGCTCACAAGGGTGAATCCAAGCTCAATCATTTTATCGGCAAAGGGTCTTCGGGCGAAGTAGGAATCAGCCGCCATAATCTTGGAGACTGCTTGCAGGAGTCCAATCTCATGAGATTGGATGCGAACAATCTAACTTCCTAAATTCTTAAACAGCCTCAAATGTTAACTAATTAAAATATTAAAGATTGAGGCGCAAGACAGATGAATAGTGTGAACTCTACACATTATTATATATTAATTAGTGCTTTGATAGAAAAATGTTAGGAATTTTTGAAAATTTATATCAAAAGTTTTGTGAAAATAAAAATAATATGTAAATTTGCCACTATAAAACTAAATATAAAAGAAAAATGATAGCGATTGCAACATATTTTGCCCAGCAGCAAGTGCAGCAGCAATACTTGGACAATGTACAAGTAAGATTGTCTGTGTGCATATGCCGCACCAGTCCGGCAAAAGACATGTTATAGGACATATGAATTAAAACTCATGATTTTTTTGAGAGAGGCTGGTTTCCTGAAAGGGAGATTGGCCTCTCTCGCTTTTTTCAAGAGTTTGCCGACATAAGGATGCATCAATAATACATAAAGCCTCAACAAGGACAATTACTAAGGTAGAAAAAACAATCACTAAGGTAGAAAAGACATTTAATAAGGTAAAAAATTTTAACAGGTAAAAAAGATGAAAAAGATTGAAGCAATCATCCGAAAGACAAAGTTTGATGAGCTCAAGGCTGCGCTGCTCGAGTCGGACATCAACTGGTTTGAGTATCACGATGTGCATGGCATAGGGCAGTCGCGTCAGGAGCGGGTGTATCGTGGCGTGCAGTATAGCACGGATGTGATAGAGCGTGTGCACCTGTCGATAGTGTGTCGCGACCAGTTTGTTGAGCCGACCGTCAAGGTGATACTCGACATAGCCCACACCGGCGAGGTGGGCGACGGACGTATCTTTATAAGTGAGATACTCGACGTCTACAGCATACGCACCGCCCGCAATGGCGAGGAGGTGATAGCTAACAAGCTCTAATTGTTTGACGATAAAACAACTATAACAATGGAAACAAATTTTTTAGGTTCGGTAAGTGGGATAGATACATTATGGGTGATGCTCGGTGCGATATTGGTGTTCTGGATGCAGCCCGGATTTGCTCTTGTCGAGGCAGGACTGACACGCTCGAAAAACACGGCCAATATTCTGATGAAGAATTTCTGCGACTTCATGTGTGGGACGGTGCTCTTCTGGATAATCGGTTTTTCGATAATGTTCGGATCGGGCAACGGTTTCATCGGTTGGGATGGATTTTTTGCCATGAGTAATTTTGGCAATGACAATCTGCCGCCGGCAGCATTCTTTATCTTCCAGACTATGTTTTGCGCCACTACGGCTACCATAGTCAGTGGAGCTATGGCTGAGAGGACGAAATTTTCGATGTATCTTCTCTACTCGATATTGATTTCAGCTATCATTTATCCTATCTCAGGCCATTGGGGCTGGGGTGGCGGATGGCTCTCCGAGATGGGATTTCATGATTTTGCCGGTTCGACCATAGTTCATGCCTGCGGCGGTACGCTCGCGCTTGCGGGTGCCATAGTGTTGGGACCACGTATCGGTAAGTATGACCGTAACAGAAATAGCCGTGCCATACCGGGACATAATCTCACTATCTGTGCTCTTGGAGTGTTCTGCCTGTGGGTAGGATGGTTTGGGTTTAATCCTTGCTCAACTTTGTCGCTTACGGGCGAGGGTGCGTTTGTGGCCTCGCATGTGTTCATCACCACTAATATGGCAGCTGCGACGGGTGGATTGGCTGCATTGGCTTATACATGGATTGTCGATGGTAAGCCGTCGCTGTCGATGGTGTGCAATGGTGTGCTGGCCGGGCTTGTGGGCATAACTGCCGGTTGTGATTGTGTGCCTGTATGGGCTGCTGCTCTTATAGGTGTGATAGTGTCGGTAGTGATGTGCTGGTCGGTATCGTTTCTCGACAAGAAGCTTAAGGTTGATGATCCCGTGGGCGCAGTAAGCGTGCATGGTGTAGGGGGTGTGGTAGGCACATTGCTCACCGGAGTGTTTGCCTTTGAGGATGCCGGAGTGTCGCTCGGTGTGCAGGCTCTCGGTGCGCTCTCGATTGTGGCTTATGCTTTTGTGACCGGTATGTTAATCTTTGTGACTATCAATAAGACTCTCGGATTGCGTTGCGGTCGACGCGAGGAGGAGGAAGGCCTCGATGTCTATGAGCATGGAGAGTCGTGCTATAATTAGTTTAGGAGTTTAAGAGGTTATTTAAAAATAAATGTGAAAGCCAGAGTCCTTATCGCGTGCGCTTTGCTCCGCAAGGAATCTCATGAGATTGGATGCGAACAATGTAACTTCCTCAATTTCTAATCAGCCTCAAATGTTAACTAAATAAAACACTAAGGAATGAATCGCCTCATGGATGTCTTTCTGGCTAAATTATCCTTTCATCGGCTTGCCGCTTTCGAGCTTGATGAGAAAGAATCATCGGTCACATAGCCACGGCTATGCTCCATCTGATTAAGAATAACTTATCTCAAAAATCCATCCACTCTGGCTTTCACATTTATTTTTAAACAACCTCTAAGAGTTTAGGCGTTGCCTGCAACTTACTAAAGTGAAGTATCAATTCAAAAAAAATTACGGTTATGAAAAATATATGTTGCTTAATACTGTCCATAGTGTGTATGATTTCTGCGATGAGTCTGTCGGCTCAGGATAAGGTTGAGGCTGAGATTAAGGCCGATTTCGTGAGTCAGTATATATGGCGCGGTCAGGATATGGGCGATTTTTCGTTGCAGCCTACCTTAGGGGTGGCATGGCGAGGATTGTCGCTCACGGCCTGGGGGAGCACGGGGATTTCTGACTCGGACGATACCAGGGAGTTTGACCTCACGCTGGGCTATAGCATTGGAGGGTTGAGCTTTGGGGTCACCGATTATTGGTTTGACACTCCCAACTCGAAATATTTCGTATATGCTGCCCATCGCACCTCGCATGTGTTTGAGGCCAATGTAGGTTATGATTTCGGCCCGGTGTCGATAGGATGGTACACCAATTTTGCGGGCAACGACGGGGTGACTCGCAGCGGCAAGCGTGCCTATTCATCGTATGTCGAGGTGTCGGCACCGTTCAGTCTCGGCGGTCTATCGTGGTGTGCCACGCTCGGGGCGGTGCCGTATGCGACAAGTTTCTATGCCGACGTCAACGGTTTTGCGGTGGTCAACGCGTCGCTCTCGGCCACGTATGACATTAAGGTGACCGACTCGTTTAGCATACCTATCTTTGCAACCATCAATACTAATCCCTGCACGCAGAAGGCTTTCTTCGTGGCCGGATTCACCCTGCGGCCATAGGGAATTAGATACCTAAGAACTAAAGGTAAGATACATAAGGACAAAAGTATAAGATACAAAAGGACAAAAGCTCCAAAAGAAACATAAGTCTTTTAATTGCTAATTACTATTGGTATAATGATGCAACACTATTTTGATGTCTGACCGTAGCCATCGGGATGCGGGTCGATGATGGTGATGTTGTCATCCATCATTGACAGGAGACGCGAGAGGGTGGCGACGGCGGATGTGCGCGCACGTCTGACATAGCCTTTATCGTAGAATGACGACTTATATTGCTCGGCCATGCGTTGCTTGATGGCTGTCTCCTCCGCTGCCGTGATTTTGCGCAGATCGAATGGCGATGAATTCCATGTGTCAATCACCTCGTAGGCCTTATCGTTGTCCGACTCGTAAATTTCGATTTCCTCTGGAGGAAGTATAATGAACACTGAATCGTTGCGTAGCTGATAGTCAAGTTCCTCGAGATCAAAACGGATGTAGCCGTTGACGGTGTTCTTTGCGAAGATCCATTTACCGTTTATTGAATCCTTTATGGCCACATCGTCGCGGATCTCCATGGTGCATAGCTTCATCATCTCCTTGATTTCCGAAAGTTTTGTCTCGGAGATTGACGTGTTGGTCGAGCCGACGCCGCTGCGCCATATAAGCACGCCTGCCCCTGCGAGGACTATTATAAGAAGGAGGAGTATTGTCAGTTGCTGTCCGATATATTTCTTAACCATAGTGAATCCGGTTTTTTTCAGTTTTTGAATGTTATCTCGCTCTCGTAGCCTTTGTCTTTAAGAAGGATTGTGAAGAATCCACGGGCTTTTGCCTGCGCATCGCTGACGAGCAGCGAGCGGTATGCGTCATTGTTCTTCAAATCCTCTTTGAGTGCCTTGCTCATGGCATCTTTCAGTTGAGCGCGCTCGCGTGCGGTGATTGCCGAGCGCATACCTGTGACTCTGTAATGCTCCTCGGTGACACCGAGGTCGCGTCCGATATATTGTGTCTGTATGGCCGGGAGTTTGATTTTGACCAGTTTACGCTTCTCGTCAACCGTCACATCATCGTCAGTCAGTTCGGCAAGGTCGATATATGCCTGGATATACGTATGGAATGAGTATGCGGCCACGCGGTCGCCCACTTTCAGTCCGTTGACAAAAGCGTCGAAACCTTTCGCGCCTTCGTCGCTGATAGTTCCGACCTTATTGAGCGACATTTCGGCAAGGACGAGTTTCTGCACATCGTGCAGTTCATGAAACACGTTGATTTCCTGCTTCTTTTGGCAGGACACGGTCAATAATGTGACGGTGAATGCGAAAATCAGTCTTCTTAATGTATTGTTCATAGTCAATGTGTGCTTTGCGTTTTTAGAGTGTGAGTCACATAAATATAACGTGTAAAATTTTTTTAAGTGTATCTGATATGTGATTTTTAGAGAATTTTTTCGTTCATGCAGAGATGTTATGTTTGGAAAACCGGGGAATTGTGTGTAAATTTGTGCATATGGAAAACTATATTGTCTCGGCACGAAAATACCGTCCCTCCACGTTTGACAGTGTTGTGGGACAGAAGGCGTTGACGGCAACTTTAAAGAATGCCATAGCAACCCACAGGCTTGCCCACAGCTATCTGTTCTGCGGGTCGCGCGGAGTCGGCAAGACTTCGTGTGCGCGCATATTTGCCAAGACGATAAATTGTGCCAATCCCACCCCCGACGGCGAGGCTTGCAACGAGTGTGAAAGCTGCCGTTCATTCAATGAGGGAAATTCATTGAATATAATTGAGCTGGACGCTGCTTCCAACAACGGTGTCGATGACATCCGCCAGCTCGTGGAGCAGGTGCAGATTCCACCATCGCAGGGCAGCTACCGTGTGTTTATCGTCGATGAGGTCCACATGCTCTCAGCAGCGGCATTCAATGCGTTTCTGAAGACCCTTGAGGAGCCGCCGTCCTACGTGATATTCATCCTCGCGACCACTGAGAAGCATAAGATCATCCCTACCATCCTCTCACGCTGTCAGATTTACGATTTCAAGCGAATCACGGTGCGCGATATGATTGACCATCTGTCGTATGTGGCTTCGCAGGAGGGCATGATAGCCGATCCGGCCGCCCTCAATGTCATAGCGCGTAAGGCCGACGGTGCCATGCGCGATGCTCTATCCATCTTCGATCAGGTGGCAGCCTCGTCGCGCGGAAATATCACCTATCAGAGTGCTATCGACAATCTGAATGTCCTCGACTATAACTACTACAATAAACTTCTCGATTGTTTCCTCAACGGAAAGGTGCTCGACACGTGGTTGATCTACAAGGAGATTCGCGACAAGGGCTTTGACTCGCACTTCTTCATCAACGGTCTGGCGGATTATATGCGTGACCTCATGGTGGCGCGCGACCCGTCAACGATTGTACTCCTCGAAGCTGACGATGAAGCCCGGAAAGCAATGGTCGAAACGGCTGTCAAATGTTCGCCGGATTTCATTTACAGAGCCATGAACCTTTGTAATGAGGCTGATTTGAACTATCGAGTGGCATCCAACAAGCAATTCCTCATAGAGCTGACGCTCGCAAAAATATGCCAATTGCTAAGCCCCTCCCCCGATAACGGTGGCGCAGGAGAGGGGCGGTTACAAAAAATCCAGGCCTCCGCTCCGACACAGACGGCAAATGCTCAACCACAAGCGACTTCACAACCGCAGACTTCGCCTGCGGGCGCATCTTCACGTCAGACAGCGGCTAATATCGCCACCGGTCAGACTTCCAATTCCGGAAGTCAAACAGCTATGAGTCAAGGCGGAGGAAATGCTCCACAGAATGTACCTCCGATGGCTGCGTCCGGCCGACCGACTGCTGCGCCCTACCCGACTCAGACATCTCAACCATCGCCCATAGCGTCGTCACCGGCTGCTTCCTACAACAGAACTCCACAAGCCCCCGCCGGTAAACGCCCGTTGAAGCGTCCGGCATCCACATTCTCGATTAATCATAACAAGAACACTGCCCCCGGCGAGCAATCGCCTTCAGCGACAGCGACAGCGACTGCAAAGTCGAGAAATTCAGCCTATACGCGCGATCAACTCAACCGGGCATGGCAGGATTTCATCAAAGGGCGACCGACGGAGCATATTCTGACCAATACGCTGCGTGCATCGTTTCCATCGCAGATAGAGGGCGATAACTATAAAATGATGGTTGAAAACGAGATGCAGCTCAGCGTCATCGAGCAGGCCACACCGGCATTGCTCTCGTTCATACGCAATGCTCTTGACAACGATAATTTCACGCTTGCGGTTGAACTGAACCAAGGCGAATCATCTCCCCACACGTGGAATGAGCGCGAAGTGCTCTCCCACATGGTCGAGAATATTCCCGCTCTGCGCGGTTTCATTGATGATCTCGGATTGACTTTAGGCTGATAGCCGCCTTTTGCGAAAAAATGCACCTATAATGGATTATAACGTCATCAAGGAGCGTCATTCTGTCCGCTCATACACGTCTGCACTTATTTCAGAAGAAATTAAGGCTGTTCTCGTCAAAATGATTGACGAGTGTAACGAAAAAGGCGATCTCAACATGCAGTTGGTAACGGATGAGCCGGAGGCTTTCGGGTCGTCATTGCTTGCCCGCTACGGCAAGTTTTCAAACGTCAGCAACTACGTCTGCATGATTGCACAAAAAGGCAAACAATATGAGGAAAAAATAGGCTATTACGGCGAGCTGTTCGTCCTGAAAGCGCAGCAGCTTGGATTGAACACGTGTTGGGTCGGCATGACGTTCAGCAAGGGTCATGTCCCGGCAGAGATAGGGGTAGGGGAGAAACTGTATGCGGTCATTGCTGTCGGCTACGGACAGACATCCGGCTCAACTCATAAAGTAAAGACTTCGCAGCAGGTATGCCGGAACGTCATGGAAGCCCCCGATTGGGTCAAGCGTGGGGTTGACTGTGCGCTCCTCGCACCGTCCTCCCTCAACAAGCAGAATTTCAGTTTCAAGTGGTTGGGTGGAAATCGCGTGAAGGCCTCGACATCATGGGGATTCTACAACTATATTGATCTTGGAATTGCCAAGCTCCATTTTGAATTAGGTGCATCTCCCGAGTCGGTGGAGTGGGAGTGAGGAGAAGATAAGATAAGCACGGTTATATCCGGCATGTGTCTGAAAAAATCTTCTCTGCATAACCTAAGTGACGATAAAAAGCCGGCTTCCAATTGCGGAAGTCGGCTTTTGCACTATTATACGTATGACTTTTTTATCGCGTTACTTACTTGTAGAAAGTATTGATATTGTTTGTCACTTTCTTGTTGCCAAGGAGGATGCGGTCAAGTGAGTTGATCATGCGACCTGCACCGCGCTGCTGATTGAAGCGCACCGAGTTCTCCTCGTAATCGTAGGGACGACCCTCATTGTCAATCTCAGTGACCTGAAGAACGATCACGGAGTTGTTGGCTTGCATGGGACCGACGAGAGCGCCTTTCTGAGCGTTTGCAACCTTGCCCTGTACTGAGCTTTCGCTCATGCCGAGACCGGGAATCATGTACTGACCGAAGTTGACGGTTGTGGTGTCAACCGAGACGTTCATGACCTGTGCATAGCCTGCCACATCCTTGGCTTTGCCGTTGTAGTCGGCAAGGAGTTTGGCAGCTTTCTTGTCATTGCGGGCCTGAGCTGTGAGTAGCGCATGAACTTGATTGTCGCGCACGGGGACATAGCCACCGTCATAGATGTCATTGACGGCTACGGCGAGGAAGCGGCCGGTCTGGATGTCGCCGAACACGGGTGAAACTTCGCCCTTGTCTGCATCCATTGCCCACGCTACGGCAGCGTGTGAGTCGTTAAGATTGCCCACCATGGGTGAAGATGCGTTCACAGAAGCGGGGAAAGTAGTGTAGCCTGCTTCCTGAGCGTTGTCGGCAAATGCATTGGCGTTCTTATTTTCCTCGACATATTTGCGGAGGGCAGCGTCAAGCTCGTTGATTGTCGCGTTTGACGGTTCAGTGGTGAAGGTGACTGTTGCGAGGTCATAGACAGTGACGGGAGCCTCACGTTCGCTCACACGGAAGATGCGACCGCCTTCGGCAAGAGTGTCGGGGGTGAAATATACACCTGTTGCGCGACCTGCGATAATGTCCTTAACTGAAGCGAAGTTTGCATCGAGGAGTGAAACAGCCATGTCCTTCTGCGACTGGGCCACGAGGGGTGAAGCGGAGATGCTGTCAAACGAGACTCCGGAGTTGAGCTGAGCCACGAGTGAGTCAACCTGAGCCTTTGAGCCTTGGACGGCAAGGAAATCCATTTTGATTTCTGCCACTTCCTGATCTTTGCTGAAAAGTTTGGCTATGGTGTAGTCATTGCCGATTTTGCTGACGAGAGCGGCGTTTCCAACCGAAAGGCTGTCGAGGGCAGCTCTGAGACGGCTCTGCTTGTTGACCTCATCCTGAGTCATCTTGCGACGGTCTGACACGAATTCAGGCATGTCGGCGAGACCCTGAAGCTCCGGACTGGCGTTGAGAGCAACGATAGCGTCCTCAACTTTCTTCTGTCCGGCGAGGATGTCGGCCTCGGAGGGGATGATGTTGACGGCGATATAGTTGATCATTCGTGTTGGCTCGTTGAGAATGTAGCGGTTCTTGTCCTTGTTGTAGAGGGCGTTGATGTCATTTTCGCTCACCTCAAATTCGTCATCCTTGAGCGATGAGAAGTCTTTCTTTGCGTAGATGATGTGTGCGGTGGCTGCATTGTCGTCATAGAGAGCCTTTGCGTCAAGTTCGTTGGCCACAAGTGTTCCGACAAAGAGATTCTGGAATTTCTGCTGGAGAAGCATTTTCTCTACGGATTTCTCAAGGTCGATCCAGTAGGCCTGGAGCTGTTGGGCCTGAGCCTGCTGCATTCCGTATTTTGTCGGATTGAAGGCCATGTCGTGTGCGGTCTTCGCATCGGGAACACCGAGCTGCTGCTGCACCATGCGGTCAACATACTGTGAGTTTTTGCCGACCATCATGTCGGTGAGTTCCTGGTCGGTGACAGTGATGCCGAGATTTTTTATTTCCTCATCGAAAAGTTTCTCGGCTACCATCGAATTGAGCACCTGCTGCTGGAGGACGGCATTGTCAATGCGCTGGTTCTGAGCCTGAGCCTGCTGAGATGCATCCTGAACTCGACGTTGGAATTCCTGAATGTCGATTTTCGATCCATCGACTTTTGCAATGGTTGTGCCGGTGCCGAAAAGAGTGCGTCCCGAAGTGAAGAAGTCACCGATAACGAAAGCCAGCAGACCGGCTCCCACGATGATGAGCAAGAGGACGGACTTGCTGCGGATTTTTTCTAATGTTGCCATTTATGTTTAGATGATTTTTTGATTTAAAGCGGTTACAGTTGTGAAAAATAGTTGCATGAAGCTCCGCAGACCGGGGCGGTTTGCGGAATTAACGCACAAAAGTACGATAAATTCCATTTAATTCAAAATGAAGCTATTGAAAATCATATTGCGTGGGGGGAAAAATGCGTGAAAAAATACAAATAAATTGTAATATTGACTCTTGTGGGAACGTTTCTCTTATGTGATTCCTGTCTTCGTTGGGTCAGTTTACATCAACCGGCAGGCTATAAGAGTGTGTCAAAATCATAAAAACCAAATTCATCATGCGCAAATCAGTCATTATACTCCTCGCGTTCATCTCTCTGTTTTCAATTTATGCAGGTGCGGTATCTCCAAAAGCCGGTGTGTCGATTCTCGGGGATTCCTATTCGACATTTGAAGGTCACGTGACCCCCGACACAAACTTCGTCTGGTATTTCAAAGCTCCAAAGCCGGAGAGGACTGATGTGACGGACGTTAAGGAGACTTGGTGGCAGAAGCTCATACGCGACAAGGGGCTGCGTCTCGTGGTCAACAATTCATTCTCCGGCTCGACGGTCTCAAACCGTGGTTACAGGGGCGAGGACTATTCTGACCGTTCGTTTCTTACACGTGCGAAAGAGCTTGGCTCACCTGACATCATTCTGATTTTCGGTGGCACCAATGACTCCTGGGCGGGAGTCGAAGTAGGGGAGTACCTTGATGAAAACGGCCGCACTGCCGACGGCTCTGCTCCGGATCTCTATACGTTCCGCCCGGCACTTGACATAATGCTTTCGACCATAAAGGATTATTATCCCGGCACTCAGGTCTATTTCATTGTCAACAATGGTCTGCGACCGGAAATAACTGAGTCGATTGTGACGCTGTGTGGCCGTCACGAGGTGGAGACCATAATGCTTGAGAATATCGACAAGAAATCAAACCATCCGTCAGTAAAGGGTATGGCTGAGATTGCCCGTCAGGTTGGCGAGAGATTGAATTGACCGCTTGCAGGTGTTGGAAACTGGCCAGCTTCCCCGTCGGTCTGTCAGTCCGGCTGTCGGTCGGGCATACTGACGGTGTCGCGTCTTTTTTTCCGTGCCAGGTTTGCCGGGAACCATCCTCGCGCCACCCGTTTTTCCTGCTCGAAAATCTCTCCGATTGTCCAAAATGCTGAAAACGAGAATACTCCGAGGATTGATGACCAGAAAACGTCATCAATCAGGAGCGTTCCTGTGATTCCTGCAAGGCCGAGCAGGAGAAACCACCACCAGCACTGTGTCCCGAAGTGATATTCACATTTTATTGTGATCGGATGGAATACACCTATAATTAGAAATGTGCATAGTCCGATTGCGAGTCCGAGGAGATGATGTTGCGACAGTATTTCGCTCATTGGAGTTATGTGTTTTGGATTGTTGAATCAGATAAATGACCGTTAATCGCCGCCATTTGCGGTGTCATCGGTCTCTTTAGGCGAAAGCGAGATGTAGCGTGTGACCTCACATGCCACCATGAATGGGGTAACGTTGGAGGTCTTCGGCTTCCGGCTTTTATAATAATAGAATGAGTTCTGTACGTCCCATGACCGGAAGTCGATGCGTCGCGTTGTCCCGGCGGGGATTTCCGCGCGTATCAGTTCCGTGGTTTCGTGGAGCATACGTCCGTTGAGGTCAGTGTAGGTGAGGTGGATTTCCACGCCGTAGAGACTGCGGTTCAGTTTGTTGGTGACAAACAGGCTCTCTTTGCGCGAATTGAGCGGTTTGTCGTATCCTGAAAGTTTTATGCCGTCCTGAGTGTTGGCGGTGATTGTGTCATAGACGGCTGTTGGCTGTTGGCTGTTGGCGGGTTGGCGTGTCACAAGTGATTTGTTAGTGCGCAGTTTTCCCCTCAGAGTCTTGTCGGCATACGTTGTTCCAACGCCTGTGAGCATTGAAAAAATCAGTATGACGAGTATTTTGCGTGTGAATGATGTCATGGATATGCGGGGGATTATTTTGTTAAAAGCGCACCGAGTCAGAGGTAACGCGGTTCGGTCGGGACAGCCGGAGCCGGAAACACGCGGACGCAGCCGTCAAGATTTTCGGGATTCCTGTCCCTTCTCGTTATCAGGCGGCTGTACATGTAGGGGAGGAGTCGCCACCAGTTGAATCGGTATGATGTGCCGTAGCGATTGATGGAGATGCGACTGTCGTCGTCGCCGAGCGACAGGGTGAATTTCTTGGGCGAGTGGAGGGTGATGCCGGAGTCTGTGCGTCCGGTGTATATCCGTGCGTCATACATCCCTCGCTTGGCGGTAGGGGAGATGTAGCCCATGATGGTCCCGGGACGCAATGAGAGGTCGGCAGCCCTTACGATGACCATACGATATGTGACGGTCCCTGCATCGATCGGCGAAAGCTCGCGGTCATCCATACGTTCGATGGCCATTAGTGTCCCCTCGGCAGCGAAACGCCACAGTCCTTCAATGCTGTGCAGCGGGAGTGTCGTCAGCCGGTCAATCACATCCTCGGCGGTCTCATATCCGTCCAGTGTTTCTGACAGTTGAGGGGTGTTGTCGAGTGTCTTTTCCTCGATTCCTTTGGGATTGGCCTTCAGGCTGCATGGAATCAGGAGGCAGAGCGACAGGAGGAATGGAAAGAGGGCAGAGGTTTGTTTCATGTGAAGTCCGGGTGAGGAGAGGATTGATGCATCCGGGAGGGGAGAGATTATATAGATGAGAATTTATAGGCGAATCCGAATGACAGGATTTCCTTTAGCTGGAATTTACGCCAGTCGCTGTCCTTGTTGGTCGGAGTGGTGGTGTCGTAGCGCATGTGGACGTAGATTTGCGTCGTCAGGAAGCGGTTGATGTTGAACGAGAGTGTGTTCTCCCAATCTCCGTAGGCATATTCATAGTTGGTGAACATGAACAGGCGCGAGCGGAGGTTGATGTTTTCGGTAATGGCCCAGTAGAGTTTGGCTTCAGCATTGGAACCGAACTGATTGACTGTCTTGCGTCCCTCCTTTATGTCGAATGAGGTTTCGTTCATGCGGCGGTTTATGCATGTCTTCATGTTCCACGAGAGTGGTGAGATGGATGCATCGAGTGTGAAAGTCTTCTTCTTATTGGCATAGTTGTAGGTCATACCGAGACCGACGTTAAGCTCACCGGGTGAGAGGAACGCGCCTTTAAGGTTGCGGGTATTGGCTTTGTAGTTGTTCAGAAACTGGGTCTTGAACGAGATGTTGGTTGAATAGTACCAGTATTTTGAGGCCTTGTAACCGGCAAGCAAGTTCCATTGGAACAGGTCTTCCGATATGGAGTAGTTGCGGATGGAGTCGTTCGGGGCATCATTCATGCCGAGTTTATACTGGAAGGTGGACTCGAACAACAGATTCTTGTGGAATGCCGGGTTGAGCTTGATGTTGTAGAACAGGTTGATGAGCACGTTTATGTTGTTGTTACCACCCTGATACCAGTTGGGCGACACATAGGCCTGCGAGAACTGTATGGAGCTTGTGAAGGTGCGGAGCCAGTGGCGACGCTCGAACTTCACTTCGTCCATCTTTTTCTTGGGAGCTTCCTTTACGGGAAGTTCATCGATGACTATCTTGGCGGTCTCGGGGTCGACTTTTGCTTCAAATTTCTTTGGTGGTTCGGGCAGATGAGCTTCGTCGTAGCGGACAAAGTCGGGGCGGTTGACCACAAACGATTGGCGTGCGCGGCGGATGAGGTTGTTGTGGAAATTGTCTGTTGCGAGCCATCCGAACACAGCATCGTTGAGCGAGAGGTCGCCCTCATTGAGCGGGAGACGCAATGAGTCGAGCAGTTGGAATGAATCGAACACCACCGGGCGGAAGTAGTAGTCCTCCAGAGGGGTCGTCGGGACATACATTGTGTTCAGCAGACTGTCGATCGGGAGCGGTCCGAACTGAAGTGAATCAGTCGGGACTGTATCGGCAAATATGTCAGGGAGAATCATCAGACCGTCCACATAGATGGTATCCGGCTCGATGTAATTATAGATCTCAGAGCGGGTCAATGGTATCCCGAACGGTGAAACAGCCTGTCCGAAACATTGTGTAAGAGATATGACGGTGAGGAATAGTCCTGAAAGAAATGTCCTGAGCATGATGGTTGTGTCCCTTAGTATTTTATAAATAGTTGTCAGGCTGCCAACGCCACGGCGAGTGCCTAAACTGTTATCAATTGCAAAATTACTCAAAAAATCCCTTAGCTACAAAAATTCTGCATCATTATTGAGGATGAATAACGATTTTACCGTCGCGAAGTAAAAAAGCCATAGAAGTACTGTCCTTGAGTCTGCGGACGGTTTTCTATGGCCGAAGTGTGTTGGAAATATGTGTGTTACCTTAGAAACTGTAGCTTATACCAATTGACGGGATAAAGGCATGGAGTTTGTAGTCGGCTTTGAAAGTCCCTGTCGTTTTGAATCCGAAGCTGTCTATGACGGCTTGAGGCAATCCGGCTGCGGAAAGTTTACCGAGCATGGTGGCACCGAGAAGGTCGGTGTATTCACACGATGCGTTGTCAACACCGAGACCGGCCACATACATGAAGGCCAAGTCAATTGACAGAGAGGGGATGGGGCGGAACGAGAGTCCGGCAGTCGGTTCGATTTTTGTCATGCCCGGAGTCTCGGGGTTGTAATAGTTCTTGTTGACGGGAGATGTGTCCACCATGAGTCCGAGACGTGCGTCGAAACGGTCGGTGACGGCATATTGCGCGCCAAGCGAGTAGCACCATGAATTTTTGTATTTCTTGGTTATGTTCTGGTTGTATGGGGTCAGTTGCTCGGCGAGGAACTCGATGTCGAGACGCTTGTAGGCGTGCCAGCCTGTTAGACGTGCGTCAAAGGCGAGGGTGAGTTTGTCAACGGGTTTGTATGACACTCCGAGTCCGACAACCCACGGACAGGGCATTTCGGCCTTGAAATTTGCTTCGTTGATGAGGTCGAGACTTTCGCCGAGCACACCCTGGGCAAGCTGATTGGCATACTTGACGTAGGCATCTCCGGCCTTCACTTTCATTGCCATCTGCGAGCGGAAGGACGCTCCGACGGTCAGACGGTCAGTGATGTTGTACATCGCTCCGACGTTCAACCCCACAACCATGTCGGCTTTGCCGTTGAGGTTGACAGAAGCGGGGGTGGTGTTGCCGAATGAAGGTGCATCGGCGGGGACACCCGTCCCCGGCAGGGAGGAGAGGACACTGATGGCCTTGTCCATGGTGGAAGCCGTGACAAGCCCCTTGTTCAGATCGACAGTTCCCCATGAGATCATCGCTCCGGCTCCGATTGAGAATTTCGGAGTGATGGCCCATGCGAGGGTCGGCTGGATGGTGAACACCTTGAGATTTACGTTCTGGTTGAGCACGGCTCCGGGCCAGTTGTCAGTCCAGTTGATGGATGAGCCGTAGGGGGTGTAGAACGAAATACCACCTTTTAAGTTGTCATATATGGAGAATGCTCCGTGTATGCCGATAGGAGTTGCGACACCGTTGTCAGTCTTGTAGTCAACTCCGTCAACAGTGGCAGTGCATGTGGGCATGATTCCGGTGACGGAACCTGAGAGGTCGAGAGTCTTGTCCATATAGGCCATGCCTGCGGGATTGAAGAACATGCTTTCCGCACCGAGTTTCAAGGCTATTCCCGTGTGGCCCATGCCTATCTGTTTGGCCGATAATGAATTGATTTGATAACCTTCAGCCATTGCCGTGCCACAGCCTGCGGCAACCAACAGTGCTGAAATGATATAATTTTTCATAAATAAGTGATTAATATTCAGGATAGAAGCGATTATGTCGGCATAATGGCCTGTCCTCATGTTTCTTTGAAATTATCGGCAAAGGTAGTTCTATGGTGTGAGAAACCCAAATTAATATACAATTTTTAACTAAGAAATTTTACTGAAATTCCTATTTTTTGTTCTGTAATACTCGAAATGTGATGCGTGAGCGATGGAGGGAAAAGACAGGCACAAGAAGGCAAGGGAGGCAGGCGCAACAAGATTTTTTTAATCAGTTATACGGTCAGTTACTGAAAAAATAATCTTCTTGTTGCGCCTGCCTCTCTTGTCTTCTTGTATCTTATTGTCTTCTTGTACCTATTTGTTATATCGTGAGTTTATCTTCTGCCCTGGCGTTTCTGCTGCTCGCGGAGCATGGCCTGCTGTTTGCGCTGGGCTTCTTCAAGACGTGCCATGAAGCCGGATTTTTTTCTGGGTTTCTTGGCGGCCTCAGCCATCTTGGCTCTCATTTTTTCCTCGGATACGACCTTGCGGAAGATATAGGTCTGGACGATGGTGATGAGGAGTGAGAGGAAGTAGTAGTAGCTCAGACCTGCGGCATAGTTGTTGAAGATGAACAGGAACATCACCGGCATGAGATACATCATCCACTTCATGCCCGGCATTCCGGCAGAGTTCTGTGTCTGCATGGTCACACGGGTGTAGATGATATTGGTGATGGTCATCAGGAGGCAGAAAAGACTGATATGGTTGCCGAAAGTGCTTGAAATAAACGGTATGTTGGCAGTCCATGAGATGATGGCGTCAGGCGCGGAGAGGTCCTTGGCCCAAAGGAAAGGCTCGCCGCGAAGCTCGATGGCTGATGGGAAGAACCAGAACATGGCCACGAGGATAGGCATCTGGAGGAGCATCGGCAGACAGCCCGACAGCGGGTTGGCGCCGGCGCGTGAATAGAGTGCCATGGTCTCCTGCTGACGCTTCATGGCATTCTCATTTCCCGGATATTTCTCGTTGATGGCCTGAATCTCAGGTGCAAGCAGGCGCATACGTGCCTGCGACATCAGGCTCTTGTAGGTGAAGGGGAACAGGATGAGTTTGATGAATATGGTCAGAAGCAGGATGATAATGCCATAGTTTGAGATGAAACTGCCAAGCAGCGTGAACACCGGGATGATGATGAGGGTGTTGATCCATCTGAAAATCGGCCATCCGAGGGGGATGAGCTTGGTGAGATGCATGTTTTCATCGGGGAAAATCTCTTTTTCGAGCGAACTCATGACGGGATAGGAGTTCGGGCCGAGATACATGACGAATGACGCGGGATTGGCGGCCGAAGCGGTGTATTCGAGAGTCATGTCGAGTGCCATCTTCTTGATGAAGTCGGGATTGTCCTTCAGCTCGACGCTGCTCAGCTCTCCGCTGCTGAAATTGGTGCGGGCCATGAGCACGGCTGAGAAGAATTGGTTCTTGCAGCTTATCCATTTCAGACGCTGGTTGATTTCTTTGTCGTCATCGCCGCTCTCGCTGAGGTTATCGACATCGCCGTCGGGGTACATGTAGTAGAGTGCAGAGTTGCGTTCCTCAAACACCCGGCCGGCTTCGTTGCGCCGCATCATCTGATGCCATGAGAAGTCCATCGATGCCACCGAGGTCGGGATTATCGACTGCATCCCTTCCTGCACAATGTCGATGTTGACGAGATAGCTGTCCTCCGGGAGCGTGTATTTGATGGCCCACTTGGCACCGTCGCCGAGATCGAGCATCATCATGACCGATGAGTCGCTGAGCTGCACCGGAGTGAAGTAGAATTCCTTGGTCTCGAAACGCTGCGTGGCGGAGGTGAGGGTGAAGCTATACATGTCGGTCTCCGGCGAGAGGAGCATGACTTTTGTCGAGTCATAGCTGTCATAGTCGCGGAGAGTCGCGCGGGAGATTACGCCGCCCTTGTTGGCGATCTCAAGGCTGAGGAGTTTGTTCTCAAGTTTGACGGTGGTGCTGTCGCCGGTGAGGTGGCGTGCAAATCTACGGTAGCGGGCCACTGTGGCGAGTGCCTTGCGGAGATTGTTTGTGGCAGGGACGCCGACTGTGACCGGAAGGGCTGAGGAGTTGCTGATGATGTCGGCCACGGGGACTGCGCGTCCGTCAGCGTCAACCGTGCCTTCAAGTTCGCCGGATGCGGTGAGATGGAGGTCCACTTTATCGACGCGCAGAGTTGACACTCCGGTGACGGTGTCGGTCGTGCCGAGTTCGCGGACGGTGCTTTTGATTGTTGCGATTTCGGCCGAAGTGATGGAGTCAAATTTCAAGGCTCCCGTATCGGCGGCCTTCGCAGCCTCCTGAGCCTCCATCTGCTCGCGCTCTATGCGCTGGCGTTCAAGCTCCTCGGCCGAAGGACGGTTAATATAGGTGAAACCGAAAACTATTAGCCCCATCAGAAGGAGGCCGATGATTGAATTTTTGTCCATGAGTCGGTGTTATGCGGGGGATATGGATTAACCGGGTTTTTAATTTTTGACTGTTTTCTGTTCTCTTTCCTCACCGTAGGCTACCGCTGCCTTTATGAAGTCCATGAAAAGTGGCGACGGCGAGAGGACTGTTGAGGAATATTCCGGATGATACTGGGTGCCGATGAACCACCGGTGGTCAGGCATCTCGACAACCTCCACAAGATGTGTCGCGGGATTCTCACCCACACACTTCATGCCGGCGGCCTCAAAGCGCGAACGGTAGTCGTTGTTGAACTCGAAGCGGTGGCGGTGGCGTTCCTTGATGTCGGTCGCTCCGTAGGCTTTGGCTGCGCGTGAGTCAGGGGCGAGTCGGCAGTCGTAGGCTCCGAGGCGCATTGTGCCTCCCATGTTGGAGATTGACTTCTGTTCTTCCATGAGGTCGATGACGTTGTCGGGCGTGTGGGGTTGCATCTCGGTTGAATTGGCTTCGGCGAGTCCGAGGACGTTGCGCGCAAATTCGATGACCATGCACTGCATACCGAGACATATACCGAACGTGGGGACATCGTGTTCGCGACACCACTTCAGTGCCACGAATTTGCCCTCGATGCCGCGCTGACCGAATCCGGGGGCGATGATGACACCGTCGAGGTCGCGCAGGAGTTCATCGACGTTGTCGGGGTTGACACGCTCGGAATGGATGTAGGTCAGGTCAAGGATGCGGTCGGAATATGTGGCGCACTGGAACAATGCTTCCGAGATGGATTTGTAGGCATCCTGCAGTTCCACGTATTTCCCGACGAGTCCTATACGGACTTTCTTCTCTGCGGTGCGCATCTTGGTGAGGAATTCTTTCCAGGGAGTCATGTTGGGCTGTCCCTGAGGCTGCATCCCGAGCTTGCGCATGACGATTTCGTCGAGATGTTCCTCGTGCATCTGCACGGGGACATCATAGATGCTCCTCGCGTCGCGGCTTTCAATCACGGCGTTGGGAGCGACGTTGCAGAACTGTGCGATCTTGCGGCGCATGGATGTCGGGATCTCATGCTCGGTGCGCAGGACGAGCACGTCGGGCTGTATGCCGAGCTGCTGAAGCTGCTTCACGGAGTGTTGTGTCGGCTTGGTCTTCAGCTCCTTGGCGGCGGCGATAAAGGGGACGTAGGTCAGATGGACGCAGATGCAGTCATTCTCAAGCTCCCAGCGCAACTGGCGGACAGCTTCGAGGAAGGGGAGTGACTCGATGTCGCCGACCACGCCGCCGATTTCGGTGATGACAAAGTCGAAATTCCCGGTCTTTCCGAGAGCCATGACGTTGCGCTTGATTTCATCGGTGATGTGGGGGATGATCTGCACGGTTTTCCCGAGGTAGTCACCACGACGTTCCTTTTCGATGACACTTTTGTAGATGCGTCCGGTCGTCACGTTGTTGGCGCGGGTGGTCTGTATGTTCGTGAATCGCTCGTAGTGTCCGAGGTCAAGGTCGGCCTCATGCCCATCGACAGTCACGTAGCACTCTCCATGTTCATACGGGTTCAATGTCCCCGGGTCGATGTTGATATAGGGGTCGAACTTCTGGATTGTGACCCTGAAACCGCGTGCCTTCAGCAGACATGCTAAAGATGAGGAAATGATTCCTTTTCCAAGCGACGACACAACGCCGCCGGTCACGAAGATGTATTTAGTTTCCACGCTTTATGATGTGATTGATATGCTTCTGAGGATTTTTAAAGTGCAAAGGTAGCAATAAAATACGAAAAATTATACTTGACGGGTCGATTGATGTCTAAAAATCTGCGGCGAGGATGATGCGCGCTGTGCTCCGCAACGAGCCGGTCAGCCGTTTTCTTCAGGGAATGCTTAGGAAAGGTAGCACACATTTTAACAAATTATTTCATTCACAAAATTTTCAGATTGGTCAATTTATAATTGAGCCATTCGCCGAATTCCTTCAACTGTTTTCCTAATTTGCTTTCTGGTTCTATGAGGTCATGCTTCTTCCGTATTTCATCAATTACAAGAGATTCAAAAACAGTTTGGATTTCCTGTCGTTCCTTGTCCGGTAGATTTCTGAATTGTTCAGAACCTCTAAAATCTTTATCATATGTTCTTCCTAATAGATAAAAACTTGTAGGTGTTTTACTCAAATATATTTCAGTCTTGATGATAACGATTGTGTCATTTATTGGTAGACAGAAATGAAAGTACATCCATGTCGGTCGATCTTTATTGGGGACATATTTATCATGATTTTCCATTGTACCATTTGAACAGAAAGAGTGCATCAAATCATATTCAGGATGTTTTTCTTTGATTGACTTGATTGTGTTAATGAATTCTATTGGTGAACAATCTATTATGTATTCCTTTCCATTAACCTCACCATTAGATCCGCACGCACATAGTAATGCTAAAATGCATGCGATGAATAGGATTACTAAATTTTTCATAAAATCACTAATTGAATTGTTGGGATATAATAAAGAATTTATAGGCTACGATAATCGCGAAGGATGTTCCTGTCGCGAGGGATCGCAATCGATCAGCGGTAGAATTTGTTACGAATATATTTTTAAAATTATCGTATACAAGTCCGGCATCTGCTTTTATCACATCCAGTCTACAATCAATTAATGCCCCTGTAAGTCCCTCAGCTTTGGCTTTGTCATATAATTGGTCATGTTTCATGGATGCTATTTCGCTTGGATTCCTTGGTTTGTATTGGTAACTCCAGTCATCGCCATAAGTTTTTGGGTTATACGGTCCGGTATAGCTTGTTCCGAAGTAATTTTTATGAAGAGTCTTTGCATCACAAGAGTTATTAGATGTGCCGAAAATTGTGTAATTGTCACCATAAATAATTTCTGAATTATCCTGTAATAATCCATTCTTCATGACGGTGCCATATTTATTTTCTTCCAAATCGTTATTGAAAGTATAGTCAAAATTCCCAAGACGTAGTGTTGAGCCATTTTTTATATAAGATATATCGGAGTTTGCTCCATAAACTTTATTAATATCACTCAGAGATTTAATCTCACGGTCATAATAATATTCATCTATGCCATTGACGCGCCGATGCACCCAATCGAGTCCAGTCGGGTCAGTGAAGCGGATTGGGTTTCCGGCGCAGTAGGCGTAGGGGGAGAGCCAGGGGTAGTTTCCGTTGAGTGGATCCCATGAGGAGAAGGCGGGGAGGGAGGCGACATAGCGGCGGGCGTGGAAGTCGTATTCGTTTATGCCATCGAGACGCAGACGTTCGTTGCCACTGAAAGTGAACGGATTGCCCTCGCTCTCGCGCCACGGCTCACCGTAGGGATAGTAACCGTACTCCTCTGTGAATCCATTGACGGAATCAACCACGGCAATGTTGTTGCCCTGATAGTCAGTAATGAAGTAATGCACACCCTCAGAATCGAAGTAGCCTCCGTCAAAGCCCGTCACAAGCGAACTGTTGCCGTCGAGCGGAGAGGTGGTCTGTATGTGTCCGTCACCGTAATATCTGCGGGTCAGGTATGGAGTTGCGGCTTCTGCACTAAAAAATTCGGTCGAGAGGTGGTTGCCGAAGCCGTCCCATGAGTCGATCTGCTCATTGCCGGAGTCGAACACCGTGCGGACGGGATGTCCGTCGTTGTCATACTCTATTAGGGTGATCCCGCGCGTCTCATCGGAGCATATCCTCCCCGATGCGTCATATCTGATTCTCATGCCGTTTTGGTCAAGTCCGACACCGGTCATGCCGTAGAATGGCAGTGCCTCGCTCGATGCATCGACAAGCGAGATCTGATTGCCGGTGTAGCTGAAAGTGAGATCGTCGAGGAGTCCGAACATCTCCCTGTCGATCGCCTTGTCGATGATGCCCTTGCGCGTGAGCGATGTGACGTTGCCCCGATTGTCGTAAGAGTAGGAGGCCGAGAAATCGGCATTTCCCGACCCGCCTGAGAACTTGGCGGAGGTCAGACGGTTGGACTTGTCGTAGGCGTAGTCATAGCGACCGGCTGAGGTGACTTTGGCTGATATGTTTCCGTTGTAGCACGGCGTGGTGCCATCGGCATAGAAAAGTGTCTCGCTGCGCTGCTCCGTCCCTGCCTTTGTCAGCGAGGACTTCAGCCAGCCGTTCGCATCGTAGGTGAAACTCCGCGTGGCGTTGCCAAGGCGCAGCCCTGCGAGCTGACCGATGGCATTGTAGGTGCGACTGACGGTCGCTCTCCATTTATTGGCGGGAAGTTCGGAACCTAACATGACGGTGGTCGCAGAGAGCCGTCCTGCATCGTCATAGGAATGGCGGGTGAAGACTGTCGGCCAATTTGTCCCGGGATAGACGGATTCCGTCGCGACAGGCTGTCCGAAATAGCCGTAATACATGTTGTGTCGTCCGGTATTGAAGCCGGTGGCGCAGTGCTGGA
This sequence comes from Bacteroides sp., assembly GCA_023663525.1. Taxonomy (GTDB): domain Bacteria; phylum Bacteroidota; class Bacteroidia; order Bacteroidales; family Muribaculaceae; genus Duncaniella. Next base: position 454,138 of record JAMPHF010000002.1, read on the forward strand.
TGAGATTTCCATAGACATCGTAGTAATACGCCTCGAATCCCTGCCCGGTGTAGACACCCGTGAGCAGTCCGAACGAATCGCCACGTTCTCTGTAGGCGGGGGGATAGGGAGGATCCATCCACTTGAAATTAGAGCTGAGCGAATTGGCACTGATGAAATCATGACTGTCGTAGTACCTCGCCCACACCACCCCGGCCCCGGCAGGTGCACCCGGCAGCGTGTAGCCCGCATATTCACCTGAAGCCGACAGCGAGGCTGTCCGGCACGATGCAGCGAACGCAGTGACCTGCGCGTCGGTGGCGGTGCAGTCTACTGCAACCACCTGACGGTCGGCATTGTCATAGCCGTAGAGCCTCCACACGCCGTCGGGATGATGCGCGCTATGCTCCGCAACGAGCCGGTCAGCCGGATCATACATATAGCGTGCAGCCTTCACCCCGGGGATCTTTCCGGTGACCATCCGTCCGCGCGAGTCATATTCATAACAGTAGGCAAGCTGCCGCATGATCGATTCACCGTGTGCACGTGTACCCGATACTCCGGGCGGGAGGATATACCGGAGATTGCCCGCATCGTCGTAGACAAACGATGTCAACTGTCTGTTCTCGATTCTTCCTACGGTCAGCCCCCTGATGTCCTTGTAGATCTCAACGGCGTCCCCATCCTCATCGATGGTCTCCTCGACAGTCAGTGTCCCCGGTGCATGTATGATCTGGGCTTCCACGCCACCCTCTGTGACCCAATATTGCGGACAAGAGTATGTATCGGGAAGATAGTTGGTATGATGTCCGATTCTCGTGACTTTCCCCGAATCATGCCATGCGCTCCCACACTTCGACACGGAGACGGGGAGACCACGTTGTGAAGGCTCATAGGTCATCAGAGAGTAAGCCCCGTCATCTCCGTGATAGCCGACTGCCGCATCTCTCAGAGTTTTCGCGTTGGTCTTGCGTGAGGAGATGGATACAGGAGACCATGAACGTGACTGACGGCCCATCACGTCATATTCGGTCAATGACGCTGCGAATTTCCCGTCAGGCTGCTGAGAGAGTGAGATATGGTTGCGACCGAGACCATCATAGACTGCTATATCATCACGGTAAGTGGCGGAGGATATGAAACTGCTTGTGGTCACGCTGCTTGTCTGACCGATGGAATAGGTGTATTTCGTCCTCACATCTCCGTTAACCGAGATTTCGGCGAGACGGCCTGCGTTATCGTAGGCAAACGACTCCTTTGTGCGCGCAGGAGAAGTCATGGACTTCACGCCGACAAGATGCTCCCACTCAGCTTTGCTGACCAATGAGCCGGAGGCAACTGACATTGAAAGCGGATTACCGTAGCTGTCGCGAGTCCATTCGGTCGTGTTGCCAGAGACGGAGGTGAACTTTGTCAGATGTCCCTTGGTGTCATAGGTGTATGTGCCTTTGTTCCATTCCGTGTCGCCACGGCGCAGCCATATCCGCTTCGGGCGGAACGTGGAGCCGAACATACCCATCTCATGGCTGAAGCCGGTGGTCATGGACCGAAATGTCTCCTTTACTCCTGTGACCACGCCGAGGACGTTGCGCTCTCTCATCAGTGAGGCAATATCAGGGGAGCGGGTATCTGTGTAGGTGTATTCGGTCTGAATGCTGTCGAAACCGTTAGACACCACTTTAAGCGAGAGCAGTCCAGTTCCGGGCAGATATTCGTAACGCTCCCGGACTGTACTGTTATAGTTGTCGAAATATCGGGTGGTCTTCTTGCCTGTCAATCGTTCGGATGTGAGGAAAACAGTGTAGTCCTGTCCCTCATACCATTCAATGTCGTCGCGGTTAATCAGACGTGAGTCATCAAATGGCTCCGGAGGATACTCACCGGCTTCATATTGCCAACCCATCAGCCCTATTATCATCTGTGTATTCGGTCCAAAATCGGGGGCATAACTCGTGGGATAAAGTAAAAGGCATTTCCTTACCGGAGTGAAGCAGTCAAGATAGGGAACAGTTTTATTTTCAGAGAGACCGTATGAGAATACAGTCCTTTCAATTGCGGCATATCCACCGGTAGTGGACTTGTAGCTTGTGATGCTGGTCTGCACGGGACCGTTTGAAAATATATCATACATCAGTACGGGATATACACATCCCCAATCCCTGTCGACGATATTGGTCGGGCATATTTTGTCAAAATCGTATTCAGTCTTGCCCTCCGAGTCGATTTCAGTCACGCGGTCATACCATATCGGTATGCCACCGGAATGACCGGTCATATAATCAGAAGCTGTATTGATTGACAGAAATTGATCAAATACAGGATATATCAAACCTTTACAGTATTTGAGACAAAAATAAGGTGTCTCTGTCAGAAAGGTATGGAGCATGGGTGCGGACGTGACTCTTGCAAGTCCGTTACCACCCTGTCCGTAGATGTATGTCTTTATACGGGGATTACTGTCTGAATCATTTTCCCTCAATGTCATTTTCTTTACACGCAGACCCCCGCCTTCAGACAAGGAATGTTCATTAGTAATATGCACGCCCACCCATACCGGAGAAGTCTGTTCAAGGAATCTGTGCGTCTCGTATTCCCATTCCACAGACCCGCCTGTCGGATAGGTCGCTTTGGTGAGCATGTAGGCTCTCATTTTCTCGGAGTCAATCTCTCTGTTCGCTTCACCGATGACATATCCGTTGTACACATTATTGGTCATTCTGATCTGCGGTGAAAGTCTTAGACTGTTATCCCTGCCATTGTAGAAACCCCACCAATCCACCATATCACCGCGACTGAATGTTGTGGGGTCATAATCAAACGAGTATTTTTCAGTTTCCTGCAATGCGACTTCCGACAACAGCTTCGGATCTTTTGAATGAGACAACGTGGCTGTGAAGACTTTCCGGCTGCTGTTCGACACTGTCACGGATTTCAGCATATTGACGGAGCCGCCATAAGCACATTCAAGTTTTCCACCCGGAAAATTTATACAGGCGAGATTTTTCGTGTTATAATAGTCATGAGCCTTCTTGTATGCAGTGTTACCGGCATTGTTGACATGCGAAAACGCCAATGTACCTGTATTATAATATAATGTTGTAGCCCCGAGGGTCTTGAATCCATGATGGCCATGGTTGGAGAGTTGCCAATCCACTGAAATTGTACTGCCTGATTGTAGTGTAATGGATGTAAGCAGCCATTCAGTGCGCATATTGAGATAGTCGATGCACTCTCCTTCAGTCCCGAAATTATATATATTACCTTTTGGGTCAGTGACCTTTATATATGACAGGAACTTATCGCATTCGACAGCATACTCATTGCAATCCACACCGTGTAATTTCCCATCTTTGTATATCAAAGTCAAAGTCTTGTCTATCAGATATATCGTATAAATATCATGCTCGGTGTCATATCTATCGGTATACAGCAGTCTGCTTGTTGCGCCTTCCATCGTCAGACAGCCGTAGCCATTCTCATAGCACTCCTTCACGAAATCTCCCCCACGGTCACCAACGAATGTGAAATACTCATCCGGTCGTCCCATAATCCTGCGCGAGACACGCATAGGAGGAGAAAGTATCCATCCGTATCCTATCGGCTGCGGGTCATCTTCCGGCTTTATACCGTTGGACCTGTACTGAAGAGATACAGGCATACTGAAATCTTCAACCTCTATGGTATATATGGGGATAGAAAATTCACATGCGCCGGTGGCAAGAGCCGGAGACGGCATCATCACTTGCCGTATGCCTCTTGCCTGTGGAGATTCCGGCCACGCGTTCTGTTCCGGCAATTCAACCTGCTCTGACAAAGCCATGACATCCTGTGACAAAACCTCTGTTTGTATAGAATCTTTTCCAACTGCAGACGTGTCAATCTCTGCAAGCACCGGGAATGCAAGCAGAAGCAGGAAAGAGAGTATGTTGATCCTGTGTCTCATGGATGGGATGATTCCAAGGCGTTATATCGTTACTATTACTTTGCGGTCGGTTGGTGTTCCTGCGGATACAGTCAGGATATATTTTCCCGGAGGTAAATCCGGTAAGCGGTATTCCCGCTCTATGCCATCTGCCCGTATGTCTGTCGGTTCGTGGGAAAATATAGTTCCTTGTATATTGGATACGGACAGTGTCAGCCTCAGATTTTCAGGAAAATCCCCCGTAATATACACTATGCCATTATGACATACTATGGTTGATTCATCCAATGCCCGTTGTGACCGAGATGTCCGGGACAGAGGTATCCGGCTGTCAATATCGGGGATTTTCCATTCATGAAGCACAAATGTGTGTGACTCGGAGGAAATGACCCTTGAATCTGAATATTCCTTCTCTGAAATCTGTATTGCAACCGGGAATGGATCTCCTTCAAGAAACCAGCGTGTGCGCGTGACCTCCTTGCGGTCGCTCATCGGGCTGTCAATTGAATCTGCATGAGACTGTATGAAATATGAACGGGTCTCACTGATTGCAGATGCATCCAGCATATAGTCGTCCGACAATTTCAGACTCCCCTTTATGGGCTTGGAACATTCATAGGTACCACCGAGATCAATTTCAAACGTTCCGCAGTAATGCCCTGTCATATCCGTGGAATCTCTACCTGAAAACAGGGATGCGCCAAAAGCAGATGTGGGCACTGGCCTGTTCAGCATTGTCCGATGATTTCTGTTCCATTCTCCGATATAGTACACCATATCATTCTTAACCTTGTACCACTGCCTGTTTCCTTTCCAATACTCCATCATGAGACTATCTATCACATACATCCTGAACAGAAGCGGAAGTTCAGAATCGTATGTATCCGAGAAATCCCACATGTCACTTCTGACATCAACAGGCATTGTCTCCAGAGAGAATATGCGATCCTCAGCATAGGTAAGGCTTCCCATCAATCCCCAAAAGATTGCTATTATTTGCACGATGATCTTCATGACCGCAATATACGAAACATTTTTTAATACCGCAACAGTAAAGTGTTAAGATTTGATAAAGTTTGATAGGCGTTTATTGTTGAAGGTTGGGAGTGAATAATATCGCTCTTTGTGTTGCGAGTTCTTCAAACAAATTATTAAATTTGTACGGATAAAAGAAAAACTATTGACTGATGATAAAAAATCTTCTTTTTGATCTCGGAGGTGTGATCATGGATCTTGACCGTGACCGCTGTGTCAGAGCGTTCGAGAAGTTGGGAATGAAGGATGCCGACAGTTTTCTCGGTGTCTATGGCCAGAAAGGTGCGTTTCTCGCCCTCGAATCAGGCCGGATAGATGCGGCGGGTTTCCATGAGAGCGTGCGCCCGATGATTGACCGTGAGAATGTGACCGACCGCGAGATTGATGATGCGTTCAATGAGTTTCTTGTCGGTATCCCCGTCCACCGGCTCGAATCCCTGCGCGAGCTTCACAAGGACTATAAGGTCTACCTCCTTTCAAACACTAATCCCATCATGATGGAGAGCAAGATTGCCGAGGAGTTCCGCAAGGAGGGGCTGGAGATGGACGACTATTTCGACGGAGTTTTTACCTCCTACGAGGCGAAATGCTGCAAGCCGGGAAAGGCTATATTTGACTATGCGGCGAAGATGGGTGGATTTGAGCCTTCGGAGACACTTTTTTTCGATGACTCGCAGTCGAATGTCGATGCCGCCCGCTCGTTTGGCTTCAATGCCGTGCTCGTGAAACCGGGCGATGAGTTTGTGGACTTGCTCAGTGAGTTTTGCCGCGAATAAACACCATGCCACTCACGGTTGTTAAAAAAATTGTAGGGATATGCCTTCGGCATGTTTGCAATCGCGTATTGATTGCATAAAAATCATATTTGCAGATACAGAGCCATTGCACAGGCGTATCCGTCCAACATGCCAAAGGCATGTCCCTACGACGTTTGACATGTGAAAAAGAAATACGTATTTTAAAATGAGACTTATAACCAAAAGCGACACTTCACGCAGGCGAATAGCCGCCGTAGGGATGTATGACGGCGTGCATGCCGGACATAAATTTCTGATTGATTATCTCCGTCTTGAGGCCGGGACACGTGGTCTCACGCCGTCGGTCATCACATTTTCGCGCCATCCACTGTCAGTGGTGCGTCCGCTTGAGGCTCCCGGACTGCTGACTTCGCTTGAGGACCGCGTGCGCCGGCTCGGTGCTGCGGGAGTTGATGACATTGTCATCCTTACGTTCAATGACCGCCTGCGCTACAAGAGCGCGAAGGATTTTCTTGAGATGCTCCATAAGTCGTATGGCATAGACGCTCTTGTGCTTGGTTTCAATAACCGTTTCGGTCATGACCGCCCGAAGTCGATTGATGAGTATAAGGCAATTGGCGAGGAGACGGGTGTCGAGATCATTCCCGCTCCCGAATATCATGGTGCGGGTGCGCCGGTAAGCTCCTCCAACATCCGCCATCATCTCCTCTCGGGTAGCCCCGAGAAAGCGGCCGAGGCGTTGGGCTATCCATACGCCCTGCGGGGGATCGTGGTCAACGGTCAGAGGCTGGGGCGTTCGCTTGGTTTCCCCACCGCCAACATAAAGATTTCAAATCGTGAGCTTCTCGTTCCCAAGCCCGGGGCATACGCCGCTATCGTGGTGACCCCCGATGGCGAACGCCGCAAGGCAATGGTCAACATCGGTTTCCGGCCCACCGTCAACATGTCTGATGGTCAAGGAGAGCTTTCAATCGAGGCCCACATCCTGGACTATACGGGCTATCTCTATGACGAGGAGGTGACGGTCGAGTTTGTGAAGTTCCTGCGCCAGGAGCGCAAGTTCTCGTCCACTGACAAACTCCGCGAACAGCTCACCCGCGATGCCGCAGATGTCCGCAAGATGTTCGGTTAGCGGACAAATATTCATTTTTTTCATAAAAATCTAATAGCATGTCAACAAAGTCAATTTTCAAAATTCTCCTCCTGTCGCTCGGACTGTCGTCCGTCACGGTCATGGCCTCCGAGACGGATCGTGATGTCTATCTTTTCACGGGTCACCGCGAACCAGCCCTCGACGGGCTGCATTATCTCTACAGCTATGACGGTCTGCGCTGGGACAGTATCCAAGGCTCATGGCTCCGCCCGGAGATTGGCAACAAGAAAGTGGAGTATTACAACACTCACTCCAAGAGCATGGAGAAGGCGAAGTATGCGCCTGCGTCCATGATGCGTGACCCGTCGATTGTGCAAGGTCCTGACGGGACATATCACCTCGTGTGGACTTTGGCGTGGTCAGGCGAGAAGGCTTTCGGCTATGCCTCGTCAAAGGATCTCATCAACTGGAGCGAGCAGCAGATCATCCCGGTGATGGAGGGGGTGGAAACTGACAATGTCTGGGCTCCCGAGATTTTCTATGACGATGTGAAGAAGCATTTCATGATTGTCTGGTCATCGTCTATCCCTGAGGAACGCTACACCGAGGCTGACCGTCTCGGGTCGAATAACTGCCATCGGCTTTTCTACACCACGACCACCGATTTCAAGAATTTCACGCCCTACCGTCCATTCTATGACCCGGGGTTCAATTCGATTGACGGGTTTGTGTTGAAGGAGGATGATGGAAAGTATGTGCTGATTGTCAAAGATAACCGAAAGCCGGGCTACAGTGACCTCTTTTGTGTCACGGCCACTGATGCGGAGGGACCGTACTCGGATCCAAGCGTGAAATTTGCCCCGACGTATTCCGAGGGGGCGTGTGCCATAAAGGTCGGTGATGAGTGGCTGATCTATTTCGATGTCTACCGTCAGTATCGTTTCGGAGCGGTGTCCACCCGCGATTTCAAGACGTTCACTCCGATTGATGACCGCATATCTCTCCCGGCGGGTCATAAGCACGGCACTATCATCAAGGTGAAGGAGTCAGACCTCAACGCCATCAAAGCCGAAGAAGCCCGCAGGTATAAGTGACGGGCTGAAAGGGCACGGAACGACATAAGGGACAGAAGCAACAGGATTTTATATACTTTTTGTCATGCGTCATTTATCGTCTGTTTGCCGAAGATGAATGACTGAGGACAAATGGCTAAAATAAATCTCTGTTACTTCTGTCCCTTATGTCGTTATGTACCCTTTTCGTCTTAGTGTTCGGTTTTCACGAAGTTTTCGTCAGAGTCGAAAAGCAGACAGTCGCCATCGGAGAGTTCGATAGCGTAACCCTTTGTGTATTTGAGTATTTTTGTTGCTGAGGCATCGGGGAATGCCAAGCTCATATAGTCGCGGATTTTTGCGGGGATGAGGTCAGAGTTGATTGCATGACCGGGAGCGGCTGAAATCTTGCGCAAAGTGCCGTCGTTGTTGAAGTCGAGGTCTGTACCGCTTGTGAGTTCCACCTCATACTCGGTGCCGCGTGCGTTGTAGTCTTTCTCGACGCTTGCCACGGCATCGTCTGCGAAACATGCTGTGATGAGGTTGCGTGCGCGGCGGGGGAGTTCTGATTCATTGATGTTCTCGCCTGCAAACACTGACGCTGTTGTAGCCATCATAAGGGCTAATGCTGATAAAACAATCTTTTTCATACCTAAAACAATTTAAAAAAACGATAATGTAAATGTGTGTTATTAGAACCTTGAGAATCTCAATATATGTTTTACAACATGTTTTTAACGAAAATTGTTCAAAGAAAAGAGATTTTTATCATTTTCCGTCTGAATTTCATGATTGTTCGTATATGCGCAAAAGGAGGAGTTTTCAAGAAAACTCCTCCTTTTGCGCATATACGGGTGATTTACTCTGAAATTTGTCTTTACAACTCCACGATTTTTCCAGCAAATAGGATTGCCCCTGTGCTGTATTCTTCAATCAGGAACATGAACGGACGATTGATATGAATTTCTCCCTTAATTCCGGGTAAATATTCCATGCCCGTTATTGTAGAGACACCAGCCGCCTCTGTACCGGATTCGTCAACCGTTATGGCTGCTTTTTGCTTGATTTCAAGTATGTCAATATATTGGTTTGACATGTTGGGTAGTTTCGGCGATGCTGTGGTCATACCCATGTCTTCCATTATTTTTGTTAAATCCGGTTTGTAAGAGATGTTGAATTTGGGAATAAAGATTTTATACTCATTAACGTGCATCGAATTTTTAAGATCATTCCACTTGTCGAGATTGAGGTCTGAAATAATGTCATTGATGTCGTTGCCCTCGTCCGCCATGACGAAATACATTGAGTATGCTTCATTTCCATAGTTAAGCTGAAGTACGGTCGTCTTGTCATCACCTCCCACAGCGCAATTACCGGTTCTGCTCATTGTCGCCACTTTTGTCTCCGTCACCCCATTATTATAGAATGTCTGAGATTTGGTGTTTTCTTCTGGGAATTTCTTAGACCAATCTCCATGGAAATATGTTGCGTCAAGAAGCATGAACCTGATATAATCAGATGACTCCAATTGATTAAATATATTTTGTATGACTCCTTTAGTAGCGATCTTACACCAATTGTTGATAGTTTCTTCTGTTGAAGCATTCTTGAAATCAACCTCTTTTGACTCTGCGTTATAGTCGGCTCTGATAGTGTTCAGATATGATTCCTTGACCGTAAAAGCGTTTGAATACCAGAATGAATTTGCCACGGTCAGTGCAACCTGATTGTCGGCATTGAGCAGCGCGTCGAGGAGAGTTCGGTTTAGCTCGTTGAGTTCATCGACACTTCCTCCGTCACCGATATGGAGCATACGCATGATTGATTCAAGTGTCTCGTCCGTAGCACCGCAAGCCAGCATTGATAAATCTCTCGCCATGCTAAGAGGGGAGATTACAATATTAGAGTTGGTCGAAGCTATCTCCTTTTGATTCACAGCCTTGAAGAAATCGAAAGCAAATCTCGACTCGCTGTCAACGTATGCCTGCTGCGAGCGTGAGAGCTTTATTTCCGCACGCGGTGTATCCTTGACCGCCGGCTCTTCCGATGAGCAACTGCACATCGCAACTGCCGACACCACGGCAAATGCAATGACTAAATTTGAGAGTATTTTCATGAAGATATAAATTTTGTTGACTATCTGATGAATAAGCGTGGATGAATGTGTGTACGCTACATATATATGATACCAAATACCACTAATCTTTGCATGAGGGTGTAGAAAAATTATGAAAAATTTTATACACCCTCATAATTATATTATTATCAGTTGATTGCGATTTAAATAATCTTACAATTCCACGACTTTTCCTGCAAAGAGTATAGCTCCGGTGCTGTATTCTTCAATCAGGAACAAGAACGGACGGTCAATGTGGATTTCTTTATAATCCGGTCCAAAAGACGTGATTCCATTACCTTCGATAGTAACAACCGCAGCCTCAGTGCCGTCCTCATCAATTTTAATACTATTTTTTTGATATATATTGAGAAGTTGAATATCACAGTCTGACATATTGTAGAGTTTCGGGTCATTGCAGCTCAGTCCCATAGTCTGAAAGACGTGTTCAAGATCCGGATTGTATACGATAGAGAACTTTGGGATATATGCCTTAATTTCCTTATTTGATATAATAAGTGATTTTTTAAGTTCATTCCACTTATCGAAGTCAATATCCGAAATAATGTCATTGATATCGTATCCCTCGTCAGCAACAATAAAATACATTGAAAATGCCTCGTTTCCATAGGGTATTTGAACTATGGAGACTTTATCATCCCCACCCACGTTGTAATAATGATAGTTAACCATAGTCTGCACATTCTTAATTTTGCCACTATAGTTATAGAATGGCATTGGTTTGTTTGTCGGTTTAAATTTTTCAACCCATTTCCCATTGAAGTATGTGGCATCAATAAGAGCAAATTTAATAAAACTTGTATCCATAAATCTATGGAAAATGTCATGGATAAGTCCATTTGTCGAATTTTTACACCAAGAATTGATTGTATCAACCGCAGAAGCCTCCCTAAAATTAACCTGTCCGGAGATAGCATTGTAGCATTCACTCAACAGATTCGTGTATGACTCTTTGACTGGAAACTCGATATCATACCAAAAAGAGTTAGACACAGTCAGCGTGACACGGTTGTCAGCGTTTAGTATTGAGTTTAGTAGACTACGGTTAAGCTCGTTGAGATCATCAATTGAGCCATCATTGTCAATGTGGAGTATGTGAAGAATGGATTCCAAGGTTTCATCTGTTGCACCGCAACCCAACATCGAGAGGTCTCTTGCCATGCTTAGGGGAGAAATTGCTATATTTCCAGATGATTCTTTTATTTCCTGTTGATTTACCGCTTTGAGAAAATCGAAAGCGAATCTCGACTCGTTGTCAACATACTCCTGCTGCGAGCGTGAGAGTTTTATCTCCGCACGCGGTGTATCCTTGACCGCCGGCTCATCCGATGTGCAACTGCACATCATGACAAACGAAACAACGGCAAAAACCATAATCAAATTTGAACGTAATTTCATATTGTTAATTATTTAATGTTATATATTTTTGCCGAAACAGCATTATAGTTATACTTTCCGGCATTCCATGAGAAACAGAATGCATCTAATTCTATATCATTAACTGAAGAATCAGACCAGCCCCAATTTGCTTTATAAATAGTTTTTGAATCATAGACTCTTTCAACAATAATATCTCCAAACATGGACTCCAATTCCTTAACAGAGGTGTCTGGTCCTATATCAGGCCATTCGGCATCAGCAGGCATGATAGTCGTCGTATAATAATTGTAGAATTCGTAACTATCGTTTTGATAATAATCGATAAGAATAGCGTGACCTGTTCTTCTATCTTCCACATGCGAAAGTGCCGTAAATACAGGATATCCCTTTTTTAATATATTATAGACATATCCTGTATTTATTGTCTTCAGTTCTATATCCAATGACGTTTGGTTTTCAAAATATGACATAACAGATTCTTTTTCAACATTTACGCCTGTTCCTTCCGATTTAATAGTTCCATCTTAGTTATAATATTTTTTTCCATAAGAAACATTTATGGATTTTCCAATATTTCCTAAGAATATTGCTGTCGATTTCATGTTAGATAAGTCATACCATCTGTCTGGGTTAGAGTTGAATGAATCCCATACAGTAGAGCTTAATCCAGAAAAAATATAGGTATTGGTCGTGCTATTATACCAGGCGTCAGTTACAGCATAAACAGGATGACCAAAATTGTAATGCGAATGATAGAAAAATTGTCCGAACGCGACAGGAACACATCCAACGGGTGAATGCGTATCAGACATATCCTCATAAAATGGTGTATATAATCTATAAAAATAATTTTGATTCCATTTTGTTATCAAGCGTCCTCCTGCTGGCTCAAGTATTGTTGTCGTTTCTGTAACATCAGATGAGACCAAGAACGTATAATCTTGATTTTCATCAAAATCATATCTGATAGAGGCCGGATCAACCATCATTTCTCTATTATAGAGCTTCCATTCATTGCAGATGGTGTCGTTTCCTGCTTCTGTAGAGGTTTTGATATTCCATATCTCTTGAGCAGTGGTTTCAAAAATATCCTGAATAGGTTGAATTAAAGATCCGTCATCAGGGTCGAAATGCCCCTTTTCAGACTTCATGAGGAGCATTGGTACTGATGTCTCGTTCGAGAAAACCTCCCAACCATTTTCCTCGCCATAATTCGCTATGAACATGACGGTATCACCGTTAAGCACATAGGGTTCCAGTGAGATTTCTCCTGCACGCGACTGCGAGGGATGTTTCTTGTTAATATAGTTGCCGATAGCGGTCATCTCCGGGGAGAGTGTGCCGGTATTTTCCGATAAATCATTTTCGGAAAGTGTAGGTGTTACATCTTCTGTGCAAGATGCAAGCGAAAGAAATCCAACAAGGATTAGAAGTAAGGATCTTTTAATCATCGTGGTAAATTTCATGTTTTATTTTAAGAGATGAGTGGTTACTATATATTTGATTCGCAATTTACATATTCTTTGCATGAAGGTAGAGTAACTACTCAGGTCTTTTTCGGTGCATAATCTCAAGCCGTACAGAATGAGCCGA
>JAMPHF010000002.1:467186-480653 GCA_023663525.1 Bacteroides sp.
CGACCAATCGGCCACAGTGCTATCACGTTCCTTTGTGATACCTGAGTAGTTACGAAGGTAGAATATTTATTGCAAAAAAATGTTAAGTACATTCAATGGATGAAAGTCAGGCTGTCAAGGGATTCTCCGTAAGAGTCCGGAGGGGTTTTATGGTCGGGGCTTTTTGCGCAGGAGGGTTAGACCGTCGCGGAGCGGGAGGATGACGGATTCAAGGAGGGGATGAGAGGCCACACAGGTGTTGAAGCGGTCGAGCGCGAGGGTCTGAGGGTCGTGGTTGACGGTGGTGTCCGTGACCTTGCCGTCCCAGAGGGTATTGTCGGCGATGATGAAACCTCCGTCGCGCAGCCGTGGGACAACGAGGTCGAGATATTCGACATAGCGGCGCTTGTTTGCGTCGATGTAGACGAGATCCCACACCTCGTTGATACGCCCGATCAGCTCCTCCGCGTCGCCGATATGGAGCGTGATGCGGTCACCTCCGGGCGATGTGGCGAAAAGCTCAAGAAGCTCGTCCTCCATTTCATCGTCAATCTCGATGGTGTGCAACTGTCCGTCCTCAGCGAGACCTTCGGCGAGACAGAGGGCCGAATAGCCGGTGTAGGCACCCAGTTCAAGCACTCTGCGCGGAGCGATCATTGATGACAGCATGGAGAGTAGCCGCCCCTGGAGATGGCCCGAACACATGCGCGGGTAGAGGTGGTTGAGATGAGTCCGGCGGTAGAGTTTCCGCAGGTGGTCAGGCTCGGGGGATATGTGGGCCAGGATGTAATCGTCGAGACTATCTGACATGGCCCATGATGAATGCCTGTGCGGCAAGGAAATAGGAGTTGAGTCCGAAGCCGGTTATGGTGCCGCGACACACCGGGGCTATGAGCGAGGTGTGGCGGATGGTCTCGCGCGAGGCGGTGTTTGAGATGTGGACTTCGATGACCGGGGTCGTGATTGCTGCGATCGCGTCGGCGATGGCAAGCGATGTGTGGGTGTAGGCGCCGGCATTGAGGATCACACCGTCTGCATCAGTATTGTGGAGGAAGTCGATGATGTCACCCTCGTGGTTTGACTGGAGATATTCAATCTCGTCGCCGTCAATCATTTCACGCAGTTCGTGCAGGTATGAGTCGAAGGTGCGCGAGCCGTAGATTTCGGGTTCGCGTGTGCCGAGCAGGTTGAGGTTCGGGCCGTTGATGATGAGTAGTTTCACTTTGATGTATTGATATTATTGTGTTAGACGGTTTAGAAGCGGTCAAGCCATGGGGTCAAGGGGATGGAGGGCGAGCGTCCAGACCGCGAGGGTCGAAAGAGCCATGAGCACTATCAGAATCCAACTGACGTAGGGACGGCGCGGGTAGGCATTCCATGCCAGCCATGCCGACAGAAGCATGTAGAATGGATAGATCCACACGAAGGTCTTCGCGCCCTCGTCGCCGGCCGGGGTGTTGGTCAGGAGAATCGGGAAAGAGAACGCCGGAAGAATGAAGATGATGATGAGGATGGTCATCCAAACAGGTGTCTTTGACTCCATGCGGTTGATGTGGGGATTGATATAATATTACTGATAAGGTGTGTGATATGACTCGCTATTTCTCAGACTTCTCGTTGCGGTAGGCGCGGACGGTGCGGCGAATGCCTTCGGTCAGGTCGATCTGCGGTCGGAAACCGAAATCGCGCTCTGCGTCGGAGATGTCGCAGTTCCAGTTTCGTTGGGCCATGATCTTGTATTTGTCGGTGTTGAGCGTCACGGCCTGAAGTTTGGCTGCACCGTACTTCTCGGAGACGACACATGCCGCTTTCAGAGCCCAGAGGGGCAGACGCACGGGGATGACGAGCTTGCGGCCGAGCTCCCTCGCCACGATTTTGCGAAATTCGGCCTGGGAATAGGCGCGCGGTTCGGAGATGATGTATTTATTGTGGACGGGGGCTTTCTCAAGTGCATCGAAAATGGCGCGCGCAAGGTCCTCGACATAGATGAACGTCAGCATCTGACGGCGGAATCCGACACCGAAGTCAAAATGAGAGTCAATGCTCTTGATCATCATCAGATAGTCGCGCTCATGCGGACCGTAGACTCCGGTGGGGCGGAGTATGATCCAGGGGAATGATGCGGGAAGCGTCTGGAGGAAGGTCTCGGCTTTGATTTTCGACACGCCGTAGCGGGTGTTGGGGTTCGGAATCATCTTGCCGTTGAGTGGAGCGTAGGTCTTCTCGTCGCCGGGACCGATGGCCGAGAGCGACGAGATGTAGAGGAAGCGGTCCGGCACCTGATTGTTGGCTATGAGGGCTTCGCAAAAGTTTCGCAGGTAGTTGAAATTAATGTGATTGAAGTCGCTGAAATTCACACATTTCGTTGCGCCGAGGTTATAGACTATATAGTCCCATCGGTGACCTTCGAGAGTGGTGCGGAGTTTCTCTGAATCATCATAGTCAAGAGTGATGAATTTGAGTGACGGGTCTGTCAGATAACGCCGGGATGTTGACTCGCGCACGGCACACCATGTCTCGTAGCCTCTTGACAGGGCTTCGCGGGCTATGAATCCGCCGATAAATCCACCGGCACCGACAATGAGTACTTTCATTTCTTTGCTTGTCAAGTTTTTATAACGACAATCTTTTTATGAGTTCAATGTTTTTGACAGGACATCGGCATAGCGGCTCGCTATCAATGGCGAGGCGAAGCGGTCGGCCACCGATTGGTGGAGCGACTCGCGTGATATGCCTGATTTCAGTGCCCACATTATTCCGTTGGCCACGTCGATGGGATCCTTGTAGCGGGCTATGTAGCCGGTTTTGAGGTGCTCGACCACATCGTTGCGTCCGTCGCCGCCGAAAGTCACCGGGAGCGCGCCGCCTGCCTGCCCCTCGACGAGTGTGCCTCCGAGCGTCTCGTAGAGCGAGGTCGATATGACGACTTTTGAGATTGAGTAGAGATAGCGCAGGATTTTGAAATCGCTCACAAGACCGAAATGACGGTGGGAGAAACGCAGGCGGTCGAGTGACTGAGGATTTTTCATGCTGCCGAAGAAGTAGATGGCTGTCACGCTCGCAATATCGGGATAGTTGTCGAAGATGTAGTTGAGCGCATCAATCGTGTAGTCGAGACCTTTGATGGGATCATCGATGCGTGCCGCTCCAAAGAGGAGTATGTTGGTCTTGAGCGGGGGCATGAATGCGTAGAGGTCGCGCGGCGGGGTGAAATAGAACTGCTCGATGGGAAATGGATTGTGGATGGTCACGATTTCGCGGTCTTTCAGCAGCGATGAGTGGCGCGCACATTTCTCAAGCCAGTTGCTGACGGTGATGAATGTGACGGGCACTTGGTTGTAGACCTCCATTTTCTTTTTCCATAGCTTGTGGGAGAGGTCGTGGGGGCTGCCTCCTCCGGCGAGGAACTGGCAGCAGCCACATTCGTCGAGATAGTGGTCACACTCGTAGGCGTGGTGGCATATTCCGGTCATAGTCCACATGTCGTGGATGGTCCAGACAATTTTTTTGCCCATCTGATGCAGTTTGAGCAGCCCCGACATGCTCATGAGACCTTGGTTGATCCAGTTGAGACACACGATGTCGGCCTCCTTTATCCACGGATGGCGGTGGATATTGAGGGCAAAATCGCCTGTCGAGACTTTGAAAAGGTTGTCGTAGTTGAACCCGATGGCTGGAAGGATGCGTGCGCGTTCGAGACAGAAGGCCATGCTGCGGAAGAAGCGTGTGTAGATGACGGAGACATTGTCTTCCTCAGACGTTTTTGTGAACACGACCATGCGTGCATCCACGCCGATCTGTCGGAGTGCCTGCATCAGTCGGAATGTCACGATGGCAGCCCCGCCCAGAGTGTCGGAGTGGTTGACGAGCACTACTTTTTTGCCTTTCAGGTTTTCAGGGAGTGTGGAGGGTGTGTATGTCTCCCGGTTACTTTGCTGACTCATTTTTGACGTTGGGTGTGTGCAGGAGCGTTTTTGAACGGAATCTGATTACCGATGTTGATGATTGACAGTGATTTGTATTGCAGGCGTGCTTCGAGGTAGCGCATAAATTCGCGTTCCTTGGCGGTGGGGAGCGGAGTGTTGTACTTGACGAGGACGGCATTGACCGTGTCGAGCTGCCCGGTGTTGATGTTGCCGAATATCGCGCGCGAGACGGCGAGTTCTTCCACCTGTGGGAAAAGCACCTTGACTTCGGGAGCGATTCGTCCGGCTATGGTGTCGTTGATGTGGGTGAAAGCTATGATGCTCTTGAGCGAGTCGATCGTCATCTGCTGGGCGGAGATTGATGTGCGGGCAAGCTCATAGATGTCGTTCATCGACGGGAGACCGTTCTTGAGTTCCGAGAGGTCGGGGGAGTCGCCCTGGATGATGTGGAGCTTCGCGCCTTCAAGTCCGTAGTGCTTGAGCTGGGCGTTCATGGCAAGCTGGAGGGAGTCGGGAGGGAGGATTTTGCCTATCAGCGTCACCGTGATCACCCTTTCGCCATGATTTATCGTCGCCGTGCGGTTCAGCACCTGAGTGGAGGGAAAGTTGAACTGCTGGGCGATGAAACGGTCGGCGTTGGCCGAGAAGCGCGACTGCCGGAGCATGTTGTAGGTGAGATAGAGAGAGGGCAGGAGGGTGAGGATGGAGAGAGTGTAGACGATTTTGCGTACCTTGTGTGCGCGCTGCGGATTGTCGGTGCTGACGGCTTTGTAGTGCATCAGTTTCACCCCGATGAAGGTGGCGAGGGCGATAAAAATCGAGTTGATGATGAACAGATATGTCGCTCCAAGGAAATAGCTCATCTGGAGAGTGGCCAGACCGTAGCCGGCGGTGCAGAGCGGCGGCATGAGGGCGGTGGCTATGGCCACGCCGGGAATCACGTTGCCTTTCGATTTCGATCCGATGGCCACTATGCCCGCGCCTCCGCCGAAGAAGCCGATGAGGACATCGTAGATGGTGGGCGATGTGCGAGCAAGCAGTTCGCTGTGACCCTCGCTTACGGGCGAGATGAGGAAGTAGATGGTGGAGGTCAGCACACTGAAGCCTGCGGCCATGAGGAGGTTGCGCAGACACCGTTTGAGCAGGTCGAAGTCCTGCACCCCGACGCCGAGCCCGATTCCGATGATCGGACCCATGAGGGGTGAGATGAGCATGGCTCCGATTATGACGGCGGTGGAGTTGGTGTTGAGTCCGAGAGATGCGATGAAGATTGCGAGGACGAGGATGAGCATGTTGGTGCCTTTGAACGACACCCCCTCGCGTATGGCAGCCTCTGCCTCCTCCTGAGGCAAAAGGTCGTCAGTCATAGTGAGATATTGAACCAGATAGTTCTTGAGCGATGACATGGACTGCTGTTTTTTAGGGATGAGAAGAAGAAATGTAACTGAGAAGAAGAA
Organism: Bacteroides sp.; assembly: GCA_023663525.1. Lineage (GTDB taxonomy): Bacteria > Bacteroidota > Bacteroidia > Bacteroidales > Muribaculaceae > Duncaniella. The sequence continues at coordinate 472,549 of JAMPHF010000002.1, forward strand.
TTGTAAGCGTGTGGTCTGTATTGAGCTGATTTGGCTGCTTGCCTATGGAAATCTGTCGGGGGGTGGTGGAGCGATGCTCCGTGGCGGGGAGGAGTAAAGGCGTGAGAGAGATTGCAGATTGAGTCTGTTGTTTTGTCAATCCGGCCCGCAGGAGCGATGAGACCGCTCTTGCGGACCGGATTGGATGTGGATTAGCTTGCGGATTTCTGACGGAACTGCTCCTTGACCTCATCGACCACATTGATAATGTAGTCACCGACCTTTTCGAGTGAACCGATGATGTCCATGTAGTAGATACCGGCCTGGTATTCATAGTGATGTTCGTTGATGTTCTCCACGTTGGCCACACGGAGCTGATTGCGGCGGTTGTTGATCTCGCGCTCCTGATTGTAGGATGTGATGATCTCAGCCTGGTCTGCACCCTCGAAGTTGCGGAGGAGCAGGAGCATGTTGGTCATCGCGGCCTCAACGGCAATGAACATTGAGTCGATGTTTTCCGAGATTTCTTCGTTGAAATTGACGTGGCTTTCCTGCTTGCGTATCAGAATTTTGCCCACGCCATAGCAGCAGTCGGCTATGCTCTCGATCTCGCTGACGATGCGGAGCATGGCGGCGATGCGGTGCTTGCCTTCGTTTGAGAGTCGTCCCTCCGAACAGCGGTTGAGATAGTTGGCTATCTCTATCTCCATGCGGTCGGAGATTTCCTCATATTTCTCAAGGCGTGAGAACTGTTTGGTGAAATCGTCGCCGCCTTTCGTGTGGACGATGTTCTGCGCCATAGCAATCATGCGCTGCACTCTCTCGGCATAGACCACAATCTCCTTTTCAGCTTGGGTGATGTTGAGTTCGGATGCGCTCATGAGACCACCGGAGATAAATTTGAGCTGGAATTCCTCGTCGCCGGTATGCTTGGCCGGTATGAGCTTCTCGACCACTTTCACGTAGAAGCCGGTGAACCATATCATGATGGCTACGTTGATGAGGTTGAAGATTGTGTGGAACATCGACAGTCCGAACGACACGCTGAACTGCATCTGTGCAATTTTTGCGAGCACCGGATGTCCCGCCGGGAGGCTGTTGTCAAAGATACTGTTGTAGAGTTGCGGATCCTTGGCCTCAAGTTCGTTCACATAACCGAAGATGCTGTTGGGGTTGCCCTGGCCGAGCCATTCGGTTATGTCAACATTCAGCCGGACGAAGGGGTAGAACACGCAGAGAGTCCAGACGAGACCGAAAGAGTTGAACAGCAGGTGGCCCATGGCGGTTCGCTTGGCTGCGACATTACCGCTCATTGAGGCAAGCAAGGGGGTGACGGTAGTTCCGATGTTGCTTCCGAGCACCACCGCACATGCGAGGTCAAACGAAATCCAGCCTTTGGTACACATGATGAGCACGATGGCAAATGTGGCCGCCGATGACTGGATGATGGCCGTGAGCACGATACCGACAAACACAAAGAGCAGCACGGAGCCAAATCCCATGGAAGCGTAGCGTTCGAGGAATGCGAACATTTCCGGATTGCTCTGCAAGTCAGGTACATAATCACTGATGAGGTCAAGACCCATGAACATTAGGGCGAAACCGATCATAAATTCACCGATTGATTTCTTGCGGCTTGCGCTTGCAAATAGCAGCGGGACGGCGCAGGCTATCACCGGGAGGATGAAGGCCGACGTATCGACCTTGAATCCGAACAGGGCGATGATCCATGCTGTGAACGTGGTGCCGACATTCGCACCGAAGATGACGGCCATTGACTGAGCCAGCGTCATGAGTCCGGCGTTGACGAAGCTGACCACCATGACTGTCGAGGCTGACGAGCTTTGGATGAGGGCGGTTATGACTATACCGGTGAGCATACCGGTGAAACGATTGCGTGTCATGGCCGAAAGAATGTTGCGCAGACGGTCGCCGGCAGCTTTCTGTAAGCCTTCGCTCATTACTTTCATTCCATAAAGGAACATCGCAACTGAACCGAGTAGACACAGGAGGTCAAGGAAGCTGTAAGTCATCTTGAAAGGTATAAACGTGAAAAAATCGAAAAAGACCGTGGAGATTAGTTAAAAAATCCACGGTCTCTCCGACTGCAAATATACAGAGAAATTTTAAATTTCCTGCAAAGCCTCCTGCATTTTTCCTACCATATCGGCATACTCCTCGTCTGTGAGATATACCTCGCCGGGATTCATGCGGAATGTGCCGCCGTAGTCAGGGCCATCGACATATTTCGGCGCGAGGTGGAAATGGAGGTGCGAGAGCTTGTCGCTGTATGCACCATAGTTGATTTTCTCCGGGTGGAACACCTTGTCCATGGCGCGGGTGACGCGGGTTACATCTTTCATGAACGCGTTGCGCTCCTCGTCGCTAAGCTCAAAGAGGTCATTGACATGACCATCGTATGCCACGAGGCAACGACCTTTGTAGGTCTGTTCCTTAAAGAGAAATACGCGCGACACATCGAGTTTCGCAATTTCAATCATCAGATTGTGAAGCGTCTCATTGTTGGTGCAATAGAGACAATCTTTAGGATCACTTTTCATTTCTTTACAAGTATTTTCATTGGTTGGATTGCACACATCGGGCAATCTCTGATATTCGTATTAAGGGTTTTGGTGTTCGCATTAAGGGTTTGCTGTCTGCAAATATAACAAATTCACCAATCGCAACCAAAACTTTTTGATAATTGAAAGGAATACAGTAATTTTGTGAAAAATAAAACAGAATTTTATGGTGAATCCCAGTATTTCCGCACTCATTCCAAGAATCAGAAGTTTCTTTGCAACTCAGCCGGTGCTAAAGGCTTGGTTGTTTGGATCATGTTCACGTGGCGAGGAGACTGACCAAAGTGACATAGACCTTCTTGTCAGTTATGACCCCGGAATGCCGGTGTCCCTTATGTCAATCTCAAGGATGATTCATGTCCTTTCGGAAATTCTCGGCAGGAGGGTTGACATCGTTGAGGACGGTTGTGTCCAGACCTTTGCGCAGGCATCAGTAAATCATGACAGGATTTTGATATATGAGAGATAGAATTAATGACAGGATACGCCTGCAGCACATACTCGATGCAATTGAGGTCATCAAAGAAAATAAGGATAGGTATTCACAACAGGTAATAGTTTCAGATCCAATTATATTTTTTGGATTTGTAAAACATATAGAGATTATTGGGGAAGCTGTCTACAAGCTGACAAAGGATTTCCGGGAGGAACATCCTGAAGTGGAGTGGGAAGTCATAGAAGGTATGCGTCATGTGTTGGTTCATGGGTATTACAAAATTCGTCCGCAACAGTTATGGGCTACCATTGAATATGATATTCCCGCACTGCAGCCAATGATTAAGATGTTGCTTGATAATTTTAAGTAGTAGGGTTATCATCAACATATTATCATCAGCATATTGTTGCTGTCCCCTCATTTGATTGGTGAAAGTCATTGTCGGGTGGAATAAACTTAATAACTTTGCGCGACCGAAATTTTTTTGACGGTCAGGATGTCCGCAGCCACGGAGCGGACGGGATGTCAGCGTCCCTTTCATTCCGTGTCATTTTGGATTGAAACTTAATATTTTAATTTGAGATAATGTCAACTTATACCGTTGAAGATCCGCGCAAAGTGACCACACGTCGCTTCGTGGAAATGAAGGCGAAGGGTGAGAAGATTGCCATGCTGACGGCCTATGACTATTCGATGGCGCGTCTGATCGACGATGCCGGAATGGATGCAATACTCGTCGGCGACTCGGCTGCAAATGTGATGGCAGGCCATGCCACGACCCTTCCGATTACACTTGACCAGATGATCTACCATGCACAGTGTGTGAGCCGAGGCGTGAAGCGTGCGCTTGTGGTCTGCGATATGCCGTTCGGGACATATCAGGGCAACTCTAAGCAGGCTCTTGCATCCGCCATCCGCATCATGAAGGAGAGCAATGCCGAAGCCGTGAAGATGGAGGGTGGGGCAGAGATTGTCGAGTCAATCGAGCGCATCATTTCAGCCGGGATTCCCGTCATAGGTCATCTCGGGCTCACCCCGCAGAGCATCAATAAGTTCGGCACCTACAATGTGCGTGCCCGCGAGGAAGCCGAAGCAGCCAAACTCATTTCTGACGCCAAACTGCTTGAAAAGGCCGGATGTTTCGCCATCGTGCTTGAGAAAATCCCAGCCGAACTTGCCACGAAGGTATCCGAAAGCCTTTCGATTCCAACCATTGGTATCGGGGCCGGCAACGGTTGCGACGGTCAGGTGCTCGTGATGCAGGACATGCTCGGTGTCAACAAGGGTTTCTCCCCGCGTTTCCTGCGCCGTTACGCCGACCTCGGCACAATCATCGAGGACGCTGTCGGCAACTACATCAAGGATGTCAAGAGTAAGGACTTCCCCAACGAGAAGGAGCAATATTGACGACCCCTCCCAGCCGGCAAAAAACTAATCTTCCCCTGCTCAATCGATTGTGGTCGGGCAGGGGAGGATTATTTTTTGAGTCATCCGTATTTGGTGGAGGTTATTTGCGCCAGCGGGGGTCGCCTACGTTCTTTTCGATTATGATTGCGGGGTTGAACTTGTATTTGAGGGCGTTGAGCATGTCGGCGGGTGCCTGGTGGTCAGTTCCGCTCGGCTTTTCACTGTCATAGCCGGTGTTGACGGGCTGTGGTGCGGTGAACAGGTCTGTGTCCCTTACGACTGTTTCACCTTGCTTCAGTGCTTTCACCACGAGGTCCTCGGGATTGCCCGACACGAGACCTCCGATGAGGTCGGGGCTACCGAATGAATTTCTTTGTGCTGAGAAGGCCGCGCTGTTGAAGATGCCATCGTCATTGTTGTGATTCTCGCGACAACCGACGGAGTAGTTGTCGGCGATGTCAAAGGTGAAAGTTCCGTCACCCTTCACCCCGCGTATGTCCACACCACCTTGGTTCAGCGGACGATTGTCAGAGTCGGTTGCCGTGAGGACGATGAGGTTGCGTTTGAATGTGAAGTGTGATCCTCCAGGCACAAAGCGCGTCTGGAAGAAGTTGCGTCCGGATGAGCGGGTGGAGAAATTGATGAACGTGTTGTTTTCAATACGGATATTCCACTTTATATTGTTGTCGGCATACTCTATATTCTTATCATTGTCATTTATGAATGCAGTGCGGGGCGAGTCATAGATTGTGTTGTTGGTGAAACTGAAGTCGTTATACATATTTGAGACTCCCGTTCCGTTTCCGGCAAACCATGCGTAGCCTCTGCCGTTGTTGTCATAATAGCCGCAGTCATAGAACAGACAACCGTCAATCGAGAACTTGTCAATGGCGATTTGTTGATTGCCCTGCAGACGGACGAAGCCACGGATGAAGTTATGGAAAGTGCAATTGCTGATTTCAAATTCTTTTATTTCTACCGGTCCGCCGGTGGAATAGCAATTAATGAAATAATTGCCTGTCGCACTCTCTCCGGAGATTTGTGCCGCACCGTAGTTGATAGCATTGCGGGAATCAAATTCGATGTTTTTGAAGGATATTTTTTCAACAATGGCAATGTCGGTCGCGCCGGAAGCACTTAACATGAAACTTATACCATTCATGTCGATTTTAGCGATCTTCCCGGCTGCGACATCCTCGGGACGGGTCTCCAGCGTGAAGCCTTTGGACAGAACCATGCTTTGAGTCACGTTGTAGGTCATGTCGCCACGGAGATAGAATGTCTGACCTTCCGGCCATACACTTGCAGGCGATTCCAGGTAATAGGCAAGAGCCCTGTTAAGATCGCTGTCTTCGATCACGTAAGGTTCGTCGGGCGACACTACGGTGCGAAAACCTATACTGTTATATGGAGCATCAACTTTCGCGGGGACATTGTCATTATAGGCCGTGACGGTATAGGCTGTGTTCGGCTTCAACCCGTTGATGACGATACTGCCTTGTGCAAGTTCCTCAGCGGAAAGGACATGATGTCTGAATTCTTCCGGGACTTCCGACCCGTCATCGGCAGTGACGGTGATTGATGTCACGATGAAGTTATCGTTTCCATCAATCTGGAAGTGTTTACGATATTTGTCATCTGTGCATTTCAAATTGAGGTGTAGCTTGATGCCGTGCGATGTCACAGGTCCGGCATAAATGACTTCCGGGACTTCGTAGCGAGAGGATGTAGCGAACGCAAAATCTAACGGCCGCAAGTCAGTGCGAGAGGACCAATCGGAGTGCAACGTTGCCACATATTCAGGATCATGCCATTTGTCCCCCGGAAATAATGCCCTGACTGCAATAAAATATTGCGTGCTGTATTCAAGATTGTCAATCTGTAGTTGTGTCTGTCCGGCTGGAATAGAGATGGTTGTGGTCTCATCACTGTTGTAAGCTCTGTATCTTAGCTCATATCCATCCGATCCGGCAATTTCTGTCCAGCGCGCCATGATACTGTTGCCGTTGCCTTCGGGCATGACATAGGTAGGCGCAAGGTTAGGAGACGGGAGTTTTTCTGAGGGACGGTAGGTGAAATACGCATTTTCAAAGGTTCGATATTTCCATGGCTCAGTATCACCCGCCACGAGATGCCATTGCATTTCATATCTGCTGCCGTATGGAGAGAGGCCGGAGTATTTGTCGGAGATGTAAATTCGATTGTTGGCAGCGTCAATCTTAATGCTGTCGATGTCGGAAATCACAGCCTTTGCATATGGGTTGTCGCCATACATGGTGCCTTCAAATACGATGATGTCGGGAATGTCCTCGGCTAAGACAGACGAGGTGTCATGAGGATTTCCCTGCGAGAATGCAGTCAGTGAGGTCGCGAGTGCCACAATGGGTGTCAGTATTCTGTGTGCTTTCATTTCTTGGTGATTTTAAGGGTTGCGTCTTTATAGGAAACAATATATACACCTGAACCGAGTCCGTCAAGCGAAACAATCGTCGCGCTTCCATCGGTTGATTTTTCCACATCTACCTGCCGTCCGCTGAGGTCATGGACTATGACATCTGTAGCAATGGAGCTATTTACACGGATCAAGCCCCCACCCATAGCGGTAATAGCGGCTTTGTCGTCGACGACAGCCTGTCCGATGGCAGAGGTTTCCAGCTTATCAAAATAAAAGTTGTAGATTCCTGTAGCCTCATAGGTATAGGTCTGCGACTCTTTCCCAAGTTGGGGAACTGTGACTGTGACGGATGAGGAGCTGATGTTCATTGTCGGAAGATTGTTTGGGTCAATTCCGTCCTGGACATTAATGCAGGTCGATCCACCTTTGACGAAATTGATTATCAGATGAATTGACTTGGTTGTCTCGGCATAGATAGTGCCCGACATCGCTATCAATGCAGTTGCAATGATTGGTTTAAAAAAATGCATAGGTTACTATGATATTATTATAAAAAATGGATGAATTTAACTACTCACTGAATGTATTTGAAATGTTGGATTTCATGGTTTTAGCAAAGGTAGGTAATATTTTACCCCCCCCAATTGATTAACAAAATTTAACCATGTTTTGACCCCAAAATCCTGAAAGAAATTTAAAACTACCGGGGATTGTATTAAGAATTGATAAATCCGCGACATGCCGAGTCAACCATAGGGCAGCCCGCGGCGTTTAGATAAGCGAAAAGCAAAAAAAGAAAGATTCACTACTAAAAAACTAAACTATTATGGACTGTAACAAAGAAAAACGCTCCTATCATTTCAACATCACCGAGGTGGTAGACGGTAAGATTCAGGACGTGATGAGTTTCAATTTCGGTGGTCATCATGACCTCGCTGCACTCGCTACGTGTGCCCAGCAGAAAGAGGGTATCACCGAGAAACATGCCCGCGAGCTGGTGCTCGGAATGCGCCTCCTTCACCACGCATTGAAGAAATATCCCGAAAAGGCAGAGTTCGCAGCTTTCCTCGCTCAGCTCAACGACTTCAAGCACAAACTCAAAGGCGACGGCTGCAAGTAGCAGGAATTGAACAGTAATTGAAAGAGACTTTTTCTTGACAACAGAATCGACGGCCGGATTGAGGGCTGTCGATTCTGTTGATTTTACACATGCCTTTGGCATGTGTGATGGAAATCATGATTTACCATTATTCAGGGCTGGAGCATGAAATTTATATAAGATTTAGTTAAAACCCGAGGCTGGATT
>JAMPHF010000002.1:480753-492646 GCA_023663525.1 Bacteroides sp.
TTGACTATCTGGCCAAGGTCTTTAAGGAAAGTTAAATTTCATGCGTCAGCCCTGACCATTATTTATCATGATTCGTCATGATGAATTATGTAAAATCTTGACGGAGAAATAATTTCGCTGAGGGGCGAAGAAAGTGTGGCGGTGCTATTGCGCAATGACGATATATTTTTGTATCTTTGCGACATTCATGACCCAAAAGAAATCAGACTTATGACCATAGATCAAATACAAAACGACATTGTCGAGGAGTTTTCGGAAGTCGATGACTGGATGGACCGCTATGCGATGATCATCGATCTCGGCAACAATCTCCCGGAGATTGATGAGAAATACAAGACGCCCGACCATCTGATTGAAGGCTGCCAGAGCCGCGTGTGGCTCAATGCCGAACTGACCCCCGAGGGGACTGTCCACTACACGGCCGATTCGGATGCCATCATTGTCAAGGGTATCATCTCGCTGCTCATACAGGTGCTCGACAATCAGACTCCCGACGACATCCTCAAGTCTGACCTTCATTTCATCGACGACATAGGTCTCTCGGAACATCTCTCGCCGACCCGCTCCAACGGTCTGCTCGCCATGGTGAAGCAGATGCGCCTCTATGCGCTCGCTTTCCAGGCAAGGCAATCGCAGGAAAAAAACAAGTGATTCAATGGGCAAAAACAAACTCAAGAAGTTTGCGGAGATGGAGACGCTCGGCTGCGTCTACCAGTATCCCCAGCGGGTCCTTGACGGCGAAGGCGAGTGTCCGCTTCGCGGCCGATGGGGCGAGGAGGTGTTCGGCAACTCCAATCCGATAGTCCTCGAACTTGGATGCGGAAAGGGGGAATATGCCGTCGGGATGGGTAAGATTTATCCCGACCGCAACTTCATCGGCATTGACATAAAGGGCGCACGCATGTGGACCGGTGCGAAGGAGGTGGATGAGCTCGGCATGGGCAATGTGGCTTTCCTCCGCACCTCCATCCATCTGCTCCCGCGCTTCTTTGCGCCCGGGGAGGTCTCGGAGATATGGATCACTTTTCCCGACCCGCAGATGAAGAAGGTGAACAAGCGGCTGACCGGGACGCATTTCCTCGACATATACCGCGAGGTGCTCGCACCCGAGGGCAAAATCCATCTGAAGACCGACAGCCCTTTCCTGTATGCCTATACAATGGCCATGCTCGACCATAACGCCATCGCTCCGCTCCATGCCACCGCTGACCTATATGGCTCGGAGCTATGCTCCGTGGTGCCCCCCATCCGTACATACTATGAGCAGCAATGGCTCGGACGCGGAATCCCGAGCAAGTACATTGCATGGCAGCTTCCGCCAAGAGGCGTGGAGCTGTCGGAACCGGAGGTTGACATCGAGCCTGACACGTATCGGTCATTCGGACGCGGAACTCTCCAGTCAAGCCCGGAATTTCAGAGTCAATCGTAGTTCAAACAAACAGCAAACCATACACCTTAATAATATGCAACTTTATCCCGCACTCATCACCGATGCACTCAATACGGTCCGCTATCCCGGCAACGGCAAGACGCTCGTAGAGGCCGGAATGGTTGAGGACGACATCCGAATCAACGGCGACAGCGTCAGCTTCTCGCTGGTGTTTGACAAACCCACCGACCCGTTCATCAAGTCAATGGTGCGCGCCTCAGAGACCGCAATCCACACCTACATCTCGCCCGATGTCAAGGTGACGGTCAATGTGGCTTCGCGCCAACCCGTCCCGCCTAAGGATGCCCCCGTGCTTCCCGGAGTCAAGAATATCATAGGTGTCTCCTCCGGCAAAGGTGGAGTCGGAAAATCAACCGTGGCCTCCAATCTCGCGGTGGCTCTCGCCGCTGAGGGCTATAAGGTGGGCCTCCTTGACGCGGACATCTTCGGGCCGTCAATGCCAAAGATGTTTGGAATCGAGGATGAGCAGCTCTACATCCATGATGTTGACGGTCGGCAGCTCATCCTCCCCATCGAACGCTATGGCGTGAAGCTGCTTTCGATTGGTTTCGTGGTGGATAAGGACAAGGCTGTGTTGTGGCGCGGCTCAATGGCCTCAAACGCGCTCAAGCAACTCATTGTCGATGCTGATTGGGGTGAGCTTGACTACTTCGTCATCGACATGCCCCCGGGCACGAGCGACATTCACCTGACTCTCGTGCAGACGCTCCCCATCACGGGTGTTGTCGTCGTGACCACTCCACAGGAGGTGGCACTGGCCGACGCCCGCAAGGGCATAGCCATGTTTCAGGACGATAAAGTCAATGTCCCCATCCTCGGTCTTGTCGAGAATATGGCATATTTCACCCCGTCTGAACACCCGGATGAACGCTACTACATTTTCGGAAAAGAGGGAGGGGTGCGTCTTGCCGACAAGTTGGGTGTCAGACTGCTCGCGCAGATTCCGCTCGTGGCCTCCATTGCCGACTGCGGCGACTCGGGAAAGCCCATCGCACTCACCGACGGAGTCACGGCCCACGCGTTTGCCCATCTTGCCCATGAGGTTGTCGATGCGGTCAATCAGCGTAACCACGACCTGCCCCCGACCCACAAAGTTGAGCTTAAACATTGATCAACATCAGTAGGGACAACATGCCGGGGAGGCGTGTTGTCCCTACGTTTTCTGGAACACCCTGACGTAGTCAACTTCCATTTCAGCCGGAAGGGCGGACTCATCGACCCCTTTCATGCCGCCCCATGACCCGCCCCATGCAAGGTTAAGGATCATGTAGAACGGTTTGTCGAAGGGCCATGTCATATCGTCCCCCTTGCCGTCATTTTCAAATGTCAGGAGCTTTTGGCCGTCAACGTAGGTGACGATTGCCTCCGGTGTCCACTCGGCACTGTAAGTGTGAAACTCGTCCTCAACACCGGGAGTCATCCTTTCGAGAGCCTTTTGGTTATGCTTTAGGTGGTTGTATTCGCCGCAATGGATGGCCGATTGGGTGTAGTCCGGGCGGTAGCCCACCTCCTCCATGATGTCAATCTCACCGCAGCGGGGCCATTTGTAGACATTTCTGACGGGCTCCATCCAGAAGGCGGGCCATGTACCGCGACCTTTCGGCAGCTTGATGCGGGCTTCGAATATGCCGTATTTCCATCCGCTGTCAACCATTGCATATATGCGTGCCGAATAGATGGAATCGCCATGCTTGACGGCCCTTATTTTCAAAATTCCGTCAGCGACTTCAGTGACGTTCACTCCTTCGGGTGCCACGGGACCTTTGACCGCTGCACTGTGCTGACGGCTGCGGGCTGTAGGAGAGTCATCGACATAGGTTTCAAGCTCGTTGTTGTAATATCCCGACTCGCGGACCTCGTATGTCCACCAATCGGGGTTGAGCTCCGTGCCGTCAAATTCATCATGCCATGCAAGTTTGTAGCCTTTGGGGATGGGGATGAAGTGAAATCCACCGCTTTCTGCATCGGGCGTTTCTGTCTCGGTTGCCGCACAGGGCTGGACGGCCGTTAATACGCCTAAAGCCGACAGGATTGATAGTAATAGTTTCATGTGGTGAGGTTTGTATTGGAGGTTTGAACGTGTCAGTGGGTGGGGGGAGTGTGCCGTCTCCCTACTACATCTAACATTTTTCGGCTGCAAAATGTCAGAGTTAGAAAATAAAAAACGCTCCTTTTCTTGAAAAGGAACGCCGCGTCAGAGATGACGGATAGAATCCGCCGGTTTACTTCTCGTTGGCACTTTTAACTTCGTTCAGATAGAGCTCGGCTCTTGCGATACAATAGTTGGCAGTGCGATATGCCTTGGCAGCTTTTTTGAAAATGTTTGTCATAACGTAAAGAATTTAGTAAGACAATCAATTTAATGTTCCTTTCTCTTAAAGAACACTGCAAAGGTAGAAAATGTTTTTAAAATATGTTATATAACATATAAATATTTTTCAAGAGAAAAGCTGCGTTTTATTGTATTGGTGAGTATATACCTGAATATTAGATTATTGCGTTAGTTGAAACTAAAAAGGCATTTTGTCAACGGTGCGTCCCCAGTTCCCACGGTCAAGGTTGCGGTAGGAGAGTGCTTCCTGAAGATGGTGGGTGAGGATTGGGGCTTTGACGGCTGACTGCAGGTCGGCTGTCGGGATTGAGAGATCGGAGGCTTGCTCAATGTCGGCGATTGTGCGCGCCACTTTCAGAATGCGATCGTAGGCCCTTGCGCTCATATCGAGTCGCGTCATGGCTTCGCGGAGCGTCTCGCGGCCTTCGCGGTCGATTGAGGCGTAGGTCTGAAGGAGGCGGGAGTTCATCTGCGCGTTGCAGTGGATGCCTTTCTCTCCGGCGAAGCGCAATGCCTGGATTTCGCGCGCACGCACCACACGCGCCTTCATCACCTCACTCCGCTCCCCCTCGCGGGCTGAGGCCAGCTCGTCGAATGTCACGGGATATATCTCCACCTGCAGGTCGATGCGGTCGAGCAGTGGACCTGAGATTTTGTTGAGGTAACGCTGGACGGCTCCGGGAGCGCAGATGCAGTTTTTTGTCGGATGGTTGTAGTAGCCGCACGGACATGGATTCATCGAGGCCACGAGCATGAATCCGGCGGGATAGTCTATGGTGTACTTGGCGCGCGAGATGGTGATGTGGCGGTCTTCGAGAGGCTGGCGCATCACTTCGAGCACCTGCCGCGAAAACTCGGGAAATTCGTCGAGAAACAGCACGCCGTTGTGGGCAAGCGAAATCTCGCCCGGAGCGGGATTTGCGCCGCCACCCACAAGTGCCACAGGCGAGATGGTGTGGTGAGGCGAACGGTAGGGACGCGAGGTCATCAACCGTGACCCGCTGCGGAGTTTTCCGGCTACCGAATGGATTTTGGTGGTCTCAAGAGCTTCAGCGAGGGTCAGAGGCGGGAGTATGGTGGGTATGCGTTTGGCCATCATCGACTTTCCCGCTCCGGGAGGTCCGACCATGAGTATGTTGTGACCGCCCGCACATGCGACCTCAAAGGCTCTTTTCACGGTCTCTTGTCCCTTGACCTCAGAGAAGTCGCAGTCAAACACCGATGAGGCGCGTGCAAACTCCTCGCGGGTGTTGACGACAACCGGCTGCGGGTTGCTCTTGCCCGTGACGAAGTCGATCACCTCGCGCAGCGATGTCATGCCGTAGACCTCAAGATTGTTGACCACGGCAGCTTCCGTGGCGTTGGCTATGGGGACAATCATCCCCTTGAAACCCATCTCACGGGCTTTTATGGCCATGGGCAAGGCCCCTTTTATCGGGAGGATGGATCCGTCGAGCGAAAGCTCACCCATGATCATGAACGATTCCAGCGGAATCGCCGCTTTGATCTGCTCACATGCTGCGAGCGTGCAGATTGCTATCGGAAGATCGTAGGCCGCTCCTTCCTTGCGTACATCGGCAGGGGAGAGGTTGACCACCATGCGCCGCCGTGGCCATTTGTAGCCTGACTGTGTGATGGCCGAGATGACTCGCTGATAGCTCTCCTTGACGGCGGTGTCGGCGAGACCTACGAGCGAGAACTGTATTCCCGCCTCGGCCACGGTTTCGATGGTGATGACGAGGGCATCGATTCCCTGCACGGCTGCCCCGTAGGTTTTTATAAGCATGGGTGTCAGTTACTTTGTGTCGGGTGTCTTGGTTACTTTGTGTCTTGTATCAGGGTGCGCAGATAGGCTGTCAGCTCCGAGGCGTTTCTCGCTGCCTGGGCTGCCGAGGGGTGACGGTCGGCACCGTAGCCGAGGTCACCGGTCTGTTCCGACATGTCGAAGCGATAGAAGTTGTCGTCAGTCCCGGCAAGGTGGTCGAGGGTGGTCTTGACATCTTCGAGTGCCTTGCCGTGGAGCATCGGTCCTGTCAGGAGCACGATTTTGGCTTGCGGTTGCAGCAGGTGGAGATGGGCGAGGAATCTCTTGTAGGCTTCCTCAAACAGCGTGATGTCATAATTGCCGAGCGACGTGTCGTTTGTGCCGAGATTGATGCAGATGATGTCGGGATGGAAGGAGCGGTGATTCCAGTAGTGGGACGGATTGTAGATGAGCGTGCGGTCATACTCTCCCGGCATACGTTCGTCGGGAGTTCCTTCGCGCGGACCGCCGTAGCTGCGGTACATCCCTATGCCCGACCGTGCGACGATGTTGAAATCGGCGTTAAGCTCACGCGCCGTGAGGTAGGCGTAGCTCAGTGTCTGATTCTCGGTGTCGTAGCTGAACCGCGTGTCACCGTTCTCTGCCTCAGTCCCATAGCCGCAGGTGATTGAATTGCCGATGAATTCTATGCGCAGGTCGGGGCGTTGGGGTGGGGGGAGGAGTTTTGCGCCCGGTCCTCCGATGCGGAATCCATGAAATTCAGGGTGTTTCGCATAGCCTTCGATTGCGTAAGTCACGCGCAGCGTGTGTGCTCCCGCAGTCAGAGTGTCAGCGAGGGTGATGACTGAGTCGGAGTCGGTGAAATTGATTTTGAACGGTGCGATCGAGTCAATCTCGACCATGAACTGACCGCTTCCGGGCGACGCCGCCATAGCTATTGAGATACCTTCGAAATTCAGCATGGCCGTTGTGCCGGGATAGGTGAATGTCGGGGCGGTGGAATCGGTGAAAAGAATGCGTCCCATGTAGAGGATGTCCGGGTTGTCCGGCGCAATCTCGACCGTCCCGCCGCCTGAACATGCCGTCGTCATCAGCAGAAACGTCAGTAGGCATGTCGGGATATATCTGAAAGGCTTATCCATAGCGAATGTGAAAATATCGGGTTGATACTCACAAAAGTAAGACTTTTTATCGTCACCGCAAAGAAATAAGCCGTGAAACCGCAAAAAAATCCTTGCGGATACTGCAGATTTGTAATTTTATAGTGCATTTTTCATCGCATTTTTCTTTCAAACTCTTGCATGTCACCTGATTTTAGCTTACCTTTGCACCCGATTTCGTAATCTCTGGCAGGACATGCAGCCTGCGTATATTGCGAGCATTGTTAACATTTTTAATATACGTATAGAAAAATGGATTTAATTAAAGTTGCTGAAGAAGCATTTGCCACAGGCAAGCAGCATCCTGACTTCCAGCCCGGTGACACAATCACAGTGGCTTACCGCATCAAGGAAGGTAACAAGGAACGTATCCAGCAGTATCGTGGTGTGGTCATCCGCATCTCAGGTGAAGGCGAGAAGCGTCGTTTCACTGTTCGCAAGATTTCCGACAACATCGGTGTAGAGCGTATCTTCCCCATCGAGTCACCGTTCATTGACTCAATCACTATCAACAAGTATGGTAAGGTGCGTCGCGCCAAGCTTTACTATCTCCGCAACCTCACCGGCAAGAAGGCCCGTATCAAAGAGCGTCGCGTAGTTAAGAAGGCGTAAGCAAACGATATTGAATACCCGCCCGTCCGGGCGTCCCCCAACTCCATCGCCCGGACATCAAAAGAGTCACAAGCCCTTATCACCGGGAGGTGAGCAAGCTCATGTGGCTCTTTAACTTTGTCTGTATTTACGGGGGATTTTATTTTTTCTTCTTCAGTCTGTCATTGTGGACTTTTATGGCGAATACGATCACTGACGAGACGGTGGTGATGAGGTTGGTGATGATCAGCGGCCAATTGCCGAGCATGAAACCCTGGATCACGAAGAATATGCTGCCGAATCCCAGGAGCAGGAATGTGGTCATCGCTATCCCGTCGGTGTCGCGGGTGCGTATGGTGTAGATGGCCTGAGGCAGATAGCCGCATATCATGCAGATGGCTGCGGCATAGCCTACGATATTGACTATTAACGGTGACATGGCTTTATGGATATGTTAATGAATATTTAACGCAGGGGTGGCGGCGAATGTTGCGGAAAATTTCTAATTTTGCAATTTCCCGAAAAAACAACAGCAATTCCCTATGCGTTCAGTCTCAGCCCTCAGGCTTCTGTTGATAATTGTCGTCACCGCTTTTCTGGCTGCATGTGCAAGCATGGGTCGCCCCGAAGGCGGTCCGCGCGACATGACTCCGCCCGTGTTCGTGCACTCAAATCCTCGTCCGGGTCAGTTGAATGTAGCCGGCAACAAGATCATCGTCGATTTCGATGAGAATGTGTCGCTCGATGATGCCATGAACAAAGTCGTGGTCTCTCCGGCGCAGAGGACCATGCCGGTGGTTTCGGCCAATGGTCGCCGAGTGTCAGTGGAACTGCGCGACACGCTCCTGCCCGATGTGACCTATACAATTGACTTCGCCGATGCAATCAAGGATCTCAATGAGAGCAACGTCCTCGACGGTTTTGCCCTTGATTTCTCTACGGGCGAGACTATTGACACATTGCGGATTTCGGGTATGCTCTTTGAGGCGCGTACCCTTGAGCCTGCCCAAGGGATGATTGTCGGTGTCTATTCCGACCTCTCTGACACTGCCATCCGGACTCTCCCGTTCGAGCGAATCACCAAGACCAATCAGCTCGGGCAGTTCACGCTGCGCGGACTCAAAGAGGGGACCTACCGAATCTACGCCGTCAACGATGTCAACCGCGACTACCATTGGGACCGCTCGGAGGATGTGGCATTTTTTGATGTCACCGTGTCGCCGTCGTCCACGCCGGCTGAGTTCACCGACACTCTTGTCAATGCGGCCGGTGAGGATTCGCTCGTGACACGTATGGGCACACGTTTTCTCCCCGACGACATATTGCTGACATGGTTCAACGAGGGCTACACCCCGCAATATCTCCGGGAACACACCCGCTCTGACCGCCATCTGATTGATTTTGAATTTTCGGCTAAGGCCGACACTCTCCCCATCATAAAGCTCCTCAACACTGACCGTGCAGGCGAGGACATCACGCAGTGGACTGTGCTGCAGGCTAATCCTACGCTCGACACTCTCCGCTACTGGATCACAGACACATCGCTGATGGCCATCGACACACTCCTCGTCGAGGCCCGCTATCTGATGACTGACACGCTGGAGCGACTGTCGATGACGACCGACACGCTTCGTCTTGTCGATAAGGGTGCGCGCACACGCCGCCGTCAGATGGAAAAACAGGCCGAGCAGAAGGCCAAGGAGCGCGAGAAGACACGCAAGGAGCTGGAGAAGCAGGGTGTCAACCTCGATTCGCTCGATGCCGCCGACACGATCCCGCCACCACCCGAGCCTATAAAATATAAAGCTCCGGCAGGCACGACGCAGGAGCTGCATCGCCCCTTCGTGCTGGAATTTGAAACGCCGGTGGCAAGTTTCGACTCCACGGCTGTGCATCTTGAGCAGATGGTTGACTCCGTGTGGTATCCCGTTGAGTCGCTGGTGTTCAGGAAGTTCAGTCTGATGAATCCGCTCAGATTCAAGGCTGACTACAGATGGGAGCCGGGTGGTGTCTACAAGCTGACGATTGACTCGGCTGCAATCTATGATGTCTATGGCTTGACAAATCCTCCTATTTCCCAGGAGTTCACTGCCAAGAAGCTCGACGACTACTCATCGCTGACGTTCAATGTCAGCGGTCTTGACGGTCGCCCGGCTGTGGTGGAAGTGCTCGATGGGTCCGACAAGGTTGTTGCCGCCGCTCCGCTCAAAGGTTCGGTCGGGACGGTGGAATATCTGTCGCCCGGGACGTATTATGCACGCCTTTTCATCGACTCGGACAGCAACGGCGTGTATTCCACCGGCATCCTTGACTCAATCCAGCCGGAGGAGGTGTACTATTATCCCAAGAAGGTCACATTGAAGAAAAATTGGGGCATTGAACAGACTTGGGATCTGTATGAGCTGCCCATCGACATGCAGAAGCCGCAGGAAATCAAGAAGAACAAGCCCAAGCGCAAACGCGGTGAGGAAGATCCCTCAGGCGACGGAGACGAGGAGGAGGATGAATTCTTCGACGATCCTTTCATGCGCCGTGCCACGAGCAATCAGTTCGGTACTTCCGACCTCGACGACCGGCGCAGGATGTAGCGGTGATGGGTTGCATAATGTCGCATATATCGAACAAAATTGATGTGTCTTCAATGATGTGTTTTTGCAGTTCGGTGAAAATTCGTAAATTTGCACCTCAGTTATGAACGCCATCGAAGACATAAGGCATTCTCTCAAGCATGAGCTTGAGCGGCTCGACAATCTGATCGGCCGTACACTCGATTCGTCAAACCCGTTGATGAATCAGGTAATCAGCAATTATTTGAGTCATAAGGGCAAACAGCTCCGACCGATACTCGTCATGCTGACAGCCAGACTGTTTGGCAGTGTCAATGACTCTGCTGTCACCGCTGCGGCTTCGGTGGAGATTCTCCATAACGCCTCGCTCATCCATGACGATGTGGTCGATGATTCCGACCGCCGTCACGGGCATGAGACCATCAATGCCGTGTGGGATAATCATGTTGCCGTCCTCGTCGGTGACTTTTTTGTGTCCAATGCCCTTAAACTTGCCGTTGAGACCCGTGACCTCAAGGTCATCGGTGCGATTGCGGAGCTGGGCAAGCTGCTTTCGCTCGGCGAGATGGATCAGATCTACAATGCTCGCTACCACGAACTCAACGAGGAGGCATATTTCAAAGTTATTTCCCACAAGACCGCATCGCTGTTTGTGACATGTGTGTCGATGGGTGCATACTGCACCGGCGTTGACGACTGGCGTCTGGATGCAATCCGCGACTATGCCGAACTTTTCGGGCTTTGTTTCCAGATCAAGGACGATATTTTTGACTATTTTGACTCTAACGCAATCGGCAAACCCACCGGCAATGATCTGCGTGAGGGGAAGGTGACACTCCCGCTCCTCTATGCCGTCACTCAAAGCGATGCACCCGATCGCGAGGAGATGCTTGCGCTGCTGCGCGAGGAGAGGGTGCTGACCGACTCTGAAATCCATCGGCTGATCAAGTTTGCGAATGACAATGGTGGCGTTGACTATGCCTATGCAACCATGCAGCGGATGCGCACCGAGGCCGTCGAAATCCTCCGTCGCTTCGACTCCCCCCTGACCTCCGAACTCATCACCCTCCTCGACTTCGTCATCGCCCGCAAGAATTAATCAGAGATGATTTTCCCCACCACGGTGCCCTTATGTCCCCTTTTCAGCAACCCGGGTTTTCTCTACAATCCGAGGTATTCCTTGAAGTGACCGACTGAACGGTTGATGATCAGCTCCTCGGGGAAATCGGTTTCTTGAAGCAATGGCGGGAGATAACGGTAGTTGGCAACGTCGAATGAGATGTGGGCATCGCTGCCGAGGATTACGGGGACATCATAGCGTTTGCAAAGGCGCAGAATCTCAAGATTGTTTGGCAGGGCCATGGTCTTCTTGCGCAGTGGGATGAGCGAGCTGTTATTGATCTCAAGGAGAGTGTGGTGTTCCTTTGCCGCAACGACAATCGGCTCGATGTCGAGTTCGGCTGTTCCGTCACCGGGATGGCTGATGATGTTGATGAGAGGATTGGAGATTACTCTTATGACCCCGGCGGTGTTCTCCTCCTTGGTCCCGTGGCGGTAACAGAGCGAATGGATGCCGGCGATGCGAAGATCGATTTTCGACATCATTTCATCGTCCATGTCGATATTCCCCTCACTGTCAAGGATGTTTATTTCAGCACCCATCATCAGGTCAACGCCATACATGTTTCTCGGGACAACGTGGAGATTTCTGAAATATATCATCTCGCATGTGCCGGGAATGCCGGGTGTGTGTTCGGTGATTCCGAGGAGTTTAAGACCCTTGTCGGCTGCGGCGCGAGCCATTTCCTGTATGGTGCTGTAAGCGTGTCCGCTTGCCAGCGTGTGAGTGTGTACGTCTAATTCGATATTCATCATGGGGTGAGTGGGATGCGGTAGGTCTTTTCAATCGTCCATCAAATGAGACAAGGATGAAAGTTTTTTGCGACTTTCATCCTTGTCAAGACAACCTTTTCGCGCTTCAGGATGGGCTTGAACCAACGACCCCCTGATTAACAGTCAGGTGCTCTA
>JAMPHF010000002.1:492746-549692 GCA_023663525.1 Bacteroides sp.
GATGCGTCAAGATATTTGGATGTCCTCTCCCACGGACTTTTGCGCTTGCCCCGAAATATACATTCAGTGGCTCAAGTTCAACGATATGGGATTCTTTCTCCCCGTATCATCGATCGGATTCTGCATATATGAGACCAACAGCTATATTTTTGGGATGGATTGCCCAAGAAATAGGCACGAAATTTGGTGTGTCATCTTCTTCAGCCGGCATGGATGAGGCCCTGTCTTTTTTTAATGAACAAACCCAGTTTAATGCATCTGCAATAAAATATTCATGGTACTCATTGTTAGAAATGATAAAAAATGGCTATCCAGTTTTTGTCAGAGCAAGCACTTCTGATAAAAAGGGTCATGCATGGTTGATAGATTATTATAAATCTGATCATTATGAATACACGAATTATTATGCTTATCTCCAACGTTCTACTGATCCCGACCCTAATGAGGAAGATGAAGTTGATGATGAGCTTATAATGAATCCCTCCGTTGGACTTATAAAGTCTATTTATGGAGATGTGGAGGTTGAAATGAAAGTTCATGCATATGACAAGTCATATCTCAAGTGCAATTGGGGTTGGTCTGATTCTTATGCTGATAATTATGTTACGCTTGATGCAAATATCCTATCATGGTCCATGTATGACCATGTCTTTGACAGTAATCACTATATATTCTATTTTAAGACCCCATCCGCTAAATAGAACGGACAATAAAATCGTTTAATTAAAAAGATAAATTCATGAACAAATATTTTTCACTTATCACACTCTTGCTCGGGCTGTTGTTTGTCGGGTGTTCGTCGGATGATGACGGTTACAATGATTCTCCGGTGGAGATTGTCTTATCGCGCAGTCAGCAGGGGATCGTTGACTCGCAGGTTCGTTTTGCCTTTGATTTCTTCAAGCAGACTTCGGAATGGGCGGGCAATGAGGAAAACATGGTCATATCGCCTATAAGCCTCAGCGTTGACCTTGCTATGCTTGCCAACGGAGCCGGAGAAAAAACATATAGAGACATACTCACAGCCCTGCATGTCCCGGATGCAACAACAGAGGAACTCAACGTGCTGTATAGGAATCTGGTCAATGATCTTCTCCGGGCTGACCGCAAAGTTTACCTCACGCATTCGAATGGAATGTGGAGCGACAAAAATGTTGACATCAAGGATGATTTTGTCAAGAATATAAAAGATTATTACAGTGCCGACATCAAATCACTCGATTTTGCAGACAGCAACGGGAGTAAAAATGCCATAAACAGATGGGCTGCGGAGAAAACAAATGGAATGATTGCAAATATCTTCAACGATGATCAAGATTTGACAAGCACAAAATTCATCCTTTGCAACGCGCTTTCGTTTGCGGGAGAATGGACACATCCGTTTGACAAGAAAAAAACACAACGTCAGACATTCTCGAACATTAATGACAGTCAGAGTACGGTAGACATGATGATCAGCCAGGATATCAAGTTTCCATACGTTTCAACTGAAACGGCTGAAATCGTCGGTCTGCCATACGGAAATCGGTCATTCTCGCTGTATGTGATCCTGCCGTCAGTCGGGAATGATGATGAGAGCTACGAGGAGGTCTATAACAGTTTTATAGAGAATCTCAGCTACGAATGGTGGGCAGAATCCAAGGAGAAAATGACTGATTCGGAACTACTTTACGTTTGTCTCCCGAAATTCAAGATTAAAACAGATTGTCCGATGATAGGAGCCACGACACTACATGAGCTGAAGGATGTTGTCTTTGGACCGGATATGAGCCTTATGACCGACTCGCCTCTCAATATGTTAAACATAAACCAGAACAACATTATCGAAGTTACTGAAACCGGCACCGTTGCAGCAGTGGTGACTAAGGATGATTTGACAATGACTGCGCCTCTGGTTAAATCCATGAAAGCCAACCGACCGTTCATCTTCTTGATTGAGGAGCAGAGCACCGGCACCATATTGTTTATGGGCAAGGTCGTGAAACTCTGATTGATGTATGGTATGAATCTTTCCCCTCCATGCGGAATCAATAAATCAGGGTACAGAAATTCATAAATGACATAAATGACAGATTTATAATCATTAGTCCTTGAAGTTCACGCGAATCAGGGGATTATGATGAAAAAATCTGTCATTTATGTCATTTGTGAATTTCTGTACCACCCTTAAAGGAGGCTATGCGTGCAGATTTTAGGATTTTTAGCCTAACATTAAATACGATTTATAAAGTTTTTCGTATCTTTGCGGTTAACATTCCGAAAGAATGTCAAAGAGCATACCATTGAAAACTCAAATTCAATTCTTTAAATAGATTACCAAAACCACTATGAGTAAAGAAAAAAAATTCTTGACCTGTGATGGTAACCAGGCTGCCGCTCACGTGAGCTACATGTTCTCGGAAGTTGCCGCCATCTACCCCATCACTCCCTCGTCGACTATGGCAGAATATGTGGACGAATGGGCAGCAGCCGGTCGCAAAAACATCTTTGGCGAAACCGTGCTGGTACAGGAAATGCAGTCAGAAGGTGGAGCCGCAGGTGCAGTCCACGGTTCACTCCAGGCCGGTGCACTCACCACGACCTACACTGCATCGCAGGGTCTCCTGCTCATGATCCCCAACATGTATAAGATCGCCGGTGAGCTTCTCCCCAGCGTGTTCCATGTTTCGGCCCGTACGCTCGCTTCACATGCCCTCTCGATCTTCGGTGACCACCAGGACGTGATGTCCTGTCGCCAGACAGGCTTCGCAATGCTCGCTGAAGGTTCAGTGCAGGAGGTGATGGATCTCGCAGGTGTCGCACACCTTTCGACCATCAAGAGCCGTGTGCCTTTCATCAACTTCTTTGACGGTTTCCGCACCTCACACGAGATTCAGAAAATCGAGGAGATGGATCAGAACGATCTCGCTCCGCTCATCGATCAGGAAGCTCTCGCAGAGTTCCGTGCACGTGCCCTCAATCCCGAGAAGCCCGTCGCACGCGGTATGGCCGAGAATGGCGACGTGTTCTTCCAGCACCGTGAGGCTTGCAACGAATACTACAACCGCGTTCCCGAAATCGTCGAGAACTACATGAAGGAAATCACCCGCATCACCGGTCGTGAGTACGGTCTTTTCAACTACTACGGCGATCCCGAGGCAGAGCGCGTCATCATTGCCATGGGTTCTGTGACCCAGGCTGCTCAGGAAGCCATCGACTATCTCCGCGCCAAGGGCGAGAAGGTCGGTCTCGTGGCTGTCCACCTCTACCGTCCCTTCTCAGCCAAGCACTTCCTTGCTGCTGTCCCCAAGACTGCCAAGGCTATCGCAGTGCTTGACCGCACAAAGGAACCCGGTGCAAACGGCGAGCCCCTCTATCTCGATGTCAAGGACTGCTTCTACGGTCAGGAGAATGCCCCCGTCATTGTCGGCGGTCGCTACGGTCTCGCTTCAAAGGATACCACTCCCGCTCAGATCCTCGCAGTGTTCGAGAACCTCGCGCTCCCTATGCCGAAGGATCACTTCACTGTCGGTATCGTCGATGATGTCACCTTCACTTCACTTCCCCAGAAGGAAGAAATCGCTCTCGGCGGCGAAGGCACTTTCGAGGCTAAGTTCTATGGTCTCGGTGCTGACGGTACAGTAGGCGCCAACAAGAACTCTGTCAAGATCATCGGTGACAACACCAACAAATATTGCCAGGCATACTTCGCATACGACTCCAAGAAGTCAGGCGGTTTCACTTGCTCACACCTCCGTTTCGGCGACGAGCCCATCCGCTCGACTTATCTCGTGACCACTCCTAACTTCGTTGCTTGCCATGTTCAGGCATACCTCCACATGTATGACGTGACTCGCGGTCTCCGCAAGGGTGGCACATTCCTTCTCAACACCATCTGGGAAGGCGAGGAGCTTGCAAAGAACCTCCCCAACAAGATCAAAAAGTACTTTGCCGACAACGACATCACCGTTTACTACATCAACGCAACCAAGATCGCTCAGGAAATCGGTCTCGGCAACCGCACCAACACCATCCTCCAGAGCGCGTTCTTCCGCATCACTGAAGTGATCCCCGTTGACCTCGCAGTTGAGCAGATGAAGAAATTCATTGTCAAGAGCTACGGTAAGAAGGGTCAGGATGTGGTTGACAAGAACTATGCAGCCGTTGACCGTGGTGGCGAATACAAGCAGCTTCCCGTTGACAAGGCATGGAGCAACCTCGAACCCGAAGCTCCCGCAGCCAACAATGATCCCGCTTTCATCAACAACGTTGTCCGTCCGATCAACGCACAGGATGGCGACCTCCTCAAGGTCAGCGCATTCGCAGGCCGCGAAGACGGCACCTGGGAGCAGGGCACAGCAGCCTACGAGAAGCGCGGCGTTGCAGCTTTCGTCCCCGAATGGCTCGAAGAAAACTGTATCCAGTGCAACAAGTGTGCATTTGTCTGCCCTCACGCTGCCATCCGTCCCTTCGTCCTCGATGCAAAGGAAATGGAGAACCTCCCCGAGAAGGCAGGTATCCCCGCTATCGGCAAGCAGTTCGCAGGCATGACATTCATTCAGAGCGTCGATGTCCTCGACTGTCTCGGTTGCGGTAACTGCGTGGCTGTATGTCCCGGCAAGAAGGGTGAGAAGGCTCTCGTGATGAAGCCTCTCGAAACTCAGCTCGACGTGCAGAAGGAGTGGGATTACTGCGTGAAGGAAGTTGCTTCCAAGCAGGATCTCGTTGACATCAAGAGCAATGTCAAGAACTCACAGTTCGCCACTCCGCTCTTTGAATTCTCCGGCGCATGCTCAGGCTGCGGTGAGACTCCCTACGTGAAACTCATCTCTCAGCTCTATGGCGACCACGAAATCGTGGCTAACGCTACCGGCTGTTCTTCAATCTACTCAGGTTCAGTTCCCTCTACTCCCTACACCACCAATGCAAAGGGTCAGGGCGTGGCTTGGGCCAACTCACTTTTCGAGGACTTCGCTGAATTCGGTCTCGGTATGACTCTCGCTCATGAGAAACTTCAGGCACGCGTTGCCGGTCTCATGCAGCAGGCCATCGACTGCCCCACTTGTGGTACCGAAATCAAGGAACTCGCTGCCAAGTGGCTCGCTAACCGCACCGACTTCGCCGTTACATCGGAAGTTGCCGAGAAGCTCATCCCTCTCTGCGAGGCTTGCGGTTGTGACACTTGCAAGGCTATCCTTGCCAACAAGGAGCATATCGCAAAACGTTCACAGTGGATCATCGCCGGCGACGGTGCCGCTTACGATATAGGTTTCGGCGGTCTCGACCACGTACTTGCTTCCAACAAGAACGTCAATGTCCTCGTGCTCGACACTGAGGTTTACTCCAACACAGGTGGTCAGTCATCAAAGGCTACTCCGCTCGGCGCAATCGCTAAGTTTGCTGCCGCTGGTAAGCGCATCCGCAAGAAAGACCTCGGTCTCATCGCTTCAACCTACGGCTACGTTTACGTTGCACAGGTGGCTATGGGTGCTGACAACGCTCAGACTCTCAAGGCCATCCGCGAAGCTGAGGCTTACGACGGTCCGTCGCTCATCATCGCTTACTCTCCCTGTATCAACCACGGTATCCGCACCGGTATGGGTCATGCACAGGAAGAGCAGCAAAAGGCCGTTGAGTGTGGCTACTGGCACCTCTGGCGTTACAACCCCGCTCTCGAAGAAGAAGGCAAGAACCCGTTCTCACTCGACTCGAAGGAACCGCAGTGGGATAAGTTCATCGACTTCCTCAAGGGTGAGGTGCGCTACGCATCAGTGATGAAGCAGTATCCCGCCGAGGCAGCAGAGCTCTTTGAGGCAGCCAAGGCCAACGCACAGTGGCGTTACAACAACTACCGCCGTCTCGCTCAGCAGCAGTGGGGTGTTGAACCCGCTCCCGAGGTTAAGTAAGAAAAACTTACTGTAACATAATCCATCCGAATCCCCCGCACGATGCGAATCGTGCGGGGGATTCTGTCTTTACGGAGCAAAAAACGCAGTAAAGCCATAAATCGCATATAGCTGTTTGACGCGTAAGGGATTTTTTTGTAATTTTGCCTCATTATATAACCTCACCAATACCAAAATCATAACCTATGGCTACAACATTGGTCAACACCGATTTCCATTTTCCCGGCCAGACTGCGGTCTATCACGGAAAAGTTCGTGATGTCTACACTATCAATGACGACATCCTCGTGATGGTTGCAACCGACCGTATCTCAGCATTTGATGTCATTCTCCCCAAGGGTATTCCTTACAAGGGGCAGGCACTCAATCAGATTGCTGCATCATTCCTCGACGCGACCGCCGACATTGTCCCCAACTGGAAACTTGCAGTCCCCGATCCTATGGTCACTGTCGGTTACCGCTGCGAGGGTCTCCGGTTGGAGATGATCATCCGAGGCTATCTTGCCGGTAGCGCGTGGCGCGAATACAAAAACGGAATGCGTGAACTCTGTGGCGTGAAACTCCCTGAGGGAATGGTTGAAAATCAGCGTTTCCCCGAGCCTATAATCACCCCGACCACCAAGGCTGATGCCGGACACGATGAAAACATCTCTCGCGAGGAAGCCATCGCGCAGGGCATTGTGACCGCCGAGCAATTTGATACCATGGCAGCCTACACGCGTGCGTTGTTCAAGAGAGGGTCTGAAATGGCAGCCGAGAAGGGACTGATCCTTGTTGACACCAAATATGAGTTCGGACTACGTGAAGGTAAGGTCATCCTCATTGATGAGATCCATACTCCCGACTCATCGCGCTACTTCTATGCCGATGGCTACGAGGAGCGTCTTGCCAAGGGTGAACCCCAGCGTCAGCTCTCCAAGGAGTTTGTGCGCGAGTGGCTCATGGCCCACGATTTCATGGGCAAGGCCGGTCAGAAAGTGCCTGAAATGACTGACGCTTTCTGCGAGGAGGTGTCCGAGCGTTATATCGAACTCTACGAGCACATCACAGGTCAAAAGTTTGTCAAGGCTCCCGAGGATCATCTCGCCGACCGTATAGCAAACAATGTGCTGAACTGTCTCGACACTCTCAACCGATAAGTCCCCCCCCACTGAGAGAGACCGATGATGAAGGTTGAGAATATCAATCCTTACACTGACGATTCGCGCCATAAGTCCGAACAGGTGCGCGAGATGTTTGATGCCATCGCCCCGGCCTACGATTTCATGAACCGGGCCATGACATTCGGCATTGACCGTCTGTGGCGTCGGCGCGCTGTCAGGCTGCTCCGCAACGTCAGCCACGGTGATGTCCTCGACATAGCGACCGGCACCGGTGATCTCGCCATCCTGATGGCCGGTGAGCTTGACGGAGCTGCGATAACCGGCGTGGATCTCTCGGAGGGAATGATTGAAATCGGACGGCAGAAGATTGCAGCAAGAAGGCTCGGCGACCGTATCCGCCTCATGGCGGCCGACTGTCTCAATCTTCCTTTTCCCGACGCTTCGTTTGACTGCATAACGTGTGCCTACGGCGTAAGGAATTTTGAGAATCTCGCGCAGGGCTACAGGGAGATGCGGCGCGTCATGCGTCCCGGCGGACGATTGATGATAATAGAGTTGTCAACTCCTGCCTCGCCGCTCGTCAGACCGTTCTACCGGCTTTACACTCGCTATCTCATCCCGGCTGTGGGGCGCATGGTGTCGAATGACGTGAGGGCCTACTCCTATCTGCCCGAGTCGATAGCCGCAGTCCCGCAGCGCGAGGAGATGTGCCGGATAATGCGTGAGGCCGGTTTCACTGACTGCCGCTTCATATCGCTGACATTCGGGACATGTACCATCTACACTGCCGTTGCTCCGGCAAGGAGTGATGAATGAGATGTGACACCCTCTAAAACTGATTACTTAACATAAAATTCTATAGAAACATGGCAAATAACAATAACCCCAACGAAATAAAGATTGAACTCACCCCTGAGGTGGCACGTGGGATCTACTCGAATCTCGCAGTGATTTCACACGGTGCCAATGAGTTCTTCATCGACTACATCACCATGGCTCCAAATATGGCGCAGGCCAAGGTGCAGTCACGCATCATCATGACTCCTGAGAATGCCAAGAATCTTCTCGGCGCGCTTATGGAGAACGTGAAGAAATACGAGGCTACTTTTGGTGAGATTCGCCCAAAACGTCCTGTCAACATGGGTGGCAACAACGGCGGCAACAGCGAAATCCCCAACCCCTTCATCATGGGTGGAAAAGCATAAAAGTAATGCATAATTCATAATGCATAATTCATAATACGCTGCGGATGGCTCTTTAGTTAATTGTGAATTATGCATTATGATTTATGCATTATGTATTATGTATAAAAAATTATGCATTATGAATTATGCATTATGAATTAAATGTATGATTGACAATAATCTGACTATCTACAACACGCTGACGCGCACAAAGCAGTTGTTCACTCCCATCCACGAGGGTAGGGTGGGCATGTACGTGTGCGGTCCGACTGTCTACGGTGACGGTCATCTCGGACATGCCCGTCCGGCCATCACCTTCGACATACTTTTCCGCTATCTGCGTCATCTCGGCTACAAGGTGCGCTATGTCCGCAACATCACGGATGTGGGACACCTCGAACATGATGCCGACGACGGGGAGGACAAAATCGCAAAAAAAGCCCGGATCGAACAACTTGAGCCGATGGAGGTGGTGCAGTACTATCTGACCCGCTATCACAAGGCGATGGATGCACTCAACGTGCTTCCGCCGTCAATCGAGCCTCATGCGTCGGGCCATATCATCGAGCAGATCGAGTATATCAAGAAGATTCTTGAGAGCGGCTATGCGTATATTTCAGACGGCTCAGTCTATTTCGATGTGCCTAAGTACAACCGCGAACATCCTTACGGAAAATTGTCAGGACGTAACATCGATGAACTGTATGCCAATACACGCACACTCGACGGACAGGACCAGAAACATCATCCCGCCGACTTCGCCCTTTGGAAGAAGGCTGCGCCGGAGCATATCATGCACTGGCCGTCGCCTTGGAGCGAGGGTTTCCCCGGGTGGCATCTCGAATGTTCCACAATGGGCGAGAAATATCTCGGCGAGACCTTTGACATCCACGGAGGCGGAATGGACCTCATGTTCCCGCATCATGAGTGTGAGATTGCCCAGTCTGTTGCCCACAACGGACATGATACCGTGCGCTACTGGATGCACAACAACATGATCACCATCAACGGCAAGAAGATGGGCAAGTCGCTTGGCAACTTCATCACTCTCGATGAATTTTTCAACGGCACTCATCCGCTCCTCGAACAGCCCTACTCGCCGATGACCATACGCTTCTTCATCCTCCAGGCCCACTACCGTGGGACGGTCGATTTCTCCAACGAAGCTCTCAAGGCTTCCGAAAAGGCTCTTGGAAGAATGCTCGAAGGCTATCGCCGTCTGCAGGAGCTTACACCGTCGGCCGAATCGACAATCGATGTCAGTGACATCCGTCGCAAGTGTTACGAGGCTATGGACGATGATCTCAACACTCCGATGGTCATTGCCGCCCTTTTCGACGCGCTCCGTCTGGTCAATCAGGTCAAGGACGGTCACGCAAAGGCCACGCAAGCCGACATTGATGAGCTTAAAGATGTATTCAATATTTTCCTTATCGACATCCTCGGAGTCAGGACAGAAATGGCGGGCAGCGGCGACAATGCTGAGGCCATGAAACCATTTGAGGATGCCATCGATCTTCTCCTTGAGATGAGGGCTAAGGCAAAGGCCGCCAAGGATTGGGCCACCTCCGATCTCATACGCGACCGTATGGCTGCCATTGGCTTCACTGTAAAGGATACTAAAGACGGTGCCGAGTGGAAACTGAGTTGATAAGCGGTTACCTCAAGTGGTCCGTAGAAACTTTTCACAGGTGGGGAGTGGGCAATGACCTGCTCCACACCTGTGCTACTCTGTTAGTGGCCGGTGGAGCGATTTTTATCGCATGGCTGCTCTACTATGGGCTGACGCGCTATGCTATCCGCATGGTGCTTAGGCTGACGAGATTCACCTCGGCCAAGTGGGACGACATACTGTTCAATGAACATCTGCTCCGCGTGGTTGTCGAGTTGATATGTGTGCTACTTCTTCAGCTCACGGTTCCGCCGGCTTTGAAGTATTATGTCACGCTTCAGGGGCTTGCGTCGCTGACGTTCCGCATCCTGATTGTCTGCGTCATTGTCCACCTTGTCAACCGGTTGCTGATTGCCGTCTATGAGCTTGTGGAGCATTCATCGTCGGGACGCGCATCCTCGCTGAAAGGCATACGTCAGATGCTTCAGGTGATTTCCGTGTCGGTCGGTGTGATTGTCATCATCTCCATCCTTGCCAACAAAAATCCGCTGACGGTCATGACCGGACTCGGAGCAGCAGCCACTGTGCTGATGTTGGTGTTCAAGGATTCGATAATGGGCGTTGTGGCAGGAGTGCAGCTCACGCTCAACGACATGCTCCGTCCCGGAGACTGGATTACAGTCCCTGCCCGCAATATAAACGGAACGGTCCTTGAGGTGGGACTGGCAACTGTCAAGGTGCAGAATTTTGACATGACCATCGTGACCGTGCCGCCTTACTCGCTGGTGAGTGAGTCTTTCCAGAACTGGCGAGGGATGAGCGACTCGCGCGGACGGCGCATAAACCGCGCTGTCACCATCGATGTCGATAGTGTGGATTTCTGTCCGGCGGAGATGGTGGAGAAATTTTCCAAGGAGGAGTGGTGGGGCAATCTCGATGTGGAGGCTCGCCATGTCAACCTCACGCTGTACAGGAAATATCTTGAACATTACATCTCCAATCTTTCGGAGCTGAAGACGAACACCGATATGGTCTACATGGTGCGCGAGCTTGCGCCGACGGCCAACGGCATACCGCTTGAACTGTATTTCTTCACTTCATTGACTTCGTGGAAGCCATACGAGCTTTTCCAGTCTGAGGTGATGGACCATGTGTTTGCCTCCGTGCACCGCTTCGGGCTGCGCATCTATCAGGCTCCTTCGGGACGCGACATCACTCTGCTTGCCGCTGCCCGTTGACACAGAGTGGGGATTTGATTGAAATGTATATAAAACCAAACGAGAAGATGATATCACATCGTCTTCTCGCTTAGATAATAAACCAATCATTATCACATTTCTTGCAATGGAAAAAGTAATTTTGCTATGTACTTATATAACGAACCATGCTCGGGAAAGTTCGGTCAAAAATTGAAAAAATACTTATTTTATTATAAAATTTTTGCCAACTCCCCGAAAAATGGCTAACTTAGCAATCTGAAAAAATTTAAGTGACAATGATTGATTAACATAGTTTTGCTGACGTGTGCAACTGTTTGGCACAGTCGTTGGCTTAACTTTGCAATGACAAAACAAGAATAATAAAAAAACGACATAAAGAATGGCAAAGAAAGAAACAACAATAAAAGCCTCAAAGGAGAAAGAGACCGATCCCGCAAAGGCGAAACTCAATGCGCTTGCACAAGCATTGGGCAATATAGAGAAAAATTTCGGTCGCGGAGCCATCATGAAACTCGGCGATGAGAATATTGAGAATGTCGAGGTCATCCCCTCCGGATCAATCGGTCTCAACTATGCTCTTGGAGTGGGTGGTTACCCCAAGGGTCGAATCGTCGAGATCTACGGTCCGGAATCATCAGGTAAGACCACTCTCGCCATCCATGCGATAGCCGAGGCTCAGAAAGCGGGCGGGATCGCCGCTATAATTGATGCGGAGCATGCCTTTGACCGTTTCTATGCCGAGAAACTCGGTGTGGATGTCAATAATCTCCTCATCTCCCAGCCTGACAACGGCGAGCAGGCGCTTGAGATCGCCGAGCAGCTCATCCGCTCATCGGCCATTGACATACTCGTCATTGACTCCGTGGCCGCCCTTACTCCCAAGAGCGAGATTGACGGTGACATGGGCGATAAGAACGTGGGTGTGCAGGCACGATTGATGTCGCAGGCCATGCGTAAGCTCACCGGCACAATTTCGCGCACAAAGACCACATGTATCTTCATCAATCAGCTCCGTGAGAAGATTGGTGTGATGTTCGGTCCGTCGGAGACCACAACCGGTGGTAACGCACTTAAATTCTATGCATCTGTCCGCATCGACATCCGTCCCAGCACCCCGATCAAGGATGGTGACGATGTGCTCGGAAAGCTCACAAAAGTTAAGGTGGTGAAGAACAAGGTTGCGCCTCCTTTCAAGCGTGCGGAATTTGACATCATGTTCGGTGAGGGTATCTCGCGCAGTGGCGAGATTGTGGATCTCGGTGTAGAGCTTGACATCATCAAGAAAAGCGGCTCATGGTTCTCATACAAGGACTCGAAACTCGCACAGGGTCGCGATGCGGCCAAGAGGGTCATTCAGGACAACCCCGAACTTGCCGACGAACTTGAGGGTCTCATCATGGAGGCTCTGAAAAACAAGGATGTCCGTCCCGGCAGCTCCAAGAAGGAGCAGCCTAAGAAAAAGGAGGCTGCCCCGGCTGAGGCTGATGAGCCTACCGCCGCCGACATCAAGGCGGTCGATGACTCCCTTTTCGATGACGCGGATCTTCCTGACGACTTCTCTATCGAGGAGGACATCTGATATGCGCCGGTAGAGAACCGGCGGCACACATTGCGTGCGGAAGCGCGTATGCACCCAACGGAATGGTTACACTGACCCGGTTTCAACCGGTCGGGACGTATCCGTCGGGTGCATACGCACTTCCGCACGTAAAGCATCCATATCAGGAACGTATGGAAATCAAAGAGTCGGCGGGATAAATGCGGCAACATCCGTGTCGCCGAGGAGGTCGGCGATGGTGAGCCATAGCATAAGCAGGATTATCAGCACAACCACTCCTATGGCAAGCCACAAGGTGGTGCCGGATTTGGTCTTTTTCTCGCTCATAATAATAGTTGTTTTGGTGGGTTGACAAATAATTTTTACATATTAACACACTGTCAAATGTAATTGTTGAGTTCCCTGACGTTAAGTTTTTTTAGCTCACAATTGAGAGTAAAGCACATTGGCGGAGTGTTATTATAAGTAGAAATATCCATATTCACGCATATAATAGACATAGTCCCGCATCGATCCTCACGCAGTTTTTTCCCACGGAGAGATTACATAGACTCATCCTCCTTTTATGAATGCGGGCATTATCGATTAATATAAAACTATTTATATTATGAGAACGAGAGAAACACACACACGCTGCCTTGCGGTCATGATGCTGGCCTGCGTCGCGCTCGCGACGGTTGAGCCTGCCGCCGCTCAAGTGATGAGCGATACTCTTGCCGTCAGGAGTCTCGACATCACGATTGAGGAAATCGGGTTGCGTCCTGCCTATACGGGTAACACCCTTACAAATCATCCCACGGCTTTTCCGCCTGTCACTCCGGTCGAAGCGGTTGCAGACGACCCGACGATACCGCTGCCATCAGCCGACATCCCGCAGCGACACTGGAGCATATATTTGGAACCGTACTCACGCCACAGAGGGTCGCACCCCGACTGGCACAGGATGTGGATCAACACTGCGGTGCTTTCCGGTGCCTTTCTCGGAACTCTGTTCGTGCTGCAATGTCTGCCGGAGGACGCGACGGCATGGAACCGCGAGGAGTTTCAGAACACCACTTTCTATTCCCGCTGGTACAAGAATATCTTTGTCAAGGATCCGGAGATTGACCATGACAACTGCATTTTCAACTATGTGCTTCATCCCTACGCGGGAGCTGCCTACTTCATGGCTGCGCGCTCGTGTGGATTCAGCTTCTGGGGGTCGATGCTCTATTCCGCTTTGATTTCGACGGTAGGATGGGAGTTCGGTGTCGAAGCCTGCATGGAGCGACCGTCATATCAGGATATTGTCATCACACCGGTGGTGGGCAGTATCATTGGTGAGCTGTTCTACAAGTGCAAACGGCACATCGTGGAGCATGACTACACGCTATGGGGGTCACGTGTGATGGGAAACATCGTCGTGTTTCTTGTCGATCCCGTCAATGAGGTCGTAAATCTGTTTCGCGGCAGCTACGAGCGCAAGGCCCATCTCGGGAAATACAATCCGTCGGTGCTCGACAAGCGTCCGGCAGTGACTTCGTCGCTCATACCGTCGCTCGTCGATGGTGCGCCCGGTTTCACCCTCACCTGCACATTCTGAAATGCTCGTGTAAACTTAGACGATTGAATTTAGAGTGGATTGACTGTGGATTGACTTCCGAATTATAGGTTAAACCCTGTCACACGATATTGCGCAAACAAAATAATTTATATATCTTTGCACTCGCAGATCGCATCGCAGAGTCCGGTCAAGGGCAAAGGGGTGGGATCAGCAAAAAACATACGAAAAGCGTTTACTTGACGCTCTTTCTTGGCTATCAGAAATCTGGTAAATTTCAATTGGAGTCAAGAATGTAGCAAA
This sequence comes from Bacteroides sp., assembly GCA_023663525.1. Taxonomy (GTDB): domain Bacteria; phylum Bacteroidota; class Bacteroidia; order Bacteroidales; family Muribaculaceae; genus Duncaniella. The sequence continues at coordinate 507,152 of JAMPHF010000002.1, forward strand.
CGGTAGATGCCCTAGTGGATATGTGTATTTGCCCCAATTCCATGCATAAGCATTGGATGTGGGCGTATGACATATTCTGCGTGAGGCTCTGCGGGTTTGCTCGTTCAACTCCAATGGGCAATACCAGGGCCTCTGATAGCGTGAATGAGCAAACAGTACGGCTCTCACGCTTTCTATTTATATTCTGTTCAAGTGCTAAAGAGGTGGGCCCGATAGCAAAAAATATCAATATGGCATTGCCAAAGTGGAGTAAAATGAAAAGTATCGACTTGTCTTATATCGAATTGCCTGAACTTGAAAAGGGCTATATAAAATTAAATGGTAATAGCAATAAGCAATATACGCATTTGGCATTGAATGTACCGGGATACGGCTGGGTTCCGTGTTCTCAAAAATTAAAAGCTAATTTCACGGCAGATCCCAAAAAGCTCATGCTTGTGATAGAAGAAGAAGGAGATGAACATCTGGTCACGTCTTCAAAGTGGCTAACTTTGTCCAACGCGGTAAGGTCATTTAGCATTGTCAAAAGAGATATTTACGGCAATATCATCAAATAGTTATTTTTCAATATGTCAATTTCAATTGAAAGCAGCATCAAGTGTGTCGGAATGCCGGTAATAGTGTCAACAAGTAGTCCGCATCTCAATTTTATAGTGGACACAGGTGCTAATATAAATTCTATTTTCTCCTTTGTCTATGATGGATTACCTGACTATTTCACTCGATTGGACACAGCGAAATCAGTATTCGGTATATCCGGAAGTAGAAACTCAAGTATCGAGGTTAAAGCTTTCATAGAATTTGAAAACACCAAAGCCGAGACAGTATTTTCCGTAATAGAGTGTAATGAAGTTGTACGAAGCCTTCAGGAAGACTTTGGTTTTCAACTACACGGTTTTATAGGATCAAAATTCCTTAAAGACAACAAATGGATAATTGATTTTGACAAACTTGAAATAATTACAATTCGTAATCACGAAAGTCGTACAGATGAAACCGGGGAAATATAATCTGTTTCTTCTCACAACATTTATAGAAAAAGTAAAAATTTTACGATGTTTTTACAAATCTCGCACAATGTCTCAAGATCAATATTGAGACTGAGTAATCAACATACTTCAACTATAGCCTTAAAATCCAACTTTAATCAAGTATATTTATGAATCACAAGGAAAGATTTACAACTTTTGCTATTCTAACTCTTCTATGTCTCGCGATGATTTCGTGTAATTCCAAGGGAGAAGTCGGCAGGTATTTTGCCGTCAAGTTCGTTGACTCTGATCAATGGAGTATTGTCGATGTAAAAGCCAAGAAAATCATATACGAAGATGAGTTTGAGAACCAACCGTCTTTTATCGTTAATGGAAAATTTTGTATAAAGAATGATAGCGATTTATACGATTACTATACGATAGATAATCCGCTAAAACCAATTAATTCAGAATCATATCTGTATACATCAATGTTTAACGTTGATGACATTGCACTCGCAGTAAAAAAAGGTGAGGGAATATCGATCATTGATGGGAAATGCAAGAAAATTGCATACACAGAGGATTGGATTCATGTATATGGATTTTCACACGGGTACTCAGCTTTTTCTGACGAAAATGATAATAGGGGCATTTTAAATACAGATTTAGAGGTCGTTATACCAGCAAAATTCGATTATGTAAGCCATTTTTCTGAAGATGGCTATGCTATCGTTAAAGATAACGCAAGATACTCAATTATTGATACTAGCTGTTCAAAATTATTTTCATTCCCATCCTCGAAGTACAAAGACATTGGTTTATATATAGGTGGATATTTACCCGTGCAAAAAGAAAATAACGAGATAATGCTTTTAGATGGCTCCGGAATGGAAACGATGTCTCTTGGCATATGGGACGAATCAGCGATTTCTATTAGTGATATCAGATTTTTTGATGATTTAATAGTGTACAAGGAAGGACGTTACTATGGGTTAAAAGATAAAGGAAATAACATTGTTTTACGAGCAAAATATGAGCAACTGGTCCCTCAGCCTTTATATCCTAAATATTACGTGGCAAAAAAAGGGGACAATTATGGCTTAATAGATAAGGACGATAATATTATTATTCCATTTGATGATTATTCTGTCCTAAATGCTATTGATAAGGATGTATTTTTAGTAGGAGATCTGAACACATTCTCATTTAAAGATAAAACATTAAAAGATCTCATTCCTAGAAAATTCACTGATGTATCAACCATGCGTGGTACATACGATATTCGTAGTAACTATTTTAATGTAAAAAAAGAAGTTAAAGAAATACTATCAAATATTACTGACTCCACATTCTTTAATACCAACAGGAATACGACATTCAGAGATTTTAGCCATATATTGTCTATAGATGGGGATGTATGTATATATAATTTCAGTTCTATATTGCATGATAAACATGATTCATTTGATGTTGAATATGATTTTGGATCAAGTCCCACAATTTGTGACAGTAGTTATATCTATATACATGGGGTGCCATTTATTCAGGTAACACCTGTAAAATACGATTATGATCGTAAATTAGAATCGGTTCATGCAATTAAAAACTATGAAGAATTTCAGCCCGGTTCAGAGGAGTCTTTGGCAGATGCATTCGAATTCCTAGTTCAGAGAGAGGGATTTACACCCGTAGATCATCTCCCCCATTGGTTTGTGAACGATAAAGAAAATATGTATATAGGATTATCGTATAACGAAGGGGAAGTAACTATTCGGTGTGATTATAAAATTCCAAGTTACTACGGTAACGACATTGAGCGTAAATCTCGTGAGAATTACACGCCCAATGACAATTAATTAGGGTTCGCTGAACCTCCGTCCGCGTAAAAAACTCGGTTTTTCAACTCCAAAAGACGAATTCTTCAAACAAATCGCTAATTTTGCACTTGCCAGTTGAACCTGCGTTATATAAATTTCATGCTCCAAACCTGATTCGGTGATTGATTTTATGAGTAATTTCGCGAATTTTCGTTAACTTTGCACAAAATTTTTCTGACCGGAACCATGAAACAAAAATGCTATCAGGGGATGAGTTTCCACCCCTATATCTCCAGCACTCAGATTGCGCAGCGCGTAGGCGAACTGGCCAAGTCGATTGTTGCTGATTATGCCGGGTGCAAGCCGCTGTTCATCTGCGTTTTGAACGGTGCCGCTCCATTTGCGGTCGATCTTTTCAGAGCCTGCGAGGACATGGATGCCGAACTGACCTTCGTGAGACTCAAAAGCTACGAGGGGACAGGCTCAACCGGCAAAGTCAAGCAGGTGATGGGTCTAAGCGAGAATCTTGAGGGGAGGCATGTCATACTTGTCGAGGACATCATCGATACCGGCAACACGATGGTGAAGCTGATTTCCGATCTTGAAGCCCTCAATCCGGCTTCGATACGCATAGCCACTCTGCTTTTCAAGCCTGAGGCTCTGCTCCATCCGGAACTGAAGCCCGACTACATCGGCTTTGAGATTCCAAAGAAATTCATCATCGGTTATGGTCTTGACATTGACGGTCTTGCCCGTAATCTGAATGATATATACATCCTTGACGAGAATTGTGTTTCGTGACCCTTCCGGTCTGTTGTATGGTCACAAAATGAATTGACACACTCTAAAATTCAGACCTTGAAGCCTTGGAGGCTTCGCCGGTCTGACTTAACAGATAAATTTTTAAGGATAAGGAATGTTTAATCTTGTAATTTTCGGTGCTCCCGGGAGCGGGAAAGGCACCCAAAGTCAGAAATTGATTGACCGTTACGGTCTCACTCACATCTCGACAGGCGAGGTGCTTCGCTCACAGATCGCTGCCGGGACGGAACTCGGCAAGATAGCCGAAAGCTATATATCAAAGGGTCATCTCATTCCCGATGACCTCATGGTCGATATTCTTGCTCAGGAAGTTGACCGTCTGCGCCCCACAGCCAACGGATTCATTTTCGACGGGTTCCCCCGCACCATCCCTCAGGCTGAGGCTCTGAAGAAGATGCTCGAACAGCGTGGCGAGGAAGTCCATTCGGTCATCGGTCTCGAAGTGGCCGACGAGGAGCTGATGGAACGTCTGATAAAGCGCGGTGCCGAGAGCGGTCGTGCGGACGACAATCCCGAGACAATCAACAATCGTCTTAAAGTCTACCACTCGACCACATCTCCCCTGCGTGACTATTACACCAAGGAGGGCAAGTATGTTCCCATTCATGGTTCGGGTCATGTGGACGAGATATTCTCAAACATCGTCAATGCCATCGACGGTCATCCCGCTCTCAAGATGATTTGAGACACATTCTGAAATAACCAAAACCCTTCGACGACTCTCCATGACAGAATTCAAACCTATCAGCGAGCTCACCTATGCTCAAAGCGTGGGTGAGCTTGAGAATATCCTCAGGATGATGCAGAGCGACAACTGCGACATCGATCATCTTGCGGCCTATACCCGTCGCGCCACCGAACTGCTGAAGGCGTGCCGGTCACGTCTCACGGCAACCGAGGAGGAGCTGCGCGACATCCTTGCCTCATTGGGTAATGAGACCTCTGCAAATGTCTGAGAAACACCCTGAGGCAGATTCTGAAAACACGAAAATCAATATAATAACTTAAACATGAAAATTCTTCCTATTGCAGCAGTTGCCATGACACTGACAGTTGCCACCACAGGATGTAAGAGCAACAAGACTGAGCATCTCGCCAGCCTAAACCCCTCCTACATCGACACAACCGTAATGCCGGGGACAGACTTCTATACCCATGTGGCAAAGGGTTGGATGGATGCACATCCTCTGACAGCCGAACATGCCCGCTACGGTCAGTTTGACATCCTCAACGACTCCTCCGAGAGCCGTGTCCGTAACCTCATCCAGAACCTCGGCGCATCGAACCCCGAGGAGGGTAGCGTGGCCTACAAGGTGTGGACTGTCTACTCGCAGGCCATGGACACAGCACGTCGTAATGCCGAGGGTGCCAAACCCATTCTTGCCGACCTCAAGAAAATTGAGGATACTCCTCATGAGGGCATGGAGGATCTTTTCCTTTGGATGCACGCCAACTATGCCAGCCCGTTCTTCGGTGCGGGTCCCATGGAGGATCTCGCCAATTCGGATGTGTATGCAATGTACGTCTCCGGTGGTGGCATGGGTCTGAGGGATCGCGACTACTATCTTCTCAATGATGAGCGCAACACCGCTGTCCGCAATGCCTACAAGAAACTTATCGCTGATCAGATGCAGAATGCCGGATATTCCGAGGCTGATGCACAGCGAATCGTCAAGAACGTGATGATGATCGAGACAGCTCTTGCCGACTCAGCGTTCACCCGTGAGGAAAGCCGTGACATCCCGCGCATGTACAATCCCCGCACTTTCGCACAGGTCAAGGAGATGTATCCCGCCATCAACTGGGACCGCTTCTTCATCGAGACAATGGGCATCCAGTCGCCCGACACTCTCATTGTGACCGAGCTCAAGAGCGTCAATCAGGCAAATAAGCTCATGGGCAGCCTCAATGACCGTGAGATCAAGGACTACTATCTCTGGAAGTACGTAAGCCAGGCTTCGTCAGCTCTCAGCGATGACTTCACCAATGCCAATTTCGAGTTCTCAAAGGTAATGAGCGGTGTTCAGGAACTTCGTCCGCTCTGGAAGCGCGCTCTCGATGCGACTGAGGGTGCAATGGGCGAGGCCGTCGGTGAGCTTTATGTTGAGAAATACTTCCCCGCAAGCTCAAAGGAGTATATGATCGGTCTTGTCGAGAATCTCCGTACAGCCCTCGGCAAGCACATCGCCAATCTCGATTGGATGAGCGACTCAACCAAGGCCCGCGCACAGGAGAAACTTGCTGCATTCACCGTCAAGATCGGTTATCCCGACAAGTGGAAGGACTACACCACAATGGAGATTGATCCTAAGCTCAGCTACTATGACAACATGCACAATGTCTCAATGTGGCATCAGAAGGACACCTATTCCAAGTGGGGCAAGCCCGTTGACCGTACCGAGTGGGGCATGACTCCTCAGACAGTCAATGCCTACTATAACCCGATGGCCAATGAGATCGTGTTCCCGGCAGCTATTCTGCAGGCTCCGTTCTTCGACCCGAACGCATCTGACGCTGAAAACTATGGCGGCATCGGTGTGGTGATCGGTCATGAGATGACCCACGGATTCGATGACCAGGGTCGTAATTTCGATGCCAAGGGCAATATGGTCAACTGGTGGACAGAGGCCGACACCAAGGCATTCGAGGAGAAGACCAAGGGTCTTATCGCACAGTTTGATGAGGTTGAGGTGCTTCCCGGTGTACACGCAAACGGTCAGTACACTCTCGGCGAGAATATTGCCGATCAGGGTGGTCTCCGCATCGCAATGACAGCATTCCTCGACGCTCAGGCTAAGAAGGGTGTTGACATCAAATCGGAGGAGGCCAAGATTGACGGTTTCACTCCCGAGCAGGTCTTCTATATGAACTATGCCAACCTTTGGGCCAACAATATCCGTGACGAGGAGATTCGTTCACTCACCACGGGTGATGTCCACTCTCTTGGAAGAAACCGTGTAAATGTCACTCTCAGAAACATCGCTCCGTTCTTCGAGGCATTCGGTATCACCGAAGGTCAGCCCATGTTCCGTCCGGAATCAGAGCGCGTTGTAATCTGGTAATAGCAATATCGCAGGAGATCCCTGCGATAGACACATAAAATCACTCAGAGCCTCAGGATATGAAAGTTTCCTGAGGCTCTGAGTGATTTTTATATGCTCATCGGTAAAACAATGAGTAAATCTAAAAATCTCTCACTGAATGTAGGGACATGCCTCTGGCATGTTTGTGATTGACAGATTATTACAATATAGATATATCCTGTTTAACATGCCAAAGACACATCACTACAAGATAATTATATTTATTGTTTAACCTATGGTTTATGCCTGGACCACGAGCAATTTCGCTTTTCCGGTTGAGTCTATGGAACGGATGGTTGCGGGAAACAGCAATGTCTCTCCACAACTGATTTTCACCGTCTGCACATCGTCTGTCGAGGAGGCGTCAGTCGAATATGCGAGTTCAGCCTCTCCTACAAGACACATCACGATGGTGAACGATTCCCTCATCCGTGGCAGTTTCGTGGCAGATTCATCTGTTGAGACAATGCGGTTGACAACGAAGTGAGGACAGTCAGCAAGGACCGTACCTTTGGGATGGGATTTGTAGTCAGGATGGACGGTATAGTCAATCGCATCGCGTGCATCAGCGGTGTGGAGCTCGCGTGGTTTACCATCCTTGTCACGCCTGTCGTAATCATAGATGCGGTAGGTGATGTCGCTTGTCTCCTGGATTTCAGCAAGGAGATTTCCTGCGCCGATGGCGTGTATGCGTCCTGCCGGAAGAAAAAATGTGTCGCCGGGTGCAGAGTCGTAGGCACAGATGACATCCATTATTGTATTGTCGGTCACGCGTCGCTCGTATTCATCAGGAGTGATCTGTTCGCTGAGTCCGACATATATTTTTGCATCGGGGATTGATTCTATGATTTGCCACATTTCGGTCTTTCCCTGACAATTGTGGCGTTCCCTTGCGAGCCGGTCATCGGGATGGACCTGGACAGAGAGGTTGTCGTGTGCATCAATGAATTTGATAAGCAACGGGAATTGCTCTCCGTAGCGGTCGAAGATGTCTTTGCCGAGCAGTTCCGGACCATATTCACGGATCACCTCCGTGATCGTCTTTCCGGCGAGAGGTCCACGGTCAATCACCGATACATGACCCGGCACGGCTGAGATCTCCCAACTCTCCCCGATTGAGGTTTGCGCAGAACTGATTCCTTTATATGAGGCAATGCGATCCCCTCCCCAAATCACGGATTTGAGGTAAGGGGCAAAATGTAACACTTGAGTCAGCATAAAAAACAGTTGTGTGATAAATATTGGAAACGAATGATAAAAAAAAATATGTATATGCAATATTCGTCATAGAGGCTGTTGTTGTCCAACGACCTCTCAAAACCGCAGTGAGGAGATTGTAGATGTGCGAGAGCGGTTTAGAATCGTGTTGTTAAAGCATTTTGAGAGCGTCGAGAAGTTCGAGGGTGTCGAGCCTGGAGAGTGTCCGGCGTTTGCTGAGGGTCGTCGCAAAGTCATGTGCTACGGACTGGACACCCCTATGGCTGAAAACGCGGCTCAGATATGAGAAATTTTTATCGAAAAGTCTGTCGATCTCATCATCTTCGAGCGAGCAGGAGCTGCGGCCTTCATCGCGGGCAAGCTCGTGGAGAAAATCGTGCATCTCGTCGGGAAGACTGCGGTGCTGATTGACCAGATGTCTGCACAGCAGATTCGACATCAACATCCCGATGCCTATGTTGTAGTTTTTGAGTATCTGATTCCATGCCGTTTTGGCCGATACACCGGGGTTTCCGGCAAAGAAGAAGTCGGGCGACATGGTGACCATGTCATTGGGGTCACCGTCAAGTGTGATTGATGTCAACATTTCGTCTCCATCAAACACCATCAGACCTATTGCCATGCCGGTAGCACCGTAGCAACGGTCGGTTTCATCGGTATATTTTAGCGTTTTCATATATACATATTTAGAGTGTGTCTCATAACAAAAGTTATAGCAAGGGCAACACAATCTTTGAGGGATTTTCTCTTAACTCTGAGGGAGTGTGGCTCTTGCCACTCGACCGAAGAGTTGAGAGAAAAGCACCAAAGAGGGTGTCGTGCAGCCGTATCATTTGTTAATTAACACTATTTCGTTATTAAAAATTATTGTGTGTGCCCTTGAAAAGTTACCTTAGCCTCCCGTCTTTTGGATGTATTTTCCACTTTGTTTCAGTCGTGTACATGAAGTACACTCCTTCTACTGCAGTGGAAAATCCTCTCCTCATCGGCTTGCCGCTTTCGAGCTTGTCGAGAAAGAAAAACCGGGACCCTTGCTTTAACTTTTGTTATGAGACACACTTTTGGTATCAAAACGTCTTTTCCGTATATATAGTTTTAGAGGTTGCCGTTAAACAATCTCTTAGTTTACAACAAGGATTTTGGCCACTACATCACCCTGTGAGTCCGTTTCGGAGCTGACGGATGCGAGGACATAGTAGACTCCGCTTTTCACCCGCGCTCCGCTAAGCGTGCAGCCGTCCCACGTGGCCAGTCCGCCCTCCGATTTTGTCTGATAGACGAGGTGCATCCCTGAATCCATGATTTTGACCAGCGATGAATCCATCAGGCCGCGTATGGTGATCAGCCCGGTGTAGTCCGGGGTGACGGGGTTGGGATAGGCAATCACGTCCGAATAGTCGGGACGGGCGGGGGAGGCTGTCGCCGAATATTCATAGAGACCGTTGAGCGTGGAGAAGAACACCGAGTTGGAGTTCGGGTCAACATAGACATCCGTTATGCAGTTGGTGGCAAGCGGTGAGTTGGTGGTATTGAAGTTGGCAAGAATCTCATCGCCGTTCTCGCTCACAAGATAGACTCCGGACTCGGCGGTGGCTATCCACTTTCGGTCGGCTGCATCAACGGCTATGGCATAAATTGTTTCCGATTCCAGAAGGTAGTCGGCGAGGTTAGTGCCATCGTTGCGCGGGACTTTCAAGCGGTTGATGTTGAAATCGGTGGAGAAAACTTTAGTGGGATTGGAAATCTCCATGATTCCCTGTGTCGTTCCAATCCACACGCGTCCCCGGCTGTCCTCGGCAAAACAGAGTAGATAGTCAGGTGAGAATATTTTCCCGTCCTGGTCCGTCAGGGTTGAGATGACAAGAGGGGTGTCGTCGGAAGTGTCGGTCAGCGAGCTGCCATAGTGCAGGGCTGAGAATCCGCTTTTGTATTGGGCGTCGATCATGAAAATCACCGGCACTTTCTTGCACTGGTGGAACACGTTGTCGCGGAGTTTTATGTGTCCGCCCATGTCGAGAGCTACCCAGTCGTCAGAGGTTATTGTCGAAGGGTCTTTCCGGCGTTTGTCGGCTGGAAGGACAATCAGCGGTGATTTGGCTGCATTTTCGGTGTAGACACCCACGAGGAGATTGCCTTTCGGGTCGAGTTGGAGCGAGGTGACGCGGATGGCCCAGGTGCCTTGGGGATGCATCGGTGAGTTGCTGTTGTCAAACTTGCCAATCTGTCTGCCGTCCTTGATGACATACAGACCCTCGTTGCCGGAGCCGACATAGTGTATGGAGGAATCATCCGGGTCTTCAAGAAGTGAGGTGGGGGAGAAGATACGGTCGCCGTAGGTCGGGCGGACATAGTTCGAGGTATTGAAAGAGAATGTGATGTTTTCGGTTGCCTCGATGTTGGTGATGACACCGTCCTCCATCCTGTTTCCCGAAAACTCAAGGTCATAGAAGTCACCGTTGCCCACGGCAAGATTGGCGTTCATGCCGTGGTTTGAAATCATGAAACCACGGTTGTCGGGCAGGGGGATGATGTGTGATATGTCGGAGAAGGTCGTAGCATCCGCCGGACGGTACTTGTCGCGTGTGACAGTCAGTGTGCCGTCATCCTCAAGTCTATACTGACCGAGACCGTTGATGTCGGCAGCCCACAGTGATTTCAGGTCGGAATTGGTGGAGATGGCGTGTCCTGCAAGCGGTGTCGGGATTGTATGTGACTCCACCTCTTTCCAGGGAGCGGTGATGCGGTGGATTTTTGTCTCGTCCATGACATAAACATCATCATTGGCGGGGAATATGAGGGATGCACCTGCTATACCCGTGTCGATGATTGACGCGCTGCGATTATTGGCAGCGATGGAGAGATGGTAGACCTTCTTGTTTGAGGCGCGCACGGCATAGTGAGTCCCGTCAACATCTCCGCTCTCAAGTGCCACAAGGTCGTAGGGGCGCGACGGGAATTGGTTGAGCATGGTGAACTTGTCGGCCCGGTTATGGCGTTCGGTCTTCGGTGAGGTCATGAGGCGGTAGTCCCACTGAGCGGGATAGGTCACAAGGAGGAGGTTTTCGGGCGTGAAAGCGATATTGAGCACCGGATATTCAAAAATCCCCGACTCCTTCACTTCCCAGCGAGATTCATCGTAGACAACGAGACCGAACGACGTGGCCACGTAGATGCAGCCATCGTCAAACTTCACATCATTGATCTCTTTGATGAGGTTGACATTGGCATCGCGGACATCGGGGAGATTTATGCGCTCGCCGTTGTCGGGCAATATGTCGATGTTTGCGTCCTCATAGGCCACAAGGAGATAACGACTGTCAAAGTTGTAATATATGTCCTTCACCCTGTTGCCTCCAAGGTCTGTCCCGGGTGTGTAGACCCTTGTCTCGTCATTCACCTTGTCATAGGAATGAAGTGAGCCGGAGGTGGCGAGATAGACGATTTCGGGGGTGTCGATCAGCCGGTCGGGAATCCCGAATGCCGGATAGATACGCCAGCTCCCGGTTGCAAGCTGAGCCTGGAGTGCGAACGGTATGAGGGCAAGCAGGAATAAAGTCAGTTTACGAAACATTACTGTGGCTTTCAATGGAATGGAGAGATTATTGTGTGGGTTTTGTTTTTGTGGTTTATGCATTGATAATCACTATCCGGCATCACTTGAGACCTCTGAGATATTCCATGAGCTTTGCGGTTGCACGGCCGCGATGGCTGATGGCGTTCTTGTCGTCGGCACTCATTTCCGCAAAACTTACGCTGCTCTCATCCGGCTTGAAAATCGGGTCATAGCCGAAGCCGGCGGTGCCATGGGGCTCGGTCAGGATTCTGCCCTCTACACGCCCCTCGAATGTAAGTTCGGTCTCGCCGATGATGAGGGCTATCACTGTGATGAAGCGGGCCGTGCGGTCGGTGACACCGTCGAGGTTGGTCAGCAACAGGTTCATATTGGCCACGCTGTCATGACCCTGACCTGCATAGCGTGCGGAGTAGACACCCGGCGCACCGTCAAGAGCATCGACCATGAGACCGGTGTCATCAGCGAAACAGTCGTAGCCGTAATGCTCCTTGATGTAGCGGGCTTTCAGCAGGGCGTTGCCTTCAAGAGTGTCGGCCGTCTCGGGTATATCCTCCAGACAGCCTATCTCTTTGAGTGAGAGTATTCGGAAATTTTCGCCGACTATCCGGCGGATTTCCTCAAGTTTATGTGGATTGTTTGTGGCAAATACTATATCTTGCATAATATTATTTAACGCGACAAATGTGTTAATATTGCATTGTGCCATGAATTTGAGCGGATAATATGGGGCAGTGGGGATAAATGTCAGTATAGGGGTGGTTTGCAATTGTAAATATGTCAATTCGCTGATAATTAATATATTGCGTAAAAACGAAGAAAATATTTAAAAAAGTGGATTATTTATGCTGTTTAGTTTTGTAAATTTTTGTAATTTTACACCCTCTAATCTGCGGCTCTATCGCACATTCCGTAAGACTGACCCTAATAACACTTTTGCATATATGTCTGAAGAAGTATATCACATCCCCGCTTTACTCCCGGAGACTCTGGAGGCACTCGATGTGCATCCCGGAGGTGTCTATGTCGACGCTACGTTTGGAGGAGGAGGTCATTCGCGGGCCATCATGGAGCTTCTTGATGCAAATGCAGGTGGCCATCTGTATTCATTTGACCAGGATGAGGATGCAGTCAAGCGTGCGCCGGTTGACGACAGATTCACCATCGTCTATTCCAATTTCCGTTTCATCACCAACTTCATGCGCTACTATGACGTTGACGGTGTTGACGGCGTGTTGGCCGACCTTGGTGTCTCCTTCCATCATTTCGATGACACGGAGCGAGGTTTTTCATTCCGCTTCGACGGTCCGCTCGACATGCGCATGAACCGTCAGTCGTCACGTTCGGCGGCTGATCTGCTCAACACCTTGTCTGAGGATGAGCTGGCAGACATCCTCTATGTCTATGGGGAGCTGAAACAGAGCCGCTCCATGGCGCGGTCGATAGTCAAGGCGCGTGGCGAGAAGCCATTTGCCACAATCGGACAGCTCATTGATGCCGTCCGTCCCTGCATCGACCCCCGAAAGGAGAAAAAAGAGCTTGCACAGGTCTTTCAGGCATTGCGGATTGTGGTCAATGATGAGATGGGTGCTCTCAAGGCTCTGCTTGAGGGTGCGCTGAAGGTGCTTAAACCCGGCGGTCGTCTCGCCGTCATCACATATCACAGTCTTGAGGATCGTCTCGTGAAGAACTTCATGAAGACGGGCGACTTTGCAGGCAAGGCAGAAAAGGATTTCTTCGGTAAGGTCAACGCGCCGATGAAACCGCTCGGCAACAAGCCGATAGTCCCATCGGCTGAGGAGGTTGACAGGAATCCGCGCTCGCGCAGTGCGAAACTCCGTGTGGCCGTCAAGCTCTGATGACAATAAAATTAACTCTCAACTCAAATCAAAAAACAAGATTACGAATTGGCAACAAATACAGCAAAAGCCTCACGGCGTCCGTCAATAATCACCCGTCTGTTCAGAGGGCAGGTGCTTTCGAGCGACTTTTTCGCCCGCCACTGGCTTCCGGTGGTGCTCGGTGTGGTGGTCGCTATGGTCTACATCACCACCAAATATACCTGTCAGACCAACATGGAGAAAATCGCTGAGCTTGAGCGGCGTCTGGAGATAGTCTCCAATGAAAAGTCGCGCGAGCGCAGCGCGTTCATGGGGCGCATACGCGAGACCTCCATGCAGCAGATGGTCGATTCGCTCCATCTCAACCTCAAAGTTCAGTCACAACCACCCTATAAGATTCCGAAATAGTGAAAAAGGACAATCGCAGCCACATCCTCATCCGCTACGGTGTGATTATCGTCATCATCCTCCTGCTCTCCGCACGGATTGTGATGAAATTGTGTGACACGACCATAATTGATGCCGACAAGTGGAATCAGAGGGCCAATGAGCTCCTGTCGCAGACCAAGGTCATTGTGCCGGGACGCGGAAACATACTTGCCTCTGACGGTAGCGTGCTCGCTACAAATCTGAACTTCTACACTGCGCGCCTCGATTACAGGGCCGAGAAGTTCAACGAGAAACTTTTCCGCGACACGATTGACCATCTTGCCGCAAAGCTGGCCGAACATTTCCCCGTGCGTGATGCAAAGGGATGGAAAAGTCATCTCCTCAAGCCACTCGACAAGCAGCACTCCAAACGTCCGCGCGCCTACAAACTGATGTCGGGTCTCTCACATTCCGACATGGAGACCATGCGCACATTCCCGTTTTTCAGCATAAAGAACCGTAACCGCAATGGTCTGACCTTCGAGAAATACATGCGCCGCTTCAACCCCTACGGCGATATGGCGCGCCGAAGCATCGGAGGTGTCGGCGAGACCAGCACAAGCAAGGAGATCCACGGGATTTCAGGGCTCGAAAAGGCTCTCGATTCCCTCCTCTACGGTAAGATAGGTTACAGCAAGATGATCAATCTCACCAAAAAGATAACCGACTGGACTGACAAACCGGCGATTCCCGGATGTGACATTGTCACGACCATCGACATCAACATGCAGGATATTGTCGAAAGCGAGCTGAATAATGTGCTTGACACCTGTGGTGCGGACTGGGGCGTGGCTGTGCTTATGGATGTCCACAACGGTGACATCAAGGCAATATCCAATCTGGAGCGGAATCCACGCGGACCGGGCTACATCGAGGCCCGCAACCGCGCGGTGATGGGCTATGAACCCGGATCGGTGGTCAAGACCCTCTCAATGATGATAGCCGTGGAGGACGGACTTGTCCCCGATCTCAACGAGCAGCTCCCGACAGGAAGCGGATGGGCGTATGCCGGAGGCCGACCTATCACCGATGCCCACCACTCGGTGTCGATACGTGCCGGCGACGTGCTTGAGCAGTCATCCAATATCGGCATGGCGCGCATCATAACGAGAAAATACAACGATAATCCCGGCGCGTTCTATTCTCGCGTCAAGGAGCTCGGTTTCCTTGAGCCGATGAACACCGGAATAGCAGGCGAGGTTCCCCCGCGTTTCGACAGTATCCCGAATGACCGTGGAGGCCGTATAGCCCTCTCGCGCATGAGCTATGGATATGCCACCGAGATTCCGCCGCTCTACACCCTCGCCATCTACAATGCCATTGCCAATGACGGAGTGTTCGTGCGTCCGCGTCTCGTGAAGGAAATCAAGGGTGAGATTGACTCCGTGCTCCCGGTAAGCTACATGGGCAATGGCCGCGCCTGTTCGCAGCGCACGGCAGGCATCCTGCGCCACATGCTGACCAATGTGGTGTGGGGCGACCACGGTACGGGGCGGTTTTTGCGCAACAACACCGTGAGAATCGCCGGTAAGACCGGCACTTGCTATATGATCGAGAACGGTGCATACAATCAGAGTAAGAAGCGATTGGCATTCTGCGGATTTTTCCCGGCAGATAATCCGAAATACTCCTGCGTGGTGCTGACATGTCATCCCACCAAGAACTTCTTCGGCGCGGCCACCACTTCAGGACAGGTCCTGCGCAATATTGCGCTCAAGCTCTATTCGCGTGGTATGCTCGGCAACAGTTCAGACTACCGTGGTCTCACGCCGTCGAGTGTCGCCCCCACATTCTATGCCTCTGCCGCAGGTCGGAAGGCATACGATAATGTGAGATCGGATTTCGCGATTCCGTCACACCGCGCGCTCAAAGCCCCGGTCACGACGGCTGCGGGTACTGTCCCCGATGTCAAAGGCTATGGGCTGCGTGACGCCGTCGTCGCGCTCGAAAATGCCGGTTTCAATGTGCATTACACCGGGTCGGGCTATGTCAAGTCGATGTCGCCGGGAGCAGGCTCGCATCAGCAGAAAGGCTCGCTCGTGACCCTCTCACTCGGAAATTGACAGTGAAAGCTAACAATCATATCTAACACATATATTATATATAAAGGTGAAAAATTTAAAGGAACTTCTATCTCCGCTCGATATAACGAAGATCATCGGCAATGATGACCGACAGATTTCAAGTCTGACCTCCGATTCGCGCAAGGTTGAGAACGGGACATTGTTTGTGGCCGTCCCCGGTGTCAGTGTCGATGGTCATAAGTTCATCCCTATGGCCGAGGAGAAAGGTGCGGTGGCTGTGGTTTGTCAGGAACTCCCGGAGAATCTTTCGACCCACGTCACGTATATAGTCGTGCCTTCCACGGCTCTTGCCCTTGGCTATCTGTCATCGCAGTGGTTCGATAATCCCTCCCGCAAGCTCAAGCTCGTCGGAGTCACCGGCACCAACGGAAAGACCACGACGGCTACACTCATCTATGAGATGGCTCGTCTGCTCGGCTACAAGGCCGGTCTCCTCTCCACCGTCTGCAACTATGTCGATGACAAGGCATATCACACTGATCACACCACCCCTGACCCCTATACGCTCAATGAGATGCTGAGTCTGATGGTGGAGGCGGGATGCGAGTATGCCGCGATGGAGGTAAGTTCCCACGCGGCGGATCAACAGCGCATTGCAGGCTTGCATTTTGCCGGCGGAATCTTCACGAACCTCACGCGTGACCACCTCGACTACCACAAGACTTTCGAGGCCTATCTCGCAGCAAAAAAGAAATTTTTCGACATGCTTCCGCACGAGGCTTTTGCCTTGACCAATGCCGACGACAAGGTGGGCGAGGTAATGCTCCAGAACACACGCGCGCACCGCTACACTTATTCGCTCCGCAGCGATGCAGATTTCCGTGGACGCATAATAGAGTCACGTCTCGACGGGACACACCTCTCGCTCAACGGTCATGAGGTGGAGCTGTTGTTTACCGGAAAGTTCAATGCCTATAATCTGACCGCCGTCTATGGCGCATGTGTCCTCATTGGCTGGAATGTCGAGGATGTCCTGCGCGAAATGTCGCGCCTCGTTCCCGTGGCCGGTCGTTTCCAGGCGTTCCATTCACCGAAAGGCTACACCGCCATTGTCGATTATGCCCACACTCCGGATGCGGTAGTCAATGTGCTGAATGCAATCCGTGAGGTCATTGGCAAAGATGGCGAGATCATCACAGTGGTCGGAGCCGGGGGCAACCGCGACAAGGGCAAGCGTCCGATCATGGCGCGTGAGGCGGCAGCCCGCAGTGAACGCCTGATCCTTACGTCCGACAATCCCCGCTTCGAGGAGCCTGAGGACATCCTTCACGACATGGAGGAAGGACTCGACAGCGAGGCCAAAAAGAGGACTCTCCACATCACGGACCGCCGTCAGGCCATCCGCACGGCAGCCTCTCTGGCCGGAAAGGGCACGGTGATACTGATTGCCGGAAAAGGACATGAGGATTATCAGGAAATCAAGGGGGTGAAACATCATTTTGATGACCGTGAAGTGGTCAGGGAGATAATCGACTCCGAGATGTAATGACCGTCGGAGCCGTCCCACAAACATATTATCAATAATCTTTCATACTTTTAAAGAAAAGTGTTATACTATTTATTTGATATTCTGCAAGATTACAATTTCCCGGGTGCGCGTCTGATGACGTATATCACCTTCCGGTCGGGAGCGGCGCTGCTGCTGTCGCTTTTCATCGCGTTGGTGTTCGGACGTAAGATTATCGACCGCCTGCAGTTGATGCAGGTAGGCGAGATTATCCGTGACCTCGGTCTTGAGGGACAGATGCAGAAAAAAGGCACTCCGACAATGGGCGGAGTGATTATAATCATCTCAATTCTCATACCCTGTCTGCTTGTCGGTGACCTCACGAACATCTATATGCTCCTGATGCTCATAGCCACACTGTGGCTCGGCACCCTTGGCTTCTGCGATGATTACATCAAAGTTGCGAAGCACGACAAGGAGGGCATGAAGGGTAAGTTCAAGATTATCGGTCAGGTGGGACTCGGTCTCATCGTCGGTCTGACTATGTATCTCAGCCCTGATATCACGCAGCGTCAGGTCATCCCCGTCGAGCAGACTGACGACAATGTCGAGTCTGTCTACGTGAACGTCTCGCAGGATGTGAAATCCACGCAGACCACAATCCCTTTCGTCAAGGACAACAATTTTGATTACGCCTATCTGACTCAATGGATGGGACGGTATGCGCAGACAGGCGGATGGATAGTGTTCGTGCTGGTTGTCATCATCGCGGTGGCCGCCACGAGCAACGGTGCGAATCTGACCGACGGCCTCGACGGACTGTGTGCAGGCACGTCCGCCATCATCTGTGTGGCACTCGCCATCATGGCCTACCTCGGGGGAAACGTCATCTATTCGACGTATCTCAACATAATGTACATCCCCCAATCGTCGGAACTCGTGGTGTTCATGTCGGCGTTTATAGGTGCGCTCATCGGCTTCCTGTGGTACAATGCCTATCCTGCCCAGGTCTTTATGGGCGACACAGGCTCTCTGACCATCGGGGGAATAATCGCCGTATTCGCCATACTCATCCACAAGGAGCTTCTGATTCCGATTCTCTGCGCGATATTCTTCGTGGAGGATCTCTCGGTCATGCTTCAGGTGGCTTATTTCAAGTACACTAAACGGAAATACGGCGAGGGTCGCCGCATCTTCAAGATGACACCCCTCCATCACCACTACCAGAAGCCCGGCAATGCCGGTATCAAGGCCTTGATTCAGGCTCCGCTCCGCGCCATCCCTGAATCGAAGATTGTGACGCGCTTCTGGATTGTCGGAATTTTCCTTGCGGTGATAACATTTGTAACATTAAAAATCAGGTAATTTACCAAAACATACTCTAAGATGACAAAAAATCTCGTCATACTCGGTGGAGGTGAAAGCGGTGTCGGAGCCGCTATCCTCGGTAAAGAAAAAGGAATGAACGTCTTTCTCAGCGACTACGGTACTATTTCCGAGAAGTATCGCCGTATGCTTGACGATGAAGGTATCGAGTGGGAGGACGGACATCATTCGATGGACCGCATCCTCGCTGCCGATGAGGTGGTGAAAAGCCCCGGCATTGCTCCCACGACACCCGTGATGAAAGCAATCGTCGAGAAGGGCATACCGGTGATTTCCGAAATAGAGTTTGCCGGACGCTACACTGATGCGAAGATGATATGCATTACCGGCAGCAACGGTAAAACCACCACTACGCTGCTGACCTACCATATATTGCGCAATGCGGGAATCAATGTGGGGCTTGCCGGCAACGTCGGTCGCAGTCTCGCGCTTCAGGTGGCCCGCGAGAAGCATGATGTCTACGTCATAGAGCTTTCAAGTTTCCAGTTGGAGAACATGTACAAGTTCCGTGCCAACATCGCGGTGATTCTCAACATCACGCCTGACCATCTTGACCGCTACGAATACAAGATGCAGAACTATATCAACGCCAAGTTCCGCATACTCAACAATCTGACCCCGCAGGATGCTTTCATCTACTGGCAGGATGATCCCGTCATCGCGAGTCAGCTTGAGCGGGTCAGCACCGAAGCTCAGATGTTTCCGTTCGCCGAACATCATGAGGACGGCAGCCGTGCGTGGGTTGACGATGAGGCATCGTTGATAATCGACACGCCGGAAACCTCCCTGCGTATGCCAAGGGCCGAACTGTCGCTCAACGGTCTCCACAATCTCTACAACTCGATGGCAGCCGCACTGTCGGCCTGCATACTTGATATTGACAAGAAGGAGATCCGCGACGCGCTCAGCGACTTCGAGGGTGTGGAGCATCGTCTCGAATACGTGACGACGGTCGACGGAGTGCGCTACATCAACGACTCGAAGGCCACGAATGTCAATTCCTGCTGGTATGCCCTCGAATCCATGCCGGTCAACACCATCCTGATTCTCGGAGGGAAGGACAAGGGTAATGATTATTCGGAGATACTTCCGCTCGTCAAGGAGAAGGTCAAGGCAATCGTGTGCATGGGCAAGGATAATGCGAAACTTCTTGATTTCTTCGGAAAGGAGGGCATAGAGCTTCATGACACCCATTCGATTGATGAGGCTGTCAACACCTGCGCTTCAATAGCCTCGGAAGGCGACACCGTGCTCCTCTCCCCCTGCTGTGCAAGTTTCGACCTTTTCAGCAGCTATGAGGATCGCGGCCGCCAATTCAAAGACCGTGTCCGCTCGCTAAGCTCGAAATCCTGAACCCTCCCACCAAAACTTAACACTCCACACTTAAAACTTAACACTTCACACTTAAAACTTAACCACGTGTCTCTCTCAATAC
This sequence comes from Bacteroides sp., assembly GCA_023663525.1. Taxonomy (GTDB): domain Bacteria; phylum Bacteroidota; class Bacteroidia; order Bacteroidales; family Muribaculaceae; genus Duncaniella. The sequence continues at coordinate 527,259 of JAMPHF010000002.1, forward strand.
AGACTGAGGTAACTCAGCCGGCCGTCAAACCCAAGGCAGTCGCTAAAGCCGACAAGCATATATGGGGAATATTCATAGCTCTGTGCATCATATCGACGATTGAACTTTACAGTGCCTCCTCGCGTGAGGTCGCAAGTTCATCGCTCGGCGTGATGGGACCCATCATCCGTCATCTTGTCATGCTCGGAGGCGGTGCGCTGCTGGTATATTTCCTGTCGAAACGTCACTACTCGGATTTCATCCCGTTCACACTCCTGTTTGCGGCGGTGAGTGTCGTGATGATGGTCTATGTCATGTTCTTCGGCGAGATTGTCAACGGCGCGAGGCGTTCGCTGACCATATTGGGCATAGGCATATATCCGGCTGAGATGGTGAAACTGTCGGCGGTGCTTCTCATCGCGCTCGTCATGTCGTGGAATCCCAATCCGAAGAATGTGGGCGTGACATCCAAGGCGGTGATATATTCCGGTTTCATAGTCCTGTTGCTGAGTTCACTGCTGATTGAACAGGGATTGACCAACACGCTTCTGCTCCTCACCATCAGTTACTCGATGATGCTTGTCGGCGGGGTGAAATTTCTGCACTTGTTCCTTCTCACGTGTGCCTACGCCGCTTGCGGAGGCTTGTTCCTGCTCTATCTGGTGTTCAGTGAGCCTAAGGAGATTCCGGCAGACGCAGCGCAGGAGATAGAGATGGTCAGTGACGCTGCCAAGAAAAATCCCTCACGACTCGACACGTGGATAGCACGCATACAACGTCACGGTCAGGACTCTGTCCCCAAATGGGACATTCCTGCCACCGGCAAGAACCGTCAGGAGATACTTTCCTACATGGCTCAGGCCAATGGAGGCATCTATGGTGTCGGTCCGGGCAATTCGCGCGAAGCCTCGCGCCTGCCCCTCGCTTTCTCCGACTATATATTCGCCATAATCATCGAGGAGCTTGGTCTGATTGGCGGCATTGTGGTGCTTGTCCTCTATCTGTGGCTGCTCGGGCGAGCCTCGGGTATAGCCTCGCGGTGCAACCGCACATATCCCGCGCTCGTCGTCATCGGAATGGCGATCATGATAGCATTCCAGGCATTGTTCCACATGGCCATTGTCAGTGGCTGCGCCCCTGTGTCGGGACAGCCGTTGCCATTGTTGTCGAAGGGAGGAACATCGATTGTCGTCACTGCCATCGCCTTCGGTATAATGCTGTCAATAAGTCGTACAGCCACTCGTCAAGGCAGCAAGAAGCAGGATATACGCGATGAGATCGACTCTCTCCCCGAGCAGTTGGGTGCGGAAAATCAAATGCAGTTGTGAGCAAAAAAGCCTTTATAAGTGTTAATTTTGCGTCATTCACCACTAAAGAAAAAATCAATGAACGAGGATAAAAATAAAGCTAATGCGGAAATCAGTCGGGTTCTGATCTCAGGTGGAGGCACCGGGGGCCACATATTTCCTGCAATCTCGATAGCCAATGCCATCAAACGCCGTTATCCGGAGGCTGATATTCTCTTTGTCGGCGCGCAGGGCAGGATGGAGATGGAGAGAGTCCCGGCAGCAGGCTACCCGATTGAGGGGCTGCCCGTGGCCGGATTCGACCGTAAACGTCTGTGGCGGAATTTCGGAGTGCTCTTTAAGCTCTGGAAGTCACTCCGCAAGGCCCGTAGGATTGTGCGTGACTTCAAGCCTCAGATTGCCATTGGTGTGGGTGGATATGCAAGTGGTCCGGTGTTGAAACAGGCTCAGAAGCGCGGTGTCCCTACCTTGCTCCAGGAGCAGAACTCCTACGCCGGAGTCACCAATAAGCTACTCGCGAAGAAAGCCGATGCGATATGTGTGGCCTACGACGGCATGGAGCGTTTCTTCCCGGCGGATGTCATCGTCAAGACGGGAAATCCGGTGAGAAGCGACCTTGAAAACTGCCAACTCTCGCAGAGAAAGGCTAAGGAGAAACTCGGCTTTGACCCGGAGAAACTTCTCATCCTTTCGGTCGGTGGCAGTCTCGGCGCAAGGACTGTCAACGAGGCCATCACCGCCTCGCTTCCGCTGCTGAAAGAAAAGGGTGTGAATCTCCTTTGGCAGACCGGACGTTACGGCGAGAAGGAATTTCAGGCCAAGGCTAAGGAATATGACAATGTCAAGGCCACAACATTCATATCGGATATGGCCACCGCCTATCGTGCTGCCGACCTCGTGGTCTCGCGTGCCGGCGCCGGGACAATCTCGGAGCTTCAGAATCTCGCGAAGGCTGCCGTCCTCATCCCCTCGCCGAATGTCGCGGAGGACCATCAGCGTCACAATGCCGAGGCTCTGTCGTCGCGTGGAGCCGGAATCATGATTCTTGATGTGGATGCCGTGGCAGAGCTTCCCTCGACGCTTTCCGGACTCATTGACAGTCCTGACAGACGCGAGGCGTTGAGCCGGGAAATCTCACGCATGGCTCTGCGTAATGCCGACGAGAAGATTGTCGATAAAATCACTGAAATTCTCAATGGAGCAAATTCCTGATCATACGTAAGAGACGGATATGCCGAAATGTTGTAATCATCAAAAAAACAGACGTAACCATGATGCATGATTTGAACAAGATAGACAATATATATTTTGTCGGTGCGGGCGGCATCGGCATGGCTGCACTCGAACGTTATTTTCTTGCCAAGGGCAAGAAGGTGGCGGGATATGACAGGACTTCGACTGCGCTGACCGATGAACTTCGCGCCGAGGGGGTTGACATTACGTTCAATGAGGACTCATCGTCTATCCCCGGCGTTTTCCGCGATCCGGCGACCACGCTTGTTGTCTATACTCCGGCTGTCCCGTCCGATCTGCCTATCCTCGTTTATTTCCGTGAGCATGGATTTGAGGTGATGAAGCGTGCGGCCGTGCTCGGTCTCATCACGCGAAACTCGCGCTCGCTTTGCTTTGCCGGAACTCACGGCAAGACCACCACATCATCCCTGGCCGCGCATATCCTGAAAAGCGGTCCAGTCGGGTGCAATGCGTTTCTTGGAGGTGAATTGATCAACTATGGCACGAATTTTCTCCTCAGCCCCTCGTCGGACTTCAGCGTCATCGAGGCTGACGAGTTTGACCGTTCGTTCCACCATCTCACCCCCTACGTGGCTGTCATAACCGCCACCGACCCGGATCATCTTGACATCTACGGCACGGAGGAGGCATATCTCGAAAGTTTCGCGCACTTCACCGAGCTGATACGTCCCGACGGTGCGCTCGTCATCCATGAGGATCTGAAACTCAAGCCGCGTCCCGTGGAGGGAGTGCGCGTCTACACATATTCGCGTGACAAGGGTGACTTCCATGCCGCATACATACGCCGTGAACCGGGCAACATCACGTTTGACATCGTCACTCCGCGCGGCATCATCCGCAACGTCAATCTCGGTGTGCCCGTCGAGGTCAATATCGAGAATGCCATCGCTGCTGTTGCCGCCGTGTGTCTGACCAATGCGTGGGCACCCGAGATTATCCGCGAGGCCATCAGCAGCTATCGCGGGACAAAACGTCGCTTCGAGACGCATCTCAAGGAGGACAACGGTCGCGGGCATGTGATCATCGATGACTATGCCCATCATCCCGAGGAGGTGCGCAAATCCATCGAGTCGGTCAAGGCCCTCTATCCCGGACGGCATCTGACAGTGGCTTTCCAGCCACACCTCTACACCCGCACGCGCGACTTCGCCCCTGAGTTTGCCGACGCGCTCTCAGCGGCCGATTCGCTCGTGCTTCTCGACATCTATCCGGCACGCGAACAGCCGATAGAAGGGGTCACATCGCAAATTATCTTTGATAATGTTAAATGTCAAGATAAAATATTAATTAGCAAAGAAAAATTGGTGGAAACGCTGAAAAATCGTAACTTTGACATCCTTCTAACCCTCGGGGCGGGGGATATAAACACATACATCCCTCAAATCATGGATTCGTTGAAATAGTCCGGATTGAAGGAATGTCAGGACAAAATAAAAAAACAGCTCGTTAATAGATACTTCATGTCACGCTATCTGCAGGTCATATTCTCGTTAATGCTTGTCGTCTATCTTGTTGTCGCCATCTCGATGACGGTCACGACCCCCGACACGCAGGTCTGCCGTGCCTTCGAGATTACTGTCGAGGGCAATGACGGTGCAGGCTCACGGCGGTTTGTCACACCGGCAGAACTCGCGCGAGAACTTGACTCGCTCCCCGAGAAGGCTCCCGGGATGGCTCTCGCTAACATCAACACCCAGGAGATTCGCCGTCACCTGCTCGGTCTCGACAAAATCGAGGACGTGGAAGTGCTCCGTCTGACGGACGGGACAATCCGCGTGAATGCCACTCCCATCATACCTGTGGCGCGAGTGTTTGACAACGGTGAGTCATACTACATCAACAAGACCGGCAAGCAGGTGAGCGCCGATGCCCGCTATCATAAAGATGTCCCGCTCATCGAGGGCCATTTCACCGACAGTGTCTTCACTCCGCAGTCATTGTTGCCGCTGTTGAACTATATTGCCGCCGACTCAGTGTGGAACTCCTACATCTCAATGATAAAGGTGAAATCGCCCACTGACATAATACTTGTGCCTGCCATCCGCGAGCATGTCATCAATATCGGCGCGCCCGACCATTTCGATGACAAGTTCGCCCGACTGAAGAAGTTCTACTCCGAAGTGCTTCCCCGTCAGGGTTGGGAGAAGTATGACACGCTTTCTCTCAAATGGCGCGGACAGCTTGTGGCGACCAAACGTATGCGCGCAGTCCCCAATGTCGCTGTCGTCAACTATGATGACGATGAGGCCGTTGACATGGGAACTATGCTTGCAGGCGACGATGTGGCCCCGGGTCAGACCGTCCCCGGAGTGGAAGCCCACTCCGAGAAACCGATTCCGGCAAGGGTGGTGACAAAGAAACAAGAGTAAACCAGATTAAACATACATCCCGTTTAAACATATATCCTGCTAATGGAAGAAAAATATATAGTGGCTCTCGAAATAGGGAGTTCAAAAATCAAGGGTGCCATAGGCATAGTCGATGCCTCAGGTGCTTTGAGCGTCAAGACTGTCGAGGAGGAGAAACTGACGGAAAGTGTGCGCTACGGGTGCATACGCAATATCCTTGAAACCACTAATGCGATACGCAGTGTGATCACACGGCTTGAGCAGCGTGAGCCCCAGCGCAAGATCACGGGTGTCTACGTGTCGATCGGAGGTCGCTCGCTCATGTCGAAAGACATTGAAGTGGAGCGTCGCCTTGCTTCGCCGATGGAGATCACCAACGATCTCATCGTCGATATCATCAACGAGGCCATGAACGAGCAGCTTCATGAACGCACCATTGTTGACGTGCTTCCAAAGGAATTCAGTGTCGATAAGATGTCCACGAGAAGTGTCGTGGGTACTTTCGGCTCACACATAAATGCGCGGCTGAACCTAATCAGTTGCCGGTCGATGCTGATGCGCAATCTCAACATGGTGCTTGACGAGCGTCTGCATCTCAACATCCACAATGTGTTCGTGCGTCCCATCGCCGAGGCAAACCTCGTGCTGTTCAACGAGGAGAAGCGTCAGGGGTGCATGTTTGTCGATTGCGGTGCCGACACGACCACAGTCGCCATCTACAAGAACGGAGTGCTTGCCTATCTCTCGACCCTCCCGATGGGGTCGCGCAACATCACCCGCGACATCACGGCTCTCAATTTCACCGAGGAGCGTGCCGAGGAGCTGAAGATAGAGGGCGGCAATGCCATTTCGACGCCTGACCCGATGGCAGCTCCGCACAAGGGTGTCGGGGTTGATTTCAATCAGATCAATAACTATGTGGCAGCCCGTGCGGGTGAGATTATCTCAAATATCAACGAGCAGTTGAAATATGCCGGAATGAGCGCCGAGATGTTGCCCGGAGGAATCATCCTCGTGGGTCGCGGAGCCAAACTCAATGGTTTTGACCGCCGCCTTGAAAGCGTCACTTCGATGAAGGTGCGCTACGGTGCGCCCGCCAACCGCATCCGCATTCTCGACGGTCGCCTGAACGGCGCGGACAACGTGGACGTTATCTCTATCCTTGCCATGGCAGCAAAGGAAAATGAGGTGTGTGAGTGCATGGAACGCATCATGCCCGAATACACCACCCCGCTCCACCAGCACGCACCGCAGATGCAGGAATCGGCATACGGTGGTGGTGAGGCTGCAGCTTCCTATAATCAGCCTTCGCAGTATCCCTATCAGCAGCAGGGACAACAGAGTCAGCAGTCCTATCAGCCTCAACAGCCACAGCCCCGTCAGCAGCAGGCATACCAGCCCCGGCAACAGGCCGCGGCATATCAGCAACCGCAGCAGCAACAATATCAACCCCAGCAGCCGACCTTTCAGCAACCGCAGCAACAACAGGCTTATCAGCCCCAACAGCAGCAGCCCCAGGGTCAGCAGGCTTATCAGCCGCAGCAGCCTCAACAGCAGGCTCAAGGTCAGCAGGCATATCAGCCTCAACAGCCGGGCGGCTATCCCTATCATGCGGGTCAGCAGGCCTATCAGGCTCCGCAGACATACAACAATCCATACAGTCAGCAGGCTCGCAATATAACAGCCGCCGAACCCTCGGAGGAGGCAGCCTCTGAGACCCGCGCCCCTGAGCGCAAAAAGAGCAAGCTGTCAAAATTCTTTGACGGTATGCGTGAGCGTGTGACCATCCTTCTGAGCGAACCGGTGGATGATGACGATTCCGACAATTGATGGAATCCTGTCGCATTCCGCCTATGATATACATAAGTTATAGTTTAGAATAGAAATACATTTCACAATCCCCCATCCTAATAGAAAATGGACGAAAACAACAATCAATATAATAATCAGGATCTCGCTGATTCATCTGCATTCAAAGGCAATGTCACGGCTCCTGACCTTGCCTGCAACATTATGGCCATCGGTGTGGGTGGCGGCGGTAACAACGCTGTCAACCACATGTATGAGCAGGGTATAAAGAGCGTGTCATTTGTCAACATCAACACTGACCGTCAGGCTCTCTGCCACTCCAAAGTGCCGAATACGCTTGAGATTGGCAACGGACTGGGTGCAGGAAACAAACCGGAGGTTGCGCGCGATTTCGCTGAGGAGAGTGCCGACCAGATTGCGGCTCTCTTTGATGACCAGACAAAAATGGTGTTCATCACCGCCGGTATGGGTGGAGGAACAGGCACGGGTGCTGCGCCTGTCGTGGCCCGCATAGCCAAGGAGCGCGGTCTGCTCACCATCGGTATCGTCACCATCCCCTTCCTCTTTGAAGGGCAGAAGAAAATCAAGAAGGCGATTGCCGGTGCTGACGAGATGGCAAAGCATGTCGATGCGCTCCTCGTCATCAACAACGAGCGTCTCGGCGAGATCTACGGTGATTTCAATTTCATCAATGCGTTCGGTAAGGCGGATGATACTCTCTCGATTGCAGCCCGCTCCATTTCCGAACTCATCACTTGCAACGGTCTCATAAACCTTGACTTCAACGATGTTGACACCACTCTCCGCGACGGTGGCGCAGCCATCATCTCGACCGGCTATGGTGAGGGTGAGAACCGTGTGACGAAGGCTATCCAGGATGCCCTCAACTCGCCTCTGTTGAAGAACCGTGACATTCTTGGCTCGAAGAAACTACTGTTCAATCTCTACATCAACCCGAACACCGAGTTCCTCATGAGCGAGACAAATGAAATTACCGATTTCATAAGCTCAATGACCACTGAGGTTGACATCATCTGGGGTGTCGGTTTCGACGAGACTCTTGGTGAGGGTGTCAAGATGACAATTCTTGCTGCCGGATTCGATGTGACTCTCCGCGAGGAGGAGGAAGACATCGTGGCGCAGGGCGGTGGCATGAAGGGATTCTCTTTCCCGGGTAAAGGTGGCAGCCGTCCGGCCAAACCGTCCACACCCGCGCCATCAGCCGTCACAGGCTCTCCGGCGGCTTCGCAACAGCACGACGCTCCCGTGGCGAAACCCAAGCCTGCGGCTGCCGAGGTGACGGATGAACGTCTGGCCGAGGAGTATGGCATTTCTAAAATTAAGGATCTGACGGAAGGCAAGGATCGTCCATCAACGATAATACTTGGAATCGATCAGCTCGACGATGACAGCATTTGTGACATCCTTGAGAAATATCCGACCTATAAGCGTGACCGCAAGATTGTGGAGAGCGTCCGTACGGGCATGTCGGACTTCAGCATGTCCCATTCATCATCAGTCTCCCAGTCGGGCAATTCACCGCAGACTTTCGTGTTCGGATAAAATCCGTACAAACGGACCATCAAAGATCGCACAATATACAGACAGGGCACACGCCGAAAGCGTGTACCCTGTCTGTATATTGTGCGATCTAAGCTGTGTTGCTGTTTATTTCTGAGAGTCGATGTCGTTGAGGAGGGTGGTGACGGCTGCCGAAATCTGGTCATCTATGCCGAGGATGATCTTGGCGGGGTCATTGGCCACTTTCACATCGGGTTCGAGCTGTGTGTTCTCAAGATAATTGCCCTCAGCGGTCTTGAAGCCTACGACCGGAATGCCGAATGTCAGTTCCGGATCCTGCATCTTCACCCAGTTGACCGAACTCATGGTGCCGGGGACGGGCATACCGACAATCTTGCCGAGACCTACCTTGCGGTAGACCCAGGGAGTGCCGTGAGCGTTGGAGTAGTTGGCCTCGCCGGTGAGCATGATCGACGGTTTGTTCCATCGGCGTGAGGGCATTTCGCCTGCCACTACACCCTTGATTTCCTGAGTGAGATATTTCTTGCCGCTGAAAAGCACCTCGATGTCCTCATGCAGACGGCCGCCGCCATTGAAACGAGTGTCGATGACGATACCGTCACGTTCGTTGTATTTGCCGAGGAGGTCGGCATAGATGGTGCGGTAGCTTTCATCGTTCATCGAGCGGATGTGCACGTAGCCGAGACGGCCGCCGGAGAGTGAATCCACGAGGTGAGCGTTGCGTTTCACCCATCGGTCATAGAGAAGGTCGGTTATGACGTTGACGGGAAGCACCACTTCTTCATCTTTCTCGCCGGAGGGGAGAGTGAAGCTGACGAGGGTTTTCTGTCGGGCTATGTCGTTGAAAAGTGGGGTGTAGTCGCTCTCCGCATCAATGGTATTGCCGTTGATTGCGGTGACGATGGCTCCGGGCTTCATTTTTGTGTCGGCATGGTCAAACGGACCGCCTTCGATGATCTCGGCCACTTTCAGTCCGGGTCCGTCATAGCTCATGTCGTAGAGGAGACCTATTGAGGCAGTGCGTTCGTTAGCTCCGGGACCGTAATAGCGGGTACCGGTGTGCGAGACGTTGAGTTCGCCAAGTAGTTCACTTGTCATTTCGGCGAAATCCGCGTTGTGGTTGATATGAGGGAGGAACTTGCGGTAAGCCTCGCTCATCTTTGCCCAATCCACGCCGTGCATGTCGGGATCGAAGAAACGCTTGTCTTCCTCTTTCAGTATATAGTCATAGAGATAAGTGCGCTCGGCTTCCGGATCGAGTTTCTGGCGACCGCTGATGGCTATACGCTCCATTTTTCCGCCGGGAAGACTCATCTTGCGCATCGATGTGCCTCCGAGCAGGAAGAGGTTTTTGCCTGCTGCGTCGGGAATCATCGATAATGATCCGGCGTCGAGTTTGTTGGCGAGGCTCACGTCGCCTTTGCGGAGATTCTTCTTCCAGAGGTCATAGCCCCCGTCAAATGCTGAGAGGAACCACAGTGTCTCGCCTTTGTCGTCGATATATACGTCGGCCATGTCAGAGGAGAACGGAGTCAAGCGGACTATGCGGTCACCGATTCCTTCGAGTTCGATATTGATGTCCTTGGAATCCTTTTTGGCGTTTGAATCATCCTTCTTGCCGTCCTTGGAGTCGGATTTCTTCGAGTCGGCTGCTTTGTCGTCCTTTTTCTTGCGTGAGGCTTTAAGCTCGTCCTGAATGGCGAGGTCCTCGGGCGAGAGACGGTAGCGGTCGTAGGCGGCCTGATTCATGAACACAAGGAGTGCATCATACTGTGATCCCCATGAGGCCTGGCTGCGCATACCGTAGCGGTCGCTGACGAAAAGTATGGCATCGCCTCCCATCACCCAGCGGGGTGAATAGTTGGAATATGAGGAGTTGGTGATGTTGGTGATGTCGCCGGTCGAGGCATTGATGATAGCGATGTCGTAGTAGGGGCTGCGGCGGTGCATATCAACCTCGGCTGTGAGCCATTTGCTGTCGGGCGACCATGAGTAGTTGAGTGTGCCGGTGCGCGAGTTGCAGATGTTGCCGTTGGTGAGCTGCTTCACCTTCTTTGTGTCGAGATCCATGACGGCGATGTCGCGGCGATTGATTGTAAAGGCCATTTTTTTGCCGTCAGGCGAGATTTCGGGGTTCGCGCGGTCAATCTTGTCGGAGGGTTTGAACACCGGCTCCTCGTTGATGAGGGTGGCGTTGGGAAAGTTGGGATCATCATCGCGGGCGATTGTGGCACGGTAGATGTTGAAGTGTCCGTCGCGGTCAGAGGTGTAGTAGAGCGTGCGGTTGTCCTTGCCCCAGCTCACGGAACTTTCGGCCTGCGGTGTTGAGGTTATCTGCTTTGTAGTGGGATATTCGACAGAGGTGACGAAGACATCGCCACGGTTCACGAATGCCACCTGCTTTCCGTCAGGCGAGGGGACTGCGCCGAGTGTGCCCATGGTGAATTTGCGGGTATAGTCCTGCTTGGCTTCGTCGGCGGTAATGTTGATGTTCACCTTAGCCGGTTTTCCACCCTGGCGCATGGTGTAGATTTCACCGTCGTAAGTGAAGGCGAGAGTCCCGTCGGCACCTTGCGAGAGGAAGCGCACGGGGTGGGTCTTGAAGTTGGTGAGGGCTGTCGGTTTTGAAAGGTCGTTGACGGGAGCGGAGTAGACATTGAATGTTCCGCCGTCACGCTCGCTGAGGAAGTAGAGGGTCTTGCCATCGGGGCTTACGACCGGGCTACGGTCTTCGCCGGGATGGTTGGTGAGGTTGGTGTGGCGGCCTGTGTTTGCGTCATATTTCCAGATCTCGCGTGTGACGGACGAGGTGTGGTGCTTGCGCCATTGGTCTTCATTGCCCTTGCGGTCAACGTAGATGAATGATTTCTTGTCGGGGAGGAAGCTGAGGGCCTCGGCGGGAGTCGAGAGGATCTGTCGCGGACGGCCACCGGTCACGGGCACTGAATACAGCTCCGTCTGCCATGCTGCCGGAAAGAGGAGTGCGCCGGGTGCGTCCTGAATCACGGCGGAGTATAGCACCGACTTGCCGTCTGGGGTGAAGCCTTGGGGGATTTCTGCCGCTGAGTTGAATGTCAGGCGTGTGGCCTCACCGCCGTTGACATCCATGATATAGACATCCGAGCCTCCTTCGCGGTCACTCGCAAATGCTATTTTTTTCCCGTCGGGTGACCATACGGGATCGGATTCGTAGGATTGTACTGTGGTGAGCTGTCGGGCCTCGCCACCGTTGACGGGGACGGTGTAGATGTCGCCTTTGTAGGTGAAAGCGATCGTTGAGCCGTCAGGCGAGATGTGGACATCGCGGAGCCATAGCGGGGTGACTGCCCCCGCGCCGAGCGATGCGCTCATGAGGATTGCACTCAGAATTGATTTTTTCATGTGATATTGTATATACTATGTTTTTGACATTATAGACATACTCTCTTACTCTTAATCTTTTCGCTGAGAGAGCCGTTTTTGTATCTTCATCTTGCGATTTTGGAGAAAATCGGCCATCCATACGCCGAGCAGAATCATGGCGCAGCCGGTGTATCCGACAATCGATATTTTTTCTCCAAGGATGATGTAGGAGAAGATGAGTGTCACCACGGGTTGGAAATACATGTAGTTCGATGCTTTCACCGCACCGATTTTGCCTATGATGACCGCCCACATCAGGTAAGCGAACATCGAGCAGAACAGCGCAAGGAACAGGAGGTTGCCGATGAGCAGCGGATTGAGCAGCACTGTCGGCGGCGTGATCTCAGGTTCGATGATGAGGAATGGCACGGCGGTCACGACTCCGTAGAAGAATGTCTTGCGGGTGATGAACAGCGCGCTGTAAAGAGGGTTGAGCTGCTTGAGGACGATACTGTAGATGGCCCAGCACAGGGCGGCAAGAAGCGAGAGGAGGTCGCCGAGCGGCTTGATGCTGAGCGAGAAACTGCTGTTGAAGATCACGAGTCCGACACCGAGAAATGCCACGATTGAGCCGAGTATGGTTTCACGACCGGGGCGGTCCGAACGGTAGACAAATCCGATGAGCAGGACGGTGAGCAGAGGGGAGAGGGAGGTGATGAGCGAGACGTTGCTCACGAGGGTGTATTCGAGGGCGACATTTTCGGAGATGAAATATATCGAGCCTCCAAACAGTCCGGCGAGCATGAAAGTCAGCTCATGGCGCAGGGAGCTGCAGAAAATCCGCTTGTGGCAGATAAGCAGCATGGCAAGATAGGCCAATGTAAAACGATAGATGTAGATCTCGATAGGGTGTAGACCATTGTCGAGGAGTACTTTGGTGGATATAAACGAGACTCCCCAGCCAATAACAGCAACAGCGGCCCCAGCATGATAAAGCAAAAGATTGCTTTTCGGTGAAAAACGCTTTGTTGACATGACGATGTTTAATGCGGACGGGACATTGCCGACAATGCCCGTGGTATTACGCACAGTTAAGGTTAACCTTCGTCTAAGACCCTCCTTTCAACCGTGTTTTCAGGGCCTGTCGTGCCGACGGAAGGACTTGACGTCGGCATAACGTTGACAAAATTAAGAAATTTTTATCAAAGATTGGGAGGAATGGCAAAACTTTATTTTCAATGGGACGTATTAATTATACAGACTCAACGAATGATGTGCAGCGATTGTCTGCCTATTTATTGGGAAGTTATCGAGAATTTCCCTAAATTTGTGTCTGTATTTAACACGTTAACTTAAAATTTATAAAAATGAAACTCGCAAAAGCTTTAGGAATTCCTGCCATGGCTCTCTGTGTGCTTCTTTCGACGGGATGCTCATCATGGACTAATACAGGTAAGGGTGCTGCCATCGGTGGCGGTGGCGGTGCGGCTGTCGGTGCCGGTCTCGGCGCTCTCATTGGTGGCGGCAAAGGTGCGGCCATCGGTTCTGCAATCGGTGCGGCCGTAGGTGCCGGTGCCGGTGTGCTCATCGGTAAGAAGATGGACAAGCAGCAGGCCGAACTTCAGGCTGAGCTTGCAAAGCAGGCTGAGGTGAAGCAGGTCACTGACGAGAATGGTCTTCAGGCAATCCAGGTGACATTCAACGGCGGTATCCTCTTCCCGACCAACGGAACTACACTCAGCGCGAGCGCACGCACTGACCTGAGCAAGTTTGCGGCTTCGCTTATCAATAATCCCGGCACAAATGTGCAGATCTACGGCTATACGGATGACACCGGCACTCTCGCCGTCAACGAGCGCGTGGCAACCGGCCGTGCAGACGCTGTCCGCAATTATCTTCTCAACAGCGGTGTAGCTGCAAGCCGTCTTTCAGCCGAGGGTCTGCCGATGCAGGACTATATAGCTTCCAACACCACAGCCGAAGGCCGTGCGCAGAATCGCCGTGTGGAGATTTTCATTACCGCAAGCAAGGAAATGATTGAACAGGCAAATCAAGGTACGTTGCGGTAAAACTGTCTCGTAAGCCCACCAACGCCTGAAAGATATTATAATCATCGATTCTTTTCATGTTAAGTGACGATAAAAAATAATTTGGTAAATTTTTCTATGTTATTTTGAATCTTCACTTTTTCCAAACAGTCATTTAGCTTGCTAAACTCCAGCTTGTTCAAAAGCAAATCTTCTAAAATAACATATACGAAAATTTTACCAAGTTATTTTTAATCGTCACTAAAGGGGAAGTACATTCGCTGAGAATGAACTTCCCCTTAGATTTTTGATGGGAGGATATATGCTCTCTTTTTTGTAGGGATGCAATGCATCGCGCACGGATTTCCTACGGTAACTGAATTTGTTCGGTTAGTTTATATGCTGCGAGTGTGATGCATCGCCCCTACAAAAGAAGTATGTTCGATATGCGTATGCGTGCCGTCATGGATAGAGTAGACCGGTTGCATTGGCAACGACTGTCGAAAATGGCGATTGCTTTCCGACTAATGTCTATAAAACTTCTGTATCCTCTGTGTCCTGTGTCTTTTTGTCCCCTCTGCATCTCAAGTCTGACGGCTGAAAGCTCAATTGAGGCAGCAGATTTCGTTGTAGATGAGGTTGAGGACTGTCTGTCCGGCGGCCTCAAGCGACGAGGGATCGATGTTAACGAGGGTGTCGTCAGACGTGTGCCATGTCGGGGGGAACGTGCCGGTGATATCATTCTTGGACTCGATTATGTCAATGGCTGGGATGCCGGCTTCGTTGAGAAAGAGGTGGTCATCGACCACTGAGCCTCCGTTTTTGTTGACGAATTTGTTTTCATAGCCGGATTTGGCTGCCATTGACCACACTTTGTCAACAAGTTTGCGGGCATACTGATCGGAGAAGTATTCGCGGTGGAACTTTGCGTCCATACCTCCGACCATGTCGAGGAGGACGGCGTAGCGCGGAAGCGAGTCCTGGGCGTAGGGGATGTTTTCAAGCCAGTATTGCGTGCCGAGACACCAGGATGAGTCGTGGCTTGAGAATCCGGAAGCCTGTCCGTAGTCCTCGGCATCGACAAAGAGGATGTCAACGCCCACGGGCGGTTCCTCTGTGTTGAGGTTGCGGGCCACTTCAAGGAGCACGCCGACTCCGCTGGCACCATCGTTGGCACCGATGACGGGTTTGATGCGGTTTTCCTCGTTGTGGTCAGAATCTGACCAGGGGCGGGTGTCGTAGTGGGCTAGAAGGAGTATGCGGTCTTTGAGGTCGGGGCGGTATGATCCCATTATGTTGCCGATTTTCAGACGGTCGCCCGTGAAGGCTGTCACTTCGCCTTCCTGGACTCTGACGTTGGCTGCGCCGTGGCGTTTGAGTTCTTTTGTCAAGTATTCACGGCAACGGAGGTTTTCGTCAGTGCCGGAGACGCGCGGACCGAAGGATACTTGATGGCGCACGTAGGAATACGCGCTGTCGCGGTTGAATTTTGCAGGAGTGTCGATGCGTTTGTCAACCTGTTTTGTCTTTGTGGTCTCATTGTTGGAGGCTGCCGGTCGGCACCCTGTGGTCATGATGACCGCAAGCATACTGAATATGACTGATATATATCCTTTCATTACTCTATTTGCTGTGTTAATGGCATTAGTCTACGAACTTTCTCAGAATCGGATTCAAACGATCAGCGAAAATATCACCGATATAGCGAAAAATTGTTCCGAATTTCCTCGCAATTGTTTCGTTTGGTGGTATTACCTCACAAAGTTACAACATAGTTACAAAACTTCGACAAAAGTGTTACAGAAAAATGAAAGTATTAAAGATTATTAACGGTTGAATTTATTTTGCATGTTGTGAAATGTTTTCATTAATTTAGCTCCCGTGATTTTCATGGTTGATCAAGCCATAAGTCTACATACAATCATATCGTAGGGACATGCCTTTGGCATGTTAAATGGACGTGCTTGGAAAATAGCCGTTTAATCCGAAGATAGCCGGTTCATTACAAACATGCCAAAGGCATGTCCCTACGAACAGTGGTTTACCTATAATACTTGAAACTTAAAACTTAACACTTAAATAAAAGTATCATGGAAAATAAAGTTCCTAAGGTTGGTCTGGTGATGAAGTCGCTTCAGGCTGATTTTTTCAAAGTTATGCAGCAGGGAGCAGAGTCGTTTGTCAATGAGAGTCGTTGTTGTGAACTTCTGTCGGTTGGTACTGACAGCCAGACGGAGATTGACAAGCAGGTGTCGCTTGTCGAAAGTCTGATTGATGAGGGAGTCGATGCGATGGTTGTCGTGCCGATTGACTCGAAAGCTCTCGTCGCCCCGGTGGTTAAAGCCGTCAAGAGTGGTGTATGTGTGGTCAATATTGATATAAAACTTGACAGCAAACTGCTTGAGGAGGTCGGGGTTGCTGTGGATTTTGTCGGTCCTGACAATTACACGGCTTCCTATTCTGTGGGCAGCCGTTTGGCTTCGGCGGTTGACAAGGGCGACAAGGTAATCGTGATTGAGGGTCTCCCCGTGGCGGACAATGCGCGTCAGCGCAAGGCGGGTTTCGACAGAGTGATAACCGAAAAGGGGCTTGACTGCGTGGCGAGCGTCCCCGCGAATTGGGAGACAGCCACGGCTGAAGAAGTTTTCAGCAAACTGTATAAGGAACATCCTGACGTGAAAGCCGTGTTCTGCTGCAATGACGCGATGGCTCTTGGTGTCATCAATGTGTTGAAGGCTGCCGGACGCAAGCCGGGAGAGATCAAAATTGCCGGGTTTGACAATGATGCGGTGATGAAGCCTCTGCTGGATGAGGGTTGGTTGCTTGCCACGGCCGACGCGTATGCCTCGCGGATGGGAGTCGAGGGAATCAAACATGCACTCCATCTGCTTTCAGAGGGCAAATCAAGTGAGGGCGACAAGCCGACGCCTGTCCGCATAATCGGCTGATTCCAAGCGATGGAAGGGTACAGAAAGACATAAGGGACATAGATTATATTATCTATCTGAAATATAACCATGTACCTTCTGTCTTTCTCCTGTATATATGTTCCTTTTTTATGAAAACAAGGGGACAGAAGATACATAGAAAAAATAAACTATGTATCTTCTGTCCCCTTTGTCTTTCTGTACCCTTCTCTGTTAGGGCAGGGGTGGGAGATTATTTCTTGAAGTAGCGGTTGTAGAGACCCTGGAAGCCTTGACCGTGGCGGGCTTCGTCTTTGGCCATTTCATGAACAGTGTCATGGATTGCATCGAGGTTGAGCTCTTTTGCACGGCGTGCGATGCGCATCTTGTCGGCGTTTGCTCCGGCCTCGGCTGCCATACGCTTTTCGAGGTTCTCCTTGGTTGACCATACGCACTCTCCGAGGAGTTCTGCGAACTTGGATGCATGTTCTGCTTCCTCGATGGCATAACGCTTGAATGCCTCGGCGATTTCGGGATAGCCTTCGCGGTCAGCCTGACGTGACATGGCGAGATACATGCCGACTTCTGAACATTCGCCTTCAAAGTGGGCGCGGAGATCTGCCTTCATCTCGTCATCGGTGTCTTTTGCGATACCGATCACGTGTTCAGTGACAAATTCGAGGGCTGCTTCCTCATCCATTTCTTTGAATTTTGAACGGGGTGCTTTGCAGAGGGGGCAGAATTCGGGTGCTTCGTCTCCTTCATGAACGTAGCCACATACGGTGCAGATAAATTTCTTTTTCATAAAATTGATGATTGTTTAGATGGTGTTGGTTTATACGAAATTTTGAATGTCTTTGTCATGTGGATGGGCGGGGCGACAGTCTCGGTCATGCTTTGCAGGAGCATGAGGGGCATAACCCTTTGAATATCACATCGGCTGAACGGACAGTGTAGCCTTCGGGGGGGAGGGTGAATGACGGGGCTGAATCGCGATAGTCGATGTCGGTCACTTGTCCGCACGATGTGCAGAGGAAGTGTGCATGGTCCCTTTTTGAGTAGTCCCATCTGGCACCGTCGCCACCACCGGTGTCGATGCAGCGGATGATTCCGGCTTTTGCGAGCAGACGGAGGGTGTTGTAGACAGTGGTCCGTGACAGCGTCGGGTTTGTCGGCTGGAGGGCTTTGAAAATCTCGTCAACTGTCGGGTGGATTCTGTTTTCCATCAGATAGCGCATGATCACCAGTCTCTGTGCCGATGGTTTGACGCCACCGCCCGAGAGTGTTGACAGGATGTCCTGATTGGTAATGTTGGATATCTGCATGGATTTTAACGATTGTGGAATATTTATTGTGTTGTAATGATTACAATTTTGTTTTCGTTGCAAAATTAGTGATTTTACTTTTGTCACGCAATAGTGACGGAAAGAAAAAATGTTAAGGAACGATAAAAAATAACTTGGTAAATTTTACTTGGTCTTACCGGCATCTTTGCCGTCTCTAAACAGTTATGTAGCTCGCTACACGCCTTTATTATATCCGGTAAATCTGCTCGGCAATACCGTCGCAAAATTTACCAAGTTATTTTTTAGTCGTTCCTAAAATTAAAAGGGAGCAGCTTCACGCGGCTCCCTTTTATGAGTTTCCAATAGGTACAATTTCTAAGGTAAAAAAGATTGTTTTAGGTTCGTGATGCAAAGGTAGACCAAGAATCGGGGTGGAACAAATTTTTCCGTATGTTATCCAACATAGTTTTAAATCAAAGTACCCTTGTTAATCCTCCTTTTGAAATTGTAACATATTGATATATCGGATAATATAATGAATGCTCAAAACTCAGCTCAAAATATTAAAATACGTTAAAATTGAGATTTTATCAATTTTTTTATGCCTCAAACAGATGGGTTTTCATCGTTTCACCGTCCCAGACAGCGTAGGAAAAATGTCGGATCCAATCTCCTAAAATCAGCACTCGGCCGCCTTCGGGGATGGTTTGATCGAGGAGTATGTGGCAATGACCGAAGATGAAATAGTCAATCTTCTCGTGGGTGGGATCGGCATTGTAGGTCCTCGCAAATTCTATCAGGTTGTCGCCTGCACGGGTCGAGGGGGTGTAGCCGCCTTTCTTGCGGGAATGTGACGACCATGAGTGGGCGAATCCGATGGTCCACCGGGGATGGATGGCTGCGTAGAGTTTCTGGGCGATGCGGTTGCGGAACAGGCTGCGGAGCTTACGGAATGACCACGGGAGCTGTCCTACGCCGTCGCCATGCTCCATCAGGAAACGTCGGCCGTCCATCTCAGTTACCATGACACCGTCGTGGATGGTCAGACCGATTTCCCGGGGGAGATAGTCAAAGATCCATATATCATGGTTGCCTTTGAACCACGTTATCTCTATCCCGTTGTCGGCCATCTCGGCGAGTGCCCCGAAAAAGCGCGTGAAACCTCGCGGCACGACCGTGCGATATTCCCACCAGTAGTCGAGTATGTCGCCGAGCAGAAAGAGCCTTTTGCAGTCAGGGGCTATGCTGCGCAGAAAACTGACCACGCGCCGCTCATGTGCGCGATGGTCGGCGATGTAGGATGCACCGAGATGGAGGTCGCTGATGAAATAGGTTTTCGTCCGGGTTGACATTGGGTGATGGAGGGGGGATTGGCGGGGTCAGAGAAATCCGAGGTCGAGTTTGGCTTCTTCGGTCATCATGTCCTTGTTCCATTCAGGCTCGAAGACAATGCGGATGTCCACGCTCTTGACTCCCTCGATGCTCTCAAGTTTGATGCGTGCGTCGTCCACAAGGAAATCGGCGGCGGGACAGCTCGGGGCGGTGAGGGTCATGTCGATTTTAAGATTCCCGTCATCGTCAAGGTCAATCGAGTAGATGAGACCGAGATTGTAGATGTCAACGGGTATTTCGGGGTCATAGACGGTCTTGAGCATCGTGACTACGCGCTCCTCTATGCGTGTTCTTTCTTCTTGAGTCATATAGAATATATAATGTGTTGTTGTTTCATTTCATCAGTGTGCTTCGAGCCAGTTGGAGGCGACTCCCGCCGAGACGGTGAGTGGGACAGCTCCATTGAAGGCTCCTTCCATCTGTTTTATCACGAGAGTCTTCAGCTCGGCAAGTTCGTCGGGGTGGACGTTGAAGATGAGTTCGTCGTGGACCTGCATGATCATTCGGGAACGCAGCCCGCGGCTCTCCATCTCATTGTAGATACGCACCATTGCCACTTTTATGATGTCGGCCGCCGAGCCTTGGATCGGAGCGTTGACAGCATTGCGTTCTGCATAGCCGCGCACCACGGCGTTGCGTGAGTTGATGTCGGGGAGATAACGGCGGCGACCCATCCGCGTCGTGACATAGCCTTGTTCGCGCGCGGTAGCAACGGCTTTCTCAAGATAGTCGCGGATGTGTGGATAGGTGGCGAAATAGCCCTCGATGAGCTGCTTGGCGTCTGCCCTCGGGATTCCGAGTCGTTCGGCCAGTCCGAAAGCGGAGATGCCGTAGATGATGCCGAAGTTGGCGGTTTTGGCGTGACGGCGTTGGTCGTCAGTCACCTCTGAGAGCGGAATGCCGTAGATTTTTGAAGCGGTTATGCGGTGGATGTCATCGCCCGACAGGAAGCCGTCGATCATATCCTTGTCGGCTGAGAGGTCGGCGATCAGACGCAGTTCAATCTGCGAATAGTCGGCACTCATGATCATGTCGCCGGGGTCAGCGATGAACGCACGGCGGATCTCCTTGCCGTCGTCGGTCCTGATGGGGATGTTCTGGAGGTTGGGGTTGGTGGAGGAGATTCGTCCGGTTGCAGTGACGGTCTGATTGTAGGAGGTGTGGATTTTCCCGGTGGCGGGATTGACCATGCCCGGCAGAGCATCGAGGTAGGTTGCGATAAGTTTTTTCAGTCTGCGGATTTTGAGAATCAGGCTTACGAGCGGGACTTTCGGCGCGTATTTCTCAAGAATCTGCTCTGTGGTCGAGTAGGATCCGCGAGCGGTCTTCTTGGCCTTGGGGTCGATTTTGAGACGGTCAAAGAGCACCATGCCCACCTGGGCGGGCGATCCGATGTTGAACGGACCTCCGGCCACCGCGTAGGCTTCCTCCTCCATTGAGCGCACTTGCTTCTTGAGTTTGACCGAGAGATCGCTGAGGACGGAGGAGTCGATGCGTACGCCGGTGTATTCCATCTCGGCGAGTACGCGGATCAGCGGAAGCTCCACGTCGTCGAGCAGGCTGAGCATGTCGCGGGCGGAGATTTCGTCGAGCAGCGGTTTGCGCAGACGCAGACTGAGGTCGGCTTCCTCGCAGTAGCGGTTGACGGCTTCCTCGGTGGAGAGTGCTTTTTTGGGGTGTTGGTCCTTTGCATCCGGCGCCACTCCCTGAAGTTCGAGCTTCAGGTATTTCGCCACCACGTGGCGCAGCTCGTGTTTCATCTCCGGGTCTATGAGGTAGTGGGCGACGGAGGTGTCAAAGTAGCGTGCGCTGAGGTCTATCCCTGCATTTTTCAGGAGGAGGTAGCTGCGCTTGATGTCGTGGCCGACAAGGATGGTGTTGCTTGTGAACAGCGGCTCAATTACGGCGAGCATTTCTGCGCGCGCGGACGCATCGGTGAGGGGTATGTAGATTGCCTCACATGCGTCTGCGGTCAGGGCTATGCCGCTCCATTGCGCGGTCATGGCTTCCTCGCCGATTGCATAGAGTGACATGCCTACGGCAGGTGACTTTGTCAGTTTTGAGATTTCGGCGGCTGCCTCTGCGGGCGATGTGACGACGGTGTAGTGGCGTTCCTCACATGCGGGCCGGAGTTCAGCCGGGTTTCCATTGTCGGCAATATCGAAAAGCGACCCCATGCCGGAGTTGTCGGCCGGAAGTTCTGGCTGTGGGGCGGGGGATGGGGTTGCGGTCACGGCGTTCACAGCCTCGGTGGCCTTGCGCGTAGCTTTCAAGCGGGCGAGGAGTGTGCGGAATTCGAGTTCGGAATATATCGCCGCCAATTTGTCGATGTCGATTTCTTTTCTGACGAGATCGGGGATGTCGATGTCGAGGGGCACGTCTGTGCGGATGGTCGCGAGATATTTCGACATGCGGATTTTGTCGGCGTTCTCGATGACTTTTTTCTGAAGCGCGCCTTTCAGCTTGTCGGTGTTGTCGAGGAGATTTTCGACTGATCCCCATGTCTGGATCAGTGCCTTGGCCGTTTTTTCTCCCACGCCGGGGCAGCCGGGGATATTGTCGGAAACATCTCCCTCAAGGGCGAGGAGGTCTATGACCTGACGGGGCTCGGATATGCCGTATTTCTCACATACGCGGGCGGTGTCGCGGATTTCGAAGCCCTCGCCACGAAGTGCGGGGCGATACATGAATATGTGGTCGGTCACGAGCTGTCCGTAGTCCTTGTCGGGGGTCATCATGTAGGTGTCGAAGCCTTCCGAGTCGGCGCGGGTGGCAAGAGTCCCGATGACATCGTCGGCCTCAAACCCCGGAATCTCGATGACCGGGATGCGGTAGGCTTCAAGGATTCGCTTTATGAATGGGATTGACGCTGTTATGTCCTCCGGCTGCTTGTCACGCTGAGCCTTGTAGTCCGGGTATTCCTCATGGCGGAATGTGCTGCCACCGGGAGGGTCGAAGCACACGGCGATGTGCGACGGATTTTCTTTGCGGAGCAGGTCATCAAGTGTGTTGCAGAAGCCGAAGATTGCTGATGTGTTGAAGCCCGCGCCGGTGAACCGTGGCGAGCGGATGAGCGCGTAGTACGCACGGTAGATCAGCGCGTAGGCATCAAGCAGAAACAGGCGTTTTTCCATTTAGAGGTCGTATTTTATTTAGAGTGTGTCTCATAATAAAAGTTAAATCGAGGGTCCTGGTTTTTCTTTCTCGACAAGCTCGAAAGCGGCAAGCCGATGAGGAGGGGA
>JAMPHF010000002.1:549792-604017 GCA_023663525.1 Bacteroides sp.
GAGCCACACTCCCTCAGAGCTAAGAGAAAATCCCTCAAAGATTGCGTCGCCCTCGGTTTAACTTTTGTTATGAGACACACTCTTAATGGCTTTGGATAGAAAATCTTCAAATGCGGCCTTCTCCATGAAGCCGACCGATGAGGATATTGTCCCGTCGGGCAGCAGAATGCTCACCTGCGGGATTGCCCGTGCGCCGAACTGGCGTGCAATGTTGGGCGAATTGTCAACATCGACCGACATGAATATCGCCTTGCCCTTGTATTGTTTGGCCACGGCTTCGTAGATAGGCGCGAAGCGGCGGCATGGACCGCACCACGTCGCGCTGAAGTCAATGACGACAGGGAGCTTCTTGTCGGGGGTGATGTTGGTGTTTCCGGTGTATTCGACGACTGCCTTGTCGGCTTTTGCGGGAGTTGCATCGGTCTTGTTGTCGGCAGGAGTGGCAGCACATGCGGCTGTCGATATGCCTATGATCAGTGAGAGGATGATGTGTTTGAGAGTCATGATTGAAATTTTAATATAAAGGTTTCTTTAGTTTTTAAAAAGCCCACATTTCCGTGGCTGTACCTATAGATATGGTATGCGGGAAATGTGGGTTTTGAATGTTTTTTCGTATTTTGAGCCCGCTGATTAGAGAGCAGTAGCGAGGGCGGCGTTGGTCTTGTGGACAGCTTCTGCGCTCTTGTGGAAGAGTTCCTTTTCTGCGTCGTTGAGGTCGAACTCGACAATCTTTTCGATTCCGTTCTTACCGATGATGCAGGGAACACCGATGCAGAGGTCTTTTTCGCCATACTCGCCGTCGAGGAGTGCGGAGCAACTGATGAGCTTCTTCTCGTTGTGGAGGACAGCCTTGACCATCTGTGCTCCTGCCGCACCGGGAGCATACCATGCTGAGGTGCCGAGGAGTTTTGTGAGAGTTGCACCGCCCACCATTGTGTCGGCTGCGATTTTGCTGAGCTGCTCGTCAGAGAGATAGTTTGTGGCGGGGACACCACGGTAGGCAGCATAGCGCACGAGAGGAATCATTGTGGTGTCACCGTGTCCACCGATCACGATACCCTCAACCTCAGTGGGGTTGGCGTTGAGACCAATCGAGAGGAAATATTTGAAGCGGGCACTGTCGAGTGCACCGCCCATGCCGATGATGCGGTTTTTGGGAAGACCGCTGACCTTGTGGATGAGGTAGGTCATGGTGTCCATCGGGTTGGAGATGCAGATGATGACAGCGTCGGGTGAGTACTTGAGGAGCTGGTCGGTCACAGACTTCACGATACCTGCGTTAACACCGATGAGTTCCTCGCGGGTCATGCCCGGTTTGCGGGGTATGCCTGAGGTGATGACGACCACGTCGCTGCCTGCGGTCATCTCATAGTCGTTAGTGACACCTGTAAGACGAGTGTTGATGTTGAGGATATTGGCGGTCTGCATGATGTCCATGGCCTTTCCCTCTGACACGCCTTCCTTGATGTCAAGGAGGACAACCTCGTCGGCGATACCATATTTCACAATCACATCAGCGCAAGTAGCGCCCACGTTTCCGGCGCCTACAACTGTAACCTTTGACATAATTAATTCGCTTTAAGTCGTTTTTTTATAGAATTGAATGATAGTAATTTCCGATTCGCGTCGGCCGTCCCGTCAGCGAGCGTCCGCAGGATGGCAACGACACATTGCAAATTTAGCGAAAAGTTTTCAACCGCCAGCTATAATTTAAAGAAAAATTTCGGTAATCTACGCTAAGTTCGATGATTCAGAGTAATGTCAGATATTAATGAAGTACTCGCGCGATGTTGATATAGCGATCTATAAGGTTGCTATGTCTATGTCATCGAGTGCTTTTGTCGCGGTGTTGTAGTTGGCTCCTATCAGGAAGATTCTCTTGCCGCTCGATTCAAATTTCTTCCAGTATTCCTTGTCTTGAATCTGTGCCAGGGCTTCTGCGGCACTCTTATTCACCTTGAATTCAAAGACATAAACATAGTCTGATGTTGTTATCACCATGTCGATGCGACCGTCCGACGTATGATCTTCCATCCGGGTGTAGAATCCCACCATCTTGAAGATGAGGTATATGGCATTCTGAAAGGTGTGCTCGTGCGAATCTTCTTTGCCCAGATGGGGGACACCCCGGAGCATACTGTCAACACGCTTTATGAAACTGTCGGGGCGACCGTACTGAATATCCTCGACAAATTCAGCAACATTGAATTCCGTGTCTCCGCCATTGTCTCCGAGATACAATGGCAGCAGAAAATCGATAAATCCCTGTTCCACTTCCGCATTCGGATAGCCCAACACATACTGGTCGAATGGTTCTATGTAGCCCTTTATGGTCAGATAGCCGGATTGATATAGTGTCGGAATCAGATCCTTTGACATAATACCCTCAGTGGCAAGTTTTGTGGCTTTTATCTTGCAACGCTCAATGTCGATCAGCGGTTTGCGGTATTTCTTTAAGAGTTTTACGACATAGGAGGGCGTGCCGGTTGCT
The DNA here is from genome assembly GCA_023663525.1 of Bacteroides sp. Classification (GTDB taxonomy): domain Bacteria; phylum Bacteroidota; class Bacteroidia; order Bacteroidales; family Muribaculaceae; genus Duncaniella. Next base: position 552,284 of record JAMPHF010000002.1, read on the forward strand.
ATCCAGTAGTTATTGTAGTCGAGGGCTGCAAAGATATTTACAAGACTGAACGGATTGTAAATATCCTCCATTGTTTTTGAGAAATGATAACCATCGTAGCGCAGTTTCAATTCTTGGCGCGTATGCTCGAAAGTCTTGCCATATCTTTCGGCCAGACATTCAATACCATGACTGAAGTAGCGGTCAAGTTCTTCGTTGTTGATGCCACAAATGCCGGAGAACATCGGTTCGAATGATATGTCGCGCAGATTGTTGAGGTCGGAGAAAATTGACACTTTACTGAAGCGTGACACTCCGGTCAGCATCGCGAATTTAATATAATTGTCCTGTGATTTGAGATTGCTGTAAAACGACTTCATGATTGCACGGAAGCGGTCGGATAACGGCTCGTCTTCGATGGCGGTGAGCATCGGCTTGTCATATTCGTCGATAAGTATCACCACTTTTTTGTGGCTGTAATGATAGGCTGCTTTGATTACCTCGCCGAAACGCTGGCTCGGCATATCGGCAATGTTGGTAATCCCATATTTCTGTTCCCAGAGTGTCAGGATGAAATCCAAATACCGGTTGAGTGATTCCTCGTTGACAAAATCACCGGAATTGAGGTCAAGGTGCAGTATCTCGTGGCAGTCCCACTCCTCTGTGAGTGAATCGAGTGCAAGTCCGGAGAATAGGTCGCGACGACCCTGATAGTAGGCTTCGATGGTGGATAAGAGCAGGCTTTTGCCGAAGCGGCGAGGCCGCGACAGGAAATAATAGCCGCCGTTACGGACCAGTGAATATACAAACCTGGTTTTGTCGACATAGTTGTAGCCCTCCTCTATCATTTTAGGAAAGGACTGTATACCGACGGGGTATTTGATATTTGCGCAATCAATCATCATGCTGCAAATATACGAAAATTTTGAGATTTTTGTTGTTGGGACACTCCAAGAGTTCTGAGAGTTCTGACCTTGGTGTTCATTTCCCTTGGATATGTTCGAGGGTGCGGTCGAGGGCGCGGTCGGCGGGGACTTGGATGTGGGGGATTGTGCCATGGATGGGGTCACCGTCCTTTGAGCCGTAATGGTAGAATATCTTCCAGGGGGCGATGAGGGTGAATTTGCTGTGTGGCAGTTGACAGGTTACGACATCTCCGACAGCAATGTTGACTCCCCCGGTTTCCTCACCGATTATAGTGCCACCGGGGACGAATTTCCAGTATTCCCATGCAAAATTGGCGGCTGAGGAGTAGGTGGCGGTGCTTGTCAGGAGATATGTTTTGCCATTGAAGCGGTAGGCGGGATCGTAAGGCAGGTGCATGTCATATTCGTTCATGTCGGTGCGATCCACGATTCGGTCGCCACTGAATCGACTCCGTGTTGCGCGGGCTTGGGTATAGGAGAATTTTGCTTTCATGCCCCCGAAGCCATTGAACGGGCGGTCAGTGATGTAGCGGCAGATTTCATCGCCCGTGTCGGAGTTGCCTCCGGGATTATTGCGGATGTCAATGATGAGATGGCGGACGTTAAGGCGGTTTGCAGCAGCAAACATCTTGCGGGCGAAGATTCTGAATCCTTCCATCTGGCAACTGTTGAATGTGAACAGCATCACGGAGTCGTTGAGGAGTTCGTAGGTGTAGGGTTCTTTGCTTGCCGTGGTCGGTCGCTTGGGCATTTTTTTGAAAGGAATAGCCTTGAATTTGTGTGTCAGTTTCTTGCCGTCAGGGTCAAGATATTCAACAGTGTAAACCGAGTCATTCGGTGTCTCAAGTGAGAGGCAGAAACCGAAACCGCCGGTGCTCAGATTGAGGCACCGGTAGGCGTCTGTCTCACCGGAAAAGTGGTGCTGATATCTGTCAACCAGCTCATTCACATTGCGGCCATTTATCTTCAGCAGCTTGCTGCCACGGCGGAGGGCCACGCCGTCTATTTCGATATCCTCATCAATGATTGCCTCGTGGCTGCCGGAGGCAATTTTGGTGATCATTGAGAGAGGAAATCCCGTCATTCCATTCCATATAAAGTTAGGGCTGCGCATGCTGAGATGTCCCTGACGGAACATGCCGGTAAGGAAAGACAAGTTGAGGTAGTGGCGGAAAATCGAGACACTGTCATCCGTGAGACTCGCCTTTGTGTCGCTGACGGCCTTATGGAAAGTTTCTTTAGGAAGGGTCATGTAGGGGTTGACCTCGACATCTTCAATGATGCGGACGAGCGAGTCAATGTCTTCGATGGCCTGCTGACGGGAAAACTTGGCCTCTGCAAAAAGGTTGACGGCTACACCGGCGATAAGGAGAAGTGTGGTAATGATTTTTTTCATGCGGAATATGATGGTTGGGAGATAAGTAATCGGGATGATGCTATATATAAGACGTGAAAACATCCCGATTGTTACATTCCGCCTATCATTTTTCTTTGCTCCGTGGAGCGGAGGTGACATACAGCCCTATGAAGCAGACAAACGCAAGGGTCATGAGTATCAGGGTCTCTACGTTGGCCATCTTCAGGGCAAAGAGGATGAGTGTCAGTATGTAGATGACACATTCGAGCAACAGGAAGGTTGTGCGTGCTGTCATTGTCGGATTGTTTTTTAGAAGCGTGTGGTATATGTAATGAAGCAGGGCGCACGGCCCGGTCTATGTCGGGTGTGCGCCCTGCGGTAAATTTCAATATGCTCTTATCCGGAGCAGATTATGCTTTTTCGGGGTGAGGACCGGCAACCACGAGAGCCTTGCCTGCTTCATGTCCCTCGAACTTCTTGAAGTTGTTGATGAACATTTCAGCGAGCTTGTCGGCCTTGGTGTACCATTCCTTAGCGTCAGCATAAGTGTCGCGGGGATCGAGGATCTTGGGATCTACGCCCGGAAGCTCGGTCGGGATGGTGAAGTCGAAGATGGGGAGCTGCTTGGTGGGAGCCTTGAGGATAGAACCGTCGAGGATTGCGTCGATGATGCCACGGGTGTCGCGGATAGAGATACGCTTGCCTGTGCCGTTCCAGCCGGTGTTGACGAGATAAGCCTTTGCACCGCTCTGCTCCATGCGTTTAACGAGCTCCTCAGCATACTTGGTGGGGTGGAGCGAGAGGAATGCTGCACCGAAACATGCAGAGAATGTGGGGGTCGGTTCAGTGATGCCGCGCTCTGTTCCTGCGAGCTTGCTGGTGAAGCCTGAGAGGAAGTAGTACTTGGTCTGCTCGGGGGTCAGGATTGACACGGGAGGAAGCACACCGAATGCGTCGGCTGAAAGGAAGATGACGTTCTTCGCAGCCGGACCCTTGGAGGGAACCTGGATGTTCTTGATGTGGTTGATGGGGTAGCTTACGCGGGTGTTCTCAGTCACTGACTTGTCAGCGAAGTCGATTTCGCCCTCGCAGTTTACGGTGACATTCTCAAGGAGAGCGTCGCGGGTGATGGCATTGTAGATGTCAGGCTCGCTGTCCTTGTCGAGATTGATGACCTTTGCGTAGCAGCCGCCTTCGTAGTTGAACACGCCGTTGTCGTCCCAGCCGTGCTCGTCGTCGCCGATGAGAAGACGCTTCGGGTCGGTCGAAAGGGTGGTCTTGCCTGTGCCGGAGAGGCCGAAGAAGATGGCTGTGTTCTCGCCCTGCTTGTCAGTGTTGGCCGAGCAGTGCATTGATGCGATGCCACGGAGGGGGTTGTAGTAGTTCATGATTGAGAACATGCCCTTCTTCATCTCACCGCCATACCAGGTGTTGATGATGAGCTGCATACGGTGCTTGAGGCTGAAGGCAACGCAAGTCTCTGAGTTGATGCCGAGTTCCTTCCAGTTCTCAACTTTTGCCTTAGAAGCGTTGAGCACAACGAAGTCGGGCTTGAAGTCCTTGAGCTCCTCGGCAGTCGGGCGCACGAACATGTTGGTGACGAAGTGAGCCTGCCAAGCCACTTCCATCACGAAGCGGACAGCGAGACGGGTGTCGGGGTTGGTGCCGCAGAATGCGTCAACCACGTAGAGAGTCTTGTCGGAAAGCTCCTTGTCGGCAATGGCCTTGAGGGCATCCCAAGTCTTCTCGGAGATAGGCTTGTTGTCGTTCTTATATTCGTCGGTTGTCCACCAGATGGTGTCCTTTGAGATTTCGTCTTCAACAAAGAATTTGTCTTTAGGTGAGCGACCTGTGTAGACGCCTGTCATGACGTTGACAGCGTCGAGGTTGCTGAGCTGAGCGCGTTCATATCCTTCGAGGTTGCGGTTCATTTCATCATAGAACAGCTCCTCGTAGGAGGGATTGTGGATCACCTTGGCTCCGGTGATGCCGTACTGGGATAAATCAATTGTACTCATTGTGATTAAAGAGTTTGAATGATATTGATAATTTTTTTGATGATTCTCCTAAAAATCTTTTAAACCTTTGCTTACTGTATGAAAGACTGTATATAGAATGTATAAGCTTTATAGAGCGGACAAAGGAACATCTTCTTCTTATCCGACTGCAAAGTTACTTACTTTTTTCGGTATTGGGATGCAGGATTAAAGAAAATTTTCTCTATTAATAATTTTTAAATAAAACTGTCAAAATGGGTGGTTGCGGCTTTCACGTAGTCATCCAAAGCCAGTAACAAGCGTGGGTGCGGGATGGTTCACCATCCGGGACGGCGGGAAGCCGTTTTAACTATTTTTAAGTATCTTCATGACTATTTTTCACTTTAAACTTTTGATTCGGACCGAAAAGCTCCTTACCTTTGCCCCGCGAACCTTACCCTCATTCCGGCATGATCCCGGGTGGATTGGAATGCCGTGCGGGTTAGTCGATGTTCCCTCAGTCTGGAAACCGCCAATATCTTCAGTCCGGGGAGCAAGGAAAAGAATTAGTTTATATGCTCGAAATAGGGGCTGCACTCATCTTGATACTTGTTCCGTGGACAAAAGGCGCTTGGCGGTGCCTCAGACTGGCAACATAGTGCGAAGTAAGGAGTTCAGCCCTATTTTCATCCGTTGAGGCGGGTCTCCCTCATGTCCTTCGGGGTTACTCTGTTTGGCCCTTTCTACCGGTGCCGCTGTCACACAATACAGTAACTACCTTCTTTACACGTGCATCGTTAATTTGCAGTCTGCACAGGCGGCATAGTTATTAATCAAGAACAGATCTAACATCTACACACATCTTTCATAAACGATATGACGACTATATTCATAGGAAAACTCATTCAGGACGAGCTTAAAGCGCAGCAAAAGTCTGTGGTGTGGCTTTCCAGGGAGCTTGGGTGTAACCGCACCAATGTCTATAAGATTTTCAACCGCCACAGTATCGACTCGGAGCTGCTGCTCCGCATCTCGCGTGTGTTGAATCGGAATTTTTTTGAATCATACGTGAGCCGTCTCCCCCGCTGAGCCGTCAATCTCCGCAGTGTCATCGGCGGCTGCCGTCAGTGGATTTGCCTGAAGCCGCCTCGCCGCTGAGCATCCCACATGCCGCCTCGATGTCCTCGCCTCTCGAAGCCCGGATGGTCGCCGTGATCCCGAGTTCGTTGAGCCGGTCGCGGAAGCGTTCCATTGTCTCGTCGGAAGCAGTCGTGTGGGCGAATCCCGGGATGGCGTGGAATCTTATGAGATTCACCCTGCAGTCGAGTCCGTGGAGGAGGCGTGCGAGCGCGTCGGCATGGCGCAGATCATCATTGACCCCGTCCCACATGATGTATTCGGCAGAGAGTCTGCGTTGATGCGCGAAGTCATATCCCCTGAGTTCATCCATCACTCCGGCCACCGGGAAAGCCTTCTCGACAGGCATAAGCGACTCGCGCTCTCTCGCGTAGGGGGAGTGGACACTGATGGCCACGTGGACCTTCGTCTCGTTGAGCAGCCGGCGGAGCGAGTCGAGCTTGCCGATGCTTGACACCGTGATGCGCTTCGGGCTCCATGCGAGTCCCCACGGAGCAGTCAGCACCTCAATGGCCTTGAGGACCTCGTCGATATTGTCCATCGGCTCACCCATGCCCATGAACACAATGTTGGTGAGCTTTTCGCTCTCGGGGATTGCGAAAATCTGGTTGATGATTCCGGCTGCCGTCAGATTGCCGTGGAAACCTTGCCGCCCCGTCATGCAGAATGTGCAGCCCATCCGGCAGCCTGCCTGGGAGGATACGCAGAGAGTGGCGCGGTCATGGTCAGGGATATAGACAGCCTCAACATCGCGACCGCCGCTTCCGCCCATAATGAAATCGAAGTCTTCGCCACGGGTGGCAAAGAGATATTTGACCGTCCCGTCCTTTGACCGCGAAGCCTTCACCGGCGGCTGCACACCGATGCAGTAGTTCTCGTTGAGCCATTCGCGGGCCGGCTTGGGCAGCTCGGTCATTTCATCGATGCTGCGCGCACGGTTCACATACAGCCGTCTCGCCATCTGCTTTGCCGCAAATTTGCGCAGACCGGCCTCGGCGGCCACATTTTCAAGTTCATTGAGAGTCATGCCCAGCAACGGGCGACGCAGTGTAGGGTGGGATTTCATGATCGACAAGTTCAAAAGCTGAAAAATCAGACGCAAAATTACGAAAAAATCCAACCATACACTTGTGGAAACAAAAAAAATACTTACCTTTGCGCTACAAACGCACCGGGGTATTAGCTCATCCGGCTAGAGCGCGACACTGGCAGTGTCGAGGTGAGCGGTTCGAGTCCGCTATACTCCACTTATATAAGTCTTAACCGTTATATTAAAGGTTAAGACTTTTTCAATTGAGTGGGTTTCAGTTTGTTAAGTCAAATTGTGGTATTGACTTTTTTAACTGGAACATAAAAAAACCACACGTTGATACTGGCAAAATTGCCCCATACCACAAAATTTGTTAGCAAATTTGTTAGTGAATTTTTGGGCGTTCTACCAGTAACAAAAAATCGTTACTCACTGCTAAACGATTAGAAAACAAAATGGCAGTAATCAAATTTTCTTTTACACCCTCTCCAGTCGGTTACTCTAAAGGTAACTGGGCGATTGTGGCGTACTTGCAAGGAACAACAAAACGTGTTCCGTATCTGATTGAGGGGTTAACCTCTCCCAGTCTTGCACACTGGAGTAAAAAAGAACAACGCTTTTTAGGCGGTACACAAAGCGATGTGGATAACAACAAATTGTTAGACGCTCTACGCTCCCAGTGTGAGGAACTGCAAAAGAACCCTCAAATTACTACCCCTCAACAATTCATTGACGCTTTGAAAAGTGGAAATGTTCCCGACACTGATACAACGGAAACACTGGGGGCGTTCATTCAATTGCTGATTGAGGAACAAAGACAACTACCCACAAAGAACTACCAGTTATATACGTCTTTGTTTAACAACCTAAATGGAGAAAACCACAAAAGCGTTAAAGGGATAGTTACAACCTTTGAAAAACCGATGTATGAGGGTACGCCCCTTATAAAAACCCCTTTGGCTCAAATTGCCGATGAGCATTTGTTGGAGCTTGCCAACTGGGTAAAGCGAGTTAAGAACGGTGCTAACTTTAAGAACCTCAACGCAACATTACTCCACGTTGTTAACGTTGCTATTGAGCGCAAAAAGATTAAACACGCTATTACTTTCAAATTTCGTTCCCACGCTCCCAAAAAGGTAAAAACCACCTCTGAACCGTTAAAGGCTCTTACCTCTGAACAATTTGAAAAGGTACTTACTTTTAGCGGTCAAGTAATCAACCCTAATGGACACCGCAACCGTCAATTGCAACCGTTATACTTGGACGTTGCTTTGCTCCAGTATTACACTATGTCGCGCCCTGCTGATGTGCTTTTATGGCGTTCCGATATGATTAAGACGTTACCGAATGGAACAAAAGTGTTATGCTATATTCCATATAAAAAGCGTACACACAATAACGCTACTGAGGTTATTTTGCCGTTGAACCCTAAAGCACTGGCGATTATTGAAAAATATAACGGCCAGTCTAAAGGGGGTTATATTCTCCCCCTACCTATGAATGAAACTAACTGGGATATAACCACAAAAGACGGTAACGATAAATGGAGAATTGCCAGTAATACCGTACTGGGTAACATCAACGCCCATTTGAAAAAGGTTGGTACACTTGTAGGTGTTGAGGGTTTAACACTATATTACTTTAGGCGGTCGGTGTTTTCCCACGTTGCCAGTACTGGTGTGAACTCTACACTATTGGCAAAACACGGCGGTACAAGTGTAAGAATGTTGGAAAAGCACTATATTAAGGACACCGAATTGCAACCACTTGTTTTTTAATCGTTACTGGGGGTTGCTCCCTCTGATGAGTTGCCCCCAGTATTTTTCAACCTCAACAAGATATGAAACTGATTGAATACTCAAATTTAGTGGGGTTCGTGGTTGCACTGGATAAAGAACGCTCCACGTGTCTATATTACCACGCTGAATTAACCTCTTCCGCTGATGTCATTAAGGCTATTAGGTTCGCTTTCGGTGATGTCTATTTGATACCGACAAATGACGCGAATTTTGCGCTTAGGGTGTTGGATATACTTAACGTTCCCGACACTGATTATTTACCGATATTTGACGCTCTAAGAGAGGTTAGCGGTAATGAGATATAACACTGATTCAGCTAACACCGATTTTTGGCGTTAGTTTGGGTTTTGTCAAATGCTATGAACAAGTAAACCAGTTACCGCCATTTGTATGTGAATATCGTTGGCTATCCTCTACAAAAAGCACCGTATAAGGCTCAAATAAGGCTCTTATACGGTGCTTTTGCTAAAAACGATTGGTTGTATTACATTACATTCCTTTTGGCGTTGAGGCTTCAAAAAAAATTAGTATCTTTGCCGTGCCGTTCAAGAGAGGACGACTCATTAAATTGTAGGCGTTTAGCAATATCTTTTTTCGGAAAACTGGACACTTTCACGACACTTAAAGATTTTTGCGATATGCCTACGCCCTTGGTTGTATATTCTCAAATATGCAATATCGGGGCGTGGGCTGTTGCTATCCGAAAGTGTCAGGCAGTCCAGAGCCACCGAAATTAGGTTAGCTAACAGATTCCACGCCTTTTTTGTATAATCATAACAGCCCTATTGGAATTTGTAAGGCACACAAACACAATGGAAATTTTAATATTTGTGGTAATCGGGGGCGTTGTCGGGCTTATTATCCGAAATGCTATGAACGCCGGAAAAAGCAACTCCCCTAAAGAGTATATGTACTCTTGCAGTCAAACAGCCTTAATTAACGCTATAAAAAAGGCTGCTCAACAATTGGGGTATGAGGTTAACCGCATTGATGAGGTTGGAGGACGTATAAGACTGGGGGTTAGTGCTTCAATGGCTTCTTTTGGTGAGTGGATAGACATTCAGCTAATGGAGACAGCCCCCGACAAAACTAAAGCCGTTCTATCTTGTGTTGCTAAGAAGGGTAGAGAGAATATGAGCAAAAACCGAAAGAATATTGAAAAGCTGTTAGACGCGGTTTCACAGCAATTCAGTAAGTAAACTACAATCTATACAGAAAGGCCGTACAAAGTCGCTAAATTGGCTTTGTACGGCCTTTTTCGTTCATCTTGAAATGCCTATTTAACTGGATATGTAACTGGAATGTTGTGGGTGTTAAGATAACTAACCAGTATACCTATTGCGTCCGCTTGGTCATCGTCTTTATTGCCGTTGCGGTCGGTGTTCAACTGATACCCCAAACGTTCCACTGCTCTACACATACGGCTCTTTTGCTCTTGGCGTGTTAGTGTTCGGTGTAGTCGTATGCTACTGGAGTAACCCCAAATATCGTGTTTTACTTTCAGTGGGTTAATGAATATTATTGGGGGTAATTGGTTTTGGGTGTTGCTTGCTACTATTACCCCCCTACATTGCGCCAGTATATCAAACGCGCCTTGTTTCCGTTGGTCGCTATCTTTGAAAATATCCTCCGCTACTAACTGGGTAACTTTGTGCTTGCTGATGAGGTTGCACACTTTTGTATAGAGTTGCGCCAGTCTACTTTGTGTTCGTTCTATGTCGGTAGTTCCTTTGCCGATTAGACGTATTGAGCCGTGTACGGTAATATTACCGTTCTTATAAATTGCGTACCCAGTTTTGCTACTGGATGTGTCTAACGCTAAAATTGTCATTGCCTATAAAGGTTGTTATATAGGTTATATATCTCTATTAAAGTAGTTCTACAAGATAGAACTACTTATATATATTGCCATTTTTTGAAATTTTGCAATAATCAATTGTAAACCAGTCTTATATTATCCTTTTACCCTTTCCGTAATATAGTACTGGAGTACCATACTACGGGGGTTAGTATGGTACTGGAGTAACATACTACGGTATGTTGTTTTTCTGTAGTATGGTACTGGAGTACCATATAATTTCAACTCCAGTACCATACTACTACAAATTTAGATACTCTTTTAACTCTTTGTGGATTAACTCCACGTTTGGCAAATACTGGGTTTTTGCTCTACCTTTGCGTTTGCCCTCAACTGTTATTAGTTTGGATTCCAAAAGCATTTTAACCGCTTTCCGCGCTCCCTCAACGCTACATTTTATTGTGTTGGCTATGTCGGTGTAACTTAACTTTAGGGGTTCGCGGTTGCTTTCGTGGGCGTTGTCGTATTGCATACAAAGATATGTTAATAACCGTTCCTCTAACTGGGATAGGTTGTAATATTCCCATATCATAGGCAATATATCAAGATTCCACGTTACAAAACGCTTTACCCCTCCCCACTCCGACAAATCTACATACAACCGCTTGTTTTTCGTGTCGTTCATTACTGGATGAGGTTTTGAAATGCGTAACGGTTCAATCTGTGGGTAACTCCATTTATACGCGCTCCCATTTCGCGTGTGGCGTACCCCATACGTTCAAGTGCTTTCCAGTATGAAATTACGGTCATAAAGGTTATTTTAACGCCCTTTCCGTTCAGTTCGTTGGCTAACTCCACGTAACTAACTGGGATTGTATAACCATAACCGTGTACGGTCAGTAAGTCAGTGGCGAATTTTAACGCCCTTTTCTCTTGCAACGTCTTAGGTTGCGTTAGTCTTGGTTTCTTTGTCTTTTTCATAATTCTTTTTTATAATACACCGCTTTTACACTGGGGTTGGTTAATTTCCCCTCTTGGACGGTGTTTATTACCGAATAGAAAAAAGTTTACGACAAAGTTTATTTTTACCGAATAAATTTGCTTGTAACCGTTTGGCGTTGCTTGCTTTCCGTTCTTTTAATATGTGGCGTTAGGTTCAAAAGTGAAACAAATCTATACCGATACGATAAAAAGTCACTTGGTTTTGAAACCTAATTTATTGAGGGGTAAATTGTCGCTATATTTAGGGTAACTGGGTAGACTCTTTGTTTTATTACATTGCTGTATATTAGCAATTTGCCGTTATTCCCATTTTCAAAAGTGAAACTAACTGGGTAACTCTCCAGTAGAAAAGTACCATAATTTTATACTGGAAAATTGCTCTTTTCATTTGACTAAAAAAAACGAGATTCAAAAATTAAGGGTCGGCTATATATACGGATTCCGCACCGACACACACACCCTCCCTCTTATTTTTAATTTTTTGGTCGGTACACTGGGCGTTGGTTGCTCTACCAGTCTGATTATTACCCATTGTTGCTATCAACACCAGTTCCAAACCTCCCCTATAAAAATACGGAAATACCCCATAAATGTTAGTTATTTTTGTTTGACCTCTCCCAGTGTCTAAAATATGTATAGGCGAATTTCAAAAGATTTTCAACTGATGAGGTTGAAAAAAGTTGGTTACGCTTGTTGAACTTTTAATTTATTTGTGTAACTTTGCCGATGAATTAACCACGCTTTGAGTAGCGGTTATTGGTTACTTTGTTAGAAAATTTTGTTAGTACACTTTCAATTGCGGAAAGTAATATACTGATAAATAAACGGTTATGAGTTAAGCGTGTGAATACCGCTATACTCCACCAATATAATCGAGTTCTGAGGAAATTCAGGACTCGATTGTGTTTATTGGCGATTGAAAAACTCAATGTCCGACCGGTTAGGGAATGGTTTATAGGTCACGCACAAATACATTGTGTATGACTTATAACTGCTTCTGTGAATTCAAAGGACGTTGAGGATCACAGCGGGTGCAATCTCCATCTTTGAGAATGCGAATAGTTTCTTGCCGAGGTCTTTGATGGAAGCTCCTATGTGATAGAGTGTGTCGTCAATAATTAGGAATCGGTCGTGGATGTCATGCACATACTTTATCTCAATCGGGACATACTGGCGGTTATGGCGTTGAAGGTCAAGACGGATTTGCTTTGAACGGTCTGCATCAGTATAGATCTTTGCCTTGACTCCGCTGCCTCTTTTATCAAACAGGGTCAGCACAGTTTCATCAACATAGTTATCAATCAGAATGATTCTATCTTTCGCTGATTTAACCAACCGACATACAAACTCATAAGCGTCAAAGATCTGCCCGTTGAAGAATACACCCTCCACCGGCGGCAAGGAAGCCTTGACAAAGAAATCCACCTTATTGTCAAGTTGCTGCAAGTGACTGTCGTAATCAGAAAATCGACGGTCGATTTTGTCTTCAAGATAAGAGAGACGCTGATTTATGGAATACCCTTTGAGCAGATACTCTTTTAAAATCTTATTCGCCCATTGGCGGAACTGTATGCCCCTTTTTGTATTGACACGATAGCCAATTGAGATAATTACATCAAGATTGAAGTATTCTAAATTTCGAGTGACTTGGCGAGCTCCCTCAATTCGAACTGTTCGGAATTTCCGAACAGTTGTTCCTCGCTCCAATTCGTTGGACTCAAAAATATTTTTTAGATGCTCACTTACATTTGATTTGCTCGACGCAAATAATTCAACAATCTGTGCCTGATTGAGCCATACGGTCTCATTCTCAACCCTGACCTCCAAGGTGAGGGTTGAGTCCGGCTGATATACTATGATTTCATTGCTGTCTGAAGTATGTCCATCAGAAACAAAATCCGGTTTTTTATAATTGTTCATGTGCGGTATCTGTGAGACTACAAAATTAGAAAAAATAATCGGTATTTCAAGTTGTTATGCTTGGTTACCGATTACCGTTCAGATTTTGATACTTCACTTGAATCCTCATATCGCTCATGGCGATTATTGCCATTAGAAAATACCATTGAAGTTCATGATCCATCAGCCCCCTATATTTGTAATTTTGACAAAGAAATTAAAAATAGAAAGGAAAAAAATGAACACTCCTCTTTTTACATGGTATTTTATTATAGGTATCGTTATTCTCGTTTTAGCAGCCGATGCCGTCTGTGCGTACAGAAGAAATCACAAAGCCGGTCTCGGAAAGCACCGTCTGATTGATGTGTGGTCCGAACGCGAGGTGTTCTTCGTGCCCGGCGACCCGGCTCCGCGCAACTCTGATAATTATGACTACGAAGATTTTGAAGATCTCTGAAGCTGACACACCTACGGCGAAGGAGATGTGCATGTTTCTCGCCGAATACAGTACACGTCTCCTTGCGTCGGGTGCCACATGTATCCGTCTTGACAAGAATATTGACAGGATTGCGGCCGCCTACGGCATGACGGTAGAGTTTGCCGTAATGCCTCGCCATATCCATCTCACGGTGGTTGACTCCGCCACGGATGAGATTGTCACGTCGATAGCCACCGTCCACGACACGGGGATAAATTTCTCGATCAACACCGAGCTGAGCCGACTGAGCTGGCAGATTGCCGACGGGAAGGTCAGCTATCGGGAGGCTATGGACAAATTTCATGATATTTTGACGGGGGCTGCACACAGCAAATGGCTGATTCTGCTGTTGGTTGTGCTTGCCAACGCCTCCTTCTGCCGTCTTTTTGGCGGGGATGCCGTGGCCATGATGGTGGTGGCTCTCGCTACGGGGGTTGGATACTATTTCAAGCAATTGATGATAGGGGAGAGGATTGACACGCGCATCATCTTCATTGCATGTTCATTCGTGTCGTCGGTACTCGGTGCCACCGACATGCTCTTTTCGATCGGGACTACGCCTGAAATTGCCTTAGGCACGAGTGTGCTTTATCTCGTCCCGGGAATACCGTTTCTCAATTCATTCAGCGATATGCTTTACAGACACTATCTCTGTGCTTTCAGCCGGTTTGCTGATGCTGTGGTCCTCACGTGTTGCCTCTCCTTAGGGTTGTGTGCAGGGATGAGCCTTATGAATGTCGGGATGTTCTGACGCATCCGTTACGCCTGTTGCCTCCGTTTCACTCACTCACGTTTTTTCGAAAAAATTCTTCACTATGTTGGTTCAAATATTTCAGGATGCATTGTTTTCAGCGATAGCTGCTATCGGTTTCGCAGCCATTAGCCGTCCCCCACGGATAGCGTTTCTCTACTGCGCGTTGATTGCTGCCGTGGGCCATTCGCTCCGTTTCCTGCTGATCAACTCTGGGCTTGCCCTCCACATCATCCCTGCCACTCTCATTGCCTCGTTTGTGATCGGTGTGCTGGCCGTGTTGGTGTCACCGCTGTCAAAAATACCCGCCGAAACCTATTTGTTTCCCTCCTTGCTCCCTATGATTCCGGGTATCTACGCCTACAAGACGTTTGCCGGGCTGGCCTTGTGTCTGTTCTCCAACTCGCAGGAGGCATTTACCCACAGTTTCTATCTTTTCGGCTACAACGCCATCACATGCGGGTGCATACTGCTCTGTATGGTCACGGGTGCGGTCAGCCCTATTTTCATGTTCAAGAAAATTTCATTTCAGGCCACGAGATAACATTTTGCATATCACCGATGGAACTACGACAACTTAAATACTTCGTCAAAGTGGCTGAGACGCTTAACTTCTCAGAAGCTGCCAAAACTCTCTGCGTCACGCAGAGCACACTTTCGCAACAGATAAAACAGTTGGAGGATGAGCTTGGCGAACCGTTGCTGACGAGGAGCAGCCACAGTGTCGCTCTCACCGAGGCCGGCGGCTCGATTCTTGAAAACGCGAAGCAGGCCATCCATGAGGCCCGTCTTTGCGCCGAGCGCATCAATGACCTCAACCGTCTTGCGAGCGGGACGCTCAATATCGGTGTGACCTATTCCTTCAGCCCGATTTTGACCGAGACGATTCTGACGTTCACAAAATTGTATCCCAAAATCAAGCTGAACATCTTCTATAAGCCGATGAATGAACTGATGGGGATGTTGCGCGGACGGAATGTGGATTTTGTGCTTGCCTTCAGGCCGTCGCAGGTGATTGACGGGATTGAATCGCACATCCTTTTCCAGAACAAACTTTCGGCAGTCGTCGCCTCCAATCATCCCTTGGCACAGAAAGAGGCAGTTTCATTCAAGGATCTCGAACACTATGATCTCGCTTTGCCGACTAAGGGACTTCAGGCAAGGAATGCTTTCGACGAGAGATTGACCCCGGGACTGGCTCTGAGGGTCAAAATTGAGCTGAATGAGGTCAATATACTTCTCAATCTTGTGAGGCAGAGTATGCTCGTATCGGTGCTTGCTGAGGCCACCATCCACAATGCTCATGATGTCAAGGCTATACCGCTGGCCATCCCCAATAATGAGATGGAGGGTTGCGTGCATATACTGAAAGACGACTACCGCAAGAAATCAATGCTGGAGTTTATCCGTCTGCTGAGCGAATCGACTGCCGTGAGAGACCGCCGCGATTCATGGCTTTGAGGAGGAAATTCAGACAATAAAAGGAACATCGGCGTTCTCTCCAACAATTGTGGTGGGAACGCCGATGTTATGTTTCGGATATGTCATGCCGGTGACGGAAGGGTCAGCGGCATTTGTACCATTGACCGGTGGATTATCTTACGACAACCTTAGATACCTTTGAACCCTGACGACGGATCACGATCTGACCGGCAGCCGGCTCGTTGACACGTATACCCTGGAGGTTGAAGTATTCAACGGGAGCATTCTCCTCAACTGCGTCAGTTACGATGCTGTCGATAGCTGAGGTATCGCCATACTTGTAGTCAATTTCCATGACGAGGTTGAAGTTGCCCGGATTCTCGCTGAGTTCGACTTCAGGTGTACCGTATTTTGATACGATGTTGAAGCTGAGCTTGTAGTAGAAGCGGAAGTCTGCAGGGTTCAGCGGGTTGGGGTTTTCAACGAGAGGCTGCTGCTCTTTGGATGCGTAGGTGAAGCTCCATCCGTATGATTTCGGGTCATAGAGGCGGAGGTAGTTTTTGCCATCATAGGTGGTCCATTCGGTGAAGGAATCTTTCAGACCATTGAAAGTGAAATTGTCGAGCACGGCACCCCATACGTCTTCGCGAACGATTGTCACGCCTGATTGCGGCACGATGTGGAGATTCGGAGAAACGGTGTCAGCCTCAAGAGTGAAAGAGAAAGCCTCTTTGCTGCCGAGGAAGTTGGGGAAAGTGTAGACTCCGGTAGCTTCATCGAAGTTGTAGACACCGTTGAGGGTAGTGAAACGGTCGTCTTTGCCATATTTCGAGAAATCCTCAAGAGTCAACACGATGGGAGTACCCTCAACATCGGGAGTGTCACCACCCGTCGTACCTTTCTCAAATGTAACTTCACCTGCAACGAACACTTGTTTGTTCTTTCCGGTATAGTCTGCGTCGTTGAATGAGAAAGAAATTGTGCTTGTTGCTTTGATATCGCTGAGACTAACGATAGTTGAGCCATCTGCATCACCTGTATTTGGTGTAACAACTGGTGTGAACTCAACGGCAACACCGTCAACAGCAACGGCTGATAGGGTAAGCGAGCTGTTAGCGTCATTAGTTACAACGCCCATGGACAACTTGGTAATTGTTGTTTCGGGATCAACATTGAAGATGATAGTGTTGTCTGTCTTGTTGGCGCGAAGTTTCATTCCTCTGTCAGTACCAAACACATTGACCTTTGATGATCCTGATGCAAAGTAAGTGCCGGGAATAGTGAAACCGGGGCATGTAACGTCATTATCTTTTTCGATACCGTCGATGTTGGCAGAACCGAATGTTGCTGTCTCAGCGTATGCACTGAGTGTCATGGCTGCAGCTGCAATGAGAGTAAAAATTTTCTTCATGTGCAAAAAATGAAATTAATGGGAATCTCTTTTGGGGAGATTCATTGGTTGATATAAAAAGAATATTAATGGTTTGGTGATGTTACTTATTTAGTGTCGTCTGTGTGACTTCTTGTTATGAGTTGCAAAGATAAGCAAAAAAATGTGATAAAATCAAATCAAAATTGATAAATTTGTAACCGTATCATGAGAAAACTTTACGAAATCAGTGCCGCAACAGTTCTGTAACGCTTTTGGGTGCGATTGGTGATATTTTTATTCCTCCCCGCGAACTAATTCGTGGCTGCTTTACGTTAATCATAATACTATGACAGTTGGAGAATTTGCAGATTTGGTCAAGGCTAAATTGCCATACACCGCCAACAGGCAGCAGGAGCTGCTCGTTGACGCGCTTGCGCGTTTCTGCTCGTCAGCTACTCCGTCGGACTCCGTGTTCATCATCAACGGCTATGCCGGGACGGGAAAGACATCGCTGACCGGTGCGTTGGTCAAGGCTCTTGAGGAGGTGCAGCGGCCCGTGGTGCTGCTCGCGCCAACCGGACGCGCCGCCAAGGTGTTCAGCGCACATTCCGACCATCCTGCCTACACCATCCACCGCAAGATCTACCGCGGGCCTTCCGGGAGTCTTGCCGGTGGCTTTACGATGCTTCAGGACAACAGGCTTTCAAATGCGGTCTTCATTGTCGATGAGGCTTCGATGATAGGCGACCACGAGTCGGAGACGGCTTCGATGACTCCCAACAATGGTCTGCTTGAGGATCTGCTCCAATATGTCTTCACCGGCGACAATTGCCGCCTGATACTCCTCGGCGACATCGCGCAGCTCCCGCCGGTGGGCTGCGTCGAGAGTCCTGCCATGTCGCCGTCGCGCTATAAGGAGCTGGGATTGCACGTCTCGCGGGCTATTCTCACCGACACCGTGCGCCAGGCTCGTAACTCCGGCATACTCCGCAACGCCACGTGGCTGCGCCGCGCCATGCTCGTCAATCCTCTGCCCGAACCCCGGTTGATTCTCAGCGATTATCCCGATGTATCCGTTGTCGAGGGGGAGGAGGTGCTGGATGCCATATCTGATTGTTACAGGAACGGTGGGGCTGCGGCGACGGCTGTCATCACCCGCTCAAACCGCCGCGCCACGTCGTTCAATCTCGGCATTCGGTCGCAGATTCTTGAATGTGAGGAGGAGCTGGTCAAGGGTGAGAGACTGCTGATTGCGAAAAACAACTACACATGGTCCGCCAAGATAAAAGGGCTCGATTTCATTGCCAACGGTGATGTCGCGGTGGTGGTTGCCGTGCATGGGACGGAGGAAAAATATGGCTTCCGTTTCGCCAATGTGACCCTCAATCTCCCCGACAGGGATGTCGATGTGGACTGCCGGATATTTCTCGACACGCTGACCGACGAGAGTGCGTCGCTCTCGCGTGAGCGCATGGAGGCTCTTGCACAGGCGCGTATGGCCGACCCGGAGGTCAATGCCCCCGATGTGCCATACGAGACACGTGTGCGCCGTCTGCGCACCGATGAGTATTTCAATGCCCTTCAGGTCAAATATGCCTACGCCGTCACCTGCCATAAGGCCCAGGGCGCACAGTGGCCGAATGTGTTCGTGGATATGGGCGGGATCCCCCCGGAGGCGCAGGGTCTTGATTTCTACCGCTGGCTCTACACGGCCACATCGCGTGCCACAGGCCATCTTTACTACATGAATCCCGATGAAGCTATGTGCGAATAGCTGATAATATGAAATAATTCCGTATCTTTGCAGAAGATACGCGCCCCTTGCACCCGGTCTAACGAAAAAACTCTGACAAATATGGACAGCAATCCCTCCAACACTCCAGCCATGCAGTCCTCCGAAAAGTGGACTGAAATAGAACATCTTCCTGAATGGGACGAGGAGTTTTACCATGTCTACACCGCCAAGAAGTTCGGCAAATGGCTAATGCTCAAGACTCTCCGGCCGGAACTGAAAGGCGTGCCGGAGTATGAGCGCATGATCGAAAAGGAGTTTGAGATACGCTACAATCTCGCGCACCCCCACATCATAATGATCAATGACTTCGAGGAAGTGCCGGGGCTGGGGATGTGCATAATCACGGATGATGTCTACGGCGATTCGCTCGAAAAGCTCATCAGGGAAGGTAAGGTGACTGAGGAACACATCTATAAGCTTCAACATCAGCTTCTCGATGCGCTCGACTACATCCAGACCAATCATCTCGAACATCATCCTCTGTCAGCCTCGCGGATCATCTTCACCGAGAATGTCGGAAACCTGAAGCTGATTGATGTGGGTTTCGATCAGAAGACCCACATAACCCCTACGGATGCGAGCGAGGACATCAGGAACTACGGCGAGGTGCTTGCAGCCGCCATTGATGCTGTCGGGACTCCTCACCCGCGTCTGCGCAAGGTGGCCGAACGCTGCATGAATCCCGACCCCGCTAAGCGTTACCGTGATGTCAGCTCCCTGCGTATAGCTCTTGCCGATCGCAAGATAAACAATATCTACATAGCTGTCATCGCTTTCCTCGTGGCTATGATCATACTTCTCCTCTGGCTTAACTCCCCTTATAGGCCCACTCCGCTCAATTGACACGCGGTCAAGAAAACAAAAAACTGAAATTCATCACTACATGGTTACAATAAAGGCTTTAGAGCCGGTCAAGAAGGAAATAAAGAAATATGTCAATTTCGGGATTGACCTCTATAAAGATAATGATTATTTCGTTCCCAATCTGATTTTTGATGAGGTCCACACCCTGCTCCCGGAGAAGAATCCGGCGTTTGAATATTGCCGGGCGCAGTCATTCATGGCCTACCGCGACGGTCGTCCGGCAGGGCGCATTACCGCCATAATCAATGATCGCCTCAACGAGAGCACCGGCAGGAAGCAGGCCCGCTTCGGATTCGTGGATTTCATTGACGATAATGAGGTTGTCGATGCGCTTTTCGCTACTGCCGAGGAGTGGGCGCGTGACCGTGGGATGACTGAGATCATCGGCCCAATGGGTTTCACCGACATGGACCGTGAGGGAATGTTGGTTGACGGCTTCAACGAGATGGGGACGATGGCCACAATCTACAACTTCGACTATTATCCCCGTCAGGTCGAACGCCTCGGCTACCGTAAGGACACGGATTGGGTCGAATTCCGGATCAAGGTGCCCGAAAAGGTGCCCGAAAAGATGGCGCGCATAGCCGAGATTGTGATGAAAAAGTATAATCTCCGCATTTTGAAGTACACCTCAGCCAAAAAAATCAAAGAGGAGTATGGCCACGCCCTTTTTCATCTGATAAATGAGACTTATGCCGACCTCTATGGCTACTGCACATTGTCGGAACGGCAGATTGACTATTATATCGACATGTATCTCAGCATACTCCGTCTTGAATATGTCAGTGTGGTGGTCGATGAGAATAATGAACTCGTGGGTGTCGGCATTTCGATTCCCTCGCTCTCGAAAGCTCTCCGCAAGTGTGGCGGCCGCCTGTTTCCCACCGGGTGGTATCACATCCTGAAGGCAATGAAAAGTTCCAACGAGGTCATTGACCTGCTGCTGATTGCCGTGAAACCGAAATACCAGTCAAAGGGTGTCAACTCGCTGTTTTTCTATGACCTCATAGACATCTACAATGCCAATGGCATCAAATATGCCGAGTCAAACCTCGAACTTGAGAGCAATTCGCAGGTGCAGTCGCAGTGGGCATACTTCGATAAGCGTCAGCACCGCCGCCGCCGTGCCTACAGGAAAGAATTGTGACCCCGATGGAGAGACCTCTGAAAATACTGTTTGTCGGTGATGCGTCATCATGCCATCGCACTCTTGCGGTCGGTTTGCGCGAGCTTGGCCACGAGACTGTCGTGGCCTCCCACGGCGGATACTGGCTCAACACGGGGCGAGAGATTGACCTCCGCCGCCGCTTTAAGGGTAAGCTCGGGGGGCTGGATCTCTGGCTGCGGGTCAATGGCAGTCTGCGGAGCAAGCTGAGGGGATTCGACATTGTCAGCGTCGCCTCCCAGTCGTTCATTGAGCTTCGTCCGGGTCGCAAGGGGCAGTTTTTCGATTTCCTGAAAGCCAATAACCGTTCGATTTTCTATACTGCCCTCGGGACAGATCCGAACTACGTGGAGGAATGTCTCGATCCGGCCTCTCCATTGCGCTACAATGAGTTCAGGATTTATGGCGAGGATTCGCCGTATCTCCGCTCGCGCCCGACTATCTGCGATGACTGGCTCACTCCCGAGATGCGCAGGCTCGACAGACACATCTATTCCTCGGTCGATGGCGCGATGTCGGTGCTCTATGAGAACTACGTGGCTCTCCGCCGCACTCTCCCGGAGGATCGCATGGCCTACATCGGGATTCCGATTGACACCGACGCGCTTCAGCCTGTGGAGTTGCCTGAAAGACCGGCGCGGGTCCGTCTGTTTCTCGGTCGCTATCGCAACCGGCTTCTCGAAAAAGGCACTGATGTCATGGAGGCGGCAGCGCGTGCGGTGGTTGACCGCTATCCGGGGAAGTCGGAGCTTGTGATTGTCGAGAACCGTCCTTACGATGAATATCTTGAGCTTCTGAAATCGGCTCACGTCGTCCTTGATCAGCTTTACAGCTATACGCCTGCAACTAACGCACTTCAGGCCATGGCCTACGGACTTAATACCGTCTCGGGCGGTGCGCCGGAGTTTTATGACTTTATCGGAGAGCATGAACTCCATCCCGTGATCCATGTCGAGCCTAACTATGAATCGGTGGTGCGTGCGCTCGAATCGGTGGTGCTTCATCCCGAGACATTGCGACCGCGCGGATTGCAGGGCAGAGAGTTTGTGGTGCGCCACAATGACTACCGTCTCGTAGCCTCCCGCGCCCTCGACTTCTGGTCGAAAACCCTGTCAACCCGCCCACTCAACCCTTAACACTTCATACCTAATACTTCATACTTAACCCCACATACTTAATACTTCATACTTCACCCCCCATACTTAATACTTCATACTTAACCCCACATACTTAATACTTCATACTTAACCCTCCATACTTAATACTTTATAGTTAACCCTCCATACTTAATACTTCATACTTAACCCTCCATACTTAATACTTCATACTTAACCCTTAATACTTAAAAAACATGACTCTCGATGTCCTGATTGCAACCCATAAACCCGAAGGAATCAGACGGGTTGTCGGAATGAATCTTCCGGTCATTGACGGTGTGCGCTACATCGTCTCGTGGCAATTGCATGAAGATGCGCCCGTGCCTGACGAGCTGTCCCGGCGCGACGATGTGGTGGTCACACGCCTCGACCAGAAAGGACTGAGCAATAACCGCAATAATGCAATCGAGAGTTCGACAGCCGACGTATATCTCATAGCCGATGACGACATCCGCTATACCCCCGAGCAGCTCACGGCTGTCCGTGAGGTCTTTGAGCGGAATCCGGAGCTTGACTATGCAACATTTATGTATGAGGGGGCTGACAAGATATATCCTACAGTCGAGACCGACCTGCGCCGGAGACTCCCTAAGGGATTCTACCAATCTTCGATTGAGATTGCGGTGCGTCGTCGCGGACTGGCGGCGAGACTCCGCTTCCATCCCGCTTTCGGACTCGGGTCGCCGTGGCTTCATGCTGCGGAAGATGAGATGTTTTTGCTCACAGCGCGCCGTCTGAAGCTCAAATGCCGCTTTTTCCCGATTGTGATAACGAACCATAAAGGAGCGACTACGGGTCAGAGTGCCGTATCCGATCCCCTGGTGCTGCGGGCATGGGGTGCCTACATGCAGTTTGCATATCCGCTGACGTTCCCCGCTCGGGTCGCGCTCAAGGCGTGGCGCATGTCGCGCTCGGGGCAGGCGCAGTTTCTTCCTGCCCTTAAAGAACTCGCTCACGGTGTCTACATTGGCATGACCATGGTCAACAATCCCTGGGAGGAGGCTCGCAGATGAGTGCCGGAGTCTCCGGCCGTGTCCTGAAAGCCATGGGTATTTTTGGCGGGGTCAGGATGCTTCAGATTCTGTTCGGTGTCGTGCGGGTGAAGCTCGTGGCCATTTGGCTTGGTCCTGCGGGCATGGGATTGTTCGGCATCTTCAATGGAGCGGTTGACACCGTCAGCACTCTCACCCAGCTCGGCATCCGTTCGAGTGCCGTGCGCGACATTGCCGGTGCGCCTTCGGAGGCAGGTCGCAATCTGATGGTGGCTGTCACGCGCCGTTGGGGCTGGATGTTGGGTGTGCTTGGGGCAGTTGTCATGGCTGCCTTCTCTCCGCTTCTGAGCCGATGGACATTCGGCTCTGCCGACCATTCACTGAGCTACGTACTCCTTGCCCTCTCAATGTTTCTCCTGTCCGTGGCCAATGCCGAGGAGGCGATTATGCAGGGACTCGGCGCACTCAGGCGGCTCGCCAAGGCCTCGGTGTGGGGTGTGGCCGCAGGGTTTGCTGTCTCTGTCCCGATGTATTATTTCTGGGGGATTGCGAGCGTTGTGCCGTCAATAATCGCCTACTCTTTTTCGATTCTGGCAGCGATGTGCTTCTTCCGTGTGCCGTCAGGAGGCGGGACAGCGCACATCACTTACGGTGAAACGTTTTCGCGGGGCAAGAGATTCATTCTCCTCGGCATATATATGACCCTCGCCGACTTCATAGCGCAGGCTCTCAGCTATGTATTCATCGTCTGGCTCAGCCGTCGGGCGGGTGAGGATGAGGTTGGTATATATCAGGCGGGTTATACGATGGTCAACCGCTACGTGGGGATGATTTTTGCAGCCTTGGCCTCGGAGTATTATCCACGCCTTGCTTCGGTGGCCAATTCACGCATGAGACTCAATGTTTTTGTCGCCCATGAGATCAAAGTGATTCTCATGCTGCTCCTTCCGGCTGTAATGCTTATGATTTCGGTGGCTCCGTGGCTCGTCAGCCTGCTCTATGACAGCCGTTTCGCCCCGGCGACCTCATTCATCACAATCGCGATGGCCGGAGTGGTGCTCCGTGGCTTTTCCTACTGCATGTCATATCTCATACTTGCGCGGGGCGACGGGCGCACTTTTCTCGTCACCGAGTCGGTCAGCGCGGTTGCAGGACTCGCCCTCAACCTCGGGTGCTATCATCTTTGGGGGATAGCGGGCTTGGGTGTCAGCTATACGCTATGGTATCTGCTCTATGTGCTCATCATCGGATGGGTCTACCGTTTCAGATACCGTCTCCGTCTTCCGTGGGCAATCAGACGCATGGTGCTTGCCGTCCTTGCTGTTACGCTCCTTTCAATCGTTGTCGGTTGCATTTTTGCACCCTTGGTGCTTCTGCCTTTCGCTCTAATTGTTTCGGCCGTCAGTCTGCAACGCCTCTACAAAATGTTTCGCGGCAGGAGAGGCACTCTAAAAAAATGAGCGTAAACTTGGTGGTGTGGGTGTTTGTTTGTAAGTTTGTCGAGGAATCAGAACACATCATCATAATGAAAATGAAATTCAGACTATCCATGCTGCCTTTGCTGGCGGTGTTTGTGGCAGGGCTTTTGACCGTGTCGTGTTCAAAGGAGCAGAAGTTGCTTGATGCTATTCCGACGACTGTCAGTCAGGTCGGGACAGTCAGACTGAAGTCTGCGCTCGAACAGGCCGGTTGCAGTTTTGAGAACGGTGAGGCGACAATGCCTGCGGGTGTTGATGATCCGGGGCGTTTCGGTCGTCTGATTCGGCTTGTCGGTGCGCTTGACGCTTCGGGAGTCGCAAACCCCGACGATGTCGCGTGGGCGATGGACGATGAGGGTGATTTCCTCATGACCATCCTTGTCGATGACCGTGATCGTTTCCGCGAGGCATCATCGGAGTTGATTGAATGGACTGACGACACGGGTGGTTTTGCCTGCGGAAATGCAGATGGTCTGACCGTCCTGCTCAACGATGAGCGCGTATGGTTCTCCGATGTGAAACCGTCGGAGGCTGTCGGTAAGGTCGATTCGATGGTCAAGGAAGCAAAAAAATCGTCAGTTTCCTCCATGACCGGAATTGCCCAACTGCTTTCAAGCGACAATCTCGTCAGGGTGGCTGTCCGTCAGGAGGAAGCCAAGTCCGGTGACCGCAAGAAGGTCAAGGGCGAGAATGAGAATCTTGAAGTGAAGTGGGCCACACTGACCGTCAATGTCGAGGATAACAAGATTGTCGGTCGCAGTTCCATAATGGAGGCTGACGGAAAGCCTGTGGCAATCAAGGGACTGAAGGAAATCAATCCGGCAGTGCTTGCCTACGTCCCTGAGAATTTCAACGTTGCGGTTGGTTTTGGCGTGAGTCCGGAGTTTGATTGGAGCGTGCTGACAAAGGCTGTCGGGACATTAGGCGGTTTTCAGGCGCAGGCAATGCTGTCGGCAGTCACTCCCTATCTGCAGTCAATCGACGGGACGATTTTCCTGGCTGCCGGTCCGGCTAATCAGGAGGCATACAGTGATATTGAACCGGGCAACTGGCAGTTTATCGCAATGGTGCGTCTGCCGCAACAAAAAATCAATGACATCATGGGGATGATGCGCAGCTCGCTGTTCATGGCCGGTATAAGCCCGAAGATTGACAAGGATGGCATAATGATGATGCCTCAGTACGGCATGAATCTTTATATGGGTAATGTCGATGGCTATTTTGCGGTCAGCAACATCCCGTTTGAGGCGAATCGCCGCAATTCGCTCGCATCGTTGTTCACCGGCAAGTCGGGTGCGCTCTCTCTGGAGATTCCCCGTCTGAGTGAGCTTGGTGCCGGTCTGCCCGACTATGGAATTGATGTGAAAGCTCAGATGATGCCTGACGCTACCGAACTCCGTCTCAGTCTCGGCGACAGCGATCAGCCTGTGCTCAAGGCTCTGTTGACAGCACTGCTATGATCGGGGAGATAATTCTTGAAAACATGCTGCCACGGGTGTTTCGCGGCAGTGAGGATGAACCGGCCATAGTGAAGTCTCAGATATGGCGACGCGAGAGGGTGGCTTTCGACCGTGGAAAGTATTATCTCATTGAAGCTGACAGCGGTACGGGGAAGTCGTCGCTTTGCGCCTACCTCTACGGCTCACGCAATGACTATGACGGACATGTGTATTTCGACCGCCTCGACATCCGCACTTTCAACATCGCCCGATGGTGTAAGCTGCGTTGCAACACCCTCGCCTATCTGCCGCAGGAGATGGGGCTGTTCCCGGAGCTGACGGTCATGGAGAATATAGAGGTAAAGAATCGCCTGACCTCACACAAGAGCCGTCGGGAGATTCTCGACATGCTCGAACACCTGGAGATTGCCCATAAGGCTGACCAACCGGCTGCACAGCTTTCAATCGGGCAGCAGCAGCGCGTGGCGATTGTCCGCGCCTTGTGTCAGCCGTTTGATTTCCTGATTCTCGATGAGCCGGTCAGCCATCTTGACAGTCGTAATAACGCGATGGTCAGCGAGCTTATCGACATCGAGGCCAAGCGTGTCGGTGCCGGAATAATAGCCACATCCGTCGGCAATAAAATCGTCCTGCCCGATTGTGAGGAAATGAGGCTTTAGACTTTACGTTTTGAGAATTAAGTTTTAAGGATTAAGGATTAAGTAAGTTTTAAGGGGCTCGGAGTCACTGCTAATGACTAATAAACGCAATATGTCAAGAAATATAGTTTGGCGTTTGTTGCGCCGTAATATCAATGCCGGTCAGATTGCGGGCTATGCGTTTGCCAATCTCGTGGGGCTTGTGATAGTGCTGACCGCACTTCAGTTCTACCGCGATGTCACGACCGTGTGGGACGATGAAGATTCGTTCATATCCAAAGATTATCTCATTTTGTCGAAAAAGGTGAGCGGACTTGGCAACCTGCTCGGCGGCTCGGACGGAAATGGCACGCGTTTCAGCCGTGATGAGATTGCCGACATCTCGTCTCAGCCTTGGGCACGCAAGGTGGGGCAATTCAGTTCGGCGGCTTTCAATGTCTATGCCAAAGTCAATTTCGGTGGCAGTTCGATGGGGACAGACCTCTTTCTTGAGTCGATTCCCGATGATTTTTTCGACATATCGCCAAAGGATTGGGGCTATGATCCGGAGCGTTCGGATTTCGTCCCGGTCATCATCTCCAAGGACTATCTCTCGCTCTACAATTTCGGCTTCGCGACGTCGAGAGGCATGCCTCAGGTCTCGGAGGAGATTGTCAGCATGGTCCCTCTGCAACTCTCGCTGAGTGGAAATGGCCGTCAGGAGTGGGTGAATGCAAGGATTGTCGGGTTTTCTTCGCGGCTCAACACCATTGCCGTGCCTCAGGAGTTCATGAATTGGGCCAATAGTGAGTTTGCCGGCAAGATGTCAGAATCGCCGTCGCGCCTGATCGTGATGCTCGACAAGCCGGGAGATCCGAAAGTCGAGGAATATCTTGAGGACAATGGCTATGAAGCGGCGGGTGACCATGCATCGAATGGCAAGACCGCCTATTTCCTGTCGCTTGTCACGTCGCTCGTGATCGGTGTCGGGCTGATCATCAGCCTGCTTGCCTTCTTCATACTGCTTCTGAGCATTTATCTCCTCCTCCAGAAGAATCGCGGGAAAATCCATCAGTTGATGCAGCTCGGCTATTCTCCGGCGCAGGTGTCGCGCTACTACTATGCGATTATTCTGGGTGTCAACGCTCTTGTCTTTGTCATTTCAGTGAGTGTCATGCTCATCGCCGCCCATTCATGGAGCGCGCCGCTCTCCACTCTCGGAGTCGAGTCAACTTCACCGTGGCTGACCATCGGAGTTGGGGTCGCGATCATCCTCCTCATCAGCCTCGGCAACCTTATGGCTGTCAAGCGCACGGTGAAGAAGGATTTTTAAAAATAGAGTTAAATTTATTTAACCATTATGAATTGACAGCGTCTGAGGCGGCTTTTTTGACTTGAGGTTTTGATAAGTGGAAAAGTTTGGCTAATTTTGCAAATTAAGTTAACAACCTTTACTAACTTTAGCAAACCGACCCTCGTGGCGGTCGCTCTAAAGAGCCACCACGGGGTGAAATCCTCCCCGGATGAACCATCGTCATCTAATGAAAGTCAAGATACACCGCGAAGGTACGAACATACTGATTGTCGTCATGCTGATAATGATTGTCATCAATCTGTCGGCATGGATGTTTATTCGCCCGGCGGTGATACCGACCATTTTCTCGGTCATCTCGGGGATCCTTTATATTTTGATTGTCAATTTCTTCCGCTCGCCTCGCCGCACATTCAGCGGCAAGAGGGAGAACGTGGTTGTCAGCTCGGTTGATGGGACGGTTGTCGCGCTTGAGGAGGTTTTTGAGCCTGAGGTGCTCCGTCGGCGTGTGAGGATGCTGTCAGTGTTCATGTCGGTGTTCAATGTCCATGCCAACTGGTTTCCTGTTGACGGCGAGGTGCTGATGGTGCGCCATCACAGCGGACGTTTCCTCAGCGCATATCTTCCGAAAGCAAGTATCGAGAACGAGCGTTCGACCATCCTCATCCGTGCCACCAACGGTCAGGAGATCCTCGCGCGTCAGATTGCCGGTGCGGTTGCGCGACGGATTGTGACCTACGCCGAGCCGGGCGATTCGGCCAATATCGAGGACCACATGGGCTTCATCAAATTCGGATCGCGTGTCGATATATATCTGCCCCTTGACGCGGAGATATTCGTGAAGATCGGCGACAAGACCACCGGCGGCGTAACGGAGATTGCGCATCTGCGCAGCAATCCTGACGATTGAACGGCAGCCACTGTGGTCGCGTCCACACCATTTTTGAAATATAAGTAAAAAGTAAGAATCATCAATTGAAATCACTCATTTCCTATATCCCAAACACAATCACCTGCCTCAACCTGCTCTCAGGATGTGTGGCGGTGTTTTTTGCATTTAACCTTGGCATGGATACGGCGGCACTCTCGCCGATGTCATGGGCGTTTATCTTCATCGGCGCGGCTGCAGTGTTTGACTTTTGCGACGGGCTTTCCGCGCGTATGCTCCACGCCTACTCCCCGATGGGAAAGGAACTCGACTCTCTCAGTGACCTCGTGAGTTTCGGTCTCGCTCCCGCTTTCCTTGTCATGAATGTCATGCAGTCCTACGGTGCATCGCTTTGGGCATGTGCATGTACGCTCCTGATTGCTGTCATGGGTGCGCTCAGACTTGCCAAATTCAATGTCGATACGCGTCAGACCACTTCGTTTGTCGGTCTGCCCATACCTGCCAATGCCATTTTCTGGATCGGGACATTGGCATGGATTGACAGCCACACCTATCCCGGCGACATTGTC
This sequence comes from Bacteroides sp., assembly GCA_023663525.1. GTDB lineage: Bacteria > Bacteroidota > Bacteroidia > Bacteroidales > Muribaculaceae > Duncaniella. The sequence goes on from JAMPHF010000002.1 coordinate 581,508, forward strand.
ATGGCTGTCATTATCCTTGCAATATCGCTGCTTATGGTGAGCGAACTGAAAATGTTCTCGCTGAAATTTGCCAACCTGTCGTGGCGCGACAATGTGCGCCGTTACGTTGTGCTCGCTGCCGCCGTGCTCTTTGTCGTGACGGAGGGTGTGTCGGGCTTCGCATGGACAATCATCCTCTACATCCTTATCTCGCTTCTTGGCAAGAAAAGCGTTGTCGAGGCATAGAAAGGCATAGAGGATTGGGCTTTCAGACAGATTTATTCGAGTGTCGGACCGTGTGGACTGCCGCACTCTCCGGCAAGACCGTTGAAAACACACGGGATATTTCATTTGTTAACTTGACATGACTGTTTTAATCGCAATAATCGTAATCATTTATCTTCTATGGCTTTTGAAGCCACTGTTGCTGCGCTATGCGCAACGAAAATATCAGGAGAAGATAAATGAGATGTTCAATCAGACATTCGGAGGCACCACCGCGACCGGAAGCCGCAGCTATGATGGTCGTGGAGGCTCCGCACGCAACCCGTTTGGCCGCTATAACGAGCCTCCGCGCTACCGCAGTAATGGCAGGCGCAGGAAGATATTCTCGCGCGATGAGGGCGAGTATGTCGATTTCGAGGATATTGAAGTGACGAGAGAGTATCGCTCCACATCGTCGCGCGACACGTCATACACTCCACGCGAGCCTCAGGTCAGCGACGCTGACTGGGAGGAGATCAGATAGTGGGAGCATTACAATTTTCAGCGTTGTGTGAACTTTGAGCATTGATATGTTGTTGGATGTTATGAACAAGCATCATAACACATCAACTTTATCAACTATGAGAAGTCTCACTACCTTCACGCTTCAATACGCTCACCGTTTCTATGGGTTCAAGGGTGAGGCACAGTATCTCCACGGACACACCGGCACTCTGACCATCGAGGTGGAGGACTCCATCAATGAGGGTGTCAACATGGTTTTCCCATGCAATGAAATCAAGAAAACGGCATGGAACGTCTTGAAGAACTTTGACCACGCACTCATTCTCCGAGAGGACGATCCGCTTCTCCCGGCCATCATGGGAGTCTATGAGTCGCAGGGTATCCTCCACGGTCATCCACAGAACACGATGAAAGGTGAGGCCTACAAGACTGACCTCGTGACAGCCTATCCCGATGCGCGCATTGTCGTCACAAAGGAGACAATGACGGTTGAGGGCATGATAAAGATTGTCTACGACTTGCTCAAGGATAAACTCAACATCGCGAAAATCAAATTCACCAGCGGCGACAATGCTGCCGAGCAGGAATTTGCGCCTGTCGGAACAGTCGAGCGTTGTCCACTTTGCGGCATCGCGCTCAATGAAAACGGCGTGTGCCCCAAGTGCGGTTACAGGAAAAAATAAAAGAGAAGAATAGAGAAGGCATTGGACTTCCCGTCGGTGGCCGCCTCGCCGACAGGTAGTCCAATGTTTTTTCTATTTTCCACCGAATTTCGCGAAGCCTGACATCCGTAGAATGTCGATTTATAAGTAGCCAGGTATGACGAAGCACAGTGTAGTCATGCCTGGTTGTCCGGTTGGCAGTTATGAAGCATGCGCAGCAAGCCGATTTACACTTTCGTCTATGGAGGATAAACCCGTCTATGTAGGATAAACCGGCTTTCTCCGAATGCCTCAGATTTGTTTTTCTTTATTTCCCCGGGCATGACTACGCTGCGCTTCGTCATACCCGGCTACTGGTAAATCGGCATCCTAACGGATGCCATAAAATCCTCATGGATAAGATTGCACTTACTCTCCCATGTATAATGTAAGGTGGAAATTGCAAGAGATCTATTTGCAGAATGAGGCGATCTCTCCTGCAATCATTGTGGCTTCATCGGGAGTGACCCACGGGCCTGAGGGGATGCAGAGACCTCGGCTGAAAAGATGTTCGCTGACTCCGTTGACGTATGCCGGCGCATCCCTGTAGACAGGCTGGGTGTGCATCGGTTTCCAAAGCAGGCGCGTCTCGATGTTAATCTCCTCCATGTGGCGGCGCACATCTTCGGGACTGCGCCCCGTGATTGCCGGGTCAATCTCTATGGTCGATAGCCAGTAGTTGCTGTTGTAGTCAGGGGTGGGGTTGGCGTGATATGTGATTCCGGGAGTGTCGGCAAACAGTTCCCGATAAATTGCGGCGAGGTGGCGGTGGTGGTCAATGTATTTCTGCAACACGGTCATCTGTCCGCGACCTATGCCGGCACTGATGTTGCTCAGACGGTAGTTGAAGCCGATATGCTCATGCTGATAGTAGGGGAACGGTTCGCGGGCTTGGGTGGCGAAAAACACTGCCCTTTTCTTGGCTTCGGCGTCGGGGCAGATGAGCGCGCCTCCGCCGGAGGTGGTGATCATCTTGTTGCCGTTGAAGCTCAGGACACCGAAGTTGCCGAATGTCCCGCACTTTCGTCCCTTGTATTCCGAGCCGAGACCCTCGGCTGCATCCTCCACTACCGGGATGTCCCATTTCCGACCGACGGCGCAGATCTCATCAATGCGTGCCGGCATTCCGTAGAGGTGGACGGCGATTATGGCCTTGGGTTTCCGTCCCGTCTTGCTCACGCGGTCGGCAATGGCCTCGTCGAGCAACGCGGGATCCATGTTCCAGCTTGAGGATTCACTATCGACAAAGACAGGCTTCGCCCCCTGATAGACTATCGGGTTGGCCGAGGCGGCGAATGTGAAGCTCTGGCACATCACTTCGTCATCTTTTCCCACACCGAGAAGCACGAGCGCGAGATGTATGGCTGCCGTGCCTGACGAGAGGGCGGCAACCTCTTTACCGTCACATGCGGGGTCGCCGGCAAACAGGAAGTTCTTGAGATCTTCCTCAAAGCCATTGACGTTCGGCCCGAGGGGGACTACCCACTCCTCGGCAAATGCCTCATCGATAAATTTCTGTTCTGCACCGCTCATGCGGCACATGCGTAGATGAATCCTTTTCATAATCGCAATATTTGTGACACACTCTCAGACTTCTTCAGCAAACTTCCCGGCGGCCTCGCGCAGAAGGGCGATTTTTGACCACTGTGTCTCGTAGTTGAGTCCCTGACGCTCGCGGTCTCTGACCTTGAATCCACACGTCGGGCTGATGGAAATGTGGTCAACCGGGACGTAGCGGGCGGCCACACGGATTGCCCCGACGATGTCATCAACATCCTCAAGATTCGGGAGCGAACCGTCAACGATTCCGAGAATCACGCGCTTTCCTGCCGGAAGCCAACGCAGCGCGGTTATGTCCTCTGGCGATGATATGGCAAACGGGAGCAGGAATGTGTCAACGTCAATCTCCTCAAGCATACGGCGCAGGTGTGTGAGCTCTTTCTCATCGCCCCAGCGGGGGATGCGGGTCTCGTCAGCGGCAATGCTGAGCGTGATTTCGAGGTCAGCCGGACGGTCGGCGACGGTGCGGTTGATCAGATTGAGGAGTGTGTCGGTCACTTTGTCGGAATCGACACCGCCGAGCAGGAGCTGACGGTCAAACTCCGGGTCGCTCAATCGTCCCCAGATTCCGGTGTCGAGCTGGATGTTACGGCAACCGAGACGGTAGAACTCCTCGATGGTCTTGCGGTATGCGTCCACAATGTCATCGATAAGAGTCTCGGGGCTGTCGTAGAGTTTTGAAATGTCGCCATTTGAACCGAGGAGTATGCGGACATAAAGCTCGCCGGGCGACGGGATGGTCTGGCGTACCTCAGCGCGGCCTGCGGTGAGTTCCTGCATGTGGCTGTATTTCTCGAAGAATGGATGCCCGGGGTTAAATTCGATGCGTCCGCTGAAACGCAGCAGGTCGTGGCGCACCACTTCATCCTGGTATATACGCCCGGTGTCGATGCGTTCGCGGCTCATGCCGTTGAGACCCTCCCAGAAGTCGCGCGCCCAGCTCTTGCGGCGCAGCTCACCGTCGGTGACAATCTGCAGTCCGGCTTCAATCTCGCGATCGATGAGGCGGTCAATCACCTTGTCTTCCTCAGCGTGGTAGGCTTCCTCACTGATGTCGCCGCGTATTTTCTCGTTAAGGGCGTTTTCAAGTTCTTCAGGCGGTAGAAAGCTCCCGACAATCTCAACGCGGGGCATTCTTGCACTTGTATCGTTCATAAGCATAAGATAATTCAGATGGTAGTGTATGAGACACACTCTCAAAATTCAGACAGATAGTTGAAAATGTGTAGGTAATTCGGGTGCAAAAGTATATATAAAAGCTGTATCACCATTAAGCGCATTGTTAAAAATACTTAATGGAGCTGACACGGACAGTCCTCTATGCTGTTGATTGCAAATGTGTTGAACTCCATAGTGATGGCATCAAACACGAGGAGACGGTTGATGAGTGCATCGCCTGTGCCGGTGATGAGCTTGATGGCCTCGGTGGCCTGGATTGAGCCGGTTATCCCGACAACGGAGTTCAGAATCCCGTTTATTGAACATGGGAGTTCGTCCTCCGTCATGGTTGTCGCATCAAATATGCAGCGGTAACATGCGCTCCCGGGGATATGGCTGAACACCTGACCCGAGAAGCGCGACACGGCTCCGAACACCATCTTTTTGCCAAGTTTCACGCAGGTGTCGTTGATCAGCAGGCGGGTCGCGATGTTGTCGGTGCAGTCGATGATGAGGTCATAGCCTGACATTATCTCCCCGGCGTTGTCCGTGGTCAGCATTTGCCGGAGGGGATTGATCTGTATGCCGGGGTTGAGGTCATGGAGTTTTGCCGCCGCCGACTCGACTTTGGGGCGGCCGATGTCAGGGGTGAAGTGCATGATCTGCCGCTGGAGATTGCTGAGGCTGACACTGTCGGCGTCGAGCAGACCGATTGTGCCGACTCCTGCCGCAGCGAGATAGAGCGCGACGGGGCTTCCGAGACCTCCTGCCCCGACAATCAGCACACGGCTCTCCGCGAGCCGCTGCTGTCCGCAGATGTCAATCTCACACAGCGAGAGGTGTCCCCGGTAGCGTGTGCGCTGTTCATCGCTAAGTGGTGTCACGGTTTTCATCTCTCGACCGGTTCCGGTTTTGCAAATCTGTAACCACACTCGCTCACCATCTCTATGTCATCGTCGATCTGCGCTCCGACGGTGGTGAGAAGGTCGCCCATGATGCTGCCGTTTATGCCGATGCGCAGTGCTTCCTTTTGGGTCTCGCGGTCGATCAGTGCGCGGCCGCCTGCAAATCGGAGCACGGCGTGGGGATGGACAAAACGGAATATGGCAATCGTCTGCAGCACCTCGCTGCCTGAGAGTGGGGCTGCATCCTCAAGCGGAGTGCCGGGGATGGGGTTGAGAACGTTGATTGGGATTGATGCGGGACGGATGCGGCGGAGGGTGAGGGCAAATTCCACACGCTGTTCCATCGTCTCGCCCATGCCGATGATGCCGCCGCTGCATATTTCCATTCCGGCTTTGCGGGCAGCCTTGATGGTGCGTATCTTATCCTCCACGGTATGTGTCGAGCATAGTGTGGGGAAGTGGGAGGGTGCGGTCTCAAGGTTGCAGTGGTAGCGGTTCACCCCCGCATCACGCAGGCGGCACAGCGACTCATAATCCAGCAGTCCCATTGAGGCGCACAGCCCTTTGTGACCCATTGACGAGAGTTCGCGGTAGTAGTCACACGCGGTGTCGAGAGACTTCCCGGAGAGTGTGCGTCCGCTGGTGACCAGTGAGAAGCGTCTGATACCCTTGCGCCGGTTGTATTCGGCGAGATTCATGCAAACGTCATGATCCACGAGTGGGTATGTCTCTATATTTGTCTTATATTTTGCCGATTGGGCGCACCATTTGCAGTCTTCGCCACATTTGCCTGAACGTGCGTTGATTATTGAACATGAATCGAAGTCCCGGCTACCGAAACGAGATGTGATCTCTGCTGCTGCATCGGTCAGCTCGGCGAGTTCGTCAGCGGAAATTGATGCGAGGCTCATGGCCTCGGCTTCAGTGATATCATTTCCGGCAAGTACTTTTTCCTTTAATTGACTTATTGTACTCATGGGAGGTTGAAAAATTTGTGCAAAAGTAGAAAAAATGTGAGTCTTTTTTGCAAAATCGCATCATTTTGCGACTATCCGGCACTTAACTTTGCGGCATAAATCATTTCAGAAACTTATATCATTCACTAATACTCATTGAAAACATGCACCTTCATCTTACCCGCTCCCAAATGCTCGATATGTGGCGACTCCATTGCTCATACTCACCCTCGCTGTCCGACGCAGTGTTCTGCCGCAACGACGGCATTGACACTGCTGCAATACATGGAGCCGAAATGGACCGGTGGTATCGTCAACTGCTGACGGAAGCCCCCGGGGAATATCTTGTCGCCGACGATCTGTCGGAGTCCGTTGAAATGTCGGCTGACAGCGACGGCTCGACTCTCATCGCCATGCCCCAAAGCGTGGTCAGGGTGCTAAATGTCCGTCTTGAGTCGTGGAAAAGGAAAGCCCGTGTGGTGACCTCCCCGACCCATATCGTGGCCGTCAGGCAGCGGTATCCATTCACGCGGGCCACAACGGCGCATCCCGTGGCCATATTCCATGACAACGAACTGCACCTATACCCCGCCGCAACACCATCCGACAAACTACTGACCCTTGACTGCGTGACCTACACGGACAATGAATACAACTTCGACACATCAGCCCTCAGCCTCATCCCCCACCCTCAACTTAACCCTTAATACCTCATCCTTAACCCTTTATCCTTAACCCTTTATCCTTAATCCTTAATACTTTAAAAAAATGTTCCCCTCCAACCCCCATATCCTCGAAGAAGCCTACAAGGCATGGTCACTTCAATCATCAATGCGTGAAAACCGCCGGCGACTGATGCGTCACACCTACGGCGATCAGTGGAGCGATCTGACACAGACCGCCGATGGACGCACTATGACCGAACACGACAAAGCCACCCTCGCCGGGATGCGTCCACTCACCAACAATCTCCTGCGTTCGCTGATCAAAAGTGTGGTCGGTCGATTCCGCTATAATATCTCGCAGTCGCCCGTAGCCACAGGGCAGCTCCTCGCGCTGCATGACGCAAATCTGATTTCGGAACTTGACAGTCGCGCACTGGAGGAGTTTCTGATTTCGGGAACGGTGGTCCAGCGTGTGGTCTATGAGAATCGTCCTCCTGCCGGAGTCGGCGTGTGGATTGACAATGTCCCTTTCGATTCATTTTTCTGCAACCCGTTCCGTGACCCTCGCGGAAGCGACATAAGGCTCATCGGAGTACTCCACGACATGACCCTCGGTGAACTGAAGCTGCGCTTCGGTCATGACTCCAAACGCCGTCACCGTTATCTTGAGAGAATCTACCATGAGATTGATGCAGAGAGACCATTCCTTTCGGGATTGTCATCCTCGTGGTCGGCCGCAACTGACGCATCCTTTTTCACAGCGCATACCCCGGGGCTGTGCCGCGTCATAGAGGTCTGGAGCTACGACATCGACAGGCATCATCCGGTCGATGATCCTCATTGGCATTGCCGGTTTCTCACGCCGGACGGGCAGGTGATCGACCACTCGCGTTCAACCCTCGCCTCCGGCGGTCATCCGTTCAGCCTCAAATTCTATCCCTTGACTGACGGGGCTGTCCATCCGTTCATTGAAGACCTCATCGGGCAACAGAAGCACATCAACACACTCGTCACCACCATAGACCATATTCTCGCAAACAGTGCGAAGGGTGTGCTCCTCATGCCGACCGATGCGATTCCCGCCGGTCTCAACATGGAGAAGGTGGCCGATATATGGAGCCGTCCCGGCGGTGTCATCCCGATCAATCCCACCGCACGCCAACTTCCGGTCGAAGTGACTGCCGCGGGACGCAGCGAGGGCGCGGCACGGTTGCTGGAGATGGAAATGGAGATGTTTCGTCAGATTTCGGGTGTCACGTCCGCACTCCAGGGGCAGCCTGCCGGCTCAAATGTCTCCGCCTCAATGTATGAAAGCCAGGTCTATAACTCGGCGATAGCTCTGCTTGATGTCTATGAGAGTTTCAATTCTTTCAGGATAATGCGCGACCGCGTGGCTCTGGACGCAATGCCGAAGTTGGATACCTAAGAAATCAATCTGACCCATAAAACGGTCTTTTAAGATATTTTCACATGGCTGTGCGTCAATTAGACTCCGTTGCTGTGGTAAATTTGCCAACATAAAACCAAGCAAAATACCAATGATACAATGGTAACAGATTCTGAGTTTTAGGGTCAGAATAATGCAAACCTGAATCCTCGCATCCTTTTTTTGATACCTTTATCCACACCCGGTTTTGACCCTAAATCTTGGAAATCCCGCATCAGTCCTCATCTTTTTTAATCCTTAACCCCCGAATCTAAAAAATGTTATCACTCCTCGACCTCCGCGACAGCCACTTCATCACCGTTGCCGGTTCAATTATCCGCAAACTTCCCGCCGGGACACACGTTGACATCGAGTCAATTGCACGGCAGGCATCACAAAGCCCCGCTCCAATGTATTATTGCACATACGACTACGCCTTGCGTATGCTGCGAGTGTTGCGCCACGGTCGCCTGACCCTCCGGCGTGACCGTCGGCTCAAGCAATGGGAAGAACTCAACGAGCGCGTCAGCCGTCTGATGGAAAAACGGGCAATCCGTCTGCCCGAAGCACTCGCAAACGTCCTTGCCGAAGGAAACGCCTCGCAATTCTTCATCTCCCCCTCCACCGCCTCAACCCTCATCCGCCGTAACTACAACCGCATCATCCGCCTCATCACCACCCAACTTAACCCTTAAAACTTAACCCTTAAAACTTAACCCTTACCCCCTCCCCCCATGCTCATCTCCCTCTCACCTTCCGCCATCGTTGACATAATCCATGCCTACGCCGCCCTTGAACTGCTGTCGGTCAACGATGATGACGAATCCCGGCTGCTACTCGCCCCACTCCTTGACCGCGAGCACCCCGAACCGCTCAGACTGCTTGTTGAAAACTCATTTGCCGAGACAATATTGACGTTAATCCCGTATGTTGACGACATCGACATGCCGACGGAATGCGATGAAGCCTCCGGCGAACGTCTGTTGCAGCTCAATCTTCGTATCCCTGACTCATTCTCCCCCTCACTCATCACCCTCATGCGCCGTAGGCTGGAGCTTGTGGTAGCCATGAATGTCCTTGCGTCGGCACTGACGGTCAGCTCCTCAGCCACTCCGGCTCTGGCAACTGTTTTTTCTGAACATCACAATCAGGCACTCACCTCCCTGCTGTCACTGCTGCGCACTCCCTCGCGCCCGTTTGTCCGCCGTCCGTTCTGAATCCGTCAGGATAAGAGTGTGTCCGTTCAATCTCAAAATTATGCTATGAGGCACACTCTTATTTTTCAAACTTTTGTTATGATAAACACTCTTATTTTTTCAAACGTTCCTAATCACGGGAAAATATTGTAATTTTGTAGCCATGAATTTAACCAATGAACTTCCCTCGGGCGTTGTGGTCTACTGCGCCTCATCGTCTGAAATAGATTCGCGTTATCTTGAGGTTGCCCGCCGGATGGGCGAACTCATAGCCGATTCCGGTCTCACTCTCGTCTGTGGCGGTGGAGCCGGAGGCATGATGGCGACTGCGATCGAAGGGGCCATCGCGCGCGGTGGTGAGGCCGTCGGGGTGCTTCCACATTTCATGATAGAGAAAAAATGGAATCATCCGCAACTCACATGCTGCATCGACACTGAATCCATGCACCACCGCAAGATGACCATGGCATCCATGGCCCGCGCCGCCGTCGCGCTTCCCGGTGGGATAGGGACTCTCGATGAACTTGCGGAAATTATGACCTGGCATCAGCTTGGATTGTTCAAAGGACCGGTGATTATTGTCAATACCGACGGATTTTATGACGATCTCGTGGCTCTTTTTGAGTCCATGCGCTCCAAGGGGTTCATGCGTGGCGGCATAATACCTGCCACTGTCGTGGCGACTCCTTCGGAGGCAATCGCAATCATCAGGAACATCTCTCGTAAAGACGTTGAGCAATGAATCCATCACTGCAGACAGATACTGTCCTGAATCCCTTTGCGCCTGCGGTGTGCCGCGAATATGAGGCTCCTGCATCGGCGGTCGAGAAGCTCACCATGACTGTCGGACGAGTGCCGTACACCGTGGGGATGCCTCCGGCTGAACGCAAGCAGCTTCCGGGCTATGATTCCGGGGTGTTGTGTCTCATCATCGGGGTGTTCCTTCTCCTCGCCTACAATTTTCTTCACTACTCCACATTTCTCAAGAACTTCACGTATGACCTGTGGGCTATCCGGCGTACAGACGACGCTTCGGCTGTGAGGACATTCAGCGAGACGGGCATACAGATGTCGATTGTCATGCTCGCTTGTCTGAGCGAAGGTATAATAGTCAATGCGGCCATGTCGGCCGGCAGTGTGGTCAGCAGTCTGTCCACTTTCATTGTGATTGCCGCCCTGAGCATTATTGCCGTTGTCTATTATCTCTGGCAATTGCTTGTGTACAGGCTGGTTGGCTACGTCTTCACGGACCGTCTTTCGGCCATGCAGTGGCTCAAGGGCTTCAACGCATCGCAGGCTCTGCTCGGAATGACTCTGACCATTCCGGCGTTGGTCGTGCTTTTCAACCCGGAGCGGGCTTCAGTGGTGGTTACGGTGGGGGCTGTGTGCTACGTTTTGGCGCGTTTGATATTTATTTTCAAGGGCTTTAGGCTTTTTTACGACAATTTTGGCTCTTTGCTTTATTTTATTTTGTATCTTTGCACCCTTGAAATTGTACCGCCTGTGATTCTCTATCGGTGTGTCGCATATTTCAGCCAATCACAACCCTAAGTACTACTGAAAGTGAAAGTAAAAAAAGTATTAGTTTCCCAGCCGAAACCTGCTTCGGACAAGTCGCCCTATTATGACATTGCTGAAAAGTATGGAGTTGAAATCGAGTTTCGGCCTTTTATCAAGGTAGAAGGGCTTACCGCTAAAGAGTTTCGTCAGTCCAAGATTTCCATTTCCGATTTCTCGGCAATAATCTTCACTGCCCGTACTGCTATTGACCATTTCTTCAGGCTTTGTGAGGAGATGAGAATCTCCATACCTGACACTATGAAATATTTCTGCACCACAGAATCAATTGCCCTTTATCTGCAGAAATATATCGTCTACCGCAAGCGTAAGATTTTCCATGGTGAGACCGGCAAGCTCGACAGCCTGCTTCCCGCTCTGATCAAACATAAGAAAGAGCGTTTCCTCTACATCGTCTCCGATGTCCATAAGGAGGACACGAGCATTCTCGACCAGAACGGTATCAACTACACCAAGGCCGTCATGTATCGCACCGTGTCCAATGATTTCGGACCGGACGAGAAGTTTGACTATGACATGCTCCTTTTCTTCAGCCCCTCCGGAATTGATTCACTCCTGAAGAATTTCCCGGACTTCGAGCAGAAAGACATCCGCATAGGCTGTTTCGGCGCGACGACCGCCCAGGCTGTCCGCAATGCAGGCCTTCGTCTCGATCTCGAAGCTCCATCTGTCAAAGCTCCCTCGATGACCGCCGCTCTTGAAAATTATCTCAAGGAAGAAGTCGGCAATCAATGAGATGTTGTCATCTCCCTCGATGAGTGACAGCCCCCGCGCATTGACATTTCGATATGAGAAAAGGATTAAGGCTATATAAAATCGAAAAACTCCGCAGCGAGATTGCTATCGGTCAGCTCTTTGACCGCAGTAATCCCGCTGCTCAGTCTGTTATGGCCTATCCGCTGCGCGCCGTGTGGACCGTCAACGGTCATCGCAGGGACGCGGAGTGCCCGCAGTTTCTCATAGCCGTGCCCAAGAAAAAACTTCGTCATGCCATTGACCGTGTGCAGATGCGCCGGCGCATCCGTGAGGCTTACCGCCTCAATCGTCATCTCATCCCGGAGAATCTCCCGCTTGACATTGCCTTTGTCTATGTCGCAGACAAAGTCCTCCCTTACGCGGATGCGCTCAGAGCCGTCACGCGCATCCTGACCAAAATCGCCCGCAGTCTTCCCGCGACCTGACGTCCCATCGCCGTGACATCTTGCTGACGGCCGCCGCTTTGTTGCTCCCTCCTGTATATTCGCCAATGTTGAGAAAAATCTTCATACTGCCCATACGCATCTATCAGCTCTGCATTTCCCCGATGTTTCCGCCCGTGTGCCGATTCACTCCCACATGCAGTGCGTATGCAATCGAAGCCATCACGAAGCACGGCATAATCCGAGGCTCATGGCTTGCCGTCAAGCGTATATGCCGGTGCCATCCCTGGGGCGGTTCGGGCTATGATCCGGTGCCATAAACAAACGTTGATTCGAGACATGATTTACTCCCTCCCTGCGGCGACTGACATCGACTCACACACACACGTCCTGCGCCGTAATGCCGTTGTCAACGTTGACCCGGTCAGCGATAAGGACGGCTACCTCCCATTGAAAAAAGGATATTACTATTCCGTGGGCATACATCCGTGGAACTATGCTCGCGTTACGCCGGCGTCAATCCGTATGCTCCGGTCGCTTGCTGCTGAGCCGTCGGTCGTGGCCATCGGCGAGACGGGGCTGGATGCGTGCGCTGTGCCGTCAAGTGTCCGGGACTCATATTCGAGAGCGGAGATTTTAAAGAACCAGACCGCGTTGCTTCGGGTGCATTTTGAGCTTAGTGAGCGTCTGAAAAAACCGATGATACTCCACGTGGTCAAAGCATTTCCCGAAATAATAGCATTAAAGAAATTGTGGAAGCCGACACAGGCGTGGATCATACACGGTTTCCGGGGCAAGCCTCAGCTTGCGCGTGAGTTGCTCAGGCATGGATTCTATCTGTCGTATGGCAAGCATTACAACTATGAATCGTTAGCACTGACAGCCGGTCAGCGTCTGCTTCATGAGACTGACGAAATGCCAACATCGGATTTGCGGGTGGAATGAATGGCAAATTGCTAAAAAAAGTCCGTTTCACTGCCAAAAATCCATCGTTTTAGCGTAAAAGCGACATCTTTGTATGAAAATATGTTAAAATCAAACATATTTATACTCAAAACCCTTGCAGGTATTGGAAAAGTGCGTACCTTTGTAACGTGTTTTTCATGGTATTAGATTTAAGGTTAACTAAGATTGGTTGTCGAGAGACAATCAATTTTTTTATACCTATTTTACCGGTCCGGTGTTTTATTTTTCGACGTTACTGAAAATAGAATTGTTATCGAACATAAAAATAGAGTCCGACTTTTCAGTCGGACTCTATTTTTATGAGATTTTGTAGCACAGGCGGGATTGCCTGCTGCGATGCGGGTGTTTTACTTGTTGATGAACTTCTTGCCGTTCTGGATGAGGATACCCTTGTATTCCTTGGTTACGCGCTGGCCATAAACGTTGTAGATGGGAGCGTTTTCGTCGGCAGCCTCGTCAGCGATAATGCTGCTGATAGCGGAAGAAGCGGCGGGAGTGAACTCGAAACCGCTGAAACCTACCTGAGTGCTCTTGCAGAATACATAGTAAGTTTCGTTTGCAGCAGCGTCGAAATTCAGATAAACCCAAGCTGGCTGGTTGCCTGCACCGATGATGTAGGGCTCAGTGCCTTCAGTGCCTTTGACGGCGATTGAATCCTGATACATGGGATAACCAAAGAGGGGAGAGGTTTCGGGAACACCGTTGTCTTCATTGTTATTTTTTCCGTTAACGTAGCCGGATATGAAAGCATCGGTCCCGTATGAAAGTGCTTTTGCGTCACTGCCTTTAACTATGAAAATTTCGCGGTTACCTTTGAGTACATAAACGCCGACTTTGAACTTACCGTCAACCTTTGCGGTAAGAGTAACGTATGTTCCGTTGGTGGGGAGACCTGCAGTTCCGTCGGGCTGGTAGTATGCATCATTCCAATATGCACGATATCCAGTAGTGTCACCCTCGTTTACAATGGCTTCCCAACCCACCTTATCGATGTTTACGGGGTTACCCTTGCCTTGTACATAGTAGAAAGGAGCCACTGAATTGTCTTTGCTGAGAGCCTTTGTGCTCAATTTGCCCCATGTGTTGTCAACTTTGGGTTCGAGGGGTATAGTCTCGGCATCGATGTAGCCTGCGATGGGGCCTGAAACCTGTGTGCCTGTAACGTTTGTGGTAGAGAATGTAACGACTGATGCCTTGGAGGGATCTTCGTTGGGAACGTACTCAGCCTTGAGCGTGCCGTCTTCATTTGCAACTGACCATGATTCTGTCTGTGCGTTCACGGACCATGCCATACATGCTATGGCTGCAAGAGTAAAGATTTTCTTCATAGAAGTGAATTTAGGGTAAATGTAATATTTATTGTTAATAAATTAGGATAAGCATTGTGGAATGGATTATGTGATTACTACAATATCCCTTAGCCTTTCATTCGGTGGCAAAGTTACAACTTTTTTTGAAATGCAAGAGCTTTTTGGATTTTTATTTTAAATAAATGCGAAATAAAGTTGATTTTACACGAAGTATGGGGTACTTATTGTAGTTTTAACAGAATTCGGAAATGTGTTTCAATACATAGAGGCAAAGCTGTGGAAGCGACGTGGGAATCAAACACTAAAACAGTGTCGGTGGTTATGAAGCATGTCGCTGCTGCCGCTTTGCCTTTATGTGTATTCCGGGTGGAAGCCGGATTGTCAGAGACTTTCAAGAAGTCCTGTCGTGGAGTCCATTATGTAGCCTGCCACGCGGACATCCTTTGCCATCAACGGATGGTTGCGGATGAGATCCACTGTCTCACTTATGGCCTCCGATGTGTCAGTGAAACCGTGAAGCCAACTGTCGAGGTCGATTCCGCAATGGCGCATGAGCGAGATATGCTCCTCGTCGATTCCGCGTTCGCGCATGATGTGGATCATCTCCTTTGCGTCCATCCCCTGCACGCCGCAACCGGTGTGGCCGATGACCATTATTTCGTTCACTCCGAGTTCGTAGACAGCCACGAGGATTGAGCGCATTGTTGAGTCGAAGGGGTTGGTGATGGTGCCGCCCGCGTTCTTGATCATCTTCACGTCGCCGTTCTTTATGCCGAGAGCGGCCGGGAGCAGCTCTACGAGCCGGGTGTCCATGCATGTCACGATTGCGATGCGTTTGTCGGGATATTTCGAGGTCTCGTAGCGGCGATAAGCTCCCGAAGCCACAAACTCGCGGTTGTGTCTTAAAATTTCGTCAATCATAAAAATAAAATTTTATCGTTCTTTAGAATGCAGCCGGCTTCATTGTCAGACCGGTGGTTTCCTGAAGTCCGAAAAGCAGATTCATTGTGTGGACGGCATTTCCGGCACCGCCTTTCAGCAGATTGTCGATCACGGCTGTGATGAGAAGTTTGCCGTCAATCTTGTCGAGGTGGATGATGCACTTGTTGGTGTTGACCACGTCCTTGAGGTCGGGAATCTTCGAGGTGATGAATGTGAAATTGTGGTCAGCGAAGTAGTCGGAATAGAGTTTGATGATTTCCGGGAGTTCGAGGGCGCAGTCGAGGTAGCTGACAGCCATGATTCCGCGCGAGAAGCAACCGCGCATCGGAAGCATGTGGATTTTTGAATTGAAACTCTGCTGCACCGCCTTGATGGCCTGGATGATTTCGGGCATTTGCGTGTGGGCGAACGGGCGATAGACAACCATGTTGTCGTTGCGCCAGGCGTAGTGGGTTGTCGGGCGGTGTTCCGCACCCTCGCTGGTCGCGCCGGTGATGACAGTGGTGTGGATGTCGGAGTTTAGGAGAAGATTTTTGGCGAGAGGCATAAGCGACAGCTCGACGGCCATGGCCACACAGCCGGGGTTGGCCACATGTTTCGCTCCACGCACCATTGGTTTGCGGTTCAGTTCCGAAAGACCGTAGACAAAATCGTGTGTGCCATCCTCGATGCGGTGGTCGCGGGCGAGGTCAATGATTTTAAGGTCTTCAGGGATGGTGTGTGTCTCGATGAACTCACGTGTTTTGCCCGCAGGGCGGCAGCAGAACAGCACGTCGATGTTCTTCAGGTCGAAGTTGCTTGAAAAATTCATGTCGATTTCGCCGTGGAGTCCCTGATGGACATCGACAATGCGCTGACCGCCGACAGTGCGTGAGTGGACCCATTTCAGCTCCACGTCAGGATGGTTGATCAGTATTCGGATGAGCTCACCGGCTGCATAGCCGGACCCACCGATGATGCCTACTCGTATCATGGTAATTAAGGAGATATGTTTGAATATTTTTTGAATGTATCAGGCTTTGATTGTGTCGATTCCCTTGCGGATGCGGCGGATGGTCTCGTCGCGTCCGAGAAGTTCGGTGATGTCGAAGATGTGGGGCCCCTTGCACTCGCCGACAAGGGTGAGGCGGAATGCGTTCATGACATTTCCGAGATGGTAGCCATTTGCTGCCACCCAGTCGAGGACGATTGGCTCAGCGGCTTTGGAGCTGAAATCGGGGAGATTGCGGAGCACCTCGATGAGTTCGGTGAGGATTGCCGGGGTGTCCTCCTTCCAACGCTTCTTTATGTCCTTTTCAGCGTAGGAGTCAGGAGCGGTGAAGAAGAATTTTGACTGGTCCCAAAGCTCGGCCACAAAATTGACGCGCCCCTTGACGAGCGACACGACGCGGGCTATGTAGTCATCGGTGAAGTCGCCGGCATTGACTCCGTGAGCCTCCAGAACAGGACGGAACAGGCGGGCGAGCTCCTCGTCGGGGGTCATCTGGATGTATTCGTGGTTGAACCACCGGCCCTTGTCGTAGGCAAATTTTGCGCCCGAACGCGAGCAGTGGTCAAAGGAGAACTTCGAGATGAGTTCATCCATCGACATGATTTCGGTGTCGTCGCCGGGATTCCATCCGAGGAGGGCGAGGAAGTTGATGACAGCTTCCGGCAGGTAGCCCGACTCGCGGTAGCCCGAGGATACAGCCCCGGTCTTCGGGTCGGTCCATTCGAGGGGGAAGACGGGGAATCCGAGGCGGTCGCCATCGCGCTTGGAGAGTTTGCCCTTACCGTCAGGCTTGAGGAGGAGCGGGAGATGCACGAATTCTGGGCGAGTGTCAGCCCATCCGAAAGCCTCGTAGAGCAGCACGTGGAGTGGTGCGGAGGGAAGCCATTCCTCGCCACGGATCACGTGGGTCACTTCCATCAGATGGTCATCGACAATGTTGGCGAGGTGGTAGGTCGGGAGGTCGTCGGCACTCTTGTAGAGCACCTTGTCGTCAAGTATTGATGAGTTGATGGTCACTTTGCCGCGCAGAAGGTCGTTGACCTCAACGTCGCGACCCGGTTCGATGAGAAAGCGGACCACGTAGGGAGTTCCCTCGTCCATGAGCCGCTTGACTTCATCGGCGGGGAGAGTGAGGGAATTGCGCATCGCCATGCGTGTCGAAGCGTCATATTGGAAATTTGGGGTTGCGGCACGTGCGGCCTCAAGTTCGGCAGGGGTGTCGAAAGCAATGTAGGCACGTCCGTTGTCGAGAAGCTGCCCTACATATTTGCGGTATATGTCGCGGCGTTCGCTCTGCTTGTATGGACCGTATGCTCCGCCTTCGCGCACACCCTCGTCGATCTTTATGCCGAGCCAGGCAAGGGCTTCGTTGATGTAGTCCTCGGCTCCGGGAACGAAACGGTTTGAATCGGTGTCTTCGATGCGAAGGATCATGTCGCCACCATTGCGGCGGGCGAAAAGGTAGTTGAAAAGGGCGGTGCGGACTCCTCCGATGTGGAGGGGGCCTGTGGGGGAGGGAGCGAAACGAACTCTGACTTTACGGTCCATATCTGTTGAGTGAATTAAAGCTGTGTTGGTTTTAGATGGTTTTGGTATCTGTCGGCAAATTTATGAAATTTTTGCGAGATGCGAAAAGCGGGAGGGGTGTTTGTGGTTTTTGGGGGGAGGCTTGCACTTTGTGCAAGCGGGGGTGAGGAAATCATGGTTAATCATGATAAATCATGGTAAATCATGATGCAGCTTGGGGCAACTTGGGGCAGCCTGGGGCAGCTTGGGGCAGCTTGGGGCGGCTTGGGGCAGCCTGGGGCAACTTGGGGCAGCCTGGGGCAGCTTGGGGCAGCTTTATGGGTTGATTCAATTTGCCGGCCTTGTCCCGTTGCAGCGGGGGTAGTCTGAGCAGCCCCAAAATTCTCTGCCTTGCATCTGACCTTTGTTTTGCATCCGTCTTAGCATGGGCTTCCCGCATTTGGGACATGCGGGGGCGTTCGTCGCTTGAGCTTGGGTTCGGCGGGCTTCAAGTCGTTCGGCGGTCATGTTCTCCGTAAAGCCGCCTTGCCTCCTGAACATGTCAAGCAGCCCTTGCAATTGCGATTGCAGCATACGGTTTATCCTCACACACAGAATCAGCATTGCATTCGTCGCGATTTCCAAGGATTCGCTTTCTATCCACGGATCATATTTGCTTTTATGGCGCAGGATGTGTGAGGCGGCGTCGTGCAGGAGGCTGTTGGAATAGCGCGGGGAATCCAGCTCAACTTTCCACAGTGCCTCCCGGTGGGGATTGCCGATGGCCCATACGTCGGCTTTTTGACGGAGGAGGAAGTTGAAGTAGTCGCCCTGAAGTTCGTCGAAACTTGCTCTCGCTACGTCGAGGAGGCGCATTTCTGTCTCGATTGATGTGGAATGTCGGGCTGACCCTTCGGCTATATTCGCCACTCCGCAGCGGGCTGCAAGTGCCATCTGATCGTAGAGCCGTCGGCCGGGGTCGATACGACAGTTGACAAAGCGGTCACAGAAACTTTGAGTGCCAAGTTGAATGATGTTGGCCAATATCCATGAGTTGAGCCAGAAATATGACTGTGAGAACTTGATTTCTACTCCCATAGCTTGTTAGGGTGATGCGTTTTGCAAATATACAAAAAATTTCATCTGTTTTACTCATATTTTGATAATAGGTGGAAAAGTTGTAATTTTGTGTCAAAATCACGGAAAAATATCAATGCCATTATGATGGAGACAACTCAGCCCTACGTGCCGGAACCGGCCATCCGCCGTCTGCCTTGGTATCTTGCATGCGTTTCGCGCTTGAGAGCCGAGGGGGTGGAGTATGTCTCATCGACGGCAATATCCAAGCAGCTCAATGTCGATGCCTCGCAGATTGCAAAGGATCTGTCGTATCTCAACATCAAGGGGAAGACCCGTATCGGCTATGAGGTCAGGGAGCTTGAGCAGGGTTTGCTTGATTTCCTTGGCTTCCACCGCGGGCACAATGCCGTGATGATGGGTGTGGGCAGCCTCGGTGCGGCACTGATGGCTGACACAGGTCTGTCGCGCTACGGGCTTAACATCGTGGCGGGATTTGATGTCAATCCGGCTGTCGTTGGGTCGGTTTCGGCGGGTAAGCCCGTCTATCATATCTCGGAGATAGGTCACAGGCTCAAGGAGTTGGATGCGGAGATCGCTGTCATTGCTGTCCCCGTGGAGAGTGCTGCGGAAGTGGCGCAGATGTGTGTCGATGCGGGCATAAAGGCATTGTGGAATTTCACTCCTTTCCATATCAAGACCACTCCGGCTGTGGCTATTCAGAACACCTCGATCTATGCTCATCTCGCGGTGATGTATAACCGTATGCCTAAGGAATAGAACCGATGAAAATTATCCGCGTTAAATCGTTTGCCCCGACGTTCGATGTTGACATTCATCCAGACTCGGCGATGATGCTCCCCGGGCGGCCTTTCTTCATGCCTGAATGGGACGAGGAGTGGGTGGCGCGGCTGCATCCGGCTGTGAGAATCGGGCGGCTCGGAAAGAACATCTCGAAGAAGTTCGCGCCGCGTTACTATGACGGCGTGTGCATGGCTCTCCGTATGCGCCCTGCTGGGATTGCAGGAATGGAAGGGGTTGTGTCGGGGATGGATTCGACACTGATACACGGTGAATGGCTCCCGAAGGAGCTTTGCGAGACTGCCGTGACAGTGGAAATGGCCGGGGCGGACATCTGTCTTGGGCCGTTGGAAGATTCGGTGGTGGAGGCGATTGCCGACATCAGCCGTTTCATGACTCTAAAGATGGGCGATATTGTCCTCCTCCCTCCGGTAGCGGAGCCGGTGAAAATTGAAGAAGGCTGTCGGCTGAAAATCAGTGTCAACGGTACGGAAAATCTTGAATTGAGAGTAGTGTAAGGGGAGGAGCGATGTGCGCATGATGGCTGTACGGGGGAGATAGCCTTGTCATGAATTGTGCTCAAGTATGTCGCGCGCCACTGACGATGTGCTGTTTGGCCCAATGACTCTGTCGGCTTTGGCGAGGACTTCAGGGACGGCGTTGGCTACGGCTACTGCTTCATCAGCAACCTCAAACATTGGCAGATCATTCAGGTTGTCACCATAGGCCGTGATGCGGTCTGCTCCAACCCGCCCGGCGAGTCGCTTGATGGCGGAAGCCTTGCTCACGCCATTTGCGAAGATTTCGATGTTGGCTATATCGCTGTTGAAAATGTCACGGTAGCATGACACGGAGAGTGCCGGGTAGCCACGCAGTTTCTCGGCCACAGCTTCGATGCGACTTGCCTCGTCCATGCCGTAAATCAGAATCGTGCCTGCGGGTGGAGCCGTGATTGAGCGCACATCGCCGAGGATGAATCTTTTGCCCTGAAGATGACGGCGTTCCTCATAGAAATTCCTCTCCTGACGGTTGAAATCAGTGTGATGGTACACTTTAAGTTTTTCGGCTTCGTCGCTCATGACGTAGACAAACGGATTGACGCCCATTTCGGAAAACACTTCCGTGACCTCGGCGGCGGCTTCGGGGGTGAGCGTTATCGGGTCGATGTAGCGGTGTGATTGGATGTCCCAAAGAGCTGCCCCGGTCATGACAATTGCCGGTACGGTAATGTAGGTGTCGTGCAGCAGCACATCGACTGTCGCGGGTGTGCGCGCCGTTGCGACTGTGATGGGGATTCCTCGGCGGGATAGAGTCGAGATGATGCGTGCGCTCTCATCACTGACCTTGCTGTCAGTCCCGAGAAGCGTTCCGTCCATGTCGCTGATGTAGAGATGTCGCATATATATATTTGTCATTCTATGTCGGTCAACCACAAAGTTACTATATAAATTGATGATATTTTACATAAAAATAGTTAAATGGGACCCGACATTGATTAACATTTCAAATATAATGCGTACATTTGCACGTGTGTTTTTCATAGTATTAGATTAAGATAAAGGTTTAAAAAAAGGAAAGAGGATGTCGGGAGACATCTTCTTTTTTTTACATATCGGGCAAAGGTGTCCCGGGAAGAGGGATGGTAAAAAAAGTTTTCGGGCTTTTAAGAAACGTAAACTAAAAAAAGTTGCATTTTGATGGTGGAAGTGATAATTTTGCATTTTAAAAATCAAAAATAAGTCATCTATTACCGCAATAGTTATCCAAATGAAAACTCTTGACCTTATTCTTGCTGAGAAGCTCTTGAAAATCAGTGCTATCAAACTTCAACCCGAGAATCCGTTCACATGGGCATCGGGCTGGAACTCACCTATCTATACGGATAACCGCAAGACCCTCTCATATCCTGATGTCCGTAATTTCATCAAGGTCGAGCTTAGCCGCATCATCCTCGAAAATTTCGGAGATGTCGATGCGATAGCCGGTGTGGCCACAGGAGCAATCGCCCAAGGTGCATTGGTGTCCGACACACTCGGTCTTCCTTACGTCTACGTCCGTTCGACCCCCAAGGATCACGGTCTTGAAAACCTTATCGAAGGTGATCTCCGTCCCGGTCAGAAAGTCGTGGTTATCGAGGATCTCGTCTCGACCGGAGGAAGCAGCCTGAAGGCTGTCGAGGCTATCCGCAATGCCGGATGTGAGGTGATCGGTATGGTGGCTATCTTCAGCTATGAGTTCCCGGTGGCTGTCAAGCGTTTCAAGGAGGCCAATGTGAAGCTCATCACCCTCTCGAACTATACAGCCCTCGTCAATGCCGCCCTCGAATCAGGCTTTATCCGTGAGAATGATGTGGATACGCTCAAGGAGTGGCGCAAGGATCCCTCGCTCTGGATTCCCGTGAAGCCTGAGATTGAGGAGTAAGGTATAAATAAAATAAATATTTACTGTTAGCTATGGCAACATATACCGGTAAGCCCGTGGTGCTTCCGCGTCCGATCGGCGAGATATATGACCGGGTTTCGGATCTCAGTCAATATCGCTCGCTTGTGGAGCAGCTCCCGGCGGATCAGCGTGAAAAACTGAACGGAGTGGAGTTTGACGGTGAGTGCATCCGCATGGAGGCTCCCGCCATCGGTCAGCTCGTTTTCAAAATCAGTGAGCGCGTCCCCACGAGCCGTGTCAGCTTCTCGGCTGAAGGCTCTCCCGTGCCTCTGAGTCTGAGTGTCAATCTTAAAGAGGCGGGTGAGGATTCAACCAGCCTGACTCCGTCGGTCAAGATTGAGATACCGCCGATGCTCCGCCCCTTTATCGGCAACAAGATTCAGGAAGCTGCCGATAAGTTCGGCGAAGTCTTCACTTCGATTTTCAAATAAGTGACGATAAAAAAATAACTTGGTAAATTTTTCTATGTTATTTTGAATCTTC
>JAMPHF010000002.1:604117-673552 GCA_023663525.1 Bacteroides sp.
GCCAATCGCCTCGCTATGCACATGGGGCTGCTATGCCGATAGCTGAGTAGTTACTGGTTCATGAAATATAGTTAAAAAACATTAATTAATTGAGGATTTTTGGTCTTGTTAGATTGATAATTCGTAACTTTGTGGTGAAAAGAAAACACCACAATAGTTGCAATCCTTGGACTGATAAAATTTTACGCATTAAATTCTCTTTTTGGACTAAGGAAAAAAGGCAACTTTGCTTCGGGTCGCCCATCGCGATGATGTGTGTCAGACGCAACGATGGTGTAGTGTAAGTATGATATAATCTCTACATTATTGGAAAGGAATAGTTTTTATAACTATTTGACGCCTTTTGGCTTTGGTCCTGTTGCTCCTTGATTGAAAGGGGCAGCGGACAATTTTTTTATCCCCTTCCTTGTTTCTGACGCTTTGTCGCTCGCTTCATTTTGTGAGTGTGACACATAAAAACCCGGCATGGAGGAGGGTTTCACAACCATCAGCCATGCCGTTTTAAACAATAGCATCAATTTCAAAAATAGATTACAGAGACCAACCTAACCGCATGAGTTGCGCGTGAGGCGTTTTGCTCGTGTATTGTCCAAGTGTTTTTTCAAATTTCGTATAAATTATATCATGTAATGCCGGAGAATTTCGCTCCTCATTTACACGATGCAAAATTACTATCGGATTCTTGTTCCCACCATACCTTAATTTAGGTAATTTGACGCGTTTTGGAGGGTTGGAGTAATTGATTTCAATTAGTGAAAGGCTTCAAATGGCATAAAAAGTGTCACAGACCCTCCTTTTTGCCGTCATGAGGAGGAGGGAGGGAAACGTGGGTGATGATGAAAAATGTAATGGAAAACACAAAATTTTTCACTGAATTACTTGCATGGGAAAAATAATCGTTCTACCTTTGCAGTGTACTATTATACTAATACACTATTTATGCTTAAAATTGAAAATCTCACATTCTCCTATCGGCGCAATGCCGGACCGGTGCTTGATGATTTCTCCTTGGAGATTGAATCGGGCGGAGTCTACGGTCTGCTTGGTCGAAACGGTGTAGGAAAGTCCACGCTCCTCTATCTGATTGTTGGGGCGTTGAATCCGAAAAGCGGTCGGGTGCTCTACCGTGGTGTCAACACGCGTCTGCGTCGTCCTGAAACACTGTCGGATGTATTCATCGTCCCCGAGGAGTTCACGCTCCCCCGGATACCTCTCAAGGACTATCTGAAGGCCAATTCACGTTTCTATCCCCGCTTCTCGGAGGAGGATCTGCGCCGCCATCTCGAACTGTTCGACATGGATAGCAATTTGAACCTTGGTGCTCTCTCGATGGGGCAGAAGAAGAAGGCGTTCATGAGTTTCGCGCTTGCGTGCAACACATCGCTGCTGCTGATGGATGAGCCGACCAATGGTCTTGACATCCCCGGCAAGAGTGCTTTCCGCCGCTTCATCGCGCAGAATATGACCGACGATCGGTCGATTGTCATCTCGACGCATCAGGTGCGTGACATTGATCGCCTGCTTGACCATCTGATCATCATGGATCATTCGCGTGTGCTTCTCAACGAGAGGGTTGACATGATTATCGACAGATTGAAGTTCATGGTCACCGATTCGCGTGAGGTGGTTGATTCGGCCATTTTCGCGCAACCGTCGCTCGACGGTATGTCGGTCATACTCCCCAACGATGACGGGACGGAGACAGAGTTGAATCTTGAGACTTTGTTTGAACTTTCGATGAAACGCCCGGAGATGATTGAGAAAATGTTTAACTCTAATTTCACGAAACAATGAACGAAAATCAAATATTCAGTCTAAACCGCATGAAGTTTCTGCTGAAGCGTGACTTGCTTGAAAATTGGCGGATGCTGCTGCTCGGACTTGGGGCATTGGTCGGGATTCTGATCTTGATCGCTCTCATGACCGTCTCATTCCAGGGTGATTCAATCAAGCGGCATGTCGTGAACGGGGAGTCATTGGAATGGGTGATTAACTATGAACTCGGGTGGATGACAGCAGCGTTCTATGTGATCGGTACTTTCATCGCCTCGTTAGCCTTCAAGTCAATGGCTACCCCGCCCGGTGCACTTTCGCAACTCATTCTCCCCGCCTCACAGTTTGAAAAGTTCATCTATCGCTGGCTTGCGGTAGTCCCCGGATTCTTCATCCTCTATTTTCTATGTGCTGTCTTTGCCGATTGGGTGATGGTGGTCTATGTCGAAGCTCATTATGGCGTTGCCATGACGACGATTGATTGGAGTGAAGTGCTGTTCCATCCTGAAAGAGCCGGATTTTTCATGGGAATGACAAGCATGGTATTGTCGATATACTTCGTGGTGCAGTCGTTCTATTTTCTCGGTGCTCTCGTGTGGTCGCGCCTGTCGTTCATCAAGACCTTTGTGTGCCTCAGTGTGATTTGGGGACTTTACTTGTGGTTCGGTGAATGGCTCTATGGTGTGCTGAGGGATCCGGAGTTCTATTATGGCGAGCCGAAACTGATAGGTGACCAGGATAATGCACTGCCATTAGGCGTGGTTGTGAGTATTGTAGTGTCGCTTGTCAACTATCTCCTCGCGTTCATGCGCTTCCGTGAGGCGGAAGTCATCAAGCGATGGTGAAAGGAGGTAAGCGCATGGTCTTTAAAGAGAACAACAAGGCAATCTATCTTCAGATTGCCGACAAGATATGCGATAATGTGCTGACAGGTCAGCTCACGGAGGGTGCCCGCATACCGTCGGTCCGCGAATATGCTGCCTCGCTTGAGGTCAACGCCAACACAGTCATGCGCAGCTATGAACATCTTGAACGCCTCGGCGTGATATTCAACCGGCGTGGCATCGGATTTTTCATTTCCGACTCGGCCCGCGAGACCATCATCGGTGCGAGACGTGAGACTTTTCTCAATGGTGAGATTGGCTACTTCTTTCATCAACTGATGCTTCTCGGCATTTCGCCGGAGGAGATTAAAACAATGTATGAAAACTATTTAACAACAAAAGAAAAATGAAACGGACAACATATTTGATGCTCGGTGCTTTCATTGCCGGATTTGGATTAGTGGCCGCTTTCGTCGTCATGCTTCTTTCGAATCCGGTGGCTAAGGATCAGAATAGGATGATTGGCGGTGAGCAGATTGATGTGGCTCTCAAGGGTGACTTCTCGGAAATCATCTTTGAGGACACGAATGAATATGGCGGTTATAAAATACGACATTTCAGAGGCTTGACCATCGAGCAGTCTGACTCAGTGACGAAGCCTGTGCTACTCATGGGAGCTGATTGGAGCAAGTTGGTCAGGACTGATGTTGTGGGTGACACTCTGCGGCTGTCGGTTGATGTAGATTGCCTGACGAGTCAAGGGAAAAAGAAATCAGATAAGCCTGTTTTGATGTTATTCGACAGTGCGGAAGGATGGCCATTGCGATTATTAGTGCCGCGCGCTATGTCAATCGGGCAGATTACATGTGCGGATCGCTCACTCCGTCTATGTGATTTCAATGCGGAGCGTCTCACCGTAAAAGTTAAGGGACGTGTCGTAATGTCCGGTTGCCGGATTGGATTGCTGGACTGTAAGGGTACCCGGATGAGTGAGCTGAAGCTCGACAACTCGACGGTGGACCGTGTGTCGATGAGGCAACCAAAGGATGAATTCAAGGTCGATTGCTGTGACGGAAGCGGATTCATCGATGCAATGGATGTCAGGGGGATTGCTAATGGAAATGATGAGTTTGACTTGACAAAAGCCAATGTGAAGACCATGCGCTGGACCCCCGCAGACAGCACATCCGTCATCAACCTCCTCCTCGGCCGTCAGATTGAAATATTGCAGACAGGAGATTGAAATATTGCGGACAAGAGATTGAAAAATTACTGATCAATAGAATACACGCGACAGGCGCAACCAGTGCTTGCCGCGTGTATTCTATATGTGATGTGGTGAAGTTCTTTATCTATCATTTTATAATTGGCGTGATGTTGCCGTGGAAATGAAAAATTTGCGTAACTTTGTAGTTCAAGGGGCTCTTGTAGCCAAAGCAGTCCAATTTTGTCAGATAATATGGTTGATGGATTTATGACCGGTATTATGCTGATTGGATTGAAATAATAAGAATTAATGACCATGTGGAGACCGTTTACATTCATAGACTTGTTTGCCGGTATCGGAGGTATCAGACTCGGTTTTGAGTCGGTAGGAGGTAGATGCGTCTTTTCATCTGAATTTGATGAGGATGCATGTAAGACATACGAGGCAAATTTTGGGGAACATCCCGCCGGTGACATCACTAAAATAAAGGCAAGTGATATACCGGATTTTGATATACTGCTTGGCGGATTTCCATGTCAGGCTTTCTCAATAATCGGAAAAAGAGAGGGCTTTCGGAATGAGACATGCGGCACGTTGTTCTTCGATATAGAGAGGATTCTGCAGGAGAAGCGCCCGGTAGCTTTCATGCTTGAAAATGTCAGGAATCTCACTGCTCACGACAACGGACGTACATTCAAGGTGATTATGTCCCATCTTGAATCACTGGGCTATGTGGTATATTCAAAGGTGCTCAACGCCTTGGACTATGGATGTCCGCAGAAACGTGAGAGAATTATAATCGTTGGTTTTCGTGATAATGTTTTTTTCTCTTTCCCCGAGCCGAATAACAAAAGGGTGCACATAAGAGAAGTGCTTGATGCCAAAGTCGATGCAAAATATTATGTCAGAGACGTTATCCGTGATTCAAGGCTTATGCGTTTGAAAGACCCGAATTATCCGAGACCGTACATATCGCATGAAAATAAGGCCGGTACGGTCACACCTCACCCTTATTCGTGTGCATTGCGGGCCGGTGCGTCGGCTAACTATATTCTTGTCAATGATGAGCGGCGACCGACAGAGCGCGAGATGCTCAGGATCCAAGGATTTCCCGATTCGTTCAAGATAGTTGTACCTTATGGCAAGATGAAGCATCAGTGTGGCAATTCTGTTGCTGTCCCGGTGATTAAGGCTGTGGCTAAAAATATGATTATGGCATTGGATCAATACTATTCCAACTCATGAAAAATGATAAATTATCGGAAGCAAAAAATGCTTTGGATTCCTTGATAAGAGGATCGAGAATACATCTGTATAAGCCCATACAGATAGCTGAGATATTGCATCATCATAGGATGAAGCATGATATTGATCTCATGAATCTGGAGGACTACCGTGTAAAGAGTAAACGGTGGAGAGATGATGTATGCCTGCAGCTATTGGGACGGAGGTGTACGAGCTCGGCAAAATTTCAGGACAATTTGTTTGATGGGAATGCTATCCCGCCGAGAATACTTGCTGAACTTGGAAAGGCAAATGTCCGCACTGATGGTGGCGTTGAGGCTTATATCTATGGTCAGTTCGATAAGAGGCACAATCAGTTGACAAATGCGTTGGATTATTGCTTGAACGCTGCTCCGGAGACCTTTGATGTCAAGCAGTTTATAGATTCCTTTTGGAATGAGCCGGGATTAAAGAGGAGCATTGACAAAATTTATGAGATTATTGTATATGCTCTGTTCTCGACGTTGGTAGATGCGATTGACCTCAAGGTCGAAATTTCAATTAGTAAAGACTCATTGCCCCTGATAAGAGAATTTGAGGATTTCTCATCAAAGGTGATGTGTCTGGACGTCTCGCATCCTACGTTTGTCCAATCGGCCGCTTTGTACAGAGTTGGAGTCACCAATGCCGCCGACAGAGGGCTTGACATGTACTCCAATTGGGGCCCTGCAATCCAGATCAAGCATTTGAGTCTTGATGTGGATTTAGCCAAATCAATCGTTGACAGCATTTCGAGCGATAGAATTGTAATCGTGTGTAAAAATGCGGAAAAGGATGTCATTCTCAGTGTACTGACGCAGATAGGTTGGGGTGGACGGATTCAGAGTATTGTGACAGAGGATGACCTTGTCGGATGGTACGATAAGGCGTTAAGAGGTCAGTACTCTGACATTTTGTCCAAACCTCTCCTTGAATCTTTGGCAGAGGAAATTTCTATGGAGTTCCCTTCGGTTGAGTATGTCCCTGATGTATTGAAGGAGAGAGGATACGATATGGTCAATCAACTTTGGTGGGAGGATTAGGGGTTGAGTCAGCCCCTGCTATGGGTTCCCAGATGTACAGGCGGTCGGAGGGGCGGATTTTGCGGGGGACTTTGATGGAGAAGTTTTCGCCTTTCTTGACTGAGGGGACGGGATCGTATTCGAGGCGAAGTTCATCGACAGTCATGATGATTGCACCGGTGTCGGTGCCGGTGATTACTATTTCGTCACCCACGTGAAGCTCTCCGGCTTCCATGACAAACTCTCCGACACCGAGCCGGGGGAAATAGCGTACGCCTTTGGCTGCATAGCGTTTGACACGTGTGGCTGATGACCCGTATTTTGCCGACCATTCCCCGAGCCGTTGCCCGAGATAATAGCCGTTCCAGAAACCACGATTGAATATTTTAGCAAGCTGATTGTCCCAGTGGGCTATCTTCTCATCGGTGAAGTTGTCGGTGCAGATGGCTTCGATGGCTTCAGAATAGGACTGAACGGCAATCTTGACATATTCAGGTCCTCGCGCTCGTCCCTCGATTTTGAACACCCTTACTCCTGCGTCAATCATTTTGTTGAGGAAGTGGATGGTCTTAAGGTCCTTTGGCGACATGATGTATTTGTTTTCCACATCGAGCTGATCGCCGGTCTCGCGGTCGGTGACAGTGTAGCCCCGGCGGCAGATCTGTGTGCAAGCCCCACGGTTTGCACTTGAGTTCATCTCATGGAGGCTGAGGTAGCATTTGCCTGAAACGGCCATACATAGCGCGCCGTGACAGAACATTTCGATACGTATCCTCTCGCCGTGCGGTCCACGGATGTCATCGCGGACTATGTTTTCGTGGATAGCTTTTACCTGATCGAGATTCAGCTCGCGTGCAAGCACCATCACGTCGGCATATTGTGCGAAAAATTTCACTGCTTCGGTGTTGGTGACATTGAGCTGAGTCGAAATGTGGACTTCGACACCGATTGAGCGGGCGTAGGTGATGGCTGCGATGTCGCTGGCGATTATAGCGGAGATACCGCTGTCGCGGACAGCATTGATGACGGCGTGCATCTTGTCAAGCTCGTCGTCATAGATGATTGTGTTGACAGTAAGATATGTCTTGACCCCGGCAGCGGTGCAGATGGAGGCGATGTTGCGGAGATCGTCGAGGGTGAAGTTGACCGATGAGCGTGAGCGCATGTTGAGTCCTTCGACACCGAAGTATATGGCATCGGCTCCGGCCTCGATGGCTGCGTGGAGCGATTCGTAGCTCCCGACGGGTGCCATTATCTCGAATTCTTTTCTATCCATGATGGCTTTGTGGTGGCTTCTTCTGTATTTTTCAATGACAAAGTTATGCAAATCCGTGCTTATCTCCAAGTGTCATTAGTCATTAGTCGTAAGTTAGTCGTAAGTCATTGGAATTTTAGGGGTGGGTCGGTGGAATTTTCGTGGAAATTTCATACTTTTGTGGCAATATGAGTGAAATTGAATCAGAATTTGATATACATGACCGTGTTAATGCCGACAGGGAGTTTGAGAAGGCTCTCCGTCCGTCGTATTTTGAGTCGTTCAACGGTCAGGAGAAGATTGTCGAGAATCTCAAGGTGTTCGTGAAGGCAGCGCGGATGCGTGGCGAGGCTCTCGACCATCTGTTGCTGTTCGGCCCTCCGGGTCTCGGCAAAACTACTCTTGCAGGAATCATAGCCAATGAGCTTGGTGTGAACTTCAAGGTGACGTCAGGTCCCGTGCTTGACAAGCCGGGCGATCTTGCGGGAATACTCACGTCGCTTGAGGAGAATGATGTGCTTTTCATTGACGAGATTCATCGTCTGAGTCGTGTCGTGGAGGAGTATCTTTACTCAGCTATGGAGGATTACCGCATAGACATCATGATCGACAAAGGACCCGGTGCGCGGTCAGTACAACTGTCACTCTCTCCGTTCACCCTCGTCGGGGCAACGACACGGTCGGGAATGCTGACCGCCCCGATGCGTGCCCGCTTCGGCATCAACTGTCATTTGGAATATTACAGTCATGAGGTGCTTGAGCGCATCATCCGGCGTTCGGCCTCGCTGCTGGGAGTGAAGTGTACGGCGGAGGCTGCCCATGAGATTGCGCTGCGTAGCCGTGGAACGCCTCGAATCGCCAACTCACTTCTGCGCCGTGTGCGTGATTTCGCGCAGGTCAAGGGCAATGGCGACATTGAGCCGGAGATTGCCCGCTATGCGCTTGAGGCTCTCAATATTGACCGCTACGGGCTTGACGAGATGGACCACAAGCTGTTGCTGACGATGATAAACAAGTTTGAGGGAGGACCGGTCGGGCTCTCGACCATAGCAACAGCCATCGGCGAGGATCAGGACACGATAGAGGAGGTCTATGAGCCTTTCCTTATCATGGAGGGCTTTCTCCGCCGCACCCCGCGCGGTCGTGAGGTGACATCGCTCGCCTACACCCACCTCAAAGTCAACCCTCCGAGCAGGATGGAAAGTTTTTTCTAATGCATTATGCATTAAAAAATAGAACGTATGTCAGGAATTAAGTCTCTTGCAAAGGATACTGCCATCTATGGGTTGAGCAGTATCATTGGACGATTTCTCAATTGGTGTCTCGTGCCGCTCTACACTCAGGTGTTCCCATCATCGGAGTATGGAGTTGTGAGCTATATTTATGCAGTCGTTGCGCTCGCCCTCATCGTGCTGACCTATGGTATGGAGACGGGCTTCTTCCGTTTTGCCAACCACGAGCGTTACAAAGATCCGATGGAGGTCTATTCGACATCGCTCATCTCGCTCGCCGTCAGCTCGACTGCATTCCTCATCCTCGTGATGGTGTTCATCAGACCGATCTCGGCAGCCATGCACTCGTCGATGCATGAATCGTATGTGGCAATGATGGCTGTAGCGGTGGCGTGTGATGCTTTCACGGCGTTGCCGTTTTCCTATCTGCGCTTCCGCAAACGCCCGATGCGCTTTGCCTCGCTGCGTTTGGTCAACATCGGTCTGAACATTGCGCTCAACTTGTTTTTTATTCTAATCTGCCCGTGGTTATGGACTCAGGCACCCGGGTGGATTGCATGGTTCTATGATCCGGATTTCGGCATTGGCTACATATTCCTTGCCAATATGGTGACATCGGTCATCAACGTTGTCCTTCTCCTTCCAGAACTTCATGGATTCCCTTACAAGTTCAACCCTGCCTTGTGGCGTGAGATGCTGGTCTATTCCGCGCCTCTGCTCGTCCTCGGGTTGGCGGGAGTTATGAATCAGACGCTCTACTCAATCCTTTTCCCGGTGCTTTATCCCGACAAGACTGAAGCCATGTCGCAGCTCGGTATTTATGGAGCTAATTTGAAGATTGCCATTGTGATGGTGATGTTTATCCAGGCATTCCGCTTCGCCTATGAGCCGTTTATCTTCGCGCGTGCCAAGGAGCGGGGCGACGGTCAGTTGCAAAGCTATGCGGATGCGATGAAATATTTTGTCATCTTCGCGATGATCATCTTCCTCGCAGTGATGTTCTATCTCGATATTCTGCGCCATTTCATAGCCGAGAGCTATTTCAGCGGTTTGAAGGTCGTGCCGATAGTGATGGTCGCGGAGTTCTTCTTCGGAGTATTTTTCAACCTGTCGTTGTGGTACAAGCTGACCGATAAGACTGCATGGGGGATGTGGTTTTCGCTCATGGGGCTTGCAGTGACGATAGTCCTCAACGTCCTTCTCGTGCCGCGCTGGGGCTACATGGGTTGTGCGTGGGCTTCGTTTGCATGCTACGGTTCGATGATGGTTGTCAGCTACGCAGTCGGGCAGGTGAAATATCCCATCCGCTATGGCGTGGGCAGACTTCTGTTCTATTTCGCAAGTGCGATGGTGCTGTGGGTGTTCGCCGAGTTGATTGCTTTCGGTCATCGTCCGTGGCTCAACATGATCATCCGCACACCACTTTTGATAGCCTATGTGGTAATGGCAATGAGGATAGAACACATCAGTCTGCGGGACCTCCTTCCCCGCAGGTAGTCGTTAGCTATTAGTCATCGGTCAGTCAGCTATTAGCTGTTGTTTAGTGGAAGTCAGTCTGTTGTAGGGACTGCGGATGCGCGTATGCCGGATAGAGCTGTCATCATGCTTGTCGAATACAGGTATACTCCTGATAAAATTAACACTGTAAGATTTTGGCTAATAAGATAAGATTTAATACTTTTGTCATATCTGACATCACAAATAAATTTTTAATCTTGCAACATCTTAATAATTAAAGAGAATGAATACATTCAAAACATTAGTGCTTGCCTGTATGATGGTATTATTATCAGCAACCATTAATACTGTCGATTCGCAAACTATCCCGGTATCCCCTTTCGAAGGGTTGGGTACGGTAGAATATCCGTATATCATCGCTAATGCGGAGCAGCTTTCAAATTTAGCTTACTACGTGAATAATGGAAAGACCTATTCAGGTGTGTATTTCAGATTGTCCAATGACATTAATTTGAATCCGGGCGTGACGTTCAATCCCGATTTCACATATACATCTGTCGATGGAGCTGAACCGAAGCAGTGGACACCGATAGGGATTGGTATGCGTGGACAGCGTTTTTCGGGTCATTTTGACGGTAATGGTCATAAGATTAGCGGACTTTATCCCAAGGTTGTCAAGGGTGAGATGTATAATGGCGTTGTTAATGGTAATGATGCATATTATTTCTCAGGATTGTTTGGCGTTGTTGATGGAGGAAGTATTACGAATCTGACGATAGATAATTCCTTACTTCTGATTGAGGGTGACAGCCTTAAAGAGTGTTTTGAGGGAAATCCAATGAATATAGGTCTTGTTGCCGGATGCCTGAAAGGTGATATGTCAAATTGTAAGAACTATGGACATATTCTTGCTGAGAAGACAAATTCAACATACATTGGTGGACTTGTCGGTCTTCTAAATGGCAATATTAATACATGTGAAAATCACGGAAATATCACCAATCGTGGTATGCCTGAATGGGATTATTACAATTCCAACTGTCTTGGTGGAGTGTTTGGCTCCGGCGGCGGTGATACGATTGAAAGCCTCCTTAACACCGGCTCAATCAGAACTGAAAAGGGACCTGCCATTGAAAATGGTGGTACGAATATGTGCGGTGGTATCGCACATAGTATACGTACAGAATATAGCGTTAAAAATCTTGTCAATGAAGGAAATATCTATAATGGTAGTGGTATCGCCATAGGTCTTATAGCTGACAGTCTTGTATCTATGTGCAACAAGGGTTGCATATTTAATGGCTGCGGAATTGCGAAGAGTGCTGATGCTCATGTCTTGTCAGGTTTTTGCAATGAAGGCGATGTAAGCGCGGAATCAGCGTATACGTCACATATCGCAGGGTTGGTTTCTTTGGTATATTACTTTAGTAATCGATATGGTATCCACAATATAGAGAACTGTTGGAACACAGGATCTGTAACCCATGCACGAAATTATGCCGCAGGATTATTTGTAACATTGGATAACGAGAGTCAGTTTGATTCTAAAACAGATAATAATTGGGTCGTTGAGAAATCCTTTAACATTGGTAAAATCACTTCCGGATCATCCGCTTACGGTTTGATGTGCTGGGGACCGGAAAAGTTGTTTAATTGTTACAATTCCGGTCTGTTGACAGGTGATGTAACCGAAGCTTTAGGCTCCAACGTTGATGAATTGGAGAATTGTTTTAACTATGAATATAAGGAATATAGAGATAGTGTAGGATGGGAAGGTCTGTATGTGTATGCAGATTTTGTATTCAGTAATGCTAAGGCATATAAAAATATTTTCTATCTCGCGCCGGAAAGCTCTGATGTGACGAAACCAAACATGGGTATTGCCATGAGTGCTGCAGATTTTGCAAACGGTAAGGTGCTTGCAGCCTTGAATGCCGGACAGGAAAAATCTCCGTGGTATCAGAACGCAACTGACCGCTATCCTAAGTTGAGTGAGGTGGACGACACGATGTCTGCACTCACAAGTCCGGTTATAGATAGAGTCACTGATAATGACGGTCGTATATATGACATGCTCGGACGTTATGTAGGTTCTGATCCGACCGTGCTTCCTATGGGACTTTATATAAAGAATGGCAAGAAGTTTATTGTGCGATAAATAGGTTACCCTGCAGAATCTGATGGATACTATTTTTCTGATTGGCTACATGGGGAGTGGGAAGTCCACTCTCGGTAAGGCTTTGGCGCAGAGGTGTGAGGTGGAGTTCGTGGATTTGGACGATTACATCGAAGCCCGCGCCGGAAAGAAGATTCGTGAGATCTTCGCTGAGGACGGCGAGGCTGCTTTCCGTGACCTTGAACGGCGTATGCTGCTTGAGGTCAGTGGTAAGAGGAATGCCATAGTGGCATGCGGCGGGGGGACACCATGCTTCGGCGACAATATGGGGCTGATGAATGCGCGGGGTGTGACGGTTTTGTTGCAGACTTCCCACGACCGGCTGTTCGAGCGACTGAAGCGCGGGCGGTGGAAGCGTCCGCTGATTGCGAATCTGAGTGATGAGGAACTTGACGGGTTCATCAGCGGACAGCTCGCAAAACGTATGCCTTTCTACTCGAAGTCGGCTGAGGTGTTTGACTCGACTCTCCTTGAGGATGAGAATCAGGTCGAGGACAAATGCGAGGCTTTCATCACACGTTTCAACCTTCCCCGAAAGAAAAAATGACCAAAGATATTCCAACCCCTGAAGAACAGGCCCAGGCCACTATGACCGGTCGCCGTGGATTCACGATAGGTCTGCCTGCGTGCAACGCTTCATCGGAGCGGCGTTTTCCTCTCACCCCTGAGGCTGCAGGGCAACTGATTGAGCGCGGTTTTAGAGTGAGGATGCAGGAGAATGCTGCTGCATGTATCAATTATGCCGATGCGAGCTACATGCGTGTCGGAGTCGAGATTGTGACCCGGGAGGAGACGTTGCGCTGCGACATTGTGGTGCATCTCGCGCCTCTCACCGCTTCCGATGTCCGCAGGATGCGCCGAGGAGCCATGCTTCTGACCCTGCTC
This sequence comes from Bacteroides sp., assembly GCA_023663525.1. Taxonomy (GTDB): domain Bacteria; phylum Bacteroidota; class Bacteroidia; order Bacteroidales; family Muribaculaceae; genus Duncaniella. The sequence goes on from JAMPHF010000002.1 coordinate 617,213, forward strand.
AGACCGGAGGATCAGGACGCAGAGACAGTCAGGGAGCTTCTGCGCCGTCACATCATAGCGATAGCGGTCGATTTGATTGAGGATTCGCGAGGCTGCACACCGTTTGCCGACATACTTGCTGAGATTGATGGCCGCGCATCGGTGGCCATGGCCTCGTCGCTGCTCGCCGACCCTGCGCGTGGCAAGGGGATACTCCTTGGAGGTGTGGCGGGGATAATTCCGTGTGAGACTCTTATCATCGGATCCGGCATAGCCGCCTGTGCCGCCGCCCGCTCTGCTGTGGGGCTTGGTTCGACTGTCAGGATGTATGACAACGATGTCTATTCCCTGCGCCGTGCGCAGCAGGAGCTTGGTCCGTGGGTCATTACTTCTACGCTTCATCCCCACACTCTTGAAAATGCCCTGCGGAGTGCCGATGTGGTTATTGTGACCCCGACCCGCGATCCTTTTGCTGTCGGGTCGGAATTGACCGGCGTGATGAAGCGTGGCGTGCTTGCCTTTGACATAGCCTCGCCTACGGGGGCGGCATTCCCGTCAATGTCGGCGGTCGATCTTGCGGGGGCAATGTCAAAAGCTCCCACGGTGAGTGCGGGCGCACGTATCTGCTACACACATGCCGGGTGTGCGGTAGCGAGGACGGCAGCAATGGCTCTGAGCAATACGTTTCTGACACTCATGAACTCCATAGTCAGTTGCGAGGGGGTCAACAATGCCCTGAAACTCCTGCCGGGGATGCAGAAAGCCACTTTCACATTCTTCGGGCGCATTGTCAATCCGCTTGTCGCCAAAGCTGTCGGGATGAGAAGCGTTGACATCAGTATATATCTCACGCTTTCCTGATTGTTCATCATCATAATCTCTTATCACATATCATGTCACAGAGAAGGAAATTTTACGTCGTATGGAACGGCTATGCCACCGGGGTTTTCGATTCCTGGGAGGAATGTCAGCTTCAGGTCAAGGGCTATCCGGATGCGAAATTCAAGAGTTTTGACTCGCAGGAGGATGCCATAGCTGCCTATCGCGGCGATCCTGCCGAGCAGCTCGATCTTCTCAAGGCTATTGCCAAGGGTCCTGCGGAGAGGGTCAATTATGAGGCTATTCCGGAGATAAAGCTCGATGCGCTTGCCGTTGATGCTGCGTGCAGTCATAATCCCGGTCCTGTGGAGTATCAGGGTGTGTGGGTGCGCACCGGCGAGAGGATTTTTCGGGTAGGACCGCTTGAGGGTGGCACGAATAATATAGGTGAATATCTTGCGCTTGTCCACGGACTCGCGCTCCTCCACAGACAGGGGCAATATTACACGCCAATCTACACTGACTCGCGGACGGCACGCTCGTGGGTGCGTAACCGTCAGCCAAAGACGAGCGTGCAGCCAAACGGTCGCAATGCCCAATTGTTTGAGATGCTTACCCGCGCTACGACATGGCTTCAGTCACATGAGATTACTAATCCCATACTGACATGGAACACCCCTGAATGGGGCGAAATCCCCGCCGACTTCGGGCGGAAATAACAGTCAATGCCGGGAAAGGTGTCATCTTGGCTGAAAATGGAACAGAAGAATAAGAAGAAGCATAAGGTACAAGAGGATTTCAGTTGTTTTCAACCAATTAGTTGGTTTAATAATCAGCCATTAACCTAACTGAAAATAAAATGATTATCCTCACCATTACCTATATATAACATCCTGACGGATGCCATACAATACCTATGGGTAAGGTTACGGCTACCCATAAAATAATTCTGTTCCTTATGCACCTTATGTCCTTATGTGTCCTTTTATGCCGAAATCTAACGACTGACTGCCAAAGGCTTTTTTGCCGAGAAATAGCGGATGATCAGGGAGGTGCAGAAATAGAGGGCGGTGAGGAGCCATAGACCACGATAGTAGCTGCCGATTTCGTGGATGTTTGCACCGTTGCTCCCTATATGGATAAGAGCCTCCATGCCGAGAGTCGAGGGGATGAGGTCGGAAACCATGCGCCAGAACGGATTGAAGGCGTAGCGTGGCCATGTCAGACCGGATAGGAACAGGAAAACGAGCGAAGTGAAGACAATGACAAGAAGGCAGGTCTCACGTTCGCGGACAAAGACCTGAATAGTCTGCCCGAGGAAGGTAGTGGCGAGGAGCATTATGAATACCGTAGGCATGAGGTCGCGGAATGCTCCAACATGTGGGAGGGAGAAGATGGCAGGGATGATCTCAAGGATGTAGTAGCTCAGAGGAAGATAGATCATCATGTAGCATAGCGATTTGCCGAGGACGGTGGCAAGCGGTCCCGCATCATAGTCGAGAGGATCAACGAAACCGTTGCGTCTGCGTCGGTCACGTGAAGTCCCTGAAATCATTGTGATACCGAGCAGGAGACTCTGCTGAAGTATGAGAACCACGACTCCTGGCATGACGAACGATGCAAAACCTTGGGTGACGTCACCGAGAAAGTTTGCCTGAGTATTGACGGGCAGTCCCGTGATAGAGCTTGTGATGAGTCCACCTTTCGCAAGACGGTCGGAGGTGATGCGCAACGTCTCGTTCATCTGTACGTCGGTGATTGAAAAGAGATATTGACGGTAGCGGATGAGGAGTGACACATCGGAGTAGAACGTGGCCACCGCCTGTTCGCCGCGTCCGATACGTGTGGCATAATCGGCGGGGATTTGGACAATGCCGTAGCATTTTTTCTCATGCCATGCGCGCTTTGCTTCGCTCATGTCGGCGGCATAGCCGATGATGTTTATTGATTGCGTAGCTCCCAGTTCACGCACGAGTTCACGGCTCTCCGCTGAGCGTGAATCATCGACCACAACAGTATCGATTTTCTTGACAACCTCAGGATTGTAGATGAGGGTGTAGACTATCGGATAGGCGAGTGGAAGTCCGAAGAAAAAGAGAAGTACGCCAATGTCTGTAAAGACAAGGCGTGTCTCGCGTCGCCAGACGTTGTATAATTGTTTGAACCAGGTCATTGGTTAGTCATTGATTGATTAGTCATTGGTCGTTGGTGGAGAGTTGAGAACTGAAAGTTGGAGAGAACCACCGCTTTCCACCGATTATTATGCATTATGCATTATGCATTATGCATTGTGCATTACTCTCAGGGGACATATACCGGATGGGCGATATGCCGGGCGAGGCGGCGGAGTCCGATAGCGGGTAGGAGAGTGAACAGCAGGAGAGCTATGTAGTAAAAGCGCGAATAATAGATAGGAATTCCGTTGAGAGCCTGGTCGATGTAGATCAGGAAATAATAGCGGATAGGGACGAGATAGGAGAAGATGGCAACTCCGCCATACATCTTGTCAACCGGAAATGAGAATCCGGCTATCGAGAAGCAAAGTATGCCGGTGAGCGACACAATACTCATGGCTATGCGGAGATTTGGGAGCATTTCGGTTATGAAGACTGCGAACCCCTGACAGGCCATGACGAGGAGCAGCATGGCGAGTATGATATGGGGAAGGGGACAGTTGAGGGGAAAATGTTCATATCCGAACATAAGCGATTGGATGGTCACTCCGACAATGGTAAAGATTACAGTCTGCGGGAGCAGCTTCCCGGCAAGAGCTATCGCCATGTTGCCGCGTGCCATTGTGAGCCATTGGACGGATGTCGCCCGTTTCTGTTCCTCGCAGATACTGAACACGGTGACGAGCAGTATGACGAGTGCGAGAAGACACGGGATGAACGACTGGCTGAGGTAGATGGAGTAGTTGAGCCACGGATTGCCGATTGCAACCGAGCGGATGACCATGGGCTGGATTAGAGATGAGACTCCGTTTTCATCGGCTCCGAGGCTGACGAGGGTGTTCTTGACTATTCCGCCGCTCGTCGTGACGGCGATGGTCTTGAAGCCCTTGAACGTGAGCGATCCGGGGACGAAAATTGTCATGTTGGAATAGAATGATAGGGTAGGGGTCTCGCCTGAGAGTGCCTTTTTCTGAAAATCGTCCGGGATGAGGAAGAAACCGAAGATCTCACCGCCGCGGATTTTCTCCATAGCCGCATGAAAACTCTCCTCGCCCTCTGAGATGTCGATAAGTTCAGTGGCGTTGAGTTCACGGGTTATTTTGCGGGATAGCGAACTGTGGTCGAGATTCACCATCCCGACGGGTATCTTGAGGGGCAGCCCTTCGTTCATCAGATTGAGGAAGAAAAAGGTGCATCCGAGTGGCACAAGTATCATCATGAAGATGTAGATCTTGCGTGATGTCAACCTGCGCAACTCACGGCGAGCTATATTCAGTACACGACTCATTTTCTTAATTCATAATGCATAACATAATGCACAATGCATAATTCATAATATTTTTGGAGGTAGGAGTCTGAATTTTGAGGCTTTTAAACCGCAATTCTCAAAATCGCAATTCCAGACTCCGGTCTACTTCTTGAAATAGACCACGCTCATGCCGGGGCGGAGGGTTGGAATGGGGTCAAGAGTGCGGGCTTTGATTTCAAACGTCTTGCTGTCCCATTGTCCGGTAGCTTTTGTGGCCTGCCATGTGGCGTAGCTGCCGAGGTCGCGGACGTAGTAGATTTTGGCTTTGACCCGCTTCTGGTCAAGGGCGGGAATCATGATCTCGATTTCGCCACCGAGTGGCATTTCGTTGAGAAGTTCCTCGCGGACATTGAATGTCACCCACTTGTCGGAGAGCTTCAGCAGGCTCATGATTGGTGCGCCGAGCGACACGAGTTCACTCTCCTCAGGATAGACGGCATCAATCTGACCGTCGCATGGGGCAAGGAGATACTGGTCTTCGAGTAGACTCTGCACTTCTGCTACACCGCCTTTGGCCACATCGACCATTGCGGCTGCGCTTTCCTTGTCCTCTTTCTGCGCTCCGGCCAGTGCAAGGTCGAGCTGACTTTTTGCAGCCTGATGGGCAGCCACGGCAGCATCATAGGCAGCCTTGGCCTCATCGCGCTTCTGCTCGGAAATCACGCCCTCACGGAAAAGGTTTTCCATGCGAGTGTAGGTCTTCTTGGTTATTCCGAGAGCCGCTTCGGCCTGAGTGACGAGGTCGCGGGCGGTCTGTATGATCTGTTTGCGCGTTCCTGCATCCACCTTTTGGTTCTGGGTGCGTGCCACGGTCTCCATACCTTCCGCTTGCATCAGTTTGGCGTCGGCAAGTGAGGAGTGGATGTGGACGAGCGTGTCGCCGGCTTTGACTTGATCGCCTTCGTGGACGTAGAGTTCCACCACACGTCCGGGAAGTTTGCCGGATATGCGTATGGTTGTGGCGTCAGCCTGTCCCTCGACGATTTCCTGAGGCTTGTTGAGGAAGAAGAAGCCTACTATGGCAAGTATGATGCAGATGACCACCATGACGGCGAGTGCCACCATGAGGATTTTGTTTTCGCGCTGCTCGGGAGTGGCAGTTGTGGTATTTTTTGATTCAGACATATCTTTTAATGTTATTAGTCAGTTAGTTTGTCATTAGTCGCTGCTGAAAAGTGTACAGAGGGACAGGAGGGACAGAAGTAACAGATTTTTTTCAGTTAGTTGACAGTCATTATCTTCAGTCATTGGACATTAATGAACTTGCTGTTTGACATCGGTTTGACCTTGCGGATGGACGATATAATCTATATGTCTCTTATGCTCCTTTTGTCTTTATGTCCCCTTATTCGGCTGATGTGTCCCCTTATTCGGCTCCGGTATTTATTTCCAGTTTTCCAAGCACTTTGTTGAGGTAGACATCGCAGAGGTAGACGTCGATGCGTGCATCGACGTTTTCGGAATGGGCTTTGAGCCAAGCAGTCTGGGCTTCCATGACATTATCGACAGTCATGACCCCGTCACGGAAACCGAGGTTGGCACAGCGGAGATTCTCGTCGGCTTTTGCGAGATTAGTCTCGGTCATGTTGAATGTCTTCATGGCTTCCTGAGCCTTGAATGAAGCCTGATTGACCTGAAGATCCACAAGCTCGCGGGCATTGTCGAGTTCGAGGCGTGCCGCCACGGTCTGAGCTTTGGCCGCACGGAGTTTGTTGTAGTTGCCTCCCCAATGCCAGATAGGGACGGTGAGCATTGCACCTACGGAGAACATCCCGTTGAAACGTTTCTCGAAACCGTCAAACATGTTGGGGTTTGAGAACGAGTATGCCCCGACGAGTGCAAGGTTCGGGAGCATTGATGCACGCGCCACGTTCTCTTTCTCCTTAAATATCTTCACTCCGAGCTCAAGCGCGCGGAGGTCATCTCGGTCAGAGTAGACTTGCTCCATGTCATAAACTTTTGCCACGGGTTCGGTAGCGGCTATTGACTGCGCATTCTCGTCGGCAAGTGTGAAGGTGGAATGTATGGGGATTCCGCATACCTGGGCGAGAGCCATGCGCGAGAGGACGAGACCGTTGTCAACTTTCGTGAGGTCCACCTGAGCCGAGTTGAGTTTGACATCGACGGTGAGCTGGTCGCGCCGGGTGGCAACTCCCTGCTCCACCATGAGGGCTACGTTGTGGCTGAGCGTGTCGAGGAGATTGACATAGCTGACGGCGAGTTTCTGCTTGGCTTTGAGTGAGACCACCTGCCAGTAGGCTGCATCGACGGCATAGACCACATCCTGAGCGGTGTTGTCGCGCAGGGCGCGGGCGAGATTCTCCGCATAGCCGGTGATTTTGTTCATGGACACGATCTTGCCTCCCATATAGATGGGCTGCGTAAGGGTGACGGCTCCGAAAAACACGTTGTGGAGGTCGTAACTCAGCGCATCCTTGGGCAGATAGGCCATCTGTTCGGGGATGGGCTGACCGTTGACCATCAGCGGTTCGCCGGTGGCAGGATTCTTGACGAGACCAAACTCGTAGTCCTGCTTTTCAAGGTTGAATGTCTTGACCGGAAGCAGTTGGTCGGAGGCAAATACGGAGACTCCTTTCTGATTATACATGTAGCCTCCGGCAAAGTCGATGGCCGGGAGATAGGCTGCAAATGCCTGGTCTTTCTCATAGCCTGCCACCTTTATCTGCTGTGCGGACTTGCGCAGCTCCTTGTTGTTGGCGAGGGCGAGTTCCCTGCACTGCCCGAGAGTCAGCACACTCCCTTCGTCCACGGTGGTTTGGGCGACCATACCGACTGACCATAGACTGATCAGGGAGAGGATGATACTTCGTGTTGACATGATGTGCATGTTTGGTTAGTTGGTTAGTTGGTTAACGTGATGATGGCCCCCGGGCGTTGACCTAAGGGCTTGCAAATATAACCTCTTTTCAATAATAAAAGTTTAATTTAACGAAACAATTATTAATCGCAAAACGATGAATTATTGGTCAGTTTCGCGGGTGAATAGCTTATACTATATCCGACAGATAGGGGTACAGAAGGACAAGAGGGGACAGAAGCAACAAGTTTATAACAAGTTTATAACAAGTTTATAATATAAAAGGTATGGATAATATAATGATTGTCCAACTGATTATCGAAAATCAATTAATGCTTTGATTAATAAATGGATATAGACACACCCTTAATCCCCCCATAGGGCAAAAAAATCTCTTGTTGCTTTTGTCCCTCTTGTCCTTCTGTACCCTTATCCAATCTGCACCTCCTGAAATCCAATGACTGAAAATCAGAATCTCATACCGACTATCAGGGTGATTGAGTTGATCGAGCTGAAGTGTGTGAAGCTGGAGTTGTAGTACAGCGAGCCGTTTGACCGTAGCTGTCCCGAGGCAAAAAGCAGCCCGTGGTTATACGTACAGCACAATGACAGACGGTAGCTGTTGGCAATCATGTTGCGCGCACCGTCCGTGGCATCCTCATACGTCCGCTTGTAGCCCAACGCGCCCATTATTGTCATGTTCAGCAGCCAGCGTCTCGGTTTCAATGCCCAGTTGCGCGCATAGCCACCGAGCACTGCGATGTCGCGGTAGTGGAAACGGTAGTGTGGGCTGTCGAGAGGAAGCTCCTTGAGCATGTCGGGCGGAAGATTGCTGAAATTCATGCTGATGTCCTGCTCGCCGAGATTCAGACCGACAATGGCCGTTCCGGCAGTCCTCAGTTGATATTTCGAGAACGTATAGGCGGCCGCGTGGGAATATTTGTAGTGATTGAAGAAATAGTAAGCGTCGAGGTTGGAAGTAGTGACGCTTACATCATCGAAATGATAGTGAATGCCTTTGCCGTTGTTGTACTCGCCGAAACGTGTCAGGATCATACCGCCCTCCGACGACACCTTATTATAATTGACAAAGAACCGCGAGCAGGTGAAGTCAAAGTTGAATGTGCGCCGGTTGGTATTACGCTCGAAAAGTTTATCGATGTTCCACATGTAGCCGATACTCACCGCCATGAAACTCAGATAGGCACCTGCATCCGAGAAAAGGTCGGAGTGCATGGAGATCTGTGTGTTTTTCGGGAAAATCATTGTCTGCGTTTCCAGCCAACTGTAAGTTTTGCCCTGGAGCTTCCAGTTCTTGCCTGTCCCGACCACGTAGGTCGTGTCGTAGGAGTTAAACGTCTTGTCACCCCAGTTGTAGACGTTGAGGGCAAAGCGGGGGAAAGCCGGATAGCACACCGTAGTGTCATGGATTCGGAAACCATTGTCGATGAGCTGGCTTATCCATCTGGTCGAACTGTGTGGCAGCGAATCGCAAGGAGTGGACTGTGCCGATGCGTCAAGCCCTGCGAGATTAGTCGCAAGGAGGCATAATGTCAGTATGAAATAACGCGCAAAAATCTTCAGCATAGCCACGGTTCACCTTTATCTGTCTGCAAAATTACGCAAAATCCCTGCAATTTATGCAACATTCGTCCCAAAATTGCACGAGACGGCATCCACCGCATCCACCAAGCCTGCCACGCTCTATACCGAACACATCGCCGTGTAACCTTCCCGGAACATCAGGAGTACTAATATTATTGACAGATAGCCGCTGTCAATGTCACCGGGAGCGAGTCCGCCGGAGGTAGTGTCATCCATCTTGACGCGCAGCCTGACGAGTATCTCCGCTTTCCATTTTTTCACCGTAATCTCCGCCACACCCATCCGCGTGGCGATTTCCGCGTTTTTAAGACCATCGAAATAGCTCATCCTAAGCACCTCGCGGTATCTCAGCGGAAGTGATTCGATGGCCGAATAGAGGCTGTCGAGCATCTCCTGTTCGAGAATCGCAACGTCAAGCTCATCGGTAGCCTCGTCTGTGGTGCCGCTGCCCAGATAATTGTTCTGCGACTGCTGCTTTCTCAGCATTGCCACCGCGTTGTGGTAGACACATTTTATTATATATGCATACCAGGTGGCTGAATTCTTCAGACGGTGACGTTCGGTGTATGAACTCATCACCGCGTCCTGCACACAGTCTTCTGCGAGATACGAAAGCTCCTCGCCTAACTGTCTTGACGCATAGACAAGCAGCCCGGGATACAACTGTTCATAAAAAGGCGTGACATCGCCCCGTATGAAAGATTTGTAGATGTGATTGTAGTCATACATGAATGCAAAATTAAGAAATTTATAGCGAAAACCAAGTGTTAAATGGCATTTTGCTAAAAAATCAAAAAATAATTGAAAATTTGATATACTTTTCACCACCCATCCCCTTTTATCTATGTAAACTTCAAAAAAAGTATTAAGGATGAAGTGTCAAGTATGAAGTGTCAAGTATCAAGTATGAAGTATCAAGTATGAGATTTGATGACTGAAAAATCTGTTACTTATGTCCCTCTTGTCCTTTTGTACCCTTGTCATCCTGATGAACTAAGTTATTAACGATTAAATAAATGACTCCTTCACTTCTGTTCCGTTACGCTACCGGTCGATGCACTCCGCAGGAACGCGCCCTCATTGAAAAATGGGCGGGTGAGGGCTCTGCGCGCCGTGCGCTTCTCGACCGCATCGCTGACCCCGCATACGTCAGCCGTCAACTTGCGCGCCGTCAGCTCGTGAGCATTGACCGCCCTATGGCCGACATGAAGCGACGCATCGAGGCCTCGCGCCGCAGAGTCGGGGTGCGGATTCTTTCCATAGCGGCAGCGGTGGTGGTGATAATAGGTGTCAGCTTCATCTTCCTCAACATATTCTCTCCCCAATTGTCGTCACCGGCTGCAATAACCAAGTCTGATCCCTCATACGAATTGACCGATACTGTCAGCCTTCACGAAATCAAGCATGGTTCGGTCCGCGCCCGTCTCTTGACCTCCAACGGCACATCCATCGACCTCCATGCCTCCGATACCGTCATGCCTGCCAACCACTGCGCAGCAATCGCAAGCTCCGATAATTCCGGCAAGGAGACCACCCGCTCGCTCTGCCTCGATGTCCCCCGTGGCGGTGAGTTCAAGGTTATGCTTGAGGACAGCACAGAGGTGTGGCTCAACTCCGAGTCAACACTTGTCTATCCCGAAATCTTTGGCTCATCGGAGCGCAGAGTCTGCCTGACGGGCGAAGCCTACTTCTCGGTAAGGAAAGACGCATCCCGTCCGTTTTGCGTCGTGACCGATGGTCAGATTGTCAAGGTCTATGGCACGATGTTCAATGTCCGTGCCTACCCCGGCGACTCATGCGTCTACACCACACTTGAGCAAGGCTCAATCTCCATATCGCGCACCGACATCTCCTCGGGCGAGGTGCTGATTTCCCCCGGTCATCAGGCACGCCTCAACCTTTCCGACCGCAAGCTCAATCTCCGCGAGGTCGATCCGAAGGTCATCACCGGGTGGCGGCATGGACGTTTCGTCTTCGAGGAGCAACCGTTGTCGGTCATCATGCGTGACCTCAGCCGGTGGTATGACTTCAAATATGAATTTACCGATCCGGTCTTGGAGTCAATCGTGTTCATGGGAAGCATCCCGCGCTACACCGACTTCGCCACTGCCATATCCATCATAGAGAAAAGTGGAAACCTCCGCTTCACCACCGATGGACACAAAGTCATAGTCTCCCCCATGGAAAATAATGGAAAGGGACATAATATGTCGTAGGGACATGCCTTTGGCATGTTTGAAATAAAAGGTAGGGACATGCCTTTGGCATGTTTGAAATAAATAAGAGAGAGACCGGGTTTATCCCAACATGCCAAAGGCATGTCCCTACAGATATAAAACTCTGTTTCTACTGTCTCTCCAGTCCTTCTGTACCTTATAAGCAATTGACTGAAAACCACAGTAATAACCAATCATATAGGCCGTTGGGCCAATCTCGTATTACATTTTTATTAATCCAATTTTTTTACACAATGAAAAAAGTACTATTAGTCCTCCTGTTGGCTGTGACGCTGCTCGTGCCGCTCGACGGTTACGCGCGTACCTACAAAGCCAAGTTTGAAAAGGCAACCCCCGAGGAAGTCATCAAGACACTCAAACAGGAGACGGGTTTAGAATTTGTCTATCAGAAAGACCTTCTGAAGCAGGCCAAAAGTCCCGTGACATGCGACTACTCCGGTCTGTCGCTCGACCAGCTCCTCAACCGTGTCATTTCCGTCAACATGTTCCTCGACTATGAGGTGGTTGACAAGAGTGTCATCCTCAAAGCCCCCAACCTCAAGGTCGATGTCATCACCGGCACCATCAAGGGTATTGTCTATGACGCTGAGGAAGGAGAGCCGCTCGCCGGTGCGACAGTCATGATCGACGGCACCACGCAGCTCACCGTCTCGGATGTTGACGGCCGTTTCACCCTCAACAATGTCAAGGCTCTCAACCCCGTGGTCTCTGCCCTCTTTGTCGGCATGAAGCCTGCGTCGGTCCGTGTCACAAAGAAAAATCAGGACGACATCCGCTTCAATCTTGAGATGCACGCCACAATGATGAGCGAAGTCGTTGTGACCGGCTATGCTGATGTCAGCAAAGAGAAAATGACCGGTGCTACCGCCACAATCACTGCCGACAAGCTCGATGACCGCTACACCCTCAATCTTCTCGACAACCTCGAAGGCCGCGTGGCAGGTCTTTCGACCTACGGCGGTCGCCCCATCATCCGTGGTGTCGGCACACTCAACGGCTCGTCAACCCCGCTCCTCGTTGTTGACGGTCTTCCCATCGAAGGCGACATCGAGGACCTCAACCCCTACGACATCGAGAGCGTCAACGTCCTCAAGGATGCCGCAGCCTCTGCAATCTATGGTGCTCGCGCTGCCAACGGTATCATTGTCGTGACCACCAAGAATGCCAAGAAGAAAGGCAAGATTGACATCGACTTCTCCGCCAACCTCACATGGTATGAGAACAAGAACATGGACTACCATGACAACTTCTACATGGATGCGGAGGAGCATATCAAAGCCGAGTCAAATTGGTATGAGTACTACTTCTTCCAGGAGGATGGCTACAAGAACAATCCTGTGTCAAACATCATGATGGAGCAGATGTATATCGACATGGGTTATCTCTCTCCCACACCCATCGAGTATGCCTACTTTCAGCTCGCCAACGGTCAGATCACACGTGATGACCTCAACAAGAAGATTGACAGCCTCCGTGGCAACAACTATGCGCAGGACTATGCTGACGCAGTCTATCGACGTCAGGTGATCCAGCAGTACAACCTCGCTCTCCGCAGCTCCTCTGACAAATCGCGCAACAACATCGTCATCAACTACAAGCATGACAACAGCGGTATCATAAACCATAAGAACGATTGGCTCAACGTGTCCTACAAGGGCAGCTTTGACATTGCCAAGTGGCTCACCGCGACAGCGTCAATCAACACCATCTTCGCCGATGGTCGCGCATTCGGTTCAGATTACAACACGTCCGTTACCAACCCCTGGGCCTACGCTCCCTACTATCCTTTCTACAAAGAGGACGGAACACGCCACCGTTATTACAGTTGGTACTCCGGTAATGGTCTCGCCACGCTTGATCCCGCGTTCCATGACCTCGGTGAAGATCCGGTAGAGGAGATGTACAACAACACCACCTCGACGCGTCGCCAGAACATGCGCTACCACGCCGATCTCCTTTTCAGAATCCTTCCCGGTCTCACTGCCAATACCCAGTTTATCTATGAGACTGAGATGACAAATGCGCAAACCCATGCCACTGAGCAGAGCCACGCAGCGCGAGTGATCCGCAACGCCTACACTGTCAGCGACGGCAAGGGTGGCTACAAGTATCTCACTCCCGAAAACGGTGGCTTCCTTCAGACCACTGAGACAAATATGAATGCGTGGACTGCCCGTGGTCAGCTCAACTACAACCGCACCTTCGGCAAGCACGACATCGCAGCCATCGCCGGTGTCGAGTTCCGTGAGACCAAATACAAAGGCACCAAGGCTCTCGCTCTCGGCTATGATGAGCAGCTCCAGTCAAGCATGACCCATACTGTTGATTTCGCTGCACTCGGTATGATGGACTATAATACTGATTATATGGCGGATATGGGTGGCTATCCCTCTAGCCAGTTTGCATTCTGGCCCTATCTGCAGGATGGTATGGGTATTGTCCCCGAAGTCCATCACCGCTATGGCTCAGCCTACGCCAACCTGACCTACACATACGATGAGAAGTACAACGTCTTTGGGTCATTCCGTAAGGACTATGCCGATGTGTTCGGTCTCAACTCCAAGTTCCGTGGCAAACCGCTGTGGTCAGTAGGCGCGGGATGGAACATCCACAACGAGGAGTTTGCCCATGACTTCGCTTCATGGCTCTCGTTCCTCAAGCTCCGCTTCTCCTACGGTGTCACCGGTAACATCTATCAGGGTGCGACCTCTGTCATGACAGCAACGGCAGGCGACATCAACGAGTACACCAACTTGCCCTACGGTTCGGTGACCTCACCCGCCAACCCCGACCTCCGTTGGGAGCAGAACAAGACGACCAACGTCGGTCTCGACTTCAGCTTCTTCAACTATCGTCTGCGCGGATCGTTTGACTTCTACAACAAAATAGGTAAGGATATCTTCAACGGTCTCAACCTCGACCCTACCTGTGGCTTCACATCAATCATAGCCAATGCAGCCTCGATCAAGAATGTCGGTGTCGAACTCGTCGCCTCCTACGATTGGTTCATCCCCAAAGGTCGCCGCGACTTCTCGTGGACTACAAGCATGACTTTCACTTATAATAAGAACGAAGTGACCGATGTTGAGAATGACGCTACCAAGGCCTATCAGCTTGTATCGACCCCCTACAAGAAGGGTTACCCCGTGAATGCTCTCTGGAGCTACCGTTTCGCAGGCATCTCCGATCAGGAAGGTCTTGAAGGTCGCACGTTGTTCTACAACGAGCAGGGCGGTACCACCACCAGTCCCTCAGTTCTTAGCCCCGATGTGCTTGAATTCTCCGGTCAAAGCGATCCGAAATACATCGTCGGCATGGACAATACATTCAAGTGGAACGGTATCAGCCTCGGCATCGTTCTCGCCTACTACGGCGGTCACAAAATGCGTGCGCTCCCCTACAAGGAGACTTTCTCCGGCTCATACTCATCGCCCGTGGCTTCTTACTTTGTCAACGCATGGACTCCGGAAAACAAGACTGACATCCCCGGAACTGACAAATATGCCACCACAAGTTCAGGATCAGAGCCCCTCTATGCCAACCGAAGCGTCTATGATGCATCTTTCATCAAGATCCGAAACATCACCCTCGGCTACACTGTCCCCGAGAACTGGACACGCCGCTTCGGTGTCAATCTCCTGACCGTCCGCTTCCAGGTCAACAACCCCAAGGCTATTTGGACTGCCAATGACCTCGGCGTTGATCCTGAGACGCTCGGCATACGCAATCCGTCGTCCTACATGGTCGGTCTCAACCTTAATCTCTAATCAGTCACATACACAAGTCAAAATATAGAAAATGAAACTCAAATATATCGCAGGGCTTATGCTCTCAGCCGGGCTGGTCATGACATCCTGCTCCGACTTCACTGACATAGATGCGAAAGGCAACAACTTGCTTTCCTCTGTCAACGATCTTGAAATGCTTCTCAACTCTCCTATCGGCTATGACTACTACCAAGGGATCGATATGAGTGTCAGAGACATGTCGGAAATTTGCGGTGACTACATTTACAGCTATAGTCTGCTGTCTACATCAATCAATGTCCCGGTCAAAACCGCAAATTCCATCCGTCTGACGTATGATGAGGCAGCATGGCTCACTGACATGCCTATCCTTATAAAGAGTGATAATTTCTACTCCTCGTGCTACTACTACATAGGTCGCGTGGCAAATCCTATCCTCATGCAGATTGATGGTGCTTCGGGCGACGAATCAAAGAAGGATGCCCTCAAAGCCGAGGCATATCTCGTGCGCGCCTATTTCCACTGGCTCGCCTGTCAGAAGTTTGCACCTGTCTACAATCCGTCCACTGCATCAAGCACTATTGCTCTTGCATATTTCACCGAGGACATGGACATCAAGACTCCCGCCGAGCCTTTGACCATGGAGGCATTCTATGCAAAAATCAATGCTGACATCGATGCCGCAATAGCTCTTGACGCGCTTCCTGACAATGCTATCAACCAGATGCGCCTCAACCGTGCGGCAATGTATGCCATCCAAGCTGTCGTGCTCACCTCGATGCAGAAGTTCGATGAGGCTGCCGCTGCCGCCGACAAGGCTCTCGCGGTCAACAACACTGTCAGTGACTACACTCAGTCCATGATCACGACAAAAATCCGCAAGACTGACGAATCACCTCTTGAAGATTATCAGCAGTTTGTCCGCCCGCGTCTCGAAATGGAGGAGGATTATTTTACCACGTATGGCTATATCTCATATAATAATATCACTCCTTACGCGCAGTCGTTCATCGAGCCGGGTCACGTTTATCTTCTCCACCTCAATTGTTCATCCTTGGGTCGCGATGAGTCAGAAAAAGACCGTATCTCAACAAATAGACTCGGCGAACCGGGCTACATCATTCCCAGTAGCGACCTCTCCCAATGGTATCCCATGTTCGGTCTCCGTTCATCACAGATGTATCTCATCAAGGCTGAGAATGCTGTCCGTAACGGCAATTACGATGAGGCCATGGGCTATCTCGACATCGTCCGTGAGAAGCGCATCATGCCTGAGTACTATGCACCTCTCAAGGGTACGGTCAACGATAAGGCTACTGCCATCAAGTATCTCAAGATGTCATACGAAACTGAGGGTCTGTTCTCCGTCTGGAACTACATTAACCGCAAGCGTTGGAACGTCCTGGATTCCGACTGGCAGGAGACCATTACACGCACGATTGACGGCAGAAGTTTTACGCTGAATCCCGACTCAAAGATGTGGGTGTTCCCCATCCCGCAGACCGTCACCAACTTGAATCCGAACTTCAAGCCATTCATGAATGATTGAGGTAAGACAATAAATGTAAATTTGAAAATATCCTGAATGCAGGGACATGCCTTTGGCATATTTAAATGGAGCAGATTGACCACAAACATGCCAAAGGCATGTCCCTACGACATAATTGCAACATTATGTCCCTCCACCCCCAAGACCATACAACCAATAACTATTTTATAAAATGAGACATTTCCCAATCATTGCACTCAGCGCGATTGCTATGTTGAGCGCGTGCAACAGCCGCCAGGCAAACCAATTTGACCTCAACGGAAACATTGAGGGTGCTGACGGCAAGACAATCTTCTTGTCGTATCAGGTAGCTGACTCGACTGTCAATGACAGTGTCGTCATCGCTGACGGTACATTCGCCTTCACCGGCACAGTGGATGTCCCCACACGTGCGGTTCTCTATTTCAAACCCTACGAATGGGGCAACAAGGCGATTGCCAACATCTACATCGAGCCTGCCGAAATGACCGTCAGCGGTCTCACCGCCGATGACTTCTCGGCTGCAGCAGTGACAGGCTCAAAGACACAGACCGAAGCTGAGGAATATCAAAATGCTGTCAAACCCGTGCAGGATGAACTTATGGCTCTGCGTCAAGGCGCAAAACCTGAGGACGAGGCAGCTCGCGCCGCTATGGAAGCTAAGAGTGATTCACTCTCCGGTCTGTATGAATCCATAACCGATGAATTCATTAAAAATCATCCCGATTCATACTACACTGCCGAACTTCTCTCTTTCCGCACCGGCAGTATGACCCTCGACGAGATGAAGGCTGCCTACAATGCCCTCACTCCCGAAGTTCAGGCTCAGGCAAAGGAAGTGGCAAATGAAATTGCCGCTCTTGAGGCAGTGCAGCCCGGTCAGCCTGCTCCCGATCTCATCGGTGTCAGCCCCGACGGTAAGGAAATCAAGCTCAGCGACCTCAAAGGCAAGGTTGTCCTCGTTGATTTCTGGGCAACATGGTGCGGACCGTGCCGTGCAGCTCTCCCGCATGTCAAGGAACTTTACAACAAGTATCATGATAAGGGCTTCGAGGTGTTCTGCGTAGGCGACAACGATTCCGACCCCGATAACTGGAAGAACGTCATCGTGGCTGAGGGCATGGAGAACTACTACAACATCCTCCGTGGTCTCAAAGTGGTCAAGGATGCAAATGGCAATACCGTTGACTTCGACCGCAGCAATGACCAGAGCGAGAAGTATGCCGTTCACTATCTTCCGACCAAGTACCTCATCGCAGCCGACGGCACAATCATCGGCAAGATGGACAAAAACGAAGATCTCGATGCCAAACTTGCGGAAATATTTAATTAATTCATAATATTCTTTAATGCATAATTCATAATGCATAATTCATAATGCATAATTCATAATAGCTATGCAGATTGTGGCGGTTTTGGAGAGTAGAGCATTTCGTTGCGTTGCCTTACCTTACGTTGCCTCAATCCAAACCGCAGAGCGTTGCCGGAGGCTATTATGCATTATGCATTATGCATTAAAAAAGGGTATGGGTGGTCATATAGCAGTAATACGAAGATTGTTAGACCTGAATCAATAAAATTTAACTAAGGGAAATACGCATAATATCAAATTATAAAACTAACTTTGCCCCTATAAAACCATTTGGTCACCCATGCCTTAAATAATTACCAATTAATTATCAAAAATCTTTAAAATGAAGAAAATTTCAGTCCTCGGACTTGGTGCGCTCGCAGTGCTCTGCGCTTGCAGCTCCAAACCATCAAGCGAGTACAAAATCAACGGTACCACTGATCTCGCTGACGGTGAGATGATCTACCTCATGTATCAGGTTGCTAAGGACTCAACGTTTACCGACAGTGTTGCTGTTGCAAACGGCACTTTCGCATTCAGCGGTAATGTTGCGACTCCTAAATTCGGCTACGTCAGCCACGGCCCGATTAAATACATCAACGAGAAAGTCCGTCCCATGATGATTGAACCGGGTGAGATCACCGTAGCCCTTACCGGCGACGATTACAGCAACGCTGAAGTGACCGGCTCGCCCCTCACGGCTCAGGCCGACTCCCTCTCAGCCGTACAGATGGCCGTCTATGAGCAGATGAAGCCCCTCCAGGAGCAGTATATGGCGGTCAAGGATGACTCTGTGAAGGTTGCAGCCCTCATGCAGTCCTACGATTCACTCAACAACCTTGTGAAGGAATCGAGAATCAACTTCGTCAAGACTCATCCCGCTTCTTACTACTCACCCGTCGTGATGAGCAGTGCGAAGACTGACCTCAGCCTCGACGAACTCAAGGAAATCTACAACAGTTGGACTCCCGAAGTTCAGGCTTCCGATCCCGAGCTCGGTCAATACATTGTCACCCTTGAGTTAATCCAGCCCGGTGCTGCCGCTCCCGAAATCTCCGGCAAGGACCAGAACGGCAATGACGTTACCCTCTCGGGTCTCAAAGGCAAGGTTGTCCTCCTCGACTTCTGGGCAACATGGTGCGGTCCCTGCCGTGCGTCGCTTCCCCACGTGAAGGAACTCTATGAGCAGTACAACGGCAAGGGTCTCGAAGTTCTCGCAGTTTCGCTCGACCGCGATCAGGAGAAATGGAAGGATTACATCGCCAACAGCGGCATGGGCATGGAGAAATATGCCAATGTCTATGACGAGGGCGGTGTCAACGCTGACAAGTACGCTATCCAGTACATCCCCTCCAAGTTCATCATCGATGCTGAGGGCAACATAGTGGGCCGTTTCGACGATGAGGCCGAACTCAACGCCAAGCTCGCCGAGCTTCTCAAGTAAGAAATCATCAAATTAGCGCATGGGCTTAGGAACGATTAAAGATTACAAGACTGAATTTTTAATCGTTCCTAAATATTTTCTGCGTACACAATCGGTAATTATATCAAAAGGCAAAAAATCATGAAAAAAATTATATGTCTTATAGTGGCTGCGCTCTGCCTTGGTCTCAGTGTCCGGGCAAAGGAGAAGCTCAATGTCCTCTATGTCGGGGGCAGTCCCGATTTCAACACCATCGGGGTTGCTGCGCCTGATTCCGTTGCATTGTCCAAGTCGGTCAAGGAGCGCACCGCCGACTTCACCCGCTTCCTCAAGCAGCATTTCACCAAGGTGACCGCAGTTGACGGTAAGGATTATACGCCCGCCATGTCGGCTGACTATGATGTGACAGTCTTCGACGGTCGTCCTCCCGTACGCCGTCCTAAAATTGAGGAGCGTGATGAGAACGGTCATATCACCCGTTACGAGCGTCCCGCCTATCTTCCCGACGATTTTGACTATGCAACGGTCTGCATAGCAGAGACGAGTGAAGACCTTGGCCGCTCAATTGGCACGAAGAACGACTGGTACTGCCTCTGTCTCAACAACTATGCACTCGGTTGGAAGAAAGACCATGCCATCTTCAAGGGTCCTTTCAAAGTGAACATCGTTTCGGAGATGCGCCCCACACCGGAAACTGCAAAGGATTATTGCCCTCTCTACGGCTATACGCTCCCCGACGAGACCGAGATGTGGAAAGTTCACGAGGCAGCCACGCAGGACAACGGTATCCGCATCGGCATGGTGTCGCGTCCCGGCGGCTATCTCGACTCGCCCGACACGGAGGTAATCTCCGGTGGCGAATGTGCCAAGAGTATCGACGCTGTTGCCATCGGTCGTCACGGTAATTTCCTCCACTGGGGTTTCGCGGCCAAGCCATCCGACATGACCGAGCCTGCAAGGGCAGCCCTCGCCAACGCCATTGTATACATCAAGGATTTCAAGGGTCAGCGTCCCATCGCCCGCAAACTGAAAGAAACTATCGCCACGCGCAAGGACGCTTTAAGCGCGAAATACTTCGTGTCGCGTGACTGCTGGAAGGCCGTAGAGAAGACTAACGAGGATTTCTATGTGTATAGAGACAGCCTCTACAAAGCAATTCAGGCAAAAAAAGCTGCCGGCGAAGAGCTTAATTCCATTGAAAAGTACTATGAGGGAAGCGGTGCGCCGAGAAAGCCGAAGCATCAGACCTACTCTGAGTTCGTCAAGCAGCGTCAGCCCAAACTCTATGAAGTTTTCGGAGAGGATGCGGAGGAGTATGCGCGTTACTACGACAAGAACACACCCTATTTCCGTCCCGACGAATCCGGCTACGAACTGATGATCGACCAGGAAGCCCGTGCGCTCGGAATTGCCAACAATGACATCCGTCTTCTCGACAAGGCTGTCGAGATGCTTGAGGCCGGAGGCGATGACGCGGCTGTGGGCAAGACTCTTCTTGAACGCTACACCCTCTGCCGTTTCGCCACTCCCGCCGAGTGGAAGGCATGGCTCAATGCCAACCGCGACCGCATGTTCTTCACTGAAAGCGGCGGATGGCTCTGGCTCGTCAATACGCGCGACCCGAATGTCCCCGGCAATGATTACTCTGTCCTGAAGAAGGAAAAGGACACAGCCGACAATTCCGCGCCCGTCAAGCCTGCGGGTGATACCGACAAGGACAATCCCGTTGCGGTGAATGCCGAGATTGTCGAGATCAGCGATGGCGTGAAAGAGATAGTGATGACCCTCACTGTCCATCCCGGATTCCACACCTACGCGATCGTGGCCGACGATGACCCTTTCATCCCGACCGAAGTATCCGTAGAGCTGCCCGAGGGCTATGAAAAGGTTGGCGACATGCTGTGTCCTCAGCAATCCCCCTCGGCCACTGCCACGACCTATTACACCGGCACCGGGGCATTCCGCCAGCGCATCAAAGGCACGGGAGCAGGCACTGTCAACTGCAAGATAGCCTATCAGGCTTGTGACGAGACCATGTGTCAGCGACCCGTCACAAAAAACTTTGAACTCAAGATCTGATTCCCGGATTAGTAAAGGGGACAGAAGGACATAAGGGCACAGGGGACATAATATTTTTTCAATCAAAAAAATCTGTCTCTTATGCTCTTATGTCGTTCTGTTCCTTTTTTTCAACGTTCCAAAACCATTCGGTGTCATTTTCCTGCGGGCTTTCATCAAATTTCAGCGGAGGTGAGAAAAATCTGTTGCGTAACCGCTTGTGGATTCGTTTTTTATTCCTACCTTTGCACCGCTTTGCGGGTTTAAGCCCCGGAGCATAGAATTAACCTTATTTATTAACCCCATTTTTTAATGACTGAAGAAGTAAAAAACTCCCCGATCGCTGATTTCGATTGGGAAGCCTATGAAAAAGGTGAGACCAAGGGCGAAAAGACCCGTGAGGAACTCACCAAGACCTATGATGAATCGCTCAACACCGTGCGTGACAAGGACGTAATCGAAGGTACCATCATCGCCCTCAACAAGCGTGAGGCTGTGGTTAACATCGGCTACAAGAGCGACGGCATCATCCCTATGAGCGAATTTCGCTATAACCCCGACATCAAGGTGGGCGACACTGTTGAGGTTTTCATCGAAAACCAAGAAGACAAGAAAGGTCAGCTCATCCTTTCTCACCGCAAGGCTCGTGCTGCCCGCTCTTGGGACCGCATCAACGAGGCTCTTGAGAAAGACGAGGTCATCAAGGGCTACATCAAGTGCCGCACTAAGGGTGGCATGATTGTCGATGTGTTCGGCATCGAAGCCTTCCTTCCCGGCTCTCAGATTGACGTTAAGCCCATCCGCGACTATGACATCTTCGTTGGCAAGACAATGGAGTTCAAGGTCGTTAAGATCAATCAGGAATTCAAGAACGTGGTTGTCAGCCACAAGGCTCTTATCGAAGCCGAACTCGAACAGCAGAAGCGTGAAATCATCGCCAAGCTCGAAAAGGGTCAGGTGCTCGAAGGCTCTGTCAAGAACATTACCAGCTACGGTGTGTTCATCGACCTCGGTGGTGTTGACGGTCTCATTCATATCACAGACCTTTCCTGGGGTCGCGTAAGCCATCCCGAGGAAGTGGTTAAGCTCGACGAGAAGCTCAATGTCGTTATCCTCGACTTCGACGACGAGAAGAAGCGCATCGCTCTCGGTCTCAAGCAGCTCCAGCCCCATCCCTGGGATAAGCTCGACGAAAACCTCAAGGTTGGCGACAAGGTCAAGGGCCGCGTAGTCGTAATGGCTGACTACGGTGCATTCGTTGAAATCGCTCCCGGTGTCGAGGGTCTCATCCACGTCAGCGAGATGTCATGGAGCCAGCACCTCCGTTCTGCTCAGGACTTCCTCAAAGTCGGCGACGAAGTTGAGGCTGTCATCCTTACTCTCGACCGCGACGACCGCAAGATGTCGCTCGGTCTCAAGCAGCTCAAGAACGATCCCTGGGAGAACATCGAAACCAAATATCCCGTCGGAAGCAAGCACACTGCAAAAGTGCGCAACTTCACCAACTTCGGCGTGTTTGTTGAAATCGAGGAAGGCGTTGACGGTCTCATCCACATCAGCGACCTCTCTTGGACCAAGAAGGTTAAGCACCCCAGCGAGTTCACTCAGATCGGTGCCGACATCGATGTCCAGGTTCTCGAAATCGACAAGGACAACCGTCGTCTCTCGCTCGGTCACAAGCAGCTTGAGGAAAATCCCTGGGATGTATTCGAGACTATCTTCACAGTAGGCTCAATCCATGAGGGTACTATCGTCGAGATGGTTGAGAAGGGTGCAGTCATCGCACTCCCCTACGGTGTCGAGGGCTTCGCTACTCCCAAGCATCTTGTCAAGGAAGATGGCTCTAAGGCTCAGGTTGACGAGAAACTCAACTTCAAGGTCATCGAGTTCAACAAGGACAGCAAGCGCATCATCCTCTCACACAGCCGCATCTTTGAAGATGAGCAGAAGAACGAGCGTGCTGAGGCAGCAGCTCCCAAGAAGTCAGCAGGCAGCCGCCGCAGCAGCAGTAGCCGCCGTCAGGAGGAAGCTCCCGCTCTCAATGCTCCTCTTGAGAAGACTACTCTCGGCGACCTCTCAGCTCTCGCTGAACTCAAGCAGAAGCTCGCCGGAAAGTAATCACTTCCGTCAGATAAGCAACATTATTCCAACGCAGGAAGGGCACAATCAGCCTCTCCTGCGTTTTTTCGTTGAAGATTGGTGAAGGGTACAAGAGGACAAGAGCGGCAGGAGTAACAAGGATTTTGGCCGTCAGTCATTAGCCGACAAGGGAACATAAGGACATAAGAACATAAAGGACAGAAATATTTTTCGGCTATTCGGTTAGAGAAAAAATAATCTTTTGTTCTTTATGCTCCTATGTCATTCTGTCCCTCTCTCCTCCGACATAACAGTGAACTAAAAAATCATGTTCCTCTTGCTTCTCTTGTCCTCTTGTACCCACTTTTCCTTTCCGGATTTTCATTCTCATTCTCACGAGGATGACGAGAAAGTGAGAATAATAAAAAAATTGTGTAACTTTGCGTGACGTAAAATCTACACTTTGATTGAAAATGAAGAAAAAATTGATGATAATGTTTGCCGTGGTTGCCGGGCTGGTTCAAACCGGCTGTGGTGGCGGCGATGCGAAGAAGGCTGAGGCTGTGCCCGCAGCCGAGGAGGTGGAGGTGCGGAAGTCGCAGCTCGAACAGGCTCTGACCTCCGGCAATCTCAAGCAGGCTTCGGTGATGGCCGACAGCATGTCGCTCTTTGTCGATGACTTCACCCCCGAACAGACGGTGCAGGTATTGACCGCCTTTGTGTCGCTCCACAACGATGCCACCCGCAAGCATGAATCGCGCCGCGACCTTGAGACGCTCCGCAAATATGTGGATGTCTATGACATTGCTCTCAGTGTCAACCCCAAGGACACCCGCGAGGCTTTCCGCAAGGCCATGAGGAAGAATCCCGAACTCGACTTCGACTCCATAGCGAGAGCCTTCCGCGAGAAATTGAGTCAATATGACTCGATGCAGGACGGTTCGGCTGTCGGGCCGGCCGAGACTCCGGCTGACACGGCTGCGATTGACTCCGTCACCCCTGAGAAGCCCAAGGAGCTTCCTGTCGAACTCCGTCCGGCTGTCTGAACGCCCGGTCAGATTCCCCTCATAATTGCCCACATATCTTGAATCAAATATCTCAAAATGCATAGTTTTCTCAAAAAGTATAGTCAGGTTGTGACATTCATCGGAGGTCTGATCGTCATAGCCGTCATAGCGTTCGCGTTTTTCTATCCCGATGCGTCGGAAGGTAATCAGCTCCGCCAGCACGACATGCAGCAGGGCATAGCCATCGGGCAGGAAGCCAAGGCCTACGCCGAGCAGACCGGCGAGGTGTCGCGATGGACCAACTCGCTCTTTTCAGGAATGCCGACGTTTCAGATCTCGCCCTCATATCCGTCGAGCGGTCTCTACAAATGGATCAACACTGTCATGGGGCTCGGGCTTCCGTCGCCGTCGTCGCTGATAGCGATGATGATGACGGGTTTTTTCATCCTGCTTCTCGCCATGCGGATGCGGTGGTATGTGGCTCTCATCGGAGCGGTGGCCTATGGGTTCTCGTCCTACTTCATAATCATAATCGGTGCAGGGCATATATGGAAATTCGTGACCCTCGCCTATATCCCGCCCACGATTGCAGGCATTGTGATGTGCTATCGCGTGCGCTGGTTGACAGGCGGTGCGCTGGCGGCTGTGTTTGCGATGATGCAGATAGCCTCCAACCATGTCCAGATGACCTACTACTTCCTGTTTGTCGTCGTTGGCATCGTCATTGCTTGCCTCATTGATGCGGTGCGTTCGAAGAAGATGCGTCAGTGGTGTGTGGCTACCGGTGTGCTTGTCGTTGCCGGGGGGCTTGCTGTCGCTGCCAATGCTCCGAGCCTCTATCTGACTTACGAGTATGCCAAGGAGACGATGCGCGGCCGCCACAGCGAGCTGTCATCGCCCACCCGTACGGGTGACGGCGGTGCGTCGGCGGGTCTTGACAAGAACTACATCACTCAATACAGCTATCAGCCGTCCGAGACATTCTCCCTTTTGATACCGAACATCAAGGGCGGTGCTTCTGCAAAGCCCGAAAAGGGGCAGATGGTGGGGATGAGCCTCTCAGACCTCCCGGACGCTCAGAAGATGATTTCCGAGGGGAAAATCGACGGGATGCAGCAGCAGTATCTCGGATACATGAGCCAGTATTTCGGCGACCCCGAGGGGACGAACGGTCCAGTCTATGTCGGGGCATTGATTTTTGCGTTCTTCATCCTCGGCTGCATCATTGTGCGCGGGCCCATGAAATGGGTTCTCGTCGTGCTGACCGTCTTCTCGATAGTGCTTGCGTGGGGTAGACATGCCATGACGTTTACCGACATCATGCTGTCCGTGGCTCCGATGTACTCCAAGTTCCGCACGGTCGAGAGCATACTCGTGATTGCCGAATTCACCATGCCTCTGCTTGCGGTCATGGCTCTGCAGAAGCTGCTGACCGACCCCGACGGTTGGACGCATTCCCGCAAGGCTGTCTACTGGAGCTTCGGTATCACCCTCGCCATCTGTGCCGTCGGTTTCTGCGTGCCGGAGTTCTTCGGGAGCGTGATTTCCGACAATGACAGGCAGATTGACAATTACATCACCGGCGCACTCATGCAGCAGGGCTACGATGCGGCAACTGCGCGTCAGTTCAGCCTGCAGAATCCGTCAATCTACTCTGCGGTCGAGGGGCTGCGCCTGGGCTTGGTGAAGTCCGACGCGCTCCGTAGTTTCATCATCGTGGCGTTGGGCGGTGTGCTGCTGTTCGCTTTCATGCGGCGCAAGATTTCATCGGGCGTGGCGGTCGCTGCGATAGCTGTGCTCGTGGTGTGCGACCTCTACACGGTCAACAAACGCTACATCAACCATGAGAGCTTCGTCCCGCGTCAACTGTCGGTCGGTGCGCCCATTGCCAAGACCGGAGCCGATGAGGTCATACTTCAGGACACGTCGATGAACTACCGCGTCATGGACATCCCCCGCTTCAACAGTGCCGACCCATCCTATTACCATAAGATGATCGGTGGCTATCATGCCGCGAAACTCACCCGCTATCAGGATCTCATTGACCGCCATCTCTCCAACTTCCAGCGCGGGACGGAAAGCGACGCCGATTGGAATGTCATCAACATGCTCAATGCCCGCTACATCGTCGGGCTTGACGGTCAGGTGCTCCGCAACCCCGAGGCATACGGCAATGGCTGGTTTGTCGATAGGGTGGATTATGTCGATTCGCCCGACGCGGAGATGGGCGCGCTCTCGTCAATCAATCCACGGTCGGTCGCTGTGGCTGACCGCAAATTTCAGCAGATACTCGGCACGTCGGCCGCGGTTACACCGGGCGACACGATTGTCGAGACTACATATTCGCCCAACCGGCTGACCTATCGTGCCAACAGCGCGAAGGGAGGTGTTGCGGTCTTTTCGGAGGTCTATTTCCCCTGGGGATGGACAGCGACCATTGACGGACAGCCTGCGGAGATTGGACGCGTGGACTATGTGCTTCGTGCCATTCCTGTCCCTGCCGGAAGCCATGAGATTGTGATGACTTTCGACCCGCCGTCGCTCCACGCCACTGACACTCTCGCCACCACCGCGATAATAATCATCTACATCGCCCTCGCCCTCGCGGTAATCTATAATGCAAAACGCAAATTTGGAAAGCAGGAGGTACAAAAACAGGAGAAACAGAAAGAGGAGGTATAGAAAGAGGAGGTGCAGAAATTCAAAAATAACATAAATGACATAATTATTTTCAGAGAGTAATGGCATGTAGATTCAGTTGAGAAAAGCATAAAATTTATCTGTAATTTCTGTCATTTATGAATTCATGTACCCCCCAAGGTCTAATTATTATGCATTATGCATTATGAATTATGCATTAAAAAGGTTATGCATTATGAATTATGCATTAAAAAGGTATTGAAACGCGCATGGCGGAGTCGCGGTTTCGGCATACATTCGCCGTTTGCCTATCGCTTCGTTACGGCTGTGCTGAGGGAAAGGGGTGAATATTATTCCTATTTTTTTCTCAGGCGGATTGCCGGAAGCAAGGACGAATTCCGCAGACTGGCACTCGTGTTTCGCCTCGTGTGCGAGTTCACGCCCGACCGTGTGGTGCTGACTTTTGATGACGCAGGGCTTGCGGAAGCCATACGCCTTGCCGACTCCCGCGTCAGCGTGAGCAGGGGTCATGACATGGATGTGACTGTCGGCTCGCAGCTATGCATCATGCGCGGTGACGGCGGCGATTCCCTCCGGGCGGTCGAGGGAGTGCGCGCTGTGGGCGGCAGGGTGGATGTATTCGTGATTTTCAATCTCCCGCCCGAGCGTTACAGAGCCATGACCGGGCAGCTTGGGTGCGGCATGACGTTCTATAATCTCCGCACCGCAGTGGTTGTGGTGCGCGCCGACCTCTCCCGTCAGGACTTTGAGGTGAATTTCTGAGACACACTCCGAGACTGCCATGAGACGGATAACTGACGTAGAGAAACTGCTGAGGGAATATGACTTCTACCTCCGCATGGAGCGTGGGATGGCCGACAATACGCGCGTGGGTTACGGCATGGATGTCAGGAAACTGCTTGACTATCTCGCCTCCATCGGTACACCGCTGGGCGAAGTGACCGTCGATACGCTGCGCTACTTCACCGGCGATCTCCACGACCTCGGCATTGCCGAGCGGTCGCAGGCGCGGATTCTCTCGGGACTCCGCTCCTTTTTCCGCTTCCTGAGCATTGAGGACTATCTGCGCCCCGACCCGACCGAGCTGCTTGAGTCGCCCAAAATCGGACTGCATCTCCCCGAGGTGCTGACGGTCGAGGAAATCAATGCGATGATTGCCGCCATTGACCCCGAAAAGGCTGAGGCGCAGCGCGACCGCGCGATAATGGAGACCCTCTATGGCTGCGGTCTGCGCGTCAGCGAGCTTGTCAACCTTGAGCTGTCAAGGGTCTACGGCAAGGAGGGCTACATCGTGGTGCGTGGCAAGGGCGACAAGGAGCGGATGGTGCCGGTGTCGGAGGTCGCGCTCTATGAAATAGCTGAGTATCTCCGTGACCGTGAGCTGCTCAACGTGAAGCCCGATAGCACCAACATACTGTTTCTCAACCGCCGTGGAGGCAGGATGACCCGCGAGCGGATATTCCAGATAGTCAAGTCGCTCGCCGAGGCTGCGGGCATACGCAAGAACATCTCCCCCCACACCCTGCGCCACTCGTTTGCCACCCATCTGCTTGAGGGGGGCGCGAACCTGCGGGCAATCCAGCAGATGCTCGGTCATGAGACCATAGCCACCACCCAAATCTACATTCACCTCGACCGCTCCACCCTCCGCACCGACATCCTCACCTACCACCCCCGCAACCACCGGCAACTTCCGTAGGGAGGGGACATATAGACATAGTGACACTTTTATCGTGTGGATATTTGTCGTAGGGACATGCCTTTGGCATGTTGGATGGATAGGCCTGCATAATCGCTTATAAATTGCGGACATTCCTGTTCAATCGTCGATTAATCTCCAACATGCCAAAAGCATGTCCCTACGAATATAAATCTCTGTCGCTTGTGTTTCTTATGTCCTTATGTCTTTATGTTCCCTTTTCACACCCATTGTCTTTATGTTCCTCACATTTTTCATTCTTATGAGAGGTCTTTGTCGATTTCGGTCATGAGCTTGAGGGCATCGACATATTGCATTATTCCCTCGGATACGCGGCGTGCGTCCTGCATGGCGTGGACCACGGTGGCTGGTCGGTTGGTGACATCGCCTCCGGCAAACACTCCCTTGCGGCTGGTCATGCCGTAGGGGGTCTCGCGGGTGAGGACGTATCCCTTGTCGTCAACCTTTATACCCTCGGTCGTCGATACGATGCGGCTTGCCGGTTGGCTCCCGACTGCCATTATGACTTTGGAGGCGGGTCGGACGGATTTCTCTCCCTCCTGCTCAATGACCACGTCGGAGATGATACCGTCGGCACCGCGAACATCGGTGATTGAGGAGTTCCACATGAACTTCACGCCCTCGGCGACGGCGTCGTCATACTCGGCTTTGAGCGCGCTCATGTTTTCAATCGAGCGGTGATAGACCACGGTCACTTCGGCTGCCTCCATGCGCAGGGCTGTGCGGGCGGCATCCATAGCCGTGTTGCCGCAGCCGATGACGAAGACCTTGTCGCCTTTCTTCACCGGGATTTCATCGCGGCTGATGAGTCCGGAATTGTAGAGGCTGACACGGCGGAGGAAGTAGATGGCCTGACGGACACCGTCGAAGTGGTTGCCGGGGATGGAGAGCTTCTTGGGTTTGCCTGTGCCTGTCCCCATGAAGATTGCGTCGAAACCCTGGGCAAAGAGGTCATCGACCGTGTAGTCGCGCCCTATGGTGGTGTTGCAGTGGATTCTGACCCCAAGCTCGCAGATTTTCTTGATTTCGTGGCGCACCACGTCTTTCGGCAGGCGGTATTCGGGTATGCCGAGCATGAGGACACCTCCGGCTTCGGGTTCCATCTCGAAAATCTCCACGTCGAAGCCTTTGCGCGACAGCTCACCGGCAACCGTCAGTCCTGCCGGGCCGCTACCGATGACCGCCACGCGACCACGGGTCTTGGCGACGAGCTTTTCGCGCGTCAGATTCATCGCGCTGTCAAAATCGGCCACGAAGCGTTCGAGTTTGCCGACGTGGATATGGGCGTTTTTCTTGTTGAGGATGCAGTTGCCCTCACACTGGCGTTCGTGGGCGCAGACGCGTCCGCAGACGGCCGGAAGATTGCTCTTGGCGTTGATTATCGACATGGCGTTCCCGAGATTGCCCATCGAGAGTTCATGGATCCAGTCGGGGATGTCCTGACTGATGGGGCAGCCTTTCTTGCAGAGGGGATTCTTGCAGTTGAGACAGCGTTTTGCTTCCTCGATGGCCTCCTGCATCGAGTAGCCTTCAGAAGCGGAATCGTTTAGCTTGGTGTTCATTGTGTCGGAATCAGTTGTAGCGTTGATTCAGTTGTAACTTTGTCTCCTATCGCTTAATTAGTTAGACAATAAGTATATATACATTTAAGCCGTAGGGACATGCCTTTGGCATGTTAAATGGATCTGCCTGTACAATAGCCGGTTAATCACAAACATGCCAAAGGCATGTCCCCTACATTCGGTATTTTTGACTTTATGCTTGTTGATAATATTGCAAATGTACAACAAATTTCCGACATGATAAGATTTTAACCCGTAACTTTTCAAGGGTTTGTTTGCTCATTACGGTGGATGTCCGATGCAGGTAGAGATGTGGACATCCGTTAAATTAAGGCATTTCGGTTACAATTATATGCGATATGTGATGGATTTCAGATTTTTTCCGTTAACTTTGCAATGTGACGTCGTGGCTTCTGACGGAATGGTGAGACACATTGCGCCCCGGAGCTGTGACGCTGCCCTTAGAACATTTCTACCATACCTTGAAACATGTCTGGCCGCGATGATTAGCGAAGCCATGACCAAATATTGTGCAATATGTCTTTAATGAATAGTTTACGTCGTGCATTCGGCTTTTCGCCCGATACCGAGGATGAGGAGGGGAACTATGACCCGACAGTCCCCACGTATGCTGTCGATGACCGTGACGAGCCATCGGTCTCTGTCACGCCGGTCGCTCCGGTGGCTGCACCCTCGTCGGCTGAGACTGATGAGCCGGTGGCTGCGGTTGAGGAGAAGACCGTCGAAACCGATGGGACGGCTACGCTGACGGATGATCTTTTCGACGCGGTGATCGAGCTGTTCAACCGCACGCAGCCGGAGTTCGTCAGGCAGTGTCTGAACCTCGAAGCCCAGCGTAAATACATCCTCAACTCCCTCTCGACCACCCTGCGACAGAGGATAGACGCAGCCCTTTCGGCTGAAAACGGTCAGTGGAAGACCGAAAAGGAGGCTCTTGAAAAGGAAATCGCCGACCTTGAGACGGTTAAGGTCGAGAACGAGAGCTTGCGCAAGGAGAACCGTGCGCAGAGGCTCAGCGCGGAGAGCAAGCGTCGCGCAATGCTTGACCGCATAAATGACCTTGAGACGCAACTGACCCGCCATGCCCAGGAGAAAGAACGATACTATTCACGCGTGGCTCATCCCGACAACAGCGGAGAGCTGGCAACGCTCACTGAGCGCGTCAAGGAGCTGGAGGCTGAAAACCAATCGGTGAAAGCCGAGGCTGCAAGCCATGCCTCCAAAGCCGGAGAACTTGAGGAGAGGTGCCGGAAACTTGAGGCAGACAACGGGAATCTCGAAGCGAAGCTCAAGGAGCTGGAGATACGGGAAGCTCCATCCACCGACGTGCAGACCGAGGGCAGCGATGAGCGCATCAAGGAGCTTGAAGCCACCGTCGAGACTCTGACCGGTGAGAAGACCTCGCTTCAGCAGCGCAAAGAGGAGACCGAGGGCGAGTGCGACCGCCTGCGCGAAGAACTTAATCGCCAGACCACTCTGAAAGAGCAGCTTGAAGTAAAGGTGGCAATGAGCGACACAATGATAAACGACCTCCGCAATCAGGCTGCCGCAGCCCGCAATGAGCTTGAACAGATGCAGCACGAGCAGGAGGAGGTCATCAGTCAGATTCAGGAGCAGCTTGACGGCTTTGAGGAGCTGAAAGCCCGTAAGGACGCGAAGATAAGCGAGCTTCAGGAATCCAACGCGTCTCTGCGGCGGACGGTCGAGAACAATCTCTACAATCAGGCCAACAGCGAGATGAAACTCCGCACCGAGATCAAGAGTCTGAAAGCCGAACTTGCAAAATACGTCCCCTCAGTTGCTGACGAGGACGACAGACCGAAGCCCCCGCAGAGCGCGAAGCCCGAACCCGTCAAGACTGCCGAGAGCCAGCCCAAACGCCGTGGCAGACCGAAAAAGATACGGATTGACAATGAGCTTGCCGACGCCGAGTGCTTTGCCGGGGCAGAGGTGAGGCATGACGACCCGGACTTCGGCTACCATGAGCCTCCCCACAAGCCTGTCAACGACAACGATGCGCAACTGTCGCTTTTCTGATACCTTATACCCCCTGCATTCTGAACACAATATTGAAACGAATATCCGAAATGAAAAAGATACTGACATATCTGTTATTGCTCTGCGTCGCGTTCCCGGCTGTTTCCGCGACGATTACTGACGACAAGAGTCTTGCTCCCTACGTATATCCTCAGAACGGGTCTGCACGCGTGAGCCGTCCCGCCTATCTCGCCGACGGTCTCAGCTATCTCGCTCTCTCAGCCGATGGCACCAAGGTGGTGAAGTATGAGACGGTTTCCGGCAAGGAGATCGAGACGGTCATGGATGTCACCCACACGCGTGAGACCACCATCGCGTCAATCGAGTCGTTCGTCATGAGCCCCGACGGCTCCAAGCTCCTTGTCAGTCGCGAGCGCAAGCCCATCTACCGCCGCTCATCGATGGCGAAGTATTATGTCTATAACATCCGCACCCGTCAGCTTCATCCGCTTTCGGTCAAGTTTGACTATCAGCGGGAGCCGCTTTTCTCGCCCGATGGCCGCATGGTGGCTTTCGTCGGGTCGGACAATAACATCCATCTTCACAAGATTGACTACAATACGGAGGTCGATGTCACCACTGACGGAAAGGTGGACCACGTCATAAACGGTGTGCCTGACTGGGTGTATGAGGAGGAATTTTCCACATCCGTGTCGATGGCATGGGCACCGGACAACATGACGCTGTGCTATATCAAATATAACGAGTCGGATGTCCCCGCATTCTCTTTCCCGCTCTACGAGGGGACGTGCAACCCGATGAAACAGTATACCTTGTATCCGGGCGCGTTCACCTATAAGTATCCGGTTGCCGGTGAGCCGAATTCAAAGGTCAGTGTCCACAGCTATGATGTTGACAACCGAAAGACAAAAAATCTTGACATCCCGTCGCGCAATTTCGAGTATATCCCCCGCATCGCCTACGGAGGCAGCCCCGACCGGCTGGTCATCGTCACCCTCAACCGCGCGCAGACACGCATGGAGCTGTTCAGCATGAATCCGCGCTCAAATGTGGCTAAATCCATTCTCGTCGAGGAGGAGAAAGCATGGCTTGAGCCTTCATCCTATGAAAATCTTACGTTGAACGGTGATAATTTTGTCGTTCTGTCGTCGCGCACAGGTTACACCCACGCCTACCAGTACACATATTCCGGGGCGATGACGAGGGCGATAACCTCGGGCGACTTCGACGTGCTTGCCTATTACGGGTCGGATGCGCGTGGCAATCACTACGTGCAGTCCACCGTCACCGGACCTCTCAACCGCGTGGTCTCCCGCATCGACATCAAGGGTGTCATGAAGCATATAACGCCCGAAAAGGGCTGCGCTTCCGTATGGTTCACCCCTGCAAGAAACTACTACACGGTCAATTACAGCAACTCGCAGACACCGCCGGTCTACACCCTGCGCACCATCGCCGACAAGGATGTCAGAGTCCTTGAGGACAATGCAGCGGTGAAAGCGAAATATGCCTCCGCTCCCAAGCGCGAATTTTTCACCGTCAACACGCCTGACGGTGTCACCATCAATGCCTACATGCTCAAACCCGCCGGATTCTCCACCTCCGGCTCGTATCCAGTCATCATGACCCAGTACAGCGGTCCCGGCTCGCAGCAGGTGCTCGATTCGTGGGCTATCGACTGGGAGCAGTATGCAGCCATGCAGGGTTACATTGTCATCTGTGCCGACGGTCGCGGCACGGGTGGACGCGGTCGTGCGTGGGAGACAATCGTCTACCGCAATCTTGGCTACTATGAGACAATCGACCAGCAGGCCGTGGCACGCTGGGCTGCCAATCAGCCTTACGTGAAAGCCGGGAAAATCGGAATATGCGGCTGGAGCTACGGTGGCTATGAGACGCTGATGTGTGTCTCCACGCCGTCCACTCCATTTGCAGCGGCTGTGGCGATAGCTCCCGTGACAGACTGGCGGTATTATGACACGATTTATGCCGAACGCTACATGCTCACTCCTCAGGAGAACGAGGAGGGCTATCGCTCATCGGCTCCCCTCAATGCCGTTGGCAACGTGTCCGTCCCTCTCCTCGTGATGCACGGCACGGCTGACGATAATGTCCACTTCATGAACACTGTCCAGTACACGTCCGCTCTCCAGGCTTCCGGCAGATGGTGCGACCTGTTCATCTATCCCAACATGAACCACTCCATCAATGGCTGCGATGCGCGTCTGTCGGTCTACTCGCGTATGCTTGCATATTTCAATGCCAATCTACGGTAAAGGCTGTGAGATATAGAATCTAAACATATTTATATTATCCGTTCCCAATGTCATCAATGCTTGCATCATGACGCACCACCATCATATAACTAACGAAAAGGCAATTTTTACTCTTTGGCTGAATTGGACCATCTCGGTCGGCTGTCTTGCCATCCCTGAGACAGTGTCCATATTCCTTCCGAAACCGTGGATTCCGTTTGTGGTCTTCGGGCTGATGTTCCTGCTGATTCTTTACAGAAACAACGGTCAGAAGTTCAAGGCTTCGTCGTGTGATCTCGTCCAGACTGTGTGTGTCAGGACTCTGTGCACGTCAGCCGTGATAATGATCATCATCTCCATCATCTATGCTCGCGGATTTATCTCGCTGTTCTATCCGGAGGAGTTGATCAACAGTGAGATTCCATATCTGACCATACTCGTTCTCGGACCAGTGGCCGTGTTCTATACCGCTCTCGCATTGATTGAGGGCGACAATGCCTCCGTCTGCCGTCGGTGTATCATCCGCAACGGGACAGCCTCCGAACGGGGTTTCCTCGGCAAGATGTTCATGCAGGAAAGCCGCTATCAGGTCCGATTCCTGATGTTCATGTCGATAGTGGTCTCTGTGACAGGTTGGGTCTACTACGCTTTTTTCTACATCAATGTCAACCTCAACAGTGCCGACACCTTCTTCTTTGATTGGGTTCCGACAATCGTCTACGGTCTGTCGATCATATTCTTCGGCATGAGGTACTTCACTTTGTGGAGCTACTACTACAATCATATCGAGCTTAATCCATTCCTCAGCGTCAACACCTCCGGTGTGCGTTTCATCCTCCTGAATGACAACGATGTCTACCTCAGCCGCACGGAGGGTTTTCACGATCTGCCCGACGGAAATAAGTTTGACACTCCTGCCGACATCAGTCTGTCGCACCGGAGCTACGTCAGCCTTGAGGAAGCGACCGAGCATCTGTGCAACATGAGCGGTCTTATGCCGGAGGATTTTTCGCTGCGGTTCATGTATAAGAGTACTGACCTCTCCGGCCGCGCCAACATATTCCACTTTATATGCTGTCTGACCTCAAAGGATGTGATAGAAAAGACAGCCTATCGCGGTCAGTGGTGCACGCTTTCGCAGCTTCAGCGTCTGCTCTACAACCATGAGCTCACCAGAATACTCGCATCGGAGATTCATCGCCTGCACACTGTCACCATGGCTTGGAAGACCTACGACTCGGAGGGACACCGTCTCTACAAAATCAAGAGATACCGTCCGGCATTCCGCCTGAAGGGAATATGCGACTGGAACGTGGATTTCAATGACCGCCATTGGCTTGAGGTTGCGCGCTTCAACGAGGATTCGCCGTTTTTCAGAATCCGCCGTATTTTCAACAAACGGCTGCGCCGTCGCCACAACTCTTGATCAATATTATGCCACAACCTTTGATCGTCATAACCGGACCTACCGCCTCGGGCAAGACCCGCAGGGCTGTGGAGCTTGCGTGTGAGATCGGTGCTGAGATCATCAGTGCCGACTCGCGCCAGATTTACCGTGGCATGGATCTAGGGACAGGGAAAGACATCGAGGAGTATGGTGAGATCCCGGTTCATCTTATCGACATTTGTCCTGCGGGCTACAAATATAACCTCTATGAGTTCCTTCGTGATTATGAGGAAGCGCGCCGTGACATCGAGAGCCGTGGACGGAGG
The DNA here is from genome assembly GCA_023663525.1 of Bacteroides sp. Lineage (GTDB taxonomy): Bacteria > Bacteroidota > Bacteroidia > Bacteroidales > Muribaculaceae > Duncaniella. The sequence goes on from JAMPHF010000002.1 coordinate 653,276, forward strand.
GTGATTCTCTGTGGCGGGACGGGGCTGTATGTCGAGAGTGTGCTGAAGGGTTTGCGTTTGCCCGAGGTTCCTGAAAATCCGGACTTACGCCGAAGCCTTGAGGGGAAGTCGCTCGACGAGCTGACCTCCATACTCGCCGGGATGAAGACATTGCACAACGTGACGGATGTCGATACGGTCAAGCGTGCCATCCGTGCCATCGAAATCCAGACCTACTATGAGTCGCATCCCGATGCTGCCCGGCAGGCGCAGCCATCTCCGCTGACCGATGCGGTGGTCATCGGTGTTGCAATAGACCGTGAGTCGCGTCGCCGCCGCATCACGGAGCGTCTGCACTCACGCCTCAATGCCGGCATGGTTGATGAGGTCCGCCGCCTGCTTGATTCGGGCATTCCGGCTGAGGATCTTATCTATTATGGACTTGAATATAAATTCCTGACGCTTTATCTGACAGGTGAGCTGGGATATGACGAGATGGTCTCGAAGCTCGAAATAGCAATCCACCAGTTTGCCAAACGGCAGATGACGTGGTTTCGTGGGATGGAAAACCGTGGCTTTCCCATCTATTGGCTTCAATACGACCTCCCGACCGCTGAGTTTATTCGCTCCGCAAAAGAATTGATAACTTCAGCGGGATAAACATATTCTCACGAAAACATGCGATAGATGAGGTACGCATTTCTCATGCTGGATCATGATAATTTCAATGTCCTGAAACTGCAATTGCGATTGCTCGACTGTGTCAATAGCAACATTCATGTGGACTAAGTTTTTATAATATGAAGATAGTTCCTATCTTTGCTGAAAGTAAAACAAACATCAATTAATATTTTATGCATCGTCCGAGAATTGTTGAACTTATTTCCAAGGCTATAAAGGAGATAGCTCCGGATTCCATAGCAATTTTATATGGATCTGAGGCTCGTGGAACAGCTCGAAAGGATTCTGACTTTGATATTCTTGTGCTTCTCCCGGATGATTATGCCGTTAAGTCGTATGCAAAGCGGCGTGTGGAGATTTTTGATAAACTATACGAAATAGAACTTGCACGTGATGTGATTATTTCTCCACTTGTGTTGTTGAAAAGTATGTGGGAACAGCGTTCCACGCCGTTCACAGCTAATGTGATGAGGGAGGGAATTGAAATATGACGATATTAATTTCAGTCATGGGCTAAAGAACAATGACCGGTCGTGGTTGGTGTTGTCCAACCTCAACCGGTCTATCATTCAAAATGGATATTCTGTATGGTGGCTTAGGGCTATGAGATGAATCGGGGGGCGGTGAGGCGGGAGCCGCGCAGGAAGTCGGGGGTGGGCATCCGACGTTTGCCGGGAGCTTGGAGGCTGAGTATTTCCAGTGCATTCCCGTCGCTGCATCCTACGGTCATGGTCGGACCTTCAATGATGACTTCGCCCGGACCGAGTGTGGTGGGTGGAGTCACGATACGCGACTCGAAGATTTTGACGGCACCGAGTTCCGCATCCCCGTCAATGAGTGTTGACCATGCAGCAGGGTAGGGTGACAGTCCGCGTATGAGGTTATGGATGCGGTCGGCAGGTGCTGTCCAGTCGATTTTGCACGTTTCCTTGAATATTTTGGGTGCAGGTGTCGGTTCAGTATCGCCAATGAGTTTGTCTTGTGGTATTGGCGAAAGCGTTCCGGCTATAATATCATCGATGGTCTTTATGGTCAAATCCGCACCGAGCATCATGAGCTTGTCGTGGACATCGCCTACATTGTCGGTGGGGAGTATTTCGATTTTTTCCTGGGCGATGATGTCGCCTGTGTCAATCTCGTGTTTCAGGAAGAACGTTGTCACGCCTGTCTCCTTGTCGCCGTTGATGACAGCCCAGTTTATAGGGGCGGCTCCACGATAGCGAGGCAGGAGTGAGGCATGGAGATTGAACGTCCCGAGCGGAGGCATTGTCCACACCACCTCCGGGAGCATACGGAACGCTATGACAACAAAGAGGTCGGCGTTGAGTGAGCGCAGTTCCTCCACGAATGCCTCATCCTTCAGTCTTACGGGCTGCATGAGCCGCAATCCATGACTGACGGCATATTCCTTGACCGGGGACTGGTACATCTTGTGACCGCGCCCGGCCGGTTTATCCGGCATGGTCACGACACCGACGACGTTATATCCCCCCTCGACTATCCGCTTCAGACTTTCGACTGCAAACTCAGGCGTGCCGAGGAATACAATTCTTAAATCTTCTTTTGATTTATGTCGCATGATACGAATAGATTAATTCATAATGCAGGTGAATTAATTCATAATGCATAATTCATAATTCATAATGCATAATAAGGCGCACGGAAGCCGTAAATGCCCTGGATATAATGCATTGTGCATTATGCATTATGCATTAAAATAAGCATTATGCATTAAAAATTATACTTGTGATTTGGCAAGATTCTCCGCGATGTCCTCGTCGGTGACGTTATAGTTAACGAGGTCGCCGGCAAGGTATTTGTCGTATGAAGCCATGTCAATCAATCCGTGGCCTGAGAGGTTGAAAAGTATCACCTTTTCCTCACCGGGCTTGAGTTTCTTGACCTCGCGGATGGTTGCGGCGATGGCGTGGCATGATTCCGGAGCAGGGATGATGCCCTCGACGCGTGCAAAAAGACATCCGGCCTCGAATGATTCGAGCTGTTCGATGTCAACAGCCTCCATGAGTCCATCTTTGAGAAGCTGGCTGACAATCACACCTGCGCCGTGGTAGCGGAGACCTCCGGCATGGATGTTGGCCGGAGCGAATTTATGTCCGAGGGAGAACATCGGGAGCAGTGGGGTGTAGCCGGCCTCATCACCGAAATCATAGCAGAATTTGCCCTTGGTCAGCTTGGGGCACGATGCCGGTTCGGCAGCGATGAAGCGAGTGTGACTCTTGCCCTCCTCACCTGCAATCTTGTGGCGGAGGAAAGGGAATGAAATGCCACCGAAATTTGACCCTCCGCCGAAACATGCAATCACCATGTCGGGATATTCTCCTGCCATTGCCATCTGCTTCTCGGCTTCGAGACCAATGACGGTCTGATGGAGTGCCACATGGCTCAGCACTGAGCCGAGCGCATACTTGCAGTCGGGAGTGGTGCGGGCAAGCTCGACGGCCTCTGATATTGCAGTGCCGAGTGAGCCTTGATAGTTGGGATTTGCCGTGAGGATGTCCTTTCCGGCGCGGGTTGACATGGAGGGTGAGGGTGTCACCTGTGCCCCGTAGGTCTGCATGATGCTGCGGCGGTAGGGCTTCTGCTCGTAGGAGATTTTCACCTGATAGACGGCGGCTTCAAGTCCGAAAAGCGAGGCGGCGTAGGCGAGCGATGCGCCCCACTGTCCGGCTCCTGTCTCGGTTGTGACGTTCTTGACCCCCTCTTTCTTGCAGTAGTATGCCTGAGGGATTGCGGAGTTCAGTTTATGCGACCCCATGGGCGACACACTCTCGTTCTTGAAATATATGTGGGCTGAAGTCCCGAGAGCTTTTTCAAGTCCGTAGGCTCTGACGAGAGGTGTGGCGCGGTAGTACTTGTACATGTCGCGCACCTCGTCGGGGATCGGAATCCAACGGTCGGTCGTGTTCAGTTCCTGGTCACAGCACTCTTTGGCAAAGATGGGGTAGAGGTCCTCGGCTTTCATCGGCTCGCGGGTCTGCGGATTGAGCGGAGGAAGAGGCTTGACCGTCATGTCGGCCTGTATGTTGTACCATTCGCGGGGGATTTCTTCTTCGTCAAGGAAATATCTTTTTCTCTTGTCTGTCATATCAAAGCGTTGTTTAGGGTATAAATACTGTGTTTGGGATTGCATTATTAAATTAAAAAATCCGCAAGTTTCCCTTGAGGGGGTTGCTTGCGGATTTTCAAGTTGTGCTCGAAGCGGGACTCGAACCCGCACGGTCGCAATGACCAAAGGATTTTAAGTCCTTCGTGTCTACCATTCCACCATTCGAGCGACCCACGTGTGGATTGGATTCATTTCGTTGTATTCCCGTAGGGAGTCGAACCCTAATCGTCGGAACCGGAATCCGATATTCTATCCATTGAACTACGGGAACGTCTGTCAACCATGTGGTTGCAGTTGCCGCACCACGCATGTCGCCGGGCGATTTGGATTACTTTTGCCACGGATGGGTGCAAAATTAGTGAAAAATTTGTATTTTTGCAAAGAACTATAAGCAAAACAATGAGTGAATGTGCAAAAAATCTCCCACCGAATGTAGGGACATGCCTTCGGCATGTTGAGCATGGAATCGCTTAAATGCCTATACAACAGATGAGTGGGTCTGACATACCGAAGTCATGTCCCTACGGTCGATTTGCACAACTACAATATATTTTCGGACTTCATAATCAAGGACTCAGAAATGGATGTTAGGATTGAGCCATCATGGAAATCCGCTCTCGCCGATGAGTGGGACAAGGATTATTTCAGACATCTGACCGATTTTGTGCGGGCGCGCTATTCGGCTGTGCAGGTTTTTCCTCCCTCCGGGCGGATTTTTGCAGCGTTTGATGCATGTCCCTTCGATGAGGTAAAGGTTGTCATTCTCGGTCAGGATCCCTATCCCGGCTACGGACAGGCCAACGGACTCAGCTTCTCGGTCAATCCCGGCGTGGAGCTTCCGCGCTCGTTGAGAAACATCTACAAGGAATTGGCTGATGACCTCGGTGTCCGTCCGCCTCTCTCGGGCGATCTCAGCCCGTGGGCTCGACAGGGAGTACTGCTCCTCAACTCCACTTTGACGGTCGATGCCGGTGCTCCCGCCTCGCATCAGAATCAGGGCTGGGAGACCTTCACTGACGCTGCAATCCGCAAACTTGCCGAGGAACGTGAGAATCTTGTCTTCATCCTGTGGGGTGCCTACGCGCAGCGCAAGGGTGAGTTCATAGACCGTTCTCGCCATTGCGTCATCACCTCACCCCATCCGTCGCCGCTGAGTGCGTCGAGAGGTTTCTTCGGGAGCCGGCCGTTCTCGCGTGCAAACGCCTATCTGCAGTCCAAAGGGATCACCCCGATTGACTGGTGTGGTTGTATGAGTTAATATGACAATTGACTGAATTGAATAATTTGATGAGATATACAGAAGAAGAACGCAAGGAGCGCGCTCGCGAATTGCGCAAGCAGGGTTATAATTGCTGCCAGTGTGTGGCAATGGTGTTTGACGATGTCACCGGAGCGGATCCGGAGCTTATGGCGCGTATGGCCTCCGGCTTCGGCAGTGGTTTCGGTGGCAGCGGTGAGATCTGCGGAGTAATCTCCGGCGTGACGATGGTCGAGGGGATGGTCTACGACAATCTCGAACGCCCCGCTCTCTATGCCAAGGTGCGTCAACCGATGGCGGAGTTCAAGGAGATGAACGGGTCATGTCTTTGCCGTGAGCTGAAGCAGCCCGGTCGCCGTCCGTGTATTGACCTTATCACCGATGGGGTGGGGATTCTCCACCGTCAGCTTGAGGCCGATGGGTTTTAAAATGGCGATGGAGAGACTGCTGTGTGTGGAGATGCTTATGGTGTCGCTGACGGCTTGGGCGGAAATCACGGATACCTCACAGGGAATTTTCAACCCGGCTTTCCGTTCGCTGCAGGTCAGTCTCGCGGCCAATGAATTTGCCCCGCCGGTTGTCACTCTCGGTGACCCGATGAGCCATCTGACCGTCAGTTTTGATGAGCTTGGCGATGAGAGACGCTTCATGCGCTACGAGCTTGTCCATTGTGATGCATCGTGGGTTCCGGAAGGCCTTGTCGCTTCGGAATTTCTCGACGGATTCAACGAGGGAGTCGTGGAGGACTATGACTATTCGCGCGCCACACTCGTGCATTATGTCCATTATTCAATCACGATACCCAACCGGGAGGTGCGCATAACCGAGACCGGCAACTATCTGCTCCGGGTCTATGACGAGAGCGAGCCTGACGAGACATTGCTTCAGGCGCGATTCAGCGTGTCGGACTATTCAGCGGGAGTGTATGTCGGCGTGAGTTCGCTGACCGATATTGACGCTAACCGTAGCCACCAGCAGGTGGAATTCACCGTCGATCTCAGTCATGTCAAGGGTGTGGATGACCCGTTCAATGACCTGAAAGTCGTGGTGAGCCAAAACGGACGTTCCGACAACGAGGTCATGCTGTCCGCGCCGCAGAGAGTGTTGGGTGACCGCGTGGTCTATGAACATCTCCGCCCGTTGATATTCCCGGCGGGAAATGAATACCGCCGTTTCGAGACCGTGTCCGCGACCTATCCCGGCATGGGAGTGGAGCATATCAAATTTGCATCGCCAATCTACAATATGTGGCTCTACACCAACACTCCGCGAGCCGGGACATCATACAGCTATGACAGCACTCAGCATGGTCGCTTCTTCATCCGGGAGGCCTCGTCGAGCCACTCCGACACGGAGGCTGACTATGTCATGACGCATTTTTCGCTCGCAATGCCGGAGTTGAGCGGCATGGATATATTCGTGGAGGGCGATTTGACCCAACGCCGGTTCGACCCCCTCTCGCGCATGGTCTATAACCGTGCCACCGGTTGCTATGAATTGTCTCTGCTGCTGAAGCAGGGAGCGTATAACTATATGTATGTCGCTGTTCCCTCCGGCTCGCTGACGGGGTTGACAGCACCTGTGGAGGGCGATTTCCATCAGACCACCAACGAGTATGTCGTCAAGGTTTATCATCGCCCGCGCGGGTCACGTTTTGACCGTCTGATCGGAGTCGGGATGGTGACATCGGGCAATTGAAATTTTTTTTCGTAAAATGGAAGAAACAGAGGAAGAAATCATGCTACAAATACAGGATACATTGGTGTCGCTTGACCTTGCGGAAGTGTTTTTCTGCTGCGACATCGAGAAGTGTAAGGGTGAATGTTGTATAGAGGGCGATGCAGGCGCGCCTATCACCGACGACGAACGTGATGAGATCGACCGTCTGCTCCCCTGCTTTGAGGATAAGTTGCTCCCCTCAGCCAAAGAGAAGATTGCCGAGGAGGGGACGAGCTATCTCGATCCGGACGGAGATCTGGTGACGCAGATTGTTGACGGTCGTAATTGCATCTACACGTGCTATGCTCCGGGTGGGGTGTGTCAGTGTGCCATTGAGTGCGCTTTCAATGAGGGTAAGACGGGTAAGTTCCGCAAGCCGTCTTCATGTGCGCTCTATCCTGTCAGGCTGACTGTCTATCCTACGTTTACGGCTGTGAATTATCACAGATGGAAAATCTGTAAATCGGCTGAGCAACTTGGCCGCAAGCTCGGAATCCGCCTATATCAGTTTCTTGAAAGACCCTTGACCGATCATTTCGGTAAGGAGTGGTATGACGAGCTCAAACTCGCCTGCGAAACCTATCTGGAAGAATACGGAGAATAACTATCAGCCGCTGTTTATCAGTCGTTTGTAGGGCCTGATGGATTGTGGAAATGTCTGGCTGAAAGGGGGACATAAGGACAAGAGGGACATAAGGAACAGAAAATTTTTTTAGTTATTGGATTTTAGCCGTTTAGACTATTGACCAACGACTAATAACTAATCACCAAAAATTTTTTGTTCCCTATGTTCCTTTTGTCTTTATGTTCCTTTTTTTCTAAAAAAAGGCGCATAGCAGTTGAACTATGCGCCCGTAACTAATATGCCTAAGCCCTATGGCTATGTGACCGTGATTAGATGATGCCCTGACCCATCATTGCGTTGGCAACCTTCATGAAGCCTGCGATGTTTGCACCCTTCATGTAGTTGATGTAGCCGTCATCCTCAGTGCCGTGTTTCACACACTGAGTGTGGATGTTCTTCATGATTTCATGGAGACGACGGTCAACTTCTTCTGCACTCCACTGAAGGTGTTCGGCGTTCTGGCTCATTTCGAGACCGGAGGTAGCCACACCGCCAGCGTTGACAGCCTTGCCGGGAGCGTAGGTTGTCTTTGAAGCAAGGAATGTGTCGATTGCCTCAGGTGTGCAACCCATGTTGGAAACTTCGGCAACGAGTTCTACGCCGTTGGCCACGAGCTTCTTTGCGTCCTCGCCGTCAACCTCATTCTGAGTTGCGCAGGGGAGAGCGATGTCCACCTTCTGTTCCCAAGGTTTCTTGCCGGGGAAGAATGTGGCGTTGGGATATTTCTCAGCGTAGGGAGCGACGATGTCCTCGCCTGTTGCGCGGAGATAGAGCATATAGTCAATCTTGTCGCCCGAAATACCGTCGGGATCGTAGATGTAGCCGTCGGGACCTGAGATGGTGACAACTTTCGCACCGAGTTCGGTAGCCTTGAGTGTTGCGCCCCAAGCCACATTGCCGAAGCCCGACACGGCCACTGTCTTGCCCTTGATGTCGTCCTTCTTCTCTGCGAGCATGCTCTGGACGAAGTAGAGTGCGCCGAAACCGGTTGCTTCAGGACGGATGAGCGAGCCACCGAAGTCGAGACCCTTGCCGGTGAATGTGCCGGTGCATTCGTTGACGAGTTTTTTGTACATGCCGTACATATAGCCAACCTCGCGGCCACCCACGCCTATGTCGCCTGCGGGAACGTCGCGGTCAGGACCGAGGTTCTTCCAGAGGCAGAGGATGAAGGCCTGGCAGAAGCGCATGATTTCTGCATCGCTCTTGCCACGGGGTGAGAAGTCACTGCCACCCTTTGCACCACCCATGGGGAGGGTTGTGAGGGCATTTTTGAATGTCTGCTCGAAGCCGAGGAACTTGAGGATTGAGAGATTGACCGAGGCATGGAAACGGATACCGCCTTTGTACGGGCCAATGGCGTTGTTGAACTGAACGCGGTAGCCGATGTTGTTCTGCACTTCGCCCTTGTCATCGACCCAAGTCACGCGGAAGGTGACGATGCGGTCAGGCTCTACCATGCGCTCGATGATTTTTGCCTTTTCAAATTCTGGATGCTGATTGTAGACATCCTCCACGCAGATAAGGACTTCCTTGACTGCCTGAAGGTATTCTTTTTCACCGGGATGCTTTGCTTCCAGGTTGTTGAGAATGGTGTTGATATCCATGATAAAAGAATTTGTTGAAAAAAGGTTGATTGTGTATTGATGATTTTTTGGTTAACGATGCAAAAGTAATAATTATATTTGATAGGACGGATGCAAAAAATAAAAAAAGTTGACCGAATGTCGTTGATGACATTCAGCCAACTTTTATAGTTTGAACTTTGAGACTCCTCGCGCGGATTATTCGCCGGGGATGATAGCCTCGCTGGGGCATACTTCTGCGCATGAACCGCACTCGATGCAAGTGTCGGGATCGATGTGGTAGATGTCGCCTTCAGAGATAGCGTCAACGGGACATACGGGCTGGCAAGTGCCACAAGCCACGCAAGAGTCGGTGATTACGTAAGCCATGATAGATTAATTTTTGGTTTGGTTGATAATTTATACGAAAAATTTGATATTGATGTAAGTCTGTGTCGGTCAATGACTGCGCTTGGGCTGTCATTGTTGTCTATGGTACAGGTTACAATGCTTGTTTGCACTGATATGTTCTGCAAAAGTAGTATTTTTCTTTTTAATTTAGAGTTTTTTTAACAAAAAAATCATTCTTTGGCTTTATTTTGTACTGTAATTAATAGTTATACAGTCTTTTACACCCAATTGTCTGATAGAATCAAATCGCGGGGATATGACTTTGGCATGTCAGGCGCGTGATTGTGTTTGATTGTACGGACATGCCTTTGGCATGTTGGAGATGTATTGAAACACAGGCAAATGAATGCGGATTTTTTCAAACATGCCAAAGGCATGTCCGTACGATTTGAATGATTTGAGCGATTTGAACGGTTTGAATGATTTGAGCGATTTGAGCGATTTGAATGATTTGGACGGTTTGAACGATTTGAGCGATTTGAACGGTTTGGTCGGTTTGTGTATTTTCCGACAAAAAAATCGGTCGGCATGGTGATGCCGACCGATGAGATTTTGTTAAGATGACTGAAAGTCAGAAATTACTTGCGGACTTTGCTTACCTTGTTACCCTGACGCTTGATGAAGATACCGTTTGCGGGATTTTCAACGCGGATACCCTGAAGGTTGAAGTACTCAACAGGTGCGTTCTCGTCAGTTACGATAGTCTGGATTGCGCTGGTTGAAGGATCAGCTACCCATGCGAAACCGTAGATTTGCATGGTAGAACCTCTACGATAAACAGTGTAAGTTCCGGGGGCGAGTTCAAAAGACTCAGCGCAGAATGCGTAAGCATCTCCATCACCATCATATTTGCCGAATTCAATAGTACCGGCAACTTTGCTCAGATCAGCCTGATTTACAGCTAAGATACCCTTGTTGTCACCTGCATTGAAGCCGTGTGCATTGGGGGTGTCTTTGTTTCCTTTTTGACGACGATCATAGAAAGTTAGGGTAAGTTTTTTCTTGGCAACGACAACAAGAGGAGTTGAACCACCGTTGTCAGTACCTGTAACTTCCTCAGCGGTTGGGTCGGCTGCGACACGGAGCTGGAAATAGCCGTTGAATTCGACACCGCAAATTTCTACTGCGTTTGCACCGCCTTTAGCGTCGAAAACAGTTGTAACAGAGAGGTCGTCATTGTCTACCAAGACAGTTCCCTTATCAACTGCTTCACCGGACGACTTGAAGATGTTGTCCTGTGCATAAGCCGCAAATGACATAGCGACTGCTACAATAAGAGTAAAGATTTTTCTCATAAATAAGTGTTTTGAGAATTGATAATGATAATTTAGATTTTAGGTATAATATTCAGTATTATGAATTTCATGTAAGTTTGTTTTACACGGTATTTTGTGTCAAAGATACGTTTTAATCCTAAAACGTTCCAAATATTTAACCGATATTAACCAAAATTCCGCTGAAAAGGTGAAATATGTGTGTAATTTTTTGTATGAAAATTTCACGGGCACGTGTGGAGATATAAGGACGCGCGGAAGCGCGTATGCCGAATGACAAATAATCGTGCCTAATGCCTTTACCGTATGTGATATGCCATGCGAATATCTATAAAAAAGGGAGGAGACATAAGGGTTGAAATGTCACGGAGAACGAGATTGATTCAATATCTGTGCGCGTGGCACGATATGAAATTTCTTTGTTCCTTCCGTTTCATTTGTCCTTATGTCCCCTCCTTTTGGCAGGGTTGTTCATTTGGTCTGCGCGTTTCCGCGCGTCCCTACAAATCTCCCTGTGGATTTCAGAGGTGTATCTTAGACTTCAATCTTCTTGTAGCGCGGCACGAGGGTCTTCATGATCAACCAACCTACGAGGTATGCGACACCGCAGATGCAGAACACGATGAAGTAGCCTGCGGGTTTGCCCTGGAAGCTCATGAACGACATGTTGGTCTGAGCCGAGTAGTCAAAGAGGATACCTGAGCAGTAGTTGATGAGGAACGAACCGAGTCCGCCGGCCATACCGCCGATACCGATGATTGTAGCGATGGTCGATTTGGGGAACATGTCGCCTGCAACTGAGTAGATGTTGGCACTCCAAGACTGGTGGGCAGCTCCGGCGATACCGATGATGATGATAGGCATCCAGGGTGACACTGAGCTGAGGGGCTGCGCAAGGAGGGCGAGGAGCGGGAACACGGCAAAGATGAGCATTGCGCGCATACGGGCTGCGTAGGGGTCCACGTTGATACCCTTACGGGCAGCACGGTCGATGAAGATGGTCGGGAGTTTACCGCCGTAGATTGAGAGCATGGTGATGAGGTAAAGCACGAAGATCATCAACATGCCTTCGCCTGACGAGGTCGAGAGTTTGAACACGTCGGTGATATAGGCGGGAGTCCAGAACAGGAAGAACCACCACACACCGTCGGTGAGGAATTTGCCGAAGAAGACCGCCCATGTCTGGGGGTATTTGAAGCACTTGAAGAACGGGATGGTAGCTGTCTCGCTGTCCTCGATCTCAGCTTTCTCTTTTGGAGTCTCGTCGGCAGCATCGTCGTCCTGCTCGATGTATGCAAGCTCAGCCTGATTCACGCGGTGATTCTTGGCAGGCTCTTTGTAGAGGAAAATCCAGAAGCCCATCCAGACGAAACCGAGGGCACCGATGATGATGAAGGCCATTTCCCAACCGTTGCCCCAGCCGATGCTCTGGAAGAACTTGGCAAGCGGGCCGATGGTGAAGGGGGCGATCAGTGCGCCGACGGCTGAACCGGCGTTGAAGATCGATGTGGCGTAGGCGCGGTCACGTTTGGGGAAGTATTCAGCCGTCACCTTGATTGCTGCGGGGAAGTTACCGGCCTCACCGAGAGCGAGGATGGTGCGTGCAGCAAGGAAGAAGTAGACTGACACGGTGGCGATTGTCACAGCGATGTCGCCGGTGGCTTCGAGAAGCTCATGAGCGTTGTGGAGACCGAGAGTGTGTTCGGTGGCCCATCCGCAGGCAGCATGGAGACATGCGCCGGCTGACCACACACCGATGGCCCAGAGGTAGCCCTTCTTTGTTCCCATCCAGTCGATGAATCGGCCGGCGAGGAGGTTGGCTACGGCATAGACAATGGAGAAGACTGCGGTGATGAGACCGTAGTTGGCATCGGTCCAGTGAAATTCGGGAGAGATGAACTCTTTCCAGGTGAGTGAGAGCACCTGACGGTCCATGTAGTTGACGGTCGTTGCAAGGAAAAGCAGTGCGCAGATGACCCAACGGAAGTTGGTCATTTTCTGATTGGCTGCTGCGAGTGGGGAGGATGCTGCTGCCATACGTTAGAACTTGAAATAGTTTTTAGCGTTGTTGTAGCAGATGTCCTCGATCATTTGGTTGACGCGCTGCTCCTCATAGCCGGTGTAGGGGATGAGACCGTTTTCGATGTCATTGCCCACGAGGTTACAGAGTGTGCGGCGGAAATATTCGTGACGCGGGTATGAGAGGAATGAGCGGGAGTCGGTGAGCATTCCGACGAAGCGGCTGAGAAGACCGAGGAGCGAAAGGGCGTTCATCTGCTTCTCCATGCCGTCTTTCTGGTCAAGGAACCACCAGCCTGAACCGAATTGGATCTTGCCGGCCACTGTGCCGTCCTGGAAGTTGCCGAGCATGGTGGCGATCACTTCGTTGGCACTCGGGTTGAGGTTGTAGAGGATGGTCTTGGTGAGTTTGCCACGGGTGTTGAGTGTGTCAAGGAACTTGGCGCATGACTTTGCAGTAGTGAACTCGCCGATTGAGTCGAAGCCGGTGTCAGGACCGAGGAGCTTGAACATCTTGGTGTTGTTGTTGCGGATGGCTCCGTAGTGGAACTGCTGTGTCCAGCCTGATTCATAGTCCATTTCGCCGAACACGATGAGCATCGCGCTCTTGAACTTGAGGATATCCTCTTTGGTAAGCTCCTTACCGCCATAGACTTTGTCGAAGATAGCTTCGATTTCGCCGTCGGTGAAGTCCTCGGCATAGAATTCCTCGATTCCGTGGTCGGAGAGGCGGCAGCCCATCTCCTCGAAGAAATCGTGACGCTTTTGGAGGGCGTCAACCATATCTTGGAACTTGTTGATTTCCACGCCTGATACTTCAGCAAGTTTCTCGACGTAGGCACGGAATTCAGCGGGATTCTCCACTGCCATAGCCTTGTCGGGACGCCAAGTGGAGAGCATTTTGATCTCGAAGCCACTGTCGCGCACTTGCTTGTGGTATTCGAGAGAGTCAACGGGGTCGTCGGTTGTGCAGACGGTCTCGACATTGTAGCGGCGCATGAGGCCGCGTGCGGTCATGTTGGGATCGTTGAGGAGTTTGTCGTTACACTCATCGAAAATTTCCTTTGCAGTCTCGGGGTTGAGGAGCTTGTCGATGCCGAAAGCAGTCTTGAGCTCGAGGTGTGTCCAGTGGTAGAGGGGGTTGCGGAATGTGTAGGGGACGGTCTCGGCCCATTTTTCAAACTTCTCCCAGTCGGTGGTGTCAGTGCCTGTGCAGAAACGCTCGTCAACGCCGTTTGAGCGCATTGCGCGCCACTTGTAGTGGTCACCGCCGAGCCAGATTTCAGTGATTGACTTGAAGCGGTGGTCATCGGCTACCATTTTGGGGATAAGGTGGCAGTGATAGTCGATGATCGGCATTTTAGCCGCGTGTTCGTGATATAACTTCTGTGCGGTTTCAGTCTGCAGCAGGAAGTTTTCGTCCATGAATGGTTTCATTATGGTAGGATTATAAGATTTTTGGGAATTAGATTATGGTGTGGATAGGGATGTGAGAGGCTTCAGTGGCATTGTCGGAGGGGAGTGACAATGATCACTGAAGCCTGACAGGGATTTTCGTTAGAGGGTCACTCCGTTCTTGAAGATGGAGATTTCGTGGATTCCGCTCTTTTCAGAGTTTACTTCCTCGCCTGAAGCGACTTTGAGAACGTATTTCACGAAGTCGGCGAGAACGTCGGACATAGTGCTGTCCTCAGCGAGTCGGCCTGCGTTGAAGTCGATCCAGGTCGGTTTGCGCTTTGCAAGCCCGGAGTTGGTGGATACTTTCACTGTGGGGACGAATGTGCCGAAGGGTGTGCCGCGACCTGTGGTGAACAGTACCATCTGGCAGCCGGAAGCTGCGAGGGCGGTAGAGGCGACGAGGTCGTTGCCGGGGGCTGAAAGGAGGTTGAGACCGTGGTTGTGGATACGTTCGCCGTATTCCATCACGCCGAACACCGGGCTCTTGCCTGACTTCTGTGTGCAACCGAGAGCTTTCTCCTCAAGTGTGGAGATACCTCCGGCCTTGTTGCCCGGCGACGGGTTTTCGCCGACAGGCTCGCCGTGGCTGAGGAAGTACTCCTTGAAGTTGTTGATGAGCGAGATTGTCTCGTCGAGAAGTTCATTGTTGGCGCAGCGGCGCATGAGAATGGTCTCAGCTCCGAACATTTCTGGAACTTCGGTGAGGACGGTGGTACCTCCCTGCTTCTCGCAGAGCCAATCGGAGAACTCGCCGAGGAGGGGATTGGCGGTGATGCCTGAGAAGCCGTCTGAGCCGCCGCACTTCAGACCGATGCGGAGCTTTGATGCGGGCTGCTCGGTGCGCTTGAAGTTGCGCGCCTGGTTGTAGAGGTCGCGGAGGATGTTGAGACCTGCCTCAACTTCGTCGCCCTCAACTTCCTGACACACCATGAATTTCACGCGTGTGCGGTCATAGTCGCCGCAAAATTCCTCGAACACTTTAGGCTGGTTGTTCTCGCAACCGAGACCGACCACGAGGATACCGCCGGCATTGGGATGGAGCACCATGTCGCGGAGAATCTTCTTGGTGTTCTCGTGGTCATCGCCGAGCTGAGAGCAGCCATAGTTGTGGGGGAAGGCGAAAATGCCGTCCACGCCTTCAGCCTTTGTCTCAGCGTTGAGGCGGTCAACAATCTGTTTTGCAATGCCGTTGACACAGCCTACGGTCGGGATGACCCAGATTTCATTGCGGATGCCGACCTGACCGTCGGGACGCTCAAAGCCCATGAATGTTGCCTCGGTTCCCTCGTTGGATGCTCCGGGAGCTTCGGGGGAGGGGTTGTCGATGGCTATGCCCGTGTAGTCGAGCTGACCTTCAAGGTTGGTCTTGATGTCGTTGTGGTCGAGGAACGCGCCGCGCTTGACTGCGTGACGTGTATGACCGATAGGGAAGCCGTATTTGATGACGTTCTCACCGTCAGCGATGTCGCGGAGCGCAAACTTGTGGCCTGCGGGGATGTCGCTGACGAGTGTGATGTCGTCACCGTCAACATTGACAGTCGTCCCGGCAGTGAGCGGGTTGATTGCGACTGCAACGTTGTCGGCGGGATTGATTTTAAGGAAATCCTTCATTCAGAGGGTGGGATTATTCTTCAACAACTTCTTTAACGGTCTCAAGCATACCCTTCTCCTGGATGGAGTTGAGGTACTCGGTGACGAGGTCGGTGAGACCGGGAATCTGATTGAGATCACCATGTTCCTCACCCCAGATGAGATCCTTTGCAGCGAGCACGCCTTCAGCAACCTTGCGGGTGTCGCCGGTAGCCCAAAGCTCGGTGAGGAGATCCATGATCTTCTTGTCGTCGTTGGGGACGATGTCGGTGCCATCCTCACGCTTGCCACCTTTATAATATGTAATGAGGGCAGCGAGACCGAGCACGAGACCCTTGGGGAGTTCGCCCTTGCGCTCAAGATATGTCTTGAGACCGGGGAGGTCACGGGTCTGGAATTTCGGGAATGAGTTGAGCATGATTGAAGTCACCTGATGGTCAACGTAGGGGTTGTTGAAGCGTTCGAGAACGTCAGCACCGAACTTCTGGAGTTCTTCCATCGGGAGGTTGAGGGTCTGCATGAGTTCATCGAACTGAACTTTGTGGATGTATTTGCCGATGACGGGGTGGTTGCAGGCATCACGCACGATGTTGACACCGCTGAGAAATGCAACGGGTGAGAGCACTGTGTGCGGGCCGTTGAGGAGTGTCACCTTGCGCTCATGGTAGGGAGCTTCAGAGTCAGTGATGAGGACTTCAAGACCTGCGCGGTCAGCGGGGAACTCGGCACGGAGCTGCTCGATGGTGATGTTTGAAGCGCGCTCGATGACCCAGAGGTGGAATGCCTCGCCTTGAACAACGACGTTGTCCTTGTAGCCGAGCTTCTCCTGGATCTGGTTGATTTCCTTGCGGGGGAATCCGGGGACGATGCGGTCAACGAGGGTAGCGCATACATAGCAGCTTTCGTTGAACCATTTCTTGAATGCCTCGTAGTCGCCGGCCTCGAACTGGTCTTTCCAAAGTTCGATGTACTTGTTGATGATTTCCTTGAGGTGGTGGCCGTTTTCAAAGATAAGCTCGCAGGGCATGATGATGAAGCCCTTGTCGGCAGCACCGTTGAATGTCTTGAAACGACGGTAGAGGAGCTGGGTGAGCTTGCCGGGATATGATGCTGCAGGACGGTCAGCGAGCTTACACTCGGGATCGTAGGCGATACCTGCCTCAGTTGTGTTGGAGATAACGAAACGCATCTCGGGCTGGTCAGCGAGAGCCATGAATGCATCGAACTGAGTGAAGGGGCTGAGAGCGCGGCTGATCACGTCGATGCGGGTCAGTGAGTTAACTACCTCACCGTTGAGTCGGCCCTGAAGGTTGACATGGTAGAGGCAGTCCTGACCCTGGAGAAGCTGGGTCACGAATGCATCGGGTGTACCTTGCACGACGACGACTGATGAGTTGAAGTCGGTCTTGTCGTTCATGTTCTTGATGATCCAGTCAACGAATGCGCGGAGGAAGTTACCTTCACCGAATTGGATGATTCTTTCGGGAGCCACTGCTTTGGGAGCGGTGAGTTTGTTTAAAGCTTTCATGATTTTGTAAAAATATGATTTAGTTAAATTGTTTGTTTTTATGCTTTGTGGGAGAGGTTTGCCTTCGATTGAGAAGATTGTCTGAATTTTTTGATGATTATTTTGTCGGATTCCAGTCATCGACCACTGAGAATACTTTCGCGGGGTTGAGACAGTCGGCAACGTCGCTTTCGGTCAGCTTCATGGCCCATTTGACGCGACCATCCTGAGCCGCACCGGCACCGCGCGAACCGTATTCGCCGTAGCGGGCGGTCTGCTCGTTGTCGCTCTTGTTCCAATTGTGCCAACCCTCGGGACGGATGTGTGAATCCATGTCGCAGTTTATGAACACGGTATAGGCGTAGGGTCGCCACGGGCGGCCGAGATAAACCTTCGTCACCCCGTCGGCTGCGCGGAGCTTGCAGTTGTCAAATATGTAGCCATACTTGACATCCACGGGCGTTGAAGCCGCCGTGATGTATGAATTACGCTTGCTGAGGATTTCGCAGTTCTTGAAGTAGGCGGTGGCAGGACCGAATATGAAGTCTGTTGTCCCCTCGATGTAGCAATTGTCGAAGTAGATACGGCTGTTTTTTCCGCCGGTGAAAATGGTGTCCTGATTGCCGAGGAAGCGGCAGTTGACAAACCGGAGCTTGTCGCCCTCAGTGTGGAGTGCCACGGCCTGACCGAGCTGCGGAGCGTCGTTCTCGATGGTAAGATTCTCGAAAAGAACGTCGTTGGCATCGACTCTCACTGTGTAGGTGCGGAATGTGCCCATGTGGTCAATGTTGGCATGGTGGTCAAAGGTGATGATTGTGCTGTCGGCATTCTCACCGATGAAGTTCACATTTTGCAGCCACGAGGGGATGATGATTTTCTCTTTGTAGACACCGTTGGCGATATGGATGGTCACGGTGTAGTCCATGTAGGCGCGGACACCTTCAAGAGCGGCGGTGATGGTCGTGTAGTCACCGGTGCCGTTCTGATTGACGTATATCTCTTTCTTATATTCTGCTGCCGAAGTCGAGAGTCCGGTCATGGTGGTCAGCAGCGCGAGGAGGATTGATGCTATTCTTGTCTTCATTGATGCAATGTGTTTTTGGGGGGGACTTTATTTGGTGATTCTAAACCAATCGACGTCGAGCCAGCCGCTGTCGTTGCTCTCCCAGTCGCGCACACAGAACAGACCGACCTTCGAGCCGATCCAGTGACCGGAAGTGAGTTGCAGCGGGTCGCCGAAATCGGTGAACTTCTTGCCGTCGAAGCTGTATGAGAACACGGCTTCACCCTTGTAGTCCTCTTTCTCTTTCGGAGTCTTAGGACCGACATTGCGGATGGTGACGCGGAGATAAATCTCCTTGTCGCCGTCGATTTTCACGGCTTTAACCTCTTTCTCGGGATTGCCCTTGTTCGCGCTCTTGGCCATGACTTCCGAGAGATATATGCCGTCGGCACGGCTTTCGATTGCGAGGGCGGCGTAGTTGTAGCCCATCACTGCGAGTCCGGCACGCTCTCCGGCCTCAATCTTGCCGTTGCGCTTGCGGGGGAAGAACTGGACTTTCGCGGTAGCGGTGAAGTTCTCTGCCGGGAATTTCTGGAGGAGAAGGTTGGAAGCGTCGTAGAGGCGAGGGCTGTCGGATGTCTTATGGGAGAACAGACGGAGTTTCGAGGTGTTTGCCTCACAGAAATACCACAGTGCGCTCGGATTACCCTTCCACTGCCATTGCAGGCCGAGGGTCGTGCCGTCAAATTCGTCGCTCTCGGCTGGATTGGTGGCAGCGTAGGTCGCTCCTACGTTGGGCTTGCGGTATTTCATCACAGGCTCGCCGCGACCATCACCGTCTGGGTCAACTCCAATCACGGGCCAGCCGTCGCTGCCCCATGTCATGGGCTGAAGATGCACCACGCGTCCATACGGGCCTTTGTCCTGGAAGTGGAGGAACCAATGCTCCTTGCCGTCAGGAGTGTCAACCCATGCGCCCTGGTGGGGACCGTTGACGTTGGTTGTGCCTTGATCCATGACATTGCGCACCTCATAGGGTCCCCAAGGGCTTTTCGAGCGAAGCACTTCCTGCCATCCGGTGGCCACGCCACCTGCGGGCGAGAAGATGTAGTACCAGTCGCCCACCTTATACATTTTTGCGCCCTCGATGGTCTCGTTCTCGATGTGACCGTCATAAATCATGCGGTCCTGACCGATGGTCGATTTTCCGTCGGGGGTCATTTCGAGCATTCCGAGTATGCTTTTCACACCCGCGCGGCTTCCTGCATATCCGTGGGCTATGTAGGCTTTGCCGTCCTCGTCCCAGAACGGGCAGGTGTCGATGATTCCTTTTGCCTTGTGGACATGCACGAGCGGCTCCCACGGCCCGGCGGGATTCTTGGCCTTTGTCATGAAGATTCCGAGGTCGGGATCACCGTAGTAGATGTAGAATTCACCGTTATGATAGCGTATCGCCGGCGCCCAGACGGCATTGCCGTGGCTCGGGTCGGGAGCGGATTGGGCGTAGGATGGCATTTCGGGGATGGCGTGACCGATGATCGTCCAGTTGACGAGGTCTTTGGAGTGGAGGATCGGCAGACCGGGTATGTCGCAGAAGCTCGATGCAGTCATGTAATAGTCATCACCGACACGCACTACATCCGGGTCGGAGTAGTCAGCATTGATCACGGGATTTTTGTACTGTCCGTTCCCAAGATCAGGTGACCATACCTGCGAGGTGTAGGGCTTTCCGTCGGCCCACGCTCCGAAGGCGGCAGCCGCCGCGATTGATAAGAGAGTGATACGCTTGCTTAGATTCATAACGATTAAAAATTTTCACTGTGTCCTCAACGGCCGGCAGCCTTGTGCCGTATGCGCCATGACAGCTACTAATTGTTAGTAAATTAGCCGTTTAGGGTAAGTTTTTGAAAGTTATAGATTTAAGTGTATAAAATTTCTCCCAAAGTTAATGATTTTCTGTCATAATGCAACAAACTTTTAAAATAATTAACGATTCTGCCGACACATGTAACTACTCAGCTATCGGCATAGACATGTAAATTACACCCTATCTCGTCCACG
>JAMPHF010000002.1:673652-704095 GCA_023663525.1 Bacteroides sp.
GCCAATCGCCTCGCTATGCACATGGGGCTGCTATGCCGATAGCTGAGTAGTTACCGACACATATATTCATTTTTTAAGCCGTCATTATGACGCATCTCGCGTGCTGCATGACAGAGAAAGCCATGGGAGGATGGATTTTTGTTCCGTCCTCCCATGGCTGTATCCGTTGTGGGCATGTCCGTCAGATGCGGTGCGCGTCGGGCAGTCAACCCTCCGGCTGTCACGTCATTTGACGAGCTTGCCGTTGATGTAGAGATTGTTGAAGTTCACATTCTTGGTGAGACCGGTGATGGAGTTGCCGTCGGATGTCACACCGTCGAAGTGGCAGTTGTCAACGTTGATGTTGTCGATGTTGCAAATCTCCTTGAAACCCTCGATCATCACGCCATACTTGCTTTTCTTGCAAGTGATGTTGTCGAGCCACACATTCTTGACCGTCGGCGGGAAGCTGCGGTCGCAGTCCTCGTTGGGTTCATAGACGAGATTGATCTTGAGCACGGATTCCTTGCACTGACCCACCTCGACGTTGCGCACGTAGATGTCCTCGATCACGCCGCCACGGCAGGCATTGGTCTTGATGCGCACCACGCGGTCAAGCTCGGGGCTGTCCATGACGCAGTCCTCAAGAAAGAGGTTCTTGAAGCCGCCCGAGATTTCACTGCCGACCACAATGCCGCCATGACCGTTCTTCATCTGGCAGTTGCGGACAATGATGTTCTCCGAGGGGATGCCCTGCTCGCGACCGTCGCGGTTGCGTCCGCTCTTGATTGCGATGCAGTCGTCGCCGGTGTCGAAGTAGCAGCCCTCAATCAGCACGTTCTTGCATGACTCCGGGTCGCATCCGTCGCCGTTAGGGCCGTCATTCTGAATGTGGACACCCTTCACGGTCACGTTCTCGCAGAGCAGGGGATGGATCACCCAGAAAGCCGAGCGGAGCAGGGTCACATCCTCGATCAGCACGTTCTTGCACTCGACGGGGTTGACGAGCTGCGGGCGCATACCGTAGCCGTCGCCGAGGATGCGCTTCTCGACCGGCACACCGTTCTCGTTCCATTCCTGGAGCAGCGGGCGACCGATCTTCTGAGTGATCGGACCTTCGACATAGCCGCGCTTGCCGCTCATCTGCCACCAATTGTCGTTTGACGCTCCGCCATCGACAGTGCCTTTGCCGGTCACGGCGATGTTCTCCTGCTGATAGGCGTAGATCATGGGCTGGTAGTTGTAGCAGTCCATGCCCTCCCAGCGGGTCTTCACGATGGGATATTGCGACGGATCGTCGGAGAACAGCAGCGTGGCTCCCTCCTCAAGATGGAGATTGACGTTGCTGCGGAGAGTGATGGGACCGGTGAGCCATGTTCCCTTGGGGATGATGACTCTGCCGCCGCCCTCGTTCGAGCAAGTCTCGATGACTTTGTTGATCAGTTCGGTGTAGAGGAAGCCCTCGGTCTTTGATTTCTTTCCGTAGTCAAAAAGTTTGTAGTCCTTGTCGCGGAACTTCGGGGCGTTGATCGACTTCTCGATCTGCGGATAGAGAGTTGCCCATGCCTCTTTTGCGTCGAGGCTCTTTGCGGAGCACTGTTTCTTTGCCTTGCAGCATTCTTTTGCCGCAGCTTTCTTGCAGCATTCTTTTGCCGCGGCTTCCTTGCAACATTCCTTCTTGGCAGTCTCCTGGGCGAATCCCGCGAGACCGATGCAGAGAGCCACAGCGACGGTAGCGAATTTCTTCATGGTTGTTGGTTCAGTGTGATTGTTAGTGTGATATTGACAAATACTGGGGAGGACTGCGCGGCAGTCGCACGTGGAGCGACAAGCGTCACCTCTGACCACAAAATTAACAATTCGCTCCCAAACTGCCAACTTGGCGGACATTTATTATCTAATGTTAACATAGTTTTTGTTAGATATTGTAATCATCCGTGAAGATGTTAAATTTGTCGATTTACAAAAAGATTGGCGCACGACATACAATAAGCCGTCATCACCGGAGTTATGTTTCCATCGCTTATGACTTGACTTTATAGAAATTCCGATTTCTCGGATGCGTGGCCTGTCATTACAAATTGACTGTTGCGGACCCGACATTTTGACAGCTCCGCCAATTGTACGGATAATTCAAATCGCCATCTCACCGTTCCGATAATCGTTTGAATCACTCTCATTTAGCCGAAAAGTTAAAAAATGAAATTTTATCCAAAAATTTTTGTACAATTCATCTGATTAGTTAATTTTGCAGAAATTTTCGACTTTACGGACATAGAATTTTTGTATCCGATTCTTAACCTTAAAATTCACATGCCTGAAAGTTGGCCTTGAACCGACATCATTCGTCACATACAGAAAACATCACAAACAAATTAAAATAAACCAATATTAATCAATCATTTACATTACATGAGAGTAATCTTAATTATTAACTAAATCACAACATGAAAGACTTAATCACAGGTCGCGGCAAATGGCTGCGACAACTTTCCTCTGCAACACATTGGAAAGCTATGTTATTCCTGTTGGTGCTTTTAACCGGCTTCACAGCCAACGCACAGAATATCACTGTTACCGGTACGGTGGTTGATGGCACCGATGAACCGATGATTGGAGCTACCGTCCAGGTTGATGGCACCAAGAATGTCGTGGTGACTGACATTGACGGTAACTTTACCCTCAAGAATGTAGCCAAGAATGCCACTCTCGTGGTGTCATACATCGGCTATAAGACAGAAAAAATTGCAGTTGACGGACAGACCCACGTTAAGGTCCAGCTCGTTGAAGATTCCGAGTCACTTGACGAAGTCGTTGTGGTCGGTTACGGTGGCACTCGTGCCCGCCGCGATTTGACCGGTTCTGTCGGCTCTGTCTCCGGCGCGAAACTCGCTGCTGTCCCCGTGACTTCTGCTGCCGTTGCCCTCCAGGGTAAGGTTGCAGGTGTGCAAGTGTCGTCAGTCGACGGTCAGCCGGGTGCTGATGTCAACATCCGTATCCGTGGTACAGCCTCTGTTGCGTCAGGCGAAGGTTCTGACTCAAACCCGCTGTTCATCGTTGACGGTTTCCAGCAGGACAACATCAATGATATACCACCGAGCGACATTCAGTCAATCGACATCCTCAAGGACGCATCACTCACCGCTATCTATGGTGCGAAGGGTGGTAACGGTGTCGTTGTCGTGACCACGAAGTCTGCTCAGGCCGGTAAAACTCAGGTGACATTCAATGGCTCTCTTACCTTCAGCCATATCACCAAGCAGCTCGACCTCATGGACAGCTACAACTTCGTTGACTATCAGTATGACCGCATCATCGGTACATCGACACGTTCGAGCGAAGCCAAAAAATTCCGTTTCAATTTCGGTCACCCCTACGACCTCAGCATGTATCAAAGCATGCCTACCCACGATTGGCAGGACGAGGTTATGGGCAACACCCCGATGAGCTACACGGCCAACGTGACCATCGGTGGCGGTAACGACAATACCCGCTACAACATCTCTTTCACTCAGAGTGAGGACAAGGGTATCATCATGAATACCGGCGTGCGCCGTACAAACATCAACACCAAACTCAACACCAAGCTCGGCAAGAACCTTACGTTCACATTCAACCCCAAGATGACCTATCGTCGCGACATGGGTGAGGGTGGTGAGCATGTGGGCACCGGCGGTATCATCGACGTGCTCCTCTATCGTCCGACCAACGGTCTCCGCGAGTTCGGTGGCTGGCAGGAAGGTGTATTCGATGCTGACGACGAGGCTGAGTTCTCCTACAAGAACCCGGTGAGTGACATTGAGCGTAACCTCTATAAGAAGCACTCTTACGACTTCACCAACCAGGCTTCACTTGAGTGGAAACCCATCAGCGGTCTCACTCTCCGCACTGAGGGTGCTTACAGTATCCTGTTCAAGCAGACTGATGCGTTCTATGCCGTAGGTACATCCAAGGCCAAGAGCAATCGCAACCTTCCCTTCGCGTCAATCGACAAGGAGCAGCGCGACAAGTACATCTGGACAACCACAGCAAGCTATGACTTCACTCTCAAGGAAAAACATAATTTCTACGCGCTCCTCGGTTATGAAATCCAGCACAGCCAGACTTCAAAGACGGTGATGCAGAACCGCTACTTCCCCCACGACATCACAGCCGACAAGGCTCTCTCAATGATGGGAATGGGTGAGAACTCGAGTGCTACATCAAGCAAGTCCACACCGCAGCGTCTCCAGTCATACTTCGGTCAGCTCAACTACAATTTTGACCATAAGTATCTCATCTCTCTTACTGCCCGTGCCGACGGTACTTCATTCTACGCTAAGGACAACCGTTGGGGCTTCTTCCCTTCAGTGTCTGCAGGTTGGGTGCTCAGCGAGGAAGAGTTCATGAAGGACATCGTAGCCATCAACAACCTCAAGATCCGTGCCGCTATCGGTAAGTCAGGTAAGAACCTTACCAAAGCCGACATGTGGAACGACATCTACGGCATGGCTTCGTCCGGTGGTCCCGGCTTCGGCGAATCAACCGTTGACGGTGAACTTTACTACACCATTTCTGACTATCTCCCGAACCCCGACATCAAGTGGGAATCAACCCTTACCCGCAACCTCGCGGCTGATATCTCTTTGTTCGATAACCGCTTGACCATTACTCCTGAATTCTATTGGAACACCACTTCCGATCTTCTCCACCGTGTTACCATGCTCACCAACACCGGTTACAAGTATCAGTGGCAGAACATCGGCCAGATTACCAACAAGGGTTATGAGTTCACCATCAACGCCGAGATCCTTCGTGGCCGTGACTACAACCTTTCAGCCACTTTCACCCTCGGTGCAAACAAGATGAAGGTTGACAAGCTTAACGGTACTGAGAACGAGATGGGCATGGAAGCTCCCCGCTACATCAAGGGCTACGATATGTATCGTCTCCGCGTAGGCAGCGAGATCGGTCTCATGTATGGCTTCGTTTACGACGGTCTCTACACTCCGGACGAATTCTTCTTCAATCCGCGCAACAACAACAAGGCTGAGGCACGCGACGGCAGCGACGAACTCCACATGCCGCTCGAAGGTCATGGCAAGACTGTTGAGATGAGCTCGACTCTCGGTGGTGTGATGGGCGACTCATACGTAGGTAGCGCAACAATGCCCGGCAAGGTAAAATTCAAAGACCTTGACAATGACGGTGTGATCACTACTGCCGACCAGCGAGTCATCGGTAACACTACTCCGAAGTTCCAGGGTGGTTTCTCAATCAACGGTCAGTGGAAGAACTTCGACCTTACCGCCAACTTCACCTACTTCCTCGACTTCGACGTCTACAACGGTACTGCACAGGCTCTCTCATCATGTGCCAAGAAAAACGATGTCTGGAACAACGTCCTCGCCAACTTCTCTGACACCCGCTGGCGTTATACCATGCGCAACAACTCGGAGAACCTCTATGCCAACACGTATAACATCTCTGTACAGGACTATCTCGACTACAATGCCGGCGCCACTATGTGGAATCCCGGTGACTTCGTGACCACACTGCCGCTCGACTACTTCGTTGAGGATGGTTCATTCCTTCGTTGTACCGACATCACCCTCGGCTATACCTTCCCGAAGAATCTCATCAGCAAGCTCGGCATGTCGCGCTTCCGTCTCTACGGTTCTGTCAGCAACCTTTTCACCATCACAAACTATTCAGGTTTCGACCCCGAGGTTGACGTGATGAGTGGTCTCACTCCTTCGTTCGACTACAACCGTTATCCCCGTTCACGCGGCTACGTTATCGGTGTAAACGTAACATTCTAAATCTTAAATCAGCAAACTTACAATGAAACTACGCAACATATTATTTGCAGGTCTTGCTGTAGCTGGTCTCGCGTCATGCTCCGACTATCTTGATGTGGATTCACCATCGGTGTTCGACTACGACTATGTCTACTCCTCGACCTACGACATGAACATCGGCCTTAATGGTCTGTATGCTTCATTCAAAGATCCTTTCGGTGGTCTGCTCCTTACGAATCTCTGTCTTAACAGCGATATTGACTTCGCTTCCAACTCAGGGCAGACAAAGGGAACCAACAACAGTCGCCGCTTTGATGTGACAGACGAAAGCTCTGACGCCTCAAGCCTTTGGTCCACCGGATATAACACCATTGAGCTTTGTAATCTCTTCCTTAAAGGTGTCGAGAATTCCAAATTCTACAAGAATGAGGATCCTGATGTCATTCAGATGTATGGTGAGGCCCTTTGTATCCGTGCCATCATGTATCATGAGATGGTATGGTACTTCGGAGACATCCCTTACAGCCGCCGTCCGACCAACGAGACCGGAAAAGTGTTCCCCGTCACTGACCGTCATCAGATTCTCGACGATATGATCTCCGATCTTCAGACCATCGCGCCCAAGATGAAATCTACAGCCAATATTTCTGATGGCGTAGAGCGTATCGGTCAGGAGCTCGCTTATTCACTCATCGCACGTTTGGCTCTCACCGCAGGCGGCTACACTCTGATGCCTGACAAGCAGGATACAAAGAGCTATGGCAAGATGGAGCGTCCGACCAACTACCTTGACTACTACCGTACCGCAATGGAGGCAGCCGACAAGGTGATCAAATCCGGCACACACAGCCTCAGCAAGTCCTACCCGCAGGTGTTCATCGACGAGTGCAACTATGTTGTCAACAACTCTGATGACCCCATCTTCGAGATTCCTTTCGCCAAGGACAATTCGGGTAATGTCGGTTACTATCATGGTCTGAAGTTCAACACCACTGATTCAAAGACTGATTTCGCCTGGGGTGCTACAAATGGCTCGGCCAAACTCCACTCGCTCGCTCCTTATCTGTTTGATCCCGAGGATCAGCGTCGCGACTATCTGTTCGGTCTCTGGAACTACACCTATGACGGCAAACCCTCGTTTGAGAACAATGTGTATAATCTCTACAACAACAAGTGGTCAAAGCTCTGGTCAAAGGTGACTCTCGGCAATACCTCAGCCGGAAGCACCGGTATCAACTATCCCTACATGCGTTACACTGATGTCCTCCTGATGTATGCCGAGGCTGCCAATGAAATCAATAATGGCCCTACGGCAGAAGCTCAGGAAGCTCTCAGAACTGTCCGCGCACGTGCATTCCGCTCATCAGAGAAGTATGCCGAGAAGGTTGATGCTTACGTAGCCGCTGCCTCCGACAAAGAGTCATTCCTTAAAGCAGTGCTCAAGGAGCGTTTCTACGAGTTCGCAGGTGAGAACATGCGTTGGCGTGACCTCGTCCGCAACAATATCTATGGTCAGGAGCTCTACTATACTTTCCTCCGCCATGCATCTGTTGCCGACAACCGTCTCACGGCTCCGAACTATTCTGAGGAACTGGCACTTCACGACGGTCTGCCCGCAGAGTTCTGGGACAACAGCGTCATGCTCACTCCCTATTATCGTACGCTTGACAACATCGAGGCTATTGAGGATGTAAGCCTCAAGGCTAAGGTGGCTGAAGTGTTCCCCAACACTACACTGAAGTATATCGAGGTGTACCGCCTTTGGGAGCCGTACAACATCAACGATGTCGACAGAACCAAGTATACCGAAAATGCTGAAATGTACACCAAGCATCGTACAGACGACGGAACAATCGGCAATGAGGTCTGCTACTCACTCCTGGGCTACATCTATCGTGACCGTGAGTCAGAAGAAGACTTCATCAACGACAACGGTACATACAAGATGTTCACATCCACACCTGCAACTTTCCCCGTCGTGCGCTACATCCTTCCTTATCCGCGCACAGCTATCCGCGACGGTGCCGGTGCTTATGTCAACTATTATGGCTACGGTAATTAATCAAACCTCTCTTTAACCATCTGAACCAATGAAAAAAATCATTTATAGCTTAATTGCATTGTCATCGCTGGCGTTCGTGTCCTGTAACGATGATACGGACAACGTCACCTTCAGCGATCCTGATGATGTCGAAGGCCGTGAGCACATGTCGCTTTTCCTTACGGATAACAATACCGGTATGTCGGACGATGCTCACTCATCGCATGTCATCACCGAGGAGAAGAACTCCATCTGGCTTTCATGGTCAAGTGTCGAGGGTTGTGCCGGATATCAAATCCGTGTCTGCACCGCACAGTCTGTCCTCGGAAGTCCCGAAAACTGGCTCAGTGACACATATCTCTATCTTGATACCATCATGGAGCCGGATCAGCTTGAGATGAAGCTCGAACATCTCGACTATTCTCAGGACTACTTTTTCTCAATCCGTACACTCTCGAAGAAAGCACTTCGTCCTGACGGATCAATTGATATGGATAGCCCGTATCACTCGAAGTGGTTCGGTCACGGCAGCACATCTGACTGGGCCAACTACCTGCGCATGACAACTGAGAGTCGTTATGATGTGCCTGACCTTCTCAGCTTCTCTGACAAGACCGAGACAACAATGCGCATCACTTTCGACGCGAATGTGGCTACTGCAGGTCTCGGCAACGAGGCTCTTTGGACAGATCACTTCGCTATCGAAGATGGTAAGTTCTGCTTTGACCAGATTCACGTCATGATTTCTGCATCCAACCCCGACTCGAAGCTTGAAGACCCCAACTTCCAGTGGAATGAAGGTTTCAAGCGTTATGTCCACGTTCTTACCGACAAGGAAATCGAGAATGGTTTTGTTGACATTACCGGTCTTTCACCCAACTCTGCGTATGTGATCAATGCATACAACAGCAAGAATCCTCCTATCGTTGACGAAAAGGGCAAACCTGTCTATGTTGACGCTGTCTACAACACCATTTCACCCCGTACGAGCGGTCAGCCCGGTGAACCTATCCTCATCGAGTGGCTTGAGTCAAACGTGATGAACGATACCATCCTCGGCGCACATGAGTACAAGTGCTCACGTATCGACACCATCATCCGCAACTATATGTCGGACATCGATCTCGCCGAGAATACAATCTTTGAGCTCGAAGGTGGAAAGGCATATTACCTCTACACCAACACCGAAATCATGAAGGGCTTCACCCTCCGCACACGTGAGGAGGATGCAGCAGCCGGCAAGCGCGCCACTGTCTACATGAGCGGTATCGACTACTCTGACGCCAACCATCAGAGTCCCCGCACTTGCAACTGGATCTTCGGTAAAGCCAAGGGTGCAGGCGAGGCTGATGCTCCTATCTTCGTCGACAATGTGGTCTTCGAGAACATTGATTTTCGCGTTCCTCTCGCTCAGAACTATAACGACCAGGAGGCCGGTATCGGTAATGCCTGCGGTAACTACTTCGCCAACATGTATTCGAGTGGTCTTGCGGTGACATTCACCTCACTTCAGATCAAAAACTGTACATTCCAGGGCTTTATCCGTGGCTTCCTCCGCGTGCAGGGCTCCAAGCGTAAGGCATTCCAGAATATCCTCATCGAGAACAATGTGTTCTGGAACTGTATGAACTACAACAACAAGGCACAGGGCTATTGCTGGATTGCATCCGACGGTAATCCCGCAACAGGTACGTCAAACGTGTTCAACCACTGTGTTGTCCGCAACAATACCATCTGTGATTGCCCGAACAACTCGTTCTTCAACGACAACAACAAGAGTCTCCCCTGGCCTTCAAGCGTGAAGTGGAACATCGAGTTTGACCACAACACCATCATCAACTTCAACACTGTGACTGCATCGGCCATCTTCGGTATGCGCTACATCCCGACCGGCTCGCAGTATAAGATCACCAACAACCTCTTTGTCGTGGCTAAGGATCCGTCTGACGAACGCACAACCAACTTCGCTATCGCCGACTTCCGTCAGGTGAACGGTACTCCCACCGAAATTTTCTTCGAGGTTCACGATAACTATGGTATGAGCTGGGATCCGACACGTCAGGAAGATGACAAGGTGTTCACATCAATGGGTCTATCTTCGTCGTCCAACACTGTCGGGAAATTCAAGGACTATTCGTTTAACGGTGGTGAGCCCGGATCGGCAATGCACCCTGACAATGACCTCATTGTACGTGTAGGTTCTTATCCTCTGCTTCCGACTGAGCTTATGCCCAAGGTCAACCCGACTCCTCAGAGTGCCGACAAGGCTGCCAACACCATGAAGCACCGTCGTAATGTCCTCGATCTCTACTATGACGCTTCATCGAAGGTTACCGAGCATGAGATCTATCAGAAGAACATTGGTGACTACCGTTGGAAGCTTGCTCCGAAGGAAGAGTGGACAAAGACTTCAGGTATGCCTGCTGCATTCCACGCTCTTGGCTACGGTAAGTAAAAATCACGGGTAAAGTCGTGATTCGATAAGAGGACGGCTTTATCTCAAATATAAGGAGAGTGATGTCTTTGTGGAGATGTCACTCTCTTTATCAATTATAATATTATAAAGATGAATGTAATATTGCAAAAATGAAAAATATCTTATCTGTATCAATATCAATACTTTTGCTCGCTGCATGTTCGGGTGTGCAGCAAAAGACCATCGTCCCGGGCGATCTCTATCCGCCCGAATATGTGACTCTCGACTCACTGCCCATGAATGTCGAGGTTAATGCTAAGGCTGATTGTCGGCTTGTGAGCCGCCATGATGAATATGCTTTCTATAATCTGAACTATCCCGAATATGGTGCCGAGGGCGCGATCGCTGTGACGATGGTTGACTCCGCACGCCTGCTTCCGGCCATGGCGCGTTATCTCACCATCATGGAAATGCGGGCAGACACTATCTGCGAGATAGACGAATCGCTGCCCGGCTCGGACATCAAACGCTGGGTTTTTGTGCATCCTGCCGGCAAGGAGCAGATCCAATGGATGGCAACGGACAGTCTGACGATGTATGTAGCGGGTAATATGCACTTTGCCGCAGCTTCCGATTCGACCGTCGATCTTTCGGGTCCGATAGCCAATATAAAGGCCGACATTCTGCACATGGTTGACAATCTCAGGACAGAAAAATGACGTGTAGCGGACGGATTGCAAGGAAAAATTGTCAGTGAAGCGAATTATGGAAGGTTTATTCCACTTTTTTTAAAACTTTTTTCTTAATTTTGCACCGACTAATACCAATTTCAAAACTTAGTAATGAGCCAGCTTATCACCATTTCACCTTCGCCACATGCGCAGACCTCTGTGACGGTGAAGAAGTTGATGACCCACGTCATCATCGCGCTTCTTCCGGCAGTAGCTCTCGCGCTCTATTGCTTCGGCATCGGCGCGGCAATCGTAATAGTCACTTCAATAGTGGGCTGTGTTGCCGTAGAATATCTTATCTCGCGTTTCATGCTCGGAGAGCGTCCCTCAATCGGCAACATGTCGGCTGTGTTGACCGGATTGCTCCTCGCGCTCAACCTTCCGTCCAATCTTCCTATCTGGACAGTGCTCATCGGTTGCGTCATCGCTATCGGTATCGGCAAAATGACTTTCGGAGGGCTCGGTTGCAACATCTTCAACCCCGCGCTTGTCGGTCGTGTGTTCCTGCTCCTCTCATTCCCGGTGCAGATGACCACTTGGCCGCTCCCTCTTGAGAATCGCCTCAACTATCTCGACGCCACAACCGGTGCGACCACTCTCGGTCAGCTCAAGCTCGCGCAGATCAGCGGCGGCGATGTTGACCTCGTCAATCAGCTTCTCGGTTTCACGGGCGGTTCGATGGGTGAGATTGGAGCTATCGCGCTTCTCATCGGTTTCATCTATCTGCTATGCGCCCGCGTCATCACATGGCACATTCCGGTTGCGATTCTCGGCACTGTGGCCGTGTTCTCGCTCTGCATTGGAGCTAATGTCGGAGTCCAGCTCCTCACAGGCGGTCTCCTCCTCGGCTCCATCTTCATGGCCACTGACTACGTCACATCGCCTATGAGTCACAAGGGTATGATCATCTATGGTGTCATGATCGGTATCATCACCGTCATCATCCGTCAGTGGGGTGCATATCCCGAGGGCGTTTCGTTTGCAATCCTTATCATGAACGGTCTCACCCCGCTCATCAACCGTTATGTCAAACCCCGTAAATTTGGAGAAGGGAGGGTAGCCGCATGAAATCAACACTCGTAAACATGGTGCTCTCGCTTGGCGTGATCACCGTCGTGGCTGCCGCTGCGCTTGCCGGTGTCTACACCGCCACCAAGGAACCCATTGAGATAGCAAAGGCTCAGAAGCAGAAAGATGCCATCGGCGAGGTGCTTCCCGGTCTCCAATTCAACAACAATCCTGCCGATGAGGCTGCCGAGGTTACGATTGACGGCGAGACTGTCACCGTGTTCCCCGCACGTCAGGACGGTGAGCTTGTCGGCGTGGCTGTCGAAAGCCATGACACCAACGGCTTCTCCGGACTCATCACCGTGATGTATGGTTTCAACACCGCAGGCGACATCACCGGCTATGCCGTGATGCAGCACGCCGAGACTCCCGGTCTCGGATCGAAGATGGGCGAATGGTTCTGTGATCCCGCCCACAGCATCATCGGTCTCAATCCCGCGACAGCCAATCTGACTGTCAGCAAGGATGGAGGCGATGTGGATGCAATCACCGCCGCAACAATTTCATCGCGTGCCTTCCTCCGTGCACTCAATCTTGCCGTTCAGGCATCTCAACAATTTGCCGCTCAATAATCCCTACTAAGCCATGAATGATAAATTAAGAATACTGACCAACGGTATCATTGCCGAAAACCCGACGTTTGTCCTGATGTTGGGTATGTGTCCCACCCTCGGCACTACCGGTAGTGCCCTCAATGGCATGAGTATGGGACTTGCCACAATGGCTGTGCTCATCTGCTCCAATGTGGTGATTTCATTGATCAAGAACTTCGTGCCTTCCAAGGTGCGTATCCCTGCCTATATTGTGGTCATCGCGGCCTTCGTGTCGGTACTCCAGCTTGTCATGGAAGCCTACGTCCCGTCGCTCTACGCCACTCTCGGTATCTTCATTCCCCTTATCGTCGTAAACTGTATAGTCCTCGGTCGTGCTGAGGCCTTCGCTTCACGCCACGGTATGATTGACAGTTGTTTTGACGGTATCGGTATCGGACTCGGCTTCACCATCGCGCTCACGTTACTTGGCGCAGTCCGCGAATTTCTCGGAACGGGTAAGATTTTTGATGTCACCATCTATCCCGAGTCATTCGGATCGCTCGTGTTTGTGCTTGCTCCCGGAGCGTTCATCGCCCTCGGTCTGCTCATAGCACTTTTCACCAAACTCCGCGCCAAGTCAATCTGACGGTATATACTTAATACTTTATACTTAACACTTTATACTTAAAACTTTAGAATAAAGGTTATGCTTGAATATATTTCCATCATCATAACGGCAATCTTTGTCAATAACATCGTCTTTGCCCAGTTCCTTGGTATATGCCCGTTCATAGGAGTATCCCGCAAGCTGTCGAGTGCAGTCGGTATGGGAGCAGCCGTGACATTTGTGATGATACTTGCGACAACCATCACATGGTTGCTCCAGGATCTTATCCTCACCCCCTTCGGCTTGGGCTTCATGCAGACGATTGTATTTATTCTCGTCATCGCAGCCCTCGTGCAGATGCTTGAGATCATCCTCAAGAAGATTGCCCCGGTGCTTTACAGCGCGCTCGGTGTCTTCCTCCCGCTCATCACCACCAACTGTGCGGTGCTTGGTGTAGCCATCACGGTTGTGCAGAAGAATATGAATCTCGGTGAGAGCATTGTCTACGCATTTGCCACCGCAGTCGGCTTCACAATGGCCATCGCCATATTCGCCGGTATCCGTGAGCAGCTTGCATGGACATCTGTCCCCAAAGCAATGCGCGGTGTGCCTATCGCAATGATCTGCGCCGGCCTCCTCGCCATGGCCTTCATGGGATTCTCAGGAATTAAGATAGGGTAGTCTACTCCCTCTCAGAACAAGCCGCCGCCCTTTTGCCTGTTCAGGCAAAAGGGCGGCGGTCTTCTCAGAGATATCAGAGAGTTCAGAGTCCTCAGAGTCCTCTGAGATCTCTGAGAACTCTGAGTCCTCGGAGGACTCTGAAATGGGGGCGGAAAGGCTGTTCAGCCTTTCCGCGCGTTCAGTCTGGCGCGGGTCATTTGCTCTTTGATGCCACCATTTTTCAGAAATTGTTGTTTCTGGTATTCCAGCAGCCCGGTCAACATCCTGTCGCACTGGTGCACCAATGTAATTGCCACATTGGCAATTGTCTCGTCGTTCCACGCTTTCGCTTTGGCTATCATGAACTCGCGTGACATTTTCTGACGCAATGCCTTGCGCACATTTTCGAGGCGCGGATCGCCAAGCTGCCACTTGCACAGCCCTCGGGTTATAATGTAGTCCTCATAATTAAGCAGAAGCTCTTGCTGACTGCTCTTGCCGACGTTTGTAAGAAACATTTCCGATTGTGTTGACATGGTTGCCGCACAGCTCCCCTCGGCTATGTTCTGCTTGAGGCTGCGGGCTGCCTGGATCATTTGGTCTTTGGTCCGGTCGTCCGGAGAGAGGAAGCGGTTGCAGAACACAAACGTGATGTCATAGAGGTGTTCGGACAACTGAAAGCACCGCAACTGCCGGTAGTCGCCTTTCTGTTTTAGAAACTCATTGTTCATTGTGTGTGGGGAGGGATTGGGTAATCATTTTTGGCATGTTTGCCTGATGGCAAAGATAGCAAAACTCGGGGATTATGCAAAATGCAAACCGCAGTCGGACTGTCAGAAAGCCCGGCTGCGGTTTGTGGTGTGGCGAATACGGTGCGATGAGTGCCGCCCGCAAGCTGTGTTTATTTGAAAATCAGGTTTTCGAGGGCATAGATTCCGATACCGCTGAGATAGCCGATGAATGCGATCCAAGTGAATTTTTTGAGATACCAACCGAAGCTGATTTTTTCAAGACCCATGACAACGACACCGGCTGCCGAGCCGATGATGAGCATTGAGCCTCCGACACCGGCACAGTAGGCGAGAAGCTGCCAGAACAGACCGTCAACACCGAAATCACCCGAAGGCGCGATTGCATACATGTCCATACATCCTGCCACGAGAGGCACATTGTCAACGATACTTGAAACGACACCGATGACGCCTGTCACAAGATAGTGGTTGCCGTGAGATGCCTCGTTAAGCCAAATGCCGAATGAGTTGAGGACACCTGTTTCCTGAAGTGTGGCCACTGCCATGAGGATACCGAGGAAGAAAAGTATTGTGGCCATGTCGATGCGTGAGAGCAGTGCTGTCACCTTGAGGTTTGAGGTCTCGCAGAGGAGTGCATTGCGATTGCAGCGGTATTCGCTGACGAGCCAAAGGATGCCGAGAGCAAGAAGAATGCCCATGAACGGTGCGAGACCGGTCAACATTCTGAAGATGGGGACGAAGATGAGACCGCCGACACCGATGCAGAGGATGAGGGTGCGGTCACCGTTTGTCTGCCCCTGGGGGAGAGCCTCCTTAGTGTGGTTAATGGCAGGGAGCGAGCCTTTGAGATAGCATTGAGCGGCAAGGCCCGACACGATTACTGCGGTAAGCGAGGGGATGAAAAGTTCGGTGATGACACCGCCGGTCGTAATCATGCCTCTGATCCAGAGCATGATGGTGGTAACGTCGCCAATCGGTGAGAACGCGCCGCCGGCATTGGCTGCGATGATGATCATGCCGCCGTAGATCATGCGGTCGTTATGGTCATCGACAAGTTTGCGGAGCACCATGACCATGACGATGGAGGTGGTGAGGTTGTCGAGGATGGCTGAGAGCACGAATGCCATGAAGGTGATGCGCCAGAGCAGTTTGCGTTTGCTTGTGGTGGCAAGCGCGTTTTTGACGAAGAAGAATCCTCCGTTTGCATCAACGATTTCAACAATTGTCATTGCACCCATCAGGAAGAAAAGAATCTCGCAGGTGTCGCCGAGATGTTCAAGCACTTGTTCGGAGGTGTCGATGCCATGTTCCGGCGCGTAGCCGCATGCATAAATAGTCCAGCACACCACGCACATCAGGAGTGCGGGGACTGCTTTGTTGATCTTGAGCAAGCTCTCAAGAGCTATGCACAGATAACCGAGAATAAAAAATGTGACGATAGCAGTTACCATTTCTTAACAGGTTTCATGGTTTATAATTAAAGATTTTGATTGATTGTCAACGACAATGCCCCCGACTCTCGTCGGTGTCAATTGATTGCGCCGCGTCATGGCGAAACCGTTCGCAAAGGTCGCAATTATCCTTCTGACTTCAAAATTTAAAATAATGAAATATTTCATTATAAATGTAATAGCCGTATTCCATTGGTAGACATGTCTGAATGTCCGTGCGGGAATTTCGTAGTGATTCTCTCCGGAAGACCAATTTCACGGAATATTCTACCAAAATTCATGTTGATGGCAATTCGCGGGGATATTTCTCCATGGATTTTCACTAAATTTGCAGAAAGATTTATCAGTATAATCGTCATAATATTATCGGAATAATGAAAGTGCTTATAGATGAGGAGTTTGGCGGTGAGCGTCCGCTTTTTGCGTCGCACGGTCTCAAACTTGTCAACGTAACTTTCCATGCCGGTGAGTCGGCACTGAAATGTTGTAGTGATATTGTGGCTGAGAAATGCCGTTTTGAGGGTAAGTATCCTTTCTGGCATGTGGACGGCTTCGATGTGCGTGACTGTGTGTTCACTCCGGGTGCAAGAGCCGCACTCTGGTACTCACGCAATCTCGTCATGACCGATACGCTTGTCGAGGCTCCGAAGATGTTTCGCGAGATGGAAAACCTCTCGCTGAAAGGAGTTAGCATACCTGACGCACAGGAAACACTGTGGCATTGCCGTGGGGTGAAACTGCGTGAAGTCGAGGTCCGTAATGCCGACTATCTTTTCATGCACTCATCCGACATCGATATTGACCACTATCACCAGCAGGGCAACTATTCGTTTCAGTATTGCACGAATGTGGTGATCCGCAATGCCGTGATTGACTCCAAGGATGCTTTCTGGAACACTGATAACGTCACTGTCTATGACTCTGAGCTGACAGGTGAGTATCTCGGCTGGCATTCAAAGAATCTGAAGCTCGTGAGATGTCGCATTTCCGGCACTCAGCCCTTATGTTACTGCGAGAACCTCGTCATGGAGGACTGCGTGATGGCCGAGGATGCCGACCTCGCGTTTGAGGATTCGTCGCTCAAAGCTGTCATCAATTCGAGAATCACCAGCGTGAAGAATCCCCGCACCGGTTTCATCAAGTCGCGTGGTATCGGTGAGACAATACTGGACAAGAACATACTCCCGCCGGCCGATTGCGTGATAGAAGAGGTATCATGAAAAATCTCAATCCATAACTCTAAAATAAAAATGGCTACTGACTATAATTTTGATAAGATTGTGCCGCGCCGTGGCACTGATTCGTGTAAGTGGGATTCCCGCCGCGATGTTATCCCACTTTGGGTCGCCGACATGGATTTTCAGACGGCTCCATGCATCATCGAGGCACTGCACCGCCGTGTGGATCATGGTGTGTTTGGCTACACATACGTTGACGACAACTATTATGATGCGCTCATCGACTGGTTCAGCTCGCGTCATCTCTACAATTTTAACCGTCGGGATGTCATCTACATTCCCGGCATAGTCCCCGCGCTTTCAGCCATCGTCAAGGCTCTTGCACCGGCAGGATCGGGCGTGATCATCCAGCCTCCGGTCTACAA
The DNA here is from genome assembly GCA_023663525.1 of Bacteroides sp. Lineage (GTDB taxonomy): Bacteria > Bacteroidota > Bacteroidia > Bacteroidales > Muribaculaceae > Duncaniella. The sequence goes on from JAMPHF010000002.1 coordinate 691,274, forward strand.
TTGCTTCTTTTCATCAGTGCGCAACAATGACTGCCGCGTTGTGGAGAATCCGTTGATCAGACGTGAGATTTCCGAAAGCGAATTTACGTATGACATGGATTTTGAAGGGCTCGAACGCCTTGCGTCAGACCCCTCGAATGTCCTTATGCTCCTGTGCAACCCTCATAATCCCGCCGGGCGAGTGTGGACACGCGAGGAGCTTGAAAAAGTCCATGAAATCTGTAGCCGAAATGGGGTGAAAGTGGTCAGCGATGAGATACATAACGAACTCACACAGCCGGGCTACCGATATACGCCCTACGGGACAATCAATCCGAAAGCCATCGTCTGCATATCGCCATCAAAGGCTTTCAACATCGCCGGGCTTCAGATTGCCAACATAGTCGCACCTGATGAGTCGGATCATGCACGTATTGACCGTGCTGTCAACATCAATGAGGTCTGCGATGTCAATTCGTTTGGTGTGGTCGCGCTTCGTGCGGCCTATACTTCCGAGGGCAGTGACTGGCTTGAGGCACTGCGGAGCTATCTGCATGACAATTATGTTTTCTTCCGCGAGTATCTTGCCAAACGTCTGCCTCAATGTCCGGTCGCACGCCTTGAGGCCACATATCTCCCCTGGGTTGATGTGTCGGCACTCGGCATCGGGTCTGACAAGCTCGTCAAGAGGCTGCTTGAGGAAGCTCACGTGTGGGTCAACTCAGGTGTGATGTATGGTGCTGACGGCTATATCCGTTTCAACATCGCATGTCCGCGCACCACACTTGAGGAAGGACTCGAACGTGTCTGCGACAATCTGACTCGATAGAGCCTCAACACATATCGTTCATGGCTGATATATCTCTGATTCGTTCGGGTGCGCCGTTAGGATTCGTGCAACAGTTGAAGCTGACTGCGCAATTGTCATGGCCTGCGATGATGGCGCAGTTGTCAAGCATCATGATGCAATACATTGACGCTGCCATGGTCGGCCGTCTTGGAGCTGATGATTCAGCTTCCGTTGGACTCGTCTCCACGAGCTTGTGGCTGTTCTGGGGTATATGTTCGGCTGTGACGGTCGGATTTTCCGTGCAGGTCGCACATCGCATAGGTGCGAATGACCATGAGGGTGCGCGCTGTGTGCTCAGGCAATCGATTGTGGCATGTCTGCTTTTCAGTCTCGCGGTTGTCCTTGTCGGTGTGGCCATTGCATGGCCTTTGCCCCATTGGCTTGGCGGGACGGACGCGGTGTGCGCCAAGGCCTCGCTCTATTTCCTCGTGTTTGTCCTCGCGCTTCCTTTGCTGACCATGAATTATCTCGGCGGTGCGATGTTGAGATGTGTGGGCAATATGAAAATACCGGGCGGTTTGAACGTGATGATGTGTGTCCTTGACGTGATTTTCAATTTCTTCTTCATCTTTCCGGCTCATGAGGTTGAACTGTCGGGAATGACTGTCACATTGCCCGGAGCCGGTCTGGGTGTCCTTGGAGCCGCACTCGGTACGGTTTCGGCCGAGATAGTGACGGCTGGAGCGATGATGTGGTATCTCTGCTTCAAGGAGAAGTCAATCCGTCTCGTCGGTCATCCCGGCTCGTTCCGGCCCACGCGCGGAGTCTTGTCGAAAGCGTTGCGGGTGTCGGCACCGATGACGTTGGAACATGCCGTCATCTGTGGCGCGCAGATTGCTGTCACGGTCATTGTCGCTCCCCTCGGTGTCATGGCCATAGCGGCAAATTCGTTTGCGGTGACGGCTGAAAGTATCTGTTATATGCCCGGTTATGGTATCGGCGATGCCGCCACGACACTTGTCGGTCAGAGCTACGGCGCGAAACGGCTTGACCTCGCCAAGCGTTTCGGTTATATCACTGTCGGGCTTGGCATGGTCACAATGACGGTGATGGGTGTCGTGATGTATATCTTCGCTCCTTGGGTGATGGCATTGATGACCCCGGTGGCAGATATTCAGCTCTTGGGAGTTGAGGCGTTAAGGATTGAGGCGTTTGCCGAGCCGATGTTTGCCGCTGCCATCGTGAGCTATGGTGTCATGATCGGGGTCGGCGATACCGTACTCCCCGCCTCGATGAATTTCGGAAGCATTTGGCTTGTCCGTCTGCCGATAGCCGCGCTCCTCGCTCCTACTATGGGACTGGCCGGTGTATGGTTGGCCATGTGTGTCGAGCTCTGTTTCCGTGGTGCAATCTTCTTGTGGCGATTGTTCTCCGGGGCATGGCTCAAGAAGGGGCTCAAGACCGACTGAACTACGGATTTTACGAAATAACTGATGGGTGACCGGGCTGAGCATTGCTGCGTTTCAGCCCGGTCACCCGTCAGTTATTTATGTGGGAAGGTGCTTATTTACCTCCTCCAAGTTTCTTGAGTTCTTCGTTTACTTCATCAGGGTTGAGCTTCTGGTCGTTCATTGTCAGGGCGAAATCATCCATTGTGTCAAACCAACTGTTGTCAAGAAATTCCTTTTGCTCCTTTTTTGACATGCTGTCCTTGTTGGCGTATGCGTCGCGTAACTCCTGATAGCCCCAAGCTCCTCCGCAGTCCTCGATGGGATTGTCGCCTTTCCATTTCAGGAGCGTGGGGTAGGGGATAACCCTATCCTCCACGTCAAGCACCTTGATGTCATGAATCCAGTCATCACCAAAATCGTAGAGATAGATGAATTTGTCACCTATGTTTTTCAAGAAACCTGTCACCGGAGTCTCGCTTGGATCGTATTCAGCGTTGTCGTCTTCGGAAATAATGCAGATTTCATTGTATGGCTTGCGCTCGAACTGCCACAGGTGGGAATTGGTCCAGCCGAAGATTCTTTGGATCACCTCGTGAAGTTGCCGGAAGTTATAGTCGGCAGGTATTTCCACCTCGCGCCATAGCGGCGGTTTCTTGATGTCGCGGAGCTGGATCCTTAGCCGCAGAGTTTTCTTGTCGGCTTCCGGGATGGGATGCACTTCCATAATCGGAACTTCAAATGGGAAAATGTCATCATCAGCTCCTTCACTGAAGCTGTTGGTGCCGAAGGCTTTGTATTGCTGACTGAATAGAGAGTATTCAAGAGGAGATATGCCGAGTTCAATTGCCGTAATCATGATTAGAGTTTTGGCTCTCTCAGGATCCTTAAGTACCTCTTTGATGTTCGGAGGAAGATCATGGTCAGGCTCATCAGTGTTCTTGTTTTTGGACATAATAGTGAGGTGTTTGAAAAGTTTTTGAATTTATTTTGTCAAATTTAGTTATTAATTTTATAATACAATCGATTATGGACGAAAAAATAGAGCGAACTGTCTGAATCATGACAATTCGCCCTATGAATGGTTGATTTAGAGTGTGTCGTGCAGCCTGATCATTTGTTAATTAACACTATTTCGTTTTCTAATATTAAATTCAATTTGTCAGTTGTGTCCTTGAAAAGTTACCTTAGCCTCCCGTCTTTTGGGTGTATTTCCCACTTTGTCTCAGTCGTGTACATAAAGTACACTCCTTCTACCGCAGTGGGAAATCCCCTCCTCATCGGCTTGCCGCTTTCGAGCTTGTCGAGAAAGAAAATCCGGGATCCTCGATTTAACTTTTGTTATGAGACACACTCTTAATGCTTGCTAACGCCGGATAGCTTTGGAAGCATTTTGTGAGACCTGTGATTATGCGTTCTCGGGACGGAGAGTACGGACAGTCGCTCCGGCACGCCACATCTCGCTTTCGCGGAGAGCCTTGAGTTCTTCCTCAAGTTTCTCACGATAGTCGGGCTGAGTATTGGAGTCGATTGAACGCTGAGCCTCACGACCTGACTTCACGCTCTCGTAGAGGTCATAGACAACGGGCTTGATTGCGTCGTGGAACGGACCCATCCAGTCGAGGGCGCCACGCTGTGCGGTGGTAGAGCAGTTGGCATACATCCAGTCCATACCCTTGGCTGCAAAGAGGGGCATGAGTGACTGTGTGAGTTCCTCAACGGTCTCGTTGAATGCCTCGGAGGGAGTGTGGCCGTTCTCGCGGAGAACTTCATACTGCGCGAGGAGAAGACCTTGGATTGCGCCCATGAGTGAGCCGCGCTCGCCGGTGAGGTCGCTGACAGCCTCACGCTGGAATGTGGTCTCAAACAGGTAGCCTGAGCCGATACCGATACCGAGGGCAAGAGTGCGTTCAAGTGCACGGCCGGTTGCGTCCTGATAGACTGCGAAACTTGAGTTGGTTCCTTTGCCTTCCTTGAAGAGGATGCGGAGCATTGTGCCTGAGCCTTTGGGTGCTACCATGATAACGTCAACATCGGCAGGGGGGACAACACCTGTGCGGTCACTCCAGTTGATGGCGAAACCGTGGCTGAAGTAAAGAGCCTTGCCGGGTGTGAGGTGCTTCTTGATGGTGGGCCACTGGGAGATTACGGCAGCATCGCTGAGAAGACACATGATGATTGTGCCGCGCTTGCATGCTTCCTCGATTGAGAAAAGAGTCTCGCCGGGTACCCATCCGTCGGCAACAGCCTTTTCAAAGGTCTTGCCTTCACGCTGGCCTACGATGACATTGAAACCGTTGTCACGGAGGTCGAGACCCTGACCGGGACCCTGCACACCGTAGCCGATTACGGCGATTGTCTCGTCTTTGAGGACTTCACGTGCTTTCTCAAGGGGGAATTCTTCGCGGGTGATGACTGTCTCCTCAACACCGCCAAAATTTAACTTTGCCATAAATGTTTTTTTGTTATTGTTATTTTTTATGTTGTTTCCAATGATTTTATGTGTGTTATTGCCGAGGGGTGAAACGCAGGCGTGCGAGGCAGCAAGGAGTTGAGTTGACCTCGATGGCGATGTCGCTCACTTCGGGACTGCCCTCATGGGGCGCACGGACGGTGCGTGACTCCTCATCATAGTAGGCTTCATGTTTGAACGCCACTTCAAAGCGTGCCGGGCGCATGGCTTCATAGTGGTCGAGTGACCATAGGTCGGTTATGAGGTCGATGTAGCGTCGGGTGGTCACATGCCGGTTCACGTCGATGTCCGAGACGGTGAAGCGGTAGGTGCGTTCATGTTCAGGATCCTGCACCGGCAGGAGCTTGCCGCCTTTGTCGCCTTCAAACTTTCTGTCGCTGATCACATCGCCGAGACCATCAAACACCGGGGTGAGATCACCCGGACGGCGGGTGGTCATGTTGACGGCCATCCATGTCGAGTGGGCGCGCATGACCGTGTGGCCTGTCTGCGCATCGATCATCTCGAAGTCACGTTCAGAGAAAAGTCTGTTCACGCTTTCCACCCATGTGGTCAGGCTGTATGTGCGGTTGACGGTGGGCATTTCCTGCAGGTCAATGGTCAATCGGCTGAGAACCCATGAGATGCCTTCGCGTATCATGCGGTCAAAACCGATGCCGAGTATGTTGGCATGGGCTGTTGCAGTGTCAATCAGGGTCGTGACGATGCGTGAGAGTGGCATCTCGCGCTGGGCGTTGACCTCTGAGGCAGTCAGGTAGAATTCGTTTGTGTAGACTTTCTGAATCATTTCTGCTTATTGTTTCTCGATTTGCTGACGGCGTGTCTCCTGCTCGTTGAGATAGTGGGTGAAATGCTCAGTGGGGGATTTGGTGATGCAGATACGACCGGAGCGGATGAATTGGAGTATACCGTACTTGGTCAGCAATTCATAGAGAGCCTGGGTCTCGCTTTCGTGACCCGTTTTCTCAAGGATGGTGTATTCGCGTGTCAACTCAAGGATGCGGGCGTTGTGTACACGGATGATGCGCTCGAAATCCTTCTCGTCGAGGAGTTTCTGAGTCGGTACCTTGTAGAGGGCGATTTCCTGGTAGACTATTTCGTCGTCAGTGTAGAAGTATGCGCGGAGCACATCAATGCACCGCTCAATCTGTTTGATGACTTTCTCGATGGTCTCCCGGTCAGAGGTGCAGGTGAAATTCATCTTGTGGATTCCATGGACAGAGCTTGCACTCGACGACACACTTTCAAGATTCAGACCGCGACGGGTGAAAATGATGGAGATGCGGTTGAGAAGACCGACCTGATTTTCGGTGAATACCGATATGGTGAACAGTTTCTTTTCCATTTTAATCCTCATATTTTGTTGTCTGGTTGATGAGTATCTCATCGATGGCTGCTCCCGGAACTACCATGGGGAACACCATGTCCTCCGGCTCGATATTCACATCAAGCAGATATGCACCATTGTGGCTCATCATTCTTTCGATTGCTGCATGGAGTTCCGCACGTGTCGCCACATGTTCCGCTCCGAATCCGTAGGCTTGGGCTATGGTCACGAAGTCGGGATTGATCATCGGGGTGGCCGAGAACCGATTGTTGTAGAACATCGCTTGCCACTGGCGGACATTGCCGAGGAAATTGTTGTTGAGGATGATGACTTTCACGTTTATACCATAGGCCAGCATGGTCCCGAGTTCCTGCATGGTCATCTGGAATCCTCCATCGCCCATGAAGGCAAACACATCGCGGTCGGGGCTTGCAATCTTTGCTCCGATTGCTGCCGGAAGGCAGAAACCCATGGTGCCGAGACCGCCTGATGTCAGCACGCTTTTGGGGAGAGTGTATTTGAAATAGCGCGCCGCCATCATCTGGTTCTGTCCCACATCGGTGACGAGTATGCCACGGTTACCGGAGGCTTCGGAGATTTTGCGAATCACCTCACCCATGCGCATGGGTGATTCTCCGTTGAGATCATCGGGGTCAAGCTCACGCTTCATCACCTCGGTCTGCTCCACCTGTTCGGGACGGTCAAATGACGAGATCCATTCCGTGTGTTTGCTCTTGTTGACAAGCGGGAGGAGTGCTTTCAGTGCTCTCTTTGCATCGGCGTGGATGGAGGTGTGGCACTTGATATTTTTGTTGAACTCTGCGTTGTCAATGTCAATGTGGATGATTTTCGCCTCAGGAGCATAGCGGCTGACCGCACCGGTCACACGGTCATCGAAACGCAGACCGACTGCGAGTATGACATCCGCACGGTTGGTGTTGATGTTCGGTCCGATGTTGCCGTGCATTCCGACCATACCTTTGTTGAGCGGATGGTCGGACGGTATGTTTGAGAGTCCGAGAAGTGTGGTCGCCACCGGGATGTCGGCTTTTTCGGCAAGCGCGATGAGGTCGGCTTCCGCATCAGAAAGCATGACACCGTGACCGGCAATGATCATCGGACATTCGGCCCTGTTGAGCAGCGATGCAGCAGCGAGAATGTCGCCGGGGAGCAGTTGCGGATCCGGGTCATAGCTGCGAATATAGTTGATTTTATTATAGCTCCAGTCGAGCATTCCGACCTGTGCGTCGCGTGTGATGTCGAGCACGACCGGACCCGGGCGACCGGTGGAGGCTATATAGAATGCACGTGATATTGCCCAAGGAATCTCCTCGGGTTTGCGCACCTGATATGCCCATTTGGTGATAGGAAGCGTTATGCCCATCACGTCAGTCTCCTGAAAGGCATCCGTGCCGAGTGAGTTGACGGCCACCTGACCTGTAATCACGACAAGAGGTGTGCAGTCAACGTTGGCATCCGCAACGCCGGTGATGATATTGGTTGCTGCCGGACCGGATGTCACGGTGACGACTCCTACTTTGCCGGAGGTTCGCGCATAGCCCTGCGCTGCGTGGACAGCTCCCTGCTCGTGGCGTGTGAGTATGTGGTGGAGGCTGTCGGAAAAATCATAGAGTTTATCGTAGAATGGCATTATCTGTCCACCGGGGTAGCCGAATATGGTGTCAACACCTTCGGCTATCAGTGCACGGCATATTGCTTCCGATCCATTGATTCGTTCACTCATAGAGAGTAGCGATTGTATGTGTGGGTTATATTGTTAATATTATGTTCATCTGATGACGCGGCGCGCTGCCGGGAGTGGGCCGGGGTCAGTCCTCGATGTGGCGTACACCGCCCTTGTCGGCTGATGTCACCATCGAAGCGTAGGCGCGGAGTGCCTGAGAGACCTTGCGGTCACGGTCGCGCGGAGTGAAGGCCTTATTGCCGAGTGCTTCCTCCTCTTTGCGGCGTGCATCGAGTTCATCGTCGGTCAGACGCACGTTTATGCTGCGGGCAGGGATGTCGATTTCAATGATGTCGCCGTCTCTCACGAGACCGATATTGCCACCGTTGGCGGCCTCAGGCGATATATGACCGATGGAAAGTCCGGAGGTGCCACCCGAGAATCGTCCGTCGGTGATGAGGGCACACTCCTTGCCGAGATGTTTACTCTTTATATATGATGTGGGGTAGAGCATTTCCTGCATTCCGGGACCGCCTTTGGGCCCTTCGTAAGTGATGACGACCACATCGCCGCTCTTGACCTTGTCGCGGAGGATTCCATCGACGGCTGCCTCCTGAGATGTGAACACCTTTGCAGGGCCACTGAAGCGGAAGATACTTTCATCAACGCCTGCCGTCTTGACGACGCAGCCGTCTTTGGCGATATTGCCTTTGAGGACAGCCAGTCCGCCATCCTTGACGTAGGCATGATCCATGTCGCGGATGCAGCCGTTGACGCGGTCTGTGTCAAGCTCGCTGTAATAGCTCATCTGTTTGCCAAGCTCAGTGGTGCGTTTCATGCCCGGCGCGCTTTTCCAGAGTTCGTCCGCGCTGTCGCTGAAATTCTTGCCGCCGATTGCATAGTTGTCCATCGCTTCGCCGAGGGTCATGCCATCGACCCTCTTGACATCGGGGTTGACAAGCCCGGCATCGGCAAGAATCTTCATGATTGACAGTATGCCGCCTGCGCGGTTCACGTCCTGGATGTGGTAGTGGGAGTTGGGTGCGACTTTGCAGAGCACCGGCGTGTGGCGTGAGAGTGCATCGATGTCGTCCATCGTGAAGTCTGCTCCGGCCTCGTGGGCCACGGCAAGAAGATGGAGCACGGTGTTGGTCGATCCACCCATAGCAATGTCAAGCGTCATGGCGTTGAGCATGGCCTGACGGGTGGCAATGTTGCGCGGAAGCACGCTCTTGTCGCCATCGTTGTAGTAGGCGAGCGTGTTGCGCACGATGATTCCGGCTGCCTTTTTGAAAAGCTCAAGGCGGTTGATGTGGGTGGCCACGATTGTGCCGTTGCCCGGGAGTGCGAGACCGATGGCTTCATTGAGAGAGTTCATTGAGTTGGCGGTGAACATGCCTGAGCATGAGCCGCATGTGGGGCAGCCTTTCTGCTCAAGCTCGGCGACCGCTTTGTCGCTGACGCTCTCGTCGGCTGCGTCAATCATGATGTCGATGAGGTCAACGGCACGACCATTGACGTCACCGGCCTCCATCGGACCGCCTGACACGAAAATCGCGGGGATGTTGAGGCGCATTGCAGCCATGAGCATACCGGGAGTCACTTTGTCGCAGTTGGAGATGCACACCATTGCGTCAGCCTTGTGGGCATTGACCATGTATTCGATGGAGTCCGCAATCATGTCGCGCGACGGGAGGGAGTAGAGCATACCGTCGTGACCCATGGCGATACCATCGTCGATGGCTATGGTGTTGAATTCGGCGGCAAAGCAGCCCAGTTTCTCTATTTCTTCCTTGACAATCTGTCCGACCTCGTGAAGATGAGTGTGGCCGGGGACAAACTGGGTGAAGGAGTTGACGATGGCGATTATCGGTTTTCCGAATTGCTCGTCTTTCATGCCGTTAGCCCTCCATAGGGCTCTGGCGCCTGCCATTCGGCGGCCTTGGGTGCTTGCTGCGCTTTTCAATGGGAAACTCATATCAAATTCGAACCTAAGTCTACAAATTTGTTAATAATAGTCGCAAAAATACGATAATATGTTGTAAAACACAAAAATTTAGCATGTTATTTCTACTTTTCGTCATATTTCATGTTTTGACGGTGTGGAAATTGCACATGAGTCTATCGACATGTGCATAAAATTGTAGAATAAACATTCATTCTCAGTTATTTTTTTAATCGTCACTTAAAATAATGGATATATAAAAATCACCGGCCAATCTGAGATTGGTCGGTGAACTGTTGAGGTAGCCCATAGGAGAATCGAACTCCTCTTTCAAGAATGAAAATCTTGCGTCCTAGCCGATAGACGAATGGGCCCTTCCTTAACCAAGATAGCTTGTCGGAAAAATCTTCAGGAAGCCTTCCTGCTTGATTAAGCGGCGAGCTTAGCTATGTGGTGTGCGAGCTTGCTCTTGAGGTTGGCAGCTTTGTTCTTAGAGATTGACTTCTTTGATGCGAGGCGGTCAAGCATTGCGCCGATTTTGCGGAAAGCGGCTTCTGCTTCTGCCTTGTTGGTCATTTTGCGAAGATTGCGGACAGCATTGCGGGCAGTCTTTGCATAGTAACGGTTACGAAGTCTGCGTGATTCGGTCTGACGAATTCTCTTAAGTGATGATTTATGATTTGCCATCGGTTAATTTTATCTTTTGTTCTTGATTAAGTCCTTTGTTATTAAAGTAGCCCATAGGAGAATCGAACTCCTCTTTCAAGAATGAAAATCTTGCGTCCTAGCCGATAGACGAATGGGCCTTTCCAAAAGCGATTGCAAAGTTACGGACTAATTTCAATATTGACAAATTTTTTAAGGAAATTTTTGATATTCTCGTGCCTTTTGCGTAATTTTGCATCATAAGCAGTGCAAATCCCGTCTTTCTGTTGGCTGATTGACCGTCGGAAGATTGAAAAATCGTTGCTATATATTATTAAGGTGGTGATCTATGTCCGGACCCACATTTCATTTCACACAATAAATACTAATCATTTTTACATTTAATTCTGAGTATTATGAAAAAAATTCTTGTATCACTTCTTGTAGGTCTTGCATCGTTTGCCGGCGTAGCGAGTGCTGCCGAGACATGCTGCACACCTCCGGTCGTACCCGGTGTTAAGTCCACAATCGGCGTGTTCAACCATCTTGGCGTAGGTGTCGGCGTTGGTACTGACGGTATCAGCTTTGAGGCTGCCACCCCCATCACCCGTTTTCTTGCTCTCCGTGCCGGAGTTCATATCATGCCCAACATCAAATTCCATGCCGATACGGAAGCTGACATTACTATCCCCGGAGGTACAACTTCAACCGAGGATATCAGCATTGATTGTGGTCTCGGTCGCACACAGGGCTCTATCATCCTCAACGTCTATCCTTTCGGTGGATCATTCTTCGTGGCTGCCGGCGGCTATTTCAGCGGCAGCAAACTGATCAAGATTGACGGACATACTGATGCTCTCCAGGGTTACGGCGGCACCATCGAGGTGGGTGACTACAATGTGCCTGTCGATAAGGATGGTAACGTGCGCGGCGGTCTGAAAGTGAAGGGATTCCGTCCGTATCTCGGCATTGGCTGGGGCCGTGCGATTCCCAAGCGTCTCCTGAGCTTCAACTTTGAGCTTGGCGCACAGTTCCAGGGCAAACCTGAGGTATATACCGAAATCGGCAACCTCAGCGACGTTATCGGTGAGGCCGACAATGACTTCAAGGACTACATCAAGTATCTCAAGGTCTATCCTACCATCACATTCCGTCTCACCGGTAAGATTTTCTAATCTGACAGGGGATGAATCTTCATCTTGTAGCCCTTAGGACTACGAAATATAGCGACACCCAGACCATCCTGACGGCTTATAGCCGCGAACGGGGGCGGGTGTCGCTTGCTTTGCCTGCCGGTTCCGGTAAGGCTGCCGCCCGCATGAGGGCGTTGACCATGCCGTTGGGGCTGATAGAGTGTGTCAGTGACGCACGGCCCGGGCGTGAGATCCTGCCTATGCGTCAGGTCGTGCAGGAGTGTGCGCTTGCGACTATCCACTCCGACCCTGTGAAGCAGATGGTAGCCATGTTCCTGTCCGAAGTGCTTGCTGTCGTGGTGCAGACCGGCGACCGCGATGAGGCTCTTTTCGATTTTCTTGTTGCCGCCGTCAAGGTGCTCGATGGGGCTGACGCGAAACGGACGGCGAATTTCCATATATGTTTCCTCTTTAACCTTGCCCGACATCTTGGCATAGAGCCGGATGTCTCGACCTATACCGCCGGAGCGGTGTTTGATATGGCCGATGGCCGTTGGCGTGTGAGTCCGCCGCTTCATCGCCACTATATAGAGGTGAAAGATGCGGAAGTGGTGTGGAGGCTTTCAAGGATGACATTCGGCAATATGCACCGCTTCCGTTTCAACAGGGAGCAGCGCAACGCCGTCATAGACACCATGCTCGAATATTATTCCATGCACTATGCGTCGATGCGCCATTTGCGTTCGCTCGACATTTTGAGAATGTTGCTCTGAGGATATACCTTGAGCTGCGCCCGCAGTCATGCAGAGGCTTGTTCGCCAGAGCAATGTGCTGTATCCCAGCCGTGAGCAGCTTTAGAGGGAGCGTGTCTTTGCTTGAACGCGTCGAGGGCGCGGCGGTGTGCGCGATGGGTGAAGTAGCGGTTTATGAGCATACCGGTGACGGTTGCGAGGATCACGAGTAATACAATCCCTAACCATAGTAGAAGCGTGCGTTCGTCGAGAGGTGCCATTGTCGATGTTGTTTTTGTTGAGGTGTGCAGATGAGATGTTGAAGTGTGCATTTTTTCATAGAAAACGGCTAAGCTGACCGAAGGTCGTCTTGTAAAGATAACGCTGAGAATTGCTCTGCGGTTTAACCGGAGTGTCGCTAATTTGGGGATAGATTAATTGAAGCGGAGTAAGCTGATGGTGTGTAATCTGCGTGTTATCAACGTATACCACACCAAAATCACATCAAATTCGCTGATAAATTTCACGAAAGTGCAGATTTTTTTGGAGGATTGAACAAATATTGCTACCTTTGTGGTCGCAAAAGAGCCAAGATGCACTTTTAAAAGAAGTTCGGGGTGTAGCACAGTTGGCAGCGCGCCACGTTCGGGACGTGGAGGTCGGAAGT
>JAMPHF010000002.1:704195-781932 GCA_023663525.1 Bacteroides sp.
CAATCGCCTCGCTATGCACATGGGGCTGCTATGCCGATAGCTGAGTAGTTACCCAGATAGCTGAGTAGTTACAAAAATCTATCTAAATTTTAACATAAGTCAAAAGTAAACATACTCTAAATGACGGATGAAGAAAATCTCCGGGGGAGGACTGTGGGTCGGGTGACCCGGATCCTTCCCCGGAGTTTGTTTTTCTGACCGTTGACGGGCGACTCCTCGCTCTTTTAGTTGACATGCTCTGCCTCTGCTGAGCCACGGTCAGATACCGTATAGGTCGTATGTCTTATCTGACGATTGTTTTTCGCCGGATTCGGTCGGGATTTATTCGGGAACTGCGAAAATCACGATGCGATTCCAGTCGTTGGTGTCGTAGACCTGAGTATTGCTGCCGGCAGCTTCGAGGACGAGGCGGTTGGGGTTGATGCCGTAGTCACCGGTGAGGATGTCGGCAACGGCCTGTGCGCGACGCTCGGAGAGCTTCATGTTGTATTCCGATGTGCCGGTGTCCTTATCGGCATATCCGCGGACGATGACGGTTGTGTTCGGATTGGCCTTCATGTATTCAGCCATGTTGTAGATGTTGACCATTTCTTCTGACGATACGTAGGCCGAATTGATCTTGAAGCGGACGGTGGGGAGAAGGGCGGTCGATGAAGCCTCGACTACTGTCTCGGAAACCTCGGGGCAGGGGAGCTGTGCCTGTGCGGCGGCGAGAGCAGCCGATGTTGTGGCGAGAGCAGCACGGAGGTCGTTGACCTGAGCGTTTGCGTTGTTGATATAGTCGGCGTAGTCGCAGGGGTTGTAACGCTGGAACTTTGAGCCGGTCAGATGGAAGGTGAAACCACCGATGGCGGAGATGTCAATGTCAACGGGATGTCCGTAGGCGTAGTTATTGAAGTTATCGCCATAGAACTGAGCGCGTCCCTCAGCGAAGAAGTCAACATAGTCACACAGACGGAAACGGAGTTGCAGACCTGCTGACACGGGGAGAAGCCACTGGTTTTGCTTGATGCCCTTGCCGTCATGCTGGATGATGGTGCCGAGTTCGGGTTTGTATTTGTAGACAAACGAACCGCCGAGTCCGATGAAGGGGACAATCGAGAACACACGGCCGGGATTGTAACCGCCGATCGAGTTGAACATATCCCACATGAAGTCAACGTTGAGGTTGGCTACGCGTGCTGAAGCCGTCACGCCCTGATTCCAGTGCATTGTCCCATAGTAGGCTGAGAATCTGAAGCCGAGGTAGGGTGAGATCCAGCGGCCGACGCCGAGATTGTAGATGGCGGTCATCCGTCGACTGTCCTTGCCTCCGTCAGTGCGGAAGTTCTCCATGAACGGTGAGCGGATACCTGCACCAATCTGGATGTACCAATTGTTTTTCCACGAACCGGGAGTATAGTAATCCTTGCAGTCCACCTCCTGGACGATCACCGGTGTTTCTTCGATCACAACACCCGACACAGTCTCCTGCGCCTTCGCGTCATTCGCGCTCCAGAGCATACCGCCCAAAGCTGCTACGATTAACAAATTTCTTTTCATCTCTCACAAATTTAAAATGAAACACGATTTTTTAGTAAACTCTTTTTTCTTTTTTGTCTTGGATTTTGTTGTGGTTTTTCACATCAGGATGGTGTTGCGGTGGAGTAGGAGGCGCGTCCCATGCATCCTCTCATCACCCTCACAGAGTGAGTCCATCCGGTTGTGTGTCTTTCACCTTGATCTTTTGCTTTGGATCATCCTTCATTCTCTTATGTCAGGCTTCCTCGGTTTGAATCGTAGTGAAACGTGGGGTTGGGAGCATTTTGATTTTATAACATTACTACATTTTTATTTGTTCAATCACCCCACAATTGCAACTTGATTTTAACATTTCGACGGGAGGGGTGTAGACCGCGTGCCGGCAAAAGCTCCACGTTCACATGTGGAAATCAAGTCCAAGTGTAATTCGGCTTCCTATCTTCCCGTTACGCCAATTCAATTCAGTCGCATCAGAGACAGTTTAAGCAAATAACCCTGATATAAACATTTGTTTACGCTGAAGTCGTATTTCAGCACTAACTTTGCTGAATAAAAACAGCCGTTCTCAACATTTGTTGAGAGTTTTTATTTTTATTGGCTGTAACTTTGCATCATAAAAACAACGTAAATGAAAGCAATTCTCACAGTCATTCTGATATTTCTGATTGCGATTGTAGCAGTCGCACAGGAACCGGCAGACACCATAGTAGCCCAACAGTTGCAGGAAATAGTCATACAGGCACCTCGCGTAATCCGCAAGGCCGATATGGACGTGTATCATCCATCGGAAAGTGCGGTAGAGAACTCCAAGAACGGAATGCAATTGCTCCGGAATCTCATGATACCCACACTTTCGGTTAATGATGCGTTGGGCACCGTAACTTCCGGTGGACAAGGTGTGCAGGTACGCATTAATGGCAGAGAAGCCACCATTGAGCAAGTTCAACAACTGCTGCCCGAAACAATAAAAAGGGTAGAATGGATTGACAATCCGGGTCTGAGATACAATGGGGCAAACAGTGTGTTGAATTTCATTGTGGCAAATCCGACTGCCGGTGGTTCTCTAATGACAAATGCACAGCCTGCTCTTAATGCAGCATGGGGGAAATATCGTGCCGCTGTAAAAATCAATAATGGTCGCTCTCAATGGGGAGCCTCTGCCAATTTCAAACTCGCAAACCGTATGTCGGCCTATCGTGAGTACACAGAATCGTTCACAATGCCTGACGGCAGTAAAGTTGAACGGTCCGAAAAACCGGACGGAGGATATTTGAGCGATACCTACGGCGGCCTACAACTGGACTATAATTACATCAAACCTGACACGACTGTGTTTTGGGTGGCACTTCACGGATATAAGCAATGGCCAAAAGCATCATTTTATCGCAGCATAATGTCTCAATCCACCGGACCTGACAATGTGTTGATCAGAGACTTCGACACACAAGACGGATTCACTCCTTCATTCACGGCATACTTGGAGCAGCATCTCCCGAACAAACAGCTTATAGCCATAGACTTCAATGGGTCGTCCTATGACGGACGCACCAAGCGTAACTACACCGAGGAAGAAGATGCCGGCAGCGGAGCGATGATGTCGGAAGTCAACACTTCTATCAAAGACCGCAACCAAGCATACGGCATTGAGGCCGACTATATCAAGAATTGGTCGCAATCCCGATTTACCGCCGGAATCAATTATAAGGCCAATCGCAACCGCTCAACATACGAGAATCTTGGCGGCGAAGTATTCCACCAACGTCAAGACCGACTTTATTTCTTCGGAGAATATTTTCAACGCATTAACAAGGTGACATTGACCGCCGGTATCGGAGCGCAATACACATCTTTCAAATTTAGAGAGACTGACCAAGGGACTGACTCATGGGATCTGCGTCCACAATTCACATTCACTTACCACCCGAATCAAACTCACCAATTGAGATTGAACTTCACTTCCTGGCAGTCGCCTCCATCATTGGCTGAAACAAATATCGTGGCGCAACAGGTCGATGCGTTCCAATGGACCCAAGGCAACCCCGATATTCATACGTCTCAGTCGTATATGCTTACACTGCGTTACAGTTATGATATAAAGCGTCTCTCCGGTTCGTTTGGGGTCAGAGCGTTTACAAGTCCTGACGCAATCGCCCCATATACCTATTGGTCTGATGGACGGCTTATAACAAGTTATGAAAACAGTGACGGTTTGCAGAATCTTTCATTCTGGCTCGCACCGAGTTTTGAGGTAGTACCCGACTGGCTGTGGCTTGAAGGAATGGTTCAATATCGTGCTGAAAAGATGAAAGGTACCGGCTACAGACTCTACAATCATGATTGGAGCGGACAAGGAGGTTTAATTTTCCAGCACTGGGGACTGCAAGCAATGGTTATGTATCAACGAGCACAGCGTGACCTGTGGGGAAAGAAAGTGTCATGGGGTGAAGATATGTCGCTTATCGAACTTGAATACAATTGGAAGAAGTGGCAGTTTGGGGTGGGCGTGATTTGCCCATTCACAAAGTATGATCAAGGCGCACGTTCATACGATCCATACCATACCTATGAAAAACATATCCGAATGAACGATTATCCGAAATATTATCTGACAATTTCCTACAACTTGCAATGGGGCCGACAACGCCGTGATGCCCACAAGATTGTAAATGCTGATGGTGAGGTAACAAAATCCTCGGCAGCAGGACGATAAACAGTTTTTAATACCAAATGGCCGGCCTCCGGTGAGAAGTCGGGGGCTGGCTCTGTCATGGATGGGATTAACGGTTATTCGTACCTTTCGGAAAACGTGGGTCTGGCGTCGTCGGAAATGTTTGGGTCATTCTGAAGATGCTTATAGTCGGCAATCTCGTCCCGGAAAATTTTCAAAAAAAGTTGTCTCAAAATTTGGTTTATAATATAAACCGCATTAACTTTGCAACTGAAAGTAGAGCGGAATCGCGCGACCGCTCTTTTTTAAGACAAGAATGGTTTATGGCATAAACCGATTTACAAACTCTTTAATACTCCTAAATATGGACGAAAGAAAACTTACAGAAAAAGAGAGTCTCGAAGTGATTACTTCGATGATTGCTCGCACAAGGGCCAAATATATCGGTAGTGGAAAGATCCTGCTGATGTGGGGCTATCTTATCTCAATCATCTCCATACTTGTATGGGTGTTACTTGCCAAAACACATCATAATGCTTGGAACTGGCTTTGGTTTGCCATTCCCATCGTAGGTTGTCCGGCAACTGTAGTCATGTCTCGCAAGGAACAAGCAGCCACTGGTGTGGTTACCTGCTTTGACAAGATAACATCGCGTATGTGGACTTATTTCGGTATTTCCGAGATAGTGTTAACCTTAGTTTGTCTTGCTTTTGCTTTCCTTGGTGGGGTAAACTGCTGGAGTGCAATGTTGGTGTATTCTCTTATTCTTGCATCCGGTATAGAAATTGCACAGGGACTTATTTTAAAGGAAGACAGTCTCAGTTATGGTGGTGCAGTAGGTCTAATCATCGGTATAATAACAATTTGTTGTGTTTGTGGTGGCATAACGCTTGAGGCCAGTTGGTATATGCCATTATTTATATTGGCCTGGGTCTTCATGATGATAATTCCCGGACATGTTATAAACAGTAAAACTAAAAAGAGATGAAAGAACTTGATCCGCTGTTGCATTCGCAACTACGTCTTGCGGTAATGTCAATTCTCATGAATGTTGACGAAGCGGATTTTGTCTATCTGAAAGAAAGAACTGAGTCCACCGCAGGGAATCTAAGTGTCCAACTCGACAAGCTCTCATCTGCCGGATATATCCGGATGGAAAAGGGTTTTGTTGGTAAGAAAACACGCACAGTCTGCCAAATCACCGAACGAGGACGCAAGGCATTTGAAAATTATGTTGATACCCTCAAAGAATATCTGAATCTTTGAAAACTGCAAATACAAGTCGCATTGAAATCTCCAATCTCCATGTCTATATCTACTTATAGGCATGGAGATTGTACATGTGGGTGAAAAATATTTTGAGGTGAGTGTAACTTTTTGGAGTGGTTTTGCACCTAACGTTACAAAACAACAAGAAAATGAAAAGTCCACCAAAAACGCAAATGGAGTTCAACTCCCTTATAAAGGAGCACTCTCGTATTATCAACAAAGTCTGTTGGGTCTATGCAACCCCTAAAGTGCCATACGAGGATTTACGACAGGAAATCCTCACCAACCTTTGGTTGGGTTTGGAGCAATTCAGGGGAGCGAGCAAACTTTCAACATGGGTTTATCGCGTTGCAGTCAATTCCGCTTTAATGGCTATCCGCAATTATAAACCGAAGGTAGAAACCCTTCCTTTTGAAATTTCGGCTACCGATATTTCCTCGGAAGCAGATGATGACAGGGCAGAGCAGCTTGCAGCTCTCCATGAACTGATAAACCAACTTCTCCCGATAGAGAAAGCCATTATCCTCCTTTGGCTCGATGAATATTCCTACGAAGAAATCGCAGACATCATCGGCATAGAGCGAAATAACGTGGCTACCAAACTTCACAGAATCAAAAACAAACTCATCTCAAAATCTAAATAATATGAACTTGGACGAACTCAAAAAAAGTATGTTAACCCTCGATGACGTACTCGCACAAAAGAGCAACGAGCCAATAAAGCTCAACACCGCCACCTGCGATACCGCGCAGAAAAAAATCATGCGTAAATACCGACAAGGAGCACTCTCTACTCTTATATTTGCCGTGGTTTTCCCATGCGCATGGCAATCGGGGTTTGGAAATGATGCATTCACTCCCGGAATAAAGATATTCTTCATTGCCTTTTTGCTTGTCGCCACAATGTGGTACGGGTATCTTTACCTTAAAACGAAGAAAATCAACATTGCTGTTGACACGCCGGTACAAACAATGAAGCAGGTGGCTTCCCTACGCTTCTGCGCCCTTACAGGTGAAATCGTCCTTGGGATGACCGTAGCCATATTCTTCACACTGTTCCTCTCCAATCTTTGGATTGTCGGACAATATCGCTTTTGGATAGTGCTTTCCGCAATCGTAGTTTTCATCATACTACTGACAACAGTCTATCTGCCACGTACAATCCGAGACTTTAAGAATCTAACTGCATTGGAGTGATAGCGGGCTAATAATCTCCGAAAGATCCACGCCTATTGTACTTCAGAAAAATAGGCGTGGATCTTTTCTGAAATACTTATCTATTTTTTGACATATACGCGATATTCTTTTATGGCACCGGGTGTGTCCGATTCCATTCGGGGGAGATATTGCAGACCTTTTATCTCTTTTTCTTCACCGAGGTCAATTACAATTGTATGCGGATATTTGTCTCTTGATTCTGTGCTCCAATAGGTTGATTCCTGGAGGTCGAAGATTTTATCGGCAGTGTGATTGCCGGGCGTTACTTCTTCGGAATCTGCATAGCGTATGGTCCACTGCTCACGCGACAGGCGACGATTGTCAACGTCCACGAGATACAGCTCTGCAATTGAGGCTTTGTCATCGCCCGATATTGAATTGAGCATTTCAAGACACACGTATCGGCCTTTCACCGTATTATCAAACTGAACTTCCTGCCACCCGGTGCCTGGATTGAATGCGCCCTCTGCCACCGGGGTCTCTTTTGTAAGGTCTATCACTTCACCCGGTTTGCGATGTTTTGTGATGTGGTCAAGGTTAAGTTTGTCGATAATCGGAACTTCAAGACCTGCTATCTCCGGCTGCTTAGGCCCTACAATATCAAACACCATTATCTCATTTTCACCTTTTTTCAGCCAGCAACCGGGCAAATAGAGTGTCTGTTGCGGACCGATCTCCCAGAATCGACCCAAAGCATGGCCATTGACGTAGACAAGCCCTTTGCCCCAGGTTGTGAAATCGAGAAAAGTGTCAGCGGCTTTGTCGACATTGAACACTCCTTTGTAGACTCCGATCGGCAGGCGGCCGGAGTTCGTGGCGACGCTGTCAACAGGCACAAACCGCATAGAGTCATAAAACTCCTCATCGTCGGGCAGATTATAGACATCCCAGTTATCAAGATTGCAAACAAAAGTGTGGTTGCCACGCTGTTCGGTCAGAGTCACTTCTTGAGTTATGCCTTTATAATCCTTGATGGCCCGGCCAAAGTTTATACGCCCCATGGCTTCGACGAGAATGTCAAGGGTGGCTCCTTCTGCTACCGCCGGTATCATCAGGCCTTTCTCACCGAGACGGCGATCAAGTTTGCCGACATACTTGCCATCAATGAAAATCTGTGCATAATCGTGAGGCTCAGTCACAGTTAGCAGCGATGGTGAAGATGTGGCGGGGAGAGTGGTGCGATACATTATGCTCCCAAACCCCTGGTCAAACTCTTCCATTGTCTTTATTGCCTTTTCTTTTTTTGCATAAGGCAGATTGCTCTGCAGCGGGGCTACCTCCGTCAATTCAAACGATGGTATTTTCATTGTCGGAATCGCTTTTGGAACAGGCGGAAGTTTCTTGTCGGAATATCCGGTAAGCAACTTCCGTAGAGAATGATACTTGGGCGTGGCCATGCCTTGTTCGTTTATGGGAGCATCATAGTCGTATGACGTTACATCCGGAGCATATCCAGGGGAGTTTGCTCCGGCCCAATGACCCCAGTTGGTGCCTCCGTGGGTCATGTAGAGGCTAAATGAAATGCCCTTGTCGAGCATCTTTTTTATGCCTGAAATCATGGCATCTGCCGGGCGTGTCTCATGGTTTGCACCCCACTTGTCGAACCATCCGCTCCAGTATTCCGAGCACATAAGAGGCGAGTCAGGACGTTTCTCCAACAGAGGTGCAAACTGTCGGTCGATATCGGCTCCCGTGCCGAAATTCAGGGTCCAGACAAGGTCGTCCAGACCGTTATTCAGGAAGTTTGAGCTCCAATCGCACTGAAACAGCGTGACATCGTCGCCGAAATTCTTGCGGAGCATATCCCGTATCGTTGCGATATACTCTTTGTCTGTGCCATAGGAGCCATATTCATTCTCGACCTGCACCATTATTATCGGACCGCCATCGGCTATTGTCCGGCCTTCGACCTCTCTGGCCACCGCCTTCTGAAATTTGTCAACCCTCTCAATGAAGTACGGATCAAGCTCGCGCAGCCGAATATCCTCCTTCTTCAGCAGCCACCAGGGCAGTCCACCCATCTCCCACTCGGCACAGACGTAAGGTCCCGGGCGCAGTATGACTTTCATGTCATTCTCAGCACAGAGGTCTATGAATGCCGACAGATCGTTCTGTCCTTCAAAATTGAATTGATCGGGCTGTTCCTCGTGGGCGTTCCAAAAGACATACAGGCAGATGGTATTCATGCCTAATGCCTTACACATCTTTATGCGATGATCCCAGTACTCGCGGGGTATTCGGGGATAATGCAGCTCGGCTGCCTTGATTACAAACGGCTTGTCATTGAGGAGGAACTCCCCGGTTCCAGCCTTGAATGTCCCGGGCTCACGGGTGGCCCCATTCATGCCTACCGCACCGATAAGCAACAGTGAGAGAAAGGCCGCAAATCTCAATGCTTTCATTTTTGCAATGTAATGTTTAATACGGATTTTGACGGAATGGTCAACTCCAGGTTCTTATTGGAAATTTTCGCCCCGGCAAACGGTTTGACTGTAACTTTCTCCTCTCGGTCAAAGTCGTTGTAATCAGTTATGTTGGCAGATGTCAGTATCTCAGCCTTCGCGACTTTGAACTTTTTGTCGCCCAAAGGTATGACAATCTCATGTGAATTGTCAAGGTCGATATTGGAAAGAGTGATGTTGACCACTCCATCCTTCTCCGATGCAGTTGCATTAACAACAGGTACTTGGCGGTTGCCATGCTTCAATGCCACATCCTTGCTGACGGTTTTCACGTCAAGCGGTATGACGGTGGCATTCTGATGCGGAGCATACATCCGGAATACATAATAAGTGGGAGTCAGTACCATCTTATCATCCTTGGTGAGAATCATCGACTGCAGCACATTGGCTATCTGTGCTATGTTTGTCATCTTCACACGGTCTGTATGGCGATGGAACACATTCAGGCTCAGTGCAGCCACAAGAGCGTCGCGCATGGTGTTCTGCTGATAGAGATGTCCGCTTATTGTACCCGGTTCTTCGTCCCACCAAGTACCCCATTCATCTACAATCAGTGCCACCTTCTTGTCAGGGTCGTAAACCGACATGATTGAATCATGGCGATTTATCACATCTTCAATTTCAAGACATTTACCCATGGTCCAGTAATGGTCGTCGGCATTAAAGTCAGTGGCTGCGCCCTTGCTGCCGTTCCAGCCCTTGACTGTGTAGTAGTGCAGGGAGAGGCCGTTCATGTGTCGGCCGGCGTTTTTCATCAGCACATTTGTCCAGTTATAGTCATAGTCACTTGCCCCGGAGGCTATCTTGAACAGCCTGTTGCCATTGAAATTACGGCAATAGGTCTGATAACGACGATACTCATTGGCATAGGCTTCAGGAGTAAAACTGCCACCGCAGCCCCAGCTCTCGTTGCCCACACCGAGATATTTCAGCCGCCACGGCTTCTCCCTGCCGTTCTCCTTGCGTTGGGCTGCCATCGGTCCGCTTTCAGCCGTTATGTACTCGACCCATTTGGCAAGTTCCTCCACGGTGCCGCTCCCGACATTGCCACTCAGATACGGTTCGCAGCCTATGAGTTCGCAGAGATTGAAAAACTCGTGTGTCCCGAAGCTGTTGTCCTCAACTGTCCCGCCCCAGTTTGTATTCACCATGACAGGACGTTTCTCTCTGGGACCGATGCCATCGGTCCAGTGATATTCGTCGGCGAAACAACCGCCCGGCCATCTGAGGACGGGTAGCTGGAGATTTTTCAGTGCTTCGACCACATCAGTGCGGTAGCCATCAGTGTTGGGTATACTTGATTCGGGACCCACCCATAGTCCACCATATATACATGTGCCAAGATGTTCGGCAAACTGGCCATATATTTCAGCCGGGATAACGACTGCCGAATCGACCTGATCGAAAAGTGGAGTGACAATTGTTTTTTCAGAACCGGCTACTGCCAAAGCCACGCTTATTGCAACCGGCAGCGCGATGAGTCGTGATGGATAAATATGTTTCATGATATTTGAGTTGTATTCCTATTCAGTGCAAAGATACCTAATAATACACTTTATTTTTATACAAAATAACGCATTATGGGGTAAAATTTGATTTAAGAGGGTATGATTGCACGGTTTTTTGACAAATTTGACAACATTTCCTCCATCAAATGGTATGGAAACGGCTATTTTTGCAATAAAATTCCAATCTTATGATTCCACGTTTTACATCAGCTATCATTGCAACAGATGTAGCGTTCGGCAACGTCCCTTCTGCCGAAAGGACATAGTATACAACAATCAAGCCCGAGGAATTCGTGGCCTATATAATTGATGAAAAATGAAAAAAGTTTTTTGCGCACTGATTGCGCCGCTTCTGTCCATTGCTGAACTTTCAGCCGCAAATCCGGTGCTTCCGCAGTTTCACGCCGATCCTGAAATCCTGTATTCGGAAAATACCGGGAAGTATTATATCTATTCAACTACAGATGGCTATCCCGGCTGGGGCGGCACATATTTCACCTGCTATTCCTCCTCCGACCTTAACAATTGGGAGTATGAAGGAGTAACGCTCGACTTGTCAACACAACAGGTGCCATGGGCCGAGGGAGATGCCTGGGCTCCGGCAATTGAAGAAGTAAAGACCAAAGACGGTGCATACAGATACTACTTCTATTTCAGCGGCCGACCGGTCGGCGGCGGTCCGAAGCAGATTGGAGTGGCGACATCCGAATCTCCCACAGGCCCGTTCACGGCAAAGGACACTCCCATGACCGAGTCATCGCCAATAGGCCGAGGTCAGCAGATTGACGTAGATGTGTTCGTTGACCCTGTGAGCGGGAAGCCGTACCTCTATTGGGGCAACGGCTATATGGCGGGCGCAGAGCTTGACGGTGACATGATGTCGATAAAGCCGGAAACCATTACCGTGATGACACCGGAAGGGGGTACACTCGAAGATTATAGATATCGCGAAGCTCCGTATGTGTTTTTCAGGAATGGCACATACTACTTCCTTTGGTCTGTAGATGATACAGGCTCGCCCAACTACCATGTGTCCTACGGAACTTCCGACAATCCTTTAGGTCCCATTACAGTAGCCGACAATCCTGTTGTATTGAGACAATGCCCGGATAAAAAGATATATGGCACGGCGCATAACTCCATCCTGCAAATTCCAGGGACGGATCAGTGGTTTGTAGTGTATCATCGCATAAACCATGCATATCTGAACGACAAGCCCGGAATACACAGGGAAGTATGCATAGATAAACTTGAATTTAATCCGGATGGGACAATCAGACCTGTAAACCCAAGTTGACATGAAAAAATCATTAATCTGTACGGCATTGCTGATCAGCTCTATGGCAGTGTCTTCAAAAAATCTTGAGCAAGGTGATTACGGCTTTCTTTACTGCCACATGAGCGGTAGGGGCGAATGGACGGCCTATGCCATCAGTCGCGACGGACTGCACTATGAGGATTTGCTGAAAGGTGATTCCATATTCAGTCCGTTCGAAAAAGCCGGCATCGAAGGAGGAACACGTGATGCCTATATCACACGCAAACATGACGGGACAGGCTACATCATGGCGACAACCGACATGTGTGTCAGAAAGAGTAAGGAATGGCACAACTATGGTATCAATCTCCTTACAAGCGATGACCTGATTAACTGGCAATCAACCACATTCGATTTCCGTAAGGGCCCGGAGGTCTTTTCAAACCCCGAAGCAGACGACCCATACAAAGATTACAGCACCATACTCAGAGTCTGGGCTCCTCAGATATTCTGGAATCCGGAATATGAATGGCCCGACGGGAAAAAGGGTGGCTACATGATATATTATTCTCTTTGGAATCCCGCCGACGGTGAGGACTACGACCGGATGTACTATTCGTATGCCGACGAATCTTTCACCACGCTGACAAAGCCTCAATTATTGCTCGACTGGGGATATGCAACTATCGATGCCGACATAAACTATCTTGAGAGTGACGGACTTTATCACATGATGATAAAAAAAGAGGGTGGGAAACCGGGTCTCTTTACATCCACGGCCCCGACGCTCCACGGCCCTTGGAGTCTTCCTGTTGACGATGACTATGTCGATTTCGAAGGTAACAAAAAGTGTGAAGGCGTCTCGGCATTCCGGATTCCCGGAGAAGACGGATGGCGTATTGCCTACATTGAATACAGCTCCAATCCTAAACGCTATCGAATATGCAGGGCTGACAAATATATGCGCAATTTCAACTCCCCCGTCAACATTCAGGGTGTTGAATCTCCGCAGCATGGATCTTTTATGCGACTGACAGAAGCAGAATACAACAGACTGAAACAATGGTCTGACTCCAAAACATCAGAAATGTAGAATGATTGATTATATCACGCACAAATTTTTTGTGTGTGACCTATAAATTACGGCCTCCATCGCGATGATGGAGGCCGTAATCGGTTATTGACGTTGATTTTTAGTTGCCCATAACCGTTGGGATTCTTAATACTGTAAATGAATATGGAGGCATGACGTAAACCGGTGATGTTTCATCGATTGAGATCTCAGTCATCACGGGTCTGGCATTTCGGTCATCCGGGCTGCCTGACAGCACGATTGCTTTGATCTCCCCATCAATATTGATTGAATTCAGTTTCAGATCAGCACTTGTCTCAACCGGGAGCATATTGACCAACCGTATTATCAGATCTCCACTTTCTTCGTTTCTCACAACTGATACTCCGATTCTATTTATGATATTTCTGTCGTTTTGGTCAATGAACCTCACTTTTGATTGCAGGCTGTGAGTACCCGGATTCTGTCCGTACATCAGTTGTGTCCAATAGTCAACGGTCGGCATGACAGAGTCATTGTCGAAATAGATCAAGTCGGGTGTCCATTGTGTGTGACCACGCTTGGCAAGGAGCGGTGCATAGGAGGTCATCTCTACAATGTCTCCATTGCGTTCCACCGACGTAAGATAGAGAGCTTCTGCAAGCGCGGTCTCGATATTGTTCGGTCTGCCAGGGAGATGTGCGGCATATTCGCCGAGATAGACGTGTGGTTTGGAACGGTCATAACGGTCGTAATAGTCCTGGTTGTTTATCATCCAGCCCGGTGATACATAATAATGCTCATCGACCATGGGCACTGAGTGGAGCGAGGCAAAACGCCAGCCCTCGTCATAATCTGTCCCCTCATAGAAAGGTCCGACCGTCCCAACCACGGTTATATCAGGATACCGATCCTTTATGGCATTGAAAATCATCAGGAAACGTTCTTCAAAAATATCCGTGATAATATCCTCGTTGCCTATACCTATATATTTAAGGTTAAAAGGTTCGGGATGTCCGGCCTCGGCTCTCTTGCGCCCCCATTCAGTGGTTTTGCCATCGCCGTTTGCATATTCGATGAGGTCGAGTATGTCGCGGACATAAGCGTCCATATCTTCCATAGGTATACCGCCCTGCTGTCCGAAGGTGGACAGTTCGTCCGTCGAGTGTCTGTGAGGCTTACCGCTATTCTGACACGGCACTCCGGCCGCAAGGACAGGAAGAGGCTCGGCTCCTATGTCTTCACAGAACTGGAAGTACTCATGATAACCCAGGCCACGGGTCTGGTGATACCTCCAGATATTGCTCATCGGCTTTCGGGCCTCAAGAGGACCTATGGAGCCTTTCCAGTCATAGATATTGTCAAGGCCGTTACCATGAGCCACGCATCCTCCGGGGAAACGCATGAATTTGGGATGCAGATTCGCGAGTGTCTCGGCAATATCGGGACGCAAGCCATTGGGACGTCCTTTGAACGTATTGCGTGGAAAAAGTGACACCATATCAATATCGGCATCTCCTCCCTTGAGTGTCAATGCCAGCGAACCACCCCTGACATCTTCATCGGGGACAAGGACAGCCTTAACTTTTTTCCATTTATCCCCATTGACTGAGAATTCCTTCTTGGCAACAACCTTGCCCTTGTCATTACGCAGAGAAATGACAAAATTGCAATTCCTTTCGGCCGCCGGTCTGATACGCGCGGTGAAATCATACTTCTCACCTCTTTTCAGGGATATGCCATCATAACCCTCATTGACGAGGGTTCCGGCAGTCATGGTTGCATAATGAGGATTATTTTCATGTATCGGAGCGATAGAGTCAATCCTCACCGTGGCATTGCCCTCGGTCCGCCATGCTTTCAGCGGCCCCCATTCCGGATCACGTTGATTCTCACCGACAGTGTATTCAAAATCGCGATTCTGAACAAGCTCGGCGTAAAGACCGCCATCTGCAGCGTAGTTGATATCCTCAAAGAATATACCTATGAGATTTTTGCTGATAGGCTTGGATTGGCTCCCGTCTATGTCAACTTCAACGGTCTGTTTCTTCAATGATTTAAACCGCGAGTCATCATCAACTGCCCGTTGGGCATGAAGCATGTCGCGATAACGGCGATGATCAACATATCGATTGAGATTTCTGACAGTCTCGAATGGAACACGAGTATATGTACCCTGAACAGTATCACCGCCAACCACAGCATGAGTCTCCATCGGCATGACACCGCCTTTGACCATACGTGAACTATGTTCCGAACTGTGATAGTAGTTCTGCGGGTTCCATGAAGTCAGGTCAGCAGACGAAGCGTGGCTCATTGTCTGCCCCGAGGAGGTTGACTCCCAGTAGCAGTGCCACATTTTCTCGGACGGCACATAGACAAGCCGGGGCGAGAACATCTTCTTTCCGCTTCCCCAGGGTCCGAAGTCACTGCTGAGAAAGCTGAAGCCATCACCGACACTGACCCATTCACGAGCATCCTTGTCGTTTGACCAGGCTATACGCAGTCCGCCATTTCCATCAGGCATGGAATAAGAGAACATGTACACCGAGTCAGGCTCATTGGCCATGACACTACCCACGGCGCAGGTCAGCGTCAGTAGCGTGAGTCTAAATTTAGTTTTCATGATATTAATGTAGTATTTCAATAGCTTTTCCATTTTCGTCTACACTGAAGATTGGCAGATTGCCGGCTTCAGGGTCAACGTTGTAATAGTGTACGGCACTGTCATTGACACGCGGGTGGTAATTGTTGATCATCCTTATAATCTCGCTGGCGGCCCAAATTACCGGTCCATATCCATGAGCAGCCTTCACGCTTACGGGTCTGTGATAGTAATACGCAGGATCAAACGCCATTCCGGTGCCGACACATACGCCTTCGACCTCACCCTTATCGTTGATTTTGGATGCCACAGCCTCCCACGCCAGATGAGCGGAAGGACCGTAGATGGTGGGGTCAAGCCATCCCTCATTTATGCCGTGAGCAATGGCATAGGCAAATATTGCAGTTGCCGAAGTCTCGGGATAGGAGTCATTCCTGTCCATCAGTTGATGCCAGAATCCGTCTTTGTTCTGTCGTGAGACGATTCCATCAATATGCTTCTTGTATATGTCAAGTAGTTTTCCACGCTGTGGATGGTCCTCGGGTAGAGCGTCAATCAGTTGGCTCAGCGATAGTATGGCCCAGCCGTTGGCACGTCCCCAGGCCATGGATGGCTGCTCTGTATGCCCCTCAAGATATCCGTGGCGAAAAAGATTTCTGTCAGGCATCCACATTCTGTCTATGAAGCCTAAAGCGACTGCCACGGCTTCATCAAGGTATTTTTCATCACCCGTATACCGGCTTCTGGCAGCCATAGCGGGGATTGACATGAACATATCGTCCAGCCAGACAGAATTGCGGTGCGGGCGATTGCGGGCTATCGTATTGTCGTGCAATCGCAGAGTGTTGTTCTCAACCACATTGTAGTAACGTTCGATGCAGTCCGAGGCATTGATCGTCGAATCAGCCAACGCAGCTCTCATGAACGCTGCCGACATGGCTCCCGCATCATCAAGGGATCCCGGCGAGACTACTTGACGCATCTGCCCGTCATGCTTTCCGGTGCGTTCGGCCTGTTCCCGGAATAACGGAGCCGCCTCAGACAGGAAACAGATCCTGTCCACGACATATTCTTTGTACCTTTGGTCATCAAGTGTCCTGGATGCATCAAGCAAAGCCATGTAGGTTACTGCCCATTCATAGCTTGTCAGACGGTATGTGCCACGGTTCAGTATCGCATCGTCGGGGAGCGTTGAGAAATCTTCAACAGTATTTCCATCCGCATCCACTATTTTGGCCGGGGTCACCATGTCGATATATTCAAACACCCGATCAAGATCGTGCCTCACAGAGTCAGCATCCAACATTCCATAAGGGGTCACATAGTCCGGCTTCAGGAGATGCAGTGGAGTCTTTGAGTCATTCACTTCATCAGTGGAGGTGACAGTGCTTCTACACCCGGCAAGCATCACGCCTGCAATCAGACATAAATACGAGGCTTTCATCTCAGTCCATATGCCATAGTTCGGAGACAGGGATTGTCACCGGTGAATTATCACTGTTCACTTCCATCAGGTCAGCCATATAGTCCCACCAGCGACGGGTAATTTCGTCGGCACATTCGACATCCTGCGAGTTTGATTCCCCTTCGACTTCCTGGTAGGCAAAAAGCACATTGGTTTCCTTATCCCAAAAGATGGAGTAGTTCTTCACACCCGATGCCGAGATCCGGGCTTTCAATTCCGGCCATATTGCGGCATGACGTCTTTCGTACTCAGCCTCATTTCCGGGCTTGAGATACATCTTGAATGCAAATCTTTTCATTTATTTCAATTTCCATAAGGTTTTTGATTATCATAGAACTGTGACTCCGGCCATACGAAGCGGTCCGGGTCGTCAGGATGTTCCGGGTCATATCTCACGTCACTTTTGAGAAAGCCTGCCAGTCCCGGCACATTGGCTCTTATTCCCTCCATGACGCATTTGGCCACTTGGGTCGCTCCGTAGGGATTGAAATGGGTATTGTCGGCAAGCGCACCCGTCTGACCCGGAAATCGTCCATCGGGGTAGTGGACGAAGGCTTTCTTGGAGTCTTCTGTCCCGAGACTCTCATACAGTTTCATCGTCATTGGATTAAGATCAATCAAAGGCACATTCTCTCTGCGGGCTACCTCCCGGATAGCATCAACATACTCACCGTGGGTGTTTACGACTCTGCCGTTCTCATCAAACATCCTGCGAGCCGTCGGTGTGACAAGTACCGGATTCAGACCTTTGGCGTGGGCTCGGTCAATGAAGACTTTCAGATTTATACTGAAGTTATACCATGCACCGCATCCCTCGCCACGATCTTTCTGGTCGTTGTGACCGAACTCCATCATTATCCAGTCGCCGGGGCGCGCCATCGACAGGACCTTGTCAAGACGTTTCCTTGATATGAACGAACTTGTCCGCTCACCACTCTCGGCATGATTCGCAATCACAACATTTTCGTTGAAGAACGAGGGGATAATCTGACCCCAGCTTGCCCAGGGCTCGCACACCTGGTCTACAACGGTACTGTTTCCACACAGAAATACGGTGGTGACACTGCTATCGGCCGGCTCGATGACTATTTCACTTACCGCCGGCGAGGCTCCCGTGAATTCGAGTGTCAATTTGTCATCCCATGTAGGAGTACCGACCTCTCGCGGATTGATTCTCACGGTGTCAGACAAACTGATTGCCGGAGTCCTTTTATGAACCATGATTGTTCGTTTGACGCTCCGACCCTTATCCGAGCTGACACGGTCAAGCATCAGTCTTCGGCTCTCGGCACGTACGGTTGTCTCCGAGCTACTTTCTGTACCCCCCAAAGTCAATGTCACTTTGTAATTCCCATCCGGCACCTTAACGGAGAAGTAACAGGAATTGTCGCCCGGTCGCGTGCCGAAGTCATAGCCGTATCCCAAGGAATCATTGTAGGCACCCGGCTCCGACATTTTGAATTCCATAGGGTAGGTGTTGTCTCCTTTGGCAAAGGAAACAGCACATGAGAATAATGTGAAAATACAAACAGATATGAAACTTTTCATCTTCTTACTTTATAACTGTTCCTCTGAATTTCCTCCCTTTCAGATCAGGACCGAAATAGAACCCCGCCTCGGTGGGTTGGTTATAACCTACATTCTGATTTGCCAAGCTGCTGCGATATACAGGGTCTTCAAGAAATGTATGAAACCTATAAGTTGTAGGGATTGTGGACACATAGAGGCGCAAAGATTTGTTGTCTGATGCACGCATCAGCACCTCCTCACGCCAATCGCCCAGAATGTCGCCGTGCAGACACGGATTGGCCTTTGTCCCGTTGTTCCATTCACAGCCCTCGAATTCTATTATTTTGTCACAGCCTCCGTTGTCCGGATTATACTTGCTCACCACATTCCCGTCGAGCAACTCGCGGAGCAGGTCACCGGTCCACCACACAGCCATATTGACCGGTACACCGGCCTTGGTCTCGCCTTTGTAGGGCATCCGGGGGGATATTAGTTTTCCATCAAATGAACGGACACCGCCAGTGTTGGGCGACCATAGCTCCACTCCGGAATAATTCGGGTCAATGTCGGCGGCCATACAGCGGCCTATGTCTTTGTCGCTCGGAAACTGGAATATCACCTTGCCCGTAGCTGCGTCGCGCAGAGAGGTGCCATCCTTACAATTCTCATGACATCCCCACACATAATATCTCTCATCGTTTATATCCGAGACAAGGTGTATGGCATCGCCATGATACATACCGGTTGAATAGAGACCCTTGCCGTCATGATTTACGGCCATCTGTCCGTATATTATTTCATCGCATCCGTCACCATCCACATCTGCCACACGCAGATTGTGGTTTCCCTGACCACCGTATGCCTCATTGCCCGGAGTGGTCGAGTCAAAAAGCCATCTTAATTTCAATTCCTTCCCATCCCAGTCATAGGCGGCAAGTGCGGATTTTGCGTAATATCCCCTGCACATTACGGCCGACGGATACTCACCGCTTAGATATGCCACCGCTGCAAGATATCTTTCTGAGCGATTTGCGTAACCATCACCCCAATCTTTCAACTCACCCCTTGCAGGCTGGTAGTCTACGGTAGCCATGGCCTCGCCGGTCATTCCGTTGAACACCGTCAGATATTCCGGACCGGCGATTATACGCCCTTTCATGTTGCGGAAATCGGCTTTGCGGTCGCCGATAAGTTTATTCTTCCCGTCGAGAGTTCCATCAGCAGTCTTGCATATCATCTCGGCACATCCGTCGCCATCGAAGTCGGCTACAAGAAACGGTGTGTAGTGTGCACCCGAACGGATGTTCTCTCCAAGGTCGATGCGCCAGAGCCGTGTCCCGTCGAGGCGATAGCAGTCTATCAAGGTCGGACCCGTAAATCCGTCATGGGCATTGTCGTGTGAATTTGTAGGGTCCCATTTCAGAAAGATTTCAAATTCGCCGTCACCATCCACATCCCCCACCGATGCATCGTTGGCGGTATAGAAATATTCTTTGCCGTATGGATCGACACCAAGTTCGGGACGCTCGACCGGAATCTCAAGATATCCAATGGGAGCATTCTCCGGAAGGATATATTTTGACCCGGATTTCCTGCCCACCGGTCTCACCTCATATTCAGCAGTCTTCTCACTGCTCCATGTATCAATATAATGCGTGGTGTTGACAATAGGCGCAGAATTGACCTTCTTCCCATTGCGATATATGTCAAAGGCTATATCCTCAGGATCGGACGAAAGATACCGCCATGTCACGGCTACTTTTGCAGGCGACTCGCGTATGGCAACAACTCCGCGTCCAAGTCTTTCTGTCCGGATTTTTTCTTTGGAGTATGAACTTTGTGCAAAGAGTAAAGGGGTGTTTACCAACAGTAACAGGAATGTGATCAGTATAGTTTTCATGTAAGGGTCTTCAACAAAAAAAACATGGGGATAAGGGGTCGGATACCCCATATCCCCACGCCGCTTTAAACTTATTTACCTTAGAGATTTACTTTAAGCGGATTTAATTAGTATCCCGGATTCTGCATTGCCTGCTTTTCATCCGCACTCAGATTAGCTCCGCTTTCGTTGGTGAGAAGGTCAAGCCAGCTCTGTGGAATAGGATGCAGATAGTGTTTCTGCGGGTTGAAATTGCCTTGCGAAGCAGAGTAGTTGAACGCTTTGTAACGGCTTTCGAGAGTCTTCGTCCTGACGAGGTCTCCCCAACGCTGCATCTCGCCGCAAAGTTCACGTGTACGTTCGTTCAGAATGAAGCCCATCATCTTGTCATATTCACTGCTAAGGTTGAGCTGGTCAAGGATGAGTTTGTCAGTGGGATTGTTATAGCAATCGGTGTATGAGCTGAACAGCAGGGCATTCTTTGTCTCCCCGGTCTCAGTTTCGGGAAGATTGTTGGACTCATAGTAGGTGTTGCGGTCTGAGAATGTCGGCTTTATTGTGTTCTGGTCAATGTTCGGATTGGTCTTGTAGGCAATACCGCCGTCGATGTAATATCCACGATCCTCACCGGCTTCATATCCTGCACGCTTGCGGAGGTCATTGATATAGGGCAGGGCACTTCCATAATCTTTTTTGCGCACATAGGCCTCGGCAATCATCAGATAGTCTTCTGCAGAGCGGGCAATGATACCATCAAAACCACCTTTCTGGTCGGCTATGCTCGGGCGCGAACCGTCACGATACTTTCCGAGTGTCAGTCCGCGGTTGAACTGCTGATGGATATTGTTGCCCTGATTCAGAGTGAGGTCATTCCATGAACGTTTGGTGTCATCCTTGAAATAGTAGACGAAAGTATTTGCACCGACAAGTTTACCATCCTTCAACGCACCCTGCACGTCAATACCGTCTTTTCCGAGATTGTGTGCCGTGTAGCGGGTGTCTCCAAGAGAGTTCACGATATAGAGCACACCGGCCTCACCGACTTCAAATCGCTTGTCGCCCACTGACTTCCCGGCGGGGATCACACCGTTTGTCTCATCATCTGCCGAATATTTAGGAATAGTACCGCCGTTGTTGGAATTGTGACGGGTCACAAATGATTTCCAGAAACGGGAGTCGTTGACACGGTCAAAAACCTCAACCGTATAGAGCGACGGACGGCATGCGTTGAACTCACGACCTCCGGAGATGTCACGTGCCATACCGGGAAGATTCTGGTAAACACAGGAGAAATACAGATGCTGCTGATTTCCATAGCGGTCATGGGTATCATTCTTCTGTTCATACTGTGCTGCAAACACGATTTCAGGAAGCGATTCGGCCGCAGAGTTCACATCGGTACGTGCCCAAAGCTCGTTGTAGTTGTTGGCAAGGGGATGATTGGCAATCACCTCTTTTGCATACTTGATGACATTGTCGAGGTCTGAAGTTTTGGTGTCGGCATTGAAAGCGTCGCTCCGTTCCGAAGCCCTCCAGAGATATGCCTTGGCAAGGAAGTGGGCGGCGGCATAACGATGGAGCTTACCTTTTTCAACCGGTTTTTCCGGCAGAAGTTTATAGGCATTTTCCAGATCCGTTATCACCTGATCCCAGCACTCCTTTTCAGTGTTGCGATGATAGCAAGTGGTGATTTTGCCGTTGGCAGGCGAGAGCGCAAGGGGCACACCGCCGAAGTGGGATGTCAGCATATAGTATGCCCAGCCTCTCATGAAGTAGCCCTCGCCAAGGTGGATGTTGTAATTGGCATTATCTTGCGGATAATACATCTGAACATTTTGTATCAGGAGATTGGCCTGCTCTATCATGCCGTCCATCGTAGACCACAGATTGTTGATTTCGCCACGGCTTGAATTGATTGCCACGTCGTATGCGTCCCAGAGCGGGCAGTTGCCGTTGCCCTGGCCTTTGCCCATCTCGTCAGTACCGATTTCCTGAAGGTATCCACCCCAGTCATACTGGAAGCTCCAGCGGAAATTGATGTATGCACCTGCCGAAAGGTCGTCTATACCCTCAGGAGTTTCGAAGTAAGAGAGGGTCTTTTCGCGGACATTCTCCTCATCAAGGAAACTTTCGCTGCACGAAGCCATCCCAAAGGCCATTACGCCCGCGAGAAGGATAGATGCTATTTTATATTGTCTCATGGTTATTCGTGTTTACAGATTTAGAATGCTAAATTTAGTCCGATTGTATAGCTGCGGATAGAAGTTGCGCTACCGAGGGCCTCTGACTGGTTGTCATAGTTGCGGAGATCCGGATCGAGCCACTTGGTCTTCTTATAGATGAAGAACGGGTTCTGGACCTGGGCATAGACACGCAGGTTTGAGACGCCCACTCCAAGTTTTTTGAGGAAGTTGGCCGGTACGCTGTATCCGAGCGAGATGTTGCGCATCTTGATGAAGCTGCCGTCGCTGTAGTTGAGCGAGCCACCATAGGGGTCAGAGCCATTGTAGACGGGTCGCTGATAGCGTGCATCCTCATTGATTCCCTCAATCCAGTAGTCGAGATCGCGCTGCATGTAGCGGCCATCCAGTGATGCACCACCGGCAGGCATGGTGAAGCCCCAGCGGGCATAGATGAAGAACGAAAGGTCAAAACCGCGATAGTTAAAGGTGTTGTTCATGCCGGCTGTCCAGTCGGGACGCTGATGACCTACGATTGCACGGTCATTGTTGGCATCAATAGCATCATCATCATTGAGATCCACAACCTTTACGTCACCGGGCTTGCGTCCATATTTGGCAGCCTCCGCTGCTTCTGAGGTTTTCCAGATGCCATCGTAGACATAGTCATAGTAAAGACCGAGTTCCTTACCCACGAACCATGCTTTGTCGATAAGCTCAGTCATTCCGTTGGCAAGCTGATCAATATATGTTCTGTCAAGTGAGAAAGTTAGCGATGTTGTCCACTGGAAGTCGCGTGTGACGATATTGGTTGAATTCAACTGGATGTCCCAGCCATGACCCGAGGTGCGACCTACGTTGGCAAGAGTATTCCAGTATCCGTTGGTTGAGGGAATGCTCATGCTCAGAAGGAGGTCTTTTGTCTTAGTCTTGTACCAGTCGATAGATCCGCTCAACCTGCCGTTGAAAAGCGAGAAGTCGAGACCGACATTATACTGTGTGGTTTTCTCCCAAGTCAGATCCTTGTTGGCAAGCTGCACAGCCGAGGCAGAAGTGAGATCGGAGGGTACATAGCCGACATAGTTCTTATCGCCAAACGGGTATCTTACAGACTGTATCTGTCCGAGAGTCGAATAGGGCGAAACTGCCGCATTGCCTGTCACACCATAACCAAGGCGCAGTTTAAGGTCATGAATCCATGTGGTTTCCTTGAGGAAGTTCTCGCGGTTGATACGCCATGCGAGTGCCACTGAGGGGAACGAAGCCCACTTGTTGCCCTTGGCAAGCACTGAGCTGCCATCCCAACGCATTGATGCTGTCAAAAGATAGCGGTCGTCAAAGCCATAGTTGACGCGAGCCATGTAGGATGTCATGCTTGTCTCACTAAGGTTGGTGCTGTAGCCTGTAATGTCATTGTTTGAACCGATGTTCCACCAGAGTTCCTCGGACGAGGCAACGCGACCTGCCAGACCGGAGCTTTCAAAGTGGTAGGCTGAGGCAGACTGGAGCAGAGTGACGTTCACTCTGTGCTTCTCGGCAAATGTGCGATTGTAATAGATAAGGTTGTCAAGAGTCCACGACCTGCGCATCTGGGTGTCATAGTTGGCCACGTTGTTACCGTCGCCATTGATTCCTTTAGCGTCACTGGCGATACCGTTGTTATCGTATCTGAACTCCGGACCGAACTGTATTCTGTATGAAAGACCTTCGAGCGGATTCCAGGCTTTGCCGAAATCCAACTGTCCGTAGACGAGACCGCTTGCACGGAACACACGGCGGTTGTTAATAGTATAATTGACTTCGTCGATGGGGTTGATGATGTTTACATCGGCATTGGGGTTGCGGATATACTCACCATTCTCATCGTAGGGCACTGTCCAGGGCAACATGCCGCGAAGGGCTGAATAATAGTCGCCGGCACCGGTTCTTGACTTACGGAAGTTGTAGCCGTAATTCTGATCGGAATACGAGGCGTTGACTGATACTCCGGCTGTGAGGAGCCATTCTTTAGGTGTGATGTCGAAAGTCGATTTAAGAGTGTAGCGCGTATAATCCTGACCCGGCATCACGCCTTTCTGCTTGAGATAACCGAATGAACCATAGCCACGGAAGTTTTCAGTACCGCCGGAAATACCCACGGTGTGCTCGGTGGTGATACCGGTACGCTTTCCATGGTCTTCCCAGTCATAAGAGCCGACAAGTTCGGGATGGTAAACACCGTCAACCCATGCCTGCTCAACATTCTTCCATGATGATGCATTCTGTCCGAACTTCTGTTTGTCAGCCTCATACGACGGGCCATCGGTGTACGGATTCTGAGGATACTGACCGGCGTTGTAGTAAGCATAACGTGAATATTGCAGCCACTGTGCGGCTGTCATATTTTCTGTCACATTATACAGATGGTCAAACGACACGGTGCCGTCATAGGTGATCTGAATCTTGCCGGCCTTTCCTTTCTTTGTCGTGACGAGGACCACGCCGTTTGCGCCACGTGAACCGTAGACGGCTGTTGCCGACGCATCTTTAAGGATGTCGATTGACTCGATGTCCTGAGGGTTGATGTTTTCGATACCGCCGTTCTGAATGACCATACCGTCGATCACATACAGCGGCGAATTGGAGGCATCGATTGAGCGGACACCACGAATATTGATGTCACCCACCTGACCGGGACGCTGACTGGTGGTGATGTCCACACCGGCAGCCTTACCCTGCATACCCTCGACGGCATTCCTGACCGGCATTGCAGTGAGCTGCTTGTTGCTGATGTTGGCAGTTGCACCTGTCACATCGGCTTTCCTCATTTGTCCGTAGCCAACGACTACAACCTCATCAAGAAGTTCCGAGTCGTCTTTCAGCACAATGTTTAAAGGCACACCGGTATACTTGACCTCGACGGTTTGGGTGCCTACATACGAAATAACAAGAGTTGTGCCCTGGGGAACATTGAGGGAAAACTTACCGTCTATATCGGTAGCAACTCCCGTACTCTTACCCTTGACCATTACTGAAGCCCCGATGAGAGGTTCTCCATTCTGGTCGGTCACCACTCCGGTACACATTTGCGTAGTCTGAGCCGCTGTTGCCTCTCCTACATTCGCAAATGCGGGCATGACTCCTGCCGAAGCAAGAATTATAGCCACACTGATTAGTTTTGATGCAATCATGATGAGCGATTTAAGATTAAAATTAATTTTTGATTACGAGGGCAAAATTACACTCCAATCATTCATTGTCTGTATCCAAATCTTTTGAAAAAGGGGCGGAATTTGCGCAATTTTTCTGTCGGTTGGATTTTACCCCTTCCTTTGCGCTAAAATTATCCCCTTCGGAATTGTCTGAGGGCTTGGTCTTTGAGTTTTGATAATCTCGGGGTGTCATTCCCATCTCCTTTCGGAAGGTTGCAGTGAAGTATCGCCGGTCACTGAATCCCAACATATCTGAAATCTGCCCTACGGAGTAGTTTTTGCTCTCAAGCAGCCGGCAGGCATGCATCATCTTTATTTCGCGGATAAAGTCAAGCGGCGACTTGCCTGTTATATCCTTGAGCTTGCGTGAGAATGTGGACCTCGACATGTTTACTGCATCCGACAGTGTCTTCACATTAAAGTCGGGATCATCAAGATTTGCCTCGACAGCCTGTGTAGCTTTTTCCAACAATATACGGTCGAGTTTCTGAAATTCCTCGTCAGGGAGTGACACGGGACTTGAGAGATAGGTACGCATCTTCATCATCTCCTCACTGTCTGACCACATTTCTTCGTTCTTTTTCTTCAACCTGCGCTGATACAGATACAATACGACACCGACAACCGCGGCGAGCAGGATGAAATAGATAAAGAAGGCATAGTATGTCTCATAGAAGTGTGGCTTCCTTTCAAGTACCAGCTTTGTGACAGACGAGGACACGCGCCCGAATTCATCAATATACTTCACATGAAGGATATTCTTACCCCGGGGAAGTTTGTTATAGAACGCCTTGTTGTCGCCAATCTCCGTGAACCGCCAATCCGAGTCAAAGCCCTCAAGTTTGTAAGCAAACCGACCTTTGGACGGATACCTGTAATCCAGCGATGAGAAATAGATTTCTATATTCATCTCATCGGGTCCAATCACGATTTTCCCTCCATCAGATTCATCCCGGTCATTATCAATGTCAAAAATTCGGGATTTGCCGTTGACAACGACATCACTTAAATAGATTTTTGAATCAAAATGCGGGTTGTCAAGAATCGGGTTTGACGAAATTACAGCCATACCGCCGACACCGCCTATTGTATTTCCATTTCCGTTCATTGAATTCGGCGACATTGACATGAAGCTGAAAAGAGACATGTCTGATTCCGAGCCATAGGTGTAATGAAGTTTTGTAGCAGGATTAAACTCAATAAGTTTGGAGCTTGTGAGAATCCATCCATGTCCATCATTACTGAACTGAATCTGCCGGATGCCGTTTTGCCTGCCATATTCAGCATTGGAATGGTTTATAAATTCATTGTTGTGGGGGACATATTCAAACACCGAACCTTCATCAGTCCCTATCCAGATCGAGCCATTCGGAGCCTGCGCTATCGACGAACCCTTTTTAAGACCTGACTCACTGAAGAAAACAGGCGAAAGCCGATCACCCGCCGTTTCATATAAACCCATCTCTTTTGAAAGAGCATAAATCCTGTTATCGGCAGATTCCACAAGACCTGAGACGTATCCCAAGTCAGGATAGTTTCCTACAAAATCACGGCTGTACAGATCGTACGCATACAGGCCGTTGGAAGTCCCGATCCATACACGGCCACGACTATCCTCCAGCAATGAAGTAATCCTGGTGGAATGGTCAACAAGGTGATCTATTATAACAGAATCTGCACAAAACATTCTCATGTCACGATGCGAAATGGCAAATATGCCAAGACTCCTTTCCTGCGACACCCAAACACCATGATTTTTAGGCGATTCAATCATTTCTTCTCCCATCCGCAATCGGTATCTGTCAAATCCGGGTGTTTCATCATGGTAGGATATGCGGTTGGTGGAGAGATCGTAGAGTATCAGTCCTATTCTGCGTTGCAACATCCAATATAAGCCGTGAGTACCGGCACTGATCACCTTGTCAATCACCGGAGGCATATTATGACGGCTTCTCAATGTTGAGAGATTATCCTCCGTCACCATATTGTTGTTGAGATACACCACGAAGCTGTCGCCATCCAACCTGCCTACCCACATGGCTCCCGGTGTGGAGAGCAGTGATGACATCATCATCCCTGAAAATTTCTTGAGAATCGGCAGGTTCATAGGCGTCAGTGTGCCGTCGGCTTCCGGACGGAAAATAAGAAGATGATTACGGCTGACACCCCATATATAACCGTTGCTGTCATCCTGACTCATCGCATACAGATTCTCGTGATATGACCCTCCCATATCATGGGGACGGCTGAGGCTTGAGACAAATGGAGTCTTGGAGTCGGGATCGAACCTGTACAGGTGTCCTCTGAAATCATACATCCAGAAATAATCCCTCCTCCTGTCCTGCATGATGGCTCCAAGAGGGACATCCTCGTTTATGGGACGATACATTTCGAAAGCATCCGAGTCGGCATTATATCTGTAGACTCCCCGGCTGTAGGAGGTCATGAATATTTCACCGCTGCGCGACTGGCAGAATCCACTCACATAGGTGACATGACCGGAACGGTCGGTGATGGGATAGTCATTCTTCCATTCAAGATTCTTTGAATATCTTCTCAGCTTGCCATACTGGACAACCCACAAGTCACCGTCAGCAGTGACAAATATCTGGGCGACCTTGAGTGACGCTATGCGCTGCTCGTCGAGCGGGAAGGATGTGAAATTTGTTTTGTCTATGGCATACGCGCCCTTATCGGTCGATATCCATATCCGACCCACACTGTCCTCAGTGATATGATTTATATTGTTGGCATCACTCGGATGAAATATCCTGACATGATATCCGTCATCACGATACAATCCGTTGATTGTCGCATACCATATATAGCCCTCTGAGTCCTGAAAAACGCTTTTAACACCTTTCTCTGACATTTGCCCTATCGTAGGGATTTTCTTGACGGTCATGTCTCCATACACCGATACGGGGAACAGGCATGAGAGGATCGAGAACAGGAGCAGTATGAGACGTATATTTCTCATATCAATCAAGTGTTTGCATTCTATATTTTGTCACCTCGTCGGCACCATGTGTGATTGACAATACCACGTCACCGCTCTGCCGGGTGGAGCGCATTATCACTCCGGCGCGTCCCTGGTAAAGACTGCGTGTGTTACCGACAGTCAGCTCATCACTGGTGATATCGCCGTTTATCACGCCCACTATCTCGGCAGGACCTTCCACCTTGAATGTCAGCAGTCTGTTTTCTGAGGGGACAACCGTTCCCTTGCTGTCTACTGCCTCGATGACTATGTGTTGCAGGTCTATGCCGTCGGCCTTCCATTCGTGGTTGTCCGACTTCACATTAAGCCTTGCCGTCTTGCCTGCAGTGCGGATGCTGTGACGTGCCACCGGCTTGTCCATACCTGTCTTATAAGCGATTGCCTCAATGACTCCGGGCTTGTATTCGACATCCTCCCAAAGTATGCGGTTGCGGCTCTGAGAGTTGCCGACATCATTGCTCTTACGCCCTATTGTCTTGCCGTTGATACGGAGCTCCACCTCATCGGCGGTCGTATAGGTATAGAGCGAGAGTCTGCTGCCCGATTTGCGGTTCCAGTGGTCAGATATACCCTGTGTGCCTACCTGAACATCATTCCATATCACATTGTCATCGCTGTCGATAATCCCTATGTGCACCATAGGTTCATCGGGCTTGAAGATGGAGCGCAGAAACCATGCAGTAGGTTTGGGCTGCAGCGATATGTCAAACACACCGTGAGTCCAACCCTTGGCAGGCCAGCCGCCTGACTCTCCGAGATAGTCAATCATGCCCCAGTATGCCAGACCGACCACCTTGTCAAGATTCATATCATAGAAATTGGGCCCCATCCCCGAGTGGTTGGCCTCGCTCTGATAGAATATCATCCACGGGTATCGTCTGCTGTCGCCGGGGAAATACATGTAGCGGTAGTTATAGGCCGCAATGTCAGTCTCAAGCACCAGAGGGGCAGGAAGCGAGTCAGTATGTTGGTTGCGTCCGCGCGGATGCATGGCCACTGTGACCGGGCGTGTAGTGTCATATCTGTCCATCAGCGTTTTCTGAAGCCTGTAAGGCGTTACACCCCAGTCGGCGTATGGCAGGCTCCATAAGGTCTGCAGCTCGTTGCCGAGGCTCCACATCACCACCGACGGATGGTTGCGGTCGCGCTTCACCCATTCGGGGATGTCCTTGGGCCACAGCTCCATCCAGTCTTTACGTCCGCCTGCATATTGGGTGAGCCATTTGTCATAAAGTTCGTCAACCACCAGTATGCCGTATCTGTCACATAGATCCATAAACTCCTCACTGTAAGGGTTATGAGAAGTGCGTATGTGGTTGAACCCGAACTCTTTCAGTAGTTTTATCCGCTTCTCCATGGCCGCAGGATAGGCTGCCGCGCCGAGCGCACCGAGCGTGTGGTGATTGGCTATTCCCTTCAGCAGTTTCTTACGGCCGTTCACTTTCAGCCCGAATTCGGGGGAGTACTCTATGGATCTTATGCCAAAAGTTTCATTGACGACATCTGTCACCTCACCGTCGGGCGTGAGCAATGACATCTCCACGTTGTAAAGATGCGGACTGTCAGTGTCCCACAATCTTGGATTGGTAATAGTCAAGCTGTCAACAAGATATTCATTGATGCGTGTGCGGGCAGTGAATGGGATGCTGACAGTGCGGTTGCTGACGGTATCGTTGTCGGCATCGGTAATGACCGTCCTTACCGTCAGTTCCTCGCCCTTGAATTTAAGGGCTGCGATTTCAGCCTGGAGTATGACAGTGGCCATCTCATCAGACACTTCCGGGGTGGTGATATAGAGCGGATGGCGCACGAAATAAAACTCGGGATGTGTCACGACGACATTCACGTCGCGATACAGCCCTGCGCCGGTATACCAGCGGGAATTTTCAGGTTTGCCGGTGTCGGCGCGCACCGCGATGATGTTCGGCTTCTCCCAGTCAACCAGCTTCGTCACATCTATTTCAAAGCCAAGGTAGCCATAATCGGTACCACCGACACGCTTACCGTTGAAGTAGACATCCCCGGTCAGCAGGATTCCCCCAAAATCAAGGAGGATTCTCTTGCCCTTCCATGAAGGATCCGGAGTGAACGTCCGTCGATACCAGCCGGGCCCCATCTCCTTGAATGCCCGTGCGCTTAATCTTGACTTTATATTGGCAACCGGATTATCCGTGTCAGCCTGTTCATCGGCGGCCGGAGCCACCCACGGTTGCGCAATCTGGAAGTCATGCGGGAGGTTGACCTCCTGCCAGCCCGAGTCATCAAACTCAGGTTTGGATGCGTCAGTCACGTCGGCGGACTCAAACCTCCAGCCGAAATTCAAATTACGGACTTCACGCCCGGGCATCGGACACGAAATAAGCATGCACAGACATGCAGAAATTAATCCCTTCTTCATGGCATATATTTTTAGGCGTATAAATTTACACATTTTTCACGACACCAGTAGCACTCTATCCATATAATGCACAATAAATATGACCTTAGGGATAAATTTCGCACAAGTATCGGCAGAGGGAGCTTCTCTCGGAAACTCCCTCTGCAAAGTTAAATACTATTTACCAATCTATATGAGATGCATACTCTCAACTAAGGGGTAAAATCCATTCATTTTTCACAAATGAGCAAAATTTACCCCTTTTTTTGATTCAGAAAACGTATGCATCGCTGATGCATGAAAAAACTCCTATTTCTGGACGAAACTGTTGAACGAATGAGGTTCGAGGGTTAGATTTATATACCTGTCGCCAATCTTGACACTTACCGTCTTGACATCATCACCAACATTGGCGGCTACAACAACATACTTATTGTCTGTCGTCATTGCGACGAGTGTCGGGGTGCTGTTCGTTTCGGTGGGCTGATGACCTATGATTTTAGTACCGTCTTGAATGAACTGGCTGTAATGACGGTATGCAAACCATTCCGGTACATATTCAAATGTACGATCTGTCGAGTTGACGCGGACAAGCGCGTTTTGTTTCCAGCCCCATCGGCTTTCACCCTTGTCCGGGAGTATAAGATTCCAATTGTTATATTCAGAACACCCATTACCGATATAATGGTTTATCAGGTGGAATGTGTGCTCACCGGCCTTCCAATCCATATTTCCATTGCCACACTCGCTTTCGGTGCTGATGTAACGATAATTCGGAAACTCG
This sequence comes from Bacteroides sp., assembly GCA_023663525.1. Lineage (GTDB taxonomy): Bacteria > Bacteroidota > Bacteroidia > Bacteroidales > Muribaculaceae > Duncaniella. The sequence goes on from JAMPHF010000002.1 coordinate 736,142, forward strand.
TCTCTGATTCGCGACAATATCTGTCCGCCCTCCCATTGGAATCCAACACCGTTTATATGGTCCTTCATCCTCGGGTCTTCGAGTAGGCCTTTCACGTGGTCATAGCGATTGGTGTTGAATGTGCCGAGGCACAGCTCCACGTCCGGATTATTCTTCTTCAATGTCGGCGACAGATATTCTATGTTGAACCGGATTATATCCTCTGAAATCCAAGGACATCCCGGATAAGGTGTATAGCTGTAGGCCTCGTTCTGATACATGACCATTCCTATATTGACACCCTGCTCACGATATAGCTGAATAAACTTGCTGAACATATTGGCATACGATTGCAGATAGCGGGGCTCCTGGATGAAATAGCTCTGTACGGCCATACGACGTGGAAACTTCTTTTTGTCCGGATTGACCTGCTCATTGTCCGACCGGTCGCCGTCGCCAAACAGCAAATGGTCGAGCTTTGGATCCATGTCATTGTAGCGGTTGCTCTGTACCGCATAATGGTTATTGGCTTTCATCCAAGCAGGCGGACTCCATGGCGACATCCAGAACGACATTTCAGGACAATACCTTTGAGCGGCACGGATATAAGGGATAATTGTCATCTTGTCACGCTCAATATTGAAATGCTTCAGCTCAAAATCGCCCTGCACGTCACTGCAGGAATACCAATCGAGGGCATAGTCGTTAGCATTCATTGAAATTCGTCCCATTGAGAACCTCAGCTCACCTTCCGGCGAAAATGCCCGGCTGAGAATCTCGTCCTGCTCATCGCGGGTGAGCATACACAGCGCACGCCAATCCTGCTCATTGAATGTGGTGCCCCAACGGCTGAATGTGACTATCGGGTTTTCCGTGTCGCTCGCCACGACAGATGTTGAAAGCGGCGACTTTGCCACCTTCACAGCTTCCTTCTTTTGCCATCTTGACGCCTCGGTTGATTCATAATGTTCAAACGTCTGAGACATCATGACACCGCAGCTCAATGAACACACCAAAGCGGCTATCAAATATTGTTTCATATACCTTTGTTAGATATTAACTTGATTTTGCTGCAAATTTATGTTGTATATGACAACGAGACACAATCCGGATTCGTCAAAAAGGGGCAAAAACATAACAGATTCTTGTGGCATGAGAAAAATCACCCTTTTTGAAGCGCAGAAGTTCTTTATCGAATTTTTCCAAATCGGAAGATCATTATTCCCGGTAAAAGGAACGGCGTATATTTCTTGAGAAAGCAAGGTGCTTGTGTTATGTTTATCATGGTGAGGAACAATCCCAAGAATGGTAGGATAGCTTTAGTCAATCTTAGCATTTGAAATTTGTTCTCAAAAGTTCGTAAAATCTACACGTCAAATGGGCATTTCATTGCTATTTGAAAAAATTTGTGTTAACTTTGTGGGATAAAACAAAAGATACCAACAATGAAATTTACAGTTCCAAGCAAGACGCTTCATAATTTTGCTTCATCGGTCAGTAAGGTCATCAACGCTAAAAACGCACTGACCATACTTAACAATTTCCTTTTTACTATTGAGGGTAACGTGTTGACTATCACTGCCTGCGATGGAGAGAATATCCTTTGTGGACGTATCCCGATCATGGATGTCGAGGGCGAAGGCGAATTTTGCATTGATGCCCGTCGTATCGTTGAGCTCCTGCGTGTGATGCCAGAGCAGGAACTGGTCTTTGAAATTGATGACGCCACACTGGCCATAGAGATGTCACACCCCGACGGATCATATAAGTTCATGGGTCTGAGAGGGTCGGAATACCCGCATCCTGACCGCAGCAACGCATCGGAGAACGTACTTACATTCAAGGTACCCGGTTCGGTGTTGCTGAGAGGACTCGAATACACATATTATGCTGCCGGTACCGATATGCTCCGTCCGCAGATGATGGGTGTGTATTGGGACATCAAGCCCGACAAGCTCATATTTGTGGCGACCGACACTCACAAACTGGTCCGTTTCGAGGATCTTAGCGTGTCACCGCAAATTCAGGGATCATTCATTCTTCCGAACAAATCCACAAATGTGTTCCGCAGCGTTTTCACTCGTGACGAGGAAGTGACCGTGAAGCTCGATCCGCAGATCGGAGTGACATTCGAGACAGACACATTCACATTTGAAAGCCGTCTCGTTAAGGGTCGCTACCCGGACTACACTCGTGTCATCCCGGAAAATAATCCATATATCCTGACCGTCAACCGCCATCTGTTCACCACCGCCGTGCGTCGTGTCAGCCTTTTTGTTGACGAGGGTCATGGTCTCATCAAGTTCAATCTCACCCCTGAACGCATAACCATCAAGGCTTCTGACAATGAGTATAATACCTCCGGTGTCGAGAATATCGCTGCTGATTTCACGGGTAAGAATATGGTGATCGGTTTCAGCTCGTCATATCTTTCAGAACTCGCCGGAGTGCTGTGGACTGACGATATTGTCTTCAAACTTGCCGATCCGTCGAAGCCGGCTGTGATTGTCCCCACCGAGGATAAAGCTGAGACACGTCTGACCATGCTGCTGATGCCTATGAACGTCACTGATTTCTAACGGAATCATAAAAATCTTTATCAAAAAAGATGCAACTGAATCTAAAGAAACCGATTGTATTCTTTGATCTTGAGACTACGGGCGTGGATGTGCTTCACGACAGGATAGTCGAGATCTCGCTCATAAAGGTACTCCCCGGAGGAGAGGAGATTGAAAAGACACGCCGTGTCAATCCTGAAATGCACATCCCGGAGGAAGCTACCGCTGTCCACCACATCACTGATGAGGATGTGGCGGGCGAGCCTACATTCCGCCAGATAGCCCGCTCGCTCGCTAATGAAATGACGGGGTGCGACATAGCCGGTTATAACTCCAACCGGTTCGACATTCCTATGCTTGATCAGGAATTTCAGCGTGCAGGTGTCAAATTTGACTTCTCAAAGGCCAAATTTATTGATGTACAGACCATATTTCACAAGAAAGAGCAGCGCACACTCGTGGCTGCCTATCGTTTCTACTGTGGGAAGGAACTTGACGGGGCACATTCGGCCAATGCCGATACACGTGCCACCTACGAGGTGCTCAAAGCTCAGCTCGACCGCTACGATGACCTTCCGAACGATATTGATGAACTTAGCAAATATGCCCGCACGAACCGAAATGTCGATTTCATGGGCAGGATAATACTTGACGATAATGACAGGGAGATTGTCAATTTCGGAAAGTACAAGGGAAAGCCTGTGGACGAGGTGTTCAAGAAAGATCCGGGCTACTATGACTGGATTATGAAAGGCGATTTTGCGCAAAATACCAAAGATTGCTTCACACGGATAAAACTTCGCCATAAATGAATCCACTCAGCGGTAAGCATATAGTTCTGGGCATTTGTGGCGGTATAGCTGCCTATAAATCCGTGTCGCTGCTCCGGCTGCTCGTGAAGGCCGGAGCGGAGGTGCAGGTGGTCATAACTCCTGCCGGTAAGCAATTCATCACTCCTGTGACGCTCTCGGCTTTGAGCCGGAAGCCTGTGGTCAGTGAGTTTTTTACGGCCAATACCGGTGAGTGGCATTCACATGTGGATCTCGGTCTCTGGGCCGACTGCATGGTGATAGCTCCTGCCACGGCCTCCACGATAGGGAAGATGGCACACGGTATCGCCGACAATATGCTCGTCACTACCTATCTTTCGGCCAAATCGCAGGTGTTTGTGGCTCCTGCGATGGATCTCGACATGATGGCACATCCCTCAACCAAAGCCAACCTTGAGTTGCTGCGGAGCTATGGAAACATTATCATTGAGCCTGACAGCGGAGAGCTGGCGAGCGGTCTCATAGGAAAAGGGCGCATGGAGGAGCCGGAACGGATTGCGGAAATCCTCGAGGGATATTTTGCAAAAAAAAATGATCTGAAAGGGAAGAAAGTCCTGATAACTGCCGGACCGACATACGAAAAGATAGATCCGGTGAGATTCATCGGCAACTACTCGTCCGGGAAGATGGGCTATGCTTTGGCTGAAGTTTGTGCCGACCGTGGCGCGGAAGTGACACTCGTGAGCGGTCCGGTGTCGGTATCCATCTCCCATCCTCGGGTGAACGTTGTCAAGGTTGAGTCGGCCAAGGAGATGCTTGAGGCTTGTGAGAAAGTTTTCCCGACGTGTGATTTCGCTGTGATGTGTGCGGCTGTTGCTGACTATGCTCCTCTCCATACTTCCGACAAAAAAATCAAGCGCGAACATTCGGAGATTCCCGTGATAGAACTCATGAAAAATCCCGACATTGCTGCCACGCTCGGTGCCGTGAAGCGGGTAGGGCAGAAACTGGTCGGATTCGCTCTTGAGACTGATCACGAAGCGGAGAACGCCTATGAAAAACTTGCGCGCAAGAATCTTGACATGATTGTCCTTAATTCCATGCGCGACAAAGGTGCCGGATTCGGGACTGATACAAATAAGGTGACAATATTCAAGGCTGACGGCTCGCGCTTGGAGTTCGGATTGAAGTCAAAGCGTGAAGTGGCTGCCGATATTGTGGATACACTTGTGAATTTATGAAAAAAATCCTCTCTCTCATCCTTTTGTTTCTGCTTACTTCGATCACGGAGTTGTCAGCCCAGGAGCTGAACTGCCGTGTCGAGGTCAACACTTCGCAGCTTGAAGGGACCAATAAGAGCATATTCGAGACACTCCAGAATGCAATCAATGAGTATGTCAACACGACTCGTTGGACGCAGACTCAGTTTTCTCCCAACGAGAAGATTGAGTGTACGTTATTGTTCACAATCACCAAGTATGACGAGTCAACCGGGAAGATGGAAGGCAGTCTGCAGGTGCAGTCGATGCGTCCGGTCTACAATTCGTCGTATGTCACTACGCTCATAAATTTCAAGGATAATTCGGTTGACTTCACTTACTCCGAAGGCGAGCCGTTGCTTTATTCGGAGACAAATATGGAGAGCCAATTGACGCAGATATTGAATTTCTATATCTACCTTATTCTTGCGGTAGATTTCGATTCCTTTTCACCGAACGGAGGCGACCCATACTTTGAGCGGCTTGAGACCATCGTCCATCAGGGACAGTCGTCAGGCGAGAGCGGATGGAAGGCTTTCGAGGATACAAAAAACCGTGCGGCGGTGTTGGGATCGTTCGTTGATCCGGCAACACGTGTGATACGTAATCTGTATTATACATATCACCTTCAGGGACTTGATCAGATGTCGGTCAGCCCGGACAAGGGACGCAAGACAATCGACACTTCACTTGACATATTGAACGACGTATTCAAAGTGTCACCGATGTCGGTCGGATTGTCGATGTTCAAGGATGCGAAACTGGATGAACTCGTCAACATCTACACGAAGGCACCGGCGGAAGAACGCGAACATGCCTATCAGCTCCTGTCACCCATTTTCCCCACCGAACAGAGTCGTCTCGAAAAAATCAAACGAGGCGACAATCCGTGAAAATCAACCTCTCACCATCATAACCCACTCTTTGCTATTATATGCTTGAATCGTTACATATCTCAAATTACGCGCTCATTGATCTGATTGACATCCGGTTTCATAAGGGCTTCAATGTGATTACGGGTGAGACCGGCGCAGGTAAGTCCATCATACTCGGTGCGCTATCGCTCTTGCTCGGAAGCAGAGCAGATACGCGTGTCGTCACAAATCCCGAGGCAAAAAGCGTGATCGAGGCAGTCTTCACTGTTGATGACTATCCATCACTCAAGGCGTTTTGCATTCAGGAAGACATAGAGTGGGATGATGAGCGGTGTATACTCCGGCGGGAAATATCGCCAGCCGGTCGCTCGCGCGCGTTTGTCAATGACTCGCCTGTACCGCTTGCCAAATTGCGCGATGTCAGTATGCATCTGATTGACATCCATTCCCAGCATCAGAATCAGTTGCTTGCCACACCGGAATTTCAACTCGATGTAATCGACACCCTTGCGGCAAACGGTGAGCGACTTCGTGATTATCGTCAGCGTTTCAATGCCTTGCGTGAGGCTGTGAAGCGTTTGAAGATAATGAGAGCCAAGGTGGAACGGTCAAGGGAGGACGAGGAGTTCACCCGCTATCAGCTCGAACAGCTCGATGAGCTTGGTCTCCAACCCGGCGAGCAAGCTGAACTTGAACGTGAAAGGGATGTGCTTAGCAATCTCAGTTCAATAAAGTCTGCACTATCGAAGGCTGTATCTGCTCTCGACGACGAAGAGTCCGGCGCGTTACGCGGAATTGAAACGGCGATTGAGGCCTCCGGCGATGTCGAGGAGGTGCTTGATCCGGCTGATGACATTAGGGGGCGACTGGAGTCGGTGCGCATAGAGATTTCCGACATATCGTCAACTCTTGAGTCAATTGATGAGAATTTGGGAGCTGATCCCGCCACACTCGGAGCTATTGAGGAGCGTCTGAGTGCCATATATTCATTGTGCTATAAACATCATGTGGAAGATTCCGATGGTCTGATTGAACTCCGCGACTCGCTTCGCGAGAAACTGAGGAATCTTGACAATTCCGACAGCGTCATTGGCGAGCTTGAGAAAGAGGCACGGCGTGTGAAGGCTCTCGCAAAGGAAAGTGCGATGGAGATTTCGGCTGCGCGCAAGGAAGCTGCCGAGCGATTCGGCAAACGTCTTGCTGAGGTCGCCATGCCTCTCGGCATGAAGAATCTGCGCTGTGAGATTCGTGTCACGCCTGCCGATATGACCTCTACGGGCATGGATGCTGTTGAGTTTATGGTCGCGTTCAACAAGAATCAGCCACTCATGCCTGTCGGAGCGACGGCTTCCGGCGGTGAGATTTCGCGCCTCATGCTGTCTATAAAGTCAATAATTGCATCGAGTATGCAGTTGCCGAGTATCATTTTTGATGAGATAGACACCGGTGTGTCCGGTGATGTGGCCAACCGAATGGGCAGTATGATGCTTGACATTTCAAGAAACATTCAGGTGACAACCATCACCCATCTTCCGCAAGTGGCATCAAAGGGCGCACACCAGTATAGAGTCTACAAGGAGGACGACGACCATTCGACGCATACGCGCATTGCGTTGCTGACGGATGAGGAACGTGTCAAATCCATTGCCTCAATGCTTGGCGGCTCGGAGATTGACGAGGCTGCGATAGCCGCCGCGCGCAGTCTGCTGGCACAGCGGTAATAAATATGTATCATTTGTAATAATAAAGATAAGAAGTGGAAAAGAACGAATATATCTATGGTCTTCGGGCTGTCATGGAAGCTATCGAGGCCGGAAAAGATATTGACAAGATATTTATTGCAAAGGATTTGCAGGGCGAACTTGCGGCTGAGCTTGTCGCGCTTGCCAAGGCAAACAGAGTGGTCATGCAGCGTGTGCCGGTCGAGCGTATAAACCGTATTACTCGTAAGAATCATCAGGGTGTGCTCGCCATGATGTCGGCCATCACCTATCATCGTCTCGATTACCTCGTCCCTGAACTGTATGAGGCCGGGATATTGCCCTTCATTGTGATACTCGACGGAATCACAGATGTCAGAAATTTCGGCGCGATTGCCAGGACATGTGAGTGTGCGGGAGTGGATGCCATCGTTATTCCTGAGCATGGAAGCGTTTCGGTCGGTGGTGATGCAGTGAAGACATCTGCCGGTGCATTGTACCATATACCTGTCTGCCGTGTCTCGTCGGTGGCATGGGCGGCGAAATTTCTGCGCGAGAACGGCTATAACGTTGTGGCCGTGACCGAGAAATCCGAGATAAACTACACTGAAGGGAAGTACACCGATCCGGTTGCGATAGTCATGGGTGCCGAGGATGTCGGAATTTCGCCGGAAGTGATGAAGCAGTGCGACACAAAGGTCGGCATACCGATGTTTGGCAACATCGGGTCATTGAACGTCTCGGTTGCGGCTGGAGTTATGATTTATGAAGTGGTGCGTCAGCGTCTTACTGCAAATCTTGAGATAATGTAAAGTTGAGAGCCATCGGCTCTACGGACATCATAAAGACTCACTCATAGTGGTTATCACCATGAGTTTCGACCCATCGGGGGCGGTAGTGCCAAACAGCATTTTATCGCCTCCGTCTTTCATTTTAAGTTTAGAGGTGAGCTGAGGAGCAGACAGAGGGAAGTTACGGGTTGCAATGTTGACTGTGCTGTATTCTTTTGCGATGTCCTTTATGCCTTGTTTTGAGAAGGGAACGACTTTAAGGATCCCGAATCGTTTCCCCGGGAATTTATCAAGGCGATTCGGAGAGGTGAACAGGTGGGTGTTGGGATTCAGTTTGTCAATTTTGAAAATGTCGGACAGGATTTTCAGCCCTCCTGATTTCATTGCAGCGGGATATGGCTCATAGAGATAATCCCCTGCTATTGGTGCGGAATATGTCGGGGTAGAGTGCATCTCGTCATCAGGGCTGAAACTATAACCCGTGTGACCGATTGTCGAGACGGTCATCCTTGTGACTGTCGGCTGTGTTTTTCTCTGCGTATCTGATTTGATGATGAACACCACCTCCTTACATTCGTTTTTTGTCCCTATTACGTTTGCCTCACAGTCATAGCCCAGTTCTTGTACGGCACTTTTGATGTCGATCATCGGGGAGGCTTTGATGATAAGTGTGGAACAGTGTGAGAGTATCATCGGGATAGCCGGGATTATGTCCGGCGTGCAGTCGTGGAATGCGAAGTGACGCCCGGAGATGTCGCGTCTGGCCGGATCAACGAAAATGGTGTCGAATCTTTGCCCCATCTCCCTGAGCCGGGCTATGCTGTCTCCTTCAATGACGGTCAGATTACTGACTCCAAGTGCTTCAGCGTTGTGGACAGCCGTCAGAAAGGTGTTGTGGTCAAGTTCAATGGCCGTAACGTTGTCTGCTTTAGCTGCAAAGTGAAAAGCATCTATCCCGAGACCACATGTCATGTCAAGCACGGAAGATCCATCGTCAATCATAGCGGCGTGCAGGGCGGCCACATCATCGGAGGTGGACATTTCAGCGACAGCAAGCGATGGAAAACGGAAATCCTTGCAACCCAACGTGGCGTGGAGCTTTTCGGATGTCTTATATCGACATTCGCGTTGCAGGATGTCGTCCATCATGTCCGGGTCGCCATGATATTTCAGGCGAAGTCTGTTGAAATCTTCTTTCACCCTAACACATTCTTTTTAGGCGTGGAAGCCTGGAAGTCCTTGATGTAATTGGGGACACTGTATGCAAGATCAATGAACTCACGGCGGGAATATGCACGCTCGGCAAGGGCGATCATGTCAATCGCAAGCGGATGTATGTCGGCTACAAATTCGACGTTTGGCGCGGTGATGATGTCGCGTGCTTTGTCAGAGCCGTTGCCAAACAGCAGCACTCTGGGATATTTCCCAATGATTTCGGCATAGCTGTCGGGCGTAAGTATCAAGGCTTGCTGGGGCATGACAGGTTCAAGCGCAAAATCGAATGCGGCGGTGTAGACCTCCATCCTTCGTGCGTCAATCATCGGCACAAAAATCTCGTCGCCCTGCAACTCTTGGGTGAACATTACGTTGCATGCCATGATTCGTAGTGTATCTATGCCGATTAGTGGAATCCCGAGAGCGTAGGCAAGCCCTTTGGCTTCGGACAGACCGATGCGCAGTCCGGTGTAGCTCCCCGGACCCATTGACACAGCCACGGCCTCAAGGTCAAATTCCTTTTCGCGGGCGAAATCCAGACAGTATTTTATGTAGTCGCTCAGCAGGGCCGCATGATTGCGTCCGCCACCTTCTTCCTGATGTGCAAGCACCATCCCCTCGGCAGTCAAGGCCACCGAGCAGTAGTCAGTGGATGTATCGATATTAAGTATTACAGCCATATCGCTTTAACTTTTGTTATGAGACACACTCTAAAATTTAGAGCAAAGTTACTTGATTATCGTGAGAATTGTGTAATTTTGTGAAAAAATAAACCATATCATGCTATATTCAATGACGGGATTCGGGAAAGCCGTTACCGAGCTTCCCGGGAAAAAAATTACGGTTGAAATCAAATCGCTGAACAGTAAACAGATTGATATTGCTGCTCGTGTGCCATCATCGTTGCGCGCCCATGAACTTGAGATGAGAAACCGTGTAGCTCTTGTGCTTGAGAGGGGTAAGGTCGATGTGACCGTATATGTCGAGAATGTAGCCGGTGACACCACCGTCAAACTTAATGTTGCCGCTTTGAAGGCATATAAGGATGATGTCGAAGCTGCCGCTAAGGTGTTGGGCATCTCTGACCCCCAGGATTGGTATGGTGTCCTGCTGCGCTTCCCTGACGTGATGAAAAGCGAGACCCCTTCCGATGCCGACGAGGTTGAGGTGGCGGGTGTCATGCAGGCTCTCGATGCCGCATCGGAGCGGTTGATGTCCTATCGTCGTGCCGAGGGCGAGAAACTTGAAGATTTCTTCGCGAAGCGCATAGAGCGCATCAGAGAACTTCTCTCCCTCGTCCCGCAATTCGAGGAGGAACGTATCGGCAAGATCCGGATGAGGATGGAGGAGGGCTTGGCCAAGATTCATGGTGTTGACTACGACCGCAGCCGCCTGGAGCAGGAATTGTTTTTCTATATCGAGAAACTTGATGTCAATGAGGAGAAACAGCGTCTGACGCAGCATCTCAACTATTTCATCGAGACAATGAACGGGCCTAAGGGTCAGGGCAAAAAGCTCGGATTCATCAGTCAGGAGATGGGGCGTGAGATCAACACCCTCGGCTCAAAGAGCAATCATGCCGAAATGCAGAAAATCGTAGTGCAGATGAAGGATGTCCTCGAACAGATAAAGGAGCAGGTGCTCAACGTGATGTAAACTGTCTGCGATATGGAAGGGAAAATCATAATCATATCAGCTCCGTCAGGCACCGGAAAGTCAACCATCATCGGCGAACTTCTGAATCGTGGTGAAATCGACATGCAGTTTTCTATTTCAGCCACCAACCGTCAGCCGCGTGGCGAGGAGCGTCATGGCGTGAACTACTATTTTCTGAGCGATGAGGAGTTCAGACGTTCCATTGACGAGGGAGCTTTTGTCGAGTATGAGGAGGTGTATCCGGGTCGATTCTACGGGACATTGAAAAGCGAGGTTTCGCGCATAACTTCAGCCGGTCATAATGTCATCCTTGACATAGATGTCAAAGGTGGAGTGAACGTGAAGAAGATGTATGGTGAACGTGCGCTGAGTGTCTTCATTCAGCCCCCGAGCATCGCTTGTCTCCGCGAACGTCTGACCGGAAGAGCAACCGACACGCCTGAGGCCATAGAGCAGAGATTGGCGAAAGCGGAATATGAGATCTCGTTTGCCCCGGAATTTGACTGTGTAGTAGTCAACGATGATCTCATGAAGGCCGTGAACGAAGTTGATGTGAAAATCAAGGAGTTCATCGGTCGGTGAGATTGTGAGAATATGCAATAGATATGGATATTTGACCGCGAATCAGTCATGACAATAGGAATTTTAGGCGGTTCATTCAACCCCGTCCACATAGGTCACATGATGCTTGCGAGTTATCTCAAGCAGTTTGCAGGGCTTGACGAGGTCTGGCTCACGCTGTCGCCTCTCAATCCGTTGAAAGCAACCTCCGATGAGCTTATCCCGGACCTTACCCGGCTCAAGATGCTTGAGATCGCAACCGGCAACAGTGCCGGACTCAATGTCTGTGACTATGAGCTTACGATGCCGAAGCCGTCTTACACAATCAACACCCTCCGCTATCTTGCGAAGCGGTTTCCTCGCCATTCGTTCAAACTGATAATCGGGAGCGATAATTGGAAAATATTCAATCAGTGGAAGGACCACGAGAGCATATTGTCGGAGTTCGGTGTCATAGTCTATCCGCGTCCCGGCTATCCTGTCGGTCCCATATATGATGATGGTGTGGATGTGGTCAATGCCCCTATGGTTGACCTCTCAAGCACTTTCCTGCGTAAAGCCATAGCACGTGGCATGGATATGAACTATTTTCTGCCACCGCATGTTTTCGATTACATAAAACAAAACAAGTTATATGGAGCTAAGCCCGAATAGTCTTGCTTTTATCGGCCTGTGCAATGAATTCTGCTTTACCGTCGAGAATGTTCGCGATTCCGAATCGCGAACGGCGTTTGTCGCTTCAATGCTGAGGCTGTTGCCTCGCATCTACATCTCAGCTACAGATCTGAAACCTGAGCCTGCGCTCGATGAGGAGGATGCCTACATAGAGAGCTTTCTTGACGAAGACTACTATGAATCAGTCCGCCGGCAGATTGAGAATCTTCTCGGAGAGGATGACATCTATCTTGAAGTATTCGAGGAAGATATGAAATATTCCGACACTCCGATAGGAATGAGTGTGGCCGAAGGGATTTGTGATGTATTTCAAGTCCTCTATAACTTCATAGCAATGGTTAAGGATGCTCCTGCCGAGATGATCAATGCCGCCATTATTGCTGTCAAGGATGATTTCGGCGCGTACTGGAGTCAGCGCGTGTGCAACCTGCTCCGTCCGTTGAACCACATTTATTATTCATCTGATTTCTCAGATGAGGAGGATGGAGAACACGGACTTTAACCGATATATTTTCGATGAAAATTATTTAACCTTAAAAATACACTTATGTCAATTCTGAAGGACAATGTCCCCGTCGGGTTTTGCAGTGACCATGCGGGTTATGAGATGAAGATGATGCTTGAGGGCTACTTTGATTCAATGGAAATCCCTTACAAGGATTTCGGAACGGATTCTGCCGAGAGCTGTGATTATGCCGATTTCGCTCATCCATGTGCTTTCGCAGTGGAGAATGGTGAGGTCTATCCCGGCATAGCTCTTTGTGGCTCAGGCAACGGCATAGGCATGACCCTCAACAAACATCAGGGTGTCCGCGCCGCTCTTTGCTGGAACACAGAGCTTGCGGAGCTTGCCCGCCGTCATAACAATGCCAATGTGCTTGTGCTTCCCGCTCGATTCATAGACAATGTCACAGCTATAAATATCGTCGAGACTTTCCTCAATACACCTTTTGACGGCGGTCGTCATGAACGCCGGATTGAGAAAATTCCACTTTCTGCGTGTGAAACAAAGTAAAATAACTGATATTCAGAAATATCGCATACTGTCAAATATATTTGCATAGCAAAACGGAATGATACCGCCTATCGGAGTCATTCCGTTTTGTCCGTTCCCATGTCAGGTTTCTGACGGTGAATCCATGAAGAAATAACGATTTCAACGCTCAATCTTGATTACAGATAGTTGAGAAGCCATTGGCAGTTGCCGTTCCGGTGGCTAAAATTGACAATTCAGACGGTGGTGGAGCTTGAGTGTTCCGTATTTTTTACGGTATCTTGCTGATATTTATAAAAAAATGATTACCTTTGCGCCTCGAAAACGTTAATATCTAAGAAGAATGATGGACACCAAACCTGCTGCCCCTCAGATTGACCTTCTGTTTGAAGTAAGCTGGGAGGTATGTAACAAGATTGGCGGAATCTATACCGTCCTTTCCACCAAGGCCAAGACACTCCGGAAACTTTATGATGATAAGGTGATTTTCATAGGTCCGGACGTTTGGTCTGCTGAAAATCCCTCTCCGTGGTTCAATGAGTGTAAGGCGGAAGGTCTTACGTCCTGGGCTGAGAACGCAAAACTGCCTGATGGAGTCAGCGTCAGAGTCGGTCGTTGGGACGTTCCGGGTAGTCCGATTGCGGTGCTTGTGAAGTTTGACGGAATGTATGCCGTCAAGGATGAATTTTACGGTGAAATGTGGCAGAGATTCGGCGTAGACTCTCTCCATGCCTATGGTGATTATGACGAGGGTTGTGCCTTCGCTCATGCATCCGGTGTGGTGATTGAGTCGATAATTGCAAGCGGCTATGGCGCGAAACTCACGCCGACCGGCAGAATCTCGAAGAAATATCAGCCTCGCATCGTGGCTCATTTTGATGAATGGACAACGGGCATGGGTCTGCTCTATGTAAAGTGGAAGCTCCCGCAGGTGGCCACCGTGTTCACCACTCATGCCACCAGCATAGGCCGCAGTATCTGTGGCAACAACAAGCCTCTCTATGACTATCTTAAAGGCTACAACGGCGATCAGATGGCGAGAGAGCTGAATATGGAAGCTAAACATTCGCTTGAGAAACACGCTGCTCATGCAGCCGATGTGTTCACCACGGTGAGCGATATCACGGCCGCCGAATGTGAGCAGTTGCTTGAGCGCAGACCTGACGTGGTCACTCCTAACGGATTTGAAAAGAACTTCGTGCCGTCGGCTTCAAAATATCCCGCAGCCCGCAAGCTCGCCCGCGACAGAATGCTCACCGTTGCTTCAGCATTGACGGGCAAGCGCATGGACGACAATACATTCATCGTCATAACCAGCGGTCGATGCGAGTATCGTAACAAGGGTCTCGACCTTTTCCTTGACATGTGTGACAATCTCCGCAATCGCAAGATTTGTCGTAATGTGCTTGCATATGTGATGGTTCCCGCATGGTCGAAGGAGGCGCGCGAGGATCTCGTCGGACGACTCTCGACGATGAATGATAAGCCATATCTCAATGATGAGACTGCCCTCAATGATCCTGTCATCACCCATTGGCTGAACAATCCCGACTCCGATGCGGTCAACAATCGTCTGCATCAGCTCGGTTTCGCAAACCTTTCACCTCAGGTGACGGTTATATATGTACCGTGTTATCTTAACGGTACGGACGGTGTGATGAATCTTTCATACTACGACCTTCTCCCCGGTGCTGATGCCACTGTTTTCCCCTCCTACTATGAGCCGTGGGGCTATACTCCGCTTGAAAGTGCGGCCTTCGGTGTCCCCACAATCACAACGTCTCTTTCCGGTTTCGGACAGTGGGCACTCAAGACTTCCGAGAACTACTTCGACGAATGTGGCGTAAATGTGATCGGTCGCGGAGATTCAAACTATGGCTATGTGGTCGAGAATCTCGCACATTCAATCGAGTATCTTACATGCGTGGATGAAAAAGAGGCCAAAAAGATTCGCAAAGCGGCAATGCATACCGCATCTGAGGCTTCATGGTCGAAATTCATCGTCTACTATGAGGAGGCCTACGCCAAAGCTCTTGCCAAAGCGGCTGAAAGAGTCGCAATGTCGAAAGCTGACACCAAATAGACGCAAGTCTGTCATACGAAGAATATAGATACAGAACCAGCAAAAAAAATTACCTATCTCCGATATAATTGTGTCAGGATAGCGATTATCTTGCACAATGAGCATCATGAAACATAATTTAAAACTAATATGAAACTGCCAGTAAGCAAAACTAATGCCCCTGTATGGCGTGACATCACGATCAAATCCGTACTTCCCGAGGCATTGAAACCACTTGAGACACTCTCACGTAACCTTTGGTGGGTGTGGAACAGTGCAGCCAAAAACCTTTTCCGTGACCTCGATCCAGACCTCTGGCGCGCAACCGGTGAAAATCCTGTCATGCTTCTCCAGCAACTCTCCAACGAGCGTCTTGAGGAAGTGATGGGCGATCCCGAGATGATGGAGCGTATCAAGGGAGTCTTCGCGATGTTCAACGACTATATGTCGAAGCCCATGCGCAAGGACATTCCTTCGGTTTCTTATTTCTCGATGGAATATGGTCTCTGCAATTGCCTGAAGATCTATTCCGGTGGTCTCGGTGTGCTCGCCGGTGACTACATCAAGGAGGCATCCGACAGTTGTGTTGACATGACAGCAATCGGCTTCCTCTATCGTTATGGCTATTTTACCCAGTCGCTCAGCGTTGACGGTCAGCAGATTGCAAACTATGAGCCGCAGAACTTCAATCAGCTCCCGATCGAGCAGGTGACTGACGGCAACGGTCATCCGATGATTCTTGAAGTTCCTTACCCCGGTCGTATAATCTACAGCCATATCTGGCGTGTCAACGTCGGCCGTATGAAGCTCTATCTGCTTGACACCGACTTCGATATGAATAGCGAATGGGATCGTTCAATCACTCATCAGCTTTATGGCGGTGATTGGGAAAACCGTATCAAGCAGGAGTATCTTCTCGGTATCGGCGGTGTGCTTGCACTCAAGAAACTCGGTGTACACAACACAATCTATCATGCCAATGAAGGTCATGCCGCCCTCCTTAACCTCCAGCGTCTTGTTGATTACGTGGAGAAGGGTCTTGATTTCAATACCGCACTTGAGCTTGTGCGTTCATCAAGCCTCTACACAGTCCACACTCCGGTGCCTGCAGGTCATGACTACTTCGATGAGGGTCTCGCACATAAGTATCTCAACGAATTCCCCGGTCGTCTCGGCATCTCATGGCAGGATCTCATGAACATGGGCCGTGAGAATCCCGACAGCCAGGACCGCTTCTCGATGAGTGTCTTCGCACTCAACACATGTCAGGAAGCCAACGGTGTTAGCTGGCTCCACGGTGAGGTGTCAAAGAAGATGTTTGCCGGTGTATGGAAAGGCTATTCCTGGGAGGAGAGCCATGTAGGATACGTCACCAACGGTGTCCACATGCCGACTTGGGCTGCAAGCGAATGGAAGGCATTCTATACCGATAAACTCGGAAGTCAGGTGTTTGACCACCAGAGCAATCCCAAGGCATGGGAGGGTATCTTCAAGGTTAAGGATGAGGAAATCTGGAACATGCGCATGTTGATGAAAAACAAATTCATCAACTTCGTGAAACGTGATTTTAAGGCCAAATGGCTCGCAAATCAGGGTGATCCATCAGCAGTCATCAAGATTCTTGAGCGCATCAACCCCAATGCACTTATCATAGGTTTCGCACGCCGTTTCGCCACCTACAAGCGCGCTCATCTTCTTTTCACTGACCTTGACCGTCTTGCCCGTATTGTTAACAATGAGCAGTTCCCCGTGCAGTTCATCTTCTCCGGTAAGGCTCACCCCGCCGACGGTGCAGGTCAGGGACTCATCAAGCGTATCATAGAGATTTCCCGTATGCCGCAGTTCCAGGGCAAGATTATCTTCCTTGAGGACTACAACATGATTGTGGCAAAACGTCTTGTAACCGGTGTTGACATCTGGCTCAATACTCCTACCCGTCCTCTTGAGGCATCCGGTACGTCAGGCGAGAAGGCTGAGATGAACGGTGTGCTTAACTTCTCAGTGCTCGACGGTTGGTGGTATGAAGGCTATCGTCTTGACGAAAAGGCCGGCTGGGCTCTCACCGATAAGCGTACTTTCACTGATCAGAGCCAGCAGGACAAGCTCGATGCAGCCACAATCTACTCTATGCTTGAGAATGAGATTATCCCCCTCTATTTCGCCAAGAACTCGAAGGGCTATTCTCCCGAGTGGATTCAGTACATCAAGCGTTCAATCGGTCACATCGCACCGCAGTACACCATGCAGCGCATGATCGAGGACTACATCTCGCGCTTCTATGAGCCTGAGGCAAAACGCTACGACAAACTTTCTGCTGATGGCGACAAACTTGCCAAGGAGATTGCCGCTTGGAAGGAGAAAGTCGCAGCCGCATGGGATGGTATCAAGGTCCTTGAGGTCAATACCGACCGTGACCTGAGCCAGCACAGCAACAGCGGTGAGAATTTCGTCACCACAATCAAGATTGATGCCAACGGTCTTGCTGATGACCTCGGTCTCGAACTTGTGGTTGATAAGGTTCAGGACAATCAGGAGACACGAATCGGCAGCGTACCTTTCAAGGTTGTTGCCAAGGATGGCAATATCGTTACCTTCCAGCTCGCCGACAAGCTGCGCGATCCGGGTGTGTTCCGTTACAGCTATCGTCTCTATCCCAACAATCCGCTTCTCCCGCATCGTCAGGACTTCGCATTCGTGCGTTGGATCTAATCCGATTCCTGCGGGAAGTCATCATCATACTGCTCTTTCAGCCATCTCGGTTGGGAGAGCAGTTTTGTCGTATAGAGAAGCTGTTGGTAACGGATGGACTGTTTCTCTAACATCCGTTTGCTAACTTTAAGAAACAAATACAATAAAAATTAGTATATTTGTAACGTGAAACAATCATAATATTATCCCTATCATCTAAACCATGAAAAAAATCCATAGATTCATTTCATTGATCGTATTTAGCATTGTGACCGGATTCGTATGTCCGGCTTTTGCTGTGGCTGATGATGCGACGAATAAGGCTGAATGTGTCAATCCGCCTTACAAGAATCTCAGCGAATGGCTCACGATGTCTGAAATACAGAGGAATCCTCACAGCTATCTCCTTGATTTTGCTAAGAAAAGGCATTGGGGCTATGTGGTCGGAATCGAACTTGAGGCCATGCTTGACACGTATCTGCGTTATGGCAACGAGGAGATAAAGAACTATTGCACTGCCTATACTGACACGATGATACGTCCTGACGGAGCAATCCTGGGCTATCGGTTCGAGGACTATAATCTCGACAATGTCCGTCCCGGGCATTTCATCACACGCATGTATGGCGTTTTCCCCGAAGAAAAGAGCCGAAAGGCCATGATGACGCTGATGAAGCAGCTCAATGAACAACCTCGCACGAAGGAGGGTGTCTATTGGCACAAGGCTGTCTATGCCTATCAGGTATGGCTTGACGGTATATTCATGGGACTCCCCAATCGTGTACTCACAGCCTCAATGCTCTACACTCCTGATGAGGCAAAGGCGATATATGATGACGCAGTTGATCAGGTGACGAAGACCTACGAGCGCACTCTCGACCCCAAGACCGGTCTCAACCGTCATGCGTGGGATGAGAACCACGATATGTTTTGGAGCGACAACGAGACAGGTCTGTCGCAGCACTGCTGGGGTCGTGCACAGGGATGGTACACCATGGCTCTCATTGAGATTCTTGATGCGCTCCCCGAGGACTATCCGCGCAGGGGTGAGGTTATCGACCTTCTGCGCAAAGATCTTGCGTCAGTCGTGAAGTGGCAGGATCCCAAGACCGGTCTTTGGTATCAGGTGATGGATTCCCCCGGCCGTGAGGGCAATTATCTTGAATCGACATGCTCGTCAATGTTTGCATATTCTCTTTTGAAGGCGGCACGCAAGGGCTACGTTGATGACTCCTATCGTCAGGCCGGAATCAAGGCTTTCGAGGGGATAGTTGATAATTTCATTAAAGTGAATCCCGACGGGACAGTCTCGCTGACCGATTGTTGCGCGGTCGCGGGTCTTGGCCCCGGTGTCAGTCCGGCTGTCAAATCCGCTGCTCCGAATGTCAAAGAGAATCTCCGTCGTGACGGGTCTTACGAGTACTATCTCAGTGAGCCTATCCGTGACAATGACGGAAAGGGGCTTGGCCCGCTGATCTGGGCGGCTCTTGAGATGGAATCACTTGGCTATGACACGAGCATGATGAAGAACAATTGCAAGAGGTAATCAGTTACATGGTAAATGTAATTGTCATTTATTCAGTGGCATTGACTCATTTATTATAAAATCAGCTTTGTTATGCACAGAAAATTAAGTAATTTTGTGCATCAATCAAGATCAGAATTTAATATTCATAATTCTGATCTTGATAATGAATTTTTCTTCATATAGTTCGTAAAAAATACTAATGGAAAAAGAAATAGAACCAAAGCTCCAAACAATAGGAGATTATCTTAAGAAATCAGAGATATTTCGTATACCGGAATATCAAAGAGCCTATTCTTGGAATATTACCAATTGTGATAAACTATTGCAGGACGTAAAATCATATATAGATCAAAGAGCGGAAGATCCCTATTTTTTTGGTACTATTATCATTGATTGCTCTAAAAAAGGATTTTTAAATCTAATAGACGGTCAGCAGAGGACAACTACATTCTTGTTGTTCCTAAAAGCTATGCATATTCGTATTGTTGAAGTTTTAGCAAATATGCCTGATACGGAAGAGGCACTAGGGCTAAAGCGTAGTTTGGTACAGAGTTTAGATACAATTTATGAGATTCTGTATCGTGCTGATGTTAGAAAGCAAATAGAAATAGTAAAAGACTGGGAGAACGCCAAGGGCATTAAAATCATCGAGAATGAGTCGATTAATGAATTGCACAAAGAAGAACTAAAAAATATTATAGAGGCTCGTGATATAGTTGAAGCAGAAAAGGCAGTTTATAAATTTCCTCGCAAACAGAAAGACAACAAGTATACAAATTTTTTCCGTAATTTTAAATTCTTTTATGAGAAACTAAAAGATTATAATGAGTCTAATTTGGATTTTCTAGTAAACGAATTCCTCAATAAGTGTCAAATAATTCAAATAAAGAGTTGGCAAATTGAACAAGCTATCACAATGTTCAATTCATTAAACTCAACAGGTTTACCATTATCAGATGCTGACATTATTTCGGCGCATCTGTTTTCACATGCTGAAGATCAGTCTGAGTTTAAAAGTATTTGGGAACCAATAATACAACTTTCTGATAAACTTGAACAAAAGAAGATTGTCAATATTGATAGTGTACTCCAACAATTTATGTACATTAACCGTGCAAGGAAACGTCAATATGTGGAGGGGGAATTAAATACTCCGGGTGTAAGAAAGTACTATACTGTCGTGTGTCCAGAATTACTTGATAATCCATCCGACCTGTGTGCTGACTTCAGCAAAATTTTGAATATTTGGAATAAAATTCAAGATTATCCAGTTGTAAAGTTAATGCTAAAGTTTAACGAAAACTTTAAGCTATTTCTAATGCCATATCTTTTTTCCAGAACATCTGATGATGATATAACAGAGCAAAATATCACACCTATAGTAGAATGCTTTCTTCGTCTATTTACTTTGTTGGAAGTTAGTGCTGTGGGATTTTCTTCGCGCAATTTTAAGACATTTTTGTTTAACGAAAATTTCAACTTAGTTGATAGTGCTGAAACTATTGACTCTATAGTAAATCACTTCGATTGTCATATCATCAAGAATTGGAACCAACAAAACGTAATTGATGATCTTAAAGCATATGAGAAAAATATACTAGTATATTTAAACGAGTATCTGTATGCTAAGAAAAAAAATTTGATGTTCGATTTCCGTCCTGATAAAGTAAATATTGAACATATAATGCCCGCGAGTGGAAGAAACATTGATTCGATTCGTGAGGATGCCCTTATGTCGCAAGAAGAATTTGAGGACAATGTAAATCTTCTCGGGAATAAGATATTGCTTGAAGAAGATATAAACAAAAGAATTGGCAGGGATTGGTTTAAAACCAAGAAAGGGGGACAAGTTAAAGATAAGAAGGGATATCTAGGCAGTAAATTTGCTTTAGCTCTATCATTATCAAGATATTCGTCAGATAATTGGACAAAGAATGATATTGAGAATGCAAATCAAAAAGCAGCTGAAAGAATCTGTAACTTTATTTTTAATAATCCGTTGTGATTCTTTTAACATAAAGTTATCACAATATAAATGGAAAGGGGAGTAATGGATAATTGATCTCCGTACTCCCCCCGCTATATCAACAGCCATTTCTATTTCGATGTCATGATGCGGAGAACGAGGCGGTCTGTCTCGTTCATGGCTTCGCGACCTATCGATGTGAGATTGTGGATGGTGGCATCGACATCGTCACTGATGATACCTTCGGTTGCGGTGACGCATTTACCGTTCATGGCGAGCATTGCCGACATCATTGCAGTTGACACGCCTGATGATATTTTCATGGCGCATGACGGCTTGGCTCCATCACAAATCATGCCGGTGAGGTTAGCGACCATGTTCTTGATGGATGCACTGACTTCATTGAATCCGCCGCCCATCAGATATGTTATGGCAGCCGAAGCTCCCGTTGATGCGACCACACATCCGCACAGTGCAGACAGACGGCCAAGGCTTTGCTTGATGTATATGCTCGTCAGGTGACTGAGGATAAGGGCGCGTATGGTCTGTTCCTCCGAGGCCTCCATGTCGGCTGCGAAACTGACCACAGGCATAGTGGCAGTGATACCTTGGTTGCCGCTGCCCGAGTTGGACATGACTGCGACAGGCGCACCGCCCATGCGTGCATCACATGCTGCCGAGGTGTATGAAATCATATGCTCTACCGGGGTGTCGCCATAGTATTTAATGCCATATCTGCGGATGGTGGCTCCGAGTGAATGTCCATAGTCACCGGCGAGTGCTGTCTGTGCGGCTGCGAGATTCAGTCGTTTTGCCTCAAGGATGAACGATATTTCCTCCAGCGGGCTCTCGGTCGCAAATTCATAGACAAGTGCGAGGTCAAGAGTTATGTCATCATGATTTTCAGCACTGTCGCCGTTGCCTTGCTCTTTGAGGATGGTCTCGTTGTTGCGCCGGAGTAGGATGAAATGTGTGTGCTCACATGAGATGATGGCTCTTGCCGTGTTTCCGTCTTCGTCGGCAACCGTCACGTCGATGTGGAGTTTTGACGGAGCTTTCTCGTCGTGTGATATGGCTATGCGTCCTTCGGATATGTAGCGTCGGCCGAGGTCAACTGCTTCAGGCGTGACGTCTTTCAGCACTTCAAGACCATATTCTGACTTTCCGACAATAGCTCCGAGGGCTATCGCGATTGGCAGACCGATCATCCCGGTTCCCGGAATGCCGACTCCCATGGCGTTTTTCAGCATGTTGCTACTGAGAGCCACTTCTATACGCGAGGGAAGACAGCCGAGAAGTTCGGTGGCTTTTGCCACGCATAGTGCCACGGCTACCGGCTCCGTACAACCGATGGCGGGTACGACCTCACGGTTGATGAGGGCGATTATCTTTTCTCTTTCCGATTGACTTACCATATCTGTAATTCTAATGTGTCCTGATGGTATATTGGTTACTATATTTCAAATGGTTGTGGGAGAGATTCGGGATGATTCCTTTATTGGCGCAAAGTTACGCTATTTAAATTGTCCGAGCAAATGAATACTGTTAATTTGCTCCTGAAATCTCGAAAGAAAGGCTGCAATGCCGTTTATTGAGTATAAAATGGTAAAACAAACCGTAATATTGGTTATTGGTTTATGAAAAAAAGTGATTATTTTTGCATAATTAATAGTATCAGGAGCATTGGAAAATTTATCAGTACATTTTTGAATCGCTCCCAAATGGACCAATCACACAATTAATCTATATGTTACTAAAAATCAGAAGGACGGTGGCTTTAATAGTCATAGTCCTGATTACATTGCTTTTCCTCGATTTTACCGGGGCGATTCATGCCTGGTTCGGATGGTTGGCAAAGATCCAGTTTCTTCCCGCATTGCTTGCACTGAATGTCGGTGTCGTTGTCGGGCTGGTTGCCCTTACCGTTCTGTTCGGGCGCGTCTATTGTTCGGTCATCTGTCCCTTGGGCATAATGCAGGATGGATTCGCATGGCTGGGCAAGAAGTCGAAGAAGAACCGTTATCGTTACTCATCGGCAAAAAGTGCGTTGCGCTATGTGATGCTTGCCATCATGGCCATCGCGATATTTCTTGGCATTGGGTCGATCGTGGCATTGTTTGCTCCATACAGTGCATACGGTCGCATCGTCCAGAGCATTTTTGCGCCGGCATGGCAGTGGGGCAATAATCTGCTTGCCGCTTGGTCGGAGAGCCATGACAACTATATGTTCTATACGGTTGACATCTGGATGCGCGGTGGTGTGACACTCGTTGTTGGAGTGTTGACTCTTGTGATTCTTGCTGTCCTCGCTTGGAGAAATGGCCGTACGTATTGTAATACGGTTTGCCCTGTGGGGACAGTCCTCGGTTTCTTTTCGCGCTACGCATTGCTCCGTCCCGTCATTGACACGTCCAAATGTAACAGTTGCGGACTTTGCTCACGAAACTGTAAGGCTGCATGTATCGACAGCAAGTCCCATTCGATAGACTATTCACGTTGCGTGGATTGTATGGATTGTGTCGCCAAGTGTCATCGTGGTGCCATTTCATATACCCGTTATCGTCAGCCGGCTCAAGTCCCGGCAGCCACGGCCGATGCCGGTCGCAGAGAGTTCCTGTCTGTGACTGCGGCGATGACTGTCGCATCTGCAATGAAGGCAGAGGAGAAGGTGGTTGACGGTGGTTTGGCTGCCATAGCCGACAAGAAGATACCGGAACGTCGCACGCGCATTGTCCCACCCGGTGCACAGAGTCTGCGCAACGTCGCCGGTCATTGCACGGCTTGTCAGCTTTGCGTGTCGGTGTGTCCTAACGGAGTCCTGCGCCCATCCACCGATCTGCTGACTCTCATGCAGCCTGAATCTTCCTATGAGCGCGGATATTGTCGGCCGGAGTGCACGAAATGTTCGGATGTATGTCCGACCGGTGCAATCCTTCCGTTGACAGCCGCCGAGAAGTCGGCCACGCAGATTGGACATGCCGTATGGGTGAAGGATAATTGTGTCCCGTTGACCGACGGTGTGGAGTGTGGTAATTGTGCATGGCATTGTCCCGCCGGAGCCATAACAATGGTGCTGTCCGATTCCGACAATCCTGATTCAGTTAAGATTCCGGTGGTCAACACTGAACGCTGCATCGGATGTGGTGCATGTGAGAACTTATGTCCCTCACGTCCGTTCAGCGCAATCTATGTAGAGGGACATGAAGTACACAGAACAATCTGATTTTTTGATTATGATGCAACACGAAGATAAAAAGGGTCTTGACCGCCGCAGCTTCCTGAAGCGTATGGGCGCAGGAGCTTCATTGCTCGGATTCGGGCTTGCCGGATGCAATACGAAAGAGAATGCTGCCACCGGCTCATTGGTAGCCTCTACCGAGATTCCGACTGACAAGATGGAGTATCGAGTCAATCCCACGACGGGCGATAAAGTGTCGTTGCTCGGCTATGGCTGTATGCGCTGGCCGACAATCAATGTTGATGGCAACGATGAGATAGACCAGGAGACAGTCAATCATCTCGTGGACACGGCGATTGCTCACGGTGTGAACTACTTTGACACGTCGCCCGCCTATTGCAGGGGGCGGTCGGAGGGTGCGACCGGTATAGCACTCAAACGTCATCCGCGCAATAAGTTCTATGTGGCTACGAAACTGTCGAATTTCTCACCATCGACATGGAGCCGAAAGGCATCGCTTGAGATGTACAACAACTCATTTAAGGAGTTGCAGGTCGATTACATCGACTATCTGCTTCTGCATGGTGTCGGGATGGGCGGCATGGAAGCTCTCAAGGGTCGCTATCTCGACAACGGTATGCTGGATTTCCTGCTCAAAGAGCGGGAGACAGGTCGCATCCGCAATCTTGGTTTCTCATACCACGGCGATATTGAGGTGTTTGACTATCTGCTGTCAAAGCATGATGAGTACAAGTGGGATTTCGTGCAGATTCAGCTCAATTATCTTGACTGGAAACACGCCAAGGAGATCAATGCGCGTAATACCAACGCTGAATATCTTTATGACGAGCTTAACAAGCGCGGGATTCCTGCCGTCATCATGGAGCCACTGCTTGGAGGCCGTCTCTCGAAGCTCCACGACCATGTCGTCGAGCGTCTGAAGCAGCAGGAGCCTGAGCGCAGTGTGGCGTCGTGGGCATTCCGCTATGCGGGTACGCATCCCGACGTGCTCACCGTGCTCAGTGGAATGACATATATGGAACATCTGGAGGATAATCTTCGCAGTTATGCTCCGTTCAAGCCTCTGACTGATGAGGAGATGCAGTTTCTCTATGCGACTGCTGATCTCATGATGCAATACCCGACAATCCCGTGCAACGATTGCAAGTATTGTATGCCTTGTCCGTATGGCATAGACATTCCTTCTATTTTGCTGCATTATAATAAATGTGTCAATGAGGGTAAAATCCCGGAAGGGGAAGATGGTGATGAATATCGCAAGGCGCGACGCGCGTTTCTCGTCGGCTATGACCGCTCTGTCCCCCGTCTGCGTCAGGCAAGTCACTGCATAGGTTGCAACCAGTGTGGACCGCACTGTCCGCAGTCAATAGATATTCCCGCCGAGCTGCATAAGATTGACGGATTTGTCGAACAACTCAAACGTGAGGCATGACGGTTGACGATGCAGTGAAATCAGCGGCCAAAGACCGTCTGCACGCTGAGGGCTGTTCGTGTGTGATTGTGAATGGAGACACGACTACTCTATGCCACGGACGCGGGGTCAGCGATCTCTATCGCCTCTACACGTCGTCGCCAGAGACCATCCGGGGTGCATTCATTGCTGATAAGGTGGTCGGGAAAGGTGCTGCCGCTCTCATGGTGGCGGGAGGAGTAGGGGAGGTGTGGGCAGACGTGGTCAGCCGTCCGGCTCTGTCACTGTTTGAGTCGGCATGTGTCCCCATCTCCTACGGACAATGCGTCGATAATATAATCAATCGATCCGGCACCGGTATCTGTCCTGTCGAGGCTCTATGCCGCGACTGCCGCACGGCTCTTGAATGTATCCCGCTCATTGAAAAATTTATTAAAGCACATAAAATTGAAAAATAATGGAAACAACTTTGAATCTTCAATCTCTCAGATTTGACGATAGGCGCACATATCTGACCGCAGCTCTTTTCGTTGTGGGTAATATAGTTCTCCCTCAGATATTTCATCTTGTCCCGCAGGGTGGTGTCACGTGGTTGCCGATATATTTCTTCACTCTTATCGGCGCGTATATGTATGGATGGCGTGTCGGGTTGCTCACCGCACTTGCATCGCCTTTGGTCAATTCCGCGCTTTTCGGGATGCCTCCTGTTGCCGCACTGCCTGCGATTATCGTAAAATCAGTGCTTCTCGCTATATTCTCAGGCTTTGCTGCCACCCGATTCAAAAAAGCCGGTCTGCTGTTGCTCGTTGCTGTCGTGCTGTCATATCAGACCGTCGGCACATTGACTGAATGGATCATGAAGTCAGATTTCATCGCGGCTTGTCAAGACTTCCGTGTCGGTATCCCGGGGATGCTGTTGCAGATTTTTGGCGGTTGGATTGTCATCAATTATTTCGTGAAGAGAAAGTAGACGGGTTGAAATTGTCGTTAGACAAACAATGCAGATATGTTAAATGGAATTCTTAAACTAATTATAAATATTAAAATAATATATAAATTTGCATACTATTATTAAAATAATGTTAAACACAATATGTTTTTAAACATAAAAATTTGGAGTCTTACGAAAACTCCCTACCTTTGCATCAGTTTTTCATGGTATTAGATTTAAGGTAAGAAGATTATTCGTCGTGATGACGGATAATTTTTTTGTCCGTACAATTCCTACCATCCTTTAACGGAGAAATAGGCATGAAAAATTTTTGGAAGTTAAGGTGTAAATGCCTACCTTTGCATCCACAATCCCATGCGCATGTGGCGTAATTGGTAGCCGCGTTAGACTTAGGATCTAATGTCTCAGGACGTGGGGGTTCGAGTCCCTTCATGCGCACAAGATGAGCCTCTTGACTGATTCCCCAGTTGAGAGGTTTGTATTTTTTGTGAGTCATATTACTTTTTCTAATCGCATCGGGAATCAAATCCTCAATCCTGCGTGCTCCTAAGGTGGTCAGGAGGCAGTGTGCAAAAACATTTTAACATTCATCTGAATATCCCCCGTTTATCGGGGAAAGCCTCCCGAAAGTAGAATTGTCGTATTCTTGAATTAAACTTTTGAGTAATTTTAAAGTCACAAACGAGTACGGAACGATAAAAATAGCCAGATTAAAATTTTTCGTCCCACTGATCACACAAAATTCACTCATTACCAAAGATTGAAAAAGCATGACACGTTTCATCCGTTCAATTACATTAATCACATTTCTACTCATCACACTATGCTCTGCCACAGTCAGTGCTGTAAACATCACAGGCATTGTCAAGGACATGGACAATGGCGATCCAATGATGGAGGCAGCCGTGAAACTCGTTACGGAGAAGGATAGTGCCTTTGTGGCCGGAGTCACCACAGACGTTGACGGTAAATTCACCTTCACCGGAATCAAAGCCGGCAAATACATACTCACCGTCAGCTATATCGGTTATGCCGATCTCGAAAAGCCGATCACAGTCGGGAAATCAAATCTTCGTCTCGGTGAATTGCGCATCAAGGAGTCATCCCATGTGTTGGGCGAGGTCAGCGTGGTCGCAGTGAAGACCCCGATCAAGGTGATGGAAGATACCGTGGAATACAATGCCGACTCGTACCACACACAACCCAATGCGGTGGTCGAGGATCTTCTCAAACGCCTCCCGGGTGTGGAAGTCGGGACAGACGGTGCAATAACTGCCAACGGTAAGACCGTGTCTAAAATCCTGATTGACGGTAAAGAATTTTTCAGCGATGACCCGCAGGTTGCATCCAAGAACCTACCGGCCAACATGGTTGACAAACTTCAGGTCGTGGATCGTAAAAGCGATATGGCCCGATTGACCGGCGTGGATGATGGAGAGGATGAAACCGTCATAAACCTTACATTCAAAAAAGGCATGAACCAGGGATGGTTTGGCAATGCCGAGGGCGGATATGGCACGGACGACCGCTATATGGGCTCATTCAATGTCAACCGTTTTTGGGATGGCAATCAGATTACTCTGCTCGGTAACTTCAACAACATCAACCAACTTGGCTTCACCGACAGCAACGGTAACCGTTTCCGTCGATTCGGAGGAAACCGTGGCATTACGGAATCGCGCGCCCTCGGTCTGAATTTTAATGTCGGGAAAGAGGAAATTTTACGTGTCGGCGGCGACATCATGTGGAGTAACACAGATGCCAAGTCCACGACCCGCAAGGACCGTGAGAACTTGTTGGGTGACTATTCGACATGGTCAAAAATCAGAGAAGTCACACGCAACCGAGGCAACAACTTCCGTGGTGATTTCCGAGTGTTGTGGAAACCGGATTCATTCAACACACTTGAGTTCCGTCCGAACTTCTCGGCCAACTTCAATAAATCATACGATGATGAGGTGACCTCATATTTCAACAGAGATATGAAACAGGTCAGCGACAATACGGCAAACAGTTTCAGCAAGGGTGATTCATACGAAGCCGGAGGTCGTCTCATCTACTCCCACAGATTCAAGAACCATCGCGGACGCTCCTTCTCCATTTCCGGACAGTACAGATTCTCCAACGTCATCGAAAAGGAGACTTCCATCAATGACTTCATCCGCTACATCGTGGAGGAGGATGCGGACAATACGGAAGATGAATCCGATCTGCTCAACCAGTATGCCGACAACCATACATGGAGCAATCAGGTGATGGGACAGTTCACTTGGACCGAACCTATCGGAGACGTGAAGAATGGCAACTTCATAACATTTGCCTATCGTGCGAACTACCGTTGGAACAACGCTGACAAACTTGTCTACAACATCCCTGACGGATATGATTCCGACATTCTTCCTCCTCCCGGAGTCGAGCCTGATCCGGACTATTCAAACCGCTACCGCAATAATTATTTCAACCAGAATATCCGCTTAGGTTATAAGAAGGTGGGCGCAAACTCCAACTTCGAGGCAGGTCTCGCTCTTGTCCCGCAGATGTCAAA
This sequence comes from Bacteroides sp., assembly GCA_023663525.1. GTDB lineage: Bacteria > Bacteroidota > Bacteroidia > Bacteroidales > Muribaculaceae > Duncaniella. The sequence continues at coordinate 765,526 of JAMPHF010000002.1, forward strand.
ATCCATTTATCTTGACAATGAGGACAAAAACATCAGCCGCTGGGTTGTGAATTACTCGCCTTTCATCCGCTACCGCTACAAATTCTCGAAGCGTTCATCGATTCAGGCAAATTACCGTGGACAGTCCTCGCAACCCTCGATGAGCCAATTGCAGCCGGTACTCGACATCTCGAATCCTACCAACAAGGTGCAAGGTAATCCGAACCTTGATCCCTCGTTCAGCCACAATCTCAACGTGCGTTTCCAGGACTTCAACATGGAGTCGCAGCGATCCATCATGTTGATGGCAGATTTCCAGATGACACAAAACGCAATCGTGTCCAAGACCCGCTATGATGAGTATGGCTCACGATTGACCGAGTATCAGAATGTCAACGGTGTGTGGAACGGCCGTCTAATGAATATGTTCTCAATGCCGTTGCGAAACAAACTCTGGAGCTTGTCAAACCACATTTTCGCAAATGTGCAGCACAATGTCGGTTTCAACAATGGCACGCGCAACAACTCGCTCTCATTCTCGATTACCGAGAGCCCGGGCATCACATACCGTCCCGATCACTTCGAGGTTGAACTTCGTCCGACCTACAATCTGCAGAAAACCCACAACAGTATGCAGAATATGGCAAACCAGACAGTACACCGCTACGGTGGTCGGTTTGACGGAACATACTACACTCCTTGGGGTCTCACACTCCAGACTGACATCAACTTCTCGGCAACGTCAGGCTATGCCGCAGGCTATAACACGCGTACATGGGCGTGGAATGCCACCCTCTCGCAGCAGTTCCTGCGCAGCAAGGCTCTTACACTTGCGGTCAAGGTCTATGACCTTCTCAATCAGCGAAACAATATCAGCCGCAGTGTCACAGCCAACTATATCGACGATACCGAGTATAACTCACTCAACCGTTACTTCATGGTGACTCTGAGCTACCGTTTCAACACATTCGGCAAAGGCAATGAGCCTACCGGTGGCGGCGACTTCATGCGTCGTGGCGGTCTCGGTGGTCCCGGCGGTCGCGGACCGAGATAAACACTAAGTCAATATGTGAATAGTTTCAGGGCTTAAAGAAAAGGTGATGTTTCTCACTGATCTTTAAGCCCTGAGTTTGTTCTTCAGGCAGAATGTGGGGGAAAGGAAAAGCTATTTCCCGGTCAGAATTGTCTTGATGTCGTGGAGTTTATTGAGCGCGGCCATCGGGGTGAGATTGTTGATGTCTATGCCGAGAATCTCATCCCTCAACTGGGCGAGGACAGGGTCGTCAAGCTGGAAGAATGAAAGCTGGACGCCTTCTGCCGAATCAGACATCCCTGCGAGGTTTTTGGCAATCTGTTCGTCGCCGTCCCGGTTGACTTTCTCAAGGTGGGCAAGCACCTCGTCGGCGCGTTTGACTATCGACTGTGGCATACCGGCAAGTTTGGCGACATGGATACCGAAACTATGCTCACTTCCGCCGCGTGCAAGTTTGCGGAGGAACACTACTTTCCCGTCAATCTCACGCACGGAGACATTAAAGTTGACCACACGGCTGAAACTTTTCTCCATCTCATTCAGCTCATGATAGTGGGTCGCAAAAAGAGTCTTGGGATGGGCGGAGCCATATTCGTGGATATGCTCGACAATAGCCCATGCTATGGATATGCCATCGTAGGTGGAAGTGCCGCGTCCAAGCTCATCGAAAAGGATTAGCGAACGCTGGCTCATGTTGTTGAGAATCGAGGCAGCCTCGTTCATCTCGACCATGAATGTCGATTCGCCGAGCGAGATGTTGTCACTTGCGCCGACACGTGTGAAAATCTTATCCACGACACCGATATGGGCACTGTCAGCCGCGACAAATGAGCCGATCTGTGCCAAAAGGACATTGAGAGCGGTCTGACGCAACAATGCGGACTTACCTGACATGTTCGGACCGGTAATCATCATGATCTGAGTGCCGCTGTTCGACAGATTGACCGTATTGGTGATATAAGGCTCTCCCGCCGGTAGCTCTTTCTCGATGACGGGGTGACGGCCCTCGACGATGGACAGTTCAAGCGAATCGTCAACCACGGGACGGTTGTAGCGGTTCTCAAGTGCGACACGTGTGAACGAACTGAACACATCAAGCCGCGCGACCATCTGCGCGTCGAGAAGAATGGCAGGGATATAGGCGCACAGATCATGGACGAGTGCCGAATAGATGCGCTGCTCGATGATGGCAATTTTGTCCTGCGCGCCAAGTATTTTCTCCTCATATTCTTTCAGCTCCTGAGTGATGTAGCGTTCGGCATTGACGAGGGTCTGCTTTCTGATCCATTCCGGGGGGACTTTGTCACGGTGGGTGTTGGTCACTTCGATATAATAGCCGAACACATTGTTGTAGGCAACTTTGAGCGACGGAATGCCCGTCAATGCACTCTCGCGCTGTTGCAGTCTGAGAAGGTAGTCCTTACCCTTATAAGCAATTTCGCGCAGCTCGTCAAGTTCAGCGTCCACGCCGTCGCGGATTACCGCACCACGGTTGAGAGCCGTCGGCGGATCGGGCAGGATCTCGCGCTCGATGCGCTCGGCAATCACGGTGCAGGGGTTGAGTTGTTCGCCGATGCTGCTCAATGCCGGTTGACCCGAATCAAGGCATATCCGGCGTATCGGCTCAATCATCGCAAGCGCATGGCGTAGCTGCACGAGTTCGCGAGGGTTAACACGCCCGGCAGACACCTTGGCAATCAAACGTTCGAGGTCGCCGATCTGTGCGAGAGCGTCTTTCAGACACTCGCGGTCTTCGGGTGAGCGGAACAGGTGTTCGACTATGTCAAGCCTGCTGTTGATTTCACGCGGGTCTTTCAATGGGAAAAGCAACCACCGGCGCAGCAGACGCGCCCCCATCGGGCTGACAGTACGGTCAATCACGTCAAGCAGACTCTTGCCGTCCTCACTCATGGAATTGACAAGTTCAAGATTACGCACCGTGAACCGGTCAAGGCGCACGGCTTTCTCCTCCTCGACACGGGCAATGGAGGTGATATGCGAAATTTGGGTATGCTGAGTGATGTCGAGATAATGGAGGATGGCTCCGGCCGCAACGACGGCTGCCGGCATGGCGTGTATGCCGAAGCCCTTGAGCGAATTTGTCTCGAACTGTTTCAGCAGACGATCCATGGCGGCATCGTCGGTGAACACCCAATCGTCAAGCTCGAAAGCGAGATAATGCTCGGCGAAACTTTCCTCTATGAGCTTTTTCTTTCCGCGCTCCACGAGCACCTCTTTCGGGGCAAAATTGGCAAGAAGTTTCTCGATGTAGTCAACCGTGCCCTCGGCTGCGAGAAATTCACCGGTGGATATGTCGAGGAAAGCCACGCCAACGCCCTGCTTGGTGAAATTGATGGCTGCGAGAAAGTTATTCTCGCGATTGTTGAGCAGAGTGTCGTTTATCGACACTCCGGGGGTGACAAGTTCGGTGATCCCACGTTTGACGAGCTTCTTTGTGGTTTTCGGGTCTTCAAGCTGCTCGCAGATGGCCACACGCTTACCGGCTCTGACAAGTTTGGGAAGGTAGGTGTCGAGGGCATGATGCGGAAATCCCGCCAGCTCCACGTATTGTGCCGCCCCGTTTGCGCGACGTGTCAGCGTGATACCGAGAATCTCGGACGATGCGATGGCATCCTCCGAAAAAGTCTCATAAAAGTCACCGACCCTGAAAAGCAGTATAGCATCAGGATGCTTGGCCTTCATGGCTATATACTGTTTCATCAAGGGTGTCTCAACTATCTTCTTTGTCATATTCTTATCAATTATCGTACAAATTTAGGAACTTTCGGGCAAAAATTCTAACCTCCAAACATACATGTGACGATAAACATTGAACAAATTGGCGTAAATTTGCTTTATAAATAGACATGAGAGTAAATATATCATTCACCACATAAAATTTTTTCATACAAACCGATTATGAAATCATCATCAATCATTTCAGCCGCCTTGATTGCTGTCGGGATGGTAATCGTAGGCATCCTTTTGAAAGCTGGTATCGACAACATTGCCTTCCGCGACCGCGAAGTGACCGTCAGAGGTCTTGCCGAGCGTGAAGTTCCCGCCGATCTTGTCACATGGCCGATAACATATTCCCTCGCAGGCAACGATCTTCAGAGTCTGTATAACAAAGTCAGCTCAAACAATGCCATAATTGTTAATTTTCTGACATCAAACGGCATCAGTTCCGACGAAATATCAGTCAATCCGCCTGACACATATGACGCTACATCCAACCGCTATCGTTCCGATTCGTTTGCCTACAATTACTCAATCAACTGCACTGTGACCGTCACGACCAAAAAGGTGCAGAAAGTACGCGAGCTTCTCAACCGTCAATCGGAACTGCTGAAGGAGGGAATTGCGTTCTCAAATTCATATATCAACTATCAGTTCACCGGACTGAATTCAATCAAGCCGGAGATGATAGCAGAGGCGACAAAAAATGCCCGCGCCGCTGCTGATCAGTTTGCGGCTGACAGCGAGAGCCGTGTCGGGAAAATCAAGACCGCTTCACAGGGTCAATTCTCAATTGACGACAGCGACTCGTCAACTCCGTTCATAAAGAAAGTCCGTGTCGTTTCCACGATTGTCTACTATCTTGAGGATTGACATCTCCCTGACGACAATATTACGCAATGCCTCGGAACTCACTGACGGGATTTCCGGGGCATTTTTATAGGCCGGACAATGTCTATGTGTATTCCCATTTTCCCATTCCCATGAAAATGGGAATAGTGGGAATTTTCCCATTTTCCCATCTCTCTGTGGGAATGGGAATGGGAAAAGTAGTGAAACGCGCTCTCTTTTTTGCGTTACCGCACCATTTAGGGAGTGATTCGGCATTAACTTTGCACTATACATATATGCACTCTACCTCCCTCATAAGAGATAGTGAGGAGAGGCATGTATATATGCGTCATATATAGGTACATATATATTTATAGACATGTGCCATATGCGTCGTATATATGGTATATAATAATGTACGGACATGCCTTTGGCATGTTTGAATAGATATATATGTCCGTACAATTGCCGTCCTATCGCAAATAATCGCTGATTTATCGCAAACATGCCAAAGACATTTCCGTACGACAAACAACAAGAAAACCTCTATTCCCATTTTCCCATTCCCACGGAGAGACGGGAAAATGGGAAAATTCCCACAATTCCCATTCCTACGGGAAAATGGGAAAATAGGAATTTCCAAAAAGCATGGTATAGACAGTGTGTTTCATTCCCATTCCCATTCCCATGGAGAGATGGGAAAATGGGAAAATTCCCACAATTCCCATTCCCACGGAGAGACGGGAAAATGGGAATGCGCATAGACTTATTGTCCAAGCTGTAAAATAAAAGTCATGCTGTTGCCGTTAATATGGTACACGGAAAAACAATCATGGACTATATATGTCGGTAATAAAATCAATAGTCATAGCGGGATCTCTCCTTTTCACTCTCCCAATCGGTTCGGCAACCGGAAAATGTGTGCTTTTCATCGGCGACTCGATTACCGACGGTGGCTGGGGGCGCAGCGGTGGTAACATGATCCCAAGCTCAGAGCGAAACAAGACGGATAAGAATCATCTGTATGGTCACAGCTACATGATGCTGTGCGCAGCGCGCTATGAGTGCGACAATCCCGAAGCAGGAATCATGTCATACAATCGCGGCATATCAGGAAATACGCTCAAAGATCTCAAAGAGAGATGGGATGAGGACGCGCTGGAATTGAATCCGGATATAGTCTCGATTCTAATCGGGACGAATGACATCGACTCATACCTCCGCTCCGACATGAGCAAGGATTTCGATTTCGTCAGTTGGGAAAGAGATTATAGGTCGCTTCTCGACACGACTCTTTCTGTCAATCCGGCTGTCCGTTTTGTTCTCGGTTCGCCTTTCGCTGCCAAGGTAGGCAAAATCGGTAAGGCCGATAACTACACCATGAGAACCGGACTTCTGAAAGAATGTGCGGAGATTGTCAGACGAATCGCTGACGACTACAATGCGATATATCTGCCATACGATGAAATGTTTGACCGTCTGACAAATGGAGGTAATCCCGAATACTGGATATGGGACGGCATTCATCCTACCCCCGCCGGACATCAGAGCATGGCTGATCTGTGGCTAAAAAATGCCGGTGGACTCCTTTAATCAGTATCCGTATATTCAGTATCCGTATATTCATCATTGGTAAATTTTCTCAACCCGACTCTTGGACAAGCAGCGACAGTACATAGCCATAGACCTGAAGTCATTTTATGCTTCGGTGGAATGTGTCGAGCGAGGTCTCGACCCCCTCGACGCTTGTCTCGTCGTGGCAGATGCTTCACGTACGGATAAAACAATCTGTCTTGCGGTCTCACCATCATTGAAAGCACTCGGGATTGGCGGGCGGCCACGCCTTTTTGAAGTCATACAGCGTGTAAGGGAGGTGAATCGCCACCGAGGGAGGATGGGGACATCAAAATCGGGTAGGGAACTTGCCGCCCATCCCGAACTGTCGGTGAGCTACCACGTGGCACCGCCCCGCATGGCACTCTACATAGAGTATTCAACCCGAATCTACGGAATATATCTCCGCTACATTGCGCCGGAGGATATACATGTCTACTCTATCGACGAGGTGTTCATCGATGTGACAGCCTATCTGTCAACCTACCGGATGACGGCTCATGAGCTTGCGATGACAATGATACGCGATGTTTTGCGTGAGACGGGCATAACCGCCACAGCCGGTATAGGCACGAATCTCTATTTATGTAAGATTGCAATGGACATCGTGGCGAAAAAGATGAAGCCCGACAAGGATGGCGTGCGCATAGCGGAGCTGGATGAGATGAGCTATCGCCGGAAATTGTGGGATCACATCCCGCTCACCGATTTTTGGCGTGTCGGTAAGGGAATTGCCTGCAAACTTGCAAAGTATGGCATATCGACGATGGGCGACATTGCGCGGTGTTCCATCGAACATGAGACCACGCTCTATAAACTTTTTGGGGTCAATGCCGAGCTTCTGATTGACCACGCATGGGGATGGGAGCCAGTGACGATGGATTTAGTGAAGTCATATCGTCCGGAGACACGCTCCATCAGCAGCGGGCAGGTGCTGTGTCGCGCCTACAATGTCCCTCAAGCCAAGGTCGTGGTCCTTGAAATGGCCGACGCGCTCTCCCTTGAGCTTGTTGACAAAAGGCTTCTGACAGACCAGATTGTACTTGAATTAGGCTATGACGTTGAGTCGCTCATCAATCCTGCGATAAGGACGCAGTATAATGGCCGAATCACAATTGACCATTACGGACGGCAAGTGCCGTATCACGCTCACGGTACAGCCAACGTCAGCACTCCGACATCATCATCATCAATATTGATAGCCAAAATCGATGAATTGTTTGACAGAATCGTCAATCCGATACTGCTCATAAGACGAATCACCGTCACTGCCAATCATTTGGTCAAGGAGTCGGAGATTAGACCCCCGAAAGTTGTCCAGCTCGAACTTTTTACCGACTATGATGGAACTGAAGGTAATGAGAAAGAGCAAAGAGACCGGCTCGCAAGGGAACGCCGCCGCCAGGAGGCCATATTGAAGATAAAGAAAAAATATGGGAAGAACGCAATTTTGAAAGGGCTGAACTATGCCGACGGAGCAACACAGAAAAGCAGAAATTCGCAGATCGGCGGCCATCATGAATGACGCTGACACTAATCTTCCTTGATGCATACCTCTAATCGTTATTGAAACAGACAATGAATAGATATGACGACATAATCAACCGAAAGTATGAAGGCTCGACCTCTCCACGGAGAATGAGTATGGAGAGTCGTGCAGCCCAGTTCGCACCATTCTCGGCATTGTCAGGATATGAAACGGCAATCGACGAAAAAGCCGTCAGCGAGATGGCGAAGTTCACATCAACTGACATCGAGCACTCAGAGGATCAAGAGACAGATTTGTAAATCATTATGGATGATTTCAATCCCTAATGACAATCGAGGGGTTGATTTCTTTAAGTTTGGCTATGAAGCTATCGCGGTCTTCCGGAGATATTTCCAACGGCATGGAACTTTTCAGCACTGAACGATCCGAAAATTTGATAGAGACACGCTTGGTTGACAGAGCCGGTGCCGATAGGATGCCAGTGGTTTCCCTGACTTCTGAAATCCTATCGATTGGAAACCATTCCCATTTATAGAACATGTTCCTGACACCAAGTTTACCGGCAAAAATCTGATACTTCACACTGCCAAACATCACAACCTCCATCAATCCGAGAAGCACGCCGATTATAATTCCCACAACGAAAATTTCCCCGTCAATAATCGGACCGATAAAAGCGACCGACACAGTGAAGACAACCACGGCAGGTATCCACCAATCTATTCTTGATTTGTAAAATGTCGCTTCCATATCATTCTTGCTATTTTGTTATTAGACACACTCTTAATCAGGCTACGTTTCTAAAAAATCTCACGATACCATCGCGGTGTCGTGAGATTTTTCTTTCTATCTATGTCTGATATCTGAATTATTTTTTAAGTATTTGGATGCGGTCGGCTTTATGCTTTCGGTTCGGCGGGGATGATGCGTTTGGCTCCGATGTAGCGTTTTGAATAATATCCTCCATCGGGGAAATTCTGATATACAACGCCTTGCGATGAGGATGCATGGATAAATGTGCATGAGCCGTCGGGATTGACATCGACAACCATGGCCACATGACCAACGCGGCCACGACCGCCCGCACTGCCGGAGAAGAACATCAGGTCGCCGGGACGGAGATCACCGTTTTCAACTTTCTCACCTTCGTTATATTGCGAGGCGGATGAACGACCGAGGTTGAATCCGAAATTGCGGAAAACAAAGCCTACAAAACCTGAGCAGTCAAAGCCTTTGGGGCTTGAGCTTCCACGGCGATAGCGTGTGCCGAGATATTTGGAGGCGAACTCTTTGATTCGGTTGATGAGTTCACCGTTCTCGTCGGTTGCATTGTCGTCGGAAATTATTTCTTCCATGCTTGCGAATGGCGAGAAAGCACGAACGTCATCGAAGCTGACATCCATGAATGAAGCCCCGGATTCCACGGCCTCAGTGTGGGCTGACGGCAAGCGGTAGGGAGTTGGGTTTTCAGCTTTTGCAGTGAGTGTGGCCACGCAGGCAATGATAAGTGTTAATATGGAACTAAGGAGGAGTTTCATTGTTTTTTGATGATTACGTCGGGATTGCCGTTGAAATGAATGTTAAGAAATTCCGACATGCCCTTGACTTATTTTGGGGAGAAATGGATAATTCTGTTTTGATTTACGATGCAAAATTACTCAATTTCAATGTTTTTTCAAAATGGCAATCGGTTGTGGTATGGGCGTTTGGTCGAAATAAAAGATTTAGAAAGAGAATGTAACAGATTTTAGCACATAATTTGCTAATGTTAAAATTTAATGTGATTTTACGGCTTATAAATACAATTTTTAAATCAAATTAACATGTTGCCGGCAAATTTATTTCTCATAATTGGGCTTTGAGCGTTGAGTGTTGTGGATAATTCACAGGCAGTATACGTAGGAATGTTAAAATTACGTTGGGTCCAACGGTGGTCAATCATCTGAGATTAAATATACTGCACATCTTTGCTTTTGATGTGTAATTTACAATATTTTGCATATTTTAACTCGTTGGCGTGTTTTACGATTTTATGATGAATATTTGAATACACCATACTATTGATTATTTGCAAATTATTTGCGAACTTTGCGAATGGCAAAATCCCGGTTTGAAATGAGGTCTCGTTCAGCTCATCTCTTTTACCATGATGTCTCTCCATGCCGTAATGAATTATTACAGATAAATTCTAATAACATACAAATGAAAAAAAGTGCTTTGCAGCAAGCCCGTGCGGCTTACAAGCCCCAACTTCCCATCGTGCTTACCGGTGGAGTGAAAGTTGTTGAAGGTCAGCCCACAGAATCGGCAGACAATCAGGAAGACATCCGTAAGCTTTTCCCTAACACCTATGGACTTCCGGAACTTCGTTTCGAGAAAGCTCCTGCGGTTGAGCAGGCTGAGCCTATCAATGTCGGTGTGATTCTTTCCGGCGGTCAGGCTCCCGGTGGACATAATGTCATCAGCGGTCTCTTTGACGGTATCAAGAGTATCAACCGCAAGAGCCGTCTCTATGGTTTTCTCATGGGTCCTGGCGGTCTTGTTGACCATAAATATAAAGAACTGACAGCAGACATAATCGACGAATACCGCAACACCGGCGGTTTCGACATCATCGGTTCCGGACGTACCAAACTTGAGACTAAGGAGCAGTTTGACAAGGGTCTCGAAATCCTTCGCGAACTTGACATCAAGGCTCTCGTCATCATCGGTGGCGATGACTCTAACACCAATGCTGCCATCCTTGCTGAATACTACAAGGCGATTGGTGCAGGTGTTCAGGTGATTGGTGTTCCCAAGACTATCGACGGCGACCTGAAGAACTCTGTCATTGAAACGTCGTTCGGATTTGACACCGCCACCAAGGTATATTCAGAAGTTATCGGCAACATCCAGCGCGACTGCAATTCAGCTAAGAAATATTGGCATTTTATCAAATTGATGGGTCGCTCCGCATCGCACATAGCTCTTGAATGTGCTCTCAAGTGCCAGCCCAATGTCTGCATAATCTCTGAGGAAGTAGAGGCTAAGAACATGACTCTCGATCAGGTGGTGGAGGAGATCGCTGACGCTGTTGTCGCACGTGCTGACAACGGTAACAATTATGGCGTTGTCCTCATCCCTGAGGGTCTCATCGAATTTATTCCCGCTGTCAAGGCTCTCATCGCCGAGCTCAACGATCTTCTTGCTGCCAAGGCTGATGAGTTTGCGGCAGTTGAGCCGGAGAAGCAGCGCGAGTGGGTGATCGCTCATCTCAGTGAGGCAAATGCCAAGACCTATGAGTCACTCCCGGCAGGCGTTGCACGTCAGCTCACTCTTGACCGTGACCCCCACGGAAATGTGCAGGTGTCACTCATCGAGACCGAGAAACTTCTTTCGGAAATGGTGGGCAAACGTCTTGAAAAACTTGCCGCTGAAGGAAAATATAAGGGCAAATATTCAGCCATGCACCACTTCTTCGGTTATGAGGGCCGTTGCGCTGATCCGTCGAACTTCGATGCCAACTATTGCTATGCCCTCGGCTACACGGCTGCATGTCTTATCGCAGCCGGAAAGACCGGCTATATGTCGAGTCTGCGCAACCTCACTTTTGCTCCCGTCAACTGGGTGGCAGGTGGTATTCCCATCACCATGATGATGAACATGGAGCGTCGTCACGGTGAGATGAAACCTGTCATCCGCAAGGCTCTTGTCGAGCTTGACGGTGAACCATTCCTCAAATTCGCAAAAGAGCGCGATGAATGGAAGCGTAACACATGCTACACCTATCCTGGTCCTATCCAGTATTTCGGACCTGCAGAAGTATCGGATCAACCCTCGCTCACACTCATCTATGAGCAGAAGCGTCGCAAATATTAATGCGGAATAGCAATTCCCGCACACTATATCCCGGCACCCTTTGTCTGCAACTCTACGGATAAAGGGTGCTGATTTTGTTCCCTTTTCACACTGCTTTGGTCTCTGTGATAATATTCAACATGGGATACAATAAATCGAGTAGGGGATAATCACCTGCAAATGGTGTTAAGCTCCTACTCGATTGTTCGATTGTTCTGAGGTTGACCTAATCAGTCACGGCGGAATATATCGCGCGTGTAGACTTTGTCACGGACATCATCGAGGATGGTGTCGTAGCGGTTGGCGACTATGGCATTGGAGAGGCGTTTAAAGTCATCAAGATTGTTGACTATACGTGAGCCGAAAAAGGTGGTGCCGTCATCGAGGGTGGGCTCGTAGATGATGACTTGTGCACCTTTGGCTTTTATACGTTTCATGACACCTTGGATGGATGACTGACGGAAATTGTCAGAGTTTGATTTCATTGTCAAACGGTATACGCCGATTGTACATGGCTTTTCTGAAGCCATGCCGCCATAGACATTTGCTTGTGAGTAGCTGTAATATCCGGCTTTTTTCAGGATTTGGTCGGCAATGAAGTCCTTGCGTGTGCGGTTGCTCTCGACGATTGCTGTCATCATGTTCTGAGGCACTTCAGCATAGTTGGCAAGGAGCTGCTTGGTGTCCTTGGGCAGACAGTAGCCGCCGTAGCCGAACGAAGGGTTGTTGTAATGAGTGCCGATGCGTGGATCAAGTCCCACACCCTCTATTATGGCCTGTGAGTCAAGCCCCTTGACCTCTGCGTAAGTGTCGAGCTCGTTGAAATAGCTGACGCGCAGGGCAAGATAGGTGTTGGCAAAGAGTTTAACTGCCTCAGCTTCTTTCATGCCCATGAACAGGGTAGGGATGTCTTGCTTTATCGCGCCCTGCTGGAGAAGCGAAGCGAATGTGTGGGCGGCTTGGTCGAGGCGAGGGAGATCGGCAATCTGCATTATGGCCTCGTTTTCTTCATCGAATCTGTTGCCGTCGATGATTTTTGGTATGCCGACAATGATTCGCGAAGGATATAGATTGTCATAGAGTGCCTTTGATTCGCGCAGGAACTCCGGGGAGAAAAGGAGATTAAGCTGTTTTACCCCTTGGCGGGCATAGCGGAGATAGAGCGAGCGACAGTAGCCGACAGGTATGGTCGATTTTATAACCATGATTGCCTGAGGATTCACCCTCAGGACAAGGTTTATCACATCCTCCAGATGGTGGGTGTCGAAATAGTTTGTGACCGGATCATAGTTGGTGGGAGCGGCGATTATGACGTAATCGGCATTGCTGTATGCCGTCTCCCCATCGAGGGTGGCGGTAAGGTCAAGATCTTTTTCAGTAAGATACTTCTCGATATATTCATCCTGAATAGGAGAGATGCGTTGATTGATTTTCTCAACCTTTTCAGGAATCACATCGACTGCGGTGACATGGTTATGCTGCGCAAGGAGAGTCGCGATGCTCAAGCCTACATATCCTGTACCTGCAACGGCAATATTATATTTCTTCATATATTTCCCGAAATCATAGATTATAGAAGGCCTTGAACCATTCGACAGTCCGGTCTATTCCGAGTTGGAGAGGAGTATTGGGCTTGAAACCGGTGGCCGATGCCAATGCGGAGGAGTCTGCATAGGTCTGGTAAACGTCGCCCTGCTGCATCGGAAGAAACTCTTTCTTCGCTTCACGACCTATGGCGTTCTCGATACACTGAATGTAGTCCATGAGGCGTGTTGGCGTTGAGTTGCCGATGTTGTAGATTTGATATGGCGCAGGCGAAGATGCCGGATCCGGCTTCTTCTCGTCCCAATCGGGGTTGCCTTTGGGAATTACAGAAGTGATTCTGACTATTCCTTCGACAATGTCATCAATGTAAGTGAAATCACGCCACATATCACCGTTGTTGAACACTTTCAATGGACGGTCGTGGAGAATTGCATCCATGAAAAGGAATGGCGACATATCCGGACGTCCCCAGGGACCGTAGACTGTAAAGAATCGTAGTCCTGTTGTCGGGATATTGTAGAGCTTTGAATATGCATGAGCCATAAGTTCGTTGGATTTCTTTGTGGCTGCATAGAGGCTTACGGGATGAGCGATTCCATCATGCTCAGAGAACGGGACTTTTCCGTTAAGACCATACACGCTTGATGATGAGGCATAAACGAGATGACCGACCTTGTTGTCACGACATCCTTCGAGGATATTTATGAATCCATCGATATTGCTCTCAATATAGGCATGTGGGTTGGTGATTGAATATCGGACACCGGCTTGTGCGCCAAGGTTTACCACGGCATCAAATTCACCGTTGGCAAACAGCATTTTCATGGCATTAGTGTCCTCAAGATTCATGCGTATGAATCGGTATTTATCGCCGTAGACAGATGATGTGGTGAACTTATACCATTTTTCAGCTTCTTCCTTATTGATTCCTGCCTCAGCGAGACGTGCATATTTTAATGCGGGGTCGTAATATGAATTTATATTGTCAAGTCCTGTGACGAAATCACCGCGATCGGCAAAACGCCTGACTACATACGACCCGATAAATCCGGCTGCGCCGGTAACAAGTATTTTCATTTTATTCTATAAATATGCTTAGTTTGATTGTAAATTAACTCGTTGTTTCAAGTGTCAACAGAATCGTAGCTGTGCCTCCTTGTAAGAGTCGAGTGAGCCGATGTCGAATCGTCCTGCAGGCATCGGCCATGCGTGGAGTGTAGATGTTTCAGCGAGATAATGTGCGAGATTGCCGGGGGCATCATATCCGCATCCGTTTTCCAGACATTTGCGGATAAGTGGTAGATCTGCTTTTGAGTAGATGTAAAATGGTGGTACAGCCCAATTTGAGACAGGGTGTTCCGGCTTCTCTTGCATCTCAAGTACTTTCATATCGTCGTCTACGGCAATCACGCCGGTGCGCTGAAGTTTTTTCAGTTCCGGCTCGTGATGGCACATTATGACTGAAGTATTTTTCTTCTGGAAAAAATCAATGAATCCACTGAGGGAGAATTCGAGAATGTTGTCAGCCGCAAGAACCATAATGTCATCGTCTATCCGGCATTTTTCGATGGCGAGCAGCAGGTCTCTCACTGCGCCGAGACGAGTTTCGTTAGATGTCGTACCATCGTCAATTATGGTTATGGGTTTCGTGTAGGATACGGTCTCAGCCCATTTCCTGAAGATGTCGGCAAACTTATGGTTTGTGACTATTATATGCGAATCGATCTCGGGAAGCGGGTCAATGTCATCGAGCATACGCTCAAGGATGTTGCGTTCACCGATTTTAAGCAATGGCTTGGGATAGTTTTCTGTCAGAGGATACAGACGCGTAGCATATCCGGCAGCTATGACTATATTTTTCATTATATGAGAACTTTAATAATTAATTTATTCGGGATCTTAGAGAAAATCCACGCCATTGGCCGGGTCGCAGAAGAATATTTCAAATGAATCTTTGTATTGCGGATATTCAGCAAGGTATTCACGGGCGACTTTCTCACGAATAGAGTCAAGTTTATCGGGGTCAACGAGAGCGATACAAGCCCCTTTGAAACCTGCTCCACTGAAGCGTCCACCGTAAATTCCGTCAGTTTTGCGCATTATTTTGTAGAGAGCAATCAATTCAGGTGAGCCGCACTCGTAATTGTTCATTGAACTTTCGCAGCTTTCAAACACGTATTGACCAAACCGTTCGATGTCTCCTTTTTCCCATGCCTTTACGCCATCCTTAACGCGGTCACATTCCGAATAGAAGTGACGTGCCCGGCGTGCAAATCGTGATGGCATCTGTGACTCATACTTCACAAATTCGTCTTCAGGGACATCACGCAGGCGGGTATCATTAAATTCTTTAAGGTGTACGTCTGCATAAGCCTGCATAATCCATGCTGCTGTCTTACATTCCGATACACGTAGGTTATAGTCCGTGCCGGTCAGTTTGCGGGTAACTCCCGAGAAGAAAATGCCGAGTTTAAATGGTATGGACTTCGGGGTATCTCCGCCAAATGGTATCAGGCGATGTTCTCCGGTCTCAGTGTCGAGGTAAAGCAGTTTGTCAAATTCGCATAATACGACGCATGCCTGATCGAGTATACCATTATTGAGTCCAACATATTTTCGCTCAGCAATAGAGGCATAGTCTATGATTTGCTGGCGTGACAGACCGAGGTTGTTGACCTTATCCATTGCCATGACAAATCCGCAAAGCAGAGCGGCGGAGGAGGATAGACCTCCGATCGGCATGGAACCCTTGACTATGCCACGGATACCTTTTTCAAGATGGAAATCCTGCTGGAGTGCCCATACGGCTCCACGTAAATAGTCCCCCCAGTTGCCTTGTTTTTCATCTATCGGACGCTGGACATTGAATGTCATAAGACCTTCAAAGGATAATGATGCCATCTCAACTTTACCGGAATCGGTGGCAGAGAAAAGAAACTCGATTCCGGAATCGAAAGCGAAACCGGTCACGAGGCCATGCTGATGATCAACATGTGCGCCTAACGGACAAATTCGATAGGGTGAAAACAATTGGTAGAGCGCATCTCCTTTACCAAAGAATGTACGATACGCTTGATGGAGTGAAGTCATATATATGTTTATTTCATCGATGGAAATAGCTGATTTATAGAATCAATGTAATCACTTCATCGGTAGTGACCACATCAAGTCCAGAGGGTCTTATCTAAGCGGCAGCAACGCACGCACCCCTTTGTCGTCCGCAAAGTTAATCCATAATCTCCGAAATAGCAAATAAAAAACTCCTGCTGATTCCAACAATGGTGTTCAGCAGGAGTTTTTGTGGTGATATTATGTATATCGGGATATATCGGGGCTTTGA
>JAMPHF010000002.1:782032-873439 GCA_023663525.1 Bacteroides sp.
GGCAGGGGAGCGGAAAAGAACGCCCGGCACTCCTCCGCGCTGATGGCTTTCTTCTCGGCTCGATCCGCTTGCGGTATCTTCACCTTGCCCCAAGGGTTGATCTTGATGCGGATGATGCCATTGTCGTAGTCATTTAACTCATCAACCGCAGCTCTGAACACCTGCCTCATGCACACCGGGTACATCTCCTTTGCCCTGCGAGTATGCATCAGAGTCTGCAACCACTTGTTGACCATCGTGGAGGTCAGCTCTGCGAACATAACCTTTGTCGTTCCCATGTAACGCTCCAAGTGCTGAAGAGCCAGCTTGTAGTTCTTTGCGTTGCGGAGTTGTCCTTTGTCAATCATGCGGTCAATGTGCAGACGCGCGTAATCACTGAAGCAAAGTTCTCCCTCGCCGGTGTTCAGATACTCGATTACCTGACGCACCGTCCATGCAGATATGTCCTTTCGGTTCAACTTGTCTGCAAAGGTTAGGATGAGTTGTGAGCAGTGACTGTTGACATACGGGTCAGTAATCTCCCCATGCTTGTCGAGTTGTTTTGCCGTCACGACCTTGTCAGTCTTGATGTATCCGGGCTTGGTATTATGCACCACCCGGATGTAAACTTGGTAGAATCCGTCCTTACGAGGAGTTCTTACCATTGCCTTAAATGTTGCCATTGTGGTTATTATGTTTGTAAGTGTTGTTGTAAGCGCCTTGTAAGTCGGCTTTCTGAATTTGTATTGAATTTTGTAAGTTTGCCCTGCATATTCTGCATGATAATCGTGCAGAATGTGCAGACGGTCTAAGAATACGATAGGCCGTAAAGCCCTTTTTAACCAGAGCATTACGGCCTATCTTATTGATAGTGGGTTATATATCGCTTAATCCTCGATTGCAGCCTGGGCCGCTGCTACGCGAGCGATGGGCACACGGTAAGGTGAGCAGGATACGTAGTTCATGCCGAGGCGGGCGCAGAACTTGACGGATGAGGGTTCGCCGCCATGTTCGCCGCAGATTCCGACCTTGAGTTCGGGTTTGGTTGAACGACCCTTTTCAACGCCCATCTTGACGAGCTGTCCGACACCTTCCTGGTCGAGTACTTCAAACGGATCTGTCTTGATGATGCCATGTTCCTTATAGAATTTGAGGAACTTGGGTGCATCGTCGCGTGAGAAACCGAATGTCATCTGGGTGAGGTCATTAGTTCCGAATGAGAAGAAGTCGGCTACCTCTGCAATCTGATTTGCAACGAGGGCTGCACGAGGCACCTCGATCATTGTTCCAACCTTGTAAGGCACGCTCTGACCTGCTTCTTCAAATACCTTGGCGGCTGTGATGTTGATCACGTCAGCCTGATTCTGAATTTCCTTGAGAGAACCCACGAGCGGAATCATGATTTCGGGATGCACATCGATGCCACGGGCCTTGACTGCAAGAGCTGCCTCGATGATGGCACGGGTCTGCATTTCGGTGATCTCAGGATATGTGATGCCGAGACGGCAGCCACGGTGACCGAGCATCGGGTTGAATTCCTCAAGCGAGTCAACTTTTGCCTTGACCTCCTCAAGAGTGATACCCATTTCCTCTGCCATTACTTTCTGAGTGGCGGTCTGATGAGGAACGAACTCGTGCAGAGGGGGATCGAGAAGACGGATGGTCACTCCGTAGCCATCCATAGCCTCGAAGATACCTTCAAAGTCACCACGCTGCATGGGGAGAAGCTTGGCGAGGGCCACACGACGACCGTCCTCATCGGATGAAAGGATCATCTCACGCACAGCCTTGATGCGGTCACCCTCAAAGAACATGTGTTCAGTGCGGCAAAGACCGATACCCTGTGCGCCGAAATGGCGAGCCTGCTTTGCATCGCGGGGCGAATCGGCGTTTGTGCGGACGAGTGTCTTTGTATATTTTGCTGCGAGGTTCATGATTGCGCCGAAGTCGCCACCGAGCTCAGGCTCAGTTGTGGGCACCTGACCGTCGTAAACCTCACCTGTTGAACCGTTGAGTGAAATCCAGTCACCTTCCTTGTAGGTCTTGCCACCCATTTCAACAGTTTTCTCTTTATAATCAACGCGGATCTCACCTGCACCGGACACACAGCACTTACCCATACCACGGGCAACCACTGCAGCATGTGAGGTCATACCGCCACGCATTGTCAGGATACCCTGAGCCACGGCCATACCGCGAAGATCCTCGGGAGAGGTCTCGATGCGGACGAGGACAACCTTGCGCTTCTTCTCGCTCCATGCCTCAGCATCGTCAGCGGAGAATACAATCTGACCTGCGGCAGCACCGGGAGATGCGGGAAGTCCCTTAGCGACAACCTTGGCACGCTTGAGCGCGGATTTGTCAAACACCGGATGGAGAAGCTCGTCGAGTTTCTGAGGTTCCATGCGCAGGAGTGCGGTCTTCTCGTCAATCTCGTCTGCGCGTAGGAGATCCATGGCAATCTTGACCATGGCAGCACCTGTGCGCTTACCGTTACGGGTCTGGAGCATCCAGAGCTTACCGTCCTGAATGGTGAACTCCATGTCCTGCATATCCTTGTAGTAGTCCTCAAGACGACCTGCGATTGCAATCAGCTCAGCAGCGCAGACAGGCATCGACTCCTCAAGTGAAGGATATTTCTCGGCACGTACTTCCTCAGAGATGCCCTGGAGGGCAGCCCAGCGGCGTGAGCCTTCAACGGTGATCTGCTGCGGTGTGCGGATACCGGCAACCACGTCCTCGCCCTGTGCGTTGATGAGGTATTCACCATTGAATATATTCTCGCCGGTAGCGGCATCACGGCTGAAAGCCACACCGGTAGCAGAGTTATCACCCATATTGCCGTAGACCATGGCCTGTACGTTGACGGCTGTTCCCCATTCCTCGGGAATCTGGTTCATACGACGGTAGATGATGGCACGCTCGTTCATCCAACTGTCAAACACGGCGCAAATACCGCCCCAGAGCTGTTCCCATGCGTCATTGGGGAAATCTTTGCCGGTATAGTCCTTGACAGCAGCCTTGAAGAGCTTGACAAGATTTTGAAGATCCTCAACGGTGAGTTCGGTGTCGAGCTTGATGCCCTTCTCCTCTTTCACCTTGTCCATGATCTCCTCAAACGGATCGATGTCAGCTTTGCTCTTAGGCTTCATGCCAAGCACAACATCGCCATACATCTGCACGAAACGGCGATAGCTATCCCATGCAAAGCGCGCATTTCCACTCTTTTTTGCGAGCGATTCAACAGTCGCATCATTCATGCCGAGGTTGAGGACAGTATCCATCATACCGGGCATAGAGGCGCGTGCGCCTGAACGCACCGACACGAGCAGCGGGTTTTCGGGATCGTTGAACTTCTTGCCGGTAAGCTCCTCAACGTGAGCGATAGCTTTCTTCACATCCTTTTCAAGATCCTTGACCACCTTGTCGCGACCATACTGAGTGTATTCGGTGCAGACTTCGGTAGTGATTGTGAATCCCGGAGGCACAGGCATGCCGAGAAGGTTCATTTCGGCAAGGTTCGCACCTTTACCGCCGAGGAGATTACGCATCGAAGCATTACCTTCAGCTTTGCCGTCTCCAAATGTATAAACTCTTTTCATTCTGTAATTAGATATTGATAATTAAATCTTTTGTTTTCTTGTTATGATGAGAGAGCCAACGACTCTCAAGATTCATATATGTGTTTGATATTGAGGGGTAGAAGATTTGTTAATACTAAAAGTCGATATGATTGTTCGCTTATTGTCGGCTGACAATGATGCAAAGATAAGTAAATTTTCGTCCAATGTCAATGTTTTTGTTCTTCTTTTAGTAAATTTATGGTTGTTTTACCCCTAAGGATATGTTTGCTTTTAATTTTATGAAATCTTTAGAGTGACAGTCCAGTCTGTTTTCAGCCTTCATCAGAGAGCACAACATCAATCATAATTTATGACTCTTGAAGGTGGGATAGTGGTGATTATGGCTGATGGAAGTATCAGCACAGCGGATGCAACCACGATGACCCCGATATTCAGAATGATTATGGCCGGAAACGAAAGCTGCATGGGGACATGATCCAGATAATAAGCCTCCGGGTCGAGCGGAATCACGCCGGTGACGTTCTGAATCACAATGAGACCTATGGCGATCAGATTTCCGATCAACAATCCCGCTGCGAGAATGCGCAATGTGAGCAGCACGAACGAACGCCTGATCAGACCGTCTGTCGCACCGAGAGCTTTCAGCACCCCTATCATGTTGACACGCCGGAGGATGAGAATGTAGAGCGACGAGACAAGTGTCAGGCACGTCAGGAGCGACATGAGGGTGAGGATGACCACCACATTGGTGTCGAGAAGCGCGAGCCAGTTGAAATATAAAGCTGCCGACGTATGAATATCCGTGACATCATAGAACGTCGAAATGCGTCCTCTGTACAATTCCTCATGCAATTCACCCGACAGACTGCTGGCATATGCTGCAATCTCAGCGTCATCCTTCAATCCCTGGATCTCCAATTGTGTCCCGAAATTCTCACCTATTCCGGCGAGAGCCGAAAGCATGGGGAGGGTGGAGAATATATAATTTTCGTCATATTCATTGAAATGCGTGTCATAAATCGCGGCAACCTTGAGGCGACGCGTCCTGTAGGCTCCGTCATGACCGAGAAAATATGCGTCCAGCTTCTCGCCAACGCCTATCGACAGATCACGTGCAATAGCGCGCGATATTACAATATGGTAGCGGGTTGAATCGGCCTCATAATCCGGAATCACGCCATCTACGAGATTGTCACGTATAAACTTCCAGTCATAATCCCTGCTCATTCCCTTTACGACCGCCCCGGAGAAATTATTTTCAGTCTTCAGTATGACCGGCTGGCGGATTGTTAGCACAGTCGAGGCATTTTCAGGCAAAGAACGGGCGATAATGTCACCGATCTCATCCATGTCAACAAGTTTACCCTGTTGTGCACCACCCAACGTGTGGACCGACACGCTGACCTGAGCATCGAACCCCATTATCTTGTGCCGGACCTCATCCTTGAAACCCATCATCACAGCTATGGATATGAGCATCACTACCACCGATAAAGCTATTCCGGTGATTGCTATCGCTACCCCGGATTGCATCTTGCCGGAAGTGGAGCGGAGTGAAAGCCGATTGGCTATGAAAAGAGCAAGTGACATGACGGAGGACAAAGGTAATAATTTTTATCGGATTCCAACAAACCGACATGGAGCTTCTTAGGGTCTTCATGCGGTGTATCCATTGATTTTCAATATTTTTTGGGTAGGATTGTCAATCATCGGGCATACGGAAGTGGATAATTAACATCTTTAACACAGTTTAACCGGGATTGAGGCGATACAATAAAAAATTCTGACAATATACATTAATATTTTGAGCTTGCGCCATAATAATCAATAAGTTATCAATAATTTCCAAATCAAAGAGGTATGATAAGGCAAAATTCGGAATATGATAAGTGGGAAAATGAGGAAAAGGAGACTTGCAGCAATGGGAAATTTTGTTGAATCTTATCGCCATTTTAGTTAACTTTGCAGAAACATGAACCAATCAAATCATTCTTCATTTCATAAAAAGACCATGAAATTTAAAAAGATTCTTGCTGCGGCTTTGATTGTAGGATTTCCGGCCATCATGCACGCGCAGATGCTACCCTATCAGAATCCTGCACTCTCAGCCAATGAACGCGCCGAGGACCTGTGCAGCCGCCTGACTCTCGAAGAAAAGGTAAAGCTGATGATGAACACCTCGCCTGCCATCGAACGCCTTGGCATTCCCGCCTTCGACTGGTGGAGTGAGGCTCTCCACGGAGTCGGACGAAACGGTCTATCGACAGTCTTCCCCTCATGCATCGGCATGGCTGCTTCATTTGACGATGATCTCATTGAGGAAATATTCACAGCCGTCAGCGATGAGGCCCGTGCGAAAAACACCCTCGCCCGCCGCGAAGGCAAAGTCGGGAAATACAAAAGTCTTTCATTCTGGACACCGAACATCAACGTGTTCCGCGACCCTCGCTGGGGTAGAGGCCAGGAAACATACGGCGAAGACCCCTACATGAACGGACGCATGGGTCTGCGCGT
Source organism: Bacteroides sp. (assembly GCA_023663525.1). Classification (GTDB taxonomy): domain Bacteria; phylum Bacteroidota; class Bacteroidia; order Bacteroidales; family Muribaculaceae; genus Duncaniella. The sequence goes on from JAMPHF010000002.1 coordinate 788,110, forward strand.
CGTAAAAGGTCTCCAGGGAAACGGCAACGATAAGTATTACAAGCTCCATGCCTGCGCCAAACACTATGCAGTCCACAGCGGTCCTGAGAAAACCCGCCACAGCTTCAACATCGAGGACCTTCCGGCACGTGACCTCTGGGAGACATACCTCCCCGCATTCAAAATGCTCGTCAAGGATGGCAATGTGCAGCAGGTGATGTGTGCATACCAGCGTTTTGAAGGTTCGCCCTGCTGTGGCTCAGACAAACTGCTCAATTCAATCCTCCGCTACAAGTGGGGTTTTGACGGACTTGTGGTCAGCGACTGTGGCGCAATCAGCGACTTCTATCGTGAAGGTCGCCACGAAGTTTCCAAAGATGCTGCAGCCGCGTCGGCACTCGGAGTTTTGAGCGGAACAGATGTGGAATGTGGAAACGTCTACAAGAATCTTCCTGCAGCCGTAAAGCGCGGCGATATCAATGAGCGTGATATTGACGTGAGCGTCAAGCGTCTTCTCAAAGGTCGTTTCGAGCTTGGCGATCTCGATCCTGACTCAATAGTTTCATGGACATCAATTCCCTTTGAGGTAGTCAGCTCACAGGCTCACCGCGATCTCGCCCGCAAAATGGGTCGCGAACAGATGGTGCTTCTCAAGAACAATGGCATACTCCCCCTCTCACCCGACGACAACAAGATAATGGTGATGGGACCGAACGCCACCGACTCGACAACTCTTTGGGGTATCTACTATGGTCAGCCGGCTCACACCGTCACCATCCTCGAAGGTCTCAATGCGCGCACAGGCCGCGCCCTACCCTACACTCGTGGCTGCGCGATCACTCAAATGACAGACCGCGAAAGCGTGTTTACCGACATCACTCATTCCGATGGCAAGAAAGGCATGGAGGCTGCATATTGGAACAATACTTCCATGTCAGGCAAGCCGGATGTCGAGACCGTCTACACTTCATCAATCCAACTTGACAACGGCGGTAACACTGCTTTTGCACCCGGTATAAACCTCACCAACTTCACAACGCGAATCAAAGGCACATATAAATCCGACCGCGACGAGACCCTCAACATGATCTACAACAATGATGACGGTCTGCGCATAATCATCAACGGCGACACTGTCCATAACCGCTGGAATACCGATCCTCTCGAATTCCGCGAACGCGAATTCAAGGTGAAGAAAGGTCAGAAATATGACATTCAGGTTGACTACATGCAGCTTGAAGATGATGCCACACTCAACTTTGACATTCTGCGCACACGCACCGTCACCCCGGCCGAAGCTGTCGCAGCCGCCAAGGATGCAGAGACCGTGATTTTTGTCGGTGGTATTTCTCCGAACTATGAGCGTGAGGAAGCAAAAGTGCGCGAGCCGGGATTTGACGACGGCGACCGTACATCAATCGAACTTCCCGCTCCCCAGCGCGAAATCATCCGTGCGCTCCATGAGGCAGGTAAGAAAATCGTGTTTGTGAACTGCAGTGGCAGCGCGGTTGCCCTCACTCCCGAAAACGAGATATGCGATGCCATACTCCAGGCATGGTATCCCGGCGAGCAGGGCGGACACGCTGTTGCCGATGTGCTTTTCGGTGACTACAATCCCTCCGGCAAACTTCCGGTGACATTCTACAAGGATGACTCGCAGCTCCCTGCATTTGACGACTATCTGATGGCAGGACGTACATACCGTTATTTCAAGGATGAACCTCTCTATCAGTTCGGTCACGGATTGAGCTACACGACGTTTGACATCTCATCGCCCACCTACGCCAACGACAAAATCAATGTCAGTGTGAAGAACACCGGCGAACGCGAGGGAACAGAGATCGTACAAGTCTACATGCGTCGTCCCTCAGACACCGCCGGTCCTAACAAGACACTCCGAGGCTACGCCCGCGTGCAGCTCGCTCCCGGCGAAAGCAAGAATGTCGAGATTGATTTCCCGCGCGCTCTTTTTGAGAACTGGGATGAAAAGAATCAGGAAATGCGTGTCGTTCCCGGCGAATATGAACTCATGGTCGGCTCGTCAAGCGCAGACAAAGACCTTAAAACCATCAAAGTCAATATCTGATTTTTTCGGATAAGTAAAATTCGGATGGGAAGCAGACGCTGATTGATTGGCATCTGCTTCCCATCCTGAAAAAGCAAGGAGCAAGAAGTTGACATCGAAAACAGTTGGGGACAACGCCATACCAGCGAGTTGTCATTCACCCCACAACGTCTCGACAGGCTGTTCACTCCAGACGGACAAAACTGATAAGAAATCCCGCATAATGGGTTCAGCATCGCCCTGCGGCTGAAGTCCATGCTGTCACAATTACCCCTGATGAAGTGAAGCATTTCTGCCGAAGACACGGTGCTGGACGAACAGGGCTGCGGAAATCACGGCAATACCCGTTATTCCCCAACTGATGGGATAGATTTCGAGCAAGGTGGAGAAATCGTTGTTGATCAGCGGAAATATGGCACACCATGCCAGACGCAGCACACACGTGCCGAAGATGGTCAGCAACATTGGCAGCACCGAATATCCCAGCCCTCGCATGTAGCTTCCCGAAACTTCGTAGGAACTGGCAAGGGCTTGGAAGGCAAGGGCTGTATGGAAACGCGTCAAACCATAGTGGATTACCTCCCGGTCGGAAGTGAACAACCCGAGACATGCATCACCATTCCATATTATCAAGGCATTGGCCATACCGCAAATCACCACGCTGTAAGCCATGCAAATACCCCAAATCCTCTTGCAACGTGCGGGAAGGTTTGCTCCATAGTTTTGCCCCGTGAATGCGATTGTGGCTTGGCTGAATGCCGATACGATATAGTAGCAATACGCCTCGTAGGTCAATGCTGCGGCTGACCCGGCGATTGCGTCCGCTCCGAATTTATTTATCGAAGCCTGAATGAAAATATTGGAGATGGAAAACACCATGCCCTGAAGTCCCGCCGGGATACCAATCTGAAGCATCTTCTTGAAATCAGCGGTTGAAAACGAGCGATTTTTCAATGAAAGCGTCACCGGGTCAGGCTCATTTACAAGAAAATAAATCATAATGGCGGCATTGATGGCGTAGGATATGACCGTAGCCCATGCCACACCGGCGACACCCATGTCAAACTGAGCCACGAAGACCCAGTCGAGCACGAGATTGCACAGCGTTGACACAAGCAGCGCGTAGAACGGTCGCTTCGTGTCACCGATACTGCGCATTATCGCCGAGCCAAAATTGTAGATCATCATGAACGGCATTCCACAGAAATAGATGCGGAGATATTTGGCAGCAAGGTCGATGACATCAGGAGGAGCTTCCATAGCCTCCAGGATGGGCCGGGCGAGCGAAGTGCCGAGCCCAAGCAGCAGAAAGCCCGAAAGCAACGCGACAATCATCACCGTCGATACCGAACGCTTCACCGCATCGAGATGATTCTGACCAATATACATCGCTATCACCACATTGGCACCCACAGCGATGCCTAAAAACAGATTGACAAGTATGGCGATTATAGGACCGTTACTACCGACTGCGGCGATGGCATGGCTCGTGGAATAACGACCTATCACCGCGACATCCACCGCATTGAACGACTGCTGCAACACTCCGCTGGCAATCAATGGAATGGCAAACACGAGGATTTTTCCGGCCAAAGGACCGTGGAGCATATCCACTTTCTCTGAGCTGTGCTTTGTTCTATTTATAACGTGCATTTTATAGTCCGTGATGGTCAGTCTGACCAAAATTTATGCGTTAGTCTCGTGGAAAATTCAGTGAGTCACTTGTCCGTTCCGCACCTTAGATGCGAGGGCGCGTTTACCTCGTAATCTGCGAATTGATATATTTCACCATTTCTTCAGGATTCTTGCAGCCAATGACATATTTGTCACCGTTATCGAGACGGATCATGAAACAGTCAGAACCCTTACCATAATATGCCACGTAGCGTCCCACATCCCCTTCACTGAAAATGCCCCAGTAGCCCATGAAACCTCCAGACCCACAGACACGCAATGCGCCCATTGTCGGTCGGAAAAGCTCACAATTCACTATCCGACGCATCGGGATTGAATGAATTTTGAACGGGCTATGGACTTCCACCTCCTTCTCAGTGGCTGAGATTGACAAAGGGGCATAAAACATGGAGACCACCAGTATCACCAACGTAGCAATCAGCATCAACAAGAATTTGTCGCTACCGTAAGTGGCCACACAGCCGAGAAGAAGCAGTCCGATTACCAAGATTGTCAGTATCGAAGATGTGGTGCTTAGATATACTCTTGATTTCATAGGATCATATTGGAGGTCATTTCGTTTTCGAGTACAAAATTAGCGAGAAAACCTGACGTATGGAAAAATACGACAACTAATTTGCATTTATCGACCATCGCAGCTCCCGCAATTTGAACAACCGTTACAAGTGAGACGAGAGCCGCAAACTGCACAGTGAGACCGGAAAAACGGCTGATAAGAATCATCGTCAAAGATTGAACCGCCGGGAGTTGTCAGATTGAACACGGGCTTGCCATTGTAGTGGCTGAGACCCGATTTGTATGCCTGTTGGCTTTGGACTTGTTTTGACGGTATGCGATAGGTCTTTCCCGTCTTTACAAAAACAGTACCTGTTTCGATGAAATTGAAAGTGACGTCATGGCGGGCGCACTGTTCCGACAATGACTCCACCCACTCGTAATGACAAGGGCGCGCACCGTCGTAGTTCTCGCCGCCACACAACACTTCCTCTATCTCTCCCGTCGCAAGATACTTTTCCGCATCAATCCCTCCGATGAAAGGAGCCGCCATAAAGCCCTTATGTTTTGCCGGAATGTCGAGCAGCAGTGGCAATCGCTCGTCAGCCCGGCGTTGGTTCTCACAAGTCACGGAGAGCATCACGTTGTCGTATCCATCGTCCCAATCCGTGGGCAGACATTCTGCAATACGACCGGCTCGTTTCGTGAGTATGCGGAAAGCAATGTCGGGACGCTGTCGGATTATTCGCCACACCTCATCGCGCCATTGGTCAGCTTCCTCAACAAAGAAATCCGTTGAGAGACCCACATAGAGCTGCATACCCGGCCTCAGTTTATAGTTTCCATGACGGTCACGACGCAAAGGCAGATCAAAATTGGCGGTACGCGTCACGAGCGAGGTGTCAATACCCCGCTTGCCGTCGAGGAAATACATGTAGCAATGCGCGCATCCCTCGCTGACCCTATGGCAACCATGCCACGGATTCCAGATTATCATTTTCCGGCGGTTTTCTCGTTAAAATGTTCATCACTTACTTGATTTCATCCTGCTAAGGTGAAAAAAACTCCGCCAATCCCTTTGCGGGGACGGCGGAGGTCAAAAAAGAGTTGAATTATGCGCTGATTAAATGCCCTGGAGTTTGAATGTCACAGGCAGTGTGTACCATACGTTCACTGCGTGACCGTTCATCTTACCGGGGACGAAGTCGGGGAGTGACTTAACCACGCGAACAGCTTCCTTGTCAAGATCGGGGTCCTTTGAACGGATCACCTTCACTTCACCGACCTTACCGGTCTTGGTGACAACGAACTGAACGACTACCTTGCCCTGGATGTTGTTTTCCTGAGCCATTGCCGGATAGTGGAGGTGTTCACCCACCCACTTGAGGAGGGCTGCATCGCCACCGGGGAACTGAGGCTTCTGCTCAACCACGGTAAACACCTGATTGTCGTCAACCGGTTCCGGTTTCTTTTCCTCGACGATAACTTCTTCCTTATGCTCGCGCACCACATTGAGGTCATCAGTACCCTTATCGAAGTCAGTGGTACCGACAGCAGTCTCAGTTTCCTTGAGTTCGTCCTGCGACTTGATTTCCTCAACGACTTCCTCATCCTTTGTGATCTGGAGTTCGGTTGCTTTCACAGTGTTAAGGATTTCCTCAGGGAGAGCTTCAGGCTGCTGCTCCTCGACGCGCTGCTGCTCAGGCTCATCGGGTTCTTCCTCCTCAGCCTCGTCAGCCGAGTAGTCGATCATTGCCTGTTCGATCTGGTCTTCGGGGCGTGCTTCAGCTTGCTTCAGCACTGTGTTGGCAACGAGACCGAGGACTGCAATGAGGACAAGGATGATGATGATCACAAGCATTGCGCGGTTGTGACGCTTCACAGAGTTCTTACGGAGGTCATACGCTCCGAAGTCCTTATTTTTGCCTTCAAATACAAGGTCAATCCATTCTGATGATGAAAGATCTACATCTTTTGCCATATTTCAATAGAGATTTTTCGGGTTAATATATATCAGTCATCAACAGATTATTTCTTGGGATTCTTGGCGAGGTAGTCAAGAATAAGCACTGAGTCGTTCTTATTGATGTTGTCAATCTGATAGCGTGAGATCTGATTGATCTGCATCTCGTCAAGTGCGCTGATTAAGCTTTCCCATGAAGCTTCAGGAGTAGCCTTGATAATCACAACAGGACGTGTGAGCGTGGAGTCGTTACGGATTTCACGAGCACGGGCCTGATAGATTGAGTCGTTGATTGCAGAGATGGATGAGAATCCCTTGTTGCGCCAAGTCTCCTTCTCCTTCTCAATCTTTTCAAGTACGGCCTTGTTGCGGTCATGGAGGATCTTGCGAATGCCCTGCTGAATCTTGCCGTCGTTGCCGACGAAGTGTTCAACTTTCAGCTTGTTGTTGTCAAGGAGTCCGTCGCCATTCTCGTCGGTGTAATCGGCCATACCTTCATAGTAGTAAACCGTATTCATCGGACGACCTGCCTCGTCTTTCTTGACCTCGCCGTTGGCATTGCGTTCAGTAGTCAGGATGAGGGTGATAGCCTCTGATTCCTTAGCTTTGTTCATCTCAGTCTGGTCTACTTTCTCGTTTGAAGGAAGCGAGATAGTGAGAGTCTGTGACTTAATCATTGTGGTACAAAGCATGAAGAATGTAATCAGAAGCATGTTCATGTCCACCATGGGAGTGAAGTCCACATGGATCGACATTTTCTTCTGGGCGCCTTTTTTCTTTTTGCCGCCGTCTGATTGTTCTATCTGTGCCATAATGATTATTCTTGCTCAGTTTTTAAAGCTGTCATGATACTGAAGCGGTTCATCTTCAAAGTCTGGAGGTTGTCGAGCACGTCATGGACAGTGTTGTAGGGAGTGTCCTTGTCGGCCTTGACTGCGATACCTTCGCCCTTTTTCATTGCGCGCTGAAGGTTATCGTTTCCTGAATTGTAGATGGCACGCATCCAAATCTGGAACTCGTTGAGATGTTCCATGTCCTTGTTGTCGTTGATGGGTATCCCGACGCCCTTCTGAGTCATGTCGCTGATGAACTTGTCCTGATCAGTCTGTGACATGGAGAGGAACTGGGGGAGTACCTGGAAAGGAACACCAAACATATTGATTTTAGAGAACGCGTCGCGCTGTGCTACGGACAATTGCACCTGGTTTGAGGGGTGCTGCTTGTTGTAGAGCGTTACTGCTTCATCAAGAATCGTCTTGCGGAGAGCCTCCGATCCCCATGTGTCCTTGGTTTCAGCGTCAGCGTCACCGGCAATGGAGATGAAGATTTTCCCCTCGGGGCTTACAAGGATCGACGCGAGGTTGGCGGTCGGTACTTTTTGCTCCGATACAGAAGATGGGGTCAGGACAGTGACCGGCTCCTTCTGCAAGAAAGTAGATGTCAACATGAAGAAAGTAAGCAAGAGCACAGTCACGTCACTCATCGCGGTCATGTCGATGAGGGTGCTTTTTCTCTTCATTTTTACTTTTCCCATATTACGATAATCTATTGTTTAGAGGTTGTGAATTGGTTTTTAACCTTGAAAGTCTGAATATCTGTAACAGGGATTAGTGTGTAGCTGTGAATGTCTGCACGATAGAGTAACCGATCTCGTCGATTGCGTAGGTAAGATTGTCAATCTTGTTGGTGTAGAAGTTGTAGGAGATAACAGCGAACGCACCGGTTGCGATACCGAAGGCTGTGTTGATAAGTGCCTCAGAGATACCGGTTGAGAGTTCGGTTGAGTCAGGAGCACCTGAAGCGGCGAGTGCCTGGAATGACTTGATCATACCCATCACAGTACCGAGAAGACCGACGAGAGTACCGAGAGTGGTGAGGGTTGCAACGATGGGGAGGTTCTGCTGGAGAGCGGGCATCTCAAGTGCGGTAGCTTCCTCAACAGTCTTCTGAAGGTTGGCAACCTTCTGCTCCTTGGTGAGAACGGTGTTCTTGTCCATTTCCTCATAGCTTACGAGAGCTGCTGCAACAACGGCTGCAACTGAACCCTTCTGAGTCTTGCAGAGGTCTTTTGCGCCCTGAATGTTACCTGCGGCGAGATTCTTTTTCACACCGGCAACGAACTTTTCGATAGAGCCTTTACCCTTAGCTGACTTGAGGGCGATCCAACGCTCAACAGAGAGAACGATCACAGTAAGGAAGAGGGTCTGGAGGACAGGCACGATGAAACCGCCCTTGTAGATTGTGCCCCAGAGGTCGATGGGATGGCCTTCCTCGAAGTGTGATTCGTGACCGAACCAGAAGATAAAGAGGCAGACTGCTACGACGAAGCATGCGAGAATCACCAAGAAGGCATTCTTGATGCCGGCTACTTTGCTTCCGGAGTTGTTGTTGTTAGCCTTTGCGGGCTGTGCGGAATTAGGCTTTTGAGCTTCCATAATTTGTAATTACTAAAGATTTTAAATTTATTGGTTTATTGATTAGTTTTGATGATTTGTGGTTAGATTTATCAGGATTCAGTTTTTGATGGTATCGGTTCACTCCGGATGTTTTGCAAGCGGGTTTGTAAACGATAATGCAAAATTATAAGGAAATTTCGGTGTTTGCAAACGTTTCAGTCCTTTTTTTTCATCGAAAGCAACTATAAAACAAATTATAACATTCTCGATGGCTGACAATTCGTTTTTTGATTCAATTTCAGTTAAAACTTATTAAGCTATATTCAAATATATTTATTAACTTTGTGCTTTCCAATTTTTACAGGTACAACAAATCAACTTTCCAGAGATGAGAAAGACAGTCAGCCTCAAGAGAGGTCTAAATCTCAATCTTGAAGGAGGCATTGGCAATGAGACTCCCATAGCCCTCCCGCTTCCTGCCCGCGTAGCCCTGTTGCCCGATGATTTTCCGGGCTTCACTCCAAAGCTCGATGTCGCCGAGGGCGATAAGGTCGAGGCCGGCTCTCCGCTGCTCCACGACAAGAATGACCCCAGAATTCGTCTCGTGACTCCGCTCGCAGGGACGATTGAGGCCGTGGTCCGTGGCGCACGCCGCAAAATCGAGCGAGTAGTGGTCAAAGTCGATGGCACCTCCGCCGGAGAGACCGCAAAATCCGCACCGTTCGTCGAGGCCGATGCCGACACCATCAGAGAAAAGCTCATGACCTCCGGGCTGTGGGCCATGATGCGTCGCAGACCCTACGACATCATCCCCTACCCCACCGACATGCCGAGGTCAGTGATGGTCACTGCGCTCGACACTGCTCCGCTCGCACCGCAGATTGACAAAGTGGCCGACGGTCGCCGCGCTGTGATCGAAGCCGGTGTGAAAGTACTGTCGAAACTTACATCAGGCACTATATATATAGGTGTAGGCTCCGGCTCATCGTTCCCCGACATTCCCGGGGCGGAAGTTGTGGAATTTACCCGACTCCATCCCGCCGGAAACCCCGGGATCCAGATTGCAAACATCGAACCCATCAACAAAGGCGAAGTGGTATGGACCCTCGACATCGTCACTCTCGCGCGTATAGGTCACTTAGCCCTGACAGGCGAACCGGACTGGACCACATCGGTTGCAGTCACCGGCAGCGAAGTCGTCGATCCCCGCATGGAGAACACAGTGATCGGGGCGGAACTGTCAACCGTACTGAAGGATGAATTGAAATCCGATGGCAAGCACCACCGAATCATATCCGGCAATGCGCTCACCGGCACACCCGAAACCATCGACGGCTTCCTCCGCTATCCCTACCGTCAGGTGACGGTGATCCCCGAGGGGGATGATGCCGACGAATTCATGGGATGGGCCTCGATGAGCCCGTCGAAGATGAGCGTCAGCCCGTCGTTCCTCGGTCACTTCCTCAAACGCAAGTTCAACCCTGATGCGCGCATCAACGGAGGTCGGCGCGCCATGATCATGTCAGGAGAGTATGACAAAGTGTTCCCCATGGACATCCTGCCCGAGTATCTTATAAAGGCAATCCTCGCCCGCGACATCGACCGCATGGAGGCTCTCGGAATCTACGAGGTCGCTCCCGAGGACTTCGCCCTTGCCGAATATGTCGATCCATCCAAACTTGAGCTTCAGAAGATTGTCCGCGACGGGCTGGACTATCTCAGGAGCGAAGTCTGACAGTATTTCATTATCAACACAACAAAAATGAAAGCACTTAGAAATTATCTCAACCGAATCAAGCCCAACTTTGAGCCGGGGGGCAAACTCCATGCCTTCCGCAGCGTGTTCGACGGATTCGAGACATTCCTCTATACACCCAACACGACATCGACCACCGGTGTCAACGTCCATGACAGTCTTGACTCCAAGCGCATCATGATCATTGTGGTGCTTGCGCTCATGCCATGTCTGCTGTTCGGAATGTACAACACCGGCTATCAGAACTGGCTCGCCGCAGGTGCGACGCAATTTCCCTTCTGGCAGTTGATGGCCTACGGCTTTCTCGCCGTGCTTCCGCGCATCATCGTGGCCTACGTCGTCGGTCTCGGCATTGAATTTGCCGTAGCGCAATGGCGCAAGGAGGAAATCCAGGAAGGATTTCTCGTCACGGGCATACTCATCCCGCTCATCTGTCCCGTCGAGACCCCGCTGTGGATGCTTGCGGTCGCAACAGCATTCTCGGTGATCTTCGTCAAGGAAGTGTTTGGCGGCACGGGCTACAATGTGTTCAACGTGGCACTCGTGACGCGTGCAGTCCTCTTTTTCGGCTATCCCGCACAGATGAGCGGCGACAAGGTGTTCATCTCCACCAAATCCATCTGCGGACTCGGCTTCAATCTCCCCGACTCGTTCACCGGAGCCACCCCGCTCGGACAGATAGCCTCGTTCAGCGGTGGCAACCTCGAACTGCTCAACCTTCAGGGCAATCCAATCAGCACGGGCGAGGCTTTCCTCGGACTGATTCCAGGTTCATTCGGAGAGACCTCGACACTGGCCATACTCATCGGAGCAATACTGCTCCTCGCCACAGGTATCGCATCGTGGCGCATCATGCTGAGCGTCGTTGCCGGAGGATTGTTCATGGGATGGATTGCCAACGTGTTTGCCACCCCCACCTATCCAGCGTCATTCCTCAACCCTTGGGACCAGCTTCTTTTCGGAGGCTTCGCTTTTGCTGCCGTGTTCATGGCCACTGACCCCGTGACAGCGGCAAGGACAAATCCGGGCAAATACATCTATGGCTTCCTCGTCGGCGCAGTCGCCATCATCATCCGCACCTACAACAATGGCTACCCCGAAGGGGCGATGCTCGCAGTGCTGCTCGGCAACGCGCTTGCACCGCTGATTGACTACTGCGTGGTGCAGCTCAACGTGTCGCGACGCATGCGCCGACAGCGCAGGACTGCAGCTTGAACTGAATCAATTAATAAGGAAACAATCACACACTCACGATTCAGATATTGACTTATGAACAAGCAAAGCAACACATACACAATAATATATATTATAATACTTGTGGTAGTGGTCGGCACAGCTCTCGCAGCCACCTCGCTCGCACTGCGCGGACGACAGCAGGAGAACATCAACGCCGACAAGATGAGCCAGATTCTCACAGCCGCGCTCATCACCCCCGACAAAAAGGATGTCGTGGCCGAATTTGACAAGTATATCACCGAACAGTTCACCGTCAACGAGCGCGGCGAGAGGCTTGACGGCGTGGACGCATTCAACGTCAACGTGGCCGAGCAATGCAAAGTCGCCGCTGACCGCCGGGAGCTTCCGGTGTTTGTATGCACCACTGCCGACGGCGCGAAGAAATACATCGTCCCCGTCTACGGTGCCGGACTGTGGGGCCCGATCTGGGGCTACGTGGCCTTCGACTCTGACGGATCGACAATCTACGGCGCATACTTCGCCCATCAGGGCGAGACTCCGGGACTCGGAGCCGAGATTGAAAAGCCTGCGTTCAGTGACCAGTTTCAGGGCAAACAGGTGTTCAAGGACGGACGTTTCCGTCCGATTGCAGTCGTCAAGGCCGGACAGCAGCCGCTCAACGGCGAGGACTACGTCGATGGAATCTCCGGCGGCACCATCACATCAAAAGGTGTCGGGACCATGCTAGACAATTGCCTCACCCCCTACAAGCGATTCCTCCAAAGTCTCTCCGAACAATAAAAGCTAACAACGAACCATACATTGTAAAGTCATGGCTGATAAAATCAATAACAAAGAGGTGCTTTTCAATCCTCTTTCAAAAAACAATCCAGTCGTGGTGCAGATACTCGGCATTTGCTCCGTGCTCGCCGTCACAGCCAAACTCGAACCGGCCATAGTCATGGGAGTATCGGTCATCGCCGTTCTCGCCTTTGCCAACGTCATCATCTCGCTCCTGCGCAACACCATCCCCACCAACATCCGCATCATCGTGCAGCTTGTCGTGGTGGCCGGACTTGTGGTGATTGTCGATCAAGTGCTGAAAGCCTACGCCTACGATGCCTCCAAACAGCTCTCCGTCTTCATCGGACTCATCATCACCAACTGTATCCTCATGGGCCGTCTCGAAGCCTTTGCCATGGCCAACAAACCCTGGCCGTCGTTTCTCGACGGTGTCGGCAACGGTGTCGGCTATGCCATAATCCTCATCATCGTCGGTTTCTTCCGCGAACTCCTCGGAAGCGGGACACTGCTCGGCTATCAAGTGGTGCCGCAGAGCTTCTATGATGCCGGATATGTCAACAACGGACTCATGATCCTGCCCCCAATGGCTCTCATCGTGGTCGCATGTATCATCTGGGTGCAGCGCAGCTACAACAAGGACCTTCAGGAAGGCAACTGAGATAATCCTCCATTACGTTCACACCTAAAATTCTACCTCACGTGGAAAATTTCAATATCTTCATAAGGTCAATTTTTGTTGACAACATGATCTTTGCCTACTTCCTTGGCATGTGCTCATTCATCGCCGTGTCAAAGAACGTGAAGACCGCCTTCGGACTTGGCGTCGCCGTGACATTCATGCTCGTGGTGACTCTCCCGGTCAACTATCTGCTCCAGACCTACGTCCTGAGCGCAGGAGCTTTGACATGGCTCGGACCAGAATATGCCGAGGTTGACCTGAGCTTCCTCTCGCTCATAATGTTTATCGCAGTGATAGCCTCAATGACCCAGCTCGTCGAGATGACGGTCGAGAAATACAGTCCCGCGCTCTATTCATCGCTCGGAATCTTCCTCCCGCTCATCGCCGTCAACTGTGCCATCCTCGGAGGCTCACTGTTCATGCAGCAGCGCGATTTCCCGAGCGTATGGACGGCAGTCTGCGCCGGTGGCGGCTGGGGTCTCGGCTGGCTTCTCGCCATCACGGCTATCGCAGCCATACGCGAACGCCTCGCCACCTACTCCAACATCCCCCGTCCGCTCCGTGGCGTAGGCATCACATTCATCCTGACAGCACTCATGGGCATCGCATTCATGAGCTTCCTCGGCATCAAAATCTGACCGGGAGTTTACGAGTGCATCGCATAACATATAACCACAACTTCACAAGCGCATAATCATGTTAACGATACTTTCAGGCGTCAGCATTTTTCTCATCATCACACTCATACTGGTGATGATACTCCTGCTCGCAAAGAAATATCTTGTCCACTCCGGCAAGGTAAAGATAACCATCAATTCCGACACCGTCGTCGAAGCTGAATCAGGCAAATCACTCCTCTCGACCCTCGCCGACCAAAACATATTCCTCCCCTCGGCGTGCGGTGGCAAAGGCAGTTGCGGTCAGTGCAAATGTCAAGTGTTCAACGGCGGAGGCGACATACTCCCGACCGAAAAGGTCCACTTCTCGCGCAAGGAGCAGCAAGCCAACTGGCGACTCGGATGTCAAGTGAAAATCAAGGAGGATTGCTCGATCGGCATACCCGCCTCCGTGCTTGATGTAAAGGAATGGGAGTGTGAGGTAATCTCCAACAAGAACGTCGCCACATTCATCAAGGAATTCATCGTCGCCCTCCCGAAAGGCGCACACATGGATTTCATCCCGGGATCATACGCCCAAATCAAGATACCGACCTACGAGATGGACTATGACAAGGACATCGACAAGGCTTCGATCGGCGATGAATACCTCCCGTCATGGGAAAAATTCGGTCTTTTCAGCCTGAAATGCAAAAACACAGAGACGACCGTCCGTGCCTACTCAATGGCCAACTATCCGGAGGAGGGCGACCGCATCATGCTCACAGTCCGAATAGCTACCCCACCCTTCAAACCGAAACCTCAGGTGGGTTTCCAGGATGTCATGCCGGGAATTGCATCAAGCTACATCTTCACACTCAAACCGGGCGACAAGGTGCGCATGAGCGGCCCCTACGGCGACTTCCACCCGATTGTCGATTCCAAGGCTGAGATGATGTGGATCGGCGGCGGCGCAGGCATGGCCCCCCTCCGCGCACAGATAATGTGGATGACAAAGACGCTCCAGACGCGCGACAGGGTGATGAACTACTTCTACGGTGCGCGTGCGCTCAACGAGGTGTTCTACCTCGACGACTTCATGCAGCTCGAAAAGGACTTCCCCAACTTCAAGTTCCACCTCGCCCTTGACCGTCCCGATCCCGCCGCCGATGCCGCCGGAGTCAAGTACACCGCCGGATTCGTCCATCAGGTAATCTACGAGACATATCTCAAGAACCATCCCGAGCCGGAGGACATCGAATACTACATGTGCGGTCCCGGTCCGATGAGCGCGGCTGTCAACAAGATGCTCGATGACCTCGGCGTAGACCCCGAATCAGTCCACTACGACAATTTCGGCGGATAACTGCAAAAAAAATAACAGCGCAGTCACAAGCACTGCCCCCCTCACCAAAGGAGACAACAGGGAAGCGGAAGAAATTCCACCCCCGGCTGTCTCCTTTTTTCATGACCTCTCACGTGACTTTCACATGGCTATTGCCACATGACATCCGTATTTCAGACATGTCAACTCAACTAATTGGCACGATTTTTGTTAGATTTATATAAGAGGGGGCTCAGCCACCACCCTGTGAGCGTGCATGAGAACCCGACAGACAATTATCCATACGAAACAGAAAAACAAAAACTCACAACTTCAACATAGCTCATGAACTTCAATAATTTTACAATCAAGTCACAGGAAGCGATACAAAAGGCCATAGAGATTACCCGCGCAGCAGGTAATCAAGCTATCGAGCCGGTGCATTTGCTCAAAGGAGTCATGACCGAAGGGGAATCTCTCATCAACTTCATTTTCTCCAAGGTCGGCGCCAATACCGCCACCTTGATGCGTCAGGTTGACACGAAAATCGCAGCCGAGCCCAAAGTGTCAGGCGGCGAGCCCTACCTCAGTCGCAGCTCCAATGATGTCCTGCAGAAAGCCCTCGACATCGCCAAGAAACAAGGTGACGAGTACGTCACTCTCGAAGCATTACTCTTAGCCATCTTCACGGTCAACTCTCCCGCTGCGACCATACTCAAGGATGCGGGATTGAGCCAGCGTGAGCTTGAATCAGCTATCGGAGAGCTTCGTAAAGGCAAGAAGGCCACCGACCAGAGCGCAGAGGACACGTATCAAGCCCTGTCAAAGTATGCCATCAATCTTAACGAGCGTGCCCGCGAAGGCAAACTTGATCCGGTCATCGGCCGTGACGATGAGATCCGCCGCGTCCTCCAGATCCTCTCACGCCGTACCAAGAACAACCCGATGCTCATCGGCGAACCGGGCACAGGCAAAACCGCCATCGCCGAGGGTCTGGCGCAGCGCATAGTGCGTGGCGACGTTCCTGAGAACCTGCGCACGAAGCAAATCTATTCGCTCGACATGGGCGCGCTTGTGGCAGGTGCGAAGTACAAAGGTGAATTCGAGGAGCGACTGAAAGCCATTGTCAACGAAGTCACCGGAGCTGACGGCGAAATCATCCTTTTCATTGATGAGATCCACACCCTCGTCGGAGCAGGCAAGGGTGAGGGAGCGATGGATGCCGCCAATATCCTCAAACCGGCTCTTGCCCGAGGCGAACTCCGCTCAATCGGTGCCACCACCCTCGATGAATACCAGAAGTATTTCGAGAAGGACAAGGCTCTTGAACGCCGATTCCAGAAAGTGATGGTCAATGAGCCTGACGAGGCTGCCGCAATCGCAATCCTCCGAGGACTGAAGGAACGCTACGAGAACCACCACAAAGTCCGCATCCGCGATGAGGCGATTATCGCCGCCGTCACCCTCTCGGAGCGTTATATCACCGACCGTTTCCTCCCCGACAAGGCAATCGACCTCGTTGACGAAGCAGCCTCGAAACTGCGTCTTGAAATCGACTCCGTGCCTCAGGCACTCGATGAGATCACCCGACTGATTGCCCAAAAGGAAATCGAACGTGAGGCCATCAAGCGTGAAGGCGACACTGAGAAGGTCAAGGAAATAGAGAAAAGCCTCGCCGACCTGCGCGATCAGGAGAAGGAATTCACGGCAAAATGGAAGGCTGAGAAAGACCTCATCAACAAAATCCAGCAAAACAAGATTGACATCGAGCAACTCAACTTCGATGCAGAGCGTGCCGAACGCGAAGGCGACTATGCGAAGGTCGCTGAAATCCGCTACTCGAAAGTGCAGCAGAAGGAGCAGGAGAACGCAGCAATCCAGGAGCAGCTCAAGGTGATGCAGGGCGAGAAAGCCTTCATCAAGGAGGAGGTTGACTCCGAGGACATCGCCGATGTCGTGTCGCGCTGGACAGGAATCCCGGTCAACAAGATGGTCCAGAGCGAGAAAGAAAAACTTCTCCATCTCGAAGCCGAACTCCACAACCGCGTTGTCGGGCAGAACGATGCAATCGCAGCCATCGCCGATGCAGTCCGCCGCTCACGTGCGGGACTCAACGACCCGCGCCGACCCATCGGTTCGTTCATCTTCCTCGGCACTACGGGTGTCGGAAAGACAGAGCTTGCGAAAGCACTCGCCGAATACCTCTTTGACGACGAGAACATGATGACCCGTATCGACATGAGCGAATATCAGGAGAAGCACTCCGTCAGCCGTCTCGTCGGCGCGCCTCCGGGATATGTCGGCTACGATGAGGGCGGTCAGCTCACCGAGGCAGTGCGTCGCAAACCCTACTCAGTGGTGCTGTTCGACGAAATTGAGAAAGCACACCCCGATGTGTTCAACATACTACTGCAAGTGCTTGACGACGGTCACCTCACCGACAACAAGGGTCGCCTCGTCAACTTCAAGAACACCATCATCATCATGACTTCCAACATGGGATCGAACGTCATCCGCGAGAACTTCTCGAAACTGACACCCGAAAACCGTGGCGAAGTCATCGAGAAGACCAAGGTTGAAGTGCTTGAACTGCTCAAACAGACCATCCGGCCTGAATTCCTCAACCGTATCGACGAGATCATCATGTTCACACCTCTCAACGAAAAGGAAATAGAGGAAATCGTCGGGCTGCAGATCAAATCCATACAGCGTATGCTTGCCAAAAACGGTGTCACGCTCGAAGTCACCCCGAAGGCACTCAAATATCTTGCCGAGGAGGGCTACGATCCCGAATTCGGTGCACGACCAGTCAAGCGTGTCATTCACCGCATGGTCCTCAATCAGTTGTCGAAAGACATCCTTGCCCAAAAGGTCGATCGAGATCATCCGATCGTCATCGACTACGACGGTTCGGACATCGTCTTCCGTAACTGACCCTAAGGAGAGAGCGGCAGCATAAAAATGTGGTAAATCCCATAAATGATCATACACACGAATTATACATTAAACATTATTTTAATTAGACTATGAAACGATTACTCTATCTATTGTTCGTGCTTCCGTTGCTCGGTCTCATATCATCGTGTGACGATGACAAGAATCTTCCTGATGTCAACCTCTCGATAGACTATGAGGGAGCGACCGCAGAAGACGGAACACTCTACGTGGTCCAGGGTGATACCCTCAACATCACCGCACTCCGAGCCATCCCCGCCGAAGGGACCAAGGCAGCCACCATCGGCGTTGCAGCCTACTTCTGGGACGGAATCCCACAGGGACGTACCGCCATCTCCCCCTTCCCCATCAGCATATACACCGCTGACATGGAAGTCGGGCAGCACTATCTCGGTGTTGATGCAACCATCCTTCAGGTCGATAAGGAAGTCGGTTTTGCAATCACCAGCTTCCCGATAGTCATTGTGGCCGACGATACCCAGCAACCCGGTGACGACCAGACAGGCACAATCACTCCCGAAACCCGCATCAGCGACAAAGAGAATTAGTCCGAATCCCCCCGACATCCGGTCGTAAATATTTCAAAGTACCCCTGCGAATTATTGTTACAAATCAATATTTTGCAGGGGTATTTTGAATAAAAGCCACAAAAAAGAGTGTCTAATCCAAAATAAAAGCGTACCTTTGCCTTGTCAATGGAGGAGAAATTCCATTTTGACAGGAAAAGCGTTCTGCTTTCTTTCTCAAGTGAAAAAATCGCCAATTTTATGAGCTGAGGGAAGGGAGATTAGACGCTCTTCTGTATTGTTGTACCTGTATGCCAGTAAATGACTGACACATAGATACCAATCCAGTGGGGCTTTTATTCATCTTTTTCAGTCGGCTCAGGCGTTTGGCGATGCCCTTCACTTCTGAAAAAGCGAAGAAGTTCCCCACTTTTCTTTTTTACTATCACAGAGAGAGAAAAACACCCGGCGGGAACAGGGTAAGAGTCTATAATCACGCGCCTTAGGGATACCGGCGCGAAAAACAAGCGAAATGAAACCCTACTTCTTAGCTGCCTTAGTCGCACTCATCGCCGCTTCATCCTGTTCTACACCCAAAGACATCATCTACTTTCAGGACATCTCCAACGAGCAAACCTATTCCGGCTATCAACAGACCATCGCCATAAAGCCGGCCGACCGGCTATCCATCCTTGTCCATTCCCGCGACCAGCAGCTCGTTGACCTTTTCAATCTGCCCTACTCGCCGCGCATCCTCGGCACGTCGAGCAACAACTACACACGAAGCACCAACCAAGGCATCAGCACCTACACCGTCTCGCCCGAAGGCAAAATCGATTTCCCGCTTCTCGGCGAAGTGAAAGTCGGAGGGATGACCCGTCTTGAGATTGCAGGACTGATCAAAGGGATGTTGATTTCAAAAGATTATGTCAGAGACCCGGTGGTCACAGTCGAGTTAACCAACGGCATTGTCTCAGTGCTCGGCGAGGTCAGCCACCCCGGCTCATACAGCATTGACCGTGACGACATGACAATCCTTGACGCGCTCGGACTTGCCGGCGACCTGACCATCTATGGCCGCCGCGAAGACGTGAAGCTCATCCGCTCAAACGGCGACAGCCAGGAGACCTACGTTGTCAGCCTCCTCGACGCTCAGAAGCTGCGAAGCTCACCCGCCTATTTCATCCAGCAGGACGACGTCATCTACGTGGATCCCAACGACACCCGCATACGTCAAAGTACCATCAACGGCAACACCGTCCTCACTCCATCATTCTGGATTTCGCTTGCATCACTCGCCACAACAATAACAGCACTCTGCATCCGCTAATCAACATCTTGTCCAAACACTCTCATCATGACAGAAACTTTCAACAACAACAGCATGAACAGCGACAAAGGTCAGCCCGCTCAGGCCGTCGTGCTGACTGACCAGACGGCAACCAATGACGAGAATGAGGAAATAAACATTCGCGACTTTCTCGTCACCTGTCTCGCCAAATGGCGATGGTTTGTCGTGTCGATCCTTATCTTTCTCAGCCTCGGTGTGCTATATCTGCTGATAACACCCAAGACCTACACACGGACAGCCTCCGTGATGATCACCGACGAAAAAGACTCGAAACAGAGCGCGATGGCAGCCCTGAGCGACATCGGACTGTTTCAAAGCTCATCAAACGTCAACAACGAGATGCTTGCGTTCGGCTCTCCCGCCATCATAGGCGAAGTCATCGCCAAACTCAATCTTGAAAATGAATACACCCACCGCTCCGGGCTGCGAAACGTCACCCTCTACGGCGATTCGCTCCCCATCACGGTCCATTACCTCACCCTGCCGCCATCAATGTCATCGTCAATGAAAGTCAGACTGCTCGGCAAAGGGAAAGTCGAAATCACCGACATGACCGTGGGCAATGAGGACTGTGAGAAAGAAAGCCTGACGGTGAATCTCGGCGACACCGTCAGCACCGAAGCCGGCGACATCGTCATAAACCCGGGTCCTGACTATAAGGCTGACTTTGACTCGCCCATCAACGTGACACATTACAGTATGCCGACAGCCATCGACATCTACAAGGCCAAACTCACCGAGACCCTTGTTGACGAAAAAGCGTCGGTCATAGAATTCACTTTCAAAGATGTCAGCATAGCCCGTGCCGACGACTTCCTCAACACCCTCATAAACATCTACAACGAAAAGTGGGTTGACGACAAAGCCCGGCAGGCTAAAAAAACCTCCGAGTTCATTGAGGAACGCCTCCAAGTGATCGAGCGCGAGCTGGGCAACGTGGACAGCGACATCGCGCAGTACAAAGGCGAGAATCTTGTGCCCGATGTCGAGGCTGCCTCGACAATGTACATGGAGAAGTCCAACGAAAACACCAAACTCCAGTTTGAAATATCGACCCAGATTGCCATATCGAAATATCTGCTCGAACATATCAAGGATCCCGCCGTCCACGGTCAGCTCCTACCCGCCAACTCCGGAATCGACAACCGTGGAATCGAGTCGCAGATCCAGGAATACAATGCCATCCAGCTCGAACGCGACAAACTCGCCAACACTTCAGGCGAGAACAACCCCATCATGCAGGACTACGACAAGAGCCTGCGCAGCATGAGGAGCGCGCTCGTGCAGTCGCTCGTCAATCAGGAACGTTCGCTTGAGATTCAGCTCAATTCGCTCATCAGAGACGACCGCGCAACAAATTCAAAAATCGCATCTTCGCCCACACAAGCCAAATATCTCCTCTCGGTTGAACGCCAGCAGAAGGTCAAGGAAGCCCTCTATCTCTACCTGCTTCAGAAACGTGAGGAAAACGAGCTGACTCTCGCCTACACACCGTTCAACACCCGCATCATCACTCCTCCGATGGGCTCCAACAAGCCCTCGTCGCCCATCAGCCGCAACATCATTGCGATATGCTTCGCGCTCGGTCTGATTGTCCCCGCAGGTCTGCTTTTCATCGACGCAAGCAGCAACACATACCTGCGCTCACGCTCCGACATAAAGGGTGTGAAGACACCGCTGCTCGGAGAACTGCCCGAAGCGTCCAACAAGTCCGGCTCTCAGCGTATGCGCCGCCTCAAACGCCATTGGCGCAAACTCACCGGCAAATCCGAGACTGCTTCGGAAGCCCCGGCACTCCTCGTCTACGAACACGGTCAGAGTATCATCAACGAAGCCTTCCGTATGCTCCGCTCCAATCTTGAGTTCATGACCCGCAACGGACGCAACCGAGTGATCATGGTGACCTCATTCAATCCCGGATCGGGAAAGTCATTCATCTCGCTCAACCTTGCGGCCACCCTCGCGCTCAAGGATAAGGAGAGGAAAGTCCTCGTCATCGACCTCGACCTCCGCCGTGCATCCGTCTCGCGCACCGTCCCACACTCGCGCGGTATCGCCGACTATCTCTCCGAGGCCACCGACAATTGCGACAAGTACATCCAGCCCACTCAATGTCCCGGTCTCCACGTTCTGCCGGTCGGCACGATTCCTCCGAATCCCACCGAACTGCTCTATTCAGACCGTCTCAAGAATCTGATCGACAAATACCGTCTGGAATATGACTACATCTTCCTTGACTGTCCTCCGGCTGAAATCGTGGCCGATGCGTCAATCATCACTCCGCTTGCCGACATGACTGTATTCGTCATCCGCGCCGGACTCCTTGATCGCCGCATGATTCCCGAAATCGACCGCATCTATAACTCTCACCGCTACAATAATTTCATGCTTATCCTCAACGGCACATCATCGACCGTCACCCCATACAGGAAATACTCCTACGGATCATACTACAAGTCTGAAAAGTAGCGACACCAAAACAGAAAAAAGAATAGCTAAGGACCTAACTTTTTTATTTATATATTTTTATTGGAAGCGGACCGGACGAGACCATGCTGCCGGAAAGGCAACATGCCGACGCATGGAATGAGTTCCGCGCGACATGGCCTTATCCGCGCCCACTTCAGGTTGTCTTATAAGTAAGTAACTCTATCTTGATCTAATCTTGAAAAACGCACACATTGCCGTGTCGGACCTCACCGTCCCTCACGGCAATTTTTCATAAATTGAACCCTGATTCAGAACGTAGAGGAAATATCTTCGGAAATGTTTGCGATTAAACGGATATGCCCGTACAATAGTCGTTTAACACGCCAAGGGCATCTTCTCTACGAATTTTTCTCATACGGATTCCCAATTCCCATTCCCATAAAATAACGGGAATAGTGGGAAAATTCCCATTTTTCCCATTTTCCCGTGGGAATGGGAATGTGGGAAAATTCCCGTTTTCCCGTCTCCTTGTGGGAATGGGAATTGGGAATTGGAATGGAAATGAGACATACCGGGGGAATAGAGTGACAAGAATCATATTCGTACGGACATGCCTTTGGCATGTTTGAATGGATATACCCATACAATTGCAGGTTTATAGCAAATATCCTAAAGGCATATCCACACATTCATATATACATGTCTATATATATATGATTCTCATATACACATCTATATATGATACGTATATAGATATATGACTCTCCTCACTATCTCTTATAAAAGGGAGAGAGTGTATATATAAGAGAGTGTATATATGTATGTATGTTGCAAAGTTAATGCCGAATCATCCCCTAAATGGTGCGATAACGCAAAAAAAGAGCGCGTTACACCATTATTCCCATTTTCCCATTCCCACTTTTCCCATTATTTCATGGGAATGGGAAAATGGGAATCTGTAAGGGACGAAAGGGGACAGAATGACAGAATGGCAAAAGAGACAGAGATACCCATGTCGGGTAAACTATTATGAGGGCGTGCCATCAATTATGACACGCCCTCATTCTATCAGTACTATTTATAAACTTAATAGTGTACTTTGTATGTCTTAACGGGAGTCTGGATCAAATAGATACCATGCTGATAGAGTTGAATCGTGTCAGTTATTCCTGTAGCTGTCACTCGGTCAATGAGCATACCACTGACCGAATATGCACTAATTGGCTGACCTTCTTCAACACCATTAATTGTCACAAGACCTGTTTGGTCAACGTACACCTTAATCGCATTGGTGGCAGTTATGTTTTCAATTGACGAATTCACGTTTTCAAACGTAACTCTCAATTCCGAGTCACTGCTCAGAGACGGAGTGGTGAAACGATTATCGTCTGAGAGCTGTGAAGTTACATCGCGACCATTGAATGTCACTGCATTGACCTTCCATCCATCTTCGGGAGTGATGATGCAACTGAAAGTCTGCCCTTTCTCTATCTCAACATCTACTGAACCTCCAACAGCCATAAACATCGACAGTTTGACAGGGTTTTCAGCAAAATAGACATCAACAGTATGATTTGCATCGAGATTCTTAATGGCATATACCCCATCAACAACCTCAGCCGTCATATCCTCGCCGTCAATCAAAAGTTTCGCAAGATGATAACCATCTTTTGCTGTCATCGAAATCACAACGTCCGTATTCATTGCAAATTCCATGACCCGCTCAGGTTTAATGTCATTCACCATCAATGCACCTCCGGTGATTGAATGTGAGTAAGGGAAAGTAATCTGATAATTCAATGGTTCGGTAATTTCCTCCTCTACGATATTTTTGAATGTTGCCCATTCAGGAGAAGCCTTATATGTTTCGGCACTTCCTTTCGGTACAAAAAGCGTGCAATTGTTATCTTCCTTTATAATCGGATTCCACGATGTCGTAAATTCTGACCATCGGGGAAGCACTGCACGATTGAAATGGAGTTCCTCAAGACTGCAACCGTGAAATGCAGCCATTGAGATTGCTGTCACCTGATGGTATACTGTAAGATTTTTCAATGACGAGCATCCACTGATAAAGTTACCTCTTATATCTTCAAGACTTTTGGGCAATTGCAATTCTTCAAGACTTTCGCAGTTAGAGAATGCAGTATTACCTATTTGTTTGACACCCTCGGGAACAACTATTTTCCTCAGGCGTTTACAATTTCTAAACATGTCTGCACTCACGGCATTAGTTACCGGAATATTTATATCTTCAAGGCTTACGCAATCACTAAACACACCGCGTCCAATCGATTCAATCGAATCAGGGAAAGTCACCTTACGGAGATTATCACAATGAGAAAAAGCATATTCGCCAATTGTCTTAACTGTTTCGGGTATTATAATCTCAGTAAGATTATCGCAACTGTTGAGCATTTGCGAACTTACGTTGGTGAGCTTTGACGGGAATTTAAAATCAACAAGACCGGAACCAACGAAGATGGCTGATCCGACTTCCGTAACACTTTCCGGCAAAGTTATATGAGATAACAGAACCGTACCACGAAACGCATAATTGTCAATCTTAGTTATGCTATTCGGAATATTCACATTTATCAATTTTTTACAGTCGGTAAAAGCGGAAGTCGGTATTTCAGTCATGCCGGAAGAAAGAGTGATTGATTCCAAATTGTGAGCCATACTAAAGCAATGATCACCAATCTCTGTAACCGAAGAAGGCAACACAAGCTCCCTAATCTTAGTCGATGAGAAGCAATTATCCCCTATCTTCTTTAATGTCGATGGCAATACGATAGTCTCCACCGGTGAAGCACTGAATGCAGAATATTCTATAAACTGCACGCCGTCTTCAATAATCACATCTTTAAGCGATGAACATTGACTAAATGTTCCACCGGGGATAGTGGTAATATTTCCGGGAATTGTAACCGACGTAAGCTTGCTGCAACCACCGAAGCATGAGTTTCCGAGACTTTCAAGTGTTCTCGGCAGGCTTAGAGATGAGATTTTAGCCTTACTGAAAGCCATATCTTCTATAACCGCCAATCCCTCAGGGAATGTGCCATTGGTCACATTGGATTGGTCGAAGGCACTTTTTCTGATGTATTTCAGCCCAGCCGGATAGTTTATATTCTTGACAGTACAGAGATAGAATGCATAGCTCTGAATTTCCGTCACTGTTTCAGGAAGACTGACAGCTTTCACGTCACATTGCTGGAAAGCCTGATACCCTATGGCTGTGACCGTATATGTGTTGCCATTATACGTCACTTCAGCCGGAATGGCAATCGAGTCAGACTTATACTTTACATCTCCATAGGTGACAGTGACTGACTTTCCATCGGGGTTGATATTGTAGAATATATCTACATCCTCATAATACCCACTCCCCGGATGATAGTGGTCAACTCTGTTTTTTACGGTGAAATCATATCCCCATGCTGCTGTAATCGTAAAGCAACAGGCAAGCACAAGCATAATTCCACGCAGACGTGTGATTTTCGACTGTGAAATTTTCATGATTGATAATGTTGTTTGTTATTATTTTTAGGTTGTCTTATTTATAATGGGAACATACGATGATGGTATACGCATAGGAAACCACAAACGACTATAATATCATAGTTTCCATACGATGCAAAAGTAATGATTAGCCATCAATAACGCAAAAAAAATCTATCGAATTATCAAGCAATTTTTGTTCCGCACTTACTTCGCACCTACGCCATCCCCCTGACGAGATGGTAGGCGAGATAGACCATCAGAAACCCGGCGGCTGCGCTTGTGAGTGCGTAGAGGGCGACGGTCAGATGTTGTGAGCCGGTGAACAGGAGGTAGTTTTCGTGCATGAAGGTGGAAAAGGTGGTGAATCCGCCACAGAAACCGACGGTGACAAACAGCCGCACGCCGTCACTCAGATGACAGCCCTTGTCAATGAAGCCATAGACAAGCCCGATGATGAAACACCCGACGACATTCACCATGAACGTCCCCCAAGGGAATGTGCCGTGACACATCGACTGAATGGCACGGCTGACAATGTAGCGCGCCACACCTCCGAGGCAACTTCCCGCCCCTACAAGAAGTATGTTTATTAGTGCTGTATTCATTTTGTCTGCAAAATTAGGCATATTTATCACGATTTATTCGTAATTTTGGATAAATTTTGCAATCCGGCGATATTCCTGCCGTTAACCGCTCTATCAAGAACTATGGAATATAACGGATTTCACCATACAGCAACACCATAACCACACAACCATGAAGATTCATGCCATACCACTGGTCGGGCTTCTCGCGCTTGGACTAAACGCGTCGGCCGACAGCATAAATATCAACTCGCTCAAATATCAAGGTCCATTTGCCATCAAGAAACCGGCGATGGTTGACAGCGTTGACGTGAACTCAAAGAAATTTGATGCATCGTCACTTCTCAAAACCCCGGTTGCACTCTCAGCCGCCGAGAAAGGTGCGACTGTTGACGGCAACGTAATCCTGAAATCTGACGGCGAGGCACTCCATCTGCTGAACTTCACAATCGACAATGAACGCTACGCCACCGGCACGCTTAAAATTGACGGACTGAAGCACCATGAGGTGTATCTCGACGGGAAGAAACTTGATGGCAACCGCCTCGTCCTCACGCCTGCCACCCACAGCGTCACAATCAAGTGTCTGACTGAAAGCAGTTCAGCCGACACGCTGCATGTAGCCATCGAGTGTGACCGCCCGGAACTCCTGACAATCAACCCCGACGGTCTGAAACGCTTCACCCTCGACAATGTGATGACCGGCAAGAGATTCAGATCAGCCACGCTATCGCCAAGCGGGAAATATCTGCTCCGCACCTACAACTACACGCATGATGGCGGTGCAAACACATTCTCATTCGAGGTCAGCGAACTTACGTCAGGGAAGCGAATCGCCGGACGGAGCGAAAGGTTGCAATGGATGCCCAAGAGCGACCGTCTGTATCTCACACGTCTTGTTCACGGCAAGCGGCAACTCGTCGCGCTCGATCCTGCCGACGGCCGTGAAACCGTGATGGCTGAAGATGTCCCCTCATCAAGCTTCACCATCTCGCCCACCGAGGATTTCCTCATCTATACAAAAATCAACGAGGGTCCGAAAGAAAACCAGCCTGACCTCTATGAGATTGTCCATCCCGAAGACCGCCAGCCCGGATGGCGCAACCGAGGCTCATTGATGAAATTTGACTTTGCGAACGGACTCTCCTCCCCGCTGACATTCGGAAACCGCAACGTCAATCTCTGCGGTATCTCGGACGACGGCAACCACATACTTTTCTCTGTCCATGAATCGCGGGTGGAAAAAAGACCTACGAGCCTCACCTCACTCTATCTGATGAATCTCGCTGACAATTCCACCAATTGTCTGATAAACAAAGACGGCTTCCTCAACGCGGCAAGCCTTTCGCCCGACGGGACAAAAGTGGCCATCGTGGCCTCGCCCGAAGCATTCAATGGAGTGGGCAAAAATCTGCCAGAGGGGAAAATACCGAGCATGTATGACCTCCAGCTTTATGTGATGTCAGTCAACTCGCCGGTGGTCAAGCCTCTCACACGCGATTTCCACCCCTCAATCGAGCAGATTGCATGGAACCGCAATGACGGCAATATCTATTTCACCGCCGAGGACCGCGACCTCCAGTCGCTTTTCCGCGTCAACCCCGTATCGGGTAAAATCGACAATCTTGATGCGCAGGAGGAATACATCGCGTCATTTGACCTCGCATCGACCTCGCCAGTGCTCGTATATGTCGGGCAGGGAGCATCCAATTCCGACCGCCTCTACTCCCTCAATACAAAAAACATGCGCCACACACTCATCGAAGACCTCAATGCCGAAAGGATGGACGGCATCAGAATCGGTGAATGCCGCCCGTGGATCTATCAGACCTCACGCGGCGACAGCATCTGTGGCCGCTATATCCTCCCGCCCGACTTCGACCCCTCGCGCAAATATCCCATGATTGTCAACTACTACGGCGGCTGCAACCCGACGAGCAGGACTTTCGAGGGACGCTACCCCCACCATCTCTATGCCGCCCACGGCTACGTGGTGCTTGTCATCAATCCGAGCGGAGCAGCCGGATTCGGTCAGGAATTTGCATCGCGCCACGTCAACACGGCGGGTGAAGGTGTGGCCGAGGATATAATCGAGGGTGTCAAGCAGTTCACGGAGTCACATCCCTGGGTGGACGCATCGAAGATAGGCTGCATCGGAGCTTCCTACGGAGGATTCATGACACAGTATCTCCAGACCAAGACCGAT
Organism: Bacteroides sp.; assembly: GCA_023663525.1. Lineage (GTDB taxonomy): Bacteria > Bacteroidota > Bacteroidia > Bacteroidales > Muribaculaceae > Duncaniella. The sequence continues at coordinate 816,577 of JAMPHF010000002.1, forward strand.
ATTTTCGCGGCCGCAATTTCCCATGCCGGAATCAGCGACCACACAAGCTACTGGGGCGAGGGATACTGGGGATACTCATACAGCGAGGTCAGCATGGCCGAAAGCTATCCCTGGAGCCATTCAGACCTCTATGTGAAGCAAAGCCCCCTCTACAATGCCGACAAAATCCACACCCCCCTGCTCTTTCTCCACGGCGACAGCGACACGAATGTGCCCTTTGGTGAAAGTATCCAGATGTACACCGCACTCAAGCTCCTCGGCAGGGAGACCGCATTCGTGGCAGTGAAAGGAGCAAACCACCAAGTGACTGAGTTCAACAAACGCAAGCAATGGCAGGAGACCATCTTCGCATGGTTTGCAAAATATCTTCAGGACGATGACTCATGGTGGGAGTCACTTTACCCCAAAAAGACACTCGACTAACCGTCCCATAGACTAACCTTTTCTACGTCTTATCTGTTACTAAAAGAGTAGTCCAATGGCCAAAAAAAACATTATAAATGGCAAAGAAAAAGAATAAAGGCAAAAGCCAACAGAAAGTTCAGATTTCACCCGAACGATTCATGCGGGATAAAGTCCGTAAACTCCCAATCGGGAAATGCTACATATCCTCAGGATGGGAGGAAGGCGGAATAGCAACCATTATCGTGACAAGGGTACGTCCGGACGGTAACCTGGTCGTCGGTCAATTCCTTGTCGATACTTTCTGTTTAGGCGTAAAAGCAGCCTCCTACCACATCAATGTAGCTGACTATCGGCTGAAAGAGCAGCTTCGCGAAGCAGATTTTATGAAAGAAACATCCTACGATGAAGTCCACAATATCATCTTCGGAGCCATCAGCTTTGCCGAGGAAGGAGGCATCAAACCGGCGAAAAATTTTGGAATCGCAGGCTATATTCTTGAAGAAGACACGGACGATATTCCTCTGATTGAATACGAATTTGGAAAGAACGGCAAACACCTGCTGATCGTGACTGATAACGGCACTGAGCAACAATACATAAACACCTTGAGGCAAAATCTCGGAGACGATTTTAATTACATCCTGCCAAGTGACTCAGAGTTCTTAGAGCGTGCGATGGAAAATTTGAAGAAGACAAAGGCCGAAATGGACCGCCATCCGAAAGAGGTGTATTCATACAATTATCCCTCCTACCCGGAGACGCTCACAGTGAAAAATCAGTTTATCGCCGACGCATTCCTCTCGGAAGATAATAGCTACGTCCTGCCCAATGATGTCATAGACCGCATACTCGCCCTTCCGGCCGACGAGGCTGCCGAGGACATTCACAACATAGTGATGTACGTAATCGGCAAGACATACCAAGCTATCAACGATAACGAGGAAACAATTGAAGAAACAGGAAGTGCCATCGTCCATTCTCTGGTCATGCTCACACAACTCAAGAGCGGGAAAGGTCTCGACACTGTGCTTGAGATAATGCGTCAGACCGGCGAATTTGCCGACTTCCACCTCGGAGATTACGCACCTGACCTGCTTCCCCCGGCTCTTTATGTCTGTGGACAAAACAATGTCGATGCAATCGAAGCATACATGTATGAACCCGGACTCGATTCATACATGCGCAGCAATGCTCCTGACGCATTGGCAATGATAGCGATCCGCAATCCCGAACGTCGCGGGGAAATAATCGAGATATTCAGACGGCTTCTGAAATCAATGGTGACAAGGCTACCCAAACAGGAGGGCTGCGACGGACAATTCGCCGGTTTCCTCATGAGTAATCTCATGGACATCAAAGCCACTGAACTTGTGCCCGAAATCAAGGATGTTTTTGCCACCGATTGCGTTGATAAGACGGCAGCCGGTGACTGCGAGAAAGTGATTGGCGGTATGACCCGGGGTCCAATCTCCGATACGAAATATGCCATCCCGGACGTATACGAATTCTATGAATCCCGCAAGTAATGGCAAGACAGATTGAATTTTCACTACGTCCCTACCCGCGAGGCATACATCTCGTCACCGGTGAAATCATGCGTATGATTCCGGAACTGCCTGAGTGCGGACTGCTGAATCTGCTCATCAAACACACATCGGCAGCTCTCGCGCTGAATGAGAACGCAGACCCTGACGTGCGTCACGACCTCAATGCGATATTCGATAAGCTCGTGCCGGAAAATGCACCATTTTATCTGCACACCGATGAGGGCGCGGACGATATGCCGTCACATGCCAAATCAGTACTTGTCGGACCGTCGCTGACCATCCCCATAAGCCACGGGCGGCTCAATCTCGGGACGTGGCAGGGGATATATCTGTGTGAGTTCCGTGACTACGGCGGTCCGCGAAAAATTGTAGCGACCATAGTCTCGTGACATGACGCACAAACAGATTACGCAAGCTGAACAAATACACATTAAAAGAGGCCAATGGGACAGCATCGTCTCATTGGCCTGCAAATTTTCATTCTATGAACAATATGCAATGATATTACTTCTCAGATCCGCGAATGGCAGCGATACCGGGAAGTTCCTTGCCCTCGATGGCTTCAAGAAGCGCGCCACCACCGGTCGATACGTAGCTAACCTTGTCGGCAAGACCGAACTTGTTGATACATGCCACAGAGTCGCCACCGCCGACGAGCGAGAATGCGCCCTTTTCGGTAGCCTCAACGATAGCATCGGCAATTGCGCGTGATCCGGCTGTGAAATTGTCAAATTCAAACACACCGGCAGGACCGTTCCAGAGGATTGTCTTCGCATCCTTGATGGCATTGGCAAAGAGTTCGCGGGTGACGGGACCTGCATCGAGACCTTCCCATTCGTCAGGAATATCCATGCATGAAACCACCATTGTGTTTGCATCGTTGCTGAAATCATCAGCAGCCACGCAGTCTGTGCCGAGCACGAGGTTCACACCCTTCTGCTTAGCCTTCTCGATGATGTCGAGAGCGAGGTCGAGCTTGTCGTTCTCGCAGATTGACTTGCCGACTTTGCCACCCTTGGCCTTGGCAAAAGTATAGGTCATGCCACCGCAGAGGATGAGATTGTCAACCTTGTCCATGAGATTCTCGATGATACCGATCTTGGTCGATACTTTTGAGCCACCCATGATTGCGGTGAACGGACGCTTGATGTCCTTGAGGATTGCATCGACAGCGTTGACTTCCTTCTCCATGAGATAGCCGAGCATTTTTGAATCCTTATCGAAATAGTCAGCGATGACAGCGGTTGAAGCGTGACGGCGGTGTGCGGTGCCGAAAGCATCGTTCACGTAAACGTCAGCGTATGAAGCGAGAGTCTTTGCAAACTCTTTCTGACGCTCTTTCATCTCCTTCTTGGCGGCATCATAGCCGGGATCTTCCTTATCGATACCCACGGGCTTGCCTTCCTCCTCGGGGTGGAAACGGAGATTCTCAAGGAGAAGCACCTGACCCGGCTTGAGGTTTGCAGCCTGCTCCGATGCCTTGGCGCAATCCTCGGCAAACTGAACTTCTGTCCCGAGATACTTGCTGACCGCATCCTTGATCTGTGCAAGCGACATTTTGGGATTGACTTTGCCTTTCGGCTTGCCCATGTGGCTCATGATGATGAGACTGCCACCATCGGCGAGAATCTTTTTGAGTGTGGGAAGCGCACCACGGATACGGGTATCGTCTGTAATCTTACCGTTTTCGTCCAGAGGCACATTGAAGTCCACGCGGACAATGGCTTTCTTGCCGTTGAAATTGTACTGATCGATAGTCATTTCAAATGTGTATTTATAATGTTGTTTTCAACAGCGCAAAATTAATGAAAAAATTCTTTAATCGCAATTGTTTCAGCAACATTTATATGGTTAGTGACGATAAAAAAATAACTTAAAAGATGAAATGAGGCATAGGAGGTCAGTGGTCGCCGGTTTCATCCTGCGGGGAAGCCGCCGGGAGGAAGCGCGCGAGGAGGAAGTAGCCCAGCAGTCCCGCAAGCAGCGACCCCACGACTATACCGAGCTTCGCATCATTGAGCAGTGCAAGCTGCCCGGCATCGCCATCGCCAAACGACAGATTGGCAATGAACAGCGACACCGTGAAACCAATACCGCCAAGCATCGATATGGCTGCAATCATCTTCCAGTTTGATTTGTCGGGCATTGGAGCCAACTTCAGTTTCACCGTAAACCATGAGAACAGGAATATACCGACAAATTTCCCGACCACGAGTCCGACAATTATCGCCAGGCTGATTCCCGAGACAATGGTGAGCGGATTCATGTCGAGAAGATAGATACCGGCATTAGCGAATGCAAACAGCGGGATGATAATATAGTTTACCATCGGGTGCAGGGAGTCCTCAAGGTCCTGAAGGGGGGAGATGACTTTGTCAGACGCGCTCTCAATCTCCTTCAGCCAATCCATTTCCTCATGATTCAGCAACTTTCCCTGACCGAGATCCTCGTCGTCGGCCTCATTGAAGTTACGTATTGACCGACGGATTATCTTGACATATTTTCCGGGGGCATAGACAGGGACAGACGGAACGCAGAACGCCACAAGCACTCCCGCTATCGTCGGATGGATGCCGGAATTCAGGACGAAGAACCACACAAGTCCACCGAAAAGCATATAGAAAATCTTGCTCTGGATTTTCAGCAGACCTCCCCCGACCACGAGCACTACCAGGCCGATAGCGGCATAGCCGATGAAAGCAAGATCGATGTGTGTGGAATAGAACGCCGCAATCACGATGATACCACCGATGTCATCGACAACGGCGAGCGTAGTGAGGAAAATCTTCAGTGACAACGGAACACGCGAGCCGAGGATGGCAAGCACGCCAAGAGAAAATGCAATGTCCGTGGCCATAGGGATCGCCGCACCATCAATGAAGTCAGTCCCTGCGGCAAAAATCATGAAAAGCCCTACGGGGAAAATCATGCCTCCGACCGCACCCATTATCGGCAGCAGTGCCTGACGGAATGAGGAGAGTTCACCGACCAGCACCTCTCTTTTTATCTCCAGACCAATGGTGAAGAAAAACAGAGCCATGAGTGCGTCATTGATGAACTGCAGCACCGTCATCGGATGACCTGCATGGGAGAAGATGTTGAAATCGCCGACCTGCAGCCTCATCTCCTGATTCCAAAAATCGGAATACAGGTCATTGATTCCCGGTATGTTCGCCACAATGAGAGCGAGAATGGTCGCAAGAATCAATACATTGCCGCCCGAGGCATGATGACGCAATGCCTGCCGGGCAGAATAAAAAATATGGTGGGCAAAACCACCCGATTCAAAATCAGACGGATTATGATCAGTCTTCGATGCGGACGTTGGAACGTGGGTTGACATACTAAACTCTAAATTAACGACGGATTGTCAAGATTATATATCCTTAACAATCCGTCGCAATTTAAAGTTGAGTTGTTTGACCATTCATTCTTGCCCTTTAGGAGCATTTTCTGCGGTATCGCCATCCGCAGTCTCATGATGAGACCACTGCCGGGTGTGTTTGCGGCGGCGGATATGCCACGCGACGAGGCGACCGCTGCGGTCAAGCATCATAATTATAAAAATTATACCGGCAAATGTGATGGATGTGACATAGAGGATATATGTCGGCTCCGGATCAAGCGCATGAAGGAGCTGTCCGGGAGGTGTCCCGGTGAGGGCTGAATATGAGATTGAGCCGACCGTACGCTTCCACACCACGACTCCCTCATGGAGATATATGATGGCGGCTTTTCCCCGCGCAAGCTCCTTGATCATAGTTGGCTCGGCACTGTATATCGGATATGATGCCATAGAGATGTCACGCCACCAATCAATATCGTCATCATCACCGTTGACGAGAGCCACCATCGATCCCCCGCGACCGGTCATATAGTCATTGAGTTCATTGAGCAGATAGGTGTACGACAAATCAACCCCGCGAAGGTCCGGCACGGTGACAAGAAACTGGTCGGTAGTCGGGTCGATGATGTCAGCGGCTATATCCTCACCGTCAACAATCACGGAGAAACCGTCGGCCATCTCCTCATTTCCACCACCGATCACCTTGCGGTCAACAAAAGTCCATGTCGAATCCGGCAGACTGTCGATGGTAAACGACCGGCGTTCACCATCCTTCTCATATATGAACTCATAGTCCACATCCGATGCTGAATCATCATCATCGTCAGACGGCAGCAACGACACTCCCGGCGCAAAGCGGCGGAAATCAATCAGAGGCTGAATGTTGAATCCTATCAATGAGATTATCACTATATAAAGCGAGACGAGTCCGCCGACAATCCACTGCACGTAGGGGTTAAAAAGTCCATCGACACGCGAATTGAACATGAGCAGATAGACAAGAAGCAGCGTGATGAAGATATTCTTGACAAACGTAGCCGTATTGGAGAGAATGATGAAATCTCCGAAACACCCACAGTCGGCCACGGGATCAGCCATAGCAATATAGAGTGTCAGCGGGAGCATGAAAGCCATCATCAAAGTCAGCAGCCATACCGCCACACGTCGATAACAGCCGAGAAGCACCAAGCATCCGAGCACAAACTCCACCCCGCCGAGCGCGAAAGCCGCAAGTATTTCAAGCGACGAAGGGACATCAAGCCCCCATACATCGATGTACTCGGCTATCTTATAGAAGCTACCCCAGGGATCGATGCTCTTGACAAAGCCCGAAAGGATGAATGTCGATCCGATGATGACACGGACCAACCACACAAGAGCCGGATGATAGATCACATCAATCCTGCGCGGTGAGCTTGATGATTGCGAAGACGGCATAGTTGATTATGTCCATATAGTTCGAGTCAATGCCCTCGGAGACGATAGTGTTGCCACCGTTGCCCTCAATCTCCTTCACGCGCTGGAGTTTGGTCAGAATGAAATCCGTGTAGGAGTTCACCCTCATTCCCCGCCATGCATCGCCATAATCATGGGTCTTCGCCTCCATCAGGCGGCGTGACTCATCGGCGTAACGGTCATAGAGCCTGACAGCTTCTTCGTTGCTGATGTCAGACTCATCGGCATAGCCGAGCTGAAGTTGAATGAGACCGATAATGCCATAGTTGACAATGGCCATGAACTCGCCGAGAATACCCTCGTCAATCATAGCCTCGCCCTCCTCAAGAGTGCGGATGCGTTTGGCCTTGATATAGAGTTGGTCAGTGATTGAACGCGGACGCATGATGCGCCACGACGCACCATAATCCGAAAGTTTATCGACAAAGACCGAACGGCAAGCCTTGAGGGCACAGTCAAACTGCTGAAGGGTCGAGGGAGCGGATTGATTTGAATTCATCGTATGACCTAAAAAAAAAGACCGTGACATGACAGAGAAGTGAATCGACTTCCGATGTCAGGTCACAGTCTGTTTATTTTACTGTTTTATATCTCATTGACCGAGGAGACCTTCAACACGGAGGAGGTTGTCGCCATCGTTGAGGACATAGTAGATGTTCTTGAGGTAACGGAGTGCATCCATCTGCTCATTGTCGAGCTGATATGCTTTCTCAAGATACTTGGCAGCCTCAAGGATAACGGGACGCATGGTCTCGTAGTTGTACTTGTTGTACTCCTGCTGCGACATATCTGCAGCGGCTTGGTCGAGTTTGTCATATTCCTGGACGAGTGCACGGCCATAGTAGAAGTTGTTGAGGGCGTTCTCGCCGTCGAGTTCCACAGCCTTCTGATATGCGTCCTTTGCACCGGCCATGTCCTCCTGCTGTTCGAGGAGCACTCCGAGCGAGAGGTAGTATGCGCTGTTGTTGGGGTTGGAGGCGATTGCATCGTTGAGCATGGTCTTTGCCTTGTCAAATTCCTTGGAATCGATGTAGCTGTTGACGATGCGCTGGAGGAACTTGGGATCTGAAGTGCCGAACTTGTCGAGAGCGAGCTGAGAATATTTGAGCTTGCGTGCCTCATCGGGAATCTGATATGCCACACTGTAAGCATAGTCGTAGGCAGTGGGGTCGTCATAGCCGATAGTGAGGAGCTGGTCGAAAGCTGCAGCAGCTTCCTGAAGCATCTCAGCCTGCCATGCTGCAAGAGCGGCATTGTAGACAATCTGCGAGAGAGTAGAGTCGGGAAGTGCAGCGGGAGCGTTCTTGCCGAGACGGGCATTTCCGTGAATCGTAATATAGTCGTTGAAAGCCTCGTAAGCCTTCTTATAGTCGTGAGCGTCCCAGTAGGTGGAGCCTGCGTTCAGGAAATCATTGGCATGACCTGAAATCTGGCTGGCAATATCCTTTGAGAATTTAGTCTTCACCTTACCCTTTGCATCAACGACAGTGTCAACGGCAAGAGCCTTCATGCCGAAATTGTAGCCATCAAGGAGGGCGTTGCTCATGTCAACCATGTTGACATCCTGACCGAAGGTCTTCTTGGCGAAAAGATCGTCGTAGAGTTTGAAACCGGCTTTACCGGGAATCCAGTAAGTATTGGCATCCTTGTCAGTTTCAGGATTTGAGAATGCCGGGGTGATGACATTGAGAGCCTTCTCGTAGGCAGCATAGCTGTCAGCACTCTTGAATGCTTTCTCAGCCTCCTTGACAACGGCAACCTGTGCAGTCATTGAAGCGGCTGTGAGAAGCCCAACGCTTAAGACGCAGATTTTTTTCATAATAGATTTTAGTATTTAGGTGGGTATTTTAAATTTTTAAGGTAAGGTCATCACTCATCGGCGGAGTCGTCGGCTGAATCATCCTCATCCTCCACGACATCGTCGTCATCGAGGGGGACATCGTCAAACTCCTCCACTTCGAAGATTTCATCTTCCGGAAGTTCGGGGGCGAGTTCCTGAGCCTCTACCTGCTCAACTTCCTCCTCGGGATCTGAATCGACGCAGCAGACAGACGCGATGGTGTCGTTGCGCTTCTCAAGATTGATGATGCGGACACCCTGGGTGGCACGACCCTGGACACGGATATCGGAGACGTGGATGCGGATTGTGATTCCACTCTTGTTGATGATGACAAGGTCATTATCGTCATTGACACTCTCTATCGCCACGAGGCGGCCGGTCTTTTCGGTGACGTTCATTGTGCGCACACCCTTGCCGCCACGATTGGTGACACGGTAGACGGACACCTTCTCGGTCTCGCCGGCCTCGTTTGTCACCTCTGTGTCGAGCGGAGTGCGCTTGCCGTAGCCACGCTCACTGATCACCATGACATCATTCGCCGTGTCTTGAGGCATACAGATCATGCCTACGACCTCATCGTCGTCATTGTCGAGTGTCATGCCGCGCACACCGGCCGACATACGACCCATCTCACGGACCTTGTTCTCCGGGAAACGGATTGCACGGCCATTGCGGTTTGCGAGGAGGATGTCGCTGTTGCCGTCGGTCATCTCAACCGAGAGAAGCTCGTCGCCCTCACGGATAATGATTGCATTGACACCCTTGGCGCGGGGACGCGAATAGGCATCGAGACGTGTTTTCTTTATCACACCCTTCTTTGTGGCGAAGACAAGATTGTGGCTGCACACAAACTCGGGATCGCCGAGCGACTTGGTACAGATGAAAGCCTTGATGGAATCGTCAGGCTCGATGTTGAGCATGTTCTGGATTGCACGACCTTTGGCGTTCTTGGCTCCCTCGGGGATTTCATAAACCTTGAGCCAGTAGCAACGACCCTTCTCCGTGAAGAAAAGCATGTGGTTATGCATCGAGGCGGGATATATATGCTCGATGAAGTCCTCATTTCGCGTATCAGAGCCTTTCGCGCCGACACCGCCACGGTTTTGAGCGCGGAATTCACTCAGTTGGGTGCGCTTGATGTAGCCGAGGTGGGAGATTGTGATGATCATGTCATCATCGGCATAGAAGTCTTCGGCATTGAAATCGCCGGCAGTGTAGTCGATGTCCGTGCGGCGCGCGTCGCCATACTTGTCACGGACTTCGATGAGTTCCGATTTGATAAGCTCACGGCAGGTATGCTCGTCTGACAGAATCAGTTCCAGACGTGCAATCTCCTTCTCAAGAGCCTCGTACTCGTTGCGGAGCTTGTCCTGTTCGAGTCCGGTGAGCTGACGGAGTCGCATCTCGACGATGGCGGCTGTCTGTGGGTCGGTCAGTCCGAAACGTTCCTTGAGTGCTTCGCGGGCACTCTGTGTGTCAGAGGCTGCACGGATTATCTTTATCACCTCGTCAATATTCTGCGAGGCTATGATGAGACCTTCAAGGATGTGGGCACGCTCCTGAGCCTTGTTCAGCTCGAAGCGGGTGCGGCGGATGACAACCTCGTGACGGTGCTTGACAAACTCGCCGATCAGTTCTTTCAGACTCAGCGTCTTGGGGCGACCGTTGACAAGAGCCACATTGTTGACGCTGAATGAAGCCTGCATCTGCGTCATCTTGTAGAGCTTGTTGAGGACCACGCTTGCATTGGCATCGCTCTTGAGCTTGATGACAATGCGCATACCCTTGTAGTTGCTCTCGTCATTGATGTCAGCGATTCCGTCAAGTTTCTTGTCATTGACAAGCTGTGCGATATATGCAATGAGTTCCGCCTTGTTGACACCGTAGGGAATCTCGGTGACGATTATATTCTCGTGATTGTCCTCAACCTCTATTTCGGCCTTGGAGCGGATGACGATTCTGCCGCGACCAGTCTCGTAAGCCTCACGGACACCGCTGTAACCATAGATCGTACCGCCGGTGGGGAAGTCGGGAGCCGGGATATACCTCATGAGCCCATCGACATCAATCTCGGGATTGTCGATATAGGCCACACATGCATTGATTGACTCAGCAAGATTATGGGTGGGCATATTGGTCGCCATACCGACGGCGATACCCGACGCACCGTTGACGAGCAGATTCGGGAAACGAGTCGGGAGAACCACCGGCTCATCGCGTGTATTATCGTAGTTGCGCTGGAAATCGACCGTATCACTCTCAATATCGGCAAGCATCTCCTCGCCGAGCTTGTCGAGACGCACCTCAGTGTAACGCATCGCCGCAGCTCCGTCGCCATCGACAGAACCGAAGTTTCCGTGACCGTCCACAAGTGTATAGCGCATGGCCCAAGGCTGGGCAAGACGCACAACCGTTCCATAGATAGAGGAATCGCCATGCGGGTGATACTTACCCATTACCTCACCGACACAGTTTGCCGACTTCTTGTGGGCACGGTCAGAGGTATTGCCCATCTCGTTCATTCCGAAAAGCACACGGCGGTGAACCGGCTTGAGGCCGTCGCGCACATCAGGGAGCGCACGCGACACAATCACCGACATCGAATAGTCGATGTAGGCACTTTTCATCTCGTTTTCAATATTGATCTTGATTATACGATCTGATTCAATCATAGCTTTTACAGTGCGGAGGCCGGAAATACACGGCATGAGTCCTGAAACGTGCGGGCAATGCGACCTCTTTCAAAAAACTTAATCTTACTATATTAATAATGTGTAATTGGAGAAATCGCCTAAGGATTTTTCCCGACAAAGGTAAGAAATATTTTGCAAAAATCGTATCTTTGCACGGTAAGAAATGTTTTTTAATTGTTATTATAATATCATGACCGACTTTGGCACAGTTTTTGTAGTATATATAGACTGCCAAGCTTGTCTGAAACTATGGCACAACTTTTCAGTCAGTACGGACAACACATACAATTCATCTCTCACTCAATGCGGAAACCCACGGCGCGATGTCCCCGCCAAGGAACGCAATTCACCACTTAACAAAGAAAGGTACAATCAAGATGGACACAGTTTATTCACGAAAGTTCAAAGAAATAATCTCTGACTCCCCCAAGCAGGCGGCCCGTCACAACAACCGCTATGTCATGCCGGAGCATCTGCTGCTCTCGCTGCTCAACGACATGGAGGGCGAGCCGGCGCGCCTGATCGAGCGTGCAGCAAAGGGAGTCTCCGCCTATCAGTTGCGCGAAGCCCTCGACAACGCGCTTTTCAATGCCGCGACCGATGCCGGCTATCAAGGCACCGTCGGCATTAACGAGGTGAGCATCAGCGACCTGACAGGCCGCATCATCAAGCTCAGCGTCCTTGAAGCCAGAATGCTCAAGAGCAATGAGGTGGATGCGACGCATCTTCTCCTCGCCATATTCCACAATTCCGATGCACAAAATTCTGATTTCATGGAAGCATTCAAACGTGCCGGAATCAGCTACGAGACTCTCTATCGTCTGGTGGCGACCGATGCCGACATACCCGCCTCAATGAGCTCGGAATTTGCAGGCGACGACGATGACGACGAAATGCCGCCACGGCAATCGTCCGAGAGCCAGAGCCAGCAGCCGTCAGACCGCAAACGCGGCACTGCCACCGCGCAGCGTCGTGGCAACGACACCCCCGTGCTTGACAAATATGGCAATGACATGACACTTGCAGCCGAGGAAGGCCGCCTCGACCCGGTGGTCGGACGTGAGGTCGAGATCGAGCGTCTCGCACAGATCCTCAGCCGCCGCAAGAAGAACAATCCCGTTCTCATCGGCGAGCCGGGTGTCGGAAAGTCGGCCATCGTCGAGGGTCTCGCCCTCCGCATTGTCCAGCGCAAGGTGTCGCGCATCCTGTTCGGAAAGCGCGTGGTCTCACTCGACATGGCGTCGATTGTGGCCGGCACAAAATACCGTGGACAGTTCGAGGAACGCATCAAGGCCATCCTCGACGAGCTGTCGAAAAACAAGGACATCATCCTTTTCATCGACGAGCTCCACACCATCGTCGGCGCAGGCAACGCTGCCGGGTCAATGGATGCAGCCAACCTGCTCAAACCGGCTCTCGCACGAGGTGAAATCCAGTGCATCGGCGCGACAACACTCGATGAATACCGCAAGAACATCGAGAACGACGGCGCGCTCGAACGCCGATTCCAGAAAGTGATGGTCGAGCCGACCACCTCCGAGGAAACACGCATCATACTCGACAACATAAAGGACAAATATGAGGAACACCACAACGTGAACTACACTCCTGAGGCTCTTGACGCATGTGTGCAGCTCACCGAACGCTACATCTCAGACCGTAACTTCCCCGACAAGGCTATCGATGCAATGGACGAGGCCGGAAGCCGCGTACACGTGACCAACATCGCCGTCCCCAAGGAAATCGAACAGCTCGAACAGCACATCGAGGAAGTCTCAGCCCAGAAGCTCCGCGCCGCCCAGTCACAGAACTTTGAGAAGGCTGCCTCATACCGCGACAAAGAGCAGCAGCTCAAATCCATGCTCGAAGAAGCAAAGGCAAAATGGGAAGACCAGCTCAACGCTATGCGCGAGACGGTCGATGCCGACAAGGTGGCTGAGGTAGTGGCAATGATGACAGGTGTCCCCGTCCAGCGTGTGGCTCAGGCCGAAGGCAAGAGACTCAAGGAGATGGCTCCGGCACTCAAGAGTCTCATCATCGGTCAGGATTCTGCAATCGACAAGGTCGTGAAGGCAATCCAGCGCAACCGTATCGGACTGAAAGACCCTAACAAGCCCATCGGCACATTCCTTTTCCTCGGTCCGACCGGTGTCGGCAAGACTCATCTTGCCAAGAAACTCGCTGAATTCATGTTCGACTCGGCCGACACTCTCATCCGCATCGACATGAGCGAATATATGGAGAAATTCACGGTGTCGCGTCTCGTCGGTGCGCCTCCCGGATATGTAGGTTACGAGGAAGGCGGACAGCTCACGGAGAAAGTGCGCCGTCACCCCTACTCTATCGTCCTCCTCGATGAAATCGAGAAGGCACACCCCGATGTGTTCAACCTGCTGCTGCAGGTCATGGACGAGGGCAGACTGACCGACTCGCTCGGACGGCGGATCGACTTCAAGAACACCGTCATCATCATGACATCCAACATCGGCTCGCGCCAGCTCAAGGACTTCGGCGGCGGCATAGGCTTCAACTCTCGCCCCGCTGACGACAAGGAATACAGCCAGGGTGTCCTCCGCAAAGCTCTCAACAAGGCTTTCGCACCCGAATTCCTCAACCGAATCGATGACATCATCATGTTTGATCCGCTGTCAAAGGATGCCATCTTCAAGATCATCGACATCGAGCTTGCCGGGTTCAACAAGCGCGTCAAGGAGCTGGGCTATACGCTCAACATCTCTGACGAGGCCCGCAACTTCATTGCCGAGAAAGGTTATGACTCCCAGTTCGGTGCACGTCCGCTCAAGCGTGCAATCCAGAAGTATCTTGAGGACAAGCTCGCCGAACTCATCATTGAGGCAGAGCTGACCCCCGGTGACGAAATCCGGGTGAGCTACACGGATGGTGCCGAAAGTCTTACCACCGAGATCATCCATCCGGACAATGATGCGGACCGCGACAGCCATCTCATGACCGAAGGCGACACTCCGTCGGCCGACGGTATGAAGGGCATGTAATCCGCCACGCACACGACAAATCACCCACTCTAAACCTCCGCTGCAAGGATACGGCACTCCGCCCTCCTGCAGCGGAGGTTTCACATATAAAGCCATCACATTCCATTTCCCATCGCCAACCACAACTAACTGACACAACTAACTGACAATGATTAAATCTTAGGTTTTTCGCGAAATAATTACTACTTTTGCAAAAAAATTAGCCAACATATATCAACTACTATAATTTCTGTCTCGAAATGTCAAAGAGATTCCCTGAATACAACGGCTTGAAGTTGCCGGAAATCAACGATACCATCCTCGGAATGTGGGGGAAAGAAGATGTGTTCGCCCGCACCATGTCAGAACGTGAAGGCTGCCCGTCATTCGTGTTTTTTGAGGGACCTCCATCCGCTAACGGCAAACCGGGCATCCACCATGTGCTCGCCCGCACCATCAAAGACATATTCTGCCGCTACAAGACTATGCAAGGCTTTCAGGTGAAGCGCAAGGCCGGATGGGACACCCACGGACTCCCCGTAGAGCTGGGCGTTGAAAAGAATCTCGGAATCACTAAAGAGGACATCGGCAAAAAAATCTCTGTCGATGACTATAACGCTGCCTGCCGCCGGGAGGTCATGAAGTACACCGGCGAATGGGAAGACCTCACACGCCGCATGGGCTACTGGGTGGATATGCCCAACGCCTACATCACCTACGATAACCGCTACATCGAGACCGTGTGGTGGCTCCTCGGTCAGCTCTATGAGAAAGGCTATCTCTACAAGGGCTATACCATCCAGCCATACTCACCGGCTGCCGGTACGGGCCTCAGTTCACACGAGCTTAACCAGCCCGGTTGCTACCGCGACGTGAAGGATACCACATGTATCGCACAGTTCCGTGTGGTCAACAATGACAATCCCGCCCTCGCGCCCTACCGCGAACTGCTTTTCAGATGGGGCACACCCTACTTCCTCGCTTGGACCACTACTCCCTGGACTCTCCCTTCCAACACCGCACTTGCCGTAGGACCTGAGATAACCTACAATATCGTCAGGACTTTCAATCCCTATTCAGGCAAGCCGATCACTGTCGTTGTTGCGGATGCCCTCATGGGTTCATTGTTCAACCCCAAAGGCAAGGGACTTCCCTTTGATAGCTACAAGAAAGGCGACAAAATCATCCCGTTTGAGGTCGCAGCACAAGTCAAGGGTCTCGATCTCGTAGGTATAGACTATGAACAGCTTCTCCCGTGGGTCAATCCCGGAGAAGGGGCATTCCGCGTCATCCCCGGTGACTATGTCTCAACCGAGGACGGTACGGGCATTGTCCATATCGCCGGGACATTCGGTGCTGACGACTTGCGCGTGTCGCGTCAGAGCGGCATTCCCCCGCTCCACCTCATCGACCGCGACGGCAACATCCGTCCGATGGTCGATCTGACAGGTCGATTCTACCTCCTCTCAGACCTCGACCCGAAATTTGTCGAGGAGATGGTTGATGTCGAAGCCTATAAGCCATGGGAAGGAAAATATGTCAAGAACGCCTACGATCCCGAAGCCACCGAGGATACGGAGACTCTCGATGTGCAAATCTGCATGGAGCTTAAAGCCACCGACAAGGTTTTCAAAATCGAAAAGCACACCCACAACTATCCCCACTGCTGGCGCACGGACAAACCCGTCCTCTACTATCCGCTCGACTCTTGGTTCATCAAAACCACCGCTGTGCGCGAACGGCTGATGGCACTCAACGAAGGCATCAAATGGAAACCGGCTTCAACCGGCAGCGGCCGTTTCGGGAAATGGCTTGAAAACCTTCAGGACTGGAATCTCTCGCGCAGCCGCTACTGGGGAACTCCCCTGCCCATCTGGCGCACTGAGGATGCAAAGGAGGAAATATGCATCACATCCGTCGAGCAGCTCTACAATGAAATCGAGCGCGCGGTCGAAGCAGGGGTCATGACCGAAAACCCGTACAAGAAAGCCGGATTCGTCCCCGGAGAATACAGCAAGGACAACTACGACAAGATTGACC
Organism: Bacteroides sp.; assembly: GCA_023663525.1. Classification (GTDB taxonomy): domain Bacteria; phylum Bacteroidota; class Bacteroidia; order Bacteroidales; family Muribaculaceae; genus Duncaniella. Next base: position 832,896 of record JAMPHF010000002.1, read on the forward strand.
TCCACCGTCCCTATGTCGATGACATCGTCCTCGTCTCAGCCTCAGGCAAACCGATGCAGAGAGAGAAGGACCTGATCGACGTATGGTTCGACTCAGGCTCAATGCCCTACGCTCAAATCCACTATCCCTTTGAAAACAAGGAAGCATTTGACAATCGCGAAGTCTACCCCGCCGACTTCATCGCCGAGGGCGTTGACCAGACCCGAGGATGGTTCTTCACCCTCCACGCAATCGCCGGTATGGTGTTTGACTCCATCGCCTATAAAGCTGTAATCTCCAACGGTCTTGTCCTCGATAAGTTCGGCAACAAGATGTCGAAGCGTCTCGGCAATGCAGTGGATCCGTTCGGGCAGATCAGCCAGTATGGTGCTGACCCGGTGCGCTGGTACATGATTTCCAATTCAGCACCGTGGGACAATCTGAAATATGACGAGAAAGGCGTGCTTGAGACCTCGCGCAAGCTGTTCTCCACCCTATATAACACATACAGCTTCTTCGCCCTCTATGCCAACGTGGACAACTTCAACCCCGAAGCTCCACAAGTGCCGATGAGTGAACGTCCCGAGATAGATCGCTGGATTCTCTCCCTGCTCAATTCACTCATCATGGAGGTGACCACCGCGCTTGATGACTATGAGCCGACACGTGCTGCCCGTGCCATCGGTGACTTCGTGGGCGACAACCTCTCAAACTGGTATGTGCGTCTCAACCGCAAACGTTTCTGGGGTGGCGAAATGACCACTGACAAACTCGCTGCCTACCAGACACTCTACACTTGTCTGGAGACCGTCAGCAGACTCATGGCTCCGTTCGCTCCATTCTTCGCCGACAGACTTTACAGAGACCTCACCGGCTCAACCGAGTCAGTCCACCTCGACCGCTTCCCCGTGGCCGACAGCAAGCTCATCGACCCCGAACTTGAGGAACGTCAGAAACTTGCCCAGGACATCACGTCGATGGCACTCGCCCTGCGCCGTAAGGTCAACCTGAAAGTGCGCCAGCCGTTGCAGACCATCATGATTCCCGTGGCCGACGATAACCGCCGTGCAGCCCTTGAGGCAATCATGGATCTCGTCAAAAGTGAAATCAATGTCAAGGAACTGAAGATTGTCAGCAACGATGAGGGTATCCTCGTCAAGAGCGTCAAGCCCGACTTCAAGAAACTTGGTCCGAAATTCGGCAAGCAGATGAAAGCCGCCGCTGAAATCATCAAGAATCTTGACGCCAAATCAATAGCAACTCTCGAACGCGACGGCAAACTGACATTTGACCTTAACGGCTCACCGGCTGAGGTGGATCTCGCCGATGTGGAGATCATCTCGGAGGACATACCGGGCTGGCTCGTAGCCAACGAGGGTAACCTGACGATAGCTCTCGACGTGACCGTCACTCCGGAGTTGAAGCGCGAAGGAATTGCCCGCGACATTGTCAACCGCATCCAGAATATCCGCAAATCGCGCGACTACGACATCACCGACCGAATCGCTCTCACCTTTGTTCCCGGAGCCGACACTGACGATGCCATCCGCGACTTCGCTGACTACATATCGCGTCAGGTACTCGCAACATCACTCGAAATCGCACCCATCGACAGCAATGACACCGATGTCGAGATCCTCAATATGGACGACATCAACGCCACCGTCAAAATCTCTCTTGCCAAAAACTGAACTTACCTATCAATAAAAATGCTAAAATGAGCGACAAAACCCGTTATTCCGATGAAGAACTCCAGGAATTCAAGGAGCTAATCATCCAGAAACTTGACAAGGCGCAGAAGGAATATGACTCCCTCCGCTCACTCATCAATAACACCGACGGCAACGATACCGCCGACACATCACCAACCTTCAAAATCCTTGAGGAAGGGGCAAGCACCCTCTCGAAAGAGGAGGCAGGTCAACTCGCGCAGCGACAGATGAAATTCATCCAGCATCTCCAGAACGCACTCATCCGCATCGAGAACAAGACGTATGGCGTATGCTGCGAGACCGGCGAACTCATCCCGAAAGAGCGTCTGCGTGCCGTCCCTCATGCAACACGCAGCGTTGAAGCAAAAAATTCACAGAAAAAGAAGTAAGCACATACATAATCCTACCGTATGTAAAAGGCATATTCACAACAATATGCCTTTTACATAGGGATTACACCCCAAAACAACCCCAAGACCGGAAAATGCGTAGCAGAGCTACACTCGTTATATTCATCAGCCTCCTCGTGGTCATACTCGACCAGGCATCCAAAATCTGGATCAAGACTCATTTTTATCTCGGCGAAGACCTAAAGATTTTCTCCTGGTTCCATCTGTATTTCATCGAGAACAATGGGATGGCATTCGGCATGGAGCTTGGCAGCAAACTCGTGCTGACACTTTTCAGGATTGTTGCAGTCGGATTCCTGATATGGTACATTGCGAAGATTCATGCCCTGCGGACAATCCCGCGCGGCTACCTCATCTGTCTCGCTTTCATCACAGCCGGTGCGGCAGGCAACATATTTGACTGCGTGTTCTACGGTCTGATTTTCAACAATCCCCTACCCCCGCAGGTGGCTACTATCTTTCCGGCAGGTGGCGGGTATGCCCCGTTGTTCCTCGGCCGGGTGGTTGACATGCTCTACTTCCCGCTTTTCAGTTTCGTGTGGCCTTCATGGCTCCCGGTTGTCGGCGGTCAGCAATTCCTCTTTTTCCAACCCATCTTCAATCTGGCCGATGCCGCAATCTCGTGCGGTATCTTCGTGCTGATAATCTTCTATCACCGCTACATACTCACCCCGAAAGCTCTCTCCGAGCTTCCGGTCAAGTGATAATGCACCACCATCTTCACGTCACACAACCACCCCCCAAATGCGTCGTCTACTCCCAATCATAACCCTCACACTGATCCTGCTGGTTTCATGCAGCAAGACTCCGGGCTACGTGATTTCAGAAAACAAGATGGCTGAAATCATGGCTGACATCCACACAGCCGAGGCAGTGGTCGATGCTAACAATTCGACATTCCGTCAGGACTCCGCCAAGCAAGCGTTCATCCAGTCAATTTGTATGCGCCACGGGGTGACTACTCAGGAACTCGACACGTCGCTCTACTGGTACGGACACAATCTTCAGGAATACATGAATGTCTACGACAAGACCATAAAAATCCTTGAAGACCGCATTGCCGAAGCTGAGAAAGCCGGCGGAAAGAGCACTGAGAAAATGCGCACGATCAGCATTGACGGTGACTCTGTCAATCTATGGCAAGGACCCTCAGCAATACGCAATTCAGGCAACAACCCGACTGACTTCCTGACATTTACATTCAACCACGACAGGAACTGGGAGCATGGCGACCGCTATACGGTATCGGTGAAGCCAATCAATCCACGCTCGGCCGTATCGATGACCATTGTCGTGGCATACGATGACGGGACAATCGAATACGTCACAAGAACCGAAGGCTCGGAGGGAATGAAAAGGCTCACTCTCGTGATTGATTCCGCCAAAACCGCGACCAACGTCTATGGAAACATCCATTACGCTCCGTCAAAGGGTGAAATCTCATATCTCGATTCAATCTCAGTGGTGCGCACACGCGGACGCAACGACAACGTCGAAGCCCGTCGCGGACAGCAGACCATGTCTCTGCGCTAAAGGGACTCACACTCCACCCGTTCATACTCATACTTACACAAACTTCATTCTCATCCGGATCTATGGAAAACAAACTTTCCGTGCGCGTTCATGCCGTCATAGCCGATGGCAAAGTAAGCCGGAACTGCATCGTCACATACTCCCCCACCGACAACAACATTCCGCCCCGGATAGTACCGTTCACCACGGAGCTTCACTCGACGACTTCCTACAACGGAATTATGATATTCGCCCCCACCGGCTATGTGCTTCCGATAGAATTGTCAATGCCGAGGGCGATAGCCGCGCCCGGAGAATTCACGGTTCTTCTTGAACGTATCGTAAAGACTGTCCCCGTCTGTGACGGGAAACCACACGACGTGATAATGATGCCACTCTGATCGCCCCAGGCGGGATTGCGTTGATTCACACAATTTTCAGCATTGATTGGCGTTATTTATGTATATCTCCACGCAGGTCAGCATGGACTGACCGGTTAATACCGCTGAAAACAATGCAATGTCACTGTAAATCCTATATAAAAATTCTTTTCGTAATCATGCTCCTTTTCCCCTTCGCGACCCTCCCGGGGCATGCACAGGTGAAAATCCACGGCAAGATTACAGACAACAACGGCGAGCCTATCGAATTTGCCACCGTGCGTGTCGCCGGGACGGCCATAGGCACCACTTCCGGTCTTGACGGCGATTATGCGCTGTCGTGTCCGGCGGCTGACACAATCACAATCCATTTCTCCTGCATAGGCTTCCGGGAGGAAACACGCCGTCTCATCGATGCTTCGGGCGACGTGACACTCAACATGCGTATGCAGCTCACCACTGAAATGCTCCAGCAGGTTGAAGTGACGGAATTGAAGAAGCAGACCGGCTCAATCTCCACAATCGATGCTTCGGAACTCCGCAAGAACCCCGATGCGTCAGGTGGAAGCGTCGAATCGCTCATCACAACGATGGCAGGCGTGACCGGATCAAACGAAATGTCATCGCAATATTCCGTGCGCGGCGGCTCGTATGACGAAAACTCAGTCTATATCAACGGAATCGAAGTCTACCGCCCGCTGCTCGTCACTTCGGGCCAGCAGGAGGGTCTCAGTGTCATAAACCCCGACCTTGTGGGTGCCATCGGATTCTCAACCGGCGGATTTCCCGCCGAATATGGCGACAAGATGTCATCCGTTCTCGACATCACCTACCGTCAGCCAGAATCATTTGAAGGGTCACTCTCCGCCAGCCTCATGGGAGCGTCGCTCGCAATCGGACAAGGCTCGAAAAAATTCTCACAGCTCCACGGCATACGCTACAAGCGCAATTCCTCCCTGCTCAGTTCGATGGACACAAAAGGAGAATACGATCCGACATTCTTTGACTATCAGACGAACCTCAACTGGCAATTGACCTCGAAGTTCAAACTGTCGATCCTCGGCAACATCTCCCTCAACCACTACCGTTTCACCCCGCAGGACCGTACCACGACGTTTGGCACCACGACCGATGCAAAACAGTTCACCGTCTACTTCGACGGACATGAGAAAGACCGCTTCGAGACATATTTCGGTGCAGTCTCACTCGACTACCGTCTCAGCCGCTCAACCAACCTCAAGCTCCTCGGCTCAGCCTATCTGACAGATGAACTCGTGGCCTACGACATTTCGGGCGAATACTGGCTTGACCAGGCGGGGACATCAGATGTCGGCGGCGAACTCGGTGTCGGTCGCTACCACGAACATGCACGCAACCGCCTCAAAGCCTCCGTGCTTTCGCTCGCGCTGAAAGGCGAGACAGCATTGAATCCGCGCCACACGTTGACCTACGGTGTCAGCATCCAAGGCGAGGACATCATGGACCGAAGCCGCGAATGGGAGCTGCGCGATTCAGCCGGATTCTCCCTCCCGTCCGACGGAGTCAATCTCCGCATGGTCTACAATCTCGCGTCAAATCATGACCTCTCGTCAACCCGCTTTGCGACATTCGTCCAGGACGCATGGAAGCTCAACACCTCAGCCGGATTCCTCACCATCAACGCCGGACTCCGCTTGAGCTACTGGAGTTTCAACAAGGAACTCCTCCTCAGCCCGCGCCTCACCGTCGGATTCATCCCGGAGAAAGCTCCGTCATGGGCACTGCGCTTTGCTACCGGACTCTACTATCAAAGCCCGTTCTACAAGGAATACCGGGTCCCCGTCAGCGACGAGAACGGCAATCAGACCATCGAACTCAACAGCGACATCAAGTCGCAGAGGAGTTTCCACCTGATAGCAGGCACCGACTATACGTTCAGAGCCATGAACCGTCCGTTCAAGCTCTCCGGCGAGATATACTATAAAGCTCTCTCCGACCTTGTCCCTTATGAGATAGACAATCTGAAGATAGTCTATTCGGGACTCAACGAGAGTTCGGGCTACGCTGCCGGTTTGGATCTCAAACTTTTCGGTCAATTCGTGCCCGGAAGCGACTCGTGGATCAGCTTTTCGCTGATGAAAACGAGCGAGACTATCAAAGGCGTAAAAGTCCCGCGTCCGACAGACAGAGGATATAGCCTCGGCCTGTTCTTCACGGACTATTTCCCGAAATTTCCCAAACTCAAGTTTGCCCTGCGCGGAATATTCATGCAGGGACTTCCCTCCACCGCGCCACGGTCGTCACGCGACCAAGGCTACTTCCGTATGCCCCCCTACAAACGTGTGGATGCAGGTCTCTCCTACGCGCTTCTATCTCCGCTGAAAGAGGGCGAGACCCGTTCAGGAGTACTGCGCCATTTCAAGAGCATTTGGCTTGGAGTGGATGTGTTCAATCTTCTCGACATAGCCAACGTCGCCTCCTACTACTGGGTGACGGATGTCAACGACATCCAGTATGCCGTCCCCAACTATCTGACGCGCCGACAGCTCAACCTGCGCCTGACCATAGATTTCTGAGACAACAGATTATAGAAACAAAAACCAACGACTTAGAAAATCAAAATAGTATTGACCTATGGCTTGTTCCACAGATTTTATAGAAGATATTTGTGAATCACTCTCTCCATTGGGAACGGTGAGAAGTCGCAAAATGATGGGCGAATATGTGATTTATGTTAATGAAAAATGCGTAATCACCGCCTGCAACAATAACGCCTACGTCAAGAAATTGCCTTGCATTGTCGACATTATGGCTGATGCAGAAGTCGGTTACCCCTACACGGGAGCAAAGGAAGCCTATATTCTTGACATCTCAAACCGGAATCTGACTTTGAAAGTAATCTCAACATTATGGGATGTTCTGCCTTTTCCCAAGAAAAAGAAAAAAGATTAGATCTATCACGTTTTTTACAATTTCAATATTAAAATGAATAAGTTACTCATCCTCACTGCAATTTGCATCGTGGCGATAGCTGCCACGGCACAGGAGAAAGCCGACATTCTGGTCAGCTACGAAAGTGTCAGTCCTACGCCACGTGGAAAAACCGACATGCTGAAAATGTCATTGCTGGTCAATGCGACCGAAGCCAAATACTTCAATGACATCAGTCTATGGGTCGATTCCCTCAAGTCAACACCTGAGGGTGGGAAAAAATACATGGAAATCATCAAAAAAGCATGCATGACCGTTGAACCTGACGGATCTGTAACATTTGATCTCACAAAGGGACCGTCAAAGAAAACCCACACTTACGTTTTCACAAACCTTACAGATGGGGAGCTGACTTTCTATGGTAGATTTGGAGAAGACCAGGGCTATTACAATGAGCCGTTTGACGAAATGAAATGGACTATCGCGGAGGATTCGACGGCAACCGTCCTCGGATATGACTGCATATTGGCGGAGAGCGATTATCACGGTCGGCATTGGAGAGCATGGTTTACTCCCGAAATACCGGTCTCTTTCGGTCCGTGGAAACTTCGCGGTCTTCCGGGGCTTATCCTAAAAGCCGAAACCGATGGCAACTTCTCATTCACGGCAACCGGACTTGAAAAAACAGACCGAACAATCACACCGATGTATTTCAAAGATGATTATACTAAAGTTGATCGTTTGAAAGCTCTCGCCGACGCAGAATATTATCACAACAATAAAGAAAGTATACTGAAAGCCCAGGGACATGACATTCAAGTGTATTATCGTGATGATGACGGAAACAAAATTGAAGTTCCGAAATATGATGGATTGAAACACAGCTTTGAACCCGATTACAAAATCAAGAAATGACACGAATAATAACCACATTTACATTGTGCATATTGGCAATAGCTGCCAATGCGCAGGAGAAAGCCGACATTGAGGTCAGCTACGAGGCTTCCACAGTCAATCTCATAGAGGGAGGTAATGGAAAACCGAGTCGCTACATATTGCTGGCAAATGCCTCTGAGTCGAAATTCTATTCACCAAGGACCGAATACATTGATTCGCTGCGCTCAACTCCGGAGGGTGAGGCCAAATACAACGAAATGACCCGAAGCGCATATTTTGGTGGTAAATTGGATGAGCTGCCAAGTCGCGACGGCTCCTACTACGTCACCAAATCCCGTAGTGACAACAAGCTGAGATATTATGACATCAACGGACTTGAAAAGTATCGGTATGACGAAGAAATTCCTCAGATTGACTGGGAGTTGACCGACAGCACGAAAAACGTCCTCGGCTACGAGTGCCAGCAGGCGATCGGCGACTTCCACGGTCGCAAATGGACCGCATGGTTCACCCCGGAGATACCGCTCACGAATGGACCGTGGAAACTCGGCGGTCTGCCGGGGCTGATTCTGCAAGCTACCGACAATTCCGGTCTCTACACCTTTGTGGCAACCGGCATACAGCAAACATCCCGACCGATGACACCCGTCTATTCCGCTCAGGACTATGAGAAAATCAGCCGAAAGGATTTTCTGAAAGCAAAACGTCAGTTCACTGACAACCCGATGGCTGCAATCAATACCCAGCTCAGTGCATCCGGCGTTTCCATAGGCGGAACCGGTAATGAAATCATATACAAATCCCGCGAAGAAATCGATTTCATCGAAACAGACTATTGAACAGGAAATCAAAAAAACATGAACTGCAAATCAGGTGATCATCCCCGGCGATCACCTGATTTTTTTCATCTGAACATGCCAAAGGTATATCCATACGTATATAATTCTCTGTTTCTTATGCCCTTATGCCTTTTTTTCCATTTCTCTAATTCCCATTCTCACAAAATAATGAGAATGGCGGAAAGGACACGGAATCACTAAAGTTTCATCCCTATGCCGAAAAGGGCGAAGTCGTAGACGGTGGGATCGGCGGGGTTGAACTGCCGGAGGCGGGCGGTGACCTCATCAACCGAACGGCGGTCATTGGCCTTGCGCGTCAGGAGTCCAAGCTCGCGCGAGATGTCACCGACATGGACATCAAGGGGGATGAACAGTTGCGAGGGAGCAATCACATCCCACACCCCAAGGTCAACTATACCGTCATTGCGCACGAGCCAACGCAAAGCCATGTTGACGCGCTTCAAAGCCGTTGTCGAAAGATTCTGGGGGAGGCAGCGCGACGCAAGCTCCGTATTTGCCGGGTCAGTCTCGGCAAGCACACGGTTGATACCCTCGACAAGCCGCCATGCCGGTGCTTCGGAGGCACCGATGGACTCGCTCTTTGCGAAATCCTGCAGCGAACCGTAGCGTGAATAGATGGCATGGAGTCCTCGCAGGTAGTGCTTGAGATGTTGGGTGAAAAAGGTGCGGTGGATGTTCTGGCCGTCGGGCAAATCCTCATAGCCCTTGTCCATCACATATCTGTATGGCTTATTCTCCATGAGCGACAGCAGCCGGTCGCAGTCACGGCATATCATCTTGCGGTTGCCCCACGCGATGGCGGAGGTCAGGAGGGCCGAGATCTCAATGTCGCGCACGTCATCATACCGTCTCGGGAACTGGACGGGGTCATCCGTAATGAAAGACGGCGAGTTGATTCTCGCCGCCTCTGTGTCAAGCAGATCTTTTAAATCTGTCTCAGTCATAGATTTCAACAATTTGTCTGTATGTCAAAATATCACATCGGTCGCAGTCACTGAAGCGGTGTCCTTCACAGCCGAATCAGCCGGAGCAACGAGGGCTTGAGGCTCGAAACCTGCCATAGCCTTATCGACATCGTCGATAAGCTCCTGGTTCTGCTTGTCGCGCGACACGATTATGCCCTCCGGGTTGATGAGAAGAATGCAGGGAATGCCTGAAATGCCGTAAAGCTCCGTCGGGATTGACTGAGCGTTGATCATGCAGGGCCAGTCGAGCTTATGGCTCTTGATGGCTTTAAGCGTGTTTTCAGGCTCATCCCACACGGCCACACCGACCACGTCGAGTCCCTTGTCCTTATACTTCTCATAGAGCTGCTTGATGACCTTGGTCTGACGGATGCACGGACCGCACCAGCTTGCCCAGAAATCAACGAGGGTATAACGTCCCGGCTTGATGTAGCTGCTGAAACGTTCGGGCTTATTGTTGTAGGTGACGATGAAGTCCTTGTAGTGATGACCAACGGATGTCTCCTCAAGCGCGAGGAACGATTTGCGCAAACCCTGCACACGCTTAGAATCAGCAAGGATTTTATCCTCGGCCATAGCTGCATCGATATACTCAAGGTCAAGCCCCTGCGCCATCTGGAGAAACCAGAACAATCCGAGGGCGTTACCCTCATTCTCCGAGTAGGCTCTCAGAGGTATTCCCTGATATTCATTCTGCAGCTCGGTGAACTTGACCATGTCGGTCGAATCCTTCATGTTGAGCTTCGATGCCTCGCTTTGGATTGCCATCAGGCGGTGATTGTAGGCCTCCATCTTGTCGTTGAGCGGAGTTCCGGTGGTGCGCCCCTCGGGCGAGACTTCGACATTACCCTCCTCGACGATGAATATAGGACCTCTCGCTCCATCGACAATGAGCCGACCGATGAACGGCGCGTCGGTCGTGCCGGTGAACTTGACTTTACCGTCAGTCACAACCGCCGAGTCAAGTTTCTGACCAAGATCCCAGTTGAGGAGATAGGCCATGGTGTTGTTGCGCTCGGCAGGAAAGCTGGCTGTCACCGTATAGTTAGGCTGTGCATTCAGATTGCACGCACTCACAGCGAGCATCCCGCCAATGAGTGCCATAAATGATTTTTTGTTCATATCATTAAAGGATTGTACGTGACAAAAGTACACATTTTTTAAATAACAGCCAAAAGCAGTCATCACGTTCAGCAATCACTCTCAAACGAAAACACCCGCTCCGGATTGCCGGGGCGGGTGCTGGAAAAATGTCTGTGGTGAAATCTGTCAGATTACTTCACGATGACCCTTGAGGTCTTTGTCTGCCCTGAAGCAAGAGTCTCGACCTTGATGAGAACACCCTTGGTGTCAGCATTCACGCGGACACCCTGGAGGTTATAGTAGACAGTTGATACAACCTCAGCGTCAGCGTCGATTGAGTCAATGCCCGAAGTGGCACCTCCGACAGTCACGGCTTCACCGAGACCGCCCATCTCGTTGGCGGCACGGACAGAGTAGACAGCGTCCTCGGCACGGCTTTCGGCAACCTCAAACTTAGGCTCGATGGTGAAGGCAATCACCTTACCGTCCTTGCAGATGGCCCAGCATGACACGTAGTCATTGTCGTCCCATGTGATGAGACCATTGTTCATGACCACATTTGAGGGTGCGGGAGCCTGCTCGGCGAGGCTTGCGGGATCCCAGTCGTCGTCACCGCCCATGACAGCCTCGTAGGACAGCGCGTCGGCTTCCTCCTTGGTGAGCACGGGATCATTCTCATGAGTCTCAGCGAAGATGCGCTTGCGCTGGCTGAGGTCAATCACTGTGCCGGTTGAAGTCATGGAGTTATACTCGGCGAAGCGCATCGGCCAGCCTGTGCCCATCTCGTTCCAGCCTGCGGCTGACGGTTTGGCAGTCATCTTGGTGTCGATGAAGCGAGCACCGGGTGTGCCGCTGCCCCACGGACGACCGAGGGTGAAGTTTCCATCTACATCCTCTGTCTCACCGACGATTTCGCAATCCTTGAACACATAGCCATACTTCAGAGGATTGGACGGAGCGGTAATGTAGCCGCCCTTCTCACACATCTGAAGTGTGACAGCGTTGTAGTAGACATCGCCCTTACCGCAGAGGTAGTCGGTACGTCCGCGCAGGAGTCCGCCCTCGAAATAGAAGCGGGCCTTGTCGTTGTTGGATACGTAGGTGTCCTGATAAGCCCAAAGGCAGACATCCTTCATGATGGTCTTGTTGGAGTTATCGTTGAGCACGATGTCGCGGCCACGGCTGTCGCCCATGGAACTCTTCATTGTGAGGTTCTGGAAGTAAGAGCCGGTGGCAGTCTTCTCAAGACGGAGCACATCGCCATTGCCGATGCCTTCAAGCACGTTGGCGGCACCGAAACCGTTGTCGCCCTCAGCCACAGGAACAGTGTTGGTGATCACAACACCCTCCATGCTCTCGCCGATGAACGAGATGTTGGGGGCTGAAACGTAGGTCGTGGGATCGGGATAAGCCTTCTTGTCGTTGCCGGTCTTGGTGGCAGTTGTGCTTGCGGGAATACGATAGAAACCATCGTGGATGAAAATGCGGAAACGCTTGCTGTTGTCGGCGCGTGACCCTGCAGCCTTAAGAGCGGCCACAAGCTCATCGACAGTCGAAACCTCAGCATCATAGAGAGCCTTGGCCACAACCGGACGGGTCTTCGTGGTGAAGTTGATGGTTATCGCATCTTTGACAGCATTGTCAGTGAGGTCGCTCACGACGTTTGCGGGGAGAGTGAAGGTGTATTTTGTTCCGTAGGCAAGATTCTTGTACTGGAACAGGATGGTCTTACCCGTGACTGACGGAGTCAGCTTGAGGTCACCGAGTGTAGCGGCAGTGCCTTCCTTCACCTTGACCTTCTCATCAAATGTGAGTACAATCTTACCGTTGATTGAAGCTGTGTTAGAGCCTTCCTCGGGAACGACTGAGACAAGCACGGGAGCAGTGCCGTCGTCAATCAGTTTGGCTGTACCGATGATGTAGGAAGCACCGAGACAAGCACCGTCATTGTCGGATGTCGTTCCGTCCTTGTCTGAAGTCTTGTCGGCGATCCAACGGATGTAGAGAGTCTTCTGATTGTTGGCCTCGGCGGGGAGATTGAACTCACCGTCAGTCCAGTTCTTGGCACCCTCCATGAAGATAGTGCCGACAGTATGCCAGTTCTCACCGTCGATGGAGTACTCTACATTGTACTTCTGATAAGCATTGTAGTTGTAGACCATAGCAGTGATGACCTTAAGGTCAGTGAACGCCTCGGCATTGACCACTGTCTGCCAGTAGTATTCACCGAGACCGGTAGTACGCCAGTTGACAGCACCCGGACGACCCTCATAGCCACCGGCAGCGACAGTGCTCTTGTCAAGCCAGCCGGAAGTGGCACCATCGGCAGTACGGAGCACGAGTGCAGCCGCATCATTGTCGGCAGCGGCGAAGTCAGCCGGACGGCCATCGGCACCGGCCTTATGGAAGTCCCAACCTGCCACGAAATCAATGGCCGAATATGTAGCGACGAGTGACTTGTCGCCATCCATCATCACCTCAATCTCGCTTGACGATTGACCGTCGCTCCAATTGGTGAAGGTCAGAATCGGGTTGCTGCTTGCAGTGAGGGTCACGTTTGTACCTTCCTCATACATGTTCTTGCCGTCAACCACGGTCGGAGCGGGAGTAGGCTGCACCATGTAAAGGTTGGCGCCACCCTCGACGTTGTAGTCGAGTTCAAACGTGCGGAGTGCGTTGAAGTTTGCAGTCAGGACAGTGCTGGCAGCGACCTCGTAGGTGAATGAAGTCTCGGTTGACACCACCTTGCCTGAAGCATCGGTCCAGTTGATGAACTCATAGCCGAAATTCTTATCGACAGACACCTTCACGGGCGAGCCTGCATCGTAGGACTCCGATTTGGGATAGAGGTTTACGACACCTGCACCCTCAGGGCTTGTGACAGCTTCGAGAGTGTATTTCTCGACTGCCTCGACAGCTCCGTCAATAACACCTTCGATGCGGACATCGCTAAAGCCGCCTTCCTTCGAGTTACCGACACCGATTGAAGCAAAGAGCGAGAAGCCTTCGGTGGAAGCAAGCTCAGCCTGCTGCGCGGGAGTAAGCTCGATGACGAAACGGTTGGTGTAGTCATCATTTGAGCCGTATTTGTCATCAGCCTGCGACTTATTGTTGCGCGGAGCAGTGAATGTGCCGAGAGCGATAGTCTCGCCACCGGCCTTCTTGACACTCACGTTGACACCGCTTGAAGCGTCTGTGCCGAAACGTGCGATGTAGGCACTCACCTTGGTGGGGGTGAATGTCAGTCCCTTGGCAGGCTTCAGCGACCACTCCACGAGGTCACTGCCACCGTTTTTGGGTTTGAGCTTGACGAATGTCACAGTCTCACCGTTCTCATTGACAGCCTGACCCGTACCGGTGCCGGTAGCCTGAGCCTCACCTATGCTGACTGCAGCAAAGGCAAAAGCATTTTCCGGATCGAGAGTGGCAGTCTCGTAGGATGCATTATTGAAAGCCCAGGTGACAGAAGCGGGAGCTTTCTCGTAGGACACACCGCCGGCCGATTTGACAACGGGAAGCACAACCTGGATGTAGCGGTAGTAGCTGCCGTCACCAATCACGATCTCTACATTCTCAAGATTGCCGACGCAGGTGAACGACGGATTTTTCGTCCCGTCCTTCACGAGCTGACCGTCAACGGTAGTGGTAGTGGTCGGAGAATATGACTCGAATGAGACAACCGCGCCCTGACAAGCGGGGGCAACGAATTTTGTGCCACCGTTCATCTGTGCCCAGTCACCCCAGTTGGCATTGGCAATCTTGCCGCTTGTGGCATCGAAATCAAGTTTGACATCAATCACCTCAGTACCGATCTTGGTCTGAGTGACCCAGAAGCCTTTCACACCTTGGAAGCCCACAGTGGGAGCACCGTTCTGACGCTGGAAATCCCAGCGGAGAGTCACCGGCTCAGTGCGGTCGGCAAGCGAAACGGTGTTATCGACAAACACCGGAGTCAGAGCGAGGGGAGCGTTGACTGTGACAATCTCTCCAAGCTCATAATTCTTGCTACCGTCAGTCCAGCCCACGAGGGTCTTTCCTTCCTGATACATCGTGAAGTTTGCAGGAATCGTGAAAGTCTTGCCTACTTCAATCTTTTCATTCTGAGGAAGAATACCGGCACCCTCATAAGCACCGAAACCGAACGACACCTCTACATCCTCCACGAGATCCTCGGGATTGATAGCCTCGACAGCAATGTAGGGGGTGTAAGAGCCACCGGCAATGGTGAGAGTAGTCGCGCCACCTTTATAATTGGTGGAAGCAACGTTCTTCTCCTTGTCGCCGTGGAAGCAAGCGCCCGTGTTGGTGTTGAATGTCGCGACAGTCTCGCCGCCTGCATTCTTCACGGTAACATCACCGCCCCAAGCACAACTACCCATCGTAATCTTGACCGGGCCCTCGACAGCTACCGTCGAGCTGAAATTGCCCCAGCCATGTTCGTTGGAATGAAATTTACCCGTGAGCACGATTGCAGCCGAAGCGTCATCGGTAGCCACTCGTGTCACCGAGCCGTCAGCACCGACGGCAACTCCGAAGGTAAACGATGACCCACCTGAAATCTCCGTCTCTGTCAAGAGATTGCCATTGGTCAAGTCTACCTTGATGTCCTTGAACTCAGCATGAAGCGAGAAACTACCCAATAGACACGCCAAGACAAAGACAACTTTCCAAAGTCTTCTTGTCATAAGTGTAAAATTTGTAATGATTGGTATTAAATTTATTGATAATAAAATAGTGATTGAATTAATCCCGACTTAGTGTGATGAACTTTGATTCCGTTTTAAAAGGTACGAGATTCAAGACATGCAAATTTACGATTTAAACAATTAATACACAAGCAATCAAGTAATTATTTTCTTCAAAAAAATCACGGCATCCGACCTTGTGAGAGACCGGCCCTGAAACAGGCACACATTTATTATATATACAGCAAGGAGCTCTGCGCGACCATTGCAAAGACATACTCACATTTAGGTATTCCGCCATCGGTCGCCGACCGAGTTTTCATTAAAAGTGAGTATTTCCGCATTGAGCGATATGCGGTAATTTTGTATCGTAAAAACAACAGTGTAAATTACCCGAAGAAAATAGATGGCGAAACAGCCTGCATATATTATCAGTCCTGTAAGATTTCTTATTCTACTCATGTCACTTGCCCTCGGCATTGCTGACATGTCTGCGTCGCATACCGATGTCCGGCTGGATGTAAAGGTCATGGATGCTTCCACCTCATCACCTCTTGAGTTTGTGGCTGTCAGCCTTGATGGCGGAAACCGCAGTGGAATCAAAGGGGGATATACGGATTCCCGAGGTGTATTCTCAATAAAACTGCCTGCCGGACGCTACACAATGGAGCTTAATCTTGTCGGATTCCGTCCTGTCCGCCGGATAATCGAGCTTAACAAGCCGGTCGAGACCATCGCCATGTCGCTTGAAAGCGTTGAATCGCTCGACGAAGTGGTCGTCACCGCGCGCGAGGCTCACACCGCGACCTCCGCATCGCTCATCGACACGACAGCCATGCGCCATCTTCAGCCGTCAAGTTTCACCGACCTGCTGTCGCTCCTACCCGGCGGGGTCACGAAAGACCCTTCGATGGGCGGGGTCAATGCCATCACCTTGCGTCAGGCCACAAACATCTATGACAACGATGACTATGCCACCTCATCGCTCGGCACATCATTCATCGTTGACGGTGTGCCTGTCAACACCAACTCACAGCTCCAGTCAACCCCCGACTCAAATCAGGGGGACAGAATTGCTATCGGTAAAGGCGTGGACATGCGCACTATTTCCACAGACGACATCGAGAAAGTCGAAATCATCCGTGGCATACCGTCAGTCGAGTACGGCGAACTGACTTCCGGACTCGTGAACATCAAGCGCAAATCAGGAGTCAGCCGTCTGGAAGCACGTTTCAAGGCCGACACGCAGAGCCAGCTCTTTTATGCAGGCAAAGGCTTTGCCATCGACCCGTCGTGGATTCTAAATGTCGGAGCCGACTACCTCGACTCGAAAATTGACCCGCGCAACAACCGCGAGAACTTCAAACGCGTGACGGCATCTGTCCGCAGTGACAAGCGTTGGAACAACGACAGCCACAACATTACCCTGAACTCCTCCGTCAGCTACTCGGGGACTTTCGAGAGAGATGAGAACGACCCGGATCTGACCGTCAACAACACGATTGACGCCTACCGCAGTGACAATCATACAATCCGGTTGAACAACACACTGAACTATCGTCCCGTGGTGCAGAAATTCATTCGCGAGCTGAACCTCACTACCGGACTAAGCTACTCTGACGAACATTTGAGTCAGCAAAAACACGTCACCTCCTCATCCGTCATGCCGCTCCCCATCTCCACTACCCCGGGAAGCAATTACGTCGGCTATCTCCCGATGCTCTATCTCGCCGACCACGATGTCTACGGAAAGCCATTCACCGTATTCACCAAACTCTCAGGCCGATTCCACGCATCGTCGCGCACCGTTTCCGAGGATATCAAAGCCGGAATCGAATGGGACATGAACAAGAACTACGGCGCAGGTCCGGTGTATGACGTGACCCGTCCGATTTCCGCAGGAAACACCTCCCGCCCACGCGCTTACAGCGACATCCCCGCCATGCACCAGTTCTCAGCCTACGTCGAGAGTCAATCGACCCTCCACGCCGGACTCCATACAGTCACACTCATAGCCGGACTGCGCGAGACCCAACTGCTCCACCTCGACTCACGCTATGCACTTCACGGCAAGCCCTATCTCGACCCCCGAATCAACGCCACATGGCTTCCTGCTCCAACCTATCTCCGGGGCCATGCCATCCGCTGGGAGCTGGCCGGAGGTTTTGGATGGCACACGAAAATGCCGGTCGCTTCCTACCTCTACCCCAACAAACGCTACACCGACTTCGGGCAGCTCAACTACTTCCACAACGAGGAGGCATACCGCGTGATGAACGTCAAGACATTCGTCGAGGACATGACCAACTATGACCTCCTCGCCGCCCGCAACTTCAAGTGGGAGGTGAGAGCCGACATCAGCTACCGCGACAACCGCCTCTCCATCTCCTATTTCCGCGAGAACATGAAAGACGGTTTCAGAAGCACGGGGTTTGTCAGCCGTTACCAATACAACCGCTACGATGCCTCCGGCTTTGACCCCTACGCAGCAGACCGCGCTCCGATGATTGAAGAACTGCCCTACGTGACCGAAACCTACCTCGGAGTGAAAAGCAAAACCACAAACGGCAGCCGCACGAAAAAAGAAGGAATTGAATACACGTTCCAGTCGCGCCGTCTGCCGAAAATCAGCACCCGAGTGACAGTCACGGGAGCATACTTCAGGACAATCAACAGCAACAGCCAGGCATTATGGTACAAACCCAATGTCGTCGCCAACGGCAAGACCCTGCAATATGTGGGACTCTATGATGATGTCGATGGAAGCGAGTACCGCAGCTTCAACACCAACATACTCTTTGACACCGACATCAGCCGCCTCGGTCTGAACTTCTCGATCGGACTGCAAAACGTATGGTTCACCTCCCGCCGCACGCTGCGCCGCGACGGTGTGCCTGTCCAATACATCGACGTGAACGGCGACATGCACCCCTACACTGCCGAATCGGCAGCCGACCCCTATCTGAAACAACTCATAAGAGTATTCTCCGAGTCAAGTTTCAAACGCAACACAGTGCCGTCGGAAACCACCGTCAATTTCAAGGCCACAAAGACATTCTGGGCTAAACGCATCGGTCTTGCCGTCTATGTCAACAGGCTGCTGTACTTCGCGCCGGAATATGACAGCTACGGAGCGACCATCAGACGCTACTCGTCACCATACTTCGGCATGGAACTCAATTTGAAAATATAAAAACAAATCAAAATAAAATCAATTATTATGACATTCAACAAAAATCAGTTCAGAAACCTCTTTCTGAGTGCAGTCCTCAGCTCTGCTGCAGGTCTTGCAATGGTATCATGTTCAGATGATGACACTGTCGAGACCTATCCGGCTGTCATCGCTGCCGTCTATCCCGCAGAACTCCCCACGACTTTCACCGTCGAATCAGGGACAATCACCTACACCGAAATCAACACTCACCGCGAGTACGTGTTCAATCTTCCGTTGGCTGCCACCGATGTCATACCCGTCGGCACCTACGACATTGACGGAATCATGGAGGTGAGCTACACTTCAGAGAGCGGAGCCGCACAGACTCAGACTCTCCGCGCTGTCGCATCGCAGCAGGTGATCAGCTCCACCTCAAGTTCAGCCAACCTGAAATGGTTCTTCTACAATCCGTCAAGCACACTCGTCTTCGGTGAAATATATGCATCCGGCTCACTCAACGCCAAAGGCACAGGCGGTCTGCGCGACGCATACTTCACGATCTTCAACAACTCTGACGAAGTGCAGTATGCCGATGGGCTCGCTATCGTTGAAAGCAAACTTGACAATGGCAACACCAACCAAATCCTGACCACTGCCAACCTCCCCGAAAACAATTTCACCGTCCAGACAGTCTACGTTATCCCCGGATCCGGTAAGGACGTGGCAATCCAGCCGGGCGAGTCAATCAAAATCGTTGACCAGGCCATAGACTGGAACAAGCAGGTGGCTGGCGCACTCAACCTCACCGACGCAGATTTCGAGTGGTTTGACGAAGTTGTCTCAAACCCCGGTCTCGACACAGACAACCCCGCAGTCCCCAACCTCGAAAAATGGTACTCATATTCAGCCACCATCTGGATCATGAACAACCAGTGCAACCGTTCATACGCACTCGTGCGCTTCCCCGAAGGAATGACTGCTGAGAAATTCCTTGCCGAGCAGGATGGCACATACACCTACATCAACGCATCGTTCCCTGACAGAGAACTCGTTGGCAAAAACTGCTACCTCATCAAAAATGAATGGATCATCGACGGTGTCAATCTTGCCCCGAAGGAAGGTTGGGTGATGGGCGCACTCAGCGCAGTCCACGATGCAAGCTATGCAGCCATCTCCGAAATCGAGAGAGACACTAACCGTTTCGGCAAGAAATTTGCACGCAAGGAAGCCGGAGTCTCTGCCGCAGGCCACAAAATTCTGATGGACACCAATGACTCTGCTGTTGACTTCAGCATTGTATCCGTCAAGGCACAATGAGACTGAACGGAATCATAAACAGACTACTGACATTTGCTGCCATAGCTCTTCCTGCGGGGGCTATGGCACAAACTGTGTCATTACTCGACGTCATCCAGAGGACCGACCTCCCCATGCGCTCGTCAGTGCTTCAGGTCTACCGCTCTAACCCCTCGATGATGTTCCACTATGACTCAGTCTCCATATCATCAGCAATGGTGGGGCTCGACTATCTCCATGAATCGAAACCGATAATGGAACAGACAGGGACGGGTCACACAATTTTCTCAATCGGGGCCGATTCCTATACCCGTCTCGGCAAAAAACAAGCCGTCTGGGGCGACGCTTACTTCAAAACCGGAAAGTATCATGACATCCGTTGGAACAATTGTCTTGACTATGACCGGGTTGCCCCCTACGTGCTCGGCGACGGGACAGGCGGCGACATGAACACACGGCATTATTCATTCCGTGGCGGTTACAGCGCGCTTGTCGGGAAATGGACATTGGGCATCGAGGCAGCCTACCGGGCAGAAATAGCATACCGCGACAGAGACCCCCGCATCCGCGACATCGTGTCGGATCTCGACATCACGTTAGGTGCGTCGCTTAATGTCGGAAACGCTTATTCAATCGGAATCCACGGCACATTCAACACCTACAACCAGGATTGCGACCTCGATTTCTATAACCCGATAAATGACATCAACACATTCACACTCACCGGACTCGGCACTTACTACAACCGATTCATGGGCAACAACAACAAGGACTATGCCTACGTATCGACCGGTTACAGCGGCGGTGTTGAGATTGTCTCTCTCAATGGCACGGGACTCTACGCCTCCGTCGGCTATAATCATTATGGCATGGACGAGAGACTGCGCAGTTTCAACGACATAACCCTCGGCTTCACTGACAACAACACACTGAGCTTTCTCGCCGCCTATCGCGTTGGACTGACTGACAGACTGACCCTCCAGCCTCTGGCAGAAGGGAAGATTTTCAACCGCAAGGGGACTGAGAATCTGTTCGGCACATCGTCAAGCGCAAGCTATGAGAAAATAGGCAGTGTCAGTCCCTACAAACATGATGTCACCGACCTGCGTTTCTCACTTCCGCTACAAATGAAATTGTCTCGCGGGAAATTTCTGACAGCCGTCCCGGGGGTCGGGTATATCTCGGACGACGAGAGCTACACCGATCCCGTCAGGAAACTTTCAGCCTCCCACATTGTACCCGCTCTCATGATGACATATTCGGGCATAACGTCCGGGAAATATCTCATCGAGTGTTCGCTCGACGGCTCGTATGCAATCGCATCATCCAAAACTCCGGTGCTGACCGGTCTCGACCGCGACAGCGCGCTGGGGCAATGTGTGGTCAACAATTTCGCCATGCTTCAATGCGACCGCCTGTCGGTTGGAGCGAAAGCCGGTCTGAGCCGCAATGTCAACAATTTCGTCATGTCGCTCTCAGTCGACTACGGAATGTGTGAATACATCCATCAAGGCACAGTCCACGGAGCCACCGTGAGTCTGACTGCCAAATTTTAACCAATCGCTTATCACTCTTAAAAAATGCATTATGGATTCAAAAACAGAATCTGTCATATCGGTCAGTAATCTAACCCAACGTTACGGCAGGGGAAGGATTATTTACAGTGACCTCAGTTTTGAAGTCCCGAAAGGCAAAATCCTCGGTCTGCTCGGGAAGAACGGAACCGGAAAGACTACGACTATCAACATACTCATGGGCTATCTACGTCCGCAGAAAGGTGAATGCAGAATCTTCGGTGAAAAAATCACCGACATGACTCCCGCCACCCGCGCAAGAATAGCTCTGCTGATCGAAGGCCACGTGCAGTATGCTTTCATGACCATCGAGCAAATAGAGAAATTCTACTCCCACTTCTATCCGAAATGGAACCGCGATGCCTACTATGAACTGATGAAGAAACTGCAGGTGACCCCCGAGCAGAAAATCTCAAGCATGTCATGCGGACAACGCTCACAGGTGGCTCTCGGTCTCATCCTCGCACAGAATGCCGACCTCCTCGTCCTCGATGACTTCTCGCTGGGTCTCGATCCCGGCTACCGCCGTCTGTTCATCGACTATCTCCGCGAGTATGCAAAGGCAGAGGACAAGACCGTGTTCATGACATCACACATCATTCAGGACCTCGAACGTCTGATTGACGACTGCATCATCCTCGACTATGGGAAAATCCTCATCCAGATGCCCGTCAATGAACTTCTCGACAAGTTCACACGCTATTCGTTCACCTCGGATGCCGATCCGTCGATCCTTGACGGCGCGACAGAGATATACAGCCCGGGGAAAATAAAAAATGAGTTTGAACTGTTCTCATTCCTTGAACCCGACCGGGTCAAAGACATGCTCGAAAAGAAAGGCGTGGCTTACAGTGATTTCCAACGTCAGAATCTGACGCTCGAAGATGCATTTATTGGACTGACAGGTAAATATTGATACGAAAAAATGAAGAAAGCATTATTAATGAAGGAGTGGCTGAAGACCCGCCAGATTTTCCTGCTGGCGTTGCTGCTCGCGGTTGCAGTCACAGTCTATGCCGTCCTGATGATGAACCGCATGATTGAACTGAGAGGTGTGGACCACCTGTGGCTTGTCATGCTTTTGAAGGACATGACTTTTGTCGATATAATCAAATATGCTCCGCTGGTTGCCGGAATTGCAATAGGCATTGCACAGATGGCGCCGGAGATGACACAGAAACGCCTCAAACTGACGCTCCATCTCCCCTACCCGCAGAATCAGCTCGTGGCACTCATGCTCCTTGTCGGTCTCGGCGAGCTTTTGGTCATCTTTTTGGTACAGGCTCTCATAATTGCCGTGTATGACCTCAACATCATGCCGGTTGAGATGGTGAGCCGCGTCATGTTGACCACCGTCCCCTGGTTTCTTGCCGGTTTCACCGCCTATCTTTTCGTCACTTCCATCTGCCTTGAACACACATGGCTTCGCCGCATCATCATCGCACTCCTCGGAGTGGCTGTGCTGATGATTTTCTTCCTTCAGGCATCGCCGGAGGCCTACAACGGAATGATTCTGATTATGATTGCATTTATAATTCTTCTCACTGCGCTGACATTCGGCTCAGTCATTCGGTTTAAGGAGGGCCGTCAGGATTAAAATTATGAAAAAGTTTTATATGATTGTGATTGTGGCCATTTCCATTATGGTCCTGTCATGGTTCCTGCCGTGGTTGTACTCCCTGATTCTCCCCTCGGCCGGGACTGACCCTTTCATTTCCTATTCGCCCGTCAGTGACAGTTTCATTGTCACCGAATATCATGGTGATGAGTCAACCACCATCCATGAGTTGCTCCCCGACAATACACTCGGTCCGGAACTGACCACGGAAGACCGCGACTCGCTTCTCCCCCAGATTTTCTACACACAGCTCATCGGTCATGAGCGTCTTCCGGACAGCATTAACGGTGTGAAAGTCGGCATACCTGAGTTCCGCCATAACGGTTGGAATTTTTCATCGCTTCCGCGCGACCTCAACAGGACGGATGCCGAAGTGTATCTCATCATGGAGTCAATGCCCGAACGCTTCGACCTTGAGGACCCCAAGGAGGTGTTCCGCTTCAAGGATGGGGATTTTGAGCTTATCGATATTAAAACCAATTCTGTGTTGGAGAAACGCAGCCGTAGGTTTGACGAGATTTTCAAGGATCGTGGCTTCAAACTGCCCATCAAAAGTGCTTCGGCAAATATCAGTACGCTGAAATCCTATGATGACGGTTATCTCCTTGCCGATGACAATGGCGACGCATATCATTTCAAGATGCAGGCAGGCCGTCCGTATATGGTGAAAATTCCGACCCCCGACTCAGTTAAAGTGAAACATGTGTTCATTCTTGAAAAGACTGAGAAACGCCATCTTGGTCTCATGACTGATGAAAATGACAACTTCTATGTGATCGAGCGCGAGAATTACCGCGTCTATCCGCTTGCTGTCGGTAAGGTCAATCCCGAAAGAGACAGAATTTCGGTCGTTAAGAATCTTTTCAACTGGGTTGTCAGGATTTCAAACCCCGATGGTGTCCGCTGGGTCGCACTTGACTCCGAGGATTACAGCCCGAAGGGAAGCTATTCACGTACGAAGGAACTGACCGCTGCGCAGAAAGTGTCGGGCTACATCTTCCCGTTTGACATCTCATTCACCGACACGAGCGACTGCTATGCTTATCCTCGCATCAGCAACATCTCAGCAAAAGCCTTGATTCCGAACGTCATCCTCGCTGTGATTATCCTCGTGGTCTACCGCCGCCGCAGATGCACCACAGAGCTAACAGTGTGTGCGACCGCAGTGACAGTCGTGTTCGGAATATTCTCGTTCATACCCTTCCTCATGATAAAAGATTAAAAATTAGAAACATACAAATAATCCTACACAATGAAAAAAGCAACACTTTTCTCTATCTTCGCATTTGTCTGCATGATAATGGTTTCATGCGGAAGTTCATCAAAGAGTGCTGACGAGGCAACCGCCAACGGCACTATTGACGTTGACCAAGTTCTCGCACAAGCCGACAATCTCGTCGGTGACACCATCGTGATTGAGGGCGTATGCTCCCATCTCTGCGCACACGGCGGTCGCAAAGCCTTCATCGCAGGCTCAGCCGACAGCATCATGCTCCGTTGCGAGGCATTCCCGTTGATGGGTGAGGCATTCCCCAAGAGCATCATCCGCCGTCCCGTGCAAGTGAAAGGCATTCTCCGCGAGGAACGCATCGATGAAGCTGCAATTCAGGAAATGATCCGTCTCAACGAGGAAGCGACTGCAAAGGCTGCCCAGGCTGCGGCCGAAAATGGTGGCGACACCGCTGTTGAAAACAACGCAGAAAAGGAGAGCGGATGTGCAACAGAGCGCACAGCCAAAGGTCAGCGCAATCTCGTGACATTCGAGGAGCGCATGAACGACTTCCGCGCAAAGATCGCCGAGCGTCAGGCCAAGGAAGGCAAGCCTTACCTGTCATACTACTATCTCGACGCCATCTCCTACGATGTGCTCCCCGAATAATGCTCCCTGAATAATCAGCACGCATAACCAAACAACAAAAAAGCAAAGAAAATCGCTTCCGATTCCCGGAAGCGATTTTCTTTGCTTTTATCATTCCGCACGACTTCAGAAGTCGTGCGGGAATTTACTTATCGGATGGATTTTACATCATGCCGCCCATTCCTCCCATGCCGGGAGCGGGCATTGCGGGTGCGGGGTTGTCCTCCTTCTTGTCAGCGATGACGCATGAAGTGGTGAGGAACATTCCGGCGATTGATGCTGCATTCTCAAGAGCCACACGTGTAACCTTGGCAGGGTCAATGACACCGGCAGCCATGAGGTTCTCGTATGTGTCGGTGCGTGCATTGTAACCGTAGTCGGCATTGCCGTCCTTAACTTTCTGCACAACGACTGCACCTTCCTCGCCTGCATTTGCGACAATCTGACGAAGCGGTTCCTCGATGGCACGGAGGACGATGTTGATACCTGTGGTCTCGTCATCGTTAGCACCCTTGAGGTTTTCGAGAGACTTCACACAGCGGATGTAGGCCACACCACCACCGGGGACAATACCCTCGGCGATAGCTGCACGGGTAGCAGAAAGCGCATCGTCAACACGATCCTTCTTTTCCTTCATCTCTACCTCGCTGGGAGCACCGATATGGAGCACGGCCACACCACCGGCGAGCTTTGCAAGACGCTCCTGAAGTTTCTCGCGGTCATAGTCGCTTGTGGTCTGCTCAATCTGAGCCTTGATCTGAGCGATACGTGCTGCGATAGCGTCCTTGTTGCCCGCACCGTTGACGATGGTGGTGTTCTCCTTATTAACTGTAATCTTCTCGGCACGGCCAAGCTGATCGACAGTAGCGGTGGAGAGCTGCATACCCTTCTCCTCGGAGATGACTGTTCCGCCGGTGAGGACTGCTATATCCTCAAGCATTTCCTTGCGACGGTCGCCGAAGCCCGGAGCCTTAACGGCACAAACCTTGAGCGAGCCACGCAGACGGTTCACAACGAGGGTTGCAAGAGCCTCCTGATCGACATCCTCGGAGATGATGAGAAGACCGCGTCCCGACTGGGCTGTCTGTTCGAGGACGGGAAGGATGTCCTTTATGTTTGAAATCTTCTTGTCGTAGATAAGGATGAAGGGGCTTTCCATCACGCACTCCATCTTCTCAGTGCTGGTGACGAAGTAGGGTGAGATATAGCCACGGTCAAACTGCATACCCTCGACGATGTCAACGGTAGTTTCCGTACCCTTGGCCTCATCAACGGTGATGACACCTTCTTTCTTCACCTTCTTCATAGCCTCTGCAATGAGACGACCGATGGCCTCGTCATTGTTGGCTGAAATGCGGGCAACGTCCTCAATCTTCTTGAAATCGTCGCCTACTTCCTCGCTCTGAGCCTTGATGCCCTCGACAACCACGGCGACCGCACGGTCGATACCGCGCTTGATGTCCATAGGGTTTGCTCCGGCAGCCACGTTCTTGAGACCAACGTTGATGATGGCCTGTGCCAGAACGGTTGCAGTTGTTGTTCCGTCGCCTGCATCATCGCCGGTCTTTGAGGCAACTTCCTTGACGAGCTGTGCGCCCATGTTCTGGAACGGGTCCTCAAGCTCAACTTCGCGAGCCACGCTCACACCGTCCTTGGTGATGTGAGGAACACCGAATTTCTTCTCGATGATTACGTTGCGACCCTTCGGACCAAGTGTCACTTTCACGGCGTCAGCAAGAGCATCGACACCTTTTTTAAGCTCCTCGCGAGCCTTTATATCGAATTTAATTTCTTTTGCCATTTTATCCTAATTGTATTAAGGGTTTTCTGTATATTATATCTTTATTTCCCGAAGCAAACAATTACTTTTCGAGAATAGCCAGAATGTCACTCTGACGCATGATGAGATACTTTGTTCCGTCGAGTTCAACCTCCGAACCGGCATACTTGCCGAAAAGCACCTCATCGCCGGCCTTCACGACCATTTCCTCATCCTTCGTACCGTTGCCGGTAGCGATTACCTCACCACGGAGGGGCTTTTCCTTTGCCGTATCGGGGATGATGATACCGGCGGCTGTTACTTCTTCAGCAGGAGTGGGGCTTATCAGCACTCTGTCAGCTAATGGCTTGATATTCATAGTTGCTTATATTGTTATTTGGTTAATTGATGATTTAATTCTTGTAGGTATTGATTCCAATATCTGTTTCATGATATCGCATAAACCGTGCCAAAGGCGAGCATTGTCAGTCAGGACTGACAAAATGTCCTAAAAACAACTCACGCTATCGGACACGTGACATCATCGGCACTCCAAGCCGACAATCACAAATGAAACAAGCGGCCATCCGATTTGGTTCACTCTATCCCGCCGACTGTCAATCGGGCTACAGGATAAAAATCAATAAAATTTGTAAAACTAAAATAGCAAAAGGTATGTGACAACCCTCTGTCACAATGCAGAAGCGATGACTTCGCGCGACTCCTCCATCAGACGACCAAGGTCATGACCGCCGGGCGACGGCAAAATCGGCTTATGGATGGTCAGATGGATGTGACCGGGGACAGGCATCAATTTGAAACGCGGAAGCACCTTGAACGCACCGTCGATGGTCAGAGGGACGACAGGTAGACTGAACTCAACGGCAAGACGGAATGCACCGCGCTTGAACGGCCGCATCTGTCCGTCCCATGTCCTTGCCCCCTCGGGGAAGACCACGAGCGACATGCCTCCACTCAGCAATTTCTCCGCCTTTTCCATTGTGTGGCGTGTGGCCGAGGGGGATGAGTTATCGACAAAAATCTGACGCGCCCACCCGCAGGCCCAGCCGACAAAAGGAATCTTGCGCAGGCTCTGCTTCATCATCCAGCGGAAATTATGACCCAAATAGCCATATACGGTGAATATGTCGTATGCACCCTGATGGTTGGCCACAAACACATAGCTGACGTTGGGATCAATGTTCTCACGTCCGCTCACTGTGACCTTGACAAACGCGAGCCAGCAGAACAATCTCGACCATAAAATCTCAGGATAATATCCCCACCATCGACCAAACCCGAGGGCAGAGCCGATGACAGTCACAACTGCGGTGATAATCGTAGCCACTATCAAGAGAGGACACATCACCAACACCTGGTATATACGATAGAGAACAAGCATGAACCGAAAAAAGCGTTTAGGATTATATGTCACAAAAATACACAAAATCCTTAAAAACATCAAAAAATGTGCAAAATTCTCACTCACGCACCCGGATATTACCGCAGACACGACGATGTCATCAACGGCATAAAATCAGTCAGGATGTTGCCACTAATCCAAGTGTCAACATCCTGACTGATTTTATCTGAGCCGCGAGTGGGACTCGAACCCACGACCTTTTCGTTACGAATGAAATGCTCTAACCAACTGAGCTATTGCGGCTTGAATGGAAGTATGCGCTCAACCTAACCGTATGCGTCATACTTTCCGAATGCAAAGGTAGTGATTTTTTCTGATTTCTCAGTATGATTCCACCTCAGAATCACACTTACGATTGATTTTTTACAAAACGCTGCAAAATCCTACCGGTCTCTTACGGGCGATCAGGCCAATCTATTTCCCCAAAATCTGTTTCGTGAAGGTGAAGACAATCTTGGCCTTGTCAAAATTCAGCTTGCCCATGACTGGCTCGGTGACGTATGGGGTGATGGAGCTAACCTGGGTGGATGTGCTGTTATATCCGTTATAAATGTTCCAATAACTGTTGTTTGAGGAACTGGTAAAGAACGACACCAACGCCGGGCAAATCACAAACTCCTCATCTTCAGCGGTCACTGAGTCCTTATCCATCAAATCCATTATATAATCTCGCATAGCGGAGAATGTATAGGATTTCGTTGCGGAATTATATGACGCATAAAACGATGATACATCATCATTGAGCTGCGTCCCGGAGAAAAATTTTGATTTGTCAGTCTTCTTGACCAGAAGAATATAGGGAGGCGGATTCAGACCGTAGTCATTTGATATTCCGTCGACAGGTATTGAAAGCGACAGACTGTTGACCACCGACAGAGGATTGCTCTGCTCCTTGTAGCGGCGGATAACCTCAGCGGCAGGGAAACGGAACTCTACGTCGTAACCAATCGGACCAACGAGGATGGCCTCTCCCGCATTAGCGCGCTGACGAAGCACCTCCGACATGGTGTAGGTGATGTTATTATTCGTAATAATCTCAGGCGTGACAGCGAGATACGTTCCCGTGCCATGAAGGATGGTGTCACGCTGCGGATCCGTGTCAGGGATAGGCTGCTTGGAACGGTAGTACACGTTGATCATATTGCTGACAATGCGTGTGACACGTCCTGCACCGAAAGAATTGGCGATGTACAACCCCGGAAACCATTTTGAGAACTGCTGCGGAGTGCTGAATGTCGATGGATTGGTCTTGAACTCGTTGTAGAGATCCACACCAATCTGTCTCGGCAAGGTAATAAATATATCCTTGTATATATGACCGGAATTGTCAGCCCCTACTCCTTCAGCTCCATCTATGAGACCGGAATACGTGGTCGAGCCGAGCAATTTTGACGAGTCGTAAGTGCCGGCAGGATTATGGTCGCTATATATCGGGGAAGTCAGCTCAGTCGTGAGCGGATAGACCGACACCCCCATCGGGACAACGGAGTCACCGGCAAACCCGTCCTTATACATTGTCAGCACGAGTTTGACCGAATCGATATAGTCAGGAGTCACACCGACAGTGTCGATATACGATGACGGCATATACTGACAGACGATGTCGCTCGTCAACGCTCCATAGCCCTGTGCATCAATCTTGCCGAGAAGCTGAAGTACTGTGCGGGACTGCACGAGGTCATTGCTGACCGCGCGACCTGAGACGGTGAAAGCGGAATCTATTATGATTTCAACCTCATCCTGCACGAGACTGCTCCCGGTAGTGGAAGCTGTCTCATCGCATGAGGCCACTGCCATGGCGGCTACAAGGGCTGCTGAAAGCAGAATTGTTTTTTTCATCTGTTTGAAGTTAGTTATTGAGAGAGGTTTCAGAGTGTGTCTCAGTCTTCCTCACCGAGAAGTGTGCGGTAAAAGGCCGTGTATGTCTCGACACGACTGTCATCATCAGAATACGGGAGGAACGGCTTGCCTGATTTGGCGGCATATTCTACGAGCGCGGGATCCACATCGGGAGTCACCTGAATGACGGCATCGGCATAGTCGATGGCGAGGCGGTTGAGAGTGGCGAAGTCCACAGGCTCGTCGCCCAACTGCTGAAGGTCAGCCTCCGTAAAGTCACTCATCATCAACTTCTCCTTGAATCTCGGATCGAGCGTGCCGTCGAAATGCTCCGGCTGAAGCGCATAGACAATCTTAGAGTCACGGAAAGTGGGATCATCGGCATACTTGCGGCGGAGATACAACGGCGCGAGTGCCGACACCCAACCGCTGCAGTGGATCACCGCCGGCTGCCAACGCAGCTTCTTGACAGTCTCCGCCACGCCCATGGTGAAGAACATGATGCGCTCATCATTGTCAGCGGCAAGCACATCAGTCTCAAGACCCTTGCCCGGCAGAGGCTGGAAATAATCGTCATTGTCAATGAAATATACCTGCATTCTCGATGGAAGCAGCGTTGCGACCTTGATGATCAGCGGATGGTCGGTGTCATCAATGATGAGATTCATGCCTGACAGGCGTATGACCTCGTGAAGTTGATTGCGACGCTCGTTGATGCAACCGTATTTCGGGGTGAATGTCCTCACCTCAAACTCTTTGCCGTGGATTCCTTGGGGAACGTCGCGACCAAGCACCGACATTGGGGTGTCAGGGAGATAAGGTGATACTTCCTGAGAGATGAAAAGTACTTTTTTTGACTCCATGCAGGGTTAGATAGACTTTTATGAACCTAAGTGAGAGCAGAAAGCAGACCGACCGAAGCCAAACAATGCTCCGAACTCTATGCGCTAGTTCTTTGTTATGTGATTTGGATTGCAAAGTTACAAATAATTTTTCATTTTTCCCACTTCATGCGCAGTTTAGGAACGATTTTTCGACCGGAAGCACATTAGAGAGCGTCAATCCGCGCGGATTTAGAGTTTTTTAATTTTGACATCAGCCGAAAAATTACTACCTTTGCACGAATTATCTGCTACAAGTAGAACATGAGACAATTAAAAATCACTAAATCAATCACCAACCGTGAAAGCGCGTCGCTCGACAAGTTCCTTCAGGAAATCGGTCGAGAGGAGTTGATCTCCGTTGAGGAGGAGGTCGAACTCGCCCAGCGCATTCACCAGGGAGATCAAAGAGCTCTCGACAAACTCGTCCGTGCCAACCTCCGCTTCGTTGTATCGGTTGCAAAGCAGTATCAGAACCAGGGACTAAGCCTCCCGGACCTCATCAACGAAGGCAATCTCGGCTTGATTAAAGCGGCACAGAAGTTTGACGAGACCCGTGGTTTCAAGTTTATCTCCTACGCCGTATGGTGGATCAGACAATCCATCCTCCAGGCACTCGCTGAGCAGAGCCGTATCGTCCGCCTGCCTCTCAATCAGGTCGGCTCCCTCAACAAAATCAGCAAGGCACTCTCAAAATTCGAGCAGGAAAACGAACGCCGCCCCTCGCCCGAGGAGCTTGCAGAAAAGCTCGATGTGCCGGTTGACAAAATCGCGGACACCCTGAAAGTTTCAGGCCGTCACATCTCAGTTGACGCCCCCTTCGTCGAAGGCGAGGACAACAGCCTCCTTGATGTGCTCACCAACGACGACTCCCCTATGGCTGATGCGACACTCACACAGGAATCACTCTCAAAAGAAGTGGAACGCGCTCTCAAGCAGCTCCATGACCGCGAGCGCGAAATCCTCAAGATGTTCTTTGGCATCGGCTGTCAGGAAATGACCCTCGAAGAAATCGGTGCGAAATTTGACCTTACACGCGAGCGTGTACGTCAGATTAAGGAAAAAGCAATCCGCAGGCTCAAAGGGCAGAAAAGCCATCTGCTCAAAGCGTATCTCGGACAATAACCCGGACACACTGACGCGAGCGACCGTCAACCCGTCAACATCGGGAATGTCGCGCCGCTCATTGCCTGCCCCATGCAAACCGCACACGAATCAGCTCCAAAGGCCGCGAGGTGAGAACCTGCGCGGCCTTAAACTTTACATCGCCTTAAATTTCATGCCCCGAATCCCGGATTACATAGATTTACGGATATAAAATTATATATGTATGCACTAATCCGGAATCGGACTTCATTAATTCATCACCAATCATCCCCCGCTCCAATCAAATGCTCGCGTTTTCACTACTCCTTTCGCTGACTGTCACCGTCAGCAATCCAATCGGACAGCCACGTGAAGCCGTCCCCGTCATCGTCCCCATCACCAAAAGCAAGGCGGACATAAAATCAGCAACCATCAAGAATCACCCTGAAATCAAATGGCAGCTCGACGACCTGAACGACGACGGCATGGCCGACGAGCTGGTGTTTCTCGTGGACCTCAAGCCCAACCAGACCGAGACCTACACCATCGACTTTTCAGAAAATCCGGCTGAAACGACTTTCGACCCGGGCACAAATGCCTATATCCGTCTTAACGACAAGAATCTGAAACACCCCAAAATCCAAGCGATAGCATTTCCCGGCGACACCGACAACCGCCAGATGTACAACAGCATCTACGGTCACGGCGCAGTGCTCGAAGGGCTTTATAACGCCATCCGTGTCTACATGGACAACCGCCAGAGCGTGGACCTCTACGCCAAGAACACCCCGAAGCTCGAACTTGAGCAGACAGGATTCTACACAAGCCGTCAGCAGCTCGGAGAGGGTTACGGACGCGACGTGCTGTGGGCAGGAACTTCAGTCGCACTCGCATCTTTCAGAGGCTATCAGAACGACAACCCCGTCACAATCGACACCGTGACCACCCGAATGCAGCGCGTAGTCACAACCGGTCCCGTGCGCTCCATCATCGAGGTGTCGGACAGAGGTTGGGTCTACAATGGCCGGCCGATCGACATGACTCAGCGTTACACCATCTATGACCGCCACAGAGACTACGATGTGGAAATCAAGCTCAGCGACACATCAGCCAACTCGACATTCTGCACCGGCGTGCAGAAACTCGCCATTGACAATGAAGGATTCGTCTCGCCCGACGGACTTGCCGGAAGTTGGGGCACAAATGTCCCCGACAAAAACATGGCCGACATAAGCGACACCGTAGGACTCGGCATTTGGGTGCCTGCTGACAATCTCAAAGGCGTCAAGGAAGATGATGTCAATTATCTCACCATATTGAAGCCCGACAGCTCCGGTGTGATCAGATACAGCTTCACTTCCGGCGCAGTGCGCGAATCGGCCTCACCTCATTCGGCAGCAGATTGGTTCAAGCACCTTCGCGAATGGGAGGAACTGAAAAAGAATCCCGTCAAGGTGAAAATCAAATAACCGCCGTCGGCTTAAAGAAATTCAGAGCAAGGGGCATATTTTTCGGGACATCCGCAAAGTATGCCCCTTGTCATCCCCATCAGCCCCCATTCGCTCCCAAACATCTGTGAGACGCGGCCTTTTGCATCGGTCGCTAAGTCAATTTATGTTAAATGGAGCATTTACGGTTGGGCGTTTGAATTATTGTGACTACCTTTGCAAAGGTCATCCGAAAGGGATTGACTTTCGTTACAATATTTGAAAAGACAGTTGAATGTCAACAGAATCCGTTAGGGTCTCGTAGCCATAAGCCTCGGGATTCCTTATTTTTTAACTGTCTCCCCGATGAAATTCATCATCCATCCTCACATCAATGCTTCCCGGAGCGGGAAGCATTGTCAGACTACGTAAAATCAAACCATTCAAACAAATAAACTCAAAACGTTTACACAACCATGGCTATAACTTACATGACCAAGGACGGTTATAAGAAAAAAATGGAAGAAATCGCGTTCCTCGAATCAGTGGAACGTCCTCGCATATCAGCAGCTATCGCGGAGGCACGCGACAAGGGTGACCTCTCGGAAAATTCAGAGTATGACGCAGCCAAGGAGGCACAGGGAATGCTCGAAATGAAGATTGCACAGCTCAAGGATCTCGTGGCAAACTCTCGCATCATTGACGAAAGCAAGCTCAACAACGAGGAGGTGCAGATCCTCAACCGCGTCAAAATCAAAAATGTCGCAAACGGAATGATGATGGAATATACCATTGTCGCTGACTCTGAGGCTAACCTCAAGGAGAAGAAAATCGGCTCCAGCACCCCCATCGCGCAGGGTCTCCTCGGACATAAGCTCGGCGAGATTGTCGAGATCAAGGTACCGGCAGGACTTATGAAATTTGAGATTGTCGAAATCAATTATTGATAGTCCGGAATTTCTGAAATTATTGATAATCTGAACCGGAGAATCGGATAATTATTCTTCACTATGGCAACAATATTCAGCAAAATCGCAGCCGGTGAAATCCCGTCATATCGTGTGGCTGCCGATGACCGTCACTATGCTTTTCTCGACATTAATCCTGTCGCACCGGGCCATGTGCTCGTGATTCCGCGCAAGGAGAATGATTACATCTTCGACATGTCGGATGAGGACTACACCGCTCTCACACTTTTTGCCAAGCGAGTGGCCAAGGCCATTGAGGCCGCCATCCCCTGCAAGCGCGTCGGTGTGGCTGTCATCGGTCTGGAAGTGCCTCACACCCACATCCATCTGATTCCTATCAACTCCGAGGCCGACATGGACTTCCACAACAAGGCTCAATTACCCTCGCCCGAAATGGAATCCATCGCAAAGAGCATCGCGAAGAAATATGACGAACTGTTCGCACAGGACTGACAAAACACTGAATAATCGGCGAATGAAATGAGTAGGAGCAAGGTGTCATGTTGGATTGAGGCAATGAGGCTGCGCACACTCCCGGTATCGCTTGCCGGGGTAGTCTACGCAGTCGGTCTCGGATTGTCCACATGGCATTTTGAACTCTGTCCGGCCATCCTCTGCCTCGTCTTTGCGCTCTTGGCTCAGATAGCATCAAATTTCGCTAACGAATACTACGACTATAAGCGTGGTTTCGACCGCGTAGGCCGTGAAGGCCCCCGTCGCGGCGTGACCGAAGGAGACCTCACACCTCAATCCATGAAATGCGCCACCTACGCGACTCTCGCAACGGCGTGTCTGGTCGGCTGTGTCCTTGTGGCTGTCTACGGTCAGTGGTGGATGTTTGCAGTCGGTTTGCTGACCGCTCTCGGTGTCATCGCTTACAGCGCAGGGCCATATCCGCTGTCGCACCACGGACTTGGCGAGATAGCCGTGGTCTGCTTTTTCGGTGTAATCCCCGTCTGCCTCACTTATGTCCTGATGGGAGGCTTTTGGAGCGGCTGGCTTGTAGCCGCTTCAGTCGGGATTGGTCTGATGGGCGCGAATGTACTGATAGTCAACAATTATCGTGACATAGATGATGACCGGGCTGTCGGAAAACGGACTTTGGCTGTTCGCCTGGGTCGCAAAGCAATGGCGGCAATATACTGTGCCAATGGTCTCCTTGCCCTCATGCTGACGATTCCCGAATGGCTCGCATCGAGTCAGGTGTGGTGGTTCGTTCCGGCACTGTATCTTATCGGCCATCTGTTTCTGTGCTTCCGGTTGACCCGCCTTGACGGTGCCGCGCTCAACCCCATGCTCGGCATGACGGCAGTCCTTATGTTCATATATTCATGTGGCTTCCTGCTGACCGTGATTCTTTCATAAGCTCTCGATGATGTCACGTGACTTTTCTCTCTTATCCTCAAATTTCAGGTGAATATGAATAATTTTTATGCTTGGTGCAAACGCTATTTGTCCTTCACCCTGCTTGCAGCGGTGGTTGTGACAGTGCTGGTGCTGTTTGTCAACGAAAACTCCCTCTTGCGCACAGTCGAGCAGGAGAGACGCATCGCCGAACTCGAAGCAGCGATCTCCGAGGCCACGGACACACTTGAATATTACCGCAGCCTCAACCATTCGCTCGACACCGACAAGGAAACAATGGAGCGGATAGTGCGCGAGCAGTACCACATGCAGCACCCGGATGAAGATGTCTACATCTATGAATGAAAAAGCAAATAATAGCCGCGAAACGCTTTCGCTTGTCATGACCACAGTCGGTCTGCTGGCCATAATGACAGCAGCGTTCCTCCCACTTATACATGTCGCTTACGGCTGGACACGCTATGTCTATGCAGCCGGGGCAGTCATCCTGTTCATCGGTCGCCTCGTCGCTCCGAGAGTCAAGGACGCGCCGCTGCGTCTGCGCCGCTTGCTCCATATGGAAGTATGGACAGCTCTGATATTCATGGCCGGAGCTGTCTTCATGTTTCTCCCGTCGGCAGGAGGCAAGGATTGGATCGCGTTCACTCTTGCCGGAGGCTTCCTCACCCTCTACACCTCCATAATGATACCTCGGCAGAAAGTGAAATGAGTGTCAGAACGTGTCCTTGAATGAAAGGTTGTTTAAAAACAAACTCCATATCATTATTTTTTATCATCACTTAGAACGATATATTGCTATAATTTGAGTAATTTTGCCCCAAATAATCAGTAATGGCACATTATATAACCATTGATCAGGGCAATTCCGAGGCGAAAATATCGCTGTGGGATGACATGAACCTCGTTGACTCAGTCGTCGAGGCTCGGCTCACACCCGCATCCGTCGAGAGTTTCGTCGCCGGCCGTCCGCTCTCAGGAGCGATATATTGTTCTGTTGTTCAAAACAATGGTCCGGTCATAAACAAGCTGAGCCATCTTGCCCGGTGTGTCTACCGACTGAACACTTCCACTCCGCTGCCCATCAAGATTGACTATGCCACCCCGACGACTCTCGGATGTGACCGTGTGGCGGCCGCCGTTGGTGCATGGAGTGACTTCAAGGGTCATGACATCCTTGTGGTTGATGCCGGTACGGCCGTCACATACGACTACGTTGATGCCTCGGGAGTGTTCCGGGGAGGCAACATCGCTCCGGGGATAACGATGGAGCTGAAAGCCCTCAATCAATTCACCGCGCGCCTCCCGCTGATTCCCTTCCCTGAAAACATGAGTGACCTGCATGACAGCCTTCTCGGCCGCGACACGGCTGAGGCGATAACTCTCGGCGTGGTCTACAGCGTGGTCGCTTCCATCGGATATTATCGCAGCCGTCTGCCCAAGGACACGATAGTCGTGCTTGGCGGTGGCTGCGGCCATCATCTCGCCAACCTTTGCGATTTCGATGTCCATGTCGATGAACATCTGTGCAGCAAAGGCTTAAACAGAATTTTGCTATATAATGAAAATTAAGACACTTCTCATCCTCGCCGTCATTGCTGCCACAGGTGCAGTCGGTCTTACGGCCCAGAATACAACCAGTCCGTATTCCAAATTCGGCTACGGCATACTTCGTGATAACGCCACGTCAACCCAGCGTCAGATGGGAGGTGTCGGCTATGCGATGCGCTCCGGCCGTCAGATCAACGCTATGAACCCTGCCGCCTATGCGGGAATGGACTCGCTGACATTCCTTTTCGACATGGGTGTTGACATGTCGATGTTCTGGCGGGAGGATGCTTCCGGCAAGAGCCATGACTGGGGTGGCGGTCTTGACTACATCACCATGCAGTTCCCGGTGTCGAAGATTGTCGGTGTGAGCGCGGGACTCGTGCCATACTCCTCCGTAGGCTATTCATTCGGCTCGACCATTTCCAACGGCTACACGACCCACCAGGGCACCGGCGGTCTCAATCAGCTCTATGTCGGTGCGGCCGTCATGCCGATCAAGAATCTGTCGGTAGGCGCCAACATCAGCTATCTTTTCGGTAATATCAACAACGATGTGTTTGCAAGCCAATATGGTTCAAGTACCCAATCGCTGTTTGAGCAGGTCATGGAGGTGAGGGACTATCACTTCCAGTTCGGTCTGCAATACACATATAAGATTTCACGCAAAAATTCCATGACACTCGGTGTCATTTATTCCCCCGGCAAGTCATTGCTTGGAAAGACCTACATGCTGAAGTATCATGACACGGGTTCCACCCCCGACACGATTGCCCCCGGCATTGTCAGACTCCACAACAAGTTCTCATTACCCGACACATGGGGCATTGGTCTGAGCTATGACTGGAATGAGCGACTTCAGGCAGAGGTCGATTTCACATATCAGAACTGGGCTGACGTCAAATATGAGCAGATTGAAAATTTCACCGCCACAAAATTTGACAACCGTTGGCGCATTGGCGCGGGCGTGAGCTACACTCCCGATCCACGTGCGGGCTATTTCCGGCGCATGACTTACCGTGCCGGTGGATTCTTC
The DNA here is from genome assembly GCA_023663525.1 of Bacteroides sp. Taxonomy (GTDB): domain Bacteria; phylum Bacteroidota; class Bacteroidia; order Bacteroidales; family Muribaculaceae; genus Duncaniella. The sequence continues at coordinate 871,118 of JAMPHF010000002.1, forward strand.
AACCGCGACTACATGATGGTCGAGGGCAACCATGTGCGTGACTACGGAGTTTCGTGCGGTTTCGGTTTTCCGGCTGCCGGCACAAAGACAATCATCAATCTCGGCTTTGAATACAGCGAACGCAAAGCCACTCCCGATCCGCTCCTGAAGGAAAGATATTTCAACGTGACGCTTGGAATCAACTTCAATGAGATGTGGTTCTTCAAGCATAAACTCCGTTGATGTCCGCGCCCTGCATACAGTAAAACTGACCGATGATGGGTTCACGTTCACTCCACTCAATGCGCCTGCTGCCGACTTTTGCCATAGCTGTGACTGTGTCCGTGGCTGCCGGAATTTTCTCGGGATGCAAGGAGAGCAATCCTGTCGGCATGGGTGATGTCGATGTCTCGCGGACCCCGACAATGCTGACCCGCAATGTCGAGACCCTCATTTCGGACTCCGGCGTGACGCGTTTCCGCATCGTCACCCCGATATGGTATGTCTATGATGAAGTGGACGAGCCTTACTGGGATTTCCCCGAAGGGTTGAATCTTGACAAGTATGACAACTTCTTCCGTAAGGAGGCAACCGTCGTGGCTGACTCGGCTGTCTATTTCAAAAATAAGCAGATATGGCGGCTTGACGGAAATGTGAACATCACGAATGTGATGAACGAGAAATTTCTGACTAATCAGCTATTTTGGGATCAACGCCAACATAAATTATATTCCGATTCATTCATTCATATCGAACGCCCCGACAAAGTGCTTGAAGGATATGGATTTGACTCGAACGAGCAGCTCACCCGCTACACAATCCGCAACGTATCCGGCATATTCCCGGCAAACGCATTCAGAAGTGACGACCGAGGCGCAGCAAACGATGATGATGGCGGTGAATCTGATTCGGACGAAGTTGACAATGACAGTATAAACACACAGAACTAAAGGAATGACACTCACTGCATGGATCATATTAGCGATTGTATCGCTATGCTTCTCGGCTCTGTTCTCAGGCGTAGAGATCGCATACATATCGGCCGATCGTGTCAGGGTCGGTCTTGACACCAACCGTGGCGGCTTGATAAACCGCATCATAGGTCGTTATTATTCTCACACCGATTTCTTTATTTCGACCATCCTCGTCGGCAACAATATCATGCTTGTGGTCTATGGCATGGGGGCAGCCGCGCTGCTCGAACCGTGGATAGAAGCCCACATATCGTCCAATCAGGCGGTCATTCTCCTGCTTCAGACTATCATATCGACCCTTGTCATCCTTTTCATGGGTGAGTTCCTGCCGAAATCAGTGTTCAGAATCAATCCGAATACATCTCTGAAAATTGCTGCCCTGCCGGTCTACTTTTTCTACATTATCCTCTATCCTGTCTCATGGTTCACTTCATGGCTGTCAAAAATGCTGATGAAGATTGCCGGGGTCAAGGCGGAGGATACGCGGCTCGGTGTCCTGTCAATCAATGAGCTGAACGACTATCTTGAAACTAAGATTGATGACCTTGAGAATCCTCAGAAAGTCGAGGTGGAAAACGAGGTTAAGATATTTCACAACGCGCTCGACTTCTCCACGACCCAGCTCCGCGATTGCATGGCTCCGCGTAATGAGCTTGTCGGGGTTGACATTGACACTACGACGCGCAGTGAGCTTTCAGACCTGTTCACATCGTCCGGCCGAAGCAAGATTCTTGTCTACAAGGAAGATATTGACAACGTCATCGGCTATGTGCATGTGTCAGAACTTTTCGACCCGCAGTGTGACTGGAAGGAACACATCAAGGAAGTGCTTTACGCTCCCGAAACCCTTCTCGCAAACACCATGATGAGGCGGCTTCTGAGCGAGAAACGCTCGATGGCACTCGTCGTGGACGAATTTGGCGGGACAGCCGGTCTCGTCACCCTCGAAGATCTCGTTGAGGAGATTTTTGGCGATATTCAGGATGAGCATGACAAAAATGGATTGACGGCAAAGGAAATAACCCCCGGCGTGTTTGAATTTTCCGGCAGAATTGAAGTACGCACCTTGCGTGACGACTTCCGTCTCGACATCCCCGAAGATGACGAATATCAGACTTTGGCCGGATACATCATTCACGAGACCGGCTCACTCCCTGCACAGGGTGAGAAAATAGAGATTGACGGCATAACGTTCACAATCATGGCACGCAGTGCCACCCGTCTCGACCTCATCCAAGTCGAAATCCCCGACTCAGCGACTCCGACTGAGGACTGATTGGATTTTCATACGACTGAGGACTGATTGGGTTTTCATAAATTAAAGAAACCGCAAATCAATCCACTATGCAGAGGGTTTTGGCAATGTCCT
>JAMPHF010000002.1:873539-903456 GCA_023663525.1 Bacteroides sp.
AGGACATTGCCAAAACCCTCTGCATAGTGGATTGATTTGCGGTTTCTTTAATTTAATTGAAGAATAGCAATCATGGGAACTTTATTGTCATATTCGCTTTACAGCTCGATAGTGCTGGCGTTGCTGTATCTCGCCTACAAGTGGGTTATGGCCGGTGAGAATCAGCACTGTCTCAACCGTGTGGCTCTTTGGGGCATATATGGGGTGTCGTTGTCGGCTCTCCCTGTCACTGTGCTTGCCGCAAAGTTTGCGGGAGAGGGAGCATCGGGGGCTGTCGAGGTGGTGGCTGAGCTTCCCGTCATTCTCGGAGTGGCTGATCCAGCAGGCGATTCGGGTCAACCCGTGTGGTTGACGTTGCTTCTGTGGGTCTATCTCACAGGGATGGCCGTGGTGCTGGCCCACACGCTGTTGGTGGGGCTGCGCTTGCGGAAAGTGATTGCCGACGGTGAGCGCGTGGCCACCTATAATAGTAAGGTGGTGGTAGTGACGGCCGATGAGGGGATTGCGCCCTTCAGTTGGTGTCGCTATGTGGTGATGAACCGTCGGGATTGGGATGAGGCCGGTGAGATGATTCTCACTCATGAGCTTCGTCATCTCGGACTCGGACATTGGGTGGATCTTCTCTTGGCTCAGGTGGTGGGCGTGGTGGAGTGGTACAATCCTGCTGCGTGGCTCATGCGCGAGGAGCTGAAGACTGTCCATGAGTATCAGGCGGACAGCGCGGTCATTGCCTCGGGTGTCTGCATGAGAGACTATCAAATGCTATTAATAAGGAAGGCTGTTGGCGCGAGATTCCCGTCACTTGCCAACAGCCTGAATCACAGTAAACTTAAAAAACGTATAACTATGATGTACAATCAAAAGTCATCAGCTGGGCGGCGTATGCGCGCCCTGGCATTGGTGCCGGCATTAGGTGCGGCACTCGCAGTAACTAACCTCGACGCTGTCGCTGCAGTCATGAGCGACGTGGCCTCGGCGCGGTTCACCGACAGGGAGATTCCCGAGGTGACGGTGAGCAGTGACGCTGTGGCTGAGCTTGCGCCTCAGGCTGACGCGGTTGCCGAAGTGCAGCCGGTTAATGTTGTGGAGTCGGATGCGCTCCGTGAGGACAAAGGTAGTGAAAAATCAGAAGCCGTGCAAGAGGCCGCTCCGGCCCCGGTGGAGCAGCCTGCGGCGATGGATGATACACCCGACAAAGTGTATAGTGTGGTTGAAAAGAAGCCTCAGTTTCCCGGTGGAGACAAGGAGTTGCTGATGTATATCATGCAGAATGTCCGCTTTCCTGAGTCGGCAATCAAGGATGGGAAGCAGGGTGTTGTCGTCGTGAGATTCGTTGTGGGTGCTGACGGTGAGGTCGGCGATGTGAAGATTGTCCGCAGTGTCGATCCTGCGCTTGATGAGGAGTCAATCCGAGTGGTCAAGTCTCTGCCGAAATTCACTCCGGGTGAGATGGATGGGAAACCAGTGGCAGTCTGGTATACGCTCCCGGTGTCATTCAAGCTCTCAGACAACGCTGACGACACGCCTGAGAAGGGTACAGAAGGACAAGAGGGACAAAAGTAACAAAGTTTTTTGGCCTTCAGTAATCAGGCGATGACTGACAAGGGTACAGAAATTCAAAAATAACAGAAATAACATATTTGTTTTCAGTTTTTTGGGAGTATGTCCAAGCAACCGGGAATATTTATGTTATTTCTGTTATTTTTGAATTTCTGTACCTTTGAATTTCGACGGATGACGAAAAATAAATTTTGTTACTTTTGTCCCTCTTGTCCTTTTGTACCCTTGTCAGGCGTGTACCCTTGTCAGGCGTGACTTCTGTACCCTTTTCAGAATAACTATGCGAATACTTTGTCATTGAAGATTTTGCCTTCGAGGGCGGCGAAGTGGCGGCGCGCATCTTTGGTGGTGAGATATGCGTCGATGACATCGGCATGACGGAAGTTGTGGAGGTCGGTACCGAGGAAGTCCACATAGCCTTTCTCGATGAGCATTTCGGCTGTACGCTTCTCTTTTTTTGAATAGGCACCGGCAAGCGACAGCACATTTACCTGAAACAGTGTCCCCGCGCGGTGAAGCTCGTCATAGCGTTCGGGGTGTGCGTCGAAGTAATAGTAGTAGCGTTCGGGATGTGCGAGAATGGGACGGTAGCCCTTGATCTTGAGGTCAAACAGGATTTGGTCAAGTTGCCAGGGTTCCTGGATGAAAGAGTTCTCAACGAGGATATAATTGTTGGGGTAGGTGGTTATCTGCCCTTTTTCGAGCTGTGAAAGAAAGAAATCATCGATGCGGTTTTCGGAAGCACGGCTGAGATCTATGCCGAGACCGGTTGATGCAAGGGAATCCTGAAGTTCGTGGAGGGCAGGGTCAAGGATGTCGGGGGTGTTCTCGAATGTCACCTCAGTGATGTGGGGGGTTGCGATTATGCGCTCGATACCCCAGTTGTTCATGCGTCTTACCAACTCGACGGAGGTTTCGACGTTTGGTGAGCCATCGTCAACTCCCGGGACAATGTGGCAATGGATGTCGGTTTTGAAGGGAAATTTGACCGGCTCGCTCTTTTTTGACAGGAAACTGAAAAGTGCCATAGCTATTATCTCGTATTTATAGGTCATGCACAAATACTTTATGCGTGACCTATAAGTTAGTGTGTGTATTTGCGTATCCGAATTTTTGGAGTACAAAATTAGTTATAACGCAAGGAATAATCGTCACTCACGAGGTTAAATATTGTCAAACCGGCGGTTGCCGTCTGTTCATCGGGCTGGGAGATAGTCGGTCACGATGTAGTCAACGCCCATGTCGGCATAGCGGCTGAGGTCATCGGGAGTGTTGACGGTCCAGATGTTGACCTTCACACCTGCGTCATGGTAACGCTTGACGCAGTCGGCATCGACGAGATCGGCGCGGATCTGCACGTCGAGCTTCCGTGAACATGACCAGTCGAAACGTTCCTGCCACTTCGTATCGGCCTGGAATTGAAGCCGGACGTCGGGGTGCTGCTCCATGAGATAGTCAATGTAGTCGGGTTCGGATGTCAGCAGTGTGCATTTGGCGGTCATGCCCTTCTCGGCGATGAGTTTCACGAGATCTGACAGGAATCCGCAGTCCTTTGTGTCCTTTGTGATGGTCTTTAGATGGAGGAGCGGGTTGATGTCCGATTCCTTGCAGATGTCGAGAAAGTCAGCCACGGTGCAGATGGTCGAGCCTTGGTATGTCGCGCTGTCGCGCTGCTGTGTGTAGCGTTCGGAACGCAGGTCGGCGAGGGTTGAGCCTGCGATTTTCATCTTTCCGCCAAGGCGGTCGGTCTTCCCGTCGTGGGAGGTGACAAACACTGAGTCGGCAGTGAGGCGCACGTGTGCCTCCATCATCTTGTAGCCGCGTCTCGCACCCTCGCGATATGCCTCGGCGGTGTTCTCCACGGCAAAGCCGCAGCCTCTGCGGCCTATCAATGTGGGGTTGATGGAACGGATTACAGGGACATTCATCAAGAGGATGAGCAGAAGCAAGATTGATTTGACTGATTTCATGATTATTGAGATTTTATGTTTACTTGTTCAGACGCGGATGAGTTCGAGGAGGATGGAGTTTGATGTGAGCCAGTGCGATTCAGTGATGGTGTAGCGTCCGTCGTCGCCGGTGGACATCAGTCCTTGACTGGCGAGGCGGTTTGCCTGCTTCTCAAAAGTTGCGGCAATGTCAGCCCCGAATGTGCGGAGGATTTCGGTGGCCGAGATTCCACGGGTGGTTCTCAGACGGGTGATCAGCATGTCGTTGAAGCGGTTGTCGATGGTCTCGTCCTCGATGACGGCGACGCCGCTGCCGTTGCGGGTGATATAGTCCTTCAGATTCGACGGGTTGAATGAACGCCGGAGACCGTCCCATGAATGTGCGCCCGGACCGAGACCGATGTAGGGCGAGCCGTCCCAGTATGATGAGTTGTGGATGGCTTTTTTACCCGGAAGTGCGAAATTTGAGATCTCATAGTGGTCATATCCGGCCTTTGATGTGGCTTCACACAAATGATTGTACATGGTTTCGACCAGTGTATCATCCGCCTCATGGACTTTCCCGCGTTCACGCATGGCATATAGGCGTGTGCCTTGCTCGTAGGAGAGCAGATAGGCGGAGATATGTTCGGGGCGCAGGGTGAGGAGCGTTGAGAGCGATTGACTCCATGATTCCATGTCCTGTCCCGGAAGTCCGTAGATGAGGTCGCAACTGACGTTTGCGATGCCATTGCGCCGGAGGGTTTCGAATGAGTTGATGGCATCGGCTGCGGAGTGTCGGCGACCGATGGTATGAAGTTCCTCGTCGGCAAATGACTGGATTCCCATGCTGACGCGCCGGAAGGGTGTGTCCTCGGCGATGAACCGGGTCCATGTGTCGGTCACATCCTCGGGATTGGCCTCTATCGTTGCCTCAAGGAGATCTGACCCGTCTACGGGGAGCGCGTCAAGCAGTCGGCTGAGGAGTCGCGGGGAGAGGGATGAGGGTGTCCCTCCGCCGAGATAGAGGGTGTCAATCGGCTCGTCGAGTCCGCGTGAGCGTTCGAGCCACTCGTTGATGACCGCATCGACAAAACGCTCAGCCCACTCAACGCGAGGAGTGGAATAGAAGTCGCAATATGCGCATTTCGAGTGGCAGAAGGGGATGTGGACGTAGAGCTTCATCAGTGTTTACGGCATATTGGTTTGAATCCGCAGAACTTACATGCCGAGTCATCGACGGCCTGTGTGAACGGGATGGACGGGTCGAACATATTGCTGACCGTTTGGCGGAAACGTTCAAGGAACGGCTCGTTGATTGCACGGTAGTCAATGAAATCCTCTTTTTTATATCTCAGCGGTTTGAGACCGTTTGTTGACATGGTGCGGAATGAATATATCTGAGGCATTATCGCACCGGAGTGATGGATTTTTCCTGCATAGGCGTTGCAGTAGAACATCAGTTGAAGTATTGCCTTGCGCCGGTGGTCGATCGCAGGGTTGAAAAGCTCGTCGATGTCCGAAAAATCGGTTTTGTCGGAGCCTGTCTTGTAGTCCACGATTCTCAGCACGCCGAGACCCTCACCGTAACGCCCTCCGGGATACACCCGGTCGATGCGGTCAATGTATTGGAGGATGTTGATTGTGAGGTCATCTGAAATCTTCATTGTCCCCTGCACCTTGTGCTCGCCGTCGATGAAATCAAATGGAGCTATCTCCTTCTCCTTGCGGAACATAAGTGTCAGGAAGTGTTTCATGACTTTACCCAGCACGAGACTCTCACCCACGAGTGGCGTATGGTCGCCGGGCGGGAGACGGTTGTATTTCTCATTGATGAGTTCGGTGATGAGGGTGTCAATCCTGACCTCGTCTTTGATGAACATATCGAGTATCTCGCCGGTGATCTTTACTTCATGGCGGTCTCCGCGAAGCTCTTTGTAGAGCTTTTCGGCCACTTCATGGAGGATGTTGCCGTAGGTGCCGGAATCCATGTAGTCCATCACGTCTTCGTCAAGGTCGAGACGGCAGATGCGCTTTAGGTAGAACGAGAGAGGGCAGTTGATGTAGTCGTTGATTGCTGTCGCTGACAGTGTCCTGCGACCCGGAGGTGTGAACTCCCGCATTTTTTCCATTATTTCGGGAGTCTTTTCAATCGAGATTGTCTCCTCGTCAATCGGGCGGGTGGTGAATGATGCGAGATCGTGGGTGATGTGACATTCGGGAAAGAGGTAGAGAAGTTGGGCTATGTAGCGGGAGATTTCGCTGTTCTTTCCGCTCAATGTGCGCGCATCGTAAAAAAGTCTGACCTTTGATGCCCGGGAGATGAGGCGGTAGAACGAGTAGGCGAATATTGATTCCTGAAGCTCGGTTGTGGCCATGCCGTAGCTTCTGCGCAGGGTGTCGGGGATGAATGAGCGGGTGTATTGCTTGTGTGGGAACACGTGTTCATTCATCGAGAGCATTATCAGGTTGTCGAAATCAAGGGCGCGTGTCTCAAGCACACCCATCACCTGCAGTCCGGCGAGCGGTTCGCCCGTGAAGCGCACGCTGACCGATGAGATGGTGCGCTGGAGAAGTTCGATGAAGGTCCGGTCGCGCATTGTGATTTTCCACCGCTGACAAGCAGCCCGCAGATTTTCAAGCTCGACAAGGTAGGTGTCAAGGAAATAGTTTTCTATGCGGAGATCGCTGCGGGTTGACGTGTAGGCGTGAAGCCACTCTATCATATTGAGAAAATATCTGTGCACCTCCTCCACTCCGTTGGTGTCACGCACGGGGGTGAAGATGGAGGTGAACGCGGGGGCGGTCCCGGTGATTTTTGACACCGGCACCATGTAGAGCCTCCTTTCGAGCATCAGACGCAGAAGTTTGTCGCATCCTTCCGGATCCATCGCCTGCAGAAGCGGGTGGGTGACCACTGCGCGGATGTCCTCGTAGAAGAAACTCCATTCGTCGTGGGAGCGGGAGGAGCGCAGGTGCATTGCCACGATTGCCGACATCAGTGATGATATGGATGTGCTTTTCAGAGGAAATCCCATGGTGACGTTGAGAGCCGTAATTTCAGTGGGGACTGCATGGATCATGGGGATGAAAAGCGACTCATCGGGAAGCACGACCGCTGTGTCAATGGCATTGTCGGGTCTGGCTATCGTGCCATCGGCAATCCAGTCTTCGAGCTGTTTTCCCGCTGCTTTTGTCTGACCGAAAGCGGTGGGAACTCCGGTGATGTGGATGTCGGGAAATGATTTCTCCTCCGGAAACATTGCCTTGAGGTCATAGCGCGAGGGGAAACATTCGACATTGCGTCTCATGAAGAATGATGCCCGATTGTCATCGTCCTTGAATGTCGGCGAGGCCATGTCCCAGTAGAAGTCGGCGACTCCACGGGCAAGCAGATTGCTGAAAATCTTTATCTCGGCGAATGTCAGCACGTTGAATCCAACGAAGATATAACGGCGGTATGGGAGGCGCACATCCTCGCCCCGGCTCAGGTAGTTGACCGCGTTGCGGGCAAACATTCCGCGTGTGGCCATGCCGTTGTCGAGCAGCCGCTTGTTGAAACGCTCGAATAGCACATCGAGTACTTCCCAAAGTTTCAGGAATTTATCTTCCAGCGATGTTGGCCCGTCGGAATGGAGGTGATTCCAGAATTCGTCGGGGCTTGTGTGGACGAAGCGTTCGCCCCAGTATCGGTTGATGATCTCAATCTGCTCGTCAGTAAGATAGTTGGAGCTTATCTCCCTGAAACGTTTCAGATTGACAAACAATTTGTGGGGATCGACGAGATATAGGTTGACATCATTGAAATCATTGAGCAACATTTCGCCCCAGAAGATGAATTGGTCGAAATCGACCACATCCTCGCTGAGATTGCGATACTCGTTGTAAAGTATGAAAAGCTGGTCGAGACGCGGGGCTTCGGTCAAGGCCGAGAAGCGTCCGGTCACCTCAGCGATGGTGCCAATCTCGGGCATTATGAATGGTTGATCTCCGGCCTCGGCAGCGAGATAGTGGCGGAAGAAGACACCGCTTCGCTTATTGGGGAACACGAAACAATAGTCAGCGAGCTTAAAGAGTTCGTTGCGGACGTAGGCTGAGGCGACTTGTTGAAGGAATGGGGTCATGGATGGCTTCTGAGTGTGAGAACCCTCTCCCGTTACGTTATGCTATGTTACGGGAGTGGAAACTGTCTCAAAAATTTTTGATTAGGATAATCATTTTGATTGCGAAATCGAAGTTGACAATCTTACCGTTGGCATTCCCGGCAATGTCAACGGCTGCCCGATCCATTTCCGACATGATTTTCTCTGCATTGTTCTCGGTGATGAATCGGGCGAAGTTCTTGCTGAATGTCGATTCGTCACGGTTGAGGTAGAGGAGTTGCGGGAGGTGGAAGTTATAGACGAAATTCTCGCGGATGAGCCTGCGGGCATAGTCATAGAATTTGATTTCCTGTTCGCGTCCGAGTGCGGCAATCTCATTGCTCCACTCTTTCAGGCCTTTGACATCACGTTGGTAGGCAAGGCGCATGAGTCGCACGAAGTAGTCGAAAAACATGCGGCTGACACTGGTCGCGTCCATGCTCCTGAGAGCCGTGTTGATGTCACCGGCGGCTATGTGGGCGATTGAAAGTGCGTCCTGGGGATCAATTGATAGGTGTGATGTCAGATAGTCGGCTATGGTGTCATCGCTGAGGCGTTTCAGCTCTATCGGGCGGCAGCGGGAATAGATGGTCGGAAGTATGGCCGAGGCATTGTCTGAGACGAGGATGAAGATCGTGTCGGCAAACGGTTCCTCGATGAGTTTGAGGAGTTTGTTTGCCGTCTGTTCGTTCATTTTCTCAGGAAGCCAGATGATCACCGTCTTGTAGCGGGAGACCGTCGTGGTGACTGACAGTCGCTGCTCAAGGGCATCGCTTTCGCTGACATAGATTGCAGGCTGGGCGTTTTTCTTGTCGAAATATCCGGTCCAGCGGTCAAAGTCCATGAATGGGCTTGCATTGACAAACTCCTTGAACTCCGACATGTAGTCATCTGAGACGGGTGCTTTGAGCTTGTCGGTCTTGACAACCGGAAACACGTAGAGGCTATCGACATGGTTGAACGATTCATGCTGGCGGCATGACGGACACACCCCGCATGGCTCGCCGTCGGGTGTCGGTGACTGGCAATGGATATATTGTGAAAACGTCCGTGCAAGCATAAACTTCCCTATCCCCGAAGGACCGTGGAGAAGGATGGCATGCGGTATGCGGCGGTCAGCGACCATCTCGCGCAACTGACGCTTGACATTCTCGTGTGCTGGAATCTGACTGAACTTCATGGTAAATGCAAAGGTAGCGAAAAATCACGAGTTTAGAGCCATCCAGCAGCTTGTTTTTGGCGTTGGAGTGTAAATATTTACAAATAGGGGAAGTAAACGAAAATTGCTCCAAGTGATAACTCTTAGTCGTCACGTGTTTGACAAAACCGAAAAAGATACTTACCTTTGCCATGTAATGCCCGGGTGACGGAATGGTAGACGTGCCTGTTTCGGATGCCGGTGTAGCGAAACATGCAAGTCTGAGTCTTGTTTCTGTTGATGCAATCTCTTGGTTGTTCTATAATAGCCCAGGCTCCTATTAATTTCAAGATATACTGAGGTATTATATTCCTCATAGAATATAGAAACCATATAACCAGCGATACTAATTTTATATGTCTTCCTTACTAAAATTTTGGTCTGATACCGAGGTTGAAATATATGTGGACGGAGAGCATGTTGCCCATTTAAGCTCGAACTCATATTATAAGCATGTTGTAAGACGTGGCGATTATGACATAAAGATAGTTGCTTCACAAAATAATAATTTTATGTTTGAATCGGAATATCATGTTGAAGATGACTCTGAGATTTTGATAAAGACCCGATTCAAAGATGAAATGGATAAAGTCACAGAAAATATAGAACTTATAAAAAATATTGGTTTCTATGTTGATGTCAATAATGATTTGATGGAAGACATTGATCGATGCTTTTTATCTAAACGTGATTTTAGCTATATACAAAGATTTATTGAAGATATAATTTTTCCTCTTAAATATGATGACAACAATGAGGATGATAAATTTATTCTTGAGAATGAAAATCTTAAATTTGGATTGTATGATACTGTCAGTGGGAGGATAATCCATGCTTTTTCCGAAAAGATTTCTTTTATTGATAAATTTAATGACAAAGGGAATGCCAGAATAATGACTGGCGGTTATGCTCTGTTATTACTGAGAGGTCAGCACGATGATCCAATCTTAATGAATTATCCAGATCCAGAGCTATTATATCGTTGCCCGGCAAAAAAATTCATGATGTTTAAGGAAATGAGAGCCTGGTTTAGTTTTTATACTGACGGGACGAGCCATTGTGGTATACATGACTTGATTTCCTACAAGCTGGAAGGAGGACGTTGTGGGATATTTAACATTTTCGATGGCATGAAGATTCCTATGATATATTCTGATATCTATCTATATGATAATAATGCTATCGTCGTAAAAGCAGAGGCTGGTCTTTATGGTATAATTGATGAAGATTCCCGGTTCATAGTTAATCCCGCTTTTACTGATGTACACTTTAAAGCGGATTCTAAACTTGTTATTTTCAAAAATATAGATGGAAGATGGGGGGCGTTTAATCCGAATGGTAAGCTTGTCGTGATATTTGATTATGCAAAGATAATCCAAATTTTGCCTGACGTATACCTATTATTGCGGAATGATTCAGAAGACTGTCATTTTCCTGATGAATATAATGATTCAATCTGCTCATTTGTAAATTCCTTAGGAGAATTTATAACGGATGTCAATGGAAGACAGATGAAAGATGTCATGGTAGTTTCAATGTATGCCCCGGAGGATGGAAGTGGAATTGTTGAAATGGAATCTAAGAAATATACATTTATTCAGGTAGGTGACGAAATAAGATTAAATGAGCACAATATTACCTGCATAGAACATCCGCAGGATGTTGATTTATAAGTAGCCGGGTATGACGAAGCGCAGCGTAGTCATGCCCGGTTGGTAGTGATTCATAATGTGGCATGCGCAGCAAGCCGATTTACTTTTTCTGTCACTGAGGACAAATCGGCTTTCTCCGGATGCCTTATATTTGTTATTTTGTGTGGGAAAAATCGGACAGCCTTTTAACCCATAAAACATCGACAAAAATACGTAATGGACATTCCATATAAGCCTTACATGCTGACCATTTTTGCGAATGAGGCGGGGATGGGGGTGGTGAAGTTCATGTCTTTGCGGGTCATGGGGTGAACGAAACGGAGCGTCTGTGCGTGGAGTGCCATGCGGTGAATCGGCGAGCTTTTTGCTCCATACCGGCGGTCACCGGCAATCGGATGTCCGAGGTCCTTCATGTGGACGCGTATCTGATTTTTACGACCCGTATCGAGCGATACCTCCATGAGTGAATATCCGTTGCGGCTCTTGAGTGTCTTGTAGCGAGTGATGGCGAGCTGTCCTTCCTCCGGATTTTGGGTTGAATAGACTTCAAACTTGGAGTTTTCGGCGAGATAGCTTTTCACGATACCTTCCTCCGGCTCGGGTTTCCCCTCGACCACGGCGAGATATGTGCGTGAAAGCACCATGTTGTTCCAATTGTGTTGCAGACGCTCCTTTGCCTCTTGACTTTTTGCGAATACCATCAGTCCGGAAGTGTCGCGGTCAAGGCGATGGACTATGAACAGTTTGTTGCGCGGGTCTTTCCATTTCAAGTACTCGCGCAGTATGCTGTAAGCCGTCCCGTCCTTGATTTTGTCGGTACCCATCGAGAGTAGACCATAGCCTTTGTTGACAACGATTATGTCGTCATCCTCATAGACGAGTTTGAGCCTGCGGTTGTAGAACACCTTGAACTCGCGGGTGAGGTTGGCCTTGACTTCATCGCCCGGATTGAGTGTGGTGTCGAATTGGGTGACCGGAATGCCATTCACGGCAATCTGATTGTGGCTGAGAAGATTCTTGATGGAGGTGCGCTTGCGGTGTGGCATGGATTTGATGAGGAAGTCAAGCAACTGACCTCCCTCAGTGACCGCGTAGGTCTCTATGACATCCGGCTTGAAGCTGTTGCGTTCCGCACCGGGTTTTGTTGAGAATGGTTTCTTAGCCATGTTTGCTCGTGGATTATGATTTCTTTGTGCGTGAGGAAGTCCGGCGTGTTGCGGTGCGTTTCGGAGCCTTGTCCTGCTCGTCGATGATGTGTCGCACTTCATCGATGGTCAGACTCATCGGATCTGCTATCGTTTTGGGTATCTTGTAGTTGTTCTTGTTGTAGGCGATATAGACTCCATAACGTCCGTTGAGTATATGGATTTCCGGGTCCTCATCGAAGGTTTTCAGAATCTTGTTGTTGTCGGCCTCGCGTTTAGCTTTGATAAGCTCCTCGGCTTCCTCAAGGCTGATTGAGGTGGGGGAGAGGTCTTTGGGTATGCTGACGAACTTTCCGTCGTGGCGTATGTAAGGACCGAAACGACCTATTGCGGCGGTCACGGTCTTGCCCTCGAACTCACCGATCTCGCGTGGCAGCTCAAAGAGTTTGAGTGCGTCCGCAAGATTTATGTCAAACACGCTCTGGTCTTTGCGCAGAGAAGCGAAGCGCGGTTTTTCCTTTGAATCGGCTGAACCGATCTGGACTATCGGACCGAAACGGCCGATCTTCACCGAGACAGGCTCTCCACTTGCGGGATCGGTGCCGAGCAGACGCTCGCCGATCTTGTGTTCGGTGCGCAGACCGTTGGCTTTCTCGACTTCCGGGTGGAACAGTCCGTAGAAACGGGCTATCTCATTGTTCCAGTTGCTCTCGCCCTCGGCTATGCGGTCAAATTTCTGCTCCATGTCGGCTGTGAAATCGTAGTCGAGGATGTCTGGGAAATGTTCAGTGAGAAATTCGTTGACAATTATGCCCGTATCGGTTGGGATGAGCTTCCCTTTCTCCGCCCCGACGTTCTCGCTCTTGGTTGCTGACGTGATTTTCCCGTCATTGTTGAGCGTGAGAATCTTGAACGATCTTTTCTCGCCCGGCTTCTCTCCTTTGACTATGTATTCGCGGTGTTGGATGGTGGAGATTGTCGGTGCGTAGGTCGAGGGGCGTCCGATTCCGAGTTCCTCCATCTTTTTGACGAGCGACGATTCGGTGTAGCGTGGAGGTGCGAGCGTGAAGCGTTCGGTGGCATTCACGTTTTCAGCGGTGAGTGTCTCGCCCACTTTGAGAGGCGGGAGCATTCCTTCGTCAGTCTCGGCATTGTCATCGTCATCATTTCCTTCGAGATACACTCTGAGGAAACCGTCGAATTTTATGACCTCGCCGGAGGCCACAAAGTGTTCCGGGCGTTCTGACGGAGAGATGTCTATGGTGGTTTTCTCAAGCTCGGCATCTGCCATCTGCGAGGCCATGGTGCGCAGACGGATGAGGCGGTAGAGGCGTTTCTCCTGCGCGCTGCCGTCAACGGTCTCTTTGTCGATATATGTCGGGCGGATTGCCTCGTGGGCTTCCTGTGCACCTTTGGAATTGGTGTGGTAGCGGCGAACTTTCAGGTATTTCTCGCCGAGCTCGTCAGTGATAAGTTTTGAAATGGAGTTGATGGCGAGCTGCGAGAGGTTGAGCGAGTCGGTACGCATGTATGTGATGTGTCCGGCCTCGTAGAGCTTCTGTGCGACCATCATGGTCTGCGACACGGTGAAGCCGAGCTTTCGGCCTGCCTCCTGCTGGAGTGTGGAGGTTGTGAAGGGTGGCGCGGGCGATTTCTTGAGCGGTTTGACGCTGATGTCGCTGACAGTGAAGATGGATTTTCTACATGCGTCGAGAAATTCACGTGCGCTCTCCTCGTCGGGCAGACGCTTGCTGAGTTCGGCGCGGAGCTGACCGTCGCCGGGGATGTTGAACAGCGCGGTGACGCGGTAATACGGCTCGGATGTGAAGGCGTTTATCTCATTCTCGCGGTCCACAATCAGGCGCACGGCCACTGACTGCACTCGTCCGGCCGAGAGTGCGGGCTTGATTTTCTTCCACAGGACGGGCGACAGCTCAAAGCCGACAAGTCGGTCGAGCACTCGGCGTGCCTGCTGCGCATCGACGAGATGGAGATCGATGTCGCGCGGATGTTCGATGGCGTTGAGGATGGCGTTTTTCGTAATTTCGTGGAATACGATGCGCTTCGTGTTCTCCGGATTGAGGTCAAGGACTTCATAGAGATGCCACGCGATAGCCTCCCCTTCGCGGTCCTCATCAGATGCGAGCCAGACGGTCTCCGCCTCCTTGGCTGCTTTTTTCAACTCGGCCACGAGGGCTTTCTTATCTGCCGGAATCTCGTAGATCGGTTGAAAGTCCGAATCTACCTTTATGCTAATGTCCTTTTTGCGCAGGTCACGGATATGACCGTAGCTCGACATGACCTTGAAGTCCTTGCCGAGAAATTTTTCGATGGTCTTGGCCTTTGCCGGAGACTCTACTATAACGAGGTTTTTCAACATATTCTTTCAGGTAAATTCTTTCAGATATCCGTCAGACGGGGAGGGGTTAGGGGGAGAGACCGTGTGTACGAGTCAGGCAGTTAGGCCATTTGTCGCTTTTCAGTCCGCAAAGGTAAAAAATTATATTAAATATATGTTAATCATTTAACAATTTATCACACTTGGCGCGGACGGAGGAGTTCGACCAGCTCTGCCACACCGACAGTCGCGGGCTTGGCTATGACATGCACATCGGAGGGTACGGGTGCCGGACGAGGGTCAATGTAGTAGATGGGTACGCCCTTCCTGACATAGTGGAGGAGACTTGCGGCGGGATAGACGGCGAGCGATGTGCCGATGACGGCAAAGATGTCGGCCTGCTGTGCCCACTCGATGGCGCGCTCGATGTTGGGGACGGCTTCCTGGAAGAAGACAATATGAGGGCGCACGGGGTCACCGTAGCTGTCGCGAGTGTCTGGCGAGGTCTCAAGATGGGTTTCATCGAGAGTGTAGACACGTGTCTCATCGCGCATCGACCTCACTTTCATCAGTTCTCCGTGGAGATGGAGAATCTTTGAGCTTCCGGCGCGCTCATGGAGATTATCGACATTCTGAGTGATGACGTAGACATCATACCACTTTTCAAGCTCCACGAGTCCCGTATGCGCTGAATTCGGTTTGCAATTGAGGAGACCTTTGCGGCGTTCGTTGTAAAACTGATGTACGAGAGCCGGGTTGCGGGCAAAGCCTTCGGCACTGCAGACATCCATGACCGGGTAGTTTTCCCACAGTCCGCCTGCGTCTCTGAATGTTGACACTCCGGATTCTGCTGAAATTCCGGCTCCTGACGATATGACAAGTTTAGGTTTTTTCATCTTTTTTCCGTATGATTCATGAATCTGTGATTTGCACGCATTACATCCTATCGGCATTGTGCAGTATGCATTAGTTTAAACGTTTTTTCTTGAAAAAAGTGCGCATGAGGTCTGCACATTCTTCTCCGAGTATGCCGGAAGTGACGCTCGCGCGCGGATGGAATGGCGATTTGGTGACGTAGGTGTGATAGCCGCGTTTGTCGTCGGAAGCTCCGAAGACCACGCGGCTTATCTGTGCCCATCCGATGGTCCCGGCACACATGAGGCACGGCTCGACGGTGACATAGAGTGTGCATCCTTGCAGATATTTCCCGCCGAGTGTCTGGGCTGCGGCGGTAATGGCTTGCATCTCGGCATGGGCCGACACGTCGGCGAGAGCTTCGGTCAGGTTATGTCCACGACCGACGACGGTGCCGCGCGGTGACACTATCACCGCGCCTATCGGCACTTCGTCGCGCTCAAGGGCTTCGCGGGCTTCGGTCAAAGCCATGCGCATATATTTCTCGTCAGTTTCTTGATTGGTCATTTGGTCGTTAGTCTTTGGCTGAAAAGGGGACAGAGGGAATAAGGAGCAAAAGAGACGGGATTATTTTCAGCCGTCAGTGATTTGTCATCGGTTGGAAAATAGGGTATGGAAATGCAAAAATAGCAGAAATAACATAAAGTTTTTTCAATCAATTGGGCTTATATCTCGGAATCAAGAAATAAATTTCTAAATTTCTGAAATATAAATTCCTTTTTTTCCTTATGTCCTTATGTACTCTTTTCAACCAATGATTATTTCCCGATTCCTAATGTCTTTTTGAGGAGTGCTACGGCTTCGGTGGGGGTGGAAGTGGCGGTGAGGCACTTGATGAACAGGGAGCCGACGATTGCACCGGAGGCATGGCTGAATGCCTCGCCGAGTGTGAGGGGATTTGAAATGCCGAATCCGATCAGTCGCGGATGGTGCAGGGTGAGGGAGTTTATGCGCCTGAAATAGTCGAGCTGTGGCTCGCTGAAGGAATCCTTGGTGCCGGTGGTGGAGGCTGACGACACCATGTATATAAAGCCGTCGCAGTTGTCGTCAATCAGGTGGATGCGGTCGTCGGATGTCTCCGGCGTGATCAGCATGATCATCGGAAGATCATACTTGCGGCAGAGTTCCTTGAAGTCGCGCATGTATTCACTGAACGGCAGGTCGGGGATGATGATTGCGTCAATTCCCACTTCCTTGCAACGTTTGAAAAGCGGTTCGATCCCGTATTGCAACATCGGATTGAGATAGCCCATGAGCACGAGCGGCAGATCGGTGACATTCCGCCGGGCTTCTTCGACCTGGTCGAGAAGGAGATGGAGATTCATCCCGTTGCGTAGGGCTATTGTGGAACTCTCCTGAATGACAGGGCCGTCCGCCATCGGGTCGGAGAAGGGGATGCCGACTTCAATCATGTCAACACCACCGTCGGCCAGAGCCTTGATTACATCGACCGTAGAGTCGAGATGCGGAAATCCGCAAGTGAAGTATATTGACAAAATATCCGAATGTTTTTTGTCAAAAAGTTTATCTATTCTGTTCATTATTCCGTAGATGTCTTAAAAATTTCTCCAATGATGATGTTGATTTTATTCCCGGTGAGACTTCAAAACGGCTGTTGAGGTCGAGTCCGAGCAGCCGGGGATGGTTGAGGGTAGCAATCGTCTCAATGTCGTCAGGACCCACTCCGCCTCCGAGCATGAAATCTGTGGGGAGTGCGTAGTCATTGAGTAACTGCCAGTCGAATTTGCGTCCTGTCCCTCCGTGCTGACGGCTTTTCTTGTCAAGGACGAACCGGTCCACGGCACCGACATACTCACCCATCCTCTCAAGGTCACCTCTGTCCTCAATGCCGATGGCCTTCCATACCTCAAACCCATGCCCGCGCAGGCGGCGGCAGACTTCCGGGCTTTCCTGACCGTGGAGCTGGATGGCGTGCAGGCGGTAGATGTCGGCTGTACTGATAATCTCATCCTGCGGGCGGTCAACGAATACTCCCACGAATTTCATGTCCCGACGCACGCTGTCAAGCATCTCAGGCGATAGACCGAAAGCGTTGCGCGGAGAGGGTTGGTGGAAGATCAGACCGAGATAGTCGGGCTGCAGACCTATGACCTCACGGATGTTGACCGGCGATGTCATGCCGCAGATCTTGACCTCAAGGCTCATGACAGTGATTTTGCTTTGAGAAATTCACTCAGGGCGGTGCCGGGTTTATCGTGACGCATGAACGTCTCGCCGATTAGAAATCCGCTGAATCCGGCGGCTCGCAACCTTTGCACTTCATCCATGCCCGTGAGTCCGCTTTCCGCAACTTTCACGACCTCGGCAGGCAGTTCGCGTGCAACCTTCTCCGAGAGCATTGGATCGGTGTGGAATGTGGTCAGGTCGCGGTTATTGACACCCACCATGTCAATCTCGCTGCAATATTTGTCCAGTTCACGGATGTTGTGTATCTCAAACAGCACTTCGAGTCCAAGGAAGTGAGCATAACGCGTGAATTCCTTGATTTCATCGGCTGTGAGTGCGGCGGCAATCAGCAGTACTGCGTCAGCCCCATAGAGGCGGGCCTCCGAAATCTGTCGGCGCGAGATGATGAAGTCTTTTCTCAGCAACGGCAGCGAGACGTTGCTGCGGGCATTGGCGAGGTCGGTCAGTGCGCCGCCGAAGTAGACGGTGTCGGTGAGAATCGAGCAGGCTGTTGCGCCCGCAGCCTCGTAGGCGGGGACGACCTCATTGACGAGCGCGAGTGGGTGGATTTCACCTTTCGACGGCGATCGGCGCTTGAACTCGGCGATGATTCCTGTCGGGCTTTCGGTGAGGGCATTGCTCAGCGAGAGGGGGCTGCGGAGTGAGGAGAGCATGATGTCGCCGTCGTCCATGTTCGTGAGTGCGTCGATTTCCCTGCGCTTGTTGGCTATGATCTTGTCAAGGATATTGGGCATGATTCCGGTGAGGTTCAGTTGTTGATTTCCACAAATTTCTTGAATGCTTCGGCTGCGCGTCCCGACCGTATGCTCTCCCTCGCCTGGGCGAGCGCACTTTCAAGCGATACTTCCGGTTCGAGTGTCCTGATGGCGAAGGCTGCGTTTGCCACCACGCAGTTTTCCTGCGCGGGTGTAGCTTTGCCTGCAAGGACAGCGTCGAAGATGCGTGCGGCATCGGCTACAGTCTCACCGCCCCATAGGTCAGCCTCAGTAGCTGTCGGCATGTCAATGTCGGCTGGACTGTAGACTCTCTCTCCTTGATTGCCCACGACTTTGAACTCTGTGGTGAGCGAGATTTCGTCATATCCGTCAAGAGAGTGGACAATGGTGCAGTTTATCCCCTCATTCTGTGCGATGTAGTTGTAAAGGCGCATAAGTTTCAGGTTGTAGACACCGAGGAGCTGGTGTTTCGGCAGGGTGGGGTTGACGAGCGGGCCGAGCATGTTGAAGAAGTTGCGGACGGCGATAGCCTTGCGCACCGGCGCCACGCTTTTGAGCGCGGGGCTGAAGAACGGGGCGTGGAGATAGCTGACACCCGATTCGTCGAGCGAACGGCGCAGTTTGTCAATGTCGGCTGTGAACTTCACGCCATGTTGTTCGAGCACGTTGCTCGCGCCTGACACCGAACTTGCCCCGTAGTTGCCGTGCTTCACGACCTTGCGTCCCGTTCCGGCTACGACAAAGCATGTGGCGGTCGAGATGTTGAATGTGTTCTTGCCGTCGCCGCCGGTGCCGACGATGTCAATGGCCTCGACTCCACCCATGTCAACCGGGCGGCGGCGTTCGAGCAGTGCATCGCGGAAGCCGGTCAGCTCATCGAGGGTGATGCTTCGCATCAGAAACACGGTCATGAACGCTGCGAGCTGCGCATCGTTGTAGCGGCTGTCCGCTATATTGAGCAATACCTCTCTCGCCTCCTCACGGCTGAGGTTCTTATGCTCAAACATTTTATATAGTAGATTTTTCATTTCTATAATCGGTGGTTATGTTGATTTTTTTCATACGTAGGGACATGCCTTCGGCATGTTTGCGTTATTGTAAAGGCAAAATATTCAACATGCCGAAGGCATGTCCCTACGTCCGGGTTTTACGCGTGTATCCCTTTCTCAATGGTTCAGCCAGTTCTCGATGATTTCAAGCCCATAGGGGGTGAGGACTGATTCGGGGTGGAACTGCACGCCCCTCACGTCATATTCTTTATGGCGCATGGCCATTATCTCGCCGTCGGGGCTGACAGCCGTCACCTCAAGGCAATCCGGCAGGCTCTCGCGGTCCACCACCCATGAGTGGTAGCGTCCCACTTCAAAGCTGCTCGGAATACCGGCGAAGATGTAGTCATCGGCGGTCAGACGGGCCTCCGTCTCGACTCCGTGGTAGACGGTGGTGAGATTGCGCAGCTTTGCGCCGAAGCGTTCGCCGATGGCCTGATGACCGAGACAGACACCGAGGATCGGCTTCTCCGTGGCATAGCGTTCGAGAAGTTGGGGGAGTATTCCTGCCTCAGACGGGATTCCGGGTCCCGGGGAGATGATGATCTTGTCATATTCCCCGATTTCATCGAGCGAAATCTTGTCGTTGCGCTTCACGTCAGGCTCCACGCCCAGCAGACGGACGGCATGGGCAATGTTGTATGTAAACGAATCGTAGTTGTCAAATATGAGTAGTCGCATGGCTTTCTATCTTTGGATTACATTTGTTTATTTACCGAACTCGACGGCATAGGTGATGGCGTTGCTGAGTGCGCCGAGCTTGTTGCGCGTCTCCTGTAGCTCGCTTTCGGGTACCGAGCGGGCCACGATTCCTGCACCTGCCTGAGAGTAGAGCCGCTTGCCGTGGCTGAGGAAGCTGCGGATGGTGATGGCCTGGTTGATGTCGCCGTTGAAGCCGAGATAGCCGATGCAGCCTCCGTAGAGCAGGCGGCTGTGTGGCTCCACCTCGTCGATGATCTGCATGGCTCTCACTTTCGGTGCGCCGGAGAGTGTCCCGGCGGGGAAAGTGTCGGCAAACAGCCGGTAGTTGTTGACACCCTCGGGCAGTTCGGCCTTGACGCGCGACACCATGTGGATCACGTGTGAATAGTACTGAATTTCCTTCAGGAAGTCAATCTCCACCTTGCCTCCGCTGCGGCTGAGGTCGTTGCGGGCAAGGTCAACGAGCATGATGTGTTCGGCGTTCTCCTTCTCGTCGCGCAGCAGGGCTTTTGCAAGCTCGCGGTCGCGGTCGTCGTCGCCGGTGCGGCGGAATGTCCCCGCTATCGGGTCGATGTAGGCTGTGCGGCCGGTGATGCGCAGATGGGTCTCGGGCGATGAGCCGAACACCTTGAAGCTGCCGAAGTCGAAGTAGAACAGGTAGGGCGACGGATTGATGCACCGCAGGGCGCGGTAGACGTTGAACTCGTCGCCGGTGAATCCGCGCGAGAAGCGTCGCGAGGGGACTATCTGGAACACGTCGCCCCGCAATGCGTGCTTCACGCATTTCTCGACCGCGTGGATGAAATCTTCATCGGTCATGGTCGATTCGAGGTCATCGGCGGGTGTGAAGGGATATTGCGCCATGTTGTTGTTGTGGAGCACAGAGATGAGTTCATCGGTCTTCGGTTTTTCGCCTTTCGGACAGTTCTCGATGATGGTCATCTCGTTTTTGTAGTGGTTGACCACGATGAGGAAGCGGTACAGCACATAGTACATGTCAGGCACACCCTGAAATTTCTCCTCTCGCGGCTGTATCTTCACATCCTCGAAGTATCTCACGGCATCGTAGGCGGTGTAGCCGAGCAGTCCGTCGGGCATGTCGGGTTTCGCGCCTTCAACCTCGAAGCTCTCGATGAAGCTGCGCAGTTCCTCGACCACGTCCACACCGTCAACCCCGATTGCTTTCCTCACCTCCGCCTCGCCGGGATATGTGAGGCATACGAAATCGTTTTCCACCTTGAAACTGCCTATCGGATTCACGCCGATAAACGAGATGGCATTGTGTTGGGCGTGGTAGTCGGAACTTTCGAGAAGTGCCGACTGCGGATAGAGGTCGCGCACTTTCAGATATATACCAACCGGAGTCTCAAGATCAGCCGGAATGGTAGTGTATTTAATGCTTAATGGATGAGTCATAATATTTTAATTCATAATGCATAATGCATAATTCATAATTTTTTTCAATGCATAATGCATAATTTTTTAATTCATAATTCATAATGCATAATGCATAATCTTTTTCAATGCATAATGCATTGGTTGGTGATTTATATGGTTGATTGTTAATCGTTGATTTATATGGTTGATTGTCGATTTATATGGTTGATTGTTAAATCGTAGGGACATGCCTTTGGCATGTTAAATATGCGTCTTTACAATAGATTATAGATAGATTATACAATAGATAATTGAATGTAAACATGCCAAAGGCATGTCCCTACGATTAATGAGATTTTTAACAGATGCGTATAAACAGATTTTTTACAGATACGTATAAAACAAGAGGGAAATATGGTTGAAACAGAGCAGACGGTCTCGGCTAAAAAGCATTGCGTCAGCCTATTATGCATTATGAATTATGCATTATGCATTAAATAAGTTGCCAAGTCCTTGTCGCCACGGCCTGAGACGTTGATCACCACCACATCATCCTTTCCGAAACGCTTCTTGTCGAGGACAGCCAGGGCATGTGCGCTTTCGAGAGCCGGGATGATACCCTCGCGCCGAGTCAGCGTCATCGCAGCCGCGAGGGCCTCCGCATCGGTGACAGCCATCACCTCCGCGCGTCCCGATTTGGCGAGGAAAGCATGGAGCGGACCTATGCCCGGGTAGTCGAGACCGGCAGAGATCGAGTAAGGCTCCACGATCTGCCCGTCGGGTGTCTGCATGACCAAAGTCCGCGCCCCGTGGATGATACCCTCGCTTCCGGCTTGGATTGTGGCGGCCGTCTCACCGCTGTCCACTCCCTTGCCTGCCGCCTCGGCTGCGATGAGGTGCACTGAAGGCTCGTTGATGAAATGGTAGAACGCCCCTGCGGCATTGCTTCCGCCACCCACGCATGCCACCACGTAGTCGGGATTCTCACGGCCGACATGGCTTTTCAGTTGCTCGCGGATCTCCTTGCTGATGACCGACTGGAAGTGGGCCACCATCTCGGGGTAGGGGTGAGGACCGACCGTGCTGCCGATGATGTAGAAGCTGTCCGGGTTGCAACACCAGTCGCGGATGGCCTCGTTTGTCGCGTCCTTCAGCGTGCGGTTGCCCGAATTGACCGGCACCACCTTAGCCCCGAGCATCTTCATGCGCTCCACGTTGGGCTGCTGGCGTGCCACATCGGTCGCTCCCATGTAGACCACACATTCAAGCCCCATCAGCGCGCAGACGGTGGCGGTGGCCACTCCGTGCTGTCCGGCACCGGTCTCGGCGATGATGCGGGTCTTGCCCATGCGCTTGGCGAGGAGGGCGGAGCCGATGGCATTGTTGATCTTGTGTGCGCCCGTGTGGTTGAGGTCCTCGCGCTTGAGATAGATGTTGGTGCCGTAAAGCTCGCTGAGCCTGTCGGCGCGGTAGAGGGGCGACGGACGGCCCACATAGTCGCGCATCAGGGAGTCAAACTCGCGGTTGAAGTCCTCGTCATCGACATAGCGGTAGAAGGCTTCCTTGAGATTCTTCACATTGCTGTGGAGGATTTCGGGGATGTATGCGCCGCCGAAGCGTCCGTAGTATCCATCCTCGTCAACCGGGAGAAGTGATTTGTAATTGCTCATATTATATATATGTGTTATATGAATTTCAAAATTATAATATATGTGTTATAAGAATTTCAAAAACTAAGCGGCCACCGAATGAATTTTTTCGATGGCCGCTGTTTTATAGGGGGGAGGGTTGGATTTCTCGATCCTTTTATCAGTCCATGACTGTCCTGCACGAATCATTGCCATCGATAAGTCTACCGATGCGCCACCAATAATTCATATAGCTGTTCAGAATAGTCATTTTGTTGAAAATTTTAACCGGCCGAAGCCTTGGACACCGCAAATGTAAGACTATCCCTCGAAAACGTCAAGCAAAAAACAAAAAAATTTCAAAGATTACGAAATACAGAATAAAAATTAGTCAATTATTCGTTGATAATTGTTCGGAAAAGAGGGTACAGAAATTCAAAAATGACAGGAATAACATAATTTTTCATTCAATTTATAATAATCCTCCACCCAAAAGATCGAAACCGTCCCACCCAAACGACTGAAATCCTCCACCCCAATAACTGAAAATAAAATTATGTCATTTCTGTCATTTTTGAATTTCTGTACCCTAAAATTTCTGTCCCTTATGCCCCCTATGTCCTTCTGTCCCCTTCCATCCCCCTCTCCTCTCATGACTATAAATTTCTGTCAAGATTTGCTTGATTTTTGTTGCATTTTGTCACCTTGGAGGGCTGAAAGTTGCCAAAAAGTTTTTCATTAACATTTGTAATTAACATTTTTTGAGATAAATTTAATTAACATATACGTGAAAATATATTACTTTTGCCACCGAATAAGCGAATAATTGTGAAAAATCCTGCGGATTAATTGCAATTTTCATATTTCGGATATCAACACCGCGACCGGTGCCGACACATTTATATTAGAAAAGAAATTTTTTAGGTACAATTTTACAATATGTTCAACAAGTAAAAACTTAAATATAGATATAACAAACCGTATAGTTACACCAACATTACCCCCTAAGCTCACACAGTCAAAGTCCACTGCTCGCGACAGCGACTCCCCCCTCCCTCCATCCCGCCAATCTATCCGGCCAGCGTGCCTCAGCGCGTCCGCAACAATGGTCAAATGTCTGACAACTGAAATCCGATGACCGGCGGCTACCAATCAACGACAAAGAAATCAATTCAATATTTTAATCAATTTCGTATTACTCAATCATTAGGTATGAAAAAGCTGTTTCTACTACTTGCGGCTCTTATCACCACCATCACGGTCATGGCGCAGAACCAGACCGTAAAGGGCACGGTGACAAGTGCTGAGAACGGTGAGCCGCTGGTCGGTGCAACCGTTATGGGTGCAGGTACAACAATCGGTACCACTACCGATGTTAGCGGTAACTTCGCTCTGACTTTGCCCGCAAACGTAAAAAAACTTTCTGTTTCTTACGTCGGCATGGCATCACAGGAGTTCCCCATCACTCCCGGTCAGATGAACATTCAACTTCAGGGCGACAACAAACTCGATGAAGTCATCACCGTTGCCTACGGTACTGCAAAGCGTTCGGCCTTCACCGGTTCTGCATCAGTCCTCGATGCTTCCGAGATTGAAGCCGTGCAGGTGACTAACCCCGTTGACGCTCTCAAGGGCAAGGTCTCAGGCGTGCAGATCAACTCTCAGTCAGGTGCCCCCGGCAATTCAAACCCGACAGTGTTGATTCGCGGTATTTCTTCAATCAATGCCGGCACATCGCCTCTCATCGTGCTTGACGGCACTCCCTACGACGGCGGCCTCGACAACATCTCGACTCAGGACATCGAATCAATGACCGTCCTCAAGGATGCTGCATCCAACGCCCTCTACGGTGCGCGTGGTGCAAACGGTGTCATCCTCATCACAACCAAGAAAGGCAAGCAGGGCAGCGCACGTGTGACTCTCGACGCTAAGTGGGGTCAGAACTCACGCGCCATCAGCGACTACGACGTGGTTTCCACTCCGATGGAGTATATCGAGACCTACGGTCGCGCAATCGGCAACTACCTCACCGATCCTAACGGCAGTTTCCGTATGGACGAGGCAACAGCACTCCCTTACGTCAACGCCCTCCTTTTCGGCAATTACTATGTTCCGTCATCCTACGTTGCCGCCGGTCGTCTCGGTGTCACTTCATCACTCGGCTATAACGTGTTCAACGTTCCCGAAGGTGAGTCACTCCTCCTCGACGGCTACAAATTCAACCCCAATGCAACTACCGGCCGTATCGTCAGCTACGAAGGTGCGGACTATATGCTCTCTCCCGATGACTGGAGCGACGCTACATATCACAACGCTCTCCGTCAGGAATACAACCTCAGCGTTTCGCAGGGTACTGACAAGGGTAACTTCTATATCTCTGCAAGCTACCTCAACAACGAGGGTATCACCAAGAACTCAGGCTACGAGCGTTTCACCGGCCGTCTGACCGCCGATGCCCAGGCCAAGTCCTGGCTCAAGGTCGGTGGCAACATGTCATACACCCACTATTCTTCCAAGTTCAACGGTAATGACGGTGACACAGGTTCATCAGGCAACGTCTTTACCGTTAACAACGTCCTCGCTCCTATCTATCCTCTCTATGTCCGCGACGGTGAGGGCAACATCATGAAGGACATGTATGGCAACACCATGTATGACTACGGTGACGGCATGAACGCCGGTCTCAGCCGTCCGGTTTTCTCTCAGGCCAACCCGCTTTCACAGAACATCCTCGACGTGTCGAAGTATGAGGGCAACGCCATGAGCGCAAGCGGCTATGCCGAGATCCGTTTCCTCCGCGACTTCAAGTTCACCACCAACAACAGCGTGAATCTCTACGAGCAGCGTCAGACTAACGTGACCAACCCCTACTACGGTCAGTATGCTTCCTCAAACGGTGAGGTGAGCAAATATTCCACCCGTCGTATCGACTACACTTATCAGCAGCTCCTCAACTGGGCGCATGACTTCAACGCCCACAGCGTCAGCGTGCTCCTCGGTCATGAGAACTATTGGAACAAGTATTCTTATCTCTCTGCAAACCGCAGCAATATGCTTCTTCCCTCAAATCAGGAACTTGACGGCTGCGTTCTCAACGGTAACAGTTCATCATACTTAACCAACTATAACAGCGAGGGTTGGTTCGGCCGCGTGAACTACGATTATGACTCGAAGTATTTCGTAAGCGCATCCATCCGTCGTGACGCTTCATCTCGTTTCGATCCCGATCACCGTTGGGGTACATTCTGGTCAGCTTCCGCTGCATGGATCATCAACAAAGAGTCTTTCTTCCATGCTGATTGGGTTGACATGTTGAAACTCAAGCTTTCATACGGTGAGCAGGGTAACGACAATATCGGTAACTTCCGCTACATCAACACCTATACCATCGTCAATGCAGACGGCATAGCAGCATCTATCCCCAACACTCTCGGTAACAAGAATATCACATGGGAAAAGGGCGGAACACTGAACTATGGTGTTGACTTCGCATTGTTCAACGAACGGTTGACAGGTACCATCGAAGGCTTCTACCGCAAGACCTCCGACATGCTCTTCTCGTTCCCGCTCCCGACTTCCTACGGCTACACTTCATATTACGACAACATCGGCGACATGGTCAACAAGGGTCTTGAAATCGACCTCCACGGCGACATCATCCGTACCCGCGACATCACTTGGAGCGCAAACTTCAACCTCACCTGGTACAAGAACAAGATCTCACGCCTCCCCGAGGAGCGTAAGACCATGACTGTTGACGGAGTTGACGGTTACAGCTCAGGCAACTACTTCTATGGCGAAGGCGAACCCCTCTACACCTATCGTATGAAGCGTTTTGCAGGTGTCAACAAGGAGACCGGTGCTTCGATGTGGTACTACAATGTCCTTGACGACAACGGTAATCCCACCGGTGAGATGAAGACTACCGAGACCTACAGCCAGGGCAGCTACTACCTCTGCGGTACAGCTCTCCCCGATGTCTACGGCGGTTTCGGAACTTCAATCAATGCCTACGGTTTCGATTTCTCAATCGACTTCACCTATCAGCTCGGCGGTCAGGTGTATGACAGCACTTACGCAGGCCTTATGGCAAGCCCATACTCTTCTCGTCGCGGTTATGCCATGCACAAGGACCTCCACAAAGCATGGTCGGCTGACAACACCAACTCAAATATCCCTGCCATGATCTTCGGCGACCAGTATGTCACCTCGACATCCGACCGCTTCCTCACAAGTGCATCATATCTCGCGCTCCAGAATCTCAACTTCGGCTACACCATTCCCTCGAAGCTGACCCGGAAGTTCGATGTAGAGAAAATCCGCCTCTACCTCAGTTGCGACAATCTCGCCGTCTGGTCAAAGCGCAAGGGTCTTGACCCGCGCCAGAGCATCACAGGTGAAGTGACCAACGCTTACTATGCACCCATCCGCACCATCTCAGGTGGTATCAACATCTCATTCTAATCCACAAACAGGACATAACGATGAAAAATATATTCAAAGCAACATCACTCATCGCACTGGCATCGACTGTGGCACTGACCTCATGTATTGATGAAGTCTATCCCACAAGCAGTGTCTCTCAGGATCAGCTTGATTCATCAGTCAAGGCAGGCGAGGCCATGATCATGGGAATGCCGGGTTTCATGGTCAACTGGAACTCAACAGGTGCCGAATGGCACGGCGACTTCGGCTACTCGTCGATGATGCACATCCGCGACTGTATGACAGGCGATATGTCAATCCTTGCCGCAGGTCTTAACTACAACCAGTGGTCAAACTACACCCAGATTGTTTATCTCGGTGAGAGTTACGCTTCCGTACAGCGTATATGGTACTATCTCAACAAGCAGGTGCTTGCCTGCAACAAGGCTCTCGGATATTATCACGAGGGAGTTGAGGATGAGTACAGCAAGGGTGCGCGCGCAACAGCCCTTGCATTCCGCGCTCTCGTCTATCTCGACCTCGCCCGCTGGTATGAGTTCCTCCCCAACAACAACACTTCGGGTATCAACAAGTATGGTCATGACGTGACCGGTCTGACTGTCCCCATCGTGACTGAGAAGACCACCGAGGAGGAGGCCCGTAACAATCCCCGTGCCACTCACGAGGCAATGTCGAAGTTCCTCCTCGCTGACCTCGACTATGCCGAGCAGAACATCGGCTATGCTTCATACGGCACAATTTCTCTCCCTGATCTCGCATGTGTCTACGGTCTGAAGGCTCGCCTCTACATGTGGAACAATGACTATACAAATGCTGCCGAGTATGCCAAGAAAGCTATCGACGCCAGCGGCTGCACTCCTCTCACCAAGGAGGCTTGGACAAGCCCGACAACAGGCTTCAACACATTTGACAACTCCTCATGGATGTGGGGTTTTAAGTTCGAGAAGGAGAACGATGCCGTGTCTACCGGTATCTGTAACTGGACTTCAATGATGAGTCCCGAGGCTGAATATGGTTATGCAGGTGTAGGCGCAGCTCCTATCGTCGATGCATCGATGTATGCCCGCATCTCTGACACCGACTTCCGCAAGCTCTCTTGGATCACTCCCGGTGTGACTTCACTCGTCTATGACTTCCCGCTCTGTGTTGAGGATTACCGTGGATACTATGTCAAAAACTTCCCCTACGCTTCAATCAAGTTCCGTCCGGGTGGTGGCAATGTGTCTGACTACAACGTGGGTTCCTCAACAGCAGTTCCCGTGATGCGTGTAGAGGAGATGTGGTTCAACTACATCGAGTCTGTCGCCCACACCAATGCAGCTCAGGGCAAGCAGCTCCTCGAACAGTTCATGACCACCTATCGTGATCCGAACTACACTTGCTCGGTTGACGCTATGGACGATGTGGTTGAGGAAATCGTCTTCCAGAAGCGTGTAGAGCTTTGGGGCGAGGGTCACACTCTCTTTGACATCAAGCGTCTCAACTACTCTGTGACCCGCAGCTATGATGGTACTAACTTCTATGCAGGTTCTGAGAAGAACACCATTGGCCGTCCGGCATGGATGAACATGGTGATGGTCCAGAGCGAGGGTAACAACAACGCTGCCGTAGCCGAGTGGAACAACCCCGACATTCCCGACAGCTACTAATCCAATCCTTCAGGATAAACCCAAAAAACGGAAGTGACCGCAATCGCAGTCACTTCCGTTTTTTACTTCATCCCCGAAAAGATGACATCGGGTCAAAAACCGGAAAAGGGGACATAAAGACAAAAGAAGCAGAAGTGACATAATTTTATTTCAGTCAATTAAGCTTATATCTTCCGATTGACTGAAAAAATTTATGTCATTTCTGTCATTTTTGAATTTCTGTACCCAAAAATCTGTCACTTCTGCACCTTTTGTCATTATGTACCCCCAAAAATCTGTCACTTCTGCTCCTTTTGTCCTTCTGTCCCCTTTTCGTCATTGACTAATTTAAACCCTTTCCCATCGTAGTGGAAGTCGAGGAGGTGCATGGCGTGGAGGCGGATCACGATGTCCTCGGCAGTGGTCTGCGAGATGTGGGCCGAGCGCATGAAAGTCAGGAAGTCCGTCGGACCTTCGGTCATCATCTCCATCAGCCGCTGCTCAGCTTCCGAAAACTGCACTGCATAACTCCTGCCGGAAGCCGCCGCCGTCCATGCACGCACCATGAGATCAGGAGCGGCAATGTTTTCATCCTTGACACGGTAATACGCGTGACGCGAGCCATCGGCTTCAAGCACGAACACGGGACGGTGCGCAGCGCGATCAATCACAATGCGTAGCACCAGCTTGTCGCCCTCGGTGCGGAATGCCGTCACGTGGATCTCCTGCGCGGGGTGGCAATACATCCCGGCGGCTTGCTCGATGATGTAGATGTCTTCCTCGTTGCGCACTCCGGCAATGACACCATTGTCCTTCACCCCCACGAGCAGGCGGCCGCCATCGTTGTTGGCGAAAGCGGAGATGCTGCGGGCTATCTTGCGGGCATCGGAGATGGCAAATTTGAAGTCCTGATGCTCGTGCTCCCCCTCCTCGATGAGCGAAGCTATGTAGAATTTACCCTTGATTCCCTTGAGATCTTTCATTAGTGCGTTAGTGACGGTAGAGTATTGATAGTTAGTTTATTGGGTGAAATGAAACGGGACATAAAGACAGAAGATGCATAAGGGACATAAAGACAAAATTCGGGAAAGGGGACATAAGGACAAAAGGAGCAAATGAAACAGAATTTTATTTCAGTCAATTTGGAGATATAAGCCCGATTGACAGAAAAAATTTCTGTCATTTCTGTCATTTTTGAATTTCTGTACCCTTAAAATTTCTGTACCCAAAAATTTCGGGGCAAGCGCAAAAGTCCGTGGGAGGGTCACCCAAATATCTTGACGCA
>JAMPHF010000002.1:903556-927147 GCA_023663525.1 Bacteroides sp.
GACTATCTGGCCAAGGTCTTTAAGGAAAGTTAAATTTCATGCGTCAGCCCTGAAACATAAAAGTATAAAAGAATCGCATAAGCGACAGTCAACTGCACTGTCGTTTATGCGATTCAGTTTCATTATGACCTCCATCACTCTCATGATGGGAGGTTGTAGGGTAGATTAGAGGCGGGCTTTGATGGCCTCGGTTTCTTTCTCATAGCCGGGTTTTGCGAGGAGTGCGAACATGTTGCGCTTATAAGCCTCTACGCCGGGCTGGTTGAAAGGATTGACACCGAGGATGTAGCCGCTGATGCCACATGCCTTCTCGAAGAAGTAGATGAGCTGACCGAGGTATTTCTCCTCAAGTGCGGGAAGTGAGATGAGGATGTTGGGGACACCACCGTCAACGTGAGCAATGCGGGTGCCGAGTTCGGCCATCTTGTTGACCTCATCGATGTGCTTGCCTGCAATGTAGTTGAGACCGTCGAGATTGGCTTCGTCGGAGGGGATGAGTTTCTCGTGCTTGCTTTCCTGAACAGAGATGACTGTCTCGAAAATGGTGCGCTCGCCTTCCTGAATCCACTGACCCATTGAGTGGAGGTCGGTAGAGTTGTCAACAGCGGCAGGGAAGATACCGAGGTTGTCCTTGCCCTCGCTCTCGCCGTAGAGCTGTTTCCACCATTCGCCGAAATAGTGGAGCTTGGGATTGTAGTTGACGAGGATTTCAGTCTTTTTGCCGGCCTGATAGAGCGCGTTGCGGGTCTCGGCGTAGACAAATGACGGGTTTGCAGCGTCAGCATTGTTGGTCATCTTCTCCATTTCGGCAGCTCCATCGATGAGTGCGCGGATGTCAAATCCGGCAACAGCGATTGGGAGAAGACCTACGGGGGTGAGGACTGAGAAACGACCGCCGACATTGTCAGCGATGACGAAAGTCTTGTAGCCTTCCTCGGTTGCGAGACGGCGGAGCGCGCCACGCTGAGCGTCGGTGATGGCCACGATGCGCTTGCGGGCTTCTTCAAGACCGAGCTGACGTTCGAGCTGCTCTTTGAGGAGACGGAAAGCTATGGCCGGCTCGGTGGTTGTGCCGCTTTTGGAGATGACGATGATACCGAAGCGTTTATCTTTGAGATAGTCCTGAAGTTCATAGAGGTAGTCTTCGCCGATGTTCTGACCTGCGAAAAGCACTTTGGGATTGCCTTCACAAGCCGGGCGATAGGCTGCGAAACTGTCGCTGAGGGCTTCGATGACGGCCTTTGCGCCGAGATATGAGCCACCGATGCCAATAGCGACCACTGTGTCGCAATTTTTGCGGAGTGATTCAGCTGTGGCCACGATGTCGTCGAGAAGTGCCTCTGTGGTGTCGGTGGGGAGGTTTACCCAGCCGAGGAAGTCGCTTCCTGCGCCTGTCCCGTTAAGCACTTGGTCAAGGGCGTTTGCAGCCTTTACATCGAGTTTGTTGATGTCTTCCTGGCTCACTGTGCCAAGGACATTCTTGATGTCAACAGATAAGGTTTTCATGCTATTTTATTTAATTTGGATGATTGTCGATATGAGATGGTTGTGTTTGAGGTTTGAGATTGTTCCAATGTCAGATGAACCATTTGCCAAGGGCACGGATGGCACGCTCGGCGTTGGCGTGGCGATAGAGGATGTCGTAGACGGCATCGAGTATCGGCATTTCGACACTGTACTGTTTGTTGATTTCCTTGATGCACTTGGTGCCGTAGTAGCCCTCGGCGGTCTGTTCCATCTCCATGCGTGCGGTCGAGACCGAATATCCCTTGCCGATTATCGAACCGAAGTTATGGTTGCGGGAGAATCGGGAATAGGCGGTGACGAGCAAGTCGCCGAGATATACTGAATCGCAGATGCAGCGCGGACGCGGACAGACTTCGTCGATGAAGCGTTCCATCTCGCGGATGGCGTTGCTGACGAGCATGGCAAGGAGATTGTCGCCGCCTTTCATGCCGTGCACTATACCGGCGGCAATGGAATAGACATTCTTGAGGACGGCTGCATACTCTATGCCCTCCACATCGCTTGACGGAATCGTGCGGGTGTTTGGCGATGAAAGTTTCTTGCCGAATTCAATAGCATTCTCGACATTGTGACATCCGACGGTAAGAAAGCTCGGACGGTCGAGGGCGACTTCCTCAGCATGACACGGACCGGCTATGACAAGCACACGCTCGGGATTCACCCCGAAATGGTGGATGACAAAATCGGAGATAATTTCATTGTCGCCGGGGACGATTCCCTTGACGGCCGATATGACATGTTTGTCTGAAATATCGGCTGTGATTTTGTTGATGTGGGTCTTGAAATAAGGCGATGGCATGACCATCAGCAGGGTGTCGGCCTGATTGCACACATAGTTTATATCGCTTGAAAATTCTATGCGTGAGACATCAAACTGGACATCCGTCAGATAGGCGGGATTATGGCCGAGACGCTTGAAATCCTCGATGCGGTCATCGCGTCTCATATACCAGAGTATGGAATCGCAGTTGCGCAGAAGAAGACGGGCGAGAGCTGTGGCCCAGCTTCCCCCTCCCATCACTGCTATTTTTTGAAATGCCATGATTTTATGCGCGAACTCTTGTTTGGGAAATTTTTATGAAGTTTTGGCGGAATGTGATTCAATCACTGTTCGGCCGTTGCTGTGGGGTTAGCCGAGACAATCCACTGACCGACTTCCTCAACGAGCGGTGTCTTGAATCCAAGTTTGAATTTCTTGTTGATTCCGCACAGTTCCTGATGGAGTTTTCCCGCGCTTTGTCCTGCAAGCATCTCGACGGTGTAGACACCGGCTTTGTAGAGCGGTGCCACCCATTCTTCCGGGACACCGATGGCGGTGAATGCTTCCTCGCGGTCACGCTTCTGGGTTTTCTCAGGGCGCATCTGCGGGAAGAAAAGCACTTCCTGGATAGTTGTCTGACCGGTCATGAGCATGACGAGGCGGTCAATGCCCATTCCCATGCCTGATGTCGGGGGCATACCGTATTCGAGTGAACGGACAAAGTCGTGGTCGATGATCATGGCTTCGTCATCGCCCTTGTCGGCGAGCTTCATCTGTTCAACGAATCGTTCATACTGGTCAATCGGATCGTTAAGCTCAGAATAAGCGTTGCAGAGTTCTTTGCCGTTGACCATCAGCTCAAAGCGTTCGGTCAGCTCGGGGTTGTTGCGATGTTTCTTTGTCAGAGGCGACATCTCGATCGGATAGTCGATGATGAAGGTCGGCTGGATGTAGGTGCCCTCGCACTTCTCACCGAATATTTCATCAATGAGTTTGCCTTTGCCCATTGTCTCATCGACTTCGATGTCAAGCGAACGGGCTGCATCGCGAAGCTGCTCCTCGGTCATGCCTGTTATGT
The DNA here is from genome assembly GCA_023663525.1 of Bacteroides sp. Taxonomy (GTDB): domain Bacteria; phylum Bacteroidota; class Bacteroidia; order Bacteroidales; family Muribaculaceae; genus Duncaniella. The sequence continues at coordinate 906,922 of JAMPHF010000002.1, forward strand.
CGATTCCTGTATGTTCCTTGATGGCGTCAGTCATGGTGACGCGGCGATAGGGAGCTTTGAAGTCGATGATGTTGTCGCCGACTTTTACCTTGGTTGTGCCGTTGACATCAAGACAGATCTTTTCGAGCATTTTCTCGGTGAAGTCCATCATCCAGTTGTAGTCCTTGTAGGCCACATATATCTCCATGCATGTGAACTCGGGATTGTGAGTGCGGTCCATGCCCTCGTTGCGGAAGTTCTTGCCGATCTCATACACGCCGTCAAATCCACCGACGATAAGACGCTTGAGATAGAGCTCGGTTGCAATTCGCATGTAGAGGTCTATGTTGAGTGAATTGTGGTGGGTGATGAACGGGCGCGCGCTCGCTCCTCCGGCTATCGACTGGAGTATCGGTGTCTCCACTTCCATGTAGCCGTGTGAGTTGAAGAAGTCGCGCATTGAGCTCAGCACCTTGGTGCGCTTGACGAAGATGTCCTTGACACCGTCATTGACGATGAGATCGACGTAGCGACGGCGGAAGCGCAGTTCGGGGTCGTCGAAAGCGTCGTAGGTCACTCCATCCTTCACTTTCACGATGGGGAGGGGACGGATTGACTTGCCGAGGACGGTAAGTTCCTTGGCGTGGATGGAAATCTCGCCTGTCTGTGTGCGGAACACGTAGCCCTTCACACCGACAAAGTCACCGATGTCAAGCAGTTTCTTGAACACTACATTATAGAAATCCTTGTCCTCACCCGGGCAGAGTTCATCGCGGTTGACATAGACCTGGATGCGTCCGTGTGAATCCTGAAGCTCAAGGAATGAGGCTTTTCCCATGATACGGCGTCCCATTACTCGACCTGCCACGGCAACATCACGTTGCGGTGCATCGTCGGTGAATGTTTCTTTTATTTCATCAGAGTAACCTGTGACCGGAAATTCGGCTGCCGGGAACGGATCTATACCTCGCCGGCGCAATTCATCGAGACTGCCACGGCGTACTATCTCTTGCTCACTGAGTTCAAGGATGTTCATATATTGATGATGTTTTTGATAATATGTGTATATATTATTTAAGGTGGTGGACAGTGGCTGACTCTCGGATTTTCTCACGACTGTCATCCGTCCGTAAGGAGGGAATCAATTGCAAAATTAACGATTTTTCCTCTATGCCCAACAAAGTAAACATAAAAAAAGACTCCAAAACATGGAGTCTTATGTTAAAAACGTGAAAAACCGGCGAATCTGTACGGGAGGAATCAACTACGGGTGACGGTGAGACCTGATTTTGACAGCGAGAGGTCTACAAGGCGGGCGTTGGGGCGCAGGGGATCGTTGTGGAGCCGCTGGCGGATGATGGCTGCTGCCTCGGGGTCTTTAGCCACCATGTAGAGGTAGCCGCCACCGCCTGCGCCGGGGAGCTTGTAGCCGAGACAGAGGTCGTCGATGCGGCGTGTGATGGCATCGACTTCCGGCGGATTTGTGCCACGGTCAATGGCGATTTTCTGATTCCACGTCGTGCGCACGAGCTGACCGAAACGCTCAAAGTTGCAGCGCATGATAGCATCATACATCTCCATTGTGTGGGCTTTCATCCGGCGTATCAGACGGAGTTGTGAGCCTTCGTTGAGGAACATATTGCGCACGATCTCGGCGAGAATGTCTTTGGCTGTTCGGGTGATACCTGTGTAGTAAAGCAAGTGGCATGAGGCATACTGCGGATCGGTGAACAAGGTGTCGGGCAACCAGCTTATCACCGGATTCTGCTCGAATCCTCTTGATGTCTGGAGGAGTTTCACACCGCCGATGACGCCGCCGAACTGGTCTTGCCAGCCGCCGCCTGTGGTCAGAAGCTGTTCGAGCACGAGTGTGCGGCTGCAGATCTCATTCTTGTCCCATGCGAGTGAGCAGAAGTCACTGATGGCACCGAGGACGGTGGCGGCGAGGACGCTGCTCGTGCCGAGTCCGCTTCCGGCGGGGATGGCTGAGAAAAGTGTGATCTCAAGTCCCGACCCGAAGTCCTCAAGCTGTGCCTTGAGCGACGGGTAGGTGATTTCGCAGAACCGGGGGTGGAAACCTGCAAGCGCGAGGGCTGCCTTGGGAATGGAGAAGGGGCTGCCGACACGGTGAAAGTCGAGGATGGCGTCGAAGTTGTCAATGCACTCCTCTGCTCCGAGGTCGATACTGCGGCATATGATATGTGGCTCCTTGCAGGGACGGACGTATGCCTGAAGTGGCGGCTGCCCGTTCAGCTCTATGGCGAAGTTTATGACCGTGCCACCTTCCATCAGACAGTAGGGTGCGGTGTCGCTCCATCCGCCTGCAAGGTCGATGCGCACAGGTGAGCGGCTCCACACAATCTGATCTGAGCAAACAGCGCGTCGCGGGAGCTGCTTCTTTGCAAGGGCTGTGCATGTCAGTCCCTCGCGCAGCAATGAGAATGCGCGATCGCTATCCCCGCTGCCGTCAAGACCGGAAAGCCTTTTGACTTCGGCGCGAAACATCGCATCGCTCGCACGTTTGATCAGTGGTTCGCTGTCGGATAGCGGTTCGGGGAGGGGAAGATTGTCGGAGGCAAATGCCTTGGATGCCTCAAGAAGATCACTCTGATAGAACACGCTGTGTTTGTGATTCTTCGCGAGGGCTATGCGGTTGTATTTGCGGAAGTCGCGCCGCTGGGCCACGAGACGGTCGAGACGTGCGATGTCGGAGATGCGTTCCGCGCTCAGAAGCTCGTAGGCAGAGAGGTCGGCATTCCCTGCAAGCATCTCCTTGACGATGCGCCCCATCTCCGCTATATCGGTCACGATGGGGAATTGCGGGCGTTTCTGCTCCTCGCCGGCAAAGCGATCATCGATGTTGTAGACGCGCACGGCGTATGCATCATCCTTGACGGGAATGATGTCGATGCATTGCCCGGGGCTGAGGCTTATCTCCCAGTCGTTGCGGGGCACTCCGGTGATGATGTGGTCAGATGTGATTTTCCAGCCGGATGCTATGTGGGAATTTTCGATCCATGTGTTGGTGTTGGAAGCATGGAGACTGATGTCGGCAATGGCATTCTGAATGAATATCGAGGGATGCGGCTTGCGGTCGCGGTGCATGATTTCGCGCTGGTCATTGACGATGTTCTGCACGGCGAGCGTTGATGAGATCATTTCGCGTCCTGTCCCGAAATGGTAGAATTGACCTCCCGGCAGCGGGACGATTGCGACTGACAGTTCGCGGAGTTCGGGGTCGGCTATTTCAGGGTCAGTGCCAAGCGCACGCCCGAAATCCGAATAGAGATCATATTCCTTGAGCGAGCCATCGGCGTTGCGCGAACGTTTGCGAAGCAGGTTCACAGCACGGTCACTCAGGAGCCATATTCCTATGTCGGTCAGGAAGTAGCCGGTCTGCAGCAGTTTGTTGAGCGTATCCACCGACGGTTTCTGGAGCATGCGGTTGAGGGTGGACGGCGCGTCATGGGTGCTGTAAAAAACGCCGTGGTTCTTCGCAATGGATGCGTTGAGCCAGAGACCGTAGCACACCACGTCGGCATCCGGGACAGGTGCGAGCTGCTCGGCGGCACGGATGTACACATCACCGCTGACAATCATGGTGTTGATTGATTCCGGTGCGGTTGACATGATGCGCTCATAGAGGGGGAGCTGAAGGTCGAGGAGAGTCTGCGACAGAGATTGTCCCCGTTCCCAGCGGAAGATGGGTACGGGCGTGAGCACCTTGCCTGACGGTGCGTAGGCGGGGAGACGGCGACTTTGGCCTCCGGCATGGATGATGATTTTACGTTCATCATCAAGCCACTCGTCGAAGCTCTTGGGGGAGGCTGAATCACGGTGACATTCTTCAAGAATCCACGTCGTGCCGCCGCCACTTCCGAGACGGTGTCCGACAGGATCCGACGTGCAATAGAACTCGGCTTTTGAAAGCCCTGTTATGTCGTGGAAGCACCCCACGAGATTCGGGGGGAGCGATAGAAGTTTCTTGGTCATCACAAAGAGTGTTTTCTTGAAAAAATCTTAGCTTTAAGGCAAAGGTCAGTCCGACTGTGCGGACAGACACGCAAATTTAGCTAAAATCTTTCGGATTGCACCACAATCATAGGGAGAAACTACCGAAAATTATGGAAAGGCAGGTCTCACGGCATATACTGAGTCAGTCTTTTGTTAAGGTAGTTGTGCATGATGTATGCGAAAAACCAACCTCGGAAAAAAGTATGCGAAAAAGAGTTGCAGAGTTTTGATAAATCGATATAAATCCTTACCTTTGCACCGCCATTACGAATCCGTGCGTCCTACCAGCGCAAATTTCGGTAACTTTGACAACAAAAAACACCAGATAAAAATGAAAGCAGATCTCCATCCTTCCAACTACCGTGAAGTAGTGTTCAAGGACATGTCAAATGATGAAATCTTCATCACCCGTTCCACTGTCGCTTCAAAAGAGACAATTGAAGTAGACGGCGTGACCTATCCTCTGGTCAAGCTTGAAATCACAAGTTCATCACACCCCTTCTTCACCGGCAAGCAGAAGCTCGTCGATACTGCAGGCCGTGTCGATAAGTTCATGAGCCGTTACGGTAACCGTAAGAAGAAATAAGGATCAGGCTTCGACCTTATAATTTTTGAATCAACGCATAGCGCGCTCCATTGCCGATTCAGTTCGGGATGGAGCGCGTATTGCAGTTATAGGTCAATCACTTTGTATTCTGAATAAATCTGCGTAAATTTGCGGTTGATAATACACTGTATTTTGATTGTATGAAATTCACTCGACTATGCATATTGACGGCCCTTCTGTCGGGAGTGCCGTTTGCGGCAATCAACGCCTCTGTCAATGACCTGCCTATCCGTGAGGTCAACGGACGCAACTATCATTACTATGAGGTTGCGTCAAAGGAGACTGTCTATTCTATCTGCCATCGTCTCGGCATCAGCAAAGATGAGCTTGTCAAGACGAATCCCTCAGTCGTTGACGGTCTGCGTGCCGGGACCATACTTTTCTTTCCGGTTGACGACACTCCCGCAGGGGGCGGCGCAGCAGATGTCGCGTCTTCATCGTCCGGGACAAGGATTGTCACTCATAAGGTTGAGAAAGGGCAGACTATCTATGGCATAGCCGTACAATATGGGTTGACCACACAGGATGTGATGGAGCAGAATCCGATTGTGCGCGATGGGTTGAAGGTCGGTCAGACTCTGCATCTCACCATTCCGGCTAAGCATGACGAATCCACGAAGAATCAGACTGCGGAGGGGACAGCCGTGAAAAGCAATACGCCGGCTGGGGGAAGTGGTGTGACGGAGACCGGTTACATAGTCAAGAAGAAAGAGACGCTCTACTCGATTGCAAATGCTCATGGTGTGACCGTGGCGCAGCTTGAGGCTGCTAACCCGGGAATATCCGTGCTTCGCGAGGGGCAGGTGCTGACTATACCCGCTCATACTCCTGCTGCATCTCCGATTGCCGAATCTTCTGTCACTGAATCGCCGATTGTTGCAGAGACTGTTGTAGCTGAAAACAGCGAATCTGCAGCGCGCCCTGACACGGTGGCTCGGAATAATGGTGTGCCGACCGTCAGCGTTGATGAACTTGCGGCAGCTTCCGGTGTGGCTCAGCAGGGAACGGAGCTGTCGGTGGCTATCGTACTTCCGTTCATGCTCAACGAGGAGACTCCGTCAAAGAGTGCGCAACGCTACACTGAGTTCTACAAGGGATTTCTCATCGCGGCTGACAGTCTGCGCAACAATGGAAGTCCGGTGCGTATCAGCGTGTATGACACCGAGGGATCTACTTCAAAGCTCAACGAGATCATAGCCAATCCGGAGTTGAGAACCCACCGTCTCATCATCGCACCTGATGACATCGAGCATCTTGCACTGCTCGGCGAATATGGCAGGATGAACGGGATAAAAGTGCTTAACGACTTCATTGTCCGTGACACTATCTATCAGACCAATCCTGCGCTCATGCAGGCCAACATCCCAAGTGCGCTCATGCTTGAGAAAGGCGTGAATGCAATGGCCGATCGCATGACTTATTCACTCCCTGTGTTCCTCAACTTGACGGACGGAGCAAATGACAAGGGCGAATTTGTCGATGCGCTAAAAAAACGTCTGGATGAAAAGGGAATCGCCTACAAGACAATCAATGTCGATGGTCGCCTCATGGCTGCAAATTTGAAAGAACTATCGGCTGACGGTAACTATACGTTTATACCCACTTCCGGTCGTCAGAGCGATGTGAACAGGCTTCTTCCCGGCATAATTGAGTGGCGTGATGAGGTCGAACTGCCTGCGGTGAAAGTTGTCGGTTATCCCGAGTGGATTACGTTCAGAGGAGAGACGCTTGCCAACATGCACAATCTCAACACCCTCGTCTATTCCAGATTTTTTGATGACGAGAGCAATTGGCGGACACGGAAGCTCGACAGCCGGTTCAAGGAATGGTATGGTGCGGGCATGGAGAATGCCGTGCCTCGTCAGGGATTGCTCGGATTTGATACGGGAATGTTCGTGCTGAACTATCTGAAGAATCCTTCGGTGAAGTATGATGGTGTGCAGAACGGATTTCAGTTTGTTAGCCGTGAAGGAAATGCCGGTGACTACAATAGTATGCTCTATCTCATAAACTATCGTCCCGGCGGACTCATTGAAAAGACTACTCTCTGATGGTTGCCCTTTTGATGAAATCGAGAATATTTTTTACCGCAGGAGATGTTTGTCGCCGGGTAGTTGCCGTCTGTGTGCTGTTGGCGATGGGATTGGTGTTGCCTTTCGGAGCAAAGGCACAGAGAGAATATTCCCCGAACTTTGCGATCGGTGGAAGGGCCGGTGTCACGATGTCAACGGTGTCATTTTCGCCTGAGGTACATAAAAAAATGTGTCAGGGTATGACGATGGGTATCGCGGCCCGCTACACGGAGGAGAAATATTTCGGTCTGATTGCCGAGATCAATTTCACGCAGCGTGGATGGGAGGAAGATTTCGCTGAGGATGAAGCTCCGCAGTTCAGTTACAGACGCACCCTCAACTACGTTTCGATTCCCTTGTTGACGCATATCTATTTCGGATCGAAGAAGTTCAGGGGATTCGTGAATCTCGGTCCGGAGGTCAGCTTCATGCTTTCGAGTTCGATTGATGCAAACTTCGATTACAAGAATTATGCTTCTGTCCCGGACTTTCCACAAGGATTCAGAAACAATGAACAACTCTCGATGGACATTGACCGAAAGTTTGATTACGGTATTGCGGGAGGAGCCGGTCTGGAGTTGATCATCAAACGCCGCCATTCCATCATGCTTGAAGGGCGTTATTATTTCGGACTTGGAAACATATTCAATGATTCCAAACGCGATTATTTTGCCGCATCACGCAATCAGTCGATTGAACTTACGCTTAAATACATGTTTCGCATGAAGTAAATCGCAGTCGCATTACTCGGATAGAAAAAACTGACGCACAGATTCCGGCATTCTTGCCAATAATCTGTGCGTCAGTTTTATGAAATTTCTGTCCGGGATTGTCGGGATTCATTCAGACTGGGCTTCGGTGTGTGCTTCAGAATGTGTCTCGGCAGGGATGGCGGACTGAGCGGTAGATGAGTCAAGTTGAGAGGGGACATCGACTGCTGCGGGCTGCTCCGGTTTTGACAATTTCTTCTCGATGATTTTGTCGATCTTATCCTCCGATGGAGTAGCTGCGGTAGAGACTCTAAGGGGAATACGTTCCCATATACGGTCGGGGACCATGCTCCATGCTCTGACAAGCAGATTCCATCTCCAGTCCACGATGCAAATGCGTTTACGTGCGATGATTGCACGGACAATGCGCACGACGGCATAGTCAAGACTCATCGTCATTGGATAAACACGATCCGGGTTCAGGAGTGGAGTGCGAATCCAGCCGGGACGGATGTCGGTGAAGGATATGTCGAGATTCTGCATCCGTGCGAGTTGGTCAAGGGCAGTGAGATAGGTCTGTTGATATTTTTTGGATGCGGAGTATGAGGCCAGTTCGCCGATTCCGTTTGTCCCGGCGACGGATGTCACGGCGGCAATGCGTCCGCGTTTGCCATGTGAACGGAAATAACGAAAAGCAGTGTCTATCATCCTTGTGAAGCCAACGACGTTTGTCTGTGCTGTCGCCGTGTCATGCTCAGTGACGAGGGCTTCGTTTTCATACCCTATGCCTGACACATGGAAATATATGTCCATGCCGCCTAACCTGCCGATAAGGTCGCGCAGGCGGTTTGGGGCATCCTGTTCGTTGATATTTATCTGAGCATAGCGGATGCGATCCGGGAAATCGGATTGGAGTTTCCGCAGGACTTTTTCTTTTCGTCCGGCTGCTCCAACGAGCCATCCTGCCTTCGCAAATATTTCAGCTACACGCAGACCAATGCCTGATGTGGCTCCCATGATGATGATTCTTTTCATTCCGATGAGCGTTTTTGGTTGAGATGTGAGGTAGGGGTGAGGAGGTAATAATACCATATTTATAACGCTAAAATTCGATGTTTTGTTTGTTGGTGGTTTGTAACGTGGTTAAATTATGTGAAATGTTTGAGTGGGGTGTAACTAATCGGGGATAGTTTGCGTCTTATGTATAGAAGCAAGAGTAAAAACAGCTTCAGATAATACGAGATTAATTAAGCTTCCATTTGTAATTATTCCATCTCATCATTGGGGTGGATTAAGTATAAAAGCAACGCAGGACTGGTCGTGATGACCGGTCCTGCGTTGTGTTGGGCATTCCGTTGCACGGATAAAACGTCAACCGAGGGTGTGGAGGCTGATGTAGTCGGAGAATGTATCCTTGTAGCTTTCGGAAATTGGTATCTGTGTCTTTCCGAAAATTATATGGTTGCGCTCTATGACACTGATTTTGGTCAGATTTACGATAAATGACCTGTGGACACGCATGAACATGGAGGAGGGTAGGGAGTGTTCGAGTGTCTTCATGTTGAGGAGCGTCATGATTGATTTGTCGTTGCCTTCGAGGTAGATTTTGACATAGTCTTTCAGACCCTCGACATAAAGGATGTCGTTGATGTTGATCTGCATGAGTTTATATTCGCTTTTGATGACGATGTAGTCACCTTCGGCGAATGAAGTATCGTCGTTGGCTTTGGCGTTCATGATCATTTCATGCCAGCCGAGTGCGCGACGTGCGGCGGCGAGGAATTCCTCGTAGCTCACGGGTTTGAGAAGATAGTCGAGCGCGTTGACACGGAAGCCGTCAACAGCGTAGTTTGAATAGGCGGTCGTGAAGATTATGCGGGCTGATGGCGGAATGATTTTTGCAAATTCAATACCGTTGAGCTGCGGCATCTGTATGTCAAGAAACACGACGTCGATATTGTCGTGGAGGATGGTGGCAATGGCTTCCTTGGGTGAGGAATACTCACCGACGAGATGCATGAATGGGGTCTTTTCGATGTATGACGCGATGAGCCTTGAAGCGAGAGGTTCGTCGTCTATAACGCAACAACGGAGTGGCATATCTATTTTTTTAATTGATGTGGTTTGACTTATGATTTACTTATGTATGTAGTGGTGGAGTGGTAGCTCAGTCTTGAAGTTTGCGGTCATTGCCGCGGGTATCGATGACGAGACGGACATTGTATGTCTCGGCTTCCGTGGTAATATTCATGCTTGAATTGTCGCCATATATCAGATCGAGCCGTCTGCGGAGGTTGATAAGCCCGATGCCACCGCTGCTGCCGTTGTCAGACCGATGCAAGGAGCGTTGCGGCATATAGCCGTTGGAGGTGGTGCAGGTGATGACATCATCACGGACGATGATTGATATTTTGAGAGGAATGGATGGGGTGTGGATGCCGTGTTTAAATACGTTCTCTATGAGAGTTATGAAGATCAGGGGCGCGATGCGGATGTTCTCATTGTCTCCGTCATCGAGTGTCACATCGAGCCGGATTGCCGGACTGAGGCGGATTTTCATCAGATTGATGTAGTTTCTGACAAATTCCATTTCCTGTTTCAGACTCACAGTGGTCGATGTGTCGTAGAGTACATAGCGAAGCAAGCGGCTCAGTTCGTGGACTGCGCCTTGGGCTTTTTCAGGTGAGATTGCGATTAGTGCATATATAGAGTTCAGTGTGTTGAAAAGGAAATGCGGATTGAGCTGGCTTTTCAGATTTTTCATCTCCTCCTCGCGCTGGTAGTTCACGAGGTCCTGCCGACGGCGTTCGAGTTTAATCCATTTGTCGCCTATGCGGAGTGCGGTGGCAAACCCGATTACGAGGATGAGCATCACGATGTCGCGCGAGAGCATTCCCGTGGCTTTGACAAGATACATCCATTCGGTCGGCGATTCATGATGGCGCAGTGGTGTTTTGCCTCCGAGATGACCTTTGAAACGCCATATCAGATAGATCAGACCGAGCGAGATTATGATGAGGATGATGTTGTAGATGAAGAAGCGTAGGAGACGGCGATTCTTGCTGAATGAGCGTTCGATAATCCAATAGTAATTGGCATAGAATGCGCCGAGATAGACGAGAGTCTTGGTGTACATCCACAGTTTTATCGGGCGTCCCGGATTGGCAAGGTTGGTTAGCAGTTCCGGGAGTCCGAGCAGGATTATTATGCAGAGCAGATGAGTCAGGAAAGTCGTGATCCTTTGCCGGGTAAGTATTTCTGTCATGAGGGAAGCACCATAGATTCAGGTATTAGAGCCACGCTCTAAGCAAAAGTAAAAATTTTTATGCTGTAATACAAATTATATGGACTCTGCGCATGATTTTATAGACAATATATTGATTATATACATTAAACATAAAATATTAACAATCGGTGATGTGGTGTATGGAGAACACTCTAAATGTCAGAGGACCATCGACCGGAAAATCGGTCGATGGCCCTCTGAGGGATATTGCGATGTTATGACTTTCAGGTTAAATTAGTCCTGATTGAGGTTTACACGCTTGAAGGATACTACAACGAGACCCTTACGGCTGTTTTCGAGGAACTGACCTACGGTGAGCTTGCTGTCCTGGACATACTCCTGCTCCATGAGGCATGACTCCTTGAAGAACTTGTTGAGACGACCGTTGGCAATGTTCTGGATCATCGCTTCGGGAAGGTTTGCTGCCTTAGCTTCTGCTGTGGCCTTGATGATTTCGCGGCCCTTTGCTGCGTCAGCTTCTGTGATCCAGCCTTTCGAGATGTTTGACTCGATGTGGTCTTCTGAATCGAAGTGGTTGGGGTTGAGACCTGCTTTCTTGAGGGCTGCCTCAACTGCCTTGCGTACCTGCTCCTGTTTGGTTTTCTCAACAGCAACGGCGATTTCCTGATCGATTGTTGCCTGGGGAACATCCTGACGGCTCACAGCCACGGGGTTCATGGATGCAATCTGCATACATACCTCACGACCGATCTGAGGATCAACATCTTCGAGGTTGAAACCTACGATAGCAGCGAGCTTGTTGTTGAAATGATTGTAGGCTGCTGTTGTGGGAGCCTCGATTGTCTCGTATGCGCCGATTTCGGTTTTCTCACCGGTCTTGCCGCTTTCCTCAGTGATGAGTTCAGCGACTGTCTGTCCGTCAACAGTGAAAGCCTTGAGCTCGTCAACTGTCTTGAATTTGTTGGCCATGGCGAGATCCATGATCTTATTAGCGAGGGCGGTGAAGCCTGCGTTCTTTGCAACGAAGTCTGTCTCGCAGTTGAGGGCGAGGATTGCTGCAAACTGACCGTTGGTGCGGGCGATTACGCAGCCTTCGGAAGCCTGACGGTCTTCGCGCTTTGCAGCTACGGCCTGACCTTTCTTGCGGAGGATTTCAACAGCGGCTTCGATGTCGCCGTCAGTCTCGGCAAGAGCTTTCTTGCAGTCCATCAAACCTGCGCTTGTGAGATTGCGCAGTTTGGTGATTTCTGCCATTGTTACTGCCATAGTGATTATAGTAGTTTAAATGGTTGTTTTAATGAATTTTTTTAATGGCTGAGCTTTGATTTATTCAGCAGGAGCTTCAGTTACTTCAGCTTCAGCTACAATCTCGCTTTCGGGTTCGTCCTTGCGGTTTACGCGACGACGCTCGCGGCGGGGTGCATCAGCATTTTCGCCGGCTGCCTTCTCGTCAGCCTTCTCAACCTTGCGCTCTTCGAGACCCTCGCTGATTGCTGAGCATACAGTGTCGAGGATGAGCTCGATTGACTTTGATGCATCGTCGTTGGCGGGGATTACGAAGTCAACGTTTGAGGGGTTGGAGTTGGTGTCAACGATAGCGAACACGGGGATACCGAGGCGGTTGGCCTCAGCTACTGCGATGTGCTCCTTGCATACGTCAACGATGAAAAGTGCAGAGGGAAGACGGTTGAGGTCAGCGATTGAGCCAAGGTTCTTCTCAAGTTTTGCACGCTGACGGGAGATCTGAAGTTTCTCACGCTTTGAGAGATTGTCAAATGTTCCGTCCTTCTGCATCTTGTCGATTGAAGTCATCTTCTTCACGGCCTTGCGGATGGTCGGGAAGTTAGTGAGCATACCGCCGGGCCAGCGTTCAATCACGTAGGGCATGTTGACGCTCTGAGCCTTTTCGGCGAGGATTTCCTTGGCCTGCTTTTTTGTAGCAACGAAGAGAATCTTCTTGCCACCCTTGGCGATGTTGCGGAGGGCTGCAGCAGCTTCTTCGAGCTTGGCCTGAGTCTTATAGAGGTCGATGATGTGGATACCGTTGCGCTCCATGAAGATGTAAGGAGCCATAGCAGGATTCCATTTTCTTTTCATGTGGCCAAAATGGCAGCCTGCTTCGAGGAGTTGGTCGAAATTGGGTGTTGACATTGTTAAGTCGTGATATTGTTTACGTTCTTTTGAAATTACAACCGGAGAGTAGGGAACGTGTCCATCTCAGCGGTTTAGATACTAAACACTTTGTTTTGTGACCTTAAGCCAAGAGGTTTGAAATGACCGTTAGTGGAAATTCATGCTCTAAGCCCGAAGTCCAAACATAAATTCGGTGAAGGGATTAACGCTTTGAGAACTGGAAGCGTTTGCGTGCTTTCGGACGTCCCGGCTTCTTACGTTCAACGACGCGCGGGTCGCGGGTCATGAAGCCTTCGACGCGGAGTGCATGCTTGTCCTCAGGATTGATCTTGACGAGAGCGCGGGCGATGGCGAGGCGGAGTGCTTCAGCCTGTCCCTTGTAGCCGCCACCGTTAAGGTTTACCTTGATGTCATATTTCTCGGTGACGTCAAGTGTGCTGAGGGGCTGTTTAACGATATACTGAAGGATGGAAGACGGGAAGTAAACATCGATGGGACGTTTGTTGATGGTGATTTGACCGTTTCCTTCTTTAACGATCACGCGAGCTACGGCAGCTTTACGGCGGCCAACTGCATTAACTGATTCCATTCTTCAATTATTTAATTTTGTTGATGTCGATAACTACTGGATTCTGTGCTTCGTGGGGATGGTTGAGACCGTTGTAGACGTGCATATTCTCGATGATTGTACGGCCGAGACGGTTCTTGGGAAGCATACCTTTCACAACCTTGATGAAAAGAGGATGATAGCCCGGTTTGAGGTGCTTGTTGTGTGACTTCTTCATCAGGATCTCAGGTGTGGTGACGCGCTGACCTCCGGGATAGCCGGTGTAGGAAAGGTATTCGTGGTCAGTCCATTTTTTGCCGGTGAGGCGGACCTTGTCGGCATTGATGATTATTACGTTGTCACCACATTCGATGTTGGGTGAGAAAGATGGTTTGTGCTTGCCGCGAAGAATCAGGGCAACTTTTGCACAAAGACGACCGAGCACCTGATCGGTGGCATCGATAACGACCCAGTTGTGTTCAACGCTCTCTGCGTTGGGAGTAATGGTCTTGTAGCTTAAAGTATCCACGTTAAATGTTTAATTAATAGAAAGTTACTTTGACTGCTTCACGGCGTTGCCTGGCCAAAAGCGTTAGCCGGAGGCTGTCGGGTTTATTAATTGGACATAATCGGTCTGCAAAGGTAGTCATTTTCGGTTAATTGGCAAATGCTTTTTATGAATATTTAACATTCGATTGCTCGGTTTATTTTGGAAATCAACTCGGGTGAAGGGTTGTCGATTCATTACTTGGAGGCGCATTTTCCTTTATATTTGTTATATTATTGCCTCTTAGGGAGGGAGGCAGTCGGTTGCGAGATTCGGAGAGCGGTTTGGCGATGATGATTAAATGACCTAAATTTGTGCCAAAATCAATCATCAGTTCAGATATAGATATGACTTTTTCAAAAAAGAAGCTGTGGATGTCAAGCCGCGATTATCTAATGATCACGCTGGCTGTGCTAATTTATGGATTCGGATTCTCGGCTTTCATCCTGCCGGAAAATGTCGTGATAGGTGGCGTGACTGGTTTGGGTACAATAGTGTATTTCCTGACAGGCAACGTCTACATGATCGGTATCACCCAGTATGCCATAAATCTTGTCCTCCTTGCAATTGCATGGAAGGTGGTTGGGCGCACATTTGTATATAAGACTGTCTATGGTGCGACGGCGGTATCGCTCGTCGTGACGTTCATGCCTCCGCTTTTTGACGGACCGCTGATTCCCGATCAGCCCTTCATGAGCGTATGTATCGGTGCGGTGCTTTCTGGTCTTGCGTTGGGCATTGTGTTTATTCACAATGGCAGCACCGGCGGTACGGATATTGTGGCTGCGATTGTTGCAAAGAAGACCAATGTCACCGTCGGGCGCACGATGCTCTATGTCGATTTCGCCATCATATCGTCGAGCTATCTTTTTTTCCATAATATAACTACGGTGGTCTATGGTTTCATAGTGCTGTTCATCATCACCTACATGGTCGATCTCATGATCAACACCAACCGTCAGGCCGTGCAGTTTTTCATCATCTCCAAGCATTGGGAGAAAATCGCGACGGCTGTCAATAAATATGGTCGCCGAGGCGTGACGGTGATCGACGGCATGGGATGGTACACGAAACAGCCGGTCAAGATACTCCTCGTGGTGAGCCGAAAAATTGAATCGGTGACCATATTCCGAATCGTCAAGGATGTTGACCCCCATGCGTTCATCACACAAGGCAATGTCAACGGCGTTTATGGTCAAGGCTTTGACCCGATAAAACTTAAAGCTGACGAGGAACTGAGCAAAAAGCTCGGAGAAGTAGAGGACACTGTGACTCTCCCGGGCGAATGCTGATGGGAAACTTTAGAAATATAAAATCCATGTTATTTTTCTGTTTCTTTTGTATATTTGTGGAAAAGGTGTACCTTTGCAGCGAATAGAAATATTCACATCCCTATACTCCGGCCTTTGCTTAATCTAATTGATTTTGTTTATGGATATTTGGATTGTCTATGATTCACTTATTATTTTACTAAAGGGACAATCGCTAAAAGAACCCCCGTGCTAATTTCTCAACGGAAATCATGCATGGGCGGTTCTTTTAGCGATTGTCCTTGAATCCTTTGTCTCTGCGTGGGGAGTGGGGCAGAATGGGATTATTCTTTGATGATGTCGTATTTGCGGAAGATGCGGGTGATGGTCTCAAGTGCGCGGTCCACTTGCTCCATGGTGTGGGTGGCCATGAGTGAGAAGCGGATGAGGGTGTCGGTGGGAGCTACGGCCGGAGAAACCACCGGGTTGACGAAGATGCCTTCGTCGAGGAGGTCGCGTGTGATTGCGAATGTCTTGAAGTCGTCGCGCACAAACAACGGGATGATGGGGGTGG
Source organism: Bacteroides sp. (assembly GCA_023663525.1). Lineage (GTDB taxonomy): Bacteria > Bacteroidota > Bacteroidia > Bacteroidales > Muribaculaceae > Duncaniella. The sequence goes on from JAMPHF010000002.1 coordinate 922,602, forward strand.
AGGTGTTGCCAATCTCAAATCCGCGTGAACGGAATCCCTCAAGCGCATGGTTGGTGAGCTTCCAGAGGTTGGTCTGTCGCTCAGGCTCTGTCTTCATGATCTCAAGAGCCTTCAGTGCGGCTGCTGTGGCGGCCGGTGTGATGCTTGCGGTGAAGATGTAGGAACGCGAGTGGTGGCGGAGGAAGTTGGTGATTTCTTTGTTTGTGGCGATGAATCCGCCAAGTGAGGCAAATGATTTTGAGAATGTGCCCATGATGAGGTCAACGTCGTCGGCAAGTCCGTAGTGATGGACGAGTCCGCGTCCGCCTTCGCCGAATACTCCGATTCCGTGGGCTTCGTCAATCATTATGCTCGCGTCGTATTTCTTGGCGAGTGCTACCATCTCCGGGATGTTTGCCACATCGCCTTCCATGGAGAACACACTGTCACTGACGATGAGTTTTACCTTGTCGGAGTCGCACTTCTGGAGCTGCTTTTCGAGTGACTCCATGTCGTTGTGCTTATATTTAAGCTGCTGGCTGAACGAGAGGCGGCGGCCTTCAATGATTGAGGCATGGTCTTGCTCATCCCAAAGGATGTAGTCCTCGCGACCGGTCAACGCCGACACGACGCCAAGGTTTACACCGAAGCCGGTGGAATAGACCATCACGTCCTCCTTGCCCATGTATTCGGCGAGTTTTGCCTCAAGTTCCTTATGGATGTCGAGAGTGCCGTTGAGGAAAGGCGAACCGGCACATCCTGTACCGTATTTTCGAGTGGCTTCGATGGCGGCTTCCTTGATTCGGGGGTCGTTGACGAGGCCTGAGTAGCAGTTGGAGCCGAACATCAGCACTTTCTTACCGTTGATGATGACTTCAGGATCCTGCTCGCTTGAAATGGCTCTGAAATAGGGGTATATTCCGGCTGCCTTGGCTTCCTGAGGTGCAGTGTATTTCGATAATTTCTTCTGTAGTAAGTTCATGATCGGTAATTTGCTTTGACGTTTTATGACACTCTCTTATTCATAAGAGGCTATGCTTGCTTTTGCGGAGGGCAAAGTTAGGTATTTTTTCACATTTTTATACTTTTTGTGCGCGTTTTAATTGTTAATTTTACGAAATGAGGCTTGTGAGTGCGTTCATTGGCTGACAATTAGACCATGTTTTCGCATATCCCGGCAAACGATTGGCGATGGATTGCAGGTTTTTTGTTAATTTTGCACTATCGAACGATGGTAATTTCTCTGATGGAGTCCTGCCGTTCGCGTAATTGAAGGAATAATATGGAAAACAAAAATCCCGAGACCGCTGCAGTCAAGCGCACAGTCCTTGACTATGATGATATTGTGAAGATGGTGCCTTTTTTCAAAGGGAAACGCCGTCTCGTTGAATGGTTCATGAAACTGCTTGACATTGACAAGGTCAATTGGATTCATGATCATAATTTTGACACTCCCGGACCTCAGTTTTGCCGGGGACTACTCAACGATCTTAACATTAAGTTGAGGATTGACAATGAGAAGGTGCTCGACAATCTGCCCGAAGGGGCGTTCATCACGATCAGTAACCATCCTTTCGGCGCGCTCGACGGAATCACGCTGATCGACATCATCGGCAGTCGGCGACCGCAGTTCAAGGTGATGGTGAACATGATTTTGAACTATATCGTGGCCATGCGCCCAAATTTCATAGCCGTTGACCAGACGGCGAGCGAGGATCCGGCTAAGAAAGCTGTGTCGATGAAAGGAATCAAGGAGGCGATAATGCAGGTGCGCAAGGGGGAGCCGATCGGGTTCTTCCCTGCCGGTGCGGTCGGCAATTATAACAAGCATATGAAATTTGAGGATCGCGAGTGGAGAGAGTCTATCATCCGTTTGATCATGCAGCTCAAAGTCCCGGTGATTCCCATCTTCTTCCATGGCTACAACAGTTGGTGGTTCCGCTTCCTTGGCATCGTCAGTTGGCAGGTACGCACGCTACGTCTGCCGGCCGAAGTGTTCCGTCGGAAGAATGACACGCTCCACATCTCGGTCGGCGATCCGATTTCTGTGGAGGAGATTAAGGCTCATTCCGGCTCGGTGAAGGAGTTGAGTGATTTTTTGCGTGAGCGCACCTATTCCCTCCAATCCATCAAATAACAGGCTGAAATGCAGTTGAATCTTCAGGAATTGCCGGATGAAGTGGTCCAGGCAAAGCAACGATACGGCATTGTCGGAAACGCCCCCGGGCTCATGGCGGCTATATCGAGGGCCATTCAGGTCGCGCCGATAGATCTTTCGGTGCTCGTGACCGGTGAGAGCGGCACAGGCAAGGAATTTTTCCCAAAGATTATTCATGGCTTTTCGCCGAGGAAACATTCCAAATACATAGCGGTCAATTGCGGTGCCATCCCGGAAGGGACGATCGATTCGGAGCTGTTCGGTCATGAAAAGGGATCGTTCACAGGTGCCATATCTTCGCGTAAGGGTTATTTTGAGGAGGCTGACGGTGGGACGATTTTTCTTGATGAAGTTGCCGAGCTTCCGCTGACCACTCAGGCGCGACTGTTGCGTGTGCTTGAAAGTGGCGAGTTTATCAAAGTCGGGTCATCTACGGTCCAGAAGTCCAACGTGAGGATTGTCGCTGCGACAAATGTTGACATGGCTAAAGCTGTCGCACAGGGTCGTTTCAGAGAGGACCTGTATTACCGTTTGTCCACGGTGTCGATACAGATACCACCTTTGCGGGATCGTGGTAATGACATTGTGCTGCTTGCTCGCAAATTTGCATCGGACTTCGCCGAGCGTTACACCATGCCGGCGATTACGTTTGACGATTCTGCCAGGGCTATGCTTATGCGTTACCGATGGCCGGGAAATGTGCGCCAATTGAAAAATGTGGTTGAGCAGATGGCTCTTTTTGAGTCGGGTTCGGTGGTTGACGCTGAGAATGTGAAGCAATTTCTGCCGGCAGGCTCATGCGAGTATTCTCCGGTATCATCAGGAGTAGATGGCCAGCATGAATATTCAACGGAGAGAGATGCCTTGTTCGGGATGATTCTTCGTCTGCAAAGACAAATAGAGGTGTTGAATGCGAGGATTGACGAGCTGACGCAAGGTGAATCAGTGACGGTGCAGCCGGGGCATGCTTTTCAGCCTGTAGAGGACGTGACTTTGACTGGCGGAGACAACACTGTCAAGTCGCTTGTGAGGTTTCAGCCTTTCTCATCATCGCTGCCTCCTGTGGGGAGCAATGTTTCAGGCGGAGTTGTTTCAACCCCTGCGACTTTGGAGGAAACCGAACGCGACACCATCCGTCGGGCTCTTGAGCGTAATGGCGGACGTCGGAAAGAAGCTGCACGCGAGCTCAACATATCCGAGCGCACATTGTATAGGAAAATCAAGGATTACAATATCGAGTTGTAAGGATGCGATAACACTATCGACAAGTTGTTTTATTGCCCGGCAAGACGGATGACTCGGATTCCGGTGAGATGATGAGCTTTGCGCATGTACTCGATGAGCGATTGCTTGTCAATGACTATTTCACCTTCTCTGGAAGATGCGTGGAGCAGATGAGGACCGTCTTTTTCCATCACGATCAGACCGACATGGCTGACATCGAGTCCGTCTTTCTTTGAAGTCAAGGCCACAATGTCGCCGGCTCTAAGAGAGTTTATGACCGGTTTAGACGTGAGTCGTGCTGACTTCACGTAGGGGAAACGGTGGGAGCGGTAGCCGACCTCCATGTTTTTTATTGCCTTATATTCGTTGTCGTCGGATAGAGCGGGGTAGTCAGCCCTGTTTCGTGACATGTAGTCGAGCGTCTTTATTTGTGTGTCTGATTGTGGCAGACGGTCAGTCACCTCCTTGATGAGACCGCGGTGGGTGTTGGTGACTATCCAGTCGCTGAAATAGTGCATGCGTGAGGCGTATCCGTCAGGTTCCCCGTTGCGGTAGCGTAATGTCGAGAGCTGGTCTATGAAATCCTGCCAGGAATTTTTGTTGTTTTCGACAGTGAGAGCGAGTGCGGTGACGGTTTCCACGAAAGTTGTGCAGTCAAATTCCTCCATGTTGACCGTCAGCATTTCCGGTTGACCGTCGAGTGGGCCACCCTTGTAGGGGAGTCCGATGAATTGTCGGCCGATGAAATCAATGAGCTCGTTAGGGTTTGATGCATTGAGATCAGTGGCTTTGATCAGTAATTTTGTGATAAGGGTAGTGTCGGAGGCTTCGTTGTGCCATCGGATTTGATTTGGTTGGATGGCATGGGCATGCAGAGGGAGGAGAATAATGCTTATTATATATAATAATGTGGCAATCTTTTTCATGATTCCTGATTCGTATGGTTAAAACGGATATTATTGCGTGGAGATTTTATATGCCCAAAGTTACTTAATTCTTCTTTTATTGCAAAAATTTCAGAACAATAAAATGTCTGTAAAAGAAGATTTGAATAACTTTATCTGTTAATTTGATTAACGGAATGCCGAAAATGTGGCTTCTTGTGTTAAAACTGTGTTAAAGTACTTATAAAAATTTGGAGGGAATGTGGAAAGTGCCTACCTTTGCACTCGCTTTTGAGAAGCA
>JAMPHF010000002.1:927247-966005 GCA_023663525.1 Bacteroides sp.
GGCACACCCGGAGAGCTGACCGAAAAAACGAACTAAGGTGGCCATAGCGTGAGGGTTCCACCTCTTCCCATTCCGAACAGAGAAGTTAAACCTCACCACGTCGATGATACTGCGAAAGTGGGAAAGTAGATAACCGCCCCCTCTAAGTGCCGGAGTCAAGGATGACACAACGTCAACCTCGACTCCGGCTTTTTTATGCGCGCGTGGAACGGCCCGGTGATAAATATTTGCGATGAGAGGGGGATATGTGTGTGTTTTTTTGTAATTTTGCATTTCATAAGCGTACAGCCAAATTTAACTGGGACGTTTGCTGATGTAAAACATAATCAATACCATTCAAAGAGATAGAAATGAAACTTACTGAACTTACAGCTATTTCTCCGGTTGACGGACGTTATCGTGGAAAGTGTGAGCGTCTTGACGAATATTTTTCCGAATTTGCGCTTATCCGCTATCGTGTGAAGGTTGAGGTTGAATATTTTATCGCCTTGTGCGAGATTCCTCTACCTGCCCTTGCAGATTTTCCGACTGATAAATTCAGCAAGTTGCGTGAAATCTATCAATCGTTCACAGTCGAGGATGCCGCCAAGGTCAAGGAGATTGAGAGCGTGACGAATCATGATGTCAAGGCTGTGGAGTATTTCCTCAAGGAGCGTTTCGATTCTCTCGGCATTGAGAAGTATAAGGAGTATATCCATTTCGGTCTGACGTCGCAGGATATTAACAACACGTCTGTCCCCATGTCGGTTGCCGATGCTCTGCGTGATGTGTACCGCCCACGCATTGTCGAGCTTATCGAACATCTTGAGTCGCGTGCCGAGGAATGGTATGACATTCCCATGCTCGCAAAGACCCACGGTCAGCCTGCTTCCCCGACACGTCTCGGTAAGGAGATCAAAGTGTTCAGCTATCGTCTGAAGCGTCAGCTTGCAATCCTTGATGCCGTGACAATTTCAGGTAAATTCGGTGGCGCGACGGGTAATTTCAACGCTCACCTGTGTGCCTTCCCTTCGATTGACTGGCGTGGATTCGGCGCGAAGTTCCTTTCGGAGAAACTGGGCATTGAGCGCGAGGAATACACAACCCAGATTTCAAATTACGATAATCTTGCCGCTCTTTTCGATGCGCTCGCGCGAATCAACAACATCATTCTCGACCTCGACCGCGACATGTGGATGTATATCTCCATGGAGTATTTCAAACAGAAAATCAAGGCCGGTGAGGTCGGATCATCGGCAATGCCTCATAAGGTGAACCCGATTGATTTTGAGAACTCCGAGGGTAATATCGGAATTGCAAATGCCGTATTCGGTCACCTTGCAAGCAAGTTGCCAGTGTCGCGTCTGCAACGCGACCTGACGGACTCAACCGTGTTGCGTAATATCGGTGTGCCTTTGGCTCACACGCTCATTGCGGTGGCCTCCACCATGAAAGGACTTGGAAAACTTCTGCTGAACCGTGCGGCGATTGATGCCGACCTCGACAATACATGGAGTGTCGTTGCCGAAGCCATTCAGACTGTGCTCCGCCGCGAGGGCTATCCGAAACCCTACGAAACCCTCAAGGTACTTACGCGCAAGAATGAGGCTGTCACGGCTGAGAGCATCGCTCAGTTCATCGACACCCTCGCAGTATCGGATGATGTCAAGGCTGAATTGAAAAAGATCACACCCCACAGTTATACAGGTTATTGAATCTGACGGGAGGAACATCAACGGAAATGGACACATCCACAAAAATACGTTTCGGTTTCATTGCAGTGCTCTGGTTGTTGCTATGCTACATGGTAGTTGTATCACAGCCGTTCACGCTTTGGGTGGCTTTCGTCATCATAGCCTCCGGAATCATCGTGTGGGTGCCACTTTACAAGAAATATTATAAAAATGGAAAAAGAAACGAAGGCCGATAAGTATCCTCTCCTGTCGCACATCGATTCCCCTGCCGATTTGCGCAAACTCCCCGTGCAGGATCTCCCGCAGGTGTGCAGTGAGCTGCGCTCGTTTCTTATCAACTCATTGTCATCTCATCCCGGACATTTTGCCTCCAGCATGGGAGCGGTGGAGCTTACCGTTGCGCTTCACTACGTGTTCAACACCCCATACGATCGCATCGTGTGGGATGTCGGACATCAGGCCTATGGACACAAGATACTGACCGGTCGCCGTGACCGATTCGACACAAACCGAACGTTGGGCGGTCTCAGCGGCTTCCCATCGCCGAAGGAGAGCGAATATGACACGTTCACTGCCGGTCATGCCTCAAATTCCATCTCGGCGGCTCTCGGGATGACGGTCGCCAGCTCTCTCCAGAAGGAAAACCCTCCGCGCAACGTTGTGGCGGTAATCGGCGATGCCTCCATCAGCGGCGGTCTTGCCTTCGAGGGGCTGAACAATGCGGCCAACGCTAATTCTAATCTCCTGATCATACTCAATGACAATGACATGTCGATTGACCGCAATGTCGGTTCACTCAACTCATATCTTGCCCATCTGACAACCTCAAAGGCATATAATAATTTCCGGTATAAATTCGCACGCTTCCTCCGCAAGAATCATCTCGTCACTGACAAGGGCAAGGGGATGATCATGCGTTTCAACAATAGTCTGAAATCCTTGATAACGAAGGAGCAGAATATCTTCGAGGGGCTCAACATCCGCTATTTCGGTCCGTTTGACGGCCATGACCTCCCGACGATTATAAATGTGCTTAATGAAATCAAAAATTTCAGCGGTCCGAGGATTCTCCATCTGCGGACTGTGAAAGGAAAGGGCTATGCTCCTGCCGAGAAAGACCCCTCACGGTGGCACGCTCCCGGAAAGTTTGATCCGGAGACAGGCAAGCAGATAAAAGATCCGGTGAAGAAAGCTCCTAAATATCAGGATGTCTTCGGGGAGACTCTCGTGACTCTCGCCAAGAACAATCCGAAGATTGTAGGAGTGACGGCAGCCATGTCGTCGGGTACGTCAATGAACAAACTTCAAAGCGTGTTTCCCGAAAGGACTTTTGATGTGGGAATCTCCGAGGGACATGCCGTGACTTTCTCAGGAGGTATGGCCAAGGAGGGGATGAAGCCTTATGTGGCCATCTATTCCTCATTCCTCCAGCGAGCCTACAGCCATATCATTCATGACGTGGCCATCGAGGGGCTGCCTGTAACTTTTTGCCTTGACCGTGCAGGGCTTGTCGGAGAGGATGGCGCGACCCATCACGGAGTCTTTGATTTGGAATATCTGCGCGGCATTCCCGGAATGACCGTGGCGGCTCCACGCAATCTCGACATGCTGCGTCACCTCATGGCGACGGCTGAAAAATTCGATGGACCGTTTGCCATCCGCTATCCGCGCGGCAACGGGGAGGGTGACATCGCCGAGGAGATGCACCCGCTTCCGGTTGGAAAAGGTGAGAAACTTCATGACGGAAAAGATCTCGTGATCCTCACGCTCGGGACGGTCGCTTCGGATGCCTCCGGGGCCATAGAGCGAGCAGAGAAAGAACTCGGAGTCTCTATTGCCCACTATGATCTGATATTCCTCAAACCGATGGATATGGAAATCATCCGCACTGTTGCTGCGATGGGTGTCCCCGTCATAACCGTGGAGGACGGTGTGGTTGAGGGAGGCATGGGGTCGGCTGTGCTTGAGGCATTTGCCGAACTTGGTGTCAATGTGCCCGTCCACCGTCTCGGTGTGCCTGACCGCTTCATCCCACAGGGTAAGACATCGGAGCTGAAGCACTTGTGCGGCTATGATGCCGAGGGTATCTATCAGACAATCTTGTCTGTGACTAATTCTACAAAAAAATGACGTTGTGAGATGAAAATTGTCATTGCCGGTTCTGGAGAAGTGGGGACCCATCTTGCCAAACTCTTGTCAAACGAGGAGCAGGACATCACCGTCGTGGACAGTGACGGTGAGAAGCTCGCAATGCTTGACTCGAATTACAATTTGCTGACGTTCAAAGGCGCGCCGACTTCATTCTCGACTTTAAGACAAGCCGGTGTGGAGGGTAGCGACCTTTTCATTGCCGTCACGCCGTTTGAGACGCGCAACATCGTGGCCTGCGCGATAGCTAAGAGCCTCGGAGCCAAGAAAACGGTGGCACGCATTGATAATTACGAGTTCCAGAATCCCGACAATCGTGATTTCTTCACCCACATCGGTGCGGACGACATGATTTATCCCGAATATCTTGCCGCGACCGAGATTATCCAGGCACTGCGCCACAACTGGGTGCGCCATTGGTTCGAGCTGCATGACGGCGAGCTTATCCTCGTCGGGGTCAAGCTGCGCGACAACGCACCGCTTAAAGGGAAGCAGCTCAAGGAGCTTGGCATGAGCGAACACAATTTCCATGTGGCAGCGATAAAGCGCAATCACGAGACGATCATTCCCGGTGGATTCGATTACCTGCGGACGAATGATATTGTCTATTTCATGACCACGCGTGACCATGTCGATTCGCTCGTCGAGCTGTGTGGAAAGACTCTCCACAAGATTCGCGATGTGCTCATCATGGGCGGCAGCCGCATTGCAGTCAGGCTTTGCGCCATGGCAGGTGATGAATTCAATTTCAAAATCATGGACACTGACCGCGAGCGGTGTCTCGAACTCTCCGAGAAATGTCCGGACGCAAGCATAATCAACGCTGACGCGCGCGACACTGACGCGCTTCTCGATGTAGGCATCTCCGATATGGATGCGTTCATCGCTTTGGCCGACAGCAGCGAGACCAACATCCTGACTTGCCTTTCGGCAAAGGAGCTTGGTGTGGTCAAGACCATCGCCGAGGTGGAGAATCTTCAGTTCATATCCGAAGCCGAGGGTCTGAACATAGGCACCATCATCAACAAGAAACTCCTTGCATCGTCGAGGATATTCCAAATGCTGCTTGACCGTGACACGTCCACTTCCAAGTGCATGGCACTCGCCGATGCGGAGGTCGCTGAGATTGAAGCCAAGGAAGGGTCGAAGATCACGCGTGCCGCTGTCAAGGACCTCCGCCTGTCGCGCGACATGACCATCGCCGGACTCATCCGTAACGGCAAGGGTCTGCTCGTTTCGGGCAACACGGTCATCGAACCGGGTGACCGTGTAGTCGTGTTCACGCTCAACGGCGTGATCCACAAGGTTGAAAAACTTTTCAAATAGGAATGAAACTGCTCCGTTACAGTCCGCTTATAAACTTTCCGGTGATTCTCCGCATCATCGGTCTGCTCCTTATAATTGAGGGTCTGTTTATCATCGTCCCGCTCATCACATGTCTTATTTACGGAGAGAATGACTGGATGTGCTTTCTGCTAACCATGATTGTGACAAGCGTCTCGGGCTTGGTGATGGTTTTCGGTATAAAGCCACGCAATCCGCGCATGGGCAAGCGCGAGGGATTCCTTCTGGCGGCCTTGATATGGGTGTTTTTCTCGGCATTCGGCATGATTCCGTTCATATTCATGGACAGGCAACCAATGTCGGTCTCCGACGCCTTTTTTGAAGCCATGTCGGGCTTCACCACCACCGGCGCGACCGTAATGGACTCCATCAGCCATCTGAGTCACGGTGTGGTCATGTGGCGCAGCCTCATGCAATGGATAGGGGGCATGGGTATAATCCTCTTTACGCTTGCAGTGGTCCCGATGCTCAACCATTCGGGTGGAATGCAGATGTTTAACGCCGAGGTGACGGGTATCACTCACGACAAGTTGCGTCCGCGCATCTCGCAGACAGCCAGAGGCTTGTGGCTTATCTATATTGTGCTGACGGTGTTGCTGTTCATCCTGCTTATCCTCGGTCCGATGGACACGTTCGAGGCTATCTGTCATGCGTTTAGCACGATGTCAACCGGCGGATTCTCCACTGCCGATGCGAGCATTGAGGCTTGGGATTCGGTGTATATTGAGGCGGTCATGACCGTCTTCATGTTTCTCGGCGGGACGAGTTTCGTGTTGCTCTACCGTGCTGCCCACGGCGATTTCCGTCCGATTTGGAAGAACGATGTGTTTCGTGTCTACATTTGGATTATTCTTGTATGCTATGTGTTCTTCGTTATTGCGATTTTCTATCACGGGCAGGCATGGACATGGAAATCGGTGACGCTCGACCCTCTGTTTCAGATAGTCTCGACAATCACATCGACTGGCTATGAGGTTTCGGCATTCTCCTCATGGGGCACGTTTGTGCTCTCCATCTCGTTTGCGTTGATGTTTTTTGGCGCATGTGCCGGATCCACGAGCGGAGGAGCGAAGATTGACCGCCTTATCTATCTGCTGAAAAACTGCCGCAACGAGATTGTGCGTTGTGTCTATCCCAACAATATTTTCACCGTGCGTGTCAACGGTCGTGTCATACCTCATGAGACAGTCTCAAAAGTCATAGCTTTCCTGTGTCTCTACGTAATGATAATTATGTTCGGAGGCGTAGTTCTCACCGCCCTCGGACTGCCCCTTGTCGATTCATTCTTTTCAGCGTTCTCCTGCATAAGCAATACCGGTCTCGGAGCGGGCGTGACCGGCTACGGAGGTTCCTATGCCATAGTTCCCGATGTCGGCAAATGGATTCTTGCCCTCATCATGATGACAGGCCGTCTCGAACTTTTCACCATCCTCATCCTGTTCACCCCGACATTCTGGCGAAAATAACCATAAATGCGGATTTAACATTATTTAAGTATTGATCTTTGTGTCGTAATTGATTGATAGCCTGATATATATATATATATATATAATTTGTGCGCGTTTGCTTAATTCGATGTAAATCTTTATATTTGTGAGATTTATAACCATATCACTTTAGTAATACATAAGACAACCAAATAAAAAGTAAAAAACTATGAACAAGAAAAAAACTTACGTTGCTCCTACCGCTGAACACCTTGAGGTCAGCGTCGAGAAAGGCTTTGCTGCATCTGCCGAGCATGGCAATGCCACCAGACCCTGGGGATAAAAAATCAGAATCGCCCCATTAACCAATCATTCCTTTTCAAAGGCCATTGTAGAGCATGTCGCAGAGAGCTTGTCGTCATGCTCAATAGCTCATTGTAAATCGGTGGGTGGATAATAAATGCATCCACCGAAAAATTTCAACCTTAAAATCAATATGAAACTCAAAAGTTTAGTAGCTATAACAGCTATCATGGCTTCGCTTTGCTCATGTAGCAATGAAGACTTCGGCGACCTCCCCGGCGGCAAAAGACCGCAGGGCGAAATCATAATCAAGGCAAAAATGCCCTCACCGGACGACTCCCGCGCCTCTGCCACCCAACAGGACGACAAATTCGTCTTCGCCTGGCAGGAGGGAGATTCGATCTCTGTTCTTAACAAGGTCGGTAATTCTGCTAAAAACAATGCATTTGTTCTTAGTCCCGGTACTGAGGGTACGACCGGTGAATTTACCGGTTCATTAACCGATGAAGGACCCATCGTCTGCGCGATATATCCATACAATGCGAATCATAAACTTTATTATTCCGGTGGAAATCTGACAGGACGTGTGACCCTACCGGAAGGGTATGGTTCCTATGAGGAGGACTATAACGGCAACACGAATGCTCCGATGTATGCTACACCTGTAGAAAATGGGGATGGCAGTTATGACATGTCCTTCAAACATTTAGGTGCGGTCATACGTCTTGAACTTAAAAATGTCCCCCCTGAGGCTGCGCGCGTGAGGTTAAGTACGGATAAAAAAATAAACGGAAGCTTCAGCGTTTATTGTGACAGCATATCAGAGAGTCATTATATAGAAACACCGTTCTCATCTTACGGTGGTACGAGTATAAAGTTCAGACCGGCAGTTGATATACCCGAGGGTGAAGCGAATTCGAACGCTACAAGAGATATGACATTTTTCTTTCCGCTTCCCACAGGGGAATATGAATCTCTAAACTTTGATTTGACTGATAAAAATGGTAAGTGGTTGATTCATGAATATGTGTGGTCGTCAGATACGAGACCTTTCACCCTGTCACGGGCAGACGTCGCTATGTATCCTGTGATAACATTGGTGTGTACATCTGAAGGATTATTGCAAATGGATGATGAGACATTGGCGTTTAATGAACTGATAAACCAAAATGATTCACTCAAGCTGGATCGCGATTATGTAGTCAAAGACATTAAAATCGCAAAGGACTTTACTCTTGATTGCAATGGACACAAGCTAAAGACTTCGGGTATTGTTATTGATTCCGGTAATGTTACAATCAAAGATTCAGATACTAGAACTCCTTATGAGAAAAGAAATATTGAGCCAAATGGAGAAGTGAATGCATTGATACACGTATCAAAAAATGGAAATCTTAAACTTGAGAATCTGAGTATGTCAGTGGGAAATTCTTATGCTGAGGCTTTGGTAAATAATGATGGAGGGCGATTAGACATGAATTATTGTCGGCTTTATGGTGATGTCTTATTGACACTTTCTTCCAATAGTACTACTACGGTCACAGATTGTACGCTTGAAGTACGTCCTAACTCTAATTATGAAGCCGTGAATTGTTGTGACAGCTATCTGGAATTTCGTGGCACCGGTCGAATCCCGGATAGGAATTTATTGGCTCCTGTAAGGGAGTTTATCATCAGTTGGGTGTTCGTGCAAGAAAAATCAACAGTAATATTCAAGGGAAGTAATAATGTTGTTTGTCAAAAATTAAGTGTTAATAGCTATAATTCGGAGTCAATTAATGTTGAGATACATGGAGGCACATTCTACGAACCCGATGTCCTAAAATATGTCGTCGAAAAGGACGAAGATGGATATATGCCAACCGTATACATAAAGTTAAATGAAAACCACGCTATAAGTGAGCCTATACGTGTAGAAAGAGGTAATATATTTATGAATCTCGCAGGCTATACCATAACAAATACCACGGATAGCAATGTGAATCCGGCAACTGGTGAGATTGACGGAAATAGCTATACTTGTGGACTGCTTGTGTCTAATGCAAATTTGACACTACGTGACAGTAGCAACGGAGAGGGTGGCATTTCGGTGAACTCGACATCCGGTGTTGACGGTATTCGTCGAGCTATATGGACCACTAATCAGGGTAGTCTGGTCATATATGATGGTCAATACTTCTCATCTCAGACCAATAAAAACAGTCGATGTGATGTCGTATATACGGATAAATTAAGCGGGGCTATGATTATTGGTGGAAAATTTGAGACAGATTGCTATACGGGAGACGGTTCTAACGGAGAAACCATTTATAGTGTACTCAATGATGATCAAAAGCTCGCATATATCTTCTCCATCACTGGGGGTGAGTATGTAAATTTTAATCCCTTGAAACCGGGATACGGCGAAGCAGCGGATGATTTAATGATTACGATGGGTAATTCTCACGAACTTAAGGTCTATGATGATAACGGCAACGATATCACCGTAGACTATAAGGATAAGACCTATCATGAGGCGAATATGGCACTGAAAAAAGGCAATGAGAATGCAAGAATCACCTATAAAGTGGTTTTTAAGCCTTCGACATCAAACTGAAAAATAACTACATAGGCATTTCAGCCATATAGGGACGCGCGGAAGCGCGTATGCCGTATGAAGTTGCGGATCACACCCGAATCACAATGAGTTTCGGTGACTTCATTCGGCATACGCGCTTCCGCGCATCCCTACAGCCTTAATTGACCGTCCCTACAGCCTTAATTGACCGTCCCTACAACCTTAATTGACCGTCCCTACACAATTGACCGTTCAGATAGCCTTGATATTCATCGCGTTTCGGATTGCGATTTTGACGTAGACAGGTGTCTCCATAGGTTGATTAACCGCAGGGTGGGGTAGCGGAGCAGTAGCCATGCTTGGGAGGTCAGTTTCCATCGGATTGAATTGACTGACAGTGGTGTCCCGGCTGTCCTGCGGATGATGTGGGTCACTTTAGCCATGACATCACTCTCGTTGCAATATTCACCGTCGCCGAGCAGACCGTCGCCATGCATGTGAAGGCGTTTACCTTTACGTCCCGTCATGCGGTGGAGGAGATACTGACCGTTGCAGCAGAACAGGGCGACATCCCCCCGGCGCAGACACTCGCCCTCAATTGCCGCGAGGCGCACAGCGTCACGTCCCTCGCGCAGAAGCGGACGCATCGACACTCCACGCATGGGTATCGTGACCGACTCGCCGGAGCGGAGGAGCCGCACGACTTCCGTGAAAAAAATATTGTTGGGAATCTCTTTGCGGCTCATCGTAGGGAGTGGCTGAGGGACAGATCGGTCAGAAACGAATGGGAAATGATGGCTGCATCTGCATCGGGGAGACATCTCATGGCGCATACGGGGACGCGGGAGATCAGCTCGCCCTCAATCCTTGCGACTGCATCTCCCAGCCCACCGTCATAGCTGAACGCCGGAGGCAGCGAGGGGTGAAGTGCCGCGTAGGCACCGGCAACTCCAAGGCGTTTAATCTCATTGACTTTAGCTTGACTCAGCCGCGTGAAAGCTGCCGCCGGGAACTTGTCGGCACGATAGCATGGAGTCTTGCCGCTCCAGGGAGAGCCGTAGACCATGATTCCACTGTCCGTGCAGCCCACCACGGGACTATCATCGTTGAGGAGCTTCGCTTCGGCTATATTTTCAGTCCACAGACGGGTATGGGTGCTCTTGCCGGTGCCGCTCTCTCCAAGAAACAGATATGCCATCCCGTCACATTCGATGACCGATGAGTGAATGGGTACTCTGCCGTGACGTAAAGCCCTGATTCCGTATGCAATCCATAGAGTATATTTCAAAAGCCGTCTCGACAAGGTTCCCGCCATGCTGACGAGCTGCCGGTCGGGGTGGCATCGCATTGAGAGCGATTCTCCGTTGCATACAGTCCGCAGGATGAATGAACGGTCTGCATCTCGGTAGAAGAATATCTCGGCATCATCAGCAACCGTGTGATACAGCAGCGCGGCAGAGGCGAAGACGGCCGTATCTTCATAATCGCCTGTGAATGACAGCTCAAGCAGCAGAGGACATTCTTCCGTCGATGAGACAGCAAATGGGCTGAATTCTGTCATTGAGGCAATAGCCGCAGCGATGCGGCCCTTGCCGCTGTCAATAACTAAATCTCCGATTTTATAGAAGCTCATGGTGTTTAGGCTGATAATGATTCATTTGGTATGGTCTAATGTGTAGATACGCCCGCATGGGGCAAGCGATGTCTCCCGATGGGCTATGGACAGGACAGTCAGCCCGCGTGCATGTCGGGCTTCTTCAATGGTGGATAGTATCCCGCACTCGGTCTCATGGTCGAGAGCCGAGGTGGCTTCATCGAGGAGGAGCACGGAGATGTCGCGGTACAAGGCTCTTGCAAGTCCCAGCCGCTGCCGCTCTCCGCCCGAGAGTGTCAGTCCCCTCTCGCCAAGCGTGGTGTCAATGCCGTCGGGCAGTTTGGAGAGCCAGTCGTCTAACCGGACCTCCTTCAGAACGGTGATAATCCTGTCGCGGTCGGGAGACTCATTGCCCGGGGCGATGTTGGCTGCCACCGTGTTGTTGAACACATACACCTCCTGCGGGACATAGCCGACTGTCTGCAGCCACTTGTCGCGGTTCGTGTCGGTGAGCACCGTTCCATCAATGGCAATGTCGCCGTGGTCGGGTTTGATTAGACCGAGTATTATGTTGAACAAGGTGGATTTTCCTATTCCGCTCTCGCCCCGGAATCCCACGTATTCCCCTTTTCGTATCGTGCAGGAGAAATGGTCGATGACTGATGGTGTGTCCTTGTCGTAGGCAAAAGATATGTCGCGGAGAGTCAGACTGCGGGTGAGATTGAGAGGAGCCGTGTCTTCTGGACTGTCAATTCCGGCATTCTCATGCTGGACGGACGGTTTGCGATGGTCGGCAGTAGCCTGAGTGAGAATGTCGAGACACCCCGATGAATTTTTGACCTGAAACCAGCCCCATATAAGTCCGCGAATTGCAGGAATGATGCGGAATGCCGCCACCGCAAATAATCCGAGTGCCATTTTCGTGCCATCGTCAGTCCCGGTGAAGGCCATGAGCGCGAGGCTGATTGCTACGGCTGTCTCGCAGAGTGGAAGGGTGATTCCGTTGTAAAATTCCATGTTGAGGCGGCTTTCGGCTATCAGGTCAAGACTTGATTTGAAATTCCGGTCGAATGAATTGAACGACCCTGTCACCATTATGTCGGAGAATCCTCCGAATGTGTCGTTTATAACGCGGGTCTGGTTTCTGCGCCCTTCAAGCTCCCGGTCGCCTTCGCGGCGCGCATGTCCATTGATGAAGATTCGATAGACCATCACAAGCGTGAGGAGCGGCAGTCCGAGTATTAAGCCTGAGACCGGAGCCATGACTATGACTATGGCAAGGATGAGGGTCAGCAGCACAAGGTCGCCGGTCATTTTCATGAGAGTGCCGAGGATGTTTTGGCAGAACAGATGGCACACCCATGTGATCTCGTATCCGATACGGCCTGTGCCGTGGTTGCGTATGTAGACCAGTCCCCGTGAGAAGCTGTCACGGTAGATTGTGGCACTCAGACGGTTGAACAGCCCGGAGAGATAGCGTGAACGGTAGCGTTGCAGCCATATCCCCGTGAGGCTCTTTGCGAGGATGCACGCGATGGCAATTCCACCGAATATGACAGCCGCAGTCCGATTATCGCCGTCTGAGAGGAGATAGTAGAGCAATGGCAGCAGGGATGCAATGCCGAAGAAATCAAGCAGGGAGTTGCAGATAACTGCAAGCATGGAATATTTCCAGCGTCGTTTCTCGGAGTCGGTCAATATTCCGGATATGTCATGTAGGAGCCTGCGAAATTTCATTCCTTGGTTGACTTCGTGAAAATTTTTTTAGCGCGCCTTTTGAGTATAGCGAAAAGTTTGGCGAAATAGGAACCTTCTCCCGGAAAAACCCTGGATGTCAGCGGATGGCGGCGAGTAAACCGGATGAGGAGATTGATGTCCTTGATAAACCTTTTATGATGAGGGTTATGATATTCGTATCTGCCGGGATTCAAGATGGCATGTAGCATCAGGGAGGTCAGCTCAGGATTGTCATCGGCTGCGATGTGTGAACCCAGCAGGAGGTTGGATATTGCGCTCAGGGAAGCGGCTCCCTGTGTGAGAGTTTCTGAGTATCCCTTTCCCGGCAGGTCATCACCATACGCCCGGCAGATCATCGCCCAGTCGGCAATGTGGCGGAGCCTCAGACCGGATCCCGTGTGTTGCATGGCATGATAGGGGACGAAGATTTTTGAAAATTCCGGTGATACGATGTGGATTTGCTCGCCGGTGGGGAGTGTTGCTGTCTGAGGAGCGATGTGTTTATGTAAAATTCTTTCAACGGGAGGAGCAGATTTTGCAAAATTCGTGCTTAGGAAAAATCTGTGGCACTCCACGTCGATTCCCTTGAAGTGAAAGCTGCTGTGTTTGGAGTAGGATGTGTCGATGTCGATCCCTGCGGCGAGGGCGAGCGATTCGCCCTGTGTGCTTGTGGTGATGAGATCTTGCGATTCAGGATTCTCCCCCTCTCTTAACAGATAGAAATCATAGTCGCCACATTCGCGAAGTTCCGGGCGCGGGTAGAGAAGCGAGAGAGCCAGACCTTTCATGTGGACGGGGATAAAACCGGCTTTGGCAAAGAAATTCTCAAATTCAGGCGCAGTCCGGCAGAAGTAGCGATATTTGCGGATGGCAGTGTCGGTTGACATTCCCCATGACAGTTTTAGTTTATAGGGAATGTGGATTTCTGGGGCCAGTGGCATTAGTGCTTCAAAGGCAAGAGCCGCGAACCCTTGCCGCGCGGCAAAACGGTGTAGTTCCTCCCAGTCACTTTCAGTGAACCGGCGTAGTATGTTTGTATCAGGCTTTGAATGATGGTCATCGGGGTAAATTGCATGGCGTAGGATACCGATGGCAGCCTGTTGGGGGAGAGTCAGTCTCCGTAGTTGTTCAATCGGAGATAGCATTGTGTTGTCTCAGCGTGTTTAGCCACTTTGTCACGTCACGGCTTGCCGTGGCGGTGTCGATGTCATATTCGTCAATGATGGTATTGACCAAATCGTCAATGGTAAATTCGTGGTTGTGAAATTTCTGATAAAGGAGTGCGCCGGATGGATTGAGTGCGATAACACTTGTCATGTCTATCCCTTCATGTCCTTGCCTGACCAAAAGCGACTCGCCGGCAATCTCTCGCAGGATATAGTTGGAATTAAAGTGCATTAAGTTCTATTGATTTAGAGTGTGTCTCATAACAAAAGTTAAAACGAGGGCGACGCAATCTTTGAGGGATTTTCTCTTAACTCTGAGGGAGTGTGGCTCATGCCACTCGACCGAAGAGTTGAGAGAAAAGCACCAAAGAGTGTGTCGTGCTGCCTTATCATTTGTTAATTAACACTATTTCGTTTTTATAGATTATATTCAATTTGTTAGATGTGTCCTTGAAAAGTTACCTTAGCCTCCCGTCTTTTGGGTGTATTTTCCACTTTGTCTCAGTCGTGTACATGAAGTACACTCCTTCAACTGCAGTGGAAAATCCCCTCCAAAATCCGGGACCCTCGATTTAACTTCTGTTATGAGACACACTCTTAGAGAGTAAGCGATTGAGAGGAATGACACGCGGCATTCCCCCGCAATGCCGCGTGTCATTGGATTTTTTGATTGTGGGTATGAGCCTGAGATATGCAGGCTCAGCGGGGGAGTGATCAGTTCTGGCCGTAGTATGCGCCGGGACCGTGCTTGCGGTTGTAGTGCTTCTCGATGAGGAGTGGATTCATGGTGAGATGCGGGTTGACACCGTAGGCAATGTAGGCCATTTTTGCTACCTGCTCCATTACGACTGCGTTGTGGACGGCATCGGCGGGTGTCTTTCCCCATGCGAACGGTCCGTGGTTCTTGACGAGGACACCGGGAGTGTGCATCGGGTTCATTCCTTCGAATCGCTTGATGATTACGTTGCCGGTCTCAAGCTCGTAGTCGCCCATGACTTCTTCCTTGGTCATGTCGGGGGTGCAGGGGATGGCGTGATGGAAGTAGTCGGCATGGGTGGTGCCGATGTTCGGGAGGTCAATTCCGGCCTGCGCCCATGCGGTTGCGTAGGTGGAGTGGGTGTGGACCACACCGCCGATTTCAGGGAAGGCACGATAGAGGGCGAGATGGGTAGGGGTGTCGGACGACGGACGGAGCTTCCCTTCGACGATGTTTCCGTCGAGGTCAACAACGACCATATCCTCAGCTTTCATTTCATCGTAGTCAACGCCACTCGGTTTGATGACTACGAGGCGGGTTTCAGGGTCGATTCCTGAGACGTTGCCCCAGGTGTAGATGACGAGACCGTGCTTCACGAGGTCGATATTTGCACGGAACACTTTTTCTTTTAGTTCTTCAAGCATGATTTATATATTTGATAGAATGTTGTAGGTTTTATGGTTGAATCGTCTGTAAAAGTAGGAATAATTATAGAGACCTCCAAAAAAGCATGGGATAATGTATTATTAAGGAACGATAAAAACTTCATCGAAGTGAAAATATTATTGAAAATATGTGTGGTAGGATTGATGATTGTATGTAATTTTTGTAATTTTGCGGAGAAGGATGGCACGATGGAGTGCCATGCTCCTGCAAACATAACCTCATATAATTATGGAATATCATGAAATAGGTAAGACCGGCATGAAGGTGTCGGCTTTGAGTTTCGGTGCATCGTCGCTTGGCGCAGTGTTCCACGACATAAACGAACCTCGTGCGTTGGAGGCTGTCCATGCTGCTGTGGACGGCGGTATGAACTTTATTGATGTCTCCCCTTACTACGGTCACTATAAGGCTGAAACTGTTCTTGGTAAGGCTCTGCGCGAGATTCCGCGCGAAAAATATTATCTCTCGACCAAGGTCGGGCGTTACGGCAAGGATGGTGTCAACACGTGGGACTATTCCGCCCGACGTGCCAAGGAGAGTGTCTATGAGAGCATGGAGCGTCTGGGCATTGACCATATAGATCTCATCAATGTACATGACATTGAGTTTGCCGATCTGAATCAGGTTGCCAACGAGACTCTGCCTGCGCTTGTCGAACTCAGGGAAGAAGGCGTCGTGAGCCATGTCGGCATCACTGATCTTCAGCCCGAGAATCTAAAGTGGGTGCTTGAGCATACTCCCGAGGGGATGGTGGAGACCGTCATGAATTTCTGTCACTATACGCTCAATGACACGCTGCTTCTCGACTATCTCGACTTCTTCGAGGAGAAGGGTGTCGGGGTGATCAGTGCTTCACCGCTGTCGATGAGTCTGCTCTCTCAGCGAGGGGTCCCCGCATGGCATCCCGCTCCTAAGGGGCTTGTCGAGGCCTGCAAGAAAGCTGCGGAATATTGTGCATCCAAGGGCTATCCGATTGAGAAACTTGCCGTGCAGTTTGCAGTCAGCAATCCGCGCATCGCCACAACTCTTTTCAGCTCAGCCAATCCCGACAATGTCCGCCGAAATCTCGAATATGTCGAGGAGCCTATGGACATGAATCTCGTCAAGGAAGTGCAGGCCATCATCGGTGAGAACATGGGCGCACGTTGGAAAAATTCATAGTGCGGTCAACACACATATATCTATGGAACATTTCATAATTGATGCCCACGCACATCTCTGGCTGCGTCAGGACACCGTGGTCAATGGTCGCCCGATCCGTCCGCTGCCTAACGGGCGTGCAGATTTCATGGGCGAGGAGCGGCAGATGCTTCCCCCGTTCATGATTGACGGGCGCAACACCGTCGAGGTATTCCTTTCCAATATGGATTATGCTCAAGTGGCAGCGGCTGTGATTGTCCAGGAGTTTATCGACGGCAATCAGAATGAGTATCTTGCAGAAGTTTCACGCAGGTTTCCTGACCGATTCTTTGTCAACGGCATGTGTGAGTTTCGCGAGCCGGATTTTCTCCCGGATGCTGTGAGGCTCATGGATGCCGGCTTCCGTGGCATCGCTATCCCGGCCCACAGACTTCCGCTTGAAGGCGGAAAGCGTATGTGGCTCAACTCTCCCGAAATGATTGCGATGTTCAAGGAGATGGAGCGGCGCGGCGTGATTCTGTCCATCACTCTTGCCGACGGCGACATGCAGGTCGGTGAAATGAAAGAAGTCATCGAGGAATGCCCGGAGTTGAAAATCGCTGTCGGACATTTCGGGATGGTGACTGTTGACGGATGGATGGAGCAGATAAAGCTCGCACGGCATAAAAACGTCATGGTTGAGTCTGGAGGAATCACATGGCTGTTCAATTCCGAGTTCTATCCCTATCCCTCGGCCGTCAGAGCCATTAAGGAAGCCGCCGATGAGGTCGGAATGGACAAATTGATGTGGGGGTCGGACTATCCCCGCACCATAACGGCGATAACCTACAGGATGTCGTATGACTTCATCACGAAATCCAAGGAACTGACTGAGGATGAGAAACATCTTTTCCTCGGCGATAACGCCATGAAATTTTATGGTTTCAAGAATCTCCCCGTGCTTCCGTATGTGAAGAATATGTCGGAGTGAAAAAAATGTAAATAATTCTAATTTATTATAGGAAAATGCATTCAGTTAAGATTGTTGCTCCGGGCCATGTTGTGGTTGAGGAGCAGGCTATGCCGGTTCTCAGTCCGGATGAGGTGCTGGTGAAGATTCACTACGTGGGTTTCTGCGGTTCGGACCTCAATACTTATAGAGGGAAGAATCCCATGGCGATTGATCAGGTTGTCCCCGGTCATGAAATCGGTGGTACGGTTGAGGAAATCGGTGCAGCCGTTCCTGCCGGACTCTTTGAGAAAGGCATGAGCGTGACGGTTAATCCCTACACGGCATGTGGCAAATGCTCGTCATGCCGTCGCGGTCGCCCGAACGCATGTCGTCACAATGAGACCCTCGGCGTGCAGCGTCACGGTGCCATGTCTGACTATATCGCTGTTCCCTGGTCAAAGATTATCCCTGCTCCCGGTCTCACTCCGCGCGAATGTGCGCTTGTCGAGCCGATGAGCGTCGGTTTCCATGCCGTTGACCGTGGACAGGTGACCGATATTGACACTGTCGCAGTCATCGGATGCGGAATGATTGGTCTTGGTGCCATCGTGCGTGCATCTCTCCGTGGTGCGACGGTGATAGCCATAGATCTTGATGACGAGAAACTTGCTCTCGCACGTGAACTCGGTGCTACCTACTCAATCAATTCCGCGACAAGTAATCTTGCGGACGAGCTTAACCGTCTGACGGACGGCAATGGACCGGATGTGGTGATCGAAGCTGTCGGGTCACCGTTCACCTACGTTGCTGCGGTTGAAAATGTGGCTTTCTGCGGTCGTGTCGTGTGCATCGGGTATGCCAAGGATGATGTGTCGTTCCACACAAAACTTTTCGTTCAGAAGGAACTCGACATCCGTGGCTCGCGCAATGCAATGCCCAATGATTTTGCCGCCGTCATCCGCTATTTCCTTGCTGGTGGACGCAACAACGCTGAAAAGCTCATCTCAGCAACTGTTACTCCTGACGAAGCGGGTGACGCGCTCGCTAAGTGGGATGCCAATCCGGGCAAAGTGTTCCGTATCCTCGTCAAGTTCTGATTTGTCCAATAAGGGGTTCCGTATACTCCTTACTGATGATAGAATAAGATTAACCGCATCAGGAAGCGTGACTTCCTGATGCGGTTAAATTATAAAAATGCAAGCTGTGAGAATTTCCTTACTTTGTTTCAGCTTGGGGAGCTGACGGTTTGAGCCACTTGTCAAACCAGCGGAAGAACAGACGCTGCCACATCACTGCATTCTGCGGTTTGAGAATCCAGTGGTTCTCATCGGGGAAGATGACCATCTCTGCGGGAATGCCGCGAAGTTTGGCGGCATTGAATGCCATTTCGCCTTGCGATGACAGGATACGGTAGTCAAATTCACCGTGTGAGATCATGATAGGGGTGTCCCATTTGTCAACAAAACGATGAGGCGACATTGCGAACGTGCGCTGTGCGGTCGCATTGTCTTTCTTCCAGAATGCGCCATAGTCGGGAGCAGTGGTCACATCGACGGGTGCCTTGTCGGCGCCTCCACCCATATCCCAGTTGGCAAACCACATCTCCTCTGTCTCAAGATACTGGGCTTCGATGTTGAAGATACCTGCATGAGCGAGAAAGGCTGCGAAACGTTTCTCATGGTTGCCGGCAAGCCAGTAGGTCGAGAAACCGCCGTAGCTTGCACCGGTGCAACCGATGTGTGCAGGGTCGATGAACGGACGTTGCTTCATGTAGTCAACAGCCGAGAGATAGTCGCGCATGTTCTGACCGGGGTAGTCGCCGGAAATCTGAGCATTCCACTCGGTTCCGAATCCGGGAAGACCGCGACGGTTCGGGGCAATCACGATGTAGCCGTTGGAGGCCATGAGAGCGAGATTCCAGCGGTAGCTCCAGAACTGACTGACGGCACTCTGCGGACCACCCTGGCAGTAGAGCAGAGCGGGATAGGTCTTTGTCGAGTCAAAATCCTGGGGATACACAGCCCATACGAGCATTTCCTTGCCGTCGGTCGTCTTGACCATGTTGCGTTCCACGGTAGGCATCTTGACGGAGGTAAGAAGCTCGGTGTTGACATTTGAGATTTGCTTGACTTCGCCTGCCTTTGCGATGCACACCTCATTGGGTGCGAGCATTGAGTGGCGGAGTGTCACGATGCTGTCATCGCCAAGTGGTGCGAGAGCAGCGTAGTCACATTCACCGTCAGCAACGACCTTGACCTCCTTGGTAGTGATGTCAATTGCGAAGATGGGCACATTGCCTCCCTTTGCAGCAAGAAAATAGATTGACTTTCCGTTGGGATTCCATGCAATTGCATCGGCAGTATAATCCCAGTCGGTCGTGAGGTCAGTCTTCTCGCCGGAGGTGGTGTCGAGGATGAAGATGCGGTTTTTGTCAGCCTCATAACCGTCGCGCTCCATCGAGAGCCATGCCACATATTTTCCGTCGGGTGAATATGCAGGCGCGGTGTCGTAGCCCATCATGCCTTCAGTGAGGTTGCGGGTAGATTTGTCGGCGATTGAGTAGAGATAGAGGTCGGAGTTGGTAGAGACAGCGTAGTCACGTCCTGTTTTCTTGCGTGATACATAGATGAGCGATTGGCTGTCGGGCGACCATGCGAAAGACTCTACTCCACCGAACGGACGCATTGGAGCTTCATACATCGGCTCATCAGACATGATGTCCTCGACATTGCTGACAGAGTTTCCGTCAAAATCGCAGATGAAAGGATGGGGAATCTCAGTGACCCACTGATCCCAGTGCTTGTACATCATGTCGTCAATCACCCGGCCGGTGGCTTTGGGGAGATCAGGATAGATGTCTTTTGCCTCGCGTGAGAATTTGATCGGTGAGATGAGCACGATTTTCTTTTCATCGGGCGAGAAAAGGAAACCTTCGATACCTTTCTCAAGAGATGTCACCTGCTTGCGGTCTGAGCCGTCGGCATTCATGACCCACAGTTGCGACTTGCCGTCAGCGTCGGCGTAGGTGAACGCTATCTGCTTTCCCTGATTGATCCATGTGAAGTTGCCTTCCGATTTTGCCGTGCGGGTGATGCGCTCAAGGTTTGAGCCGTCGGCATCCATGACATACAGGTCATTGTTGGAGCGGTTCTGCTCAAGGCTCTCGTAGGAAATGCCGAAAAGCACTTTGCGTGTGTCGGGCGAGACGCTGACAGCCGATACACGGCCGAGGGCCTCAAGTGCATCGAGATCAAAAATCCCGGTGGTCGATTTGAAGTCAGGCTTATCGATGAGTTCGGCATCCTGTCCGTCGCCTCCGGCGGTACAAGCCACAAGCGAACCGGCAGTAAGGATTGTGGCCATGATATGGTTTAGATTCATTTCTTTTTTTATTGATTGGAGTGATGAGAGAGAGGCTCGGTCTTTCCTTATTTTATGAGATACTGCGATGAGATTGACTCGTGGGTGTGGACACGGCGGATTGTGTCGGCAAAGAGCCGTGCAACGGAGAGGATGGTCGCCTTTTTGCAATTCTTGTTGAATGGGATTGAGTTGGTGAACATCATCTCGGTGAGTGCGCAGTTGTCAATGCGTTCAGAGGCGGGATCAGACATGATGGCGTGTGAGCAGAGCGCGCGGACTGAGCGTGCACCGTTGGCAATCATGAGATCGGCGGCTTTGGTGATGGTCCCGGCTGTGTCCACCATGTCGTCGATGAGGATCACGTCTTTATCCTTGACATCGCCGATGACTGTCATCTGGGCAACGACATTGGCCTTTGCACGCTGTTTGTGGCAGAGCACAAGGGGCACGTTGAGATATTTAGAATAGCTGTTGGCTCGCTTTGCACCGCCCACATCGGGAGAAGCAATGACGAGATTTTCAAGTTTGAGTGACTGGATGTAGGGGATGAACACTGACGATGCATACAGATGGTCAACAGGGATGTCGAAAAATCCCTGGATCTGGTCAGCATGAAGGTCCATGGTGATGACGCGGTCAACGCCGGCAGTGGTGAGAAGGTCGGCCACGAGTTTTGCTGCGATTGACACACGCGGTTTGTCCTTGCGGTCCTGACGGGCCCAGCCGAAATATGGCATGACGGCAATGATGGAGGCCGCAGAGGCACGTTTGGCTGCATCGATCATCAGCAGAAGTTCCATGAGGTTGTCGGTGTTGGGGAATGTGGACTGCACGAGGTAGACCTCGCATCCACGTATGGATTCCTCAAACGATACCTCAAATTCGCCGTCGGCAAAGTACTGGATGTTCATCTTGCCGAGTTCGCAACCTAAGTCGCGGCAGATCTCCTCTGCCATGTAGTGAGATTTTGTCCCGGAAAAAACTTTGATTGGTGGAAGGGAATCAATCATGATTATATGTAATAATGATGAGTTTTGGGTGCAAAATTACGAAAAATCCCTCGGTTATAATGTTAAAACCAAGGGATTTTTTATGCTGTCTTAGAATAAGCAGAGGATTAGTGCCTGAGCGGCGACAACGCGGAGAAACATCGTGAGCGGGTAGACGGTGGAGTAGGCCACGGCCGGAGCGTCGGACCCCGTCGAGTTGTTGGCGTAGGCGAGGGCTGGAGGATCGGTGCATCCGCCCGACACAAGACCCATGATGGTCAGGAAATTGATTTTGTAGACACCTCGTGCGATGCATCCGACAACCATCAGCGGCACAAATGTGATGATGAAGCCCCAGATGACCCACCACATGCCGGTGGAGTTGAACACGGTGTCGGCAAATCCGCGACCGGACGATATGCCGACCGATGCGAGGAACAGACAGATACCAAGCTCTCGCATGAGCAGCGATGCCGATGATGATGTGTAGGTGACGAGCTTGAACTTGTAGCCGAAACGGCTGAGAAGGATGGCCACGACGAGCGGACCGCCGGCGAGACCGAGCTTCATGCCGAAACCGACATTGAATGAACCGAGGATGATACCGAACATGA
Source organism: Bacteroides sp. (assembly GCA_023663525.1). Taxonomy (GTDB): domain Bacteria; phylum Bacteroidota; class Bacteroidia; order Bacteroidales; family Muribaculaceae; genus Duncaniella. The sequence continues at coordinate 949,657 of JAMPHF010000002.1, forward strand.
TACCGATAAAAATGGTGATGAGGTTCGGGTTGTTGAGGCGTTTCATCGAGTTGCCGAGACGTGCGCTGAGACGCTCGATGTCGTTGAGATCGCCCACGACCACAAGACGGTCACCCATCTGGAGGCGGAGGTTGGGCGAGGCGAGGAGATCGACACCTGCGCGGTTGACGCGCGTGCAGTTGAGCGAGTAGGCGGTATGAAGGCGAAGATCGCCGAGCGGCGTGCCGTTATATTTGCTCTGTGTCACGAGTATGCGGCGTGAATAGATCTGGCTCTGCACTTCCTCCCAGTCATTCTCGCCCATCTCGATCTCATGACCGATGACACCTTTGAACTTCATTTCGTCGGCCGGAGCGAGGACAACGAAAATCTTGTCGCCGACGTGGAGCTCGGTTTTCGAGGTGGGGATGACGACTTTGCCGTCCTTGCCCATGTGGCGTGACACCACAAAGTCGCAGTGGAGTATCTGATGCAGCTCGAAAAGAGTCTTTCCGTCAATGAGCATGTTGGTCACTTCAAATGACATGACGAGCGGTTTCTGCTGCGATGCTTCGATCTCATCCTCAATGAGCTTGATTTCATCCTCAGTGCGGATCTTGAAGATCGCTTTGATGAGGAGCATTGAGAGGATTATGCCGATGACACCAAGCGGATAGGCTGCCGCATAGCCCATTGCCATGATGTTGATGGCTTCTGTGGTTCCTGCCGTCTGCTGGGCTGCTGCAAGACCGGGGGTATTGGTCACGGCACCTGACATGACACCGACAAGGGCGGTGATCGGTGTGTTGCCGTCAATGTAGAAGATAGCGAGCGTGATGGCAACGTTGAGTGCTATGATCAGCACTGCGAGACCGTTGAGCAACACTCCTCCCTTCTTGAACGATGAGAAGAAACCGGGTCCAACCTGGATACCGATGGCAAAAATGAATAGAATCAAGCCGAATTCGCGCACGAATTTCAACACTTCGGGGTTGACAATGTAACCGAAATGCCCCATGACGATTCCGACGAACAGCACGAAAGTGACACCGAGCGAAATGCCGCCTATCTTCAATTTGCCGAGGAAGATTCCGGCGGCGATCACGAAGGAATAGAGCACAAGTGTACTCGCAAGCTCCGTGTGGCCCGGCCCGATAAGGTCAATTAACCATTCCATGAACTAATAATTTGACTATAATTGTTTTTCTACAATCTTTTTCCCTATTTGCATGTGCCCTCACGACCGGTTACGGCATCGATGGGTCACGGTCTGAATTTTGAAAGTGCAAAGGTAGGAATTTTTTAGCATTTTTTTAACAATGAATGCCGCGAATTTTTCATCGTTCCGTTCATTGCGCATTGCTCGGTGAAGTGATGTCAGTTTTTGGAAAATTCGCTTTCTTTTTTCATGACTGCTTTGTTGAAGGCTCTCCAGAGCAGGAGTGAGGCCACGAACAATGCGCCCGAGAAGCTGTAATAGACTCCCATGTTGGCCCATCCGATGACCTTTGCGAGCAGGAGCAGGAGTGGGATACCGATTATTATGTAGCTCACGATTGAGATCCACAGCAGCGGCTTCACGTCGGATGTCCCTCGCAGTGCATTGGCGTAGGTCAGTTGGATTGCATCGCCATACTGGTAGAGGATCAGAGGTGCTATCAGTGTCAGTGCCACGGTGATGACTTCGCTATCGGGCGTAAAGGCATGGATGAGGTGGCGACCACCGATCAGGAATATCAGTGAGGCAATTGTGGCGAGAAGAATGTTGAGGTGCAGCCCGGCGGATGTGATGCGCCGCATTCCGGCGATGTCATGCAGACCCGTGTAGTTGGCCACACGGATTGAGGTGGCGACCCCGAAACTCATGTAGGTCATGAAACCGAGTTGGGCGATGGTGTTGACCACTTGATATGAGGCAAGCTGTATTTTGCCGAACCACCCCGACACTATCGCTCCGAATGTCCACAGGAAACATTCGACTCCGCTCTGGATCATGACCGGATAGGAGGTTGACCATACTTTGCGGCGGATTCTGCCATTTTCAGTCGAGCCTTCGCGGAGTCCCTTGAGGTAGGGATGGTAACGGCGAGAGATAAGAAAGGTCAGGATGATACCGAACATGGCAAGATAGCGTGCGGTGAGTGTGCTCAATCCCGCGCCGGTAAGCCCAAGTTCCGGCAGCCCGAGATGTCCGTAAATCAGACAGTAGTTTCCGAGTATGTTGACGACATTCGCCCCGAGTATCATCCACATCGGTGTAGCGGTGTCGGTGGTGCCGTTTGCTGTCTGCTGGCAGCAGTTGAACACCGCCATGGGGAGCAGTGTGGCGAGGATGATCAGATAGTAGCTCCTGATCAGCGGTAGGAGTTCTTCCGGCTGTCCGAATCGGTCAAGGAAAAAATAGAGACCGGTCATTATGGCGGTGAAGCACAGCGAGACGAGTACGTTGATCTGCAATCCGCTGCGTAGCGTCACGCCGACCTCGTCCTCATTCTTGCGGCTGTAGAGCGCACCGATGAGGGGGGTCATCCCCGCAGCGAAGCCAATCTGCATCACGGTGGCTATCATGAAAATGGAGTTGACAAAGGCTGCGGCTGCGAGTTCGTCAGTCCCGTAGGCTCCGACCATCATGGTGTCGGCAAAGCTGACAATGATGATTCCGATTTGTGTGATGAGGACCGGCAGTCCAAGTCGCCATAGATTTTTGTATTCGACTTTGTATGATTTCCAGAAACCTGCTTTCCGGGCTATTGATGTTGGTTTCATAGTGTGTCTTGTGGGGCGGTTGGTTCTGTGTGGGTGGTTGTGTCAACCTCTTGGAGTAAAAAAAGGTGGCATCACGTGGATGCCACCTTGATAGGATCTGTTTGATTTTCAAATTCAGGCTTCCTGCGCGATTTTCTTGAAGTCGTCGAGGCTTACAGTCTGCTTGTCGAGGCTGACGGTGTTCTCGATGGTGTCATAGAGCTTGGAAGTGAGCACCTGCTGTGCAATCTGATTGCGCACCTCGTTCTTTTCGAGCTGTTCCTTTGCGTAGCGGGTGATGATCTCATCGTCCATACCGCTCATGCCGTACTGTGCGAACTGACGTGCGGTGAGGAATTTGGCCATCTCAAGGATCTCGTCGTCGTTAACATTGATTCCGAGTTCTTTGAGGAGGTTGTTCTCGATGATTTCGTGCTTGATGCCGTTTTCCTGAGCCTTGTAGGCCTCATCGGGGTTTTCAGCTTCGGCAAAGAAGAGTTTCTTGATGGTCTCTGCGGGGAGTTGCATTGAGCCGAACTTCTCCATCATGTCCTTGTCGAAGACGTTGCGGAAAAGGATGTGGCTGTTCTGCGACAGTTCGTTGGCTATCATGTCTTTGACAGCAGCGCGATATTCTTCTTCATTGTGGACTTTATCCTCGCCGAACACCATCTTGTAGAACTCCTCACCGAGTTCGGCGGGAACGCTTACGATGATTTCGGAGATTGTCATCTCGAAGTCGCTCTTGATGTCGCCGGCGATAGCCTTGTCAACGTGGAGCATTGAAGCAAGCTCACCTGCATCGCCGCCTGCTGCTTTCCAGGGGTTGAACACCACCTTGTCGCCGGGCTTCTTTCCGTTGAACTTGGCAGTTTCTTCCTTGTCCTTGAAATAGAGGGGGAACACGATTCCGTCAGTCACCTGGATTGCACCTTCGTTCTGGTTGACCTGACCGTTCTCGTCAAGCTGCATGAGTGTACCCTTGACAACGCCGTCCTCGGTCATTTCCTGTCCGGGTTCCTGCTTGCCGAAACGTTTGCGCATGTTCTTGTCCTGCTCGTCGATCATCTCGTCGGTGACTTCAATCTCGTAGTAAGGATAGTGGTTCTCCTTGCTGAGATTGATGTCGAGGGTCGGGATGAGCGCGAGGTCATATTTGAACTCCTGGTCACCCTCGGTGAAGGCTTCCTTGACTTCAACGGGGACGGGATGACCCATGACCTGAAGTTTGTTCTCGGTGATGTATTCTACAACTGCGCGATATACGGCATCGTTGATTACATCGCTGGTCATCTGCTTGCCGAAACGACGCTTGAGTTCGTTGAAAGGCACGTGACCTTTACGGAATCCGGGGAGGACATGAGTGCGACCGATTTCCTTGAGTTTCTTGGTCACTTCATCCTTATAGTCATTTTCCTCGATTGTCACGGTGAGGCGGAGGTCAACCGGTGAAATTTCTTCTTTGCTGATGTTCATTTCTTAAAATGTATCTGATTTTTGTTAATATTTTCACGTTTTTTCGGGCATTGGAAATGCCTTTGCCCAATCAAGGTGCAAAATTAACAAAAAATTCCCGAATAGCAAAACTTTACATCACTGCGACTTTAACAGTGGTGGAGTCAACCCTGACGAGGTAGATTCCGGGGGCGAGCTGTGAGTCGGCGGGGAGTTTCATTCCGTTGAGATTGAAGATGGCGAGGGTGGTGTATGGACTGAGCACGCGGATGCGCCCTCCGTCTGTCACAATCACCGGTTTGGTGTCATTGCGGTCAATGACGATGTCGGAAATGGCTGATTTCGGACCGGCAGCATAGACGGCAAACGCTCCGGCTGGCAGTGTCACGCCCGATGTCGTCAATGCGGGTGTCACGTTATGGCTGGCGGCAATCAGCTCAAATTTTTCATCAGAGAGACGTGCGGTCTCACCGCTTGCCGGATTTGTCGGGAACGGTATGGTGGCTGTGACTGCCGGCTTTTCGGAGGCGGGGTTAACGAGGAGATACAGTTCAGAAGTTCCATCGGTGAGGGAGATGTAGCGTGCGGTCGTTGAACTTAATTCAATCTTCTGGGTGGCAGTTTCGCGGAAAAGAGCCGGATAGTCGGCGCGGATTCCACAAAGTGCGCTGAAGGTGGTTACGAGTCCTTTGCGTGCATCGGAAGTCTCAAGGCTGCTCCAGTTCACTTTTTTCGGGCTGGTGTTGTTGCCGCCCGAGGTTTTTGTCGATTCCTGGTTGGCCATTTCCTCGAACTGCCATATCATGTGTGAGCCGGGCGCGAGGAGCATCTGTGCTGCCATCGAGCCGATGCGCTGACACAGTCCGGTGAAATCGCCGCGCACCACCGATCCTGTCCCGGTGGCGTTGTAGGCGAGGCGTTCCTCATCGTGGCTTTCGGCATAGCTGACTGTCGATCCCCACAGACGGCTGTCCTGCGGAGCGTAGAATCTGCTGAGGGATGTATCGCCTGAGCCGGTGACATAGTTTCGTGCCGACCCATTGACGTTTGCCCAGTTGATTTCACCATCGCGGGCCATGTCGTTTTCTTCCTCGGCACCGGCAAGGTTCTCGTTGATGAAATAAGCGTCAGGGTTAGTGAGCATCATGCTTTCGCGCAGGGCTTTCATGCGGGCCACGCGCGAGGCGTTGAAGCGGTTGGTGTTGTTGTCGGAGGGGTCGCCCCATGTATTTGTCTCCGGATAGTAGGTGTTGCCGTATGAATCGTTGTTGCCGAGACCTTTCACGAGGTCGAAGCGGAAGCCGTCAACCTTATAGGCCGTCATCCAGTAGTCGAGGGCATCGCGCCATTGCTGCTGCACGAGTTCGGAGTCCTGGTTCCAGTCGTTCAGCACACTGTAGGCATGAGGTGCCGAGCCGTTGTAGAAAGGAGTGATGTTGCGGCGCACCATGTCAAACCAGGGATGTCCTCCGTCGCTTTGGTTGAACACGATGTCGAGAATCACGGCCATGCCTCTCTCATGTGCTCCGTCGATGAACGCGCGGTAGTCGTCGGGAGTACCGTAGGCCTTGTCGGGAGCCATGTAGAAGTTGGTGTTATAGCCCCATGAATTGTTTCCTGCAAATTCCATGATTGGCAGAAGCTCGATGGCGTTGACTCCGAGGCTCTTGATGTAGTCAAGTTTTTCGGTCGCCCCTTTCACTGTTCCGTCGCCGAGGGCTTTGCCTTCAGTGCCTGTGAAGTCGCGGATGAGAAGTTCGTAGATGATGAGGTCTGACTGGGGAACGCCTTTGAAATCGGTCACTTGCCAGTCGTATGCATCACGCTCGGTGTTGAAGACAGCAAGCGGTACGCCGCTGATGCGGGTCGAGGGATAGGCGGGAAGATCGGGGAATACGGACGGACTGATGTAGATGTCGTTTGATCCGTCGAGCACAAGGCGGGCGTAGGGGTCTCCGACATTGACAGCTCCGTCCACATTATAATAGTATATGTAGTCTTTTCCTTTCTCGATGTTGTCCAACGTGAGCCAGAAGTAGCGTGAATCCTCGTAGTCCTGATAGTTCATCACATATTCCGGAGCGGGTGTATAGTCGTTCCATGACCCCATCATGACGACGTTGGTTTTCCCGGGGGCAGCCAGACAGAAAGTGACTGATCCGTCGGCATTGGTCTGCGCTCCCATTTTGGGCTTGCCGCCGGGATATTCCGCTTCTTTTGATGCAGGGAAATTGGCCGGGAAAATCTGCACGAATATATCACCCCAGTTCCCTGTCTTCCCTTCCATGTCGTTTGATGCGCTGCGGAACACGAATGCAAGTTTCTCGATTCTTTCGTCCGTATTGGTCACGCCGTAATATGAACGGATGTCGGGGATTTTAAGCTCCCATGTGAAGGGGTCGGTGTATGTGAGCTTGTATTTCTCGGAATTGTCGCCCCATGAGGGAGCATATTTCCAAGCCCCGTTGCTGAGATTGGTGATGACACCCGTGTGGGCGTATACACCGGTCGATGAGGTCGCACCGATCATTCCTCTGTTGCCTCCGTCGGAGTGGAATGTGATGACGATGTCCTTTGAGTCCTCCGTGATTATTGCCGGAGAGGTGGTGATGGACTGCGCGGATGCTGCCGTGACTGATATGGCTGCAAATGCGAAGAAAAGTTGGTGTAGATGTAATCTCATGTGTGAAAAGAATTATTGGAAAGTAATTTTGATATGAAAAGATGCCGCCCGAAGGGGCAGTATATGGAATGTGCAAAATGAGTGTGTGTTCTCTACGTAGGGGAGGAGGATGGGCGGGTGTCAGATGAAGGACACCCGGTGGCTATATCAACATCGGGTCGAAGTCATCAGCGGGAATTTCGTCGGACGATTTCAGCGCATGGATGATATTTTTCAGATTCTCGATGTAGCCTATGATCATTGATCCGGTGGCAGCCGGAGTCAGACGGAACATGGCACTGAGATCCGTGTTGCTGTTTTTCTGCCGGTAGGTCCGTATGTCCTTTAGTATGCTCTTAGCTTCTTCAAGAGCCTCAGCTCTTTTCCCGAGTCGCACGAGGCTCATGAGATAGGGAAATGAGATGGAAGGGAGGTAAGGCCATGTGCCGGAGTTGTACTTGGCACGGTATATCCTCACCACATCCTGAAAGTTGAGGGCAAAGTAGCAGACTTCGAGCATGAAGGCGATGTCGGTCTGGAAGCCTTTCAGCTCATCGTAGATGAGGCAGACTGCCGCAGCCGACCCGAATTGCCCGTGGATCACGTGTCCACGGGCCCATTCGATGGCATCTTTTTCGTTGACGTAGCCTGCCGTTATGATGTTGCGGACGTATGGTTCGGCGATGTTTCGGTCGAGCACGAGCAGCACATCGATGGCCAGACGTGAGTGTAGATGGTCCTTGAGATAAGATGTGAGCATTTCCACAGCCTCATCCTGCTTGCCACATTCGATCAGCGAAGCCGCCAGGGTGGAGACATCAGTCTCCTCCGCTTCGGTCGAGTCGATTATCTTGCGGTAGATTTCGGCCACGGTCTCAGGATTGCGTTCGAGCCGGTAGAGTGCAGCTCCCTTGATGCGCATGGCCATGATGGAGCCGGAGTCGATGGCAAGGGCATATTCGGCTGAGGATAGTGCGCCTTCGTAGTCATCGCGGTTTATCTGCACGGTGGCGAGGCGCAGCCAGAAGTCAAGGGTGAACGGTTCGAGCATGGTCAGCTCCTCAAAGAGCCGTGCTGCGGTCTCAAGGTCCTCATCTTCCTCAAGACGGTCGGCAAACTCATAGAGAAAAGTCTGCGGATAGGAGCACTTCGCCTGTATGCGGTCGCGGTTTTCTTTCAGCCAGTCCTGAAGCTGCATCTCCATTGCGTAGTCGGTGAACTGGATTATCTCCTCGTCGCCGAAATCATTGGTCGCATCGAGTATTTCCTCAAGTGCGGCTGTCAGCTCCTCCGGTTTCATGGAGAGGTCGGCATTCTTTGCACGCAGACTCAGAAGTTTGTTGAGCACACCTTCCTGACTGACGCGGTTGTTGACCTCAGTGGTGGCCTCGACATCGCCAAAAGAGTAGTAGAGCCAGGCGCGGCGGGTGGCCAGAGCCTCGCTCTTAGGATAGTGGACAGCTCCGTAGAGCAACACCTCCATCTTGACGATGTAGTTGTCGTAGTCCGAGGCATAGTCGAATATTTCGACGAGGTCAGTCTCGTCGAAAAAGGCTTCGGTGTTGCCTCGTTTCACCACTTCGGATTCAAATTCCTCGTATAGATCGCGTCGGTCGTTGCGTTCGTCCATTCGTCAGTTTTTCGGTTTATACAAATTCAAGAGTGGGGCGTTGAGATTTGATTTATCCCTGCCCCCGGTTCGGCAGGCGCAGACGGTGTCAGCAGGGTTTCCAACTGTCCTTCAGCGCAATCGTGCGGTTGAAGATGAGGTGTCCTTCAGTCGAGTCGGGGTCGAGTGTGAAGTAGCCGATGCGCTGGAACTGCAGTGGCAGACCGGGTTTGGCGATTTCGGCGAGATACGGCTCGACTTTGATATGCTCCACAACTTTGAGCGAGTCGGGATTGAGCAATTCGCGGAAATCGTGTTCGGTATCCGCTCCGGGATTCTCGACATTGAAAAGACGATCATAGAGGCGCGCGGTAGCGTCAACAGCGTGTTCCGCCGACACCCAGTGGAGTGTGCCTTTCACCTTGCGCGCGCTTCCGGGAAGTCCGCTCCGGGTGTCGGGATCGTAGGTGCAATAAATCTCCTCGATGTTGCCGTCGGCATCCTTTTTGACACCTGTGCATTTGATGATGTAAGCTCCTTTGAGACGCACCTCTTTATCAGGCGCGAGGCGGAAGAATCCCTTCGGAGGATTTTCCATAAAGTCATCACGCTCGATGTAGATTTCGCGGCTGAATGGCATTTGATGTGTGCCGGCTCCTTCCTCCTCGGGGTTGTTGTCCATCTCGACTGTCTCAACCTGTCCCTCGGGATAATTCGTGATTATCAATTTGACGGGATTGATGACGGCCATGCCTCGTGTCGCCACTTTGTTGAGGTCATCACGGACGGCATGTTCGAGTAGCAACACGTCGTTGAGGGCTTCGTATTTTGTATATCCGATTGTGTCGATGAAATTCCGGATGGAGCGGGGTGTGTATCCACGGCGGCGCAGACCGGAGATGGTCGGCATTCGCGGATCGTCCCAGCCTGCCACGAGTCCTTCCTTGACGAGCGTGAGGAGCTTGCGCTTCGACATGACGGTGTAGGTGAGGTTGAGACGGTTGAACTCAATCTGGCGCGGGCAGTAGCTTTCATCGGCGAGTTCTTTGACGAAGTATTCGTAGAGCGGGCGGTGTACGGAGAACTCAAGAGTGCATATCGAGTGAGTCACACCCTCGAAATAGTCGCTCTGACCGTGTGCGAAGTCATACATCGGGTAGACCTTCCACGTGGTCCCCGTGCGGTGGTGGGGAGTCTTGATGATACGGTACATGACCGGATCGCGGAAGTGCATGTTGGGGTTGGCCATGTCGATCTTCGCGCGGAGCACCCTTGAGCCTTCCTCAAATTCTCCCTCGTTCATGCGACGGAAAAGGTCAAGGTTTTCCTCGACGGAGCGGTTGCGGTAGGGGCTTTCGATGCCCGGTTGGGTCGGGGTCCCTTTCTGTTCCTTTATCTGTTCGGATGTCTGGTCATCGACGTAGGCTTTACCTTCCTTGATCAGACGGATGGCAAGGTCATAGAGCTTGGGAAAATAGTCGGATGCGTAGTATTCGCGGTTGCCCCAGTCGAATCCGAGCCAATGGATGTCCTCACGGATTGAATCGACGTACTCCACATCCTCTTTAGCCGGATTTGTGTCGTCGAAACGGAGATTGCAAGTACCCCCGAACTTCTCAGCTATGCCGAAATCCATGCAGATAGCTTTGGCGTGACCGATGTGGAGATAACCGTTCGGCTCGGGTGGGAAGCGGGTGTTGAGGCGTCCGCCATTCTTGCCTGCCTGGAGATCCTCCAGTACGAGTTGTTCAACAAAGTTGAGGCCCTTGGTCTCCTGAGATGCTGTAGCTTGACTATTGTTTTCCATTACGGGAGAATATGTAAAAAGTATGATTTATCTGTTTTTCGTGATTTGATAGGATGGATGATTCATGATGTCATGCCACCGTTGAAAATGCAAAGATAATCACAATTTTTGTAAAACTCTCTAATTAGACTTAAAAATCCTGAATCGAGGTGCCTCGATTCAGGATTCTGATGATTTTCTTGTCTGCGGAATGATGGCAGATAAGACCTCTGATGCGTTGACAGCCGGCGGGATTATTCAAATATGTGGCGCAGTTTGCTGAATATCCTGTTTTTGGTCGATTCGTTTGGGGTCATGTTTGCTTTGCCCCTGAGCGATTCGATTGTTTTCTTTTCATCATCGGTGAGAGTCTCCGGGATGTAGACCATGACGTTGATAAGCTCGTCGCCTGTACCGTAGCCTTCGGTTGATGGAAGACCCTTGCCGCGCAGACGGAGCACCTTGCCCGGCTGGGTGCCTGCTGGGATTTTCAGACGTGCGCGTCCGGTGATGGTCGGCACTTCGACCGAGCCGCCGAGAGCTGCTGTCGGGATGTCGAGCATGAGATTGTAGATGACATCATTGCCGTCACGGATAAGCTCGGCATCCTTGATTTCCTCGATGACCACGAGGAGGTCGCCGTTGACTCCACCGTGGATGGCGGCGTTGCCCTGACCCTTGACAGTCAGTGTCTGCCCGTCGGCCACACCGGCCGGGATGGTGAACGAGACTGTGCGGTCTTCGCGAATCACGCCCTCGCCGTGGCAATACTGACATTTGTCAGTGATGATTTTGCCCTCGCCCTTACACTGCGGACATTCCACAGCCGACTGGGAGAGACCGAAAAGGGTCTGCTGCTGGCGCAGGACTGTTCCCGATCCACCGCAGGTGGGGCAGGTGGTGAACGCCTTTCCGTCCTTTGCGCCGGTGCCGTCGCAGTGTGTATCCTTGACGAGCGTCGGGATTTTCAATGTCTTGGTCACGCCGGTTGCGATCTCGGCAAGGGTCATCTTGACCTTTATGCGCAGATCTGATCCGCGACGCTGACGGCGACGTGTGCGGCCGCCTGCGGTCTCGAAGCCACCCATGTTGCCGAAACCTCCACCGAATATATCTCCGAACTGCGAGAAAATATCCTCCATGGAGAAACCTCCGGCGTGGAAGCCACCGCCACCGCCCGGGAAGCCTTGCGGACCCATGTCGTGACCGAACTGGTCATATTTCGCGCGCTTTTCAGGGTTTGAGAGCACATCGTAGGCCTCGGCGGCCTCCTTGAACTTCTCCTCCGCTTCCTTGTCGCCCGGATTCTTGTCGGGGTGATACTGGATAGCTTTTTTCCTGTATGCGCTTTTTATTGTCTTTTCGTCGGCATTCTTATCGACTCCAAGCACTTCGTAGTAATCTCTTTTGGTTGCCATGAATCAAGTGTGGTTTACTGACCTACGGCCACTTTTGCATGGCGAAGGACTTTGTCGTTGATTGTATATCCTTTGGTCGGAGTGTCGATGACGATTCCTTTCTGTGACTCGTCAGCGGCGGGGACCATTGCTATCGCTTCGTGGAGCTCGGCGTCAAATGGTTTGCCGGTGCTTTCGATGGGTTTGACACCGTTTGACGCGAGGAACTTCACAAGTTTCTGGTAGATAAGCTCCATGCCTTGACGGATGGAGGCGGGATCATCGGACTTCGCGCTTGCCTCAAGACCGCGCTCAAAGTCATCGACAATCGGGAGGAGTCCCTTGAGCACACTCTCGGCCGCATTCTTGATGATGTCTGATTTTTCCTTGACGGTGCGCTTGCGGAAGTTGTCGAACTCGGCCATCAGAAAGAGGTATTCCTTTTTCTCCTTGGCGAGTTTCTCCTCCGCGTCCTTGAGCTGTTGATTCAGGATGTCGATGTCGGAAAGCTGCTTGTTGATGAGGCCATTCTCCTCATCCTCGGTAGAGTTCTGTTCATCGAATGCTTCCTGGACATCATCCAGGATAGCCTCGTCATCCTGACGGGGAGTCTTGTCCTCGTTGCGCTGAGCGTCGTGCTTCGGGTTATTCTGATTGTGACTCATAGTGCTGCTATATGCTTTTTTTGTTATTAACATCAAAAAGGTTGCCAAAGATGCTGTCGGGAGTGGAAATTTTTGGTACTCCATTCCCTCGCGTGGCAACAAATGTTTAAAATTACAACAACCGACAGACCATAACGTTCAATCTTCCAACAAAAAGCGTGCTGCGGTCATGCAGTGTCAGAGTTTGCCGGAAAATATGTCGCAGCCGGGGAATCGTTCTGTCAGTCTGTCTGACAAAATGTCATTTCTGAAGATGCCGTAGACTGCGGATCCCGAGCCTGACATGGATGCATAGACCGCTCCCATCCTTATAAGTTCTGATTTTATTTCTCCTACGAGAGGATGGATGGCGAAGACAGATGGCTCGAAATCATTCTTCAGTTCTTTCTGCCATTCTGCAGGGTCTTCACTGAGAATCAGGCTAATTTCCTTTAGGGGTTGGGCGGGTGTCACACGGCTGTAGGCCTGTGCGGTCGGAACGCTTACGGCTGGTTTCACGATTGCAATATGATAGCCTTTCAGGTCGATGTCGGTCGGTGTGAACTCCGTCCCGATTCCGCTGCACATCATCGGACGGTTATAGATGAAAAACGGGCAGTCGGCACCCAGACCGGCTGCTGTATCGGCGAGGATTTCGTCGCTGAGGTCAAGTGCAAACAATCGGTTAAGCCCGATGAGGGTGAAAGCCGCGTCGGCCGAGCCGCCACCGAGGCCTGCACCGTCAGGGATGATTTTGCGCAGATAGATGTCAACCGGGGGAAGTGGGGTAACTGTGTCGAGGGCGCGGTAGGCCTTCATGACGAGATTCTTTTCCGGCGGACAGTCCACTTTGCGTCCGGTTACCGTGAGTGTGGTCTCAGATCCTGCGGCGGGGACTATTTCGAGTATGTCGCGCCACGGGACGGGATACATGACTGTCTCTATGTTGTGATAACCGTCCGGACGCTTGCTCACGATGTCAAGTCCGAGGTTGATTTTTGCATTCGGGAAAAGAATCATAATCTATTATGTATGGTTTTGGCCGGAAGCCATAATTGGAATTGATGTCGTGACAAAGTTACGAAAATTTGCGTTATCACATATTTTTGGCTTTGAAAATGCGTATCTTTGTCCCTGCAAAAAAGCTCGGGCTTTCTGCTATCATATAAAAACTCTCTTTACTCATATACTCACACCATTGCTATGCCACAGGAAACCAGTAATTTCAATCAACCGTCTCGCCGACAGAAACCGCAGCATGTCTCAACCTTTGACCACGGAGGGCGCATCCCTCCGCGCGACAATGATCTTGAGGAGGCGGTGCTTGGTGCGCTCATGCTTGAGAAGGATGCCTACACCGCTGTTTGCGACATCTTGAAGCCTGAGTCGTTCTATGAGCCTGCCAATCAGAAGATTTATGCCGCTATTCAGAGTCTTGGAGCTTCACAGCAGAGCATAGACATGCTGACTGTCACCGAGAAACTCAGGCTCATGGGCGAGCTTGAAGGTGCCGGAGGCCCGTTGCGAATCTCCGAACTGACTTCGCGTGTGGCTTCGGGCGCGCATGTCGAGTTCCATGCCCGAATAGTGGCGCAGAAGTATCTCGCGCGCGAACTGATTAAATTTGCTTCACAGATTGAGGCTCAGGCGTTTGATGAGAGTTATGATGTTGACGACCTCCTTCAGGAAGCCGAGGGGAAGCTCTTTGAAATATCGCAACGTAATGTAAAGAAGGATGTCACGCAGATTGACCCGGTCATCAATGCTGCCATTGAGCAGATTCAGACTGCGGCCAACCGCACCTCAGGCCTGTCAGGTCTGGAGTCGGGCTACCATGAGCTTGACAAGCTGACTTCGGGTTGGCAGCGCAGCGACCTTATCATCATTGCCGCCCGTCCGGCCATGGGCAAGACAGCCTTTGTGCTTTCGATGGCCAAGAACATGGCGGTCGATTACAATATCCCGGTAGCTATCTTCTCGCTCGAAATGTCCAATATCCAGCTCGTCAACCGTCTGATACAAAACACTTGCGAAATCGAGGGTGAGAAAATCAAGAGCGGACAGCTCTCGCAGATGGAGTGGGATCAACTGATGTCGCGCGTCAAGAATCTTTACAGCGCACCTCTTTTCATCGACGATACGGCGTCGCTTTCCATCTTCGAGCTGCGAACGAAGGCGCGCCGACTGGTGCGCGAGCATAATGTCTCGTTCATCATCATCGATTATCTTCAGCTCATGAATGCATCCGGAATGAAATTCGGCTCACGCGAACAGGAGGTGTCGATGATCTCACGCTCACTGAAGCAGTTGGCCAAGGAGCTTAACATCCCGATTGTGGCTCTCTCGCAGCTCAACCGAAGCGTGGAGTCGCGCGGTGCTGACAGCAAGGACGGTAAACGTCCGCAGCTCAGTGACCTCCGTGAGTCGGGTGCCATCGAGCAGGATGCGGATATTGTATGCTTCATCCACCGTCCCGAATACTATCTGCGTTCAGGGGTCGATGCAGCCGGAAATGACATTCGCGGACTTGCCGAGTTTATTGTCGCGAAGCACCGTAGCGGACGTGTGGATGACGTGAAGATGCGCTTCAAGTCGAAGTATGCACGTTTCGAGAACTGGGACGGCGAGGTGGAGATGATGAGTGGAAGCCGCGTTTCGAGCCTCAATTCCGCTGCCGGTGAAGGTGGCGGTGATTCATTTGCCCCGACTTCTCCGTTCAGCGGCGGTTCGGCCGATATTCTCGGTGCGACTTCCGATGATGTCGCTCCTTTCTGATTGCGGAGTATTCTGAGGATGTCTCATTTTTTTGTGAGAACTTTTCTTGCTTAGTGTTTGTTTGAAGTTTAGCTTAATCCCCTTAACAGGTATGATTGATTGGAGGGGGATTTCATCCTTATGCTTTTATAGCTGCTTTTCTCCTTTATCTCTCCGAAGTTATCATCTCTCCGAAGTTATCATATCTCCGAAGTCATCACCGAAATTTAATCCAAACAAATAATATTCATCTAATTTTACATTATGGGAAAATTTTTATCTTTCTTACTCCTCGGGTCTGTAGCTCTTACGGCTGCGGCAGCTCCTCGCCAGCTTCTTTCAGTATCAGACGGTATGTCGGTCGCAAACTATGAGTATGACACCGAAGGCAAACTCGTCAAGGTCACGTCAAGTGAGTCGGTCTACACCTTTGACTACTCGCAACTCGCCTCAAGAAAGTTTGTCATGACGCGTGTTGACACATACGACGGACAGCGTGAGACTACCGTCACCGAAATGACCCTCAACGATGACGGTCTCGTTGTCAAGGCTATCGAAATTGAGGATGGCAAAGTTGACGATACTTACTTCACGTTTGACTATATCGACGGCTACCTGACCAACTACAAGCAGATCAGCCCCGAGGAAGTGGAGGAGACAAAAGTCACATACGTTGACGGCAGAATCACCAAGGTCGAGAACATCGATGGTGGAAGCGTCACGGAAAACGATACAAGCACTTTCGAGTATGACGGCATCATGAATCCGGGTGGACTCGTCTTGTATGACACACTCTTTGACATTGATCTTGACGACATGGAATATGTGGCCATGACCGGTATGCTTGGTAAAATTTACGCTGAGCTTCCTGTGAAAATCACCCAGACCGATTCATACGGCTCTGAGGTCGAGACCGTGAAATGGACGGTCGATGATCAGGGCTATGCCACAAGAATGGTGATCACGGAGGATTGGGGCAGTGAGACTGTTGATTTCAGATGGTCTGATTCTTCAGCCATATCCATAGTATCCGCAGACAATTCCGGTGAATCAATCTACTATACGATTGACGGCAATCGTGCAACGTCCGACACAAAGGGTATTCTCATCGAGCGTCGCGCCGACGGAACAACAGTGAAGCGCGTCAACCGCTGAACAAAACCGAAACATCCGCGCATTTCATCCATACGCGTGAGTAGATAAAGAGTTGAGGCAGGTCCGAATGTTACTTCTGACCTGCCTCAATCATGTATCTTCATTTATTAAAGAAACCGCAATAGTCGCCACTATGCAAATCCTGTGATTTCACGTCTAAAAT
>JAMPHF010000002.1:966105-995290 GCA_023663525.1 Bacteroides sp.
ACTTTGTCTCAGTCGTGTACATGAAGTACACTCCTTCAACTGCAGTGGAAAATCCTCTCCTCATCGGCTTGCCGCTTTCGAGCTTGTCGAGAAAGAAAAACCGGGACCCTCGATTTAACTTTTGTTATGAGACACACTCTTAATTGTTCAATACATGTCACGCACAAATTGACACTTGTGCGTGACATGTATTGATATAACGCGCCTGTAACGGCAAAGTTTTGCGAGAGTCGTCTGCCGGAAAAATCAGTCGATGATGTCAAATCCGGTGTATTTGCGCAGACATTCGGGAATCACGATGCCCTGGGGAGTCTGATTGTTCTCCAGAAGGGCGGCCATAATGCGCGGGAGGGCGAGAGCCGAGCCGTTGAGCGTGTGGCAGAGATGGGTTTTCTTGTCCTCGCCACGGTAGCGGCATTTCAGACGGTTGGCCTGATAGGTCTCGAAATTGGATACTGACGACACTTCAAGCCAGCGACCCTGTGCGGCCGAATAGACCTCGAAGTCAAACGTGATGGCTGAGGTGAAGCTCATGTCGCCTCCGCAGAGACGGAGTATGTGCCAGGGCAGACCGAGCTTTTCGAGAAGTCCCTGCACGTGGTCCTTCATATCCTCAAGAGCGGCGTAGGAATTTTCGGGCTTTTCGATGCGGACAATCTCGACCTTGTCAAACTGGTGGAGGCGGTTGAGTCCGCGCACGTCCTTGCCGTAGGATCCGGCTTCGCGACGGAAACATGCCGAGTAGGCGCAGTTCTTGATCGGGAGCTTCTCGGCGGGGATGATCACGTCGCGATAGAGGTTGGTGACCGGGACTTCGGCTGTCGGGATGAGATAGAGCTTGTCCTCGTTGATGTAATACATCTGTCCCTCCTTGTCGGGGAGCTGTCCGGTGCCGTAGCCCGAGGCCTCGTTAACCGCGTAAGGGGGCTGGATCTCAAGATAGCCGGCCTTGCCTGCCTCGTCAAGGAAGAACTGGATCAAGGCGCGTTGCAGACGTGCACCCTTGCCGATATATACGGGGAATCCCGGGCCTGTGATCTTCACGCCGAGGTCAAAGTTGATGATGTCATATTTCTTTGCAAGTTCCCAGTGGGGGAGAGCGTCGGCCGGAAGCTGTGGCATCGGGCCGCCGTCCTTCTCGACCACATTGTCGGCGGCACTTTTGCCTTCGGGGACAGCGTCGCAGGGAATGTTGGGCATTCCGAGAAGAATATCGCGGATGGCATTTTCAGTCGCCGTGAGGCGGTCAGCGATTTCTTTCTGCTCGGCCTTGATTTCGGCAACCTTCTTCTTGGCCTCCTCGGCCTCGTCGCGGCGGCCTTCCTTCATCAGTCGGCCGATGGCATCCGCCTGCTTCTTCAGCTCGGCAGCGAGATTGTCGTTCTGATACTGCAGGCTGCGCCGCTGATCATCGAAGTCAATGACATCGTTGACACCCTGCTTCCCATCAAATCCCTTGATGGCGAGGCGCGCTATGATGCGTTCAGGGTCCTCTTTGATTTGCTGTAAAGTAAGCATTTTATTCTGTATATGTCGTGTTTATACTTTCCTGTGTTCAGTTGTTGAGCAGCTCGCGGACTTTGGCGGAGATCACCTTGCCGTCGGCGCGTCCGGCAAGAGCCTTGGAGGCCACGCCCATCACTTTGCCCATCTCTTTGGGCGATGTCGCGCCCACCTCGGCGATGATTTTCTTCAGCTCGGCTGTGAGTTCTTCGTCGGTCAGTTGCTTGGGGAGGTATTCTTCGATGACGGTTGCCTCGGCGAGTTCATTGTCGCGAAGCTCCGGGCGGTTCTGCTCGTCGTAGATCTGTGCGGTCTCGCGGCGTTGCTTCGCCATTTTTGCAAGAATCTTTGTCGCAGCCTCGTCGGAGAGCGATCCGTCGCCGCCTTTGGCTGTCTTGGCCTCAAGAAATTCCTTCTTAATGCCACGGAGAGTCTCAAGGCGCACCTTGTCGCGGGCAAGCATCGCGCTCTTTATATCAGATGAAATTTTATCGAATAGGTCCATAATATATTGATGTTTATATGTTTGTAAACGTCTGTGTCGATGGTCGGAGTGAACGTTGCCTGATGATATCGTTGACATCTGTGACCATTATCAACATGCAAAGTTACAAGAAATTTAGCTATTTCCAACTCCATCAGGTGTATAAATCTGCCATGTAAATATGCTATCTGCAATCATGACGGTTGTCTCCGTGCCAAAGTCAGCGACATTCATGCCCACGGTGAGAGATAAGATTTAAAATCGCGATGGATAAGTTTCATGGTAAGTGATATAAGACACACTATTTAAAATTATACGGTTAGTATTAAAATTAGACGGTTAGATCGAGAGGTAGATCGCTTATATCTTTGAGTCTTTTACCTGATATTAAGATGTTCAACATTTCCATAGAATCTTCTGCACCAACGGTTCTTACAGCCTCTAAAAGTTCATATAGGGCGATATGGTATAAGCAATCTATATCTCCAGTCCCTAATGCCAGTGAAGCAAGCCGTGAAGGTAAAGGTTCGCCTGTGATTACAGCGATATGAGGCAAATGCCCTTTTCTATTTCTAATGAGCCCTAAAGCTTCAGTTCGGCTATTTTGTGCTCTGTCACTCCTCATTGTCCATTTTGCTGAAATAGAAGCATGAAGAATGGGTAGTTTATTGTATTTTTCTCTTATTGCAGTCAAACGCGAACAATCATCATTTACGATGATAGAATTTGCATTGATTACATCATCGGCTTCTGGGTCTCTGTATATTACGATATCCGGTGCCACTATATAATCGTTTCCAATACAAGTAGCGAGTTGTGAATCATCTTTTATAAGCTGACCAAGATAATCCAAATGTTCGTATTGAACAAAGCTGCTGGTTTTTATAGAGCTACGATTGCCCAATTTTTCAACGTGCCACTTTCCGCATCTAAGATTTTGCAATTCTAAAAAAGTGTTCTGAAGAAAAAGACGACATGCTGATTCGAAATTAGCACCTATGGTTTGTCCTTCGGCTTTACTGCACTCTTTTGCAGACAAAGAGTTTGCAATTACAAAAGCAATGTCTTTAGAAAGTTTGGAGGACTTGTCTGCATTACTTGCAACTCCATTATTTATTGTTAGGATTCCGTTATTAGTCAAATAACGATGGAATGATATGCGCTCTTGAGATATTAGACTTTTCATTTCCTAAACGATTTTTTTTATTTAAAACAGTTGCTATCTGCAATGCCACCTCTCTTGCTACCGGAGGCGGGAATGCGTTGCCAATCATTCTGCAAGCCAAAGTCTTGCGTTTTCCGAAATCCCAATCGTCTGGGAATCCTTGAATTCTTGCAATCATTCTCGGTGTTAGTCTTGGTATACCTTGAAAATTTTCTGCCGGGGCTGAATCTGCTACACCTTTCCCATCAACACACAATTCTGCCCATGCATTTCGGGCCCGAGTTGGTCCGAGGTCTGGACCACCATGCTTTTTGCTACCGCCTACAATTGTAGGAGCAATCTTGTTTGCGGTATTTTTCCATTTGTCTACTCCATACCATCCATTTGATGCCATTATGTCATATAGACATTCTCCTACGGTAGGAGTGATTTGGGGTTTGGCCTTAGGAAAGGTAAAGGTATCCTCTATATCTTTTCGTATTCCAACAATTACAACTCTTGGCCGAAGCTGAGGTACACCGTAATCAGAGGCATTCAACAAGGCGACATGAACATTGTAATTGATGGTATCTAACTTGTTAATTATGGAATTTCTATAGTTTTCAAATTTAGAGTCTAAAAGTCCACGAACGTTTTCAATCATAACAGCACGGGGTTTTATCTCATCTACAAGCCGGAGCATTTCAGGAAATAAGTCACGCTCGTCCTTGTTCCCGAGTTGTTTGCCCGCAATGCTGAATGGAGGACATGGGACACCGCCGGCAAGTAAATCAATTTTATCCTTATATGGTTTGCCATCAAAATTTCTCACATCCATGCATCTAACATCCCAATTGGGACGGTTATTTCTAAGACAATTACAATAATCCTGCTCATATTCCACAAGAAGAGTATGAGTAAATCCGGCGAGTTCAAGTCCGAGGGCTTGACCACCCGCCCCTGCGCAAATTTCGATTGATGTTAGCATGTAACACTTGGTATACTTATTGATTTAGAAATCCTTAATGCAAAGATAGTCAGTAATTTTTAATATACAAAAAAAGGAGTCGGTCAAGACTCCTTTGAGTGATCCGGATGCGACTCGAACGCATGACCGTCTGCTTAGAAGGCAGATGCTCTATCCAGCTGAGCTACCGGACCAGCCGAGATATGAGGTTGGCGGGATGGGAGTTAGGTCATTGAGTGGGTGCGGCATGTGTGATGCGCGTTTCATTGACCGTGGCTTTTGCCGACTTCATTCCGACTGCAAAGGTAAGGATTTATATTGGGTTTTACAAATCGCAGACCATTAAGTGACGATAAAAAAATAACTTGGTAAATTTTTCTATGTTATTTTGAATCTTCACTTTTTCCAAACAGTCATTTAGCTCGCTAAACTCCAGCTTGTTCAAAAGCAAATCTTCTAAAATAACATATACGAAAACTTTACCAAGTTATTTTTTATCGTCACTTAGTGACGATAAAAAATAAATCTGTTGTCCGTCAGATTGAGAGGTGGAGTATGGCGGTGGTAGCTTCGGAGTCGAGGGGGATGTAGCCGCCGATCACCGGACCTTTGTTCTCATGCAGTTTCTTGACGAGCCGGGTGATGTCGGGATTTTCGACACCAAGTTCTTTCAGGGTCACGGGCAGTCCGATGGAGCTGAAAAATTCACGGAGTCGTCTGACCGCTGATTTGGCAGCCGTGAGATCATCAGGATCAGTGATGTCAAACACTCTGCGTCCGAACTGTGCCACTTTGGAGGGGCGACGCTCACCGACATATTCCATCCATGACGGGGTTATCACTGCGAGACCTGCTCCGTGGGTCACATCGTAGAGTGCGCTCAGTTCGTGCTCGATGAAGTGTGAGGCCCAGTCTTCTTTACGTCCGCACCCGCATATCCCGTTGTGGGCGAGGGTGCCGCTCCACATGATGTTGGCACGTGCATCGTAGTTCGTCGGGTCGGCCATGACTTTCGGAGCTTCCTCGATTATGGCTTTCAGCAGCCCTTCGCAAAGTCTGTCGGTCACCTCGACGTTTTCAGTCGGAGAGAAATACCGCTCCATGATGTGGACCATCATGTCGGCTATGCCGCTTGCAGTCTGATAGGGCGGGAGTGTAAATGTCAGCTCGGGGTTCAGACATGCGAATTTCGGACGCAGCAGAGTCTCCGTGCGGACTGACAGTTTGAGCAGTCCGTCAATGCGAGTGATCACGGAGTTGCCGCTTCCCTCGCTTCCGGCAGCCGGGATGGTGAGGACGACACCAAGAGGCAGGGCTTCGGTGATGGCAGCCTTGCCGCAATAGAAGTCCCAGAAATCTCCCGCATACGGGATTCCGCAGGCTATCGCTTTGGCGGTGTCGATGACGGAGCCGCCACCCACTGCGAGGAGTGAATCGATGTCCTCCTCGCGTCCGAGGGCTATGCCCTCATAGACTTTGTCGTCGGTCGGGTTGGGTTTGACTCCTCCAAGCGTGACGGTGGCTATGCCGGCAGATTCAAGAGTGGTCTTCACGCGGTCAAGGAGACCGCTGCGTATGGCTGACTGACCGCCGTAGACAATCATCACTCGTTTCCATCCTGCTTCCTTGCAAAGCCCGGCGGCTTTACACTCGGCACCGTGACCGAACACATAGCGGGTCGGGGTGCATATTGTGAAATTTTCCATTGCTTTTGACGTTTGGTTGTTGCGAATGCAAAAGTGCATCAAGCGACATAGTCTATTCGCTTGATGCACTTAGGAACGATTAAAAAATAACTTGGTAAATTTTACTTGGTCTTACCGGCATCTTTGCCGTCTCTAAACAGTTATGTAGCTCGCTACACGCCTTTATTATATCCGGTAAATCTGCTCGGCAATACCGTTGCAAAATTTACCAAGTTATTTTTTAATCGTTTCTTAGGTCTTTATGTGCCTGTCAGGCGATTATTCTTCAGCTTCGAGGAGTTCGAGCATCTTGATGGCCGAGACGGGAATGCGTGTGCCGGGACCGAAGATGGCTGCCACACCTGCTTTGTAGAGGAAATCATAGTCCTGTGCGGGGATGACACCACCGGCAGTGACAAGGATGTCCTCGCGGCCAAGTTTTTTAAGCTCCTCGATCACCTGCGGGATGAGGGTCTTGTGGCCGGCAGCGAGAGATGAAACGCCGAGGATGTGGACGTCGTTTTCGACGGCCTGGCGGGCAGCTTCGGCGGGAGTCTGGAACAATGGTCCCATATCGACATCGAAACCACAGTCGGCATAACCGGTGGCCACGACTTTGGCACCACGGTCATGACCGTCCTGACCCATCTTGGCAATCATGATACGGGGTTGACGACCTTCGCGCTTAGCGAATTCTTCACACATCTGCTGAGCCTTGATGAAATCGGGGTCAGCCTTAGTCTCTGATGAGTACACGCCTGAAATTGTTCTGATTACTGCTTTGTAACGACCCACGACTTCCTCGCAGGCATCTGAAATCTCGCCGAGAGTGGCGCGCACGCCTGCGGCTTTGACGGCAAGGTCGAGAAGGTTGCCCTTCTTGGTGCGGACACATTCGGTGATGGCAGCGAGAGCTTCCTTGACGGCTGCTTCATCGCGGTGGGCTTTAAGGTCAACGAGACGTGCCACCTGATCCTTGCGCACCTCGGTGTTGTCGATTTCGAGGATGTCGATGGGATCTTCGTGGTCGAGACGATACTTGTTGATGCCGACAATGGTCTGCTTGCCTGAGTCGATGCGGGCCTGGGTGCGAGCTGACGCTTCCTCGATACGCATCTTGGGGAGACCGGATTCGATTGCTTTGGCCATGCCGCCGAGCTTCTCGATTTCCTGGATGTGTTCCCATGCACGGTGAGCGATCTCGTTTGTGAGAGCCTCCACGTAGTATGAACCGCCCCAGGGATCGACCTGCTTGGTGACCATAGTCTCCTCCTGGATATAGATTTGAGTGTTGCGGGCGATGCGGGCGGAGAAGTCAGTCGGGAGAGCGATAGCCTCGTCGAGCGCGTTGGTGTGGAGCGACTGAGTGTGACCGAGTGCGGCACCCATAGCTTCGATGCATGTACGTCCGACATTGTTGAAGGGGTCTTGCTCCGTGAGTGACCATCCGGATGTCTGCGAGTGTGTGCGCAGTGCGAGTGACTTGGGATTCTTCGGGTTGAACTGCTTGACGATTTTAGCCCAGAGGAGACGTGCGGCACGCATCTTGGCAACCTCCATGAAGTAGTTCATGCCGATGGCCCAGAAGAATGACAGACGCGGGGCGAAAGCGTCGATGTCGATACCGGCATTGATACCGGCGCGGAGATATTCGAGACCGTCGGCGAGAGTGTAGGCAAGTTCGATGTCGCAGGTCGCTCCGGCTTCCTGCATGTGGTAGCCTGAGATTGAAATGGAGTTGAACTTGGGCATGTTTTGCGAGGTGTACTCGAATATATCGGCGATGATTCGCATTGAGAATTCTGGCGGATAGATGTAGGTGTTGCGCACCATGAATTCCTTGAGGATATCGTTCTGGATCGTACCGGCCATCTCCTCAAGTTTCGCACCCTGTTCGAGTCCGGCGTTGATGTAGAAGGCGAGGACGGGGAGCACGGCACCGTTCATGGTCATGGAGACTGACATCTTGTTCAGGGGTATACCCTCGAAAAGAACCTTCATGTCCTCAAGCGAGCAGATGGACACACCTGCCTTGCCGACATCGCCGACCACGCGCTCATGGTCTGCATCATAGCCACGGTGTGTGGCGAGGTCGAAGGCCACTGAAAGACCTTTCTGACCGGATGCGAGGTTGCGGCGGTAGAAGGCGTTTGACTCAGCAGCGGTTGAGAAACCGGCATACTGACGGATGGTCCAAGGACGCAGAGGATACATCGCGCTATACGGGCCACGGAGGAAGGGTGGAATACCTGACACGTAGTTCAGGTGTTCGAGGCCTTCAAGATCAGCCTTGGTGTAGATAGGTTTTACGGGGATACGTTCGGGGGTTTCCCAGTCTTCCCCCTTGATTTCGGGAACGTGCTGTTCGCCGAAAGCATCCTTTACAATATCGATTTCTTTGAAATTCGGTTTCATGTCTTAAATATATGTGGGGGTTGACGTTTTACTTCTTGAGCAACTTTGCGTTGAATGCGCGGAGAGTATCGAGGACATTGCAGCGCACATGGACGAAGTCGTTGATGCCGATGGCCTTGAGGTCGTCAGTGCAAGCGGGAGCACCGGCAACGACAAATTCGGCGCGACCGTTGAGATATTTGAAGGCAGCCGGAGCGAGCTCGGCATATTCGTCGTCGCTTGAACAGAGGACCACAATGTCTGCGCCCTTCTCAAGAGCTGCGTCAACACCCTGCTCGACTGTATCGAAGCCGAGGTTATCGATAATCTCATAGCCTGCACAGCCGAAGAAGTTGGTCGAGAACTGTGCGCGGGCGAGACGCATGGCGAGATTGCCGATTGTGAGCATGAAGACCTTGGGACGGTTGGATGCAGCCTCGGTTTCGAGACGGAGTGCCTCGAAATCGCTTGCAGCACGTTTGGTCGGAAGTCCTGCGGGGGTCTCGCATGAGTCGGAGTGACCGCCGCACACGCATGGGAGCGCGCCCTTGAGGTCAACAATCTTGTCGGCAGCCATTTCGTTGATGTTGGGGTACTGGTTGGTGCCGAGGAGGATTTCTTTGCGGCGAGCGACATCCGTGTGGCGTTTTTCTGCGCTCTCACGGATAGCTTTCTGAACCTTGTCGTCGTTGCAACATGCGAGGAAACCGCCGTTGTCCTCCACGTCGAGGAACAGTTTCCATGCTTCCTTGGCTATGGCCACCGTAAGGGTCTCCACATAGTAGCTGCCACCGGCGGGGTCGATGACCTTGTCGAGATGGCTCTCCTCTTTGAGGAGGAACTGCTGGTTGCGGGCGATGCGCTCGGAGAAATCATCGGGAGTCTTGTAGGGGACATCGAAGGGGGTGACGGTGATTGAGTCAACTCCTGCGAGAGCGGCTGACATGGCTTCGGTCTGGCTGCGGAGGAGGTTGACGTGTGCGTCATAGAGAGTCTGGTTGAAGCGTGAGGTGACGGCGTGGGCCATCATCTTTGCCGCCTCGTCAGATGCGCCGTACTGCTTGACGATCTGTGCCCAGAGCATACGTGCGGAGCGGAACTTTGAAAGCTCCATGAAGAAGTTTGACGATACGCCCATGTTGAACTTGATGCGGTTGGCAACTTCGTCGGCATCACGGCCTGCGTCGGTCAGAAGTGTCATCCACTGCGCACCCCATGCGAGGGCGTAGCCAAGTTCCTGGAAAATGTATGCGCCGGCGTTGCTAAGCATGTCGCTGTCAACTGAAAGGACACGCAGCCCTTTGACGTCCTTGACAGCGTCGAGAATCTCGCAAGCCATGGTGGTGAGGGCGGCTGCGTCGAGAGCCACACCCTTGCGGAGCGGTTTGCGGAACGGGTTGAAGTCGATCGAACCTTTGAACAGGTCAGCACAGTCATTGGCTGTCACGTAGTCAACGAGTGCTTTTGCGAGGGGGAGAGCCTTCTTGATGCAGCAAGTGAAGTTGATTTCCACTTTCGAGAGGTCGATTCCTTTGAGCATAATCTCAAGGGTCTCGACGGTGGGCTCGTCGATGTGGAAACCGAGGGAAGTCACACCCTTGGTGAGGACATCGAGAGCTTTGGCATTGGCTTCGGCGGGAGTTTCAGCAATGATTTCCTGACGTGTGAGCCAGTCATTGTCCGTGCGTGTGCCGCGCACGTATGGAAATTCGCCGGGAAGTGAGTTTGTGGTCTTGAAATCAGCGATGTCTTCGAGTCGGTACATCGGCTGGACATTGAATCCTTCGTTGGTGCGCCACACTAATTTTTTGTCAAATGGTGCGCCTTTAAGGTCTGCTTCCACCTTGGCTTTCCACTCGGCTGTGGAAATAGGGGGAAACTGTTCAAACAATTTTTCTTTCTTTTCTGCCATAATTATGGTATTAAATATTCTGTCTCTGGTTAAGGTTAACCGTGATGTCAGTAAATTTGCTTTGCAAAGATAATTGTAAACTTCTTAACAGCAAAGAAAATAAGAAGAAAAAAGTCACTTGCGGGCAGCTCTCAGGCTCTATCGGCTCATGAGATATGCTTTGAAATCCTTGAAGTCGGCGGTCATCGGTGTGGATTGCTTTGTGCCGCGCATGAAGTCTGCGAGGCGTGGTGGGATCGCAACTTCGGTGGATATGGATTGCTCGACCGTGTCCTTGAACTTGGCGGGATGGGCTGTCTCAAGAAATACGCCGGTTTCGCCTTGGGCAAGCCCCTCCTTGAGCGCGCGATAGCCGCAGGCTCCGTGGGGGTCGAGGATGTAGCCTGTGCGGTCGTGACATTCGCGCATGGTCTCGCTGATCTGCTCGTCGGAGAATGTGGTTGCGCTGATGAGCGATTTTATCCGCTCATGCGAATTGCCGTAGAGGTCAAGGATGCGGGCAAAGTTGCTCGGATCGCCTACATCCATGGCATTGGCAATGGTCTGGATGCTTGCCTTCGGGGTGTAGATGCCGGTGAGAAGGTAGTTGAAGAAGATGTCGTTGGCATTGTTGGCCGCGATGAATCTCTTGACCGGCAGACCCATGCGGTGGGCAAAAAGTCCGGCGGTGATGTTGCCGAAATTTCCGCTCGGGACACTGACGACAAGCTCATCGGCCTTCCCGAGCGACTTCATGCGGGCATAGGCATTGAAATAGTAGAACGCCTGAGGGAGAAAGCGGGCCACGTTGATGGAGTTGGCTGAGGTCAGGACCATGCGGTCGCATAGCTCGGTGTCCATGAATGCGTTCTTGACAAGGCTCTGGCAGTCGTCAAACACGCCGTCAACCTCTACCGCCGTGATGTTTTGTCCGAGTGTGGTGAACTGACATTCCTGAATGGGGCTAACTTTGCCTTTGGGATAGAGGACGTAGACGTGGATTCCGTCAACGCCGAGGAAGCCGTTGGCCACGGCTGACCCGGTGTCGCCGCTTGTGGCCACAAGGACATTGACTTCGCGGGTGTCGCCCTGACGCTTTATGAAGTATTGGAGCAGACGGGCCATGAATCTCGCGCCTACATCCTTGAATGCAAGCGTCGGGCCGTGGAACAGCTCAAGGCTGTAGATGGTCGGCTCGACTTCGACGACGGGACAGTCGAATGAGAGCGTGTCGCAGACAATCCGGTCGAGATCTTCCTTGGGGATGTCTTCACCGAAAAATGCTTCGGCCACCCGACATGCGATTTCGTGGAATGTCAGTTTGTCGATGTTTTCAAAAAATTCTTTTGGGAGAGTCTTGATTTTTTCGGGCATATAGAGTCCGCGATCGGAAGCGAGTCCTTTGACCACTGCTTGACTGAGATTCGCGTCAGGGGAGTTATGGTTGGTGCTGTAATAACGCATTTTTGTTAAGTGCTAAGTATTGAGGGTTAAGTATTAAGGGTTAAGTATTAAGTATTAAGTATTAAGTATTAAGGGTTAAGGGGGCTATCGGGACATGAATTCTTTCATGAATTCGTTGAGGCGGAGGAGACCGTAGGAGCCTTTGGCGCAGCTTGTCTCATCGTAGGTAAGGACGGAGTCGGGGGCTTCGCCGGGCGTGTAGATGGCAAAGGGGACGGGTTCGCCGATGTGGACGCGCTTTTCAACCGGCGTGGCGTGGTCGGGGAGCAGTGCGATTCTCACGGGTTCATCCCATGTCGAAAGTTCCTCCATGATTGGAGCGACAACCCGACTGTCGAGATATTCGATAGCCTTAATTTTCAGGTCTATATCGCCGTCATGACCTGCTTCATCGGTGGCTTCGAGGTGGAGGAACACGAAGTCATCCGTGCGGAGGGCTTCGATGGCAGCCCGGGTCTTTCCTTCATAGTTTGTGTCGGCGAGTCCTGTCATGCCGGGGACAATGATTGTGCGCAGTCCGGCGTAGTGACCGATTCCACGGATGAGGTCCACCGCCGAGATGACGGCACCGCTGCCGATGGCCGGATACATCTCATGGAGTGTCAGCATTTTCGGGCGGTATCCCGGACTCCAGGGCCAGATGGAGTTGGCTGTGGGGTGTCCGTTGGCCCGACGACGGAGATTGAGCGGATGAGAGGCGAGGAGTTCCTGCGAGCGGAGGATGAGATCGTTGAGCAGTCGGGCTGTCTCGGCGGCAGTCATGCGTCCATCATCAGCCGGAGCGGAAATTTCGGGTCTGATCAACAGTTCGCGCCACTGTTCGCCGGGATGGTCATGGGGAGGCGCGCAGACAATGTGCTTGTTACCGCCTTTGATGACGAGGAGATGGCGGTACTGGATGCCGGGGATGAATTTCACCCGCTCGTTGCCGAGCTTCTCGTCAAGATAGGTGATTAGCTCCGCACCCTCCTCGGTGGTCAGATGTCCTCCGTGGTGGTTGCTGATTTCCCCTTCGGCACCGAGCGTGACGATGTTGCAGCGGATGGCCATGTCGTCGGGCTGCATCTCGTAGCCTATGCTTGCGGCTTCGAGCGGTCCGCGCCCCTCGTAGACCCGGTTGAGGTCATAGCCGAGTATGGCAGTGTTGGCGACCTCGCTTCCGGGAGAGAATCCGTCGGGGACGGTCACGAGCATACCGGTGCGACCCTCGCGGGCAAGCCTGTCGAGAGCGGGTGTGGAGGCATATTGGAGAGGCGTTTTGCCACCCAGGGAGGTAACGGGGTGATCCGACATCCCATCGCCAAGGATGATGATATGTTTCATGTCAGGTTCAGTTGTTGGCTGTTGACATGATGTTGGCAAACACGCCTGCCGCCGTCACTTCTGCTCCGGCTCCATAGCCTTGGATGAGCATGGGGTATTCACGGTAGCGTTCGGTGGTGAGGAGCACGATGTTGTTTGACCCTTCGAGTCCATAGAAAGGATGACGGCTGTCAACGGCTTCAAGTCCGACGCTCATTTGCCCTTTTTCCATGCGGGCTACGAAACGCCAGCGTTTGCCTTCTGCCTCAAGGACTTTGCGGCGAGCTTCGAACTCGGCATCGAGTTCCGGCAGGCGGCTCCAGAATTGGTCGAGAGAGCCTTCAAATAGTTCCGAGGGGATGAAAAGGTGTTTCTCCACATCGCTTTGTTCTGCCTTGTAGCCTGCTTCGCGGGTGAGGATCACGAGTTTGCGCACCACATCCTGTCCGCTGAGGTCTATGCGCGGATCAGGCTCGCTGTAACCGAGTTCCTTTGCGAGACGTACTGTCTCCGAGAAGGGTACATCGGCTGAAATGGCATTGAAAATGAAGTTGAGAGTTCCGCTGAGGACGGCCTCGATCTTGAGTATGCGGTCGCCTGACGACACGAGGTCATTGATGGTGCCGATGATGGGCAGTCCAGCGCCGACGTTTGTCTCGAAAAGATATTTGACACCGCGACTGAGGGCAGTATCCTTCAGCCGGCGGTAGATGTCATAGCTGCTTGAGGCCGCCACCTTATTGGCCGCCACCACCGAGATGTTGTGGTCAAGGAATGTCTGATAGAGCGATGCGATTTCGTGGCTCGCGGTGCAATCGACAAAGACGCTGTTGAAGATGTTCATCCCGACCACTCCGCGACGCAGATGTTCGGGCGAGCTTTCCGGGCCTGCGGCAAGCTGCTCGCGGTACGTCGAGAGGTCTATGCCTGCGCGTGAGAAGATGGCACGGCGGCTCGATGCGATTCCGACCACGTTGAGCTTCAGCCTGTGGGTGCGGCGCAGTTTTTCCTGCTGGCTGCGTATCTGCTCGATGAGCATACCGCCGACGGTCCCGACTCCGCAGATGAACAGGTTGAGTT
This sequence comes from Bacteroides sp., assembly GCA_023663525.1. Taxonomy (GTDB): domain Bacteria; phylum Bacteroidota; class Bacteroidia; order Bacteroidales; family Muribaculaceae; genus Duncaniella. The sequence continues at coordinate 980,020 of JAMPHF010000002.1, forward strand.
CCTTGTACTCGCTGAGGAAAAATGAATCGTGGATGACGTTGAGCGATTTGCGGAGATAGTCGCCGTGGACCACGAACGATATGTTGGTCTCGCTCGCACCCTGCGCGCAGGCAATCACGCTGATACCGCTGCGTCCGAGAGTCCCGAACAGTTTTCCTGCGATACCGGGAGTGTGCTTCATGTTCTCGCCGACAATAGCCACTGTCGCGAGACCGCTCTCAGCGTGCATCGGGAACATTGCGCCATCCTCAATCTCTTTTGCAAACTCATGGTCGAGCACACGGATTGCTTCCTCCGCATCCTCGTCGCGCACACCGATTGATGTTGAGTTTTCGGACGATGCCTGGCTGACCATGAAGACTGATATGCCGTTGTCGGCAAGCGCGGTGAAGATTCGGCGGTTGACACCGATGACACCCACCATCGAGAGGCCCGTCACGGTGATGAGCGACGTGCCGCTGATGCTCGATATGCCCTTGATGGGCTTGCGGTCATCCTCGACATCGTTGCGTATGATTGTCCCGGGTGCCGAGGGGTTGAATGTGTTTTTGACAAGTATGGGTATGTTCTTGACGCAGACGGGATAGATGGTCGGGGGATAGATGACTTTGGCCCCGAAGTTGCAAAGCTCCATTGCCTCGACATAGCTGAGGGAGTTGATGGTGTAGGCGGTGGGGATGACGCGCGGGTCGGCGGTCATGAAGCCATCGACATCGGTCCATATCTCAAGAGCCTCCGCATCGAGGGCGGCGGCGATGATTGAGGCCGTGTAGTCGCTCCCTCCGCGTCCGAGGTTGGTGACTTCGCCTGAATGTTTGTCGGTGCTGATGAATCCGGGGACCACGTGGACGCGGTGACCGAGCACCTCGGGGCGGAATTCGTTGATGACGAGTGTGCGGGAGAGTTCGCTGTCAAGGATATAGCGTGAATGTTTACGTTCGGTTTTGATGAATGAGCGCGAGTCGTGGAGCATACTCCCGTCAATCAGTCTGGCCACTATGCGGCTGCTGAGACGCTCACCGTAGCTGACGATGGCTGCCTGGGTCTTGGGACTGAGATCGCGTATGAGGTAGACCCCCTGATATATCGACGACAGTTCTGCGAGGAGCTTGTCGATTTCTTTCAGGAGTTCTCCGGGGCGGTTTGTGATGACACCGTCGATGATGTCGTGATGACGTTTGACTATGGTTTCAAAAAGCTCCCGGTAGTTCTCGTTGCCGTCGGCAGCGGTCCGTGCTGTCTTGATGAGAAGGTCTGTGATGCCGCCAAGCGCACTGACTACAACAATGGTCGGTGATTGCTGACCTTCGACTATCTCCTTTAGGTTAAGGAGACTGTTTACGGAACCTACGGATGTCCCGCCAAATTTTAATACTTTCATTTTGTCGGTGAAGAAATAAACTTTACAAACAGTTGTTGGATTTTGCGGACAAAATTAGTCAAATTTTATCGTCCGACACCAATCTTTATTTAAAAATGTAAGAAAATAGGGGGATAGTTGTTCCAAATTTATATTGAAAGGTGCAAAAATGGCTGCCTGACATTGGTTATCAGACAGCCATTTTTGTATGTCGTAAAGGTTTTTATTCAAGCTCTACGTTCTCATTCTCATAGCCGTTGTCGGGTGGAAGACTTAGAACTACAGTTCCATCTTGATGATTCTTTAAGTCTATATCAAAAACATAGTTCTTTTTATATTCGTATTTGAATTCTTTTGTACCGATGATATATGTTGTTCCATCTTTCGACTCGTAGAACATCTTCAACATTAGCCTGTGACCCCATTCTCGGTCCTGTGCGTAACCGGGACACTCGAACTCAAAGTGATTATTTCCACCCGGTTCATATGTATATTTATCATCAGTAAAACCTGTAAAGATGATTTTACCCTCTGTGAAATTGTCTACGTTTAGTGTGATGCCAATCCTGCATAAATTCAAAGGTATGTTTATCGTGTTGGTATTTTCGTCAACCTTAACGATTATTTCACCATAATATGAAATCAAATTTAGATATTTTGCGAAATTAGTATCACCATTAGAAGTCGTCTGATATTTACAGTCATCCAACAGATATAATAGAGGCCCAATATATGCGCCTTCTCTGTATCCATCATCATAGTATATCTCATTAGGCAGATATGCGTTATAAGTATCAAAGTGAAAGTTTCGGAATGGCATGCCGTATGAGCCGTTAGGATATTTATAGACGTATGATTTTGCATTCGGAACGTATCTTACACAGAAGGTGTACGTTTGACCCTTGACAAGCTTGAACACCATTTTGCTAACGTCATCGAAAGTTGCAGCAGCGTATTTAATACCGGTGTCATACCTATTGCCTTTATAAACGTTAACGCCAATCAGATCTCCGCCATCGTTCTCTGCTCTGGAGATGGCCAGATCCTCGACTTTGACATCAAGACTGTAGCTGAATCTTACGGCAATGGTGTCGTTTTTGTCCTCAGGCTTCACTTGAGGAGTTGGTGGTTCTTGTGGTTTAGGTTGCACGGGTTCATCGGTGAATGAGTCGCCTCCCTTTGAACATGCCACTAAAAGGCATAAGCATAGGCAAAGGATGATTTTTGTGATGCTTTTCTTTTCCATGGTCGGTCTATTGTGTTTATGTGATTCATTTACAAAATTAGATGATTCTTAGTCTTTTATCCTAAATTTTGGTGTTAAATTATGTTAATTGAGAAGGTAGACAAACGCACTTATGCCATGCAATTTGAGTATTCCCATGAAAAACTATGTCTAGAGATGGTTATGATAGCGGGTTTTGGACGAGAAATTTCAAAGAAATTTTGTAAATTTGCGCGGTTTAAACACTCAAATCTTTAATAATGGCAGAAAACACCCTCTTGTCACGTCTTGACGGCATTGAGGCCCGCTTCGAGGAGGTGGGCACACTGATCACTGACCCGTCTGTGATTCAGGATATGAAACGCTATGTCCGTCTGACCAAGGAATACAAGGATCTGGAGCGGCTCACGACGGTCACTCGCAACTACCGCTCGCTGCTCGCCAACGTCGAGGAGGCGCGTGAGGTGCTTGCCGCTGAGACAGATCAGGAGCTGCGCGAGATGGCCAAAGAGGAGCTTGACGAGGCTACGGCTGCAATTCCGGCTCTGGAGGAGGAGATAAAACTGCTTCTCATCCCCTCGGATCCGGAGGACGCGAAGAATGCCATTGTCGAGATCCGTGGTGGCACGGGCGGCGACGAGGCTGCGATATTTGCGGGAGACTTATATAAGATGTACGTGAAATATTGCGAGTCGAAAGGGTGGAATGTGGCCGTCACGAGTTTCAGCGAGGGAGCTGCCGGAGGTTTCAAGGAAATCGTCATGGCGGTGACCGGCGAGAATGTCTATGGCACGTTGAAGTATGAGAGCGGTGTCCACCGTGTGCAGCGAGTCCCCGCGACAGAGACGCAGGGGCGTGTCCACACATCGGCTGCCACTGTCGCCGTGCTTCCTGAGGCTGAGGCTTTCGACGTTGAGATTAATGAGGGTGAAATCAAGTGGGACACTTTCCGCTCGGGCGGTGCGGGCGGTCAGAACGTCAACAAAGTAGAGTCGGGTGTGCGCCTGCGCTACATGTGGCGTAATCCGGTCACTGGCGAGAGCGAGGAAATCCTCATCGAGTGTACGGAGACCCGAGACCAGCCCAAAAACAAGGAACGGGCGTTGAGCCGATTGCGCACTTTCATCTACGACAAGGAACATCAGAAATACGTGGATGACATTGCATCGCGCCGCAAGACGCTCGTATCGACCGGCGACCGCTCGGCAAAAATCCGCACCTATAATTATCCGCAGGGACGCATCACGGACCACCGCATCAATTATACCATCTACAATCTTCAGTCCTTTATGGACGGTGATATTCAGGATGTCATCGACCAGCTCACAATCGCTGAAAATGCCGAAAAACTCAAGGCGGCAGCACTTTGATAAGGATTAAGTATTAAGTGTCAAGTATTAAGTATTAAGTATTAAGTATTAAGGATAAGCGGTTGTATTCCAACGACTAATAACTAACGACTATCAATAATATATGAATCGTCAGCAAATCATCGAACAGATTAAGAAGAAGGGTTCTTTTCTTTGTGTCGGGCTTGATACGGACATAAAGAAGATTCCGGAACATCTACGCGGGGTGGAGGACCCTATGTTCAGTTTCAATAAGGCCATCATCGACGCTACTGCGCCGTATTGCGTGGCCTATAAGCCCAACACGGCTTTCTATGAGAGCCTCGGGACGGAGGGTTGGGAAGCCCTCGACCGCACGGTGAAGTATCTGCGCGAGAATTATCCCGATCATCTCATCATCGCTGATGCAAAGCGCGGTGACATCGGCAACACGTCATCGCTCTACGCGCGTGCTTTCTTCGAGAATATGGGTGTGGACGCAATCACGGTTGCCCCCTATATGGGTCACGACAGCGTGAAACCGTTCATGGAATATGAGGGGAAATGGGTCATATTGCTTGCACTCACATCAAATCCCGGCAGCCATGATTTCCAGTTCCGCACGGACATGACGGGTACACGACTGTTTGAGCAGGTGCTTGAAACCGCCCAGAAGTGGGGAACGCCCGACAATCTGATGTTTGTGGTCGGAGCGACCCAGGGCGCGATGTTCGCCGAAGTGCGTCGAGTGGCTCCGCAGAGTTTCCTCCTTGTCCCCGGTGTCGGCGCGCAGGGCGGAAGTCTTGAGGAAGTGGCCAAGTGGGGTATGACATACGAGTGTGGGCTTCTCGTCAACTCATCGCGTGGTATCATATACGCTTCATCAGGCGAGGATTTCGCTGAGGCCGCTGCAGCCGAGGCGCGTAAACTGCGCGACCACATGACCATACTCCTATCGACATACGGAGTGATCTGAAAAGGATTGCCGGGGTCGATAGATTCGTTTTTTTCAACCGGCGGGTAAGCAGTGTAAAAGTGCCGGAGGCACGTCCCTACGTGGATCGATAATTCATTACTTTAAATTCATAATACTAAAAAAAAATCAGTGCAATAATGAAGCGAATTTTTCTACTTTCTCTATTCGCGGTTCTTTGTGCTATGGTGTGTCCGGCGGCCCAGACTATTGACAAGCTGGAGGCATTTCCCGGTGCAGAGGGCTATGGCCGTTACACGACAGGCGGCCGTGGCGGAAAGGTGTATCATGTCACAACGCTTGAGGATAACAACAAGCCCGGCTCGTTTCGTTATGCCTGCAACCAGTCCGGCGCGAGGACAATCGTGTTTGATGTCTCAGGCAACATACATCTGACATCTGCGCTCAACTTGTCGAAAGGCAATGTGACGATTGCCGGACAGACAGCTCCCGGCGACGGAATCTGTATAACCGACTATCCTTTCAGCATTAAGGCAGACAATGTGATCATCCGTTTCGTCCGTTTCCGTCTCGGCAACAAGAACGTGACGGTCAACGGTGCCGACGGCTGGGATGCACTCGGGGCGCTTGACAGAAAGGACATCATCATTGACCACTGCTCAGTGAGCTGGAGTATCGATGAGTGTCTTTCGTTCAGCGGAACGACGAATACCACCGTCCAGTGGTGTATCGTCTCGCAGAGCCTCGTCAACGCCGGTCACTCAAAGGGTGGTCATGGCTACGGTGGCAACTGGGGCGGACAGTACGGCTCGTATCACCACAACCTCCTCGCCCACCACACATCGCGCGCTCCGCGCCTCGGGCCGCGTCCCACCACTCAGCTCAATGAGGTGATGGACATGCGCAACAATGTGATGTTCAATTACAGCGGTGAGAGCTGCTATGGCGGCGAGGGAATGAATGTCAACATCGTCAACAACTATTATCAGCCCGGACCCGGCAACAAGTACAAGGGTAAGAGCAAGGAATCGCGCATCGCCGCTGTCGGAATCCGCACGGTTGAGTATTGCCTCGACAAGGACAATACGATAAAGAACTACAATCGTGCCATGGGAACATCACTCGATAAGAAATCTGTGAGCGGTGCGACGACTGCAAAGGGAAAACCGGCCGTCGTAATAGCCGGAAAGAAATATGAGGTCATCAATGACACTATCGTCATTGATGAAAGTACGAAAGTGAAGGTCGCATGGAACAGCTACGGTCCCGCGCTCCATCTTCTCGGCACATACTACGTTGACGGCAACAACAACTATAATCTCCCCAAAGTGCGTGAGGATAACTGGGCTCATGGCATGTATGACCAGATCAGTGCTTTCGAGTGTTTCCCGGACGCTACATCGTGGGCAAACGCCAAGCAGGACATGAAGCGAGAGCTTCCGATTGAGTATGTCTACACGACAACCCACTCAGCCGAGGATGCCTACGCCAATGTGCTCGCCTACGCCGGAGCTTCGCTGAAGCGCGATGCACTTGACGCGATGGTGGCTGAGGATGCGAAGAACAACACTGTCAGCTCCGGAACAGGCACAGGTCTCGACAAGGGCTTTATCAACACTCCGAACGATGTGAAGTATCCCTCAGGAACCGAGCTCGATGGAGTGCTTCCGCTGCTGAAATCAACTGAGGCACCGGTTGACACCGATGGCGACGGTATGCCCGACGAATGGGAGAAGGCTAACGGTCTTGACCCCGAAAATGCAGCAGATGGATCGGCTGTGTCAAAATCCGGTTATACCAATCTTGAGGTTTATATCAACTCTCTCGTTCAGGAGATCATGGATCTCGGCAATGCTAATGGCAAGATGTTGAACGGCGAACTGACATTTGCCGATGACGCCGTTGAGCTTCCGGTCTACTCCAATGGAGGAGGCGGTGAGAGCGGTGATCCGGTCGGAGAGACTGTGGATTATATCATATCAAAGGACACCTACAAGTCAGGAAGTGACGTGATGTTGTTCAGCGACGGCTTCATCGTTTCCAATGCCAGTGGCAAGGGATATGGCGCAGGTGGTGAAGACTGCATCAAGTATTCTGCCGGTGTGCAGTACACGGTCAAGATACCCGAGGGGCTTTCTGTCACAGGCATGACCATCTACGGCTATAACAACTATGACGGAACTGACTCATCATTCTCTGAAATCAACGGTCAGGCTGTCGATTACATCTTCCCGAAGCAGGACGATGGTCGCACGGGTGCGAAATACGTCACATTCGAGCATACATTTGCAGCTCCCGTCAGCGGTTCGTTCACGTTCACTCCCGTTGGCAAGCAGGTGGTGCTCAAACTGACGCTCCACACCGTCAAGGGTGGTGATAACAGCGCAATCCAGGATGTGATTATTGATCAGGAGGCCGGTAACGGCAAGATTTACAACATCATGGGTATCGAAGTCAGCGAGCCTCTGCTCCCGGGCATCTATATCCGCGATGGCAAGAAGTTCATTGTGCGCTGACAGTAGCGGCGTGCGATAGAAAAACACGTAATTGTCGATAATTAAGAGCATAAGGTACGATTGTTGAGACAAGTCATGCAGTAGTATCTTATGCTTTTTCTTTTGAAATATCAAATTCATCTACATGGTATCAGATAAATTCATTGCCGTAGTGGTGGCTGCAATGGCGGCAGTCCCATCAGTGGTCGCAGCAGATTTCGACTCGGATTTCATGGACAGGACGCTGCGTCTTGATTATATATTTTCGGCTGACACGACCGGTCACAAGGCCGTGTCGCTTGCGTGGCAGTCATCCATCGACGGCTGGGCCGGTCGGCGGCACCACCTTTCGGAGCTTCCGCTCCGTGGAGCCGGGAAAGTGACGGTCTGTTCGGAGGCTACGGGCGACACGCTCTACATCACATCCTTTTCATCGCTCTATCACGAATGGCTATCGACGGATGAGGCAAAACTTGTCCCCAAGGCTTTCGAGCATACGGTGCTTGTTCCCTATCCCAAGGAGGTCGCTGTAATCACGCTGAATCTGCTCGATAACCGGCATGAGGCGATGGCACGCATGAGCCACCGTTTTGATCCGAATGACATCCTTATCCGCAAAAAGGGCATGGAGAATCTCCCGGACTACCGCTACATACATCGCGGAGGAGATCCGGCTAAGGCAATAGATGTAGCCATACTTGCCGAGGGGTATACACAGCAGGAAATGGACAGTTTCTATCGTCATGCGAAAATCGCTGTCGAGTCAATTTTGAGTCACGAACCGTTCAAGAGCAACGCTGAGAATTTCAATTTTGTCGCGGTTGCCACTCCTTCGATTGACTCGGGAGTAAGCATCCCGCGTCTGGGTGATTGGAAATCAACCGCATTCTCGTCGAATTTCAGCACATTCTACTCTGATCGCTATCTGACCACCCTGCATGTCAAGGATATACATGACGCAATCGCGGGAATACCATACGAACACATCATAATTCTTGCCAACACTGATGAGTATGGCGGCGGTGGCATATACAACAGCTACACCCTCACCACTGCGCGCCACAAGACCTTTCGTCCGGTTGTGGTCCATGAGTTCGGTCACAGTTTTGGAGGACTTGCCGACGAGTATTTTTATGAGGACGACATCATGGATGATTCCTATCCGCTCGATGTCGAGCCGTGGGAACCGAACATAACCACACTCGTTGACTTTGACAGCAAGTGGAAGCCGTTGGTCAAGGAGGGTACGCCGGTCCCGACACCATCCAAGGAGGCCGGGGCATATCCTGTCGGGGTGTTTGAGGGTGGCGGTTACACATTCAAAAGAGTGTATCGCCCTGCCGACCGCTGCCGTATGCGCGACAACTCCTGGCCGGTGTTCTGTCCCGCCTGTGAGCGCGCCCTCTCCATGCTGATTGATTTCTATGTCAAAGAGTGAGAATATTGTCGGGTGACGGTCTCCGGCTCAGCCGGAAGCCGCGTCTGAATGTAAAGCCCCCTCGGTCATCGTGTCTGTGAAGCAGGCAGGTGACCGAGGGGGCATTGCTAATTTATCTGATCGCTAATCGAAAATCTTGTCCCAGTCTTTCCAGACGGCTTCGTAGCCGTGACTGCGGATGTCGGCCACGACAGCTTCGGGCGAGCGCGGGTCGGAGACTTCAAATTGTTCGAGTGCATCGGGAGTCGAGTAGTATCCTCCCGGCTCGGTCTTGCTTCCGGCACTCATCGAGGTGACTCCGAGTTTCATCATGTTGGCACGAAATTCCGGGTCTTCGCGGGTGGAGTAGGATATGTCAACATCATGATCGAAGATTCGGAATGCGAATGTCACCTGTGCAAGCTCGCGGTCGCTCATCACAACCTTTGGCTGATAGCCACCCTCGGCAGGACACATGCGGGGGAAATTGATGCTGTAACGTGTGCGCCAGTAGTTTTTGCGCAGATATTCCAGATGGCGGGCCATCATGGTGAGGTCAGTACGCCAGTCCTCAAGCCCGATCAGGACACCCATCCCGATTTTATGGACACCGGCTTGACCCATGCGGTCAAATCCGTTGACGCGCCATTCAAAAATGGATTTCATCCCCTTGGGATGATAGTTGCGGTAGTTGGCGGCATTGTATGTCTCCTGGAAGCACACCACTCCATTGAGACCGCTCTTGACAAGTCGGGCATAGCTCTCACTTTTCATTGGCATGACCTCAATGGTGAGATTGTTGAAGTAGGGGCGGCATACGTGGAGCACTTCTTCAAGATAGTCCACGCCGTTGAGGGTCGGGAACTCGCCGGACACAATCAGCAGGTTCTCGAAAGGACCGAGCCGGCGGATTGCCTCACATTCCGCCTTGATCTGTTCCATTGTCAGGGTGACGCGCTGCAGCGGGTTGTTGTGGTTGAAGCCGCAGTAGACGCAATGGTTTGTGCAGGCGTTTGAGACATACATCGGGATGTACATCGAGACGGTCTTGCCGAAACGTTCGAGCGTGTATCGGTGGCTCAGTTGCGCCATCTCCTCAATGAACGGTTCGGCTGCGGGCGAGATGAGAGCCATGAAGTCCTCGACGGTGGGATGCTCTTTGCGCAGGGCAATCCTGACATGCGAGGCGTTACGTGACATTATGAAGTCAGTGGTCTCGTCCCAATCGTATTTTTTCAGTTCGTCAGAAAACATGATATAATTGTCGTTATACACACACCCTGAAATTATCTTGCACAATCGTCCACGAGCTGCTGTGTGATGCGCATGGCGCAGAAGTTCGGACCGCACATTGTGCAGAAATGGTCATCGTCGAGTTTATGGCTCTCCACGTAGTATTGACGCGCACGTGCGGGATCAAGCGAGAGATTGAACTGATCTTTCCATCTGAACTCAAAGCGGGCTTTGCTCATCGCATCGTCACGCACCTGCGCCCCGGGATGGCCTTTGGCTATGTCGGCGGCATGTGCTGCGATTTTATACGTGATGACACCGTTGCGGACATCTTCGAGATTCGGGAGCGCGAGATGTTCCTTAGGTGTGACGTAGCATATCATGGCAGTGCCCATCCATGCGATCTGGGCAGCTCCGATGGCTGAGGTTATATGGTCGTAGCCGGGGGCGATGTCGGTGGTCAGCGGTCCGAGCGTGTAGAACGGTGCTTCGTGGCATTTGTCAATCTGGCGTTCCATGTTTTCGCGGATTTTATGCATCGGGACATGCCCGGGACCTTCAATGAGTACCTGGACATTGTGTTTCCATGCAATCTCCGTCAGTTCGCCGAGGACATCAAGCTCCAGGAATTGCGAACGGTCATTCGCATCATGAATCGAACCCGGACGCAGTCCGTCGCCGAGTGAGACAGCGACATCGTAAGCCGCAAGGATTTCACAGATTTCGTCAAAATGAGTGTAGAGGAAATTTTCCTTGTCGTGGAGTACGGCCCAACGTGTCATGATCGAGCCTCCGCGCGACACGATACCCGTCAGTCGTTCCTGCACCATGTCGGCGTGGGCACGCAGTGCGCCTGCGTGTATTGTAAAATAGTCAACGCCCTGCTCGGCCTGCTCTATGAGCGTGTCGCGGTAGATTTCCCAAGTGAGATCCTCGACTTTACCATTGACTTTTTCGAGAGCCTGGTAGACGGGCACTGTGCCTACCGGAACCGGGCAGTTGCGGATGATCCACTCGCGTGTCTCATGGATATTGTCGCCTGTCGAGAGGTCCATGAGGGTGTCGCCACCCCAGTAGCAACTCCAGACGGCTTTGCTGACTTCCTCCTCTATGCCTGACGAGAGAGCTGAGTTTCCGATGTTGGTGTTGAGTTTTACGAGAAAGTTGCGTCCGATGATCATCGGCTCGGCTTCCGGGTGGTTTATATTAGCCGGGAGCACCGCGCGGCCTGCTGCGATTTCATCGCGTACAAATTCGGGGGTAATGTGGCTTTTGATTCCGAGAGCTTCCGCATTGTTGTTCTCACGGATTGCCACATATTCCATCTCAGGTGTGATTATGCCCTGACGTGCGAGTGCCATCTGTGTGATCTGTCGGCCTTCGGCAGCGCGACGCGGGGCATAGCGGTGGGCAAAGCGCATGTCGTCAAGACTTCTGTCGGCTTCACGCATGAGACCGTAGTCCGATGTGATGTGGGGTAGTTTCACGAGGTCGTCACGACGCTCAATCCATTCCTCTCTCATGCGTGGAAGACCTGAATTGATGTCGATTTTCACGTTGGGGTCAGTGTAGACTCCGCTGGTGTCATAGACATAGACGGGGTCATTGTGACGTGTCATTTTCTCGCCGTTTATCACCTTCACTGTGGGGGTGAGGTTGACGCGTCGCATACCCACTTTTATGGGATGTATTTTACCGTTTATGTAGACTTTCTCCGACCCGGGGTAGGAGTTAACGTCGATGTTCTCAATTTGCATACGTGTGATGTGGTATGTGAATGGTTATGGTTTTGTTATGGGACACACTCTTGGTTACGTCAATCAGAGATTGAGGAACTCTGTGAGGGGACTTGTGGCGGAAGCTGAGTCGGATATTGATCCGAGTCCGGCGAGATATGCACGCCGACCGGCCTCGACCGCAAGACGGAAGGCTACGGCCATCTCAACCGGGTCGCCTGCCACGGCTATGGCAGTGTTGACGAGCACGGCATCTGCTCCCATCTCCATTGCATCGGCTGCATGGGATGGCGCGCCGAGTCCGGCATCAATGACAACCGGCACACGGCTCTCGCGGATGATGATTTCAAGGAAATCACGGGTTTTAAGTCCCTTGTTTGTCCCGATCGGGGCTCCGAGAGGCATGACAGCCGCTGTCCCGACATCCTCAAGCCGCTTGCAGAGGACCGGATCGGCCTGGATGTAGGGAAGCACGATGAAACCTTGCTTTGCGAGTATCTCCGTAGCCTTCAGGGTCTCCACCGGGTCGGGGAGAAGATATTTGGGATCAGGGTGGATTTCAAGTTTGATGAAATCGGTGCCGAAGCAGTCTCGGGCGAGATTTGCTGCGAGCACGGCTTCGTCGGCTGTGCGCACGCCTGAGGTGTTAGGGAGAAACTGGACATGCTCGCGGTTGATGTGTTGGAGCATATCGTCTTCATCGGCCTGATCCATGTCGATGCGTTTCATCGCCACTGTAATCATTTCCGAGCCGGAGGCTATTATTGACTCAAGCATGAGTCGGTTGGAGGAGAACTTGCCGGTGCCTACAAAAAGGCGCGAATTGAAGTTCTTCCCTCCGATGGTGAGAATATCGTTCATTACTATATTTGTCGGTGTTGGTGGTTATTTTCTTGATTTGAATGCTTCGTGGAGTTTTGCGAGCACCTGTCGGGTGTATTCGACCGGGTCAGGCGAATTTATGATTGCACCGCTCATCGCGACTCCGTTGACACCGGTCTGCATGATGCTCTCGATGTCATCAAGCGTGATACCTCCGATGGCCACGATCGGGAGAAGTATGTCCTCTGCGCGGACTTCGTCAACGATTTTCTTGTAGCCGTCAAGTCCGATGATGGGTGAGAGTTTCTCTTTGGTTGTCGTGTAGCGGAACGGTCCGAGACCCACATAATCGACATCCCAACCTTTTAAGGTCTTTATATCGTCGGCGGTGTTGGCGGTACATCCGATGATGGCTTCCGCACCCATGTTCTCGCGGGCCACGAGGGGATTCATGTCATTCTTGCCGAGATGGACACCGTGGACAGACATTTCCATTGCCAGTTCAACGCGGTCGTCAAACACAAGGAATGCCTCGTTTTCCTGACAGAGCGGTATTATTTCGGCTGCTGTCTGACGAAATTCTTCGTCAGAGGCATCTTTGAGGCGCAGTTGTATCCATTTGCATCCGCCTTCAAGTACCATCTGCACTTCCTCGGCAATGGAGTATTTATCTGAGGGATGTGTTATGAATTGAAGCATAGTTATGGTTTTATAAGTTTTATGAATCTTGACATTTCAGCGGGTTGTGCATTCCAGGGGAGAGCACCGAGCATGGCAAAGCCGCTGAAGTTGTAACGCTTGAGAATATCCATCCGTTCAGCAGTGACGCCACCGAGTGCGATGACCTTTGTAGGGATGGTCGCGAGGGCGGCAAACTGCGATTCCGTGAATGTTGACTTGTAGCCGGTCTTTGATATGCTGTCGAATATCGGGCTGAGGGTGACGTAGGCCATGCCGGTGGAGGTGATGACTTCCTCGATTGAGTGGCACGATTTGCTTAATGCACCGTGATAGTTGCAGGGTGCATTCGGATTGCGGTGGTTGAGATGCAATCCTCCAAGTTTGAAATCATCGGTAAGGTCAAAATGGCTGTGGACAACGAGCCGGTCATGCAGAGCGGTCGGAATGGATTCCAATAGCTGATACATTTCAGCGCGCGAGGCATCTGGGTGGCGCAGATGGACTCTGTCCCAGCCTCCTTCAAGTATGGCGCGGACTTGTGCCGGTTCTTTCCGCCGGTCGATGGCTTCAGGCGTGATGGCGATTCTCAACATTTGATTGTTGCTATCCTCCGTAGAAGGCTTTTATTATTACGATTTTGTCACCGTCGGAGAGTGTTGTCGAGGCACGTTTGTCGGCCGGGACGACAGTCCCATTGACAGCCGTGGCTATCGCTGTGGGTTTTATTCCCTTGATTTCGAGTGCATCCCGGAGTGTCGCTCCGTCAGTCACTTCGACAGTCTGCCGGTTGATTGATATTTTCATGATGTTTTCTTTTGAGGGTTGAAATTCTTCAAACGACGTGGCGAAAATAAATGATTCACCGGTCCGTGACCTTTTCCGGTGCTTATCCATGCGCCTTCGGTCAGTGCATGTGTGACGTATAGTTTGGCGAGTTTGACTGCATTGATGATATCGTTGCCCAACGCGAGATATGATGCTATTGCTGAGGAGAGTGTGCAGCCCGTCCCGTGTGTGTTGCGGGTGTCTATGGCATCGGCCCGGAGTTCAATCGGGGTATCGCTATCCTCGATCGAAAGTATGTCGATTTTGTAATCCGTCCGTCCGTCGTCTCCTCCCTTGATCAGTATGTTGCGGCATCCCATTGCGCGCATGGCTGCAATCTGCCGCTCAACTTCCGTTTCACCTGTCAGAGCCTTTATTTCCATCTGATTGGGGGTCACGAGGGTGGTCAAGGGGAAAATCCGCGTAGTCATTATGTCGATTGCATCGTCTTCAATCAGTCTGGAGCCTGATGAGGAAATCATCACCGGGTCGAGGATGAGGTTCTCCGGTCGATAATGGTCAAGGCGTTCGGCCACGGCTGCTGTTATGTCGGCATTGCACAGCATGCCGATTTTGGTTGCGAGGGGTGGGATGTCGGAGAACACCATGTCGATTTGGTCGGAAACAATAGTGGGGGTAGCGGCCATGATGGAGCGTACGCCGGTCGTATTCTGAGCGGTGAGCGATGTGATTACCGACATGGCGTAACACCCGATGGCCGACATTGTCTTGATGTCGGCTTGTATGCCTGCCCCGCCTGATGAATCGGAGCCGGCTATGGTTAGGACCGGATAGTAGGTGCGCATCGTTTGTCAGTTTGAAGTAAATGATTTTTCTGACAAAGCGATGTGTGAATTTGTGCGGCGGTACGGTATCCCGTCAGAGGCGACGGTAGCAGATGGGAGACTTCATCCCTGACAGTTGGCCGTCAGTTCAAGCACATTGTTTAGTTGTCAATTCAGCATATAGACCGGCAATCAACTGTCGGGTCTATTGCATCCGTAAGACCAATGCAATCCCTTCGGCGGTACTAACCGCATCAGGTTCGGAGGGTATCATCTCAGCGGCACCAAGGCACGCACCCCTTTGTCGTCCGCAAAGTTAATCCATAATCTCTGAATAAGCAAATAAAAAACTCCTGCTGATTCCAACAATGGCCATCAGCAGGAGTTTTTGTGGTGATATTATGTATATCGGGATATATCGGGGCTTTGA
>JAMPHF010000003.1:0-14084 GCA_023663525.1 Bacteroides sp.
ATTAAGAGTGTGTCTCATAACAAAAGTTAAATCGAGGGTCCCGGTTTTTGGAGCGAATTTTCCACTGTAGTTGAAGGAGTGTACTTCATGTACACGACTGAGACAAAGAGGAAAATACGCCCAAAAGACGGGAGGCTAAGGTAACTTTTCAAGGACACATCTAACAAATTGAATATAATCTATAAAAACGAAATAGTGTTAATTAACAAATGATAAGGCAGCACGACACACTCTTTGGTGCTTTTCTCTCAACTCTTCGGTCGAGTGGCATGAGCCACACTCCCTCAGTGTTAAGAGAAAATCCCTCAAAGATTGCGTCGCCCCCGGTTTAACTTTTGTTATGAGACACACTCTAATCCGCAGGGAGAAGGTTGGTTAGCGTCTCTTCAACTTGCTCTACTGTCGGATCGATGGCAAGGATCGTTCCTTTTTGGTCTACAAGCAATGTCCTACCCGGCGCATTAGGTACGCCAAACTTAGACCAAATCAAATCACTGTCATTAAATTCGACAAGCGACTGCCACGGATAGCTATCCTTTATCATGGCTTTACGCATAGCTGCATCATTGCCAAATTCACGTGCGAGACCGACAATCGTAAATCCTTTTGGCGCGAATTTCTCATACACGGGTATCAGTGCCATTGAATTTCGTCTGCATGGCCCGCACCATGAAGCCCAGAGATCGATCAATGCAATGCGTCCACCGATGACTGACGACAGTGTCCTTTTCACCCCGGTCGTGTCAAGAGCGGCAACATCAGGATAATGCTTCCCGATTGCAAGCTGGGTTGATTCTTGAGCCGCCTTTATATATTGATCATACAGATGTCCTGCAAATTTCCTGAATGATTCAGTCTTGTTATAAGCATCGAAATACGGCGTAAGGTCGTAATAATTAGGAAACCATGTCACATTAGCCATGATGTAAAGGCCGACAAGTGACCCATAGCCGGCTGCACGCTCCGCCTCCCATTCATACATCATCCTATTGTAAGCCCTTATCTGTGCATACTTCTCATCAATATATTTATCATCGACTGACAACGTAACATTAAGCTCATAATCCGGTTTTGGAGCAGATTTCAGATCCACATAGTGCTGCTGAAGCACCTTTGTCAGAGGCATACCTGTCACCGTCACATTCGGATCTTTATCAATTCCTGAAATCTCGAAGTCAATCGTACCGTTTTCAGAGAAAAAATCATAGACATTCATGCTCATCACTGCCGTTTCCATCGGGATGAGGTTGTAGACCATCGGTGTATCAGTATCCAAATCGTAGCTGAACATTCCGTCTTTCACCGGAATCACAATGTATTTCGCCATAGTCGGATGTGGACATTTTTCATACAATAAGACATGATCGGGTACTTTCTCGGTCGTAAACCGACCCGTGACATGCGTCTTATTCGTAGCCATCATTGATAGTGATGACAACACTAACGTCAATAGGACAAGGGAAGCTTTCATAATGTATTGTGTATGTGTAAAATTGAACTGATTTAGGAACGATTAAATGGTCTTCAGATGTGAATACAACCGCTGCACCGGAAGCCCCATCACATTATAGAAACTTCCGTTTATGCCCTTGATTCCGGCCGCCCCTATCCATTCCTGGATACCGTAAGCTCCCGCCTTGTCAAGCGGGCGGTAACGCTTCACGTAATATTCAATCTCCTCTGCGGTGAGATCGGCAAATTCAACCTCCGACACGGCACTGAAAGTCGTCAGTCCAGCGCGCGTGCTGATTGTCACACCCGTGATCACCTTTTGGGTGCGTCCCTGCAACCGCATCAACATCTCGCAGGCATCTCTCTCATCGGCAGGCTTCCCAAGCACTTCACCGTCGATCACCACAACCGTGTCGGCTGTGATGACAAGTTTGTTGTCATCGGCTGAGAGCGGATATGCTCCGGCTTTCAACCTCGACAGATAGGGGGCTACCTCCTCAACCGGGAGATCGGCGGGGATTACCTCATCGACCGAATGGGAAGTATCGACACTGAAATCAATGTCGAGCATCGCAAGGAGTTCCCGGCGGCGGGGCGACCCGCTCGCAAGAATCACATTATATTCACGAAGATTTTCAAGAGGTTGAAACATATTTCTTCTTTTCTATCTGTTGTTTTTCAAATTATTGTCCGGCAGCCGTGAGAATCGAGTCAAGAGTCTCGGGGGTCACACGGACACGGATGCTCTGTCGTGACCGGTCACCCTCATAACTGTAGATGACACCTCGCCCGGTAGCCACGAGTGCCTCCATCTCCGACCTCATCACCGAATCAGCCCTGCTGACACACAACGACTCAATGATACCATCATAGAGCGCGTCGCCCGACACTTGCGGATCGTCGAGTGTGACACCCAACCGTCCTTCATCTATCTTGAAGATGTGATGTATGTCAGTCGGCAGAAGCTCTACACCGACCTGAGTCGTGTAGTCGTCAATCACTATCGGAAATTGTGACTTCGTGCTCTCACAGCGTGTCATAAGCAACGCCTCGGCCGCCGCAGCTTTGTCAACCTGCGTCCCGCCACCCTCGTTTGATGACGAACCGCTGCACGACACCGCGATACACGACACCGACAAGATGCACCCTACCAATATTTTATGTAACATATACAATAGCTAAAGAAATATATCATACTGCTTTCAGCCCAACACCTGCGGGTCAAAAGTCCGTCAAATTTACGCAATTGCATGAAAACATGCAACCCCGCGCCGACCACGTGAAAAAATTTTTTCATTGAAAAGTTTGGTGATATGGAAAATCATCCATACCTTTGTGGTGTGTTAGATATGTACAACACCTCAACACCGTTAATAAACTTCATCACATACCCACGTTCAAAACTCCTGACACTATGAAGAAAGTCATCCTCCCCATCCTCATCGCCGCAGTCTGCGCACTCGGCTGCAACGCCCAACTCCTTTGGGAAATCACCGGAAACGGACTCGAAAAGCCATCATACATTTTCGGAACTCACCACCTCGCTCCAATTTCCGTGGTTGACAGTGTCCCTGGACTTGCCAAAGCCCTCACCACAGCCGACAAAGTCTATGGCGAACTTGTCATGAGCGAGGCTCAGACTCCCCGTTCACAACAGATAATGCTCAATTATGCCATCGCGCCGCAAGACAGTATGCTGACCAGCCTCCTCTCGCCCGCACAAATCGACTCACTGAACACCATACTGACAAAATACATGGGACCGATGGTCTCTGCCACACAATTCGCCCAACTCAAACCGTCAATGGTATGCACAATGCTCTCGCTTGTCCAAAACAAGGCCGCATTCCCCTCTTTCGACCCCGAAAACCAGATTGACGGAGAAATTCAGAAGCGCGGTGAGGCTCTCGGCAAAGAGATCGGCAGCTTCGAGACAATAGATGACCAATGCAAAGCCATGTTCGGCTCATCAATCCTCCGTCAGGCCGATGAACTGATGGATATGGTGCGCAATGACGACAAATCGACAAGTGTCGCTCTCCGGCTCGCCAAAGCATACCTCTCGGGCGACCTTAACGGTATGCTCGCAATCATGGAGGACCCCGAGCTTGGTGCGGACGCTGACTGGAACGAGAGGATGATCAACAAGCGCAATGCCAACTGGCTCAGAGTGATGGCCGGACTCCTTCCGACAGCTTCAATATTCATCGCCGTCGGAGCCGGACACCTCCCCGGCGACAAGGGTCTCCTCAACCTTCTCCGCAAAGAGGGCTATACAGTCAAACCGTTGTAAGACATCGCATCATGATCACACTCGACCATCTGACATACTCCTATCGTCACGGCATTACTGCCATCGACGATGTCACGACCACCGTCTCACCCGGCATCCACCTGCTCCTCGGCGAGAACGGAGCCGGAAAGACCACCCTACTGCGGGTGATTGCCGGACTCCTGCTCCCCACTTCGGGCGAATGTCTCGTCGATGGGCTCAACACCGCGTCCCGCCAACCGTCGGCGTTGAAACAGGTGTTCATGCTTCCCGACTTCATGGAGCTTCCCACTGCCAACATCCGCAAGTTTGCCGATATTCACAGCCGGTTCTATCCGAATTTCTCAAGGGAGAATTTCGAGGAAAACCTGAAGGAGTTCTCACTCACCGGGCATGAAAACTTCAATCAGCTCTCGCTCGGAGTGCGCCACAAGACCCTTCTCGCCTACGTCACGGCCCTTGGCGTGGACGTGCTGCTCCTCGACGAACCAGCCAACGGGCTCGACATCACATCGAAAAAAGCTCTCCGCCAAGTGCTTGCGCGCTGCACCTCCGAGGACCAGACGGTCATTATCTCGACCCACACGGTTTCCGACCTCCGCGAACTCTATGACGGTGTTTTTGTCCTTTCGCGGGGAAAACTTCTCCTCGCAAAACCGACATGGGAAATTTCCGAGAAAATAAGCTGCGTCTCGACCACAATTCCGCCCTACGACCATCTGTTCATGGAGCAAGGGGCAGGACTGTTCCATTCAATCATTGTCAACGAGACCGGCGAGCCGTCCGACCTGAACTACGGACTGTTCTACTCCGCGCTCATGTCGGATGCCCGAGACAAAATCCTCGAAATAATCAACAGCAAATAAGCACACATACCATGCACAACATATCGAATCTTTCCGATAAATTCTCATGGCGACGGGCCGCCGGGATCGCACTCGTCTACAAAAAGCCCATCAAGATATATCTTCTGATAGCCGCATGCACGACACTCCTCTGCTACATGCTGTCACGCCTGATTGTAGACATCGGCGGAGACAGTATCAGAGTTGTGGCAACAGTGAGCATAATCACGAGTTTCACCCTCTACCTCTCTCCCCTCACATTCTCAAGAGACGACAGGACACTGATTGGGCTGCTTCCCGCCAAACCGATTGAAAAGTGGGCATTCTACACCGTCTACTGCATCATCCTCGTCCCCATTATTGTGGACGGTATATGGTATGGACTCGATTACATCTACTCAATTATTTTCTCAACTCCACGGTTGAACACTCTGCTCCTCGCAAGATATAATCTTACGGATATTTCCATCGGACTCGACGAATCCATCTTAATTGTTGGAAGCATATTTCAGGTAGCGTCATTAGTGGCGGCCGTATTGTATGCAGTATTGTCATACCGGAAACATCGCATCGTGGCAGGACTGCTCGCAATGTTCATCTACATTTTCGCTATCGGCTTCCTTTCAGGAATCGGCGGAGCTGTCATGGCTATAAATTGCATTTCCGACTCCTCGTCCTCCGCAATTGACCCGCAACAGATAGTTGACGGTATGCTTCCCGTATTCAAAATAATCTACGGTTTTATAACTATTCTCGGCATATACATGCTTTGGCTCTGCTATCGCCGCATAGCCAAAGGTGACATCAAGGCATGATAATTGGAAGCTATAATGGATTTCACGACTAACAAACCGATATATCGACAGATCATCGACTATAGCTTCAGTCAGATACTGACCGGCTCATGGGAAGCGGGGCAGCGTGTCCCGTCCGTGCGTGAGCTGTCGGTACTCCTGTCTGTCAACAGCCACACGGTGCTGAAAGCCTACGAGTATCTTCAGGCTGAAGGTATCATCGTGCCCAAACGCGGCATGGGGTTCTATCTGACACCCGATGCGCTCGACCATGTCAATCAAGCCCGTCGAAAAGAATTTTTCGACACGACCCTCAACAATCTGTTCAATGAAATGCGCCTCCTCGACATCTCTATAGATGAAGTGGTGAGACAATACACCCTCAACAACCTCGACAAGCAAAAGTAAAACTCCACCCAACGGACAAAACACATCCCACATACGGACATATCTAAAACACCACGTACGGACATGCCTTTGGCATGTTCTCGTACAATCGACTAATTTCCCATATCTCCCCAATAGAATCTTTGTAGCATATTGCCTATTTTGCAGCATATTGTGTATTTGCAGTATATTGTGAATTTGCAGTATACTGCGTATAATGCCGATTTTACCGACCGTCAGCATCATACATTCCAACGAAATTTTGCGTAGCCTGACATCCGCAGGATGCCATAAAGCCCTCATGGATAAAGTCCTTGTCTAATTCTCAGCACATCCGCCAAACCGAAATCTTGGAAATGCATGTTGCATTACCAACTCACCGAGTAACACAGAAGGCACGCACTCGACGAGTGCGTGCCTTCTGTGTTACTCGGTGAGCCGACAGCCCAAAAAACTGTCAACCCTTGCAGTTGATTGTCTCTCTTATTTATTCAGCAGCGGGAGCAGCTTCCTCAGCGGGAGCGGCCTCTGCTTCAGCCTCAGCGGCAGCGGCAGCAGCCTCAGCTTTCTTCTTAGCCACTTCCTCAGCCTTAGCCTTGTTCTTGGCTACTTCTGCTTCGAGACGATTCTTTGCTTCAAGTTCTTTCTTGTCAGCCATAGAAGCGCGGAGTTTGTCAACTGTCTGCTGCTTCTGAGCCTTCCATGCATCGAAACGACGCTGAGCTTCAGCTTCGTCGAATGCACCTTTCTTCACACCGCCCTGAAGGTGCTTCATGAGGAGCACGCCCTCGTTTGAGAGGATGGTGCGGACAGTGTCGGTAGGCTGTGCGCCAACGTTTACCCAATACAAAGCACGCTCGAAGTTCAAAGTTACTGTAGCAGGATTAGTGTTCGGATTATATGAACCTATCCTTTCAATAAATTTACCATCTCGTGGTGCCCTGCTATCGGCGATAACAATAGGATAGAACGCATAGTTCTTGCGACCATGACGTTGCAGTCTGATTTTTGTTGCCATTAATATTTGTGATTTGTATTGATTAAATTCGGGTGCAAAGGTATGAATTTTAATCCAATCCACCAAATTTCGCCAGTGACATTCTAATCTTTTTTGTCCGGATGGTCCGTATCTTTATTTTGTGGAATTTTTTGTTTAATGTTCTCTTGGATGTCCTGCGGTGTGGGATGGGCGGAATCTGCCGATGATCATGCGGTGTTTCCTCATCAGAAGTCGCAATCGGTGTCGGTGCATTGCTCTCAGACTTGGGTGCTTCAGACTGACTTTTTTCCGCTTCCTTTTGCGCACGACGCTCAGCAGCACGGGCTTTTGCACGTGCCGACCTCTCGACTGCGAGGTCTATGTCATGCCGGAGGCATAGGAAAATCGCAAGCTGCTGTCCATCAATGGTCAGTCGCGACGGCGTTTCTCCATTGAGAAGATAGGTATCGACAATCGATTTCAGTCGGGCAACGGATTCGGAGTCATGGTCCAATGCCTGAAGTATCATCTCAATGCGATGGCAAAGATTCTTATAAAATTTCTGTGATACGGGGAAATTCCATCCTCCCTTAGCGTGTTTTGTGGACTCTCCGTCGGGCTTTCCGGTTGTTGTGTGAGTCGTAATCATTGTGGTGTCAGTCATATTCATTTTTTCGATGGGGTTGATTTGTTGTGTCCGCAAAATTATATCCCGCGTAAGCCCGAAAGGTGCGATAATACAAAAATCATACTCTGAAAGCATAGAATTTTGCAATTTTGTATCGAAAAAATGATGTATAGAGATGGAAATAGCAGTAAGCGGTAAGAAAGAAAGAGTTTTAGGGTTCGTATGGCAACATGTTTTGCTCGTTGTATCACTTTTTGTAATGACATTCGGAGTGGCATTGTGTGTGCGCTCGGCTCTTGGAAGCAGCGTGATTTCGACGATTCCGTTCGTGCTGACTCTGGCGGGTGATGCAGGTGAGATTGTCGCGCTGACAATCGGTGAGTGGACCTATGTGATGAATTTCGTGCTTGTCGGTCTCCAGATTGCCGTGTTGCGACGCAAGTTTGAGGCTGTGCAGCTTTTCCAGCTTCTGATCGGTTTCCTTTTCGGGTGGTTGCTCGATGTCAATATGGCTGTCACATCGCTTTTTGTGCCTGACACGGTCATGCTTCAGGTTGTGGCTCAGGTGGTTGGATGTACCGTCCTTGGACTCGGCATTGCTTTTGAGATCCGTTGCGGATCGGTCACCATGCCGGGCGAAGGCTTTCCGGCGGCTATAAGCAAAATCAGCGGTCTGCCGTTTGCCAAGGCAAAAATCATGACCGACATCAGCCTTGTGGTGATAGCAGTGGCGACGGGCTATTTCTATTTCGGTGAATGGATGTGGAATGTGGTCGGACCCGGCACCTTGTTTGCAATGATTTATGTCGGCATAATAGTCAAAGCGGTGTCACCGCATATTGCATGGTTTGACCGACTGATGTGCTATCGTCCGGGGTTCAGACGCTATATTTACGGTCTCGCACGAACTCTCCGCAATCTTCCGCGTTGGTAAAGAACTGTATAGGTGCGTGTTACATCGTGATTATGCTATCGTTTCCCGTAGCTTTCGGTCGGCTCGGCGGCAATCCCGCCGCCGCTTTCGGTGATGGTGTATGACGCACAATCATATCGGCTCACAATTTTATCGTAGAGCGTTTCGAGGACTTTGGCACGTTCGTCGGCGGTGCGCAGGGAACATTCCCACACACGGATCACGCGCCAGCCGAGCAGACGCAGCTCAACGTCGTTGCGGTAGTCACGCGCGATGTTCAGATTGATTTTGTGCCGCCAAAAGTTTTCATTGCTTTTGGGTATGCGGAAATATCTGCAATCCTTGTGCCCATGCCAGAAGCAACCGTCAACAAAGATGACAGTCCGATACTTTTTCAGCACGATGTCCGGGGTTCCGGGAAGTTTGCGGTTGTTGACCCGATAGCGCAGACCCTTGGCAAACAGAAACTTCCTCACCGTCATTTCGGGTCGGGTGTTCCTGCCGTGGATAGCCGCCATGCACCGGCTACGCTCCTCCGGGGTCATCACATCAGTCATCCGCCGGATTTTGTCTGCGGTCTATATTCCTGACCCACTCATCGTTTTCGAGATACCAACGGACGGTCTTCTCGATCCCCTCCTCGAACTGGAGCGAGGGCTCCCATCCGAGTTCCCGATGGAGTTTGCGCGAATCTATGGCATAGCGCATGTCGTGACCCGGGCGGTCAGTGACAAAAGTTATCAGCCTGTCGCTTGTCCCTTCGGGATTCCCGAGGAGACGGTCAACGGTGCGGATGATCACGCGGATGAGGTCTATGTTTTTCCATTCGTTGAAGCCACCGATGTTGTAGGTCCCGGCAACTTTCCCCTTATGGAATATCAGGTCGATGGCGCGTGCATGATCCTCGACAAAGAGCCAGTCGCGGACGTTCTCTCCCTTGCCGTAGACAGGCAGCGGTTTACCCTGACGGATGTTGTTGATGAAAAGCGGAATCAATTTTTCAGGGAATTGGTAAGGGCCATAGTTGTTGGAGCAGTTTGTGACGATGGTCGGAAGACCATAGGTGTCATGATAGGCGCGGACAAAATGGTCGCTTGACGCTTTTGATGCGGAGTAAGGGGAGTGAGGATTGTAGCGTGTGGTCTCGGTGAAGAACACCTTGCCGTAGGCATGATGATGGTCCGATGAAGCCACCGTCGAGAACGGCGATTCAAGCCCTTCGGGATTGGTCAGTTCGAGTGCGCCATAGACCTCATCGGTCGAGATGTGGTAGAAAAGTTTACCCTCGTAGCCCTCCGGGAGTGATTCCCAGCGTTCGCGGGCAGCCTGGAGGAGCGAGAGTGTGCCCATGACGTTTGTGCGGGCAAAAGTGAAGGGGTCTTTGATCGAACGGTCAACATGACTTTCGGCGGCGAGGTGTATCACGCCGTCAACTCCGTAGGTGTTGAAGATTCGCCTCATCTCATCAATGTCGGCGATGTCGGCGCGGACAAAGGTGTAGTTCTCCCTGTCCTCAATATCCTTCAGATTGTCAAGATTGCCGGCGTAGGTCAGCTTGTCGAGGTTAATGATGTGGTATTCAGGATATTTGTTGACAAACAACCGGACAACATGGCTTCCGATGAATCCAGCTCCGCCGGTGATCAGTATTGTTCGTGTGGTTGTGTTCATTTTGGATTGTTTTGTTCGTGTTGTTTGTTTTCGGTGAGATGAAGTAGACAGATTCTGAGGGAATCGACCCAATATGGCACGTCCAAATTGAATGTCTGTCTGAATTTGGTCTTGTCGAGGAGTGAGAACGGCGGGCGGGTGGCGGGGGATGGAAATTCAGTGCTGTGGATCGGATTTATCTTGCATTTCCATTTGCCGTCAGGATCGGTTGGGAACGCTATTTCCTGAATCATCTTGCTGAAGTCAAACCATGAGCATACACCCTCGTTTGAATAGTGATATATTCCATCGTTTCCTTTATATTTACCGCTGTCAATGATATTGACAATTGCGTCGGCGAGGTCTTGGGCGTAGGTAGGAGAGCCGATCTGGTCAAACACCACATTCAACTCCGGGCGTGAGCCGATCAGCCCAAGCATGGTTTTGACGAAGTTATGACCATACTCGGAGTAGAGCCACGCGGTGCGGATGATGATGTGGCGACATCCGCTTGCCTCGATCATCTGTTCGCCGTGATATTTTGTGCGTCCGTAGGCCGAGGTCGGGCAGACGGCCATATCCTCGGTGAGCGGATGATTGCCCGCGTAACCGCCAAACACGTAGTCGGTCGAGATGTGGATGATAGGTATGTCGTTGTCCTTGGCAGCTTTGGCGAGATAGCTGACAGCAAGCGAGTTGATTGATTCAGCAATCTCCTCCTGACTCTCCGCCCGGTCAACATTGGTGTAGGCGGCGCAGTTGACAATCAGTTGAAAGTCATTGCAAGCTATGCCGAGCGCGACGGCTTCGGGGTCAGTGATGTCGAGGTCATCCACATCAGTGAAAACATATTCGTTGGCAGAGCCTGCCACCGATTTCCGCAGACAGTGACCGAGCTGGCCTTCTCCTCCGGTGACGAGTATTCTCATATAAGCTATTGATTCAGAATGTGTCTCAGTTGATGAAACCGGCTGACGGAC
This sequence comes from Bacteroides sp., assembly GCA_023663525.1. Classification (GTDB taxonomy): domain Bacteria; phylum Bacteroidota; class Bacteroidia; order Bacteroidales; family Muribaculaceae; genus Duncaniella. The sequence goes on from JAMPHF010000003.1 coordinate 10,901, forward strand.
ATGAAAGTTCACATCCGTCAGCCGTTAAGTTGCTGAAATGGTGATTAAAGGACCTTTGTGTAGAGGGCAGTGATGTCCTCGATGGTCACGTCGCGGGGATTGCCGGGGGTGCAGACGTCGGCAAGAGCCTGAGCCGAGAGAGCGGGGATGGCGGTCTCGTCGATTCCGATCTCGCTGAGATGCTGGGGAATGCCGACTTTGATCGAGAGGGCCTTGACAGCGTCACATGCAGCCTGAGCTGCCTCCTCGCGGGTCATGCCGCAGATGTCCACTCCCATAGCTTCTGCGATGGCGGGATATTTGTCGAGACATGCGGGCATGTTCCACTCCATGATTGTCGGGAGCAGGAGGGCGTTGGCGACTCCGTGGGGCACATCAAACAGAGAGCCAAGCGGGTGAGCCATGCCATGAACGAGACCGAGACCAACGTTGGAGAATGCCATTCCGGCAACATATTGTGCCACAGCCATTGCATCGCGTGCCACGGCGTTGGACGGCTCGGTTACGGCTGTCGGGAGGTTGCGGCTGATCATGCGGATGGCTTCGATTTCAAACATGTCGCTGAGTGCCCATGCACCCTTGGTGATGTAGCCTTCGATGGCGTGGGTGAGAGCGTCCATGCCGGTGGCTGCTGTCAGCGAGGCCGGGAGGGAGTACATGAGTTCTGCATCGACGATGGCAACTGCGGGGATATCGTTGGGGTCCACGCACACCATCTTCTTCTGATGTTCCTCATCGATGATCACATAGTTGATGGTAGTCTCAGCCGCAGTACCGGCAGTGGTGGGGAGTGCTACGATGGGCACACACTTGTTGGTAGTGGGAGCGCAGCCTTCGAGCGAAACGATGTCGGAAAACTCGGGATTGTTGATCACGATTCCGACAGCCTTGGCAGTGTCGATTGACGAACCTCCGCCGATGGCTATGATGAAGTCAGCACATGATTTCTTGTATGCTTCGATACCGTTCTTAACGTTGGTGACGGTGGGGTTAGGCTTTACATCGCTGAAAATCTCGTAGGGGATGGCTGCTTCGTCAAGCACGTCGGTCACCATCTTGGCAACACCGAATTTGATGAGGCCTGCGTCTGTCACGATAAATGCCTTTGCTTTGCCGAGACGTTTGATTACTTCGGGCAGCTCTTTGCGTGCACCCGGTCCGAAGTAGGAAACTTCGTTGAGAATAAACCTGTGGATCATTGTGAATAAATAAATTAGTTAGCAAGTAAGCAGCCGGTTTTGTCTGCTTGCCTGAAGTTGGTATTATATATATTTATAAGGTCAGTCTATGGTGGGGACATGCCTTCGGCATGTTGCTCATATTGTATTTGAGCCGGTGGGAAACAGGTAATCGCGCCGGTGGGAAACTGGTAATCGCGTATGAAACATGCCAAAGGCATGTCCCTACATTCAGGGAGAGTATCTTTGAACATTCATTATTTCACTTGAAAGTCAAACGGTGAATCAAATGATGAAAGCAGCGGATGGTGTAGATCCTTTTCCGAGAGGATAGCCATGTCGAAATCGATACCCCAGTCTATCCCAAGAGCCGGATCAAGGATTGAGATTCCGCCCTCATGGGTCGGGGCATAGAAATTGTCGCATTTATACTGAAACACCGCCTCGTCGCTGAGGACTGCGAATCCGTGGGCGAATCCGTGAGGGATAAAAAGTTGCAGATGATTATCCTCTGACAGTTCAACAGCCACGTGATGTCCGTAGGAAGGTGACCCCTTGCGAATATCGACAGCCACGTCGATGGTCGTGCCTCGGACGCATCTCACCAATTTGGCTTGGGCGAACGGCGGCCGCTGGAAGTGCAGACCGCGCACCACTCCGCGCGTCGAACGGCTCTCATTGTCCTGCACGAAGTTGACAGCCTGGACTTTTTCGTCAAATTCCCGCTTGGAATAACTCTCGAAGAAATATCCTCTGGAATCGGTGAAAATTCTTGGTTTAAGGATTACAACACCCTCTATGTCAGTTCTTATTATTTTCATTCTTCTCTCAATTGAGGTTGGGAGCGTCAGTCCGTTCAATCTCGTCGATGACTTTCATGAGATATTGTCCGTACTGGTTCTTTAACATCGGTTTGGCAATGTCAATCATGCGCCGGCGGGTGATCCAGCCTTGGCGGTAGGCTATTCCTTCGAGGCAACCGATTTTCAGCCCTTGTCTTTTCTCCAGCACTTCAATGTAGATTGAAGCCTCGGCGAGCGAGTCGTGGGTTCCGGTGTCGAGCCATGCGAAGCCGCGCGGGAGGGTGGCGACTTTCAGCTCGCCCTGTTGCAGAAACGCCTGATTGACGGAGGTGATTTCAAGTTCTCCGCGTTCAGACGGCTTTATGGAGGCGGCGATGTCAACAACCTTGTTGGGATAGAAATACAATCCGACCACCGCATAGTTTGACTTGGGATGCGCAGGTTTCTCCTCGATTGACAGGCAGTTGCCCTCAGCGTCAAATTCTGCCACGCCATATCTCTCAGGATCGTTGACCCAGTAGCCGAACACACACGCTTTGTGGTCACACTCGACCGTTTTCACTGCGTCGCGGAGCACTCCCGAGAAACCGGCTCCATGAAAGATATTGTCGCCGAGGACGAGACAGACAGAATCATCACCGATGAAATCGCGACCTATGATGAAAGCCTGTGCGAGTCCGTCGGGCGACGGTTGCTCGGCATATTCAAACCTTACACCGAAGTCCGACCCATCGCCGAGCAGTCGCCTGAAGCCCGGGAGATCCTGAGGGGTGGATATGATGAGTATGTCCCTGATTCCGGCCAGCATGAGAGCCGAAATGGGATAGTAGACCATCGGTTTGTCATAGATGGGCAGAAGCTGCTTGCTCACACCCTTCGTGATAGGATAGAGACGTGTGCCTGAGCCTCCTGCCAGTACTATTCCTTTCATGGTTTCTGTCGTTTTGTCGAAAATGCGGGCAAAATAATGTCGCCGTTTATAGCTCGGCTACAAATTTAGCCTAAATTTTCAATAAATCCGATAAATGACAGCGTAATTTTGATTTTGAAGATGCATTCTCTCAATTCGTTCCCTCAATCGAGATAAGCCATATGAATTTTTTAAACGGTGCAACAACCTTTTTTCAATGCAGATTGTTAGATAATTGAATTAACAAAATCAACTATTGTTTTATGAAAAAAGCGTTATTAATCATTGCCGTC
>JAMPHF010000003.1:14184-160532 GCA_023663525.1 Bacteroides sp.
CCGCGACCCCAACCTTGGCAAGGTTGTGCTCTACCAACTGAGCTATTTTCGCAATTTGTTTCTCTGAAAACGGGGTCATTTCCGTTTTGCGATGCAAAGGTATGCACTTACGTGAAACTATGCAAATAATATTGGTGTATTTAATATTAGTTAACATTAATGCCGTTGTTCACGTGGATTAATATTAAAAAATGTAAAAGCGATGGGCGATTTTTTGTGAACATTGGCATTGGAGTTCGGGTTATCTATGTAGATATTTCACGAAATGAACTAACAAAATCTCACATCATCAATTTATGAAAAATCTCATACTTCTACGCCACGGTCAGAGCCAGTGGAATCTTGAGAACCGTTTTACGGGCTGGACCGATGTTGAACTGTCGGAAAAAGGTAGGGACGAAGCCCGACATGCGGGCGAGCTTATCGCCAGATCGGGGTTAAAACCGCACTACTGCTTCACATCTTATCTTCGTCGCGCCATCCAGACTCTTGACATCGCTCTCGATGCCATGGACAGGATGTGGCTTCCGGTTGTCAAGGACTGGCATCTCAACGAGCGTCACTATGGTGCGCTTCAGGGGATGAACAAGGCCGAAACAGCCAAGAAATATGGTGACGAGCAGGTGCACATCTGGCGACGCAGCTACGATGTGGCACCTCCGGCATTGACGGTTGACGACAGCCGCTACCCCGGAGGCGAGGAGCGTTATGCACTGCTTGGGGCGGAATCACTTCCGCTGACCGAGTCGCTTAAAGACACGGTGGCGCGTGTACAGCCGTGCTGGGAAGAACTTATTGCTCCTGCGCTTGGTCTCTATGACACCGTTTTTGTAGCGGCACACGGAAATTCGCTGCGTGCTCTCGTGATGATGCTGCTTAAAAAGACTCCTGAGGAGATTGTTGCTGAGGAGATCCCGACTGGTGTTCCACGTGTCATCGAGCTGTCTGATCGCCTTGAAGTGGTCTCAGACCGCTATCTGAAGTGATTTGAGAAGATAAAAAAAATATTGGCTCTGATTTTTCAGAGCCAATATCCTAATTAACAAAATTACTTTTTGGAGGGTGAACAGTGGGGGTCGAACCCACGACCTTCGGAACCACAATCCGACGCTCTAACCAACTGAGCTATGCTCACCATGTCTTGCTTTTGCGCTGCAAAGGTAGAGCTTTTTTTTGAAATCGCCAAACATATTTGCGAAAATTCACGCTATATTTTTCTAATTTAATTTCTCCGATAGGACAATCGGTGCGAAATTTTCCCATTTTTTACTTATGAGTCAAGAAATTGTGTCAAACGGGATGAATTGTCTGTACAGCCTGTGTGCTGACAGCCCTCGTGTGGTCTATCAACTGTATCCGATGGATATTCTTCAACAATGGATTGACGCGGCAAGCCGTAGATATTCCACATCAATTATTGTCATCACCGGAATGGACTGGAACAATGACCTGACACCGTGGCCGGCAAAGGGAGTGCCCAAAGGCTGTCCTGACTTTGAGGGCAAAGCTCCGCAATTCCTGATGCGCCTTGAGCATGTAGTCAAGGAGATTGAATCGCATATCGGTCTGACGGCGGTTGAGGAACGCACGCTTGCGGGTGTTTCTCTCTCCGGCTTGTTCACCCTTTGGCAATGGGCACAATGCGAGTTGTTTCACAACATCTTGTCGCTTTCCGGCTCTTTCTGGTATGACGGTTTCATCGACTGGTTCAAATCTCGTAGTTTTAAAGGGAAAAATGGTTTTGCCTATTTCCTACTTGGTGATAAGGAAGCCAAGTCAACTGTCAGGGCTTTCGACTCGGTTGCCGTCAATACTGAGACAATCGTCAGGCTTCTGAAAGAGCAGGGCGTTAGAGTGGAGTATGACACAGTTCCGGGGAACCATTATCAGTACCCTATACCCCGACTTGACCGCGCTATGTCTGCATTGACGGCAGTCGTCGCAGAGAAATGACATGGAAGCTCTCTCGCGATGCAATGTGACGGGAGTGTGCGGATTTGTGAACATTATTTAATTATCACCATCCTAATCAAACGATTGACGGGGCTTGTTGTTATAGTTACTGTAAACACTTGAAATTAATCATGAGAAAGAGAATACTTTATTTCATTTTAGCAATATTCGCTATGGGAACAATCACAGCCTACGGACAGACAGAGGGCAAAGGTGAAGGCTACACCTATAAGAAGTTCGACAATACGTTTGTTGTGAGCGTGGACAATCATCAGGAAGTGGCCTCGACATTGGCGAGGGTGTGCAACGACCTGAATATCACCGGTGGTGACATCATCGGGATCGGTGCGGTCAATGAAGCCACCCTGCGCTGTTTCAATCCTGCCACAAAGGAGTATGTAGATAAAACTTTCAGTGAGCAGATGGAGATTGCTAACCTGACGGGCAATATTGGCGTGCTTAACGGTCAGATCTATCTTCATCTCCATGTGACCCTCGGCAAAACCGACTATACGGCGTTGGCGGGACACTTGCTCAGCGCGACGCTGAACGGCGCAGGTGAATTTGTCATAAACAAGTATAGCGGTGAAGTGCCACGCTATCATAACAATCAGATCGGTCTCAACATGTACAGGTTCTGCATGGACTGACGAAACCCACGAATAATAATTTCATAAGCTTCATAAACTATGTTACAGACAGAATACAAGTTCGGAGAGGTTTATCCTCTTGCCGCACAGATTGAAAACGGGATTGAAAAAGTCCAGTTCCGTAATATTTTCGGTAATGATAACGGAGGCGTTGTCCTCCTGGTCTTCAGGGCAGGGCAAAGTCTTTCGACCCACACAGCTCCTGCCGAGGTCATGGTCAGTGTGCTTGAAGGTGAGATTGAGTTCACAATGCTTGATGTGCCTCACACAATCAAGGCCGGTGAGTTTATGCTCATGGGTGAGGGTGTGCCTCACAGCGTCACGGCAGTGTCTGACTCAAAGGTAATGCTTGTCAAGGTCAAGCCCTAATGCGGCGGTAATGACAAGATGCAATACGTACTTAATGAAAGTAAAATCTCAAAAATAGAAATAGGTATGGAAAAATACGAATGTGAAGTTTGCGGATGGATCTATGATCCCGCAGTTGGCGATCCTGACAACGGTATCAAGCCCGGTACAAAGTTTGAAGACCTCCCCGACGATTGGGTATGCCCGGTCTGTGGTGTGGGCAAAGATCAGTTCAAACCCGTTGAATGATCGTTTCTTAACGAATGAAGATTCATGATCCTCAATACCCATAGCCGGTATTGGGGATTATGTCTCTCTATACACTCTTTCCGCATATTGATGAAAATCATTAAATTTGTGCCTAATTGAATGAATATGGATAAGATAATTACACAGATTTACTCATCTCCTTGCGGAATGCTCGCTCTCGGCTCGTTTGGCGACGAGCTGTGTCTATGCGACTGGTTGTCTGGCGCGCATCATCGCTTTGGAGTTGACAGACTTAGTCGTCTGCTCAACGTTGAATCTGCAGAAGGTTCATCTACGGTCATCGAGGCTGCCATCCGTCAGCTTGAAGAATATTTTGCCGGAGTCAGACGGTGTTTTGATGTCCCGTTGCTCCATGTCGGCACTGATTTTCAAAAAATGGTCTGGCACGGATTGCTCGCCGTTCCCTATGGTAAAACAATCTCATACGGTGAGGTGGCGGCGATGCTTGGTCGGCACAATTCGGTGCGGGCGGTAGCAAATGCCAATGGTGCCAATCCGTTGTCGATATTTGTCCCGTGCCATCGGGTCATTGGGAGTGACGGGTCATTGACCGGCTATGGCGGAGGTCTGAAAGTCAAGGAGTATCTGTTGAGGCTTGAAGGTGCCATCACTGACACTCCGTCAATTTTTTGATATATTTCCTGCGTGTTGCAGTATTTCGAGTATGGTTATCGCTAAAAATGGTAAAACATTTGTAGGTTCAAGATGTTAAATTTGTATCTGCACTTACCATCTATATGTAATCATCAATTTTAAATATGGAAATAGATCTTAAATCCCTGCATTCTCCTTCCGACATCAAGAGTCTTTCGCTTGACGAGCTCAAGGATCTGAGTGAGGAGCTGCGTGCCAATCTTATGAAAAAGCTGTCGGCTCATGGCGGTCACGTCGGGCCGAATCTCGGTGTGGTCGAGGCCACTGTCGCACTTCACTATGTGTTTGACGCTCCGACTGATAAGATCGTCTTCGATGTGAGTCACCAAAGTTATGTCCACAAGATGTTGACCGGCAGAATCGAGGCATTCATTGACCCTGAACATTACAATGATGTCACGGGCTATACATGTCCCAGGGAAAGTGACTACGATTTGTTTGAGGTGGGCCATACTTCCACCTCGATAGCTCTTGCCTCAGGTCTTGCCAAGGCTCGTGACCTTGAGGGAGGGAAGGAAAACGTCATTGCCTTCATCGGCGATGCCTCTCTCGGCGGAGGTGAGGCCCTTGAGGCTCTCGACTTCGCTCCGACGCTCGGCTCGAACTTCATTGTGATTCTCAATGACAATCAGATGTCGATAGCCGAGAATCACGGCGCGCTTTATGATCATCTGTCCGAACTCCGCAAGACGAATGGAACGGCATCCAACAATATTTTCCGTGCACTTGGCTATCAATATATCTATGTGGCCGAAGGAAACAATCTCAGTGCGCTGATCCAGGCTTTCAAGTCTGTGCGCGACACTGACCACGCTGTGCTTGTGCATATCAACACCGACAAGGGTGCCGGGCTTCCGGTCGCTGAAGCCAATAAGGAGGCATTTCACTATGCCGGACCGTTCAACCTGAAGACCGGTGCGCCGCTCGTTGAGGACGACTCGGAGGATTACAGTGACATCTTCGCACGCCATCTACTCATCCGTATGCACGATGACCCGAATGTCGTGACCATCACGGCGGGAACTCCGGGTGCGATTGCTTTCACTCCGGAGCGGCGCAAGAGTGCCGGACGACAGTTTGTGGATGTCGGTATCTGCGAGCAGGCGGCCACTGCCGTTGCTGCCGGATTGGCCAAAGGCGGATGCCGCCCGGTGTTTGGAGTTATGGCCACATTCATCCAGCGTGCCTATGACCAACTGTCGCACGACATAGCGATCAATGGCCTCCCCGCAGTCATCGTGGACTTTGCCGGAGGTATATGGGGCATACCTGACATGACACATCTCGGATTCTTCGACATTCCGCTCATCTCGAATATCCCGGATTTCGTGTTCCTTGCTCCGACCTGCGCCGAGGAATATCTCTCGATGATAGACTGGGCTATCGAGCAAACTGATCATCCGGTGGTAGTCCGCACTCCCGGTGGCGCGGTGACCCATTCCGATCGTGCGATAGATGTCGATTTCTTCAAATATGATGTCGTGGAGCAGGGTGAGGATATTGCGGTGATCGGTGCCGGTGATTTCTTCGGCTTGGCCAAAGAGGCTGTGGATCTGATGAGGAAAGCCGGCAAGAATCCGACACTCATAAATCCCCGTAATCTCTCGCGGCTTGACCGTGAATGTCTTGACTCATTGAAGGGATATTCTACTGTCATCACGCTTGAGGATGGTATCCTCGATGGTGGATTCGGGCAGAAAGTTGCGGCCTATCTCGGTGGCTCGCCTGTCAAAGTCTTCACACTCGGTCTTGCGAAGGAGTTTCTCGATCGCTACAATGCTTCCGAGGTCATGGAAGCCAACGGTCTAACACCGTCGCAGATTGCAGCCCTCGTGTGAATGGAAATATATAACTGAAATGTAGGTGCATGGTATGCAGCCATGAGCCATGATTGCCCCTCACTTAGGGTTGTCATGGTTCATGGCTGCATGATTTATGGAGTGTCCGTCCTCTTACGCCAGCTCTCCGATGAGCGTTGCTGACGATGAATCGATCACTCTGACTTTGATGGTGTCGCCTACGCGGTAGTTGCCTCGTGGGAACACGAGGGTCTTGTTCTGCTGATTGCGCCCGACAAATTGCTCTTTGGAGCGTTTCGACACTCCTTCGACGAGGACATCGAACACTTTCCCGACATCGCGTGCGTTGCTCTCGCGCGACAGTTCGTTCTGAAGTGCGATCATGCGGTTCAACCTGTCAATCTTGACATCCTCAGGAATGTTGTCAGGCATGGTCTTCGCCGCGAGAGTCCCCGGTCGTTCCGAATATTTGAACATGAATGATGAGTCAAAGCCGACCTCACGCATGAGCGAGAGAGTCTCCTGAAAATCCTCCTCCGTCTCATCGTGGAATCCCGTGAAAAGGTCGCTTGAGATACCGCAGTCGGGCATTGTGCGCCTTATGGCGGCGATACGGTCGAGATACCATTCGCGGGTGTATTTGCGGTTCATGGCCTTGAGCACTTTGTTGGAGCCGGATTGGACGGGGAGATGGATATGGCGGCAGATGTTTGGGCGCGAGGCTATCATGGCTATTGTCTCGTCGCTCATGTCTTTCGGATGTGATGTCGTGAAGCGTATCCGCATGTCGGGTGCGGCGTCAGCGACAAGCCCGAGCAGGGTGGGGAAGTTGATGACGTTTCCGTCCGCATCGGTGTAGAGGTAGCTGTTGACGTTCTGCCCCAGCAGGGTCGCTTCCTTGAAGCCTCTTGCGCGCAGGTCGGCAAGTTCGGCAAGTATGCTCTCGGCACTTCGTGAGCGTTCGCGTCCACGTGTGTAGGGGACTATGCAATAGGAGCAGAAGTTATTGCATCCGCGCATGATACTGATGAAGCCCGACACCGGGTTGCCGGTTATTCTGGCGGGGATGATGTCGCGGTAAGTCTCAGTGGTGCTCAGTTCCACGTTGACGGCTTTCTCTCCGCTCTCGACTGAGGCAAAGAGATTCGGCAGGTCGAGATAGGAGTCAGGACCTGCCACGAGGTCAACTCCATGTTTGCTGACGAGTTCATCCCTGACTCGCTCCGCCATGCAGCCGATCACTCCGACAATCAGTCGCGGAGCATCTTTCGGGCGTTTTCTTCGCAGCGATGCGAGGTAGGCCAGACGGGCCACGATTTTCTGCTCCGCGTTGTCGCGTATGGAGCAGGTGTTGAGGAGGATGGCGTCAGCCTCCTCGGCAGAGGCGGCGATTTCATAGCCCACGGTCTCCATGATGGAAGCGACGACCTCACTGTCGGCCACATTCATCTGGCAGCCGTAAGTCTCTATATGTAATTTGCGTGATAAGTTCATGAATTTATTAGATAGATTCTTGGCTATAAGCGTAGGATTCTGTAATTTTGCTGCAAAATTACGAAAAACCGCGCAATGGAAAAAATTATATCATTCCTGCTTGTCATCGGTATATCAATTCTCTTTGAAGGCATCAGTAGGTGGTGGCGTAAAGGGAATGATTCGTCGCGTCAGGATGAATCGGATGTAAAGTCAAGTTCATTCGCGAATTTTTTCAAATCGTTGGACCGACAGACCTCTGCCATGACACGTGCTTCGCGTATGGCACCTTTCGCCATTCACGGCAGCGAGGATGATGAAGAAGATGACGAAGCCGATATGGAGGCAAATATCGGTCAAGCCCTCCCTCCCACCGCTCACTCGGTGGAATCCCCACATCCATCCATCGAACCACATCCCTCCATAGCAGAAATGACAGAGCCGGAATCGGATTCTATGGATGAGACCATGGACCGTGCTCCCCTCCGGCTCAAGGTTGATGAAAGCGACGCTGCTGTTGCCGAGCATTACCGGCGTTGGCGGCAAGCCATAATCGACAGCGAGATAATAAGACCGAAGTACATTGACCGCAACTGAAAAAGGAAACAGAAACCTTAAATTCCCCACTCCCCCAAAATCAAGATGTATCAAGATGTATCAAGCTGCCTCAAGCTGCCTAAAGCTGCCTAAAGCTGAATCTTGATAAATCGAGCTGAATTTCGATAACCCGAAGATAGAATCGTATAAATAATCTCACTCCTCCAATAACTCAGAAAAGAAGAAAATTATGAAATTTCCCATCCTGACTCCGGAAGAAGCCGCAGATCTATTTTTCCATGATGCAAAGTGTGGTTTCTCAGGCTTCACCGCACCGGGCGCACCCAAAGTTGTGACCCAAGCCATCGCAGCAAAGGCCGAGAAGCTCCATGCCGAGGGCAAGCCCTTCAAAATCAATATCCTCACAGGCGCATCGACAAGTGATAAGTGCGACGGTGTCCTTGCACGTGCAAATGCCATCGGCAAGCGCACTCCCTATCAGAACCATCCCGACCTGCGCAAGCGCATCAATTCGCATGACGCACATTACTTTGACCTCCATCTTTCAGAGGCTGCTCAGAAGCTCCGCTACGGTTTCTTTGGCGAGCTTGACCTTGCCATCATAGAGGTCTCTGATATTCAGGATGACGGCACGGCGGTTGTCGGAACCGGTATCGGCAATGTCCCCACCATCGCCCGTATGGCCAAGAAGATTATCATCGAACTCAATGAGAAACTTCGTCATGCCCTCTACGGTCTCCATGACATCTACCTGCCCCTCGATCCTCCTTATCGCAAAGAGATACCTATCTTCAAGGTAAGCGATCGCATAGGCTCTCCGGTCCTCAAGATTGACCCGGACAAGATTGTCGGTGTCGTCATGAGCGATAACTACGAGGGCGTGAAGCCGTTCACTCCTCTCGACGAGACCACGAAACAGATTGGTGCCAACGTGTGCCGTTTTCTCATCGAGGAGCTTCGTCGCGGAGGCATCCCCAAGACTTTCCTCCCGCTCCAGTCTGGTGTGGGTAATGTGGCTAACGCTGTCCTCTACGGTCTTGCCGATGCAAAGGAGATTCCCCCGTTTGAGATGTACACCGAAGTTATTCAGGATGCGGTCATCGACCTCATGAAGCAGGGCCGCTGCAAGTTCGGCTCGACATGTTCGCTGACAGTGTCCAATGAGGTTGAGGACGAGGTCATCGACAATATCGAGTTCTTCAAGAAGCACGTGATTCTCCGTCCCTCCGAGATTTCCAACAATCCCGAGGTCATCCGTCGTCTCGGTGTTATCTCGATGAACACGGCTCTCGAAGCCGACATATTCGGCAACATCAACTCCACTCATGTGACAGGAACTCGAATGATGAACGGTATCGGTGGCTCAGGCGATTTCACACGCAACGCCTACATCTCCATCTTCTCTTGTCCGTCAGTCACCAAGGAGGGTAAGATTTCAAACATCGTGCCTATGGTTTCCCACGTGGATCATTCCGAACACTCGGTTGACATCATCGTGACCGACCAGGGTATCGCTGACCTTCGTGGTCTTGACCCCGTGGAGCGCGCCCACGAGATAATCAACAATTGCGCTCATCCGATCTACCGCGAATTGCTCCGCGACTATCTCAAACTCAGCACTCGTGGCGGTCAGACCCCCCACACCCTTGAAGCAGCCCTCGGATTCCACACCGAATTCCTCGCCTCCGGCGACATGCGCAACGTCGATTGGTCAAAATTCGCATAAACGGAATATCACAATAAAAATCAAGTGGATAAATGACTGTATGTTTTTAAGTCATTTATCCACTTTTTTTTTTTATATATTTCTATGGTTATAATCCGCCGATACCTTTCATCAAAGCCCTGCCTGCCGATTTGGAATTTGCAGATTTGCCATCAATTTTAGGAAATTCACCAAATCCCCAGATAAATTCGTTCGGAGCTTGCTCGATAAACTCTTTAAGCCCTTTTTTATAAAAACTAGAGAAACCAGCTCCAACGGGTGCAAATCCATAAACGTCACGGAGAAATAGATTGAAATTAGCTCTGTTAACAGTCATAAAATCTTGATCTAATGAATATGATATTATGAATTTATATGTTTTTGGAGTATTTTGGATATTAAAAACAACAACCCCATTTTTTGGTAATTCCAAATCATTGGCATAGATAGGGTTATTGTCTTTTTTTAACGTTCTATTAGTCCAAAATGTATTCACTATTACATTATAATTTAAAGGAGTATTCTTTGGCGAATAATAGAATATTTCAGGCAATTCAATAACTTTATCTTTTTTTGCTTCTTTTTGGAACGGCAGGTAAACTTTGCTGTGTGGAGGAATAATCAAAATCGGTTGATCTGATTTGGATACAGATGTTGAACTTGTCGTGCCACCACCGATGTTCATGCCGCTTGCTAATGTTCCGACGGCACCACCCATCCCTAAGGCTCCGGTGACAGCTCCAAGATTAAGGCTTCCTCCAGCTCCTTTACCAAGATTTGTAGAGTATACGGAATTGTCGAAAAATGGTGTTGCCGAATCCTCTGAATCAATTCTGAACGAATTTGTTAAATCGAGATACAGACTCGATTCTGTCTTATTTTTGATTGAAATTTTATATTTTGCTTCAAGCTGATTTTCAGGCTCAATCGCGATTAATATATTGTCATCTGACATCACTGACTCTTGACCGATTCCCCATACCACAAGAGAAAGACCATCGTGGATTTTATTAGGTTCTTCTTTATCTTTCTCTTGGTATTCAAAATGCGTCGAGTTATAGCTATCGATGATTTTCTGATTGTCAGCAGCAGGGGTTGAGTTTACGACTTTCTGAGTTTTATGGTCAGAGCCTGAGCTTTGAGCTTCATTTTCAGCTTTCTTCTCATTTTGAGTGGCGTTTTGGTTGAATGTGTCAATCGCCTTCATTTCGCCATCGTCGGTTTTGACTGCGAAACATTCGTCTCGAAGCACTCTACCTAATTCTGAATCAGGAGATGAGGCTTTGGTGAAAGTTATATATTTGGTGCCTACTTCAATATTGTAGACCTCCATTGTAGACCCGTCTTTCTTGACGATTATGTCGGCAAAGGAGATGAGGGGGCATAGCATGACCATTAAGCCCGTAATAATTGATCTTTTGTGCATCATACTGTGTGTATTTATATTTGCAATGATTTAAGATTCAACAAAGTTAGTGAATAAAATTCAGATTTTGAAAAATCCGGCCTACTGTTATTTGTAGCGCGAGTCGGCGAGTGCCGACTGCGATTCGTAGAAACCGGGTGAAAGCAGTTCGGCTATGCTCACGGCATGGCTGTCGAGATACGAATTGACAATTCTATGACCGATGAAACGCCCTGCGGCTCCAGGAGTCTCGTGTCCTGTCAAAGATGTAAACGGTGCGGGATTGACGAGCGAGGCAGCGACCTGCGGGTCTGTGCTGAAAAGGAATTTTCCGCCTACGATGGTTTCCCACAGTCGATGTTCGTTATCGCCGAGCCATTTGAATTGCTCGTCATCGTAGCCCAGAGCTTCCTGCTCGCTGACTCCTGCAAGCTGCATCACTGCCTCGGTCACCGCGCCTTCATAGAGCAGTCGCGATAGGGTAGTGGGGTAGTCCTCGGCGGGTTGATAGGGGAAGTCGCGTCTGACGAGGGTTTCGGCAATGTCGGTCGCCACGCGTGCGGGTGTCTTGAGCCTTCGCTGATATTCGGGGAAGTAGCCGTATGGCTCATAGTCTGAGCCGAGATAATGGTTCAACCCGACATAAAGCAGCGAATCGACCGTGAATACTGACTGACGGAATGGCGAGACGATGGAATATATCTCCGGGAACTTTCGGTCGGGGAACAGGTGACGGTAGTTGATCCTGACGCGTCCGAGCGAGTTGCTCATGTCTTCAATGCGCACATCATTCCACACCGAGTCAACCGCATTGGCGTGGATGGTGATGGCGGCTGCCGTGGAATATTTCACAAGCATGGAGTCGGTGAGCTCGCCGTAGCCCGACACACGGAAAAGCTCCTCAGCCGGATGGCGCAATGCGGGATTGTCAATCGTCCCGTCGCGGAGTTCGAGGTCGAGGCGATTGATGTTTACGGGGTCGGTGATTCCGTTGCCGGAACAACCCGTGAGGATTACAATGCTCAGAAACACTGTGATTATGTGTGAGGCTCTGAGGCTTGGGGATGCAGACATGAGTTTATGAACAATTCACTGGCAGATGATTGTCCAAAAATAGTTATTTTTTGGCATTTCCTCACAAATTTCAATTCAAAAAATCACTTTTAGAGAGACTTTTGCTAACTTTGTCTAAAATTTGGCAAGAAATGTCACTGACACGTTTCATATATATACTCATATTACTCATCCTTATTCCGTCCGCAGTCGTTCATGCACAGGCGGATAAGGAATTTATCGTGATGATCGATCCCGGTCATGGAGGGAAAGATGCCGGGGCTCTCGGACGGAAGACAAACGAGAAGACAATCAATCTTGCTGTGGCAAAGAAACTCCGCGATCTGCTGAACGCCAACATGAAGGATGCAAAGGTGGAGATGACGCGCGACGGCGATTATTTCGTCACTCTTAAAGGTCGTCCAGACATGGCCAACCGTATGCACGCCGACATCTTTGTCTCAATCCATGCAAATTCGGTCGATAAAAAGTCACCTCTCCACAACACCATCAACGGTGCGGCGGTCTATACCCTCGGTCTGCGCAAGAGCGACACCAATCTGAGTCTTGCCATGCGAGAGAACGAGGTGATAAAACTTGAACCTGACTACACCATCACCTATCAAGGTTTCGACCCCTCGTCGGCTGAGAGCTACATAGCCTTCGAGATGATGCAGCACTCCAACATTGACCAGAGCATCGCGCTCGCCGAGGCTGTCCAGAACGAGCTTGTACGCACCGCCGGCCGCAAGAACAACGGTGTCCGCCAGGAACCTTTCTGGGTGCTCGTCGGGACAACGATGCCCGCCATCCTTGTCGAACTCGACTTTATATGCAATCCGGCTATGGAGAAATATATGGCCTCCGAAAATGGTCAGGACAAGCTCGCGCTGGCCATCTACCGAGGTATCGAACGCTATCGCCGCAATTCCACCCGGACCAAGGTGAAGGCTTCGCCCACCATGGCTGATGTCCGTCAGGCAGAGGAGCGTGTGGCGGAGAGTGAGGCCGCCGCTGAACCCGCTGTCGAGACTGCTCCCGAGCGCACATCCGTTTCCGCAGCAGACGGGGCGATTGTCTACAAAGTGCAGTTCCTGACCTCGCCAACCCCCTTGAAGAAGGGTGACCGCAGGCTCAAGAACATGACCGAGGTTGAACACTATAAGGACGGAAAGACTTATAAATATACGAGTGGTGCTTTCAGCAGCCAGTCGGAAGCGGCTAAACGGCTGAAAAAGGTAAAGAAAAGTTTTCCGGATGCTTTCATCATAAAGACTCGCGACGGCAAACGAATCAAATGACCCTCTCCGAAGCCGCACATCACATCTGTAACAGAAAAAATCATCAATCAAAAGAATCAGCCACAAGGCAATAGATCTATCATCATTCGATTATGAAAAAACTATTCTCAAAGGAACTGATCATAGGAGCAAGCGTGCTGCTTTCACTGCTGATCCTGTTTTTCGGCATTGACTATCTGAAGGGTATCAACGTCTTCAAGTCAGCGAACTACTACTATGCCTCCTACACCAATGTGGCCGGACTCTCGCAGTCTGCGCCCGTGACACTCAATGGCTACAAGGTCGGTCTCGTGCGCGAAATCAACTATGAATATGACAATCCCGGTCATGTGCTAGTGGAGCTGAGCCTCGACAAGCAGCTCCGCCTCCCCGTAGGGACTAAGGCTGCCATTGTGACCGACATGCTCGGCACTTCAAGCGTAGAACTCCGCATGGGAACGGGAAATGAATACTGTGAGGTCGGCAGCAAGCTCGAAAGCGTGACCACAGGCGGAATGGTCGATAAACTCAGCAACGAGCTTATGCCCTCGCTGATGAGCATTGCCCCACATATCGACTCGCTTGTCGTGGCCCTGACTGCACTCACGACCGATCCGGCACTCGTAAGCTCAATCAAGCGTCTCGACAATATAATGGCCAACCTTGAGACTTCCACGAATCATCTCAACACAGCCATGCGTGGTGTGCCAGCCCTTGTCACTGCCGCCAATGGGACAATGGTCAACGTCAAGGAGCTGTCTGCCAACCTGACGCAGATCTCGTCAGCTCTCGCGGTCCTCTCAGATGATCTCAAGGATATGCCCCTCGACTCCACGATGCGCAACATAAACCGCATCACCGCACATCTCGACCTCGCGACCGAACAGCTTAATTCGACAAATTCAACTCTCGGCTTGCTCCTGAATGACCCTGCGCTCTACCACAATCTCAACAATAGCGCGGCTGATGTTGACAGCCTCCTCCGTGATATAAAGAAACAGCCCAAACGCTATATCCCACCGATCAAGATTTTCTGATAATTCATACGATAACAGTTATAAAAAAATTGCCGCACGGACATTTCATCGAAGTTGTCCGTGCGGCAAATTTTTCTCAATTGTTCAGATCATATTTTCTTGAATTGTGTCACGACTGTCTTGTCGGCTGTCTTTAATGTATATGGTGCTGAGATTTTTACAGACTTGGCGGCGACGGTCGATTCGCCGGTCTTGGGATCGTATTCAGTGATGCGATATTTGCCGGGTGCGAGGTTGACGGTGATGTCGTTGGCTCCCTGCGAGTAGATTATCGCGCCGTCGGCTTTACCGAGAATCTTGAAGTCATCGCTACCGGAATCAATGATGTCCATTCCTGCGGCTTCCGAAAGGAAATCTGCATCCTTGACGGGGATTCCGGCAAGCGAGCCTCCACCCATGAATACAGCCCATGCCATGTCGGGATAGTTCTGCGCGTAGTAGGTGACGGCTTTGTCAGGATATTTTGTCCTGTATTCGCTGACGGCCTTGTAAGCTTCCTTGAAGGTGACTTTCCCGACCTTCATTTTGCGTGCGTGCTGGCGCGGTGCAAGATTCTTGCCTCCCTCCGGTGCATAAAGACCGTCGGTCTTGTAGTGCCAGTAGCGGATGTCGATGATGTCAACCGCGTCGGCATACTTCGGGTTTGCGAGGATTGCATCCTGGACATCTTTTGTGGTGCTGAGTGCCACTTTTGCGTTTTTGCCGGTCTCTTTCTCCCATGCGGCAATCTCGTCAAGCCAGAATTCCACGAAGTGTTGCGGTCCTGTAAATTCGGCGCTGATGAGATGGACCACATTCGGGTCGTCGGCAAATTTGTCGAGGTTCATCCTGATGAAATTCTTGTGGAGTTCACGTCTCACGGGGTGATTTACGTCATAGAACATATCGGCCACAAAGATTCGCTTGTCGCCGGCAAACGGGACAGGCTCGGGGAAGTCTGTGGAGTTGATATTGTTGGTGGAACGCCAGGGCGAGTCCACCCAGTGTGCGCCGGCCTCAAGGATGTTGTGCTGGAAGTAGTGCTGGTTGAACAGCAGTTTGCCTGCTTCCGCTCCCTTGTCGGCAAATTCGCCGAGACGGCTCCAGTACCATTCGTTGGGGCGGGTGAGGTCATATTTGCTGAGACCGTCCCATGCAGTCCCCTCGCCGCTGCGGGCGAACGGCTGTTCATAGAACGGAGCCCACACGTCACCGTCGCGGCGGCGGATGCGCTCATGGTCGTCACGGCGACGCTCATACCAGAGACCATAGTTGTGGTCGAGGATCGCGATGTCATTCTCGACCATATACATCACTGTCGAGTCCACGCGGTCGGTGAGTCCCAAGCCTTCGCGTCCGGGAACGAAGCGGGTCACGTGGGGCCTGGATTTCGGCAGATAGTTGTATCGGGTCTTGCCGTTCCACCAGGGGACTTCCTGTCGTCCACCGGTGATCACATTGCCATCCATGACAAGGCGACCGTTGACGATGTCATACGAGTGTGACGGTTTTGTCGCCTGAGCGGCTGTGTCCTTGAATTTGATGTCGTCAATGCTCTTGACACCCTCGGGGGAGACAGATGCGGTGAACGGTGCATCCTTAATCCATTTTTTGAGGGTCAGTCGCGGGATGTAAGCTTCCTGGGCGAGTTCCATTGCTGCCTCCACGGTCGGACTGCTTGTTGCATTGGTGTTCATCGAGAGGATGCGCGATTGCGATTCGGGGACATCGGTGCCAAGACGGTCGGAGAGCTGTGAGTAGAACAGACTGCGGGGCTGGACATGGTTGTTTGACTGTCCCCACTCCCCGTCGCCGGAGAATTGCGCCCAGCAACCGTAGGCCACATTGACAGCGTCGGGCGCAGGGGTGTAGTTCTCGATTTCGGCTGCCGTACATTGCCAGAACACGGAGTTGCCGGTGTTCCATCCCGCACCGTTCTTGTCTTGTCCGAGATTTTTGTAGGTGAGGTTATTGCCGTCGATGTTCACCACATCGAAAAGGAGTCCGGGGGCCCAGGCATCGACCGAGCCGCTGAATCCGAAAGCTTCCTCTGCCTCGCACTGCACAAAGGCGTTTGGTCCGGAGGCAATGAAACCTGCCGAGAAGTCATTGATACCGTTCTTGGAGTAGCAACGCTGGAACAGGTTTTGCTGACCCATAGTCTGGAACACTGCACGGCGCATACCTCCGATTTCCGAAACGGGATCGGTGGCTATGCAGTCCTCGACGGTCACTTTCGAGGCGGTGGACTGAAGGATGACGGCACTTCCGGCAAAATGTTTGAAATCCACTTTGCGCACCCAGCAGTTTTCGGCGTTGGCGATGGAGATTCCATCCCAGCAGTGGTCCTCGTCTTTGGGGTACTTCGTATTGTAGTCGGAAATGAGGGTCATGTTTTCGATACCAACATCCGAAATTCGTCCCGACCAGGAGTAGGGGAGGACTTTGGTCTCTGCCCATTTGCTGTCGAGAGCCATTGTCACGGGTGCATCGAGGTTGAGACCGTTGGCATCCGTTGACGTGACGGTTCTGTCCCAGCGCATGTCAATGTCGGTCGGTTTCCATGAAATCGCGCTGATACCGCCGCCGAATATGTCGCAGCCCATTTCCTCAATCCATTCGGCGGTTGACGGACGGAAAATGAATACGCGGTCATCTGCTTTCAGTTTCGACGGCCCTGCAACGGTGAGATGGGTGGAGTTGACGGGGACATAGCTGTCGGTGACAGTGAGTGTGTCGGTGATGACCGGGTTGAAGATACCCTCGACATAGATGAGTGCGCCTCGGTCATATCCTTTCTTTTTCAGAATTGTGGCAGTTTCGCTGCTTCCACGGAGCACTATTCCGGAGGCTGAGATACGCAGGGCGTCAGAAATCTCAAACTCTCCTTTGTCGAGGAGGACAGCACCACGGAAGCCGTTCTTGTCGAGCGGTAGGGAGGCTGCATAGTCAATGGCACGCTGGATGCGGGCACTGTTGTCGCCGGCCTTCCACGGGACGAAAACCACATTGCTTACGTCAGGGATGGGTTGTGATGAGTTCCGGTAGCCACAGGTCGAATAGTCGAGCAGCCGGTTGCCGCGCTCATCGGTCACATAGCTGATTTTTCCGTCCTTGACTGCAAACAGGACCTCTGCAGCGGCCGCAAGTGCGAGCAAGGATGTCAGACTGACTGATAAAAGTTTTCGATACATATTCTAATAAGGTGATGATTCAAAAAAACAGTGCTGAAAGCACAATGCTTTTATCTCAGCACGGTGATTTCAGCACTGCCATTATGCTTGGAAATGTGTGGGAGACACACTCTTAGATTGTCCCCCCACGGGCTTTGATGCGCTCATACCACGCCTCGCGCTCTTTCTTCAGGTCGTAGCCGCGCTTGGTGAGGTAATTGTTGATGCGACCTTTGTACTTACCGAACACCTCATGCTTCTTGTTTGAGGTCTCGGCATCGATTGCAAGTTCGCGTGCCTCGATGAGCCACGCCATGATCTGTGCTTTCTCCTCGTCGGTGAGAGTCGGGATCATGTCGAGGTGGGAGTCGTAGGTGACTTTCACGACACCGTAGGTCATACCGTCCTTGACGGCTGTAATCTGTTCGGGTGTGAGGTAGAGCGACAGGTCGGCGGGAAATTCAAAGTGGCTGCGATAGAGAGCCGCGTCCTTTTCATTTTGCGCTGCCTGGACAGCCTGATTCTTCTCGTCGCCGGTCAGAGTCTCCTTGGCGGTCTTGACTTTCTCGTCGCGGACAGTGTAGATGTCGTTGAGCTTGAAGTAGCGGTTGGCAATGATGTTGGTCACGTCCTTGGCTTTGTCTGCGTCATTGAGACCGAGGCCATCGACGATTTTCTGCGAACGTTTCACGATTGACTCGACGTATGCCGGGTCGCGTCCTTCGGAGTTCAGCTCCACTGCTCCGGCACTCAGAGCGAATGTCGGGAGCAGCAGACCGATTATGCATGATTTGTATAGATTCATGATTGGAATTTTTGGCGATGATTACATGAGTTTGCCCTTTGAGGCGAGAGTGTCGAAATTGTTTCTCAGGTCAGTCCAATCGACTTTGATCTTGGTGCTGATTCCGTTGATATACTTCTCGATGTTGGTGTAGCCGTCGCCGGTGCAATCCTGATTTGCGTCAGAGGGGTCGTTGGGGTTGAGACCGTTGGCAATTTCCCATTCGTCGGGCATACCGTCCTTGTCTGTATCAACGTAAGGAGTGCCTTTATATTCGGGATAGCCGCCCATCTGCATCGGGTCTGTGATGATGCCAAGCTTGTAGGAATCCTTGGGAAGACGGCGATATTTGAATGAACCGTCCTCTGCCTTTGATTTTTCCGAAAGCCCTGAGGTGTCGCCGTTGTATTTCGGAGCGAGTTTCTCGTCATAGTAGGGGACACTGGTCCTGACCTCCTCGATGATACGCTCATCAACGATGTCGCGGGTCGGGATTGTCGCGCCAACGTTCTTGAGGATGAAGTCGTAGGCATCGTCGGCCGATGAGATGCGGACATAGGGCATCTCAAACGGAGTCTTCGAACGCATGTAGTATGTAAATTCGCCGGTATCGGGGTCTGATTCAATCTGTATACCGCCTGCCCAGTTGTCGGCAGTGATTTCGGGATAGCCTTCCATCACGTTGCCCTCGGCATAGACGCGTCCGTAGACCTTGTGGTCGAGTTTGCTTCGTCCGGCTTCGGGCTTGAGGATGCGGTGACCGATGGGAGTGTCTTTCGGGGTTGCGGGACCCGGTTTGTAGTAGTTGTTGATCATGTTGAACTTCGCAGTGTAGTCACCACCGTCCGATGAGCGGTGAACCCAGTTGTAGACCACATTGTTGACGAAGTTAAACACGCCGTTCCAACCGATTGACGGGTTGCGGCCCGAGTTGCTGGCCCAGAGGTTGCGGGTGAACATGTTGTTCTCGCCGCCGAGGGTCGAACCGAAAGCGTGGTTATAGGTGTCGAGAGCCTTGGCTGAAATGGTGTTCTGTATGGTGACGTTGACTGTCGGGAGCTTGAGGTCGGTGGACTTATACTGACCTTCGCTGGGGTCATACATGTGGCGGTAGAACGAGATGTTTTCGTCGAGACCCCATGTGGCGGAGCAGTGGTCAATCATGATGTTGCCGACGGGATTGCCGCCGAAGGAGTCTTCACGGTTGCTCACGCGGGTGTCACCACGGCGGAAACGCATGTGACGGATGACAACGTCATGCGTATCGACCTGAAATGACTCGCCGGCGATGCAGACACCGTCGCCGGGTGCTGTCTGTCCTGCGATTGTGACGTAGGGAGCGCGGACATAGAGCGGAGTCTTGAGGTTGATGACACCGGAAACGTTGAACACGATGATGCGCGCACCGCCCTGCTCACATGCCCAGCGGAATGAACCGGGACCGCTGTCATTGAGGTTTGTGACCGTGAGGACCTTACCGCCACGTCCACCGGGTGAGTACATGCCGCCGCCTTCAGCTCCGGGGAATGCGGGGATTGTGGCCTTGACGAGGTCATCGGGACGTGATGCCCAGGGCACGTAGGGGCGACCTTCGCGTGCCTCTTTCTCGACAATGGGTTTTGCGACAGCCCATGCGGAGTCAGAGTGCTCGCGAGCCGATGTGATCATTGTCTGGTAATACTCTTTTGCTTCAGGACTCAGTTGAGGATACTGTGCCATCATGGTCGCAGGGACTGCAAGAAGTGCCGCCACGGCCCATGTTGTGATTTGACGATTCATTATTTCTTCAGATGATGGTTTAAATGAGTAAGGTGTTATTGTATTTTAGACATATAATCTTATGCTAAGTTTAACCCTCTCGAAGTGAATAATAGTTAAAAAAACGGTGGGGAATACATGGTTGATAATCGCCATGGATTCCCCACGATTTTTATTTACAAGTCATTGAGATTTTTTTACTCAGCGAGGGGGTCGAATGTGCCTGCTGCACCACCGTTGGCCACATTGTTCCATCCGATGGTCTGCTCGATGGTCGGGTTAGCCTGCATGGCACCGTATGAGAGACCGGGGAAGTAGTACTGCGGACGGAAATCGATGTAGAGCTGCTGGTGATCCGAGTTGTAGCCGTCACCCTTCTTGGTCTTGCGCTCAAGGTATGTTGTGTACCAGTCAGCGAGAGTGGCGAGCTGGGGTTCGAGATCGTTGCGGTAGTCAATGGCTGCGCAGCGGGTCACGTCCTTGAGGGGGTCGGGGTTGGAGCCGTCGCTGCCCCACTTGTCACCACCGAGACCGCCGTTGTACTTATCCTGCACGCAGAACTCCATGTTCTCACGGCGAGTGCCGTTGAGAGGCTCGAAGCCGAGATAGGTGCAGGTGTTGCCGCCCCATCCTGAGAGCTTCCAGCTTGTGGGTGCGCCTGACACTGTTCCCTGACCGCCGTCAAAGAGCATCCAGCGGCGGAGGTCGTCGAAACGCTTGCCTTCGTAGGCGAACTCAATCTGACGCTCGTAGAGGATTGCTGCCATACATGCTGCCTCGTCAGACGAAAGATTAGCCTGAAGACCGCAGTCGCCGGTGTAGCCTACGCGTGTGCGGATTTTCTTCAGTTGCTCGACAGCCACATCGGGGTGACCTGCCTGACAAGCAGCCTCGGCATAGTTGAGGACAACCTCAGCATAGCGCATGTTGATGACAGGAGCGGCTGAGAGTTTGAAGCCGTTGCCCTGAGAGAAATCATAGCGGTATGCGCCCATGACGTGGAGGTCATCGGTACGCTTGCGGACATACATGCCCTTAACGTTGGCCATCAGACCGTCGGGACCGTATGTGTCACTGTTCTCGATGTCGGCACGGTCATCAGCTTTGGTGTACCATACATAGTTCCAGAGCTGATAGTCAGCACCCTGATAGGGATAGTGTCTTTCAGCATTGATCGCGTCACCATTGAATGCCCAGCATACACCGGGGAAAGCGAATGTGCGGTAGAAGCGCGGGTCGCGGTCAAGGAAGGGGAGATTGCTGTTGTAGGAAATGTCGGAGGGGTTGAGCTTGGTGTAGCTGTTGTAGCTCGACGGACGCTTGCCATCCTTCATCGGGAAGAGGTCAACCATTGCTGCCGACGGGGTTTTGCCACCGCCGCCGAAGCTGTTGGATGGACGGATGCCGTTTTCCCAACCATTGTTTTTAGCGAAGTCAGGCGTACCGGAAGTCCAGGTATTGTATTGAGCAAACCATATAGCTTCAGGATTTGCCTCTGATGCACCGTCAATGAATATCTTTGCCCAGTTGGAGGCATTTGTGCCGGGGTTATTTTCGTATGCGAGATAGTTTCCATAGCGGTTGATCTCGGGGATTGCAGTCTGGAAGAAGTTGTAAGCGTCAATCCAACGCTGCTTGTCGTTTGCACGGTTGAAAAGCGGGCTTGCATAGAGAACCATCATGCGGCCTTTGAGTGCGAGAACGGTGGCCACTGTCGGACGTCCATACTCGTAGTTGTTCTGACCGGCAATCTTACCTTCGAGCAGGGTAGCTGCCATGTCGAGATCGGCCATGATGAAATCGAATGTCTGCTTGGTCGTGGAGCGGGGTATTCCGGCCTGTGGAACCGGGTCGAGAACCTCAGTGACCAGAGGCAGACCGCCATACCAATTAAACATCAGATAATAGCTCCATGCGCGGAGGAAATATGCCTGACCGAGAAATTCAGCCTTGTGTTCTTCGCTGAGTGAGCTTGACGTGACACCGTTGATGAAGTCGTTGATGTCACGGATACGTCCCCATGCAGAGTTACGGATCTTGTTGGCCTGTCCCTGGAAGAAGTCCATAACGGAGTTGGTATTGGACATGGACGTGAGTTCGATCTGAGGATTCACGAATGAGCCGAAACCGCTGTATTCCTCGGTGCTCTTTGCCATGTCATCGGCATCGCCTGAACTCGGGGAGAGATAGGGCCATGATCCATTGAATGTGAAGGGGAGCGCGAGCATGTAGAGGTCCTGGAGACGGCCGTTGGCACCCGAAGGATAGTTGTAGGCATCGGGCGTGGTTGAGTCATAATTACCCATCTCCTTCATGAAGTCATCGGAACATGAAGAAAATGCCAGGCACGCAGCCGCAGTTATGATATATGATTTTAATTTCATATTGAATGGATATTAGAATGAGAGATTAACACCGACTGTGAATTTACGGAGGTTAGGATAGTTGCCGTAACTGCCTGCCATCGGATTCATGAACTTGTCAGGATAGGGATTGTAGAAGTTCAGGAGGTTCTGACCGGTCACGTTGATACGTGCGGAATTGATGCCGACCTTTTTTGTGAGTTTAGACGGAATCGAATATGCGAGGGTCAGACGGGTGAGGCGTGCAGTGGCGGCACTGATGCGCCAGAATGTCGACGCTGTGCTGTTGATTGCCCAGTTGGGGTTGGGGTAGTATGCATCGCGGTTTGATTCGAGAAGCAGACGGCCCTGTGCATCGTAGATGTCTTCGTAGACATACACATTGTCCGGATTCCAGAATGACGGCATGTTGGTGTACTGCATGTCGTTGATGCTGGTCGAGATGGCTTTGGACGGTACTGTCGTGTAACCGCCCCACTGTGCGCTGATCTGAGCGGTGAGCGAGAAGTTCTTGTAGTTTGCACCGAGGTTGAATGTCATTCCGTAGGGGTTTGAACGGTTCGAGAGACGCACCTGGTCGTTGTCCTTATCGACAACACCGTCGGGAGCTGCGTAAGTTCCGTCGGGCTGCTGCGGACCGCGAACATCCTTGTAGATGAGCATACCGGGGCGTACCTGGTCTTTGCTCATACCCATGTAGGAAGTGATGTTGTACTTGGCGAAGTACTCATCGATGTCCTGGAAGCTGCGGAACATACCGAGGCACTGCATACCCCATGTTCCGACATCTGCGCGGTGACCCTTGGTCTGCTGGCGGTAGAGATATTCTGTTTTCCAAGGAATAAGGAGTACCTTGTTGTCAGAAAGACCTGTGTTCATGCCGATGCGGTAGCTGAAATCCTTGCCGATGTTGCCACGCCAGTTGACTGAAAGCTCAGCACCGTAGAGATCCATCTTGCCATAGTTCATCGGGGCAGATGCGATACCTACGAGACCGGGGACACCTGAACCTGAGGTAAAGGGCATGAGCATTTCGCGGTCCCAAGTATAATATGCATCCAAACCGATGTTGAGGCGGCTGTGGAGGAGATTGACATCGATACCTGCATTGAACTTGCTACTCTTGTCCCAGTGGGCGTTGCGGTTGACGGCTGAATTGTCGTTCATCTTGATGTTGGAACCTGCCTGGATTTTATTGCCAAAACCGAAGATCGGGCCCTTGTCCTGGTCAGTACCGTAGGTCTGCATCCACTGCCATGCGTTGGTGTTGTCACGACCCGTGATACCGTAAGATGCACGGATCTTGAGGTAATCGATCCAGCTTACAGCGTTGCGGAACCAGTCTTCTTCAGAGATAATCCAGCCTGCTGACACTGACGGGAATTTGCCCCAGTAGTTTTCGGGAGCGAATTTGGTCGATGAGTCGATACGGAGAAGGAATTCGAGAAGGTAGCGGTTGTTGTAGGCATAGTTTGCACGGAAGATATAGGAGAGTGAACCTGCCTCAGATCGAGTAAATTTTGTAGTCTGCGCACTCTTTTCACTCACTGAATTTGATTGACCTGTCGTGAACTCGTAAGGATATGTCACCATACCTAAGAGCCATTCACTTTCAAACTCAGATTTCTCAATGCCGAAAAGAGCGTTGATAGAATGATTGTTGAAGTCGCGGTTGTAGGTAAGGGTGAAGTTCATCTGATAGCTGTCAGCGCGATCCATTGTACGGCTGAGGAAGCCGCCTTCTTGACCGTTGGGGACGGCGACACCGCCGTTGGCGAGAACGAAGTTGGTGGGAGTCATGAGTGCCTCGTAAGCAGCTTCCTCACCTGCAATGGGTGTGTAGAGGTGGTTGCCTGAACCTGAACGGACGTTCATCATATAGAGGTCATACTCTGAACCGTATTCATTGGTCTTTGTTGTGCTGATGGTCTTGGCATAGCTGAAGCGGGCTTTGAGTCCCTGGAGCGGCGCAATGAAACCGAAGTCGAGTTCGAGGTTTGTGTTGACCTGGAAGTTTGATGACTTGTTGCGGCTATAATCACCGGTGTTCTGGAGTACGGTGTGGTTGTAGTTCTGATCCTGGTTGGCTTGAGCGTTGGTGGGACCGTAAGTGGCCATTGCATAACCATTGACTGACTCAGGAATGTAGCGGGGATGGGTCAGGAGGAGATTATACATTTTTTCGTCGCTTGATCCGCCGACTTTCACGAGGGGTTTGTTCTTGTTGCCGTAGTCACCTGAAATCTGGAGTGAAGCCTTGACCCACTTTTTGAGAGTCACGTCAACACCTGCACGGTAGTTCCAGCGGTCATAGTCGAGGCGACCGAGGTTACCGTCCTGATCGAAGTAGCCGATGTTGGCATAGTAGTTGGCCTTTTCGGTTGCGCCGCTGACACCTACATTGTGCTTCATCATGAAGGCTGTCTTCCAGTTGTCTTCAAGAAGATCGTAGTTTAGGCTGCGCATTGCCTGAAGCTCGTCGGCCTGGAAAAGCGCGGTGCGGTGGTTGAGAGTAGTGTTGGTGGGGTCGGCAGCGGCCATGGCGTTGTAGAGGCGACCATAGTCGTATGCATTGAGCATCTTGGGGTTGGAGATGGCGTCGGTGAAACCGAATGTGCCGCTATAACTGATGACAGGCTCGCCGAGCTTACCTTTCTTGGTGGTCACGAGGATTACACCGTTGGCCGCACGTGAACCGTAGACGGCTGCCGATGCGTCCTTGAGGACTGTGATGCTCTCGACATCGTTCGGGTCAAGGTTGTTGAAGGCTTCGGCACCGAGGTTCTGACCGTCGGTGTTACCGATCTTCACAGAGTTGTTGTAGACCACGCCGTCGATGACGAACAGAGGCTCCTGGACTTTCACGCCGACTTCGCCGATGGTGCGTGCGCCACGGACAAACATCTGAGCGTTTGTGCCCGGCTGGCTTTCACCGCCGCTCACGCTAAGACCGTTGACGAGACCGCTGAGCGAAGATGCGAGGTTGCCGTCGGCAAGGTCCTTGATGTCGTCCATTGCCACTGTCGAGATTGCGCCGGTGAGGTGGGCTTTCTTCTGAGTGCCGTAACCTACCACGACGACTTCATCAAGATTCTGGCTGTCTTCCTGGAGCACGATGTCCTTGATGTTGAAATCAGAGATCACCATGGGCACGTAGCCGATGTAGGATACTTCCACTTTACCTCCCTTTGGCACTTTGATCGAGAAATTACCGTCAATGTCGGTGATGGTGACAATGTCAGTGTCAACTACACGGACTGTGGCACCGATCAGAGGCTCGGCCTGTGAGTCAGTTACTGTGGCCTGATAGGTGATGTCCTGCGCGAACGCGGGGATGGCCAACAGAAGCGCAAATAGGACGAGGCTTATTTTTGCTATAAAGTGTTTCATTTGTCTTTAAATTTAAGGTGTTTATTCAAACCAGCGGGGGTCACCGATTTTATTTTCAACACAGATGGATGCCTGCGGACGGAAGTTGACGCCACCCTTTTCTTCGTCGAGGTTGAACATTTCGGCTGTCGGGCCAACGAAGTTGGGGTCCACTATCTCTGACATCTTCTTGATATTGCTGCTGAGGTTTGCTTCATCGCCTGCGCCCCATGACACGTTGTCGGACGATACCTGGCTTGTACCGTTGCGGAAGCAGTATTGGTCAACACGCATGATGTCGTAGAAGATACAGTGATTGATTGTGGCTACGAGACCGCTGTTGTCCATGTTGTTGGCAAACTGGTCGCCGGTAAATGTCTTGTAGAATGTGCAGTATGTGATGGAATGTTCGGTGGTTGCACCGGGACCGAACGCTTTTTCGGGCTGCATACGGACACCGTAGCGAAGGAAACGACACTTGTAGTTTTCAAGATTGTAGAATGTGCTTTTGGTGAGTGTCATTCTCTCGATTCCGGCAAAGCCCCCGTTGTCTTCAAGGCTGATTGCAGGCTTGGCGTTGGCTTTCTTGAACTGGACCACGCAGTTGTCGATGCGGATGTTCTTGAATGCCCATCCTGAATTGCCGCTGACCTTTCCGGTTGCAATGAGGCTTGAGGGAACGTTGCGGAGGTTGCATGATTCGAGCGTTACGGGATTCATCACGATGTAGCCGTCTTTTACGCTGCTCGACATTGCCTTGAGACCGAGCGACTCGGTCGAGAAGCGTGCATCAGCGTCACCGTTGATGATGATGAGGCTGGTGAGGGGGGCTTCAGTCATGTCGAAGTCGATGTAGCGGAGCACCAGACCGTTCTGGTTGGTGAACGCACCCTGATCCTTGACAACTACGAGCGGACGGTTGTAGCGGTCGCCACGGATGGTGACGTTTGCAACCCTGAGGTCGGCGTTGCCTGTGAGATTGTAGGTCGCACCTGCGATAAGCTCGAAAGCAATCTCATCGGTTGAGTTTTCGGGAAGATTCTCAGCGATGAACTTAGAGATCTCCATGCCTTCGGGGATGGTGGTGGCGGGGAGCATGGTGCTGTAAGCCACGACTGAGGGCGATACGGAGCTCTTGTTGTTGAGTTTCTCGTTGCCGATTGACCCGACACTCACCTCATACTTGGTGTCGATTTCGCGTTTGAAAGAGAAGTGACAACCGTCGATGACGCTGTCTTTCACAATCGCGATGGGATTCTCGGGATCATTGACAATGTTGACGTTGGCAAGATAGCCGCTGGCACCGAAAACGACGGGCCAGGAAACATCAACACTCTGAGAGCCGTCGCCGGCCGTCTGCACCTTGAAGTTGTCCAGACTAAGCTCCGGCGCCTCCAATTGAGTATTGGTCACGCCTGCACCCGGGCTGAAACGCTCGCTATCGTCCACGCCTTCGGCGCAAGATGTCACGAGTGCCAGCATCATGGTGGAGCAGCATAGACCACTGAGCCATTTGATTCTGTAGTTCATGGTTCTTGATTGATAGTTTTGGTTAGTAATTATTGATTGATTTTATATTTGTCGTTGTCAGGGGTGCGACCGGCGGTCAGTCGGCTTGGAACACCTCTTTAATATAGGTGATGTTGTTGCCGAAATTACGCTTGACATCGCGCACATGGTCTTTGTCTCTCGACCGCTCGACGACGAGCCAACCGCTCCAGCCCATCTTGTCGAGGGCTGCCTTTATGGCGGGCAGGTCAACGGCGGGGTCGTCCTTGAGATTGTAGGCATCGGTGTTGCTGAGGTGGATCTGACAGATGTTGTCCTTGCCGAGAGTCTGAAGCTCCTTGACCGGGTCGCGCCCGTTGTCGAGTGCGTCCTGAAGGTTGAAATAGATTTTGACACCGGGCGAGTTGATCTCCTTGAGGAGTTTCTTGTCTTCTTTTGCGGGCAGACCGGTGCGGATACCGATCACTGCGCCGTCGGCTGCCGCCATCTCACCTGCCACGTGGAGACGCTTGACGAGTTCCTTGCGTGCCTCGCCGGGGACAGTCCAGTCTTCCTTTATGCCACCGAGGGGCAGGAATGCGACTTTCGCATCCATCGCGCGCATGGTCGAGAGACAGTCCTCGATGAGAGCCTTGTAGTTGTGGTGAGTGAGATATGACTGTCCGAAGAAGCCCGACATGGCCACCGAGGGGACTTTGATCGCAAGACTGTCGGCCGTCTCGCGGAAGAGTTTGCGGAAATGGGGCTGATGGAACTTATTGTCAAAAGTGTCACGGGTGCCGAGACCCCCGACATCCATTTCGACACC
This sequence comes from Bacteroides sp., assembly GCA_023663525.1. Lineage (GTDB taxonomy): Bacteria > Bacteroidota > Bacteroidia > Bacteroidales > Muribaculaceae > Duncaniella. The sequence goes on from JAMPHF010000003.1 coordinate 42,113, forward strand.
GTCTCCTTTAAGTTCTTTCATGAGCTTGAAAGAGCCGAGTTTCTGACGTTTGAGCATCATCCAGTCACAGGCGGCCACTTTGTAGCGGTGGTCGTCGGTCTTTTTCTGAGGCATTGCCGGGAATACAATAAGTATCGTCAGCAGTAAGCCGAATAAACGGGTTAGATTCATTCCGTTGACTTAAGGTGTTAAAGTGATATGGCTAAATATGTTAACTATCTTGGCTACTGTTAGATGAGGCTGTATCAATAGAGTTTCTCCATTCGCCTGCGGCATTTGGTATGTCGGTATAAGGTGTGAATGAATATGTTTTACTTCTTTTGTTGACTTAAAAACTCGTAACCGCTTGCAAAGATATATAAATTTTTATAAAACCAAACTATATTTAATGTAAAAAGTGTAAAGGTTACACTCATTTCACCTTATTGTATCTGCGAGAAGACGTATGAATTAGCGTTTTTAACATAAAAAAGCTAAAAAACGTCTGAATCATACTCGGTTGGATGTCAGGATGCAGGTTGGTCAGTGATGTGGAGTGCGGGGTGATAATGTCAGTTTATTTTTCTCCCGGCTCTTTGTGTATCGTCTTCTCGACGATCAGTCTCGCAACATTGGCTGCGGCGGAGCTGTCGGTATGGAGGATTTCGCGGATTTTCCGATAACCGTCAAGCTGGGCGGTGCGCGGCGAGCCGTCCGGGATGAGCCGCGAAAGCTCGCGGTCCACATTGTCGGGTGTGCAGTTGTGGACGAGCATTTCCGGCACAATGCAGCCTCTGACACCTGTTTTGACGGCCTCGCGGTTGACCTCCCGGCGCGTCAGGCGGTCGATTTTCCCTCCGATGAGGTTCGGGAGTGAGACGTAAGGTATTTTAAGAATGTGGAGGAATATGTCGTGAGCCCATTTCCATCCTACTGCACGGTAGCAGACCACCTGCGGACAGTCTGCGAGGGCACATTCGAGTGAGGCTGTCCCCGAGGTCACGAGCGCGACGCGGCTGTTGGCCATGAGTCCGAGTGTGGCTGAGTGCAGGATGGGGAAATCGGTGTATTTTCTGTAGAAATCTTCGGAGAGTGAGGGTGCACCGGCAACGACGGCGTGGAGTTCCGGGTGGCGGCGCGCCACGGCTTCCATCACCGGCAGGTTTGCCTTGATTTCACCGACACGGCTTCCGGGGACGAGTGCGATGAGCGGGCGGTCGGACGGGATGGAGTTGGTTTCTAAAAATTTATCGTGGGAGGGGAGTGAACGGATGGCTTTCTCCACCTCCTCGACAGATGGATTGCCTACATAGTGGACTTCGACACCCCTCTCACGGAACCATGACGGCTCAAAGGGGAGGATGGAGAAAATTTCATCAACATAGCGTCGAAGCTGCTTGATGCGGTATGATTTCCATGCCCACAGCTTGGGAGCGATGTAGTAGAACACTTTTATGCCCAGGCTCTTGGCATATTTTGCGAGTGTGATATTGAAACCGGGATAATCGACAAGAATCACGGCGTCGGGGCGCATCTCGCTGATGGCCTTCTTGGCGGTATTGAAGTTGCCGAGGACTTCGGGTAGATGTGTGGCCACGTCGATGAAGCCCATGAAAGCCATGCGCTCATAATGAATGAGAGGAGCTTTCCCGGAAGCCTCAGCCATGCGGTCGCCGCCGAGAAATGTGATGTCGGCCTCCGGGTCGAGGATGAGAAGTTGCCGGATGACTTCTGCTGCATGTATGTCGCCGGATGCCTCGCCGGCAGAGAAGAAATATTTCATGAGTCTATTGTTTCCACACCTCGCAAAGTTAAGCCATTTGTTCTTAAAATTAATGAAATTTTCCCAAAATTTCATCATGTGGAGGAATTTTCGTAACTTGCGCGTTGATAATAGAGCGACCTCGATCCTTAATTTATTATCGTACCTTGTTTACTTCCCTGCCAATGCTACGTTGGATTTTACCATTGATATTGACATTGATTCCTCTGCTTCCGTCTGCCAAGACTCCGATTTTGGGTAAATCAGAAGTGGAGGTGGATCAGATGTATGATTTCGTGTGCCGCCACAACCCCAAGTTCAAGCGCGAGGTTGCCGAGGCATTCTATGCCATAGGCGAACGTTACGGTATCCGTGGCGACATCGCCCTGTGTCAAGCCATAATCGAGACCGGATGGTTCCGGTTTGACAACGGGACTGCCGTGAAGGCCAAGGCTCATAATTACTGCGGACTCGGAGTGAAAAAGCGTGGCGACAAGGGTTGCCGGTTCCATAGTGTCGAGGACGGTGTGACGGCAATGATCCAGCATCTCTATGCCTACGCATGTTCCAACAATCTTCCGGCAGGAGAGAAGATGATAGATCCGAGATTCGGCTTCGTCAAGCGTGGCAGTGCCCCGACATGGGAGAAGCTCGCAGGTCGCTGGGCCATGAATCCGCACTATGGGAAGAATATTCTGAAGATTTACGATGGTCTGGCCAACCATGCGAAGTCGTCGCGCATTCTTGCCGAGTCCGGTTCCTCTGATCCGATGGTCGAAGTGCAGGTCATTGAGGTGGAGCTGCCGGATGATTTGTATGAGCCTGACGTGGACGACATGTGAAGACCGTCCCTCCCCCGCGAGGGACAATAGCGAAACAGACAGATTTATGAAAGAAAAGGAAATACTCTCAAACATAGGCTCGCGCCTGGGAATTACCGAGCTTAACGAGATGCAGCGGCGCATGGCCGGAGTGCAGGCGAAAGGCACTGTGACACTCATCTCACCGACAGGAACGGGAAAGACACTTGCCTTTGCAATTCCGTTGCTGAAAAGTCTTGCAGCTCCCGACGGGAAGGTACGTGCTGTTGTGATGGCTCCATCGCGCGAACTTGTAGTGCAGATATTCGATGTCATCCGTCCGATAGCCACCGGACTCAAGACGGTGGTATTTTACGGTGGACATCCGATGCAGGAGGAGGTGAACTCGCTTGCAGTCACGCCTGACATCATTGTGGCGACCCCCGGTCGTCTGCTCGACCACATAAAGCGTGGCAATCTCGACCTCTCGACGGTCAGGACTCTCGTTCTTGATGAGTATGATAAGGCTCTCGAACTCGGTTTCGCTGATGAAATGAAGCGTGTGTGCCGTAAGTTGACATCGGTTTCATTTGTCATACTTACTTCCGCCACACCATTGTTTGAACTGCCGGACTATCTGCCGAAAAACTCACGCACGGAGCTTATCGATTTCAGCGGCTCGACATCCCCGAGGAAGCAGATGCAGATTGTACATGTGCCCTCGCCGTCGCGCGATAAACTCGACACTCTCATTGACCTCCTGCGATCGCTTCCTGATGGGCGTGTGATTGTCTTTGCCAATCATCGCGAAAGCGTTGACCGCATCTATTCGGCTTTGCGCAAGGCGGGGCTGCCTGTGGGGCTGTATCATGGCGGTCTTGAGCAGAATGAGAGGGAAAACGCGATCGAACTGCTCAACAACGGCACTACTCCGATCCTCGTCTCGACGGATCTCGGCTCGCGTGGACTTGACATTGCCGAGCTGTCGGCTGTGGTCCACTATCATCTTCCGCCATCGGCTGAGGCATGGACTCACCGTAATGGCCGCACAGCCCGTCAGGATGCAAAGGGCGAGGTCTATGTCATAACTTCCGATGAGGAGAGCATCCCCGATTACGTGGAGTGGGATCGTGATTATGTGCCGCAAGGACACACGGAAAATCCGATTGTATCCTCGACGGCCACACTCTATTTCAATGTCGGGAAAAAGGAGAAAATCTCACGCGGCGACATCGTCGGTTTCCTCATTGCCAAGGGCGGTCTTGATGCGGGGCAGATCGGTCGGATTGCCTTGCGCGACCATTGTGCCTTGGTGGCAGTTCCTGCCGGTGAGGCCGGTCGTCTTGTCAGGGATCTCGCGTCGGAGCGCATCAAGAATACCCGTGCGAAAATATCGGTGCTTCGCGGCTGAGAGGGTCAGTGAGCCACATCGAAGCCTCTGCGCTGAAGGGCGCGGAGCATACGGTAGTTCATGGCTTCGCGGTAGTAGCTGACGATGTGTGAGGCCCAGTCATTTTTGGTCTTTGCCCCTTCGCGGGTGCGGTTATATTCGGATATGATCGCATCATATTCCTTCAGCTCTTTCAGCATTTCGTCGTCATCCTGACGATAGATGTTCTTGTGGATGATCAGGCTTTGAGGCTGTTTAGGCTTCATGTCCGGTTGCTCGCGGGGAACGCCGATGGCAAGCCCGCAGACAATGAATGTGCTTTGGGGCAGTTTCATCATTGATGAGACGGCCTCGGGAGCCACGGTGCGTGCATAGCCGATCGGACAGGTCCCAAGCCCGAGCGATTCGGCCATTGTGAGGGCATTCATCATGGCGAGGGTCGCATCTACCACGCCTACAATCAGTCCGTCAACAGTGTGCTCGAATGAGGGCATGTCGAGAAACTCGGCATCGCTCATCAACCGGATTTTGTGATAGTCGATGAGAAACAGCATGAAGTGGCTGCACGTCTTGATTTGTTTCTGATTCGTGAGTTTGTATAGCTGCTCCTTTATTTCAGGATCGGTAATGTCAATCACTGAGAACTGTTGGCCGTTGTAGCTGGTCGGGGTGTTACGGATAGCCTCATAGATGAGGTCCATCTGTTCATCTGTGATATTCTCTCGCTCGTAACGGCGGACACTGCGCCGTTCGAGAATGGTCTCTTTCACGCTTTTCATGTCTCTTTATGTTTGATCAGAATGGGGGGTAGATATGTGTGCTGAAGAAGTTAGCAGGGTTAGATAGCACAAAATTTCTCATAAAACAATTATGCCGCTCAGTTTGTTTATCAATAAAAATCCGATTAACCTATTTTAACCTTTGCGCTTCATCTATAAAATTCTTACCTTTGTAGATGTTCCATTGGAAGCTAAGGAACGGTAAAAGAGCTCACGTAAAATCATCACTATCCTATGTCACTCATATCTTCAGAAAATATCTTGTTGATAAGTTCGATTCTCCTCATCACGGGAGTCTTGATCGGAAAATCGAGCTATCGCTTCGGACTGCCGCTTCTCCTCATATTCCTGCTTGTCGGGATGGCTTTCGGCACTGACGGAATCGGCATTCAGTTCAGTGACATGCACACTGCCCAGTTTATCGGCATGGTGGCTCTGTGCATCATCCTGTTTTCAGGTGGCATGGGCACCAAGATTTCAGCGATAAGACCGGTCATAGTTCCGGGTCTCATACTGTCAACGGTCGGTGTGCTGCTGACGGCGTTCATCACGGGACTTTTCATCTGGTGGCTGTCCGGCATGAGCTGGACAAACATTCACTTTGCATTCCTTCCGTCCTTGCTACTGGCGGCTACAATGTCATCGACTGACTCTGCCTCGGTGTTCGGAATCCTTGGCAGTCAGAAGGTGGCATTGCGCAACAATCTGCGTCCAATGCTTGAGCTTGAGAGTGGATCGAATGACCCGATGGCATATATGCTCACGATTATTCTCATCGAGGCCCTGACGTTTGGCGGCGAACTGTCGGTCGGCTCGGTGCTTGTAGAGTTGTTGCTGCAGTTCGGAGTCGGTATCGCCGGCGGTTTCGCTATGGGCAAACTGACCCTGTGGCTGATCGGGGCATACAGTCGCATAGGGCGTAGCGCGGGAACTCAGGAAGATCCCTCGCAGGCCACGTCAATGATCTCGATTCTGATGATTGGCTGTGTCTTTCTCACGTTTGCCATAACAACGGCACTTGCCGGTAACGGTTATCTTGCGGTATATATATGTGGCATCATGCTCGGGAATGCCACTCTCCCCAATCATCGCGGGATAGTGAAATTTCTCGACGGGATGACGTGGCTTGCGCAGATTGTGGTTTTCCTTATGCTCGGATTGCTCGTCAATCCGCATGAAATGATTGATGTGGCGGCTGTCTCACTTCTCATCGGCGTTTTCATGATTCTTGTTGGCAGACCTCTGAGTGTTTTCATCTCCCTCGCTCCGCTTCGTAAAATCTCCATGCGCTCAAAGCTGTTTGTCTCGTGGGTCGGTCTGCGCGGTGCCGTGCCCATTATCTTCGCCACCTATCCGGTGATAGCAGACATTGATGGTGCAGGGCTGATTTTCAATATTGTCTTCTTTGTAACGCTGCTTTCGCTCTTGATTCAAGGCACGACCGTGATTGCCTCTGCACGGTGTCTGCATCTGGTAGACACGGATGTGAAGGAGGAAGAAGATTTCGGTGTGGAACTTGCCGATGAGCTTCCGACCACTCTCCAGACGCTCACGCTCACGGAACGCAATCTCGCCGAAGGCAATACGCTCAGAGACATGAGTCTCCCGACCGGATCGCTCGTGATAATGATACGCCGTGGCAGTCGTTACATCGTCCCCAACGGCACTCGTCGTCTTCATCCGGGCGACACTCTGCTCATCATAAAGGAAGACAATGCACAGTGAGACATACTCTAAGACAGGCTGTTTCGGTAGGAACGGCCTGTCGTGATTTCGGATTAAATTTGGAAAATTACCGGATTAGAGCGACGAGTAGGGGATTGAGAATGTGTCGCCCTTGGTTATATCGCCTGTCGATAGCCCGCGTTTGAGCCAACGCGATCTTTGCTCTGAGGTGCCGTGTGTGAATGAGTCCGGGACAGAGTAGCCCTGCGCACGTTTCTGCAGGTAATCATCGCCGATTTTCATCGATGCGTCGAGAGCTTCCTCGATGTCGCCCGGTTCGAGCGAGTTGAACATCGCATTGTCATGATGCGCCCATACTCCTGCGAGAAAATCGGCCTGGAGTTCAATGCGGACACTGATGTTGTTGGCTTCGGTCTCGCCGGCTCTGTTCATGGCCGAATGTGCCTCATCGAGAATCCCGAGCAAGTGCTGGACATGATGTCCAACTTCGTGGGCAATCACATAGGCGTATGCGAAGTCACCGTCGGCACCGAGGGTCTTGCGCATGTATCTGAAAAAAGACAGGTCTATGTAAAGGCTTTGGTCGGCGGAACAATAGAACGGACCGACTGAGGCTGTGGCATTGCCACACGCACTCTGCACCGCATCCGTGAACAGCACGAGTGTCGGGGCTTCATATTCCTTGCCCATGCGGGCGAACAGTTCTGTCCACACGTCTTCCGTCCCGGCGAGGATCTGTCGTGAGAACTTGGCGAGTTCCTCCTCCTCGGCTGTCGGTGTGTATGACTCCTCATAGCCGTCATTGCCCGTGACCATGCTTCCAACATTGGATGTGATCACACTGAGCGGATTGCCGCCGGATATCCATGCAATGATTGCCGCGATGATGACAGCTCCAATGCCACCTCCGATTTTCAGACCACTGCCTCTGCCGCTCCCACGGCGGTCACTGATGTTTGAACTTTCACGTCGTCCGTTTAGTCGCATAATAACACTCTTAATTGTTTCTTAAATCCTCATACAGCATGAGATGTCAAAATAATTAACGGTTCATCACGCAGCAAAGTTGAAAAATGTAATGTTCATGATGGGATTTTTTTACGTACCATCATCATTTCATAGACATTGAGCGACATCAGGCATGATGCGGTTGCCATGACGATCCATGCCACCAGTCTGCAATCCACTTTGGACAGCTTGAGCCCGATCATCGGGATTGAAATATTGATGTCTGAAATTTGGTCAATGATTAGGGGGAACAGCAATGTCATTATGACCCCTGTCAGCAAGCCCGCTATGGCTGCGACCACCACAGCCGTCCGGCTGCGCCGACGCAGAGCTTGGTTATGCTCCTTGACAATCTCGACTGCATTCATGTTTCTTTGCAATTTCGTCATGAATGTAAAGTCAGAAGTCATGTCAGGCTCGAAATTGCTGAATAGCTCTCTTATTTTGTCGTCTTCCATAAATAATTACATATTTGATAATAAACCACGGAGATGTTTGCGCCCTCTGGAGAGATGTTGTCTGACAGCCTCCTCCGAGACTTCGACAATTTTGGCTATCTCCTTGATGGAATATCCCTCCATGTAAAAGAGCAGCACGGATGTCCTCTCTTTGTCGGGGATGAGATTCAGTGCGGCGTAAAGGTCCTGGTATCTGAACGAAGCGTCGGATGTGTCGGACGCGATGACTTCGCTTGCCTCATCATAGTCTGAGAATACTTTCTCCGAGCGTTTGTGATTGATGAAAGTAGTGTAGCCTATTCTGAATATCCAGGCGTTGAATTTTTCCGGATTGTCAAAGCCGTCAGACGAAAGATATGCCTTCACGTATGACTCCTGCGCAATGTCATCTGCGAGTTGTGAATCACCGCAGCAAAGGGCCACAAGAAAACGGCGGAACGCTTTCTGTGAACCCTCTATGTGTGATATGAATTGCTCACGTGTCATTGTTATGACTTGTTGGATGTGTGGGTGGAAGACTCCCGTTATTTGTCGTCCGATACACTCTTGAGGTCCTTGCGTGACACGAAATAGACGATGAGGAAACTTATTCCGACAGCCAGTGACACTCCGCCAAGAAGCATGGGGCAAGTGACGGGGTCAGCGCTGAAATCACAATCGCTAATCGCGTAGTTGGTGAGTCCTACGGTCATCATTGCAATGCCGATGAGGGTGAAGATGCATCCGTTGAGCAGACGGCGGTTAAGGATCTCACGCTCTGATTTCTGTGGCTTTTTCAATGATTCGGCGAGCTTGTCAACATCGATGCTGTTATTGGCCTCGATGGCCTTGACAATAACTTCGGTGCGCTTGTTGTCATTGTTGATACGGGTGAGTGACACTATCAGCACGATTGCCACCGGAAGAACAACACAGATGAAAATTGGAATAATTATCGCTTCCATATTTATGAAATTTTAAGTGGTTAATAATAAGAAAGATTTAACTGAAGCCTTAACTGTTAAGATTGCTTTCGTATATATGACACATTTCGTGATTGAAATGTGACAAAGACAGCAAAATTTTTTTCAAAAAAATTTCATTATCAGTGGAAATCGAAGGTTACATATATATAAAACAGAAGTCCGGGATAGATTGACTAATTATTATAACGGATTGGTGTATAATAATTTGTCTTATTTCGGACTTCTGTTTTCAGCCTTGCGGTTTAAGGCAAGGGATTAATTATTTTGAGCCTTCCGATGCGGCGAGCGGATTCCAGCCCTGTGCGCGCAGCGGGATTTCAGTTCCGTCACGGGTAATCATCGCACATCCGAGCGATGGCTTGGTGATGTGACCGATGAGCTTTATGCCGGGAAGTTTTTCTATCTGTTCATGATAGTGGAGGGGGACGGTAAAGAGGAGTTCATAGTCTTCGCCACCGTTGAGCGCGGCGGTGACAAGATTCATGCCTATTTCCTCAGCCATGATTGCAGTCTGATAGTCGATTGGGATGCGGTCCTCGTAGATTCGGCAGCCGGTGTCGCTCTGTTTGCAGATGTGGAGCAGTTCGGAGCTGAGTCCGTCGCTGATGTCCATCATGGCGGTTGGCACGATTCCTGCTTTTGCGAGTTCCTCGATGATGTCGCGGCGTGCTTCGGGTTTGAGCTGACGCTCCACGAGGTATTCCTTACCCTGGAACTGCGGCACAAAATCTTTCGTTCCTGCTGATGCCACCTTTTCGCGCTCAAGCAGTTGCAGACCCATGTAGGCCGCACCGAGATCGCCTGACACGCAGATGAGGTCAGTGTCTTTCGCTCCGGAGCGGGTCACGACTTTGTCGGACGGTGCTTCTCCGATACATGTGATGGAGATGACGAGACCTTGGCGCGACGACGTGGTGTCGCCTCCCACAAGATCCACACCGTAAATCTCACATGCAAGCCTGATTCCGGCAAAAAGTTCCTCGATATGCTCGACGGTGAATCTTTTTGATATGCCGAGCGACACCGTGATTTGCTTCGGAGTACCGTTCATGGCGTAAACGTCCGAGAAATTCACTATCGCGGACTTGTAGCCGAGGTGTTTGAGCGGTACATACGTGAGATCGAAATGCACACCTTCGAGAAGGAGGTCGGTGGTGACGAGTATGTCCGTGTCGCGGTTGCGGATCACCGCGCAGTCATCGCCCACACCTTTTATAGTAGAGGCATTGACCGTTTTCAGCCCTTTGGTCAAGCGGTCAATAAGCCCGAATTCGCCTAATTCGGATATTTCCATAATGATGGGGTTTGGTTGATGTGACAAAAAACTGTCAACAGCGGTTGACCAGCTCTTTCATGATTTCGAGGCATTTCGGCTGCGCTATCAAAGCTGCTTGCTGCACTTCCTCGTGTGTCGGGACCTGAGTCACGTCCTTCCCTCCAAGGTCGGTGATGACTGAGATTCCATAGACGCGCATTCCGGCATGGTTTGCAACGATCACTTCGGGGACGGTTGACATTCCGACACAGTCGCCGCCGATGATGCGATAGAATTCGTATTCAGCCGGGGTCTCGAATGTCGGGCCTGTGACACCAACGTAGACACCGTGCATCAGTCTGATCCCCTTCTCGCGGGCAATATCATCGGCAAGTTTCATGAGCTGCTTGTCGTAGGCGTTGGTCATGGCCGGGAAACGTGTCCCAAGCTCGTTGTAGTTCTTGCCACGGAGGGGCGATTCGGGAAAGAGGTTGATATGGTCGGTGATGGTCATGATGTCGCCGACCTGAAATTCCTTGTTCATGCCTCCCGAGGCGTTGCTGACAAACAGGGTGTCAACACCGAGAGCTTTGAATACGCGCACGGGAAACGTCACCTGCTTCATGTCATAGCCCTCATAATAGTGGAAACGTCCCTGCATGGCGATCACACGTTTGCCGCCGAGCTTAGCGAAGATTAGGTTGCCGCTGTGACCTTCGACGGTCGAGATCGGGAAATTCGGAATCTCGGAGTAGGGGATAAAAATCTTATCTTCCATGTGGTCCACGAGTGCGCCGAGACCGGTGCCGAGGATTATGGCGGTTGTTGGCATTTCGTCCGTCTTGCTGCGGAGGAAATCAGCAGTCTGCTTGATTTTTTCTAACATTGTATTTTAGAATTTGATGATTTTCAATGATAAAACAATTGACAGGATGATTGTGAATATGTCTCTGTGGAACTGCCTGACAATTAAAGAACATACTGACAGAGCTTCTTTCCTTGACAATTGTCAGCCTTTTCACAATTTTTATATAACACATCCAAAAGTGTCATAATACATACAAAAGTAAGCAAAAGAATCAGATTTTTTGCTTATCTTTGAAAAAAATTAATAAAACATCCCCTTACATGAGATTACCAATGTTTTTAGCGGCTCTTGCTGTCGGCACGGGCCTGACAATGGCCGCTGTCGATCCGGCCTACGCACCCTACTATGAGAATTTGCCGTTTGAAATGCCGGAAGTTCCTGTGCCTGACATCCCGGCGCGCACGGTTTCGCTCCTCGATTTCGGTGCGGTTTGTGATGGCGTGACACTCAACACCGAGGCTTTTGCCAAGGCGATAGACCATCTGTCGCAGCTTGGCGGCGGTGTGCTTCAGGTGCCTGACGGTGTCTGGATGACAGGTCCGATAGAGTTGAAGTCAAATATCAATCTCAGTCTTTCGGAGGGAGCGATAATTTCGTTTGATCCCAATCCCGACCTCTATCCGATGCGTCGCGTCATCTATGAGGGCTTTGAGGCATGGCGTCGTCAGTCGCCGATCACCGGCACGGATCTGCAGAATGTGGCAATCACCGGCTCGGGTATCATCGACGGCAACGGCAACCGCTGGAGACCCGTAAAGAAGACTCAGATGACCGATGGCGAGTGGCAGAATCTCACGGCAAAAGGGGGTGTGATCATTCCGTCGGGTAACACCGAGGAGTGGTATCCCTCGCAGGCTTTCCTTGAGGGTAAGAAGAACGGCAATCGTCGTCGGGAGTACACCAAAGAGGAGGCTGACTCCTACAAGCAGTATCTTCGTCCCGTTATGGTACATCTTGTCCGGTGCAAGAACGTGATGCTGAAGGGTGTGACATTCCAGAACTCTCCGGCATGGAATCTTCATCCGCTCATGTGCGAGAACCTGATTCTTGACGGTGTTAATGTCCGCAATCCCTACTACTCGCACAACGGTGATGGAATGGACATAGAGTCATGCAAGAATGTGATCATCTGCCGTTCGCTTCTTGATGTTGGCGATGACGCCATCTGTATCAAGTCCGGCAAGGATGAGGAAGGTCGCAAGCGCGGAATCCCGACTGAGAACGTAATCGTCAGAGACTGCCGTGTGTTCCACGGTCATGGCGGTTTTGTGGTCGGCAGCGAGATGAGTGGTGGTGTCAATAATATCTCGGTTGAGAATTGCCAGTTTACGGGTACTGACATAGGTCTGCGTTTCAAGAGCGCCCGTGGTCGTGGCGGCGTTGTGAAGAATATCTTCATAAATAATATCTCGATGGTTGACATTACGGGTGATGCAATCACGTTTGACCTCTATTACTGGACGTTTGGTAAGGGTCCGACCGAGATCCCCGTGGCCGATGAGACAACTCCTCAGTTTAAGGACATCACAATCAACAATGTCACGGCTCTCAATTCGGGCAAGGCTCTTAAATTCAACGGTATCCCCGAAATGCCAATAGAGAATATCAATGTCAGCAATTCAGTCTTCACTGCGCGTGAGGGAGGTCTGCTGTCAGAATCAAAGAATATAATATTCCATAACGTATTGATTCGCCCGGATGAAGGTCCGGCCATGACCATCAATAATGTTACCGATGCAACTTTCACTCAATGTCGGTTCATCTCGCCAAATGGACAGGAAGCTGTTGTCTACACCGGTGATAATAAAGGAATAAAAATGGGACGATAGGCTTACGGCACGTCACAGGGAAAAAATTTCAGTCCCGATGTCAGCAGCAATCATTGCTGACATCGGGACTGAAATTTTTATGTCGGAAGAAAGTTCTTCAGGATTTGAACAGTTTAAAGTCGCGGATGGTCTTTTCGAGTGCGGTGATGAAATCCGTGTCGCCACGGTCGATGAATTCCACTTTTATGGGGATGTAGAATATCGATTTTTTCAACCTATGGGGGAAGTAGGGATTGTTAAGGATACGCACCGCGTCCTTTTCGGTCGTCACGATAAACTTGTTTTTCCCGGGAAGTTCGTCATAGAGACGGCTAATCTCATCCATGTCGGACGACGTGAAATTGTGATGGTCGTTGAAACGTTTGAGTTTCACTTTCGCTTTGTGACGGCGCAGGAATCTTACGAACGGTTTGGGATTCGCAACTCCGGTTATCACGAGTATGGATGTGTCTGTTGCCAGGGAATCGAGGACGGGGATGTCAGTGGCATTGTCCGTGAAAATGGGGACAAGATGTCCGTAGTTATATCGCGAGAAATAAAGTTTCTGATAGGGGAACAGTTTGAGATTCTCGACGAATATGCGGTAGTCCATATCCTTCATGTCCGGCGGACACTTGGTGACGACCACTATGTCAGCACGGTTGAGCGCGCGTGACGGCTCGCGCAAGCGTCCGTAGGGCAGAAGTTTGTCAACGAACACGGGGCGATTGTATTCTGTCAGGATGATGGATGCTGTCGGCTTGACATAGCGATGTTGGAACGCGTCATCGAGAATGATTATGTCGAGCTTTGGATTAATCTCGCGCATCATCTTGATTCCTTCCGACCGCTTCTCGCAGACGGCAACGGTGATGTCCGGTCCGAACTTGCGGAAAATCTGATATGATTCATCGCCGATGTCCTCCGGGCGTGACTGGGACGAGGCGAGGACGAATCCTTTGGTCGCACGTTTGTATCCCCGCGAGAGGACTCCGATGTTGTAGCGTCCGAGTAGCGATTCGACGATATACTCCACATGGGGAGTCTTCCCGGTTCCTCCCATAGCGAGGTTGCCGACCACGACAATCGGTATGTCGAATTCCTGCTGTTTCAGCATCCCGTATTCAAACATCTTATTGCGCACGGCAATACCCATCCCGTATAGACGCGAGATGGGATAGAGCAGTAGCATTGATAAGAGTTTGTTGCGGGCCAATTGTGGGATGTTTAGTTTTATGATTCCTTATGGGATTTGGATTTTAAAGGCTTACCTCAACGAAGTCCATACGGCATTGGAGTGTGGACATTCCCTTGATGCGGTTTAGCGTGTCGTAGAGCGAAGCCATTTCACCGAGCTCGCTGCGCACCATAGAGGCTTTGATCTGATTGCTCGCTTCAAGGAGGGCGGCATACCACTTATCCTTGACGTTGGGGTAAGAAACCACTGTGTAGCTCTCCACATTAAGCTGTGCGGCCATTGCGGCAAGCGCGTCATCAAGACTGCCCAGCTCATCAACGAGGCCGAGTTTCAGAGCCTCACGTCCGTCCCACACACGGCCTTCGCCAATCATCTTGATTGAGTCCTGGCTGATATGCCGGCCTTCGGCACAGCGTTTGGTGAACAGATCGTAGCCGCGCTCCACGTATGATTGCATGGCTGCTGCCTGCGCCGGGGTCATCGGCTCCATGACTGAAGGGAAATTGCCGTTGGTATTTGTCTTTACTGTCCCGGTGTTGACTCCGAGCTTGTCGGAGAGCAGACGGTGGAAGTTAGGGATGAGACCGAAAATGCCGATTGAACCGGTCAGTGTCACGGGTGTGGCAAATATTTTGTCTGCGCCACAACTGATATAGTAGCCTCCCGAAGCGGCATAGTCCGACATCGACACATAGAATGGCTTGCCGGAGATTTTTTTGAACTGTTCCAGAGCTTCCCAGATCTGTTCGGAGGCAAACGCGCTTCCGCCGGGCGAGTTGACGCACATCACGAGAGCGTCAATGTCATCATTTTCAGCGAGGTCAAGGATGTCGGGGACCATGTCGGTTGCCACGATTCCATCACCGCTTTCGTCAGTGATTTCACCACTGGCATAGTAGACTGCGATTTTGACCCCTTTGCCGTCTCCGGTCTTGTATATGTTATTGGACATGGCGTAGTCGGCGGGTGAGACGTAGGCGATGTCCTTCGCTTTCTCATGCCCTGTAAGCTTTGCAATTTTCTCGTCAAATTCGTGGCGGTAGAGCGTAGCGTCAACGATTTTTTCAGATGTATAATTATCTTTGACGAAAATGAAATTGTCAGCCCAATCATTGACTTTCTCGACGCTGACACCGCGCGATTTTGCTATCTCGGAGCATACGCTCTCCCACATGTTGTCGAGATAGAGCTGCTGCTGTTCGCGCGAGGGTTCGCTCATTTTGTCAAGGATGAATGGCTCGACGGCACTTTTGTATGTCCCGACTTTGACCACCTGCACGTCAACCCCGACTTTTTCAAGAAGCTGGTGGAAGAACAACGTCGTGGCTGACAATCCGTGAATGTCTATCTGTCCGATCGGATTGATGTACATGCTGTCGGCTGCAGTAGCTACATAATAGTCTCCTTGGGTGTACATGTCGCCATACGAATAAATCCATTTGTCAGGAGCTTTTTCCTTGAATTTATGCAGTGCCTCGATGATGGCCGAACGTTGGGCGAGTCCGGCAGCCGAACCTTGACAGTCGATCACAATGCCGTCGATGCGGTCATCGGTGGCAGCGGTGATGATTGAGCCGGTGATGTCGGACAGCACCTGATATTTGTTGTCCTCCTCACGGATGAGGGTCATGAAGTCGAGTTTTGGCTGTCGGTCAAGAATATCCCCTCTCAAATCCACCTTGAGGACTGAATTGTTGCTTATTTTGGCAGTCGATGATCCGACAGATGAAGCCATAGCCGCCCCGATGATGATGAAAATTCCAATGGTGACGAGCATTAGTGAGAACCATATCCCCGCAAGAGTAGCGAGAAATGAGATGAAAAATTTTTTCATTTCGTATTGTAAGGATAATGATGATATAGGTAAACTATCATGTTCGTGATAG
Organism: Bacteroides sp.; assembly: GCA_023663525.1. Classification (GTDB taxonomy): domain Bacteria; phylum Bacteroidota; class Bacteroidia; order Bacteroidales; family Muribaculaceae; genus Duncaniella. The sequence continues at coordinate 57,955 of JAMPHF010000003.1, forward strand.
CTAAAACACCACAAAATTACGACATCGCGCCGTCAATAACAAAATTTTTTGAAAGTATTATCGATTTCGGGCATTATTCAGCGCGCCGTCGGGTGCTCTGTCCGTGAATATTTCGTAATTTTGCACTATAATTCATGTAAACATTATGCGTATCGACAAATTATTGATAATATGCGCTGTCATGGCAGGGCTTATGATGTCCTGCTCGGAGCGAAGGGACAGCGATCATCTGGTGATCCTCCACACCAACGACACTCATTCGGCCATAGATCCCGACCGTCATGATCAGGGTGGAGTGGCGCGTCGCAAGGTATTGATTGACAGCGTGCTCGGTGAGCATGAGAATGTGATGCTTATCGATGCGGGAGATGCGGTGCAGGGATCGCTCTACTATACTCTTTTCGGTGGTGAGGTCGAGCGTAAACTCATGAATCACCTCGGCTATGACATTCAGATTCTCGGAAATCATGAGTTTGACAAGGGGCTTGACCAACTTGCCCGGGAATGGAAGCAGTTGAACGCCAATCGTCTGAGTACTAATTATGATTTTACTGACACACCTCTCGACGGCTTGTTTGTGCCGTCAATGATGCGTAAGGTCGGCGACAGACTCATCGGTTTCATCGGCATTAATCTTGACCCTGCCGGAATCGTCACTGAGACTAACTACAAGGGTGTCAAATATATTGACGGACTGAAGGCAGCCAATGAGGAGGCCGCGAGGCTGAAGCAACAGGGTGCTGATATGATTATCGCTGTCACTCATATCGGCTATGAGGGCGAGCCGGGTTACAGCGATGTGGATATAGCCCGCAATTCACGTGACATAGATGTGATCATCGGTGGCCATTCACACACGGTCATCGATCCTGCCGATACTCGTGATGGTGTCCCGAGCTGGAGGATTCCGAACATGGGGGGCGATACGGTAGCAGTCCTGCAGACAGGCTCAAGCGGAGTGAATCTCGGAGAAATAGATATTGACTTGGATACCAAACAGGTGACTGCACGCCTCATACCTGTCAACAACCGTCTTGACGACAGGGTCGATCCGGCGGTGGAGGAAATCATAGCACCGTATCGTCAGAAAGTGGAGAAGATGCGGTCAATGGTCATTGGCTCATCACCTTACGAATTTGAGCGTAAATCGATCGAGATGCGCAATCTGCTCAGCGATTTTGTCAAGATACGAGGGGAGGAACTGTGCGGTAAGCCGGTTGATCTCTCCATAATGAACAAAGGCGGCATCCGCAACAGTCTGACTACCGGTGACATTACCAAGGGTGAGATTATCGACATCGCGCCGTTCGACAATTCCATTGTCGTGATGGAAATCAGCGGGCGTGATTTGCTCGACAATATTGCGGTGATGGCCGCGCAGGATGGACAAGGTGTCAGCAGTAATGTTGAGGTGCTTTTCGACCCTTCGACAAAGGCTGTCAACACAGCGACAATCGACGGGAAGCCTATAAGAGCCGACAAAACATATCGTCTGGCCACCATCGACTATCTTGCTGCCGGAAATGACTACATGGAGCCTCTCAAGCGTGGAAATGTCATAGCTTCAAGCAAAGAGGTGCTTTATCAGATTCTGATTGATTATATAGCTGACGGTAAGCTCGATTCGCTTCTTGCAAATCCCGACAAGGTGGCGAGGATGAGAAGTTTCTGAGATTAGTCAACTGTTATATAGAAAAATACGCACCCCTTACTATAAGCATTTTATTGTTAAACAAACTCTTTGATTATGAATGGCTGGTTTACGGTCGGTTTGCTCGTCGTCTCAAACATTTTCATGACCTTCGCATGGTATGGACAGTTGAAACTGTCGGAAATGAAGGTCATAACTTCCGATACACCTCTCTATCTGGTTATCATCCTGTCGTGGGTGGTCGCATTGTTTGAATATTGCTTCATGGTGCCGGCGAACCGTTACGGCTTCATCGGCAATGGCGGTCAATTTTCGCTTTTGCAACTCAAGGTGATGCAGGAGGTCATCTCTCTGCTCGTCTTCACAGTGTTTGCGATACTTCTGTTCAAGGGTGAGCACCTGCAATGGAATCATTTCCTTGCATTCGGTCTGCTGATTGCGGCGGTGTATCTCGTGTTTATGGAGTGATCTTATAGTCAGTCGGTGTAGACATTCATGCGGCAGTTGCTGCAATCAAAGTCGAGCCGTAGCCGGATGTCGGCACTGACGAGAGTCAATCGCTCCTCCCAGTCCTTGCCTGAGGGGGTCTTCAGACATTTGCCAAATTCGCGGCGCAGACAATAGCGGGTGGTCATCACTGGTTCATTTTTTTGATTGGAAGTGGCTTTCGGCTTGTCGGCGACCTCGATTGCCGGGTCAATTACCGTGGCTCCGTGCGAGATGTAAAAATCGCGGGCAAGGCGGTTGGCCACGTTGTCGTGGACACTCAGTTTCGGTCCGTGAGGGAGGGGAATGTCAAATTTTTCAGGCAGGCGGTAGGTGAAACCGTATGTGGCTTTTGCTGTTTTGTCGAGAGCCGCGATGCAGTCGCGACGCAGGTTTGCAAGGATTGAAGCCGGGATGAAAACCGCTCCCGCAAGGTCCACGATGCGGCGTGACCGATAGATTGTTCCTCCGAGTTTGTCGAGAATCCGTCGGCGAGGTGTCTCCTGAGGTGTGACCGCTTCCTGAAGTGTGACGCCTTCCGCTGTCACTACTGCGTGACATCCGCGTGCGTCAGTCATTTCAAGAGCGATTCTATCGGAGGAGATTACGCGTAGAGCCATATCGACGGCGATGGTGCGCGAGGTGGTGGCTGACGTTATCTTGTCGTCAAATTCTTTGTCACGGTTGCGGTAGAGGATGGTGCCGGATGGAATATCCTGTGGGGTCGCGGGAAACAACTTGTTGCCCTCCACTCGATTCAGTCTGAACCCGCGAAACAATCCGGCGGGTGTGAAGTATCCGAGTCCGTCGCCATTGGCGAGATTAGCGTCAAGGCGTGCGGTGATGACCTTTGGTCGGCAGTTCGTCACAGTCCCTACCTTTAGTCCTGTCGCCTTGGGCGATGCGGTCGACGCCATGCCGCCGGATGGGGCTTTGCCTGTCAGAAAGTAAGAGGTGAAACCTCTGTTGAAGCTCTTGTCGAGCGACGGTTTGAAGCCGAGGCGCACGTCACCGACGGATTGGCGGATGTATCTCCCGCCGCTCTCATTGATAAATTTATCAAGGATATTGCTGTATGCGCCCACGACATTTCTGACGTATGATTCATCCTTCAGTCGGCCTTCGATTTTGAATGAGCTGATACCTGCTTCCACCATTTCGGGGATGACGGCTGAGCGGTTGAGGTCGCGGAGCGAGAGGAGATGTCTGTTTTTGATTAGCGTGTTTCCATTGCGGTCAATAAGGTTGAAAGGCAGCCGGCATATCTGCGCGCACTCTCCACGGTTGGCACTGCGTCCCGTCGTGGCGAAACTTGCACGGCAGTCACCGCTGTAACTCACGCATAGGGCACCGTGGATGAATGCCTCAAGTGGCGTGTCGGGTACGGCTTCATGTATCTCAGCCATTTCTCTGAGTGAGAGTTCGCGTGCAAGCACCAACCGTGAGAATCCTGCATCGGCAAGAAAACGTGCTTTCGCCGCATCGCGAATGTCACATTGTGTACTCGCATGGAGTTCAATCGGTGGAATGTCCATGCGGAGCACTGCCATGTCCTGCACGATGAGAGCATCGACTCCGGCTCTGTAAAGTTCACCGATCAGGCGTTCGACTTCCGCGAGTTCATCGTCATATATTATTGTATTGACTGTGGCAAACACTTTAGCCTTGAACTGATGGGCGTAGTCCGCCACGCGAGCAATGTCGCTGACCGAATTGGCGGCGGCATGACGTGCACCGTGGCTCGAAGCTCCTATGTAGACTGCGTCGGCACCGGCTGTGATTGCCGCAATCGCTGTCTCAGCGTTGCGCGCAGGTGCCAGAAGTTCGAGTTTTGTCGGTGATGTTTTGCTCATGAATATTTCTTATTGTTAAAATGAGTTAAATTTGACGATTATCGATTAAACCTTGTGGTGTTTGTCGAGTCAAAAATTTAAACAACGTAATAGAATTAGCTTTTTGATTATAGCTCTGCGTCGGCTCGTGAAGAGTGGCGCAGAGCAAAATTTTTTATGGATATTATATTGCTTTGTTGAAGCGGGGGGTAGGGTAAGCTGCACGACTAATCTCTTGCCCTGCGCATACCATAGACCACTACGACGATAAAACATATCAGCGGTAACACGAATGAGAGATTGACGGCGGGAAATCCTGAGATGGTGCCGCAATCAATGATTCGGGCCTGCACCGGCGGGAGGACCGAGCCTCCGAGGATTGCCATGATGAGACCGGCTGCACCAAATTTCGCATCATCGCCGAGACCGTTGAGGGCGATACCGTAGATGGTCGGGAACATGAGCGACATGCACGCTGAGACACCCACGAGACAGTAAATGCCCATGCGGTCCTGGAATGCGATGACACCGACAGTCAGTATGGCGGCCGCCGTGCCGAGCACGGCAAGCAATCGTCCGGCGTTGATGTAGCGCAGGAGGTAGGTGCAGATGAAACGGCTGCAGCAGAATATGGCCATCGCGATTATATTGTAGCGTTGTGAGAGGATTTCCGCGCTTTTTTCGTCCATGCCCTCAAGCATGAAGATTCTTGTGCCGTACTGGATGATGAATGTCCAGCACATGATCTGTGCGCCGACGTAGAAGAACTGTGCTATCACGCCTTCGCGGTAACGGCTGAGGGAGAAGATGCGTTTGAGTGTCCCGAAGAAGTTGATGTCGTGCGACTTGTCACCATTCTTGGGCATACGGGTCACGGCGATGACAACAAACATGAGCAGTACGACCAGACCGATAAACACGTAAGGGGTGATGAGGGTGAGAAGGTCGGCATCGCGGACGGCTTCAAACTCTGTATCGCTGAGGTTGGCACGTTCGGATGACTCCATCGGGTTGAGCTTGGCCTGGATGAAGGTCATGGCAGTCCACATTCCGAGCAGTGAGCCGACGGGATTAAACGACTGGGCCATGTTGAGGCGGCGGGTCGCGGTCGCCTCCGAACCCATCGAGAGGATGTAGGGGTTGCAGCTTGTCTCAAGGAATGAGAGTCCGCACGTGAGGATGAAATATGCTATCAGGAAGGGATAGTAGTTGCCTGTCAGCATGGCGGGATAGAACAGGAACGCGCCGCAGGCGTAGAGTCCGAGTCCGAGGAGGACACCGGCTTTGTAGGAGAAACGGCGGATGAAGATAGCTGCCGGAAATGCCATGGCGAAGTAGCCTCCGTAGAATGCAACCTGAATGAGTGTTCCGTCAGTCACGCTCATGCGGAATATTTTCGAGAAGGCTTTCACCATCGGGTTGGTGATGTCATTGGCAAAGCCCCATAAAGCAAAGCAACTTGTGATCAGGATGAATGGCACGAGATAGTTGACGCCATTGGCCTTTAACAGTGATTCGTTTTCTTTCATTTGTAGATGTTGGTTATTACATATAAGGTAAGAAGTCTGATTGCAGTTTTTCAGTCATAAAGGTGGAACACACGTTCCATCGGTTGCCATTTTTCTGCTGATGATGCACCCGGCTCGGTCAGTTGGAACATCGACATGTAGTCTTCCCATTCCTGCTGGCGTGGCAGGGTTGCAAGCCGGGTCATGGCTGCATCGAGGTCAAGGTCGGCGGGTGCCTCAAGAATCATCATGAGACGTGTCCCACGTATATAGATGTCCATTTCAAGAATGCCCACCTCTTTGATTCCTGCAAGAATCTCAGGCCAGAAGTTTTCCTCTGCGTGACGTTTGCGGTATTCCTTGATTAGCTCCGGGTCATCCCTCAGGTCAAGTGTCCGGCAGTAGCGTTTCACCGGGACTTTGTATTGACGCATCGGATAGCCGTCTTCTTTCTTCTCCATGTTGAAAATATGACTATGAAAAAAAGGAGACACGGAAGACAAAAGAGTCTGAATGATGTCAATTCTGTCTTGTCGTGTCTCCTTTTTTTATGAATGTTTATCTAATTTATTTGTAGATAGGACCGTAGGTTGCACATGCGCGGTAGTCAGAGCCTTCTTTGTCCATTCCGAATGCATTCCATGCTGCGGGGCGGAAGATGCCTTCGTCCTCGACATTGTGCATGCACACGGGGATTCGGAGTATTGAGGCGAGGGTGATGAGATCCTTGCCAATATGACCGTAGGAAATTGCTCCGTGGTTTGCTCCCCAGTTGTTCATCACTGAGTAGACATCCTTGAAGGCATCGCGGTCGGGGCAGAGACGGGGGACGAACCATGTGGTGGGCCAGGTCGGGTCTGTGCGCATATCGAGAACCTTGTTGATTTCGGGATCTACATCGGCAGTCCAGCCTTCGGCAATCTGGAGCACCGGTCCGAGTCCTTTGACGAGGTTGAGGCGCATCATTGTCATCGGCATTCCGCCTTTGGTGAGGAAGTTTGACGAGAAACCGCCTCCACGGAAGTAGTCACGGTCAGCCGGATACCATGTCGTGGCTCCAAGACACTTCTCAACATCCTCGTCGGTCATTTCCCAGTGGGGTTTCATTGTCGGATTGCCCTCTGCATCGGTTGATTGCCCCGTGCCGTCGAGAGTGGTCGCGCCTGAATTGATGAGGTGGATCATACCGTTGGCTGCAATGCCTGTGAGTTCTTTTCCTGTCACACGCTTAACTGCTTCGGGACTCCAGTATGTGCGGATGTCGCTGAAGAACTGGGCGCGGTTGGTGAGAAGATGACCGAAAAGCATTGCCACGCCGTTGCATGCATCGTTTTCAGTTGCAAGCACAAAGGCCTCGCGGATACCGTTCCAGTCAAATGATGTGTTCATGAGGGCTTCAGTGAAGTCACCGTTGGGATAGAAGTCTGTCCACTGACGCTGACCCTGGAAACCGCCGGCAATGGCATTGTGTCCGAGAGCTTCCTCTTTGTAGCCCATCTCAAGGAGTTTGGGATTGCCTTTCATGAGGTCGCGGACAATGAGAGTCAGCTTCACGATGAACTCCCAGTCTGCATCCTTCTCTTCGCGGGTCTTTTTCTTCTCGGGGCGATTCTTGAAGTCCTCGCCTTCGCGCGGCTTGCAATATTTTTCTGTCCAAGCCATTGCTTTGGCATATTCATCATGGTCATATATGCCGAGGGTCATGCGGCGGATGATTTCGGCAGAGTCGATTGACTCGTTGCGCATTCCGAGATATTCCTGGAAGAAATCGGGATTCACGATTGAACCTGCGATACCCATGCAGACAGAGCCGATCGAGAGGTATGACTTGCCGCGCATGAGGGCAACGGCGAGAGCGGCACGGGTGAAGCGGAGAAGTTTTTCTGCAACATCGTCAGGAATTGTATTGTCGTTGAGATCCTGGACATTGTGACCGTAGATACCGAATGCGGGAAGACCCTTCTGTGCATGAGCTGCGAGTACGGCTGCAAGATATACTGCACCGGGACGTTCAGTTCCGTTGAAACCCCACACAGCTTTCGGCCAGTAGGGATTCATGTCCATTGTCTCTGCTCCATAACACCAGCAGGAGGTGACTGATATAGTGGCACCAACGCCTTCACGCTCAAACTTCTCGGCGCAAGCTGCTGCCTCAGGGACACGGCCGATGGTGCTGTCAGCTATCACGCACTGTACCGGAGTTCCGTCCGGATAACGCAGGTTGGTCGATATGAGGTCAGCCACTGCTTTTGCCAGATTCATGGTCTTGTCTTCAAGACTCTCGCGTATGCCACCTTGACGCGCGTCAATGATGGGGCGGATACCGATTTTAGGATAAGTATTCATGATATGTTGTTTATGAAAAGATATGTTGCAAATCTACTAAAAATTTTCGATATAGAACTTTTTGAAAGTTTAATAAAATGTTAATGGCGTGCCTGTCACTTGTCTTTCCTTCGGGGAAGCCGGCGCTTGTAGCACTGCTTGAAGTCGCAGATACCGCAGGAATATTCCAATTTTTTGACTTCCGGACCGAGTCCGATGACACCGCTCACCGATTTTATCGGGGTCATCAGGCTTGACTCCGAAAGAGTGACGCCGCAGGGCTTCTCTGTCTGAAACAACGGAAAGAGCGACTGCTGCTCCGAGACGTGCCATCCGCAATAGCCCGGGCTGAAGCGGTTGGTGTGGTGCCATCCCGATTGCGAGAGCAGACCTTGAAGTTCTTCTTCCATCCTGTCGGCGGTCTTTTCAGCTATCACGCTGCCGATTGCATCGGCAATGAACACCTTCACCATGTCACCGTCGGCCATGAGTCTGTGCTGGAGGTTTTCAAACTCCATTCCGGCAGTGGCGATGAAGAATGCATAGCGTTGCGATCCTCGCAACTGGCGCGCGATGATGCGTCCGATGTTGAAGTCATGACCCATTGCCGAGAGATGGAATGTGTCGATGGCGAGTTCCCCGTCTGTTATGAAGAAGCAGAACTGTGGACGAAGCATCCTGCGGATTTCTCCGAGCATATCCGCAGTCTCGCTGACCGTCATCTCATCGGGGCGGGCTGTCCCGTAGCCCATCTGCTCATAGATCTCAGCGTCGGTCAAGCCAAGTTGGTCGAAGGTCAGCTCACGTTGTATCATTTGTTGAATTCTTCGAGTGTTTCAAAGAATGCATCGATGTTGGCCAGCGGAGTGTGGGGTGGGGTGTCGCATCCGCTCGAAAGGACGAAGTTGGGATATTCGCGCATCTTGTCGAGAAGAGAACGCGTGGCTTCACGCATCTTTTCGGGTGTAGAATCCTTGAACACTGAGACGGGGTCAAGGTTGCCCATCGCGAGTGCTGTCGGGGGAACTTCGCGTATCACCTCCGCCATGTCGCATTTGTTGCCGAAATGATATGCTCCCGATCCGGTCGCAACCATTGCGCGGGTGCAGTGTCCCGTGTTTCCACAATTGTGGAGCACCACGGTGAAGTAGTCATCCTGAACTCTATCGACAATCTGCTTCACGTAGTCGGAGGAGAATCGTTGGCAGTCCTCGTCCGACATGAGTCCGGCTGCCGGCTCTGCCATCACAACTCCGTTGACCCCTGTCTCTTTCAGCGCGAGACAGTAGCGGAGGATATATTCGGTGCATTTGGCGAGCAGTTTGTGGGCAGCTTCCGGATCCTGGTAGATGAGGACCATGATCTCCGACATGTCATAGAGTCGTCCTGCAAGCGAGAACGGACCGATGCAACCGCCGAGGACGGGACGGTCCGTGATACTGCGTGCGGCAAGGAGATTGGCTTTGAGATACTGTGGGACGCGACCGGCTTTGAGCGACGGCACTTTGAGGCGGTCGATGTCCTCAGGGGTGTTCAGCAGATGACCTATGACTGCTGGAACCTCATTCTCTGTGAATGAAATTTCTGCGCCGAACGCCTCTGCCTCGACAGTGAGATCCATTATGACCGTCGCAGCGGCTGTCGGATATTTATTGGCCAAGGCCACGATGGCCTTATGGTGCGTGTCACCGTCACTTACGGCTTTGAGAACGGTGTCGCCGGTTATCTCTATCCCGGGGTGTGTCATCACGGGAATAGCGGCCACTTCCTTGCGTCCGATCAGCCCCTCAATCCACCGGGTCATGTTCATTTTCATGCTTGTTACAATATGCTAAAGTTGAGCGATAGATGTTTCTGAGTGCAAATATACTTCTTTTCAGCTTAATTCTCTATAAAAATTTTCCATTTTCATTGATTATTTGTACTTTTGCTCCTACATTATCTAATGTGAAGCATTAATACAATTTAATTTAACTCAGTGAGAAATAAATTAACAGATACCATGAGACTCTCAAACCTGCTCGTCGCCGTAGCTTTGGCCTCCGGCGTGCATGGATATTCCGGTAACATTCATGTCTCGTCAACCCGTGGCGATGACCGTGCGTCAGGCTCGGTCGAGGCTCCGCTTGCCACTGTCGGTGAGGCGTTGAAGCGTGCGCGCGAGTGGCGCCGGTTGAATGCCCCGGAAGCAAATGAAGATATTAGGATAGTGCTTGAGGGCGGCGTCTACAGGCAGACCACCCCCTTGTTTGTGCGTCCGGAGGACAGCGGAACTGCTGACTCCAAAACAATTTTTTGTTCTGCCGAAGGTCAGAAGGCCGTGATAAGCGGAGGAATGGAACTTACAGGTTGGACTCGCGGATGCGATGACCCAAGGGTGAATCCTCAACTCCGCGATAAAATATGGGTGGCGGATGCTCCGATGATGGCAAACCGTGTGGTAGAGACCAGACAACTCTACGTTGATGGCCGGAAGGCTGTCCGTGCCTCGCAGTTTGCTCCCGGAGTCATGGAGCGTATGCTCGATTTCAACGCTGATGACAGAACCATCACTGTGCCTGCACCGTCAATCGACCTGTCAGCCGCGCGTCAGCTCGAAATGTTCGTCCATCAGCGTTGGGCCATCGCTATTCTCCGCGTGAAGGATATGAAAGTCGATGCGGAGGGCAACATGGTCGTATCTTTCCATGATCCGGAGAGCCGTCTTGAGTTTGATCACCCCTGGCCGCAGCCCGTCATCAACGGCGAGCGTGGCAATTCCTCATATTTCTTCGCCAATGCACTTGAACTCCTCGACGAGCCGGGTGAGTGGTATCAGGATTATCCGTCGGGAAAGATATTCTATTATCCCGTTGACGGTAAGGATGTCAACGAAAGTGAGGTGATAGTACCTGTACTGGAGACAATCATGACCGTTGATGGCAGCAGGGAACGCCCCGTGTGCAATATCGGTTTCGAAAACATCGCCTTTGAACACGCCGCATGGCAGCGTCCATCGCGCGAGGGGCATGTCACACTCCAAGGTGGATTCCGTCTCCTCGATGCATACAAACTGCATGTCCCGGGACTCCCTGAGAAAGCCGAGCTTGAGAATCAGGCATGGATAGCACGCCCCGAAGCAGCTATAACGGTGTCACATGGCTCAGGGATAGATTTCAACGCATGTGATTTCCGCCATCTCGGTGCGACCGGTCTCGACTACGTCACCGCCGTCAGCAGCTCATCGGTGACGGGATGCACATTTGAGGATATAGGCGGTACGGCACTCCAGATGGGCACCTTCCCCGACAGAGGATTCGAGACTCATGTGCCATACATTCCCGCAGTGGCAAAGGATATTTGCCGTGACATCAATGTCAGTTCAAATATTATCCGCGATGCAACCAATGAAGACTGGGGATGTGTCGGGATCGGTGCCGGCTATGTGCGCGATGTCACAATCGCCGACAATGAGGTCTCTCATCTCAACTATTCAGGTATCTGCGTGGGGTGGGGATGGACAGCCCTTGAAAGCGGGATGTGCAACAATCGCATCACCGGCAACCACGTGCATCATTTTGCCGCCAAACTTTATGATGCGGGAGGTATCTACACGTTGTCCAATCAGCCCGGCTCGGTCATCAGCGGCAACCGCATAGACAATCTCATAGATTCTCCATACGCCACCAATCAGCGTGCATTCTACATATATTTCGATGAGGCTACCGACGGATTCACGGTCGAAGGCAACCACTGCCCCGACCCCGAATTCGGCTACAACAGACCGGGCCCTCAACTGAAGGTCGGTGACAATGGCCCGCATATAGAATTGAATCTTAATCTTCGGAAGAGTGACGTTTCAAAGTGACTGTTCCGTATGATTTCCTTTATATCATACATATATTGATAATCATCAACGATGAAACCAACTAATTATCATTTATTTGATTTTCTTGATTTTGATACTGAACTGAGCCGCGACGAGTCGCTCTGGAAGGCCTGCGCTCCCACGCAGGTAGTTGCCAAGGACGGAGATGTGCATATCACTGTCCCTTTTCAGAAACAGATGCTTGCCAATGACATGGCAGCCGATGAGACAGTCCCGCGCGAAAACCATATACTTGTCCTGCGGCAATACGGCCCGAAGATCACCCGTGTGTTCATGGGCTTCGGTGACATAGCCATGAGCGATGACTCTGAGATGCTCATGCTGAATGAGCGGGTGGAGAAGATGCCGCTCACAGTTGAATTTATTGACGGCGAATGGGTGATTTCGACAGAGGCCGACGGTGTGCGCCGGGCTGTGATCAATATGCGTGAGCCGATTCTCGACCGCTGGAGCTCATTGCAGCCCGACCCGCAGGAGACGTTGGATATGCATCTGTATCCCGACGGAAAACGTGAGATCCGTCTTGCCGCCTACGACCATTTCTCGCCTCCACGCTACGATGCGCTTCCGCTCGCCTACTGCAAACTTGACGGACAGAAGGAGCGCGCAACTCTCTCATTTGAGTGTAAGCCCGATGAATGTTTCGGTGGAACGGGCGAACGTTTTGCCAAGATGGACCTCAGCGGTCAGACTTTCTTCCTGAAAAATCAGGACGGACAGGGTGTCAATAATCGCCGTACATATAAAAACATACCGTTCTACGTGTCGAGCCGCCTTTATGGAACATTCTACCACACCACATCCCACTGCAAGCTGTCGCTTGCCGGACATTCCACCCGCTCCGTACAGTTCCTGAGCGAGCAGCCGCTTGTCGATGCGTTTGTCATTGGAGGTGATACGATTGAAGAAATCATCCGTGGCTACCGCGATCTGACCGGCTATCCCTCGCTCCCCCCGTTATGGAGTTTTGGCGTGTGGATGAGCCGAATGACTTATTTCAGTGCCGATGAGGTGGAGGAAATCTGCGACCGTCTCCGCGACGAGCATTATCCCTGTGATGTCATCCACCTCGACACCGGGTGGTTCCGCACCGACTGGCTCTGCGAATGGAAGTTCAATCCCGAGCGTTTCCCCGATCCGGAGGCCTTCCTGCGCGGCCTGAAAGAAAAAGGCTTCAGAGTGTCGCTCTGGCAGTTACCATATGTGGCAGTGGATGCGGAGCAGATTGACGAGGCACGTGAAAATTGCTATATCGGCCATCTGACGAAGGTGCAGGAATCGGAAGGCTCAAACTTCTCCGCTCTCGATTATGCCGGCACGATTGATTTCACCTATCCTGCCGCTACCGAATGGTACAAGGGTTTGCTCAGAAATCTGCTTGACATGGGCGTTGCCTGCATAAAGACCGATTTTGGAGAAAATATCCACATGGACGCAGTCTATAAGGGCATGAAGCCGGAACTTCTCAACAATCTCTATGCTCTGCTCTATCAGAAAGCCGCCTACGAGGTGACTAAGGACGTGACCGGCGACGGCATAGTCTGGGCGCGTGCTGCATGGGCGGGCTGTCAACGCTATCCTCTCCACTGGGGCGGCGACTCATGCAGTTCATGGGACGGCATGGCCGGTTCGCTGAAAGGCGGTCTGCATTTCGGACTTTCCGGCTTCGCTTTCTGGAGCCACGATGTGCCGGGCTTCCATACTCTGCCCAACTTCATGAACTCGGTGGTTCGTGATGACGTTTATGTCCGCTGGACTCAGTTCGGAGTGTTCACGTCACACATCCGCTACCATGGTACCAACAAGCGCGAGCCGTGGTTCTACCCCGCAATCGCTCCGATTGTCAAGAAGTGGTGGAAACTGCGCTACGCGCTTATACCTTATATATATGCCGAGAGTGAGCGTGCGACCGTGAGCGGATCTACACTTCTTCAGGCCATGATATTCCGCAATCTTGATGATCCGACATGCCGTCACATCGATGACCAGTATTATTTTGGCGACAGTTTCCTCGTTGCGCCTGTCATGAACTCTGAGAATCGGCGCGACATCTATCTCCCTGAGGGGAAATGGGTCAATTTCTTCACCGGCGAGGTACTCGACGGTGCGCGCTGGCTGAAAGATGTTGAAGTGCCTCTTGAGGATATGCCAGTCTATGCGAAGTATGGAACTGAAATCCCATTCTACCCCGAAGCGGTTGAGTGTACTGACGATATGGATCTCTCGAAGACGGTCACAATCCGTGTGGATGGCGATTTCAAGGGCATCTGGAACGAAAAATTGTTTAATGACTGATTTTAATCTCTCTTTATACCCCTTTATAAATGAATACCTGGAAAGAGAATCTTGAGGAAACCAAACAGCACTACATCGATTGGTGGAATCATAAAGGCATCGTGCTCAATATGTGGGAGCACTTTCAGAACGGTGTGAAGCCTCATGCCGATGTGCCAATGCCCGCTGACCCGAAGGATCTCAATCAGAAATGGTTCGACCCCAAGTGGCGTGCCGATTATCTCGATTGGTATGTGGCCCACAGTTCGCTGAAAGCCGACATGCTCCCTGTCGCAAACACCCAGCTTGGCCCGGGTTCGCTTGCAGCCATCCTCGGCGGTGTGTTCGAGGGTGGACCTGACACGATATGGATTCATCCTGACCCAAATTACACCGACGATATTAAGTTTGATGAGAATCATCCCAACTGGCTTCTCCACAAGGAACTCCTGAAAGCCTGCAAGGCAAAGGCCGCAGGTCACTACTATGTCGGTATGCCCGATCTCATGGAGGGTCTTGATGTCCTTGCGGCAATGAAAGGTACTGACAAGGTGCTTCTCGACACCGTCATGCAGCCTGAAGTCCTCGAACGGCAGATGCAGCAGATCAACGACATCTATTTCAAGGTCTACGATGAACTCTACGACATCATCCGCGAGGGCGACGAGATGGCTTTCTGCTATTTCTCCTCCTGGGCTCCCGGGCGCATGTCGAAACTGCAGAGCGACATCTCGACGATGATCAGCGTCGAGGATTACAGACGATTTGTCCAGCCCTTCATCCGCGAGCAGTGTCAGAAAATTGACTATACGCTCTATCACCTCGACGGTGTCGGTGCGCTCCATCATCTTCCCGCGCTCCTTGAGGTGGAGGAACTCAATGCCATCCAGTGGACTCCCGGTGTCGGAGAGCCGCAAGGTGGTTCGCCGAAGTGGTATGACCTATACCGCCGCATTCTTGATGGCGGTAAGAGCATAATGGCATGTTGGGTGACGCTCGACGAACTCAAGCCCTTGCTTGACAATATCGGTGGCAACGGTGTGCATCTTGAGATGGATTTCCACAATGAGGATGAGGTCGAGCAGGCAATGAAGATTGTCGAGGAATACCGCTATCGTCCGGCCATCACCCGAGAGGAATCGGACGTGATCACAATCATGTCTGCCGATGCCGGGACGTTTGATGCGGATGCCGAGGTCAACCGCATAATTGAAAAAATCGAGAGAGAGGCTGAGGCGGAGAAAAAGACCCCGGCGATGGAGGCTCTTGAACTTGACGTGAATTCCCCGCTCGTGAAAGCGACCGAGGGCAAAGTCCTCGTCCTCGATGGTGCCATGGGCACGATGATTCAATCCTATAAACTGACTGAGGATGATTTCCGTGGCGAGCGTTTCGCCTCGCATGACTGCTCGCTCCGTGGCAATAACGATCTCCTTTCGCTCACGCGTCCTGATGTCGTGCGTGAAATTCATCGTAAATACCTTGATGCGGGCGCTGACATCATAACCACCAATACGTTCAACGCCCAGCGCATCTCCATGGCCGACTTCCGCCTTGAGGGGCTCAGCCGCGAGATAAATCTTGCGGCATGTGGCATAGCGAGAGAACTTGCTGATGAGTACACGCGACAGAATCCGTCGAAACCGCGTTTTGTCGCCGGTTCGATAGGTCCGACAGCCAAGACTTGCTCACTGACATCGGAGAGCGTCCAGCCCGGTTGGACCACGTTCAACTACGATATTCTTCTCCACGCCTACGAGGAACAGGCCTCGGCTCTCATCGAGGGTAAGGTTGACGCGATACTGATTGAGACAATTTTTGATGTCAAGAATGCCGAGGCTGCTGTCAACGGTGCTGTTGCAGCGATGCGCAAGGCCGGCAAGGTGCTTCCGGTGATGTTGAGTTTCGCAGTCAGGACTTCCGACGGTCATAATATGCTCGGCCAGTCGATTCTTGACTTCATCAAGGAGATTAAGGATTGTCCGGTCCTTTCAGTCGGAATAAATTGCGTCACGGATCTGTCGGCGATGATTCCGCTGCTTGTCAAATTGGGCGAGGATACGGATTATCTTGTAAGTGTCTATCCCAATGCCGGATTCCCCGCCGAGGATGGCAGCTATTCACTCTCGGATGTCACACTTCAGCGAGAGATGTGGCCGCTTCTCGACGGTCATGTTGTGAATATAATAGGTGGTTGCTGCGGCACGACCGACGCTCATATCCACCGGCTTGCCGAGATTGCCGAGCCGGTCAAAGGTTTGTTCATGTCGCCTCACCGTCCGGGTGCAAGAGCTGATGTCGCAGTGCAGCCAGAAAGTGACGGCCAGGAGGAAGCACCTTCCGTGTCAGATAGGAATTACCGCAAGGTAGTCCCCGTGGTTCACGGTGCGGAATGTGAGTGCTGTGCTCCGGTTGAAAAAACCGATGAAGCTCCGGCTGTTGACGATGGAGTCTTCGATGCCATCGTGGCAGGTAAAGGAAATGATGCGGCTGCCGCCACCCGCCGTGCATTGGACCGAGGCGAGGCTCCGCAGGACATTATCAACAATCAGATGATACGCGCCATGAGTGAGGTCGGTCAGCGTTTTCAGGATGGCAAGGCATTCGTGCCGCAGCTCTTGATGGCCGGACGCGCCATGAAGGCTGCTCTCGAACTGCTAAAACCGATGATGGCAGGCGGAAATGCCTCGACTCTCGGCAAGGTTGTCATCGGAACGGTCAAGGGCGACCTCCATGACATCGGAAAGAATCTTGTGGCCTCCATGCTTGAGGGCTGTGGCTTTGAGGTGATAAACATTGGCATAGATGTCCCCGCTGAAACTTTTGTTGATGAAGTCCGCAAGAGCGAGGCTGACATACTCTGCATGAGCGCGCTTCTGACTACGACGATGACCTACATGAAGGATGTCATTGAGGCAATCGAGGCTGCCGGGCTGCGCGACAAGGTGAAAATCATGGTTGGCGGTGCGCCCGTGAGCCAAAGTTTCGCCGACGAAATCGGTGCGGACGGTTACAGCGACAATGCCAATACGGCCGTTGCACTCGCCCGCCGTCTTGTTGGTGCTGAATGACAGTAACGTATCGGGCGCACAGTGTCGTGTGTGTACGACAGGAAACACACGCGACACTGCGCTTCCCTCGACATCATATTATTGAATTTTCTAACTTTTTATTTCCTAAATCTAATTAATCATGAATGATTTATCAATGCGGTCAACGGACTGGGTGGTCCTTATCGCATACTTCGTGGTCTTGCTTGCGATTGGCTTGTGGGCCAGTTCCAAGACCAAAAAAGGTGCCCACAAGTTTCTTGCGGGCAATTCCCTCAGATGGCACCACATAGGCTTCTCCATGTGGGGTACCAATGTCGGGCCGTCAATGCTCATCGCCTCTGCGAGTGCCGGTTTTGCAGCCGGAATTGTCTCTGGCAATTATGCATGGTACGCATTTGTGTTCATCGCACTCCTTGCTTTCGTGTTTGCACCGCGCTATCTTGGCGAAAAGATCACCACTTTGCCTGAATTTATGGGAAAGCGTTTCGGGGAATCGACACGCAACATGCTCGCGTGGTATACCATTGTGACAGTCCTCATCTCATGGCTTGCGCTTACTCTTTTTGCCGGTGGTATCATCATCCGGCAGATTTTCGGAGTTCCGATGTGGCTATCGGCTTTCATACTTCTTGCAATCTCGGCGTTCTTCACTATTTTGGGCGGTCTGAAAGCCATAGCCTACACGAATGTCTATCAGATGGTGCTTCTCATTGTCGTGTCCGCTACGCTGACCATTCTCGGTATATGGCATCTCGGCGACCACTCTGTGGTTGGAGGAATCAGCACGTTGGCTGATTCGAGCGTTGTCCCCTCTCACTATTGGAATCTTTTCCAGCCGAATGACGATAAGGATTTCCCGTGGCTTCCGATTCTTCTCGGTTACCCCATCTCCGGTCTGTGGTTCTGGTGTACGGATCAGTCAATGGTGCAGCCGGTTCTTGCCGCCCGTAATCTCAACGAGGGTCAGAAGGGTGCGAATTTCACCGGTTGGCTCAAGATTCTTGATGTTGCCATCTATATCATCCCCGGTGTCGTATGTTTCGCATTGTGGAAAAAAGGTTTCTTCGGCGATGCAATGGTTGAGCCTGACCATGCCTACATGACTCTTGTCACAAGCCTTTTCCCTTCCGGCATGGTGGGTCTCGTTGTCGCAGTGCTTACCGCCGCTCTCATCAGCACGATCGGTTCCGCCCTCAACGCCCTCAGTACGGTGTTCACGATGGATATATACGTCAAAAACATACGCACTAATGCCACTCCGCAGGAAATTGTGCGCACGGGCCATATTGTGACCGTCGTCGGTGCGCTCGTTTCGGTGGTCATCACTATTGCCGTTGACAATATCAAGGGTATGGACCTTTTCAATGTGTTCCAGTCCGTGTTGAGCTTCATCGCCCCGCCGATGGCGGCTGTGTTTGTGATGGGAGTGTTCTGGAAACGCTGCACGACGCTTGCCGCAAACGTCATCCTGACTTTCGGCACGATTTTCAGTATCGGTTGCGGCATTCTTTACCTGTGGATAATACCCAATGCCACTGACCATATCCACTTCATGATGCTTTCATTCCTGATATTCGTGGTGCTGATTCTGACAATGGTCGCAATCAGTTTCATGGACAAGGCCAATGCCGAGCGTACATCTATGACTGTCATTAAGAACGAGATGTCGGTGGGTGTCACGGTTGCATGGATTGCTCTGGCTGTCGTGATGATAGGTCTCTACGTGTTCTTCAACGGACATTGATTGTTCTCTGATTGTTACAAAAATTTTTGTATTATCGCAGTATTATTATCATTGTTTTGTTGTACATTTGCAATCAGATGTCGGACTGATTGGCACATTGAGTGCCATTGCGTCCAAAGACCGTGAACAACAATACAAACCATGTAACACCCTATAAGTTCATACATATATGACTAACCATGAATTAAAACTACAGTCGGAGATCAATCGCCGTCGTCTCATTGAGGTTGTCTATAATGCGAAGGCCGGACATATCGGAGGTGATCTTTCCTGCCTGAATGCTCTTACGGCACTTTATTTTGATGTCATGAATGTTGACCCGGCTCATCCCGACGATCCCGACCGCGATCGTTTCATCCTGAGCAAAGGTCACTGCGTTGAGGCTCTCTATGTGACGTTGGAGTCCAAAGGCTACTTCCCTAAGGAGTTGACCGACACTCTCGGTAAGTTCGGCTCAATCCTTTCAGGTCATCCAACCATCGAAGTCCCCGGTATCGAGGTAAGTTCCGGCGCGCTCGGACATGGTCTTTCCATCGGTGTCGGTATGGCTATCGCCGCCAAGATGGATGGCAAGTCCTACAAGACATACGTACTGATGGGTGACGGCGAGCAGGGCGAAGGCTCTATCTATGAGGCCGCAATGTCGGGCAGTCACTACAAACTTGACAATCTTGTGGCCATAATTGACCGCAATCACCTTCAGATAAGCGGCAACACGGAGGATGTGATGTCAATAGAGAACATCACCGAGCGTTGGACCGCATTCGGCTGGGATGTCATGACAGTCAATGGTGATGATGTGAATGCCATTGCCGCAGCTCTCCATGCCCTTGATTTCAACTGTGGCAAACCGCATCTGATCATATCGGAGACCACCAAGGGTAAGGGAGTATCCTACATGGAGAATGTCGCAAAATGGCATCACGGTATGCCTGACGAGGAGCAGTATCGCACAGCGATTAGCGAGATTGAATGTCGAATCAATAATGAAATGAAGAAATGATTGCCTGCAGAAAAGCGTTTACAGATACATTGCTTGAATTAGCACGTATCGATAAGGAAATAGTAGCTGTCACTACTGATGCCCGTGGCTCGGTCACTCTCGGCGATTTTGCCAAGGAGCTGCCGGAGCAGTTCGTGGAGTGTGGTATCGCTGAGCAGAATGCGGTCGGCATCTCTGCCGGTCTTGCCCACAGCGGCAAGAAGGCCTACGTCTGCGGCCCTGCATGTTTCTACGTGGCACGCAGTCTTGAGCAGGTAAAGGTCGATGTGGCATACAACCGCACCAATGTCAAGATTCTCGGCGTGAGTGGCGGTGTGGCCTACGGTGCGCTTGGTGCAACTCACCATAGTCTTCACGACATAGCCGTTCTCCGCACGTTCCCCGGCATGAACGTCGTGCTGCCCTGCGATGCACGTCAGACCCGCAAGCTCGTGAAAATGCTTGTCAATCGTCCCGAACCGGTGTATGTCCGCGTAGGTCGTGCGGCTGTCCCCGACGTGTATGAGAATGATGACTTTGACTTCGAGTTCGGAAAGGCCAATACCCTCCTTGATGGTAATGATCTGACCATCATTGCAACCGGCGAGACTGTCTATCATGCATATCAGGCCGGTCTCCGTCTGCGTGAGAAGGGTATCAATGCGCGTGTCCTCGACATGGCATTCGTGAAACCTCTTGACGAGGAAGCTATCCTCAAGGCTGCCCGTGAAACCGGACGTATCATAACCGTTGAGGAGCATAGCCGTTACGGCGGACTCGGCGCGGCTGTGACAGAGACCATTGCTGAAAATCCTGTCCCGGTCAAGATTCTCGGTATTCCTGACGAGGATGTGGTTCACGGCACTTCGCCTGAAATATTCGCGCACTACGGCCTCAATGCCGACGGTATAGTCCGTGTCGCCCTCGAATTTAAGTAATTTATTGGCGAAACGGTAAATAATTTGTTGGCAAAACTGCATATACAACGCCCGTAGGGACATGCCTTTGGCATGTTCGCAAAAAAACAGCCCATGTTGAAAACAGCCCATGTTGAAAACAGCGCATGTTTGAAAAAATTTGAGCCGTCATACAGGCGACACCCATTCAACATGCCAAAGGCATGTCCCTACGCCCCTTAACCGCCACAATATCAATAAAAATCAAATCGTTCCCTAATATCATGAATAACAATAAGATTATCGCCATTGACCAAAGCACGTCGGCTACAAAAGCCATGCTTTTTGAAAATTTCAAACTGGTCAATAGAACTAACATCGAACATAAGCAGTACTATCCTGCACCCATGTGGGTCGAGCATGACCCCATTGAGATATATAACAACGTACTCGCTGCCATCGCTGACCTAATGAACGGACGCGAGCTTGACAGCAACGAATATTCACTTGCCATCACGAACCAGCGCGAGACGGTAGTGGTGTGGAACAAGCATACCGGTCTTCCGGTTTACAATGCCGTGGTCTGGCAGTGTCAGCGTGGGGCTGAACTCTGCGATAAGCTGCGCAAGGCCGGTCATGAGCCGACAGTCAAGGCAAAGAGCGGACTGATGATCGATCCCTTCTTCTCGGCGAGTGGCGTGAAGTGGATTCTCGACAACGTCAAGGGTGCTGACGAGCAGGCCAAGGCAGGCGATCTGCTTATGGGCACTATGGAGTCATGGCTTATATGGAAACTGACTGACGGTAAGGTACATGCCTGCGACTACACAAATGCTTCGCGCACGCAGTTGTTCAACATCCACACCCTTGACTGGGATGATGAGCTTCTTTCCATCTACGGCATTCCCCGCACCATGCTCCCCAAAGCAATGCCGTCCGATTCAAAGTTCGGAGAGACGACAATCGGCGGACTTTTCGAGAAACCTATCACCATCGCGGGTGCAATAGGCGACTCTCATGGCGCGCTCGTGGGTCAGATGTGCTTCAAACGCGGAATGGGTAAAGCCACGTACGGTACCGGCTCATCCGTGATGGTCAATATCGGCTTTGATCCGTTGATCGCACCTGACGGTCTCGTCACTTCAATCGGGTTTGCCGCACTCGGCAAGGTGCATTATGCTTTCGAGGGCAATATCCACTGCACTGGAGCTACCATCAAGTGGTTGACTGATAAGCTGCAGCTCATCAACTCACCCTCGGAGGTGGAAAAATTCGCCCTCAGCGTGCCTGACAATGGCAGCGTATATTTCGTTCCGGCTTTTGCCGGTCTCGGTGCGCCGTGGTGGAATTCTGCGGCCAAGGCTGCAATCGTCGGCATGACGCTCTCGACCGGCAAAGGTCACGTCTGCCGTGCCGCCCTCGACGCCATCGCTTTCCAGATCAGGGATCTGATAGATACGATGACCGGGAAGGCCGACATCACCCTCTCCGAGCTGCGTGTTGACGGCGGACCGACCAAAAACAACTATCTCATGCAATTCCAGGCCAACATGCTCAACGTTCCCGTCAACCGTGCCGACATAGAGGAAGCCTCGGCTTTCGGAGCTGTGATCATGAACGGCCTTGCGCGCGGCGTGTGGTCAGATCTCGATCAGGTGGCCGCCCTGCGCACCAATGACGATGTCATCCTCCCGAAGGCGGATCCTGAAAGGGACGACGCACTTTATGCAGGATGGTGCAATGCCGTCAGCCTCGTGAACCATCGCTGAAGGATGTATATATGTGACTTTGAAATTTCGTATAATTCTTATCTTTAAATTTAATAACAAAAACTACAGTAATGAAAAAAGATGCTATCAACGGAAAAGAGACATTCGGTATCATCATCGGTACTCGTGCCTACTTCAATTCCGACCTTGCTATTGATGTCCGCAAGACACTCCTCTCAGATCTCGAAAAAGCCGGCTACGGTTATGTGATTCTCGATCCTTCGGACACTCCTACCGACGGCTCGATGGAGACACTCGAAGACGGAAAGAAATGCGCCGAGCTTTTCCGCAAATACCGCGACGACATTGACGGTATCATCGTTTCCCTCCCCAACTTCGGTTTCGAAATCGGTATCATCAATGCCATCAGCCGTGCCGAACTCAACGTCCCCGTGCTCGTGCAGGCTTGTGACGACGAGAACGATAAGGTTGACCTCGACAGCCGCCGTGACGCTTTCTGCGGTAAGATTTCCGTGTGCAACAACCTCTATCAGTACGGCATTCCGTTCACTGACACCACTCTCCACACCTATTCCATCAACAGTCCGCTGCTGATGCAGGACATCAACCGCTTCGCTGCAATATGCCGCGTTGTCAAGAAGCTCACCCACTGCCGCATCGGTCAGATCGGTACCCGTCCCCTCGGTTTCAACACTTGCCGCGTGAGCGAGAAACTCCTTCAGGCAAGCGGTATAACCGTTGTGCCTGTTGACCTCAGTGAGATTCTTGAGAACGCCCGCCGTATCGACGACAATGACCCGCGTCTCGCAAAGAAGATGGAGGCAATCTCAGCCTACGCAACTGTCCCCGAGAACTATCGCGAGAAACTCCCGCTGCAGGCCAAGTTCGGTCTTGCTGTCGAGGATTGGATCGAGGCTAACGAGGTCGATGCTTGTGCCATCCAGTGCTGGGATTCACTCGAACAGAACTATGGTTGCGCAGCATGTGTCACCATGAGTATGCTCGGCGATAAGCTCATCCCCTGTGCATGTGAGACAGATATCGCAGGCGCAGTGTCAATGTATGCCCTTATGCTCGCTTCAAAGGAGGCATCCACACTCCTCGACTGGAACAACAACTTTGCCGAGGACCGCAACTGCTGTGTCTGCACACACTGTGGCAATGCTCCCAAGAGCTTCATGAAGGATGACCTGAAGCTCGGTCCTCTGGGCGTGCTTGGCCGTACTCTCGGAAAGATCAACACATTCGGTGCTGTCTATGCAAAAGCTGCCCCCGGTGACTTCACTTTCTTCCGCATCTCAACCGACGACACTGCCGGCGAAATCAAGGCATATCTTGGCAAGGGTGAGATCACAGCCGATCCCTACGGAATGGACGGTTGCATCGCAGTTACAAAGGTTGACAATCTCCAGAAGCTCATGAAGTTCATCTGCAAGAACGGATTTGAGCACCACGTTGCAATGGTGCGCACCGATGTGGTTGACATTCTCCGTGAGGCTATCGAGACTTACCTCGGCTGGGATCTGTATGTGCATGAATGATCTAAAATGACTTGTTCATGATACTTGTACATAACTACATACTTGCCATCATCTGCTGCTGCATCTGCTGCATCTGCTGGGGTTCATGGGCCAACACCCAGAAGCTCGTGGCCACTCCCAAGTGGAGCTTTGAGCTTTTCTACTGGGACTTCACGTTCGGTGTGTTCCTCACAGCTCTCATCGGTGCGCTGGTGCTTGGCGGTTCCACCTTTATCGGTGACATCTCGCATCTCGACTGGACGAGTGCCGGGTGTGCGATGCTCGGTGGCATTGTCTGGAATTTTGCCAACATCTTTCTGACGGCGGCCATCGCCATTGCCGGTATGTCTGTCGGTTTCCCGATAGGCGGCGGACTTGGTTGGATTGGTGGTATCATCTTCAACTATATCCTCGTCCTCTTGACCGGAAATGCTTATCCAGGCAATCAGGCGTTGCTGTGGATTGGCGTGGTGATAATCATCCTTGCGATATATTTCTGTGCCAAGGCCTACGGCAAACTGTCCACTTCTCGCAGACAGACCCCGACAAAGGGTATTGTGCTCGCTGTCATCTCCGGAATCGGTCTGATTTTCTTCTACGGACTCGTGGTGAAATCGCTTGACCCGATGTATGTCAATGGCGGTACCGGAACGCTGGCACCCTACACCGGCGTGTTCTTCTTCGCGCTTGGTGTGCTCGTGACCACTCCGATATTCAACACCTTCGTCATGCGTCATCCTTTTGAGGGAAGCAAGACTTCATTCAAGGACTATCTCGCAGGCAGCACGCGCACCCACCTTATCGGTATGCTCGGCGGACTTATCTGGATGGGCGGTATGCTCATCAGTTTCATGGGTTCCGGCGCAGCCAATCCTGCCATCTCCTACGCACTCAGCAATGCTGCTCCTATCGTGGCTATGATCTGGGGCGTTTGGGTATGGAAAGAGTTCAAGGGTGCTCCGAAGGGGACTTACGGACTTATCGCAGCAATGTTCATCCTCTTTATTGTCGGTCTCGTGTTCATCACGCTGTCCAACGGATAAAGATATATACTCCAAGTGATGGGATGTGGCTTTGACCACACTCCCGTCACGGAGGTAAAAAACCACAAGAGGGATTCTGACGTGAAAATCAGAATCCCTCTTGTGGCTTTTTTTTACGGTTACTGCTGTGCCGGGGGGCTATTTAGAGCCTTCCGGTTTTGATCGGTAGGCGATCATGTCGGCAATCGAGATGAGTTTCATGCCCCACTCGTCGGCAAATTTTCTGAGCTGCGGCAGACGGGCCATTGTGCCGTCATCGTTCATGACTTCCATGAGGACACCTGCCGGCTGCAGGCCGGCGAGACGTGCGAGGTCAACGGCTGCCTCCGTATGTCCTGAGCGTCCGAGCACACCTTTGTCATCAGCATAGAGCGGGTTGATGTGTCCCGGTCGCCCGAAAGTTTCGGCGGTCGATCCGGGGTCGGCAAGAGCATTGATAGTCGCGGCGCGGTCGTGGGCACTGACTCCCGTCGTGCAGCCGTCGAGCTTGTCAACGGTGACGGTGAAGGGTGTCCCGTGAATGGAGGTGTTGCAGTCAACCTGTCTGTCGAGATGCAGTTCTCTGCACCTGGCGGATGTGAGGGGTACGCACAGTACTCCGCGTGCATGTTTGAGCATGAAATTGACCTGTCCGGGAGTGATTTTTTCGGCGGCAATGATGAGGTCGCCCTCATTCTCACGGTCTTCATCATCGACCACGATGACGAATTTTCCGTCACGTATGTCTGCAATCGCTTCTTCGACGGTGTCAAGTTTTATATTTTCATTCATTTCCATAATGAAGGCTGTTTTGATGACATTTTAATTGTGAGGCGATGCAAAGTTACGCATTTTTTGCCAACACCCTCTTAGAATAATCAGGTACTTCTTGTATTGACCGCAAGAATTTGTTACTTTTGCAAGCATATACGCAAATAGCATTTCTATTATGAACACAACCTTTAAATCACCCCTCAGCGGAATCATCCCCCCGTTGGTCACTCCGCTTCTTGGCAATGACACACTTGATGTAGCCAGCCTTGAAAATCTTATCGAACACCTCATAGCAGGCGGTGTACACGGTCTATTCATCCTCGGTACGACCGGTGAGGAGCAGAGCCTCAGCTATCGTCTTCGCAAGGAGATGATAAAGGAGACTTGCCGTATCAATGCCGGCCGCCTTCCCGTGTTGGTATGTATAACCGACACCTCCATTGTCGAGAGCGTAAATCTTGCCAATGTCGCTGCCGAGTGTGGTGCATCGGCTGTCGTCAGTGCCGCGCCTTACTATTTCGCTACCGGGCAGCCTGAACTTGCAGAGTTCTATGAGGACATGATTCCTCAGCTTCCCCTCCCGCTTTTCCTCTACAATATGCCGAGCCATGTCAAGGTGAACTTCTCACCTGCCACAATCCACCGTATTGCCGAGAATGAAAAGGTGGTGGGCTTCAAGGACAGTTCAGCCAACATCCCGTATTTCCAGTCAGTGATGTATACGATGAAGGATCGTCCCGACTTCTCGCTCCTCATGGGTCCGGAGGAAGTGACAGGCGAATGTGTGCTCCTCGGAGCCAATGGCGGCATCAATGGCGGTGCCAACATGTTCCCTGAACTTTATGTTGCCATGTATAATGCCGCCAAGGCTGGTAATGTGCAGGAAGTTTGGCGTCTCCAGCAGATCATCATGCAGATCAGCACTTCAATTTATAGTGTGGGCAAGCATGGTTCAAGCTATCTGAAGGGTCTGAAGTGTGCATGTTCGCTTCTCGGTGTCATCAAGGACGATTTCGTTGCAGCTCCGTTCCACAAGTTCAACGAGCCTGAACGCCGTAAGATTCAGGAAGCCCTTGACCGTCTTCCCATCAAGGATGGCAAGCTGATTTTCTGATTGGAGTGATACTGATTGGAACAGTTTCCAAGAATTACAGCTCATTCTTCTCTCTCCTTATCATTTATCTGTCATCTGTCTCGTTGAAAAATCCATTGACTTAACGGCAGGTTTTCATATATTATCCCTACATCTCATATCATGAATATTGTTGACCTTATCGTGTTCCTTATTTTTACGGTGGGCACGATTATGTTCGGTTATCTTTTTGGTCGTAAGAAGCAGAGCAGCGAGGAGTTCACCCGTGGCGGCGGCAAAGTGCCGGGTTGGGTGGTCGGACTCTCCATTTTCGCGTCATTCTGCAGCTCAATCTCATTCCTGGGTTATTGTTCGTCCGCTTTCATGGGCAACTGGAATGCATTTGTATTCACCATTTCAATTCTTCCGGCCGGATTGCTTGCCATGAGGTATTTTGTCCCGTTCTACCGTTCGCTTGGCAGCATCAGTGCATACAGTTTCTTCGAGAAGCGTTTTGGACGTTGGGCAAGGCTTTACGCGTCAGTTTTCTATCTTTTCACTCAGGTTTGCCGTTCAGGTGCAATCCTTTTCCTCCTCGCGGTGCCGATGAATGTGCTGATGGGGTGGAGCATACCGCTTGTGGTTACGTTTACCGGCATAGGCATCATACTTTACAGTCAGAAAGGTGGTCTGAAATCGGTGATATGGACTGAGGCACTGCAGGGAGCAATCCTGATAGTCGGTGCTGTCATATGTCTGTTCATGTTGCTCAACGGAATGCCTGAGGGACTGGGTCAGGCGTTGAAAATCTGCATGGAGAACAATAAATTCTCTCTCGGAAGTTTCGGCGACAGCCTCGTGGAGAGTACCTTCTGGGTGTGTCTCATCTATGGCATGTTTACCAACCTCAATAACTTTGCAATCGATCAGAGCTACACTCAGCGTTACTGCGCCGCACCCTCGCTGAGCGAGGCGCGCAAAAGCGCGTTCTGGGGTTCACTGCTGACACTGCCTGTCAATCTCATACTGTTTCTGATCGGTTCATGTCTTTTCGCTTTCTATCAGGTGCATCCGGGTGCGCTCCCGGAGGGGATAAAGAGTGACTATGTGTTTCCCTACTTCATCATCAATGAGCTTCCCATCGGACTCGTCGGCTTGCTGATTGCATCCATTTTCTGTGCGGGCATGAGTACGGTGGCCACGAGCGTGACTTCGTCAGGCACAATCGTTCTGACCGACTTCTACTCACATTTCTTCCCCAATGCGAGCGATGAGCGCAAGGTCATAGTGCTTCGTCTTGCGAGTGTGGCTGTCGGAGTTCTTGGAATCGGAGTTGCCCTCTGTTTCCTCCTTGTTGATAATGCACTTGATGCATGGTGGGCGTTGAGCAGCGTATGTTCGGGCGGTGTGCTGGGCATGTTCCTTCTCGCATATCTTTGCCCGAAGGCCAAGAAATATCATGTCGTTCCGGGTGTGGTCATCGGCGTTGCGTCACTCATTCTCATCGCACTCCAGACCAAGCTCACCGATTGGTGGGGAATCCCGCAGTTTGTGCATATCAATTTGAGTATCGTTGTCAGCACTCTGCTCATATTCTTTGTCGGTTTCCTGCTCACGCAGATCCTGGGTAAGAAAACAGAGGATGCACCTCTCAAAGCGTGATGATTACATATCATTAGACAAAAAATAACTTGGGAACTGTTTTTCCAAGTTATTTTTTTGCCCGCAGAGCTATGCGTACCGTGCTGTTTCCACCTGTATGGCTTGAAGTGGATTTGCATGTTACATATTAATGTGATACTTTTGTGGCTGCAAAATTCATATCATCAATCATGACAAAGAATATGGTATCCCGTATGGGTCTGACCCGGCAGCAGGTGGAGGAGAGCCGCCGTTTGCACGGTGCTAATGTCCTCACGCCTCCGGCAGAGGAGTCACTGTGGCGATTGTTTCTGGAAAAATTCAAAGATCCGCTGATCATTGTGTTGCTGACAGCGGGTGTGCTGTCGATATGTATATCATGCTATGAATTTTTCTCACTCGGGCAAGACGCCACCGTATTCTTTGAGCCGGCGGGAATATTCATGGCTATATTTCTTGCCACCGGACTCTCTTTTTATTTTGAGAAAAAGGCTGAGGATGAATTTAAGATTCTGAATCAGGTGAACGACGATGAACCTGTCCAGGTGATCCGCGACGGCAACCCGACCGAAATCTCGAAGAAAGATGTGGTGGTCGGAGATATAATCATCCTGAACACGGGCCAGGAAATCCCTGCCGATGCCCAATTGCTTGAGTCAACACAGCTCAATGTCGATGAATCGACACTGACGGGCGAGCCTATGGCCTCGAAGACCACAGATCCGGAGCATTTTGATCCGGAAGCAACGTTTCCGTCAAACCATGTGATGCGCGGTACGCGGGTCATGGAGGGTCATGGCATAGCTGAAGTCTTTGCGGTGGGCGATGCGACGGAAAACGGTAAGGTCTATGAGGCTGCCCATATCGACGACGGCACCAAGACCCCGCTGACCGAGCAGCTTGAACGCCTCGGCGCACTCGTCACCAAGGGTAGCTACTTGATAGGCGGTGCGGTGATTGTGGGCAGAATCGTCATGTATTTTCTTGAAAACGGACAACTCGACTGGCTGCAGTTCATAGCATATTTCTTGCAGAGTATCATGATAGCCGTGACGCTTGTCGTGGTGTCAGTGCCGGAGGGATTGCCTATGGCTGTCACCTTGAGTCTCGCTTACAGTATGCGCCGTATGCTGCGCACAAACAACCTCGTGCGCAAGATGCATGCATGTGAGACCATGGGAGCTACGACAGTGATTTGTACGGACAAGACGGGTACGTTGACTCAAAATCAGATGCGCGTGGCTGACACGGATTTCTACGCCCTGCCATCGCAGAAACTGACCGACAATGATGAGAGCCGTCTGATTGAGACCGCGATTGCTGTCAATTCGACGGCACAGCTCGACCTCTCCAATCCGGAGCGTCCGTCGGTGCTCGGCAATCCGACTGAGGGTGCATTGCTTCTGTGGCTGCGCGATAATGGTGTTGATTACAGGAGGCTGCGAGAGGGTGCGAAGGTCGTGCGTGAATTGCCGTTTACAACCGAACGAAAATATATGGCGACTGTCATTGCTACGCCTGATGGCAGGGAACGTCTTTTCATCAAAGGTGCGCCTGAGATTGTGCTTGCCATGTCGGACACGGTGAGTGGCAATGTGAACCGTTCGGAGATAAATGAGAAATTGCTTGGCTATCAAGACAAGGCAATGCGCACACTTGGCTTCGCCACCTGCATTCTCCCTTCGGGTGAAACCGGGATAGGAGAGGAGGTCGTTGATGCAAGCGGGATTGAGTTCATTGGTGTAGTCGCTATCGCCGATCCGGTGCGTGCGGAAGTCCCGGATGCCATCCGTGAGTGTATTGACGCAGGGATTGCCATCAAAATTGTCACCGGCGACACTCCCGCGACAGCGCGTGAGATCGGGCGTCAGATTGGTCTTTGGACAGATGGTGACGATGACCGCAACATCATCACCGGTCCTGAGTTCGGCGCGCTGACCGACAGTGAGCTTGACGACCGCGTGAGGGATCTGAAGATAATAGCACGTGCCCGTCCGATGGATAAGAAGCGACTGGTGGAGTCGCTTCAACGTCAGGGTCAGGTGGTGGCCGTGACAGGCGACGGCACGAATGACGCTCCGGCACTCAAGGCTGCAAATGTGGGGCTTTCAATGGGCGACGGGACTTCAGTGGCAAAGGAGGCGAGTGACATAACGATTATCGACAACTCGTTTGCCTCCATAGGTCGCGCGGTGATGTGGGGACGTTCACTTTATCAGAATCTCCAGCGTTTCATTCTGTTTCAGTTGACAGTTAACGTCGTGGCTTGTCTGGTAGTGCTTGTCGGTGCATTCATGGGCACGGAATCACCGCTGACAGTGACGCAGATGCTATGGGTCAATCTGATCATGGACACTTTTGCTTCGATGGCTCTGTCGTCACTTCCGCCTTCACGCTCCGTGATGGATGCCAAGCCTCGCGACAGGGGGAATTTCATTATATCTGCCCCGATGTGGCGTTTCATCATAGGTGTCGGGCTGGTGTTTGCGGTCATTGTACTCGGACTTGTCTACGTATGTGAACATGCCGACATTACCTCGCTCAGCGATCTGATGAATGTCAGACTCGGGACGAGACAGGGGCTGAGTGCCTACGAGTTGTCAATCATATTCACAACGTTCGTGATGCTCCAATTCTGGAATCTGTTTAATGCGAGGGCTTTTTCGACACATCGGAGTGCTTTCCACCTGAAATCGTGTGGCGAGTTCATCCTTATTGCTGCCGTGATTTTTGTCGGGCAGATATTCATTGTGACGGTCGGAGGTGAGTTTTTCAATGTCGTACCGCTGAAATTCTTCGACTGGGTGATTATTGTCCTTTCAACCTCCTTAGTCCTATGGATAGGTGAGATAGGGCGACTCTTTACCAAAACTTCGGATTGACTACGGGCTGTTTTGCCAATCGGCAAAACAGCCCGCATAAAGATACGTTTAAGATAACCATGCTCAGTCGGGTGACTTCAGGAGGACTGACCGCAGGTCTGTCCGGGAGATTACACGGATTTCGGTCGAGGTGTATTCAATGAGTCCCCGGGCTTTCATACTGTCGAGTGTGTTGAAGAACGATGACCTCTGGACGCCGAAAAGCGCGTAGAGGTCGCGCTGACGGCAGCTCAACACGACATCTTTCGCATCGCGTTGCGTGAGGGCGATGATCCAGAATGCAATCCGTTCCTCAAGCGAGCCGGAGGTCAGTGCGAGCACTCCGTCGATGGCTTTCTGAGCATTGGTCGAGATGTAGTTGAGATAGTTGAAAAGACACACTTCATCGGAGCGGATGATGTTGATGAAGTCACTTTTTTCTATCTGCATTATTGATGCAGTCTCGATGGCTGTGACGGTTGCGGGATAGAGCGTGTTGCGCCCGAAAAGGAAGTCGGGGGAGACCACGGTCGGGGCTTCGAGAGTCTGCGAGACGATGAAGCGGTCGGAATTGTTGCGTATGGTCAGTCTGACACTGCCGCTGATGACGAACATCATGCGTGTGCACGGGTCTCCGGCCTCAAGGATTCTCTCCCCGGAAAGGTATTTAGAGAATGCGAGGCGTGTATTGCCGATGATTTCCGACAATCTGTTGTAGCTTATGCCATTGAATAGTGGGAGCCCCATGAGGTTCTCATACATGCTGTTGAGTGCCATGACTTATGCGTATTATGTATTGAGGGTTGGCATCCCGCACAACCCTGTCTGATATATTAACGTTATTTGGGACTTTTTAGTTTCAATAATATTGGAGTGATTGTCAATCATACACTATTTGTCGCGTTTGGTCTTGAAGTAGAGCTGAGCTGAATTGATGGTGTTCTGCCATGCCACGTAGGCGGCGGGTGCAACAGACGACACGGGATGGAGATAGGTGAGAGCCATCCAGATGGCAAGCACAGTGTTTTTTTGCCCGAGACCTTGTGCGCCGGCTATCTTGTCGCCACACCTTCTACCGATTTTTCGTCCTATCCAGAACTGTGCGCAGCAGACAATGCCTGATGTGATTGCCAGGACAATCATCTCCGGGACGGCTTCGGCAGGCTCATCCATGACGAAGCTGACGGCGCGTCCGACAACGATGAAAAGCGACACAGCCCAGATGTAGAACGACACGGCCTGCTTGTCGGCAACCTTGTGATGTGCTTTCGGCGCGATCTTCAACAGCAGTAATGCCAGGATGAGCGGGAGGATTATCAACGGTATGACTTTAGTGGAGATGGTGATGAGCGAGTCTGTAAATGAAATGTCTGCCTCGCTTCCCATAAGTGTGAACAGGATCGGGGCAAGGATGGCCACGGTGATGTTGGAGATTATGGAGAATGTGGCGAGTCGCGGCACACTCCCTCCAAGCATTCCGGTTATGACGGGCGCAGCCGTGGCTGTCGGGCAAAACACGCAGATGAATGTCCCCTGGGCAACATCCTCGCCAAACGGCAGCAGGCACAGATAGACTGCGATTGCTCCGACAATCTGGACTGTAAGCAGTCCCCATGACAGGCCAGTCACGCGAAATTCGTTTGGCTTCACACGGCAAAACGTGATGAAGAGCATTACGAAAATCAGATAAGGGGCGATGAACTCAATCCGCCCCATGAAATCATGGAATACAATCCCGGCAACCATAGCGATCGGCAGCATCCAGGGCTTGAGCCTTTGGCGTAAATATGACATTCTCATAATCGACGCTGAACTATTTTACAACGGTGCAAAATTACAAATTTCTTGTGTCATTTTATCGGAAGTGAGAGTGCAAAACGATAATCATTCACTCTTGCTGATGGCATATAGAAGATAATTTCGTAAGTTTGTACTGAAAAATACTGACATCTATGGCCGATAACTATCTTGAAAAGAAAATGGAGGAATATCGTGCGGGGAAGCTCGCGCCGAAGACGCGTGTGGTCCACAGTGCCGTCAGCCGACGTAATCCCGGCGACTTCACGCTCTCATTCCCTCCGATGCGAGTGGCCATCATCGGAGGATCATTCAATTTTATCGAGACACTTGCAACGATTTTTCGCAGCATAGACACGCAGGTGGCACTATGTCATCCCGACAGCCGCCTATGCACCCCTCTGGCCCAGAAGCACGGACTCCGATACTATCCGTTTGATCCGCTGACACCGGGAAAAACAGATATGGTCATCGATGACCTCACGTCCCGCTGGGGAGGAATCGATGTAGTGATTGACCTGCGGGATGCGCTCCAAGTCACAGACAGCGAGCTGACATCCATCGCCACACTCATCCTCACCCACACCCATCCGACCCTCAATTCCATCACCACCGCCAAGATTGAGATACATTCTGATTTTGTTAGAGAATGAAAAATTTCGTATTTTTGTGATGTAAACGCTCATAATGGGTGGTAGAAAAAAGAATGGTGTATTATGGGGTGAGTTGTGGGCTTTTACTTATTCATAAAAGTCATATAGTTATTCGCGCCTCTTAGCCCATTTGGCAAAATCTACTCATTAATATTATTGTATAATTTTATCGTTTCGAAAATATCAGACAATCCGGATGCAACGCTCTAAAACCATATTATTTCCTGTTTCAAGCGAAAGGACATTGACAATTCCTTTTTCAAAAAAGGAGGAGGAACTGTTCGTGTCAGTAAGTCCATTGTCGTCAGATGTCTTACGGCATCTAATCGAACGGAGAAATGGAAAATTCACGCAAAGTAACTACTCAGCTATCCTAAAGACGAATTCTTCAAATAAATCGCTAATTTTGCACTTGCCAGTTGAACCTGCGTAGGCACGAAGGGTTTCTTTCTTCGTATATAATTTGCAAAAGTTCATAAATATTCACGGATTTTATGTACTTTTGTGGATGCCTTTTATGGGTAGGTGGTCTGATTGAATGCAGATATTCCTGCATGGTATAAAGATAGTAATAAGTAAATGCCACATTTAAACTTTTAATTCAGTATAATAAACAGAAAACCAATGACTTCTGTGATTTTATACTTTGAATTTTAAAATTTCCATTTACTTATGTGAGCTGTCTTTCAGATAGTAGGGAATGTGTTCCGTCACATGACTCTATCAAGCAGGGATTTAAACGGATCATCTTACCTCTTAATTGGTTCCAATCTTATCATATACATTAGTTTTAATCTGACTACTCACTAAATTTGCCATGATTGACAAGTCATTCATTTCATTAGTGCTTATACTTCTGTTCTTATTTCCATCATATTCACGAGCGGAGGGTCGAACCGCCGAGAATATTAATTTCGATTGGCGTTTTATGGCCGGTGATGTGGCCGATGCGGAACAAATGTCATTTGATGACAGTTCGTGGCAGACGGTCAATCTTCCTCACGATTTTCAGGTTTCGCAGCCGTGGGTAGCTCCGGATGCAGATGAGAAGGCTGATATGGACAATGCTGTGGCAAATGTCAAATCACGGTTGAGTGTGAGGGCTTTCAAAGAAATGGGGACAGGATGGTATCGCCGTCCGCTCATGGCTGATCCATCATGGAAAGACAAGAGGGTGCTACTCGACTTCGGTGGGATAATGCTTGTTGGCGATGTGTATTTCAACGGAAAGTATGTCGGTGGCACTGATTATGGTTATCTCGGTTTTGAAATTGATGTGACCGACCTCCTTGGATTTGGGAAGCCCAATATCATTGCCGTCAAGGCTGACACGGGCAAACCGAAGAACTCCCTCCTCGCGCCGCTCGCTCTTGATCGCGTCACGTTCCAGGTGTCAACATGCCACTGACATTCAAGGTCGAAGGTCCGGCGGAGATTGTAGGTGTCGTTAACGGCGACATGGCGAGTGATGAGCCTATGATCGGTAATCGGCGCAGTCTCTACAACGGTCGTGCGGCGGTTGTCCTGCACTCCAAGCGTGCGAAAGGCCCCGTGACCCTTACGGTGATTCCGGAGGGTGACAAAGAGATAAAATATGAAATGCAGACGATATAAATAAAATTAACCATGACGTATTATAATTTCAAAAAAAAGATTCTATTATTTTCAACAATTCTTATTGGTGCTTCATTCGGAATCTCCGCGCAAAGTAAAGTTGCTTCTCCAATGGAGGATGTCAATAAAGTCATAGACAATACTCTCGACAGTCTTAACAAGGCGCGTACGGTCCGTCCGGTGGCGGGTTCCACGCGTGTGGGCGATAATCCCGTGCTGTTTCTTGTCGGGAACTCAACCATGCGTACAGGCACACTCGGAAATGGTCAGAATGGTCAGTGGGGGTGGGGATATTTCATGCCCGACTATTTTGATAAAAGCAAGATTACGGTTGAGAATCATGCACTCGGCGGCATGAGCAGCCGTACATTTTATAACAAATTGTGGGGAGATGTCATCAAGGGAGTCAGACCGGGTGACTGGGTGATAATCGAACTCGGACATAATGACAACGGTCCGTATGACAGTGGACGCGCACGTGCTTCAATCCCCGGAATCGGCAAGGACAGTCTGAATGTTGTGATTGAGGAGACAGGAAAGAAAGAAACAGTATATACTTATGGCGAATACATGCGGCGTTACATTAATGATGTGCGGAGTAGGGGAGGCAATCCAATCCTAATGTCATTGACACCGCGATGTGCGTGGACCGATGAGGATAGCACAGTGATTGCCCGCGTTAACGAGACGTTCGGATTGTGGGCTAAGCAGGTCGCCGAGGCGGAATGTGTCCCCTATGTCGATTTAAATGAAATTACAGCACGCAAATTCGAGCGTTTCGGTAAGGATAAGGTAAAGACCATGTTCTACCTCGACCGCATCCACACTTCTGAGTTCGGTGCCAAGGTCAATGCCGCTTCTGCAGTGGAGGGTTTGATGGAATTGACCGATGTCCCGCTGAAGGATTGGATGCTTCCGACTGAAGTTGATAGCATAACCGGCAGCTCCCGTAAACCAGGTTGTCCTGTCGTGTTTACGATAGGTGACAGTACGGTGAAGAATGAGGATAAGGACGATGATTCGATGTGGGGCTGGGGCAGCGTGCTCTTTGAGATGTTTGACACATCAATGGTCACAATCGAGAATCATGCTATGCCTGGCAGGAGTGCGCGCACATTCCTTGACGAGGGTCGTTGGGAAAAAATCTATAATGCGCTTCAACCCGGTGACTATGTCCTGATTCAGTTCGGTCACAATGACGATGGACCAATCAATACCGGTAAAATAGCCCGAGGAGAGCTTCATGGAGCCGGCCCGGAGAGTAAGGTATTCCTTATGGAAGCTACCGGAAAATATCAAGTGGTATATACCTATGGATGGTATCTTAGGAAGTATGTCATGGATGCACGAGAGAAAGGAGCAATCCCGGTAATAGTCACTCCTACTGTGCGCAACAAGTGGAGTGCCGACGGGACGATAGAGAGCAATAGAGACAGATATGGGAAATGGGCGCGGCAGGCTGCTGAGCAGGAAGATGCTTATTTCATAGATTTGAATTCCATCACCGGGAAGAAACTTCAGGCACTTGGAAAAGAAAAATCAGCACCATATTTCTGGAAAGAAAAAAACCGCAGATCTCCTACCCACACGTCGAAGTCCGGAGCGCGTCTCAATGCCGAAGGAATCGCCGAAGGGTTGAGAGATACCGACTGCACGCTCAAGAATTATTTAAAATAGATTTCATCGTAATTAAAATCAGTGCCATGAAACGATTTGCGTTCAAAATGTATCTCAAGCCCGGTTGTGAGGCTGAGTATCAGAAGCGTCATGCCGCTCTTTGGCCTGAGCTGAAAAAGCGTATTAATGAATCGGGAGTCAGGAACTATTCAATCTTTTGGGATAAGGATACCAATATCCTTTTTGCATATCAGGAAGTCACGGGTGAATCCAATTCGCAGGATGTTGAGACTGCTGATGAGATCACCCGACGGTGGTGGAACTATATGGCTGATTTAATGGAAGTAAACCCTGACAATTCACCGGTGACCCATCCTATCATGGAAGTCTGGCATCTCGACTGAGTTTCGGGGCGATATGTGAATTTATCGGCTCTATATTACTGAGACAATAGATGAAATGACAGAGAAAATGAGAATTCCGTGTGGGATGTTGTTGGCGTTTTTGCTTATGATTACAATTGCATCAGATAATGACTTGAAAGCGGAGTCTTTGTCCAAAAGGCTTGAAGACGCCGGATTTGTGGCTGTCAACAAGGTGGACACCACGATTATGGTGCGCCTGATGTATGCAGGCACGGATAATTTTACGGGAGTGCAGCTCTATGAAGGTGTGTCTGATGCATATCTCCATCCGGATGCTGCCGATGCCCTGATTCGTGCTTCGAAAGCACTTCACGACTTTTTTCCGTCATATAATCTTCTTGTGAAGGATGCCGCCCGTCCGATGAGTGTGCAGCGGAAAATGTTCAGAGCAGTCCTGGGGACTCCGAAAGCCAACTATGTCGCTAATCCGGCCAAGGGTGGCGGTCTGCATAATTATGGTCTTGCCGTTGACATAACCATTGTCGATGAGAATGGACGGGAATTGCCGATGGGGACGGAAGTCGATCATTTGGGCAAGGAAGCGAACATCGATCTGGAAGTGCAGATGGTCAGGGAGGGAGTAATTTCTGAAACAGAGCGTCAGAATCGACTGTTGCTCCGAAAGATCATGACTGAGGCCGGATTCAAGCCTCTGCGCACCGAATGGTGGCATTTCAATCTTGTTGATAAATCATTAGCCCGCACTGCCTACCGGCTTTTGGATTTCTGAATTCCGATAAAACAGGATGAAGTAAGGAAAGGGGGAGAAGCGTTACGGCAACACTTCTCCCCCGGCTTCAAAATCAACGTCAAAACTATTGTTATATAGCGCGCCGTAGGTTGTTTTGCATAATAATTGACGTTAATGATTTCAGCAGCATTCCTATATCTTACTTCTTGGTCATCCGTTTGAGTGCAGCCATGTTGCGGTTACAGTCAGTCTGGAGTAGCGGCCCGAGGATGTCGGCATTTTCGAGGTCAATCATTTTCAGGTCTATGTAGCGGTCATCGTTCACAGTGTATTCCTCGACATTATGCAACGGTTCGGAGTTGGAGTAACGCGGGGAGGCCGTGAGTGATGATGATCCGTTTGTACCGCTGTTGTCCGTGCCGGGGATAACACTGTCGATAGTCAGGGCCTCCTCTCCGGAAGCATAGGCCTGTGGATTGAAACGGTAGAGCGGCCAGTAGCCGGCTTCGACTGCACGTCGTTCCTCTACGATTGAATGTCCGAGTCCGGGACGTATGCCATGATTGATACACGGACAATATGCTATCACAATTGCCGGACCCGGATAGCGTTCAGCCTCCATGAGCGCGTTGATGGCTTGCTGATAGTTTGCTCCGAGAGCAATCGAAGCCACGTAGACTGACCCATAGGTCATCATCATGCGTCCGAGTTCCTTCTTCGCCACGCGCTTGCCGTCGGGAGAATATTTCGCCACTGCGCTGCGCGGGGTTGCCTTTGATGTCTGTCCGCCGGTGTTTGAGTAGCACTCGGTGTCCATGACAAGGATTTTTATTGGTTCGCCTGATGCAAGCACATGGTCTATCCCGGCAAAGCCTATGTCGTAAGCCCAGCCGTCGCCACCGATAGCCCATACGCTCTTTGTGGCAAACATGTCGGCCTCATTGAACAGATCGGCATACGTTGGATTGACTTTACTCATCGGTTCGAGGAGCGATTTGAGTTGCTCGCCGAGAATTGCTGATTGTTGAGGATCATTCCTGACAGCATACCATGCCTCAAGAGGTGTCTTGAGATAGGGGGCGGTTTTCGGATCGTCAATGAGGGCTTTTACTTGCCGTGCAATTCTCTCGCGGCGTTGTCGGACTGCAACCAACATTCCGAAACCATATTCGCCGTTGTCCTCAAACAGTGAATTACCCCAAGCCGGACCTTTACCGTCGGGATTTGTGCAATAGGCATTTGACGGGAAGTTGGCTCCCCAAATTGAGCTGCAACCGGTGGCGTTTGCAATCAGGAGTCTGTCGCCGAAAAGCTGAGTGAGAAGTTTGACGTAGGGTGTCTCTCCGCAACCTGCGCATGCACCTGAAAATTCCAGACCGGGTTGCTGGAGCTGAGAGCCGTAGATTGTCTCGCGCGGGAGCAGTTTGTCTTTCAATGTCACATTGTCCTGCGTCCATTCGAGTTTTTCAATTTCACGGTCAATGACCTCCTCTATCGGTGTCATGGTCAGTGCGTGTCCCGGACAAATGATTGAGCATGACGAACATCCGAGACAATCTTCCGGGAAATTCTGAATATGGAACTTGTAGCCTTTGAGTTGTGGTTGTCCGTGAGTGTCTTTCATCGTAAAATCTTCGGGAGCTTTCGCAGCCTCATCGGGTGAAAGTATGAACGGTCTGATGGCGGCATGTGGACATACGAGCGAACATTGTGTACATTCGATACATTTGTCAACATCCCATACGGGGACATTCGTCGCTATGCGGCGATGCTCGTATGCAGTCGTACCCATCGACAATATGCCGGCAGGATCAAGCATGGATACAGGGATTGTGTCGCCTTCGCCCTTGATGCATGGAGTATGGACATTCTTTATGAAAGATTCGAGTTGTTTGTTTGCGAATCTGTATGTCCGTCGTTTCACTGTCTGTGCGGTGGTTGTCCATCCGTCCACCTTTTCATAATCAACCTCGGTCAGTGCATCTATGGCGAGTGAGACAGCCTCAAGATTTTTCTTGACCACATCACCGCCCTCATGCATATAAGTTGATTTTATCTGCTCTTTGAGCGCGCCGACACTCTCGTCAAACGGGATGATATTGCTGAGATAAAGGAAAATTGTCTCCATGACCATATTTATCCTTGGCCCGAGTCCACACTTGGCTGCTATGCTGTCAGCGTCGATGTTGAAGAAACGCAGATGCTTTTCGGCAATCGTTTTCCTCATGCCGAGCGGAAGTTTGGTGCACATCTGTTGTGGAGTCCAAGGAGAATTGAGCACGAAAATACCACCGTCCTTGATTTTGTCAAGCATCGTGAAGCGGTTGACGTATGATGTCTTATGGCAGCCGATATAGTCGGCACTATCGATTCCGTAGGCTGAGGTCACGGGTGATTTCCCGATGCGCAATTGGGAGATAGTGTAGCCGCCTGATTTCTTTGCAGAGTAACTGAAATATGCCTGCGCATAGAGTCCGGGTGTATTGCCTATTATTTTTGCCACCTGCTTTGTACCGCCCACCGTACCGTCATTGCCGATGGCATAGAAGATTGTCTGATATGCCTCGGATGCAACATTGGTCTCGACCTTTTCAGTTACGTCAATGGATAGATGAGTGACATCATCGGTGATTCCGACAGTGAATGGATTCTTAGGGCTGTCTTTTGCCATTTCATCGAAGATGGCTTTGACCATTGACGGATCAAACTCTTTGCTTGACAGACCGTATCTGCCACCAATCACGTTGATGTGTTTTAATTCATCTACTCCTGCGAGAGCGGTTATGACATCCTGACATAGCGGCTCATGCTGTGCGCCGGGTTCTTTGGTCCGGTCGAGCACAGCTATTGTCTTTACAGTTTTTGGAATCGCATTGCGGAGAGCTTCGGCAGGGAAGGGGCGGTAGAGGCGGATCTTTATGACACCTGTCTTATAGCCTTTTTCGTTGTTGAGATAATTGACAGTTTCGCTGACGACATCGGCAGCGGATCCGATGACCACGATTATGCGGTCGGCATCCGGTGCGCCGGCATAATCCACGAGATGATATTCACGTCCGGTCAGTCGGGCGACCTTGTCCATCGCTTCCTGCACTATTCCCGGAAAAGCGTCATAAAATCTGTTGGCAGCCTCGCGGTTCTGGAAGTAGACATCAGGATTCTGTGCAGACCCACGCAAATCGGGGTGTTCGGGATTCATGGACTCATGGCGGAAATCCGTGACTTTGTCCCAATTGACGAGAGGTCTCATATCCTCATAGTCAATCACATCAATCGTGTCCATCTCGGACGAGGTGCGCCAGCCGTCAAAGAAATGCAGCACAGGCAGAGACCCTTCGATAGCTGCCAAATGAGCCACAAGCGCGAGATCCATCGTCTCCTGAACGGATGCGGATGCAAGCATGGTGAAACCGGTGGCACGACATGCCATCACATCCTGATGGTCACCGAAGATTGACAGTGCGTGGGTGGCAAGTGAGCGACATCCGACATGAAACACAACCGGCAGTAACTCTCCGGCTATCTTATACATGTTTGGAATCATGAGCATTAATCCCTGCGAGGATGTGAAAGTTGTCGCGAGACCACCTGCGGCAGCGGCTCCATGGACTGCACCTGCTGCGCCAAGCTCACTCTCCATCTCATGGATGTCAAGAGCCTGTCCCATCAGATTGCGCCGTCCTTCGAGACCCCATTTCTGTGCGGTCTCGCCCATTGATGCGATAGGGGTTATAGGGTAGATTGTCGCTACATCGCTCATAGCAAACGCCACATGGGCAGCCGCTGTACATCCGTCGAGAATTAATTTTTTCATGTCAGATCCGATAGTTTACTTTATGAGGGGACACAGGAACGTTCAAAATAAAAATTTGTGTCCTATAAATAGTGGACATAAGGGAATGTCAGTCCCTTATGCCCTGAATGGATTTTTACGGAAAATTCTGTCAAATTGCCGCTGAATGCAGACACAAGTCGGTGATCCACAACCAAAGAGGACAGAAGCCGATGAACAAGATCACTGAAAGAGTAAGTGACGATGTACCCGTCGCGACGTATGTGTCATACTCATCCGCAATAATGATACCTGAGAATGCCGGAGGAAGTGCGCCTGCGACTACAAGCATCTTGAGGTTGAGCGGATCCATGTGGAATATAAGACCCATGATAAGAAGCACAGCAGGCATCATGACCATCTTGAGGATGGAACCGAGCACGGCCTGCCAGTTGATATCGACCTTGATTGATGAAAGTGTGATACCGGCTGAGAATACGGCCATTGATGCATTGGCACCCTTGATAAGATCAAATGACGGACTTGCCCATTTTGGCCAAGGTATACCGACGACTACCCATATCACAGCCAAGATAGGTGCCCAAGCCACAGGCTGTTCGAGTGCGTGGAGCACCGGAAGCCATGCGCTTTGTTTTTTTGTCGAGCCGGGTTGCTGTTTTTCAAGAGATGCGTTCATCAATGAAAGTCCGACAGGAATACCGACGGCATTGACAACGATACTTACAATTGCCACCACGAGTGCAACTGAAGGAGTCGTACCGAAAATAGGCTCAAGGACGGCAAAACCAAGGAATCCGATGGTCGGAGATCCACTGATAAGAGCCGAGATGGCAGCATCGGCACCGGTGTTTTTCTTAAACATGCGGAACACGAAGTAGACAATCATGAAGCAAAGCATGATACCTACGAGTGAGATAAGCGATAGCTTTATGTCCTTCGCGAGCATGTCGCGTGTCGCTTGCACGATTGATACGAAAAGGGCTGCCGGTAATGCATAGTCAAGCACTACTTTGTTGAATTTCTTAGAGTCATCGCCTGAGAAAATCCCCTTCTTTCCCGAAATGTAGCCAGCCAGCATCACAACGATGATAGGGACAATGGCAT
Source organism: Bacteroides sp. (assembly GCA_023663525.1). Taxonomy (GTDB): domain Bacteria; phylum Bacteroidota; class Bacteroidia; order Bacteroidales; family Muribaculaceae; genus Duncaniella. Next base: position 100,888 of record JAMPHF010000003.1, read on the forward strand.
ATAGGATAATATGTTCCATAAATAGTGAATTTGAGTTGAATTTGAGTATGGAGAAAACGGATGCGGGAGTGTGGTGACGCTACCGCATCCGTGTGTGGTTGAATTCGGGAAATTGCCTAAACGGTGATGTCCTGAAGTGGAGCAGGATTCAGATAGCCTATGTGGCCTGATTCCTTGCCTGAGTCTGCTGCAAGCTGAACGTCAATCAGACAAGGTTTCTTGCTTGCGATACTTTCGGTGAGAGCCTTCGAGAGTTCTTCCGGAGTCTGCACATAGTAGGTCTGTGCGCCGAATGCGTCGCCAATCTTGTCATAGCGGGCGTGAATGTCAAGGGTGGTAGGTGCCGGATCGGTTGTCTTGTCCATCGGGACACCAACACCATTGTAGATACCGCCGTTGTTGAAGACAATAACGGTTACCGGGAGATTGAATCGACAGATTGTCGAGAAATCCATGCCGGAGAATCCGAAAGCCGAATCTCCCTCAAGAGCTACCACGCTCTTTCCGGTAGCGACGGCTGCACCGATGGCTGAACCCATGCCCATGCCCATGATGGCCCATGTAGCACAATCGACACGGCTACGCGGAGTGGACATGTTGATTGCATCACGTGCATCGTCAAGAGTGTTTGCGCCTTCATTCACGAAGATTATCTCAGGATGGCTCTCAAGTATAGGCTTGATGACTCCGAGTGCGGTGAAGTGGTGCATCGGCATGAGGCTCTTGGTGTCTTCGATACGAGTTTTGAATTTCTCGTTCTTGGCTTTTGACTCAGCCTGTAATCCGGTGACCCATGCGGAATCGGCGCTCATGCTCTTGCCTGTCAATTTGGCAAGGATGGCATCCATTGAGAGTCCGAGATCACCGACAACAGGAGCGGCGATTGGCACATTGACATCGATTTCCTCAGGAGCCACGTCAAGCTGAATGAATTTCATCTCGGGACTCCACTTTCCGCGTCCGAATGAAAGCATCCAGTTAAGGCGCGCGCCAATGATCATCACGACATCGGCCTTTTCCATGATAGTCGAGCGGCATGAGATTGCGCTGAGAGGACCATCGTCGGGCATAAGACCCTTTGCCATTGACATCGGGAGATAGGGGATGTTGTATTTCTCAATGAGAGTCTTGATCTTATCGTCAATCTGAGCGTAGGCTGCACCCTTGCCGAGAAGTATTGCCGGACGTTTGGCTGAGGTAAGGATTTCGACTGCACGGTCGATTGATTCTGCATTAGGAGCGACAGGCGAATAGACATCCACCGGCTGATAGAGAAGTTTCTCAGCCTCATCGCGATCCATGATTTCAGCAAGTGCGGGGGTTGTCATGTCGATATAAACACCTCCGGGACGACCTGAGACTGCCACACGGTAGGCTCTCGTCACCGCTGAGGGGATATCCTTGGCATGTGAACATCTGAAAGCTGCCTTGACTACCGGCTTTGCGGTATTGAACTGGTCAAGCTGCTCGTATGTACCCATGTTCATGTCAACCATTGTCGGGTCGCTTGCTCCCGAGATTTGGATCATCGGGTAGCAGTTGACTGTTGCATTGGCTGTGGCTGTAAGACCATTCATGAAGCCGAGTGACGACACTGTCATGAGCACGCCCGGTTTCTTTGTGAGATAGCCTTCGGTTGCAGCCGCCATGCCGGCCTGCTGCTCGTGGCGGAAGCCAACGAAACGGATTCCTTGTCCCTGTACAAGATAGCCGGCCTCCGTGATAGGAATACCGACAAGACCGTAAACGTTCTCTATACCTACGTTCTTCAATGCTCTTGCGAGGATATACATGCCTGTGACCTGCTCAGGAAATTTCGGTGCAGGTTTCTGCGGACATGCAGCCTGTGGAGCCTGTGTATTGTTAGTTGTTGCCATAAGTATAAAATTGATGATTTGTGTATAAGTGAAAGAGACAATCTACATTGTTCACATAGACAATTACAGATTGTCCCTTTCATTGTAGATTTTGTTGATAGTGAGTATGCTGTAAATAATTCAGCCTATATTTGGAATAGAGACCAATTTATTTGGCAACAGGAGCGGTTGTACCGTTCTTGGCGAAAGATGCGATCTGGTCATCGGTATAGCCAAGCTCCTTGAGGACTTCAGATGTGTTTCCACCGAGGTCAGGACACGGTCCGTAGGTAGGCTGGAAGCTACTCATGGTGAACGGACATCCTACGGTCACGAACTCACCGATTTCGCCGCCTTGGTTGATCTTGACGAGTGTATTGCCGTCATAGAGGGACTCATCGGTCATCATTTCCTTGGTTGACAATACAGGACCTACAGGCACACCGTACTTCGACAGGATTTCGACAACCTCATATTTAGTCTTGTCGGCTGTCCACTCACCGATACGTTTGATGACTTCAGCTTTGTGCTTGTCGCGTGCGTCGGCAGTTGCGAAATCAGGATTGGTAAGCCAGTCCTCGAAGCCGAGACCCTTACATGCGAGTTCAAATTCTTTCTCGCCGCGCTGGAGGATGACGTAAACGTAGTTGTTGGCATCAATCTCAGAGTCAAGACCACCGGCAGGTTTACATTTATATGTCCAACCAAGCACGCCACTGCCTTCGGTGTTGCCTGAACGAGGAACGCAGTCACCGAATTTACCGTTAGGATACTGCGGGAACTGGGTAAGATAGCCGATCTTGTCGAGAGTCAACTGGTCACGGGTCTTGATACGGCAGAGGTTAAGGCAGGCATTGTGCATTGACTGATAAACGTAGCAACCTTCGCCTGTCTTATTACGCTGCTGGAGTGCTGCAAGGAGACCGATGAGGAGGTGCATACCTGTGTTCGAGTCACCGAGGGCTGCGCCACTCTGTGTCGGGATATTGTAGTCACCCTCATACCATCCTGTCGTGGAGGCTGCGGCTGCTGTTACCTGTGCGATAGGCTCGTAGGCCTTGAGGTCTTTATATTTTGATGATACCGGGAAGCCCTTGATTGTACCGTAGATACACTTAGGGTTGAGTTTGTGGACTTCTTCCCAACTGAAACCGAGTTTGTCCATGGCTCCCGGATGAAGATTCTCGACAAAAATATCGGCACCCTGAATAAGTTTGGTCAGGATGGCCTTTCCATCGGGAGTCTTTGCGTCAAGTGCAAGAGACTTTTTATCGGAATTGAGCTGGAGGAAGTAGTAGCTCGGGAGATTAGGATTAAATTGGAGTTCCTTACGGGTTGCATCACCTACGCCAGGACGTTCAATCTTGATAACTTCTGCACCAAGCCATGCAAGCATTTGTGTACATGAAGGACCTGACTGGACTTCTGTGAAGTCAATCACTTTGATTCCTTGAAGTGGAGCTGTTGCCATAAATTTTATAATTTAGAATTGATGATTTATGTTAGTTTTGAGTTATTTATATTTCAAATGTGTGCCGTTCGTTTGATAGGCGGGAATTTGGATTGTCAGACCCAATTTTCTACGAATCTTTATTCATATAACATATAAGAGGCTGAAAAGTTGATTTCGTAAGGCTCATAGCTCAGTTTTTTGTAATTTTGCACTTTCAAAAGTATAATTCAGATATATGAACAATATTTGCCTCAAACTATTTCTTTCGTTCTTTAAGATCGGGGCATTCACCTTCGGTGGTGGATGGGCCATGATTTCTATCATCGAGAAGGAGATTGTCGATAAGCATCATTGGATTGAACGTGAGGAGTTTCTTGATCTTCTGGCTGTGGCACAGTCGCTTCCGGGAATCCTTGCTGTCAATATCTCGGTTGCTGTCGGTGATAAGCTCCGGGGTATGCGTGGATCGCTTGCGGCTGCTGCGGGGTGCATCATGCCATCGTTCCTGATGATTCTGTGTATAGCCATCTTCCTGACTCCTGATCTGATCAAGAATAATCCGACGCTTTCAGCCATCTTCAAAGGAGTTCGTCCGGCGGTGGTCGCGCTGATCATCGCGCCGGTGATAACATCGGCTAAGGCTGCAAAAATAGGATGGAAGACAATAGGGATACCTGTCGGGGTTGCGTTGCTGATTTATTCCAGATGGCCGATAGTGTCAAATCCTATATTATATATTGTGCTCGGTGGTTTCTTCGGATGGCTATGGTTTTCGCATAATGTGAAATCACTCAAAAAAGTAGAACAGGAAATCAGAAAGGAGGATGAGAAGTTATGATTTATCTCAGGCTTATATGGGCTTATCTCAAGATAGGTCTTTTCGGCTTTGGTGGAGGCTATGCAATGCTCGCCTTGATTGAACGGGAGATTGTTGGTCCCGGATGGATAACGGAACAGATGTTCACCGACATTGTGGCAATCTCTCAGATGACACCCGGACCTATCGGCATAAATTCCGCCACGTATATCGGTTATGTGGCTCCGGGAGAGTATTCCGAGGCTTTTTCGTCACCTTTATTTGGTTTCCTTGGCTCACTGTTGTGTACGCTTGTTGTTGTGCTTCCCTCGTTTGTCCTTGTTGCCTATACGAGCCACCTCATACGTCGTCATAAGGACAGTGTGGCTGTCAAAGGTATCTTTGCCGGGCTGCGCCCCGTGGTCGTCGGGTTGATTGCGTCAGCGGCAATGTTGCTCATGAATGCTGCGAATTTCGGTGAGGAGACTGCTCAGGTAATCTGGAGCATTGTCCTTTGTGTGGCTGCTTTCGTGCTGGTCTATTGGGTCAAGTGGCATCCGATTCTTATAATTTGTCTTGCCGGATTTGCAGGATGGATTATTTATTGAAGTATTAAGTGCTAAGTATTAAGTGCTGAGTATTAAGGATTAGGTGCTATGTATTAAGGATTAAGTTCTGTGTGAGATGCTTTTAAAAGTTTGGATCTATGAATTATAATGATGCGGTGGAGTTTCTTTACAATTCTCTGCCTGTTTTTCAGCGTGAGGGTGCCTCGGCCTATAAGCCCGGTCTCGGGACATCTGTTGCTCTTGACAATATTTTCGGTAATCCGCATCGCAGCTATGCGACAATCCACATTGCCGGCACAAATGGGAAGGGTTCGACCGCACACACGCTCGCAGCCATACTTGCGCGTGCCGGATACAAGACCGGGCTATACACGTCGCCTCACATTTTTGATTTCCGGGAGCGTATAAGGGTTAACGGCCGGAAGATTTCAGAGAAGGCTGTCAGTGATTTCGTGGAGAGATGGAGAGGCATGTCCACAGATCTGCATCCGAGTTTCTTTGAATTGACTTCGACCATGGCGTTTGAATATTTCAGAGACTGCGGGGTTGACGTTGCCGTGATTGAGACCGGTCTTGGCGGACGGCTTGACAGCACGAACATCATTACCCCTGTACTGAGTGTGATAACTAATATCTCGCTTGATCATACCAATCTTCTCGGTGATACTCTTGAGAAGATAGCACGGGAGAAGGCAGGAATAATTAAACCGGGTGTGCCTGTGGTGATAGGGGAGAGGCAGACTGAGACAATGGCGGTATTCAATGGAAAAGCCGGGGAGATGGGGTCGCCAATCTTCTATGCCGAAGCAGTGAACGGGATTATCGGGAGTGCTGGCATCAGCTATTCCTCCACTCCATACGGTCCGATTCACGGTGAGCTTGGGGGCGAATGTCAGATAAAAAACACGGCAACAATCCTATGCGCATTGCAGCAGTTGGAGAAAGCCGGTTTCCACATCTCGCCGGAGTCTGTCAGCGGCGGTTTTGCAAACGTTTGTGCGGATACTGGGCTTATGGGGCGTTGGACGAGAATATCCGACAGCCCACTGACTGTCTGCGATACGGGACATAATATAGGTGGTTGGAATTACATTGCCGATCAGTTGAACAGTCGTTCCGCAGGGAGGGTGCATCTGATTATCGGGTTTGTGAATGATAAGGATATTTCTGCCATCCTGCGGTGCATCGCTTCCATCCGTGCTGAAAAGACAATATATTTTTCTTCACCCTCCGTCCCTCGCGGCTTGGTTGCGGACGTGCTTGCAGAGAGAGCAGCAGAGTTTGGTCTCATCGGCAGGATTGCTCCCGATGTGAATGATGCTCTTGCGGAGGCTAAGCAGGTCGCCTCTGCGGATGACATGATCCTTATTGCAGGCAGTAATTTCCTTATTGCCGATTTGAAGCTTTAGAGTGTGTTTAAAAACAATCTCTTAGACACACTCTGAAATCATATCTCCTGCGCGGGGATTCCGGGAGTAGTGGATAGTGATGAATTGTAGTAGCGCGGATCGCCTGTCACTTCGCGACCTATGAAGTCGGGTATGACGGGGGTGGAATCGGCTGACGGCATCTCTATTTCGGCGACGGTCAGACCCTCGTGCGAGCCGTGAAACCTGTCTATTTCCCATCTCCATCCATCGATGTTGACCACGTAGCGGGTCTTGTCGATGGAGAAACCTCCTGCGAGTTTTTCGGCCATCTCCTCCGCGTCACTTACGGGGATGGCAAACTCCCACTCATCGCGCACTGCCCCTTTATTGCGTCCCTTTATAGTCAGCCATGCGTCATTGTCGGATATGCGCAGCCTGACAGTTGCGTCGGGGAATGTTGACAGGTATGTCTGGCGGATATGGTGTGACGATTCAGCCAGTTCCATGTATGAAGTCCCGGTTACGAGAAACTTGCGTTCAATTTCTTTTGCCATAAGCCCAATTGTTAAAAGAGTGAAAATGGATATGCACCATGATGTGTAATATATCCATAATGACTACTTTTGCAAAGTTAAAAAAGATTGTAACTATTTGCAATATATCCATGGTCAATTTGCGCCCGCATTTGCGCATAATTTTATTCCCCGTTTTACTGCTCTCGTTTCTCTCGGCTATCGCTGTCAACGTGACGGTTAATGGAGTCGTACGTGACTCCCAATCGCATGAGCCTGTGCCATTTGCCACTGTCATGCTGAAGGGTACGGAGCGAGGTGTCCTCACGGATGACGGTGGCCGTTACACCATCACTACCTCCCTGCCTTTTGACAGCGTTTTTGCCTCGGCGATAGGTTATAGCGATGTCACTGTCCCGGTGAAAGGTAAAGGCAGCAAGATTAAACTCGACATTGAGCTGCACCCGACAGGGGTGATGCTCGGGGAGGTCATCGCGCGCCCAAAGAGGGAGCATTATTCAAAGAAAAACAATCCTGCGGTGGATTTCATGGAAAAGATACGCCACACGCAGGATTTTAACGATCCGAGGCGCAACGATAATTACAATTATGACAAGTATGAGCGCATAACGCTTGCAATCAACAATTATCACCCGGACGATTCGACCAAGAAAGGTCTTTCGGGTAATTTTGCGTTTCTGAAAGAGTATATTGATACTTCAGAGGTCTCCGGCAAGCCGATTCTCAACATTGCATTGCGTGAAAAACTCTCGTCTGTCCACTATCGGCACGACCCTAAGTCGCAGAAGGAATATGTCAGAGGTCTGCGCTCATCGGGACTTGATGATGTGCTTGACAAACAGAGTGTACAGACATTCTATGAGGATGTGTTGCGCGAGGTGGATGTCTATGGTAATGACATAACGATTCTCCAGACCCGTTTTGTGTCACCGCTCTCGCGCATCGCCCCTGATTTCTACAAATTCTATCTGACGGATACTGTCGTGGTTGACACGACGCGTTGCGTCGAGCTGACGTTTGTCCCCCGCAATCCGAGTTCGCTTGGATTTACCGGACGTTTCTATGTGCCGGTTGGCGATTCCACAATGTTTATAAAGAGAATCATCCTCCGGGCTCCGCATGACATTAACCTTAATTATATTGACGGTCTGGTCATAAGTCAGGATTATGTAAAGGCTGCGGATGGTTCGCGTTTGAAGGTGAGGGATGACATGATGCTTGAAGCACATGTGCTTCCGGGTACTCCCGGGATATATGGGCATCGCTACACCGTCTATGACGGCCATAATTTTGATGCGGCACCTGATCAATCGATTTTTGAACGTGGTGCGGAGCAGATTTATGCACCGGAGGCAAGGTATCAGGACAAGGACTATTGGGAGGCCAACCGTAAGGCTGAGATCGGTCACGGTGCGAACTCGATTGAGCAGATGATGACACGTCTGCGCTCCGTCCCGCTGTTCTATTGGGGCGAGAAGACTGTCAGACTTTTCACTTCCGGATATGTCCCGCTTGGTCGGCCTTCATATTTTGATCTCGGTCCCATGACGACGATGATTTCATATAATGCCATCGAGGGGCTGCGTCTGAAACTCGGCGGAATGACCACCGCCAATCTATCTCCGCGATGGTTCGGCAGAGGATATGTGGCACGGGGTTTCAAGGATCACAAGTGGAAATATCGCGGGGAGCTGGAGTATTCTTTCCGCGACAAGGAGTATCACTCGCGTGAGTTCCCGGTTCATTCGATAAGGGCGACGCAGCTCTATGACATTGACCGTCTCGGGCAATTGTCGGTGATGCATAATGTCGATAATATCTTCCTCTCGTTCCGCCGTATGCCTGACCGCCAGGAGACGTATCATCGTGTCAGTCAGATTGAATATATCCTTGAAACTGAAAATCATTTCTCGCTTGAGGCCCGTATCCGGCAGGAGCGGCAGTATGCCACGGAGTTCATGACTTTTATAAATGGCTATGGCGAGAACTTCCGCCACTACACGATGAATTCTTTCCGACTGATGTTGCGTTATGCTCCGGGCGAAAAGTTCTATCAGATGAAGACCGGCAGAATACCGATCAATATGGATGCTCCGATTTTTACGATTTCCCACACGTTTGCCCCCAAGGGATTTATGGGTAATCCGTTCGCGCTGAATGTCACGGAGGCTTCGGTGAGCAAGCGTTTCTGGCTTTCGGCCTTCGGATGTGTGGATGTCGGGATCAAAGGCGGTCATGTTTGGTCACGTTCACCATATCCCAATCTGTTGCCTCCGGGGGCGAATCTGTCGTATGTCATTCAGTCGGATCTTTTCTCATGCCTGAATCCGATGGAGTTTATCAATGACTCGTATGCCCAGTGGGACATCACGTATTGGGCCAATGGAGCGTTACTGAACAATATCCCGCTGCTTAAAAAACTGAAACTGCGTGAGGCTGTGACTTTCAAAGGTGTGTGGGGCCATCTGAGTGACCGGAACAATCCGGCGAAGAACCCGGAACTGTATACTTTTCCCGAAATCACACACACGCAGTTGATGACAGACGAGCCATATATGGAGATTGGTGCCGGATTTGATAATATCCTGCGTATTCTGCGTGTTGACTATACGTGGCGATTAACTTACCGGGACAATCCCGGCGCATGCAAGAGTGGTCTGCGTTTCACATTCCATTTCACATTCTGACAATTGATCGAAAACTTACACCGGCCACGCGCAAAATTATTTTGCGTGTGACCGGTGCGTGTTTCGTAATGCCGGAAAGACATCTGATATTTACAGCCGGAGCTGTTGTTCGGCAAGGCTATTATCTTGGCTGATACAGATAGCGTTTGATTGAGCGTTTGGGAGTCTTCTCAAATTCCTCATTCATCAGATTGAAGCGGTTGACTTGTGAATAGGATGGGAGTGAGGCGTTGAGAGTCTTGATGTTGTCTTCCATGAGACCGTTTATGGCATCCTCAGCCATGCCTTGTGACGTGAGGCTTTCAATGTCGGGATAGATGAGTGCGACCAGACGGCCTTCGCCTCCATCAATGATCAGTGACTCTGCGACGTAGGGGAGATTGTTGAGTTTATCTTCAATCTCCTCGGGATAGATGTTCTGACCGGAAGCTCCGAGAATCATGTTCTTGTCGCGGCCACGGATGTAGAGGAATCCGTCTTCGTCAAGATTGCATATATCGCCTGTCGAGAGCCAGCCATCCTCGGTCATGCATGCTTCGGTGGCTTCGGGATTTTTGTAATAGCCGAGCATGACGTTCTCACCCTTGACATAGAGTATGCCGGGTTTGTTGGCCGGGTCATGCGAGTCTATTTTGGCTTCTATGCGGTCAACGATGCGTCCACACGAAGCCATGCGGTTGATCTGCGACGATGAGTAGGAGATGAGCGGTCCACATTCGGTCATACCGTAGCCGACGGTGTAGGGGAATCCGATGCGGCGCAGGAACTTCTCGACATCACGGTTGAGTCCGGCACCACCGATGACGATTTCTTTCACGTTGCCTCCGAAAGTTTCAGTCAGTCGGTCCTTGATTTTGCTTAAGAGTCGTTCGTCAACGTAGGGTACCATCAGCATCAGTTTCATCAGTGGTTTCTCAAGCATCGGGAAGACGCGAGTGCGGATGATTTTCTCGATGATGAGCGGCACGGCTATTATGTAGCGCGGACGCACTTTTGCAAACGCATCCATGATGATGCGTGGCGACGGTGTGCGGGTCAGGATGTAGATGTGATTGCCGCTGACGAATGGACGGAGCATGTCAATGGTCAGTCCATACATGTGGGCGAGTGGCAGCATACACACCACTCCGTCGCCCGGATCTGTCGGGAGAAAGTCGATGCAGAATTGTACGTTTGACCACAAGCTGCGGTAGGGTAGCATCACTCCTTTGGAAAATCCTGTCGATCCGGAAGTGTAGCTTATCAGGCACAGTTCTTCTTTTTCGTCAACATGGTAGACCACGTCCTCCGGGACAAAACGGTCCGGATAACGGTGACCAAAAAGTTCGTTGAGATGGGCGCGGGCATTGACGAGTTTGTCGTCATTGCTGTGGATAAGCGAGAAATCTTTGACTGACAGTGCGCCAATCAGCTCGCTCATGCCTTCAGGATTCAGATTTTCCCATATATTCTCGTCAACGATGGCGAGCTTGGCCTCGCTGTGGTTGATGAGGTGCTGTATGTTGTCGGACTTGAAATCAGGGAGTATCGGGACTATGACTGCTCCATAGGTCAATGTGGCTATGAACGATACGCACCAGAGCGAACTGTTTTTTGCACACAATGCCACTTTGTCACCACGGCGAATGCCTATCGCTTCATACAAGAGGTGAAGTTTGGCAATTTTACGGGCTACATCTTTGTAGGTCAACGTTGCTCCTCCAAAGTCTGTAAATGCCGGAAGCTCCCAGTAATTTCTGACAGCGTCCTGAAAATATAGATTAAGGCTTTCGCGGGCTTCCATTTTCGGAAAATGTTCTAAAAATAATGATGGTGAAACGTGGGTGAGGATAGAGGGTCGGAGAGATTCCTGCGAGGGGAAACTGCGTGCAAAATTAGCAAAAAAGGATTAGATTATGCCAATCCTGCAATAAATAAATCTTAAAAGCCCGTCCGAGTTTGAGTGTATGTTCAAATCGGACAGGCTTTTGGAATGCTGACGGACTATGCGCGGACACAACGCGTTTTGTAATGTTGAGTACCTTGTTGGAAACTTGCAGCGAAGGTTTGTGATCGTTTTTTGAATTTGTTAAATGTGACGAATGTAGTCTATAGTTTCACAATGGATAGGATGGGAGAGAGGTGAATGAGTAAGGGTCGCACAGAAGTGTGTATGATGTGTAAGCCGTGTGTCAATATTGCGTGTGTCAATATTATAGGTGAGAGTTAGAGCAATTCGATACCGGCCTCGGCGCATTGCCTGATCTGGTCTTCGGGCCATATTGAGGCCTGGACTTCCCCGATGTGGGCTTTGTGGAGAAGGAACATGCACAGACGGCTTTGCCCGATGCCACCACCGATGGAGTAGGGGAGTTTGTTTTCAATCAGCATACGGTGGAACGGAAGTTGGGCACGTTCGGTGCATCCGCGTATTTCAAGCTGTTCTACCAATGACTCCGGGCTGACACGAATGCCCATTGATGAAATCTCAAAGGGTATTTCAAGCACGGGATTCCATAGGATTATGTCGCCGTTCAATCCGTGATAGCCATCCTCGTTCAGTGAAATCCAGTCATCATAGTCGGGTGAACGGCCATCATGAGGCTCGCCGCCGTCAATTGGAGCCCCGATACCTATAATAAATATAGCCCCGTATTCTTTGGCGGCAATCGCCTCACGCTCGCGTGGTGTCTTGTCGGGGTACTGCTTTGCGAGCTGTTCGGCATGTAGGAATGTGATTTCCTTGGGAAGCACGGGTGTTATGTGTGGGAAACGCTCGAACACCATCTGCTCCACCTCAAGAAGTGTGCGGTAGATTGTCCTGACGGTTTCTTTGAGATAGGAGAGGGTACGGTCTTCCTTGCGGATGCTCTTTTCCCAATCCCACTGGTCAACGTAGAGTGAATGGAGATTGTCGAGGTCCTCGAATGTACGGATTGCATTCATGTCGGTATACAGTCCATAGCCGGGGGCGATGTCGTAAGCACCGAGTTTATAGCGTTTCCATTTGGCGAGGGAATGGACGACTTCGGCTGTTTTGCCATCCATAGCATCGATGGTGAACGATACTGCCTGCTCCACGCCGTTGAGATTGTCATTGAGACCGGTGCCTGTGAGGAGGAACAGCGGAGCTGTCACTCGGCGCAGTTTTAACTCTCTGGCAAGTGTGGTCTGAAAGGCATCCTTGACCATTTTGATGGCAACTTCTGTCGTCTCCGGCAGAAGTTTGCGGTGATATTTCTTTGGGAGAATGAGTGGCATAACAGTGGAATAGTTTATGTTTGTTTAAATGTGAATAATTTTTGTATCTGCGGCAAAGGTAAAGGTTATTTTTAATACTTGCAAGCAAATTGCTATAAATTTCATAATTTTTATTGCAAAATGATAATAAATGCGGAAATACTGTGTCTTTCTGTGTTGCGGAATTGCATTTGAGGATGACAGTTTGCCATCAGGAATCAAGTTTGGCAACATGTCGGAATGACGGAAAAGGTTGCGAGGAAATTATGAAAACTTGTCAACATGACGAAACAAACAAAGATAAAAATGTCATGAGTTATTTTTTTATCGTCACTAAATAAGTTAAATTTGCAGTAAGAAAAATGAAACCATTGATGACACTTGAGCAAGATATTCGCAGCGCGGTGGCTACTTTGAGGAGTGGCGGTGTGATTCTCTACCCGACCGATACGGTTTGGGGAATAGGATGTGACGCTACCAATCCGATGGCTGTCAGGAAGGTTTTTGAGATTAAACGACGGGCTGATTCCAAAGCTCTCATCACGCTCGTGGGAGATGTCTCGGAAGTGGCACGCTATTCCGGCACTGATTTGGAGCAGGTCATGGCCGCGACGAGGAATGCTGACCGCCCTGTGACGGTGGTATATCCCGGCGGACGAGGTCTGGCTCCGGAACTGCTGGCTGCCGACGGGAGTGTCGGTATCCGTGTGACTGATGAGGAGGTCTCTGCGGGTTTGTGCAGGGCGCTCGGTCGTCCGATAGTGTCAACTTCGGCAAATATCAGTGGCGAACGACCGGCCGCTGTCTTCAGCGAAATATCATCGGAAATAATCGCTGCTGTCGATTACGTGATGGAGGCGCGGCGTGACGATTACCGACGGTCGCGTCCCTCGCGCGTGGTCAGGCTGAATGTCGATGGTTCAATAGAAGTCATTCGTCCCTAAACAGTCGGTGGTATGAAAGACAGGGAGCGCAAGATGAGGATTGTCTATATCCTGACAGACTATCTGTCAACGGTTGTCGGTTTGATGGCCTTCACGTCCGTGCGCTTTCTGATGATTTCCAAGATCTATCGGATGTTCTCCGGCATTTGGAGTTTCGCCCATTCGCCGGGAGTCAAGCTCACCTTGGCCATTTTCCCGATTTTTATGGTCGGATTGTATTATCTCTCGGGCTACTATGTCAATGTGACCTACAAATCGAGGGTAAGGGAATTTCTCGCAACATTGGTCAGCGTGTCCATCGGTTCTTTGTCATTCTTCATGGTGGTTCTGCTCAATGATGTGTTGCCGGAACGGTCCATGAATTATGAAGTACTGCTTGTGTTCTTCCTGTGTTTGTTTGTCCCGGTCTATGTGTCGCGTTTGCTCGTGACATCCCTGTGTATTGTCAATCGGCGAGACTCGTCACTGGAGAATATAGTCGTGATTTCCGGTCCGGCGGACATATATGTTCAGGAGATGGAACGGGTGGCGGCAAAGAGTGGCAAGTCGGTGAAGTCTGTTGTCAGAGTTAGTTCCGAGGATGGTATGTTGCCGGAAAACGTGTTGACAACGGCGAGACTGAGTGAGGAGCTGCGCGTCAATGACGCTTCGGCTTTTGCAGTCGCGCTGCCATCGGGCGACACGGACATGTATCTGCGGGTGCTTGGTGCGCTTTATCCGCTCGACAGACCGATTTATGTCAATCCTGACGATTATACGCTCCTTGTGTCCAAGGTCACGTATGACAATCTGCTTTCTGAACCGCTGGTGGACATTTCGCGCTCATCGCTCTCCGATTCAGTTGTCTCCATGAAGCGGGCGGCGGATGTGGTGGGTGCATTGTCGGGACTGACTATTACCGCTCCGCTTTTCATAGTTCTCGCCGCATTGATTAAGCTGAAATCGCCCGGCCCGGTTTTCTATACGCAGGAGCGTGTGGGCTACCACAGGAAACCGTTCAAGATATGTAAGTTCCGCACAATGCGTGTCGATGCTGAGTCGGCAGGCCCGATGCTCTCGTCAGACGACGACCCGAGAGTCACCTCCCTTGGGCGCGTCATGAGGAAATATCGCCTCGATGAGCTGCCAAACTTGTGGAATGTGCTGCGTGGCGATATGTCGCTGGTCGGTCCGCGGCCGGAGCGTGAATATTTCCTCAAACGTCTCTCCCATATCGCTCCGCATTGTGCCCTGCTCCATCAGGTAAGACCGGGTCTGACCTCGCTCGGCATGGTAAAATTCGGCTATGCCTCAAATGTGGAGGATATGGCCACCCGTTTGAAATACGATTTACTTTATATACAGAATATTTCCGTCTCGCTTGATCTCAAGGTGATTTTCTACACCGTGCGGACTATTTTCCGTGGAGAAGGCAAGTAGGCATAGCGATATTATAGCCAATGATGACAACAGTTATAAATAGTCTTGGAAATAGTTTTCATGATGCCTTCATGGCTCTCCTCGTGTGGCGTGAACGTCACATCAAGGAGAAAACTTTCGTTATAATTCTTGCTCTCATAGTGGGAGTGATTGCCGGCGTTGCAGCTTTGGTGTTGAAAACGTTGATACATCTCATCAGCTCCACACTCACGGCACGCATCAACATCGATGAAGGCAGTTTCCTTTACTTGCTCTATCCTATCATAGGCATTCTCCTGACAATGCTCTATGTCAAATATATCGTACGTGACAATATTTCGCATGGTGTGACGAGGGTGCTTTACGCCATATCCCAAAACAAGTCAAGGCTGAAAAAGCACAACATGTACACTTCAGTGATAGCAAGTTCAATCACAATCGGATTCGGCGGATCGGTAGGAGCAGAGGGCCCGATAGTCTATACCGGGGCTGCCATCGGATCTAATCTCGGACGGGTGTTCCGCATGTCGCCGCGCATCCTCATGATTCTTGTTGGATGTGGCGCGGCGGCCGGTATAGCCGGGATCTTCAAGGCTCCGATTGCCGGAATGCTTTTCACGCTCGAAGTTCTCATGCTTGATCTGACGACAGTCTCGGTCATGCCCTTGCTGATTGCATCAATCACTGCGGCCACTGTGGCATACGTCTTCACGGGCTATGATGTAGAATTTTTCTTCGTGCAGAGTGAGCCGTTTGTCACGGCACGCATCCCTTACGTCATCCTTTTGGGTTTGTTCCTGGGGTTTGTGTCGCTCTATTTCACACGCTCGATGAACATGATGGAGGGGCTTTTCCGTCGGCTCGGCAGTCCGTGGCGCAAGGTGATTGTCGGTGGTTCCATCGTCGCGCTGCTTGTGTTCCTATTCCCGCCGCTCTACGGCGAAGGCTACACTTCGATTACCGAACTTCTGAGCGGACACACGGAGTCAATTGTCAACAGTTCCATTTTCTATAAGGATCGAGAGTCCGTCTGGTGGATACTCGGCTTTATTGCTGCACTCGTGCTCCTGAAATCATTTGCCACAGCCTCGACAAATGGCGGCGGTGGCTGTGGCGGTACGTTCGCTCCGTCGCTCTACGTAGGATGTATGGCAGGATTTTTCTTTGCCTATTTCCTCAACACTGTGTTCGGGCTTGACCTCTCGACAAAGAATTTCGCTCTCATGGGGATGGCGGGTGTGATGTCAGGAGTCATGCATGCACCGCTAATGGGGATATTCCTTACAGCCGAACTGACCGGTGGCTACGATCTCTTTCTGCCTTTGCTCATAGTTTCGGCCATATCCTACGGGACAATCAAATTTTTTGAGCCTTACAGCATCTACACGATGCGTCTTGCCCATGAAGGCAAGCTCATCACGCATCACAAGGACAAGGCCGTGCTGACACTGCTCAAGATTGACAACGTCATTGAGACGGACTTCATTTCCGTCAATCCCGGGATGAACCTCAAGGAGATGGTTGAGGCGATAGCTCGATCATCGCGCAACCTCTTTCCGGTGGTGGGGGCCGACGGTGCGCTGCTTGGAGTTGTACTTCTTGACGAGATTCGCAACATCATGTTCCGTCCCGATCTCTATAAGCGCATGTTCGTCCATCAGTTCATGTC
The DNA here is from genome assembly GCA_023663525.1 of Bacteroides sp. Classification (GTDB taxonomy): domain Bacteria; phylum Bacteroidota; class Bacteroidia; order Bacteroidales; family Muribaculaceae; genus Duncaniella. The sequence goes on from JAMPHF010000003.1 coordinate 117,382, forward strand.
GCTGCCCCCTGCGGTTGTCGATGTTGGGCAGAGCATGGAGAGCGTCATGAATGCGTTTGACGATACCGGTGCATGGAATCTACCGGTGGTCAAGGATGGAAAGTATGTCGGTTTTGTCTCCAAGTCAAAGATATTCAATTCCTATCGCCGTGTGCTCAGGCACTATTCCGAGGATTGACGGCCTGCGGACGAAAAAATGGCAGGAAAAAATCTGAGTTAGGTCATTTGCATTGTCGGCGGAAGTTTAGTAACTTTGCATCGTGAACAACATAGCGCAACATATAGAGTATCTGCTGATGCATCATGACTGTGTCGTGGTGCCTGGCTTCGGGGCATTCATGCTAAACCGTGAATCAGCCCGCTACGACTCTGAGTCAGGGTTGTTCATGCCACCGTCATGCAGCCTCGGCTTCAATCCGGAGGTGAGACACAACGATGCGCTGCTTGTCGGAAGTATCTCTCGCAGAGACGGTGTCAGTCTTGACGCTGCCCGCAACGCTTTGGATGCATCCATAGCCTCGTTCCGTCATCAGCTCCACGCGGGTGGTGAGGCGAGTGTCGGGAATCTTGGAAGAATGGTTCTTGACGAGGCATCCGAGAGCATGATATTTGACCCGGCCGATGACTCGCTTCCTTTGAGGATGTATGGCGGATTGCGTCCGCTGAATGTGAGTCCGTTTGAATCAGAATCAGAGACACCGATTGCCGGTAGCGGTGATGACAGTGCCAAGCAGACTGTTGTGATTCCATTCCCGCTCAAGGTCGTTGCATCGGTTTTAGCTGTGATTATTGGATTGGGTATCCTATATTCGACCACGAGTCTTGTCAATAATCCAAAGGCCAATTTTGCATCGCTTGACACGGGCATAAGTACTCAGTTGGGACGTGTCATTGATTCGACTGTGGCTGTCTCGCGCGAAATCCTGTTGAACATCGCCGTTCCTCCCACATCATCTGTCACCGAGACGGAACCTGTGACACGACATGGCTCAGAGGCGCAATCCGCGATGACCGGGCGGGATTCACGCTATCTGCTTGTTGTAGGGTCATTCCCTACATCAAAGTCAGCGCAGCGTTATGTCGATGAATCTTCGGATGGCTCCATGCAGGTGATTGAGATGGATGGTAATTTCCGTGTCTATGTAGCTTCTGCATCCACTGTGGACGATGCGCGCAGTCTCGCTGCTGACCTTGCAGACCGTTATCCGAATGTGTGGGTTTGCCGCAAATGAACATTTGCCGGTTTGAGGCGGTTTACACAATAATCTTATAAATCTTAATTTGGACTGAACATGGATTTTCATCAGCTTTTGGTTGATCGCAGAAGCATCAGGCGTTATACCTCTGAAAAAATTGACCCGGAACATGTGAGACTGATACTTGAAGCCGGGCTTCTCGCTCCGACCTCAAAAAGTAGCCGTGCATGGCAATTTGTAGTCGTCGAAGACGCTGACATGCTCACTCGCCTGAGCCAATGTAAGGCTATGGGAGCGGCTCCGGTTGGCAAATGTCCGCTCGCTGTGGTTGTTGCCGTCGATTCAACGGCGACCGAGCCTTGGATTGAGGATGCATCTGTCGCTGCATCATACATGCAGCTTCAGGCGGCTGCCCTTGGTCTCGGCTCATGCTGGATTCAAGTGCGCGACCGTTTCACGGCTGATGGGACACCGTCAGATGAATATGTCCGTGAGGCTCTCGGGATTCCGGAGACATGCCCGGTGGTGTGTATCCTGACATTTGGTCATAAGAATGAGGAACGCCGCCCTCAGGATGTCGCCAAATTGAAATGGGAGAACGTGCATATCGGTAAGTTTTAAGAGAGTGTCTCTCAAAAAAATCATGATAATTTTAGCATAGACTCAAGCGTGGAAACACCAAATATTGTTATGGTCGGAGCAGGGAATGTGGCGTCACATCTTGCTCCGGCTCTTTCTTTGTCAGGCGCAGGGAAAATTGTGCAGGTTTATAGCCGTCACCTTGACTCAGCCGACAGTCTTGCCGGTAAAATCGCCGGAGCGACGGCAACGGACTCGTTTGAGGAGATTATAAACGGTGCCGATGTCTATATAATAAGTGTGGCGGATGATGCGATTGGTAGTGTCGCCGATCGTCTGCCTAAAGGTGATGCGTTATATCTACACACGTCAGGTTCAGTCGGGATGGATGTGCTTTCCGGTCTTTCTCCCCGTCATGGCGTGTTCTATCCGTTGCAGACCTTCTCGCGTGGAGTGGAGTTGGATATGAGAAGTGTGCCTCTGTTCATCGAAGGCTCAACGCCGGCAGTCGAAAGTGACATCAGGGCTTTTGCCTCCGGACTTTTTGAGAGAGTATATCATGCTGACAGTGATACGAGGAAGAAAATGCACATATCCGCAGTCTTTGCATGTAATTTCACCAACTATCTGTGGTCGATTGCAGAGGATATATTGAGCAAGAACAATCTTCCATTTGATGTCATGCGCCCTCTGCTGGAGGAGACCCTGCGCAAGGCTCTCGTGAATGGTCCTGAAAAATCGCAGACAGGGCCGGCGGTGCGTGGTGACCGTCGGGTGATCGACGGTCACCACGCCATGCTCGATGGCCGGGAGCGCGAGATCTACCGGCTCCTGTCCGACGGAATAATGGACTTGCACGGCGTAAGGTGAACGGAATGACATCCCTACTGCCGTCTTGACATGACGTGTCAGAAATTTTGTCATATATTATGTTTAATCCAAAAAATTGATAAAAAGTGAGTTAGATTTTAATCAACATTTTTGGCATAGAATTTGTTACATTATTGAGTGTCGAGATCAGGGTGGTGACTCCAAGAGGGTCGTACATCCGTCAAGACTATGATTAACAAATAATATTCAAACATAAATAAAATTATAACTCATTATGGGAAAAATTATCGGTATTGACCTTGGAACCACAAATTCATGCGTTTCAGTCCTCGAAGGCAACGACCCCGTCGTAATTCCTAACAGCGAAGGCCGTAACACAACCCCTTCAATCGTAGCATTTGTTGACGGTGGCGAACGTAAAGTCGGTGACCCTGCAAAGCGTCAAGCCATCACCAATCCTAAGCGTACCATAAATTCAATCAAACGATTCATGGGCGAGACCTATGACCAGGTTGAGAAAGAAATTGAGCGCGTTCCCTATAAAGTTGTCCGCAGCGACAACAACACTCCTCGTGTAGACATTGACGGGCGAGAATATACACCGCAGGAAATCTCAGCAATGATTCTTCAGAAAATGAAGAAAACCGCAGAGGATTACCTCGGACAGTCAGTGACTGAAGCTGTCATCACAGTCCCGGCATACTTCAACGACTCTCAGCGTCAGGCCACCAAGGAAGCCGGTGAGATCGCAGGTCTTACGGTTAAGCGTATTGTCAACGAGCCTACCGCAGCCGCGCTTGCCTACGGTCTTGACAAATCAAACAAGGATCAGAAGATAGCCGTGTTTGACCTCGGTGGCGGTACATTCGATATTTCAATCCTCGAACTTGGCGACGGCGTGTTTGAAGTCAAGTCAACCAATGGCGACACCCACCTCGGTGGTGATGACTTTGACCACGTGATCATCGATTGGCTTGCAGACGAATTCGAGAAGGAGGAAGGCATTGATCTCCGCAAGGATGCAATGGCACTCCAGCGTCTGAAAGAAGCTGCCGAAAAAGCTAAGATCGAACTTTCGTCAACCACTTCAACTGAAATCAACCTGCCCTACATCACAGCAACCGCTACCGGTCCTAAGCACCTCGTGAAGACGCTTACCCGTGCACAGTTCGAGCAGCTTGCCGACAAACTCATTCAGGCTACAATCAAGCCTTGCGAGCAGGCTCTCAAGGATGCAGGCATGACAGCAAAGGATATCGACGAAGTCATTCTCGTCGGTGGTTCTACCCGTATCCCCGCCATCCAGCAGGTTGTCGAGAAGTTCTTTGGCAAAGCTCCGTCAAAGGGCGTAAATCCCGATGAAGTAGTCGCCGTAGGTGCTGCCATCCAGGGCGGTGTCCTTTCCGGTGATGTCAAAGACGTGCTTCTTCTTGACGTTGTGCCTCTGTCAATCGGTATCGAGACCCTCGGTGGCGTGATGACCAAGATGATTGAAGCCAACACTACCATTCCTACCCGTAAGAGCGAGACATTCTCGACTGCTGCCGACAATCAGCCGTCAGTTGAAATCCACGTTCTTCAGGGCGAACGTCCTATGGCCAAGGATGATAAGACTCTTGGTAAATTCCATCTCGACGGTATCGCTCCCGCACCCCGTGGCATACCTCAGATTGAAGTGACTTTCGAGGTTGATGCCAACGGTATCCTCAATGTATCGGCAAAGGATAAGGCAACCGGCAAGGAACAGAGCATCCGTATCGAGGCATCGAGCGGTTTGACAGACGCTGAAATCGAGCGCATGAAGAAAGAAGCCGAAGCCAATGCTGCTGCTGATGCCAAGGAAAAGGAGAAGATTGACAAACTCAATCACGCTGACACCGTCATCTTCCAGACAGAGAAACAGCTTCAGGAACTTGGCGATAAGATTCCTGCCGACAAGAAGTCACAGCTTGACAGTGCTCTCCTTAAACTCAAGGAAGCACATAAGGCACAGGACATTGCAGCAATCGATCCCGCCATCAACGAAATCCAGAACCTCTTTGGAGCAATCCAGCAGGAAATCCTCAACGCCCAGCAGGCAGCCGGTGGTGCACAGGCCGGTCCTACCCCCGGTGCATCAAGCACAGGCAATCCCGGCGAAGGCCACGTGGATGATGTAGAATTTGAGGAAGTCAAATAATCCATCAATTCAGAAATATCTAAATCCATATCAACGGAGTGTAGTCCAAGCGATTACGCTCCGTTTTATTTGTTAATAAATGCAAATAAACTGATTAGGTTTGGGCTGTTTTCGTTATATTTGCACCATATTTGGAACGTCCCTTAAAGGGTGATGAGATGCCACTTATTTACCCTTAACTCCTCTTATTGGACAAGCTCTTAGTTTTACAAGTAACATACGGATTCGACACGGCATATGAAAGAAGATCATTGACAGCTCATCGCGGAGCCATTTGTGCCTCTCGCCTCCTCCACCGAGCCTTTACTCATATATAAGAACTTCGCACCTCGGCATCCTCCATTTTCTGTAAGTGCCATTACGGATTACGATTAATGTCTATATATTTGGAAAACTCATCCAACTTCATTAACTTTGCGTTCAAGTTAAAGAATTTGTAGATGAGCGAAGATATTAACAGAATCAAAACCGTTCTTTGCGACAAGAGAAAGACAAGCAAATGGTTGGCGGAGCAGTTGAAGGTTAGCCCTACAACAGTTTCCAAATGGTGTACCAATACCTCCCAACCGGACTTATATACATTGCGCTCCATTGCCGGCTTATTGGAAGTAGATGTAAGAGTATTGCTTAACCCTACCGAGCAAATTGGTATGGTGGCTGAACCATATATATTTTACGGTATAAAGAATGACTGACCACAACCAATATAATATACTTGCAGAGGTTGTGCGGAATACTAACGACTTCATTGCAAATGTGCCAAAATCCAAACGGAAGAAATTCGGTCAGTTCTTCACTGCCGCTTCTACTGCTCGATTTATGGCAAATTTGTTTAAAATTGATTCTTCAAAGAATCATCTTGAATTGTTGGATGCAGGTGCCGGAACAGGAATATTGAGCGCGGCTCTGTTGGATTATATATTTAAGAACGGCTTTAAAGGAAGCGTTCATTTGACTTGCTACGAAACCGATGGCGACGTTCTTCCCATATTGGAAAAGAATCTATTGCTTGCTAAGGAGACTTACCGCATTGATTTCTCCATCCGAAAGGAAAATTACATTACGTCTCAATATTTTGGAGTCAATTCTCTAATTGCCGATGATAGCGACAAATACGATTATGTTATTGGAAATCCACCATACCTTAAAATATCAAGGGATGCCCCGGAAGCGAAAGTAATGCCCGATGTTTGTCATGGTGCGCCCAATCTGTATTTCTTGTTTTGGGCAATGGGCATATATAATCTTAAGCCGGAACAAGAACTTGTCTATATCATTCCACGCTCATGGACTTCGGGCGCATATTTTAAGAAATTCAGGAGTTATCTGTTCTGTCAAGGAGTGATTACGGATGTGCATCTGTTTGAAAGTCGAGACAAAGTGTTTGACGGAGAGTCTGTTCTTCAGGAAACTATCATCGTCAAGGTAAAGAAGACAACAAAAAAGCCTGATAATATCAGCATCACGACTTCTTCCACTTCCGATTTCAGCGATTTAAAGCAATTTACAGCTCCTTACGATACAGTTATCCCAAAGAATCAGTTTGTCTATCTTGTGACCGATAAAGTCGAAGCTGACGTTCTGGAGCGAGTAAATAAATTGCCAAATACTTTGCCTGACATTAAGATGAGGATGCAGACAGGTCTCATTGTAGATTTTAGAACGCGACAGGTGCTTCGTGATACAATAGAAGATGGAGCTTTCCCCCTGCTATACTCACAACATATTAAGGACGGCAGAGTAATATGGCCACTGGGCAAGGAGGGTGAGGTTATAAAAACTGATAGGATTTCTTTCTTACAAGAGAATAGCGACTTTCTTCTTGTAAAACGATTCACAGCGAAGGAAGAGAAACGCCGGCTTCAATGCGGAATCTATCTCAAACAGAAATATAAACAGTTTGCATATATAAGTACGCAGAACAAGGTGAATTTCGTGAAGTGTGACTCGCCGTGCATTACTTATGGATTATATGTGCTTCTGAACTCTACACTATATGATACATATTACCGTATCTTGAATGGCTCAACTCAGGTAAACTCAACCGAAGTTAACATGATGCCTATGCCCGAACGTGAAGTGATTGAGGCTATGGGCAGAGAACTCATGCACCAAGAACTCACTGAAGCAAACTGTAATAAAATAATTGACCGATGGATAAGTTAGAATGCGCAAAGAGTCTGTTGAATCAGATTGGTATGCCTCAAAAACAACAGAGCGATATTTGCGCTTTTTCATTGCTTGCTATGGCCGGTTTAAAGCCTAAAACATCCTGGGCTAATGCTACTAACGAATGGATACGCATACATGACATCATACGTTTTATTGCAGACAATTATGGGGTAATATATGCCGAAAACTCCCGCGAGACATTCCGCAAACAAGCCATGCATCCTTTCAGGACGGCAGCACTTATAGAGGATAACGGAATGTCAACCAATAGTCCCAATTATCGTTATCACATTACAAATGAATTTCTAAATGTGATTAGAGAGATTGGCAAGGTTTCACCTAATGCTAAAAAGAAAGGAAAAGCCTTGAAGACGTTTGTCTCAAATCACGAATCTCTATCTCAAATCTATGCATCAAAAAAGACGATGCAGAAGATGCCGGTACGCATCAACCATCAAGATTTTACATTCAGTCCCGGCAAACACAATGAGCTGCAGAAAGCTATCATCGAAGAGTTTGCGCCTCGCTTCGCACCCAATTCCGAATGTCTCTACGTTGGAGATACCATTCAGAAAGACTTGGTAAAGAATGTCGCCAAACTCTCGGAACTTGGCTTTGAGATAACGTTGCATGACAAAATGCCGGATGTAGTCCTCTATTGCGAGGACAAGAATTGGATTTATTTCATTGAATCAATCACATCCGTAGGGCCGATGGATCCAAAGCGCATTGTGGAGATAGACTCAATGACGAAAGGTGTGAAAGCGGGAAAAATCTTCATCTCGGCTTTTCTTGATTTTGCAACTTTCAAGAAGTTCTCCGACAAATTAGCGTGGGAAACCGAAGTATGGATTGCCGATATGCCTGACCACATGATTCATCTCAATGGCGATAAATTCTTAGGGCCGAGATAAAGATTCGCCAAGATTAAACATATAGTTTTTTTATTTGGCCTCATCAAGATAGTTAGAAATTGATAAAGAAGTTTTCATATTTGGAACACGCCATCATATATACTTGAATATTAGATTGCTTTACATTTGATGAGGTCAAATAATCCATCAATTTAGAAATATATAAATCCATATCAACGGAGTGTGGTCCAAGCGATTACGCTCCGTTTTGTTTGTTGAATGCAAATCAATCGGTGTCCGGCTTTGAATTTGCTGATAGTCATTGCAATAGGTTGTGCTATTATATCGTGTCGTTCAATAACGGAATATTAATCCTCCCAAAATTACCCGAAATTCTTACTTTTGAGAGAAAATATAACCCGACAAGGAGCTGAAAATCCATGAAAATTTGTACCTTTGTAATCGGCTCATTGTGCCATAAAGTGCAATGAGCCACAAGAAGGCATAAATTGCTGAATCCGAACGATAAAAAACGCCAAAATAATTGTAGAGGATGATGCAATCTGAAGCTCCTTGTCTTTTTTCGGAAGATAAGGGCGAGTACTATACTTATGCGAATGGTGCTCTGCCTAATTTTTTCGATGAAAGACCGGAGCTGTCCGTTCCGAATCTGATCAATCCAGATAACGAGACGGCGCAAGGTTGTATTTTCTCTCGCTAAACCTTCTACAAAGGTGGATTGGCGTTTACCTATCGTTCAGGTGCAGTGGTGAAGTCGCTTGCGCCTTTCTTGTTTTTGTAAATAACCATTTTAACAAAAAAAGTGCCGAGTTTAGTGACTTGTAGGCGAATGAGGAGTAAATAAATGGGACACAAAGTCAAATGCCCAAAGTGTGGTCGAACTTTTGTTGAGGAGTACACTAAACAAGCATCGAGATATGCTCTTGGAACAGCAGAAGTTTTAGGGAAAGGTGTTGTACATGTCGGAGCAAGGTTAATCGGCAGTGCGATGGGAAATCGTGGAGGGTCTCGTGCCGGAGCCATGTTGGCCAATGAACTTGTAGGAGATATGGAAACTACAAACTCATCCAAAATTAAATGTCCTTTCTGTGGTAATCGTTGGTAACTGTTAGATTGTATGAACTAAAAAATATTATTATGCCTCTTTTTCAAATTACAGTAAAACAGATGCGTAGCTCCAATGGAGTTCGCATAGAGCCGGGAATGTATGTTCAAGTTGCTTCCCAATCAATGAGCAATCCGTTGCTATGCAATGGAGGAGCAGCAGTCCAGGACGCTTTCATGAGAATTTATGGCGTTGATCTCAAACGTTGTGGAGCCTTAAATCAGGTATATCTTGATGTAGAAAGAATCGGTTAGGTATGGTTGACGAACATCTTATGAGAGAAGCCTATCATTTATCGGAGCTTCTTGACAAGCAATCCGACAAGCTTCTTCCAAAAGAGATTGCTGATGTTGTTAAACTGCATAGCAAATTGGCAGTAGGGTCGGCTTGGATTCCTATTCCGGGTGCAGATGTCGCTGCGGGTGCAGCAACAATATGGACAATGTATGGCCGAATCAACAGCAGGATTGGAGTCCAACTAAAGGACAATATCCTGAAATCTGTCGCATCGGGTGTGGCCACTAATCTTGCAAGTTATGCCGCAATGTCAGGTGTTGCAAGTGCTATGAAACTTATTCCGGGAATCGGAACCGTTGGCGGGGCGTTGGTAATGAGTGGATCTCTCTACGCAATTACCATCGCTTCCGGTTGGGTATATCTTAAAGCCTTGTGTAAACTGGCTGAGAAAGATGGACCTATGATTGATATGAGTAAACTTGGAGATGCTATGAAGGAAATTCTTGCAGATTCAAATGTGAAAAATATCATCAAACAAGCAAAGAAGGAATATAAAAAATAGTGACACTATAATGATAACACTAATTATTATCGGTTGCATAATATATGTTATTGTAGCAACTAAAAAGGCAAATACTCCGGACGATAAGGATTCAGCAAAGGTTATGGAGGATATATCCAAAATTCCGGATATATATTTCTATGCCCAACCAATGAACGGATTTAATCGGTTTCTGAATATGTCCTATGATGGAAGTCGTGAAATTAGATTTTTTGGCTATTCCAATGGGCTTGTAACCATAAAAATGAAGAATGGACAGATTTTGCGTTCTCATCTGAAGGATATGTTAGTTAGATTTGATAAACCGAAAAATTACCCTGTCACTGTGGCAATAAGCAGCCCCGAGGCAAAAGTTGATTTCTATGAAATGACTAATCTAAAAGAAAAAGAATGGGAAACAATCTATCACATCCTAAGTCTTGCGAGGACTACATACGGAACTGATATTTTTAAATATTCTTCATTGGATAAGAATCTTGGTAGAGTTAACATGATTTTAAAACTCATTCAGCATCTGCAATAAAATGAATAATAATTGTCCATGCTGTAATAGCAGCAATGTCAGCAGAACCTTTGAAGAACTGATAGAACAAACTTCCTCATGTATAGATAAAGGAGGTATTGGGTACCAGTGCAATAATTGTGAATGCCTGTATACTGTAGATACGGAACAAGAGGATGTTCATATCCGGAAATATCCATTGACATCTGAGGTTATAGAACAGGAAAAGCGTCAATACATAGGCAAACTACGCTCGAAAGTGTCATATACTTCTTTCCTGATATATGCAGTAATTTCTGTCGGGTTATTCATATATTGTTGTGTTACAGATTTGAAGTATCAGGAGTGGTATGAAGGCAATTGGCTAATTAGTGCAGGTTATCGTACTGCTTGGAATTATGGTTGGCTCTTTTGTGGTTTGATATTCATTGTTACGGTTATAATTGCAATAAACAAATGGTCAAGAATTTCTAAACAAAAAGCTGAAATTGTGCGCTACGAGAATATGTCACTTGATGAATTTAAGCATTTGCATCCATATTTATTCAGAAGACCATTGATAAAGAAGGAAGGATGATTGCTTCCTAAATGGCAGCTATGCTGATGCTTCAGGAAACCGTTGCAGTTGTCCGTGTGCTTGAAGAAGGTTGGGGTTGACGCATAGATTTTACCGACTTCCTGCTCCTGTTAAAACTTGGCGGCGAATGGAAGTGCGTAGACAAGGCCTACAATCAGAACTCCGACGCCATCAAGGGGTAGGATAGGGATGCGTCATGCCGTCAGACGTATAAGCTCTCTGCCGATTCTCGACGCGGAGCCGTAGATCACTCTCCCGAGGTGAGTATCTTCGGCTTATGGTTTGCTCTTGCCCACCGGTGGCTCTGTCAAAGTTATTCTTATGAGCGTTGTCATGTCAAGGCTTCGGGAAATTGCCTCATCAAAATGCTCCATATATTGAGGGAGAAAATGCTCACAGATAAGCCGTAATGCATCAATCTTTTCGGCGTTATCCTCGACAAATTCAGCTTTGCCGAGGGCAATAGCCGAATTGAAATATTCGGTGAAATTATTTTTCTCCTCCTCATATCTTGGTGTGCATCGGCTCACGGCCGAAAGGCTCACCATCGGATTGTGCCTGATGCAATCAATCTTCTCGCCTTCAGAGGCACAATGGAAGTAAAAGGTCTTCTCATCTTTGCGTGCAATATTCAGTGGGACACCGTAGGGAGTCCCATCCGGACGTGTCATGCTCACTGTCACATACGGGGCCTTGTCGAATACTTCCAATGCCCATTGGGTGTCTTTCTGCCGATTGGCTTTTCTCATCGGTCTCATTGTATTCCCGTCTTATTCCTTTGGTTCAGATATATGATTATTTTGATGAATCATTGATCCATTTATAATGCAAAGTTAGTGAAAAGTCTGAAATATCAGCGCGTTAACTAATAATTATCTTTAGGGAAGCGATCGTACACATTTTGCCGTGGTCGGGGGAATTCGGATAGGTCTTTTCAAACGTCTTTTTGCAGTTTTCTCAAACCTCAATATTGATAAAGCTGATCGGCGACCATGCAAGCGTATACACCGAGCAGTTGAGTATTAAAATATGTAAATTAATGTAAAATGCAAAGATTGTTTGTATTGTTTCCGTGTTCTATAATTATATTTCTCATCACGGTCAGACGTGTCAATCTAATGTAATCATCAATGAAGAAATGGTAAATAACAGCAATAATGTAAATGCAGGCATGAGCTATACGTTTTTGGTGATATACCTCGTAGGGCTTAGTGCTTTCGGTTCATTCGTCAACGATATGTATGTTCCGGCTCTACCGGAGATGGTAAAATTTTTCGGTTGCTCGGTGTCAATGGTCCAGATGGGGTTGACCACGGGGATGATTGGTCTTGCGGTCGGTCAGTTCCTGCTCGGACCTATAAGTGATAAATACGGACGCAAGCCGGTGTTGATATGGTCTTTGCTCCTGTTTTGTGTCGCTGCGATTGTCAGTGTGTTTTCGCCGACGATACATTTCTTCCTTATATGCAGATTGTTTCAAGGTGTCGGAGCCTCCGGCGGATATTTCCTTGCGAGGTCAATACCGTCAGACATATACAGTGGCAGACCATTGGCCAAGATTATGGCAACCGTTGGTGCTATCAATGGTTTTGCGCCTGCATGTTCGCCGGTCATCGGCGGTTATGTTGACGATTGGTTTGACTGGAAGGCCATATTCATTGTCCTCGCTGTCTTTGCCGTGGTGTTGCTCTGCTTTGCCTCATGGCTGAAAGAGACGCATCAGCCTGAAAAATCGTTGAGCATATGGTCGGAGTTCGGCAATTATAAAAAAATGCTTTGCAACTATCGTTTCATGGTGCATGTCACTCTCAAAGGGGCTGCTCTCGGACTGCTGTTTGCCTACATTTCGTCAGGGCCGTTCATCGTGCAGACCCATTTCGGATACTCTCAGACCACATTCGGGTTGATTATGGGCGCGAATGCCATTCTGGTTGCGGGTGGCTCTATAACCGCTCTCAAATTCAGGATATTGAAGAATGCTTCATTGGTCGGAGCTGTTGGTCTGATTGTGGCGGTGGTGGCTGAGGGGATTGTGCTTTTCGTTTGCGATTCCTTTTGGTTATATGAACTGCTGCTGTTACCGATTCTGTTCTGTCTCGGCATGATCTTCACTGTCAGCAATACTCTCGCTATGAATGAGGGGCGACAGTATGCCGGAGTGGCTTCCGCAGTTCTCGGTATAGCGGGCTATGTGTTTGGTGCGATAGTCTCGCCTCTTGTGGGTTTCGGAAACATACTCCACTCCACTGCGATAACGTTTGCTGCTATTGCAGTGATAGTCCTTATATTCGCATTGTTGTCATACAAAATTCCGGCTGACCTTGACAGTAATAGCTGAGGAGTATCGGATGAAACGCCAATCACGGACAACACCATGAAGAGGATAGGCTGTCCGTGATTGGTGTTTTCAGCCATTAGTCATTTGACTTGAGACGGTGAGAGTGTTATTCAACACGGCGTGCGCCGTCGGAGATGATCACATCATAGATTTTGGGCTTGTGACCGTAGCGTTCGTTGAATTTTTCGGTTACTGTGGCGATGAACGAGTCGTGGACAGCATCCGGCACGAGGTTGATTGTGCATCCGCCAAATCCTCCACCCATGATACGCGATCCGGTGACTCCACATTCCTTGGCTACTTCATTGAGATAGTCAAGTTCCTCACATGAAACCTCGTAGTCTTTCGACAGACCTTCGTGTGTCTCATACATGAGGCGACCCACGGTGTCGATGTCGCCACGGTTCAGTGCATCGCATACGCCGAGCACACGCTCTTTCTCTCCGATCACGAATTTCGCACGCATGTAGTCCTCAGCATTGATGTCGCTCTTGATGGCGTTGAGCATTTCCATGTCTGCGTCGCGGAGAGTCTCGATGCCGAGACGTTTTGCGACACGTTCGCATGACTCGCGACGCTTGTTGTAGGGTGAGTCAACGAGTTCATGTTTCACTACGGAGTCAACGAGCACGAGCTTGTAGCCGTCAATCTTGAACGGGAAGTATTCGTATTCGAGTGAACGGCAGTCGAGACGGATGAGGCAATCCTTCTTTCCGAACACGGAGGCGAACTGGTCCATGATTCCGCAGTTGACACCGCAGTAGTTGTGTTCGGTTGACTGACCGATTTTTGCAAGCTCAAATTTGTCGATTGAGTTGCCGTTGAAAAGGTCGTTGAGCGCAAACGCGAAGCATGATTCAAGGGCGGCAGACGATGAGAGTCCTGCTCCAAGCGGCACGTTTCCGGCAAATACGGCATCGAAGCCTTTCACGATGCCACCACGCTTGATGATTTCACGGCATACACCGAATATGTAGCGTGCCCATTGCTCCTTGGGAGCGTCGTCTTCGTTGAGCCCGAAGCTCGCGCTCGCGTCCATGTCAATGGAGTATACGTTTACCTTGTCAGTGTCGTTAGGCCGGATTTCAGCCATTATGACCTTGTCGATTGCTCCGGGGAAGACGAAACCACCGTTGTAGTCGGTATGCTCGCCAATGAGGTTGATGCGACCGGCTGAGCTATACACAGTGCCTTTGCCGCCGAAGTGTGCTTCGAAGGCATCTTCGATTTTTTTCTTTAGTTCCATGGTTTTGTGAGGTATGAATGTAGGGTGTTTGATCAGAACATTTTTTCAGGATATACGCCTTCGGCATGAAGTTGGGCGAATTTCTCGACCACACCGGGACGGTCAGCCGCGTATGTGACGCCAAACCAGCGTGAATCGGTGTCGAGGACCTTGACGGTAGCCTCGCCTGAATGGATGAGGGTGTCGATGACGAGCGGGATGAAGAACTCAGCTTTAGGAGTGTTGAGATCTTTGTCGAGGAAATTGCGGAACTCGCGCTCGGAGTAATCGAAATAGTCGGGAGTGAAGCCCCAGAGGTTCATTGACACCGGTGTCATCGGGTCAAGAGTCTGCTCAACGCCGTTTTCATCGGTGAACACGATGTCGCCGTTAGGAGCGTATGATATGGCTGTGCGCTCGACAACGCCTGTCAGGTTGCCGTCATCACCTTTTGAGCAGACACCGCGAGCCACTGAGCCGTTTTCGGTCATTGTATTGCCTACGCGGAATCCGACCATCGAGTAGTCTCCCTTGCGGTCGCGGGGACGCATGAGGTCTTCAGCCATTACGCGGAATGCGTCACGACCATAGAAGTCATCTGCGTTGATCACGGCGAATGGCTCTTTGATCACCTCGCTGCCCATCATTACGGCATGATTTGTGCCCCAGGGTTTGGTGCGGTCTGCCGGGCAGGTGTAGCCTTCGGGAAGTTTGTCGGTCGATTGGAATACGACTTCCACTGGTATGTGTCCTTCATATTTTGAAAGGATTTTTTCGCGGAAATCCTTCTCGAAGTCTTTGCGGATCACAAAAACTACTTTACCGAAGCCTGACTGGATGGCATCGTAGATGGAATAGTCCATGATGGTCTGTCCCTGAGGACCTAACGGATCGAGCTGCTTGAGACCGCCATAACGGCTGCCCATACCGGCAGCGAGTACGAAAAGTGTTGGTTTCATCGTTACAATGAATTTGTATGTAAAAATGCAATGTTATTTATGTTGATAGTGACGTTGCCCTCGGAAGATGTCTGTCCTTGTGGTGTCTACTTACAAGTGTTGAATTTGAACACGATTGTCTCGTCATATTTTTCGCCGGGACGGAGGACAGGCGAGGGGAAGCCGGGTTTGTTTGGCGCATCGGGGAAGCCTTGACACTCTATGGCCACGCCGTCATAGTCATTGTAGCTTCCACCGGAAATGCTCTCTGGACATCCGGCAAGCCAATTGCCTGTGTAGACCTGCATACCGGGCTGGGTGGTGGAGATGACAAGTGAGCGTCCGGATTTGTTTGAGCGCAGTTCCGCCACTTCTTTGAGACGACCTTTTTCGTAATCGTCGATTACCCAGCAGTGGTCATAGCCTTTGCCCACTTTGAGTGGATGGAAGTCGGCGTTTATGTCACGTCCGATTGCCTTGAATGAAGTGAAGTCCATCGGAGTATCCTTTACGGGGGCAATTTCGCCTGTGGGAATCTGAGTGTCGTCGGTCGGGAGGTAGTTCGATGCACGCAGGAGGAGTTCATGGTCGAGCACAGAGCCTGAGTTTTCACCGTCAAGGTTGAAATATGCATGGTTGGTGAGGTTTACGACCGTCGCTGCATCGCTCTCGGCAGTGATGTGGAGAGTCAGTTTGTCATCATCGCTCCACGTATATTCGGCTTTGACGGATAGGTTTCCGGGGTAGCCTTCCTCGCCATCGGCAGAACGGTAGGTGAAAGTCACGCGGTTGCCGTCGGCGTTGCTGTCCCAGATACGGTTCATGAATCCTGTCGGACCGCCGTGAAGGGCATTGGAGCCATTGTTGATTGCGAGCGTGTACTCCTTGCCATCGAGTGTGAACTTGCCGAGGGCTATTCTGTTGGCGAAACGCCCCGGGATTTTGCCTGCACAAGGCCCGTCAGCAAGATATGAGACCGGATTTTTATAGCCAAGTGCGATATCAGCTATCCGACCGTTGCAGTCCGGGACGCGGACGGCCACGATTCCGGCACCGAGACTTGACAATGTCACAGAGGAGCCTGAGTGGTTGGTCAGTGTATAGAGCTTGATCTCTCCAGCCGGAGAAGTGATTGTTTCAGTTTGTATTTTCATGATTTTAGTTTGAATTTTTTAATTTATGAATTTATGTGGGGACTGTCAGTCCTGTCCCTATGGGGATAGGGCAAAACACAGCACCTACGGGAGATTGCGATTACCATTAGTTTTTGCAAATGTAATCATTGTTTGCCGATTGTCCAACGCATTAATTTGCAAAATTTTTTAAATTGGTTGAATTGTTACCCAAATTGACTAAAATTTGCTAAATTTGCACTTGGTAATGTCTGCAGTGCGGATGGATACAATGGTCCTGCACGGGTGACAAACCTTCGTTGCGACTGTATATTGTTCTAAGAGTATGTTTACTTTTAACTTTATGAAATCTTTAGATAGCCTTTTCGGTCTGTTTATAGCTTTCGTTCAGTCATTATGGGTCCCCATAATTCCATCACTCAATCAAAAAACATACTCGAAAAATCTATCTAAATTTTAACATAAGTCAAAAGTAAACATACTCTAAGTCCAATCATTTTATGAATCTAAAGTCTAAGTTTCTTGCAACATTTTTGATTTGTTCGGCTTTTGCATCCGTTTCACATGCCGAATTCAAGAATTTTCCGGATGGAAGCGTGGTCGATCCATGGTTCAATGACGCAAAAATTCCTGACGTTGATAAGTTAGGAAAAAAATACGTTATAACTGATCATGGTGTCGGGCGCGACAGCACTGTGATCCAGACAGCCGCCATACAGGCAGTCATCGACAAGGCTGCTTCGGAGGGTGGGGGAGTCATCGTCGTTCCGCAGGGCACATTTCTCAGCGGGTCGCTTTTCTTTAAGCCCGGGACTCATCTCCATATTCTGAAGGATGGGAAACTCAAAGGCAGCGATGCCATAACCAACTACGAAATCATCAAGACGAGGCTCGAAGGTCAGACGATTGACTATTTCGCTGCTTTGGTCAATGCCGATGGGTGTGACGGTTTCACCATCTCGGGTGAAGGAACGATTGACGGCAACGGTCACCGTTTTTATGATGAGTTCTGGCTCCGCCGAAAGGTGAACCGTAAGTGTACGAATCTTGAGGCTCTGCGTCCGCGCATGGCTTATATCTCGAATTCAAAGAATGTGACGGTAAGCGGCATCCACATGGTCAATTCCGGATTCTGGACAAACCATCTTTACAATTGCGAGCGTGTCAAATATCTTGGCGTGACGATTCTTGCACCTACCGACGGCTATCCCAAAGGACCGAGCACGGATGCGATTGACCTTGATGTCTGCAACGATGTCCTCGTCAGCAATTGCTACATGAACGTCAATGACGATGGTGTGTGTCTGAAAGGTGGAAAGGGCACATACGTTGACACAATCGCCGGCAACGGCCCGGTGTGTCGGGTCATCATTGACCGCTGCACATTCGGCAAGACGAATGCCGGTGTGACATTTGGCAGTGAGGCATGGAATTGCTCAAATGTCATATTGAAGGATTGTAAATTCAACGACACATACCATGTCCTTCTGTTCAAGATGCGTCCCGACACTCCGCAGCAGTATCGCAATGTCCTGATTGACGGCGCGACGGGTAGGGTCCGCAATGCTGTCGAAGTGCAGACATGGACTCAGTTCTTCAATAAGGTGGAGAGAGACCCGATGCCTGCCTCGTGTGTTGATAACGTGACGTTCCGCAACGGAAAACTTGAATGTACACGTGATTTCTACAAGGACAAAAAGACCGATGACTATACGCTCACGAATTTCACGTTTGAGGACATTGAGGCCATTGATCCATCGAAATCTTTCGACACAAGTAATATCGAGAACTGCATAATCGAAAATGTCACAGTGAAGTAAGAGAAAAACTGCGACAAACTTTTCAATTGTCTTGTCGGCTATCCCGTGTAATCCGTGCAAATGGAGATTACATGGGATAGCTGTCGTAATGGAGGCGCGGAATATTCAACTGATTGCGGCCTGTCGAGATGAATCGCGTGTGACATAGTATCGGATGACAGCATAGATTATGTTTTGTCTTGGCGTCAGTGTGGACGACGGGTTCTCACCGAGTATGAATTCCATACTGAGTGCATTTGTGATTGGAGTGCGGTCCAAGGGTTGGAGAGAATTGATGGTGTCAATTACTCTTGGGCTGATGATGAGAGAAGTTTTCATGATTGATGAGGGTGTTTTTAATATCGTGTGTGATTTGGGAATGGTTGCGATGATTTCTCGATGCAAAGATAGATGGGTGTATGGGCAACTATACTACACAGTTTGGTTAAAATATATTAAACGAAAGTTATGTGAGCAGACAATAAAACATCATATCGTTACGTTTATAATGAGTATCCGACTACTACCAAATCGAAAAATATGCAACAAGAATTTGCCTCGAAACTTCTTGAGGGAGCTGTGACCGAGTTGTCGCGGCTTCCAGGAATTGGACGTAAGACTGCCTTGAGACTTGCGTTGCATATACTGCGCATGGATGCGGAGGTCGGTGTCGCGTTAGGCAATTCTATAATCAATATGCGTCAGGGCATACGTTATTGCTCCGTATGCCATAATATTTCCGAGACGGAGATTTGTCCGATATGTGCTGATTCCAGACGTGACCGCTCGACGGTGTGTGTGGTCGAGAGTGTGAAGGACGTGATGAGTTTTGAGAATACGGGGCAATACGCAGGTCTGTATCATGTGCTTGGCGGTGTCATCTCACCGATGGATGGTGTCGGACCCGACCAACTCGCCATAGATTCGTTGGTCGAGCGTGTGGCAGCCGGTGGGGTGCGTGAGGTTATTCTCGCGCTGAGTGCGACAATGGAAGGTGAGACAACGAATTTATACTTGTTTCGTCGTCTGGCTGAATTTAAGGATGTACGCATAACGCAGCTTGCCCGTGGTGTGTCGGTCGGGAATGAGATCGAGTATACTGACGAGGTGACGCTTGGGCGTTCGCTTCTGAACAGAACGCTGTTCACAGACTCCATCCACCGTTGACATAAACGATTGGCAAGTGGTGGTGATGACGGCTGCAGTGTGGCTGTCGGAATGACATTACTGATTTTGCAGGATTTCAAATGCCGCTGACCGTCCATAGGTGATTCTGTCAGGGTAATGGACATCGCTGTTGACTGCGAGCGGAACTCCGGCGGATTGAAGCCGCTTGATTACGTGGGCAGATGGAAAGAGACGGGGAACGTATGTTTTGACTTCAGTTTCAGTTGCGCCTACGGGGGGATTCCACGCCTTTGTATTGATTTCGACCACAATGCCACTGCTTATGATTGCATCAATGACATTGTCGAGATGTGACATGTACCATCCCTCACATTCAATTCCCGGACAAAAATGGGAGGCATTGAAACCGATTTTGTCAAAATGACCTATCATGTCAAAACCTCCGGCTTCAATCATGTCAAGCGTATGAGCGTAGAATGTGTTGACCACGTAGCGGATGTCATCGTGGAAATACTTGTGCATTTTCTCGATGAAGCTTGTCGGGCTTCCATCGACATCAATCAGTTGCCCATCGTCAGGCGTAGGGATGAAATGGATGGAACTCAGTTTGTAGTCAAGAGGAATGGATGCGAAATAATTGTTGCTTGTGCCCCATGTCTCGCCGAGATAATCTATCTCCATTGACATGTAGAGATTGATTCTCCCGGCATACAGCTCCTTGAGACGATTGAATTCGGCAATGTAGTCGCCGACCTCGGTCATGGACATGTTGCATGGCGATTCAATCGGTATCGGAGAATGAGGAGTGAAGCCGAGATGTTTCATCCCGGCTTCAAGAGCTGCCTCGACAAAACATGCCATTTCGGCACGTCCGTCGCAGAATTGCGTGTGAGAGTGTAGATTGTAGTCTCTTGTAGAGGCGATTATATCTCTTATGTTCACTTTTTGTTATAAATCTTCTTGGTTAACAACCTCTTATTTTGTCGAGGCCGGGGGATTGGCGATGTTTTGCCTCATGTTGGTATCGGATTCGATATTCTTCATGCGGTAATAGTCCATTATGCCGAGATTGCCCGACAGGAATGCCTGAGCCATTGCGCGGGGAAGTTCAGCTTCAGCTTCAATCACCTTGGCACGTGCTTCCTGAGCCTTAGCCCTCATTTCCTGTTCGAGAGCGATCGCCATGGCTCTGCGCTCCTCGGCTTTGGCCTGGGCAATGTTTTTGTCGGCCTGGGCCTGGTCAATCTGGAGAGCTGCACCAATGTTTTTGCCTATATCAATGTCGGCAATATCAATTGAGAGAATCTCGAATGCTGTTCCCGAGTCGAGCCCCTTGCGCAACACGAGTTTTGAGATGTTGTCGGGATTCTCAAGCACCTGCTTGTGGCTTTCGGACGATCCGATTGACGAGACGATGCCTTCACCGACACGGGCAAGCACGGTGTCCTCTCCAGCACCGCCGACAAGCTGACGGATGTTGGCACGGACGGTGACACGCGCGATAGCGATGAGCTGAATACCATCTTTCGCAACGGCCGTTACGTGGGGAGTCTCTATGACTTTGGGATTTACAGACATCTGCACGGCCTGAAACACGTCGCGGCCTGCCAAGTCAATTGCCGTTGCCATTTTGAAGCCCAGGTCAATATTGGCTTTTGAAGCGGAGACGAGAGCATGGACAACTTTTTCAACGTTTCCTCCGGCAAGGTAGTGGGCTTCGAGGTCATCGCGGGTGACATCGTTAAGACCTGCCTTGTGAGCCTCGATGAGTGCTCTGACGATTATGGAGGCCGGAACTTTACGGATGCGCATCAGAAAGAGTTGCATCAGCGAGATTTTCACTCCGCTTACCCGTGCTGAGATCCACAGGAAGAAAGGCACGTAGTAGAAGAAAATGCAGATAATGATTACAACTGCAACCAGAATCAGGATGAGAGTTATTTCCATAATTGATTTATGAGGGTGTTAGAAAGCATTGATGAATGATTACTGCTTGTGGGGATTAGCGGGCTGTCACTTACGCTGTTCGAGCGTCACGACTCTGTTTTTGAGCCGCTTCAACTCAGCTCTCTTTGCGTCAAGTTCATTCTCAATGGAGAGAATACGTGCGGCGGCTGACTTGTCGCGATTGGCGTAGGCCACACGTAGTTTTGCAAGGGTCTCGTTAAGTTTGTCATACGCATCTTTCTGAGCGAGATACTCGGTCATGGCTGCTATCGCGCGGCGGTTTGAGAGCTGCGACATAGATGTTATGACCCTGCCTCCGGGTAGACCGAATACGAATGTCCTTGAGTCATCCTCGCGTTTTTCGGAGGAGATTCCTGCGATTTTGTTGCGTATCTTCTGATAGTCGGTGTCGGGATTCTGAGTCATGGAGATGGATTTCACCATGGCGTAATCAGTCAGATCCGGAGTGTCAACGGAATAGTTCACACGGAGTTCCTGCGGAATGAACGTGTAGATGGTGACTGAATCCTTGAGCTGGTTTCTATCTGTTGCCCACCATCCGATTTTGTTTTCCTCGTCGATGGCATAGAGATAGTCGTTGTACGGGGAATTATACGGCATACCGAGGTTGGACGGCTGGAGAAATCCGTCGTTGTCACGGCGCGAGATGAATATGTCAAGCTCACCGAGAGAGTTGTCGCCATCGGCAGCGAAGTAGAGAGTCACGCCATCGGCCATAAGGAATGGATATGACACCCATGACCCGTTGTTGTCACCGAAAATTTTGGCGTAGTCGAAGATTTCAACCGGTTTCTCCCAGCTTCCGTCGGTCAGACGTGTGGATTCAAACATTTTTGAGTCACCGTTTTCGGTTGAGCCATACCAGATGACATCGTCGCCTGTCTCACTCGTGTAGACGGGTGACCAAAGACTCGTTATTCCGAGATTTTTGAGATCGGATGACGACACGAGCTTATCAATTTCAGTCTCGCTTCCGAGATTTCCCGCGCTTTTTGCAAGTTTTATGAATTTATAGAAATTCTCGGCAGGGACGTTGATACTGTCGATTATCTCAATCTTCTCGACACGGTCAAGCATGGACCGACCGAGGTTTATGCGGCTGCGGAGATTGTCAGTCCAGTCGATCAGTTCGCTTCCGTCACCGTAGGAGAAGTCTTTGTCGCGGGCCTCCTCCGTTTTGCTGCGTTTGTCGAGATACTTGTCGAGATATTCTCCGGCCTTGTCAAATTCGTAGAGATAGAAGTAGCTCTCGGCGGCTCCGAGATTGCCGGAATTGTCACCTTTAAGATAAAAGGGGATTGCTTCCTTGAATCGGCCTGCGTCCTTGAGCGCGTCACCGGCCTTGCGGTTAAGCACTTTGTTGCGAGGCGATTCTTTGGCGAGAGCCACGGCCTTGTCAACATCATCCGACGGCATTCCTGTGGCGCAGACTGCTGTCAGACCGACGAGACATGAAGCGATTATATGTTTGATTTGTATGTCCATTTATGATTCGTTATTCTATTGTTTCAGTGCCTTGTCCATGGCTGCTGCGGCGCGACGTCCGTCGCCCATGGCAAGGATAACGGTGGCACCTCCACGGACAATGTCACCACCGGCATAAATGTCGTAGATTGACGAGTGCATACTCTCCTCGTTGACGACGATTGTGCCTCGGCGTGAGATTTCAAGTTCGGGAATTGCGTTGGGAATTAGAGGGTTGGGAGAGACTCCGACACTGACGATGACGAGGTCAACCTCAATTTCATCAATCGCCCCTTCGACCGGGATTGGTGAACGTCGGCCCGAAGTATCAGGCTCACCAAGTTCCATGCGCTGTACGCGCATTGCTCTCACGCGCCCTTTCTCGTTTGCCAGATACTCCACCGGATTGCAGAGGGTCATGAACTCCACACCTTCCTCTTGTGCGTGATGCACTTCCTCTACTCGTGCGGGCATTTCGTCAAGGCTTCGGCGATAAACTATCATCGCTTTGTCAGCACCCTGACGCAAGGCGGTGCGGACGGAATCCATGGCAGTATTGCCACCGCCGATGACAGCCACGCGATGACCCTTGAGCACGGGTGTATCCTCGCCGGGACGACCGGCTCCCATGAGATTGATGCGTGTAAGGTATTCGTTGGATGACATAATGCCGATGTAGTTCTCGCCGGGTATACCCATGAATCTTGGCAGACCTGCCCCGGAGGCAACGAATATGCCGTCATAGCCGAGCTGATGTAGTTGGTCGTAGGAGATGGTCTTGCCTATGATGCAGTCTTTGACAAAATTCACACCCTCAGCCCTCAGCCCATCAATCTCGTCATCGACAACAGCGTTGGGCAATCTGAATTCAGGAATGCCATATTTGAGCACTCCACCAATCTCATGGAGGGCTTCATAGACGGTGACATTATAACCTTTCTTTATCATGTCGCCCGCAAATGAGAGCCCGGCAGGACCTGAGCCGACAACGGCGATGTTCATACCGTTCTTCTCGACGTCGGTGACTTTGTGGGGGATGTTGTTGGCTTTACTGTTCTCCCGTTCAAAATCGGCGGCAAAGCGTTCGAGGTAGCCTATGGCCACGGGCTGTTTTTTCATTTTGTTGTAGATGCAGCGTGACTCGCACTGCTTTTCCTGCGGACAGACACGTCCGCACACAGCAGGCAGCGCACTTGTCTGTTTCAGCACTTTCGCGGCCGTGAGGATTTCACCCCTTTCGATATTCTTGATGAACGCAGGGATATTGATTGACACCGGACAGCCGTGGATGCACTGCGGGTCAGGACAGTCGAGACATCTTGTCGCTTCCAGCACAGCTTGAGCCTGGGATAAACCCTGGTTCACTTCGTGGTTGGAGTGTACACGGAATTTCGGGTCGAGCTGAGGAATGACAGCCCTCGGGATTGAAGTGCGCTCCTTGGCGGAGAGAGCCGAGCGCAGTTCCTCGCGCCAGTTGGTATCGCGATTTGTATCTGAATTCATTTCTGAAAATTGTATGCTGAGAATTTATGAAAATCGTTAGTGGTGTGACGGAGTGGATGAGACGTAATCAATTGAGTGACGTTGCCGATCAGTTGTAGGCCTTGAGTCGCATGATCATTTCGTCGAAATCCACTTTGTGCGCATCGAATTCCGGACCGTCGATGCACACGAATTTTGTCTTGCCGTCAATGGTCACGCGACATGCGCCACACATCCCGGTGCCGTCAACCATGATGGTGTTGAGTGAGACCATCGTCGGGATGTCATATTTCTTCGTGGTGAGTGCAACGAATTTCATCATCACCGCAGGGCCGATGGCAACCACAAGGTCAACCTTCTCGCGTGCGATGACCGACTCTACGCCTGCCGTGACAAGACCTTTGGTGCCCTTAGACCCGTCGTCGGTCATGAAAATGACTTCATCGCTGAACTCCTCGACCTCTTTTTCGAGAATGATCAGCTCCGATGTGCGCGCTGCAAGCACGGAGATCACCCTGTTGCCCGCCTCTTTCATGGCTTTTATAATCGGAAGGAGTGGAGCGACACCTACACCACCTCCGCAGCATACCACGGTGCCGACTTTCTCGATGTGGGTTGCCTGTCCGAGCGGACCGACAACATCCGTGAGGCAGTCGCCGGGTTCGAGTGCACATATTTTGCGTGTGCTGACACCGATAGCCTGAATGACGAGGGTGATTGTCCCGCGTTTGAGGTCGGCATCAGCTATGGTGAGAGGGATGCGTTCGCCACCTTCCCCGGTGCGGACTATGACGAAGTGTCCCGGACGACGTGACTGTGCTATCATCGGGGCTTCCACTACGAGTTTCACTACATTTTCAGAGAAATGCTCTTTCTCTACAATCTTGTACATTGCCATAGGGGGAATAAAGGAGGAGGGGTATGTAAACTGAGTGTATGTTATTTTCTGTAAGTTATATTGCGGGTCTGGGTGATGACTTGGTCCATCGACTGAAGTTTTTCCTGCCGTTGCGTCCAGTTCCCGAAGTTGTCGAATTTGAGATAGACATATTTCTGGACTTCATCCTGATTGTCGCTGTCATAGTCGCGTTCGCTCAGCAGACCATCCTTGTTATATCTGTAATTCTGAGTCCATGTCTCGTCGGCCGATGTCGATGTCACTTTTATGACCCGTCCCTCACTGTCGTAGGCCATCGTCATGTTGATGGTAGTGAAGGCATCTTCATCGTCCTCAAGCGCATCCTCGACGGTGATTGATTTCATGCGTCCGTTCTCATCACGCACGCAGTCAATCTCAGCACCGTCAAGCTCGATGAGAAATCCGTTTTCGTCAAATGTGAATTCTGTCTGCCATTCAAGTCCGGCATCGTTCATGACTATGCAGATGGAGTCAACCGGTCCTTTGAGACAAAACATATTCAAGTCGTTTGCATGGGCGCAAAGACTGCAAATTGAGGCGATTAGTACTATTAGAGTTTTCATCATGACCTTGAATGGTACATAGGGTTGTTTCCTGTCACACAAAGTTACTACTTATATCTTAAACAAACGCTAAAATTTGCTAAAAAATAGTTTTGACGATAAAGTTTTCACTAATTTTGTGTCACAAAGTTTCCAATATGAAATCAGCAAATATAGAATCCGAGAAACTTGTCGAGTTGAGCGAAGCCCCGGTGGGGCGGCTGTTGTGGAAATATAGTCTTCCTGCCGTTGTCGGTATGCTCGTCATGTCTCTTTATAATATCATAGATCGTATTTTCATTGGTCAGTGGGTGGGACCGGAGGCGATTGCAGGACTTGCCATCACCTTTCCGGTCATGAATCTCTCGGCCGCCCTCGGTGTGCTCATCGGTGCCGGCGGTTCCGCGAGAATTTCGATACTGCTCGGTGCGAAGGACTATAAGAGTGCATCAGCAGTGCTGGGTAATGCCTTGATTGTGCTGCTGTTGATAATATGCTGTTACCTTACGTGTTTTGCAGTGTTCATTGACGACATTCTGCTTGCTTTCGGTGCGAGTGAAGTCACCTTGCCCTACGCGCGTGACTTTATGCTCTACATACTTCCCGGTATGTTCATGACGAATTTCGCCTTTACGTTCAATAATTTCATGCGTGCATCGGGCTACCCTGTCCGTGCGATGGTGACGATGTTTATCGGGGCTGCTGTCAATGTTGTCCTCGCCCCAATTTTCATCTACGTGCTTGAATTGGGGATAAAGGGGGCTGCGATTGCGACTGACATCTCAATGATGGTGTCGGCGATTTTCGTTATGTCGCATTTTATATCTCGTAAAAGCACATTGAACTTCTTTTCAGGCAAGGGGATGTACAGGCTCAGGTTGCGTGTCATTTTCCCGGTGCTGTCAATCGGAGCAGCTCCCTCGGTGGTCAACGCTGCGGCATGTTTCATCAATGTGATAATCAACAAGACTCTCTATGCCCACGGTGGTGACACGGCTGTGGCTGCCGCAGGCATATTCTCGACCTATACATCGCTCATGACTATGGTTGTGGTCGGAATCTGTCAGGGGATGCAGCCGATCATAGGCTACAATTACGGTGCCGGTGCCATTCATCGCCTGCGGCGTACATATTGGCTTGCGGTAGCGGTGTCAACCGTGATTGTGACTTCGGGGCAGCTCATTGGACTGACAATGCCTGAATATATAGGACGTGCGTTCACTACAGATGCCGGGCTTATAGATGAAACGTCGCGGTGTCTCCATATCTCTATGCTTGCATTCACGGTAGTGGGTTTCCAGATCGTTTCGACCACGCTGTTTCAGTCCATCGGTAAGGCTTCGGCCTCAATATTCCTGTCGTTGACCCGTCAGGTGATTTTCCTGATACCGTTGCTGCTGATTCTGCCGCCGAAATTCGGGCTTGATGGCGTTTGGGCAGCATTCCCGACCTCCGATGTCATTGCCACCTTAGTCACAGCCATGATGGTTACATGGCAGCTCTCAAAATTCCGCAAGTCGGAGTGTGAGCTTTCGGCCGCATAGGAGGGGTAGGTCAGGAGATAAATTTTGCGGCGGTCGCGTGAGACGTGTCGCGGACAACAAAACATGGCGTTGTATTGTTGAAATTATATGGAGCTGCTCAAGCAGTTTCCGGCACGTCAACTATTCGATTCAGTCATGTCCCTACAGGTTTCATCAGGCAAAGCGCAGATACGCGTCATGAGAATGATGCACATTGGTGTGATCATACTCTCAATTCTACTCATCACACTGATTACGCTCGACACACTGCGCAATGTGTCATTTCTTGCCGACAGTTTCTATCTGAAAGTGCAGTTCTGGTGCTGTCTGTTTTTCATCGCCGATGTTCTTGTCGAGATGAGTTTCTCGCCTAAAAAGTGGAGGTATATCCGGAATCATACATTGTTCCTGCTCATCTCCATCCCATATCTGAATATAATCCACCATTTTGACATACAGGTTGACGAGCATGTGCAATACATTCTGCGTTTCGTCCCGATGATACGCACTGCGTATGTATTCACCATTGTGACAGGGGCGACTGCCTCGGCCAAGTGGGTCAAGAATATGCTGATGACATACATGATAGTGCTGATAGTGACCGTGTATTTCTGTTCACTGACATTTTTTGTTGCAGAAAATCCGGTCAATCCGGATGTTACCGACTACTGGTCGTCACTCCTGTGGTCAATAATGAGTCTGACAACGGCGGGATGTTCCATTCATGCCATGACTGTCACGGGGAGGGTGCTTGGCGTAGTGCTGTCGGCTCTCGGGCTGATATTTTTCCCGATCTTCACGGTATTTCTGACTGACAGTTTCGCTAATCAGGAGTCATCCTCTTCCAATGGAAAGCCGGACACGGTTGAGGCGGGAGAGACTGCTGCCATTACCTCAACAGGAACGCAATCCGGGGAAAATCATGCAGGATGAAAATTTTGTGACGCGGGTCAAGTGAAGATTTCAACTGACGCGGAAAAGCGGAAAAGTGTCACAAGTTATTTTTTAATCGTTATTAAAATTTGTATCTTTGTCCCCGCAAAATCATAACAATAAACATTCTTTTTGATAACCATGTTAAAAACAGTACTTTCAATATCCGGCCGTTCAGGCCTTTTCCGTCTCGTCAACCGTGGCAAGAATATGCTTATCGTGGAGTCCATCTCCACCGGCAAGCGTACACCCGCCTATGCTCATGATAAAGTGGTCTCTTTGGGCGACATATCCATCTATACCGATGACAAGGATGTCCCTCTTGCAACTGTGCTTGAAACAGTAAAGGAGAAGAACAATGGACAGAAGGTTGACATCAAGGCATTGGGAAATGATACTGCCGTCCGCGAATATTTTGCCGAGATTCTTCCTGATTTTGACCGTGAGAGAGTCTATACTTCAGACATCAAGAAACTCCTGACATGGTACAATCAGTTGCTCGATGGCGGTATCACTGAGTTTGCCTCAAAGGAGGAAGAAGATGGTGAGCCGACAACTGAGGAAGCACCACAGCCTGAAAGCGAAGAAAAGTGAGAAACAACAGATTTTTTACAGCCAAGGACAGTGTGGTCGATCTGATTGATCGTGATTATAACGTCCTCACTGTCCTTAGCCGTTTTTCTCTGCCTCTCGGTTTCGGACAGAAGTCGATAGGAGAATTGTGTGATGAGACCGGTTTGCATACCGATGCGTTCCTGCTGATTATTAATTTCCTCCTGACGGGCGAGATTGATACGGCGGCGATGGATAGCGTCAGTCCGGCCGATGTGGTCTATTTCCTGCATAATTCACATGATTATTATCTGTCCTACAAGCTCCCTCATATCCGTTCAAACCTTATCGCGGCTCTTGATTCCGGGCATGAGGATATAAATCCGATAATCATCAATTTCTTTGATGATTACGTGTCGCTTGTGAAGACCCATTTCAGCTATGAGGAAAATATTGTTTTCCCATACGTCAGGAGTCTGTCGGCAGGGAAGCCGACAAATTATAATATAGATGTGTTCCGCCGTCATCATGACGATGAGATTGAGGAAAAGCTCGGAGAACTGAAGAATATCATTCTGCGCTATTATTCAACCTCAATGCCGTTCAAGATGTATGATGCATTGGCGGATATATATAATTGTGAAGATGATCTGAAATCACACGCAAGGATAGAGAACAAGATTCTAATCCCCATGATTTCACGCATCGAACGGATTGATCATCATCAGTAGAATCATGCGTCATATATCCGTTGCATTAATGCTGCCCTCGGAACTGATGGTTGCCGGTTTCACATCCATTGTCAGGCGACTGACGGATGTGTCGTGTTCCGTCGTTGAGATTGGGGGAGAGAATTATTTTGATGAATTGTCGAGATTGCATCCGACCATTCTGATTGCAGATCCCGTGAATTGTGCAATTCAGTGGGATGCGTTCAAAAGTTCGTCAGCCTCGCCGATGAAGATGATAGCTGTGCTCACCCAGCAGATGCCGAAGGATAGCCTGAAGTGGTTTGATGACACTGTCTCGCTTTATGATTCATCTGACAGCATTATTGAAACTCTCCGCCGCAACATCCAGACTGATGGTGATGAGGATAGGGGCAAGGATCTCAGTCCGAGAGAAAAAGAAGTGATAGTCGGGATAGTCAAGGGGCTTTCAAACAAGGAGATAGCTTCGGCTATGAATGTTTCGGTCAATACGGTGATGACACATCGGCGCAACATTGCGTCAAAACTTCATATTCATACCCCTGCCGGCTTGACTATTTATGCGATTGTGTCGAATCTTGTCCGTCTTGAGGATATAAAGTCCGATATGGACAGATTGTAGATATAAACTCCTCGAATTTGATTGGCTATATTATATGAATTATCAGTGACGCAGAGCTTTGAAAAATTCATCTCTGAGTGTCGCTGATTCCTCAAAGACACCGGCGGTCTCAATGGTGGTTGTGGTGGAATCCTGCTTTTCGACACCGCGCATCTTCATGCATAGATGTTGCCCTGAACAGACCACAATCACACCCTTGGCTTCCAGTTTCTCCATCACGATATTGCAGATTTGCGCAGTCATGCGTTCCTGCACTTGCAGCCGTCTGGCATAGAAGTCAACGAGGCGGGCCAGTTTGCTCAGACCGATTGTCTTACCGTCAGGAATATAGCCGATTGACACTTTACCAAAGAATGGAAGTATGTGATGCTCGCATAGAGAGTGGAACTCGATGTCCTTTACGATCACCATGCGGGAGCCTTCGTGGGTGAATATTGCACCGTTGATTATCTCATCCGCATCCTGACGGTAGCCGCGTGTGACGTAGGCCATGGCCTTAGCCGCGCGCATAGGGGTCTTGACCAGTCCCTCGCGGGTTATGTCCTCCCCGAGAAGGCGGATGATGGCCTCATAGTGGCCTGCGATTTCCTTGATGGTTTCCTGACTTAATTCTTTCACTTTTCAGATTTTTTAGAGCGTGTTTCAGTCGTGGACATTGACGCGGTCACGCACAACCCTGATTTCCTTGCTGTATGATGGAAATGCTTTTCTGAGCTCATCGGCAGCGGCGTTGGCCTCCTTCTGCGTCTTGAAATCGCCCACCTTGAGTCGCCAGTAGGGTGAGGTGTACATGACGTATGTCTGATAGTTAGGGAAGCGCGATGCGATGACTCTCTGTTTGGCTCTGGCTTCGCTTTTGGCGGTGCGGGCATTGTTGTCGCTGAACACCTGTACGCGATAGCCTGCCATGCGTCCGTTGACGGGGCGCGAAATCTGTTGCTCCTCCTTTTCTTTTTCCGATTCGTCTTCGGTCGGGGTCTCAACCGGCATCAGGCGTTTGAGCATTTTTTCTGGCTGATTTATCACGTTTGAGTTGCCACTTGTGATGTGGTCGATAATGGTCACAATCTCAGTCTCCGCGTATGCGATAGGCGAAATGGCAAGCAGCAATATTGGCAGGACGAATGATCTCATGATGGACAGGTGTGTGGAGAAGTCAAAAAAAAGGATTTTCTTTTGGTTGATAGGGGAGAGGTGATGGGGGAAATATCCCGCGTGGAGACTCGCCGGAGTGTGTGGCAGCGTGAGGCGACACCACGCGGGATAAGTTTCTTTATGATTACACTCTTAAAATGCGTTGACAATGCCCATGAAGGAAGCGGCATCGAGCGATGCGCCACCGATGAGACCGCCGTCAACGTCAGGTTTAGCGAAAAGCTGTGCTGCGTTTGAGGGCTTGCAGCTACCGCCGTAGAGGATTGAAGTGTTGTCTGCTACTTCTGCACCATACTTGTCGGCAATGGTCTTGCGGATGAAAGCATGGATTTCCTGAGCCTGGTCGTCAGTTGCTGTCTTGCCGGTTCCGATAGCCCATACGGGTTCGTAGGCCACGATGATCTTACCGAATTCAGCGGCATCGAGGTTGAAAAGACCTTCCTCAAGCTGAGCTTTGACAACCTCGAAGTAGCTGCCGTCCTCACGCTGTTCGAGGACTTCACCTATACAGAATATAGGGGTGAGGTTATTGTCAAGTGCAAGACGGACCTTCTCGCGGAGAGTTTCGGAAGTCTCGTTGTAGTACTGACGGCGTTCGGAGTGACCGAGGATCACGTAGGTGGCACCTGTTGAAGCAACCATGGGAGCGGAAACTTCGCCGGTGTATGCGCCTGAACGGTGGTCTGCACAATTCTCTGCACCGAGACCGAGTTTATTCTTATTGATTACATTGTTGATTGAAGCAAGGTGTGTGAAAGGTACACAGATTACCACATCGCATTTGGGGTTTGCACCTTCGAGGGCTGCATTCACTTCCTCTGCGAGTTTGATGCCTTCGGGCAGGGTGGTGTTCATCTTCCAGTTGCCTGCTACGATGTTCTTTCTCATTTTTTACCTTATAATTAAAGTGGTTTTGAAAATTCGCTGACAAAATTAGCAAATTCTTCTGAATTATTCAACTAACGGTCGCATATTACCGTGGCAAGAGCGACTTTTCTGAATATTTGGAATATTAAGCGATTATAAGTAATTTTGCAGGGTCAAACAAAAACACCATGGAACAAGATCTCAAAAAGCGTCTCTCCAAGGACCCCGATGGCCTTCTTACATACGAATACATAGCGAATCATATCGGGTCATGCGACGATATTATGGATGAGCTGGTTGACAACATGATTCTGGTCGATCCCACCGGTCAGTTCATTGTCTCGGCAGCCCGTTATCTCTATGCCATTGACAGCGAAACATACGCCGAGGCAATCTCTCGCCTGATTTCTTCAGCCATCGAGAGAGACCGCGAACGTCGCTATCTTCCCGATCTTGTGACGGCTATCTGGGGTGCTGATTATGCTGACCATGCCGATGAATTGGCTGCCTCCGATGATAATTTCCGCCGTATATACAAGCGCATCACTCCTGCCCCAGGAATCTGACATAAAAGTCCTTCATCTTTTCAGCGAGAACGTCATCGGTGAAATTGGCTGCATGTCGCTGCCCCTCACTGATGAGATTTTCGCGCAGTATTCCGTCGGTCAAAACTTTGTCCATCGCATTGGCTACCTCCTCGGTGTCGAATGGATTGCAATAGACCGCGCCGTTTCCTCCGGCTTCTTCCAGACAGGAGCCGGTGGCTGCGATGACGGGGATGCCTGAGAACAGCCCTTCAAGCACGGGAATGCCGAATCCCTCGAAGTATGATAGGTATATGGCAAGCCGACTGCCCTGATACAGGGCGGGAAGATGCACGAGTGGGACTCCGTTGATGATTTTCACTCTGTCGGCAAGCCCGAGGGCTGATATTTCCTTTTCAATCTTTTTTTGAAGTGAGGTTTTTTTACTGATGATCACGAGTGGGACATCGGTCTTAGTCTTTGTCAATGCCTCGATGATTGTCTTGTGGTTCTTGCGGTGTTCGATTGTGCCGACGCTTATCATGTATTCATCCGGCAGACTGTAGAGCTTTTTCACTTCCGCTATGCGTGAGGCAGACAGTTTCTGTTTGAACACCTCGTGACATCCTTGATATAGAACTTCAATCTTTTCAGGTGCGATGCCGTAGAAATCGACAATGTCATTCTTGGTCTGTTGGCTGACAGCTATTATGCGGTCTGCTTTACGGCAGGCATAGCGCGTCTTTATGGTCAGAAGTTTTCTCGAAAGCCAATCGTAGGTCTGCGGATAACGCAGGAATATCAGGTCGTGGATGGTGACCACGGTCGGACATCCGGCTTTGGCAATACCGAACGGAAGTTCATTGCTCAGACCGTGGAACAGATCTATTCCGGAGGCCTTGATGTCTTTCACCATCGAAAAATTCCTCCAATAGTTTTTCACAACCGGCGATGATGAGTTGGAATAGATGAATTCGATGTTCTCGCTCGGGTCGAGACCTGCAAGACACTTGTCTTTGCCTCTGTCCGGAGCGAAAAGCACACACTTGTAATCATCGTCGTTTGACAGTAGATTGACCACTCCACGGCTGTAATTGCCTATGCCGGTGAGGTTGGAGACGATTTTTTTTGCATCAAAACCAATGCGCATGACCTTTATTTTTTGAAATCCGATGCAAAATTAGCAATATATTTTCAAAATGGCGGGATGCACGCCGGTTAATCGTCTTGCAGTCGGGGAATATCCGGCTATGCTTTTGCCGGGGTCGGTTGTCCGCCGTCGGGTGTGGCGTCGGGAGCGGGCTGAGTCGGCGGCTCGACCTGTTTCATTGTGATTGGTGTCGTCAGTCTTATTGTCGTGACATCCGTGCCTGACGGGTCGTTGAACAATCGCAGTCCGAAATCGGACACTGTGACGGCTATATGCTCGAAGAGGTCGCTCTGGATAGCCTCGTAGGCTGTCCATTTTGTCGTGTCGGTGAAGCACCATATCTGCAATGGCATTCCTTCGCCGGTCGGAGTCATGGTGCGCACGAGAATCTGCTCGTCGTTACGTATGGCGGGATTGTTGAGGAGCCATTGACACATGTATGCCCTGAAAAGTCCGAGGTTTGTTTTGTCTGTACCGTTGACTGTCGCCAGTCCCGGGTCGAAATCGGGATGACCGAGGCTTTCCAGCTTCTTGAGGTATGGTTTTATGATCGGATATTTTTCGGATATTGAGCTTATCATCTCAGGCGTTGTCGGCACGATTGTGTCGGTGTCAATGATGACGGCGCGCGCAATCTGTCGGCAGCCGCTTGCCTGCATCCCGCGCCAGTTTTGAAACGATGATGAGATGAGTGTGTAGGGCGGGAGGGTGACGATTGTATTATCCCAATTCTGTACTTTCACTACCGTCAGCGAGACATCAATAACGATTCCGTTGGCGATGGTTGAGGGGACTACAATCCAGTCACCGACACGAAGCATGTCGTTTTGCGAAAGTTGTAGCCCTGCCACGAGTCCGAGTATGCTGTCCTTGAACACCAACATCAGCACGGCTGCAAATGCGCCAAGTCCGGTTAGGAGATTCACAGGCGACTTGTCAACGAGGATTGAGATGCAGATTATTATAGCAATGAACCATATTATGCCTAAGACGGTGTCAAGGATGCCGCGTAGTGGCAAGTTCTTGCTGTTACGTGTCTCGTCGAAACGATGCCAGATGAAACTTGTCACCGTGCAGATGGCCCGGCAGATGACAATGGTGGTATAGACGAGCAAAAGTTTGAGGACGACTGCTCTCAGCATGTTATCCTCTGTAAAGGCAAACGGAAGAAGTGCA
The DNA here is from genome assembly GCA_023663525.1 of Bacteroides sp. GTDB lineage: Bacteria > Bacteroidota > Bacteroidia > Bacteroidales > Muribaculaceae > Duncaniella. The sequence continues at coordinate 152,345 of JAMPHF010000003.1, forward strand.
AGCAGTACTAGCGGAGGGATGATATGGCTGCAGTGACCGAGAACATGCTGGTCAAGGAGTTCATGACCGACTTCACTGTTGTGAAGAATCATGATTTTGCGCATGACGTAAAGCACAAGAGCCTTTATCGCCCATCCGAGTGACAGTGCGATGCACACTATTATGGCAACATAGATGACTTCCTCAATCGTCTGACTTTTCTCAAGTCCTATCAGGTCGAGTAGACGGTGTATGTGGACGAGTAGCCACTGTGCAACCTTGTTTGATGGAATTAAAGCATGTAGAAGCATAATTGAAACGTTGAGGTTGAAACCGGGTTCTGTTGATGGCAGATCCTGTAGATAATATAATAGGTGGGCGACCGCTATGAGTCGTGCTTTGTAAATTTAACGTTTTAATTCGTGTGGTTGTTTGTTCATTTGTCCAAAGCATGTTAATTTTGTCGTCATGATGAGTGTGGTGACGATATATCAATTGTCTTTTGTCATGTTGGCGGTTCTCGACAGCGTGGAGTTTTACGTCATAGCTGCTGTTATAGCCGCAGCGGTCGTCGCTTTTTCGGCTAAAGGACGCGACACGGGTCCTGTCAGGCAATATTTGCTTCCCGGTGTGCTCTCGCTTTCGGAAGAGAGCGACATCCCGTCGATCGAGTTGACTTGTTGCGATGACGGGTCGGTGATCCTGCATCGCAGGGGGCTTGTGGGGATGGCTCTTTCGGGGGCGGTGAGCCTTGCGGTGAATGTCAAGGGATTTGATGTCGAGATCAAGGAACGTGTGGTCGCCGGGAAGCCCGGCGATGTCGATGTGGTTGACACAGCGAGCTTCATCCTCGACTTCATGGGGGCTGAACGCTATTTCATCAGCTATACGGCTGAGGATGCCGGTCTGTTCGCTGCAATCACCCTCCACAATCGTCCGGGCATACGTGTGGTGAAACAGATGCAGTAAAAGCATAATTCACGGGTAAAGTCACTGATATTTACGAAAAATAGTTGTAACTTTGCAGCCGAAAATTCAAAGGACAATGCAGAAGATTAGAAATATTGCCATTATTGCCCACGTGGATCATGGCAAAACAACCCTCGTTGACAAAATGCTCCTGGCCGGAAAACTTTTCCGTGACAATCAATCGACAGGCGAACTTATACTTGATAACAATGACCTTGAGCGTGAGCGAGGCATAACAATCCTTTCCAAAAACGTATCAATAAACTACAACGGTTACAAAATAAATATCATTGACACTCCGGGACACGCTGACTTCGGTGGCGAGGTGGAGCGTGTATTGAACATGGCCGATGGCTGTCTACTTCTTGTGGATGCTTTTGAAGGCCCGATGCCTCAGACGCGTTTCGTGCTTCAGAAGGCCATACAGATGGGATTGAAACCGGTGGTGGTCATCAATAAGGTTGACAAACCGAATTGCCGCCCTGACGAGGTCCAGGAGATGGTGTTTGATCTCATGTGTAATCTCGATGCCACCGAGGATCAGCTTGATTTCCCGACAATCTACGGCTCGGCCAAGCAGGGATGGATGAGCACTGACTATAATCAGCCCACTGACAATATCACGGCTGTGCTTGACGCCATAATAAAATACATCCCCGAACCAGAGGTGCTTGAGGGCGATGCCCAGATGCTCATCACGTCGCTTGACTTCAGCAGCTATGTCGGGCGTATCGCAATCGGTCGTGTGCATCGCGGTGAACTCCGTGAGGGCATGGAGATTGCGCTGTGCAAGAAGGATGGCTCTGTCGTGCGTCAGCGTATCAAGGAGCTTCACACATTCGAGGGCATGGGGCGCAAGAAGGTTGAGTCTGTGAAAAGTGGCGACATCTGTGCTCTCGTCGGAATCGAGGGATTCGAGATTGGCGACACGGTTGCTGATGTCAACAATCCCGAACCGCTTCCGCGTATAGCCATCGATGAGCCTACAATGTCAATGACTTTCACCATCAACGACAGTCCGTTCTTCGGTAAGGATGGTAAATACGTCACATCACGCCACATCCATGATCGTCTCATGAAAGAACTTGACCGTAATCTTGCCCTTCGTGTCAAAAAGGCCGATCATGAGGACACATGGACAGTGTTCGGTCGAGGTGTGCTTCACCTTTCTGTCCTCATCGAGACCATGCGCCGTGAGGGATTTGAGCTTCAGGTAGGTCAGCCGCAGGTAATCATCAAGGAGATTGACGGACAGAAATGCGAGCCGGTGGAAATGCTGACAATTAATGTCCCGGAAGAATATTCATCTAAAATCATCGACATGGTGACCCGCAGAAAAGGCGAGATGGCTTCAATGATGACGCAGAATGACCGTCTGCACATTGAATTCCTTATTCCGTCACGCGGTATCATCGGTTTGCGCAACAATGTCCTTACAGCCTCAGCCGGTGAGGCCATCATGGCACACCGTTTCCATGAGTATCAGCCGTGGAAAGGGGAGATTGAGCGTCGCACCAACGGTTCGCTTATAGCGATGGAGGGTGGCACGGCATATGCCTACGCTATTGACAAACTCCAGGATCGCGGTCGCTTCTTCATTTTCCCGCAGGAGGAAGTCTATGCCGGTCAGGTTGTCGGCGAGAATGCCAAGGACAATGATATTGTGGTCAATGTCACCAAATCGAAGAAACTCACCAATATGCGTGCAAGCGGTGCGGACGACAAGGCCCGGATCATCCCGCCTGTGGTGTTCTCTCTTGAGGAGGCTCTCGAATATATCAAGGAGGATGAGTATGTGGAAGTGACTCCCCACCATCTTCGCCTGCGCAAGATTATCCTTGATGAAATTGAGCGCAAACGTGCCAATAAGTCCTGATTCCGGTAGGATATAATAGCTTTATAAAATAAGGAGAAAAATCAAGAGACATGAGCGGTCGGTATTGTCCGAGGTTCATGTCTCTTGATTTTTTGTTGAAATTTAAATCAGGTTTGTTGTCAAAGCCATAAACTGATTATCGTCTGTTTTATAGCGTAAAACACATTGTGATTGTATATATCCATAACAAACAAGAAAAGAAGAATGGCAATAATGATGCTGCAAAGTGCATTGCTGATATTCTTTTTGTCGGATTTCTTTATGGCGGCATAGAGGTTGAGAATCATGCTTATTGCAACAAACAGCAATACCGCTCCATTCAGCAACCAAAATGTGACATCTCTGATTGTGCTTCGTTCCACAACACCATCATGAGGTGTTGCCGTTACTGTGAGATAGATCGTAATACCGATAAGGAATATCCATCGAAGGGTATTCCGGTTCCTATCGTTTATGTGCTTATGGTATACGTCCTTAATTGTGGAAATTTTCATCATTCCTTGTAGATATAAACTTGGGTATTAAGAGGCTTCAAGGTCTAATCATTGCGCTGAAGTATTGATAGAGAGAAAGAGGCATTACGGATACGGGGACCAACGAATGCCTCTTTTCAATCTGTGAGTCTTTTTGATTGCTCACAGGCTTTGGGCGGCGACTTCAGATAAGAATTTGTCAAGTGCTTCCTTGGCGGTCATCTTATAGATTGAGCCGTCCTCATGTGCATAGACAACCGACTGCCCCTTGACAATTTTGTCAAGCAGGCATTTTTCAACGGCAATCTCCATGCCACGTGCGAGTTTTTCAGAAATATTGTCAGTCAATTTGGTATTCTCCATCGTTTTTAATTCGGTCATACAATTCAGGTGCTAAAGTCAGAGTGTCGTTCGCTACGACTTGTGGACGGCATCGCGTGTTGTCGATGATTGTCCAACTATCGACAATCGGCATAAAAAGGTTAAACAGATTATTGATTCCATGGTGATACCGGCGTATGATGACATCCGTCGGTATGTTATGCCCTCCTTCGCTTACCCTTTGCGCCACTCGCTTGATGGCGAGCTGGGGCGACGAGAGCCAGATGTAGAGTAAATGTACAAGATACCCGAACTTATGGGCCTTGTTGACCAGTGCATGGTAGCTTCGTGTGGCAAGAGTTGTCTCGATGGCAAACGTTATGCCATTGTGAAGCAATTCTTCGATGCGGTTAAGCATGATGCGCCCCGCTTCAAAGGAGACACTTTCCGGATGGAAAGGAGAAAGTCCTTTGGCAATTTCATCGGCATTGACAAACTGCTGGCAGTCAAGAACGTCCGGTAATATTGTAAAGGAGGCGGTGGTTTTGCCGGCTCCGTTACAACCTGCGATGATGTATAAACTGGGCGATTTCATAATAGAGATAATTTATGGTCAGTGGCGGGGACTGACTTGATGTGGGGTTTAATTATGTGGATTTTTTAGGATTCATCTATTCCCGGTAGTAGACACGTTTGACACGTTGGGAGATAGATGTGAGGACTTCATAGGGAATCGTGTCGAGTGTCTCGGCGATGGTATCGACCGGCATGTTCTCGCCGAACACCTCTACGCGGTCGCCGACCTTGACATCCGTGACATCAGTCACGTCAATCATGCAGGCGTCCATGCAGATGTTTCCAACGGTGGGACACTCTATGCCCTTGACAATCATACGGGTGTGACCGTTGCCGAGATGGCGGTTGATACCGTCGGCATATCCTACGGGGATTGTTGCTATGACTGAATCACGGTGAAGCACACCACGGCGATTGTAGCCGATGGTTGTGCCTGCCGGCCAGTGTTTGATGGAGATTATTACCGTGTGGAGTGATGACACCGGGCGCAGGTCGTCCTGTGAGCCGTCATGCATGGTCTTTATTCCATACAGGCCGATGCCGAGGCGCACCATGTCAAACTGGTAGTCAGGGAAGCGGGTGATACCTGTGGAGTTGAGGATGTGGCGGAGTATTTTCCGGTCAGGGAATGTTGAGAGAACTTTGTCGCAGCATTCGCTGAAATAGGCGAACTGCGAATAGGTGTAGTCATCCTCCATCGGGTCGTCTGCGGCACAAAGATGAGAGAAAACTGACTTAGGCACGACGCGGTCTGTATTCCTGAGTATGTCGATGAGCTTTGGGAGATCTTCTTTCAGGAAGCCGAGGCGGTGCATTCCAGAGTCGATTTTGATGTGTATTGGGTACTCCCGGATGTCGTATCGCTCGGCTTCGCGGATCAGTGCGTCAAGAAATGCGAAGCTATAGATCTCCGGTTCCAGACGGTTGGTGAAGATGGCGTGGAAATTCTCGACGGTGGGGTTGAGGACTATAATCGGCATTGTTATGCCGGCACGGCGCAGGTCTGCCCCCTCATCGTGTACAGCGACGGCGAGATAGGTGGCTCCCTGTGCCTGGAGGGTGCGGGCAAGTTCATGGGAGCCGGCTCCGTAGCCCGAAGCTTTTATCATGCAGGCGATGCCTGTCGTGGGTTTGATTCGGGAGCGGAACGCGTTGAAGTTGTCAATGACGGCATCGAGGTTTATTTCGAGAACGGTCTCGTGTTGACGTGCCTCAAGCAGTTCGACAATCTTTTCAAAACCGAAGGAGGGAGCACCTTTTATGAGAATCAGCTCTCCGCTGAAATCATGGGGTGTAACATTCTCAAGAAATTCATCGGTAGTGTTGTAGAATCTCTTTTCAATCCCGAACAATTCAGCGTGACGTTTCAACTCAGGCCCGATTCCAATCATCTTCTTGACTCCGGCACGGATAAGCAGGTCGGCCATGCGTGAATAGAATTGCTCAGTCTCACCGTTACCACACATGAGGTCGCTGACTATTATGGTGGAACTGCGGTCGGCTGACGATCTTCTGTGCATGAAATCGAGGGCAGGGGAGAGCGAATTGAAATCGCTGGTATAACTGTCGTGAATCAGCAGGCAGCCGTTTGTCCCCTCGATTACTTCAAGGCGTGTCCCGACAGGTGTCAGTTGGGCCATGCGCTGCGCGATTGTCTCATGTCCGATACCGAGGTAGAGCATTACGGCGAGGCAGTGAATCACGTTTTGTATGTCATGCTCATTGTCAAACGGAACTGTGAATGACTTCAGCTCACCACCGAGGTAGGAGTATTCAATTACCCTTGATCCGGCGGTCTTCTCAGTGTCATTTATATACAGCGGACTTCCCTTATCCCGTCGCGACCATCCTATCATGATCGGTGCTTCGGGGACGGTCTCGGCAATCAAATCATTGTCTGCCTCATAGATGATGCATTGACATCCTTTCAGGAGTGAGGCTTTCTCCCGGCATTTTTCTTCGATTGACTCGAATCCGTCGCTGTGGGCAGCACCGATATTGGTGAATATTCCAATCATGGGTTTCAGAATCTCTCTGAGTTTCTGCATCTCGCCGGGCTGCGAGATACCGGCTTCAAAAATGCCGAGCTCCGAGTTTTTGTCAAGTTCCCAGACAGAGAGGGGGACACCGATTTGGGAATTGTAGCTGCGGGGGCTGCGGGTGATGACTCCGTCGGGTTGTAGAAGTTGGTTGAGCCACTCCTTGACAGTGGTTTTCCCACGACTGCCGGTGATGGCGATTATTGGGATTGAGAATTGTTCACGGTGATGTCTTGCGAGGGTGTGCAATGCCTCAATAGGTGATTCGACAAGGATGAAATTGGAATCTCTGACATCTTTCAGATTGTCGGGGATGCGGGTGACGACAAAATTCCTCACGCCTTTGTCATAGAGTTGTCTGATATATCTGTGACCGTCACCTGAAAGAGTGGTGAGCGCGAAAAATAATGTGTCGGTAGGGTAGGTGAGAGATCTGCTGTCGGTGAGCAGACGTGTGATCTTCGAGTGTGAATCACTTATTCCGCTTCCGGTCAGTGAAGTGGAACCAATAATCCGTAATATGTCTGAAATGCTATATTCCATTGTTTAATATGATGTTTAAATAACGTCTGCAGATGGGTTCAAGTTTAGGGAAACGTGCTATAAAATCATCTGTGACGCATGTCAAATTTTTTTTGTGCTGTTCAATTGATTCGGGGGAGCTGTCCAGAGGGCGATGTGACAATCTGCGTGTCAGTTTTCCGCACTCCGTGGCGAGTGTCTGCGTATCGATGTCGCAATAGGTCTCTTTGAAAAGTTGATAGATGTAATCTATGGCTTGTCGTGACGGGTGCTTCATGTCTTCGGCATAGAAACGATAGTCTCGCAGGTCATCCATCATGATTTCGTATGCGGGGAAGTATTCAGATAAACCGGTGGCATCATGTTTCATCGCTTCTTCAATCCCGAGGAGGAGAGTGGATTTTGAAAGCTGGTTTGCGTGTGCGCCGTTCTCGTTGTAACGCAGGGGGCTCACGGTGAAGATTATTTTGGCCTCACGGTTGACATTATGTATTAATTTTATGGTGTTGTCAAGTGTCTCCGTTACATCGTTTAGCGATAGATAGCGCGTATCGAACATAGTTGAGGGCAATTTATGGCAGTTGGCCACTACTGTCTTGTCTCCATTGTCTTCGCGGAGAGAGAAGGCGCGTGTGGTCCCAAGTGTGATTATCACTGCGGCTGCATTGCGCAGGCATGATGATCCATCCTCAATCTTCCGGTTCATGGTTTCAATGGCTTTGTGTCGGTCAGTGGATGAATAGCGGGAGTGGAAATAGAAACTGTGCCACAGACCGGAATGAGTGATGAGATTATCAGCCTCAATCCGTTGTATCTTCTCAAGGATTTCAAAGGCTTTGAGTATCGATTTCGGATTGTAGAGTGGTCCGAAAGGATTTACTTCAGCAGGAAATAATTCATTTTCCAGGCACAGTCCGATATTGTCAGCAAAACACGATCCGATGAGAAGGATAGGGGCGTGGTGGTTAATCAGACCACGTCTTCCCGTGACTGGCTGGATGATAGTTCGGAAATCCATAGGGACGGATTGGGCTTTGATGATTATTAGAAACGTTGATGTCAAATGGGACGATAGTGAAACTGCAACCGTCTATGTGAGGGACAAAATTAGTAATATTCCTTGTATCGCCATTGAAAAAACGAGAATAAATCATGGTAAATCCACGGCTCTTTCATTTAAAATTGCTTGCAATAGTAAATAGTGCCCTTATTTTATAGTCAGATTCTGTCTGAATGCACGAGGAATACAGAGTAATGAAATCAGTCTAAAAAATAGAACTATTCGTCTGATATTCAGTGAATTTTATCGCATAAAAATTTGGTCAAGTGGCAAATTGTTCGTAACTTAAAGGGTTGAAACAAACATCGTTATGAACATTTTCGCACTTGACCAAAAAGCGGTGGTTGATGTCAGTGAGACTGTCAACACGCCA
>JAMPHF010000003.1:160632-169870 GCA_023663525.1 Bacteroides sp.
CATCTCGGATCGTTGGACTCTGGCTTTAACATTTGTTTTTAAACAGCCTCTAAGTGAATTGATGATTCGACTCATTTTTTTCAAAGATTAAGCGGATACATATACCGGATGGTCATATAGCCTTTCACGCCTATTCCGTCCATATAGTTTTCGAGCTTCACCCCGGCGAGCGAGCCGTCGTTGAGGCGGACGATGTACACTTTGTTGGACTGGGTGTAGATCGGAGGCATGGTGCCGGTGTCAACATCGAGCCATTTTGAGAGTTCGGGATTGTAGAACGATTCCGCGTAGCTCAGATAACCGTCCATCATGGTTGACATATCGGTCACGATAGTCGTTGTGGTCCAGGTGTCGCTGACGAAATTGCTCAGATCGGGCACTACCATCGTGCCGATCGAGCTGAAACCCGTCGCCCCGGTCTCGATGACAGAGTCGTTGTTGGTCTTGGTGTCATAGCGGTGGACAGCGATGGCCCAGTTGTCAGGTGCGGGATCATTGACATCGACTGTTTCGACCCGGCGCGAGGTGAAATCGATGTAGACCCACTTCGTGTAGTCTGTCGCATCGATATATATCTTGCCGGGTTCCGTGGCGGTCGCTGCGCTTATGAATCCATAGTCGGATATTGCCTCGGTGGCAGGCTCGTCGTAGATGCCCCCCAATATACCGTCGCAGGCGGTGAGCAGCGTCATTGCCGCTCCCGCCGCGAGGCATGAAGAAAATTTACGGTTCATACAATCAATCATTACCGTGTAATCAATCATTCCTGTGGTAACTGTCCGGGTTTGAATGTGATGGAGAGACCACCCATGACGGCCGGAGCGGTGAACGTGAATGTCGGATTTTCCTTCTCGACGTCAATTGAGCCGGTAAATTCGCAGACATATTCCTTGACGTTGCCTTCCATTCCCATCATTGTCTTGCCGGTGCCTTCGAGCTTGAACACGTTGTTCTCAAGTTTGGCTGTCACCCCTGAAATGGTGAATTCACCCCAGGTGTCGGAGATGTATGACACATCGTAGGTGTTGTCGCTGCCTGCTGTGATGGTCAGAGTCTGATCTCCCGCAGTCATGTCCTGGAAATATTTGGAGGCGGCAGTAGTATAGCCCGAATAGGTTCCGGGGACTACGATGGCAGCCGGGATTTCGCCCTGCATGAACTCGATGTTGAGTCCGCCCATGACGGCCGGACATGTGAACGTCAGATCTGCCTCGCCTTTGACAATCTTGCCGCTGAGGTTGCAGACATATTCCTTGGCGTTACCTTCCATGCCCATGAGTGATGTCCCCTCACCGACAATCATGTAGTCGCTGCCCGACTCGGTTACTGTGGCTGACGGGATGGTGATGGTTCCCCATGTGGATGAAACGAAATTCACGTCTACCTTATCGGCGGAGACAGAGGTGATTGTCAGTTTCTGGTCAGGTGCGACTTGATTGGAGAAGTATCTGGATGAGGCTACGGTGTAGCCGGCATATTGCCCGGAGATATTTTTGGTAATGTCCTTTGCGTCATCATCGTCACTGCAGGAAACTGTCGCTATTGACGCAAGAAGCATCATAAGGAGTACTGATTTTTTCATCTTTTTTCTTAATGATATGGTTTATTACGTTATGAATTGTCTCGTGAAATTTTCGTGATGCAAAATTATCAACACCCGGAGGATGGGGCAATACCTAAAAATTAGGTTTATTTTGGCTCTCGGCTAATTGATTTGAATGATTGGGCGGAGTTTTGGTGAAAGTTTTCATTAATTTTAGGTATAGTGGAGATTTTATGTTTACCGTACCTTTGCATGGGAGATTAGCCCCCGGATAAAGACATGGAAAATCAGCGTATATATGGTCCTCACGACAGGATGAGGGAGATTATAATGGACAATAACCTGCTCCTTATGGCAATCAGCAGGTTTGACATCGCTTTCGGTTTCGGTGACGGCACGATCAAGGAGATTTGTGAGAAGCACAATGTCGATGTCGATACATTTCTTGCTGTTGTCAACCTGCTGAGCGACAGGGAGTATGACAACTTTAAAATAGCGTTGCCATCATTGATGGGCTATCTGCGTCACGCGCATGGGTCGTTCATTGAGTTCATACTTCCCGGCATACGCAGGAAGTTGATTGAAGCGATAAACTATTCCGACACCAATGACGTGGCTTTCCTCCTGATGAAATTCTTTGACGACTACGTCATAGAGATCAAACGCCACATGGACTATGAGAACGAATACATATTTTCCTATGTTGACAAGCTACTCCAGGGGACGATAGACGAGGATTTCAGCATATCGCAATTTTCGCTCAACCACAACCACATGGCTTCCAAACTCAATGAGCTAAAAGATGTGTTCATTTATTCCTACAATCAGCGTGACAATGATTTGCTGAGCATAGCCCTCCATGACATCATAGGGTGTGAGCGTGACCTCATGGCTCATTTCGAGGTTGAGACCAAGCTCTTTGTGCCTGCGGTGGAGACCGTCGAGCAGCAATTGAGGTCGCGCCAGGAGGTGATGAGGTTACCGGTCGATAAAAAGACTATCGAGAACGACTCGCAGCTCGAATCGCTGAGCGACCGTGAGAAGGAAATCATAAAATGTGTGGCCTGTGGTCTTACCAACAAAGAAATTGCCGACCGTCTTTGTCTCTCGGTCCACACCATCACCACCCACCGCAGGAATCTCAGTGCGAAACTCAGCATTCACTCTCCCGCCGGTCTCACCATCTTCGCCATTCTCCATCATCTCGTAGACCTCAAGGATGTGAATCCGCACCAGTGACAGAGATTATTCCCCCCTGTATCGCGTCTTTTCCCTCGAACCGTTTTTGCAACTTATCGGTTTTAATCGTATATTTGCGATTAAAATAAATAATACCCATGAAAGTTCTTGTGATTAACGGAAGTCCGCACCTCCACGGATGTACTGACCGTGGGCTGCGCGAAGTAGAGAAGACTCTCAACGAGTCCGGGATTGAGACTGAGCGAGTTGAAATCGGTAATAAAGATGTCAGAGGCTGCATAGCGTGCAATTATTGCCGTGAGCACGGTCACTGTGTGTTCAATGACGTTGTCAATGAAACCGCCCCGAAATTTGCTGAGGCTGACGGTATTATTGTCGGTAGTCCGGTCTACTACGCCAATCCGTCCGGGCAGATACGTTCCTTCCTCGACAGATTGTTTTACAGCACAATGGCCACTGTCAACAAGACAATGAAGGTAGGAGCGACAGTCATATCCTCGCGTCGCGCCGGCTCGACTTCGGCGTTCGATGATATAAACAAATATTTCACTATCAGCGCGATGCCGGTCGTGTCAAGTACGTATTGGAACGAAGTTCACGGATTTGTGGCCGAGGATGTCGAGAAGGATCTCGAAGGCTTGCAGACCATGCGCAATCTCGGGCGCAACATGGCTTTTCTGATTCGGGCAATCAAGTGCAACGCTGACACCATTCCGGAGCAGGAGCGCGGCTCTTTCACAAGTTTCCAGACAGAATAGAGACACCCGCGTGACAGACGCGTCAAAATGTGATATTCGGGTCATCGGATTGTGAACGTTTCCAAGTCCGATGACCCTTGATTTGTCATATTGTAAGAATTTTATTATTTTTGCATGACTGATTGCGCCTGTGTGCGCATTAATGATTAAACTTTTAGTCATTTCATGTGTCTAATCTATAAGGAAGACGGTATTTCCGGCTTCCTTACGACAAGATAGATTCTCTCACTTCTCAGCAATATATATCACACAATGAACTTCAAGCGATTTACGTTACTAATGGCAAGCGCGCTTGCAGCCGTCGGGGTCATCTCGGCCCAGTCATATTTTGATGATGACATCTACTACGATGCATCGAAGGCAAAGAAGCAGGCAGCGGCCACGCAAAGCAATTCAACGAATAGGAAGGCGGTGGTCGTCTATGACTATCCGTCGGCCGACACCTACACTGTCAGCGGCACGCGCTCGATCAGTGTGGACGACTATAACCGTCGCGGAATTTTTGCCTCAGACTCGCTCAGCTCCGACACGACGGCGACTGATTTTGCATACACACGCCGCATCGAGCAGTTCTACAATCCCGAAATCATCTCGGCTTCCGGCGATAAGGAACTTGCGAATATCTACTACATGGAGCCTGACGAGGTCAACATCTATGTCAACACTCCATCCGGCTATTGGGGCTATGATTATTTCTACCCGTACTCAGCATGGACTTCTCCCTACTGGTACAACAACTACTGGCGTTGGAACTCAAGCTGGTACTGGGGTTCATGGTATGATCCGTACTGGTCATGGGGCTGGGGACCGTCGTGGACCTGGGGACCCGGTTGGGGCTGGGGTCCTGCATGGGATTGGGGACCCGGCTGGGGCTGGGGACCGTCATGGGGCTGGGGACCGTCATGGGGCTGGGGTGGACCGGCTTGGGGCGGTGGAGGCCGTCCTTACAATCCGCGCCATCCGGGTGCGTTCGGTCATTTGCCCACAGGTGGCGGATCGTCGACCAATGGTGTGCGTCCCGGTGTCAACAATCGCCATCAGGGCGCGGGCAACAATTTCGTGATTGACCGTCCGACAAACGGAGGCTCAACCCTGCGTCCCGGTGTCGGGAATCGTCCCGGTGTAAGTTCCGGCAGCAACACCAACCGCCGTCCGTCAGTCTCCACTTCGCGCCCGTCGGTCAACAACAACACAACTACAAGCAGACCGAATTACAACAACAATAATAACTACAACAGCAATTACAACCGTCCGTCAACCACCAATGGAGGTCGCTTCGGCGGCGGTGGCTTCAGCGGCGGCAGCCGTGGAGGCGCCGGATCTTCGGGCGGACGTTCGTCAGGTGGTCGCGGTCGCTATTGAGACCTGTGATTTCCGCCATGACTTTTTTCAAAATAAATTGTTTTGTCTATAAAGAGTGTGCCAAATTCTCAGGCACACTCTAAAAAACTCACAAACTTCAGCTCAATATGAACAAGACACTCTTAGCAGGGATGCTGGCAGCTCTCCCGGGTCTCATGGTTGCGCAGACGGCCATTGACGCCTATTCAATTTCACAGAACGACTTCCGTGGAAGTGCCCGTTTCATGTCGATGGGTGGGGCTTTCACCGCTCTCGGCGGCGACATTTCGACCCTCAACCAAAATCCGGCCGGTATCGGTGTCTATCGCAGCAGCGACATTTCGGCTACACTCGACATCAACATGCAGTCGGCCAAATTCAAGGCTGCGGGATTGTCCAACACGGTCAACCAGACGAAGGTCGCCTGCAATAATTTCGGCTATGTCGGCTCGATCAACCTCGGCTCCAACTCAGTCATGCCCTTCTTCAACTGGGGTGTCAGCTACTCGCGTGTGGCGTCGTTCGACCGTCATTTCAGCGGCAGTCTCGGCAATATCGGCACGTCATACACCAATCTCGTGGCCGACTACACTTCAGCCGATGGCTATTCCCCCTCCGATCTGTGGAGCGATGATTACAAGAACTACAATCCATATCTCGACTCGTCTGCTCCCTGGTCAAGCATATTGACCTACGGCGCATACGGAATAAATCCCGTATCGGTCGGCTCGTCATCATATATAGGACTCTATGATGAGGGTAAATCCACGGCGGATGCCTATGTCAACATTGAGGAGAAGGGTCATGTCGATGAGTATGCCATCGACTTCGGCGGTAATATCTCTGACGTGGTCTATTGGGGTATCGGTTTCGGTATCACTGATATAGATTACCGCACCAGGGCTTACTATGATGAGAGCATCAGCAATGCCAATGTGGCAGGACCGGATGCGACACAGGATCCGTCATACGTCAACGGCACCGCCTCGCTCGGCATGACAAACTACAAGCACATCTGGGGCAGTGGCTTCAACTTCAAAGCCGGTGTAATTTTCAAACCCATCAACGAGTTCCGTCTCGGTCTCTCAATCCACACGCCCACATACTACAATCTCTCATACGAGGGAAGCGCATACATGGACTATGCATATCAGTCACCCACCTACAACGGTCAGTCACTCAGCGGTACGGCTGTGACGGATGAGGGTTATCTTGATGAGTTTGACTGGAAGTGCCGCACTCCGTGGAGATTGATGGTCGGTGCAGCCGGTGTGATCGGTGGACGCGCTATCATCAGTGCCGACTATGAATATCGTGCTGCAAACGACATCAAGGTGCAGGATTTCGACGGCAATGATTACGTCAATGAGAACGAAGATGTCAAGACCTACTACAAGGCTCAGAACATCATGCGTCTCGGTCTCGAATATCGCGTCACTCCTCAGTTCAGTGTGCGTGCGGGCTACGTCTACGAATCATCGCCCGTGACCTCTGAGGCAATGGACGGTTACAGTGTCACTCCCAACGGCGCGCAGGCAACCTACGTCTATACATCCGGTCCCGGTGCAACCGAGACACTTCCATCCTACACGCTTGACAAGACCACGCAATACATCACCTGTGGTCTCGGTTATCGCTACAAGAATTTCTATGCTGACGCGGCTTATGTGCATCGCACACGCAAGAGCAAATTCAGCGCGTTTACGGACTATAACGAAAATTCAACCGGTGACCTCATTTTGGCTCCTACGGGAACGGTCAGCGATAACAACAATTCCATTGTTCTTACCGTAGGTTTCCGTTTCTAATCCTTGCGAGTTGAGAGAAAAGCACCAAAGAGTGTGTCGTGCTGCCTTATCATTTGTCAATTAACACAATTTTAATTATTATAGATTAAATTCAATTTGCTATATGTGTCCTTGAAAAGTTACCTTATCCTCCCGTCTTTTGGGCGTATTTTCCTCTTTGTCTCAGTCGTGTACATGAGTACACTCCTTCAACTACAGTGGAAAATCCCCTCCTCATCGGCTTGCCGCTTTCGAGCTTATCGAGAAAGAAAAACCGGGACCCTCGATTTAACTTTTGTTATGAGACACACTCTAATTACTCACGTTACTTAAATGGCTAAAACGACTTCACGGCCACAAAAACGAAAAGCTGCTGAATATAAAGAAAATATAGATCTCAACAATCCCGAGTTCATAAAAGCATGGGAATTGTTGCAACACACACGACAGTCGATTTTCCTGACGGGTAAAGCCGGGACGGGAAAATCGACTTTCCTGCGTTACATCACCGCGCATACCCACAAGAAATATGTGGTCCTCGCGCCCACCGGGATTGCGGCGGTCAATGTCGGCGGAGTCACGCTCCATTCTTTTTTCCGCATACCGTTCAAACCGATCACTCCCGACGATCCCGATTTCAAGCCTGACCGCATCAAGCAGCGCATGAAATATCCCGGACATCTGGTCAAGCTCATCCGTGAGGTTGAATTGATAATCATCGACGAGATTTCGATGGTCAGAGCCGACATCATTGACTTCGTTGACCTTCTCCTCCGCACCTATTCCGGCAATCAGCGCGAGCCGTTCGGGGGGAAGCAGATTCTTCTTGTCGGCGATGTGTTTCAACTCGAACCGGTGTTGACCAACGACATGCGCGACATCCTGCGCAAATACTACCGCGATTCGTTCTTCTTCTCGGCGCGAGTGTTCGAGAGGATCCGTCTCGTCCCGATAGAGCTGCGCAAGATCTACCGGCAGAGTGAGGGTGAATTTGTGGAGCTGCTTGACCGCATACGTACCGGTTCGGCGACACGTGAGGACCTCATGCGGCTCAACTCGCGGTGTCTCGCCCCGGATCTGCTTGACAATGAAGGGTCGAAGCCCACCATGACTCTCGCATCGCGGCGCGACATGGTTGACCATATCAACGAGACGCGTCTGGAGGCCATCGACCGTCCGCTCATCAAGTTCATGGGTGAGATCAAGGGCGATTTCCCGGAAAATTCTCTGCCGACTGACCTTGAACTTTCGCTGAAAGAGGGTGCGCAGGTGGTTTTCATAAAAAATTCACCTGACAGGATATGGGTCAACGGTACGATAGGCACCGTGGTCACTCTCACCAAGGATCTCATCGAGGTCCGGGTGGAGAACGGTGATGTCCATGTGGTCGAGCCTGAAAAATGGTCCAACATTCGCTATGTGTTTGACCCGAAGACAAAGAAGATTGACGAGGAGGAGCTTGGGAGCTTCACGCAGTATCCCATAAAACTTGCATGGGCATTGACCATCCACAAAAGCCAGGGTCTGACGTTCAATAATGTCATCATCGACATGGGGCGCGGAGCCTTTATCGGCGGACAGACATATGTGGCTCTTTCGCGGTGCAGGAGTTTCGAGGGGATGAAGCTGAGGTCAACCGTGGCCGAGCGTGACATATTTGTCAACCCTGCCATTGTCAATTTCAGCCGTTCGTTCAACGACCCTATCCT
This sequence comes from Bacteroides sp., assembly GCA_023663525.1. Taxonomy (GTDB): domain Bacteria; phylum Bacteroidota; class Bacteroidia; order Bacteroidales; family Muribaculaceae; genus Duncaniella. Next base: position 168,971 of record JAMPHF010000003.1, read on the forward strand.
CATTGACGGTGCCATGCGTAAGGCTCACGCCGATGAGTGCTATCTCAAAGCCATAGCCGAGGTCGATAGCGGTGACATCGCATCGGCTTTCGATTCCTTCGTCGAGGCCACCCGCTCGTGGCCGTTGATTGAAAATGCAGCCGTCATGCGTCTGGCAAGACGTAAACTCGGTGTCGTCAACCGGATGAAGGCGAGGATTTCGGAACTTGAGTCGAAAATCGAGTCTGATACCCGAAAGTTCGAGGACATGGCGCGTGAATATTGCTCGCTCGGTGATGACTGCCGCCTTGACGACATGCCGATTCCCGCTGTCGCCAACTATGACAAGGCTCTCACTCTGTGTCCCGGTCATGTGGCTGCACTCTATGGTCGAGCCCTTGCCAACATGACGCTTGAGGACTACACCGCTGCCATTGCCGATTTCGAGGCCGTGCTACGTCATGATCCGAATCATTTTGATGCGCTCGTCAGGATGGGGCTTGCCTATCATAACCTCTCGGATCCGCACAATGCCATGGACCGCTGCCTCGTGGCTCTCGAACTCAGTGAGACAAATGACTATCCGCGCCCGTCAATGTCGGCACTCCATTCACTCCTCGCTGACATCTACGACTCAATCGGCGATCCCTCCTCCGCCCACCGTCACCGCGAGATTGCCCGCCGACTGAAGAAATAGATTGCGTTATCCTTGCTGTAACTTTTGTTATGTGCCACACTCTTATTTTGCGAGATGTGATAGTGGCTATATGTGAAAAATATCTTATCTTTGCATCGGTAAAAATCGCGGGGCTATCTCCGCGACATTGTAAGAGTGTGTCTCATAACAAAAGTTGAATCGAGGGTCTCGGTTTTTCTTTCTCGACAAGCTCGAAAGCGGCAAGCCGATGAGGAGGGGATTTT
>JAMPHF010000004.1 GCA_023663525.1 Bacteroides sp.
AATTCTATATGTACGAGGAAATCAACTACCTCAACAACTACAAAGGGAAACAAGGTCAGGCATCGGGATATGTGGGCGTGAATATGCCGTGGCGCGTCTTCAGCATATATGCCGGCGTAAGATACGAATATTGCCGCCAGACACTGAGCATGAACACTCGCCAGTTTGAGGAAAGCCTGAAAAATACTGATTACGATTATAGTGATTTCTTCCCCTCGGTCAATATGACCTACCGGTTTAATGCCTCGCATCAGTTGAGAGCGGCCTATGGGCGTTCAATCAACCGACCGGAATTCAGGGAGCTCTCACCCTCCGTATTCTATGATTTTGATCTCGGCAGCAGCGTGATAGGAAACTATGACCTGAAGGCGGCATATATCGACAATGTGGATTTCAGATACGAATGGTATCCTTCATCTGGCGAGCAGATCTCAGTGGCATTGTTCTACAAGCACTTCAAGAACCCCATTGAGTGGACATACACAGTGGCCGGAGGTACAGACCTTATATATTCATTCCTGAACGCGCAGGGGGCCAACAATTATGGTGTGGAACTTGACATAAGGAAGAATCTTGATTTCATAGGACTCCGTGATTTCTCGCTCTCCTTCAATGGCGCGCTTATAAAGAGTGAGGTGACATTCGCGCCCGGCACAAACAATATCGACCGCCCAATGCAGGGTCAGTCACCCTATCTGATTAACACGGGTATCTTCTACAACAATCAGGATAAAGGTTGGAGTGCGGCTATCCTTTATAACAGAATAGGAAAAAGAATTATCGGAGTAGGAAACCGCTACGGAACTGCCTCTGACGGCTCGGCAAGGAATATCCCGAACTCATACGAGATGCCACGCAACAATATTGACCTTTCGGTGTCAAAGAAAATCAGGAAATGGGAAATAAAGTTTGCAGTCCGCGACCTTCTTGCCGAAAAATTCCTGTTCGAGCAGTTTGAAACCGTTAGTATGGACGGCAATGAAAAGAAGATCTCGGAGGTCACAAAATGCTACAAACCCGGAACGAACTTCAATCTAAGCGTTAGATATTCATTATAGTAAACCAATACTTTAACAACTTCAATCAAAGTATGAAAAAAGAAGTAAAAAATGTAGGCAGGACACTTCTCTTATGCGCCCTCCTCGCAGCGGGCAGCACACTTACATCGTGCTCGTCCAACGATGACGAACCGGTTGTAAAACCGCAGGACCCCGAAGTGGAATACAAAGGCAACGTGGCTTACAGCAAGGGAATTCTTTTCAACGATGAAAAAGAACTCGGCAACGGCACGCAGAACTTCCACTTCACCGGCGATGTGACACTTGAAAAAGATACCTATCTTCTCAAGGGATGGGTATATGTCGATGCCGGCGCAAAACTCCGTATCCCCGCAGGCACGGTTATCAAAGGCGACAAGCAAACTATGGCGGCACTCATCGTCGAACCCGGCGGTTATGTGGAGATGAAAGGCACCAAGAATGAACCTATCGTCATGACATCCGCACAGGCACCCGGACAGCGTCGCCCCGGCGACTGGGGAGGACTCATCATCTGCGGCAAGGCCAAGAACAATCAGGGCACACAGCAGATTGAAGGCGGTCCCACCACCATACATGGAGGCGACAATGACAGCGACAACTCCGGCATCTATCAGTATATCCGCGTGGAGTTTGCCGGGTATCCCTTTGATACCGACAAGGAAATCAACGGTATTACCTTTGGCTCGGTGGGAAGCGGCACTACTATTGACCACCTTCAGGTGTCTTATTCCAACGATGACTCTTACGAATGGTTTGGAGGCTCCGTAAACTGTAAATATCTCGTGGCTTACAAGGGATGGGATGATGAATTTGACACTGACAACGGTTTCAGCGGTAACGTGCAGTATTGCCTGTCAATCCGCGACCCGCGTATCGCAGACACATCGCAGAGCAACGGTTTCGAGAGCGACAACAATGCAAGCGGTGCTGAAACAACCCCTTTTACCACCGCGACATTCAAAAATGTAACCTTTATCGGTCCCAAGACTGCCAAGAATTCCGATTTTGTCAACTCCGCCGACTTCATAACCGCCGGTTCAGTGTTCCCAAACAACGGCTCCAAACTCGGTAAGTTCCAGTCGGCAATGCAGATACGCCGCAGCAGTAAGCTGAATGCGGAGAATATCCTTGCCGTAGGCTATCCTGTCGGACTTATCATCGACGGCGAGAAAGGAAACACAGTGCAGTATGCAAAGAACGGAGGATTCAGACTGAAAAACACCGTTTTCGCCGGAATGGATGTTATCGGCACCGACAAAAACAAGGAATACAGCGACTATCTCTTTGATTACGTTACAAAAACGGAAGACCGCAACAGCGTTTCCTTCTCTCACACATTCTTCGTGAGCGAACCTACAAACAAGGTTATGGGTGAATCGCAACTTAATCTTATTGACCCGATGGGAACAGGTCAGAACTATTGCCCTTCCTCCATCATCTCTGACAACAACGGTGGCTATATCGGGGCCTTCCGTGATGCCTCCGACAATTGGCTCGATGGCTGGACAAACTTTGATCCCCAGAACACGATATATTGATATATATGAGTTCACAAATCCATACGGCGTGCAATTGGCATACCGTATGGATACTTCACTCAATAGTATGAAAACGAAACTTACAATTGCACTTGTTGCCCATGATCATCGCAAGGCAGACATGGTGGATTGGGCAAAGTATAATTCCGAATACCTCTCCAAGCACCATCTCGTTTGTACCGGCACTACAGGTGGTTTGATTAAAAAGGCTTTGGAAGAAGCAGGAGTTGAAGTAGATATGGAATGTATGAGTTCCGGACCAATGGGCGGAGATGCGGAAATAGCGGCTAAAGTTGTCAGGAATGAGATTGATTTTGCTGTATTTCTCATTGATGATCTCAACGCCCAACCACATGAGGCTGATATTCAGATGCTACTACGACAATGTAGGCTTCATAATGTACCTATTGCCTGCAACAGAATCAGTGCTGATTTGATAATATCAAGCCGATTATGGGGCGACCCCTACTATAAACCAATGGCACAAAGCTATATACGTTTCGACAGAAAATAAGGTAAATAAGATTGTTTTAGACAAAAGAGCATACGGCGTGATGCCTGTATGCTCTTTGATTGTAGTTGGCGATTTAATAAAAGCATAACAATTGTGATTTATATGTGAAACAAAACCGAAATATTTTTGCCGACAGTTTCAAAAAATAAAGTATGAGTTGACATTTTATTAACCCGATACTATATATCGGTAATACATCAAATATCAAAAAGATGAATAAAATCCTGATCGTTGATGCTTCTGCATCCTATTGTAGGGTCATGTCCAGTCTCCTATCGCGGGCTGGGTATGACCCTATGAGCGTTGAGAGCATCGAAGCCGGAAAGACTTCTTTTCCATCGCACTGTCTTTTTGCCTGCAAAGGTACGAACTTTTATTTTCTTACACAGGTGAGGCGGCAAGGCTGCCTCCCGGTGCGGCACAACTCCCCCAACAATATGGCAGATTTATATAAAAAATCGAACTGAACACGATTGATGTCCAATTCGATAATGGTGGGCGCTGAGGGATTCGAACCCCCGACCCTCTGCTTGTAAGGCAGACGCTCTGAACCAGCTGAGCTAAGCGCCCGGAAGTGGAATTTTATTTCATTCCGGATTGGTTTAGTATCTCAAGCGAGAAAGTGGTCATTATGGTGGGCGCTGAGGGATTCGAACCCCCGACCCTCTGCTTGTAAGGCAGACGCTCTGAACCAGCTGAGCTAAGCGCCCTTTCTCGCCTAAAGCGTTGCAAAGTTAGGCATGATTTTCGGATTGTGCAAATTTTTCCGGAATTATTTTCAATAATTTTCTGTATTAACACGCACTTCTCTGATTCATTGCAATTTACTTTTGAGATTTTTCAGCAGTGTCAGCCGTGACGGCTTCAAGAGCCTCAGCTTGCTTGCGCAGGAGCTTCTCTTTATTGAATGTGTATGTCGCATCAAGGAGTCGCCCCTTGGTGAAGTCCACAATCTCAGCCGGGTCTATCGGAAGGGCACAATAACGCGTTTCAAAGTGGAGATGCGGTCCGGTCGAATTACCGCTCGACCCACCGATGGCAATCTGATCACCGGCCTCGAGAGTGACCGTCGGGACTACGGTGATGGAGTCAAGGTGGGCGTAGAGGGTCTGCAGCCCGTTGGGATGGCTCATGATCACATAGTAGCCGTAGCCATGTTTGTCGTAGCCCGTGGCGGAAACTGTGCCGGGAAACGCAGCATGGATTATGTCACCGCGCTTAATGCCGATGTCGATTCCTCGATGTACACGCAGACGCTTGCGTTTACGCGAGGGCTTGCGAGGACCGAAAGGCGACGTGACAGGTCCCCTCGCAGGCATTTTAAATTCGCTTACATTGATGAACACATCACCTTCCGGAACTTTCCCCTTATTGAAGAATCCTCCTGCCTTGTTCAAGCCTATAAAGCCTGAATCAAAGAGGCTGCTCATGTAGTCGAGCGTTGTTGTCAGCACCTCGGCCGACTTTTCCGCCTCCGGAGCTGCCATCGATTCGAGAATCAGATCAAAAGAGTTGACCGAGATTTCGGTAGAATCCGCATTGGTGACTATCGTGTCATTACCGAACACTACAATATCAGCGCTCGCAACCGGAGCGGCTGCGAGCGAGATAGATAGCATTGAGGCTGATAGAATTTCATTCACGGTTTTTCAGCGATTTCCTCTTATTTTTCGGTGATTATCTTCTTGATTGAATCTATCGTGTCAGAGAAAAGGATTGTTGCACATGCTGCCACTATTCCGAGGAACACGAATCCAATCAGGATGAGAGGTTTCGACGGCTTCGACGGCTTGATCGGTACAGTGGCCGGCTCGATAGTGGCATAGACAGGTTTCATCTCCTGCACCTTTGCCTGCGCCATCTGGAGCTGCTGTGCTGTCTGGTTATAGAGGTTGAACTCAAGGCTGGCTTCGTTCTGGAGACGCTCACGTGTCACCTGTGCCGAATGGGAGCTGATGTTCTGATTTCGGTCAAGATACTCGGCCAAACGCTGCTGTGCCTTATAGTAGCTGTCACGGGCCTCCTCGTTGATCTGCTCGGCATAAGCGAGATCCTGACGGGCCTTGGATGTACGGTACTCGGTGATGAACGTCTGAAGATGGGCAGCTACCGTATCGGCAAGCTGGGCAGCGACGAGCGGATTCTGCATTGTCACGGAAATCGTGTTGACACCCGTTTCCTGATCGTAGGATCCAACGATTCGTTCAGCAAGAGCTTCCCTGACCTCATTCTCATCCTTCGTCAGACGAAACGGATTGGTCTTACCGTCGCCAGAATATTCATCTTCATTTTTTATAAAGGTCACGACAGCTCCAACAGCTTTCATCGGAAGACCGAAAAGAAAGCCCCACCAAGTGCCGGAGGTCTCATCTTCGAGATACTGGTAGACAGTGTATGTCTCCCCGGTCTTGCTGTCAGTGACTTTTACGTCAAAAAGCCCAACGAGGAACGATGTTGATGAAAGCACATCAGGATAGAGCTGTGGCATCACCGCATCCATTCCCGGATTGAGGTTGTTGAGGTTGATTCCGACAAGTGACCCAAGAGAGCCAAGCTTATTTGTGGTCGAATTTGCCGCGCTGCCCAATTCGGGTGCGAGCTTGACGGTCGTGGTATATTCTTTTGGGATACTGAAAGCCACCACAAGACCGATGATTGCAGCCACTCCGGCGAATTTGAAAATCCTTACACGTGATTTCCAAAGTTTCCCTGCGATTTCAAGGAGATCTATTTCTTCCTCATCATTGTCAGTGCGCATGAGCGCGTCATTGTCATTGCTCATAATAATTATATGTGATAAAGAGGTGAGGAATCAGTTTTTAATCATATTTGCAATTGCCGCACTCATCGTGCCGAGTGAGCCGAGTGATGTAGCGATGGTCATACCCTTAGCCCAATCAAAGCCTTGCTTGTCAGGTTTGGACGGAACGATGATCTGACATCCGGGTTCAACCTTGGTATTTCTTTTGACTCTCGCAGCCATTCCGTTCATATAAACGATGAACGCCTTCTTCTTGTTGGCACGGTCTCCATAGCCTCCGGCCTGGTCAATATAATCCTTGACTTTAAGTCCGGGAGTGAATGTCAACGTGCTCGGCACCATCACATCGCCCGACACCTTGATTGTGCTTATCTCCTCCGGGATATAAAGTTGGTCACCCGCACGGAGCACGATGTCGGCATTGCTTCCGGGGTTGGCGAGTGCTTTTTCAAGATCGATTCCGACAGAATAGAAATCGGAAGTCACAAGTTTCTTAACCGAAATTGAGTCCTTACCGGAAGAACCCATGGCGAGACGTATGGTCTCGTCGCGTGCGGCCTTCTCATCCTCGGTCATACGACGCATGAGATGCGCTCCACGGATGTAGGCCTCGGGGGTCAGACCACCTGCACGTTTGATGAACTGGGAGAGACGTTCGTTGCGCTGCTGGATCACGTAGCCGCCGGCAAATGTGACCTCACCGTCAATCTCGACGAACTGCTGCGCAACATAATTCGGGCTACGGCGCACTTCAACGATGTCGTAGGGCATGAGGACGAAGTCATTGTCATCGCCAAGGAGCAAGCCGTCCTTCAGATTAAAGGTATAGACGCGGGCAATCTGCGCATCGGATGTGGTGGCCATCGGGTCGATTATACGGCGTGACACATCGACTTTAGCATACGACGCGCCTTCGGTAAGACCACCGGCAGTAAGGATGAGGTCCTCGATTGAGGTATTTTCTGCATAAGGATATGTGCCGGGGCGCGAAACGCTGCCACGGATAGTGAAACCACCCTTGTCAAAAATCTCACGGACGCTTGAGATGACGAGAACGTCATTGCGTTTGAGCGTGATGTCGGGAGCAGTACCGTTGAGGATGGCTCCGAGGTCCACAGCCTCAGCAACAAGAGTCAGGTCGGGAGCCTCACGGTAGAGCATCGCACGGTCAGTGTAGGCATCCTCCTCAAGACCGTCGGCGTTACGGATAAGGTCGCGGATTGTAGAGATTCCGGAACCGAGGGAGAACAGACCCGGACGCATGGCCGCACCGCGAAGTTCCACGCGGTTGCTGTAACGGTCGAGGATTGTCCCGACAGTCACGATGTCGCCGTCGGCAAGGCGATAGTCGGCGAGTTCGGCATTGGCGACGTTATACAATTCTTTCTCTCTACCGCTCTGACGGGCTACACGCACCATATCGGTATAGGCATCGCCGGAGAAACCGCCGGCATATTCAATGGCCTGCTCAAGAGTCTCGTTAGGTTTCAGTTCATAGAACATCGGACGCTTGACATTGCCGGTGATATTGACAAGCTCCTCGTAGGGGGGCACCATGATGACGTCGCCTTCTTGCAGACGGATGTTTCCTTTCTGCGTGCCGTTGAAAAGGAAGTCATAAATATCGACCTCAGCCACCTTACGGCCGTTTCGGCGCACCTCGATGTTACGCATCGAACCGATCTTGTTAATACCGCCTGCATTGTAGAGGGCATGGAAGACGGTCGAGAACGGCGACAGACGATATGTGCCCGGAGTCGTGACCTCACCCATGATGTTGACCTGGATGGTGCGCATCTGTCCGAGCGTCACGGCTATGTCAGTGGCCTCATTGTCCACCCCGGAATATTTTGACGAGAAAGCCGAACGGATATGATTGTTGGCCTGCTCAATGGTCATGCCGTTGAGATACAGTGGACCGAGCTGAGCAATCATGATGTTACCCTCGGGGGAGATGGTGCGGCGGAGATGATCCTCGCTGACACCCCAGATGTCGATGACCACCTCATCGCCCGGGCCGAGGCGATAGTCCTGCGGCGTGGCGGCATTCTCGTTAGGCTCGAATGTGAGGTTACGGGAATTGAACACACGATGACCGAAGATCTCACTTGCGCTGGCATTCTCCGTGTCTTTCTGAGCATCCGGATTCTGCACAATGTCGTCAAGAGCCGCGCTCGTCTCGCCGGTGGTGGTGTGCACTCGGCCACGTCCCTCGGTAGCAGTCACAGGCTGGTCACCGGTGTCGAGAGTGCCCGCGTCATACTTGGCCTTGAGACGCTTCACCTGCTCGGGTGTCACGCCCTTGGCAAGAAGCTCACGGCCAATCTGCTGCTCGGATTTGCCTTGCGCCATCTGCGCTTTGACGTATTGGATCACTTGTTCGTCGGTCATGGCCCCCGATGCGGACATAGCACCGGCAAGCATAAGCAACGTAAAAAGGAAAGGCTTGATTTTCATAGGGTTGGTTGTGAAGTAAGTAACTCCCAATTGGTCGCATCATGCGCCATGGGTCAAAAAATCGGTGCAAAGATAGTAATTTTCAATTATTTATCAAACTTTTAATATCCCAAACTGTTATTGTATGTTTTCGTTCTGTAACAGTTGATTATTAAGCATGTGTAGACATTCGGTAGACAGAAGGGCATGGGGCAAGCCATGCGTTAAAAAAAGTTTCATAATCTTAAAATTTAAGATGGATAAATGGACATATTGAATTAATTAGTACTTTTGTGTGAAAATTCAGAGTAGGATGGCTGCCAACCTTCAGGAACGAATCGACAAAATACAGGCCAAAGCCGCCTTGATGGTTGAACTCCACGGGCAGTTGCAACGCGCATTGGACGATGCGCGGAAACGGATTGACGAACTCGAATCCGTCATTTCCCGGCAGCAGCGCGAGCTTGAGGAGAGAGACCGTCAGATTGAGTACCTGAAAGTTGCCTCAGTGCTGAGCCCCGACCACCGCGACGTGGAGGAAGCCCGTGCCGTACTCTCCGGATTAGTGCGCGAAATCGACAAGTGCATCAACCAGTTAAGCCTTTGATGACTGAAAAGATTCTTAATATATCTGTCCGAATAGCCGACCAGCCACGCATCGCATTGCGCATCCCGGCAAGCCAGGAAGAAATTGCCCGGCGAGCAGAGGCAAACATCAATGAAATGTGGCGCAAATGGTCTGCTATGGATGAATTCAAAGACAAGTCTCCCTCCGAGATTCTTGCCATGGTGACCTTCAGGTTCGCCCAGCTTTATTTCGGTGCCATGGAGACATCCGACAAAGTCGATCGTACCCTCGAAAGACTTGAAAGGAGCCTCGACAGGATGCTCTTTGAGCTCACACCCGCCAAGCCCGATCCGGCAAGAGAGCCGTATGATGCCGACGGTGTCTGAGATACATTAAAAAACAACCACGAGTTCACGCACGCTCAATCACTTGAGACCATCGCGCTGACTGCGGGATTCCGCCGTCGGAGCCAGTCCGAAGGATTGAAACGTGCATTTTTAATTTCTATATATTTATCACATATAATTCAGTATTCCAGAAACTATGACAATAGTATTCTACACCTGCGCGGTGCTCATCGGAGCTGCCATCGGAATCGCGATTTTGGTTGCTGTGCAGAGAGCGACAGCCCGTTCGCGCGCTAAAACCATAATTGATGACGCAAACCGCGAAGCAGAAGTAATCATGAAAGACAAGCTCCTCGAAGCCCGTGAACAGGAGCTGAAAATCAAGACTGAGGCCGAAAAGCAGGCCAATCAGCGCATGTCGCGCATACAGAGCGAGGAAGCCAAGCTCAAGCAGCGGCAGGCTCAGCTCAACCAGCAGCAGAGCGAGAATGCCCGCGCCCGCAACGAGAACGAACAGACCCGTCAGAACCTCGAAGCCCAGATGGGAGTCGTGGAGCAGCGCAAAGAGGAGCTTGAACGCCTGCGCCGCACTGCCCAGGACACCCTCGAACACATCTCCGGTCTCTCAAGCGAGGAAGCCAAGGAGAAGCTCATCGACTCCCTCAAGGACGAAGCCAAGACGGCTGCCAGCGCATACATCAACGACATCATGGACGAAGCCAAGATGACCGCCAACAAGGAGGCAAAGCGCATCGTGGTCCAGTCCATTCAACGCCTTGCCACAGAGACCGCTATCGAAAATTCCGTGACGGTGTTCCACATTGACAGCGACGAGATCAAGGGTCGCATCATCGGACGCGAGGGACGCAACATCCGTGCGCTTGAGGCCGCAACAGGTATCGAAATCATCGTCGATGACACCCCCGAGGCCATCGTCCTTTCAGGTTTCGACCCCGTGCGCCGCGAGATTGCCCGCCTTGCCCTCCATCAGCTCGTGGCCGACGGTCGCATCCATCCCGCCCGCATCGAGGAAGTCGTCGCAAAAGTGCGCAAGCAGATTGAGGAGGAAATCGTCGAGACTGGAAAGCGCACGGCAATCGACCTCGGCATCCACGGTCTCCACCCCGACCTCATCCGCATGGTCGGCAAAATGAAATACCGCTCAAGCTACGGTCAGAACCTCCTCCAGCACTCCCGCGAGACCGCAAACCTTTGCGCCATCATGGCTTCCGAGCTTGGTCTCAATCCCAAGAAAGCCCGCCGCGCAGGTCTCCTCCACGACATAGGCAAAGTCCCCGACGAGGAGCCGGAACTGCCCCACGCACTCCTCGGCATGAAACTTGCCGAGAAATACAAGGAGAAACCCGAAATCTGCAACGCCATCGGCGCTCACCACGATGAAATCGAGCAGACATCACTCCTCGCACCCATCGTGCAGGTTTGCGATGCCATCTCCGGTGCCCGCCCCGGTGCCCGCCGAGAGATTGTCGAGGCATACATCAAGCGTCTCAACGACCTCGAACAGCTCGCTCTCTCCTATCCGGGCGTAATCAAGACCTACGCCATTCAGGCCGGTCGCGAACTCCGCGTCATTGTGGGCGCCGACAAAATCGACGATGTCGAGACCGAGAAGCTTTCGAGCGAGATTGCACGCCGCATCCAGGACGAGATGACATATCCCGGTCAGGTCAAAATCACAGTCATCCGCGAGACCCGTTCCGTCAGCTTCGCGAAGTAAGGAGGGCCGGCAATGGAAGAAAAAGACCGCCGTTGTCCGCGCGGGAAACTCCACTGCTTCAACTGGCTGGAGGATATTCCCGGCGGCATGACTGACTTCGACATCATCGAGGTCCAGTTCAAGAACACCCGCAAGGGTTTCTACCGCAATTCGACAAATCTTGACCTTGCGCCGGGCGATGTGGTCGCCGTCGAGGCCTCACCGGGCCACGACATCGGGACAGTCACCCTCACCGGCAAACTCGTCGCGCTCCAGATGCGCCGCGCCAACGTCAAACCCGACGCCGAGATCAGGCGTGTGTTCCGCAAGGCCAAGCAAGCCGACCTCGACAAATATGAGGAAGCCAAGGCCCGCGAGAACGACACCATGATCCGTGCCCGCAAGATCGCCGAGTCACTTCACCTGAACATGAAGATCGGCGATGTGGAGTATCAAGGCGACGGCAACAAGGCTATATTCTACTATATCGCTGACGAGCGTGTCGATTTCCGTCAGCTCATCAAGGTGCTTGCCGACACCTTCAAGGTGCGCATCGAGATGAAACAGATCGGTGCGCGTCAGGAGGCCGGGCGCATAGGTGGCATCGGCTCCTGCGGCCGTCCGCTATGCTGCGCGAGCTGGATGACCAATTTCGTGTCGGTCGGGACGAGTGCCGCCCGCTACCAGGACATATCGCTCAACCCGCAGAAACTCGCCGGACAGTGTGCCAAACTCAAGTGCTGCCTCAACTTTGAGGTGGATACATACGTGGAGAGTGCCAAGCAAATGCCCGGACGCGAGATCCGTCTTGAAACCGCCGATAATACATATTATCATTTCAAGACCGACATATTCAAAAAGCAGATCACCTATTCGACCGACAAGCAGATTCCTGCAAACCTCGTCACCATCGACGCGGAGCGCGCGTTTGAGGTGATAGCCATGAACCGCAATGGCGAGAAGCCCGCATCTCTCATCCGTGAGGGTGACTCCAAGCCGGGAGTGAAGGCCAAGCCTATCGACCTTGCCTCGCAGGATGACCTCACACGTTTCGACAAGACCAAGAAGAAAAAGCGCAAGAAAAAATCCGGACAGCAGCCACAGGATGCGCCCCAGACAGCTCCGGCAACTGATACCCCCAAGGCTGACCGCCCGAAAGGTGAGCAGCAGCCCCCCAAAGGTGATCCGCAGCCGCAACAACAAGCCCGGGATGGCGAACAGCGCAAGCCGAAACCCAAGAACAAGCCTAAAAAACAGCCACAGGACGGGCAGAAGCGCGACAACCGCAACAACGGAGGTCAGCAAGGCCAGCAGTCATCACCGCAGCAGCCCAAGCAGCCCGCCAAAGACTCCGGCGTGCAGCAGCCGCAACGCCCCAACAGGCAGCCCAAGGCCTTCCGTGAGAACAATTCCGCGAATGAGGGATGAGAAATCTGCTTTTCATATCGGTATGTCTTGCCTTGATTCTCACATCCTGCGGAGTCGGCAACCGTGACTACAGCCGTTGGACCAATCTTCCGACCGAAGGCTGGCTCTATACCGACACTGTCTCCCTCCTGCCGGTCGATACGTCGCTCAACGACAATGACTCGATTGTCACCGGGGCGATAAAGCTGGCTCTGCGACATGGAAATTCCTACCGTTATTCCAACGTATGGCTTGAACTGACCTACCACACAGACAATCGCCGGTTGGTGCGCGACACCATCAACATGCGTGTTGCCGATGTCTACGGGCGTTGGCTCGGAAGCGGCTTCGGAGCGTCCTACCAGCAGGAGGCCACCGTCAGCCCGGCAGCAGTGATTGATGTCACGAAGCCGGTTGCACTGCGCCACATCATGCGCATCGACACCCTCAAAGGAATTGAGCAAATCGGAGTCGAGATCGTGAAATAACCACGCACAATCGTCACTGAAACAGGGACGTAAGAACATAGGTTGCAGAAGCTACATAAGTGACGATTAAAAAATAACTTGGTAAAGTTTTCGTATATGTTATTTTAGAAGATTTGCTTTTGAACAAGCTGGAGTTTAGCGAGCTAAATGACTGTTTGGAAAAAGTGAAGATTCAAAATAACATAGAAAAATTTACCAAGTTATTTTTTTATCGTCACTTAATTCAATATCTTCTAATTGACACTCAAATTAGGGAATTATAGGTCACGCACAAATACTTTGTACGTGACCTATAATTATGTCGCTTCTGCAACCTATGTCTTTATGTCCCCTCCACCGACTTTTTCTCATTATCGCACCATTTTCGCATGATTTGACACATAACTTTGCATATCACAAAATTTATCAATCATGCGAAAAATTACCAAAATCATCATCCATTGCACGGCGACAAAAGCCGGGCGCGAAGTATCAGTTGCGGAAATCGACAGATGGCACCGCGAACAGGGTTTCAACAGCATAGGCTATCACTACGTAGTCGGTCTCGACGGTAAGGTCCACAAGGGCAGAGACGAGGCAAAAATCGGCGCTCACTGCCTCAGTCAGAATTCATGCAGCATCGGGGTTGTCTACGTCGGGGGACTCGATGCGGCGGGAAAAGCCGCCGACACACGCACTAACGCACAGAAAGAGTCGCTCAGACAGTTGATTTCAAGCCTTTTGGCGCGTTATCCCAACGCGACCATCCATTCCCACTACGAGTTTACCAAAAAGGACTGTCCATGTTTCGATGCAGGCAAGGAATACGCTTCTCTTTTGCCTCCGTAGCGCAGATGCGGATTCAGCAAAACATTTCACATATACGGTATGTTATCAAATATAAACAACTGTTATCGTTTGCATCTGCCCGGATCATCATATTATCTATCCATCCTGAATCTCATCCGCGACACACGCCGTCATGCCGCGCCATGTCATCGCGCGCCTGTCATCCTGTTTGCCGCTCTAATGATGACGGCATTAGCCATGACATCATGCAGGCATAAGGAAATAGCATGTCCCGGGGGTGAGGCGGGAGTCATTACCGTCAAGTTCATCTGGGACAATGCTCCCGAAGCCGCACCTGACGGTATGACCCTCTATTTCTTCTCCTTGGAGGATGGCGGACGAGTGTGGCGTTACGACATTGCCGGTCGCGACGGTGGGAGCGTTGAACTTCCATCGGGTTCCTACCGTCTGCTGGCCTACAACAATGACCTCCCGCGCATAAGTTTCTCCGACATCAATTCCTACAATACATTTACCGCCAACGCCGCCTTTTCAGGCAGCGGGACCGTCTATCCTCCCGGCACTCTCTACGTCGGGACGGTCGAGGCGTTGACAGTCACACCCTGCGGCGTGGAGTATGTCACACCCGACGGCGACATCAAGCAGTGCAACCAAGGTCTGATCCGCTGCTATCCCCGCCGTCTCACCGTCAACTACACCATCAAAGTCCGGGGTATGAAAGGACTCAAACACCTGCGCTCGGCATCAGCAAAACTCAGCGGGCTCGCACCCTCGCTGGGGCTTGTTGACGACCTGCCTTCGGGCAATGCTGTCAGTCAGATTGCGACCCTCACGCCGTCAACGCCCGACTCGCTCCTTACAGGACAGATGTCGGGGTTCGGGACGGCTCCGGATTCATCCGGTAACTTTCTAACCGTCACCATTGTCCGCTCTGATGGCAAGAATTATGTCAAGACATTCGATGTAACCGGTCAGGTGGTGAACAGTATGAATGTGAAAGACGTTCTAATTGTAGTTGAAGGTTTTGAAATCCCCGATGATGTCGGTCCTTCAAAACCTGACACTGATGTCGGTATCGAAGTCGATATCGATGGTTGGGATGTAATCAACATTGATCTCAGCACCCAATCGCCGCAGACGGCTTCCTAACATTGACCTAACTACACCAATTTCAATATAAATGGAAATCAAATCTATCAATATGAATACAAAACACATTTCTATCCCGCTGGCCGCCGTGGTCGCAGCCATGGGACTTTGGTCTTGTTCGGATCACGAATCATCCAATGATGGTCCCGTGACAGACATGAATGCAATCCGCTTTGCAGCCAATACGGAACTGAATACCCGTGCCGGCGACATAACCACCAACAATCTCGTGGAGTTCAACGTGTATGCCTACACCGGAGTAGCTACAAACCCGACCCTGTTCATGGACAACGTCAACGTCATCAAGACGGGGACAAACGCATGGACATATTCCCCGGTCAAATACTGGCCTGCAAAGGAGACAGTTGACTTCTATGCCTACGCACCGACCTCATGGGTAGGCGCAAACAGCCCGCTGAAACCCGTGCCCTACAACGCCAATGAGGGTTTTGAAGACATTGTCTATGCAGTCAGCCCGAACCTCTCGGGCAATGCTGGTGAACCCAACGCGCAGGTGGTGTTCAACTTCCGGCACGCCCTCTCGAAAGTTTCCATAAAGATGAGTTCATCCAATTCCGACCTTCAGGTGAAGGTATCAAACGTTGTCCTCGCCAACGTCATGAGCCAAGGAAACTTCAACTTCCCGCAGGCATCGACGGCCGGAACAGCCAATGAGGACAACGTCGGGACATGGACCGACCAGAACACGCCGCTCGTCTACATCTACCACATGGCTCAGTCAGCCTCCGATGTCCTCACACTGACCCCGACCCCAACCGAAGTCTCGGCTGAATCCATCGGTCTCGGCGGCGCAAGGTACCTAATACCTCAGGCACTCACATATCGCTCACATGGTGCCGGGAAAGACAACTACATAGCCGTGATGTGTTCCGTCTACGACACCAAGACAGGCGACAAGCTATGGCCTAACGCCAATACACCGTCAGAAAACGTGGTCGAGGGAAGCACCTTCGGCGACGGACTCCTGAAATTCCCGCTCCTGACAAGCAAATTCTCCGAATGGCATCCCGGATGCTACTACATCTACAACCTCGTAATCAACTCCAATGAGGAAATGGGTGCAATCGAATTCGGAACACCGACCGTCGATACATTCATCGACGTACTCACAAACTACGAGTAACACCAAGCCACCTAAACCCTTCGCATAACATAATAATCATTTAAGAGACAATAAAAGACAACGGCCCGTCATCCCGACGGGCCGCTGTCTTTTCTCATTTCATTTTTCCTTATGGATCAGGCCTTTCGGCCCACTCGATGAGATGTGTATTACTGTTGCTTTGTCTTTCTGATTAATCGATTTCCTCGTCAGCCTCATAGCCACCCATTTCGCGGATAGCGTTCTTCAGCATGGTGTACTGCTGGAAGAGGTGGTTGACAGGAACTTCACCCTTGGTGTAGTCATGCATCGGGCTCTTGAGGAAGAAGCTCAAGAAACGCTGGATGCCATGACGGCCTGCACGTGCTGCGAGGTCGCTCAGAAGCACGAGGTCAAGGCAAAGAGGAGCGGCGAGGATTGAGTCGCGGCAGAGGAAGTTGATCTTGATCTGCATCGGATAGCCCATCCAGCCGAAGATGTCGATGTTGTCCCAACCTTCCTTGCTGTCGTTGCGCGGAGGATAGTAGTTGATGCGCACCTTGTGGTAGTAGCCCTGGTGTCCGCCTTCCTCAGCACCGCCGCAGTTGGCGTTGTAGAGGTCAGGCTGATTCTCGGGAACGAGGATTGACTCAAGAGTAGAGAGCTTCGAAACCTCTTTTGTGCGGAAGTTTGCAGGCTCGTCGAGCACGAGACCGTCGCGGTTACCGAGGATGTTGGTTGAGAACCATCCGTTGAGGCCGAGGCAACGTGTGCCGATGATGGGAGCGAAACCTGACTTCACGAGGGTCTGACCGGTCTTGAAGTCCTTACCTGCGATAGGCATACCGGTCTGCTCGCTGAGTTCCCACATAGCGGGAATATCGACAGTGGTGTTGGGGGCACCCATGATGAAGGGAGCACCTTCCTTGAGCGCAGCGTAGGCATAGCACATCGAGGGAGCCACATGCTCCTTGTCGTCAGCCTTCATTGCAGCCTCAAGAGCCTCAAGAGTGCCGTGGGTCTTCTCGTCAACGGGAACATAAACCTCAGTTGAAGCAGCCCAGAGCACAACCACGCGGTCAACACCGGTCTCCTTCTTGAAGTTGCGGATGTCTTCGCGGAGCTGCTCGACCATTTCCCAGCGGGTCTTGTCGCCCATCACGTTGTCGCCGTCGAGACGCTTTGCATAATTCTTGTCGAAAGCGGCCTTCATGGGGACAATCTTCTCAAGCTCGTCCTTTACCGGCTCTATGTCCTTCTCCTGAAGCACCTCGGCATAGATCGCACTCTGATAAGCATTGGCAGGATAAACGTCCCATGCACCGAACACGATGTCATTGAGGTCTGCCATAGGGACGATGTCCTTGTAGTGAAGATATTTCTTGTCTGCGCCCTTGCCGACACGGATTTTGTCATACTGTGTCATTGAGCCGACTGGTTTTGCAAGACCTTTACGGGCCATGAGGACACCTGTCATGAAGGTGGAGCTGACAGCTCCAAGTCCTACTACGAGTACGCCAAGCTTACCGTTGGCGGGTTTTACAGTAGATTTTGCCATGATTGGTTGTTTACTAACTGATAGTAAAATTATTAAGGTTATATTTGATTCGTTTTCGTTCCGTTGTTGAGTCCCGCTTTATGCCATCCGCCTTTCCGAACCGCCCTCCACCGCCTGAACAGCATTGAATGTGGCTGATTAACAAGCGCACGACATTTCAGCCCCCAAAAGTACTGCAATTTTTTATAATGTGAAATAATTTTTATTTAAAAAATCCCACAGTATTCTAAAAAATGGTTTAATAAAGCACCATATAGCAAATAATCATTAAATAATACCCCAAACAAGCCCCGATATGTTAACAAACGCAAAGACGGTTAAGCGATATATCCCGAAGCCTCACAACTACATCCTCAGGATGTCAGATAACTGCATGGCAACGCGCATGAAAATGCGATTGGGATATGGCTTTTGGTGCGGGCCATATCCCAATCGTAAATTATAGGTTAGTTCGGGTTATTACTCCACTGTCCAGGTTTCGCCGGCGAGGACCATGTCGCGGAGGGAGGCGAAGTTCTTGCGGGCGCGGACTTCTGCCACCTGTGCCTCAACGGCTTGGTCGTAGGCGATGGTCTCAACGTCGCGGATCACGCCGAGCGCGAGCGGGAGGTCATGACCGTCCATCATGGCAAGCTGCTGGTGGAGGAAGTTGGAGGGGGTGTGCGCGTCGTGGACAAGCACGTCGTCCATCGTGTAGCCGTCTTCCCCGACTTTCACTGCCTTGAGGAGGAAACCGTCGCGGACGAGTCCCATCTCCTTGTCCTTGCCGAAAAGCATTTTCTCGCCATGCACGAGATGGATGGTGCGCTCTGCGCGGTGTTCCTTGTCGGTGATGAAGTTATGGATGCCGTTGTTGAAGATGACGCAGTTCTGAAGCACTTCGACAACCGATGCGCCTGTGTGGCGGGCGGCTGCGATGAGGACTTCCTGTGAGATCTGCAGCTCGACGTCGATGCTGCGGGCAAAGAAGTTGCCGCGCGCCCCGAACACGAGTTCTGCGGGGATAAAGGGATCTTCAGTCGTGCCGTAGGGCGATGACTTCGAGACGAAGCCACGGTCGCTGGTCGGGGAATACTGACCTTTGGTGAGACCGTAGATCTTATTGTTGAAAAGTATGATGTTGATGTCAACATTGCGGCGCACGGCATGGATGAAGTGGTTGCCGCCGATGGCGAGACCGTCGCCGTCGCCCGAAATCTGCCACACGGTCATGTCGGGGCGCGCTACTTTGAAGCCTGTCGCGATGGCTGCCGCACGTCCGTGGATGGTGTGGAAGCCGTAGGTGTTCATGTAGTAGGGAAGGCGCGAGCTGCAGCCGATGCCGGAGATGACGGCCGTCTTGTGGGGTGGCACTCCGATGGTGGCCATGGCCTTGTGGAGTGAATTGAGTATGGCGTGGTCACCGCAACCGGGACACCAGCGCACTGATTGATTGCTCTTATAGTTGGCGGGGGTATACTGTGTCTGTTCCATGATATTATTTGACTTCCATGATTTTGGTTACACCATTCACAACTTCGCTCACAAGGAAGGGCTGACCCTGGATCTTGTTGATGCGGCGGATGTTGAGGTCGGGGAATTTGGCCTGGAGATAATCGGCGAACATGCCGGTGTTGAGCTCAGCCACGATCACGGTCTTGTAGGAGCGGAGCACGTCGCCGGTGTTGGCAGGAAGCGGGTTGATGTAGTTGAAATGGGCGAATGCCACGGGCTTGCCGTCGGAGCAAAGCTCACCGGCAGCGGTGCGGAGATGACCGTATGTTCCGCCCCAGCCTATGAGAATGGTGTCGGCCTTCTCGGGGTCGAGGACTTCGAGTCGGGGAATATCGTTGGCGATACGGGCGATCTTCTCGCGACGGGTCATGACCATCTTCTCATGGTTGAGCGGATCGGTGGAGATTGCGCCTGTGTTGAAGTCCTTTTCGAGACCTCCCACGCGGTGCATCGCGCCCTCGGTGCCGGGGATGGCCCAGTAGCGCACCATGTCTTCGTCCTTGCGGGTGTAGGGCTGCCATGCCACATCGACCGCCTCGGGAGCGAGCAGCGGAGGATGAATCTCGGGAAGCTCCGAGGATTCGGGGACGCGCCATGCGCTCGAACCGTTGCCGATGAAGGCGTCAGTGAGGAGGATGACGGGTGTCATGTGCTCGACAGCGATGCGGGCTGCCTCGAATGCCATTGTGAAGCAGTCGGTCGGGGTCGATGCTGCCACGACTGCGAGCGGCGACTCACCGTTGCGGCCATAGAGTGCCTGCATGAGGTCGGTCTGCTCGGTCTTGGTGGGAAGGCCCGTGGAGGGACCGCCGCGCTGCACATCGACAACCACGAGAGGAAGCTCTGCGATGACCGCAAGACCGATGCCCTCGCTCTTGAGCGCGAGACCGGGGCCGGAAGTGGAGGTGACGGCGAGATGACCGGCGAACGATGCGCCTATGGCCGAGCAGACACCGGCAATCTCATCCTCCATCTGGACAGCCTTCACGCCAAGATCCTTGCGCTTTGCAAGTTCATGGAGAATGTCGGTCGCCGGGGTGATGGGATAGCTGCCGAGGAAGAGCGGACGACCGCACTTCTCGGAGGCCGCGATGAGACCCCAAGCAGTGGCGGTGTTGCCGTTGATGTCAGTGTAGACACCCGGGACAGCCTCCTCGGTCTCGATGCGGTAGGTCGAGACGGAAGCATGTATGTTGTTGCCATAGTTGTAGCCGGCCTCGATGACCTTGGCATTGGCTTCATAGATGGCAGGTTTCTTTGCGAATTTGCCTTTGAGCATTCTGAGCGCGCCTTCGAGCGGACGGTCAAAGAGCCAGCAGACGAGGCCGAGAGCAAAGATGTTGCGGCATTTGAGCACGCTCTTGTTGTCGAGTCCCGAGTCGGCAAGCGCGGCCTTGGTCATTGTGGTGACAGGCACTTCGACAATCTGAGCCTTGATGTCGAGTTCCTTGAACGGGTCGAGGGTCTCGAACAATGCTTTCTTGAGATCCGCTTCCTTGAATGAGTCGATGTCAACGATCACCACCCCGCCCGGCTTGAGGAACTTGATGTTCTGCTTGAGGGCAGCCGGATTCATGGCGATAAGCACGTCGCAAAGATCGCCGGGGGTGTGAACGCCCACACCCACGCTCACCTGGAAACCCGAGACACCGCTGAGCGAACCCTGCGGGGCGCGCACTTCGGCCGGATAGTCGGGGAAAGTTGACACTTTGTTTCCTAACCCTGCGGAGACATTGGTGAAAATGTTGCCTGCAAGCTGCATTCCGTCGCCGGAGTCACCCGAGAAACGGACCACAACTTTGTCGAGGGTCTTGACATTGGTCTTGTCTAACATAATGTGTAAAGGTTAAATTTTTTTGATATGTTGTTCATGGTTGATCCATTAGCTGTTGTCTCTGTCCGCGTCGGTCAATCATCCTTCTCGTGGACGAAGCGGAGAGGAAGACCGTGGGGAGGGGTGAACTCGCCGTTGGCGAACGCCACACGTCCATTGACAACCGTCATCCTCACCCGGGGAGTGAGACTCATGCCGTCAAGCGGAGTCCAGCCACAGCGTCCGGCAACCTCAGCATCCGTGACCTTGACGGGGACACCGCCGCCGGGGGCGAGAAGCACAAGGTCGGCATAGAAGCCCTCGCGGATGAATCCGCGACGGTCTATCCCGAGGAGGCGGGCAGGATTGTGGGCCATCAGCTCGACAATCCGTTCCGGACCTATCGACGAAAGCTCCGGCTCGGTTTCGAGGAGCTCGAGCATTGCGCGGAGTGAGAACTGCACCATCGGCATACCCGAAGCGGCCGTGAGCGCGTCGCCCTCTTTCTGCGACAGCAGATGGGGGGCGTGGTCAGTGGCTATGGTGTCGATTCCGCCTCCGGGCAGGAGTCCGCGCAGGAGGGCTATGCGGTCGGAACTTTCCTTGATGGCAGGGTTACACTTGATGCGTGCGCCGAGCCTCAGGAAGTCGTTGCGGTCGAAAAGCAGGTATTGCGGACATGTCTCCGCCGTCACTCTGACTCCCTCGGCCTTGGCCTCCTTGATGAGTTGCAGCTCATCGGCGGTCGAGACATGGCAGATGTGGAGGCGTGCGCCCGTGCGGCGCGCAAGCCCGATGGCGCGGCGTGTCGCTTCGACACATGCCTCACGCGGTCGGAGGTCGGGGTGACGCTCCACAGGGATGGTGCCACCACACTCCTCAAGCAGACGCTGACGCGAGGCGCGGATAATGCCCTCATCCTCAGCATGGACGGCTATGATGGCCGGCGATTCGGCAAAGAGTTTGAAAAGCGTGCCGGAATCATCGACGAGCATGTTGCCGGTCGATGAACCGAGGAAGAGTTTTACTCCGGCTGTGCGACCGTAGTCCGCGCCGAGGAGTTCGGTTAGATTATCATTTGTCGCACCGATGAAGAAACCGAAATTGGCGGCGGATACTTCCTCGGCACGTCTGATCTTCGCATCCACTGCCTCGCCGGTGGTTGTGGCGGGGCGGGTGTTGGGCATGTCGATGTATGATGTCACTCCTCCCGCCACCGCTGCGCGACTCTCGGTCTCGATGTCGCCTTTCTCGGTCAGCCCGGGATCACGGAAGTGGACGTGCGTGTCAATCACTCCGGGCATGAGTAGCGCGCCCTTGCAGTCAATGACGCTGTCGGACTCGGCACTGAGCTGCCCGACGATTGCAGCGATTTCTTCCTGAGTCTGACCGCTGTGGTCTATGACTCTGACGATGAAGTCACCGTCAGTGACGACGCTTCCCTTGAAGCGACGGCCTTCATTGACTATTTCAGCGTTGTGGAGAAGCATTTTTATTAAGTGTTAAGTATTAAGTATTATGTGCTAAGTATTAAGTGTTAAGTATTAAGTATCAGGTATTAAGTTGAGGTTTTCTTTATACCTAATCCCCATCGGTCTGTCTCTCTATCTTTTATATGAGGTGAACAGGCTTGACCACTTGAGGCGGAGGACTCCGAAAAAGCCTTCGGAGAAAATGCCTGAACTCATCTTCGATGTTCCCAGCACTCGGTTGACGAATATTATCGGGACTTCCTCTATCTTAAATCCATATTTGTATGCCAGGAATTTCATCTCAATCTGGAATGCATAGCCCTTGAAGCGGATATTGTCAAGCGGAAGGGTTTCAAGCACCTTACGGCGGTAGCACACGAAACCGGCTGTCGAATCATTGATCGGCATTCCGGTGACTATGCGGACATAGCGCGAGGCGTAGAACGACATCAGGACTCGCCCCATAGGCCAGTTGACCACGTTGACTCCCGTGACATAACGCGACCCGACCGCCACGTCCGCTCCTTTGTGCGCACACGCATCGTAGAGTTTCAAAAGATCCTGAGGATTGTGCGAGAAGTCGGCATCCATCTCAAACACATAGTCATAGCCCCGCTCCAAAGCCCATTTGAACCCGGCGATATAGGCTGTGCCGAGTCCGAGCTTGCCCGAACGCTCGATGATGTGGAGCCGTCCTTGATGGGTCTGTTGCAATTCCTTGACAATACGGGCGGTGCCGTCAGGCGAATTGTCATCAATTATAAGGACGTCAAACTTTCGGGGCAGTGCGAAGACTGCCTCGATGATTGCGGCAACATTTTCCTTCTCATTATAAGTAGGTATAATGACCACACTGTCAACCGTTGTCGTGAGTGGATGCATTGGTCTGACCTTAGATTATGAAATTTCGCTGCAAAATTAATGAATAAACTTTGTCCACAGCAAAAATGACCGAAAATTTTTAATCCCCCGGCGGAAAGAGGGCTACCGGGAATGGCATGCCGGAAAGGATATGCCGGAAAGGATCTGCCGGAAAGGATCTGCCGCTTTTGTCCTTTTGTACCTCTTTCCGACAGTTCATTCCCGAGCGGGGGATTTTTACAAATTTTTGACTGAGGTTCTGAGTTGGCTCGTATTTTTTGTAATTTTGCACGCTGTCCGTCAGCGGGCGTTATGGCCGGGGGACAGCCATAACTATGACCATCAACAAAATGACTGATACAATTCCACAATATTTCACTCTTTCAAACGGAATGCGCCTTGTGGCGCGGGAGTCGCAACTGCCGGTTGAACACTGCGGTGTGATCATCAATGCCGGAAGCCGCGATGAAAGCCCGGAGCAATACGGACTCGCGCACTTCGTCGAGCATACCATCTTCAAGGGGACGGGCAGCCACCGCGCCGCCTACGTCCGCGACCGCATGGAACTCGTCGGCGGCGAACTCAATGCCTACACGACCAAGGAGGAGACCGCCATCTATTCCACCTTCCCGTCGGGACATCTCGACCGCGCCATCTCACTCATTGCCGAGATGATTGCCGACGCTAATTTCCCCGAGGCAGAACTCGCTAAGGAAAAGCTGGTGGTCTGCGAGGAGATCGACACCTATCTCGACACACCCGCCGACGCGATTTTCGATGACTTCGAGGAACTGATCTACGGAGGCTCCCCGCTTGCCCACAATATTCTCGGTTCACGCGAGTCAATCGAGCGTTTCACCCCCGCCGACTGCCGGGGATGGCTCGACAAGCACTTCACGCCCGGAAGGATGGTGGCGTTCTACTACGGACCGACACGTGCTGAAAAGGTGTATGCAATCGCCGAAAAGCGTTTCAAATCGCTAGTGCGTCCCGACTCTCCCCTCCACCGCCCCACCCCCGAGGTCAATCCGGTCTTTGACCGCACCGACAGCTCAAGGGACTCATATCAGGCACATACGGTCATCGGCACACGCATCCCGGGGCTCCTTGACCCGCATCGTCTCGACACGGCTCTCATGGCAAACATACTCGGCGGACCCGGCATGAACTCACTGCTCAACGTGGCACTGCGCGAACGCCACGGACTCGTCTACGGCATTGACGCGACAACATCGCTGATGAGCGACAACGGTCTGCTGACCATCTACTTCGGCTGCGACCCTGACGACATCAAGCGTTGTCTCCGACTTGTCGGGAAGGTGATCGATTCATTCTCCGAATCAGAGCTTACGGCGCGCAGACTCGACGCGGCAAAACGCCAGTTCATCGGTCAGCTTTGCGTCGGCTCCATCAACTCCGAGCAGGTGGCCATCTCAATGGGGCGCAGCACACTCTACCGCGGCTTTGCGCGCACACTGCCCGAGACGATCTCTGCCATCCAATCCATCACGCCCGCAGGCATACTCACTGCCTCACGCTCACTGCGCAACTCCTCGCGCCTCACGCTTAAATAAGTTAAACAAGCTAAAAATCACCATATTACGCACCACGCCGAAAATTCTCTCCCGCTCCAGACTCAGACGTGCCACGCGGATGGAATGTGAAATTTTATTTAAATCACGCTGATTTTAGCGGGTTTGCGAGAAAATTCGTAACTTTGGGGCTGATATTCGCAAATTCTCACATCTATCATTAGTAACGCGCGTGAAAATCAAATCAATCATATTGCTTGGCATTCTCCTCATTTCGGGAGCTGTCTATGTTTCGGCCGGCACTGACAATGTGGCCGAGGAAGTGGCTTGGGTCGTAGGCGACCAGCCCATCTGGAAGTCTGACATCGAGGAAGCATATCATAATATGCTCTACGAGAATGTCCCCATTGCCGGCGACCCGTATTGCGTCGTCCCCGAGCAACTTGCAATCGAAAAGCTCTATCTCCATCAGGCCGACATGGACACCGTGGAGATTCCTGACGCAATGGTATTCCAGCAGGTCGAGCAAATGCTCAACGGCTACGTGATGAATCTTGGCTCGAAAGAGAAAGTCGAACAGTACTTCAACAAGTCGATGCCCACGCTCCGCGAGTCGCTCGGCGAGATGGTGCGCAACCGCGCCCGTGTCCAGGAAGTGCAGCGCAACCTCACCAAGAACATCAAGGCCACTCCGGCCGACATCCGCCGCTATTTTGAGAAAATCCCCGCCGACAGTGTGCCCTGGGTGCCTCTGCAGGTTGAGACCCAGATACTCACCGTCGCGCCCGCCATCCCCCGCGAGGCCATCGAGGATGTCAAGGCACGTCTCCGCAACTTCACCGAGCAGGTCAACAAAGGCGAGAGTGATTTCTCGACCCTTGCCATCCTCTATTCCGAAGACCCCGGCAGCGCGCCCCGTGGCGGTGAACTCGGATTCAGCGGAAGAGCTGAATTTGTGCCGGAGTTCTCGGCTGTGGCATTCAATCTCAATGACCCCAAAAAGGTGTCGAAAATCGTGGAGACCGAATTCGGCTACCACATCATCCAGCTCATCGAGAAACGAGGCGACCGCATCAACGTGCGCCACATCCTTCTGAAACCGAAAGTGGCCGAGAAGGATCTGACGGAAGCCGTCAACCGCATGGACTCGCTCCGCACCGACATCCTCGACAAGAAATTTGACTTCGAGGAGGCTGTCACCTTTCTCTCGCAGGATAAGGACACACGCAACAACAAAGGCCGCATGGTCAACGCCGCCACCGGCTCAACCCGCTTTCAGATGTCGGAACTGCCGCAGGACGTGGCAAAGAGAGTGGCCGACCTCGAACCGGGCGCAATCTCCGAGCCTTTCGTGATGGTTGACCCCAAGACAAACCATGAGATTGTCGCCATGGTCAAGCTCACCAACCGCATCCCCGGTCACAAGGCCAACATCTCTGAAGACTTCCAGTTGATCAAAAACATGTATGAAAACTCGCGCCGTCAGGAGATTCTCGACACTTGGTTGGCCAATAAGATAAAAAACACGTATATCCGCATCGAGGACGGCTGGCGCAATTGTGAATTCAAGAACAAAGGTTGGATAAAATAGCTCCATGAGGCAGTCTCCCATCCTTGCACTTTTGGCCGTGGCGTTCATCACGCTTCCGTCCATGCTTGCGCAGGCACCGAAGGACAAGCCCGCCCCTGCTCCCGCGCCAAAGAGTACACCCGCGCCACGTAAGAGCGTCATTCGCCCGACAATCCCCGACGCTGACCGCCATGAGCCGGGCAAAGTGTTCCTTGAGAGAGCCGACAGGCTGATGTTTGACCAGGCCCGCGACTCCGATGTGCAGGTTCTTGTCGGCAACGTGCTGTTCCGCAAGGGCGACATGTATATGTACTGCGACAGTGCCCGATTCAACGAGGTCACTTCATCGCTCGACGCGTTCAACAACGTCCACATGGAGCAGGGCGACACCCTCTTTGTCTACGGCGATGAACTCTACTACGACGGTGTCCGGGAATTGGCAGAACTTCGTGCGCACTACGGCAACAACGTCCGACTGATCAACCGCGACGTGTCGCTCACCACCGACGTGTTTTTCTATGACATGGCGGAAGATGTCGGCTACTACGAGACAGGCGGAACGCTAAACGACAAGCAGAACACACTGCGTTCGCTCCAGGGCTTCTACTATCCCGCCACAAAGGATGCATTCTTCTACCTCAACGTTGACCTCGAAGGCCCGAGACCCAACGACACCCTGCGGATGTACACCGACTCGCTAACCTACAACACGGCGACCAACATCGCGCAGCTTATGTGCGAGACGCTCATCGTCAGCAAGGACGGCGAGATAAACTCGACATCAGGCTTCTACGACACCAAACTCGGACTTGCGGATCTCTATGACCGCTCGCGGGTCCACACGCGCAGGGGCAACTATCTGACGGGCGACACCTTGTTCTACGACCGCGAGAAAGGCTATGGCGAAGCGTTCGGCAACATGATTCTCACCGACTCCACACGCCAATCCGAATTGCGTGGCGACTACGGATTCTACAACGAGCTGTCAGACTCCGCCTTCGTGACCGGCAATGCGCTCGCGATGGAATATTCCAAGCAGGACACCCTCTATCTCCACGGCGACACCATCAAGGCCTACATGCTTGAGGACTCCACAAAGGTCACGGATGTCTATCACCGCGTCCGTTTCTTCCGCAACGACATCCAGGGTCTCTGCGACTCCCTCAGCTCCGTCGAAAGGGACTCTATATTATATATGTATTACCATCCCATCATCTGGAACGGCGACAATCAGATAGCCGGCAACGTCATCTATCTCCACTTCAACGACTCCACCACCGACTGGGCGCGCCTGCCCGAAGCCGGAATGGTGGCGCAGCATGTCGGGGAGGATTGCTACAATCAGCTCGGGGGATCCGACATGACAGCATGGTTCAACGATTCGACCATACGCCGCCTCTATGTGGAGGGAAATGTGCAGCAGATAATGTTCCCGATGGAGAGTGATTCGACCTACAATAAATTTGTCTTCTCCGAGAGCAGCTACATGGACGCATATTTCATTGGAAATGACATAGAACACCTCATCATGTGGCCCGAGACCACTGGAAAGGCCACTCCGCTCTATCTCGCCAAACGCTCAGCCTATTATCTCCCGCAGTTCAGGTGGTTCGGGCCGCTGCGCCCGATGTCGCCGGACGAGATTTTCGACTATCCGCCGGAGATGGACGGACTTGCCTCCATGCAGTTCTTCAGCAAGGTCAGCCCGGAGGCCTACACCGTGCGCGGTCTCATGCTCGGCAAACCCAAACCTCAGCAGCCGAAGACTCCCGTCCCCGCGAGGGAGATGATTGCAATGCCTGATTCAACAGCCTTCCCCCTCCCCGACTCAATCGACACGGTAATCACTGACTCGCTGCGCATGGTGAGCGATTCACTCGGGGTCGAGACGGACAGCCTCACCATAACCCCGGCAGGATTGTCGATTCCCGAGATAGAGACCGACAGCGTACAGGTGACGAAAGAAAGTTCACACCTGTCTCCCCGCAGACTTCCCGCTCACGGCAGGGACAACCGCCTGACCGCACAGTATTTTGTGCTGCCAGACAAGCGCGGCAATGAACGGAAGGCAACGATATTATATAGAAAAGAAATTGAATCATGAGCGATGTCATCCGTCTTCTCCCCGATTCGGTAGCCAACCAGATTGCTGCCGGTGAAGTGATACAGCGTCCCGCATCCGTCATCAAGGAACTCGTCGAAAACTCGATAGATGCGGGTGCGACATCTGTCACGATCATACTCAAGGACGCGGGCCGGACACTGATCCAAGTCGTGGACAATGGCTGCGGCATGAGCGACACTGACGCACGTCTTGCGTTCGAGCGTCACGCCACATCGAAAATCCAACGCGCCGATGACCTCTTTGCGCTCTCCACAATGGGATTCCGAGGCGAGGCACTTGCATCAATCGCCGCCATCGCCCAAGTGGACCTGCGCACAATGCTGAAAGGCGAGAGCATCGGCACCCGTATCGTCATCAACGGCTCAAAGGTTGAGAGCCAGGAGCCGGAGGCATGTGCCCAAGGAAGCAACCTCATGGTCAAGAATCTGTTTTTCAACGTGCCCGCACGCCGCAAATTCCTGAAAAAAGATTCTGTGGAGATGAGCAATATCATGCGTGAGTTCGAGCGGCTCGCACTCGTCAACATCGGGGTTGACTTCACGCTGATCAGCAATGATGTGACGCTCCATTCGCTCCGCCGGGCCTCGCTCAAGCAGCGCATAACCGACCTGTTCGGGCGATCGCTCGACAAGCAGATTGTCCCGCTTGACACCGACACATCGATAGTGAGGGTCAACGGCTTCATCGGTCTCCCCGAAAACGCACGCAAGCGCAATGCGCTGCAATATTTCATGGTCAACGGACGCAACATGCGCCACCCATATTTCCACAAGGCCGTCATGCAATGCTACGAGCGGCTGATTCCCGCCGACGTGCAGCCGAACTATTTCATCAATCTGACCGTTGACCCCGAGACGATCGATGTCAACATCCACCCTACAAAAAGCGAGATAAAATTTGAGAATGAGCAGGCGATCTGGCAGATACTGACCGCCGCCGTCCGCGAATCGCTTGGCCGCTTCAATGCAGCACCCGCCATTGATTTCGACGTGGACGAGGCTCCTGAGATACCCGTCTTTTCGCCCGACCGCACTGCGGACCACGATGTGGAGCTTGACGAGGACTACAATCCCTTTGCCCGGCCCGCGAACGCGACCCGCATGTCGGCTCTCTCAGGGTTCTCCGAGTCGGGCAGCCATACAAAATCCTCATCGCCGGTGAACATTTCCCACCCCTCCGAGCGTTTTCAGGATTGGGAAAAACTTTACGATGATTTCGTGAAGAAACGCGACGACGGATATGCCTCGATGGTCGAGAGCAAGTTCAACAATCCCGACAGCGAGCTTGAGATGGAGCTTGAGACTGACACCCCTGCCAGCGCCACCCTGCAACTCAAGAATTCCTACATCCTCACCTCCTCACGCGAAGGGCTGATGATCATCGACCAGCACAGGGCGCACAAGCGCATACTCTATGATAGCTATCTCAAAAAGGTGCGCGAGCAGTCCATGGTGTGTCAGAACACCATGTTTCCCGAAGTCGTCGAGCTGACTCCCTCAGAGGATGCGGTACTCACCGACATTGCTCCCTCGCTTGAGCAACTTGGATTCTCCCTTGCGCCCTTAGGCGATGGCTCATGGAGCATCACCGGCATCCCGTCAGTGCTGACCGGTGTCAATCCGCGCGACACTCTGCTCGGGATGATCGAGAGCGTCATGGAGACCGGTGAGGAACTCGCCTCATCGCTCCACGAACGGATAGCACTCTCGATGGCAAAGAGCAGCGCCATCAGGCGCGGGCAGCCACTGAGCGCGGCGGAGATGGACGAACTCATAAGCGACCTGTTCCGACTCCCCTCCCCCGCCCGGACTCCCGACGGAAAGACCGTCTTCACGATAGTCAACATCGAGGACATCGCCGGAATGCTCGGCTGACAGCCCTCCCCGCCTCCCGTGATATTCAACTTATTTTACAAATCATAACGCCCTACACCTGCCACTGCAATGCCACTACGCTTGATTATAGGATTAATCTGCCTCATGATCGGTCTGCCGGTCATGAAAGCCGATGTCAGATCCGACAGCATAAAGGTGTCACTGCTGACGGCTCACGCAGGCGCCGACATATATCAGCTCGAAGGGCATACCGCACTGAGAATCCGGATGGAAGGCGGGG
Organism: Bacteroides sp.; assembly: GCA_023663525.1. Classification (GTDB taxonomy): domain Bacteria; phylum Bacteroidota; class Bacteroidia; order Bacteroidales; family Muribaculaceae; genus Duncaniella. The sequence goes on from JAMPHF010000004.1 coordinate 30,397, forward strand.
GCGACTATGTGGTGAATTGGGGGCTTTTCGACTTCGATGCGCCCAATTTTGTCTACCGCTTTGTCAAAGGCGAGACCGACTATATGGCCGGGGCAGCCCCGACACCATTGTTTCTCACAGTCTATGCCCGTGAGGGTCGCGCGGTCGTCGAGCAGACGCTCAATCTGACCGGCGAGGAGAAAATGCGTGTCCTGGAGCTTATCACCCGCAATCTCCAGCCGGAGAACCGCGTCTATCGCTACAACTACGTGCTCGACAACTGTGCCACGCGTCCGCTCGCAATCATCGAGCGGGCAATCGGCGACACACTTTCATTCGGTGACCCCGGATTGCCCGACGAAGCCGTGACAACATTTCGCAACGCGATGCGCCACTATCACACCAACTATCCGTGGTATCAGTTCGGCATTGACCTCGCCCTCGGCAGCGGCATTGACCGCCCCATCAGCCGCCATGAGATGGCTTTCGCACCCGAGGCTCTTGAATCAATGCTTGCAACAGCCGTGAGACCGGATGGCAGAGCCATCGTCGGGTCATCGGACTTTATAGTCGGCAACGCCGGGTCGTCAGCCGTGCTCGACAAGACACCCTTTCTGCTCACCCCGATGTTCTGGAGCCTTGTAGTGCTTGCCATTTCGGTCATCGTGTCGTGGTGTCAGCTCCGCAACGGGAAGCCCGGGACGGCGGCAAAAATATTTGACACGGTCTATTTCCTCATCATGGGTCTGACGGGCTGTGTCATCGTGTTCCTCATCTTCATTTCAGTCCATGAAGCCACCTCGCCCAACTGGCTGCTGCTCTGGCTCAACCCTCTCTGCTTTATCCCGGTGGTGGCAACATGGGTAAAAAGATATGAAAAGTTGCTGTTTTCCTATCAAATTCTTAACTTTGCATTCTTGATTGCACTCCTGACCGTCTTCACATTCGGTGTGCAGTCTGCTAATCCTGCATTCATCCCGCTGATAGCGGCTGATGTGGTGCGGGCATTGTCATGTATATTCACAAACAGAAGCGTCAGATGTCAACACGCAAAAATCATCCGCTGAGTTCAAGACTGGCAACCGTGCTCGTCGTCTCGCTCGTGACGATGGGTATCGGCGCATTCAATCCTGCGCTCGCGGCTCTTCCTGCGGTCTCTGTCCCCGTCGTCACCGGGAGCAGAGAGGGTAGCTACACGCTCACGCGGCCGGCACTCGTGGTCGGAATCTTCGTCGAGGGACTCGATGCGGACTATATCCACCTCCTGCGCAACAATTTCGGCAAAGATGGCTTCAACCGTTTCATCAAGGACGGTATCACGATTGAAGATATTGACTATGGCACGGCGATCGATGCGACAGCCGCCACCGCCCTGCTGATGACCGGCGCAGCACCGTCGGTCAACGGTATTCCCTCGTCGCGTGTGTGGGACACAGAGACCAAGTCGGACTATCCCATCCTCCTTGACCCGGCCAATATCGGCAATTTCACTGACGAGACGTTCTCGCCCGCTTCGCTGAAAGTCTCGACCGTGAGCGATGAGGTCCGCATTGCCGACGGAGGCATCGGGCTTGTCCACGCTGTGGCTCCCGATGCGCAGATCGCCATAATCCTCGCCGGACATGCCGGCAACAGCGGATTCTGGCTCAATGAGTTCAACGGCAAATGGAGCACATCCACCTACTACCGCGATGTCCCTGCCGCAATCGCCAAACGCAACTACGGCGTGACACTCTCCTCGCGGCTCGACACCCTCACATGGACTCCGTCAAGACCGCTGGAGGAATATCCCGACCTGCCTGAGTATAAGAAACTGTTCCCCTTCCGTCACACCTATCCCGCACGCGATGTCAACCGCTACAAGGCCTTCAAGGAGTCCGCTCCGGGCAACCACGAGGTGGCACAGATCGGCATTGACTACATCACGTCGCTCAAGCTCGGATCACGCGGGGTCACCGATATGCTCAACCTCGGCTTCAACGTCAGCCCCTATCTCCACGGGCGCGATGCCGACAACCGCGTCGAGACGATGGATGCCTATCTCCGGCTCGATTCGGACATCGCGAGCATCGTCAAGGCCATAGAGAAAGGTCCGGGCTTGGACAATTCAGTCATTTTCATCGCCGGAACCCCCGGTCCTGCTGACAGCAAGCGCGATGACGCACAGTGGAAAGTCCCCGCCGGACAGTTCTCACCGCGCCGCGCAATGTCTCTACTCAATGTCTATCTCATTGCCCTCCACGGCAATGGCGAGTATGTCAGCGGCTATTATGACGGACATTTCTTCCTCAACAACAAGGCAATAAAGGATAACGGTCTCGACGAGAGGCTTATCCGCCGCGAGAGTGCCGAATTTCTCGCCCGCATGAGTGGCGTGACTTCGGCCTATACGATTGATGATATAATGGAACGCCGCGCGGGTGAGAATCCGCAGGCTCTCCAGCGCAACACTTCAGTGACCCATGCCGGCGATGTCATGGTCAACATCAATCCCGGCTGGGTGATTTCGGATGTCATGTCTGACACCGACACTGATTCACAGATTCCCGTGATAAGGAATGTGGCGACGACAACCCCGGTCTACATCCTGGCTCCCGACATCGAGCCCAAGACCATCGAGGGTGCTGTCGATGCACGTGTGATTGCCCCGACAGTGTCAAGGATTCTGCGCATACGCTCGCCCAACGCAGCGTCACTGCCTCCTCTGCGCTTCCACAAACGCTGATGGAAACGAGGGCGCGAATTCCCCAGAGTGTAGCCCCTAACGATACACACTCATTGAATCCTTATTTTTTAACTGCAAATAAAACATCACAACAATATGTCATTTCAATCATTCCTCACAAAGATTTTCGGCAACAAGTCAACCCGCGATTTGAAGGAAATCGAACCGATAGTGAAGAAAATCGAGGCTCTCGGGCCTGAAGTGCAACAGCTCACAGTCGATCAGCTCCGCGAACGCATAGCCAACGTGCGTGCTGACATCAAACAGGCAATCTCGGCCGAGGAGGAGGAGAACGCACGTCTCCGCGTCGAGGTCGAGGAGCTTCCGTTTGACCAACGTCAGCCCATCTGGGACAAAATCGACCAGAACGAGAAAACAATGCTCGACACCATTGAGGACAAGCTCAACGAGCATCTCCCCGAGGTATTTGCCGTGGTCCGCGAGACCGCCGCACGTTTTGCCGCCAATGAGACAATCGTGGTCAAGGCCACAGAGCTTGACCGCGAACTTGCCGCACAAGGCAAGGATTTCGTCAGCATTGACGGTGACAACGCAATCTGGAAGAATCACTGGATGGCCGGAGGAAACGAAATCACCTGGGACATGGTCCACTACCGCGTGCAGCTCATCGGCGGTATCGTGCTTCATCAGGGCAAAATCGCCGAGATGGCCACAGGTGAGGGTAAGACACTCGTTGCAACGCTCCCGGTGTTCCTGCGCTCGCTCTCAGGACGTGGAGTCCATGTGGTGACCGTCAATGACTATCTGTCGAAGCGTGACTCCGAGTGGATGGGCCCGCTCTACATGTTCCACGGCTCAACGGTGGACTGCATCGACAAGCATCAGCCCAACACGGCAGCACGCCGTGCGGCCTACAACTGCGACATCACTTTCGGTACCAACAACGAATTCGGCTTCGACTACCTCCGCGACAATATGGCCATGTCGCCCGGCGATATGGTGCAGCGCAAGCACTACTATGCGATTGTCGATGAGGTTGACTCGGTGCTCATCGACGATGCCCGCACACCGCTCATCATCTCGGGCCCCGTCCCCAAGGGCGACGACCAGCTCTTTGACGAATACCGTCCGAATGTCGAGAAAGTGGTCGAGGCACAGCGTCGCCTCGTCACCAAAATTCTCGCCGAGGCCAAAACCAAAATCGCATCTGACGACAAGGAAGTCCGCAAAGAGGGTGCGCTTCTGCTTTTCCGTGCGTTCAAGGGTCTTCCCAAGAACGGCGCACTCATCAAATTCCTATCGCAAGAGGGCATGAAGAACCTCATGCTTGAGACCGAAGCCTACTATCTTCAGGACAACAAGCGCGAGATGCCCAAGGTGACCGATCCGCTCTACTTCGTCATCGATGAGAAAAACCGCAGTGTCGAGCTCACCGACAAGGGTATCGATGAGCTTACAGGCAAAACGGATGACCCCCAGTTCTTCGTGCTTCCCGACATTGCATCGCAACTCTCCGAGACTGAACACATCGAGAACATCGCCGAGCGTCAGCAGCGCAAGGACGAGCTGATGCAGGAATACGCCGTCAAGGCCGAGCGCGTCCACACCGTCACACAGCTCCTCAAGGCGTACACACTGTTTGAGAAAGATGTCGAATATGTCATCGATGAGGGCAAGATTAAGATTGTCGATGAGCAGACGGGCCGTATCATGGAGGGTCGCCGTTACAGCGACGGTCTCCATCAGGCAATCGAGGCCAAGGAGCATGTGAAGGTCGAGGCTGCGACACAGACGTTTGCCACCATCACTCTCCAGAACTATTTCCGCATGTATCACAAACTTGCCGGCATGACAGGTACGGCTGAGACTGAGGCAGGAGAGTTCTGGGACATCTACAAGCTCGATGTCGTGACCATCCCGACCAACAAGCCGATAGCGCGCATCGACATGAATGACCGCGTCTACAAGACCAAGAAGGAGAAGTATGCCGCCGTCATCGAGGAGATTCAGGATCTCGTGTCGAAAGGCCGCCCGGTGCTCGTCGGCACCACGTCGGTCGAAATCTCCGAACTTCTGAGCCGAATGCTCACCATGCGCCATATCCCCCACAATGTCCTCAATGCCAAGCTCCATCAGAAAGAAGCCGAGATTGTGGCCCATGCAGGCCGTCAGGGCATGGTGACGATTGCAACCAACATGGCAGGTCGCGGTACGGACATCAAGCTCACGCCGGAGGTCAAGGAGGCCGGAGGTCTCGCCATCATCGGCACAGAGCGTCACGAGTCGCGCCGTGTTGACCGCCAGCTCCGAGGCCGTTCAGGCCGTCAGGGCGATCCGGGTTCATCAGTGTTCTACGTCTCGTTTGAGGACCAGCTCATGCGTCTTTTCGCCACCGACCGCGTCATGAAGATGCTCGACACCCTCGGTCTTGAGGAAGGCGAGCGCATCGAGAGCGGCATGGTCACGAATGCCATCGGCAATGCGCAGAAACGTGTCGAGGAAAACAACTTCGGCATCCGCAAACGCCTGCTGGAGTATGACGACGTGATGAACAAGCAGCGCACCTACATCTACAATCGTCGTCACCATGCACTCCTTGGCGAGCGCATCGGCATCGACATCGCCAACATGATGTGGGACGTGATAGAGAACATGGTCAACAATTTCGGTCCGGCAGACTATCAGGATCTCTCCCTCGAACTGTTCCGTGTGCTCACGATCGAAGCTCCCTTCACCGAGGAAGAATACCGCAATCTCTCCAAGGAGGATGCCATCGAGAAGATCCACAACGCCGCCCGCGAGGCATTCGACCGCAAGAGCCAGCGCATTCTCGACGTGGCGCAGCCCGTGATTGTCGATTGTGTCGAAAACCGTGGATTCAAGGGACGCATCGCCGTCCCGATGACCGACGGAAAACGCTTCTTCAACCTCGTGGTCGATCTCGACGAGGCTTACCGCACGGAGTGCAAGTCAATCGTCAAGGAATGGCACAAGGCAGTGCTTCTGGTGACCATCGACGAGCTGTGGAAAGAACATCTCCGCGAACTCGACCAGTTGCGCCAGAGCGTGCAGAATGCTTCCTACGAACAGAAAGACCCACTCGTGATCTATAAGGTTGAATCGTTCCATCTGTTTGAGGCCATGCTCAACAATCTCAACGTGAAAGCGATGTCAACCCTCATGCGCGGTCAGATCTACATACAGCAAGCACCTCCGCAGTCGCAGCGTCCGGCCGAGGCCGCTCCCGAAGCGCAGGCAGAGGAAGCTCCGAAAGAGGAGGCTCCGAAGGCGCAGCCGAAGGTTGAGCGAGCAATGCCCGAACGACCGAACGACTACTCGAAGTACCGCACCTCGCGCGAGAATCTTCCCGGAGAGAACGCGCAGCGTCAGGCAGCCCAGAATGCCGGAGGTCAGCGTCAGGCTCCCCAACCGGTCAAGGCAGGACCGCGCATCAACCGCAACGATCCCTGTCCATGCGGCTCGGGCAAGAAGTACAAGAACTGCCATGGCAGAGGACTTTAAGCCTTCAGTGGTCACACATGACAATTCTCACCATAGCGACGCTTTCGTCCGGACCATACGAGTCCGCATGGAAGCGTCGTCTTCTGTATAAAAGCACTATCCGTACTTCACGAATGTTAAAATAGGCAATGATAAAAATACAATAAATAACATATTTTCACAATGAAAACAAAGTGTGAAAACGTGTTTTAATATTTTAGGGTATTTTCACATTAAAAATAATCAACTGAGCTACACGACTTTATAAGGTGTATTTAATACACTTTTCACAAGATTCCGATTTTTTGGCTTGACATGATTTTTTCAATCGTTTCAAAATGACTACCTTTGAATAGTACGAAACGAAAAATCTAAAAATTCGTTAAAACTAAAATGGAACAGACTCTAATCATATTCAAGCCATCCGCAATTGAGCGCGCTCTTGTCGGCAAAGTTCTCTCCCGCTTCGAGCAGAAGGGCCTCATCATTACCGGCATGAAGATGATGAAACTCTCCGAGGAGCTTCTGCGCCAACACTACGCCCACCTCGTGGACCGTCCTTTCTTCCCTCTCATCCTGAAATCAATGATGGCCTCGCCGGTCATTGTAATGGTGCTCAAAGGTGTCAACGCCATCTCCGTTGTCCGCGCAATGACGGGTGCCACAAACGGACGTGAGGCAGCCCCGGGTACCATTCGTGGCGACTTCTCAATGTCGAATCAGGAAAACATCATCCACGCCTCCTCATCGCCTGAAGATGCCGAGGTGGAGATCAAACGATTCTTTTCGCCTGATGAAATTTTCGACCGCACCCCGCTCATGACCCCCTTTGTCAACTCGACATTGGAGACAAATTGAGCACCATGACATCACACCTCTAACCTTAAACCAATCATCGCTCCTCCTGCCGGAAAAATATCATAGCAGAAAATGAAATTCTTTAAATTAAATATACTCCTCGCCGCCCTCCTCACATCAGCAGCAACTTTAACAGCCCAAGCTCAACTGAAGCTCCCGGCTTCCCACACGAGGCAGCACAACGCTCTCATCGCCAACCAGAAGCCGTCGGTCAATCCGTTTAAGATTGAAAACAACGACCTCCTCCTCAACCAGATCAAAGAGCGCGAGGCCACTTTCAACAATGAAATCTTTGCCACATTCTGGGAGAGCGAACGCGTGAACCCCTACGGCACGGCTGTCACAATTCCTGAACATCAGAACATCGATGTCTCCGAGTACAACACCCCGACCCCGGGTCACATAACCTCCAACTATGGTTATCGTTCCCGCTTCGGGCGTATGCACTACGGCATTGACCTCAAACTCCAGGTCGGCGACACGGTCCGTGCGGCATTCTCCGGCAAAGTCCGCCTGACCAAATACGAGCGACGCGGCTACGGTTTCTACGTGGTCATCCGCCACGAGAATGGTCTTGAGACCGTCTACGGTCACCTCAGCCGCTTCCTTGTCAAACCCGACCAATACGTCAAGGCAGGCGATCCTATCGCTCTCGGCGGCAACACAGGCCGCAGCACAGGCGCACACCTCCATTTCGAGACACGTTTCCTCGGTATTCCCATCAATCCTGCTGCAATCATCGACTTCGAGAACGGTGTCCCCCACAAAGACATCTTCGCATTCGACAAACGCACCTACGGTAAATCACAGTCATACACAAAGAGTAAGATTAAAAAACGCAAATACACCGCCTCCAAACGCAAAGCACGCCGCACCACCGCCAAGAGAAAATAACGCGTAAGTCAAAAAATCATCACATACACGAAAGAAAAAACAGCAGAAGTGCATGAACCGAGGTCTCATCCCTCACTCATGCACTTCTGCCGTTATTATATATGTATTGCCATACGGCCTCTTTGCAGCGCAGAATTTCCCCTATAATTTCTCCTTCTCCAGCCCTCTGCGGGTCTCGTCAGTGACAGGGACAAGGGGAAGACGGAGCACCTCCTTGTAGCGCGGAAAGAGGATGTGGAGCATACACTTTATGCCCGCCGGATTCCCGTCCTTGAACAGAAGCGAATAGAGCGCGGAAAACTGCTGATGGAGCTTCGCTGCCCCCTCCGGGGTCTCATCCTCCATGCTGTGATGGATCATAGCGACAAACTGCTCGGGATAGGCATTGCCGAGCACTGAGATGACTCCATCGCCACCGAGACGGATCATGCTGTGGGCAAGCGAATCGTCGCCGGAAATTACGAGGAAACCCTCCGGACGGCGTGTGATCACCTCATGAGCCTGCTGCATGTTGCCGCTCGCCTCCTTTATTCCGATGATTTTTCCGGGGAACTCCTTGGCGAGACGGATAATCGTGTCAGTATTCATGTTGACCCCCGTGCGACCAGGGATATTATAGAGGATGATGGGGATCGGCGAGACTTTTGCTATCTCGGCAAAGTGGCGGTACATCCCCTCCTGCGTCGGTTTGTTGTAGTAAGGCACCACCGACAGGATTGCGTCAAATTCATTGAGACGCTCGGTTTCCGCAAGCTCCTTGACGACAGCGCGCGTCGAATTTCCCCCGATACCGATCACCACCGGGCAGCGGTGAGCCACATAGTCGAGGATATGAAGCGCGAGCTTGTGTTTCTCATCCGGGGTCAACGTAGGTGTCTCGGCAGTCGTACCCAAAGCCACGATATAGTCAGCCTTGCCATCTATGAGATAGTCAAGGTGCATATCGAGCGTGTGGTAGTCGATTTCTCCGTTCTCTTGGAAAGGGGTTGTCAGAGCCACACCCATTCCCCGCAAATGCTCAGTGGACATAAAAATATGTTGCTTTTATGAATAAATGTCGGTATTTCCTTTAAATTTTTGACAAATCCGAATAGGATGTGCCTATTTTGTTGCAAAATTACAAATTATCTGCCAACCCTCCAAACGTGACTCTCCTGACATCAACAGATGCGTGCTGTCCTCTGCCGATTCCACGGAGTTCTACATTGATAACAAGAGACGCGACTTGAAGGTTTAGGCCGCTCTCACCCATAATCATTCGACCGGAAAATTCAGCACGTCTTGCGCTTCATATTGCTCGTACGGACATGCCTTTGGCATGTTAGGCAATTCAAGGAATGAAAAATATGAAAAAACGGCCTAACATGCCAAAGGCATGTCCCTACGAATAAGGAAATTACGGCACGAATAAGAAAATTATGACACGAATAAAGAAATCACGGTACGAATAAGGAGGCCTACTTAAATTCGACTCGCTTATATATATAAAACTCATCAGCCTCTGCTCGCGCAGGGGCTGATGATACTCATTATTACGTCATGTAAATATATAAGCCGGATGGTTAATTCCGGGTTACGAGCGCAAATTTAGTTGGCAGCAGGTGTGTCGATGTTTTCGAGACCTGATGTCGGAGTCTGACCATAACCGTTGTCACCATACTCGTCAGAGTTGAGGATCTGCTGGAGGAATTGAGACGATACGGGACGATTGTACATATACGGTCTGAAAGATTTTGCAGCGCGAGGATTATATTTTTGGAGGCGTGACTCGAATGCGTTATGACGCTTGAGAAGCAACCAACGGTTGAACTCACCACACATCTCACGTGCATACTCGTCAAATATATCATCCTCAGTCGCTGTGGCAAGCTCCCATGTGCCACGGGCAACACCCGGACGTGCGGCACGCTCACGCAACACGTTCAGATAGCCTGCTGCCTTCGGACCATTATCGAGCTTTTGCTCTGCCTCAGCCGCAATCAAATAGATTTCAGCCATACGCATGATGAACATGTCACCAGTCTTGATCTGGGCTTCTGAGCCCCAGAAAGCACCGTTATACGACCAGTTGAACTTGCTGAGTGACGGGCATGCAGATGCACTTGTCAGACCATTGCCAACAGCAGGAGGATTAGCATTCTCCGAACCATTAACCGTGTTTCCATAGTTTATTCCGTTGGATCCATAGAGGTCGTCAAGACAAACGACAGCATAGCGACATTTTGCCTTATCGGCATCTGAAAGCTTCTTATGAACAAACACAGTATTAAGACGATTGTCATCAAGAGCGACCGGATAAGGAACTGCATACGCCTTGGTCGAGCCGCAAGTGGTCGGATCGTTGACCTCAGCACCTGATGAAGCTACGGCAAGAAGTTTGGACTTATCGCCTGAAGTTTCACCCTTAGGCCAGATCTTAGCAGGGTACTGGTTGCCGCCAAACGTCGAAGATATTCCATCACAATCTGCAAACGGGTAGATTGTCTCGCCTGAATGGGACATATCAATTCCGTAGTCTGCACACAATTGGTCAGTAAGCTTTTTCTGACCCTTAGTGTAGGCCACCCATCCGCATTGAACCATTGAATAGTCACCGTAGGCATATACGAATGAATACTCCCATCGACGGTCCCATTCAGGATTGAAACAGTACATGAGGTATCTTGAGGGAACGAACGTCTGGGCGTTGATACGTCCGTAGAAATAGTGTGTTCCCTTCTTCGTAGGATTCTGATTGAACAGGGTCTGATATACACCACCGCATGAGTATGCAAACAGCTTGTTGCGTTTCGTTGTGAGATTCCACGCATCACTGTAAGCGTCTGCACCGGCAGCAATAAAGAGAGCCTCTTTATTGGTACGGTTATTGGCATCTGCCCACATGTCAGCGATATCAGTGTAAAGATGTGCGCCGTAAGTTGCTGCATTGGTGATGAGATTTTCTGCAGTCTTGGCCGCAAGCTCCCAATAGGTAGCACCGTCACCATACTTGCTGTCACCGAGACCTGCGCGCTGTGCATAAACGCGCGCAAGGAGTCCCAGTGCAGTCTTCTTGGTCACACGTGCACGGTTATTCTCATAGGGAGTGACGCCAAGATCCGGCTCAGCCTCTTTAAGATCCTTGATAATCTGAGTATAGAAATCCTTCTCGCTTGAGCGGACAGGTCTGAGATCTATTTTACCTGTGGCACCCGTAGCAGACTCCATATTGAGTGTCACGGGTCCGAAGTTTGACACGATAAGGAAATTATAGAATGCACGAAGCACCTTAGTCTCAGCGACAAGCACCTTGATGTCATCCTGCACACTCTCACCGTCAGAGATATTGCCGGCCTCATTGATTACAGTGTTGCAGTTTGCAATCATCGAATAGCACTGCAACCATAGTTTGCTTGTTGAGTTGTTGCTGGTGGAGTAGTTCTCATAGTTGATGTCTGCACGATAGCCGTCTCCGTTGCCGCTTGCAAACCAGCAATCAGTTCCACCCTCCGATGAGATGTACCAATCGGAAGCAGTGTAAAGCTCATCATTGAGCGTTGAATAAGATACGGCCTGGAGTCCTTTCCAGTTGAGGAAAAGGTCAAGCTGAGCGCTACCTCCGGAGGGGTTGTCCTCTGTCAGCTCACAGGAAGTGGTGAGGATTCCTGCCAAAGCGAGAGTAGCAACTGCAATTTTATTAATATATTTTTTCATGTTATTATTTCGGAAAAAATGGTTAGAATGTAACGTTCAGACCGAAGACGAGCTGACGTGTGAGAGGATGATTGATATTGCCCATCTGCTCGGGATCGTAGCCTTTGAGAAGATCACTCTTGGCAACGATGAGAGGATTAGTGAGCGTACCGTAAAGACGGAGGTTGTCTATACGGAGCATGCTGCATACATTTTTAGGAAGTGTATAGCCGAGTGTGATGTTCTTTATCTTGAAGAATGAACCGTCAACCCAATAGATTGACTCATTGCCCGGAGCCTTTTGCCAGTTACGCTCTGAATCAAGCGCGGGGAAATCATTCGAAGGATTGTCAGGAGTCCAATAATTGAAATGTGCAGGGAATGAGCCACCATGACCGGTGTACCAACCGATAGGCTCGTAGCGGAATGTCTGACCGTAACGGAACATCATATATACCGAGAGGTCAAACCATTTCCAACGGAAAGTGTTCTGGAATCCGAGCTGCCAATCAGGAGATTCATGACCGATAATCACACCGTCATCATCATTGATCTTGTATTGGTTTTTAGCATCAAATGTCTTGGTCGTTCCATCTGAATATGTCTTCTCCCATACACCTTCGCTCACGCGTTTCATGCCGGGGATATGAACCTTTATATCACCGGGACGAGCCTGGAATACGGCTGCATCGGCTTCCTCACCGAGCTGCCAGATACCGGCGAAATCAAGTTGACGATAAGACTTGACAGGATCTCCAATATGCAGGGTATAGTCTGTGCCCTGATTCTTGATATATTCCGCTGCATCACGGCCCAAAGACGTTACTTCCTCTTTATTAGTTGAGAATGTAAGAGTTGATGTCCACCCGAAATCCTTTGTATCAATATTGTGGGTAGTCAATGTAAGCTCAAAACCCTTATTGCGTGTCTCTGCAATGTTACGGTTGATTGTATAAAGAGTGCTCGCATTGAAGCTACCATTGTTTACAGGAATAGCCTGTGCCCAGATAACGCCATCGGTATTCGTGATATAATATTCAGCCGAGAGATCAATTCTGTTATTGAAAAGACCGAGGTCAAGACCAATGTTCCAGCTCTTGGAACGCTCCCAAGTCAGATCCTTGTTAGAAATAGGATTAGGATATACAGACTTGTCGACAAGCATGCCACCGAGTCCCATCTGCTCAGAGGTCAAAGTAGAGAATGATGCATACGGCTTCAGACCTGCTGCACCGGTTTCACCATAACCTACACGGAGTTTAAGATTGTTGAGCCACTCGCGTGTAGACTCCATGAAGCTCTCATCAGAAATACGCCATCCCAAAGAGAAAGCGGGGAATGTTGCCCAATGCTTGTCACTTGCAAGCACAGAGTCACCATCGCGACGCACGGATGCAGAGAATAGATATTTGCCCATGAGCGTATAGTTCAGACGAGCGACATAACCCATACGCTTGTGCATTGTGTACAATGAACCGATAGTCGGTGCGATATCCTTGGCATCCTCAAGATGTGTCCAATACTGTTTGTTGGTCGGGATACTGGTTGATGAAACATTAGTCTTATCATACTGAGTTGATTCCCATGTTGTTACGCCGGTAAGCGTAAATTCATGAATATCAGCGAGCGTGAAATTGTACGTAAGTATATTTTCCCACTTGTATCCCCAATCGAAGCTATGTTCCTTGCTTGCATTGACAACCTTCTGGAAATCCCATTCAGGAGCAGTGACAGCGGCACTACCGGCCTTGTTATAGTAGTTCCATGAACCGTAGCCAAGATACTTATTGGTGTTGGAGTAATAGAAGTTTCCACTCATACGAGTCTCGAACGTGAATCCCTTGAACGGATTTATTCTCAGATACGGCTGAACATAGACACGGAGGTTGTGTCTCTGATTCCTAAAGTTCTCCTTATTGTCAAGAAGAAGGTTGACCTGATCAGTATTCTTTGTCAATGGGAAAGGACGAAGCGATCCATCCTCATTATAGAGTACACCGAACGGATCTGAACGGAGTCCGTCATTCAAATGGCTGTCAGCGAGATTCCTGTCTGTATATGAACCCTGTACGTGGACACCGCCCTGCAACCAGTTAGTCAACTTGGTGTTAAGACGTACGGATGTCGAGTATACCTTATAACTTGAATTTTTATACTGACCGTTGACATCATTATAGTTGAGCGAGAAATAGGCCTGGGTCTTTTCTGAACCACCTGACATTGACAATGAGTAGTTCTGAGTGATTCCGGTGCCGAGAAGCTCATCAACCCAATCAATAGTCTGACCGGCGGCAAGAGCCTCCTTGTAGGCCTCAAGGTTAGAATCATCCGGAGCGACCTTACCTCCATACTCATATGCGAGTTCACGGGTGCGGATATTTTCGGCGGGAGAGGTCATCTTCGGGGTCTTTGACCATCCGTTGATACCTAAATAAGCATCGAAATTAACACGCATCTTTCCTTCCTTACCCTTCTTGGTGGTGATGATGATGACACCGTTTGAACCCTCTGAACCATAGACGGCGGTCGATGATGCGTCCTTGAGGACTTCGATGCTCTCGATGTCGTTGGGGTTGATGGTAGCGTAGTCGCCGGGCATACCGTCGATGAGGAACAGAGGAGTACCGTCGGCAGTGATTGAACGGTTACCACGGAGCTGGATATTGAGAGCATTACCCGGCTGACCTGAGGTCTGGGAGATGTCGAGACCTGCCACACGACCCTGAAGTGCATCCATCGGATTTGACGACGGGGTGAGGGTGATGACATCGGACTTCACTGATGAAATCGCACCGGTGAGGTCGCGCTTCTTGACAGTACCGTAGCCGACAACCACAACGTCGTCAAGCACGTTGTTATCGGGCTGCATTGTCACTTGGATACTGTTCTGATTACCCACCTTGATGCTCTGTGACTTATAGCCGATGTAGGAGAAGTGGAGGGTGGCACCGGGACGGACATTGAGGGTGAAATTGCCATCGAAGTCGGTGGCTACACCTGTCTTTGTCCCTTCCTCGACAACAGACACGCCGATCATCGGATCGCCGTTCTCATCAAGGACTGTACCTGTAACTCTGTGAGTTGCCGCAACTTGCTGCGCTTCAGAAGGTTGTCCTCCCCTGCTATCAGCGGCCTGGGCTGTCATGGCAGTTCCACCCATAAGGCAGAGGGTGAGAGCTGCACATGCCAATTTTCTGTCATTCAGGAGATTGAGTCCCAATGACGGAGCCTTGGAGTTTTTTTTCATGATGCTGGTTAAATAAGATTGATAGTAATTGGATTATAGACTACGATGAAGATCCTCTTTCGTGGAAATTTAAGGTAATTTATGTAAATTGCGACAAATTTAAGTATATTTTTTCTAACATATGCAAGAAAAGTGTTAAAAAGTATCCGGTTTCGTCCGATTGTAGACAATCGGGTAACACAAAATCGGACACCTCGGGAGCGTAGTCGCGGTCGCTGATACAAATATTCATGAAAAAGTAAGGTTATATGCGGAAATTTTGCTACTTTCGCTTGTTAATTATAATATGTGACCCCGCAGAGAGGAGTGATTCCGGCTGCCGGGTTGAGACACAGCTTCCGCGAGGTGTGTCTCGCAACAAAAGTTTCAACTATTTCATTCACCCTCCCGTTTTCAGCTCTGACATGGAACATATAAAAGTAAAAATCATCAACGATTCCACCAATCCCCTCCCCGCCTACGAAACCCATTCGGCAGCCGGCATGGATGTCCGCGCCAAACTTGACGCGCCCGTCACACTCGGTCCGCTCGAACGCGCATTGATCCCCACCGGGCTGCGGATGCAGCTCCCGCAGGGCTACGAATGTCAGGTGCGCCCCCGCTCCGGGCTTGCGCTCAAACACGGCATATCGCTCGTCAACACCCCCGGCACGGTCGATGCCGACTACCGTGGCGAAATCGGAATCATAGTCATCAATCTCTCAAACGAGCCCTACACCATCACCAACGGCGAACGCATCGCGCAGCTCGTCATCAAACAATACGTCCACGTGACCTGGGAGCAGGTCGAGCGTATTGACGAGACCGAGCGCGGCGACGGAGCTTTCGGTCACACAGGCGTCAATTGAGAAACACACACCCATACCTGAAAAAATGAAGCAACTCCCGATCCTAATCCTGACACTCCTGACGCTCGGAGTCATCTCGGCGATGGCCAAAGACCGCCGGGAAGCCGACACGCAGGAAGACATACGCAAAGCGGACTACATCTACCTCGAAGCCCTGCGCGCCAAGTCGCAGGGTCAGCACGACGCTGCCTACGCCCTGCTGGAGCGGGCGCGGGAGCTGAACGAAACCGACAAGGATGTGGGCGTGGAGCTTTCGCTCTACCTCCTGCGGCTCTCACAGCTCGACTCCACGCTGATCGACCGCTCGATGGACATGCTCAAGGATTACAGCGAGGCAAACCCCGCCGACATCTTCTACGGCAGCCGTTACGCCATGCTCAACGAGCAGCTCCTCAACCGCGAGGAGGCCGTCAGGACATGGGCGCGCCTCCACACGCTCCATCCTGAGGATCTTGAGATCACCTACCGTTTTGCCAACGCTCTCGGTCAGGGTGGCGACGAGAATGACCGCGAGCGTGCGATAGCCGTCTACGACTCTGTCGAAGTGGCCGAGGGCAAGAGCATACCGCTGACCACCAAGAAAATCCAGATATACTTTGCCCGCCAGGACACGGCCTCGATCCTCGCCGAAGCCGACCGTCTGCGCGAGTCGTCGCCGAAAAGCGTGGAATTTCAAGTGTTCTCGGGCGACATCTACTCGATGTTCGGTCAGACCGACAAGGCCAAGACCTTCTATGACGCCGCCTGCGAGCTCGACCCGTCGAGCGGACTGGCATACTACTCGCGCGCGCAATTCTACAACACTCTCGGCGACAGCGCGGCCTTCAACCGCGAGGTTTTTCAGGCCCTGCGGCAGAAAAGCCTCGACGTGGAGACCAAACTCGCCATCCTGCGCAGCTACATCCAGCAGATGTACAACGACTCGACCCAACTGCCGCGCATCGGCAAACTGTTTGACGTGCTGATCGACCAGCACCCCCATGAGCATGACATCCATGCCCTCTATGCCCGCTACCTCATCCTCACCAAAGACTACGCCAACGCGGCCGAACAGACCGAACGCTCTCTCGACCTCGACCCCGCCGACGAGGAGGGATGGGAGATGCTGACATCGCTCTATCTGCAGGAGGAGAATCTCGACAAAGCCATGGCGGCTATCAAACGCTCCCTGCGCTACTATCCTGAGAACGGACGGCAATACCTCGTGCTCGGGTCAATCCTCGATCAGAAAGGGGAGCGAGAGAAAGCCCCCAAAGAATATGCCCGCGCACTCGAACTGACCGACTCCACCGACACCAAGACAATCTCAAAAATCTATGGCGCGATGGGCGACAATCTCTATGCCCGCGAGATGGCCGACAGTGCCTTCGTGCTCTATCAGAAAGCACTCCTCTACGACCCGGAGAACTACATGTCGATGAACAACTGCGCCTACTATCTCGCCTGCGAGGGGCGCGACCTCGACGATGCACTCTCAATGATCGAGAAGGCCTCGGACGCCGAGCCTGACAACGCCACCACGCTCGACACCTACGCATGGGTGCTTTTCAAGCGCAAGGACTACGCCAAAGCCCGCGAAGTGATCGACCGCACTCTCAGTCTGATGGATAATGAGCAGTCGGCCGAAGTTCTCGAACACGCCGGCGACATATACTTCATGGACGGCGATCCCGACGGTGCGGTCGAGTTCTGGAAAAAGGCCCTCGAACTTGCGCCCGACAATGAACTCCTGCAAAGGAAAGTGAAACACAAGACATATTTCTTCAAATGACCTGTCAAGATTTCCGCAACATCGCGTCACCACGGCTCATATTCCTCTCCATAATCATAACCCTGCTGACCTCGCTGCCCTCATGCCGCTCGTCACGCTCAGGCACCGTGACAGGCATCGGCTACGAGCGAGAACCCTCGCAGCCACTTAGCCAAAAGGAGCTGAAGGAACTGTTCGGGCTGCTCGAAAGCAGCTATCAGCCCTGGGAGAGCGTGAAAATGCCGGTCACACTCAATCTCAACAGCCCGAAAAGCGTCAGCATAAGCGGCACGCTGAGTATGCAGCGCGACCGCTCAATCCACATGTCGTTCCGCTTCTTCGGGATGGAGGTGGCGACACTGATGGTGACCGACGACAGTATCTTCGCTTCCTATAAACTCGAACGCATCTACTTTGCCGAAAGCATCCGCGACCTTCTCGGAGGATTCCCGGCTACGGTGGGCAATGTGCAGGACCTCCTGTTGGGGCGACCGTTCATAATCGGCGAAGAAACGCCCACACTCTCGCGGTGCAGCCTCGACGGCAACGGCACCACGTGGACCATCACGCCCGACTTCAGTCCCGCCGGTATCGGCTATGGCTTCACGGTGGATACCCCGACAGGCAATGTGGAGCTGCTGACCGTCAATCTGCCCTCACGCGCCCCAATCACCGCCGCCTATTCGGATTTCGCCGTCACGGCGACCGGCCCGATGGCCGGGACTTCGTTCATCTCCGCCCGCGGATCGTCGGCGAAATTCGAGGGTGAGATCGACCTAAATCCGCGCAAAGCCGAGTGGGGACAGGGATTCGGCAAGGAGTGGACGGTGCCCAAAGGCTACACCCGTGTCCGCGCGGAAGAAATCATGAAGAAACTCACCAAAAAGTAGACGTTTCTCTCCCAAAGATCATATCAAAATACTATCACATAATGCTGCCACCACACACCGGACATTGGAAACGCTACGCTATCATCCTGCTGACCGCACTGGCTCTTGCGGTCAGTCCTGCCGACGCGCAGTCGAGACGTAAACGCACGCGCTCCACCACACCGCAGCGGACAATGGAATCGGTGAAAAAAGACAAAACCACCACCGAGCGGCGCATATCCGAAACGGCGACAAAACTCAAATCTAACACCAAGGAACTCAACCGCCAACTCAACCGCCTCAACTCGCTCAACGCCGACATAGAGACCACCCGCAATCAGGCCGAAGAACTCAGGCAGCATATCGATTCCCTCGGGTCGGCTATCACGATGACCGCCGACTCTATCACCACCCTTGAGGATGAGCTTGAACAGATGCGCCTGGCCTACGTCAAAGCCTTGAAGGAGCTTCAGCCCTACTCGGGCGCGACAAACGACATTGCCTTCATCTTCTCAGCCGGGACCTTCTCGGAAGCTTTCAGCCGCATCCGCTACCTGCGCCAGTTCTCCGCATGGCGCGAACGCAGGTCGGAGCGCATCCGTGATGTTATAGACCGCATCTCTGACCGTCGCTCGCATCTCACGTCGCTCCGCCACAGTCAGGACAAGGCATATCGCAAGGCCGAGGAGACACGCCTCTCTCTGACGAAAAAGCAGGAGGAATCCGCCCAGATGGTCAAGCAGCTCCGCAAGGAGGACAGCGCGCTCAAGCGCACCCTCGACGAGCAGAAGAAGAAAGCGGCCGCGCTTGACCGCGAGCTTGACAGACTCATAGCCGCCGAGCAGGCCCGCATAGCCCGCGAGGAGGAGGAAGCCCGCCGCCGTGAGGAGGCTGCACGAAAGGCCAAGGCCAACGCCAATAAAAGCAAAACTGCGCAGCAGACCAAGCAGCCGGACAAAGCTGACAACCGCGACGCAGCCTCGATGGAGAGTAGCCGTAAGACGGAAAGCCCGTCGGCCAAGGAAGTAGCCTCGTCCAACGCACGGACCCAGACTGCCGCAGCAAACAGTGCCGCCCTCTCCGGCTCGTTTGCCGCCAACAAGGGGAAACTTCCGTTTCCTGTGGCAGGGAAATACAAGATTGTACGCCGTTTCGGTCGCCAGCCCCACCCCACTCTCCGCCATGTCGAGACCGAAAACTCAGGCATCGACATAGAGATTCCGGCAGGGAGCAGTGCGCGCGCTGTCTATTCCGGCAAAGTATCGGCGATATTCCAGCAAGACGGTTTCAACTCTATCGTCATGATCCGCCACGGTCACTACATCACCATCTACGCCGGACTCCGGACCGTCAACGTGAAGCAAGGCGACACCGTCAAGACCGGCCAGACCCTCGGCAAGATATATTCCGACCCCGATGACGGCAACCGCACCATACTCCACTTTGAAATCCGAAACGAGAAGCAGAAACTCAATCCCTCGCTTTGGGTGAGGTAGGACGATAAAAAACCTCATAAAAATCCATTTATTCATAAAATCATCTCACTAAAAATATGAAAACATTTGAAGAACTCGGTGTCAGCGAGCCACTGCGCAAAGCCATTGAAGAACTCGGTTTTGAAAACCCGATGCCCGTGCAGGAACGCGTGATCCCGCGCCTGCTCGGCGATGCACACGACATTATAGCCCTCGCCCAGACAGGCACAGGCAAGACGGCGGCCTTCGGACTCCCGGTGCTCCAGCGCATCAACCCGACCGTCAACAAGACCCAGGCTCTCATCCTCGCCCCTACCCGCGAACTCTGTCTCCAGATCGGCAGCGACCTCGCCGACTTCTCGAAATATATCCCCGCCGTCAAAGTGCTCCCCGTCTACGGCGGCTCAAGCATCGAGAGCCAGATCCGCGCACTGAAAAAGGGTGTGCAGATCATCGTGGCCACCCCGGGCCGACTGATTGACCTCATCAAGCGCGGTGTAGTCAAACTCGACGATGTCCACACTGTGGTTCTCGACGAGGCTGACGAGATGCTCAATATGGGCTTCCTCGAATCGCTCGAACAGATTCTCTCCTACGTCCCCGAGGACCGCAAAATGCTCCTTTTCTCAGCGACAATGCCCGCCGACATCCTCAAGATTGCCAAACGCTACATGAAAGACTATGAGGAAATCGTGGTCGGGACGCGCAATGAGGGCGCGCAGAATGTGCGCCACATATATTATATGGTGAACGCGCGCGACAAGTATCTTGCCCTAAAACGCATCGTTGACAATTCGCCCAACATTTACGCCATCATCTTCTGCCGCACACGGCGCGACACCCAGGAGATCGCCGACAATCTCATCCGCGACGGCTACAACGCCGAGTCACTCCACGGCGACCTCTCTCAGCAGCAGCGCGACATAGTCATGAAGAAATTCCGCGACCGCGTCGTGACCCTGCTCGTAGCCACCGATGTCGCAGCCAGAGGTCTCGATGTCGATGACCTGACCCACGTCATCAACTACGGTCTCCCGGAGGACACCGCTGTCTATACCCACCGCTCCGGCCGTACAGGCCGTGCCGGGAAATCGGGAGTATCCATCGCCATCATCCACTCCCGCGAGAAAGGCAAACTCCGCGAAATCGAACGCATCATCGGCAAGACTTTCGAGCATAAGGATGTCCCCACTCCCGAACATATCATCGAGAAGCAGCTCTACAATCTCGCCGACCGCCTTGAGCGCGTCAAAGTCAACGAGGAGGAAATCTCGCGCTATCTCCCCGGCATCTCCCGCAAACTCGAATGGCTATCGGAGGAGGATTTGCTCAAACGCGTGATCTCACTCGAATTCAACCGCCTGCTCGACTACTATAAGGACGCACCGCAGATTGATTTCATCGACGTGAAGCCCTCCAAGGCTGACCGCAAGAACAAGAAGGGCAGCGAACATGAGCGTCCGAAAAACGACAAGGAGAAAGACCGCCGCACGGCTGAGCGCGGAATGGAGCGCATCTACATCAATCTCGGCAAGCGCGACGGATTCTTTGCCGGCAATCTCATCGACATGCTCAACACGCTCATCAACGGCCGCCGCGTCGATGTGGGACGCATCGATCTCCTCCCCGCCTATTCGCTCTTTGATGTCAAGAAAGCCGACGCTCGCAAAGTGGTCGGCGCACTGACCGGGGCAGAGTTCTACGGCAAACGCATCCACAGCGAGATCGCCGTCCCCGACCGTGACTACTCAAAGATTGCCGATAAACGGAAAAACAAGAAAAACAAGTAGATAACACAAATACCATCAACAATGAAAAAATTTCTCCTTATCGCTGCACTGGTCCTCGGTTCGTTAGCGGCCGGGGCTCAGGATGCTGCCGAGCTGTTCACATCAGCTCCACAGAACATATTCCCGCTCCTTGACCACAACACGCGTCTCGATATGGTCGACTACTACAGGAACGGGCTGGCCACTTCGTCGCAGAATCAGCTCGACGGACGCTCCGTCATCACCGAGATGAGCCCTTCGTCAGTCACCGTCAAGATGACCGATTCATCCGCCATACAGCTTGTGGAACTCAACGGGTCGAAGGGGCCGGTCATTGCACTCATCAGCACCGTCGCCACCCCGGGGCTGGATTCGAGCATCAAGTTCTATGACACGGACTGGAGCATTCTACCGACAGAGAGCCTGTTCACTAAACCCGGCTGGAAGGAATGGCTCACCGACAGCGGTCGGCAGCATGAGGAGGATGTCACGATGCAAGTACCATTCATGCTTGCGTCCTACCGCATCGATCCCGCGACATCAACCCTGACGCTCACCAATAACCTCTCCCGTTTCCTCGACAAAGAGCTCTACGATGACCTCGCACCCTACCTCAACCCCTCCCTCACCTACATCTGGACCGGAAAAACATTCAAGCAGCAGTAGAAAGGGTGCAAAAGGACATAAAAACAGAAGATACAGATTATTTTCAGCTATAGATCCACTGAATTTTTTCTGTACCTTCTGTTTTTATGTCCTTTTGTACCCTTTTCTTTTATATCTTCCGTGAATTTTCTGATTATTCGATGAAGCCGCGCAGGCGGAGGTAGGATTTGATAAGCTCTACGTTAGCCTCCATCGGGAGGAGTGAGGAGTCGAGCGTCAGATGATAGCTCTTGGCATCGCCCCACGTCTTGTCGGTGAAAAAATTGTAATAATCGGCACGCCACTTGTTGGTCTTGCGCGCCATCGCCTCAGCCTTGGCCGCATCCACCGCATCATTGCGCCCCATGATGCGCTTCACACACTCCTCCATCGGTGCATGGACAAAGATATTGACACACCGGGGGTGATGACGGAGAATATAATCGGAACTGCGCCCCACGACCACAAACGACTTCTCCTCAGCCGTGTGGAGCAGAAACTCACTTATGCTCTTATAAAGTCCGTCGTCAGAGATGGACGATGCGCCGGTGTAGTAACACATCGGCGTGACCCCCATTGAGAAACTGAACAAGCCTTGGAGGAAAGTAGGGAAACGCTCATCCTTCTTCTCAAAAAAATCCGGATTGACCCCCGCATGTTTTGCCGACTCGACAAGCAGCTCCTTGTCATAGTAGGCTATGCCCAGTGAATCGGCAAGAGCCTTGGCAAGAATACGGCCTCCGCTGCCAAACTGACGTCCGACGGTGATCACAAAAGGCTCGTTGCAGGCAGGAGCGGGGAGTGTGGGTTTGTCTTCATTTTTCATAGCCTCAATCATTTTGCTTTGTAAAGGAATATTATTGTCGGGAAATGGTCGGAATAGCCGTTGAGCCAATTGCCGGAAGCGTAGGTGCGCTTGGGATAGCCACGATAAGGCTCCTCGGTATTCTTGAGAAAATCGAAATCATTGATGCGACATGAGCTGTATTGCAGCGGCGCATCGTTGTGGCGCAGCAATGTACCCGACACGATGATCTGGTCGAAAAGATTCCAACGCCCCTTGTAGGCAAGTGTTCCCTTACCGCCGTCGAGCACACGCCACCAGGGATTGAAAAATCCGTGGGGCGGCACAAGATCCTGCTCCGGGAGCGCGCCGAGATCAACCGCACACGAATGGTCAAACGGATCGTCATTCAGGTCGCCCATGACGATGACTCCCTGATTGGGACGGATGGTCCACAGCGAATCAGCAATATGCTTCGACAACTGTCCCGCAGCCTCGCGGAGATAGCTCGAACGCTCCTGCCCTCCCAGCCTCGACGGCCAGTGGTTGACGATGACGCTGAGCGTGTCGCCACCGAGAATGCCGGTGACACACATCTGGTCGCGCGTACGGAAATCAGGATTGTCGGGAATCACGAGCGTGTGGTTAGTCACGTCGATCACCGTGAAAAGTCTCGGATTGTAGAGCAGGCTCACGTCAACGCCACGGCGGTCGGGCGAATCGTGATGGACAATCCTCAGCCCTCGGTTCCTCAACCCTCCGGCGTTGACGAGGTCTTCAAGGACATCGCGGTTCTCCACCTCAGCGACTCCGATGATGGCCGGTCCGTCGGGAGTGTTCTCCGTCGCCATGCTCAGGATGCACCCGGCGAGATTGTTGATTTTGCTCCAATATTTGCGGCTGTCCCACTTGCGCGCACCGGCGGGCGAGAACTCAAGATCATACTTGCCGTTGGCGTTGATCGTATCGAAAAGATTTTCAAGATTGTAGAACGCCACACCGTATACCTGCTTCTCGGTCAGATCCGTCTGACCCGACAGAGAAGTCACGGCCAGCAGCAACATCAGGGGGAATAAAAGTATCTTTTTCATGTTGAAACAGCGATTTTGAGGGTGTAAATGTAGTGAAAATTTTCCATAAATCAGAAACCGTCTGAAAATTCTCATGCTTTTTCGTTATATTTGCAAAAACCAAACCAATCAAGATTAACCATCATGACATCACATCTCATATCCGCCGCAGCAGCCCTCTTTCTGACCGCAGCGAGCTGTCCGGCAACGACATCTGCCACAAGCCCCGCAGGGGAAGTCAACACACCCTCAGGAGTCACCACTTCACTATCAGACAGTCTGATAGCATTCCCCGGGGCTGAGGGCTTCGGTCGCTTCACATCGGGAGGTCGCGGAGGAGCGGTCTATCACGTCACCACGCTCGACGACGGTATGCATCTCGGCACCCTCCGCCACGCCGTCATGCAGGAGGGACCGCGCACAATCGTCTTTGACGTTGCGGGCACAATCTTCCTCAACCACCGTCTGCACATCACCAACGGCGACCTCACCATTGCCGGACAGTCGGCGCCGGGCGATGGAATATGCGTGGGAGGAAATCAGGTGTTCGTGCAGGCCGACAACGTCATCATCCGCTACATGCGTTTCCGCGTGGGCAACGAGTGCAAGGGCGAGCCTGACGGTTTCGGTGCCGGTGACAACAGGAATTTCATCATGGACCACTGCTCGGTCAGTTGGTCGGTTGACGAGTGTCTGTCGGTCTATGGCGGCGAGGATGTCACCGTCCAGTGGTGCATTTCCTCCGAGAGTCTCCGCAATGCCGGTCACCGCAAAGGTGCCCACGGCTATGGCGGAATCTGGGGAGGCAACCGCGCGACGTTCCACCACAACCTCATGGCTCACCACGAGAGCCGCACTCCGCGCTTCGGTCCGCACAAAAACACGCAGGACCGCGAGTATGTCGATATGCGCAACAATGTCATCTACAACTGGGCCGGATCGGGGTGCTACGGAGGCGAGGCAATGAAGGTCAACGTGGTCAACAATTACTACAAACCCGGACCCGCAACGCCAAAGGACTCCAATGTCGGGCACCGCATCACCGCAATAGGTGTCCGCACGACCGACTACACCCACCATGGCACCGACCGCCCCAACGTATGGGACAAGATGTGGCACGTCTGGGGACAGTTCTATATCGACGGCAACGTCATGGAGGGTAATCCTGAAGTGACCGCCGACAACTGGACCGACGGGGTGTTCAGCCAAGCCGCCATCGGCGACTATGACGGACTCTACACCGAGGAGCTTTTGCCAAAACTCAGGCTCGACCGACCACTCGACGTCGCTCACGTGACCACACAGTCAGCCCGCGAGGCCTACGATCTCGTGCTTGCCGACGTTGGCTGCTCCCACCGCCGCGATGTGATCGACACCCGCATCATCGACGAAGTCCGCAGCGGGACCTCAAGCCGCTTCGGGTCAATGTCGGCCGACGCCGCCTCGCGTCCCGGACTCATCGATGTCCCGGCCGATGCACAGCACCCCGGCGAGGACAGCCCCTGGCCGAAACTCAGCTACACCGATTCCGACCTTGAAGCCCTCCTCGACTCTGACGGCGACGGCATCCCCGACAACTGGGAAAAAACTCACGGACTCAACCCCTCCGACAGCACCGACGGCCGCACCACAACCCTCAGCCCCGAAGGCTACACCAACCTCGAAGTCTATCTCAATTCCCTTGTCGCAAAAAATTAGCGCAGACACATCCCCGCCTCCAATCCCGTCTCAATCCGTTATTCACTCAACCCTTTTTAAACATCATTTTTGCTATACCATTGCATTCCATACCGTGTATTCGCACGTAGGGACATGCCTTCGGCACGTTGTAAATAACTGTACAATAAGGCATTCAATGTAAACATGCCAAAGGCATGTCCCTACGATCGGTGAGAGACACTCGGGAGTTTTTCCATGTTTTATCCTGGCGTAAACGAGAGCTGATGGAAGACGGAGGTTGTAAATATAAGAAACGACATTCAGCGACCGCTGACGGAAATCCCGCCATACGGTCGCTGAATGTCGTTTCTTATAGGGAATGATTATTACTTCTTGTCGCGGTTGCGCCAGAGGTTGGTCATGTCCTCAAGGGTCTTGCCCTTGGTCTCGGGGACGAGGGCTGCCACGAACCATGCGGCAATGACGCAGATGATTCCGTAGAGGGCATAGACAAACATGTGGCCGAACTTATCGCCCATGCCGAGACCGTGCATATTGTACATCGGGACAAAGGTCGATGACACGATGAAGTTGAAAATCCACTGGAAAGCCACCGCAATCGCCACTGCCTGCGAACGGATGGTGTTGGGGAAGATCTCAGCGATGAGCACCCAGCAGATGGGGCCCCAGGAGAACATGAATGAAGCCGAGTAGACCATGATGGACAGGACGGGGACAATCGGGGCGACCTCCACGAGATTGGAGATGCAGACACCGAACGCTCCGATGGCCATGCCGAGCGAGCCCCAGATGAGCAGCGGTTTGCGACCGAGCTTCTCGACGGAGAAGACCGCCACAAGCGTGAACGAAATGTTGACAATGCCCATGATGATGGTCTGCACCATCGGATTGCCCATGTTCATCGACTCGAAGATGCGCGGAGCGTAGTAGAGGACGGCGTTGATTCCGACAGCCTGCTGGAACACTGAGAGCATCACACCCACGAAGATGACCATGATACCGAATGAGAACAGTTTCTCGCTCTTGACTTCGACAGTACTCTTGATCTGATTGAGAATCTCCTTGGCTTTCTCATAGCCATTGATATGCGACAGCACCATGAGTGCCTTCTCATCGCGACCGGTGAGCGCGAGATAGCGCGGAGATTCTGGGACGAGGCTCACAAGAATGGTGAACAGACCTGCGACAAACGCCTCAGAGCCGAACATGTAACGCCAGCCTCTCTCGATGGTCCACGCATCGGAGTCGGAGCTGACCTGATAGAGCGTCTCGCCGATCTTCTCGATGATGGGCTGGGTGTGCTCGCCGAGGATAAGGAAGTTGACAAAGTAGACCACAAGCTGACCGAAGATGATGGCAAATTGGTTCCACGACACGAGTGTGCCACGCAGATTCGAGGGAGCTATCTCCGCGATATACATCGGGCAGATTGCCGAAGCGAGTCCCACTCCGACTCCGCCGAGAATACGGTAGAAATTGAAGGCTATCAGCAGACTTTGGGTCGGGTTGCCGTAGTTATAGAAAAGAAATTCGGGATAATAGCTGCCGAGCGCAGACAAGAAGAAGAACAGACCGGCAATGGCAAGCGACTTCTTGCGTCCGAAATATGATGCGAAGAATCCTGAGATGGCGGCACCGATGATGCAGCCGAGCAGCGCACTCGATGAGGTGATGCCATGGATGGTGTCAGTGTAGTCAAAATCTTTTGCTCCGAGGAAAAAAGCCTGAAGACCCTTCTCGGCTCCTGAAATCACGGCTGTGTCATAGCCGAAAAGCAGACCACCGAGCACTGCGACAAGCACTATGGAAAATAGGTAGATCCTGCTTCCTTTCTGTGGATAATTCATGGGATTGGTAAGAAGTTTTGAGAGTTGAGAATGGAGAATCGTGAATCGGGAATTGAAATGTGATAGCAGAGAATTTAGAGAGGGAAATGAAATGTGATATCGGAGAATTTAGAGAGGGAAATGTCCGTGCGGACACCTCTGCGGGCCGCACGAACATTCCGGATATAGCACCATGAAAATTAGCAATACATTGCCACGATTGCCTCATAGAGCTCCTGCTTGCCGGAAGTGCGCTTGGGTTCGCCGACTTCCTTGCCGTAGGCATAGACATCCTCCAAGGTCAGCTTGCCTTCCTCGAATTCCTTGCCCTTGCCTGCGTCAAACGATGCGTAACGCTCGCGGACCATTTCCTTGTAGGGTGACTCCTCAAGGAGTGCAGCCGCGCTTTCGAGTGCGCGTGCCATTGCGTCCATGCCTGCGATGTGGGCGATGAAGATGTCGTCGAGATCAGTCGAGTTGCGACGGGTCTTTGCATCGAAGTTTGTACCGCCGTTGCCGAGACCACCGTTGCGGATGATCTGCATCATGGCCTGGGTAAGCTCATAGTTGTCGATGGGGAACTGGTCAGTGTCCCAGCCGTTCTGATAGTCGCCACGGTTAGCGTCGATTGAGCCGAGCATACCGTTGTCAACTGCCACTGCGAGCTCATGCTCGAATGTGTGGCCTGCGAGAGTTGCGTGGTTGACCTCGATGTTGAGCTTGAAATCCTTGTCAAGACCATGCTGCTTGAGGAAGCCGATCACGGTCTCGCTGTCAACGTCATACTGATGCTTGGTCGGCTCCATGGGCTTCGGCTCCACGAGGAATGTGCCGGTGAAACCCTTTGAGCGTGCGTAGTCGCGTGCGAGGGTGAGCATCATTGCGAGATGTTCCTTCTCACGCTTCTGGTCTGTGTTGAGGAGGCTCATGTAGCCTTCGCGACCGCCCCAGAACACGTAGTTGCTGCCGCCGAGTTCGATGGTTGCATCGATAGCGTTCTTGATCTGGACAGCAGCACGGGCCACAACATCAAAGTCGGGGTTGGTGGCTGCACCGTTCATATAGCGACCGTTGCCAAACACGTTAGCTGTGCCCCAAAGGTTCTTGATGCCTGTCTCAGCCATCTTGCCCTTGATGTAGGCCACGATTTCCTTCATGTTCTTCTCATACTCCTCGACAGAGCTGCCCTCGTCAACGAGGTCAACATCGTGGAAGCAGAAATATTCGATGCCCATCTTCTGCATGAACTCGAAACCTGCGTCAGCCTTCTGCTTTGCGATGGTGATAGCGTCAGCACCCTCGTTCCAGGGGAACTTCTTTGAGGGACCGCCGAACTGGTCGCCACCCTCTGCGCAAAGTGTGTGCCACCATGCCATGGCAAACTTGAGCCATTCCTTCATGGGCTTGCCGAGGATCATCTTCTCAGCGTCATAGTAACGATAGGCCATAGGATTCTTTGAATCCTTGCCTTCAAACTTGATTTTCCCGATACCGGGGAAATATTCTTTAACTGCCATAATAATGTGGTTTATGAGATAATAATTAGTAGTTGAGTTCTTTTTCAGATTTCACGCATCAGACGCTCCTTCCACAGGGCATACGCGTCGGCATAGGCGTTGACATCAGCCTTTACCGGCTCGATGACCTCGATTTTCTCCAGCGAAGCGAAAGCCTCATTGTTGTCGCGGTAGATTCCGGCACCCATTCCGGCACCCTTGGCTGCGCCGACCGACCCGTCGGTGTCATACAGCTCGATTGTCGCACCGCTGACACCGGCAAGAGTGTTGCGGAACAGCGGACTGAGGAACATGTTGGCATGTCCGGCATGAATCTTGTTGATCGGCATACCCATCTGCTCCATTATCTCCATGCCATACATGAACGAGAACACAATGCCCTCCTGCGCGGCACGGAGAAGATGAGATTTGTTGTGGGTCAGGAAGTTGACACCGTGGATTGAGCAATTGACCTCCTTGTTCTGAAGCACGCGCTCAGCTCCGTTGCCAAACGGAATCACCGAAACGCCTGCCGAGCCGATGGGAGCCTGAGCCGCCACATCGTTCATCTCCGCATAGCTTATGCCCTCCGGGGCAACAGTCCGCTTGCTCCACGAATTTAGGATACCGGTGCCGTTGATGCAGAGGAGCACTCCGAGTCGCGTGGCGTCATCGCTGTGGTTGACATGCGCAAAGGTGTTGACACGGCTCTTGGTGTCATAGTTCACCTCGCCGAGCACACCGTAGACCACACCCGAAGTTCCGGCAGTCGAAGCAATCTCACCGGGATTGAACACGTTGAGCGAAAGCGCGTTGTTCGGCTGGTCACCCGCACGGTATGACACCGGGGTCCCTTCGGCAAGTCCGAGCTCGGCGGCAGCTTCCGCCGTCACCCGACCCTGGATTGAGAACGTGGGGACAATCTCCGGGATAATGCTTTCGGGGAAACCGAAATAGTCCATCAGGAAACCTGCCACCTTGCACTCCTTGAAATCCCACAGCATCATCTCCGACAGACCTGAGACGGTGGTGCAGATGCGGTCGGTCAACCGCATGGCTATATAGTCGCCCGGGAGCATGATTTTGTCGATTTTTGCAAAGGTCTCCGGCTCGTTCTCCTTGACCCATGCGAGCTTTGTCGCGGTGAAGTTGCCGGGCGAATTGAGGATGTGGCTGAGACATCTCTCCTCGCCGAGTTCCTCAAACGCTTTTTCTCCGTAGGGCACTCCGCGCGAGTCACACCAGATGATGGCGGGGCGTAGAGGCTGCTTGTCTTTATCGACCATCACGAGACCGTGCATCTGATATGAGATGCCGATGGCCTTGATTTCTTTCGGATCAACCTTCGATTGTCCGAGTATGCTTTCGGTGGCATGTTTGAGGCAGTCCCACCACTGCTGCGGGCGTTGCTCCGCCCATCCGGCCTTGACCGCAATGATCTCTGCCTCGGTCTTCGGATAGAAGTCTGAAGCCACTGTCTTGCCGGTCTCAACATTCACGAGGCTTGCTTTGACGGAGGAGCTGCCTATGTCATAACCTAATAGATACATTTTTTCAAGTATAAAGTATAAAGTGTTAAGTGTAAGGTGCTAAGTGTGGAGTATCAAGTATTTTGGAGTGCTGGAGATGATTCTCGCCGCCCGGTCATCTTGTGCCGCTGTATGCCTTCTTGTCGAAGCGGTAGTAGCGGGCGGCTCTGTGGGCCACACCCTGCTGACGTTCCTCAAGAGGGACAATGTAGGGCAATTGGGATATTTTCTTGTGGAAATTACGGACATCAAGAGGTTTGTCGTAGATTATCTCCATGAGCATTCTGAACTGCGAGGCCGTGAATTTCTTCGGCAGGAGATCGAAAAGCAGTGCGCGGTTGTTGTCGGCCTCACGTCTGATTGCCTTCAGTGCCTCCTCGACAATCTTGTTGTGGTCAAAGGCCAGCCGACCGAGGTTGTTCAGCTTATGCCACTCAGCCTTCTCGGTGTTGACAGTCCGCTCAAGAGCCTTGTCGAGTTTCACGAGCGAGAAATAGGCTATCGTGACAATTCGCTTCACCTTTGCCTGCTCTTTCTCAAGCCAGTGGACATCGCGGCGACTGCTCGTGCGGTCCTTCGACCCGAAAGCCTTGAACTGAGTCAGCGAGACGTCGCTCACACCGGTCAGTTCTTTCAGCACACGCGAGGCTGCATCATCGAGATCCTCGTCCTCATAGATGAGGCTGCCCGGCAGCTTGTAGTCCATGAATATCTCGCCGTTCTCGTCGCATCCATTGCGTTTGCTCAGAAGCACGCTCAGACTGTCGCCGTCAAAGCCAAAGACAACGCAGTCCACCGAGATATGATTGTTGGCAAGTGAACTCTCCATATTTTCTCCAAGGAATCAGATTTTAGAGTGTGTCTCATAACAAAAGTTAAAACGAGGGCGACGCAATCTTTGAGGGATTTTCTCTTAACTCTGAGGGAGTGTGGCTCATGCCACTCGACCGAAGAGTTGAGAGAAAAGCACCAAAGAGTGTGTCGTGCAGCCTTATCATTGTTAATTAACACTATTTCGTTTTTTAAGATTAAATTCAAGTTGTTGGATGTGTCCCTTAAAAGTTACCTTAGCCTCCCGTCTTTTGGGCGCATTTTCCACCTTGTCTCAGTCGTGTACATAAAGTACACTCCTTCTACTGCAGTGGAAAATCCTCTCCTCATCGGCTTGCCGCTTTCGAGCTCGTCGAGAAAGAAAATCCGGGACCTTCGATTTAACTTTTGTTATGAGACACACTCTTAAAGTTGGGGCAACGGCATGTCGAGCCGTTTTTTCTAAATTTCGTGCTGCAAAAATAGTAAATTTTATTCACGTGGCACATATGCGACTGATGTTTTACAACATCATTATCAGCACTTTTCATTATCGTAATCCATACAATAAGGCATCGCGCTTCGCGTAGATTTTACAATAAGTCTGCCACACCCTACCCCTTTTTCGCCAAAACCCACTGTCAACGCTGAGTTTATACACAGCCGAAATGACAATTGCTTATCGTCGTCCATACAATAAGCCCTGCATTTTCACCCTTTTTCACTTCGCTGTTCAAACAGTTAAACTTTCTTAATTGCCACATTCGGAATAATCTCCAACCCCTCCGTCGATTGTTTATTCGATACAACGGCAGTCAAGCCGCCACCCTCACTTCACTCCTCACCTTCAGCTTTTGAAGCAACATAAAAAAAATATTCATTAAACAAACATATCCAAAATCCATCAAGTAAGAAAATGACATTCCATAATCAGAGAGAATGAAACATTCGCGTTTCCAAGAAAAACACTTACACTTCAACTAAAAAGCAAAACACATGAAACGATTTATTTTTGCTTCAGCCCTCGTCGGCTGTATTATGGGTGCCTCTGCCCAGAACATGATTGAACGCCCGACATTCGGCGACAATTGGCAGCTTGGCCTCGACGGTGGTATCACCACTCCGCTCAAGGGTCACTCGTTCTTCCAGAATGTCCGTCCGATCGTAGGTCTTCACCTCGGCAAGCAGATTTCTCCGCTTTTCGGACTCGGTATCGAAGGCTACGCAGGAATCAACACATCATCCGTCAACGGCGGCCGTCACAGCAAGACCGCGTTTGACAACACTTATCTCGGTGCTTACGGCCTCTTCAACCTCACAAATGCCTTCTGCGGCTTCCAGTGCGAGCCTCGCGCTTTCACTCTCGATGCTGTCCTCGGTATCGGTTGGCTTCATGACTACGTAAGCTACGGAAGCGACCACAGCAACATCGGTGCCAAAGCCGGTCTCAACTTCAACTTCGCTGTCACCGACCACTTCAGCATCTCGCTCAAACCGAGCGTGATCTGGAACGTCACCGGCAACGGCACTCCCTACGATGACCAGGGTCTCGACCTCAAGCGAGCCAACTTCAACCTCCTCGTGGGTCTCAACTACAATTTCGGCCCCGGCTTCCAGTGCGTTGAATGTCCTCCCGACAATTCAGCCGAAATAGCTACCCTCAACGGACGCATAAACGACCTCCGCGCACAGGTGGACGGTAAGAACGCAGCCATCGCCGCTGCCGACGCAAAGAACGCCGAACTCACCGCAGCCCTTGCAGCAGCCAATGCCAAGCCCGCTAAGGTCGTGAAGGAAAACAATCTCGAATCAGTCCGCTACGTGTTCTTCAAGATCGGGTCAAGCACCATCACCGCTGACCAGCAGCCCAACATCGAGATGATCGCCGCCTACCTCAACAATCACCCGAAGGCCACAGTCCAGATCCGTGGCTATGCATCAGCCGACGGTCCTGTCGAGCTTAACGAACGTCTCGCAAAAGCCCGTGCAGAATCTGTGAAAAACGCTCTCATCAAGCGTTTCAAGATTGACCCGAAGCGAATCAACGCCGAAGGCGAGGGTATCGGTCACATGTTCAGCGAAGAATCCTGGAACCGAGTTTCAATCTGCACTCTCGACGCCGATTGATTGAAGCACTGACACCTCTATTATATAGATAATCCACATTTTTCCCACCGGACGCACATCCGGTGGGATTTTTTATGTCCATTTTTTGCATTATCGCACCTTTTTGCCCCATTTCCACCCCTAACTTTGCAATGTCAATCAATCAAACATCAAACCTTAAACAAACAAGAAAAAACAATGACACCTGCACCACTCGAATTCATCCGTCACCCCGAAAGCGCAGCCGGCGACCCCACCACCCCACACCCCGCCGCACCCAACTCAACCGCTCCCGCCGCACCAGTTCCCAACTCACCCACATCCGCCCCCGACACCCCCACATCCGCCCCCGACACCGATGACCCGACCTCACAAATCCTCTCCACCCCCCGTCCCTCCGCCTGGCCCACCCCCAACCCTTAATCCCTAATACTCAACCACTAACCCTTAATCCTTAACCCTTAATCCTTAACCCTTAACCCTTAACCCTTAATCCTTAACCCTTAACCCTTAACCCTTAATCCTTAATCCTTAATCCTTAACCCTTAATACTTAAAAAAAAATGCTCACCACCCAACTCACCCGCGAACTCGCACCCGGGCTGCTCCGCAGCGAAATCGACGAACGCATCGTCAAAATCCGTCCCTCATCCACACCGCTCGACCAAATCTCCCGAATGGTAGGAGCGCGCAAAGCCTCCTCAATGCGCATCGAATACTATTCGGTTGACACGAAAGACGGAAGCACCACCGCCGCTCGCAGCCTCCGTGGACTGACACTGACCCACGGGACACCATTTGAAATCCCTGTAGCCAACGGCACAATCTTCTCCGAGACCGAAACCGTCCTCATCCCGTCGCTCACGATTCCCGATGGACTCTACAAAGGACAGTCACTTGTGGCCTACATCTCAGCCATCGACGGCAACACCCTCACCGTCATCCCCGTCAACATCGGTGAATCTGCCGCAGGAATCGAAGTCGGGACTCTCAGCGAAGGCGACCAGATAATCCGCATGGGCCGCGCCGCCCGCGAGCTTGACGTACAGACCACGCAATACGTAGCCCTGCCCAAGAAAGACTACAACTTCTGTCAGATTTTCAAATCGCAGGTGGAGGAGTCGCTCTACCAGCGACTCTCCGACAAAGAGGTCGGATGGACATTCTCCGATCAGGAAGAAGTCGCGATAATGGACATGCGCATGGGCATGGAAAAATCATTCCTTTTCGGTGCACGCGCCCGCGTCGCTCTCCCCGACGGCTCTGACGAGATTCTGTTCACCGGAGGAATATGGAACCAGACCGACCGCACCTATAACTACGTCCCCGGTGCGTTCACCAACGAAGACCTCACCTCCCTCTCGCGCGCCGCGTTCACCGGTCGCTCAGGCTCGTCGCGCAAGGTTCTCATCGCCGGGTCGGGACTCATCGAGAACCTCAGCGTCCTCCCCAACTCCAGGGTTATCACCGCTGAAGAAAAGGAAACCGTCTGGGGTATTGACTTCCACCTCATCGTCACCAAGTTCGGCACTCTCTACGTGCATCACTCCGAAGTCTTCGACCTTTGCGGCAAAGAGAACTCCGGCATGGTCATCGACCCCGACTACATCACCAAGTACTCCCACGTCCCGTTCTCGGCCGAACGCATCAGTTTCCGCAAGCAGGGAGTGCGCAACACCGAGGGTGTAGTCCTCACCGAAGCATCGTGTCTCGTCCTCCGTCACCCCGACTCTCACCTCCGCATCGAACCCCTCGCGTAATCTCCCTCCAAAACGGCAAGAGACCCGGAAGCAATTTTCGCATTGCTTCCGGGTCTCCTGACCGTTAAAAGGATATATGATTTATACGTTCATTAGTTTGCAGGGACTACTTCTGAAGTCTCAACGTCAAACACGAGCATTGCGTTAGGACCGATACCGGCCTGGGGCTGACCATCCACACCGTATGCGAGATTGCCGGGGATGTAGATGATGTAGTGTGACCCGTTCTTCATCATCGAAAGAGCCTCACCGAAACCGGGGACAACGCGGTTAGGATTCATTGTGACACCATCCTGGTTCTTGTCAAACTCCTTGCCGTCGATAAGTTTGCCGACATATTTTACCCTTGCGCTACCGTTGGCGCCGACAGCTTCGCCGGTACCCTCGTTGATCACCTTGTAAGCGAGACCTGACGAAGTGACCTTGATTTCAGGATCCTTTGCCATCTGGTCCTTCAGATAAGCCTGACCGGCAGCAGCGTTTTCCTGAGCCTCGGGGCTGTTCTCCTTGGCTGCGCGGGCTTCATCCTCTTTCTTCTGATAGAACTCCATCATTTTCTGCTGAGCCTGCTCGGCGAGAAGCTGAAGTGTTCCCTGGGCCTCACGCATAGCCTCGTTGTTCACTGAGTCTGCGCTGAATGCCTTGGCGTATGCCTCATAGAGCTTGGCACGGTCAATGGGCACACCGGCCTCCTCGTAGCGGAACAGTTGGCCGACGAGGTTCAGACCGAAGCTAAGACCTGTGAGATAGCCCTGCTGTGTCGTATCGGTCATGATGGCCTGCTTGAAACCACGGAGCAGATCCTCCTTCTTGATGTTAGCTTTCTGATCCTCGGGGAGAGTCTCATACTCAGCAAGCAGACGTGAGCCCTGTGCCTCACCCAAAGCTACTGAAAGCGAATCGCCGAACCCCTTGTTCTCATTGGATGATGATGATGAATTGCCGCAAGAGCTTGCGCTGAGCAGCACTGCGGCAACGCCGCAAGCCATGAATAGCTTTTTCATAAAAATTTGAAAAATTGTATAGTAATTAATTTAATGGTGTCTGTTGAATCTGTTTACTTTTTGATCACCTTCAGAAGTTCCACATCAAAAATCAGCGTGGAGTTCGGGCCGATCACACCGCCCGCACCCTGAGGTCCGTAGGCCAGTTGCGACGGGATGAAAAGACGCCACTTCGAGCCTGCCTTCATGAGCTGGAGAGCCTCAACCCATCCGGGGATCACCTGAGTGACACCGAACGTAGCCGGAACACCGCGCTCAACGGAGCTGTCAAACACTGTTCCGTCAATGAGCTTGCCGGTGTAGTGTACCTCGACCTGATCCTGGGCGGTAGGCATCTCGCCATCACCGTCAGTGATCACCTCATACTGCAGACCGGAAGCCGTGGTCTTGACCTCCACACGCTTGCCGTTCTCCTCAAGGAACTGCTTGCCCGCAGCGGCATTGACATCTGCCATCTTGGCGGCCTCGGCACGCTGTTTCTCCTCAAGGGCTGTGAAATATTTCTGAATTTCAGCCTTTGCCTCATCGTAGGTCATTTTAGGCTGGTTGCCGTAGAACACGGCTGCTACACCGTCGGCGAAATCCTGAACGTTTATCTCCTGAATACCGCTTGCACGGAAATTATTTCCCATGCTCAGACCGAGAGCATAGCTGATACGGTCTAATTCTTTATTTTCCATAATTATATCAATTAGTTGTCATCAAGTCTGCAAAGATAGGCTATTTTTATTGCTGTGTGTTGATATTTTTAATTTAAAAAAGTTAAAATCAGCCCACATATCCTTCATGGCCTGTCGTTGATAATCTATACCTAACAACAAGCCTTCACCGTGTTTAGTTGACAGCCGTACAGACTTTATACTTTATATTCAATACTTTACAATCGTTAAGCCATCCGTTTTCTCACTTTTCCGGACCGAACTCGCTCAGGCGTGCAAGATACTTCCCGATGATGTCAAACTCGATGTTGACCACGCTCCCGACACGGATTTCCTTAAAATTCGTATGCTCAAAAGTGTAGGGAATGATTGCCACCCTGAACGAATAGCGTTCGGAATCACACACCGTCAGGCTCACGCCGTTGACCGTCACAGAGCCTTTCTCCACAGTCACATAGCCCTTTGCAGCCATCTCGGGAGCGACATCATATCTGAACTTGTAGTAGCGGCTTCCCTCGACCTCCTCAACAGCCTCACAGACAGCAGTGCAATCGACATGACCCTGCACTATGTGACCGTCAAGGCGACCGTTCATCATCATCGAGCGTTCGAGATTCACCAGGCTGCCCGGCTCAAGACCGCCGAGATTACTGCGGTCAAGCGTCTCCCGGATAGCAGTCACCGTGTAAGTTCCGTCACCGGGGATTGACACCACGGTCAGACAAACGCCATTGTGAGCCACGCTCTGGTCTATTTTAAGCTCGTCAGTGAAACTGCATCTCACACGGAGATCCACATTTCCGTCCTTGCGCACGACATCGACCACCTGCGCGGCCTCCTCGACTATACCTGAAAACATATTTTATCGTTTTTTAATTTAGTCAGATTGTTAAAATGCTGCAAATTTACGAAATTTGCCGCTTAAACCAAAAATGCATATAAATTCATGAGAAAAAGCCCCCTATACACCGGCACAGGCGATGCCGGCACCACCTCGCTGGTCGGCGGACAACGCATTGCAAAGAACTCTCCGCGCGTCTGCGCCTACGGGACGCTCGACGAACTCAACGCCATGATCGGACTCGTACAGGCCCACTGCACACAGTTGGACGATTTCATAAACTCCACCCTCATCAACATCAGTTGCACGCTTTTCAACATCGGGTCATACCTCGCCACCCCATCCGACGAAAAAAAGAACATCTCCCCCACCGACGAGCCGACCTTTTCCACCGAGCTCTCAACCACCACCGACGACCCAACCTCTCCCACCGATGAGCCGGCCTCTCCCATCGAGCTCTCAACCCTTACCGATCTCGAACATCAGATCGACCTTCTTGACTCCATGACCCCGCCGCTCAAACTGTTCGTACTACCCGGCGGATCGATAGGAGCAGCCCACGCCCACGTAGCGCGCACCGTGTGCCGTCGGGCCGAGCGCGACATCCTCACCCTCACCGACACCGGAGCATACGTCCACCCCACCGTCCTCACCTACATCAACCGCCTCAGCGACTACCTCTTTATCCTCGCCCGCTACATCAACCACGTCACCTCCACCCCCGAAATCACATGGCGGCGCAAAAAATGATTGCAAAAAGGTTTGCATCATGATGCACCAAGCTCCCCCACCATCATGATGCACCAAGCTCCATCATGCTGCACCAAGCTTCATCATGCTGCATCAAGCTGCACCAAGCTCCATCATGCTTCATCATGATGAATGTTGCTGCCCCAACATGCATCACCCTTTAAATAAATTTACTACTTTTGTACCCTAATTGGCCAATCAAGGCCCGACCAATCAACAAAACAATAATTCAACCCACATTATGGATAATAAAGAAGTCGTGCTGTCAGGCATCCGTGCCACCGGCAACCTTCACCTTGGAAACTACTACGGCGCACTCAGCAAATTCGTGAAAATGCAGAATGACTACGACTGCCTCTTCTTCATCGCCGACCTCCACGCTCTGACCACCAATCCCGAGCCGGACGCTCTCCACGAAAATGTCAAGAACATACTCGCCGAATATCTCGCAGCAGGTATCGACCCCGAGAAAGCCACGATATTCGTCCAAAGCGACATCCCGGAAATATCCGAAATGTATCTCCTCCTCAACATGCACGTGGGCATCGGCGAACTCATGCGCACCGCTTCTTTCAAGGACAAAGCCCGCAAGCAGCTCGGCATCAAGGATGACGGCGAGGACATCGAGAAGCAGATCATCGGCTCTGACACCAACAAGCGCGTCAATGCCGGTCTCCTCACCTACCCCACCCTCATGGCCGTCGATATTCTGATTCAGAAAGCCCACAAAGTGCCTGTCGGCAAGGATCAGGAACAGCACCTTGAGCTTACACGCCGCTTCGCCCGCCGTTTCAACTCATTCTATGGCGTTGACCTTTTCCCCGAACCTCAGAACTTCAACTTCACCGACCACGCCGTGAAAGTCCCCGGTCTCGACGGCTCCGGCAAGATGGGCAAGAGCGAGGGCAACTGCATCTACCTCATCGACGAGGAGAAAGTGCTCCGCAAGAAAGTGATGCGCGCTGTCACCGATGAAGGTCCCAAGACCCCCAATCAGCCCATTTCCGAGCCTGTGCAGAATCTCCTCACACTCATGGAACTGACCTCTGCACCCGAGATTGTGCAAAGCTACCGCGATGCCTACGCCGACTGCTCCATCCGCTACGGCGACATGAAGAAGCAGCTTGCCGAGGACATCCTCAAAGTCACTACCCCGATCCGCGAACGCTACCATGACATCCGCAACGATGACGCATACATCTCTCGCGTCGTCCGTCAGGGTGCCGAACGTGCCCGCGAGCGCGCAGCCAAGACCCTTGCCGAAGTCCGCGAAATAATGGGTATCCGCAAATTCTGATCAGATCTGCAGTCATATCTCTGACCGCTCTCTCATAACTCCGATTAAAATGAAAAAATTCAACCTCATCAACAACCTCCTCGGCTGGCTGTGCTTCGTCATCGCGGCTGTCACCTATCTGCTCACTCTTGAGCCGACAGCCAGCTTCTGGGACTGCCCGGAATTTATCTCCCAAGGCTACAAACTCGAAGTGGGCCACCCGCCGGGCAACCCGATCTTCATGCTTGCGGCCCGCTTCTTTGTAAACTTCGCTTTCGGCGATGTCTCAAAAATCGCAGTCATGGTCAACTCCATGTCAGCCCTGCTCTCCGCCGGCACTATCCTGCTGCTTTTCTGGACCATCACCCACCTCGTCAAGCGTCTCGTGGTCAAGGATGATGCCAATGAGCTGACACTTCCCCAAATGCTCGTCATATTCGGGTCGGGAATCTGCGGCGCGCTCGCCTACACGTGGAGCGACACGTTCTGGTTCTCAGCCGTCGAGGGTGAGGTCTACGCCTTTTCATCCTTCTGCACCGCACTTGTGTTCTGGCTGATTCTCAAATGGGAAAACCGCACTTCGCAGCCCCACAGCGACAAATATCTCATTCTCATCGCCTACGTCATCGGTATCTCCATTGCAGTCCACCTGCTCAACCTCCTCTGCATTCCCGCAATCGCGCTCGTCATCTACTACCGTCTCTGGAAGGACACCACCGCCAAGGGATCGCTGCTGACACTTGCCGTGTCGGCAGTCGTGGTCGGACTGATTCTTTATGGTCTCGTCCCGGGCTTCATCGAGGTTTCGCAGTATTTCGAGCTGTTCTTCGTCAACGTCATCGGATGCAGCTACAACATCGGTGTGCTCATCTACGCCATCCTCGCAGTCGGATGTTTCATCTGGTGCATCAGCGAGCTTTACAAGCAGAAAAGCATTGCCAGGATCCGCCTGAGCGTCCTCCTCTCCATCTTCTTCTCAGGCATTCCCTTCATCGGCGACAGCATGTGGATTCCGGCAGTGATCATGATTGCCGTGATCGCCTATCTCTACACGGCGAAGCAGCTCCCTGTCCGCATTCTCAACCTTGTGGTGATGAGCATATTCGTCATCTTCATCGGCTACTCGTCATACGCACTTCTCCTCATCCGTGCAAGTGCCAATCCTCCGATGAATCAGAACGCGCCCGACAACGTTTTCGCCCTCGCTTCCTACCTCAACCGTGAGCAGTACGGCGAACGTCCGCTTTTCTACGGTCAGACCCACCAGTCGTCCGTGGTCTACGAGATTGACTCCAAAGGTCAGCCCACGCCGATGTACAAGGAGGGTAAACCCATCTACGCCAAGGTTGTCAAGACCACTCCTGACCAAGCCGACCACTATGAGATCACCGGCTACAAGAAGGACTATGTCATGGCTCCGGAACTCAACATGTTCTTCCCGCGCATATACAGCGGCGCACACACCGCAGCCTATTCCGACTGGATCGGCGGTCTCAAGGGCAAACCGGTCAGCGCGACGCGCTACGTCTACGACGGTGAGACCATCCAGACCACCGATGCCATAAAGCCTACCATGGGCGAGAGCCTGCGCTTCTTCCTCGTCTATCAGTTGAACCACATGTATTGGCGTTACTTCATGTGGAACTTCGCCGGTCGTCAGAACGACATCCAGGGCAACGGTGAGGTGAACCACGGCAACTGGATCTCGGGCATACCGTTCATCGACAATCCCCGCCTCGGCGACCAGAGCCTCCTCCCCTACACTGACGGTGAGGGAAACAAGGGTCACAACGTATTCTACATGCTCCCGCTTCTCATGGGCATAATCGGACTCGGCTGGCAAGCCTTCACTTCAAAGCGCGGCATCGAGCAGTTCTGGGTCATCTTCTTCCTGTTCTTCATGACGGGTATAGCCATCGTGCTCTACCTCAACCAGACCCCGACTCAGCCTCGCGAGCGTGACTACGCGTTCGCCGGATCGTTCTATGCCTACGCAATATGGGTCGGCATGGGTGTGGCAGGACTCTGGGCCATCGTCCGCGAGCTTTTCAGCAAGAAGTCTGCCGGCAAGGACAAGAAGAATCTTCCCGCCGAAGCCACGGCAGAGCGCGAACGCAAGGTCAGCCTCGCAGGAGCGATATTCGCATGTCTGATCGGACTGATAGTCCCGCTGCAGATGGTGTCACAGACCTGGGACGACCATGACCGCTCAGGCCGCTACGTCACCCGCGATTTCGGCATGAATTACCTCGACTCCGTTGATGAGAACGGTATCATATTCACCAACGGCGACAACGACACGTTCCCCCTCTGGTATGCACAGGAAGTCGAGGGTCATCGCACCGACGTGAAGGTGGTCAACCTCTCGTATCTCACCACCGACTGGTATGCCAATCAGGTGAAACACCCCTCATATCAGGCCGACGGAATCGAGACTCTCGCCAAGCCCGAGGATTATGGCTATGAGCGCATGAATTTCAGCTACTTTGCCGCTGACTGCGACAGCACTCCCGTCAACATCTTCACCGCTCTGCGTCAGGTCTACGATCAGAAATCGAGCCAAAATGCATGGAATGCCCCAATGATGAAATACAATAATTTCGTCATTCCCGTCGATATTCCCGCTGCTGTCAAGGCCGGACGCATTACCGAACATGAAGCGGAGATTGCGTCAACAGCCCTCAATCTCAACATGGAGGATGACCGCGAGGCCTCACGCCACGGCGGCATGACCCTCAGTCAGATCCTTTCACTCGACATGCTCGCCACTTCGATCAAAAACGGCTGGAAAAACCCGATCTATTTTGCTTCGACCGTGCCGTCTGACTACTACGTGGCTCTCCAGCCTTACATGCGTTCAACAGGTATGGCCTACGAAGTCACCCCGGTCTACAATGAGGAGAACGGCGACTACGACATCAATGCCGTCAACACCGACAAGGCCTACCGCAACATCACCGAGAAGTTCCGCTGGGGTGGTCTTGACAAGGTGACGGACTCCGATCAGATCTATCTCGATGAGACCGTCCGCAAGATGGTCACCACCACACGTTCCTACATTCTCTCGGCTGCCACCGCGCTCATCAATGAGGCCGTGATGGCTGAACGTGCCGACTCCGTGGCCACCGATGCGGAGACCCGCAAGCAACTGGAAGCGTTCAAGACCGACCGCTACGACAAGGCTCTCGATCTCCTCACCATCATCGAGGAGAAACTCCCCGAAGCCGCAGCCCCCTACGCCATTCAGGTTCCGCAGAAGATGGCGCAGATCTATGCCCGCCTCGGCATTGCCACCGGCAATAAGGAAGCCTCGGCCAAAGCTGTCGCGATAATCGAGAAAGAACTGATGCGCTACGCTCAGAACGTGAAGTACTACCAGAGCCTCAGCCCCTGGCAGTATGCCACCCTCCCGCAGACCGACCGCTACATCGAGACATACTACATCGTGAATCTCCTTCAGGATCTGTCGGATTTCGGAGGTGATCCCGAAAAGATGATCAATACCCTCACTGACATGGGGATTAATTTTGACCGCATCGTCTCCGCACTCCATCAATAGTAGCCATGTGGATAGAACAACCGCCGTTTTTCTACCGTCTGCTGTTCACTGAAGCAATCTGGCGCATACTCCATAGAGGGAAAAGGGTCGTCTATCTTACGTTTGATGACGGCCCTGTCCCCGAGGAGACGCCTTGGGTGCTCGATGTCCTTGACCGCTATGGTATCAAGGCCACATTCTTCATGGTCGGCGACAACGTGCGCAAATATCCCGAGGTATTCGAGGAGGTGAAGCGCAGAGGTCATTCCTACGGCAATCACACCATGCACCACCTCCAGGGTCTGAAAGTGAGTGCCACCACATTTTTCCGCGACATCACCGAGGCCGACAGACTGATCGGCTCGACCCTGTTTCGACCGCCCCACGGGATTATATCGCCCTGGCAGACCAAGCTCATCAAACGGCACTACAACATAATCATGTATGATGTAGTCACCCGCGACTATTCCAAACGTCTCACCGGCGAGCAGGTGCTTGACAATGTGAAACGCTATGCCCGCAACGGCTCCATCATCGTGTTCCACGATTCCATCAAGGCTCACGACCGTATGCGCTACGCTCTCCCGCGCGCCATCGAATGGCTCCTATCGCAAGGCTACGAATTTCATGCCCTCCCGATGTAACGCCATCATGATTCGCCAATCCTCCTTGCAGTCCATCGCTGAAGTGCGTATGCCAAACGAACATCAAGCCCCACATGCTCGACCCGACCGAACTTAAAGCCGAACTGAAAACCGCAGGGGTTTTCAAGTCAGGAATTGCATCAGTGACTGAAGTCCCGGCTTCAGTCACTGACGCATATCACCGCTGGCTTTCAGAAGGTCGCCACGGTGGCATGGGCTATCTTGAGAATCATCTTGAACTCCGCAGCAATCCGTCCTTGCTCCTGCCCGGGGCAAAAAGCGTGGTTTGC
This sequence comes from Bacteroides sp., assembly GCA_023663525.1. GTDB lineage: Bacteria > Bacteroidota > Bacteroidia > Bacteroidales > Muribaculaceae > Duncaniella. The sequence continues at coordinate 74,652 of JAMPHF010000004.1, forward strand.
TGCGCTTTCAACTATTATTTCGGACATCATGACGGTCCGCTGCAATGGGCCGGCTATGCCCTCGGCGATGACTATCATGAGGTGGTCCGCAACCGGCTCAACGTCGTCGCCCGGTGGATCACCGACACAACCGGAGCGCAATGCCGTGTGTGTGTTGACACCGCTCCCCTCCACGAACGCTACTGGGCCGTGCAATCGGGAGTCGGGTTCATCGGTCTCAACCGCCAGCTCATCATTCCCGGCGCAGGCACGCATTTTTTCCTTGGCGAGATACTGACCACGGCAGAGTTCATGCCCGATGAGCCGTGTACTGACAGTTGCATGGGCTGCGGAAAATGTATTGAATGTTGCCCCGGGAAAGCCCTGTCCTCCGAAGGGATGGACGCCAACCGCTGCCTCTCGTATCTCACCATCGAGCATCGCGGCGACCTGCCGCCCGACACATCACTCGGACGACACATCTATGGCTGCGATGTCTGTCAGGACGTATGCCCGCACAACTCCAATCCCCCCGTTTCAGACATCGAGGAATTCCGACCACGAAAACCGATTCTTGAACTCGACACTGAAACCATCCTCGCCATGAAGCAGGAAGACTTCTCCACCCTTTTCCGCCACTCCGCCATCAAACGCACAAAACTCACCGGTCTCCAACGCAACGCCCTCACCATAAAGCGACAAAAAGGGACACAAGGACATAAGAAACAAAATAACAAGGGAACATAAAGACATAAGTACATAAGGGACAAAATATTTTCCTCTAACCAAATAGCCGAAAATTATATTTTGACCCTTATGTACTTATGTCCTTATGTACCCTTGTCTGCTTATGGTCAGATTTTTACGGACTAATGACTATAAATCTTGTTACTCCTGCACACTTGTCTTCTTGTACCCCCTCACACTACACCGCTATATTTCCTGCAAGAGTTCGCCAGGGGTTTTGTGGAGGATGGGATGGAGCCAGCGGGGAGAGAGTCGTGACATGGGGATGAGAACAAAATCCCGAAGGTGCATACGCGGATGCGGGATGGTCAGCCCGGGGGTCTCAACAATATAGTCATTGATTGCAATCAAGTCAATGTCAACAGCACGGTCGATATATCCACCTGACGCATCGCGGTGAGGCGAAGGGTCAATCTCATGCTGTATATGCTGCAATCGGCGGAAAACGGAGAGCGAAAATGACTCCGAGTCGCGGCATGAATCATCCTTCAGACGCATCAACACTCCTAAATTCAGAAACGGATTCGGTGAGTCGAAGCCCCACGGCGGTGTCTCGATTATATCCGATCTCAGAATTTCCTCCGCATCAGAAAAAGCCGAAACAACGGCGGCCACCGCCCGCTCGATGAGAGCTTCGCGATGGCCGCTATTGGAACCGATATTGATGTGAATATCAATCATGAGTCATGAATCAGAGGCTTTTCTTAACCTCAACCTCCTCGTAGGCCTCAATGATGTCACCTTCCTGGACATCATTGTAGCCGGCGATCGAGAGACCGCAATCATAGCCGGAAGTCACTTCCTTGACATCATCCTTCATGCGCTTGAGCGAGCCAAGCTCACCGGTGTAACGGACAATTCCGTCACGGATGAGACGCACTTTGCAACCACGCTTGATACGGCCCTCGCGCACAATAGCACCGGCAATCGTGCCGACCTTCGATATGTGGAATGTCTGGAGCACTTCAGCCGTACCGATGACCTCCTCCTTGATTTCCGGAGCAAGCATACCCTCCATAGCGTCCTTGACCTCCTCGATGGCCTGATAGATGACAGAGTAGAGACGAATCTCGACACCGTCACGCTCGGCAGCACGACGAGCCGGGAGCGACGGACGCACCTGGAAACCGATGATGATTGCATCGGATGCGGCGGCAAGGGTCACATCGCTCTCCGAGATGGCGCCGACAGCCTTGTGGAGTACATTGACCTTGACCTCCTCGGTCGAAAGTTTGATGAGCGAGTCGGAAAGTGCCTCTATTGAGCCGTCAACGTCGCCTTTGACGATGATATTGAGCTCATGGAAGTTACCGATGGCACGGCGGCGACCGATTTCCTCAAGGGTGGTGCGCTTCGAGGTGCGCAATCCGAGTTCACGCTGCAACTGCTCGCGTTTTGTGGCAATCTCGCGGGCCTCCTGCTCCGTCTCCATGACGTTGAAGGTATCGCCCGCTGTCGGTGCGCCGTTAAGACCGAGGATGAGGGTAGGCTCGGCGGGACCGGCCTCAGTTATACGCTGGTTACGCTCGTTGAACATCGCCTTGACACGACCGAAATGAGTTCCGGCAAGGATTGTATCGCCGACACGCAGCGTTCCGTTCTGGACAAGCACCGTAGCCACATAGCCACGACCCTTGTCGAGCGACGACTCGATGATTGAACCCGTGGCGCGGCGGTTAGGATTGGCCTTGAGGTCAAGCATTTCGGCTTCAAGGAGCACCTTTTCCATAAGCTCCTCGACTCCGATACCCTTCTTGGCCGAAATATCCTGCGACTGATACTTGCCGCCCCACTCCTCGACGAGATAGTTCATCTGGGCAAGCTCCTCCTTGATTTTGTCAGGGTTGGCGGCAGGCTTATCAATCTTGTTGATGGCAAACACGATAGGCACACCGGCAGCCGAAGCATGGTTGATGGCCTCAACGGTCTGGGGCATGACATTATCGTCGGCTGCGACAATGATGATACAGAGGTCTGTCACCTTGGCACCGCGCGCACGCATGGCAGTGAACGCCTCGTGACCGGGGGTGTCGAGGAAAGTGATATGGCGACCGTCGGAAAGGGTCACATTGTAGGCACCGATATGCTGCGTGATACCACCGGCCTCACCGGCAATCACATTCGCATTACGGATGTAGTCAAGGAGCGAAGTCTTACCGTGGTCCACATGGCCCATGACGGTGACAATCGGCGGACGGGTCACGAGTTCATCCTCGCTGTCCTCCTCCTGATGTATGGCCTCAACCACCTCAGCCGACACATATTCGGTCTTATAGCCGAACTCCTCGGCCACGATATTGATGGTCTCGGCATCGAGACGCTGGTTGATTGACACCATCACGCCGAGATTCATACATGTCGCGATGACATTATTGACGGGGACATCCATCATGACGGCGAGGTCATTGGCAGTCACGAACTCGGTGAGCTTGAGCACCTTGCTCTCTGCTGCTGCCTCCTCGGCGGCCTCATGGGCACGGCTTGCGAAAGCCTCACGCTTTTCCTTGCGCCACTTAGCTCCTTTCTTCTGACCCTTGTCCTTTGAAGTCAGGCGGGCGAGAGTCTCACGTACTTGCTTCTGTACGTCCTCCTCGTTGACCTCGGTGTGGACGGGACGCTTGTTGCGGTCGCGGTTACGTCCGGCGCGTTCTCCGCGCTCGCGTTCACGCTCGTTGCCCCCACGGCCTCCGCCATGGTTGCCACCCTTGGAGCCACCGCCGTTATTGCCATTGCTATTATTATTGTTGTCGCCACCCTGGTTGACAGTCTTCTCAATATCGACCTTGCTGCCGATGCGGCGACGCTTCTTGCGGTCGCCCTGGGCAGCACCATTGGCGTTGTTCTGACCACCCTTGTTCATGCGCTCATTGCGACGTTCCTCCTTCGATTTCTTCTTGGGACGGGTGGACTGGTTGAGAGCCGACAGGTCGATGTGGCCAACGACCTTGGGGGCTACGACCTGAGCGTCAGACTGATAGCGGAACACTTCATCCTCCTCCTTTTCAGGCGCGGTCTCTGCTTTGGGGGCAGCCGGTTTTGCCGGACTCTTGGCAGGAGCGGGAGCGGTAGCCGATGCAGGTTTCTGCTGGGGCTTCGACTCAGGCTTGGGTGCGTTCTGCGAGGGTTTGACCGCAGGCTTCTGCACAGCCTTGGGAGCCTCAGGAGTCGGATTTTCAGACTTCGGAGACTGCGGTGCAGGAGCTGCGACAGTAGGTTTGGGCGCAGCCTTGACTTCACGTACAGGAGCTTCGGGCTTGGCCTCATCATGCTTGGGCTGCTCTACTTTAGGTTGCTCTGCTTTGGGCTCAGACTTCGGAGCGACCGGCTTAACCGGCTCGGCAGCCTTAGGAGTCTCTGTCTTAGGAGCCGGCTCCTGTCTGGCGATCTCCGGTGCAGGGGTTTCATTCACTGGAGCCGGAGCGGGTTTCGGCTTCACGTCTTCCTGAGGTTTGCGGACAGGATTATTGTTTTTGTCAAGCTCTACATGCCCCACGACCTTCGGGCCTCTCGTCTCGGTTGGCACAGCAGTGTCAACCGCCGGGGCAGCAGGTGCCACAGGCTGGGCTGCGTGGGCAGGAGCCGGCTTGGTTTCTTTCCGGATACGGTCGATACGCTCACGCTCCTTGCGGTCAGGCTGGAAAGCCTTGACAAGAATATCGTAGGCTTTCTCCTCCAGACGTGTGTTAGGGTTGGAAGCATCAATTGTGATTCCATTTTTGCCCAACTGGTCGGCTATCGACTGGATAGTGACGTTGAACTCTTTGGCGGCTTGACTGATTTTTATTCTCGGCATATATGCGATTTAGTAATATACTTATTTTAGAAATTGAGGCGAGAGGCGGGAGGATGCGGGATAGATCAGGCTTCGGGCTTTGACTCCTCGTCAGCGGGGGCTGCTTCGGCTGTCTCCTCACCGGCGGGGGCTGTCTCCTCAGCCGATGGCTCCGGTGCAGCTTCGGGAGCGGGAGCTTCGTCAGCGTCCTCCTCAAACTCGGCACTAAGGATGCGGATGACATTGTCAACGGTATCTTCCTCAAGGTCAGCGCGGTCAATGAGTTCCTGACGCGGAGTGTTGAGCACGCTCTTGGCGGTGATGCAACCCATGTCCTTGAGTGCATCAATAACCCATCCGTCAATCTCATCCTTGAACTCATCGAGGTAGATGTCCTCATCAATTTCATCGGGAGTGTCGCGATAGACATCGATGGTGTAGCCTGTCAGCATTGACGCGAGCTTGATATTGAGACCGCCCTTACCGATGGCGAGGGATACCTCCTCGGGGTGCAGGAAGACTTCGGCTTTCTTCTCCTCCTCATCAAGATGGATATTGGAGATTTTGGCAGGGCTGAGCGCGCGCTGGATAAAGAGCTGCGGGTTGGGAGTGTAGTTTATGACATCGATGTTCTCGTTGCGGAGCTCGCGGACGATGCCGTGGATGCGCGATCCTTTCACGCCGACACATGCGCCGACCGGGTCAATACGGTCATCGAAGCTCTCGACTGCAATCTTCGCACGCTCGCCCGGGATGCGGGCCACCGCGCGGATACTGATGAGACCATCGACAATCTCGGGGACTTCACGCTCGAACAAACGGCGGAGGAATGCCTCGTTGGTGCGCGACACTGTGATCTTGGGGTTGTTGTTCTTATTGTCAACATTGGCGATCACTGCGAGGACGGTCTCACCCTTGCGGAAGAAATCGCCGGGGATTGATTCATTCTTGGGGAGAAGAAGCTCATTCTTCTCATCGTCAAGAAGGAGGGTCTCGCGTGACCATGTCTGATACACCTCGCCGGATACGAGCTCACCCTCAAGTTCCTTGAACTTGGAGTAGACAGCCTCTTTCTGCAGGTCAAGGATCTTTGACTGGAGAGTCTGGCGGAGGTTGAGGATGGCACGACGACCGAAGTCAGCAAAGAAAATCTCCTTGGTGTGCTCCTCGCCGATCTCCACGTCGGGGTCATCATCGGCGCGCGCGTCGGACAATGAAATCTGGAGGTTAGGATTGGTGACCGCACCGTCCGACACAACTTCGAGATTCTGGAATATCTGCACATCGCCCTTGTCGGGGTTCATGATGACATCAAGATTCTCGTCAGTGCCAAACATCTTGGCCAAAACGTTGCGGAACGACTCCTCCAACACACTGATCATGGTGGTCTTGTCGATGTTTTTCAGTTCCTTGAATTCGGCGAAACGCTCCACCATGTTGGGAGCTTCTTCTTTTCTTGCCATACTGGGTATTATGAGAGTATTTTTTTATTTTATAATTTACACATTTACTAAGCACAGGAGCTGATGGCCCTGATTATTTGAAATCAATCACATAGCAGACCTGCTTTGCCTGCTCCATGGGGATGACCACCGGCTCGGCCACAATCACCGGACGTTTAGCCCCCGGCTCCTTGACCTTGCGGCTGACCTCGATGGTGAAATCATTGTCAGTGACCGCTGTGAGTGTCCCCTTGAGTTTCTTGCCATCGCGGGTAAGCACCTCGACCTCGTTGCCGAGGTTCTTCTCATACTGTCCTTTCACCTTGAAAGGAGCTGTGAGCGATGCCGATCCGACCTCAAGGCTGTAGTCCTCGTCCTCGCGGTCAAACGCCTCGTTGAGCTTGCGGTTGAGATCAGCACAGAAGTCCAGATCGACTCCTGTCGGGCTGTCAAGCTCAACGACAATATCATTGGCAGCCGACACGGTTATATCGACCACAAAAGCATCAGTCCCGGCAATTGCCTCGTCCACCAGACGGCGGACTTCATTCTTATCTATCATAACGAATCTGTCAATATAAAAACAAGGGAGGAAGCTCATGGCCTCCTCCGTGACTTTCTGTGTGCAAATTTAATAAATTTTATGTATTCACACAAATTAATAGCTGTATGGCAATGGGCTTATATTCGTTTTTATATATTTTTAACTTTTCTTTATGAGAAAAAATTGGGCGATGATAAAAGGCTGTTGAAAAGATAAATTTACTCATCGATGCATGTCGGCTGATTGTCTATGGCGTGGATAATTTCAAGTTTCAAACTTTCAGGCTGTTCTTCATTTGCCATGAAGCAGTCGATTATGCGCTGGAGAAGATCTTTATCGATGCGACCGGCGGCAACATGATAAATTATTGCTTCCATACATGCCTAATACATACTTGCCGACAGCATTGGTGAAATTTTTACGATAATTGTCTTCTTCAATAGCTGCCGGAAGGAAGTCAATATCACGAGTGTTGATGTATTTGGTGCCTCCACCCGCTCGTCTATTTATTGTCGATATGACAATATCGAGTATGCGAGCGCGTACTCGCTTGGCCTTTTCACTTTCGGTCAGAAGCATCCCCATGTTGAGGACGGCACGGAAATTGAACAGTCCAAGTTGAGTGGTTTTGCTCGCCTCATTTATGACGTGAGCAAATTGCAACTTAAATTCTTTCAATTGCTTACCCTTACTTAAAACATAACCGTTATGTTTTAATTCTTCGGCATATTGAGACAGATACCGATCTATTGTTGACATATCTACTTCATAAAAATCCGCTACCATCTTCTTTGTAAAACGGTACTCGCCTTCAAATAGCATTCCTGTAAATCCAAGATTATCTTGAAGGACATCTACGGCATATCTGTTATTCAATACGTTCTGCCGCTCTATATTTGATACTGTAAGGTCGTTCATAGGTTACTTCGGTCGGTATACTCTTATGCGTTCACTACTCCGGGCGGTAGATGAGAGTGGAGGCATGGTTGGGGGTGATGACGCGGCGGGCGGTATTGGCAATCATTGCTGTTGTGACACGGCGGTAGGAGGGGACAATCTCATTTATGTCCTCGCCATGCATCTCGGCCATGGCAAGAGCCTGCGCGCGCTGGAGATAGCTGACCGATGTGAATGTGAAATCACTTGCAAAACGGTTGATGGCACGCTCGACCTCATAGGGGGTGACTCCGCTCGGACGCGCCTCGGTCAGATGGTAGGAGAGACGGTCGGGGCGCGAAGCCTGATAGCAGAGTTGCGAAGCCTCGCCCATGAGTCGCTCGACTGCAATACGGGCAGCTTTTTCCGACGGGTCGGAGAGATTGCCCTTCAATATCAGCATACCGGGTTCCTCGCTTCCGGTTATGACTGCGTCGGCCGACGTGAAAAGATCGCTTCCGAGCAACAACCGGCGATAGAAGCGCGATGAGCGGCCCGAAGCGAGAATGTCAGTAATCAGGTCGCACTCTATGTAGCCCTCCTCACCGTAGGCCGGCATCGGGTATGCGACCATCACACATGTCTGCGGGACGTGACCGCGCACTTCCTCCTCGCGCGGGGCTTCCTGCTCCGGTTCGGGGAGATATGTCCGAGGTTTGACATCACGCCGGGGGATGGACTCAAACCATCGCTCAACTCCGCGTCTCACCTGGTCGGGCGACACGTTACCGCTTATGGCAAGCACGGCATTATTGGGGGCATAGTGGCTGAAGAAGAAGTCGCGTACATCGGACTGAGTGACCTTCTCGATGTGGGAGGGGTCACGCCCGATGGTGGGGACGCTGTAAGGGTGCTGACTGTAGACGAGCGCACGGAGCTTATGGTAGAGGTCGCCGTAGGGGCGGTTGAGATGCGTCTGCTTGAACTCCTCGATGACCACGCTGCGCTGGACCTCAAGAGCCTTGTCGGAGAACGCGAGGCCAAGCATCCGGTCGCTTTCAAGCCACAGGAGTGTCTCGAAGTTGCGGGCGGGGCAGACATCATAGAAGTTGGTGAAGTCATTGGAAGTCCATGCATTGTTGACTCCGCCGGCCCTTTCAATCTGGGCATCGAAATCAGGGATATTGGCAGAGCCTCCAAACATCAGGTGCTCAAACAAGTGGGCGAGACCGGTCATCGATGGGTCTTCGTCGCGCGCGCCGACATTGTAGAGCACATTGACCGCCACCATCGCAGTAGTCGGATCATAATTGTGAATCACACGCAGCCCGTTGGGAAGCGTGAAACGGTTGAAGTCTATCATGATATATCTTAAACGCCTAAAAGCGGGCTCAAAGTTATAAAAAAAAGCGAAAACGAGAACAATTTTTCAAAAAGTATAGAATTTGAGGAGCTTAGGGCTAATATTTTTAACTATTTTATTGCAATTTTAGTTTTTTTGTCCGTATATTTGCACCCAAGCATTCGATATGCGTCTTCACGGCTGAAAACATGATGAATATGTTCAGACCGACGGCATGTCTATCCCACATCCCGACTCGTATCATCTTTATTTACTAACCCCCACAATAACACCAAAAAAACAACTTACCAATGAAAACTCTCGTCGATCAACTTTCCGCTAATTTCGAGTCATTCGTAAAAGATGCACAGGCTCAGGTAGAAAACGGGAACAAGGCAGCCGGCGCACGCGCCCGCAAAATCTCTCTCGAAATCGAAAAGCTCCTCAAGCAATTCCGCAAAGATTCCATCGCAGCAGGGAAGTAATCATCCGCACCCTGCCACAAGATATTCCCGGAGATTCACAGAATCCCCTCCGAAAAGAATTGCAGTCACTGCCCGCCAGCGATTGCAATTCTTTTTTTGGTGTCAGGAGCTCATTCGTAAAAACAATCATCACTCCACTTGGCAACATTGTTTGAAATGTACTCACTGATATTATTGCCATCCCGATTATCGCGAATCAAATGGTCATGGTATCTTGACTGCCATCCAAATTCCACACCTATAGATTTCGCAAATTTAGTGACACTTCCTTTCAATGAATTGACATATTTACTCAACATCGGGACATGCCTTTGCACATTGAATTAGCCCTCAATGCAGGGTTTGGGCTACGTTGGATCACCCCTGAATCAATTTCATTATCCGAGAGCGTGGCATCAATCCCCACTATTGCGTGGACATGATTGGGCATAACGACATACTGGATCATTTCAATATAATGGCAATATCTGTGACATTGTGACAGATGTCGATCAAGAAACCGCCCCACATCGTTCAATTCCATCACGCCATCGACAATCTCCCCAAAGAAGTGTCGCCTATCTTTGGTACATATCGTTATAAAAAAAGTCTCCACTGTCATAACTTATGAAACCGGCACGCGGACATTTACGAAATTGCTCCATAATCCATCATTTTTCCGATATTACTCCATTATTTTTGTAGGGACGTGCCTTTGGCACGTTGAATATGACATGCTGTATTTGAGATTATTATTCCGAATTATTCTCAATATATGAGGATTCTCATTATAAGATTCTCATTCTTAACATGCCGAAATTCTCATCCTAAACATGCCAAAGGCATGTCCCTACAAAGATACAATATTTTTTGTGGAACCGTCATAGTTTTGATGGAAATGTCATATATTTATGATGGAATCGTCATAGTTTTGATGGAAACGCTTCAGATTGAAACGCTATGTTTTTGACGGGATTGCCATAAATTGAAATCCATCATCTCGTGCAATGGTCGAGGATGGCGTGGAGGGTGCTGTCGGTGAATCGGAACGGGGTGGCGGGCTGCGTGGTGGCATGGACATAGAGAGCAATCGCGCGGGTCATGAGAATGTCGTCGTGACATCCGCGCGAGGCGGCGTATGATCCGTCGGGGTGGGACTCGTATTGCAAAAGCTCATCGCAGGCGGACGATGAACGCTCGATGTATCCCCGCTCACGGACGAAGGCGACAAGATTGGCTATGACGGCAGGCTTCGTGCGGACGTTGGTGTGGAAGCCGGGATTCGGCACCGCACCCGGCTCGGCGGGACGATAGTAGAGATTCGGATAACCGGCCGAGAGGGTGTCGAGCAAATAACGCCCCTCGCCCTCCGAGGAGCTTTCCCATGAATTGCTCTCCACAATGAGGAGCGCGTCGGCATAATACCGACCCAACGCCTCCGCCTTGCGGGCAAGCAGATTGTGGTCGATGTGTCCGCGCCACTGCGCCACAATCTCCGGCACTGCATCCGCGCCCGAATCTGTGTGGCGGTCAAGGACGGCTATGACCGAGTAATCGGAATCGCGCGACCTCCCTCCGATGTCAACACAGACCATATAGTCGCCACCCGCACGCGGATGACTCCAGATCTCACACTTGCCGTCGGAAGCCGGGAGGAAACGCGGACGGTCCATGACAGCGACATCGCCGCGCGACGACAGCGTCACCTCTCCCCTCTCTGCCTCGCAGTCACAGCCCTCACTCCTGAGAGCCTCCACATCGGCTGCGGAAAACACACTGTGGTCAGTCCCGGCAAATGCCTCTGCGGGTGTCCCGGGATATTCCGCCATCATGGATGCATGATCCGGGAAACTGAGACGCTTGTCGTGATACCACTTTATGGCTTCGAGCGTGCAGCCGTGCCTGTGCCAAAGCTCCCGCTCATATTCATCGAGAGAGTCCCAAAGCGCGTGGGGGTCGCTCACTTTGGTGCGGTTACGGTCAATCTCATGCCAGGGCACGAAGAACGGAATCTTGTCGCTCGCACCGGGCTTGTTTGCCCTGAGCCATTCGTTGTGGAAGAAATTGCCCGCACCGTTTGCCGTACTCTCCATAGCGATAACCGACAGAGGCTCGGACGCTATGCCCGAAATGGTGGAGCGCATGAGATTCACTGGGCTGTGGAGCAACGAATCTTTCCAGAAAGCCACTTCACTCAGATGGGCCAACGCATAGTTCTGACCGCGTGTGGCCTCCTGATTCTCGCTCGAACAGATTGTCACCCTGCACTCGCGACCGGGGATGAAGCGGGTATTGGTCAGACCCTCAAACGGCTTGAACTCCGGTCGGGTCTCCTCATCCCAGTATTCCCGGGGATAATGTGAGAGCAGTTTGGCATACATGCCCCGGATTGTAGCGGCGGTGTCCTTGACATGGGCGCAAATCAAGGAATTCCAGTTACGGCGATGGATGATCTGAATCCAGGCGAAATAAATCTGAATGAGCGTGGAGCCTCCCCACTGCCGGGCCTTCAACAAAATCAGTCGTATGGGACGGCCCGCACGCCGCTCGGCCTCGATGAGCCCGAGCAACCGCCGCTGCGGACGGTTGAGGTGGAAGGGGACATCACGCGAGGTATATTTGTCGGTGATGACCACACACGTTGCAGCCCAAAAAGGGAAATCATATTTGAAACGCAACACGGCAAAGTCATGAGCATTGCCGACTATCGCGAGCTTGGGGTCAGAGAGCATGTCGGACGGAAGATAATAGACGGTTCCATCAAATTGGTATGGTGCGCGCAACGGATCGTCTGCATCACCGATAATCGGGTCGGGGTTGTGGTCGAGACGAGCGTTTCGGACAGCATTTTCTTCAATAATTTCAACAGGTATCATGCGATTTATCTTTGGTTTAAAGTTAACTTTTTGCATTTCAGTCTCATGGAGAGTTGGAGGCAGCTTCGCGGAGGTGTCAGGACTTCAATCGGCGGGAGGCAGCCTACGCGTCCGACCGGAGAGATGGACGAAATCATGTCGGACCACGCGAGTCCGCCGCCGTTATGTCCGCGAATCTCGATCGCACCCTCCTCAATCTCGCCTGTCAGCGGTATTTCGACACAGCGGCGTGACACTGACGGCGATGGCAAGCCCACTGCCGAGCGATAGATCACCTCGACAGCCTCATCACCGCGCTCGTCACAGAAATCATACAGACACCCGTCGGCATTAATGCCCCAAAGACCTGAGCCGTCGGAGAGGACCGAGGTCACCAACGGACAGGAACGCGTGAAGAGCAGGCGACCTTTCGCATCAAACACACTTGCGTTCGGAGACAGCGGGATGACACCACGCCCCTCAGCATGGAGAAAATTTCCGGGACACGGACTCCCGGGCGAATGGAAGCAGAGGAGCTCCCCCCGCAACGGATTCCACCCAAGGCTCTCCGCACCGACAAACGAGCTGAGATGCGTCACTTTCTGACCGGAAATCTTCACGAGATCCTCGCCCGCAAGCACCGCAAACGCTCCGTCGGGGAGTGGCGTGACAGCCGCCGCGCCTACTACCGGACGGCTGTCGAGAGTGCGCGCGGTCAGTCGCGCCCGCGCGGAATTGGCCGTCAACATCTGAATGCCCTCACGTCCGAACAAATAGAAGCGGGCACTCCCCGAATCCCATCCGCCGACCGAGGATGACGACTGGCGTACGGCCACAGGGTCTGGCTCCGTCGTCTGCACCACGGCCTGCGGAGTCAATGGAGAAGTCACCGAGGCGATGACGGCAAGACCGGGAAAACGTCGATGGACCGGCGATGCGGCCGGAAGGATGAACGCCGGGCGGTCAACCGTCATCTCCACCGGAGAAGCCGTCTCGGAAAGCCAGTAGGCGAAGCGTCCTGACGGGTCGGGACGAAGCCCGGCACTGAGATAGCTGCGTCCGCAGAACAGCTCAAGCCTCACGGCGTCCGCCGCCGGATAGGTGAGCAAAGGGGACAAAGCTCCAATCGTGAAACCGCTGACAACCGCGCTGCGCACACAACTGCTCCCATCGGAAAAGGTCACTTTGACCGCCACAGGGACACTCTCACCCGCATCGGTAGAGGCATCATCCGTCACGATGGCAAACTCCGGGGGAAGCCAGCCTCCGAACCGTTTGACGGACACTACGGTATGTAAAATCGTGTCGCCTCCCCCGATAGCGTATGCCCCGCAGAGCTGATGTGGGGCAGAAAGCGCGGCAATCGTTTCCGCAGCCGTGTCAGCCGCGCCAGTGACCAAGGTTGAAAACTTATGAAGATGGTTTATCTCCGATGAGACATCTCCCCACACGCCTACCGACGGTCGCTCAAAGCCGACCGGACTCCCCGCAGCGGAATCAAAACGCGCGGTAGCACACGGAGCGAGGGCGGTCTCATGGTTGGCAAGCACTGCCTCGACACAAGCGCGCATCCTCGACCCGAAGGCTGCCGGTGTCGCCTCATCGCCCACCCCGGGGAGATTGACCCTGAGGCTTCCGGCGGTTGCAGTAAACGCGCCGAAACGACACGTGGTCAACGCCGTCCCGTCGTAGGGATGAATCTGCGGACTGACAAGGAGTCTCACGCACTTCACCACCTTCTTCCAACTGTCGGAAAGCACGCCGCAGGGTCTGACACTGAGACTGAACGCCGTGACCGTCAGCTTTTCTTCCGAAAGCGTCGAGAAGTCACTCCCGCTGAGCGTGAAAGAGGCCGACAACAGTTGCGGGCCGGCGGTCGGAGTGAGGAGGACAGGCGCAGACGCATAGACGATGCTTCCGTCATAGCCGATGAGACAGTAGCGCGCCACGACGGGCTGAAAATAGACCCTCCGCACAGCGGCTTCATGGCTCACCACCTTATAGGCATCGCCCATCATGCGCCCGACCGTCGTAAGATCTTCCTCCGTGAGACTGACCGAACGGGAGGTGTAGCTGCCTTTCAGTTTCATTCCTCCAACCGTGGTTGAAATGACTGCCTCATCCCGCCGGACAATAGCCATCGGCTCCGGCACTGTTTCGCTGCTCTCCCAACACCACTCGCCGCCGGCGTTGATGCGCAGCCACATCGGAGCCGCCTCCTCACCCATCATGACGAGATAGCGGTCGGCAGTGCTGACGATGGCCGACGGACATCCCGGGGCTTCGGGCAGTTGCTGAGTGTGCCCCCCGGAAACGGCGATGAGTCTTCCATCATGTTCCAAGAACAGCCATTCACGCCCATCGGGCAACACTATGTGACCGCCGGGGAGCAGACGTGCGCCACCAAACAATTCGCCGCCTCCTGTCTCGGACGGGTTTCCCACTGATTCAAGTCCTCTGCCCACGGCTTGCGGACGGAGGTTGTGACACACTTCCACATTCTGATTATGAAGCGTTGAAATAGTAAATTTTTGCAGTTTCATAGTACATCTAACTAAGCTAAAGGTTTTTTTATGCAAAGTTAGAGCACACATCAAGCGGAAAGGTGCGATAATGGGAATTTTTAGTCCTTTGAGGAAAAAGGGACATAAAGACATAAGAGCATAAGGGACAAAAATATTTTTCGTCTATTCGGTTAGAGAAAAATAATATTTCTGTCCCTTATGCTCTTATGTCTTTATGTCCCTTTGTCAGCTAATGGCTGACGGGCCAAGGATTGACGGACTAATTCACGGCTTTTGTGCCGAGTTCGCGGATTGCGCCGGTGAGGGGGTTGTAATGTAGATAGGCCGGCTCGCGCTTGTTGGTGAACAGTCCCGGGTCGAGACCGAAGACGACACCATACTGCGCCACGTCAAACTCCTTTTCAGCCAAAGTCTCACCCTCATAGCTGATGCTCACCCATGCAGCCCCGGGGATGCGGTAGGCCACACCACCCTTGGGGAAAGTCTTGGTCTCACCCTTTTCATTAACAGGAAGTTCTCCACGAGTCAGCGGAGTGATGGAGATGTAGATGGGATCGCCGGTGAGGTCATCGGCATCCACAAGCCCCTCGGCCGCCGACAGACGCGCCACGACCATGCGGCTTGACTCGCCGTCCTCCGGGATATAGACCGTGTAGGTCCTCACCTCGATTGATTTCTGGACCGTGCCGAGGAACATTGCCGTCAACGCCTCCTCCTGCGCAGAGAGCTGGTCGAGAGCGAGCTTCATGGCCGCGCCGTCAGAGGGCATTGCGTCAGCCTGACCCGAGATAATCTCACTGCGGTTGGTGCGCAACTCATATATCTTTTCGGCTGCAAGCTCCGCTTTCTTGGCTGACGACTTGCTCTGAATCATCTCGGGAGTGACGGCCTGCTGTGCCACGGGCGTCTGGAGGATGGTCGGTTTGGCGGGGACAGCCTCAGGGAGCGGGGCGAGGTCAATCTCTGCCTGATAGCCCTCATCGTTGATGGCTACGGGGAAATTCTCGTCGCTGACGATCATGAATGTCCCGACACCACCCTTGAACGTGGCGAGATAACGCTCATCGTCATCGGCGAGGGCGATAGGATTGACAACAGCCTCCGTGATGCGCCACGAAGCCGACGGCTCCATGATCGGGTCGGAGTTGAGATATTTGCGGGCATACTGATAGAACTCGCCCGGAGTCTTGACCGTCTTCTCGACAGCAATCGTGACCTCAAATGCAGTCAGCGGGAGTGTGTACATCAGTCCATACTCACTCGCCTTGGTGGCTGTCAGTTTCGACGATGTCTGCGCAATCATCTGCAAGCCCGCAACCACACACAACAGCAATACTATAAAAAATTTCTTCATCATTATATACTAACTTAACACTAAATCCTTAAAACTCAGCACTTAATCCCTAAAACTTAATCCTTAATTTAATTCTCTATCACGCTCCTTATCGCCTTTCCGACAGCGGCGGCGATGTCGGCCGATGTAGTGCCGTACTCGCCCTCCTCGGCGGCGGCGATGTCGCCTGCAAGTCCGTGGATATAGACACCGGCAGTGGCTGCAATCTCCGACTTATAGCCCTGGGCGAGAAGCGAAGTGATTATGCCGGTGAGCACATCGCCGCTCCCGGCGGTAGCCATGGCGGGCGAGCCGGTCGAATTGAAAAACACCTTGCCGTCGGGTCGGACGGTGGCACTGTAACGCCCTTTCAGCACGATTATCAGCTTATAGTTGTGGGAGACCTCAAGAGCCTTGAGCAAGCGTTTCTCCGCCGAGGCCTGCGAGCCGAATATGCGGTCAAACTCCGCAGCATGGGGCGTGAGGATGGAGCCGGGGGCGATGTGGTCGATCAAGGCCTGATTGCGCGCTATGATGTTGAGAGCGTCAGCGTCGAGCACCATCGGTCGCTTGATGGTCTTGATGAGGGTTTCGAGCGCGCCACGGGTAGCATCGTTGGTGCCGATGCCGGGGCCGACACCGAGGGCGGTATAGTTGACGCGCGGAGTCATGTCGGAAATCACATTCTCCGTATGGTCGGGGAGAAACAATGCCTCCGGGACAGCTCCCTGAAGCACGGCGAATCCGCAGCGGGGCGAATGGACGGTCAGTTTTCCCACGCCCGAGCGCAACGCGCCACGGGCGGCGAGTACGGCGGCTCCCATCATGCCGTAGCAGCCCGCAAAGAGCAGCGCATGACCGAAATCCGCCTTGGAGCAGAAGTCGGGACGGCGTTTCAGCACCCGCCGGATGTCCTCCTTCTCGATGAGGAAATATTTTGTCTGAATCTGTTCGGCTGCGCGGCGGCTGAGACCGATGTCAATCGTCTTCCATTGCCCGACGAGCGGAGCGTTGTCGCTCATGAAGAATGCCAGGCGGGGGAACTGGACGGTGATGGTGAGGTCGGCGTGGACCACGTTGCGCGCAAGCACCCCGGTGTTCCAGTCACCGAACATGCCGGAGGGGACATCTATCGACACCACCGTTGCTCCCGATTCATTGATGTAGCGCGCCATGGCCATGTAGCCACCCTCAAGGGGGCTGCGCAAGCCCGTCCCGAAGAGGCCGTCGATCACGAGATGGTCGGCCGTCAGCGTGGGGATATGGGAGGTGTGGACAATCTCGGTCATCTCGACATTGCCGAGTTTCAGCAGCTCGTCGCGGCAGTCGCGACAGTCGCGGGAGAGGGAATTGCCCTTCACGTTGATGAGGACCACATGGGGCTTGAAGCCGGCCTCAATGAGCAGCTTGGCCACAATCAGCGCGTCTGCGCCATTGTTGCCTGACCCCGCAAAGACCATGGTTGGCTTCGACGGACTCCAGCGGCTCAGTATCTCATTGACAACACCTTCCGCCACACGGTGGATCAGCTCCATCGAGCTGACTCCCTCCTCCTCGATGGTCACACGGTCAATGTTTCGTATATTTTCGGTGGTAAAAATCTTCATAGTCAATCAAACAAAAAGAATTGCCCACGCAAAATTACAGAATTTTATTTGATTTCTGAAGTTTTTGACTATGGTTTGTGAGGGAGGGAGTGGGAACATAAAGGCACAAAAAGACAAAAGGAGCAGAAGTGACAAGATTATATTTCAGCTATTGAAGTTTTTTGTGAAAACTCACTGAAAATCTTTCTGTACCTTCTGCTCCTTTTACCCTCCAGTGCTTTTTTCAAGCGACACGGGAGTATAGCTTATCCGGCAAATGCGCGTCCCAAAATCGTAATTACTTTATCGGGCAGGTGTATATATAGGCTCAGCCCATCTGGGACCACCGAACCCGTCTATCATTTCAAAGTATATTTCGCCACCTTTCTCAGCCTTAAAAGTACACTCAGTCTCAAGACCACCGAGATTTTCAGCAAAGGCTTCAACAATATATTCTCCCGGTTCTGCCTCGAAATAGCCTACTAATTCGCTGTGTCCATCATTATATACCAATCCATAATCATTAACAGTCTCAAAATGCACGGATTTATCTGATAAATCGGATACTTCCCAACGAACAGCAATCATAGTAAGATATGTGTCATAATACGAGTTCTTAACCCTTACTACATATCTGCTTTTAGTTGCATCGGAGGTAGATTCGGCAGAAGCAGGCTGGAGATCGTCAGCGGTTGTAGCTACTGAGCGAGAAATTCCGGGAGTAGTCTCCTCAAAGTCATTAATTACGTTGTCTTGACAGGAAACCATGAATATTGTCAATAACAATGCCAAAAACAAGTTCTTTTTCATAAGTGAATGAATTTTACGTGTCTATTAGTTTTTATGGAAAGCGTGCAGCCGTTTCCCGACTGCACGCCAAATGGTTACGATAGTCTAATTTTTCAAGGGTGTTTTATATAAAATGCCCTTTTAGATTATACATTGCTTGAGCGTGAAAGCCCGTTTCATCGACAAATAATATTTAGCTTTTGAAATGTCTTACTTGCCATCTTTTGCAGGATAACCGGGATTCTGGAACGTAGCACCGTTGGAGATGACATCAATGAATGCCTGAGGTATGGGATGAAGTACATACTCTTTTTTATAGTACTGGGCAAGATCAGGATGGGTAGACTGAAGATAGCTTGCATCGTCAAGCATACCCATACGCTTGAGGTCGAAGTAGCGGGTAAATTCACCGCAAAGTTCGCGACCACGTTCGTCAAGCACAGTACGGAGGGTGGCTGCACCGGTGAGGGGGTTTGCACCCGCGCGATTGCGGACTTTATTGATGTATTCCATCGCTCTACCGCCACCGTTCAGCACAATGTCATACTCAGCTGCGATGAGATAGATTTCAGCCATACGCATCACCAAGATACCATTCATGTTGCCAAGCTGAAGCTTATTGGCATTGCGGATATAGTAGTTAGATGAATTGTGCTTGCTGAGTGAGGGATAGAAGTAACGGAAGGCATTTTCGCCACCACCGGCAGCATCCATGATAATGTCATTCTTGGCATCGTCATAGACATCCTTGTAGTCAACAAGGACATAGTTGGAAGTACCGCGACCGGCTACTTCAGAAGCATAATTTGCATCCTGTGGCATCACAAAGCGCAGCCCGAGATCACCGCTCTTGATTGTTCCGTTTGCAAGGGATGCATCCTTCTTGTACTGATTGATGTCGCCGTCAATCCAGTTGTAGTCCTGATTGGCATTCCACTCTGTTGTAAAGCTCTTGTGGAAACGAGGATCAAGAGTACCGTCATCCTGAACAAAGAGGTTGAGGAGATGACGCGTAGGCATCATGTCACCATTCTTATCACCTGCCCATGATGTGCAGAAATCGCAATCCTTAATGAATGCACCGAATCTGTAAAGGTTGCATAGAAAACGCTCATCGTTATTATTAAGCACCTGGGCACCGTTGCTACTTCCATACTTACTGTTGGATTCCGCATTGAGCCAATATTTCCAAAGGGCTTCCTTATTGTTATGGCTGTTTTCCTCTTTGAAGACATCGGCAAATTCGGGGTACATATAAGTCATGTAGCGGCTTCCTCCTCCCTCGCAGTCAGAGATAAGATCCTTTGCGACCTCAAAACCACGCTGCATGAACTCGTCGGTGTACTGACGACTGGCAAGGCAAGCCTTGGTGAGCATACCGAGTGCCGATTTACGGGTAGGAGTGGTGTTTGCACTGTAATCACCAACATAGATATTGGCAGCAGCATATTCGAGATCAGGGATTATAATCTGACGGTAGATTTCGACCGGCTCGGTACGCTCAGGAGCATAGGTGATTTCACCGGGAACCGTAGTCATAGGTACTGCGCCGAATGTTTCGACAAGATTATAGTAGTAGACCGCACGCATAAAACGCGCGATACCCTCTTTGTGTCTGCGCTCAGCTTCGGTTGAGAAAGTACAAGTCCCGACGGTTTTGAGAGCCATGTTGCACGCACCGATTCCATCATAGGAACAATTCCAAACGTCATTGGTGTAGGTGGTATTTGCATTAGCCACACCATAGAACTTGAAATATTGATTGTTCTTGTCACGTTCGTTGGCTGCGACAGTCCAGAGGTCCGTGTTACCCTCCATGAGAGGCATGAATGCCGAATGATTGTAGTAACGGCGGATCATGCCGAAATAGCAGTTGTTGAGAATCTGCTCGAAACCGGCAGGACCGGTACCTAGATTTTCAAGGGTGTCGCCACCATAGTTCACCTCGTCGAGCGTACATGACGGCATGGACAACAGTGAAGCACCGAGACCACACGCGAGCATGAATTTATTTATATTGAGTTTCATTTTATGGTCGATTAAAATTGGTTAGAAAGTGAGATTAACACCGAATACAAGCTGCTTGTAGGTTGGGAATGATGCCACAC
Organism: Bacteroides sp.; assembly: GCA_023663525.1. Lineage (GTDB taxonomy): Bacteria > Bacteroidota > Bacteroidia > Bacteroidales > Muribaculaceae > Duncaniella. Next base: position 95,014 of record JAMPHF010000004.1, read on the forward strand.
CACCCTGCTCGGGGTCTGTTCCCTTGAGCTTACGGTCATTAACAATGATGACGGGGTTGTAGGCAGTGGCGTAGATGCGGAGACGCTCGATGAGAGCCTTGCGGGTCAGCTTGCCCGGGAGGGTATAGCCGAGTGTGATGTTCTTGATTTTGGCAAATGAGCCGTCAACGATGCGCAGCGAACTCCACACGGTGCCCTGCTGCTTTGCCGAGCCGGGACGAGGGAAGTATGCACCCGTATTGCTTTCTGTCCAATAGTCTACGCCACTGATATAGTTAATACCGGTAGGATCGTAGTCACCGCCGTAGTAACCGAGGAGTTCACTATCTATTGTCTGACCGAAGCGACCCATAATGAACACGGAGAGGTCAAAGTCACGGTAGCGGAAAGTGTTGTTTAGACCGAGAATCCAGTCAGGGTTACTGTGACCGAGGACTTGACGATCGCCTTCTCCGTAGGCATGGAAACCTTCGTCTGAAACCTTAACCGGCTGGCCATTCTTATCTTTGATTGTGTTTCCGGCAGCATCTTTAGCATCAACCATCTGCGGAAGTGTCTCAATCTTGATATAACCGGGCTTCACATTGTAGGTGTTCATCAGATCAGCATCGTCATTAGCCTGCCAAAGACCAAGGTACTTATAGCCATAGATGGAACTAATCGGGTGACCCTCAAACAGGCTCTGAGCTACGATGTCACCATCGGGGAGTTTTTTGATTTTCTCCTTGCTCCAGTTTGCTGTGAGAGTAGTACTCCACTCAAAGTCACGCGTAACGATGTTACGACTGTTAAGTGTGATTTCGACACCGTAGTTTTCAGTCTTACCGAGATTCTGCCAACTCTTGATGGGAGAACCCCAACCGGTCATACCTGTCGTAATAGGGATGGTACGTTCAAAGAGCAGACCCTTAGTCTGAGTGTTGAACCACTCGATAGAACCGTCGAGACGAGAGTGGAGCACTGAGAAGTCAAGACCGATATTCCAGTTATATGACTTCTCCCAACCGAGATCGGCACCGGCAACTGTTCCGCTATACTGTGCGAAAGACACAATCTTACCATCGACGGTCACACCACCTGAGGAATACTGCCATGGCTGAGTCTGAGTTGCATAGGGACCCACACCGCCGGAGTTACCAGTGATACCATAGCTGACACGGAGCTTTGCATTATCGAGCCAGTTGCGGGTTGAGGACATGAATTCTTCCTCAGAGAGACGCCAACCAAGAGCGACTGCCGGGAATGCATCCCACTTGTGACCTTCCGAGAACCAGCTCACACCGTCCCAACGTGCAGAAACGTTGAACAGATAACGACCTTTATAGCTATAATTCAAACGTGCAGCATATGACATCTTCTGATACTGCTCGTAGGAGCTTTCATCGTGAGCCGGAGTACCGGATGTGAGTCGATGGTACTGATAAGTATCAATCAGGAAGTCAGAGGCAGCAGCGATAGTACCCTCGCTTGTGCTCTTGTTGTATGAGGTGATTCCTGTAATTCCGAATGAATGATCCTTGATGTCAAAATTGTAGGAAAGGATATTTTCCCATGTATATGCCCATGTGTTGCTGTGGGTCTTTTCTGCGACAGGAGCACCACTGTACCAAACAGTATTGGCATTTGCCTGCTGACCCCAATAACGACCCAGACGGCTATCGCTCAGGATAGTGCTGATGTGGGAACGGAATTTGAGGCCCTTGATGGGTGTAAGTTCGATATAGCCGATGGAGTTGATATAGGTTGCACGAGTATTGTTGGAATACTGGTTGGTAATGAAGTCGCCAAGCGGAGTAAATTTGTTCTGAATGTACTCGTGGTTGATTTTTCCGTCCTCATTGTAGGGATCGCCGAGGGGGAAGGCCTTGAGAGCCGATGTAAAGGTGTTCTTCACACCACGGTTACGATCGCTGTATGTGAGGTTGCTTGTGAAACCGATAGTAGCATATTTGTTGATCTCTTGGTCGATGTTAAGACGCAGGGTGTATTTGTTCATATTATCATTGTCAAGCAGACCCTCCTCCTTTGAGTATGAGCTCGAGGCATAGATACGAGTCTTATCTGTTCCACCTGTTACGGAGAGGGCATATTTCTGTGATGTGGCGTGCTTGCCTGACACTTGATCAACCCAATCAATCCATTTGCCGTCATTATAGGCATCGATATAGGCGGGGATACCGAGTACCGTAGCCATATCGGTGGGATATGAGCCGTTGATAGTCTTGTAAGCCTCACGCTGATATGTAGTCCACTCGTCACCGATCATGGCATGGGGAAAGTTGGTATCGAAGCTGAAACCATAGTAAGCATCGAAGTTGACAGTGGCCTTACCTCCCTGACCGCGCTTGGTCGTAATGATGACAACGCCATTGGCTCCGGCAGAACCGTAGATAGCGGTTGAGGATGCGTCCTTAAGGATGTCGACTGATTCAATATCGCTCGGATTGACCTGACTGTAGCTACCGGGGATACCGTCGATGATAAAGAGAGGCTCGTTGCTACCGTAGATAGAACGAGAGCCACGGAGGAGAATGCTGACATCGCTGCCAATCTCACCGCTACCCTTGGTGATGTCCATACCGGCAACCTTGCCCTGAAGTGCCTCCATGACGTTGTTGGTCGGAGAAATAACGACATCGGAATTTTTCATTGATGTCACAGCACCGGTGACATCTTTGCGTTTCATTGTGCCGTAGCCGATAACAACAACTTCGTCGAGAAGCTCGCGGTTTTCTTTGAGGGTGACGTTGATGACGTTCTTTCCTGCCACTGAAACTTCCTCGGTGGTGTAGCCTACGTAGCTGATGACGAGGACTGCATTGCCGGGAACGTTGTTGAGGGCGAAATTGCCGTCAAAGTCGGTGACGGTACCGAGTTTGGTGTCCTTTACTGCCACATTGGCTCCGATGACCGGCTCGCCGGACTCATCGACGACTGTACCTGTGACGGACTTCGTCTGTGCGGTGACCGTGAGCGACATCACCGCGACAATCAGGGTTAGCAGGAATCTGCCAAGGTTTTTCAACCCTCCTGATTTTACATTACTTAACATCGTTTTGTTTTTCATGATGAAATAATGGTGGATGGTATTAAATAGATTAAAAAAATTAGAATTGGCTAAATTAGAATTGGCTAAGGAGATAGGACGGATCTAAGGTTTGATTCCGCGAGGAATCGGGAATTGATGTTACTGCTTATATGCAGCGACAAAGTTAACGATTACTTACATATTTTCCCAACTTTTTTGTAAAAAAAATACAAACCAAAATATAATAAGTCCCCATTTTTAACATACGATATGCTGAATTTTTCCATTCACATGATAAATATTGTACAATCACAGCCATGCAGTGCCATCATTGATTTGCTCAAACGGCAGTGACGCGCGCTGCAACGCTACACGAAGCCGTGGGGTGGAATCTACAAGAAGTCGCCGGATTGGCGACAGACTGAGCAGCGGCAGATCGTCCTCATGGTCGGTGGCGACGGCTCCGAGCGTCCACCCTCTCCTGCGGGCCTCGCTGACGGCGCGGTCGCGCTTGACCGCCCCACGGTTTTCAACATATTCCCCGACCGTCCGGCTCAAGGGGGTGGCTGTCCAAGCGTCGAAACCGAGGATTTCATTCAGACGGCCGACGTACACATCGGGGGCGGCGGTGGCGAGCATGACGCGCCAGCCGCTCTCCCTCATCCTCGTCAGTTCGGCAAGCAGACCGCCGTTGAGCGACGGCAGGAGCGAGCTAACGAACTCGTCAATCTCTGCCTCGGTCAGCAATTCCGATGCAAGGCGATGGATGGGGAACTTCATGGCGACATGGCTGATCAGCCGGAGCCGCCGGAGGGCGAGGAGGCGGAATATTGAAGCGATGTGGCGGTAGTTGCCTCCGGCGTGCAACTTCCTGACGAGAAAACGGATGAACATCCGCAGGGAATTTCCCCGCAGGAGTGTGCCGTCGAGGTCAACGACCGCGCAGAGCTGACCGCCGGGTGCCGGGGTGACTATTTCATGTCCATCGACCATGGGAATCGGATTAAGGTTCGGTTACGGTAGAGGGCGAAATCGGGCACGATGGCGGGACGGGGGGTGGTGACGGTCACGGCGGCGGTGAGCACGGCGTCGCCCGCACCGCACTCACGGAGCGACCTGACGATTGCGAGCATGGTGACACCGCTATCGACCGCATCATCGACCACAAGCACGCGCATCGGCAGCAATGACAGAATCTCCGGGGGGAGCAGCACGCGGGGTATCCTCCTCCGGGGCAGCAGCGAGAGCACACGCGACTCGACAATCCGCAGACGGTCAAGCAGACCGAGCGGCAATGCGGCCATGAGTCTGCGCAACGCGCTCTTATGGGGCGTGGAGGGGCGGTGCAGCTCAACGAGTGCGAGCCGTGCGCCGGGGAAAAGCGGCAGCATCTCTCGCGCGACATACTCCCCGCCGGTGCGGATCCCGACAATCAGTTGCGGTCTGAAGCCTGACATGGCGACCTCGCGGGCAAGCTCGCGGCATGAAGCGGCAAAGGCCTTATCATCAAGCGTGATGACTTCCATTGCTCATTTTCCTCCCATAGACTAATGGCGACAGTAATCTGAGCATCCACCTGCCGCCATACGAGGCAAGGATACCCAACTTGTTTTTCATCCTCACGCGGGGATCAGCAAGACTCTCGCGGCGGTATGATTTGATGACACGCCAGCACTCGCGCGAAACGTCGTCGAAATCTCCGTGACGGTCATGGAGCGCGAGGAGACAGAACATGTTGAAATTGGCACTGAGCCTGCGGTCACGCGCGGCGCGCTGCAACTGCGGGGTGGCGGCTGACATGGCTGCCTCGATGCGCCCGGTGACTTTCAGCACGTCGAGGCGCGAGGGGCTGAAAGTGTTGGTGATGCTTCCGGGGTTGTCGCGATAGAAGTAGACCGGGCAGCCGGTCACGGCAATCTTCCCGCCGCGAGGACGCAATTTGTAGAACATGTCGAGGTCCTCGTAGATACACCCGTGTTCAAAACTGATTCCGTCCAGACAACTGCGTTTGTAGAGCTTGCCCCAAGGCGCGGGGACGATGTCGGATGACTGATAGAGGACTTCCTCGATAACCGAGTATTGGTCACGTATTTCCGTGGTGAAATCGCGATCGATGTCAACCGTCGGGATGTATCTTCCGCCCTTCCATCCACCGTAGACGAGGTCGCATCCGGTCTGCTCAGCCACCCGGAGCATGGTGGCGATGCTGTGGGAATAGAGGGCATCGTCGCTGTCGAGAAACGTTATCCACTCTCCACGGGCAATGCGCAGGGCAGCATTGCGAGCAGCCGAGACTCCGCTGTTTGGCTGAGTCAGGACTCGCATACGCGGATCGCGACGGCGATACTCGACAAGGATGGACGGAGTCAGGTCAGTCGAGCCGTCGTCAACGACGATGACCTCAACGTCGCGATGGCTCTGCGCAAGGGCACTGTCAAGACATTCCCGCAAATATCGCCCGGCATTGTAGGCCGGGATGATGATTGACACCATGGGCTATCAGAGTGTGTCTCAGTTGGAGTGTGGATCAGATTTCTTCCGCTTGACCGTATGTTTGAGCTTCAGCACTGCGAGATTCAGCTCCAGTGCGGTCTCTGAGTCGGTCGCCGACAGCTCATCGTCAAGAAGGTCGGAAAGAAGCTCACCGCTCTGCTCCATGAGTGTCTTGCGTCGGCTCTCGTCGGGCTGGGCTGTCAGCGCCGACAGGTTGCGGGACAATTCCCGCATTTTTGCAAACGTCTCGACAATGCCGATTGTGGTCCGGGTTGCGACCGGGCTTTTGAGGATTGTCGCCAGCATGTACAATCCCTTTTCGGTAAACGCTTTGGGCATTACGCGGGACTTCGCTGAGAGATTTGCGGTCGAAAATTTCGACCGCAAACCCTTTAAATCACTGCTGTCAAGCAATATAATGTAGCCGTCCGGGAATTTGTCAGGATTATTCCTGACAGCCTCATTGACACGTTTTGTCTCCAATCCATACAACTGAGCGACATCCGAGTCAAGTATGACACGCTGTCCACGGACAGTGACTATCGCGCTCTCTATTTTCCCGTAAATTGATAAATTTTCCATGGTTTAATCTTATTTATTAGTTACTTTTGTGTTTTCTGTTGCCGTTTCAGCTCAAAGCCGGCTGTCATGCCGTCATACTTGTTGAGAATCGCCGAGACAGCTTTCAGGCTTGTCTTACCCGTCAGTTTCCCGGCTTTATCGATGAGCGACATGAGACCGCTGACATCGAAAGTCAGTTCCATCGTTTCACCGTTCATCACTATGTACGACTCCATCGACCCGACGTTGACTTTGCCGAGAGCCTTGAAATGGAAAGTGAAATTTTCCGCCGATTCCTCCTTGGTGATATTGCCGCTGAGATTGATCAATCCGGCCTTGAAGGTGAACGTTGAATCCTGTTCGATTGTCAAGACGAGTGAAGTGAAACCGACGGTCTTATAGTAGGGTGCAAGTTTCGCCTCGACCTGCGTTGCCGCAGCGGCTCCACCGGCTTTCAGAAGGAGATTGTCGCTCTTGAACGACACTGCCGGACCGGAGTAATTCCATCTTCCGGCAATCTTCTCGACTGTCAGCGAGGATGCGCCGATACCGAACTTATTAGCCACGCCCGAAAGCAAAGACCCGAGTCCGCCTCCGTTGCTCTGAGTTGTGGCAGCCGAGTCGGTGGAGGTCGCAGCAGTCTTGTTTACAGCCTTCAATATATCCTTGATGTCGCGCGATGCAGCCTCAGCCATGAGAGAGGACGCAGCGAAAGAGATAAGAACCAGAAAGATGATTTTTTTCATGTGAGCCTTATTTTTTGAATATATTTAGTACGAGAGATTTATCCCGTCGAGCCACAGCGTGCTGCCGAGCGAGCAGCCGGTGACAGCATCAGGAGTGGTGACGACACCACGCGTCTCCTCCTCAATCGTGCCGATTGTGTTTGAGGATGCGAACATGACCTTTAGTCCAGTGGCCTTGACACCGAAATGCATGTAGGTGAGCGAAGCTTTGAATGCCGTGTAGCTGTTTGACACGGGCAGATGCGCCACAGCCGACCCTATCACCTGCCTCTTGCCGTCAATATCACCATAGACCTCTATTATGGCAAGACCATAGTCCGAGGTATTGGACAGAGAGGGACTGTATTTGTAGTAACCGCTGAGCGACATGGGGCGCGAACGCCAATCAACCACGTCGTCATAGGTCTCTGTGCATGTCGATGGGTCGAATGAATATGAGCCGAGGAATAATTTACCTGCCGCACGCGATGAGATTTCCGGGATGATGGGTGAATATTTCAGATATGGTGTCCCGGTCTGTGTATAATCCGGGATTATCTGTCCATCCAGGTCAAACGCCACGCTCCGAAGGCAGACGGCGTAACTGGCCTCCTCCGTGTCGCCCGGGACGCTGAACACGGACGGCTGCATGTACCATGTGTTGTGATTCGCGCTTTTCCGCGAGAATGTCTTTGCATTGGTGTTTGCCCATTCACGCGGCACCTGCTGGTCAATGGTCTGATGGTTCTGCCAGTTGAAAATTGCCACCGTCGTCTGTGAGTAGCGTCCGCCGCATGGAAGCGAGCTGTAATAGCAGCCCTCCTTGCGGTGCTCGAAGTCAGCATTGGGGAGACTAGGTGTGGATTCTGTCGTGAATTTGATTACGGAAGTGAAATCCTCCTTTGACGGATTGTCCATCATGGTCGAGGTGAGCGCGTAGTTCGTCGATGGCGTGAGACCGGTGATGACAATGATTGAGGTATCAGTGTAGCGGGCGAGCACGGCTGCGCGCTGATTGTTGAGGTATATTTCGAGATTCTTGACAATTATCGGGAGCACTGACTCGTCGGCCGTCCGCACTCTCACGCAGCCGTAGGTAGCGAATGCATCGACATCGAGAGTGAATGAAGGCATATAGCGTCCGATGACCACATCCGCGCGCGCCTCCTGACAGTAGAGCAGGCGCGCATTAATCACGCCGCTCCCCTCCGGGATGGTGAAACGGATATTGTACAGCCCCTCGGTTGTCTCCGTCACAGACTGTATGTCGGTCACATTCCATTTGCCGTTATCATCAAGAAGCTCTATGGCGACATGGGGGGCAAAGTCATCGGCGATTGTGGATACATTTATCTCGGCTGTCGTGGTCCACACCATGACATCAGGCACGGAGACCACGCTGATATCCATCGGCGTTGTGCGGACAGTGAGAGTCAACGGTTCACCCACGCGCCCCTGTGCATCCTCAGCCATAAAACCTATTGCCGTCATGGACTGCGATTCGTTGAGAAACACAAGGCTGCCGAGGAAATCCGCAAGTTCAACTTCTGCACCATTCTCCGTCACCGTCCATTTCAAGCCATATGCCTTGAGAGTCTCGCGCTGTCCGTCAGTCAGATTGAGGAGGTCGCATTGTCCGGGCACCCCCACAGAGTTGAGATAGGGTGAATTGACCGTCATGTTGAGGTGCTTGAGCGGTGACGATGATCTTACAGTCACATTGACCGGTTCATCGGGCACTTCACCCTCAGGAAGCACAAAAACACGGTCCGGCATCCAGCCGCCGGGGCTAATCACAGGCGGGGCTGCCGAAAGAAATTCTGCAGTCAGCGCCTGTGACCACACCGATGAATCGACCGTGCAGCTCACCACCGGCGTGTCATTGTCAAAATCAAGCGAAAGGTCATACTGATAGAATGTGGCGGCACGCGCATCGGTCACCTCAGCCGCCGTGTAGCCCGCGACAGTACCGTCCGGCATAGTCAGGAGGAGATAGAGCGATGTCTTTCCGGGAAGCAGATAGAGGATTTCATCCTCCCGTCCGGCACAGTCATGGTAGTCACCACCCTCGGAGTGAAGATAGGCATGGACAGAGGTGAAATATGAAGCGAAAGCCTCTGACATGCGCACGACATTGGCAGTGGAGGCAGGACGGAGCGTGAGCTTCTCATCCACGGTCCTCGATGCGATTACATCGACATTTGTCCCGACGGAATAAGCTGCCTTACCGAAGCCCTCCATGCCGTCACGATAGGAGGCATAGAGGTGATATGTGCCCTCAATGTAGAGGTCGCCCTGGGGAAACTCCGGGAAAGATGTCCAGACATGCGAAAAACCACCCACGAGCGAATGGATGGAGAGGCTGACCGAATCAATGGCGGGCGCAGAGAAATCCATCCCCGCGATGACCGTCCCATCCGGATAGACGAATGTCTTGTCAATATCAATATCGACATATAACTGCCCGGATAATGTCTTGACGTATGCGCTGTCCGTCGAGCAGCCGGACAGAAGATTCACAAGAGAGATTATGGTTACAATTACGAGATTTCGTCGGCAAGCGATAGACATGGGCAAATTTCGGAGAATGACGGGATGATGTGTGATGAATGGATGTTGTATCCGTTACGTCAGAGCGTGACGTGCTGAGCCTTGACGGTAGTGCTGAGGAATGTGCCGGCCAGCGACATGAATTTGTCGGGATTCTCTGTTGTCAGATAGGTGCATGTCCCACCCCGGGTACATTTGGCATCCATCTCAGGGTGACGTTTGAGATAATCGACCAGACTTGCCGCCACGAGTTCACCTTGGGTCACTATCATGGCACGTCCCGCCACCTGTCTGCGGATTTTGTCGAGCAAGAGCGGATAGTGGGTACAGCCGAGGATAATGGTGTCGATGTCAGGCTCCTCGGCGAAAAGCTGCTCGACATATTTCTCGACAAAATAGTCGGCCCCGGGCGAGTCATACTCCCGGTTCTCGACAAGCGGTACCCACATGGGACACTCAACCGAGACGGTGCGGAACTGCGGGAAAAATTTAGCGATCTCTATGTCGTATGTCCCGGAACTTACCGTCCCCGGAGTGCCGAGGACACCGATATTTCCATTCTTGCTGATTGAGCCGAGCACCTCGACGGTCGGGATTATCACCCCGAGCACACGTCGCGAACTGTCCCAACCCGGCAGGTCTTTCTGCTGGATGGAGCGGAGGGCTTTTGCCGAGGCCGTATTGCAGGCAAGGATGACGAGATGGCAACCACGGGCAAACAGAGCCTCAACCGCCTCACGCGTGAATTCATAGACCACGTCAAATGAACGTGTGCCGTAAGGAGTGCGCGCATTGTCGCCGAGATAGATGTAGTCATATTCGGGGAGAGCCTCACGAATTTCTTTGAGGATAGTCAGGCCACCGTAGCCTGAATCAAAAACGCCGATAGGGCCTGGTGATGATGGAAACATGGTCGAGTCTGTTTTTTTGTATGTCCGTATAATCCCGGTATAATCTTTTGCAAAAGTCAGATATGTCTTCATTAGCAATCTCCGACTGCAAGCAAAACGCCGTGCAGCCGGAGATAGTTTAAATATTTTTTAATAATATTTCAGATTCTGAGCCGGATCAGCCAACCACCGTGAGGAGATAATCGTAGAAGTAGCTGACGATACCCAGACCGATGATTCCTGCAACACAAACCCACATGCCGGCGCGTTCGGAACAAGCCGAGCGGAATGTTGCAATCGGAGTCTCACTGTCGTTGATAAACATTGCCTTCACAACAAGCAGATAGTAGTAGAGGGAGATGATGGTGTTGATGAGGGCGATGAGCACGAGGACATAGAGTGCGGCAGAATTGGTCGCGCTGAGTGTGGAGGTGAACACGAAGAACTTGCTGAAGAATCCGGCGAACGGCGGGATGCCTGCAAGCGAGAACATCGCGAGCATCATCGTGAACGACAGACGGGGGTTTGTCTTGTAGAGACCGTTGTAATCATCCATGTTGAGCTTGCCGGTGGCATTCTCGATAGCCCCGATCACACCGAAGGCGGCGAGGTTGGAGAAGATGTAGACAAGCGTGTAGAACATGAGGGCTGAGACACCCATTGCATTGTCGCCGACAATTGCAAGCATGATGTAGCCGGCCTGCGAGATGGACGAGAACGCAAGGAAACGCTTCATGTTCTTCTGACGCATCGCAAAGAGGTTGCCGATTGTGATGGTGAGGATGATGAGACCATAGAGCATCCATTCCCATGCAGCCTCGTAGACCGAACCGAACACCTGGGTCAGAACGACGAGGAAAGCGAATGCAGCCGAACCCTTAGAGATGACCGAGAGATAGGAGGTCACCGAAGTGGGCGCACCTTGATAGACGTCGGCAGTCCAAAGATGGAAGGGGACAAGCGAAATCTTGAATCCGAAACCTGCCATCACAAACGCAAGAGCGACCGCGAGCATGACACCCATCTGACCGTTGATGGCCGAGGCGATGCCGCCGTAGTAGAGCGTGCCGGCAATGCCATAGACAAACGACAGACCCATCAGAAGGATTGCCGATGAGAATACGGCTGTCAGTACATATTTGATGGCTGCCTCGTGGCTCTCATAGCGATTCTTGTCGAAAGCGACAAGAGCGCAGAGCGGAAGCGACGCTGTCTCAAGACCGATGATGAACATGAGGAAATGACGGCTCGAAATCATCAGATACATTCCGAAAAGCGTCAGCAGCGTCAGCTCATAGAATTCGCCGCGACGGATGGCGACAAACTCTGAGTTGGCCCACTTGAGCGACTGGATGAGGACAATCAAGGTGCCGACATTGAGTATGTTCTTGATTGCAACGATGGTCGGAGTGGTGACATACATTCCTGCGAATGCCGATTCCGATACCCTGAGAGCCGGACAGAATCCTGCTATGACCTGAAGGGCCATTAACACACATGCGATTCCGGGGACGGCGGCTGAGCCTTTCTTGTCGGAAAATGTGTCGTAGAGGAAGACTAATAGGAATACGATTAACAATCCTATTTCCTGCTTGAGTGCTAAAAACTGTGAGTAATCCATTGCTATTAATCCATGATTAGTTCAGACCTATTACAGTGAAAATCTCAGGGCTGAAAGTGAACTTGATAAGGTCAGCGAAGAAGTTGGGGAAAAGACCGATACATGCCACACAGACAATGAGGGTGGCGGTAGCGACGCGTTCCCACCACTTTGCGTCGGTGAGGGTCATGTGGTGCTCGTCATAGACGGGACCATAGAGGAGTTTGCCGACCACGCGGAGGATATAGACAGCCGTGGTGACGATTGAGCTGCAAGCCACGATTACAAACACGCGGTGGAAAAGGTCGGCATGTTCAAACGATCCGACGAAAATAGTCATTTCGGCTACGAAACCTGACAGACCCGGCAGACCGAGCGAAGCCATACCTGCAATCACATAGCAAACAGAGAGGTAAGGCAGGATCTGCATCATACCGCCCATCTCGCGGATGTCGCGGGTGTGTGTACGACCGTAAATCATACCGATAAGCGCAAAGAAAAGGGCTGTCATGAGACCGTGGGAGAGCATCTGCATAATCGCACCGGTCATCGCAGTGGTGTTGAGCATAAGGATTGCGAAAAGCACCAGACCGCAGTGGGAGACGGATGAATATGCATTGATGTACTTGAGGTCATTCTGCACACATGCGCTGAACGCTCCGTAGACAACCGAGATACCTGTGAGGATAAGGAAGATCCAGGCAAGCTCATTGGCGGCGTGGGGCATGAGATAGATGGCCACACGGAAACATCCGTAACCACCGAGCTTCATGAGCACACCTGCATGGAGCATTGACACCGCTGTCGGGGCTGAGGCGTGACCGTCGGGCGACCATGTGTGGAACGGGAACATGGCACCGAGGACACCGAAGCCGACAAACGTCATGGGGAACAGGAAGCTCTGCCAGCCGTGGCTGATGGCATCATACTCGGCAATCTGGAGAATGTTCCACGTCAGAGGCATTCCCTCGGGTGCTGAATGATAGTATATGCCGATGAGACCGAGCATGAGGAATGCGGAACCACCCATGAGCATGAGCGTCAGCTTCATTGCCGAGTAGTTTTTGTTGCCGCTGCCCCACACACCGATGAGAAGATACATCGGGATAAGTGCGACCTCATAGAACATGAACATTGTGAAAAGGTCAATCGAGATGAAGAAACCGTAGACACCCGTCGAAAGGAGGATGAGCCAAAGGAAAAATTCCTTGGGTTGCGGAATCTCCCACGAGGCGAAGCTGCCGGTTATGAGGATGAAACCTGTGAGGATGAGCATCGCGATTGAGATTCCATCCACACCGACCGCAAGGTTGATGTTGAGCGGTGCGAACCACTGCCATGAGTCAACCCAAAGCATCGGAGCGTCAGCTCCGGCAGCACGGAGGGCGAGATAGTCAACGAGAAGCCAAATCGAGAGGGCGGTCAATGCCACCGAACCCACGACGGCCACTGCGCGGATCTGCTTTATATTCCTGCAGAGGGCGAGCCCCAGCAACATGAGCAGGGGAATCACCACAAAGTAAATTAATATATTGGAAAACATATCGTTACTATAAATTTCAGCTACTTGATTGACAGATTCAGAGGACACACACTGCAACAATGAGACCAAGGACGACAGCACCCATCAGATACCACCATATATACATCTGCACCTTGCCGCTCTGGAAGCCCTTGATGGCGACGGAAGCCTTGTTGGTCACGAAAGCGAGACCGTTCATTGTTCCGTCAATCACATGACGGTCAAACCATGCGATCGGCTTGCAGATGCCGTCGAAGATGATACGGCGGGTGATGAACAGATAAATCTCATCCCAGTAGAAGCGGCGGTGAGCGGCGGTCCACAGCCAACGGCAGGAGTCAGCCATGCGTTTGGGCTTGTCGTTCTGCTTGAAGTATAGCCACATCGCGAAGAAGATTCCGCAGCAAGCGACGGCGATTGAAATTCCGGCCACAGCCCAATTGATGTGGATGTGATATTCATGCCCGTCAAAAGTCACAAGCTGACCGAAAGGTATGAAGCCGGCGACGGTGGCCACAGCCGCAAGGAAAATCAGAGGCAGAGTCATCGCAATGCCCGGATCGTGGGGGAGATGACCGTGGTGTTCCTTCTCGTAGTCGGGATTGTTCCACCAGAACACGAGGAAGTACATACGGAACATATAGAACGCGGTCATTCCGGCAACCATCATCATCCACACGCCCCAGAAGGTATTGTTGGCGAAGCAAGCCGACAGGATCTCATCCTTTGAGAAGAATCCTGCAAACGGGGGTATACCCGCGATGGCAAGACAGCCGATAAGGAATGTGATATGAGTGATGGGCATATATTTCCGGAGACCACCCATAGCGGTATAATTGTTGGAGTGGACTGCGTGGATGAGCGAACCTGCACCGAGGAACAGGAGAGCCTTGAACATCGCGTGGGTGAACAGATGGAACATCGAAGCCATGTAGCCGAGACCCTCATGGATGGCGACATCATTCTTTGACGCAACTCCAAGCGAAACCATCATGAACGCAATCTGCGAGATTGTCGAGAAGGCGAGGATTCGCTTGATGTCGATCTGCGCACACGCAACCATCGCGGCATAGAACGCAGTGGCGGCACCGACTACGGTGACAAACATCAGAGCTGCATCCTCAAGCATGTAGAGCGGGAAAAGCCGGGCAACGAGGTAGACACCTGCCACGACCATCGTTGCGGCATGGATGAGGGCCGACACAGGCGTCGGGCCTTCCATCGCATCGGGGAGCCAGATGTGGAGAGGAAGCATGGCTGACTTACCCATACCGCCGGTGAAGATCAACACGAGAGCCCACGTGAGCACCGAAGCTCCCATGAATGTCGCGCCACCGAAGCACGAAAGGACACCCTGAGGATTCTGAGTCATCGGCAGGAAGTCGAGCTGCTGGGTGTAGAACGACAGGATGAGGATACCGATCAGGAAGCCGAGGTCAGCGAAGCGGGTGACGATGAACGCCTTCTTACATGCGGAGACCGCAGAAGGAAGTGTGTAGAAGAAACCGATGAGCAGGAATGAGGATGCACCCACAAGCTCCCAGAAGATATACATCTGGAATATGTTGGTTGCAACGACGAGACCGAGCATCGAGAAACTGAACAGCGAAAGGAACGCGTAGTAACGCTGGAAACCCTTCTCGCCGTGCATGTAGCCGAGCGAGTAGACATGTACCATGAACGAAATCGTCGGGATGACGATAAGCATCATGGCTGAAATCGGGTCAAGCAGGAAACCGAGCTTGATGGCAAGCATCGGGGTGAACTGAAGCCACGTCTGGTTGAAGACCACACACTGGAGGCGGGTCGTGCCGTCGATAAACTCAGGACTTCCGGAAAAATAATAGACAAACGCCGTGTAATAGGACAAGACCAACACGGTTCCCATGCCGAGAGTACCGAGAGTACCGGCGAGTTTATGGCTCATCTTGACACCCGCAAGTCCGAGAAACACGAACATGAACAGCGGGATGGCCAATATAAGAATAGGTATTGTAATATCCATAGGGCGTGATTAATTTTTCATTTTGGTTACGTCGCGGACATCAATATTCTTGCTTACCCTGAACAGATTGACGATGATGGCGATGGCAAGCGCAGTCTCAGCGGCAGCGATAGCGATGCCGAAGAGGGTGAACATCCATCCCTCCATCGATGAGGGGAAGAAATAGCGGTTGAAGACCACGAAATTAATATCGACAGCATTGAGCATCAGCTCAAGCGAGATGAGCATGGCAATCATGTTGCGGCGCGTGAGGAAGCCATAGACCCCACAGCAGAACATCACGAGCGACGGAATGAGATACCAGATCAAAGTAATATCCATGGCAGGAAATATGATTAGCGTTTACGGGCGATGACGACACCACCGATTATACATGCGAGTAACAACACACTGACAGCCTCGAAAGGAAGAAGATATTGCTCATAGCCTGTTCCGAGCATGGCCTCGCCGATGCGGTGCATCGTGGGGTTGGACATGGCCGGGAGCGAGGTGAAAAGGTCGGCGCAGCGCGAGCTCAAAGCCCATGCGCAGGCACCGGCTGTGGCTACCGCGCCCACAAGACCGAGGAGTTTCTTCCTTGAAGTTAACTGCTGACTGTTATCACCGGGACGTGTGGTGAGCAGAATCGCAAACACGAACAGGACCACTATACCTCCGGCATAGACAGCAATCTGCACCGTGCCGAGAAACTCATAGTCGAGCTTGAAGTAGAGGGCAGCGGTGGCAAAAAGCACGAAAAGCAGATATGTGGCCGCACGCAGAATCTTGCGCGTGGTGACAGTCAGTACCGAAAAGATGACAATCGCCAGGACGATTATCCAGTAACAAATTGTACTTCCTACTGATTCCATATACTGTGATAGTAATTAATTTAGCTGTTATTTAGCCTCGGGAGCCTTGCCTGCCTCACGCTGCGCCTTGAGGGCTGCGGCTTTTTCGAGAGCGGCACGGATCTTGGCCTCCTTGACGGGGTCGCCGGCTGCGGCGGCAAGAGCCTTGGCTGCGGCATCGTTGGCTGCGGACTCCGCAGGTTTGGCAGCGGCGGCGGGAGCTTCGGCCTTGGGAGCGGCACCGGCTGCGGCGGCCTTCTTAGCCTCGGCTGCGGCTTTGGCAGCGGCAATCTTGGCCTCTTTCTCAGCCTTCATGCGGGCAATCTCCTCGGGGGATGGCTGCGGCTCCTCCTTCTCGGGAAGATAGTTGAGCTGCTTGACAAGTTTGCCACGGGTGAAGACGGCCTGCTCGAAATCATTGCTGAACTCAAGAGCGTCGGTCGGACAGTTAGTGACACAGAGCTGACAGAACGTACAGCTTCCGAGGTCATAGATATACTTGTCGAGTTTCTTTTTCTTCTTACCGTCCCATGTATCGACGGTCTTGATTCCGAGCGAGATGGTCCCGTTAGGGCAGACACGCTCACATGTGCCGCATGCGATGCACTTGTGATTGCCCTGGTCGTCATACTTGAGGGTCAGGATGGCCCTGAAGCGGTCAGCCACCGGCAGATTGTCGCGGTTGTCGGGATACTCCTCGGTTATTTTGGGTGTGACAAATTCCTTACCGGTCACCTGCATACCCTTGATAAGGCTTGCGATTCCGGAGCCAAGATTTGAGAAATACTCTTTTACACTTCCCATGTCGGTTTAAATATATTCTGATGTGCTTGTTTAATTCGTGGATGTGACTTATGCGGGCGGTTAATTGTCCTTGACCTGACCGCCGACAATGTCAAGAAGTTCGGTCGTGATGCTCTGCTGGCGCAGTTTGTTGTATTCGAGCTGAAGCTGTTCGAGAAGTTTCTTCGCGTTGTCGTTGGCACTCTGCATGGCCATGATTCGGGCGGCCTGCTCCGATGCACGGTTTTCGGTGAAAATCTCCTGCATGACGGCGAGGAGAAACATCGGGAGCACCGAGACGAAGATGGTGGCGGCATCCGGCTCAAAAATATACGGGCGACACAGAGCCTTGATTCCGTCAGAGGAGAATGACTCCGGGCTGACGGGGAGGAAGGTGTCGCATTTGGGTCGCTGACGGCTCACTGACTGGAAATTCATGTACAGAAGCTCGACACGGTCGAAGTCCTGAGCAATGAAACGGTCTTCAAGACGACGGGTGAAAGCCTTGACGGCATTGCCGTCCGACTTGGAATCGACACCCTCGGGAGCCTCAACGCTCACGCCGGGGAGCGAGAGACGGCCGGCGGCCTTGAGCATCTTGCGTCCGACAGGCATCACCGTGATCCTCGCTGAATCACCATACTTGGCACGATAGCCACGGATAGTGGAGAGGAGCACCTTGAAGATGTTGATGTTATAGGCACCGCAAAGACCGTCGTCCGAGCCTAAGACCACGACGGCAATATTGTTGACCTCACGCTCGACGGTTAGAGGCGACGAGAACTCCGCATCGGCCGACAGAAGGTTGCCGATGATATTCTCAATCTGCTGGCGGAAGGGCAGGAGACGGCGGAGATCAGACTCGGCGCGGTGCATCTTGGCCGAGGAAATCATCTTCATGGCACCAGTGATTTTCTCACTCGAAGCCACGGAGCCTATTCGTCCTTTAAGTTCGCGTAATGTAGCCATAGTGGTATCTGACTGTCAGTGATATGATTATATTTTTGTTTTGTGATGACTTCATGCCTTGGAGACGCGGCATGAAGTCATCAGCGAAAAGTCTTTATTTGTATGATCCTGAAATCTCGGCGGCAGCCTCGGTGAGCTTGCGGGTGGTGTCGTCGTCAAGTTTACCGGCACGGATGGCCTCAAGTGCTTCAGGATACTTGGTGTTGACGAGCTGAAGGAAGTTCTTCTCAAACTCGGCCACCTTGTCGAGAGGCACATTCTCAAGCAGACCCTTGGTTCCGCAGAAAATCACGGCAACCTCGTCCTCGACCTTCATCGGCGAGTACTGCTGCTGGATGAGGAGGCGTTCGTTCTTGCGGCCTTTGTCGATGGTGCGCGCGGTCACGGGGTCGATGTCACCACCGAATTTGGTGAACGACTCAAGCTCGCGGAACTGGGCCTGATCAATCTTGAGCGTACCTGCCACCTTCTTCATTGACTTGATCTGAGCGTTACCGCCGACACGCGACACGGAGATACCCACGTTGATGGCCGGACGGATGCCTCGGTTGAAAAGTGCAGTCTCAAGGAAGATCTGACCGTCGGTGATTGAGATAACGTTGGTCGGGATGTAGGCTGAAACGTCGCCGGCCTGAGTCTCGATGATAGGAAGCGCGGTGAGCGAGCCTCCGCCCTTCACTTTGTCCTTGAGCGATGCGGGGAGGTCATTCATCTGCTCGGCTACCTGCTGGTTGTCGATGATTTTGGCGGCACGTTCGAGCAGACGGCTGTGGAGATAGAAGATGTCACCCGGATAAGCCTCGCGACCTGAGGGACGCTTGAGGATGAGCGAAATCTCGCGGTAGGCCACGGCCTGCTTTGAGAGGTCATCGTAGACGATGAGGGCGTCGCGACCGGTGTCGCGGATATATTCGCCGATTGCCACACCGGCAAAAGGTGCATAGTAGCGCATCGAAGCCGAGTCGGCAGCAGTGGCGGCGACAACGACAGTGTAGTCGAGCGCACCGTGCTGGCGGAGAGTCTCGACGGTGGCTGCCACGGATGATGCTTTCTGACCGATGGCCACGTAGATACAGTAGACGGGCTTCCCGGCCTCGAAGCCGGCACGCTGGTTGATGATGGTGTCGATGGCGATGGCTGTCTTGCCGATCTGGCGGTCACCGATGATAAGCTCACGCTGACCACGGCCTATGGGTACCATAGAGTCGATGGCTTTCAGACCGGTCTGCAGAGGCTGCTTCACAGGCTGGCGGAAAATTACACCGGGAGCCTTGCGTTCGAGAGGCATGGGGAGCAGATCGCCCTGGATTGGGCCGCGACCGTCGATGGGCTCACCGAGGACGTTGATGACGCGTCCGAACAGACCGTCGCCCACGTGGATTGATGCAATCTCGCCGGTGCGTTTCACAGTCATGTTCTCGGTCACGGTATTGATATTGTTGAGCAGGATGACACCTACATTACTCTCCTCAAGGTTGAGGGCCACACCTTTCACTCCGTTTTCAAATTCTACAAGCTCGTTGGCGCAGACGTTGTCGAGACCATAGACGCGGGCCACTCCGTCGCCAACTTCAAGGACCACTCCGGTCTCCTCAAATGAGACCTTGGAGTTGATATTCTCGAGTTGCTGTTTTAATACCTGAGAAATCTCGCTTGGGTTAATCATTGGTAAATATATTGGGTGTGAAAATGGTTAGTTGCTTAAAAGTTTTATGCGCAATTGCTTCAGCTCATCGGCCACGGAAGCATCGAGCTTCTCGTTGTTGATCATGACCGTAAAGCCACCGATCAGGTCAGGGTCAACGCGATGGTGATACTCCATCGTGCCGCCGTCGAGGTGACGCTCGATGAGCGATTTCAGACGATCCTCCTCAGCTGCACCCATGGGAGCGGCCGAAGTGACCGTCACAAGGTAAATGCGGTGCTCGCTACGGTAGATTTTCATATAGGCGAGAGCTATGTCGCGCGAAACGTCGAGGCGATTGTTTTCGGCCAGGAGTTTCAGGAAACGGGCATAGACATCATCCTTGTCCGAGGCGCCGGCAGCCGAAGTGAGAAGTTTCACCTTGTCAGGCGCGGGGATAAAGGGATTGGCCACGGCCTGCTGAAGCGACGGCTCGGCGGCAAACGAGCCTTCGAGTGTGTGCATCAGCTCGTAGATGCGTGCATCGTCACCCTTTTCGGAAGCGAACTCGAAAAGAGCCTTTGCGTAGCGGCTGGGGATGAGACCTTGGTTCATTGCGTGGAGATGAGAGCCTTAGAGGATGAGTAATCTGAATAGAGTTAATTTAAATCTGAGGAGCAGGGCGGGAGGAAGGATTGCGGAGGCCGTCATCTCCCCGGCGTGGAGCAGTCCTGCCGGGGAGCGATGGCACATCAATTCTGTTTCTCCATCTCATCGAGCAGGGAGCTGACGAGCTTCTCCTGGGCCTTCTCGTCCTTCATCTGGTTGCGGACAACCTTCTGGGCGATGTCGAGGGCGAAAGATGAGACCTCGTTGCGGAACTGCTGTTCGGCTTGCTTGCGTTCCTGTTCGATAGACACTTTGGCGGCATCCATCACCTTCTTGGCCTCTGACTGCGCGGCGGTGCGGGCTTCGTCGATGATCTGCGACTTCATCCTGTCGGCCTCGCGCAGCATGTCGGCCTGCTGGCGACGTGCGTCGGCTATGTATTTATCCGCCTCTTCGCGGGCATGGTCAAGCTGTTGTTTGGCATTTTGAGCATACTCCACACCCTTGTCGATGAGGTCGGCCCGGTCAGATACCCCTTTCATGATCGCCGGCCAGCCCCACTTCCACAAAATGAAGAAGAGGATGGCAAACGACACGAACATCCAGAATACCAAGCCGGTGTCAGGCGTGAAAAGTTCCATACTTTCAAACGATTGAAGTTTGGATTAGCCCACAAACATTGCGAGGATACAAACGATGACAGCAAAGAGGGCCACACCTTCGATGAGGGCGGCGATTACGATCATGTTACTACGGATATCGCCGGTCGATTCGGGTTGACGGGCAATAGCTTCCATGGCAGAGCCACCGATTTTACCAATGCCGATACCGGCACCAATTGCTGCGATTGCTGCACCGATGCACACACCGATGCCGAGAGTTCCTTCGATAGCTGCTAAAATCATTGCTAACATAATTGCGGGAGATTAAAGGGTTTGATTTTATTTTTGATATTTTAATTTATGCGGGATTTGTTGAAGCCGGAACCTGCCCGGGAGCAGCCTCCGTCGCGGTTTCCTTCTTATGTTCCTCATGATGACCGTCCTCCTGACCGAGAGCGATAAAGAGAGTGGAGAGCATGGTGAACACGTAGGCCTGGATGAAGCTGACAAGCACATCAATCAGAAGCATGAACACCGAGAAGATGATGCTGACGACGGCTGTCGCACCGGTCACCGCCGGTCCCATCGCTGCGAAGATGAAGATGAGGAGCGTGAGCACGATGACAATCATGTGACCACCCATCATGTTGGCGAACAGACGGACAGTCAACGCTGCCGGCTTGGTGAAGATACCGAATATCTCGATGATGGGCATGATGGGCAGAGGCCACTTGAGCCACCAGGGGACATCGGGGTTGAAGATTTCCTTCCAATAGTGCCTTGTAGCGAAAATATTGGTGATGAGGAAAGTCAGAATCGCAAGCACGAGGGTGACGGCTATATTGCCGGTGAGATTCGCACCACCGGGGAAAATCACGATGAGTCCGAGCAGGTTCATCACGAGGATGAAGAAGAACACTGTCAGAAGATAGGGGGCGAACTTGTTGGCCTTGGTCTTCAATGTCGGTTTGATGACACCGTCATAGATGAACAGGATGACAAACTCAATCGCACCGGTCATCTTGCGCGGACCCTTCATGCCCTGGGTCCTGTGCCAGCGGGCCACGTCGAGGATTGCCCATATCACAAGAATGACAGCAATGAAAATTCCACACACATTCTTGGTGATGGATATGTCGATGACGGGTTTGACCTCCTCGCCGTTGACAATCTCGACAACCTTACCTTTGTAGGGGCTGTCCTTGCCGGCAACCTTGAACTCGGCATTGCCGTCGCGCCACACAGCACCATGCTCGACACGTGATGACGAGAACACATGCAGTCCGTCAGACCCCCACACGATGATGGGGAGGGGGATGGACTTATGGTGATTGAAGGGCACTTCCCAGCCATAGCGGTCGCCGAGATGCTCGAAAATGATACCTTGCGCGTCAACGCCCTCGCTCTCATGAGCGGTGGAGTCAGCCGCCTGCTTCTCGGAAGCAGCCGCCTGCATCGGGACCACCAGAGCAATGATGGCAAGGAGCAACGCCGTGAATATGTTTCTTTTCATCGTCACCATGAGTTAATATATGCAGACTGAGACAATGTTTGAATCGACATCAACTATTCCGCCACCGACAGTGGCTTTATGTTCCTCACCGTCAGCCGACGTATAGCGAATGTCGCCTGGCGTGAGGGTTGAAATCAGAGAAGCGTGGCCGGGGAGAACGGTGAACGCGCCCATGGAACCCGGAAGGTGAACCACCTTCACCTCACCCTGGAAGACTATGTCTTCAGCCGATATGATTTTGAGTGTCATTGCTTTGTCTGCTGATGATTGTGAGAGACTTTATTGGATTTTTATAGCGGGATGCGGCCGACTTTCGTTACTTGGCCACCTCAGCGAGAAGTTTCTTGCCCTTCTCGATGGCTTCGTCGATTGTGCCGACATTGAGGAATGCCTGTTCGGGATACTCGTCCATTTCGCCGGAAAGAATCATCTTGAATCCACGGATGGTCTCGCTCAGAGGCACCATCACACCGGGAAGACCCGTGAACTGCTCTGCAACGTGGAACGGCTGCGAGAGGAATCGCTGCGCACGGCGTGCACGCGACACGACGAGCTTATCGTCATCGGAAAGTTCATCGACACCAAGGATGGCGATGATGTCCTGAAGCTCATTGTACTTCTGGAGAAGCTGCTTGACAGCCTGAGCCGTATTGTAGTGGTCCTCACCGATGATGTTGGGGTCAAGGATTCGCGAAGTGGACTCCAGCGGGTCAACGGCGGGATAGATGCCGAGCTCTGAAATCTTACGTGAGAGCACCGTGGTCGCGTCAAGGAAGCTGAACGTGGTGGCAGGCGCGGGGTCAGTCAAGTCGTCGGCAGGCACGTAGATGGCCTGCACCGAGGTGATTGATCCGTTTTTGGTTGAAGTGATGCGCTCCTGGAGGGCACCCATCTCGGAAGCGAGTGTAGGCTGATAACCCACAGCCGACGGCATTCGTCCAAGAAGTGCCGACACCTCTGAACCGGCCTGAGTGAAACGGAAGATGTTGTCGATGAACAGGAGGATGTCCTTACCGCCGCCATCCTGGTCGCGGAACTGCTCGGCAACCGTCAGACCGGAAAGAGCCACGCGGAGACGTGCGCCCGGCGGTTCGTTCATCTGACCGAATACGAGGGTGGCCTGCGACTGGGCAACTTGATCCATGTCAACGTCGGCAAGATTCCACTCGCCTTTCTCCATGCCTTCCTCAAACTTCTTGCCATACTTCATGACACCGCTCTCGATCATCTCACGGAGGAGGTCGTTACCCTCGCGGGTACGCTCGCCGACACCGGTGAACACCGAGAAGCCGCTGTGACCTTTGGCGATGTTGTTGATAAGCTCCATGATGAGCACGGTCTTGCCGACACCGGCACCACCGAACAGACCGATCTTGCCACCCTTGCTGTAAGGCTCAAGAAGGTCGATGACTTTGATACCCGTAAAGAGGATTTCCGTACCGATTGTCAGATCGTCAAACTTAGGGGCGGGCTGGTGGATGGGACGGAGGTTGGTCCTTTCGAGTTCTGGCAGACGGTCGATTGAATCACCGAGGACGTTGAGCAGACGACCTTTCACCTGATCGCCGGTAGGAACGGCAATCGGACGCTCAAGATTGTCAACACGCATGCCACGGCGAAGACCGTCAGTACTCTCCATCGAGACGCAGCGGACGGTGTCCTCTCCGATATGCTGCTCAACCTCAAGGATAGTCTGCGCACCGTTGTCGTTGGAGACACTTAGGGCGGTATAGATGGGCGGGATGATGTTGTCATCACCTTCAAAAATCACATCGACAACCGGGCCGATGACTTGGGCGATTTTGCCGTATTTTTCACTCATCGTGTTTAGATTTTTTGGCATGCAGTCCTTGTCGGGAAGAAAGGCTGCGTGTATGGGTTATAGTTTTTGAGGATTTCAGAGATAGAGGCCGAAGGTCACAATCAGCACCATCAGCACGAGGTTAAAGAGGTTGATCGGAAGGAGATATTTCCATTCGAGGGTCAGGAGCTGGTCGATGCGCAGACGCGGGAACGTCCACTTGAACCATATAATGATGAACGAGAGCACAATGGCCTTGCCGATGAACCAGATGAACGACGGGATGTAGTCCATTATATGGTTGAAAGCATCAAACCCGGGGATGTGGAGCGGCATCCAGCCACCGAAGAACAGGAGGGCGGCGACACCCGACACAATGAAAAGGTTGAGATACTCGGCAAGATAGAAGAAACCGAAGTGGATACCGGAATATTCCGTATGGTAGCCGGCGGTAAGCTCACTCTCGGCTTCAGGAAGGTCAAACGGGCCACGGTTGGTCTCGGCCGTACCGGCAATCATGAAAATCACGAAAGCGATGATTGCGGGGATATGACCGGAGAAGATGAACCACAGATTGTCCTGCGCCTCGACAATGCCGGTGACTGACATCGTGCCAGCCATGACGACCATGGTCACGACGCAGAGACCCATCGAAAGCTCGTAGCTGACCATCTGCGCACCCGAACGGAGCGCGCCGATGAGGGTAAACTTATTGTTTGACGACCAACCTGCCAGCAGGATACCGAGGACACCGATCGACGATACGGCAAGCAGGAAGAAAATGCCGACATTGAAATCAATGATCTGCAGACCGTTGCCCCACGGAAGCACCGCAAACGCAAGCATTGAGGCAATGATGACGAGATAGGGGGCGAGGGCAAACAGGAATTTGTCGATATGGTTCAGCGAGATGAGCTCCTTAATGAGAATCTTGAACATATCGGCGATACTCTGCATCAAGCCCCAAGGGCCTACACGGTTAGGGCCGAGGCGGCACTGGAAATAGGCACACACCTTACGCTCGAATAATATATAGAAAAGCGCAAGCACTGCATAGAGGAGCATAAGGCCAACGCCTATGAGCAGACACTCAAGGGTGACTGCCGCCCACTCCGGGATATAGTCTGTGAGGAAGGAGTGAAGCCATGCGGTTCCGACTGAAAGGTCTTGCATAATGTCTGATGAAATTACTTTTTATTCTCTCTGTATTAGTTCACACTTAAAGGGAAATTCCATTGCAGATTGACCGTCTGTTTTCCAAATCAGCGGTCAATGTCAGGAACGATATAGTCGAGTGAGCCTCCGATTGTGATGAGGTCGGCAATCTTCTGACCGTCAGTGATGTGATCAACCACGGCGGCTGCGGGCAGACAGGGCGGGGCAATCTTGAAACGGTAGGGATTGACCGTGCCGTCGCTCTCAAGATAGATTCCGAATGTGCCGCGACATCCCTCGACCATCTTGAACCAGTGACCGACGGGAAGTTTGATCACCTTAGGCACCTTGACGCAGTAGTCGCCCTCTGGGATATTGTCGATGAGCTGCGAGATGATGCGCGCACTCTGGATCATCTCCTCGATGCGCACCTTGAAGCGCGCCATCGAATCGCCCTCCTCGCGGACAACCTCATCGAACTCAAGCTCGGGATAGATGCTGTAAGGAGCACACTTGCGGACATCACATGCCCAGCCTGAGCCACGTCCGTTAGGACCGGTGACTGACCACGAGATGGCATCGTGGCGTGTAAGGACACCGATGTTCTCCATACGGCCCTTGGCAATCGCGTTGCCGGTGAATATCTTGTTGTATTCCTTGATGTTTGCGGGAAGCGCATCAAGAAGTGCGTGGACATCCTTGACAAAATCGGGATGCAGATCCTGCATGACTCCACCGATGCAATCATAGTTGAATGTCATGCGTGCGCCGCAAGTCTTCTCCATGATGTCGAGAATCTGCTCGCGTACACGGAGCGTGTAGAAAAGCATCGTGGTCGCACCGAGGTCCATGCAGTATGTGCCGATGAACAGACAGTGTGACGCGATACGCGAAAGCTCATCCATCAGCACGCGGATGACCTGTGCGCGGCGTGAAATCTGGATTCCGGCAGCCTCCTCGATGAGCATACAGATGCAGTGGTGGTAGGGATGTGCCGAGAAGTAGTCGAGACGGTCCATGAAATGGAGGGTCTGCGGATAGGTCAGTTTCTCGCAGATTTTCTCCACGCCACGGTGGATGTAGCCGAGATATATGTCGATTTTCTTGATGATCTCACCGTCAACAGCGGTGCGGAAACGGAGCACACCGTGAGTTGCCGGGTGCTGCGGGCCGATGTTGACCACGAAATCCTCAGGCTTGAAGATGCGGCGTTCGTGTTTCACGACCTTTCCGTCGGAATCCTCAGTCCAGACATCGGTGAAGTCAGTCTGACGTTCATTCTCGATCGAGACGGGGTTGATGTTCGGGTCATCATTGTAGTCCTTGCGGAGCGGGAAGCCCTTCCAATCGATGTTGAGGAAAAGGCGGCGCATGTCGGGATTGTTGATGAAGATGATTCCGAAGAAGTCATAGACCTCACGCTCGAACACGGTGGCGATGGCCCAAAGGTCGTGAATTGAATGGATCAGAGGCTGCTCGCGGTCACCGGTCGCCATCACCTTGACAGATAGATGGGTGTTGTGTTTCGTCGAAGTGAGATAATAGATACAGCCCATGCCGTTTTCCTTCCAGTCCATACCGACGATGGTCACGAGGAAGTCGAAAGCGAGGTCACTGTCATCGCGGAGAGTCTTGGCGAAGTCATGCCACTTTGCGTCGGGGACGGTCACCAGCATGATGTCGCCATCCTCAATGATGGCCTCGGGCAACACGGTTGAAATCTTTTCCCGGATGTTGGACATAATATATAATAAGGTGTATGAACGTTATTCTTGATTGTGATTCTCTGAAAGTGGGGAGGCTCAGTCATTGACATCGGGGACCGGATGAGCCTTCAGGAAATCTTCCTGCTTTTCCTGACGGTTGACACCGCCGAAGAACTTCTCCACCTTGATTTTGCGTGAGAGCTGCATGATGCCGTAGATCATGGCCTCGGGGCGCGGAGGACAGCCGGGGACAAACACATCGACCGGGACAATATCCTCGATACCCATTGCGACGTGGTAGCTCTTTTTGAACGGACCGCCTGAGATGGCACAGCTTCCGCACGCAATCACGTACTTTGGCTCTGCGAGCTGGTCGTAAAGACGGCGGAACACCGGCACCATCCTGTGGACAATCGTACCGGCCACCATCATGAAGTCGGCCTGACGGGGCGAGGCGCGGGCAACTTCCCAGCCAAAGCGCGCCATGTCATAGCGCGCCGCTCCGAGCGACACAAACTCGATGCCGCAGCAACTGGTGGCGAAGGTGAGCGGCCAGATAGAGTTGGAACGCCCCCAGTTGATAAGTTTGTCGAGCGAACCGACAATAACGTTGGTCCCGCTCTCCTGAAGCTCCTTCACGAGCTTCTCGATGTATTCGTTGTCTTTCCATGCCTCGTAGGGCATGCCTTGTGCAGTTACTTCCATTCAAGTGCTCCTTTCCGCCAGGCATAGACAAGGCCCAGCACTATGATTCCAAAAAAGACTGCTATGGCTGTGAGACCGGAAGTCCCCAGCTCATGGACACGCACCGCCCAGGGATAGAGGAACACAGTCTCGACATCAAACATAAGGAAGAGGATGGCAAAAAGATAATAACCCACCTTGAACTGGGCCATTGATTCGCCTCGGGTGGGGATACCACATTCGTAGGCCTCGCCTTTCTGTGGATTGAAGGAGCGGGGTGAAATTAGTCCCGCAAGCCAAAGAGCAATAGCAACAAGGGCAACACCCGTAAGGAGTGCCACCACGGCTAATGTCACATTTTGAATTGCCAAAGTTATCATAATGGTGATAAATACTGATTTTCTTTCAAACAGTTGTGTCTCATGGCATTACGTGCCTTTTCGCATTCCTCGGAATGCTCAGGTCACAAATTGCAGTGCAAATATACTGAAATTTTTCCAAAATTACCCAAATTTTTCTTTGCCTATATTGCATGTGACGGCAAAAAGCACAAGAAAAATTTCCGCATGACCGGTCCCGGCTGTCAGCCGAGAAGCCGGAAGCACGACGCGTCTCAGAAATTATATCCGATGGACACGTTGAAATTATTCCATTCGGCGTCCAGACCGTCGGCAACATCCGTCAGACCGCCCTGAAACGACAGCCCCACGGAGATATTGTTCCACGTATGCGCTATGCCTATGCCAAGACCGGCCTGGAAACGGCGGAAACCGTTATCGTCATTGAACAGTCCTTCCGATTCGGTGCGGGTGGCGTTGCCCTCAAAATATTTCACTGTCCCCTTGCCATAGATTCCGAAGTCAAAATACGGACCGAAGAATATCTGCGAGGTGTGCGAGTCGTTTATGCGCAGGCGGTATGATGCGTAGACGGGAATCTCGATGAAATTCAAGGTCATGCGAGCCTTGCCGTTCATCTCGTCAATCATGGTCCCGAGACCGAACTTTCCACCCTTTTGGGTGAAGAACGCACCCGAATTGATTGAGAAACTGTTGACAATGTTAATGTCGGCGGCAATTCCACCGAAAAATCCGAACTTGGTTTCAGTGCCGCTGACGTTAAGCTCCGATATGTTCATGCCGGCGCGCACGCCGAATGTCAGCGGTCGCTCCGCACGGCTACCGTCCCAAAATTTCACCTGAGCCATCGCCATCGATGCAACAGCCATCACGACCACCGTCGCCATCAGTCTTCTTACAATCAGATTCATAGTTGAAAATAGTTGAAATGTGTTAGAATATGGATGCAAATATACCTAATTATTTACAAAACAAATATTGTCTACGCTAAAGTAGTTTCTTGAGGTCTTCTATGTCGGGGAGGCTTCTTCGTAATTCTTCCGGCAAATCATCGGCGGTCTTATATGTTGCAACGCCCATCGGATGGGCGTAGTCTTGAATCATGTATTCCACAAAATCTTTGTCTGCGGTTTTACAAAGAAGGATTCCTATCGTGGGATTTTCATGAGGCTTCTTCACTGTTTCGTCAAGAATCTTCAAGTATCCGGCCAATTGTCCAAGATATGCTGTTTTGAAGTCTCCATACTTCAACTCACAACAGACCAAAGCATTTAGTTCTCTATTGAAAAATAGCAAATCAGGGAATTGTTCTACCTCATATTTCTCAAGACGGTACTGATTACCGACAAAAGCAAAATCCCTACCAAATGTCATAATGAAATTTTTTACATTCTGTATAATTGTCTGTTCAACAACACGTTCATCAACGTCGTGAGAATCCCTCAGTCCAAGTTCTTCAGCATTTATGAAATCAAGAATATACTCATCTTTGAAAAGTTCGATAGCCCTTAACGATTGTCTGACATCTGAGATGGTTCTTGAGAAATTGTTTGTGGCAACATGCTCATGCTTATGGTAATAATCATCCTTTAACCTCTGTCGCAGAGTATATTTGTCCCATTGTTGGATGATTGTTTGGTGAATGTAAAATACTCGTTCTCTCAACGTCGTTGTCTTATGTAGAATCTCCATATGGAGTGTGAACCCTATTCCGAGAAACTCATCCATATTTATTTCTACTTCGTTTGCGTCTGAGGGTTTAAGAATCGAAGTGTCAATTTCGGTAGCCACGGCTATCGAATTGTCCGCAATGCTTGCAATTCTCAAATCGGTAGCCGTGGCTACCGATTTGAAACCCTCAAACCACTGCTCATAGAACGTCCTCATTTGTTTAAGATTAGCCGTAGAAAAGCCACGAAGCCCGGGGATTTCCCGCCTAAGCTGCTCACTGATCCTATCCAATGCTCCTGTTCCCCAAAATCCCCTTCGAGAATTGTCGGAAACATATTTACCTATGCCATAATAAAGCGACAACTGATCCGCATTGGCTTTTTTCAATGCGCAAAGTTGACTCTTAAAGATAGCTGCTTTAATAGTGTCAACTGCTATCCGTATTGCTTCTGGCAATTTATTTGCTGATATATCAGTGGGTTCATTATTCATATTGAGTGTAAATTTAGCTCATCTCACTCTAATCACCAAATTTTGAGAAAAGAAAATTGAGTTGAAAATTGAGTGCGCCTCAGATTTACGTATATAGAAAAAGTGCATGGGAGACTTACCGATGACGATCCGTCTCCCATGCACCTTGTGTGCCACTATGAGCCTTCAAAAAAAAAGAGGCTATTCGATATAGTGACGATTAAAAATAACTTGTGACAATTTTTTATCGCCGCTAAACGGCTCTAAACTGTTCAGAAGTGGTAGTAGAAACCGAACATGAGGTTGTTGCTGTTGAGGTCAAGACCCCAGTTCTCGGCTGCGCCGTTATGCTTTGCCGGACGGTTGCCGCCCTGATAGCCGAGGAAGCCGACATGAGCCACGAGGCTGAACTTATCGCTGAGATTCAATGAGATGCCCGGACGCAGACCAATGCCATACTCAACTGCAGTGTGACCATCGGCACGACCGATACCGAAATCAACGCCACCGTCGATAAAGAGGCTCACCAGCTTTGAGTCAAAATAGGTGTAACGGGCGTATGGAGCAACCTTAAACACGGTCTTCTCCTCGCCACCCGACTTGCGGTATGACACACCGAGCTCGGTTCCGATGGCAAAATTATCGGTCATGTTGTAGCCAATCTCCGGGAGGACAGTGACCTGGGTGCTCTTTACACCGCTCGCCGACTCCGTGGTCCTGCCGAATGTGACCTGACCGCCTGAATACCAACTGCCCTTGTCATTCTGGGCAGATACGCCTAAAGCCATAATAGCCATGACTGCCATTAATAAAAATTTCTTCATAACAGTTGAAATTTTAAGTGAGTTTGAATAATATTGATGATTATAATCCATAAGTTGAAAACATGATGACAGCAATCACGCACAGCGTCACTACTAATCCATTATACATATCTTCGTCAACAGATAAACACTCCTCCAGCCCAAAAAGTTGAATCACCATCCTGAATGCAGGCACAAGATGAAAACAGACACAAGAAGACAAGAGGACTACAAGAGCAACATGATTATATTTCACCACGATGGGATATGCTAAAAAATTCCCGATGCGATATGACGAAAAAATTCTCTTATTTCTCTTGTATTCCTCATGTCCACTTGTACCTATTTCCCCCGGCGTTCGCAGTCTCATGAAAAAAACGTAACTTTGCAGCGACTTTTTCCAACGAACGAAACAACCATGCATACTGATACCGGGACACAATGCGGCGACGGAGTGCAATGCGACTTCGACGACCGCGACACATCTATTGAATACGATACTTCAACAAGCCGACGCAAAACGGACAACGATAACGACATCCTTCACGATGATTTTGACCGCGAACACCTGTGGCACCCATACACCTCAACCATCAACCCTCTGCCGACCTACAAGGTTGACTCAGCCGAGGGAGTCCGCATCCGTCTGGCCGACGGTCGCGAACTGATCGACGGCATGGCTTCATGGTGGTGTGCAATCCACGGCTACAACCATCCCGACATGAACGCCGCCATTGAAAAGCAGATTGCAAAGATGAGCCACGTGATGTTCGGAGGCCTCACCCACGAACCGGCAATCGAGCTCGGGAAGCTGCTCCTTGAGATGGCACCGCCGTCAATGCACAATATATTCTATGCCGACTCCGGCTCTGTCGCCGTCGAAGTGGCCATGAAAATGGCTGTCCAAGCCTCAATCTCGCGCAGCGGTGACCACCGCAAGACCAATTTCGTCACCATCCGCAGCGGCTACCACGGCGACACATGGAACGCAATGAGCGTCTGCGACCCCGTCACCGGGATGCACGGTGCTTTCGGTCCGGCTCTCCCCATCCGCTACTTCGCTCCTGCGCCCGAGACAACTTTTGACGGACGCTGGAATCCCGCCGACATCGAGCCGCTGGCTGAAATCATCCGTAGCCACAAGGACGAACTCGCCGCCCTCATCCTCGAACCGATAGTCCAGGGTGCAGGCGGGATGCGATTCTATCATCCCGAGTATCTGCGCGAAGCCCGCAAGCTCTGCGATGAAGCCGGAATCTATCTGATATTCGATGAGATAGCCACCGGTTTTTGGCGCACCGGCAAGTGTTTCGCATGGGAACACGCCGGTGTCGAGCCTGACATCATGTGTGTGGGCAAGGGACTGACCGGCGGCTATATGACCCTCAGTGCCGTACTGACGACAAAGAATGTCGCCGACACCATCTCGCGCGGCGAAGCCGGAGTGATGATGCACGGTCCCACATTCATGGCCAATCCGCTCGCATGTGCCGTGGCCATCGCATCGCTCTCACTGCTCAGGAAATATGACATGGCGCGCAGGATAGCCCACATCGAGGCAGTGATCCGCCGTCACATCGTCCCGGCCGCACTGGTCAAGGGGGTGAAGGATGTGAGAGTACTCGGAGCAATCGGTGTGATCGAGATGGAGGAGCCGGTTGATGTCGGGGCGTTCCAGAAACGGTGTGTGGATCTGGGGATATGGGTGCGTCCGTTCGGACGCAATGTCTACATCATGCCCCCCTACATCATCTCGGACGGCGATTTGAAATATCTGATTGAAAAAATGATCGAGTGCATCAAGTGAACAAGTTCAACGACATACTTGATAGACTGAGGGATGAGGGGAACTTCCGCTCCATCCCCACAGACTGCGGCGCGGAGAGCCGGGGGACCGACCTCTCGTCCAACGACTATCTCGGTCTCGGCGCCGACCGGCAGCTTCAGGAAGAATTTTTCCGCAACGCATCAAACCGCACAATCCCCATGACCTCCTCCGCCTCGCGACTGCTGGCAGGTCACCAGGCTGAATATACGATCCTTGAGACGCTCCTTGAAGAACTCTACGGTCGCCCATGCCTGCTGTTCAACAGCGGCTATCATGCCAACACCGGCATAATCCAGGCTATCGCCGACACGAAGACACTGATTGTGGCCGACAAGCTCGTCCATGCAAGCATCATCGACGGCATTACGCTCTCGAAAGCCCCTTTCACGCGTTTCCGTCATAATGACCTCGACCATCTTGAAAGGATTCTCGCAAAGGAGGCTCACGCCCATGACAGAATCATTATCGTGGCAGAAAGCGTTTACAGCATGGACGGAGACCATGCCGACATTGCCCGGCTGATCGACATCAAACGCCGCTATCCCAACGCACTTCTCTACATCGACGAGGCCCACGCCTTCGGAGTCGAAGGGCCGCATGGACTCGGACTCTGCAAGGCCGACAGCAATTTCAGCGAGGTTGACATCGTGGTGGGGACATTCGGCAAGGCATGTGCATCAATCGGAGCATTCTGCATCGTCTCCCCTACCCTGCGCGACTACCTCATCAACCGCGCGCGCAGTTTCATCTTCTCCACCTCGCTCCCGCCCATCAACGTGGCGTGGACACACTTCATGATTGAGAAATTCCTCGGGATGGACAGCGAGCGTCGCCACCTGAAGGTCCTCGGCGAAATGCTCCGCGCCGCCCTGCAGCCCCTGTCGCCGGAATTTGCCATCACTCCAAGCCACATACAGCCATTCGTGACCGGATCAGCCCGAAAAGCGGTCAGTCTCTCACGAGAACTGCTCGCAGAGGGCTTCAAAGTGCTCCCCATCCGTACCCCTACCGTGCCTCCCGGGACTGAAAGACTGCGCATAAGCCTCAGCGCGGCGATCACGACCGACAAGATGGAGCGGTTCTGCCGGACAATCACATCAATCGTGACGCAACAATGAAATTCCACATCTTTCCATCCGCGACAACTGCTGACAGCCACCGTGCCATCCTGCTATTTGCCGGGTGGGGTATGGATTTCAGACCATTCGCCGACGTGTCGCTCCCGGGCTACCGCCTGATTGCCGTGTGGGACTACCGCGACCCTACATTCCCGCCCGAACTGATGAGGGAACTTGAGGAGTATGATGAGATAGCGGTCATCGCATGGTCATTCGGTGTCCCGGCAGCCACCCGTTTCCTCCAAAACTACCCTCAGTTGCCCGTCACCGCCCGCATAGCCGTCAACGGTACCATGCACCCTATGGATGACAGCCTCGGAATCCCAACCGATATTTTCAACGGCACGCTCGATAATCTGAGCGAGAAGACACTGTCGAAATTCCATCTGCGCATGTGCGGGTCATCCTCCGCCTACCGCGAATTTTCCACGAGCCTGCCGCAGCGCAACGTCGAAGACCTCCGCGATGAGCTGCGCGCCATCTCGACCATCCCTCCCACAGTCGTGCCGCAACTTTGGGACTGCGGCGTGGTCAGTCTCAGCGACCGCATTATCCCGCCCGCCAACCAGACGAGGGCCTGGGAGAGTGAAGCCTGTGAGGTCGTGACCATTGACGGTCCCCACCTGCCCGACTTCAACCATCTCCTGAGAATCATGCTGACCGCGAAGGGACGCGTAGCCGATAAATTCGCACGTGCCGAAACGACCTACGACACCAACGCCACCGTCCAGCACGACATAGCCCGACATCTCCTCTCGCTCGTACCCGGCACCATAGCCACCCCCTCACGGAATCTCACGGCCATTGAGATCGGATGCGGGACGGGATGGACATCGCGACTGCTTGCCGCAGGTCTTCCCATCGGTCATCTCACATGCTGCGACCTCCACATCCCCGCCTCATTTCCGCGCAGCTTCCCCGGCGTGGAGACGGTGATGACATCTGAATGTGACGCTGAGACAGAGCTGCGCAAAGTCGCCTCCGAAAGCCTCGACCTCATATTCTCCGCATCGACCATGCAGTGGTTCAACTCGCCCTCCTCATTTCTGCGCGAATGTGGGCGCACACTCCGGCGCGGAGGTGTCGCCATGCTCTCGACTTTCGGGCCTGACACCATGCGGGAGCTGACCGACAGCCTGCCCTACCGCCGCCACTACCCCTCGGCTGAAACCATCGGCAAAATGCTCCCCACAGACTGCGAGCTTATCCACCTCTCCACCGAAGTCCGCATCCTCCACTTCCCCTCACCGGCCGACGCGCTCCGCCACATCAAGCTGACCGGGGTCAACGCCCTCCCGTCATCGGGCAATCCATCGACCGTGCGCCGCATCATCCGCGACTATCCCCTCACTCCCGCAGGGGAAGCTCCCGTGACATATCAACCAATCTATCTACTCTTCAAAAAATCAATCTAAGTGAGCCAGGCATATTTCATTTCAGGAATCGACACTGACGCAGGCAAGAGCTACGTCACCGGCTATCTCGCTGCCCGTCTGATGAAGGAGGGCAAGCGCGTCGTCACACAGAAATTTATCCAGACCGGCAATGTCGGGTTCTCGGAGGACATCGACCTTCACCGCCGCATAATGGGCATAGACCCGCTCCCCGAGGACAAGGACCACACCACAGCTCCGGTCATCTTCTCCTACCCCGCTTCCGCTCAACTTGCAGCCCGCATTGACGGTCGGGAGATTGACCTCAGCGTCATTGACCGCGCCACCGAGACTCTGTGTGAACGCTACGACATTGTCCTCATCGAAGGTGCGGGAGGACTGATGGTGCCGATCACCGATGATTTCTTCACCATTGACTACGTCAGCTCGCGCAAGCTCCCCCTCATCCTTGTGACCAACGGAGTCCTCGGCTCAATCAACCACACCATCCTTTCGCTCGAAGCCATCAAAGCTCGCGGCATACGTCTCGCCGCCGTGATCTACAATGAGCACTTCGATTCCGACCGCATAATCGGGGCCGACACCCGCGACTTCATCCGCCGCTACGTCGCCACCCACTTCCCCGACACCCCCTTCGCCACCGTCTCCTCAATGTAGTCTGGATAATGTTAGTCCGATAGTCGGAAAGGGGACAGAATGTCAGAAAGGGGACAATTGACTAAAATTATCTTGTACCCCTATCTGACTATCAACTAATATTCTACCCCCACATTAACACTATTTGAAACCTTTTTTGGGCGATTTTCAATAATAATGGTTAACTTTGTGCCAATAAAACCGCTCAAAAACAATGGACATCAACTCTTTCAGCATCTCAATCTCAAAGGAGCAACTGTCGGGCCTCCCGACGGTCGAATTTCCCGGCTCCATAACGGTGCTTGAAGAAATGTCTGAAGCGCAGGCTGCTCTCCGCTTCCTCCGCTCATGTCACGCCGTCGGTTTTGACACGGAGACAAAGCCCAATTTCCGTAAAGGACAGACCAATACGGTCTCACTGATTCAGGTCTCGACTCTCGACCATTCCTTCCTGTTCCGCCTCAACAAGCTCGGATTTTTCCCGGAACTGAAAGACTTCATGGAGTGTGATGATGTGGTGAAGGTCGGGCTGTCGCTCCGCGATGATTTCCATGTGCTCCACCGCATAGCCGAGTTCAACCCGGTCAACTTCATTGACCTGCAGGAAGTGGTCAAGTCGTTTCACATCGCTGATTCAAGCCTGCAGAAGATATATGGCATAATTTTCAACGGACGCATCTCCAAGAGTCAGCGTCTGAGCAACTGGGAAGCCACGGAGCTGAGCCAGGGACAGCAGGTCTACGCATCAATCGACGCATGGGCCTGCCTGCGCATCTACAAATATCTCATGGACGGTTGCTTTGTTCCCACCGAATCGGCCTACATCAAACAACCCGAGAGCGAAGAATGATGAGCCGACCATAGCCCCGTCCACCCCACCAGCAATCAACACAGCAATCAACACGACACACACAACTTAACCTGAAGACCATGAAACTACGACGATCTACCGTAATCCCCGCAATCCTGCTCGCTTATCTCGGAGTCATGAGCTGCATAGGCTACGATGAGTTCCGTCAGGGACACTACCTGTATTACTTCGGAGTCATCGGCGCGACACTCGTCATCATAGCCATCCTCCACGTGTTTCTGAAAAAACGGGAGCAGATGCGACAACAAAAGTAATAAATGCAGATAAGAGTACCCCGCGAAATCACAGAGGCAGCCGCCGGCGCAGGCGCAGCCAAAGCCAAACTCACAGTCAACAGTCTTCCGCGACTGATGGTCGCATCATGCCTCGCCGGAGCCTACATAGCCCTCGGAGGAATACTCTCGCTGATTGTCGGCTACGGATTCCCGGAAATCACGGCATCCAACCCCTCGATGCAGAAACTGCTGAGCGGGTGCATGTTTCCGATCGGACTCATCCTCGTGGTCATTCTCGGCGCGGAACTTTTCACCGGCAACAACGCCCTGCTCATTCCATCCTACATGAAAGGCAGCCACAACTTTGCCACAGTCATACGCAACTGGGTGCTTGTCTACGTGGGTAACTTCATCGGAGCAGTGACGTTCACCTATATCCTCGTCTATGCCTGCGGTCTCACCACGGCCGACCCTTATCACTCGGCAATCATCGGCATAGCCAAGGCAAAGGTGTCGATGACGTGGCTGACAGTGTTTATGAAAGGCATAGGTGCAAACTGGTGTGTCTGTCTGGCCGTATGGCTCGCCCTCTCGGGCAAGACACTGTTTGAGAAAGCTCTCGGCTGCTGGCTTCCAGTGATGGCATTCGTGGCACTCGGCTACGAACACTCCATAGCCAATATGTTTTTCATCCCGCTCGGGATGATGGAAGGAGCTGAGGTGGGCATTGGCGAGGCCATCACAGCCAACCTCATCCCCGCCACCCTCGGCAACATAGTGGGCGGTGCGCTCCTTGTCGGCGCAGTCAACGCCTACCTCCACGAAATCAAACGAAAATAACCCCCTGTCGAGACAAGGGGACATAAAGACATAAGCCCAAAGGAAACATAAAGTAATTTTCAGCCATTTTTTTGCTGAAAAATATCTTATGTTTCCTTTGGGCTTATGTCTTTATGTCCCCTAAACTACCCTACGGGATTATTCCATCAGTTTGCGGTAGCGGCGGCGGGGGAGTTCCTTGCCGTCGTTGTGGGCGCGCTTATAGTCCTCATAGTCCGAGTATGAGCCTTCAAAGAACACCACATTTCCATCACCCTCAAACGAAAGGATGTGAGTGCAGATGCGGTCGAGGAACCAGCGGTCGTGGCTCACGACCACAGCACAGCCGGCAAAATCATCAAGACCCTCCTCAAGCGCACGGAGCGTATTGACATCAATATCGTTGGTCGGCTCGTCGAGCAACAACACATTGCCCTCCTCTTTCAGAGCCATCGCCAGATGCAGACGGTTGCGCTCACCACCCGAAAGCACCGCAATCTTCTTCTCCTGATCGGCGCCGGTGAAATTGAAGCGCGAAAGGTAGGCGCGGGCGTTAACGTCGCGTCCACCCATGCGGAAGCTCTCAACGCCCTGCGAGATGACCTCATAGACGCTCTTGTCGGGCAGGAGGTCATGGTGGGTCTGATCCACATAGGCAATCTTGACAGTCTCACCGACATCAAAAGTACCCTCGTCGGGAGTCTCCTGCCCCATGATGAGACGGAACAGTGTGGTCTTGCCGGCACCGTTGGGGCCGATGACACCGACAATGCCGCCCTGCGGGAGCGAGAAACTGAGATCCTTGAAAAGCTGCTTCTTGCCGAAAGCCTTCGAGAAGCCCTGCACATCGATCACCTTGCTACCGAGGCGCGGACCGTTGGGGATGAAAATCTCCAGACGCTCCTCTTTTTCCTTCTGATCCTCGTTGAGCAGACGGTCGTAGCTCGACAGACGGGCCTTACCCTTGGCCTGACGGGCTTTGGGAGCCATGCGCACCCATTCAAGCTCGCGTTCGAGAGTTTTGCGGCGTTTTGAAGCCTGCTTCTCCTCCTGAGCCATGCGCTTGGTCTTCTGGTCGAGCCACGACGAGTAGTTGCCCTTCCAGGGAATGCCCTCGCCACGGTCAAGTTCAAGAATCCAACCGGCCACATGGTCGAGGAAGTAACGGTCATGGGTGATGGCGATCACCGTGCCGGGATATTGCTGGAGATGCTGCTCCAGCCAGTCAATCGACTCTGCATCGAGGTGGTTGGTCGGCTCGTCGAGCAACAGGATGTCAGGCTGCTGAAGCAACAGGCGGCAGAGGGCCACACGGCGGCGTTCGCCCCCGGAGAGTGTGGTCACGCTCTGATCGTCGGGAGGACACTGGAGCGCGTCCATCGCACGCTCAAGTTTTGAATCGATGTTCCACGCGTCGGCGGCATCAAGTTTGTCCTGCAGCTCAGCCTGGCGTGCGAGCAGTGCATCCATCTTATCGGGATCCTCAAGCACATCCGGATCGCCGAACGACTCATTGACCTTATCGAACTCGGCAAGGAGATCCATGATGGGCTGCACACCCTCACGGACCACCTCAATGACCGTCTTCGACGGGTCGAGCTGCGGATCCTGCTCAAGATAGCCCACCGAATAGCCCGGCGAGAACACGACTTCGCCCTGATAACTCTTGTCGAGTCCGGCTATAATCTTCAGGAGCGAAGACTTACCCGAACCATTCAGACCGATGATGCCGATCTTGGCACCATAGAAAAAAGACAGGTAGATATTCTTCAACACCTGCTTCTGCGGAGGATATGTCTTGGACACACCCACCATCGAAAAAATCACTTTCTTATCGTCAGCCATATATATTTTTCTCAATCACAATTCATAAAGTTCACTTCTTCTTCGGCGCGTACTTCACGGGATAGTCACACCGCGTCTTTCCGGCAATGATGTTGTTGAGCTTACCCTTGATGAGCTGCTTGCGGATCATGGAGATATGGTCGATGTAGAGCTTCCCCTCAAGGTGGTCACACTCATGCTGCACTATCCTTGCGAGGAAACCTGAGATCTCCTCGTCGTGCAGATCGAAATTCTCATCCATCCAGCGCAGACGGATATGCTCAACGCGGCTCACTTTCTCCGACAAGCCGGGAAGGCTCAGACAGCCCTCGTCGCGGCTGACGGCATCACCGTCGAGTATCTCGATCTCCGGATTGATGAGAGTCAGCTTCCGTCCGGCACATTCCGGGAAGCTGTCCTTGACAGGATCGGCATCGATGACCACAATCCTCTCCGAGCGTCCGATCTGCGGAGCCGCAAGCCCGACACCCTCGCTGGCATACATCGTGGCATACATATCATCGACAAGAGCCTTGAGATCCTTATAGTCCTCACTTATTGGAGCAGCAATCTTTCGGAGTACGGGGTGACCGTACAAATAGACTGGTAAACGCATTTCTGTATTATAATTTTTTGATATTTCAATTTATTTGCATTTCCGCAATCACCCGCCGGACACAGCGGGAATCAGCGGAGCATGTCGCGGCTTTCGAGATAGCCGTTGAGGATGATGACGGCTGCCATGCGGTCAATCGCGCCCTTATCGCGCCGGTCGCTTTTCTTGACACCTGAATCAATCATGGCCCGGTGGGCGAGGGTCGAGGTGAAACGCTCATCGTAAAAACGCACCTCCATCCCCGGCAATTCCTTGCGCAACCGGTTGACGGCAGGTGTGATATAGCGCATCGACTCCGACGGCTGTCCATCGAGAGTCTTCGGCAGACCAACGATTATCTCATCGACCGGCTCACGGCCGACATAGGCCTTGACGTAGGGTATGAGCTGTGCGGATGGCACAGTGTCGAGCGCGGTGGCCACGATCTGCAGGACATCCGTCACTGCAAGTCCACAACGCTTACGTCCATAATCTATTGCAAGCAATCGTCCCATATTCAATGCAAAGTTACAAAAAATTTCCGTGACTCCGACATTACGGCGACCGGTCAGCCGGAAATGTCGCTTTTTTTCGCTACATTTGCAAAATCAAATCAACATTGTCATGAAAAAACTCCTGCAACTGCTGATGGCCGCCGTCATCCTATGGCTGCCGGCCACAGGCTCAGCTCAATCAAAGAAAAACTACGGTCTGCACCGCACCGACAAAGAATTTTTCAACTCGCCCGAGGCCAAGCGCATCGGCGAGCAAGTGATGGCCTATCAACGCATCACCGGCGGATGGCCGAAGAACATCGACATGTGTCGTCCCCTCTCTCCCGAGGAGCTTGCCAAGGTGAAGTCACAGCATGACCGTCAGGGCGACTCGACCACCGACAACGGTGCCACAACCACACAGATGACATTCCTCGCCCGCCTCTATCAAGCCACCGGCGACACCCGCTACCGCGATGCGTTCGTGGCAGGAGTCAACTATCTGCTCTCCGGTCAGTATGCCAACGGCGGATGGCCGCAATTCTGGCCCGACCCCGTCGGCTATCAGATCCACATCACCTACAATGACGGTGCCATGGCCAACACGCTCACCATCTTCCGCGACATATTCGAGCAGCATGAGCCATACGGCGGAGACCTCGTCAGCGATGAACTCCGCGCACGGCTGCGCACTGCCTTCGACAAGGGTATCGACTGCATCCTCGCCACTCAGATCCGCGTCGATGGCAAGCCGACCGTCTGGTGTCAGCAACACGACCGCGAGACGCTCGCCCCCGCTCCCGCACGCGCCTATGAGCTGCCATCGTTCTGCTCGCAGGAGAGCGCGCAGATTGTCGGACTGCTGATGGAACTGCCCGACCCCGACGACCGCGTCAAGGAAGCCGTCCACGGAGCCATGAGCTGGTTTGACAAAAACAAACTTATGGGCCACCGCATCGAGCGCACAGGCAAGCCCCGCACTCCTCAGGCCGACACGCGCCTCGTCGAAGATCCGCAAGCCGGTCCGCTGTGGGGACGTTTCTATGACCTTGAAAACTGTGAGATCTATGTCTGCGACCGTGACGGAGTCCCCAGGAAATCGCTTGAGGAAATCGGACATGAACGCCGCAACGGTTACAGTTGGTACAATTCCAACCCTGCCGAGCTATACCTCCTCTACGACAAATGGGCCGACCGCTATGACCCCGCCGGCAAAGTCAAAATCGACATAAGCATAGTCGCAAAAAAGAGATAATTTTTGACACGGTCAAAGCATTGCAGCAATCTGCTTTTCGACAGCCGAACGAATGAAGGCATTTATTGAAATGCCCGTTTGCTTGGCAAGGAAAGCTACCTTACTGTGAATGTCCGGGGTCAATCTGACGTTGAGCGAGCCGGAATATGACTTATGAGGCTCTATTCCCTCCTCATCACAGTAGGCGAGATAATCATCTACGGCCTCATGGAAAGCTTCAACGAGTTCCGACACACTCTCACCCTCGAAGTTAACCAGACCATCGTTGCCCTCGACCTTACCAAAGAAAACACCGTCAACATCACTGAATGACACCGAGCCGATAAATCCTTTATATTTCAAAGTATTCATAACCAATAGTTCGCTTAATTAGCA
Organism: Bacteroides sp.; assembly: GCA_023663525.1. Classification (GTDB taxonomy): domain Bacteria; phylum Bacteroidota; class Bacteroidia; order Bacteroidales; family Muribaculaceae; genus Duncaniella. The sequence goes on from JAMPHF010000004.1 coordinate 137,392, forward strand.
TATCAAAAGTAACTATTATTCAGTTGCACTGCAAATTTACGACCATAAATATTTATCCTGCGGTTTTATTTTCTTTCCCCGGCCACTTGACTGGCTCGGGGAATTTTTGTATATTTGCATTACTTATCATACTTACAATCCTTTTCAAACTTAAATTTTTATCAGTCACTCAAGATGAATCATCGGATTTTTTCTGTATTGGCTCTTGCTTCCCTCGGATTTGAGATGATGTGGGGAGCCGAGATACTAAAATCGCCCGACGGCGACATTGCCCTCACATTTGAGCTGCGCGATGGCCGTCCCACCTACTTTGTTGATTTCAAGGGCAAGGAAGTCATAGCTCCGTCAGGACTCGGATTCGACCTTTTCAGCGAATCCGGTCGAAACAGTTTTGACCACCAGGGCAAGAAAGCCTCAGCCGACGCTCTCTCGCTGAAAGACGGCTTCGAGCTCGTCAAAACCACCCGCGACAGTGTCGATGAGACATGGGAACCCGTGTGGGGTGAGGAGACTCAGATACGCAACAACTACAACGAGATGGCCGTGACACTACGCCAGCCTGCATTTGACCGCACGATGGTGGTGCGTTTCCGCGCCTATGACGACGGCATCGGTTTCCGCTACGAGTTTCCCGGGCAGCCAAACCTCAATTATTTCGTGATTGCCGAGGAGGACACCGAGTTCGCCATGACCGGCGACCATACCGCCTACTGGATTCCCGGAGATTATGACACGCAGGAATACAACTACACCAAGTCGCGCCTCAGCGAGATTCGTGATCTCTTTCCGTCAAAAATAAACCCCGACAACGCATCGACCACCCCGTTCTCGCCGACAGGAGTACAGACCTCGCTGCAACTCAAGACTGACGACGGAGTGTATCTCAACATCCATGAAGCCGGGACGATGGACTATCCGACCATGCATCTCAACCTCAACGACACCACAATGGTCTTCCGCTCATGGCTCACCCCCGACAACCAGGGACGCAAGGGCTACATGCAGACCCCGACAAACTCTCCGTGGCGGTCGGTGATCATCACCGACGATGCCCGCGACATCCTCGCATCGCGCCTCATCTACAATCTCAACGACCCGACATCGTTTGAGGACACGTCGTGGATCAAACCCGTGAAATACATCGGCGTCTGGTGGGAGATGATTACCGGAGCAGGCACGTGGAACTACACCGACGACGTGTACTCAGTGAAACTCGGTGAGACGGACTACACAAAGACCAAACCCAACGGTCGCCACAGCGCGAACACCGAGAAGGTGAAACGCTACATCGATTTTGCCGCCGAACATGGATTCGACCAAGTGCTCGTCGAGGGCTGGAACGAAGGCTGGGAAGACTGGTTCGGACAGTCGAAGGACTATGTGTTTGACTTCGTCACCCCCTACCCCGATTTCGACCTCAAGGGGCTTAACGACTACGCCAAGTCAAAGGGTGTGAAGCTGATGATGCACCACGAGACCTCCGGCTCAATCCGCAACTACGAACGGCACATGGAGAAAGCCTATCAGCTCATGAACGACTACGGCTACAACGCCGTCAAGAGCGGATATGTGGGCAACATGATCCCACGTGGCGAATATCACTACTCGCAGTGGCTCAACAACCACTATCTCCACGCCGTCAAGGAAGCCGCCAAACACAAGATCATGGTCAATGCCCATGAGGCAAGCCGCCCGACCGGTCTCGCCCGCACCTATCCCAACCTCATCGGCAACGAGAGCGCGCGAGGGACAGAATATCAAGCCATGGGAGGCAACGACAAGACCCACACGTCAATCCTCCCGTTCACCCGTCTGCAAGGCGGACCGATGGACTACACACCGGGCATCTTCGAGTTTGACCTCTCGACCTTCACCCCCGGCAACAACTCGAAGATTGCATCGACCATCCCCGGACAGCTCGCCCTCTACGTGACGATGTACAGTCCGCTCCAGATGGCAGCCGACCTCCCTGAACATTACGAGAAACACATGGATGCATTCCAGTTCATCAAGGATGTCCCCGTGGAGTGGGAGCGTTCGGTCTATCTCGAAGCCGAGCCGATGGACTATGTGACTGTCGCCCGCAAGGATAAGAATTCCGATGAATGGTATGTGGGTTCGACATCCGGAACGGCGGACCGCAAAAGCACTATCGAGCTTTCATTCCTCGACCCCGGACGCAAGTATGAGGCCACAATCTATGCCGAGGCTCCCGATGCCAACACTGTCGATGGTCAGACCCGCTACACCATCACCAAGAAGACTGTCACATCCAAATCCAAACTGACGCTCAACGCCCTCGCTGGAGGCGGCTACGCAATCTCCATCAAGCCCCTATAAGAAAGGGTACAAGAGAAAGGGTACAAGAGGACACGAGGGGCAGGAGTAACAAGATTTTTAGTCGTTAGGCTCTGGAGTAAAGGGTACATAAGGACATAAGGTCAAAAGAGACAGAAAATTATTATCGTTAGTCCACCTGACGACAAATAATTGAATAAAGTACTAATAACCCAACCAAAAACTCTGTCTCTCTTGCCCTTATGTCCTTATGTACCCTTTTCCGACCAACGTACTACTGACTAAAAAACTTGTCTCTCCTGCCCCTCCTGTCTTCTTGTACCCTCTAATAACAAAATTTTTTCATGTAAATTGATGATATTTTCCTAATTATGCCTAACTTTGTGGATTATAGCGATAACCCATAGTATTTTAATCTAAAATCATAATAACTATTCACAACACTATGCAAAAAGCCCTACTGACTCTTTCGATTGTTGGCTTAATCGGAGGGGGTGTGGCTACGGCACGTACACTCACCCCTGCAGAGGCACTCTCACGAGCCCTCTCATCATCCACATCACGAGCGCAGACCGCCAACGTCAATGAGACACCCGTCATGACAATAGGCGAGACCTCAGCTCCCGCCCTCTACATTTTTGACCGTAAGAACGACAACGGCTATATCGTCATCGCCGCCGACGATGTCGCAGCTCCCTTGCTCGGTTACAGTGACTCCGGCACATTCGACCCCGACAATATGCCCGACAACATGCGCTGGTGGCTGAGCCAATACCAATCAGAAATTGAGGCGGCAACAGCCAACGGCACGCAATCCTACTCCCGCGCCGGCGAGGAAATCCGCGAGGCAATCGCCCCCCTCATCAAGACCACATGGAATCAAACGGCACCCTATAATAATCTTGCCCCCATATTTCCTGACCTTACACCCACGTATCCTGTCACCGGGGATATATGTGCTACCGGTTGCGTAGCCACCGCCATGGCTCAGGTGATGAAATTCCACGAATGGCCTAAAAGTTTCAAGAAAAACTTCTCCTACAAGTGGACAAATGCCTCCATCTATCACTTCGCCCCCGCAAACCTGACATGGAATGCTGACGTTGAATTTGCATGGAGTGACATGCTTGATTCATATCAAGGGACATTCAACGGTTCTCAGGCAACTGCCGTAGCCACATTGATGAAGGCCTGCGGATATTCTGTAGATATGAACTATGGAATTGACGTTACCGGTGGCTCGGGCGCAAACTCGGCTAACATACCGAAAGCCTTGACCCAGACTTTTGACTATGATAAAGGATTATATGAGGCCTTTCGTCAATTCTACGGTCTAAATGAATGGGAAACATTGATCTACAATGAACTCAAGGCAAACAGACCCATAATATACTCCGGCGCAAACGCATTCGCCGGACACTGCTTTGTCTGTGACGGTTACCAAGATGGCTTCTATCACTTCAACTGGGGCTGGGGCGGTATGAGCGACAGCTATTTCAGACTCACCGCCCTCACACCCGGAGCGCAAGGTACCGGAGGCAGTGCAGATGGCTATGATATTGACCAGTCAGTTATTATCGGTGTACAACCACCGATTGAAAACTCCGACTACGCCAAGAACGTGGTATGCATGGGTAATTTCAATCTTTCATACGACGGCAAAACGGATAGGCTGTACATGCACGGCAGATTCTTTAATGTATCACAAATCACACTTTATGGTGAATTTGGACTCCGGTTTGTTGATTCTGATGGAAAAATCATAAAGGAGACTCTCAATGAGATTGGTTCGGATGGCATAAGTCCTAATTCTGGATATTCGCAATTAGGAATCACCGGAACTATCCCGACCGGCACGTTTAAAGTATACCCGATATTCAAACCCAACAATGGCGAGACTTTCGTCATACCGTGTCCGGCAGACCAGGCCGGATATGTGATCCTGACAAAAGACAGACTGAGCGTCAATATCACCGTCCCGGAAATCGGCGAATATAAAATTACGGATGTTGAATTCCAGACTCCACTGTACATGGGGCAGCCATTCATGGTGACCGCAACGACCTCTTGGACAGGAAACATAAGCGTATCGACCCCGATTACAGGTGTGTTCCTGACAAACAAAAGCACCGAACTGAGTCTGCTCAATATCGCCGGTGTCGGTCCTGCGATTGCACATGAATTTAATGCCGACGGAGAGACATCTGTGTTTGAATATCTTTCTGAAAACATTTATCGCTTCACCTCTGAGACATCAACAACGAACCTCAGCAATGCAGATGCAATCAACCTTTCTGCCGGTAAGACATATTATTTTGCCATGGCAATTGAGGACACCAATGCGGACTGCGGACTAAGACTCATATCAGAGCCGATTGAGATAGTATATGAAGCTAATCCCGGAGCTGCAGTGACTGAAGTCGAAGCATTCATCATAGAGAATCAGCACAATGTCGATCCTAATAATCTTGATATAACCGTCAGATTGCAGTGCAAGAGCGGATTCTTCTTCGGACACATGGTCATTGCCGTATTCGATATAAAGAATGACTATCAGAATGTGTCACAATTCAATACCAACACAGTGCCTATACAACAAGGACACACTGAATCGCTCATTGCAAAGGGTGGCATTCCGAATGCAAAACCCGGTGATAAATATTTAGTAGGATTATATTCTTCATCCGGTACAAGTCCTATAACATCGCAAGAAATCACCATCGGCGACTACACCGCTATCAGCGACATCAGCGCGGATGCAGCGCGCGGGGTGAAGGCGAGTCCGAATCCCGCTGTTGACTACACGGTCATCACAGCCGGTTCTGAAATCAGCCGCGTTGACATTGCATCGCTCTCAGGCAGCTTTGTCGGTGTACCCGTCGAAATCGATGGCACGAGCGCACGTGTCGATGTGTCGGCTCTCGCCAACGGTCTCTACATTGCCCGCGTCGTCACTGCGACAGGCGTGGAAAGCGTGAAGATCATCAAGAAGTGATAGCCGCCTGAAACCGCTATCCCTCCCAAAAATGCACATAAAGACAAAAGTCCAAAAGAGACAAAACTATTTTCATCTTTCGTTCATTTGTCTATATGTGCATTTTCTCATTTCTTACCCAACGAATCCAAATATCACTCTATGAATACGAAACCGTTACTGTTCATGACATTCCTCGCGGCAATCACAAGCTGCTCAACCGCTAAAATGACCGAAATGCCGGCTGAAGCAGGCGGCGCGATCGGGTGGGACAAACGCCACGTGGTCGAAGAAACCGACAGCACGACAGTCGTGGCGATACCGCAACGCGCGGTGAGCGGTGTGAGAGGCGGGGGAAGAAACTCCGCTTATCTCCCCAAAGCCCGCATCTACAAGACCAATGGCGACTATGCCGACTATGTCCCTGTGACGCTCAACGCCTCGCGCACGTCGCTCGTATCCTTCCCCGCCCCAACCGACCTCCGCGATGCCGAGCCGGTAAAGCTCGACGACGGATTTCTGCTCGATCGGCGCGGAGTGGGGCCCGACACTGCGTTCACGCGTTGGACCTACAAAGAATATTCAGCAATGAAATCCGCCCCCACCCCGGCGGAAATAATGGACAACCTCATCCCGGATGCACGGGTGACGGAAGTCTGCGAAATGCCCTTCACCACCGACACCCCCAACATCACCACCCTCTGCAACGACCTCATCCGCCAGGGAGTGGGAAAATCAGCAGGTTTTAGAGAATAGCTGAAAGGGTACAAGGGGACAAAAGGATTACAAGAGTAACAAGATTATATTTTTTCATGATGTACACGAACCTCTGAAAAAATCTTGTTGCTCTTGTAATCCTTTTGTCCCCTTGTACCTTTTTACCGGCTGTCAATAATGAAACGAGGAGCCGCCGAGGAATTCACGCAGGAGGGAGTTCGGGGGGATGAGCGTCGATGGAATCGGTGAGAAATAGCTCAGGAACTTGCGCAGACGGTAGGCTTCGGCATATTCCTTCACATCATTCGGCACGCTCCGAAGCACCATGTCGGCCTCATCGCGCATCACACCAAGCTCAAACAGCAGCGATGAATTGAACATCGAATCAGCATTCTCCTGATATGGGAAAATCCACTTTTCCTCACCACGGCGCACACTCGGCCAACGCCTGATGGTCTCCAGCGCGTTTGTCCCACGATACTTATAGTCACGGATTATGCGCCGGAGCAGGCGGGTGTCGGTAGTCGAGACCCAATTGTGGTCATCGAGTGCAAGAGTCGTCAGAGCCGACACATAGACACGATATTTCATGTCATGCTCAACGCCACGCGTCAACTCCGGGTTAAGCCCGTGGATACCCTCGATGAGAAGGACAGACCGGTCATCGAGCTTAATGCTCTCCTTGCGATACTCGCGCTCGCCTCGCTCGAAATTATAGTAGGGAATCTCCACTTCCTCGCCACGGATGAGACTGTTGAGATGTTCATTGAACAGCTCAAGGTCAAGTGCAAACAGCGACTCATAGTCGAAGTCGCCGCTCTCATCGCGCGGAGTGTGGTGGCGGTCAACGAAATAATTGTCAAGCGAAATCATCACCGGCTTGAGCAGATTGGTGAGCAACTGGACTGCGAGACGCTTGGTGAAAGTGGTCTTGCCCGACGATGACGGCCCGGCAATCAGCACCACGCGCGCACCGCCCTCATTGTAACGCTCGGTGATACGGTCGGCAATCGCGCCGATATACTTTGTGTGGAGGGCCTCAGCGACGTTGATCATCATCGCCGTCCCATTCCCTGCCGCAACCTCATTGACATCCCCCGCATCGCGTATGCCCACAATGTGGTTGAACTCCAGATAGTCGGTGAAAGCCCTGTAAAGTTTAGGCTGCGGGAGCGGGGTCATGGCCTGCGACGGGTCGGCCGGGTCGGGACCGAGAAGCAGAAGCCCTTTTTCATACGTAACGAGGTCAAAGACCTTGAGCATACCCGTGCAGGGGACGAGGTTGCCATTGTAGGTGTCGCAGACACCGTCGAGACGATAGTAGACGGTGTACAGCTCATGGAGCGAGAGCAGCAGCTTGACCTTATCGTCGAGACCCTGCGCACGCATTATCTCTATCACATCCTTTGTCAGCCGCTCCTTACGTTCAAACGGCAGATTGCGGTTGACGAGGTCGCGCATCCCCTCTTTAAGTCTCGCGCACACCTCCTCATCGACTGTGATGCCGCTCAGACGGCAGTAGTAGCCACGCGACACCGAATGACTGATGGTCAGCCGTGCCTCGGGATAAAGCGACACCACTGTGCGATAGAGCATCATGCAAAGCGAACGGACATAGCAGCGGTGGCCCGACGGGGAGTCCACCGGCAGATATTCCACCTGCTTCGGCATGAAAACCTGAAAGGACAGATCCTCCGCCTTGTTGTTGACGCGTGCACAGACAGGGGTGAAACCAATGCGATCCTTAATCCCCTCATATATCTCTGAAAGTGTCTCGCCACCCTTGATGGGCAGATATTCGCCAAAATTAGCACAGTAGACTTTAAGTTGATTGCTCATGATGTGATGGATGTTCGTTGCTCAAAGTTAATCCTAAAACACGAAAAAAGATTTAACCTGCGGTAGTTAACTTTAGTTAAATAATACATTTCTACGAATCTAACGGCAAAAAAGGTCAAATTGTTCATAATTTACCTCTCAGTCGAAAAGGGGACACAAGGACAGAAGGAACAGAATGGACATAATTACTTATAACCTCCCTCCCTGCTCTATTCTTTATTAATCGTTGAATGAATTGACGATAAAAATTCTGTATCTTCTGTTCCTTGTGTCCCCTTTTCGACTGATGACCGGCGGCTCAAGTTGGTTAAATTTCATGAAATCAACAGATAATTGGAGAATAATTCGTAAATTTGTGATTTGGAATTAATTAATCAGCATATCCCTAACTCTAACAGACTTCCAATCATGTTCACAAAACTCCTCAACATACTTCTGCTCCTTGCCTCATGCACATTTCTCGCCTCATGCGGTGAAAACGACGAGCCTGACACTCCGGATCCAAAACCCGGACCCGTACAGACTGTGGACCGCACAGTGCTCGTCTACATGGTGGCCGACAATAACCTCGGCGACAACCGTTTCAACGACAACGACCTCAATGAAATGAAAAAGGGTGCGGCAGCCGGCGGTCTGAACGGCGGACGACTCCTCGTCTACCACAACCGCCCGGGGACTTTCTATGGCAAAAGCCCCCTGCTTCTTGAGATCACCGACCAGGGTATCGACACACTTAAAACCTATCCCGACGACCCGTCAGTCTACTCAGTGGAAATCAGCCGTATGCGCGAAGTTCTCGCGGATGTCAAGGAGGCAGCCCCCGCCCTCGACTACGGACTCGTGTTCTGGGGACATGCCACCTCATGGATGAGCCATGAGGAAATGGACATGACCCGCTCCATCGGGTCGGACCGCGACAGATGGATGAGCCTCACATCGCTCGGCAAGGCTCTTGACGGCGAGCAGTTCTCATTCATCTACTTTGACTGCTGCCTGATGGGAACGGTGGAAATTGCCTACGAATTTCGCAATCTGACTCCCTATATCGTCGCCTCACCGACCGAACTGGAGGGAGAGGGAATGCCCTATCATCTCAACCTTCCGGCCTTCTTTGCAAAAGGCTCGCCGGACGTCATAGCCATGGCCACCAACACATTTGAATACTATCAGCTCATCTCCGGATCACGCTGCCAGATGGTGGTCATCGACACGTCAGCTCTCGGCGATCTCGCCTCTGCCACACGCGACATCTACGCAACGCAGACCGGCTTCCCCGACGCGCTCAGTGAAGTGCAACCGTTGTCGCAGACACATCGCAAGTACGTCACCACAAGCTCATCGCGCTGCAACGACTGCCGTCCCGTCTACGATATGGACCACTACATGGAGGTCATGACCGCCGACCGCCCCGAACTGCTGACCGCCTGGCGCGGGGTGCTTGACCACACTGTGGCCTATAAGGCTACCACCGTCTATGAGTTCACCGGCATTAAGGTTGCGCGCTACTGCGGACTCGGTTCCTACGTGGTCCGCTTCCTCAACCACGGAAATTATCATGGCTACACGAACACTCAGTGGTGGGAAGACGTTGTATCGACAGCTCCCGTATTCAACTAAGGAACGATTAAAAAATAACTTAGTAAATTTTGCGACGTTCCCAAACCATTTATATATAACTGCCCATGCTCCAGTTCGACATACTCCCGACCGACTCCGTTCCCTCCGTCACCTCTGAGGAAAGCGCGCTGAAAAACATCTCGTTTGACCAACTGATGGACACCCTCATCCACGATGTAGTACACTTCGCCATCTCGCTCGCAGTGGCAATCGTGGTGTTCTACGTCGGCAAGTATATCATCAAGAAACTCTACAACCTCGTCGTCAACATCCTCAGCAAACGCCATGTAGACCCCTCGCTCAGCACCTTCATAATGAGCCTGGTCAGGATTGTGCTCTACTTCATCCTGATTGTCACCGTCATCGGCATACTCGGACTTGAGACCAGCTCCTTCCTCGCACTCTTTGCCTCCGCAGGTGTCGCCATCGGTATGGCCTTGAGCGGCACGCTCCAGAACTTCGCCGGAGGAGTCCTCATACTCCTCCTGAAACCATTCCGTGTCGGTGACTACATCGAGGCTCAGGGATTTTCCGGCACCGTCACACGCATTGAAATCTTCAACACCATAATCTGTACACCCGACAACAAGTCGATCATCATACCCAACGGAGGACTTTCGACCGGCTCAATCAACAACTACTCCACACAGGCCTACCGCCGCGTGGACTGGAAAATCGGCATTTCCTACGGCGAGAACGTCGAGGCTGCCCGCGAGCTGATCCTCGGTCTGCTCAAAAAAGACCCCCGCGTGCTTCAGGAGAAACCCGCCGACGGACCGAGCGTCAGCCCACCCGTGGTCTATCTTGCGTCGCTCGACGACTCCGCCGTCACCCTCTCCATCCGTGTCTGGGTCAAGAGTTCGGATTACTGGGGCGTTTACTTCGACCACAACGAGGAGTTCTACAACGTCATCACCGACCATCCCGGACTCTCTTTCCCCTTCCCGCAACTCGATGTCCACGTCATCCCCGATCAGCAGAAAGAAGCCTGAAAAAAATCCCCCTCGGTTAAAGAGGGTACATAAATTCAGAAATGACATAAATAACAGATTTAATTTTTTTGTTACTCGCTCTTTGGAGTAGAGGACAATGACAAAAAATCTGTTATTTATGTCATTTCTGATTTTCTGTATCCTACTGCGGCACGACATTCAGGTAATCATCCGGGTTAAAATTGTTAATTTACTGAATTTAATGGCTGATATATTGTCGGTTCTAATAATATTCAATAAATTTGCAGAGGTAACCACAAGAGTGTGGTTGCTTATACAAATTTTTATCTAAGAGAGCGTTTTTGCTTTTTTCTACAACTGAAAATCGCCAAATTTTAAGGAACTGAGAAAAGTAGTCATAAAAAACGCTCCATGCGTGCGCTATATCTCCACCCCACCAAGCGCGGGGCTGATTGATATATCAGCATGGCGTGGGGTGGGCTGCATATCGTTCCAATGGCGTTTGGCGATGCCTCAGTTGTGATATACAGCAATGTATCGTCCCACGCTCTGTTGTATGATGACGGCTCGTCATGGGGACAATGAGCCAATAAAAATGATTTGATACCATAAGTTACAGCAAAGACAACCAGACAGATTCATCCTTTCTTACTGAACAGCTCCCGCACATTGACGACCATTTGACTTTCTGTTGTGCGTCAATCCCCCCTATTTTCTTTACCTTTTGACTATTGGAACAACCATTATTACATTATCACGAAAACCAAGCTCAATGAAAAAGCTCAAGACCCTTATTGTACTCGGAGCAATACTTCTGCCGACCGCAATATCAGCCAAAAGCCTTAACGCCGATGAAGCGAAGCAGATTGCCGCCGACTTCATCCGGGATAGAGGAATTGCCCCCCGGCAAAGCCGGGGCTCAGCCTCAACTCCTCTGCAACTCACTCTTGCAACCCAAGGCAGTAAAATCAGCCGCGCTGCCGGGCCTGCATATTATATCTTCAACATCTCTGACAACAATGGCTATGTCATTGTCAGCGGTGATGACAGTTTCAATGAGATCCTCGGCTATGCCGACAGCGGAAACTACCGGACTGACAATGTGAATCCTGCCATGGAATTTTGGCTTAACAATTTAGCGGCTGAAATGGCGACTCCTCCAACGAAAAATTCCAACCCAAGCCGTGCCACGGTTACCATGACAGATGTAGCTCCGCTTCTCAAGACGACGTGGAACCAGCTAACACCCTACAACAATGAGTGCTGGGTAGATTATTTGCGACCCACTATCGGTCAGCAGCCACAACATGCACCCACAGGTTGCGTGGCCACCGCAATGGCTCAAGTAATTAACTATCATCAGTGGCCGCAGAACTACAAGGACTTTGAATACAAGTGGGATCTTATGCTCCCATCCTACAATGGGACCGAATCAGCCGAATCCATCGACCAAGTAGCAAAGCTGATGAAACACTGCGGAACTGCGGTAGGCATGAGATACGGATCAGCCGCAAGCGGTGCGCCAAGCCAAAACATCGCACCGGCACTTGTGAATGATTTCGGCTATGATGGAAGTAAAATACAATATCTCGAATATAACTCACTTGGCAAAGAGAGAATGCACGCTCTCTTGAACGATGAGCTTAAAGAAGGACGACCTGTTCTTGTGGCCGGTGAATATCCGCAAGCGGTTGACGAGGGACACCAATTCATTTTCGACGGCTGCACCTCAGATGGCTTCTTTCATGTCAACTGGGGCTGGGGCGGTTATCTTGACGGATACTTCCGCATCACATCCCTGCGCCCGGAGGACTATGGCACAGGAGGCGCACAGCAAGGCTACAGCTTCAATGTCTCAATGATCACAGGCATCCAACCTAAAAAAAATATTGACCCGACATCCGGACTGCGTGCGAAGATAAAGGCTATGGGCGACCTGCGCATGGTCAGTGAAAATGCGCCTGACACCGTGACTTACAGCTACTCCGGATACTACTCACCGACCTTCTATACAAGTAACGGTCAGAATTCCGGTTTCATTAACATCGGTACATCATCATTCACCGGCTATGATGATTATTTCCAGACCAAATGGACTCGGCTCTCGACCGGCGAAATCTCGATTAAAGGAGAAAAATATTATGTAAGTGGCATTGCTCCGGGATATTACACGAAAGAGGTATCGTTTTTCAATCGCGACTTTAATCCTGAATTGGTTTCCGGCGAAAAATATGAGGTTTCACTTGTCTACCATCTTTCAGACGACGAGGAGGGTGTCTACCATGACGTAGAGTTCGAAGTCGGGCGTCGTTCATCCGTAATCTTGGAGAGAATCGGCGACAGCCTGCGCTACATACATCCGCGTATGCCCATCTTACTCAAGGCTTCACTTCCCTCCATCCCCGATCGAATTCAGATAAAAGGTAATCAAACGTTCTCGGTTGACTTTAACAATACGTCCGAGCAGGAATATGTCGGTGAAGCAAAATGTATGTTCAAAGATTCAGAAGGTAATATCGTCGCCAATATCACTGACTATGTTATGCTTGACCTTCTTCCGGGCGAAAAAATCACAGAGAATCTTACCCTCTATAATCTCGGTAATGCCAAAGCAGGGACATATACCGTGGGACTCTACGATTTCCGCAACAATCTTATCAGCGACACTAAGACAGTAGAACTCTATGAGTACGTCGTTTCGCTTGACGAGACCAACTTCCCCGACCCCGTTTTCAGAAATTACCTCGCATCAAACTATGACCGCGACAGAGATGGAGTGCTTTCGCCGTCCGAACTCAACAATGCAAATGTGATTCAGGTCAACGGCCTCGGTATTGTGGACTTTAAAGGTTGTGAACTTCTGCCGAATCTGAGCTTCGTTGAAATCATCAATGAAAAGTGTACTGAAATAGACCTCAGCAACTGTGGTCCGATCTACTACATGGCCATCTACAACACACCACTTGAGAAAATCACTCTCGGGACCAGAAAGGGACTTGAAGATTGCCATCTCCATAACAATAAGCTGAAAGAACTTGATCTCTCAGGCTGCAAGAACGTCAAGTGGGTATCTGTCCAAAACAATCAGCTCAATGAGCTTCCGTTAAGCGGACTTGAGAATATACAGACATTATCTTGTGGTTATAATAATCTTACAAATCTTGACCTGACCGGGCTGACCGGACTGACAAATCTTTACTGCTCATCGAATAAGCTAACCAGTCTAAATGTGAACGGACTGACCAATCTCAAGCATATCGAAGCGACCAACAACATGCTCTCGGGGAAACTCGATGTGTCCGGACTAAGGAATCTCGAATACCTGGTTATCTGGGAAAACACTCTCAGCGAACTGATTCTCGGCGATCACCCAAACCTTAAAACATTATCCATTTCATCCAACCGACTGACAGGCAAGCTCGATATCAGCAATTACCGCAAGATTGAATTATGCAGCGCCGGCGACAACAGTTTCAGCGAGTTCCTCGCAGGCGACAACAAGGCTCTTACCTATCTTGATATGTCATATAACCATCTGAGAGGTCGAGTCGACGTGAGCGCGATGGAAAACCTTGAAATATTTAATGTCAGCGGCAACTTACTTGAAGATGTCATTTTCAAAAATAACCACAAATTGCACGACATTGTAATAAATGAAAATAAACTCACCGGCAAAATAGATTTAAGTTCTTTCGATAAGCTCACATACATTTCAGCTTCTAACAATGAACTCTCGGAAATCATACTTGGAGAACATCCCAAACTGGAATACATCACAGCCCACAGCAATAAACTTGGAGGTACATTTGATTTTTCCAAATGTCCCCAAATTAAATCCATTGGCTTGGAGTCCAATCAGATAAATGAGATTATTTTGGGTAACAATCCGGAACTGACATCATTAGGCATTTCATCTAATCAAGTTCTTACGGGAACTCTCGACATATCCGGAGCTCCTAACCTCCAGTATCTCAGTGCGTCAGGAAATAAGATTACTGACTTCAAGTATGCCAACCATCCCAACCTCAGTGAGCTCTACATTTATGATAACAGTTTGACCCATTTCCATCTTGAGGACTTCCCGTCAATCCACACTTATCGTTATGACCGACAGAAGGCCGACATCACTATCGATACACCCAACTTCAACCTGAAAACACTGGCATCGACAGGTTTTGATCCCAACAGGAATTCGGAATGGACGGCAAGCTGGGCTGAAGGCGACGGCCTCATTGGTGATGATTGTTCGATGATCAATGGTGTTGTGGTGATTCCTGAGAGAGCCGGTCGTGACGTAGTTCTTCGCTACAAGTATCTGACCGATGTGACCACCAATCAGAAGACAGAATTCACCATCAATCTGACCCGCGAAGGATTTACGGCAATCGACGACATCATGGCAGACTCCACGGGCGAAATAACGGTCGAGGGTAATACCATACACACCGGTGCCGACTGCATGAAAGAAGTGTTCAACATCAGCGGTCAATGCATCTATCGTGGCACCGACGAGTCAATCACCATCGATGGCGGACGTGGCATTTACCTCATCCGGATTGCCGATAAGACCGCCAAAATTGCAATCTGATCATCCTTACACATAGAAATAGCAGGTACAGAAAATCAGAAATGACATAAATAACAGATTTTATTTTTCGTTACTCGCTCTATGGGGTAGAGGACAATGACAAAAATCTGTTATATATGTCATTTCTGATTTTCTGTACCCCGTTCTGAGATCTGTCATGCGTCTTGTTAAATGAAAATAACATTTCTTATGTCAATTTATCCAATTTTTCTGCGTACTTTTGCAAATAATCGGGTAATAGTGTCATGACGGGTGCGGAAGGCACTTGCGGCACTGAAACGACAGAGCCTGCACGGCGTGCGGCCATTCTCCTCCACCGTTTATCCGACAACCTCTGAATCCTCATCACATATCCCTCTCCCCCAGGGTCTTGCGGCTGCTACCGCCGACCCGTCCCGCCTTCTTTTGAAATAAAAAAGAAACAACATAAATGACAAGTAAATGGAATTACTGTCCCCTTACATCCGACGAACAAGAAATGGAGTCCGGCCTGGCAAAACGCTATGCCGGAGTGCCGCCCATTAGCGAGCTGCTTGTGCAACGGGGCATTTCCACGGTCGAGGAGGCGGAAAAATTCTTCCACCCCTCACTGAAGGACATGCACGACCCGTTCCTTATGCCCGACATGGACAAGGCCGTCAACCGGCTCAACCGTGCCATGGGGTCGAAGGAGCAGATTATTGTCTACGGTGACTACGATGTCGATGGAACAACCGCCGTCGCACTCGTCTACAAGTACCTGCGCAATTTCTACTCACATATCGACTACCTCATCCCCACGCGCAATGAGGACGGATACGGCATATCGAAGGCCACCATCGACATGGCCGCCGAACAAGGGGTAAAACTTTTCATTATCCTTGATTGCGGCATCAAGGCTACTGAGGAGATTGAATATGCCCGCACTCTGGGCATAGACTTCATCATCTGTGACCACCACGTACCGGACGAGACGCTTCCGCCGGCCGTGGCGATACTCAATCCCAAACTCGAAGGGAGCACTTATCCGTGTCCACACCTCTCAGGCTGTGGCGTGGGTTATAAGTTCATGCAGGCGTTCGCCATGTCAAACGGACTGGGAAGTGCCGACCTCGAAGGGCTGCTCGACCTCGTGGCCGTCTCCATCGCGGCCGACATCGTCCCGATGGTGGGGGAGAACAGGATCATGGCCTATCACGGGCTGAAACGCCTGAACTCAAACCCCAACATGGGTCTGCGCGCCATCATCCGCATCTGCGGGCTCTCGGGACGCGAAATCACCATAAGCGATGTGATTTTCAAGATCGGTCCGCGCATCAATGCCTCCGGTCGTATGCAAAGTGGCAAGGAGGCTGTGGATTTGCTCGTGTCGCGCGACATAGCCGATGCCTATGCCCGCGCCAAGGAAATCGACCGCTACAACCAGGACCGCAAGGAACTCGACAAGCAGATCACCGAGGAGGCCAATGCCATCCTTGAGGAGCAGAGCGAAATGCTCTCCGACAAGAAATCAATCGTCATCTTCAACAAGAACTGGCACAAGGGCATAATCGGGATTGTGGCCTCACGTCTGACGGAGCTGTACTACAAACCGTCGGTCGTGCTCACCTACTCCAACGGTCTTGCCACAGGCTCGTCGCGCTCGGTGCAGGGCTTCGATGTCTACCGTGCAGTCGAATCGGTCCGCGACCTGCTTGAAAATTTCGGAGGACACACCTATGCCGTCGGTCTTTCGCTCAAGGAGGAGAATATCCCGGAATTCACGCGGCGTTTCGAGAAGTTTGTCAGCGACAATATCCGCCCTGACCAGCTCACACCGCAGCTCGATATTGACGCATATCTGACATTCTCGGAGATCACGCCGGAATTTCTCAACCTCCTGCGCCACTTCAATCCGTTCGGACCGGGCAACAACAAGCCGGTGTTCTGCACGCGCGGAGTGACGGACTTCGGCACATCGAAACTTGTGGGCCGCCACAATGAGCACATCAAACTCGACCTCGTTGACCCGACGTGCGGAAAGGTCATGAACGGCATCGTGTTCAACAGCGAGCAGTACTTCGACCACATCCACGCAGGCAAACCGTTCAGCATCTGCTACACCATCGAGGAAAACAAGCACAAGGGCGGCTCGGCCATCCAGCTTTTCGTCAAGGCCATACACCTTGAATGAGAGCGAAGCTCCTCATAACGTCTCCCACCGCTCTCCCCTCCCGCAATGCCACTGAGCATACTCAAAAAATACTGGGGCTATGATGCCTTCCGTCCTCTCCAGCGCGAAATCATCGATTCCGTGCTGGAGGGTCATGACACACTCGGACTGCTCCCGACCGGCGGAGGAAAATCAATCACATTCCAAGTCCCCGCACTCCTGCTGCCGGGGCTGACGATAGTCGTCACCCCGCTCATCTCGCTGATGAAGGATCAGGTGGACAATCTGCGTGAGCGTGACATCCGGGCAGTCTACTTCCACTCGGGTCTCACCCGCAGAGAAGCGGAGCTTGGACTGACGCGTTGCCGGCTCGGAAAGGTGAAACTCGCTTACGTCTCTCCCGAACGTCTTCAGAACGACAATTTCATAGCCGAGCTCCGGGCCATGACCGTCAGCCTGATTGTGGTTGACGAAGCTCACTGCATATCGCAGTGGGGCTATGACTTCCGTCCCTCCTACCTTAAAGTTGCCGCCTTGCGTGAGATTGTGGGGGAAAATGTCCCGGTGCTTGCCCTCACCGCCTCCGCAACCCCCGAAGTGACAGCCGACATCATGCGCTGTCTGCGATTTGACAGCGAGAGGGTGTTCGCGCGCTCGTTCACACGTGAGAATCTCTCATACATCGTCCGGTATGCCGATTTCAAGGAGGAAACACTGCTGAGAGTGCTCCGCGCCACCGTCGGCTGTGCGATTGTCTATGTCCGCTCGCGCCGCCGTTGCCGCGAGATCGCACAGCTTCTCGTGCGCGAGGGGATAAGCGCGGACTATTATCATGCGGGACTTGACCCGGAGGAGAAAGAGTTGCGCCAGAATGCGTGGAAAAACGATGAAGTGAGGGTGATGGTGGCAACCAACGCTTTCGGGATGGGAATCGACAAGCCGGATGTGAGGACCGTGATCCATCATGACCTACCATCATCGCTTGAGGAATATTATCAGGAGGCAGGCCGTGCCGGGCGCGACGGACGCGAGTCGTTTGCCGTGGTCATAGCCTCCACCCGCGACAAAGCCACCCTCAGCCGCCGGTTGAGTGAAAGTTTCCCGGAGAAAGATTTCATCAGACGCGTCTATGAGCTGACAGGCAACTTTCTTGACGTGGCTGTCGGCGACGGATACGGGCAGATCTATGAGTTCAAGATAGAGGATTTCTGCAACACCTACTCGCTGCCACCCGTGGCCACCCGCAGCGCGCTTCAATTGCTGACACGTGCAGGCTATCTCGAATACATCGAGGAGACAACCTCAACGTCGCGCCTGATGGTCATAATGAAAAAGGAAGACCTTTATGACCTCGACCTGACACCCAAAGCCGACGAGGTGTTTCAATGTGTCCTCAGGAACTACACGGGGCTTTTTGCCGACTATGTCAAAATCAGCGAGACAGCCATCGCCCGCGCCACTATGCTGTCATCGGAAAATGTCTACCAGTCACTACTTTATCTTGGGAGACTTCATGCCATACACTACATACCACGGCGCACGACCCCCTACATATATTATACCACCTCCCGTGAGCTTCCTCATCATGTCATTCTCCCTCTTGAGGTCTACGAACATCAGCGCGAGCGGATGAGCCGGAGGCTTGACGCAATGAAAAATTTCGTGTTCTCGGCTTCGGAATGTCGTGTGAGGGGAATGTTGCGCTATTTCGGCGAGAATGACGCGGGGGATTGCGGGAAATGTGATGTGTGCCGTTCACGACGCAGGGCGGGTGCGGGGGATGCCGTGCGAGACGAGGGACTGGCCAAGAGCATTGTATACCGGGCTTCGCAACCGGGTGGGACAGACGCATCGACCCTCGTGTCGGAGCTGAGAGGGTCACGCGAGGAAATCATCGCAGCCATACGCCACCTCGCCGACACCGGAGCCATCACCCTCACCGGCCTCAAAATCACCCTCCCCTGAAAAAGGGATACAAGAGAGATACAGTTTTAGGTGGAAGGGAACAGAAGGACAAATTTATGTGGAAAGGAACATAAAGACATAGGAAGCAAAAGTGACAAAATTTTATTCTTTATACTAAGAAGTCAATATTTCGGTTCATTCCTATATAATCGGTATTTCCGTCTGATTCCTATTTTTTCTGCACCAAAATTTATAATCAGACCATTGTCAATTCCTGTTGTCTGAAGATAGTTCACCAATTGGATCTCGTGGCTAACATCAATCGTCTCTGCTACCTTCAATTCTATTATCAGACAACCATTCACCAATAAATCAGTCCGATATTGTCCAACGCATACTCACTTATAGTAAACATCTATCGGTTTTTCCTTTTCCACAATCAAACCTTGTAAATTAAGCTCTACTTCCAATGCGTTCAGATAAACGCGTTCCAGATACCCGTAGCCAAATGCCCTTTTTACGGTTATAGCACATTCTATAACTGTTTTGATAATCTATTCGATGTCACTTGATGAAGTGTATGCCATGTCAGTTCTTTGTTAATATATTCTTTGTTAATATATTGTGTCTTATGTACTTATGTCTTTATGTACCCTTTTCCGGGATTTACAAATTTTAGGGTCAGTTGATGATTTGCTGGAGGATGGCGACGGCGGTTTCGACCGTATCGACATTGCCTATCGCGAAGGAGCGTTTGCCGTTGCGCTCCCTGATCTGTACACGCCGGGGATTCTCCGTCAGATACTTGAGCATCTTCCCGAACATCTCAGACTGATAGTAAGCCTTATTGCTCTCATCAACAAAATAAGTGTACATCTTCCCCTGTTTCAAAGCAACTTTCTCTATACCGAGCCTGCGCGCCAGACGGCGCAGACGGGGTATGCGGAGCAACTCTGCCGTCACGGCAGGGATTGCACCGAAGCGGTCAATCAGACGGTCCTTGAACGCCTGGAGATCAAGCTCACGCTCTATCCCGTCAAGCTCCTGATAGAGCGCGATGCGCTCGCTCTCCGTCGGGACGTAGTCAGCCGGGAGAAGCAACTCCATATCGCTCTCAATCACGCAATCAGCCACATAGTCAGCCGTCTCCTCATCGCCGAGGCGGTCAGCCTGCTCAAGCTCCGAAAACTCCTCTGTGCGCAACTCCGTGACAGCCTCCTTCAGAATCTTCTGATAAGTCTCGTAGCCGAGATCGGCAATAAACCCCGACTGCTCCGCGCCGAGAAGATTACCCGCCCCACGGATGTCGAGATCCTGCATGGCAATGTGGATACCGCTGCCGAGGTCGCTGAAACTCTCAATGGCCTGAAGTCTGCGACGGGCCACCGGCGAGAGCGGGATGTGGGGAGGCACGAGAAGATAGCAGAAAGCCTTGCGGTTGCTGCGACCGACACGCCCGCGCAACTGATGCAGCTCGCTGAGACCGAAATTCTGTGCGTTGTTGACAATTATGGTGTTGACATTGGGCATGTCGATACCGCTCTCAATGATTGTGGTGGCAATCAGAACGTCATAGTCATGGTTGGCGAAATCTATTATGGCCTTTTCGAGCTTCTCGGGAGGCATCTGACCATGAGCCACGATGACGCGTGCATCGGGTATGAGCCGTCTGACCTGCGACTCAAGTTCATACAGTCCCTCGATGCGGTTGTTGATCATGAACACCTGCCCGTTGCGCGACAATTCAAAATTGATTGCCTCCGAGATGATGTCGTCGCCACCCGCACCGACCGACGTGATGATTGGGTAGCGGTTGGCCGGAGGAGTGTTGAGCGACGTGAGGTCACGCGCCCCCATCAGCGAGAACTGAAGCGTGCGCGGAATAGGGGTCGCACTCATGGTCAGCGTATCGACATTGACCTTCATCTGTTTCAGCTTCTCCTTGACCGCGACACCAAACTTCTGTTCTTCATCGACAATGAGCAGACCGAGATCCTTGAACTTGACCTCCTTGCCTATGAGCTTGTGGGTGCCGATCAGTATGTCAATCTTACCATCGGCAAGATCCTTGACAATCTCACGCACCTGCTTCGCAGTCCTCGCGCGCGAAATGTAGTCAACCCTCACGGGCAGTTCCTTCAATCGCTCGCTGAAAGTGTTGTAATGCTGATAGGCAAGCACGGTCGTCGGGACGAGCACAGCGGTCTGCTTCCCATCGACAGCAGCCTTGAACGCTGCGCGGATGGCTATCTCAGTCTTTCCGAAGCCGACATCGCCACAGATGAGACGGTCCATCGGCTTGTCGCTCTCCATATCGGCCTTCACAGCCTTTGTCGCGGTGAGCTGATCGGGAGTATCCTCATAGATGAACGATGCTTCAAGCTCCTGCTGGAGATAGCTGTCGGGGGCAAAGGCATGACCCTTCTCCTCCTTGCGTGCGGCATAGAGCTTGATGAGATCGCGGGCAATATCCTTCAGCTTTGACTTGGTGCGCTCCTTCATCTTGTTCCATGCGCCGGAACCCAATTTATTGATTTTGGGCGGCACTCCCTCCTTACCGCGATATTTGGCGAGCTTATGAAGGGCATGGATCGACACGAAGATTATATCATCGTTGGCATAGACAAGTTTTATCATCTCCTGGGTCTTTCCGTTGACATTAGTGCGCAGCAATCCCGCGAATTTGCCCACTCCATGATCCACGTGGACAATGAAATCACCCGGCTCGATGGCACTCAGCTCCTTCAGCGAGAGGGCAAGTTTGCCGGAGCGGGCGCGGTCGCTCTTGAGCGTGTATTTGTGGAAACGGTCAAATATCTGATGGTCGGTGAACACACATATCTTCAACGCATGGTCGGTAAAACCCTCATGGAGCGTCGAGAGGACGGGGGTGAAGTCAATCTCATCGCCACGGTCGGCAAAAATCACTTTCAGTCGCTCAATCTGCTTGTCGCTGTCACTGAGGATATATATCTTGTAGCCCTCGGAGAGAAAGCGGGTGAAACTCTCGCTGATAAGCTCGAAATTCTTATGATATATGACCTGGGGCGAACACTTGAAGTCAAGGCTTGCACCGGCTGCCGGATCGGCCTTGGCCGCAGCCGTGAAACGGAGCTGGCGGAACGCAGCGAAGCTCGACGCGAAACTGTCGCCATCGATCACCTGCCTCATGGCATTGGTGTCGGCCTCGCCGGTGACGAGCGCACTCTCCGAAAGCTCCTCCTTGCCGATGGCCTTGACACGCTCCACGGTGAAATCCGCATCGCGCACGACAAAGAGCGTCGCCGGGTCAACAAACTCAAGCAACGATTCGCCTGAAGCCTGCGATGCGACACCCGAAGTTATGTCCACCTCATCGAGCTGCCGCTCGGATAGCTGGGTCTCGATATTGAATGTCCGGATCGAGTCAATCTCGTCACCGAAAAAGTCGATTCTGAACGGAAGTTCATGACTGTAACCGAAAATGTCGAGGATTGAGCCGCGTGCTGCGAACTGACCCGGCTCATAGACATAGTCCACCTCAAGGAATCCGTTTTCGCGAAGCCACTTTATGGTCTGCGTGAGATCCGTTTCCTTGTTCTTGCGAAGATGCAGCGTGTGCTTGTCGATGACATCGCGCCGCGCCACCTTCTCGGCGAGAGCTTCGGGATAGGTCACCACGTAGACGGGAGGATGTTCGGAATACCACTTGTTGAGAGCTTCCGTACGGAGTATCTGCGATGGCGGATCGACCTGCCCATACTTTATGTCACGCTTATATCCCGAAGGAAACATCAGTACTTTGTCCTCACCCACCAGACGGCAAAGGTCGTGATATAGATAGCCGGCATCATCAAGGGAATCACCCACCACGACGGTGGGGACTTTCCTCGGGGCGAGTGCGCCGAGCATCATGGCCGGGGCACTTCCGGCAAGATTATAGACGGACACTATCGCAATCCCGCCGTCGAGGGCTTTCTCAAGAGCCTCCCGACGGCGCGATGTCATAAATTCTCCACAGAGCTGTTGAATCGTCATAGTCAGTTCACTATATCACTGTCATTGGATAGGTGGGTACAAGAGGACAAGATTTTCAAGAGAAACAAGTAATTTAATTTTTCCCAAAGCCATATAATATTTTTTTACCTTAACCTGTTCCTCTTTAAACTCTTGTCCTCTTGTTTCTTTCTATAATCATTATTTATTCTTGCCGAGGAGGGTGTTGAAACGGGGTGTGGTCAGGATTTCCACCGCAGAGTCAACAGCCTGGTCATCGCGGAGCGAATAGATTATCTCCCCCTCGTTGAAATAGTAGCGTTTGAGAATCTCACGGGCAATATAGGGTGTGAGATTCTTACGGTTGATGTCGAGGTCATGCCCGAGGTCATGCTTCAGCATGGAGGCAAGAATGTCGAACTGCGCTGCCGTCGAGTCATTCATGTATCCCTCCACTTTCGCTATCTCGCGCAACTGGTCGATGGCTGTCTCGCAAACTTTGTCGTAGTTAAACTTGGCGGGGTCGATGAAATCCTTGAACTGACCATAGATTTCGTCAGTGACCTCAAATGTCTGAGGAGAGGGGATGCTGTCATGAGAGGCGGCATACTTGTTGGCGAAGTTGAACGCCCAGTTATCACGCACCACATTATAGGTCAAACGGTTGACATCAGGATATTCGACCTTGACATCGGGAGTGATGCCACCACCGTCGCGCACCTCGCGTCCACCGGCAGTCTTGAACACGTTGGTCAAACTGTCGGGAATCCTCGCCACCGAGCCGTCTGGATTGCGGTGAGAATAGTCAATCGCCTGAATCAGACGGCCGGAAGGAATATAGTATTTTGCAATTGTCACTTTAAGCAAACCATCGTAGGGGAGCTCACGGGTACTCTGCACCAGTCCTTTGCCAAACGAACGGCTTCCGATCACCACCGCGCGGTCAAGGTCCTGAAGCGCGCCGGTCACAATCTCCGAAGCGGAAGCAGAGCCGCCGTCAACGAGAACGGCAAGCGGAATCTTCGTGTCAATCGGATTAATGCTCGTGCGGTAGACTTTCTCATTGAGCACACCCTTTCCGCGTGTGGTCAGCACCGTAGTACCCTTGGGGAGAAACAGTCCGAGAATCTCCACGGCACTCTCGACAAGTCCTCCGCCATTGCCTCGCAAATCGAGGATGAGACCCTTGGCTCCGTCCTTGAGCAGTTGCTCCACTGCCGAACGGACTTCCTGAAAACTTTTCTCCGAAAAACTTGTCAGACCGATGTAGCCCACCTCAGGATTGACCATGCCGAAATAGGGGACGGACGGCATCAGAATCTTTCCGCGCTTCAACTCGAAGGAGAGTATCGAATCCTCCACCCACGGACGCTTCATGACGAGCTTGAGCGTAGACCCGCTCTGACCCTTCAGCTTCTCGCTGACCTTGTCGGATGTCCAACCCACGACACTGTCGCCGTCGATTGACAGAAAGAGGTCGCCGGGGCGCAAGCCTGCAAGACTTGCAGGGCTACCCTTGTAGGGTTCCACCACAATCACACCCTCGTCGCTCTGCTGGATGATCGAGCCTATGCCACCATACTCGCCGGTGGTCATGGTCCGGAATTTATCCTGATCCTTGGCCGAGAAATATTCGGTGTAGGGGTCAATGTCATCGAGCATAGCGATGATGGCCGTGTTGATTGACTTTTCTGCGTCAATCGAATCGACGTAGAAAGTCTGCAATTCCTTATATAAGGCATTGAAAATATCGAGATTTCGGGAGATGTCACTCTTTTTGCTGCGGGTTGCAGCCGAGGCAAGCAGACTGATGGTGACAAGCAAAGCGGCTACAAGTGTAAGTTTTTTCATAAAATCGGAGGACTGAATGTTGAAACGGAGACCAAAGTTAGTCATTAATTACAACAAACGAACTACCAAATAGTCAGATTTTTCAAAAATTTTTTAATTTTTATTGTCATTACATGGATTTTTTCGGGCAAAAGGTTGCACAATAAAAAAATTCAGCGTAATTTTGCAACGCAAAAATCAGAGGAAACGCCTCTGCCAAGCCTTCAACTAAAGAGTTGTCGTAATCAATGCTTCAGTAGCTCAGTTGGTTAGAGCACCTGACTGTTAATCAGGGGGTCGTTGGTTCAAGCCCATCCTGAAGCGCAAGATTAACAAAACTTTTCTCACTCACACTGCTTCAGTAGCTCAGTTGGTTAGAGCACCTGACTGTTAATCAGGGGGT
>JAMPHF010000005.1 GCA_023663525.1 Bacteroides sp.
TAACTAAAAAATCCAGTCACTCTGGCTTAACATTTGTTTTTAAACAGCCTCTTAAATCCTGCACCCCCGATTTTTTGTTATCTTTGCAGCACTATTACGAAACCCAAAATAGATTTCTATGGAAAATGGAACATGGTGGACAGCACCAACCGAAAGCGAGTCCGGCAGGCTCATCCTCGTCACCGGACGGAAAGATGTCGATAAATTCCGCTCCAACCCGCGCTTCAACATCCGCGTCGAAGTAACGTGGAAATATGACGGCGATGCAACCGGTATGCCGGACAAGGATACATCCACTCTCATGGAGGAGGTGCAGGACGCACTGCAGAAAGAATTCACAAAAGACCCGGTAGCGGTTTTGACCGGCATATTCACCGGCGACAATCAACGCGACTGGATTTTCTATACACTCAGCACCCACATTTTCGGGCGCAAGCTCAACGAAGTTCTCGCGCCGTTCCCGCTCTTGCCACTGAGCATATACACTGAAAATGACCCCGATTGGGATGAATATAGCGAAATGTCGGAAGCCGAAATCAACCTCGACTGAGTAATCCCGCCGCACTCTCCCGACGATGGCGGGGATGACAGCCTCAAATAAATCCTAAAATTTCATAACATATTGATATTTTTTTTGTTACAGCAGATTATTTCGTATCTTTGTATTGATAATCAATAATAGGACACACAGTTCATCCAATCAAAAATATGAAAACACGAATAATCTTATCTGTACTCATCGCTTTGTTATGTTCCATCAGTCTGAAAGCCGCTGAAAAGTCCGAATATCCCAAAGAGCACACCAAGTCAGGCATCAGCTATATGGGAAACATTGAGGCAGGTCATATATTCCCCTGGGCGCATTTCATGAAAGGCACTTCCGGCTTCGTGACACTGACCACGACCCACGGCGTGCGCATAACGCCATATCTTTTCACCGGTCTCGGCGTAGGTGCATGGTTGGGATATTACAGCGGAGGTTGCACTATGCTCATCCCATATTATGCCGATGTAAGGCTGACATTGCCCAAGAAGCATTTCCGTCCGTTTTTCGACCTGAAAGCCGGACGCTTGAGCAACAATACATTCATCGGTCCCTCAATCGGATGCAAGTACGCATGGGGTAGCAAGGGAGGTATCTATCTTTCGTTTGGCACGAATTTCATTACCAACGAATATCATTCCGGCTGGGACGGTCTTAATCTCCGACTCGGCTTCGATTTCTGATATCGGGTGAAATACGCATCGTGGGTGACGCATCATGGTTCGGCAAGAGCCGCAGCCGTCGGCTAATTGAGCTGCTTTTTCAGCCAATCAGCAACCATTTTAGCTGACGAGGACTGGGTGAGGGTGAATCCATGATTCTCACCTTCGATAAGCTCAAGCCGACCTTTTTTCAAAACCTCCTCATAGTGTTCTGCATACGTGTAGGGCACTATTCTGTCATGTGTACCTTGCAGAATCAGAGCCGGACCCCGATAGAGGGCAGCCGTCTTGTAGATAGGTAAATCCTTGGCTGTCTCGATGTAAGCCTTTCCCAATCTCAACGGCCCTGCTTCGGGGGAGTGAGGCAACTCCACATAGTCACTTTTGAGATTCCAAGGGTCGTAGGTCGCACCCATAGTGTTCCCGCGCAATGCGTCGTCACGAAGCACCGCTGCCGGAGCCATCAGGACCTCAGCCTTAATGACGAGCGATCCGAGCATTCCAGATGTCATGCTGACCACGACACCGCCCTGCGAATGTCCGACAAGTCCGATTGAACCGACCCACGGCTGTATGCGTGCCCATGCAATGACGCTCTTGAGATCATCAATCTCATTCGGGACTGTCATATTCTGAAACAGCCCGTCACTCTTGCCATGTCCGTTGAAATCGAAACGCAAGGCAGCCATACCCTGCGCCACGATATCGTCGGCAAGTTCTCTCATCAGAGGCGTACGGCAATTCCCGCTGAAACCGTGGCATATAATCACAAGCGGTACCTTTTGCACATTTTTCATTGACGGACGCTGCAATATCGCATACATGTTACCGACAGAGCCTTGGATGGTCAGCGTGTCGGATGTCTGCGACCAGCCCGAAACGAATGTCAATATACCGGTAAAAAAAGCGATTAGTCTTCTCATAGTGACAGTCAACGATTTCAAATTTTGTACACCCTTCAACTATCTTCTTCTTCTCGAAGTTGTCTTCTTCGCGCTCTTGGCCGGGATGGTGAGCCGCTTCCCTATCTGCAGGTTGGTGCTTTTGCCCATTCCGTTAGCAGCCTGAATGGCAGCCACGGTAGTTCCATGTCGGGCTGCAATCTTGCCGAGCGTGTCGCCCTTCTTCACCTTATAGACTGTAGACTTTGGCGCAGCGGATTGCCTGGAGTTGGCTTTAGTGGTTGCCTTGGCTGTTTTCGTTGAGGATGCACGCGAAGTTCCGCTCTTTGTAGCCGTCTCCGGCCTGGAAGTCTTGACACTGTCGCTTTCATTGATAGCATCACGAAGTTCTTTCGGGCTGACCTGAGCAACCTCGGAGGCTGCGACAACCTTGATGTTCTCCGGACTCACACGCTCAAACACCTCAATCTTCAGTTTGTCGCCCTCTTTCACCTTTCCACGGCGAAGATGGTTCCAACGCTTTATGTCCGTGGCCGAAACCCCATATTTTCTTGCTATGTCGCGTATGCTCTCCCCACGGGCCACCACATGAGTCTTCTCCGTCATGCGCTCGGTGACCTGCGTCTGTGCAAGCTCATTGTTTGCCTCTGCGTTGACCGTCTGGTTGCTTGCGTTTTCGAGATTTGCAAGACCGTTGTCGCTCATCGGCTGATCAGCCTCCGAACGTGCCACTCCCGGCTCCACATGGCTACGGCGGGCATAAAGATCCGAATCGTAATCGATAATCCGCTTTTCGCTCATGACGTAGCTCAGACACTGCTGCGTGGGCAGTGTCAGTGTATAGGGCCGATAGTCACCGGGGATGATGTCCTTCAGATACTGCGGATTGAGCATTCTGATCTCATCGACAGGAATATTCAGCACAGCGGCAATCTGATTGAAATGCACATACTTATTGACCACGATCGTGTCAGTGGTCAAATGGCGTTTGATGATGGTCGGTGTGATTCCATGCTTGTTGAAATAGTTCATCACATAGTTTGCCGCGATAAACACAGGGACATATCCACGGGTTTCCGGGGGCAGGAATTCATATATCTCCCAAAAATCCTTTTTCCCCTCACCGGCACGCCTGAGAGCTTTATTGACATTGCCCGGACCACAATTATAGGCAGCGATTGCAAGCGACCAGTCGTCATATATCTCATGGAGCTGCTTGAGATAGCGCGCGGCGTTGCGCGACGAAAGCCTCGGATCGCGCCGTTCATCCACGAGCGAGTTAACCTCCATCCCGAGACCTTTTGCCGTTGCCGGCATGAATTGCCACAGACCGGCAGCTCCGGCGCGCGAAATGGCATTCGGGTTGATGGCCGATTCAATCACCGGAAGATACTGAAGCTCCGTGGGCATACCCTCCTTGATGAGTTCCTCGACAAAAATAGGACCGTAATAGCTGTGGAGAGCAAGCATGTCGGCCACAAGTGTACGCTTCTTGCCGAGATACATGTTGATGAAATTCCCGACGAGTGAATTATATGGTAATTCAATTTCGGTGGGAAGCACCTTGAGCCGCTGCTCATATTCCTCAGGGGTTGCCGTCCGGTCGCCGCCCACATCCATACCGGGGACAACGAAATTCTTTATATAGAAGTTCTCCTCAAGCAAACGGGTCTGAGTCTCGAAACTTTCGGGTGCAATTATATTGTCATCTGTAATCGACTGCTTGATGTCGAGTATCGACCGGGCGTTGAGCGAACCGGAAAGCGACACCCCGACGGCAAGCAATGTGGCAAGAAGTGATTTTTTCATGTCTGATGGTATTATATTGATGGAGAGTTGGTGTATGGTGGATTCATTATTTCTTTCAGAAGTTCAACGCCCAATAGACCCCGACTCCGGGCATCGAGAAGCGTCCGGAGCTTTCCTGCGGGAGCAATGTCGGAGCGACATCGACACTTAGATTGGGAGTAATGTCAAAATGGGCGAGCTGTGCGTCAACGTAGGCATCAATCATCGCAATCGCATAGACCCCGATCATGCAGATGATGCAGAGGTCGCGGTTGCGGCGATAGTAGTTCTTACGTCGTCTCAACAGGTCAGTGAGCCATGTCTTGTCGAGATCATCCTCCTTGACAGTAGGAGCGAAGAAATCCATATAGCTCTTTGTATTCGGGTCACTGTCCATTATGTCTGAATAGGCTCGGGTGTAGTCTCTGAGCATGGTGTTGTTCCAGTTCGTGGCATAGCCCAAACCCATGTATGCGCCAATCACGATTGGAAGTTTCCAGTAACGGCGGTTGTAAAGCTGTCCTAATCCCGGAAACAAAGCTGACATCCACACGGCTTTAGTCGGATTTGGGACAAATGTGAAAGTTTTCTCCTCATTCACAAAAAGATCGGCCACCGAATCATTGGGATTGATGGGGGGAGCCGCAGCGACTGCCACAGTGTCAATGGGGAAAATGGAGACACTGTCACCGCTGACAACAAGACTGTCAGTCACTTCTAACTGAAGCCTGCTGCCGACCGTATCGGTCACCGCAGTTACCGGGGAAACGTTGCGGCGTGTCGGTCTTACCGGTCTGTTCGGCTTAGTCGGACGGATGACCGGCACCGTATCATTGTCCACAGGAGCTAAAGTTTCAGAAAAAATGTTAAACGGGCTTGTCAGCATGACCAAAGCCATGCCGACAAACACGATAATCATGCGCCGTATGTTTTCGTTAGCTTTTTCCGCTGCTGATTGCATTTTGATTTATTCAACTGAGCCTCAATCCTTTGACACAAGAGCGAATTGAAAGTCCGTTCAAATGGTCAGGCTGTTTACTGCTTTGCAGTGTCAAAGATAGCAATTAATCTTTCAAGTTCAGCCTCGTCGCGGAAGGAAAATGAAATTTTACCTTTGCCGGAAGCGTCACATGTCAGCTTCACAGGGGTGCTGAAACGCTGCGAGAGATGATCCTTTAAAATATCATAATCATTGTTAGAAAATCTTTTCGCCTCCACAGCGGGGGTCGTTCCTTCGAGCGCAGCCTGCTGGTATTTCTTGGCAAGTTCCTCAACCTTACGCACCGAAAGACCCTGATTCACAATCTCTTTATAGAGTTTTAGCTGCAATTTGAGGTCATCGATTCCCAGAAGCGCGCGGGCATGTCCCATGTCAATCCGTTTATACTTCAAACCGCGCTGTACCTCAGCGGGCAGACGCAGGAGGCGAAGGAAATTGGCAATTGTGGCACGCTTCTTGCCGATACGCTCACTCAGACGTTCCTGCGTGAGATTATATTGCTCAATCAGCTTCTTGAAAGTCAGAGCGATTTCAATAGCATTTAGATCCTCACGCTGAATATTCTCAATCAGGGCCATCTCCGTCAGCTCAGCATCATTAGCGGTGCGTATATAAGCCGGGACAGTCGTCAGGCCGGCCATCTTCGCCGCTCGGTAACGGCGTTCGCCGGCAATGATCTGATAGCTGTCAGGACCGGTCTCACGCAAAGACAAAGGCTGGATTATGCCAAGTTCACGTATCGACTTTGCCAGCTCCTCAAGCGACTCCTCATCAAAGAGGCTTCGCGGCTGGTCAGGATTAGGCGAGATATTCGCAATCTCTATATCATTTATTGCAGATGTGCCACGGGCAGGAGTATCGTCCATCGCTATAAGCGAATCAAGACCGCGACCAAGAGCAGGACGTTTTGGCAACATTGATTATTTCGATTAAATAAAACAACTAATCAACCAATATTATGCATTATGAATTGTATCATGCATTATGAATTGTATTATGCATTGTGCATTATGCATTATGCATTTTGCATTAAAAAATCACGAAGCCTTCGCACAATTTTTGGCAATCAGTTCGCGCGCAAGTGCAATGTGTGATGTCGCCCCACGCGAGAGAGGATCGTAAAGGAGAGCCGGAAGCCCGTGGCTCGGAGCCTCGCTCAGACGGATATTGCGCGGGATGACCGTATCAAACACCATCGGTCCGAAATGCCCCTTCAACTCCTCATAGATCTGGTTAGCGAGACGCAGACGCGCATCATACATGGTGAGGAGAAATCCCTCAATCTCAAGCGACTGATTGAGCTTCGATTTTATGATTCTGATGGTGTTGAGGAGCTTGGTAATTCCTTCAAGGGCGAAATATTCAGCCTGCACGGGAATTATCACCGAATTTGCCGCAGTGAGAGCATTGACAGTGATAAGTCCGAGCGACGGAGAGCAGTCAATCAGGATGTAGTCATACTGATCGGCAACCTTTCCAATAGCCTTTTTCATCACATTCTCGCGTGAAGGCTTATTGATAAGTTCAATCTCGGCGCCGGCAAGGTCTATTCGCGACCCCACGAGGTCAAGCCCCTCGCAACATGTTGCCACCTGCGACCCGGCTATCGGATAATCATCAACAAGACATTCGTAGATTGACGATTCCATCGATTTCGGGTCGATACCGTAGCCTGATGTAGCGTTGGCCTGGGGATCGGCATCGATGATAAGAGTCTTTTTCCCCTCAGCGGCAAGAGAGGCTGCAAGATTGATTGTTGTCGTGGTTTTTCCTACACCGCCCTTCTGATTGGCGATGGCAATGATTTTACCCATAAGGTTCTTGTTAGCAATTTTCTTGATGCAAAGTAACAAAATATATTGCTAACAATCAATCCCTCAACTATCAAAACGTGTTAAAATGTTGATAACTCGTCATGATTGTTAATAAACACATTTTTTAAACTTTCAACCGCTACTAAATGTTAAATAGTTAAATCAACTATAACACACACGTTAACTATTTATATTTATGAGACGATTGATTACTTTGGCTATGGTCCTGACGCTGACAGTCCTCGGGATGTGGGCTGACAGCCAGAGTGAGCTTAACAGCCATCTGAAAGCTTACAATTCACGCATCGCTGCGAAGCAATATCTACCTGCTGCACAATCGGCAACCGCTGCTGCTGCTGTGTGTGTCGATGCAAAAAATTATGACGGTGCTTTCCGTCTGCTGGGAAATTTTGACCGGGCTCTTGCCACTGCGGGCGTTGCTGCCGACTCTCTCCCCGAAGCCCGCTTCACCGTGGAGAAAAAGCGTTATGAGATCTATAAACATCTCAAGAACAATGCCTCCACACTCAATTCACTCTCCAAGATGGGGGAATATGCCAAATTGGCAAATTCCAAAAAAATCACATCCGATATGCTTTTCAACGAGGCGCAGTATTACTATTCGATTGACCAAAATGCTAAAGGCGACCTCTGCATCGCACGCCTCATCAAGCAGTTCGACAATTCAAAGGACTATACAGCCGCTGACAAGGTCTACAAGAAACTCATCGAGCAGGCTGTCAGCTCAGGCGATGCCGTGTTCGTGGAGCATACATACGAAAACTATATGCGCTGGTCTGACTCAATCGAGGCTATAACCGCCGACACCGAACTGGGGAAAGTAAAGAAGGAATATGCCGAGTCACAGGAGACCATTGCCGACAAAAATCATGCCATCGCCACACGTACAGGCTGGGTTGTCACATTCGTGACTCTATTCGTAATCGCGCTCGCCGCACTCGGTATAGGCGCATTGTTCTATTTCCGCATTCTGTCAAAAAACCGCAAGATGAAAAAGACCGTGCAGGCAGCCAATGCCCAGAGTGCTGCCAAGAGTGCGATCCTCCACAATATGTCCTCACAGATGGAGCCAACATTGGAACGCCTCGACCAGTCCGATCCCGCCGTCCAAAATCTCCGTGGCTATGTCAAACGTGTCGGAGAGCTATCTGATGTCGAGAACTCCGATACCCATAGCGATGACATGCTGGAGGATGTGAACCTCGACACATTCTGCGAGACAATTGTCGCAAAAGTGCGACCTCTCGTCAAACCACGCACAGTGATCACCCTCAACGGCACTAAGGGCTATGCACGAATCAACCCGACCGAGGTTGAGAAAATCTTGACCCACCTGCTGGAAAATGCAGCCAAATTCACCCCTGAAGGTGGTAAAATAACCCTCAGCTATCGCAAACGCGGAGCAAAAATCCATCAGTTCATCGTGACGGATTCTGGTCCCGGTGTCCCTGAAGAAGACCGCGAGACACTATTCACGGCATTCTCCTCGACATGCGACATCTCTGAGGGTGACAAACTCGGACTGCCAATCTGCGCGCTCCGTGCCGAAAAAATCAATGGCAAACTTGAACTTGACCCGACAATATCCACCGGCGCATCGTTCATATTGACCATACACGGTTGAAAAAGACGTGTTGCTCGTCGTTACTTACGTTCTATCCCCCTATTTCTTTCCGATAATTTACTAAGGCTCATATAATTATAAATTTTCATGCGATTGTCCGAATGACATCTGTCCGTCCGGTGCAATCACAGAAAGGAGGTGTTCAAAAACCTTTTGCGGGTGTGATGCAATTCACCATCACACCCGCAAAAGCGTGCCGTAGCCCCACAGTGTCTTTCCATCCCTTTCACGGAAAGCAAATCCTTTTGGTCTTTTTTCCGAAGTTTTTTAGTAATTTTACCCTCAGAATGCCTTAGTGCCATCAGTCCATAAAGATTAAAAAGGTTTAATATCAGCATCTGAAAAGCGAAAGATGTTGAAATCCGCCAATTTTACCCTGATTGGGGACTTCTACCGACCGTCCACAGATGTTATTATTGGCAGGAGGCTAAGATTATGAAAAAGCTATTGTCATTACTATTGATACTATGCGCCCTCACCGCCGGTGCAGCTTCAAAGACACCGAAGGCGAGCAAGACAAAGAAAGCGCGCACCACCAAGGTGGTCAAGACTGCGTCTGTCCCACGTCCGGCGCGGGAACCTTTCGTGCGGCGTGTCGATTCGCCGACAGCCTCAGCCACAGGCGGACTGACGGGCAAAAACATAGCCCTCTGGCAAAGCCACGGTCGGTATTTCGACCAAAATGAGGACCGATGGACATGGCAACGGGCAAGGCTGATGGGAACTGTCGAGGACCTCTATCCTCAGGCCTACGTCCTTCCCTACCTGATTCCTATGCTTGAGAATGCCGGGGCCTACGTCCTGACCCCACGCGAGCGCGATGTCAGCACACTGGAGATAATAGTGGACAATGACGGCGGATATGCCCAGGACGGATATTCCGAAAAGAACGGCTCGAAGAAATGGCGGGCGGCTTCTGATGTCAGTGGTTTCGGTTATAAAAAAGAGATACTGACCGGGACTGACAATCCATTCCGCATGGGGACAGTGCGCGAGGTGCGCACCGTCAAAGACCCGAAGAAAGCCTCCACGGCATGTTGGTATGCAGATTTTGAGAAAGCAGGCACTTATGCAGTCTATGTCAGCTACGTATCGCTTCCAAATTCAGCACGCGATGCACGCTACATCGTGAATTCCCTTGCCGGAAGTGAGGAATTTGAGGTGAACCAACATATCGGAGGCGGCACTTGGGTCTATCTCGGATCATTTCCATTCGCTGCAGGCAAAAGCCCCAAACCGGTAGTGGAACTGCTCAATGTCTCAGCCGAAGATAATAAGGTGGTAACAGCCGATGCGGTGAAAATCGGAGGTGGCATGGGCAATGTCAGCCGTTCAGCCAAAGGCGGCGAAGCGACCGTCAGCCAATACCCGCGTTTCACCGAGGGCGCACGCTACTGGATGCAATGGGCGGGAATGCCGTCAAGCGTATACAGTGTCACCGGTGGCAAGAATGACTATGAGGACGATTACAAGAGCCGTGGCATGTGGGTCAACTACCTCGCCGGAGGATCATCCGAGCTTCCCAGGCAAAAAGGGCTCGGTATCCCGATTGACCTTTCGTTTGCATTCCATACGGATGCGGGAACTACTGCCGACGCTTCATCGACTATTGGCACAATGCCGATTGTCTACACCAAGGGGGCAAAACTTGGCAACGGAGAGTCGCGCACAACTTCACAACGATATGCCGAACTTGTCACTGATCAGGTCGTAAACGACATACAGACGCTCTACGAACCGACATGGAACCGCCGTAAACTCCGCGACCGTCCCTACCATGAGGCCATGGAGCCGCAAGTCCCGTCCATGCTCATCGAACTGCTCAGCCATCAGAACTTCGCCGACATGCGCTATGGTCTTGACCCGACATTCCGCTTCACGGTCAGCCGAGCCATCTACAAAGGCATTTTGAAATATTTGCATGAAAAAGACGGCATCCCCTACGTGGTGCAGCCTCTGCCGGTGAGCCATTTCACCATCGGCGGATCGGGCAGCGAGTATCATCTGAGCTGGCAGGGTGTCGATGATCCTCTCGAACCGACTGCAAAGCCTACCTACTATATAGTTTATGAACGTATCGATGGAGGAGCTTTCTCCGAGCTTGCCGTTGTTGACGATCCGGAAATAACCGTCAATGTCAACGACAGTCATATATACAGCTATAAGATTGTGGCAGCCAATGACGGTGGTCTCAGTTTCCCGTCAGAGATACTTTCGCTCTGCTATATCCCGGATTCTGAAAATCCACAAGTCCTCGTGGTCAATGGATTTACCAGAATCTCAGGGCCTGCCGAGATATATGCTGAGGGTAAAGTCGGCTTCGACTACGAGGAGGATCACGGTGTCCCGTTTGTCGGCGACATTCATTTCACCGGTTACCAGACGGAATTTCGCCCTGAAGTGAAGTGGACCACCAATGACTCCCCGGGTCACGGTGCAAGCCGCGCCACTCACGAGACGGAGATGTTTGCCGGAAATACGTTTGACTTCGTCTATGTCCACGGACGTTCAATCCGTGCAGCCGGATTCCCGTTCATCTCGTGTGGAGTGGATGCGTTTGTTGACCGCGACAATTCATCAGCCAAAATCATAGACCTTATCCTTGGAAAACAGAAGGAAATAGCGGTCGGGACATCTCAAGAGCGGAAATTCAAACCGTTCACCGATGAACTGAAGCAACGTCTGTCAGAGTTTTGCGATGCAGGCGGCTCGCTTTTCGTTTCGGGAAGCTATATCGGCTCCGATCTTTTTGACAACTCATTCAGCGATTATGACACACGCATGGCTGACAGATTGTTTGGCAACGCTGTTCTTGGCATCCAGTGGCGACAGTCCAAGGCCACCCTGACCGGGAAAGTCAGAGAAATCCGCTCACGATACACCGAATTTCGAGGGGGACTCTCCCTCACATTCAACCAGCAGCTCAATTCCGACTGCTATGCAGTGGAATCGCCTGAATCATTTGCTCCGATGGACACCGGCTGTGCCGCTCCCATCATGCGTTACACAGAGAATGACTACATTGCGGGAGTGGCGTTTGACCCCGGTACGCACCGTGTCGTCGCCATCGGCTTCCCGTTTGAGACAATCACAGGAGCATACGAACGCGATGCCCTGATGGCTCAGATACTGAACTTCTTCACCGCCCCCGAGGGCTCACATCCCGGAGCTCGACCGAAAGTCCTGCCCGAGACAATCATCGGACTTGAAACTCGCCCGACCGTCCCACCAAGCCCATACTCGCGCAATATCGATCCGCGAGAGACCGCACAACGTTCGGAGGAGGAAGACAGTACTGCCGATGAGCGCAAACGCCGCCGCAAGGGCGATACAAAGAGCCAACAGCCGGGCAATACCGCAACCTGAAACAACATAGATATTTTTTACAGAACCAACCATCATCATATTTCTTTGCAATGTCAGAACCAACAGCCATACACTCCCGGCTCTCGACCGGGGCAATGCGCGATATAGCACGCTCGTCCGGCGACCTCCCGATTGTGATCAATCTCACGGATGAACGCATCAGATTCAGCCCCACCGGCGAGCGACGCATGTCGCAAGCCCTCAACGAATCATGCGCCGCCATCGTATATTCCAATTTCCATACCATCGAAAACGATGGTCTCCACACGCGCCACGAACTGATCGACTATCAACCGGGGTCACTTAGAGATGATTTTGACTTCGGTCCGATCGTCATGGTGAATCCTGCAATGCTCCGTAAGGCTGTCGGCGAAATGGAGGATGATTTTACGGCTGCCGGATGGTATGACCTGCGACTCCGCCTGTCACGGATGGGCGACATAATCCACATTCCGGAAACACTCTACACTGCCCTGGCTGCAGACTCTGCCACAGACGACGAGGAAAAGCACTTCAGCTATGTCAATCCGCGCAACCGCGCATCGCAAATCGAGATGGAAAGGGCTGTCACCGCCCATCTGACCGCACTCGGCGCGCTTGTTGACACATCGGTCATCGCTCCATGCAACCTCGATGACGGAGGATTTCCTGTGGAAGCATCCGTTATAATCCCAGTGCGCAATCGCTGCCGCACCATAGCCGATGCCGTGTCGAGTGCCCTTTCCCAAAGGACTGATTTCAGTTTTAACGTCATAGTCATTGACAATGGCAGCACCGACGGCACGTATGAAATCCTTGAAAGGATAGCTGCTGACGAGCCGCGACTCCACATCATACGCCCCACAGACTCTCCCGCCCCGGGCATCGGCGGCTGCTGGAATCTCGGGGTTAATTCACCCAACTGCGGACGATTCGCCATACAACTTGACAGCGATGACATCTACAATCGACCCGACACGCTCCAACTTATTGTCGATAAATTCCGAAGTGAATCATGCGCTATGGTAATAGGGGCATACAGTCTCACGGATTTCGATGGCCGCCCGCTTCCTCCCGGCTTGATTGACCATGCTGAGTGGACTCGCGAGAACGGACCGAACAACGCACTGCGCATCAACGGTCTCGGCGCACCGCGCGCCTTCTACACACCGGTTGCACGGAAGATTGGATTCCCTGACGTGAGCTATGGCGAAGATTATGCCATGGGACTTGCCGTATGCCGTCAATATCCCATCGGTCGAATCTATGAGTCGCTCTACTCCTGTCGCCGATGGGAGGGAAATTCCGACCATGCACTTTCGCCGGAAAAGATCAACCGCAACAATCACTACAAAGACCGCATCCGAACCATCGAACTGCTGTCGCGAATCCGCATGAACGCAAGTAAATCCACCGTTAGACTGACTCAGCAATGAACCATCCGATCCACTCATTCTTCATAAGGCAAATCATGAAATGGCCTGTGGCGGCTGAAAATTTCAAAACCATACGCGAGACCCTCCACCGAGGTCATCGCGAGACGATTGTCTCCGCCGATGAATGGAAGATAGAGAAAATGTATGTGAACCACAGGCGTGATTCCATCACTGCAAAAACCGATGCCGCAAGCATTGCCGCCCGCAAATGTTTTCTCTGCAAGGATAACCGACCGCAATGCCAAATGTCTATGCCTTGGAGAGACAAGTTTGAAATTCTCATCAATCCATATCCCTTGTCGTCACTCCACCTGACGATAGCTTCTGTCAGACACGAGCCCCAAGCCATCGGCGACCGTATAACGGATATGGCGATACTCTCCCGTCTGCTGTATGACCAATGTGTGTTCTACAACGGCCCGCGCTGCGGAGCGTCTGCCCCTGATCACTTCCACTTTCAAGCAGTCCTTGCGAAAGACTTCCCGAATATGCGCAACGACATTCCAAAAGAGTGGATAATCACGGAGACCATTGCCGGAAGCAATGAGGAAGCCGTACTGTCTGTATGCACAGCCTCCCCCTACCCTGTCTTCATCATCGAATCGACCGACAATGTCACAGCCGAAGGCAATAATGCTCTCAAATCGCTGTTCGGGAAACTTATGAATGCTCTTTCCACTCTCACTCAAGGTAGCCGGGAAGAACCGCCGGTCAACATCGCTGTCATTTATGACTGTAAGACAAACATCAACACATTTTTCATAATCCCGCGCAGCAAACATCGTCCGGCATGTTACGGCACAGAAAACGGTAAAATTCTCATCAGTCCCGCCACCATCGAAATGTTCGGGACTATTGTATGTTCCCGTCATGAAGACTATCTTAAACTTGACGGATATAAAGCCCTCGATATTCTCCGCGAAGTGGCAATTTCGCCGGTGGAAACGGGAAAAGTAATCAACATATTGAAATCCGGCACTGTTGACCATAAAGATGCGTCTAAGAGTGTGTCTCATAACAACCAAAAATCATGACTCAGGAACCACAAGTGAAGGTCGGAATCCTTTCAGCCCCATCCATACGTTTCACTCTCACCGGTCTCTACACAGACTCGACAGGGACACTTGTTGCAGGCCCTCATGAGGCGAAAATCAGTGAATCAGGCATTTCATTCACGATAGACGGGACGAACTACACATCCGTCGAATTCACGCCCAACACATATTCCGGCGATACCTTTGAGCTTGAGGGGGTGACGATAGGCGTTGATTTCCATTGGCAACGAAAGGAAACCCAACGATTCAAAGGGTCACTCCGCATTATTGTCGAAAACGGAAAACTGACAGCCATCAATCTCGTCAATGTGGAGGACTATCTCACCAGCGTAATCTCAAGCGAGATGAGCTCCACATCATCGTTATCGCTCCTGCGTGCACACGCCGTGATCTCACGAAGCTGGGTGCTTTCAATGATGGAGCGGAGCAACACCCCACTTCCGCGAGCCTCAAGCCACCCCGACATACGGGCATTGAACCCCGGTCCATCACTGATCCGCTATTGGGATCGCGAGGACCATCTCAATTTTGATGTCTGCGCCGACGATCACTGCCAACGTTACCAAGGTGTGGGGCGCATCGCCACATCCATAGCTGCCGGTGCAGTGGCCGACACACGCGGCGAAGTGCTGACCTACGGAGGAAAGCTCTGCGATACACGTTTCTCGAAATGCTGCGGAGGAGTGTTTGAACGATTCGAGACATGTTGGGACGATTCTTCACGACCCTATCTCGACGTGCGGCGTGACAGCGTCAGTCCAACAGATTATCCTGACCTGACCCGTGAGGAGGAGGCTGAACGCTGGATCATGGGGAAGCCTGACGCTTTTTGCAATACGTCAGACAAAGAAGTG
This sequence comes from Bacteroides sp., assembly GCA_023663525.1. GTDB lineage: Bacteria > Bacteroidota > Bacteroidia > Bacteroidales > Muribaculaceae > Duncaniella. The sequence continues at coordinate 15,046 of JAMPHF010000005.1, forward strand.
CTGTCGCAAGTGCTCAACGGCTATGACCGCGAGACACCTGACTTCTACCGCTGGACAGAGGTGTTGACCCGCGAGCAGATACGGTCGCTCGTCAGCCGCCGTCTTGGTCGTGATTTTGGCGACATCAAAGAGCTCATCCCGCTGACACGCGGCACTTCCGGGCGCATACGCGAATTGAAGATAACAGGCACAAAGGATGAAATAACGATAGGGAAAGAGCTTATGATCCGTCGCACTCTTTCCGAGAGCCATCTCTACAGCTCAGCCTTTGTAGTCAAGACATCCGGGATTGACCCCGACGGTATACCAGGCGGTTTCATCCTCCACGGTGCAGGATGGGGGCATGGAGTAGGACTGTGCCAGATTGGAGCCGCGATAATGGGCGAACGCGGCTACTCGTATTCCGAAATCCTTCGCCACTACTATATTAATGCCGAACTTACACGTCTTTATTAAGAGTTTGTTTACTTTTAACTTTATGAAACAATCCGAATCGACACCGCCGTTAAAATCCACCCGCAACCCTTGGGCATGGATTCCAACCCTATACTTCGCCCAGGGATTACCCTACGTGGCAGTCATGACCATCTCCGTCATAATGTACAAACGCCTCGGACTCTCCAACACCGATATAGCCCTCTACACCGGATGGCTCTATCTCCCCTGGGTCATAAAACCGTTCTGGAGTCCATTCATCGACATTATCAGCACCAAACGCCGGTGGACCATCACGATGCAATGGCTCATCGGCATAGCTTTCGCCGGCATAGCCTTTGCGCTGCCCACACCGTTCTTCTTCTCACTGACACTTGCCATTTTCTGGCTTGTGGGCTTCACTTCCGCGACACACGACATAGCCGCCGACGGATACTACATGCTCGCGCTGACCGAACATCAGCAGTCGCTATATGTCGGAATCCGCTCCACATTCTATCGCATCGCAACGGTGGCCGGGCAGGGTCTTCTCGTCATACTTGCCGGGCTAATAGAGGATTCTACCGGCAATATACCTTTTGCATGGGCAATGGTCTTCGGCATTCTCTCAATCCTGTTCCTATTCTTCGCCATATACCATAGCTGGGCACTACCGAAGGTTGAGAAAAAAGCCGGACGGACATTGCGGACAGCCAGCGACGTCTGGCGGGAATTTGTGGCCGTCTTCGCTGAATTTTTCCGTAAAAAGCAGGTTGGGGTCGCAATAATTTTCATGCTTCTCTACCGTCTGCCCGAAGCGCAACTCGTCAAACTCATCAACCCCTTTCTCCTCGACCCGACGACTGCCGGCGGACTCGGACTGACGACAGGACAAGTAGGTGTGGTCTACGGTACAGTCGGTATCATCGGACTGACAGCGGGAGGTATCATCGGAGGTATTCTTGCAGCACGCCGGGGACTCAAGTTCTGGCTTCGGCCGATGGCATGGAGCATGTCACTCACCTGCCTCACGTTCGTCTATCTTAGCTTTGCCAACTCACCATCACTGACAGTCATAAACCTGTGCATCTTCATCGAGCAATTCGGCTATGGATTCGGCTTCACAGCCTATATGCTCTACCTCATATATTTCTCCGAAGGCAATCACCGCACTGCGCATTACAGCATCTGCACCGGATTCATGGCCCTCGGAATGATGTTGCCGGGGATGGCTGCCGGATGGATTCAGGAAACCATCGGCTATCAGAATTTCTTCATCTGGACCATGGTTTGCTGCGCCGCCACAATCGGCGTGACCTACCTCATAAAGATCGACCCCGCTTTCGGTCTGAAAAAAGCATGAAAAATTCTTTACATTCACACCCTCCGTAAGCTGAACTGGTTTGTTATATTATCATATCTATCAGCTTTCCGATATGCAAACTATCAAAATGACAGGTCTCTTATCAGCCATTCTACTCTCACTTGCAGCCATCAGTTGCGGTGGCAGTTCAACAGAAATAAGCGGTGACCATCCGGCCACTGCGAGTGACAACCATAACTTCACATCGCCAAACCGTCGAAGCGATAATGAAGCTGTCAAACCCGGCATTGAGGTGCTGCGCAACAGTGGATTTGAGGCTTTGAAGGGGAAACGGGTTGGTCTAATAACCAATCCGACCGGCGTGGATAATTCCCTCAAATCGACAATCGACATTCTCGCCGAAGCACCCGAGGTCAATCTCACAGCTCTTTTCGCGCCCGAACATGGAGTGAGAGGAAACTATATCGCCGGTGCTTCCGTGGCAAATGAAACTGACCCAAAGACAGGTATCCCGGTCTATTCCCTCCACGGCAAAACTAAAAAGCCAACCCCCGAAATGTTCAAGGACATCGACGTGCTCGTCTACGACATTCAGGACATAGGCACACGAAGCTACACCTTCATCTCCACAATGGGGCTTGCGATGGAAGCTGCGGCTGAAAACGGCAAGGTTTTCATCGTGCTTGACCGTCCAAATCCGCTCGGAGGAAACAAGGTCGAGGGCAATATTGTGGAGAAGGGCTTCACCTCGTTCGTCAGCCAATACCCCATACCTTATATATATGGTCTCACACCCGGCGAACTCGCACGCTTTCTCAACGGTGAGGGACTTCTGAAAAACGGAGTGAAAGCAGACCTTGAAGTCATACCAATGGAGGGGTGGGAACGCTCGATGACATTCGCAGCCACCGGTATGCCTTGGGTGCTTCCATCACCTCACATCCCGGATCCATCGACCGCACTGCTCTACCCCGCCACCGGCATCATGGGTGAGCTTGACTTCGTGTCGATTGGCGTAGGCTACACACTGCCATTCAAGGTCGCCGGTGCACCCTGGATTGATGCACAAGCTCTCACCGACAGCCTATCATCGCTCAACATCCCGGGAATCGAATTCCGCCCTTTGTACTACAAGCCCTTCTATGCAATGTTCAAAGGCGAAAATCTCGGAGGAGTGGAGATATATGTCACGGATGAAGCCAAAGCACCTCTTTCACTCATCCAGTTTTACATCATGCAGGAACTTGCGGAGATGTACCCTGATCAAAAGGCATTCAGCAAGGCCACCCCATCACGGCTTAACATGTTTGACAAAGTGTGCGGGTCATCAAAGGTCCGCGAGCTGTTCACCAAAAACTATAAGGTATCCGACCTCGCTCCATTCTGGAACAAAGATGCCGACAGCTTCCGCCAACGCAGCGAAATATACCGGCTATATAAATGATATATTCCCTTGACCATGACACTTATAGCAGATGCCGGAAGCACCAAAATCGAATGGGTGCTTTTTGACAACGACGGTAGAGTCACTCTGAGGACCACGACACGTGGCCACAATGCAGCCATTAGCCACCCGCAATCACTCGCCCACATCATCCAGGACGAAGCCCCGGCTTTATGGTCGGAAGCACAGCATGTCGATGAAATATACTACTATGGTGCCGGTTGTGTGGGCAATCGGTGTATCACTGTCGCACAAAGCCTATCCGAAATTTTCAACGCCGGAGTGTGTCATGCCGAAAGCGACATGCTCGGGGCTGCCCGCGCCCTGTGTGGCACGAAAAGAGGGATAGCATGTATCATCGGGACAGGATCAAACTCCTGTCTCTATGACGGTGAAAAAATCGTTGACAATGTATCGCCTCTCGGATTTATACTCGGTGACGAAGGAAGCGGTGCTGTCCTCGGACGCAAGCTGATAGGCATGGTGATGAAAGGCGGTTTTAGTCGCGAGATTTCCGATAAATTCCATTGGCGTTTTCCTGAAGCGACAAAAGATGAGATTATAGCACGTGTCTACCGTAGTCCTCACCCGAACGCATACCTCGCCTCATTCGTTCCGTTCCTCTCAGAGAACATTGCGAAGACAGAGATTGCCGATTTCGTTGTCGAGGAATTTATCCGTTTCTTCGACTTCAATGTGCGCGCCTACGCGGATGCTCAGACACTGCCCGTCAATTTCACAGGGTCGGTCGCCTTTCATTTCGCACCTCAGCTCCGTCAGGCTGCCGAAAAGCGGGGCTATCACATCAACCGCATCGAGAAAGCTCCGATGGAATCACTCGTTGCGTACCATTCCGCGCTAAAAGCAGACTGAACGAGTTGCACAAAATGTATAAAAAACAGTACATAAGCGACGCATATCGTCATGATAGCCTCCGCCTATGTACTGTTCTTATATATTTCCTAACCGACTATGGATTTATCTTGTAGTGATGGGTCTCGGTGATGACAACATCCACCCTAACGTCATGTGGATCTGCATCAATCTCGTTCACGACCTGAAAATCGTAGGCCACACCTATCTTGCGCGCCCTGCTTCCGGCAAGCAGACGGTCATAGTAACCTTTGCCTCGCCCCACACGGTTGCCGTTACGATCGTATGCCACACCGGGAACCACAATCATCTCGATGTCGTTGATCGAACACGTGTCGCATCCGGTCGGTTCCTCGATATGGAAAGAGCCTAAGGCGAGTCTGGATTCATCATAAGGCAATATATCGAGATTCACCCCGTTGACTCTCGGAAGATAGAAATGCTTCCGGTCAGCCCACTTGCGGATAAATTCCCTGGTCGATAGCTCGTCTGGCAGCGAATGATACATCAATATTCTGTCCGACAGCAAGAAATCAGCCGTCTGCTCAAGAAGATTGAAAACTCTCGCGGCTGCTTCGAGTTTTTCATCATCGCTCAGCAGGGTCTTGCGAGCCTTGATGCTTCGCCTTATGTCATCTTTTTTCATCGAAATTTCCCTTTGATTGTTATTTTATGTCGGCTCAATGTCATTGAGTCAGAGGGAAAGCCGATTTGCCTTCGTTAAGGGCTTCGACGCCGGTGCGCACCGTGGGGTCTGTCTCATTTGAAACCTCATAGTAGCCCTGAACGCCGAGCACATTACGCGCAATCATGGCTTTCAGTTGGTTAACAATCAAATCACGTGAAATGTTTATGTAGTACGGACGCTTTGCCACTCCCGCCTTCTGTGCATAGCTGACGAAATCATAGAGAAGCGTGTCGTCATCAGGGAGCAGACTGACAACCTCAGCGGCATTTGAGGCATTCTCAAGGCGCGAACGGTTTCGGTCGGTGTAGTCAAAGGTATATTTCTGTATCAGACCGGCGTTCAGGACGTTGAGATAATAGCTTGTGATACCGCTCGTGTCATTCGGCACAAAAATATCAGGCATTATGCCACCGCCGCCATACACCGTGCGGCCGTGGAGGGTCTCAAACGCAAGTGACTTATCCAGCTTGATTGAATCAGCGTTATAGAACTCACCATGCTCATAACGGTTCATGATGTCACGGTCATAGTCAGTCCCCGGAGCGTAGGTCTTCTGGATGCATCGTCCCGAAGGGGTGTAGTAGCGGGCAATCGTCAGACGGATCGCACTGCTGTCAGGAAGCTCCATCTGATTCTGCACGAGTCCCTTGCCGAATGAACGGCGACCGATGACCAATCCACGGTCATTATCCTGGATTGCCCCCGAAAAAATCTCACTGGCACTCGCCGAAATCTCATCAATCAGCACGACAAGTTCATTGTCATGGAAACTGCCTGAGCCATCGCTCATCATCGGACGTGTATCGGGTGTGGTCTTGCCGCGCATACTCACAATCGGAGAGCCTGCCGGAAGAAACTCGTTGGCAATCATCACTGCCGGATCCATGAATCCGCCGCCATTGCCACGCAAGTCGATGACGAACTTCTCCGCGCCATCAGCCACAAGCCCGAGCATAGCGGTCAGGAACTCACTGTAAGTCGTGGCACTGAATTTGCTGATTTTCAAATATCCCACCTTAGGCTCTATGAGGTAGGCTGCATCAATTGATGTCAATGGGATGTCGCCGCGAACCACATCGAAGTGCAACGGCTCCTTGGATGTATGACGATTGACCGTCAGTTTCACCACGCTCCCTTTCTCGCCTCGGAGAGAGCTGCGCACCTTGACATCGCTCCAACCCTGTCCGGCCACCACCGTATCATTTATGGCAATGATGCGGTCGCCTGCAAGAAGCCCGGCCTTTTCCGAGGGACCGCCGGAGATCACCTCAAGCACATTTATGCTGTCATTGAGCAGATTGAACGAAATGCCTATGCCCGAAAATGAAGCTCCGAGCTCCTCATTGACTTCCTGAAGATCCTTGGCAGGAATGTAGACCGAATGAGGGTCGAGATGCGAAAGGATTCCGGGGAAGGACGCTTCAAGCAGACTGTCCGTGTCAATCTCATCGACATACGAACGCTCGATCAGCTCAAGGACGGTGTCGAGTTTGCTACGCGAACCCCATTTGCCTGAGCCGTTGAAGAAAGTACTACCGATCCACATTCCGGCCACCACCGACACGGCAATGGCAAGCGGCATCCACACGGATGTTTTTTTCAGACGGTTGTTCATAGAATGTTTTTACAGATAGATGTTTAGCTTTTTGACTGATAGATAGAAAGAATGAAACACGCATTAACGCTCAACACGCAATCGCAGTTATGCACCGTATGGTATCTATGGCTCGCACGCATCCGGCAGATGGCAACATTCGATTCCGGCACGCTTCAGAAGCTCAATCCCATCGGTGATGCGGTAGAGGTCATTGTAGACCACCCTCTTTATTCCTGCCTGTATGATAAGCTTCGCGCAGTCAAGACACGGCGAAGCCGTCACATAGAGCGTCGAACCCTCCGACGAGTTGTTTGACCTCGCCACCTTTGTGATGGCATTTGCCTCGGCATGAAGCACATAAGTCTTAGTCACGCCATTTTCATCCTCACACACGTTTTCAAATCCGGCGGGCGTGCCGTTGAAACCGTCAGAGATTATAGTGCGACCCTTGACCATGAGAGCCCCAACCTTCCTGCGCTCACAATATGAGTTCTCAGCCCATATCCGAGCCATGCGCAGATAACGCTTATCGAGCAGATTCTGCTTGCCGTTTTGTTCCATTCCGGTCGTTTTAATACTGCAAAGATAATGATAATTATTCTATTAAAGGGCATAACCCATCCAAAATATTACACATCCCGCCCCGAATTTGTGCAAAGCAGCCAATACTCATCGTATGGAGATGCACATATACTGATTGGCCGACCTATAAATACAACAACGACAATGCGGAATTACAACAATTTTCATTACCTTTGCATTATGATTGGCAGGCACATCTGTCTGCCGAAGTAAATCCTTAAATACAACATCAAACATATAAACAAACCCGGACACCATGACCGTAGTTGACCGATTCTTAGAATATGTCAAGTTCGACACTCAGAGTGACGAACTCACTAATCTCACACCGTCCACCCCCGGACAGATGATTTTCGCGCAGCATCTTGAAAAAGAGCTGCGAACAATGGGGCTCAGCGACATCACCCTTGATGATAACGGCTATCTGATGGCCACCCTCAAAGGTAATATCGACAAGAAAGTGCCCACAGTCGGATTTATTGCTCACCTCGACACGTCGCCCGACATGAGCGGCAAGCATGTCAGCCCGAGAATCGTCGAGGAATATGACGGCGGTGACATCATCCTCAACCCGTCGAAAGGAATCACATTGACCCCCTCACAATTTCCTGAATTGCTCAACCATGTCGGACAGGACCTCATAGTGACCGACGGAAACACTCTCCTCGGAGCTGACGACAAGGCCGGAATCGCCGAAATCATCACGGCGGTTGACTATCTGATGAAGCATCCCCACATCAAGCATGGCGACATCCGCATAGCCTTCAACCCTGATGAGGAAATCGGTCAGGGTGCCCACAAGTTTGACGTGGATCTTTTCGGAGCAGATTGGGGCTACACGATGGACGGTGGCGAAATCGGTGAACTTGAGTTCGAGAACTTCAACGCCGCAGTCGCCAAAATCACTTTCAAGGGCAGAAACGTCCATCCCGGCTATGCCAAGCACAAGATGATCAACTCAATGCGTATTGCAAACCAGTTTGTCATCATGCTTCCCCGCTGGGAGACTCCCGAACACACCGAAAACTATGAGGGATTCTACCACCTCGTGTCATTTGAAGGCAATGTGGAGAAAACCGTCCTCACATATATCATCCGCGACCACGACCGGGACCGTTTTGAACGCCGCAAAAAGGAACTTGAACACCTGACCCGCAAGATCAACAATGAGTTCCCTGACTGCGCATCGATTGAAATCAAGGACCAATACTACAACATGCGCGAGAAAATCGAACCGGTGATGCACATTGTCGATGTGGCGATCAAGGCAATGGAAAATGTCGGTGTCACTCCCAAGGTGCAGCCCATACGCGGCGGCACTGACGGCGCGCAACTGTCCTTCAAAGGACTCCCCTGCCCCAACATCTTTGCAGGCGGTCTGAATTTCCACGGACGTTATGAGTTCGTTCCCATACCGTCGATGGAGAAAGCCACCCAAGTGATTGTCGAGATTGCACGTCTCGTAGCTGAAAAGTGAACTGAGAGTTTGAAGAAAACGACAAAATCTGATTGAAAACCCTCGTAATCGTCACAGGACCTACCGCAAGCGGTAAGACCTCACTTGCCATAGAGCTGGCCGAGTCACTCGACACGGAAATAGTGTCGGCTGACTCGCGTCAGCTTTTTCGTGGCCTGCCCATAGGCACAGCCACCCCGACCGACGATGAGCTGAAGCGTGTGCGCCATCATCTTGTCGGTGTCCTCGAACTTGATGCATACTACTCAGCAGCCTGTTTCGAGGAAGACGCGCTAAAAATCCTTGATGAGATCTGGACGAGAAGTGACTATGCCGTGATGTGTGGTGGCTCAATGATGTATGTCGATGCAATCACCAACGGCATCGACACCCTCCCCACCATCAGCCCGGAAATCAGGGAAAGGGCGATGAGCATATACGCTGACGGAGGACTCGAAGCCCTGTGCCGTACTCTTTCGGAACTTGACCCGGACTATCTTGTCACCGCCGACAAATCAAACCACAAAAGGCTCATACACGCCATTGAAATCTGCCTTCAGGCAGGTGTCCCCTACTCCTCACTACGTACCGGGTGCAAAAAATCCCGTCCATTCCGCATCATCAAACTTGCCATAAACCACGACCGTCAGCAACTGTTCGACCGCATAAACCGCCGTGTGGATGCAATGATTGCAGCCGGTCTTGAAGACGAAGCCCGCGCGGTCTACCCCATGCGCCGGCTCAACTCCCTGAACACCGTAGGCTACAAAGAAATCTTCGCCATGATGGACGGCATAATGGACAGGCAGACTGCCATTGCCCGCATAGCAAAAAACACACGCGTCTATGCCAAAAAACAACTTCTATGGCTCTCAAAAGACCCCGAAGTCCATCTCCTTGACCCCTCATCACCACTGCTCCAACAAGCCCTTGATATTCTAAAGGTCTGACAATAAGCACACTTGTTGTATGGACACGCTTTCGGCATGTAAAACCGACATATATAAGACATATATAATAGGTATCTAAAACCAAAATCGCCCTCCCGGAGATATATTCCACGGGAAGGCGATTAATCTATATGTCAAGTTGACGTCAGCTAAAATTAGCCGTTAACTTTCTTCATGTGAGCGATGAGGTCGAGAACCTTGTTAGAGTAACCGATCTCGTTGTCATACCAGCTAACAACCTTAACGAAAGTCGGAGTGAGCTGGATACCAGCCTTGGCATCGAAGATTGAAGTGAGCGGGCAGCCGAGGAAGTCGCTTGAAACGACTGCGTCCTCAGTGTAGCCGAGGATACCCTTGAGTTCGCCCTCAGATGCTTCCTTCATGGCAGCGCAGATTTCCTCGTAGGAAGTCGGCTTAGCGAGGTTGACAGTGAGGTCAACAACAGAAACGTCAAGAGTGGGGACACGCATTGACATACCAGTGAGCTTGCCGTTGAGTTCGGGGATAACCTTACCTACAGCCTTTGCAGCACCGGTTGAAGAAGGAATGATATTGCCGGAAGCGGCACGGCCACCACGCCAGTCCTTCATTGAGGGACCGTCAACAGTCTTCTGTGTTGCAGTGGTTGAGTGAACAGTTGTCATGAGACCTTCAACGACACCAAACTTGTCATTGAGTACCTTAGTGATGGGGGCAAGACAGTTGGTGGTGCAAGATGCGTTTGAAACGAACTGAGTACCCTTTACATAGCTGTCCTGGTTAACACCGCAAACGAACATGGGGGTGTCATCCTTTGAGGGAGCTGACATAACCACGTACTTTGCACCTGCCTCGATGTGAGCCTGAGCTTTCTCTTTGGTGAGGAAAAGACCGGTTGACTCTACGACATACTCTGCGCCGACAGCACCCCAGCCAATTTCAGCAGGATTCTTGCATGCGGTAACACGGATGGGCTTGCCATTGACGATGAGGAGGCTCTTTTCTACGTCACAATCAACAGTGCCGTCGAAACGACCGTGCATTGTGTCATACTTGAGCATGTAAGCCATGTAGTCAACGGGAAGAAGGTCGTTGATTGCTACAACTTCGATATCATCGCGCTTGGTTGAAGCACGGAACACGAACCGACCGATACGGCCAAATCCATTAATACCTATTTTTGTCATAATTCTTATAAAAAAATTGGGTTTTAAATAATCCTATTGAAAAAATTTGTTGAAACCATGATGAAGAAGCTACTGCCGCAGGACGGCAGACGGTCGCGCGCCACACACTTAGGAGACGCCTTCTTCAAAATCGCTACAAAGGTACTACTAATTTTTGATATTTCGATAGCTTTGTGGATAATAATATTCGTGATTTTTATCCTATTTTGTGTAAAAAAGCCAAATAAAACTTTCGATTAATGGAAATAAGCTATTTTATATTTATTTTTGCATAATCCAAGCATCGACACGGACAACTCCGCCGCACATTCTCCAAACCATTTTACCCCGCTCAATTGTTATAACTGAATAAAACTATTTTTCACCGTCATGACCCTCCCTCATCGCCCCGCGATGACAAGGGCCGATTTTCAACTATTTTTTCAAACACTACATTATGTCCTTCATCAAAGAATTCAAGGAATTTGCCATGCGTGGCAATGTCATTGACATGGCTGTCGGTGTTGTCATTGGCGCAGCCTTCGGTAAGATAATCTCGTCACTTGTCGATGACATCATCATGCCTCTCGTCGGCGTCGCCACCGGCGGAATGAACTTCACGGACTACAAATTCGTAATCCAGAAAGCGGTGGTCGATGGTGCCACTCAGGAAATCATCAAACCTGAAGTCTCCCTCAACTGGGGAACATGGATTCAGACCGTGGTTGACTTCCTCATCGTGGCCTTCTGCATATTCGTGGCAATAAAAGCCATCAACCAGCTCAAGCGCAAGCAGGCTGAACCGGAACCCGAACCCGCACCCGCCGAACCGACCAAGGAAGAAGTGCTGCTCACCGAGATCCGTGACCTCCTCAAGTAAAACCAGCAGAAATAAGCCCTAAAACCTTGTCAAAGTTTGTCTAAAGGCACAAAGTAGGGGTACAAGAGGACAAGAGAGCAAGAGCAACAAGATTTTTTGTTAATATTCATTAAGCATTTTAATGAAAAAACTAAAATCTTGTTGCTCTTGCTCTCTTGTCCTCTTGTACCTCTACTCTTATTCTTGTGTCCTTACTAACCTATTGATTAATAGGCGAACATGGGATACGGCTGCATGGTGGCATTGACCTTTGCGCGCACGGCAGCAATGTTCTCCGCACTCTCAGGATTGCGAAGCACTGTATCAATCATCTCTGCAATCTCAAGCATCAACGGCTCTTTCGCACCACGCGTAGTGATGGCCGGAGTGCCGAGACGGATTCCGGAAGTCTGGAACGGGCTGCGGGAATCAAACGGAACCATATTCTTATTGGCTGTGATGTCGGCCTGCACGAGTGCCTTTTCCGCCACCTTACCTGTAAGCTCAGGGAACTTGCTGCGGAGATCGACAAGTATGCAGTGATTGTCAGTACCACCCGACACGATATTGTAGCCCATGTCAATCAGTGCGCCGGCAAGCACCGATGCATTCTTCTGCACCTGGATCTGATATTCACGGAACTCGGGCTGGAGAGCCTCACCGAAGGCCACTGCCTTGGCAGCGATGACATGTTCGAGCGGACCTCCCTGCACACCAGGGAACACGGCAGAATCAAGAAGCTGTGACATCATCTTCACGACACCCTTGGGAGTAGTCTTTCCCCACGGATTCTCAAAGTCCTCACCCATCATGATGACACCGCCGCGCGGACCGCGCAAAGTCTTGTGGGTCGTGGTGGTGACGATGTGTGCATATTTCACGGGGTTGTCGAGGAGACCGGCGGCAATGAGACCGGCCGGATGAGCCATATCAACCATGAAAATAGCACCGATTTCATCAGCGAGACGACGCATACGTGCATAGTCCCACTCGCGGCTGTATGCACTTGCACCGCCGATGATGAGGCGCGGACGCTCGCGACGTGCCACTTCCTCCATCTGCTCGTAATCGACACGACCCGTCTCATGGTCAACGTTATATTCGAGAGCGTGGAACATCAGGCCCGAAAAGTTCACAGGGCTTCCGTGTGAGAGATGTCCGCCGTGGCTGAGATTCAGACCGAGGAACTTGTCGCCGGGATTCAGGCAAGCCATGAACACAGCCATGTTGGCCTGTGCGCCGGAGTGAGGCTGGACATTAGCCCACTTGGCTCCGAAAAGAGTCTTGAGCCTCTCGATCGCTATGCTCTCTGACTCATCGACAACCTCGCATCCACCGTAGTAACGGTGTCCGGGATAACCTTCGGCATACTTGTTGGTGAGACACGAACCCATGGCACGCATAACCTGCTCACTGACGAAGTTTTCCGAGGCAATCAACTCGATACCTTTTTTCTGACGCTGATGCTCGCGTTCAATAATGTCGAAGATAACTTTGTCTTCTTTCATACCTATCATATTAGTGTTTAACTCTATTCTGTGTGTTAGTGTTTCTATTTCTTCTTCACGCTCCACCCGAACCGACCGATCTCATCCCCCTGACCATAGTAATGACCATGTGAATAGTTGATCAGACCGGCTTTACCGAGATCAAACGTTCCGCTATCAGAATCAATGAGCGAATCTTCAGCGAGGACATTGACCACATCGGCGATAAACATGTCGTGGCTTCCGAGATGCATGATTTCCTTCACCCGACACTCGATGCAGACGGGCGACTCGGCTATGCACGGAGCCGCCACCTTGTCGCCCTTCACCGGGGTCAGACCTGTCTCCTTCCATTTATCATAGTCGCGTCCCGAACGCACTCCCGCCCAGTCAGTGGCCCGCGCCATGGACTCGGTTGTGAGATTGATTGTGAATTCCATCTTCTCCTTTATGAGAGAATATGAGTAGCGTTCAGGTCGGACTGATATGTAGCACATCGGCGGGTTCGTGCAGATAGTCCCCACCCATGCGACAGTGAAGATGTTGCTCCTGTCCATGTCTCCACAACTCACGAGCACAGCCGGAAGCGGATAGATCATCGTGCCGGGCTTCCATGAAACCTTCATGACCTCAAATGATCTTTGCATCGATACTGCGCACTGCCTGCGAGCAGTAGTGGCAACTGATGGTGACATCCTCGCGGTCTATGACGTGGAAACGCGTGCGCATAGGCTCATTGTTGGTGATGCACTTGGGATTGCCGCACTTCACAATCCCGACAATCGTGTCGGGGAGTATCACGGGAAACTTCTCCACTACCTCATAGTCGCGGATAATGTTGACAACTGCAGTCGGCGCGATGAGGGCTATGCGGTTGAGCGTTGCTTCAGGAAAAAAGACATCGGCCACCTTTATTATCCCTTTCTTGCCGAGCTTCTTGCTGTCGAGATTGTTACCGATGGTGACAGCACCGCCGAGATTCTCGATTCCGAGTATCTTGACAGCTTTAAACAGCGATGCCGACGGTATATGGTCAATCACAGTCCCGTTGCGGAGGGCGGCAACTGCGAGTTCTTGTTTTGAGACAGTCACTTGGTTTTAAGTATTAAGTGTTGAGGATAAAAGTGTTAAGGATAAAGAGTGAGGTTTTAAAGGATGCGCTGCGTCATGCTTCGATTCCGAGCGCGCGGCAGATGATTGCCTGACGGGCATAGAGACCGTTGCGGGCCTGCTCGAAATAGTAGGCATGAGGATTGTCATCGACATCCTGCGCGATCTCATTGACGCGCGGCAGCGGATGGAGTATACGCATATTATCCTTCGCCTCGCCGAGCATGACATTGTTGAGACTGTAAAGGTCCTTCACTCTCTCATATTCCATTATGTCGGCGAAACGCTCGCGTTGTACCCTTGTCATGTAGATTATATCGCTGCTGTTGATGACCTCGGGCGAGAAATCCGTATGCTCAGTGTAACGTATACCGTTCTCATCACAGAAGGCTTTATACTCAGCCGGCATTCCAAGCTCCTTGCAGGCAACAAACCTGAAAGTCGGGTTGAAATAGCGCATGGCCATGATGAGCGAATGGACTGTGCGGCCATACTTCAGGTCGCCGACAAGCGTGATAGTGAGATTCTCAAGCGTTCCCTGAGTCTTGTAGATGGAATAGAGGTCAAGCATTGTCTGCGACGGATGCTGGTTGGCTCCGTCACCGGCATTGATGATAGGGACATCCGTCACCTCCGAGGCATAGCGGGCAGCTCCCTCAAGATAGTGGCGCATGATGATGAGATCCACGTAGTTGCTCACCATCTTTATGGTATCTTTCAGGGTCTCTCCCTTCGACGAACTGGTGGTGTTGGCATCGGAAAATCCTATGACTCGTCCGCCAAGACGATTGACAGCGGTCTCGAAACTGAGACGGGTACGCGTGGACGGCTCAAAAAACAATGTCGCCACCACCCGCCCCTCAAGCAGACGGCGGTTCGGGTTTTCCTCAAAACGACGGGCCATGTCGAGGAGCGACATTATCTCGTCACGCCCTATGTCGCTTATTGATACAAGACTATTGGTGTTCATTGCAGTGAAATGTTGAAATGCTTCATGAGTTCACTGCAAATTTACTTACTTTTCAGCAAAAAACAGTCAGAGTTCATCTAATTTTTGTCATGAGACACATTCAAAGCCCGCAATTCCATCACTCCTGGCTCAATTGCGAACGCATCTCGCGCAGGATGGTGACGGCCCGGTGATTGATCAGCAGACCGAACGCCAGACCGATCAACGCTCCGGCAATGCATCCACCAAGATAATACTCACCGTATGATTCCGAGTAAGTAATACTCATGAACACGACCAGAGGAAAGCCAAGAGTCATTCCGATGGCCCGGAGTCTTACACGTGAACGTTCGATATCGCTAACAGCCAATATCGCATCGCGGACAGTCATCTCCGAAAAATTCAGCCGGCTCACCCTGCGATAGTTGAGGAAGTGCATAAGCCCCATGAATATAAAAAAGGCTATCGAAAGTACCCCGAGCAGCACACTCTCTTTGAAATTTGGAATCATCAGCATAATTCCCACCACACATATCACCGTGAGCCTAAAATTGATATTGCCGAGACGGTCACGCAGGGTGGTGAGACCTCCACGCTCAACCATCGAGAGTATGTCGGATTGCCGTCCGTCAGAATGACAGTCGGGGGAAAATTTCAGAGAGTTCCAATTATTTTTAAGTTCGTCTATATTCATTGATAATTTCCTGTGGTTCTTAAAATTAAAACATTGGCATCCTACTCGTCCCGACGCCCATTCTCAACAAGCCGCTGCTTGATGCGCCTTAGACGAGTGGCCACATTGTTGCGCGTGAAGCCCGTCACCTCGGCAATTTCCTCATAGCTTCGCTCATCGAGCCACATGAGGATCAGAGCCTTGTCGATTTTCGACAACTGCGAGATGAGCCTGTACATCTCGCGCAATTGCTCGGTGTGCGTTCCGTCATCGGCCAAAAGCTCGGCAGCCATGTCAAGAGAAGTCATTTCCGATGAATGACGGTTGTGCCGTCTGAAAAAAGTGATACACGTGTTGATGGCTGTGCGATAGAGCCATGTGGAAATCGACGCATCACCTCTGAACGAGTCAAGCCCCTCCCATATATTTGCCAGCACCTCCTGATAAAGATCCTGAAAATGGTCCCGGTCAGAAGCATACATATAGCACACCTTATAAAGAAGCTGACGGTTGTCATTTACAATCGTCATAAACCTTGATTCTTTATCTTTCAGTGCCATTATATATAATATGTGATGACCGGTTATGGGAATTAGCAATGATCCCGTCATCATTTTATGAGATTAGACGTGATTATCCCAAAAAAGTTTCATTCAAAATGTAACTTTTTCGATAAATTTGCGTCTAATTTTTCAAAACAGATACCGATTCATTAATAAAAAATCACATACTGACTTAAAAAATGGATATACTTCAAGTCGAAAACATCAGCAAATCCTATTCATCACACCTTGCACTTGATGATGTTTCGCTCTCTGTCCCCGAAGGGCAGGTCTATGGACTCTTAGGTCCGAACGGAGCCGGAAAAACCACGCTCATAAGAATCATCAACCACATCACAGCCCCTGACAGCGGTCGGGTGCTGTTCGACGGTCATACACTCACTCAGTCCGATGTGCAGCATATCGGCTATCTCCCGGAGGAAAGAGGTCTCTACAAGAAGATGAAAGTTGGTGAGCAAGCCGTGTTCTTTGCCCGTCTCAAAGGTCTGTCCAAACAGGATGCTGTCCGCGAATTGCGCCACTGGTTTGAGAAATTCGACATACTGTCATGGTGGGACAAGAAGGTGGAGGAACTGTCGAAGGGCATGGCTCAGAAAGTGCAGTTTATTGTCACAGTGCTCCACCGTCCGAAGCTGCTCATATTCGATGAACCGTTCTCCGGCTTCGACCCCATCAACGCCGAACTTCTCAAGAACGAGATTCTAAAACTGAAAGACGAAGGTTCGACAGTCATATTCTCGACCCACAACATGTCATCAGTCGAGGAAATCTGCGATAACATCACCCTCATCAACAAAAGCCGCAACATCCTCAGCGGAAACGTGGAGGAACTACGCCGCCGCTACTTCGGCAACCGCTACGACCTCACCTACACCGGTGACTCACGTCTGCTCATGGAAAGCCTGCAACCCATCGCCGGTGAGTTTGCACTCCTCGAACCTGACGCACAAGGCAGACTCCAACTGAATTTTCATCTCAATGAAGATGCCTCCCTCCATGATGCCATCGCGATTGCCAACGACAAGGTCGCCATTGCCGGTCTGAAGGAAAGTATCGCCTCGATGAACGACATCTTCATCCGCGCTGTGAAAGAGGATGAAAAGAACTCCTGAACCCCTATCTGAACAAATCTGATTAAGAACGTAAATACTAATGAAATATGTCGAATATAGGTATAGTCATTGAACGCGAATACATGGAGCGCGTCAAGAAAAAGAGCTTCATCATCACCACAATCCTCATGCCGATACTGATGTTGGTCTTGATGGCACTTCCGGCCATCTTGATGACATTCGTCGATTCATCGGCCACAACCATCTCGGTCATTGACAACAGCAATCAAATCCTGCCTCAGCTCAAAAACACCGAGTCAATCAAATTCCGCCCCGCAACAGACGCGACTGTTGATTCGGCTCTGACTCGCGAAGGAGTTGATGCCGTCCTCGTCATTCCTGCCAACATCGTGACCAATCCCCACACCAATCTGAAATACTACACCAACGGACCTTCATCAATCACCACAGAGTCTGAGGTCACAGGTCAGATCAACGGAATTGTGGAGACTCAACGACTCCGAAGCTACAACATCGAAAATCTGAATGAGATTCTCGATGAAGTCAAGAGCAACGTCAGCCTGACCACTGTGCGAGCCGACAAGGACAGCGAGGAAAGCGATTCATCAGCTTTCAGCTATGCAATAGGCATAGCCATGACCTTCATCCTCTATATGTTCCTCCTCATCTACGGACAGATGGTCATGACCTCAATCATCGAGGAGAAGGGCAACCGTGTGCTTGAAGTCGTTGTCTCGTCAATCAAGCCTGCCCAGCTCATGATGGGCAAGATTATTGGTGTCGCGCTCGTGGCAGTCACCCAGATTGTCATTTGGGGCGTACTACTCGCCGTAATGTCAGCCTATCTATTCCCGGCTCTCATGCCGGCTGATGCAATGGCCGACATAACCGCTGTCCAAAACGGAAATTTCGATCAGGTGAGCGATACCTCAGCCATTGAGATTATTCAGGCTGTGGGAATGATTGGCAACGTGAGTCATCTCCTGTCGCTCATAGCCATGATGACAATATTCCTGATTTTCGGATTTCTCCTTTACTCATCAATTTTTGCAGCCGTCGGCTCAGCCGTTGACAACATTCAGGATGCAAGCCAGTTGACTTCACTGGCCGTTTTCCCGATAGTCTTCGGGCTCATTTTCGCCATGGTTGCTGCCGCCGACCCTATGGGAAGCGTGGCATTCTGGATGTCGATGTTCCCGCTCACATCACCGATGGTCATGGTGGCGCGCATTCCGTTCGGCATACCGACATGGGAAATCATCCTTTCGCTCGTATTGCTCGCAGCCGCATTCATTGGCATGGTATGGCTTGCCGGTAAAATCTACCGTGTGGGCATTTTCATGTACGGCAAGAAACCGAACATTAAGGAACTCATCCGCTGGATTAACTATAAATAACAATCCTTCCCAATTATCCCGCTTGGGATGAAAAAAGAACAGAAAGTCAAAAGGACAGAAGATACATAAAATTGATTCCATCAATGGATTAATCAATAGATGTATCTTCTGTCCTTTTGACTTTCTGTCTCTTTTCCTATCAGGAAAGATTCTTACTTCTTACCGGCGTAGCGGATGGCGTTGGCAGGCATATTCTCGCCGTCGGCACCCCAGCTTTTCATGGCCTCCTGCGGCTCGATGGTCACCTTTGACTCGTCAAGCTTTGAACGGTCGAGACCAAATGTATCGATGAAGAAATCATAGACAGCCTGACGTTTGTTCGGTCCGAAATCATGTCGCTCGTTTGCAAGATGGACATTTGACACTTTATCCTTAGCTCCATAGAACCCGTAGATACGTTGGATGTATGGGAACTCATTCTCTGGCACTATGTTCGTCCAGTCGCCACCGTCCGAGACGATGCACAGCGGCTGCGGAGCGAACATGGCGGCAAGTTCGGCGTTGCAGGTGTTGCCTCCGGCTCTCATGATGACCATGCCGCTCTCACAAGGACAACCGCCATCGAAATATGCCGACAGGCTCACGACGGGACAAGCAGCAGTGTAGCGCGGATCAATCACCGAGAGGAGGACTGATTGAGAGCCGCCGCCCGAACCGCCGTTGACACCGACACGCGTGCGGTCAACATCCTTGCGGTCAATCATGAAATCAAGGATGGAGATTCCATTGAGGGCCTGCACCACCTGCGCCTTGGATGTCTGATGACCTTTACTGCCAACTTGCAGCTCCGACTCACCCCAACCGTAGAGGTCATAGTCCACACAGATTGCCCCCATCCGCGCAAGAGTGGCGAGTCGCTGCTGCTGGGCTTCATTGTAGCGTCCGTTGGCAAAATGACCGTTGGGGCAGATGATCAGCGGATGCTGCCCTTTGCTTGTCGGAGCATAGATCGAGCCGCATACATAGAGTCCCGGAAGTGTCTCAAGATAGAAGTTCTGCACAGTGTATCCGTCATATTTGCGCACTTTGGAGAACACCGGTTCAGCGTTGACACGCTGCGCGAGAGCCTCGTCTATCGTCAGAAGTTCTCTCACTTGCCGGCGGACGGAATCACGACGCTGCTCCCATGAATCCTTGTCGGAATAGAGAGTGTTGAGCCAAGCGACGAGTTTACGTCCGTCAGCCTCCGTGCGCCGTGGATATTCGTAACGCTTCAGCTTATAGGTCGTGTCATTCTGTTTGACGAACTTGAAGTCAAACGGAGCGAGGACATTGGTCAGCGACTCCTCGACCGAATACGGGCGGATGCGCGAATCGGCGTAGGGAAGCACCAGACCGGTGGTGTCGATGTCATATTTCAGTCTGACATTGAAACGCTGTCCAATCTCCGTGAGCACCTCTCCGAGAGGACAACGGAATTGATTTTCAAACGTGTTCTGCGCAAGCCCGGGAAGTGCCAGGAGGGCAGCCCCGAGTACAAATCCTGTTGGTTTCATATCTTTTCTACTTGATTTTTGATGACAACGTATGCTTGCCGGAGCTGACTGCCACCGGCTTTTTCTCACCCGGCATGAAGACATCGGCGGTGACATTGGCGGGCAGCGTAATGTTGATGTTGAAATCATCACCGTTTCTCACCCATGCGACCTCAACATCGCCATAGAGAGTGGCCGTGCGTCCGCGCACACTTGTGAGGTCGCCGACCACCGCCGGTTCGATGATTATATGCTGCATACCGGGCGTAGAGCGGTCTGTCTTGATTCCGGCGAGCGAACGGAAAAGCCATTCGTCAATCTGCCCCATCATGAAGTGATTCCATGACGACCCCTGTCGCGGATCCCACTGTTCGGTCAGAGTTGTTGCTCCGTATTTCTGCTGGAAGCCGTAGCCGGGAGTGTCATAATGATTGTGCATATCATACATCAGTGAGTCAAGACCGTTGTCGGCAAGCGCACGGAACAGGAAACGGTTGCCGACATCGCCCGTGGTCAGGCGCGTGCCATGCTCCTTGATGTCGCCAATGAGATTCTCGACCACAGCCTGACGCTTCCCTTCGGGCACCATGCCAAGGAACAGCGGCATGGCATTCGAGGTCTGACTTCCTGTCCCATAGTCGTTGGTAGCGGGATTGAAATACTTTTTGTTGAAAGCATCGCGCACCTTTTCGGCCAATGCGGCATAGCGGGCGGCATCTTCCTTTTTCCCGAGGAGTTCAGCCGACTTGACCAAATGGATGAGATCCATGTAGTACTGAGCCGTGGCCACAAGTCCTACGGGAGTATTGCGCGAGAAGCCCGCACGAAAATCTCCGTAGTCATACCAGTCACCCAGACCAAAGTCGAGAAGATTGTCCTCAGCGCGCGTCCCGAGATAATCAATATAAGCGACCATGTTTGGATAATATTCACGGATGAGGCTATCGTCACCATAGGCTTCATAGTACATCCAGGGAGCTATAATCAGCGTGGCTGCCCATTCAGGCGACTCCGCAAATCCTTCCATGTCTTTACCGGGCCACTCGAAAATCACATACTGGGGAGCCACTGTCGGAACCATGCCGTTGGGTCGCTGACTGTCGGCAATATCGCGCAACACTTTAGGTAGATAGCTTGTCAAGTCATAATTATAGAGCAGCCCCGGGCCATTAAGATGCACCTGCTCAAGCCAGCCGAGTTTCTCGCGATGCGGACAGTCGGTCCATACTGACTGCATATTGCTTCTGACCGCATTGCGGATGAGTTTGTGAGCACCGGTCAGCACCGGGCTTGATGACTCAAACACGCCTCCTTCGGCAGCCGAATTGTAGATGAAACATGAAGTTATATCCTCAACCACAGGCAGTCCGTCAGGATTCGGCTCTCCGGGGAATACGGCACCTTCAAGCTGGATATAGCGGAAACCATAGTAGGAGAAGCGCGGATGCCACGTCTCCGGCTTATCGCTGCGCAGAGTGTATGTGTAGTAGTGCTGTCGCCCTGTCTGCTTCTGATTGGCGGCGCTTTCATCCGTAAGACTTTCGCTGACAATCATAGTGACAGTCTGTCCGGGCTTACCTTTAAGTGTGATTTCAGGGAAACCTGCGAGATTCTGCCCCATGTCAAGAAGGATGGCAGACGGATCGACCGTGCGTTTTGTCGATTTTGTCGCAGCTTCCACCTCGGCAGGGGTAAGTTTGTGACGACTTTTCACCGGGAAATGCTCCATTATCTTGACCGGGGGTGCCATCTGTGAGGTCAGTTTGCCCTTCAGGGCGCGCTGCACTACCACCGGTTTCCACTTGCTGTCATCGAACCCCGCCATGTCCCATCCCGGCTGTTCGAGACGTGCATCATAGTCCTCGCCACCATAAATCGAGTTGAAGGTGATCGGACTCAGATCATATTTCCAGTCCTCACCGGTTGAGATGACTTCGGATGTTCCGTCAGTGTAGTTGACAACCATTTTGAGCCACAGAGTCTCCGGACCGAAACCAATCAGCAGTTTACTGTAACGCTTTCCCCGGACAACGTTGTAGAAACCATTGCCGAGGAGGACTCCCAAGGCATTCTCCCCCTGATGCAACATGTCGGTGACATCGTAGGTGTTGTAATAGACCGTCTTGTCATAGTCACTCCAAAGTGGGGTAAACTCGCCGTCGCCCACCTTATGACCATTAAGCGACAATTCGTAGTGACCGAGACCGCATACATAGACCGTCGCATCGGCAATCTTTTTCGGAAGATCGAAATCTGTGCGCAGGATTATGCTCCGCGAAGCCATTGAATCGACACGTTCCCATGCCTCCTGCACTTCAGGAATCTTCCATTTGTCGTAGGTATAGTTACGTCCTTCCGGGAGTTTCGCATCATCATAGCTTATAGCTCCGATCCAATTACCGTCAAGGAAAGCACTGTCAGGAGCGATTCTGAACTCCGCCTCGCGGCTCCATCCCGAATCCTTTCCCTTCTCGTCCCACACTTTCACACGCCAGAAATAGCGTGTCATAGGTTCGAGTGCCGGACCCGTGTAGCGCACAAGCTGACTCTGCGTCGAACTTATCTTTTTGGAATTCCACACGAGCTGCGACTTGCCTGCTTTGCGAGAATATACCTCTATCTGATATGCCGACTGCATCGCTCCGTTCTCTCCAGTCATCTGCCAGCCGAAACGCGGAGCGGCGACCGGCAATGCAAGTGGAGAATCTGACATCTCACATGTCATGCGCGTTACTTCAAGCGCATGACACATAAAAGATGTCAGAATCATTAATGCGAGATATAATATCCGTCTCATTTTGTAGAATTATTTGAGTGCATCCTTGCAGACAATTCGTTCAAGTTTGGGAGCATGTCCCACTTCCTTGCCATCGACATAGACGCGCAGTCCGCTGCCCTTGTGGTAACGCTGCCCATCCTTGTCCCAAAGGATTGTCACGTCATGACCGTGATAAGGCACATTATCGAGACAGAACCAATCCCATGTCCCCTCGGGGATGAGCGGATTGACCTCGATAGTGTCGTCATTGCGCGGACGGAGACCGACAAGACCGGTGATCACAAGATCGTTGAACGTCGAATGATTGTAGTAGCGGCTACGCTCCTGATCGCCCTTGAGCCAATAGCCGGTCACCTCATCGAGATATTCACCGATATACGGACGACCACGGTGGTGTTGCGACTCGACGTAGCGTTTCATCTGAGCGAAATAGGTGCTGTCCGTCACGACAGGATTCTCCTCATTGTTGAGATAGTTGGCGAGCGCGGTGAGAGTCTGGGCTGATGCAAACGGCCAGATTGCGCCGTCCCATTCACATTTGCCCACACCACGTGTGCGGAATTCCGGATGACGGCGTTCAGCAGTTGTCAATCCGTAGGGAGCCGAGAAACCTTTCTCGTCATTGAGCTGCAGCCATGCCACATCATATTTGCCACTATCCGGGAGGTTGAAATACCAGGGGATATAGCCGATGGCCTCACGTGCACGTGCGCATGTGTCGCCGCGCACTGTCTCAAAGAACAGGTCATCTTCACTCCATAGACGTGACTGCACGAGATCCTTCAGTTCCTCAGCCTTTTTCTCATAGTACTGCTGCTCATCCTTCTTGCCGAGCTTCTCAGCGATAGCGGCAAGAGCCTTGGCGTTGCCATACATATAGGAATTGATGGTAGGACGTGCGTACTGCTTACGGCGACCGCCGCTGACACTCTCCTCCATTCCGTCGGCCACATCCGACTGCCAGTAAAGACCGTTGGGCAGACGATGTGACTCCTCCCAACGTGAATATTCAGCCTTGAGGTCGGGATACATCTTCGCAAGCGCGTCAAGATCACCGTCAACAAGATAGCGACCATAGAGCGCATCGGGATTCCATGAGCTGAACTTCATCATTTTCGCCATCGGCTTACCGTCATTGCCATGATACCATGTGTTGATGATACCGTCGAGATATTTCGGGTCACGCAGCCAACGGCTCTCATAGATATGATGTCCGATTGCACATGCTATCAGATTATACTTATCGGCATAGTTGCGGTCCACAAGAAATTCTGTCATACCGTAGCCGACAGGCGTATCCTTTATGTGCTTGCGGAGAGTCCACCAGCGATAGTAGTACATCTCCTCAAGATCTTCATCGGGGCATTCAAACAGAGGTATGTTCTCTTTCATCCACTCCGACGACTTTGAGTTGGGGATGGCCTGAATGATGTTCTCATCCTCCATGTTATTGAAGTAGTCGGCATGATGGGCGAAATTGTCATAGCGAAGCACTGCCGCAGAGCCGTCAACGTCATGCGACGAGCTTTTGAAATTGGCTACGCGGTATGTTGCCTCCTTGTCCACGTCATTTGCACGTGGCATGTCGTTATGCTGGTCGGCCTCTGTATCGACATTCGGGAAATCCGAATGTTTGCCCGTGCGGAACACTACTCTCTCTACCGCTTTGACCGGAGCGAAAAGCATACGCGTTGTTTTCTTCTCACCGTTGACATATACGGTCGAATTGCGGTTGTCAAGCGAGAGATCCACCTTCACATGATACGGTTTGCCGGGTTCATAATTAAGAATCTTGCCGTAGCGCGCACCACCCTTTGAGCGGAATTCACCTTCGGGCGTGAGGTCGAGGCGTGCACAAGCCGTCCCCTCGTCATCAACGAACTCAATCAGCAGGTCGCCGTGATCATTCTGGTCAGCCATGAGATCAAACTCAACAGTCAGTTCACGTGTGGGGGGAATCTTGCGCTCCACTTTCGATACGTCATAGGGATCTTTGTCGGAAAGTGTAAGCCAGGTCTTGCCATCCTTTTCCTGAAGCGAGACAGGAGCCCAATAGGGTGAATAGATATTCCACATGGTGAGTTCCGACAGATTTTTGTAGTCACCAAAATTCTCATCGGCATGTTCCGTAGCCACAAGCTCAACCGGGACAGGCACACGAGCCACCCACATGTCTTCCTTACCCACACTGTATGTCACCCAGAGGTCACCATCGGGAGGCGTTCCGTTGCCTTCCTGAATACCGCGCACATACTGCGGACCGAAAGACTTGTACTGACCGGCATAGCGCATAGGTGGCACCTCGCCATGAACGAGGTTCAGCGTAGTATAGTCGAGTCCGTCGCCACTGAGAGAGATGGCGAGAGGCCAACGGAACTCGGAAGGATTATAGACGGTGGCATAGGTGCCGTCGCTCAACTTCTGACCCCATATCTTGGCGTTGCTGTTGACGAAACCCTTGGCTCGCTCTACAGGCTCATACCAAGTATTGCCACCATCATGGCTGACGGACGTAAGCGCGTGCTTCCACAATGCGGCAATGCTGCTGTCAGGAAGCGTGTACCAACTGAAAGCCTTATATGGCTTCGACAGCGGAATCATCGGGTCGTTGCGGTCGGCCTCCTCGACAAACTGCATACGGTAGAGCGGGTTGGCGAGAATTTCCTCGCAAGCCTCACGAAATGCCTTGTCCTTGCTTTTCTTATAGTTTGGATAGAGCGTATTGTTCTCGTTGAAATCATGGTTGTAGTAGATGAAATAGATTGGACCGAAACTGCCGTCGGGATAAATCTCACGCACCACTCGACCAATGCCGTTACCGTCGTTGGGGTCATCCTTGTGGTGCATGGCAATGCCGTAGTTGCCTATTGCAAGCAGTTTGCCGGACTTCGACACATAGAAGCCCACTCGCTGGTGCATCACAGCGTTCAACCCGGAAGCGACCTGATCGAGACCCTCTTTTTTGAAGCCGTCAGGCACCGGATAGACCGGGAAAAGGATTTCCGGGGCACTCCAGTTGTAACCGTCCTCAGAGGTCTGGAGAAGTGTGCGTCCCCCCCCCACATGCTCGTCAACAGGGTTAGAAAGATAGTGCATGTAGAACTTTCCGTTCCAATATGCCATCATCGGCTGGTGGTTATAGGTCCAGCCATTGTCATTAGGTGAATAGAGGTCATACCGGCGGTTGGCACGCATGGTCTGGATGTTGTGCACTCCGACGGCCGGTGACAGTCCTCCGTCATGACGATTGGGGTTCGACAGTTTTGACCCCGAATAATGTATCAGATCCTCGGCATTAAGGCCGGCAGCCGCAAGAAAAGCTGCGGATATTATTAGCAATCTTGTCAGTTTCATTTTTTCTTTGAGGCTTCAATGAGGTTATTGACTACTGAACGAGGCGCACGGAAAATCGTTCCATGCTTATGGTCTTTAGGCACACATATGCTGTCGGTGACATCCGTGAAATTGATGAAATCCTTAGTCTTGTGCGCGCTGTAAATGGCTTTCTGATAAGTGTCGTAATAGATATAGTATTCATCGCCGATCTTGACCACCGACGGACCTTCGGTAAATGATTCGGTGAACGGCTCGGAAGCAGCCGTATAAGGACCTTCAGCCGATTTGGCGAACGCCACCTTGATATTTCGGTTGGGACGAGTGTTGTCCTTAACGACCATTACATAGTCCTCAGGTCCACGTTTCACAAGCACGGCATCAATGCAACTGAAACCGGGATCATAGAAAAGTTTAGGTTCGGAGAATGTCTCGAAGTCCTTTGTCGTGACGTAATAGAGACGATGATTGTTCTTCGGGTCCTCGACACCGACATCAAAGCCGGCATCAACCACACATGAGGCATATATAATCATGAATTGATCCTTCACATCATCATAGAAAAGCTCGGGAGCCCACAGATTCTGTGTCGATGCAATCGAGTCCATCGCGGGGATGCGACGCTGGTTGCTCCAATGGATGAGATCCTTCGAGTTGGCATAGCCGAAACCTGTGTCACCCTTCCATGCAATTGTCCAGACGAGATGATAGGTGCTGTCAGGCCCGACGACTATCGAGGGATCACGCATGATGTTCATGCCGATTTCAGGCTTGAGCCATGTCCCGGCAACGCTGTCCCAATGAATGCCGTCCTCACTGTAAAGGAATCGGAGACCTTCGTCGGCCGGTTCGTGGAACGAGGTGAACACATACATGTCCCCCTCAGGTTCCGACTGTGTAGATGTTGGTTTGCATGAATAAAGCCCCATCGCAAGACCGACCGTTGCGACTGCTGCTGCAAAAATTCTCATGATTTGAATTAGGTATAGATTGAGAGTGTTTTGAATGTTGAGTATAAATATCAGCATTGCCGGGACGCGATTTCATCACGCCCCGACAATATGGAACGATTACCGTATGTCAAAGATCAAGTTTTGCATATTTCACACGTTGGCGACGCCATGTGTAGACGGCATGTAACTTACCATCCTTACCCTGTATGATGCTCGGATAAGAGTACTGGCTGACAGGGCTGTCCTCAAGAGTGATGATGTTATCCCAGTGGAGACCATCGTCAGAGACGGCCACACAAAGCGGAGTGCGGACACCCTTGGGAGTTCCCTTAATCGTAGCGAAATCGTTGTAGATAAGCACGTGGCGACCATCTTTCAGAGTGACCGCGTCAGTACCTGAATTGTTGTTCGGCATGTCGATAAGCGTCACCGGAGTCCACGTATCGCCATTGTCATAGCTCCAGCTTGTTGCGAGCTTGGAATTGCGTGTACGGCAGAGAATCTGCAGACGGCCATCCTTGTGGCGGAGTATGCTCGGCTGAATGGCATAGATCGGTTCAAGATATGTGCGGTCAGTGCGCTCGGCCGAATCTGTCGGGAGCGGACCGGTGGTGCGCCACGTCTTGCCATTGTCATCACTGATTTCAATCCAAGGATGCCATCCGTCGCCCTCGCGGCTACTCGGGGCGATGATGCGTCCGTTAATATACTCGGGCTTATTCTTGATCGGACCGAGGATACCTTCGGGAAGCGGCTCGCGCTGGCTCCAGGTCTTTCCGCCGTCATTCGAGCGTGCCACCCAACCGGTCCAGTCACCGACGCTTGAGCCTATCTTGTAGAAAAGCATCAATTCATTAGTGGCAGGATTCTGGAAAAGCACCGGATTCCAGCAAGCCTTGCGGCGCGCATTGTTGATGTCACCCTTGAAATTCGGGCCTACGGGACCTGCTGTGGCAGGTGTCGTCTCGGCATTAATGCCTGACAGTCCCGCAAGTTTGATTGTCGGGTCATTGAGGTCAAACACACCGTCTGCCGCAATCTCGGGAGCGGTCCATTCGGTTGCTCCCTTAGGTTTCCTGCACACCCAGATCACACAGTCCGGATTGCGCTCCTTGGTACCGCCAAAGAATGCTGCCACGAGGTCTCCGTTGTCGAGTTCCACGATTGTCGCGCCATGACATTCCGGGAATGAGGCCGTCTCATAGAGGAATTCATCATTGAGAATCCCTCTGCGCTTATCGCCGAGCGACGGGTCAACGTCTATCGACAAATTGTAGACACCCGATCCAACCTTCCAATAAGAGTCGAGACCCTCAGAGCGCAGATAGGTCGCGCCATTTGCCTTGACAGCATTCTTGTCGGGGGTCGGGACGCAGAGGACAGCAGTGGTGTTGCAAGGAATCTCCACGCGCCAGTCAATGTGCATAGGAGTCTTGACCCAACGGCTTGCAAGGAGTCCGTAGGGGGTCATATAGGATGCGTTGACGCTGTCAAGTTGCTGAATCGAGAAGTCAGGCTTGAGAAGTATTTCCTTGTAGCCGGGTTTGGCAGGATTGAAGCCGGCGAGATCCTGATAATACCAGTTGATATGGTCGCCAAGCATCATCACATGATTGTTGCTATTCATTTTCCGGCTGGCGGTGTCGCCGTTCCAAAGTTCCCAAATGGTTGTCGCACCCTTCTCTATCTCATATCCGTAGCTCGGATATGAGGTATTGGAAGCAAGCATGGCAGCCACATCTCCGCGACCCATACGCGAGAGTTCACGCATAAGCCAGTTGACACCGATGACACCTGTGCTGATATGCCCCTTGTTGGTCTCGATTATGGTTTTGATAAGATTATCGGCCACGGGCTGACGATACTCCTCAGGCACCATGTCAAAAGCAAGCGGAAGGACATTGGCAGTGGCTGTGTTGTTGCCATAGAAAATACTGTCGGGATAGAGGATATGAGGTGTCTTCACGGGTGAAGTTCCGGGTTTCACGACAAGGAATTTCTTGTTGAATGCCTCCTTGACCTTATCCGCATCTTCCTCCCAAGCCTTGGCCTCGGATTCGAGACCCTGCATTCTTGCGAATTTTGCCATTAGCTGACACACCTTATAATAATAAGCGGAAGCAATGAGAGTCCCGTCTGTCTTACGTGCGGGATCCTGACTGTGGATCATATCGAGTTTTTCAGGCGGCACACACCAGTCGCCATATTTGTCGGCAGTGATAAGACCATCCTTGTTGGTGAAATCCTTTCGGATATGGTTCATCCACTTCTTCATCGCCTCATAGTTACGGAACACTGGCTCGGGGTTGCCGGTCTGCTCATAGATCATATCGCACACAACCGGGAGTGTGGACGACCATGTCATGTCAGAGGTATAATAATTATAGAACGCCGGGGCTATGTCAGGCAGACAACCGTCCTCGCGCTGCGACTCGCGCATGTCGTCCATCCACTTGGCATAGAAATTACCATTGTCAAACATGAAATTCTCACCCCAGGTGTTCATGTTATGGTCGCCAGTCCAAGGCTGACGCTCGTCGCGCTGATGGCAATCGACAGGAACACCCTTATAATTATTGGCGGTGGTCCACCATGCATTGCGGTGGATGGCATTCATTATCTTGTTGGAGCTTGCAAAGGAGCCGTTGTTGGGCAGAGCGTCATAGATGAATTCTGCCTCAATGTCCTCAGGTTTAAGATTGTCCATGCCGGTCACTTCCACAAACTGGAAACCGTGGTATGAGAACTTGGGGCTCCATTTCACTCCCTTCTCAGTACCGTTGGCAATATAGCGATCAGTGCTCTGAGCATTGCGCAGATTCTCGACATCAAGCTGAGTGCTGTCGGCTGAGATGCGTTCAGCGTAGCGGATCATCACGGTGTCGCCCTTGGCTACGTCCGAGATATTGATTTTCACCCAGCCTGCCATATTCTGACCGAAGTCAATCATGTATCTGTCACCGAGCTTGCGCACCGACTTAGGCTTCAGTGTCTGCATCACCTTCATGTTGGGCGACTGTGAGCCGCGCAAAGTTCCGTAAGGGAGTTCCGCACGTTGAGCCTTGAGCCATTTGGAGTCATCATAGCCGGGATTCGTCCAGTCACCCAGCTCAAGACGTGCATCGTAGACCTCGCCGTCATACTCATTGTTGCTGCGGATTGGACCTTCGGCGGTCAGACTCCATTTTTCATCCGTGTTGATGCGCTGTTTGCTTCCATCGGTGTATTCGATAATGAGATTCATCCTCACTTTCGGATAGCCGAATGTCGGGATTTTGTAGGGCTTGAAATTCTGTCGCATGGTGTAGTAGCGACCATTGCCGAGAGTGACACCCACGGCGTTAGCCTCACCGTTACCCTTGAGCATGTCGGTGACATCGTAGGAGTTATAGAGAGTTGTCCGGCGGTAGTCGGTCGGTGCG
Organism: Bacteroides sp.; assembly: GCA_023663525.1. Classification (GTDB taxonomy): domain Bacteria; phylum Bacteroidota; class Bacteroidia; order Bacteroidales; family Muribaculaceae; genus Duncaniella. Next base: position 45,592 of record JAMPHF010000005.1, read on the forward strand.
GGTGAAAGCACATCGTCACTCACCTTATCGCCATTGATGTAAAGTTCATACAGACCGAGACCGGAGATATGAGCCGTGGCGCGTTTGATTTCTTTATTATCGCTGTTGAACTCCTTGCGCAGATAGCGTGAGCTCATGCGGCTGTGGGAATCCTCAATATCCCACTCGAAGGGACCTTCCCAGCCTATCCAGCGACCGCCCCAATGGCCTTCGCCGACGATACCCATGCCCCACTCTGCCTGCGGGCTCCACGCGCTCTCGCCATGATTGGTATAGACCTTGACTTTCCAGTAGCAACGGGTATTGTCAGCCAACTCCCCGCCTTGGTATTCGACTCTCACCGACTGGTCAGAGCTGACTCGTCCCGAATCCCATAAATCGCCCTGATTGGCAGCGAGCTTCTCAGGCGATGAGGCTACAAGGACATGATAGGCGGTCTGCATCACGTCACAGTCGTTTGACGTGATGATCCAGCTCAGACGCGGATGCTGAGTCTCAATGCTCAAAGGATTCACTTGACCGTCTGTGGTAAGCGAACCCACAGATACCCCTGCCCATAGGCCAAGAGTCATCAGAAACGAGGCAACTATTAATGATAATCGTTTTTGCATTATGCAATAAGTGTTATGTCCTTTTTTTCTAAAAAATATAGTTGGTCATCATTACAGTGATGCGCGAAAGCGTGCATTTTTCCGGTTACGAAAAGTGGCATACACGCTCTCACGCGTCTCTTTTTTATCTATCTGACCTGAGATTTAGTATTTTGTCGGAAGTTTCTTCCAATCCTTACCGATGTAGTCCTTGCTTGCATCGACAGCGATGAGCACACGGTCATTGCCTGCGCCATGCGCACCGTCATACTGAAACGGAGTCACCTTGCTGTCAAGCTCGCCGATGTACTGGAGTTCACCGTTTGTCGGGTCATACCACCATGCATTCTTCTTGTTGCCTGAAATTTTGGTGAGGTCAATTTCCATCGGGCGGTTGGTGTAGTTGTAGACGAGGAGATAGTCATTGCCACGGGTAGCGATGAGTCGGTCGTAACGTGTACCGTTCTCTCCGGCAATGATACTCTGGTCAGGCACACGCTCGAAGAACGGGAATGCGAGCATGAGGTTCTTCAGATGCTTCATCTGATTGAAACCGGGATCTTTCATGCCCTCATACCATGTCTTTGTTGCACCGTAACCGCCGTTGTTGGCAGTCTTGAGCATCTGCATGATTGAGTTGTGACCGTAAGTGTGACCGAACGCACCGGCAAAAACTGCCCAGTAGGCATAACGGCGCACATCGGGAGCCTTCCACCACGGCTGTGAAGGATCGTGAAGACCCTGAGGAATTTCCTCGTAGGACGGTTCTGCATCGAAAATTGGCTTGCGGGGCTTCATTGCGAGACCGGCCTCGACATAACGCCAGTTGTCCTCGGCTTGTGCAGCCTGTGCAGTATCGTCGCCGTCGCCACGCACCTGGTCATAGCGGCGATGACCGCTCTGGAACATGTTGAAATCAAGCCACGGAGCATTGTGGAACCAGTTGATTGACGATGTGCGGCCAAACGGATGGTAGCTCATCAGGTGATTCTTGTCAATCGACTTGATTGTGGTGGCCATCGCGTTCCACTGGTCGGGATTGATGTCGCCCTTGACATCTCCTCCCATCACCCAGATGATGTTGGGTGAATCCTTGTAACGCTCAGCGAGGAATTTTCCGTAGGCCTTGGCATCATCCACACTCATGAGACCGGCCTTCACGAGACCGCCCCAAATGGGAACCATGGCAATATAGATGCCATTGTTCTCAGCCTGCTTTATGATGTAGTCCATGTGGTCCCAGTAGCCATAGACACCTTTCTTGTCGATATTTGAAAAATCCCATCCGTCGGGGTGTGAATACTGTCCGTAGAAATTGATGGCGGGCACTCCGTTGATGGTCTGCACCTGCACCACATTGTAGCCTGCATCACGGACACCGCTGAGATAATATGAAGCCTCGGAGCGGTCAAGACGTTCGGGAAGAAGCCATCCGGTCTCACCCATCCAGAAGAATGGTTTTCCATTCTCATGCTGGAGATAAGTACCGTTGTCTGAGACACGCAGTTTTCCATTATCCCACGGCTTGTAGTTTTTAGTCTCGGGATCCTGGGCATAAAGTGCTGTCACGGCTGCCATGATGAGACAGACAAATAAGCTCAATTTTTTCATGATTTGCAGATTTATTTTTCGTTTTAGAGTTATTCGATTGATGATTTATAATGCGGGAAGGGGCTCTATCTCGCCTATTTCTTATTACTACTTTTATGTAAGGTCATTTCCTCCGGAAAGGACGGTGCGTAGCGGTGACGCACCATCCCGAGTGGAGAAGTTTCTTTATTTCCCTGTCAACACATAGGTCTCTCCGGCCTTGGTCGGGAGGTCATAGAGATAGGTTTTCTTCAGTTCCACGGGATTGAGCTTGGCTTCCGGGCTGATGATCGGAGTCAGACCGTCATTGACAGCAAACAGGGCATTGCTGTTCTCACCCTTGGCTGTCTTCAAACCTGCACCCTTGAGGGGAGTGAGCGTGCGCAGACGGCAGTTCCCACCTATCGTTGATTTGATTGTCACCTTATCTATTTTACCGTTTTTCCATGACATGTCAATCACGAACCCGCCACGGGCAACAAGTCCGGTAATCTCACCGTCGGGCCATACTGACGGAAGTGCGGGGAGCAGATAGATGAATCCGTCGTGACTCTGCATGAGCATCTCGGCAATACCTGCCACACATCCGAAGTTGCCGTCAATCTGGAACGGTGGATGAGCATCGAAGAAGTTGGGATATGTGCCACCTTTCTTCTTCTCGTTTCTCACGAGCGTAAGCTGATCGGTGATGAGTTTGTAGGCGTGATCGCCGTCAAGCATTCTCGCCCAGAGGCATACCTTCCATCCCATGCTCCAACCCGTCGAGGGATCGCCACGGTGGATGAGCGATGTACGCGCTGCATCGAAAAGTTCAGGTGTGCGGTAAGGAGAAATCTGATTTGAGGGGAACATGCCGTAGAGATGCGAGATGTGGCGGTGATTATCCTCGGGATCATCCCAGTCGCCCATCCATTCCTGAAGCTGACCCCACCTGCCTATACGCATGGGCGAAATCTCCTTGACGCGTCTTTTCAGACGGTCGGCAAACTCTTGGTCAGTGTCGAGGATGGTCGATGCAGTGATGACATTGTCCCAAAGCTCAGTCACGAGCTGATTGTCCATCGTTGTTCCTGCGGAAGTGGTCGCATTGTGACCCTTGGGGGCATTCTCGGGAGAATTGCTCGGCGCAACCACAAGCATTCCCTCCTTGGGATCATAGACCATGGTGGCATCATAGAACTCGGCCGCACCCTTCATGATGGGATAAGCCTCACGCAAAAATTCGATGTCGCCCGTGTGGAGATAGTGTTCCCAAAGGTGACGCGAGAGCCATGCGCCGCCACCCATCCACATGCCCGAAGGAGCATTGTCGATAGCTCCGGTCACACGCCAGATGTCCGTGTTGTGATGAAGCACCCAACCGGGAGCACCATACATGATTTTGGCTGTCTCGGCACCGGTCTGGCTGACTTCCTTGATGAGACGGAAAAGCGGTTCGTTGAGATGAGAGAGATTTGTGACCTCCGATGGCCAATAGTTCATTTCAAGATTGATATTGCAAGTGTACTTGCTGTCCCACGACGGAAACATCTTGTCGTTCCATATTCCCTGGAGATTCGCTGCCTGACCGCCGGGCTGCGAGGAGCTGATGAGAAGATAACGTCCGAACTTGTAGTAGTCTGCCACCAGTTTCGCATCATTCGTCTCCTTGAAACGCTCAATGCGGATGTCGGTCGGCACGTCGGCATACTTGTCAGGTCCGAGATCGAGAGTCGAAGTCCCTGCCTGCTTCTGATAGAAGTCAACATGCTCTTTCTTTGCTTCAGCGTAGGGCTTGGTGACAGCTTTGTCGAGATATTCCTTGGCACGTGCAACCTCATCGCCGGTGATGTCCTTATAGTCGTTGAAGTTAGTGGCTATGGAGGTGTAGATGACAGCCTCATCAGCATTCTCGACTGAAATCACACCGTCGCTTGAAGTCACGCGTCCTCCTTTGGGGACAGCCTTGACACGTCCCTGAAACTCGACCTTACCTTTGAGCCCCTCATGGTTTGAGCTGACACCGCTGAGGGTGATCTCATCGCCCTCTGATGCAATCATGACATCCGGATGAGGCGTGGTCATTGATGCATTGAAGGTAACGCTGCCGGGTTTGTCGGCTGTAATACGGGTTATGATTACCTGGTCGGGAAACGAAGCGAATGTCTCGCGGGTGAAGTTGACACCATCAACGTTATACTTCACAACCGTGCGGGCAGAGTCGAGACTGAGCTCACGGTAATAGTCCTTGTAGCGTGTATGACCGGGGAAAGTGATGCGCAGGTCGCCGAACGGCTGATATGGCATACCTTGATTGGTCTTTGACTTTACATGGGCTGTGGCCATATCCTGAGCTTCGCGATATTTGCCCTCAAACACGAGTTCACGTATCTTCGGGATCCATTCCAAAGCCTCCGGGTTGGCATTATTGTTAGGTTGTCCGGCCCATATGGTCTCCTCGTTGAGCTGAATCTGCTCCGCACCGGGATTTCCGTAGACCATGGCTCCGAGGCGACCGTTGCCCAACGGTAATGCCTCAGTCCAGACCTGGGCCGGCTTATCATACCAAAGTTTATGTTCTTGCTGGGCCGATGCTTCGATACCCAGCATTGCAATACTTGCGATAATTAGTGATTTTGAAAGTAGTTTCATGGATGATTATTTTTGGCATAACAAAAGTAATACATTTCCACCATAACTACAAATCTTATTGTAGATTGATTAACAACTCCAAATTGACGCTAACCGTCTCAAACCCCATCTGACGGCATTAAAAAGCATATATCTTCATTTATCGACATAATCGGCTGTAATTAATTAGTGTATTTTTAACACTTATTTTTAATTTTTATTTTCACGAGATAATGAAGACGGACAAAAACAAATGTATGTGATTTTGACACTGATATATGTAAATCCGCCGCAGGGACTCATGTTGTCACTGCGGCGGATTTCAATTTCAGCTATATTGTCTGCTTATTCCGCAAGTTCGTTGGCATAGACTTCAATCCAAGTGTAGCCATTGCCTGAATCCTTGGCAGAATCAGATGGATCGTTGGGATTGAGACCATGCTTCTTCTCCCATGCGTCTGGCAGACCGTCGTTATCACTGTCAACGCGAGGTGTACCCTTGTACTCAGGAAGACCGCCTACCTGACGCGGGTCTGTGATGATACCCATCTTATAGGAATCGGCGGGAAGACGACGCTTCACGTAGGGGCTTGAGCTCGGATACTTATCCGCATCCTCAGCGTAGATTGCTTTTCCGGTCTTGACAGTAGTGATGATACGGTTATCCACGGCATCGCGGGCAGGTTTGGTCGCACCGGCATTGGCAAGCACATAATCGTATGCCGGCTCAGTCTCCATTATCGTCACCTCAGCCATCGGGAAAGGAGTATCAACCTTGATTTCCGAGATGCGCTCCTCAGGCACGGGACCATTGTAGATCTGCACACCGCCGGCCCAGTTGTCGGCTGTCACTTTGTCGTTACCCCAGACCTTGTTGCCATTGACGTATGCCTTGCCAAACTTATCCTTAAACGCCTTGTCGCGTCCGGCCTCCATCTTGACAATTCTGTGACGGATGGGCGCATCGGCGGCATTTGTCTCGGTGATCGGACCCGGCTTGAAATTATTATTGATAATGTTGAGACGGCTCGTATGGTCGCCACCGTCAACTGAACGGTTCCACCAGTTGTAGGTCACGTTGTTGATGAAATTGAAATCCTCATCCATGCCTATCGAGCAGTTGCGCGAGATGTTGGATGCGAAAAGGTTGCGGGCAAACGTACTGTTGTGGCCACCGATTGTCGCACCGAAAGCATGGTTGAACATGTCAAGAGCCTCTGAGAAAATGGAGTTCTGGATAGTGATGTTGACCGTCGGCAACTTCTCGCCCTTGCCTGTCTCCGGATTGCGGTTGTAGACATGGCGGTAGACCGACATATTCTCATCAAGTCCCCATGAGCCTGACACATGGTCAATCATGATATTGCCCACAGCGTTTCCGCCAAGTGCATCGTCACGGAAAGCCACATCAGTGGCACCGCGACGGAAACGCATGTGACGGATGATGACATCATGCGTGTCGATAAGGAACGAATTGCCTGTGACAACCACACCGTCGCCGGGCGCAGTCTGACCGAGGATGGTCACATAGGGGGCGCGGAGATTGATCGGTGACTTCAGCTTGATTTCACCGGCCACGTTAAAGACAATCGTGCGCGCACCACCCTTCTCACACGCCTCGCGGAGAGTGCCGGGACCGCTGTCGGCAAGAGATGTCACGACATACACCTTGCCACCACGTCCGCCGGGAGTGTATGCACCTCCACCTTCCGCTCCGGGGAAAGCCACGATGTCAGCCTTGATCAAATCCTCAGGTTTCGATGCCCAGGGACGGTACGGACGGCCCATCTCCTTCTCCTCCTTCATGATTATGGGGAGGGCTTCTGACCAAGCCTTGTCTGATGCCGCATCCCACTCAGCCTCCATGCGTGCTGCACGGGCTTTCACCGAGTCAGGGATGGTGGGATACTGAGCCGCCATGTCCATAGAGGCAATCGCGGCCATTACTAATAATGCTGTTTTCTTCATTTGGTATTTTTGAAATTATTCCTTTCGCTATTTTTGTATTCCGAACTCCTGTTGCTGCTTATCGACTTCCTCAAGCATACGGCGTCTTTCATCCTCCGAGATGGTCTCGCCACTCTTTTTGACCGAATAGGAATTTGACTTGCCGCCGATTGTCCTTTCATCACTGTAAAGAGCCGGCATTGTGGCCGGGACGCTCTCAATCACAAGTTCGGTCGGTGACGGAGCGTGGATACCGGGGGCTTCCACCCGTGCGGTAATCTTAATCTTACCGGGATTGCGGGTCGAACGTATCAGCACAGGAGCCGAACCCCATTCAACAGGTCTCGGATTGGCATGGATGGATGCATCGCCGATGATCTCACCCTCACCCTCAACTTCAAACACGATATTCTCCTTGGCGAGACGGCGCACATTGCCATTGTCATCGGTAACTTCGGCTATCACTACGATGAAGTCCGAGCCGTCGGCCACAAGCGGCTTGCCGTCATAATCGGCACGGAGCTGAAGTTTGGTCGAACGGCGCGATGGCATCTTGCGCTCAGTCGCCACGACTTTACCGTCAATTATACCCTCGGCAACCATATTGACCTTCTGCCAGTTCTTCTGCTTGTAGCTGTAATCACGGGCTTCCCAGAAATCCCACACGTTCTCGAAAACGACAGGAGCCGAAGGCATGTGACCCTCCTGACGGACTACCGGGAGTGTCCAAGTCTTCTCGCCGTCATATATCGATAGGCGCACTGAATCACAGTTGCTGAACACGACCACATCAGGATCGGAGAACTGCGTCATCTCATGCATGATGTAGACCATCGGGCCTGACTCTGCCACAGGAAGTTCCTGCTGCGGGTCGGTCTGACTGCGCATCACATAGTAGGCATACTTTGGCTGTCGGAACGCATCATAGATACCGCCCCAATACGGATCGGGATGATAGCCTCGCTGGTGATCAAACGGATGCCACTGCGCACCACCGATAAACTTGCCTGTCGTGCGGTAAAGTCCATCGTATGTCTTGGCCAGTGAAAGAGCCTGCACTTTCATCGGCTGCTCGCCCCAACTGCGTGAAGCACGGTTGTCATTGTTATGGGCATACCAGTCATCGACATTCTCACCCCACTCGCGGGTAAAGATGTTCTGCTTAGGTGCGTCCGGCTGCTCATCGTCGCCGGGCCAGCCATAGACGATGTCATAATTTTCCTTTACGCCCGCCGAGTGTACATCGGCAGCCGCCACAGGTCGTCCGGGATAGGGATATTCATCTTTCGTTATCTGCAGTGCATCAAGTGCGAAATCCTCAGGATAGCGGGTCTCGTTGAGAATGGGTTCCCACATGAGCACCGACGGATGGTTGCGGTCACGGCGGATGATGTTGCGCGTGTTCTCATGCACACGCTCTGCAAATTGCGGATCTTTGTTCCAGTATTGCCATCCGGGGGTTGCAACAATCACAAACAGACCAAGCTCGTCACATGCGTCCATGAATGAGGGATCCATCGGATAATGGGCCACTCGGATGATCGTATATCCCGCATCACGAAGGCGTTTTGCATCGCGCCACTGCTGCGAATTGGGGACAGCATTGCCCACATAAGCGAAATCCTGATGACGGTTGCCACCGATGAGCTGACCGAAAGGTTTACCGTTGAGCATGAAACCTTTCTCACCGTCAAATTCAAAATGGCGGATACCGACACGGGTCGCACCGCCGTCAATTGTCTCCTTACCTTCCTTTATGCGCGATTCGACACGATAGAGCGACGGGGTTGACGGCGACCAAAGTTCCGGGTTGCTGACACGGATATTCTGAGCGACAGTGCGTGACTCACCTGGTTTGAGAGTGATGGGCGTACTCACGGTCTTTACCAAACCGCCTTGCGGATTGATGAGCGATGTCTCGACAGTCACTTTACGGGATTTTTTGCCGGAGTTCGCCACATCAGTGTCGATTTTCACGTCTGCACTCTTATCGGATATATTGTCGAAATGCACAAATATACCTCCGCCTGCCACCTTGTTGGCCTCGATGGCATCGGTGATGGCTACCGGAGATTTGGCAATCATCCAAACATCACGGTAGATGCCGCCATGATAGGCGAAATCAAGTGTCTTCTGCGGTTTTCCGGGAGGGAAACTCTTGTCGTCACTGTTATCGGCCATGACTGCTATCACACAACTGTCGCCGGGCTGCACTCCAGCTTCTGTAAGCGATATGGTGACAGGCAGATAACCTCCGAGATGATCTTTCACCTCTTTGCCATTGACATAGAATTTCTGCTTGCCCATTATGGCCTCGAAATGGAGTGACACATCCTTACCGTCAGTGTTTTCAGGCATCACGAAATGCTTACGATACCATGCAACGCCCTGATAATTACGACCACCACTGCCCTCTGCCGGAAGAAGCTCGACAGTGTGGGGTGTGGACACAACTTCCCACGACGAATCGTCGAGCGTCGCCGAGCCACCGTCGGTCACGTCACCAAGATGATAACGCCAACCGTTGTTAAAATCATAGACCTGCCGTCCGGAGTCATCTATCGGGAAAAATCCCGCAACGGAAATCTCCTGAGGTGTCACTGCTTCGGCAAAAGCCACCGCAGGCAGGAGCAAGAATGAAAAGATTGTTGCTAATAGCTTCATTATGTCTTGTTTTGATTATTGTATCCTTATCTCATAGATTCGGGAAGCACGATGTCGGCTGTCCTCTCAACGGGAGTAACTTTCAGCTCAGTGACTTTGCCGTCCCTGAGCTCTGCTTCGACAACCGTATTGCCGGGTGCATGGAGCTTGAAGCTGATGTCGCGGTCAAGAGGCCATGCAGGGAATAGATAAATCTTATCGCCATCCGTCTGGAGCAGCATCTCCTGAAATCCTATCATAGCACTTCCGCCCCAGTTATGGTCGGGTGTCCAGTCATAGCCCGGACCGAGGAAGGCAGGGAAACGGTGCTTGCCATTGTTCCATTTCTTGGAGTTAAGGGCAAATGCCTCGTCAGTGAGACCAAGACACGCCGCCCATATATTGTCCTGCTTCCAACCTGTCGTCGAGCGGAACCGCAATGCGTCGGGGTCATAGAGGAATGTGTTGCGCGCAATGTCGAGGTCGGCACTGTCGCTGACTGTCACGCCATAGAATCGCCACGGCCACACGGGGTAAAGCTGAGGGGTCTCGACATTGTTGATTCGCTCCCAGCTCTTGGCCGGAGCAATCATCGTATGACCGTCGAGCACACGCTGAGGGATTTCAGGAATGCGGTCATACAAGGCTGTCCACTTCGATGTCGCAGTGTCGCCCTGCTGCTTCAGATAGTCGATGTAGTCACCTGTCACACGACGTAGAGCTGCCACTGTCGATGCGGCATTGTTAGCCATTTTATAGGTCTCGCAACCCGATCCGGGAAACAGTATCAACTTACCGTCACCATCGAGGCTTTTGCTGCCGCGATGCGAGGCGAGATAGCGGTAATGTTCATCAAAAAATGTCAGAGAGCTTTCAATCAGCGGAAGATATTCGGCTATGTCTGTGCCGTTGTATCTCGCGCTCTCAAGCATCATCTGGCAGAATTCAAGCACAGTGTCCCATTCATATTCAAGCCATGCGTTGTACTCCACGCCGGGATTTGCCCATGCCGGGCGTTTTGTGCCGTACTCCATCATGTTAGGGAGACCGAAAAGTTCTATCTGCTCCGAGAAGCATGCCCCGTCATGATTCCAATAAAACTCCGACCGAAGCTCCGCATTGTCGAGCATACGGTTATAGAAATCAAATTGCGGTTTCATCATGTCGAAATCACCGCTCTTGAGCATCGGCCAATAGACCAGACGCTGATTTTGAGCCGTCATTGTGCCACCGCCCCAATTACGGAAATCAGGAGTGAAAGTCTCGTCAGACTTGACATGATGCGGGTCGAACGTAAAGAGTCCGCCATTGAACTTGGTCGGCTCTTTTCCGTAAGCGTTACATCCGAGCATGTAGCGGAACAGGGTGTAGTTGCGGGCCATACGGTTGACCACGCTGTCGTTGTCCGTAGGAGAAGCTATATAGCTGCGGTCCCAGAAATTGCGCCACCATTCCCGCGACGCGCTGCAGTCGCGACGCACGTTGACACTGCGTTCTACGCTGTCAACGGCAGCGAGCCACTCTGCCGGATTCTCTGTCTGCATGTTTTGCAGGGCTATGGTGTAGTGATGCTTCTTGGCCGGCTTCTCGCTTGTGAAATTCCACGCACGGTAATCCGTTCCGTCATACACTCCGTCGGTCGTGCCGGTGAAGCGCATATTGTCGCCCGACAGCCGTCCGCCCGACACGAGGTTTGCCAATGGATTCCAAAGCCGGTCCTTGACAGAATCCATGCCCTCGCGCGTAACCGTCACATCAAAAACAGTCATCTCGGGATTATGGTGGAAGAAAGTAACACTCCCGCCATCCTCTTTAACAGAGTCGCGTGAGGTGACAAGATTTTTCGGCGAAGACCATTTCCAGGAGTTCTGCCGTCCCTCCCCTTTCTTGAACGGACGGTCGACATAACGCCAGTTCTCATAGCTCAATTGCGGGGAAACTGGTTTAGGACTCTCCACCTCAACATGGACCACAGGACGAAACACATCAGCCCAAAGTGTAACTTTAGACCCGTTGATCATCATCTCGCAATAACCTTCCTCAAGTTTGAGCCGCTGAACAAATGGCGCGGTGGTATCACCGGGAATATGCAAGCGCACTCGTCCCTGCTTCAGCAGCGTGTTGTGTTCGTCATACGCACCGCTGCGCCCTATGTAGAAAAGCACATCACCATCCTCAGCCCAGACATTCAGACCGATGTCGCCACCACCCACCGGCATCGAAGCCGAGGAGTTATGGCTCATGCTGTCCCACACGTAATCAGCAGGAACATTGGCGGCTAACATTGATGCAGAAGCTATGAGGACTGCCGTGATTGATTCTTTAATCATCATCTATGGTATATCAGATTAGGGTTTTAAAGTTTAAGGATTAGAAGATTTTCCGTAAATTTAGACATTATTTCCGTCATACGCAAAAATCTAATAAACTTTAAACTTTAAAACCCTAATCAGTGTATGCAAACCCGTAGAGTTTAATATTTATAAGCACTACTCCTTTATCGGTCTTTCATCAGGCCAATCATCAGAGCGGAATGACGAGACGGGAATACCGTCAGTGCTGAAAAGATCACCTTCCGAAGCATTCTCAAATGCATAGCGCACAGCAACCGGATGAGGCACCTTGTCGCTCTTGACCATCACCTTGCTTCGTGAGATCCATGCCTTAGCCGGATGGAAGACGCGATCCTCGCCTGCAAGTTTGAACTGTTTCGACTCGAAGCTGTTTTTACCGGCAATCCATTCGGGCGCACGGTCGAAGCTGACGATGACAGTGTCGCCCTGAACTTCCATTGACTTGTAGACCGGGCTTTCAGCACCGATTCCATTGATACCATACGTCTTGTTGAGCGCAAGGAGTGCAAGGCGTTCACCTGCGACCTGTTTCTTCGGGGGATGGATTCCCTTAGGCCAACCGGCATCCATGAGCACAGCCATGCCGACGTTGGGCACTGCGCTCTCAGCCTTAGCCTGTGCCTCACGGAGATAGGCTGAATTGATTATCTCCTTGCCAGGTTCTGTGATGATGGCGTAGTCGTAGGGGGCAATCTGACAGTAGTAGAAGGGGAAATCGCCCTGCCCCCAGAGATTACGCCAACCTTTGATCATAGTGGTGAACATGTCGGTGTAGGAGTGCGCACGATTCCAATTGTCCTCGCCCTGATACCAGATCACACCCTGAATGGCAAGCCCGATCAACGGATTGAGCATTCCTTTGAACAACACGCTCGGCGTGCGGTTCTTGGACTTGATCTCACCGTTGACAGCCGGGATATTGACAGCAGCCTCCGGGAAAGCGGCAAGCATCTCATCATTCATCCATGCCTCACATGCCGAGCCACCCCATGCCACAACAATAAGACCGACAGGTACATCAAGCATCTCCTCAATCTCACGTCCGAAGAAATAGGCGGTCGCGCTGAAATTTCTCACAGTTTCCGGCGAAGCCTCTGCCCATGAGCCGGTGACATCGTCAACCGGGACAGTCGAGGAGTTGCGCTTGACGGTGAAAAGTCGTATATCTGGGTTACGGCTCTTGAGGGTAGCCATGTTCGCACCCTCTACCGGCTGATTCTTGAATCCCTTCATGGGCATTTCCATGTTGCTCTGTCCGGAGCAAATCCAGACCTCACCGAGCATGACATTCGAGAGCCTGAGGGGAGTGCCGTCACTGACGGTGACATCATACGGACCACCGGCTGCCGGGGTGGGAAATGAAATCTTCCACTTGCCGTCACTTCCGGCTTTCACCGTATAGGTCTGATTGTTCCATGTCGGAGTAACCGTGACTGTCGATGAGGGTTTGGCCGTTCCCCACATTTTCGCATCTGCATTCTGCTGCAACACCATGTTGTCGCCGAAGAAAGTCGGCATTTTGACTTCTGCCTCAGCCGTCAAACCAATAGCGAGGACGGCAGCGAACGCAAGTCCTTTGTAAAACATACCGTTTGTTTTCATGATTATGTATTTTCAATTATTACTCTGAGATTACACTTACTGTCAACGGACCTGTCAGACCGGCGGGGATCAGAGTCTGCTCCGCACGGCGATATTTGCCGTTGGTCCATATTCCGTCAAAGGGAGCTTTTCCATTATCAGCACCAAGGAGAGCATTGGCCCATGTGTTTGTCACGTCAATGGCCAGGGTGTTGGTCCCTTTCTTGACTGCGTCGGTTATGTCCACGGTATAGGGAGCTGTCCACACAATACCGCAGTCCTTACCGTTGACTTTCACTGTCGCCACATCGTGGAGACCGTCAAGATTCAGCATGATGCGATCACCCTTCGCGAATTTCGGAGCTTTGAAAGTCGTGGTGTAGGTGGCTGTTCCGGAATAGTACTGAATATCTTCCTCCGTTGACGTCGTCCAGTCAAAGAGTACATCACTCTCCACCACGCGGTCAGTGGTGTTGAACTTCACTTTCCACTTCCCGGTCTGCAAAGGTGTGTCGGTTGTCGCTGTGACGGGAGCTTTACCTGAGGTCTGATCGGTAGGTTCACGGAAGACAATAAAGGCCGATTCGGCATCTTCAAGTTTCATCTTCACGTCAGTCCTTCCGTTCTCGCTTTTCCAGTCAAGTTTTTTGTCAATTCGTCCTGTCATCGGATCCCAAAGCTCAGGAATACGGCCGACCACACGAAATGAAGCCGTGAATTCACGCGGCTGTTCCTCCTGATTGGCTATGAAGTAGAGATCCACATTGTCTCCGTCATGACGACGATGTGTCCACGCCACATTTTTCGGCACAACCACGTCACGTTCGAGACCGTAGGAAGAGAAATCATCATTGACGTACGGAAGCTGCGGGACAACGACTCCCGCTTCAGTCAGTTCGGCGACTTTAGCCCTCACCTCCGGACTGAGTGTCGTGTCGGGCATGAGTTGGTTCGGCAACGGAAGCACCAGAACCCTATAGGAAGCTCCACCGGGGAGCACTACCCTACCGTTCTCAGCCTTTGCAAGACGCAGGAGTGCATCCTTGTTCATCGAGTCATAATTGTAGCCGTGCATCGGGTTGACCCATTTCTCAGGATCTGCCATATTGGCCGAATGAGTGACGCCTACCGGCATGGTGCGCAATGGCTCACCGACGTTGGCCATACGCTTACGCTCCGACTCCACACGCTCCTCACCGAAGATGCCGGGGAGCGATGACACGAGGCGGTCAGGCAAAATGGCTCGGCGCGGAATCTCCTCACCGGTGAACACTGCTATGTCGGTCACCGGGACACCGTATTGAAGCAATGCCTGCGAACGGCGCATGTAGTCCGACAGCCCTTTGCCTCCATCAGCCCACCACGTGTTGTCGCGCTGGAAGAAAAGCCCTATGCCGTCGAGTGTCATGCCGGGCTTTTTATCAAGGTAGGGATTATGGGTGTTGACATGATAGAAAATTCTGTTTATGCCAAGTGCATAGTTACGGTCAAGGAGAGTCTTTACAGTAGCCGGAGTCTCGTCCCATGTGCCGCGAAGTTCAGTGAAACCCTCGGCTTGTATGATGTTCTTGCCATAGACATGCGCACCATGGATGGCATCGAGCATATCATTCGGCTTGTCATGAGTCGGACTCCGAAGCCAGAATTCACCCATCGGGAAATCCACAGCCTGATAATGGAGCATACCATCGCTCACCATCGTGGGCGAGACACACTCTGCAGAGAAATAGCAGTCATTTTCTTTTGCTTTCTGTGCCAGCACATCGTAGAACACATCGACAACAAGCTCGGCGATTGTCGTGCGGACATCCCGAAGCACCCGTTCCGAGGTCTCGACATCATCGACAGGAACTCCAGCAAAAAGAGGGAGATAAGGCATAAGGTCATAGCCCCGGCGAGACCGGAACTCCTTCGCGAAATTCTCGCTCCAATTCTGGCTTCCACACTCCCAACTGTCCACGTGCATGTATTTCAGAACGTTTTTTGCCACCTCAGGATTCTCCACATCCTTGAACATGCGTCCGAACCAATTGTCGAACTGCTTTGCAACAGCCTCACGGCTGAACTTATCAGCCTCAAGTCCGCGACCAGCTCCGCCGGTGGCATTGGTGTGACCTGTGGACGTATGACCAAGACGCATGATGCGCCACTCCCCTTCCGGCAGGGACGCAGAGAGAGAGCCATTGCGCAACTGAGGAGTCAGATCAATGATTTCCTCTGTCTTCACACACAGTTCCTCAGGAATTTCCTCTACGGTCGTCTCGGGAGCCACGCGCCACACAAGTCCGGCCTTGCCCTCCCATTGGTTGAGCTTCGGCTCTCCGCTAAGCACAATATCCTTAATCTTCAGATTCGGTTTCCATTTCGCTGCATCAAGATCCTCGCTGCCCGGCTCACTTCCCGCAGGAGTCCACGTGAAACGGAAATATTTGGCTATTGTCGGAGGAATGGCATGTGTGCTCTGCGCGTCGGTGTTCTGCCAGCCTTGACGTGCGGGCTGAAGCTGCTTGACCTCACGGAATGTCTTGCCGTCATCGCTTGCAAGTACATTGAGGCGATGAGCCTGATAATTGTTGCCCGAAAGCACAATCTCAACATTGCTCACAGTGACAGGCTCAGTGTACTCATACTGTATCCAGCATGGGACTGACGAACGGATGACACCATTGTCATCAATGTTCACGCCTTTCCCCTCCGGCACATTCCTGTCATCGTTTCCGACCGTTATTTTTGGCTTCTCACTGACCTTACGACCCTTGACAGGCATTGCAAGAACAGCTATATCCTCATAGTAATTCTCGTTGTTCTCGGGAACAGGTAATATCAGATTCTCAATTACCCCTCCGCTCACAATCGTGTCGGCAGTGACAACTTTCTGCATCGACTCCGCCGGCGAAATCCACGGACCGCCGGCAAGGGCAAAACCGTCGCATATATGCATTCCGAGTTTAAGTCCGAGACTGTCGGCAATCTCCATACTGCGCCCGACGAGCCTCCACCATTCCGGGGATAGTTGCGGGGCTTTTCCCTCATACTGAGGAGCACCCTCAACGGTCTTTATCGGCATGAGATATGTGCCGCCGAGTCCCACTTGCTTCATGGCTTCAAGATCGGCCTTGATACCCTCCTCTGTCACCGCGCCATACATCCAGTACCAGAAGCACCATGGAGATGCCTCAGCCGGTGGCTCGGCGAAAATTCCCTCAAGTGACTGCTGAGCCTGCACATTTAGCGCAAGAATCGCTGACACCGATAACAAAATATTGCGTAAATTCATTTTTCCTGTGCTTTATATAAGAGGGTGAGACTGGTGACATTTGTCTATTCCAGTCTCACCGAGTATTAATTTTTCACGCCTCTGCGGCATTACTCAAAATTGAGGAGAATGCGGCCTGTGCGCTGTCCGTCAACCCACTTGGGCTGCGATGACGGGCCAATGAGATCAGTCGTATTGACCTTGTTGCGCACGGGAGGTATCACCTCCATGATTGCGATGCCTGTCTTGGGAAGATTGTAGAGTATGTGGTCACGACCGTCACGCGGTTCGTAGACACCGACATAGCTTCCCGGAGTCTCGTTGATGATTTCGATAGTTCCGTCCTCAGTCTTGATGTCCATCCAGTCCACATTAGCGAAATAGCCCTTGAATTCGGGATAGGTGAAGCTCTCGGCAGGAATCGGGTCATTGTAGTCATTTTCCCAGACACCATACTGAGGTCCGTGGAGACGGTTTTGCCATACACGATACGGACCGTCACCAACCCAACGCTTGCTGAGCACCTTGTTTTCCGGGAAATCGAACTTCACTCCCATGAGGTCAATCACGCCACTGAAATTGTAGGCGAAATCAAGCGCGGCACTTCCATCGGGTGCGATTGTCCACTTGGCATTGTCGAAATTGCCGAGCTTATAGTCAGCGGTCACGACCACATCGTTGCCAACTTTCTCAGCCTTTATGCCTGTGAATTTGCCGAGATCCTCAAACTCAGTGTACTGGGTTTTCTTCTTCTCAGCCTGAGGATCATCGTGGTTATAGAATCCGTCCATTGAACGGTCGGCACGTTTGGCCACGATGACACGCGGACCGTCAGTCAGTTCGATGAGACGACCATTGACCTCAACGCCCTTCAGTTGTCCATCCTTTTTGCTGAAATGATATGTGCGACCATTGGCTGCGACTGTGATTTCATCAGCCGTCTCATTGACAACAGGAGCAGCTCCGGCTTTGGCAACACGGGCGGTCTTTCCCTTGCCGACTATCTGATGAGACCATGTGAACAGATCTTTGCCGAAATTGTCAGTGACAGTCAGTTCGAGTGCATCGGTCTGAGGTTTGAGTGTCGGGATATTGATCGTACCCTTACCGCCGGCAGGGATGTCGGAGAATTTTACTGCCCCCACTGCCACAACCTTGGCATCGCCCTTCTCGCCGGGGGCAGGCATTGCGAGCTGACGCCATGTCAGGCTGCAATCCTTGAGGTTAGTGAAATCATAACGGTTCTCGACATCCAGCACACCGTTGAAATCGGGTGTGATTGTCTGATTCATAATCTGAATAGGATTCCAGACCTCTTTGATGGTCCAGTAGCTGCCTTCCTTTTCATGGTGCGGGCCAACGATACCATCTGCGCCATAGTTGCCGCAGTTGTCGATGAAACCGTCCATGTCAACTCGCTTCACGCCCTCATCGGCAAGCACCCAGAGGAAACCGCCTGCACATTTCGGATCCTTGCGCATCATCTCCCAGTAGTCATAGAGACCGGCACCATGACCGCCGTCGTAAAGACCGTGGAGGAACTCGGTGGGCATGAATATTTCGGGAAGACGCATGTAGTTCTGACTCTCACCGTATGAACGGTAGTGCATGGTCTCGAATCCTCCGAAATTGCCCTGCGGATGCAGCACGGGACGTTTCTGCGGATCATATTTGTGGAACTCGCCGTTAAGCTCATCGTTCCAGCCCTTCTCGTTGCCGTTGCTCCACCAGATGATAGAAGGATGATTGACATCACGCTCCACCATCTCTCTGACGAGTTTCTGACCATTGATGGTCTCATGCTTGCCATGCCAGCCTGTCAGCTCGTCCATCACGTAGAGACCGAGAGAGTCACAGATTTCATAAAATTCCGGGTCAGCAGGATAGTGCGAGAGGCGGACTGCATTCATGTTCATTGACTTGATCAGTTCCACATCCTCAAGATTTTGCTTGCGGCTCAATGTGCGGCCGCTTTCCGGACGGAAGCTGTGGCGGTTGACACCACGGATGTTGACTTTCTTGCCGTTGATATACAGACCGTCGCTCTCACGCACTTCAATCGTGCGGAAACCGAATTTCTTGTTTTCCTTGTGAAGCACCTTGCCATTGGCATCTGCGAGAGTGAACTCTGCGGTATAAAGTTCGGGCGTTTCCGCACTCCATGTGGCGGGATTGTTGACCTTAACTTCCACCTGACCATCACCTGCACCGGTGCGGATGGGAGTCACTGATTCGCCGACCTTTTTACCGTTTTTGTCGAGAATGACAGTGGTGACCTTACCGCCCTCCACCGGCATACTGAGCGTATAGTCAGCCTTAAATGTGCCGTCTGCCTTAGCATCGATGGCGATGTGTTTGAGATTCAATGCCGGACGAGCCTGCATGAATACGGGACGCCAGATACCGCCGAAATTCCAATAGTCGGCACGACGTTCGGCAAGATTCACGCCGGCATTCTCACTCTCCTTAGCAACTGTCACCTCAAGACGGTTTTTCTTGTCTGGTCCGAAGAACACACGGTCGCTGACATCATAGATGAAACGGTAGAAACCGCCCTGATGCTTCGATCCGGCCTTGCGTCCGTTGATGAGCACGTCAGTGTCGGTCATCGAGGCCTCAAACACAAGCTCTATCTGCTTGCCTCGCCACGACTCCGGAAGTTCAAACTCATACTTGTATTTACCTTTTTCATCAGCCACACCCTCGGGGAATGCCTTGCCGTAGAATTTCATTCCATACTGATATGTGCCGAATCCCTGAAGTTCCCAGCATGAGGGCACACCGATTTTTGTCCACTTGCCGGAGTTATTTCCGTCGGTCACCATGAAGTCCCATTCGACCATGTCATCACTGCCCGTACCCGAAAGATACTGACGTTCGGTTGTCACGGACTGCGCCATGAGGCTCATTCCGGCAAGCAGCGAAGTGATAGTTACTAAAGATTTTTTCATTATATTTAGGTTTATATATTATTCATAACGTTAGATTGCTATTTCACCGGGCTGAACCTCACGTTGAGTTCGTGGACACCGGGAGTGATGGCATATTTTTTCAGCACGCCCGGACCGCAACTGCTGTTGCCGAGACCAAGGACAGCCGCATCAAGATTCAGGTAGATTTTACCGCTCTTGTCAAGATCACAGTCATGCGAGACGGCATAGATGTCACTCACCGAATAGGGAAGCGCGGAGGCTGAGATTGTCGAACCGAGTGCCGTCACGCGCAGACCGCGACCGGACTTGTCGAGAAGTTCTATTTCAGCCACCGACTCAAGGTTGCCGGAATCTTGAGGACGCGGATAGTGGACATACATTTCATCGACATTTTTCGTCCACCGTCCGATTGACGATGCATCGAGTCTGTCGGGGTAATTCTCTGTCGGCCCGTAGCCAAACCACTCCACCTTGTCGTATGCCTTGTCAGCGACAAACGCACTACCGAGTCGCGGAAGCTCAGGCAGATTGCCCTCGGGTGTATAGGTCTGTGAGAGATCAATCGTGCCGTCGCCATAGAGCGTATAGTCGCTCTTAACGTTTATAGCTCCGTCAAGATAGGAATACTTCTGCATTGCAGTAACCACGATTTTACCATCAACCTCGTGCCAGTTGAGCGACTTACACTCCACTGCGGGGGATTCAATCTTATTTTTGGCCCAGTCCTTGGCAAGCCAGTTGCCGAAGCTCTTGTCGTTATCTGTCGGGGCGCGGAATGCCTGGAAATATGATCCCTCGATAATCTTCGATCCATTATAGCTCAACGATGAGAGATCGCCGTCCTTTCGATTCCATGAAGCGGAAAAATTTTTACCGCTGACAGTCAACAGACCATCGGTCTCATCAACCTTCATGCCTTTGACAATCTTGGCATCGCGTTTGACAGCCCCGAGCATATTGTCGTTCAGTTCGAGCTGACGCATCACAACCTCGTGACCGGCATCGGCCCAATCAGTTGCATTTTTCAATGTGACGGACACATTCAGGCGCAAATCCGCATCAGCCGCCTTCAGGCTCTTGACGTTGACAGTCACGGTTCCGCTTTCGCCGGGAGCAAGATTGGGGAGAGCGATTACGCCACCCTTACCCGCAACTCCGTTGATGACAGGTGTCCACCGGCAGTCGTAGCCCGACAGATCTATGTGATGGTTGCGGTTGATGAACTCGATGACAACATCACCCGTCGAGGGATTATATGATTTCAGAGAGATTGCCACCGGGCTGTAGACCGTCTTGACCTCATAATACTTTGGATTGAGCGAACGGTCGGCAAAAATCACTCCGTTCATGCAGAATGCTTTCAGATTAGGCTTGTCGCCGAAATCACCGCCATAGGACATCTCAGTCTTTCCGTCAGGACGCACCCGCTCTATGCCCTGGTCAACCCAGTCCCAGATGAAGCCGCCGGCCATGCGCGGGTTGCTGTATATCTCATCCCAATACTCCCCGAAATTGCCCATGGCATTGCCCATGGCGTGAGCATATTCGCTCGTCAAAACCGGGCGCGTATCATTGTCGCGCTGCGCTATCGAGAGCAGGCGTTCCCAACGTGCGTTTTCGGCACGCTCCTTGTCGTCACCCTCCTTGATTCCGGGATTCAGATACTCGGATTGCACACGTGGGTAGAAACGGCTGATAATATCTACCGTAGCAGGATCAGGCTCACCATCAACACCTTGCGCGCCCTCGTAATGCACGGGACGTGTGGGGTCGAAATCATGAAGCCATGCTGAGATTGCTGCGAAATTCGGACCGTAGCCACTCTCATTGCCCATGCTCCAGAACACGACAGAAGGATGGTTCTTGTCGCGCTCGGCCATGCGGACAGCTCTATCCATAAATGCCGAGTGCCAGTCAGGAGTGCTCGCGAGAGTTCCGCGAAGCCCGTGCTCCTCGATGTCGGCCTCGTCCATGACATAAAGTCCGAGCGAGTCACACAGTTCATACCAGCGCGGAGTATTCGGATAGTGGCTTGTGCGGACAGCATTGACATTAGCCTGCTTCATGAGTTTGATATCCTCAATCATTCTATCCTCTGTCATCACACGGGCCGTCTTAGGATCATGTTCATGACGGTTGACTCCACGGAAGCGGATAGGCTTGCCGTTGACCATCACCTGACCATCCTTGACCTCAACACTTCGGAAACCGATTTTGCTGTCGGTCCGCTCAATCACGCGACCTGACGCATCGCTCAGTTCAAGTCGCAAATCATAGAGCGACGGCGTTTCGGCTGTCCATCGCTTCGGATTTTCAAACTTGTGGGTTATGCGCCCGAGCTTACGCGGACCACGCTGCGGATACCATTCGTTCATTATCGAGGCCCTGTGGTCGAGGTCGAGTATGTCATTTATGACCACAGTCGTGTCAAACATCTCCTTGCCGTCCTCGCCGACAGTCACACGCAATTTATAGTCCGTCCCACGCTCTCCGTTGTAGACCGAAAAGAGCGGATCGACCTGAAGTGTGAAATCCTCATAGTTTGAGTCGGGAAGTGTACGCACGGTGAAATCGCGCAACCTGACATCGGGAGTATGGAAAAGGGTGACATCGCGGTGTATTCCGGCAAAACGCCAAAAATCCTGATCTTCAAGATACGATCCATCACTGTACTTGTAGACCTCAATGGCAATATCATTCTTTCCAGCATGGAGATATGGTGTCACATTGAATTCCGACGGCTCCATGCTGCCCTGTGAGTAGCCGACACGCTTACCGTTGATCCATACATAGAAAGCACTCATCGCACCGTCGAAGCGGAGGAAAACCTGTCCGGATTTCAACCAGTCATACGGGACTTCAAACGTCCTGCGATACTGGCCGGTCGGATTGCGCTCCAGATATGCCGTGTAGTTTTCTTTCGGTGTATCCGTCACAAAGGGAGGATTGATTTTGAATGTGTAACCGGCAGAAGCATAAATCGGAGTTCCATAACCGTTGACCTCCCACACGGCAGGGACAGCGAGCTGCGCCCATCCAGAGTCGTCAAATGCCGGGTTCTCGAAACCCTCGATGCGTCCCTCAGGCGTGGGAGACCAGTGGAAACGCCAATCGCCGTTAAGACTCAATGTGCGGTCTCCTTTCTTCTCACCGTATGGCATGAAAGCCGCACGAGCAGGTTCACGATTGATCTGCAGCACGTGCTGGTTCTCCCAGTCATGCTGCTGCCCGGTCTGTCCGGCTGCTGTCAGAGTACCTAAAAGGAACAGTGCGCAAGTAAGTTTGCTATACATTGTCGCTGTATGATTAGAGTGTTCTTTGTCAGAGATTGTTTGATAATGGGTTTACTGGACTTCAAGCGAGTCGAATGCGACACCGCCGAGATCCGGAGAGGAAATAATCACCTTATATGTCCCGGCATTGATGTAGCCGCCGGTAGTGGTGCTGAGCATTCTCCACTTGTCTGGCGTGTCGGGCAAATTGATGGTATCATCTTTCAGCACCGCGCCATTGGGGGCAATCAGTTTGAGATTGACAGCCTTTGCATCCTTATTGGTGTTCATGAACTTGAAACGGAGCGCATAGACCTGAGCCAGACCGGTCGAGATGGTCCATTCAACGCTACCTTTGCCGGAGAAAAAGACACCTATCTGCTTCTTGAAATCCTTGACATCATATTTACCTTCGAGTTTCGCATCCTCAGCCTCGTAGGTCACAGCAGCACGCGCATTCTCATCTTTCGGCAACATATCAGCCGGCATTTTTTCCATGACATCCCTGTCGGCAGCCTTCCAGCTCCATGTCGAGACATGTTTCGGGGCAAGAGCTTTGGCCGAAGGGTCAAGCGATGCGACCGCTATGGCTGAAAGCACTGCCTGACCGGCCTTGACTTCCGGGAAAGTGATGTTGAGATAACCGTCGGTGACATCGCAGTCCACCATCTTTTTCAACAGTTTGTCGTGACCGGCCTCAGCCCAGATGTCAAGATCGTCAATCACGGTAGAGTCATTTATTGCCACGTCAAATATACGCAGCCCCTCGCAGTCAGTGCCTTCACCGCCTCCGGTGCCATGCCACGGCTCTATGAAGTATAGCTCCACACGATAGCGTCCGTTGCTGAGCGGAAGACGATAGGACAGCTTATGACGACCAAAACGGAAACTTTGGAGGAGATTCCAGTCATTTGTACCGGCAATCGGGTCGTAGGTCACACGCTGACTGGCAAGATACGGTGAAAGGCCGGTGAAGTCCTGCGCCCATGAGCGAGAATAGATCGTGTCATCGGCGAGCCATGTCTGATTGAACTCATCGGTGTATTCATCACCACCACAGTTTATACGATATACATAATTATAATCATCGACGCCCTTTAGAGCTGTCGAACCCGGAGAGCGCAGTGCATCAAAATTAGGAGCCGTCTCAAGATTCTCAAGCACAATCACATCCTCGGCAACCGGCTCGCCATTGTAGTAGCCGACTGCGCGGAGCACGTTGCAACGGATGTCGGCATCCTTCCATTCAAAGTGTGTGCCGATACCACCTTTTTCCCTTGATCCGAGATAATTGGCTTCCAACGCGTCATTATAGAGGATAACGGAATCACAATTACTGTAGACCTCGATTGTGGCCTTCCTCGGTCCTTTGAATCGGTCAGGCCATGAGTGTGAGGCGATATACACAAACGGGTCAGTGGCCGCATCGGTGTAGTTTGATTTATACATGTAGTAGACATCAGCAGGTTCTTCCCATGGACTGACAAGACCCTTGTAGTTGAACGGTCCGACCTTATCGATCATTCTGTAAGCCTCATCGGGCTGACGGCGACCGGGATTGTCATGACTGCTGAAAATCCACTGATAGTGACCGCTGACACTGTCCTTTGCTTGCTCGGCAAGACGCACTTTGGTCTCCATGAGCTGCGTCATGCGCTCCTCGCTCCAAGGTCCATTGGGATCGAATTCTCCGGGTTCGGTGTGGAAACCGAGAGTGCGCCACGCGCCATACTCACCGTTGAGGAGTTGATTGGGACGCGAGAGTTCCTCGTTATACTTATATACATCTCCACCATACGTTCCACTCCAGTTCTGAATGACGTTCCAATCCGTACCCTCACCGCCGTTGCAAGTGGTGATGACACGCATATCGCGTGCCATTGGATCCATCTCGCGGATAATTTCAGAACATTCCTGTGCGAAATCACGCGGCAACGTGCTCTCATTCTGCAAGCCCCACATCACGACTGACGGCGAGTTGCGACGTTCCTTTACCCATTGACGGAGCAGTGTCTTGAAATTCTCACGGAATTCGGGAGTATCATACCATATATGAGCCGAGAACTGCGGCCAGAACAGGATACCCTCCTTGTCCCAGTATTCCTGATAGCGCAGATTGTGGGGCTGATGTGCGTCACGGACTGAATTGAATCCGGAATTTTTAATCTGCTTCACACGCGCTGCTATCTGTTCATCGCTGAAGGCATGAGATGCACCAAACTGATGCTCATATTCGCAGACGCCGTTGATGAACACCGGCTCTCCGTTCATAAAGAACCGTCCGTCACCGTCATTGCGCTTAACGGGCCATGAAAAATTACGTATGCCGTAAGGGGTTGTGACCTCCTCTGTTGTCTTTCCATCACGCTTGACCATCGTGGAGAGTTTATAGAGATACGGATCGTCCGGACCCCAGCGGTGGACATCGGTCACAGCCGATGCCTGCTTGATTACCTTGCTCTCGCCGGGTTGCAATGTCAACTTGTCAGTGAGGCGGAATATCTGACGACCGTCAGCATTGCTGAACTTATTGATGAAGTCAAATTCAGCAGCCTTTGAGCCATAGTTTTTCAATTCGGTCTCTATGAAGACTGAATCACACGCGGCATTGTTCCAGATATGTACACCGAATGGCTCAACACGCACCTCGTCAGTAATCTCAAGCTCTACGGGCCGGAAGATTCCGAGGGGCTGCGAGCCTTCACTGAATCCCCATTCGGATGAACATCCGCCGCACACCCACGGCATGTCGGCAATCATTTCCGGATGTTCAGCCAACACTTCAAGAGTGTTTTCACCGTTAAAATTGAGATAGTCAGTAACATCGAAAGTCAAGGATGTGCGGCCTGACGGATGGCGACCGAGGTCATGTCCGTTGAGTTTTATGTTGGCATAAGTGCCGACACCCTCAAAATTAATGAAATAACGCTTGCCGTCAACACGCTCAGCCATGCTGAAATCACGGACATAACCGGCATTGCCGTGAAGATTGCCGTGGGTAAGCTGACGATAGCCGTAGTAATCGTCCCAATTGTGAGGCACATTTACTTTCTGAGCGGTAGTCTTATCATCGTTGAGCCACGTGGTCCAACCCTCATTGAGACTTACATGCCCTCTGCGCCCGGTTGCAGGGCGGGCAGGGAATTTCACTGACGAACGCCCCATCGGTTTGCTCGTGGCGACTGCAATGCCACGCTGCTCGGCATTGTTGACAGCGCAGTAGAAATGATAGACGACACCGTCATGCTTCACAAGATAGCTCTTGTGGGCAAACAGCTCGTCGAATTCCTTTGTCGGATAAATCAAATCCGAACCTTCCCAGTCATCCCACGTCACGAGGTCATAGCTACATGCGAATGTGTTGAATGCCTTGTAGCTGCGTGAGGGATTGAAGGCCGAGAAATAGAACATCACATAGACATCGCCCATCTTCACAATTTGTGCATCGCCGGTGATTGTCCCCTGTGCTTCATGTGTGAAGACAGGATTTCCCTCATAGCGACGCCACTTGGTCATGTTGTCAGACAATGCGATGCCGATGCGCTCACCTTTCATGCCGGTCTCAGGATTGACACCTCCGGCGTTGTAATACATCATGAAACGCGAGCCGAGGGTCTTACCCGGATCCTCGTATACGGTACTCTTGTATTCCGTCAATGCTTCCCACCACTGCACGTCCTTGTCGGTGATTGAAATGATGGGGTGGTCGAGTGTCTCCCACAGATGGGCGGTAGCAGGGCTGCCCTTGGTCCACGCCAGACCCACGGCAAGAGGAGCGTTGACAGCTTCATAGCCTGTACCCTCGCCGCCGATATACGTCATCCAGCATTTTCCTTTATAGCGGTTGATGGCATAGCTCCCACCCCACTCCATGTCAATGAGTCCAGGGAAGCCTCCACGCTGATTCCTGTCCCAGCCCGTGTCGGAATAGGCAAGAATCCGTCCAAGCGTGGTCCATTCGAGAAGATTGTCGCTCTCGGCAAGCCATGTCTCATAGCCACGGCCATCCTGACCACTGCGTCCGTTGTAGACCACGTAGGTCATATACCATTTGTCACCCTCGCGGAACACAGTCGGGCAGTCAATCTTATGGTTATTGTCGGTCGGAGCAACCACAAGGCCATATTTATAAGGTGTACGGGCTTCCTTATACACCTCAGCCATGCGTTCCTGACTGACATGGCGTTGCGCACTCACAGCGCACCATGACAGCAAAGCGACGGAAATGAGGGAAAACAATCGTCTCATATAATAGCGTTTATGTGTTTATTATGGTGAAAGGGACACGCCATGTCGTTTCTACGCACCATGGCGTGACCCGTAAAATTGGAATCTGATGATTATGTATGATTTTTTGTAATGACATCAATAGAACAGCCAGTCCATTGCCTCATCCTCGCCTGCAAGGGCTGCATTGCGGGGTGTGATTGTGTCGGATGTGAATCCGAGTACAAGAGCATAGCCCTTGGGTAGATTCAATGAATGCTTGCCGGGGGCAAAACTGTAGGCATGGACGTTTGCAAGCGGCATCTTGTCAAGATGGATCGCACTCGTAAGCACTGGTTCTGCCTGACCGTATTCATTGGCCGTTGCGTCAGTCTCAAGTTTCGGAGCCTTGGCATATTTCTTCTGATCATCCTTGAAATAAGCCACGAGCAGCTTGACCGGTTCAGAGTTCTCAAACTCAATCTCAGTCCCCTCCTTGCGCTGCACATCGCCATTGACACGGAACGCTGTCAGACCTTCAAGTTCAGGAGCAAGCCCCTCAATCTTTGAATCGGGCATATTGTCGAGGAGCGATGCGCCCTTGGTGAGTTTCACACGTTTCCAGGGGCCGCTCACCTTGACATTTGCCTCAGTGAGAGGTTTGATTTCCTCAGGACTGTCGGAGATTTTACCGGCAG
Source organism: Bacteroides sp. (assembly GCA_023663525.1). Lineage (GTDB taxonomy): Bacteria > Bacteroidota > Bacteroidia > Bacteroidales > Muribaculaceae > Duncaniella. The sequence continues at coordinate 73,272 of JAMPHF010000005.1, forward strand.
CTTTATCCTTGAGTGTCGAAAGATTGCTCTTGAAGTTGTCAAGCTCAGCCTGATAGTGCACGAGGAGTTCCTCCCAAGTCTTATTCTTACCTCCGTCACCGGCAATGGGTATGCGGCGCATTGTCGTCTGCATACTGTTGGCATATCGGTATGTACCCTTAGTTCTGTCAACGAGTTGCTTGTAATAGTCAAGGCTCTCCTCAAGCAGAGGTACGGCAGCGTCAAGATTGCTCAAATCCTTTGTCCATTGATAGTCGAGGACTTTTTGAGCTGCCTTTACCTTGCGGTCAAAGAAATAAGCGAAAAGACGATAGCACTCCATGTCGTTGCTGAGACGGTCAAATTCCTCCTGATTGCTGTTGACCTTGCCGCCGATAGCATTGATGGCTGCGACAGCCTTGTCACCATGCTCGACACACTGGGCTACTATGTCGAGAGGAAGTTCGCCGACATGAGGCTGACCCTTATGCTCTTTCTCCACATATTCAATCAGTTTTTCGCCCTCCGGCCCGCAACTTTCGTAGAAACCGGGATAAATGGTATATTTATAAGGATTGACGAGCTGGCTCATGAACATGCCGAGCAGCAGAGTCTGACGGTTGCCCTCAGTTATGCCAAAACGGCGAAGGAGTTTCGGAGCGATTTCGCCGGATTGCTCAAAAGCCTCGCGGATATTTGCACCCTTATCATCACTCAGACCGTATGTGCGGGCGAAGCGGTGATTCCAATACTTGATTTCGTCATCACGGTCACGACGGCAGTTCCACGCATAGCGTCCCCAACCCTCATACCATGTGCTGTCGCGCACAAGCTGAAGCTCACGGCCGCCTCCGGCAATACTGTCGGCAGAATATGGCCAATCCCAATAGGATGCCTGCGGATAGAGATGAAGCGCGTTTGCTCCGTGGATGTCGTGCATGGCTTTCACCGACTTCTGAATGAAGTCGGGCGAGCTCCAACGCCACGGTTCAAGATTGGCAAGGATATGAACATTGCTGATGTGGACACTTCCGAGCGCGCTGAGACCACGGTGAATCTCTGTCCACGGACCGCGAGGCTCGTAGGTGGTCAGTGACTCGCCATTGTATTTGTGCATGGTGTAGAGATTCTTGTAGAGTGGAAGTGCAGCCTCCATGACAGCTTTGCAGTCAGTGTCGTGAGCGCGGAGAAGCACCGGCGGCTCATCCGTGCGACCAAGTTTGGCAAGACCGTCCTTGACTCCTGGAATGATAGTCTCCGTGAACCATACGACATCGTCCTCATACGTGTCCATGGCCTCGCCGAGACACACGAGCAGACCGACGTTGGGATATTTTTCAATGAATGCAGCCACACTCTTGCGCGTGTAGTCGCTGACAAGCGAAGTGATCGGACGGTTTCGATCCTGGGTCTTCATGCCATAGTGTTCAGCAAAAGGTTTGGAGAGCAGAATGTTGTAGAACATCTGGATCACAAAGATTCCGCGCTTTTCGGCCTCGGTCGTTAGGAATGAGAATATTTCCTCATTCTTCTTGAAGGTCTCATCGTCCACCTCGACAGCAAAAGGATAATCCTCAAGTTTGACAAGTGATGCAAATGGATGACCGTTCCAAAGATAGAGTGAGTTCATACGATTCTCGACGAGCATGTCGAGATATTTGATCCACAAATCCTTGTCGTAGAACCACGGGAAGTTTTCAGGAGTGTAGGGATACTCATAGACGCTGCGTCCGGGAAGAAGATAGGGCTTCTGCACGCCCACGCAAGCTCCGCGAAGCACCATCTCGGGAGCGTCGGTGAACGTTGCCGGAAGATTATCGAGATTTCCGTCTGTCTCAACGCGGTCAATGAGTTCGCGGCAGCCGTAGATGACACCGGAGCCGTCATTTCCCTTGACATCAATCACATTGTCGGTCACCGTGATGGTGAATCCTTCCTTCGGGCCAACGCTGTCAGTGGCTTCTGAAAGACGTATGATCTTCACACCATCCTTGGCTTCATCAGCAGGCACGATGTCGTAGCCTTGTTTAGTCAAGGCCTTGGTGAGATGCTCAGCCGCGAAATTCAGTCTGGTTGAGGCATTCTCGGGATATTCCAACGCGATGGTCTTACGGCTTCCGCAGCTCCACAGCATAACGGTCGCAAGCACCACCATTATATATTTGGCAAATTCTTTCATGCTTCTTTGTATTTGATAATGATTTCCTTGTCAGTGTCGATGTAAAGACGGTAGCTGTCATCACCTGTCTTCTCGACAGTACCGTAGCTTGATTTAGGTTGATTCTTTGACTTGAAATTGATATATCCCTTGCCTTCAGTTGCCTTGACCTTGATTTCACGGTCGCTGACATAGAGCGAAATCTCGCCGTTGGGGGTCGGGACTGTTCCCTCCATCCACTTCAGACCGCCGAGGTCGGGAGTGATTGAAAATTCCTTGTAGCCGGGTTCGAGGGGCTTCACGCCAAGATAATATTTACCGATAAGATATATCGGGCTTGCACCCCAAGCGTGGCAGAGGCTCTTGCCATAGGGACGACCATACATTGCAAGATGTTGCGTGCCTGAATCTTCAGGATTATACTTCTCCCAGAATGAGGTTGCGCCCTCGCGGAGCATTCCACCCCAGTAATCCTTCATTTCCTTCAGCACCTGATCCTGCATACCCTGATCGCACAGAGCCTCAAGCTCATAGAAACGCATGTAGGGGGTGGTGATTGCAGGAACTTCCGGATTGAGCATCACATTTTTCATGACCGAGTCGGTTGTCGGACCGTCAAGATAGTCGAAGTTAATGGCAAACATGTTGGCAAACTTGTTGACCTGATCACTCTTTTTACCGTTCTCGACATTATGGACGAGAGCCTGACGGGACTCATCCCAGAATGTCGGGAGGAGTTTATCTTTCAGATCTGTTGCAAGTTCCCCGTATTTCTCGGCATCAGCCTTGTCACCGACAATATCGGCACAAAGTTTCATGGTTTCAAGACTCTTGCAGAGAAGTATCTGCTCAAATGAAAGCGCACCCTGCTTGCTCATGGGGAAATCGGCCCAATCGACAAAGACCCAGTCACCTGTCATACCCTCAAGCATTCCATCCTTGTTCGTGCGACTGAGGACATAGTCCATCATTGTCTGCATCTTGGGATATATTTCCTTGACGAAAGCCTTGTCACCGGTGTAGAGATAGTAATCATAGATGCCTATGAACCAATAGAGTGTATAGTCCATGATGGTATTGATATGGGCTGTCACGGGATCTTTTCCGCGCAACAGGCGCGTTGTGCGCTTGACGGTGGGACTGTCAAAGAACAGATAGTAGTTCATCAGGTAGCTCTGCACTGCATCACCGCTCCACACCCAACGGTCACGCTTGATTCCGTCAATGAAAAATTCGCGGGTGGTCAGATGCATCGTATATGCACCGATATCCCAAATCTTATTCAGCTCCGGATCACTGCATTTGAATGTCCCGCGATATTCAACAGGAGCGTATTCATAGAGCATGGCGACATCACCGACATTGACACCCTGCTCAGGCACTACGTAGACATAGCGGAATGCCTTGGTGTTGTCGAGAGTGTAATCACCCGAGTTATCACTGACAGCATTTGTCGCGAGATCGATGACCTTACCGTCAGTGAATTTGATTTTGTCAAGAGTCTCACAGTAGGCCATGTCAAGTGCTTCCTCGGGACTTTCACCATAATATATATTGACAACGCCGTTGCCGACAGGGTTCCTGAGCACGATGCGCCCGAAAGTCTCCTTGCCGAAGTCGTAGAGTTTACCGCCATCTGCGGTCTTCTCCTCCACCCCGACATAGTCCATCGGCTGGAGATTCAGATGGAATGTTGATGGAGGAGTTGCCATATCGTCAAAATTCCAATAGCCGGCGAGAGCATAAACCGTAGCAGATGTATCGCTTGCCTTGCCACTCTCATCAATCCACTCTTTATCTTCATTTGTAACTTTCCATGTGGGGTCAGTGTTGACATTCTTGCCTTTGACATAGAGAGCCGGAGGAGTTGACTGATTCCACACCTTGATGTTAAGTTTATGCTTGCCGGAAGGTATCTTGAACTTCGACGGCTCGCCAAACTGGAGTTTACCGTCAAGTTTCACATTGTACTTCCCTTCTGCTGCGATTGTGATTTCCTCATCCTCAGGAAGATCAAGATCCTTGCTGAATTCGACTGTCACGAAGTGACTGTCAGTCTTCCAGAACGGCGGGAAGAAAGCACCGCGCTCCGTACGGTTGTTGTTCATCCGGTTTCCAAGCCATATTTCATAGTCACCGGGATACCAGATCCATGTCTGGGCTGTTGCTGCAAGTCCGAAGGCTGCTGCAGCTATGAGTGTCGACACTCTTTTTTTCATTTTGATTGCGCTTAGATTTTATCGGGCGTGGCCAAACTCAGTCAGTGGTGATATGCGTCGTCACGCTCATGGTAATGTAAGGTGGATGTTTTGATGATTACAGGCAGGACGGATAAAAACGACATCCGGACAGAGGGAGTGAGGGACAGACCGAGTTGTTTACAGGGATTTGAGATACTTGAAATCCTCAGTCAATCCGGCGGCATTCTTTATCTTCTCATCGACATTCGGACCATTGTTCTCCCAGACGTTGCCGGGGCCATTGGCATTCTGAAGATATTTCTCTCCTTCAGTCCAATTGTCCTTCACGTTGATGAACGACGAACCTTCATCAGTGTAGAGATAGAACCAGTGGTTAGGGTCATGGGCATAGCCGGGCGAATAGATGTCACGCACACAGTTTTCAGTCACCCAACTGTGGGGCTGCGAACCGAGGGTGTAGACACCGGCCACATCATACATGTGTTTGGCGTAGTGATGGATGAGATTGGCATGGACGCGGTTGTTGCGCATACAATTGACCGTGCGTGTCCAGCCCCAGCCGAGGTTTATGCCGCTGTATGACACATCATTTATCTCATTGTGCTCGATATTGATGTTCTTGACATATCCGGCACAGATACCGAGAGTACCCCAATCTTCATTTGTCACGTCAGTGATGAGATTGTTGGCGATGGTAAGTCCGGAGCAGACTTCGCGCTCATCGCTCGGATCATACGGCAGATGGGTCTCATGGGATGCAGGGCTGAAATTTCCGACCACGATACCGTTTCCGGCAATGTCTCGGAAAAGACATCCCTCAATGAGTCCTCCCTCCGTCCCCCACTCATAGTCGAGTCCGGTCGAACCGAGATGTTCAAACCGACACTTGAGGAAGTCAACGTCAACCGCACCCTTGACAACCACAGCCGACGTGGGGCGACCAAGCCATCCCTGATTGTCGAGCTTATGATTTTGCGGACGTTCCATCTTCGGATTGATTTTATAGCCATCGGTCAAATACATACCGGCCTGGAGAGGGACGTGACCCTTTTCCGACGGACGCATCCATGTGGTGTATTCAAATCCGATATTCTCAATCCTGACATTCTCAACCCTGCGGTCGAGAGTCCCCTCGACGAGCAGGAGTGTCTCCACTGCGGGGACAACTGCATCCTTAACTTCTTCACCGGGGAAGGGATAATAGTAGATTTTACGGGAGTCAATGTCGTGATACCATTCACCGGGAGTGTCAAGCAGTTCCTTGGCATTTGTGAGATAGAAAGCCGAGTTATGACCGTCAGTAGTCACCATCGGGCGCGGCCACGGATGCTCGAACTGTATGCGGCTCTCGGGATTGTGAAATCTGACCGCTGCACTGTCGCCCTGAATATCAATCGACTTAATGCGCAGATTGGCCACACACCACATCTCATGTAGCACCATTTCGGGATAAGGGGCACCGACAATCTTCTTCACGGCTTCGGCGGGTACCCAAAGCACCTCATTGGCGGGATCATTGCTGATGATACGGGCCATCTTCTCAAAATCTTCAACATCGCGCGCGCGTACCGCTTTCTTACCGTTGACATAGAGCTGACGGAAGTCGAGAGGGCGACCATTGAACTGAGGGACGGAGGCAACGAGAAATTTTCCCTGCCGCTTCCATCCGTCAATCTTCACTCCTCCGCTCAGCCAAGCTCCGCCATCGGAGGTTATGACGGTAGGCGAGGTTGGCGTACCGCTGTCTTCCGGACGGACAAACACCGGCTCATACACATTATATTCACCCGGAGCCAGATGGATGGTAATCCCCGACTCCACTCCGGGGGCGGCCAGGCGACGCATTTCGCGTGCCTGGCGCAGTGCTGAAGTCAGACTTGCCTTCGGAGAGGTCTTGCTTCCGTCATTGCTGTCACTACCCGTAGGAGAGACATAGACATCGGCAGCCGAAAGAGCCAGCGTGGTGAGGGCAAGCCCCACAGTCATGATTGATTTCTTCATGTCAGGTTTGATCATTTTAGCGTGCAAGTGGAAGCCATACACTCATCTCAGCCTTGTCGCGGTTGCCCCATGCAAAGTAGGGAATCAGCGTCACCTTAACCGTCTTGTCGGCAGATCCGACCTCGCGGTAAAGTTTACCGGTCCAGTCACCACCGTCCACGAGGCGTGCCTCGGTCTCAAGGGCGGTCATCTTTGCACCGTCAATAGTAATGTCTTTGGCAGTGAACTTAGCATCGGCAGGGATAAGGACATCGTCAAGAGCCTTGCCGTCAGCAATATCGATACCCTCAAGACAGTAGACAATCGGACCGCGCTTGATGGCTGTGTGGTTGCGGGTTTCCTCGACAAGAGGATTCGACTCAATCAGCTTCGTCTTCATCTCCATATCGAATGTCACCTCATCGCCCGGCTTCCATACACGGTCAACTGTGACATAGCTGTTGGGGGTCACCTTTATATCCTCAGGGACACCGTTGACTGCAAGAGTGGCATTGTCACACCATGAGGGGACACGGAGCTTGAGAGCGATTTTTTCTTTTTTGGGGACATCAACAAAAGTCAGGACAACCTTTCCGTCAAATGGATAGCCTGTGCGCTGGGTGACAACGAGAGGACGCTTCTTGCCAAATTCGGTTGCAAGTTCGCTGTCGCCGTAGAGGTTACACCACAAAGTGCTGTCATTGACAGTGTAGGCATAGTTCTGCGCCTCGCAGATGGTACGGAGCGTGTTGGGCGGACAGCAGAAACAACTGATGTACTCCTCGCGTGTCTTCGGCCAACGGAGAGTGTAAGGAAGATCGTCACTCATGCGGAGCGGATTGGTGTAGAAATATCGCTTTCCGTCAAGGCTGACACCGCTGAGCACACTGTTGTAGAGTGCTGTCTCAACAATATCGGCATATTTTGCATCGCCGGTAGCCTCAAGCATTCGCCAGTTGAAAAGCATGTTGCCGATATTTGCACAGGTCTCATTGTGGGCGGTGCTGTTCGGGAGCTGGAACGGACGGCCATAGCTCTGGTGAACTTTCTGAATGCTGTCAGGCTCATAGCATGTGCCGTCGGGTGAAGTGCCGTCATAGAGCGCGCCACATGCGCCTGTGATATACATCTTGCGGTTGACAATATCATCCCAGATGCTTGTGAGATTCTTCATGAGCTGCTCCTCGCCTGTCTCGGCATAGAGGTCAGCGACACCTGCGTAGAGGTAATTGGCACGCACGGCATGACCCATGGCATTGTACTGGTCGCGGAACGGGATGCGGTCCTGGTTGTCGTCCGTACCGTTCTCGACGAGACCTCGGATGTTGATGAGATTGTTGGCAAGGTCAAGATAACGCGGATTGCCGGTCTCGCGATACATTTCGACAACGCCCATGTAGTGCGAGGGGCAGATGGCATTGCGCGCAAGCTCTGCGGACGCAGTCTCATAGAAATTGCAAAGGAAGTCCGTTGCCTTCACGGCAGCATCGAAAAGTGTTGTCTTGCCCGTGGCCCTCTTATGGACGATACCGGCAGTCATAAGATGACCGAGATTGTATGTCTCAAAATTGAGACGGTTGGCAAACGCTCCCTTCTCATCCTCGCCACCGACCTTAGTGCCGATGACAGTCTGCTCTTTGTGGTACGCATGAGTATCGACTCCGCGATTACGTTCGTCGATGATCACAGGTGTATGTATGTAGCCATCCTCACGTTGTGCTTTGACAACCTGATCGATAAATTTGTCCATCAAGGCATCCAGCTCGGGGTCTTTGTTGACAGCATAGACAGCAGCAACAGCCTCAAGCCATTTGTACATGTCGCCGTCGTGGAACGGAGGGCCCCAGTGTTCGCCCTGCTGACTTCCGGCAGCGATCTCAAAATTACGGAATCCGTGTGAAATGTCAGGATTGTTCCAAGTATCCCACATGCTTTGGAGAGACGTACCGCTGTACACGTTGAAGCGGTCACCCCAAAAACCGCCGGTCCACTTTACAGCACCGACGGGGGTATTTACCATAACGGCATGACGGCTGTCCGACATGTCTGTAAGTCCTCCTCCCTGAGCAAAAGCACTAACCGAAAGCACCGCACAGGAAATAATGGTATTAAATCTATGAAACATAAAGAGTTGGGATTAGATATAAGAATATTAGATTACAAAGATAAAAAAATAAAACCATTCTCACAACTTTCCATTCCCTTTTAATTTCATTTTACAATAAGTAAACTATTTTTTGTAATAAATCCTACAATAAGCCCCGACATCATCTGCCTGGGTTTCGCGCGATGATAAAAAGGGTTGGGGAATGTCATCTCATGTAAAGACAACATTCCCCAATCCACAATAAGGTACAAACGTTTTCTCAGCGACTTTTAGCCGATTCAAAAACCTCCTTGCGCTTTTTCGCGGGATCGCATGTCAGTCCGACACCGAGCTTCTTGAAAATCTTGTGGTCAACTTCACCGAGCATGACGGTGGAATGTACCTGACATCCGTTAAGCTCCGGCAGCTTCTCCAACGCACGGCGGCAATTCTCATTGTGAGTACTGAGCACCGACAGCGCCACAAGCACCTCATCGGTGTGAAGACGCGGATTGTGACTGCGGAGATAATTCATCTTCGTATTCTGAATCGGTTCAATCATATCCTGCGGGATGAGCTTGACAGAGTGGTCAATCCCGGCGAGATATTTCACGGCATTGAGAATCAGTGCCGCGCTCGGGCCAAGGAGCGCACTCGTCTCAGCAGTGATGATGGTGCCGTCGGCAAGTTCGATAGCCGAACAGGGGACACCGCTGCGCTCGGCTCGCTCGCGGGCAGCGACAGTCGGACGACGATAGGAAGTGTCTATCTTTGCCTGCTTGAACAGGAGTGCGATCTTGTTTACCTCACCCTCATTGTCATCGCCCTGGGCAAAACGGTTGAGCGCGGTGTAGTAGCGGCGTATGATCTCATCCTTCGACGCACGGCAGCACACTTCATCGTCATTTATACAGAATCCGACCATATTCACACCCATGTCGGTTGGCGACTTGTAGGGATTCTCGCCATAGATTCCCTCAAAGAGAGCGTTGAGCACCGGGAAAATCTCAATGTCGCGGTTATAGTTGATCGCAGTCTTGCCGTATGCCTCAAGATGGAATGGATCAATCATGTTGACATCATTGAGATCGGCGGTAGCAGCCTCGTAGGCGATATTGACCGGATGTTTCAGCGGGAGGCTCCACACGGGGAAGGTCTCGAACTTGGCGTAGCCGGCCTCTATCCCACGCTTATTCTCATTGTACAACTGGCTCAGACAGACAGCCATCTTGCCGCTGCCGGGACCGGGGGCGGTCACAATCACGAGCGGACGCGACGTCTCGACATAGTCGTTACGTCCGAAACCCTCGTCTGAATCAATAAGATCGACATTGGTCGGATAGCCCTCGATGGTGTAATGATAATAAGTGGTGATGCCGAGCCGTTCAAGCTTCTGACGGAATGCGTCGGCACTGCTCTGCCCGTTGTAGTGCGTGATGACCACCGACCCGACAAGGAATCCACGCTTCTGGAACTCCTCACGCAGACGCAGCACGTCCATGTCATAAGTGATTCCAAGGTCATTGCGCACTTTGTTTTTCTCAATGTCAAGCGCGCTGATGACAATCACTATTTCCGCCTGATCGCTTAGCTGACTGAGCATTCGCAACTTGCTGTCAGGCTGAAATCCTGGAAGCACTCGGCTGGCATGATGGTCATCAAACAGTTTACCTCCCAGCTCAAGGTAAAGCTTGTTGCCGAACTGAGCTATACGCTCCTTGATGTGTTCGGACTGAATCCTGAGATATTTCTCGTTGTCAAAACCGTATTTCATAACGGATTACAAAATTAGTATTTTTTAGCCTAACCGACAAAAACTCCAACAAAAAAAATGGAGCCGAAACTCCATTTTAAATTTATTTTCAATTGATTGCCGATGTTTTATCGAAGAAATACACAACTACAGATTTTCAAGCCAAGTAGAAATCTCATTCAAGGCATTGTCATGATATTTGAAGCCTTTGCGGTAGCCGAAGCCGTGACCACCGGTAGGATATATCATGATTGACGCGGGAACACCGGCTTCAATCAGCGAGTTATAATAGCGGATGCTATTGGCGGGGACAACCACACGGTCATCGCTGCAAAGCAGGATCAACGCTTTCGGTGTCTTGGATGTGACGCTGTTTTCAGATGAATATGCCTTGACAAGCTCCTCCGCAGGATTCTCGCCGAGAAAGCCCTTGCGCGTGCCTTTGTGCGTGATGGACTGATCAAGGGAAATGACGGGATAGAACAGTAATTGGAAAGCCGGTTGACACAATTCAGTCTGATGGGTTGCCATGGTCGAAGCAAGATGTCCTCCGGCCGATGAACCCATGATGCCTATGCTGTCCGGCTTGAATCCCCACTGCGACGCACTGTCGGCCATAAGCTTGAAAGCAGCCTCGACATCTCGCATAGGGATTGTTCGGTCGCCATTAGGCATTGAATATTCAAGCACGGCGTATGCCAGCCCCTTTTCATTGAAAAAAGGCGCCCACTGCCGTCCCTCATGGTCCACGGCGAGATGCGAGTAGCCACCACCGGGAAGTGCCACGAGTGCCTTCCCATTCGAAAGCCCTTTCGGTGGAAGATAGACGGTCATTTTCGGATTGGCAATTTCTATGATGCGGCTCTGCGCCGACACTCCGGCGGCAAGTCCGACAAACGCAAGCCCCAAAGCCAGTGATTTGATGATTTTCCTCAACATAGTGTGATGATTATTTGTTTCTTTTTATGGCGACAAAACCGATTGTCCACGAAATGACATGTCGGCAGCCGATTGGTTATTCCGCTCACAAAATTAAAAATAATTTGTGAAATTGATTTAATTTTGCCCTGCAAAATCAATCGGTTTCAAAAATTACTGCCACCATGCCTCATTTTGCGGCAAACGGGCAGTGCATCGGATAGAATTTAGAGATTGTCTCATAATGACATATATTTCCAATGAAAACCAACGTTCTGAAATCTCTGTTGACCGCCATAGTGCTTGGCATTGCAATCCCGGCTTCCGCACAATTTGACCTCGGGAAAGCTATCGGTGCCGGCATAAAGGCCATACAGGCAGCCACCATCACCGACAAGGAGATGGCCGCCTACGTGAAGGAGTCTGTCGATTGGATGGACAGTAAGAATCAGATAGCACCGGCCAACGACCCCTACTCCATCCGTCTCGAAAAGCTCACCGAAGGGCTTAACGATGTCAATGGCATCCCATTGAATTTCAAAGTGTATAAGACCACCGATGTAAACGCATTCGCCTGTGCCGACGGAAGCGTGAGGGTGTTCTCGTCGCTGATGGACATCATGACTGACGATGAGCTTCTCGGAATCATCGGGCATGAGATTGGTCATGTGGCCAAGCACCATTCCAAAAACGCATTCCGCAACGAGCTTCTCGGCGACGCGCTGAAAGATGGCGTGGCCTCAGCCGGCGGCAAGGCTGCACTCCTCACAGAATCGCAGCTCGTCAAATTAGGCGAGACTTTTGCCAACGCAAAATACTCGCAGAAACAAGAGACTGAAGCTGACGACTACGGCTATGACTTCCTCCTTGAGAACGGCAAAAACCCCTGGGGCATGGTGCAGGCTTTTGAAAAATTACAGGCGATCGAGCAGCAGGGAGGCAGCGAGGCCAGTGAGAGCTATGTGTCAAAAATGTTCTCCGACCACCCCGACACAGCCGAGCGCATAAAGCATATCAGCGAACGCTGCATAAAAGCCGGAATCCCACGCCCCGGCACCACCAACGCCACAACTGAAACCACAAACAAAGCGACAGTCAAAGCCTCAAATAAAGCCACCAACCAATCCCATCCAGCATGGTTGGGTAATCTTCAGATAGCATACTGACGGAGAGGCTACCGCTCAATGCAGCAATCACAGCCCGCAACCCACAATCCATAGAGCAGACTCCGTCGCTTTGCATAATGGAAACTTTTGAGTACCTTTGCACTGTAAAACAGAGAACCTATGAGATTTGATGAGCTTGATTTAAGTGACGACATTCTCGATGCACTCGATGCGATGCACTTCGAGGAATGTTCACCAATTCAGGAACAAGCTATCCCGGTGATCCTTGAAGGCCGCGACCTCATTGCGGTCGCCCAGACAGGCACGGGAAAGACAGCAGCCTACCTCCTCCCTGTAATCGATATGCTGGCCGATCTGCCCGAGGCAAAGGACTATGTCAATTGCATCGTGATGGCACCTACCCGAGAACTCGCCCAACAGATTGACCGCCAGATGGAAGGCTTTGCATATTACGTTCCCGTCAGCAGTGTCGCCATCTACGGCGGTACGGACGGTGCGACTTTTGCACAGCAGCAACGTGGGCTGAAAATGGGAGCCGATGTGGTCATCGCGACTCCGGGCCGTCTCCTCGCCCACCTGCAGATGGGCTATGTAGACCTTTCAAAAGTGTCATACTTCATCCTCGATGAAGCCGACCGTATGCTCGACATGGGTTTCTATGACGACATCATGCAGATTGTCAAGCAGCTCCCAAAGGAACGCCAGACACTCATGTTTTCGGCCACAATGCCCCCAAAAATCCAACAGATGGCAAAAGCGATACTCCACAATCCGGCGGAGGTCAAAATCGCCGTGTCGCGCCCGACCGAGAAAATTGATCAATCGGCATTCGTGTGCCATGAGGAGCAGAAAAACGGAATATTGCGCCATCTCCTCAAGACGACCCACTCGCAGAGGGTCATCGTGTTCTCATCATCCAAAATAAAGGTAAAAGACCTTGCGCGAGAATTGCGGCGTGCCCACATCAAGACCGGCGAGATGCACTCCGACCTTGAGCAGAACGAACGCGACAAGGTGATGCTCGACTTCCGGGCCGGACGCATCGATGTGCTCGTGGCCACCGACATTCTTGCGCGTGGAATAGACATTGACGATATTTCAATGGTGGTGAACTATGATGTCCCCCACGAAGCTGAGGACTATGTCCACCGCATCGGGCGCACAGCCCGTGCGAACGCCGATGGTATGGCCGTCACCCTCATAAGCCCACGCGAACAGTCGAAATTCGGTTTCATCGAAAACTTCCTCGGCTATGAGGTCCGCAAACAGGAAGTCCCCGCCCACCTCGGCGAAGCTCCAGAATATCGCCCCGCAAAACGCCATACCGACAATCGGTCGCACCGACCAAACAACCGTAAGAAAAACGGCAACAACAACCGTAAGCCCAAAAACAACGACAAACCCTCCGCCAACAAGCGCAATAAAGGTAAAAGCCGCAAGGCGATGACGGACAAAAAGGAAAATTGATACAATGCGAGGATAAAGAAAACAACTTGTGACAATTTCCGTGAATGTCATTCACGGAAATTGTCACAAGTTGTCGTTACTAAGAAGACAAGAGCGGCAAAGCCACACAAACTTTCTTATGCAGACCACAGCATGAAAGTGGACGGCTTTTTCAGCCATCCTTATTCGTCACCGCCTTCCGCCCATTTTACGGAGGGTATCAATGCCGAACACAATAAAAACTAAAATTCCTAATAACATAACTCTATAATTTACAGGTTAATATTCGCTAAAGGAACATGCTTTGCCCGAATATTCAGCTCATTGTGCCCGCCGAACTTGTCTTCTAAAAAACTTATTGTTGCTTGATGACGATTATTCGGCGTACTCGATTTTACCCACAAGTTTACGTGACGGACCGGGATTCTCTGACGTGCGCACCGATGGCTGGTGAAGATCCTTCGGGAAATATAGGAAGAAGCGGTCGGCACCGGCAGGAACGTATGATGCCGGAGCGTCAAGACGATAGAATGTACGGTCCTTCACGGTATCATATTCCATAGTGGGAGTGACTTTGTCGGGATCAGCGAGACCATAAAGCTCATCACCCACGAAAGTGTACTGCAAATCAATAAATTTGCGATGATTCTCTGTCCTTGTTTCCTCGGCAGACTTGGGAGTGTATTCCTCCGGAACGTTTATCCAAACACGACCTTTTTCAAGCTCAATCTTACCGGGCTTGAGAGTCATAGGATCATTCTCAGCAAGGAATTTGAAAAGTTTGTCCCACAGAGGCTTGTTGCGGCGATACTGAGTGGCAAACTCAACTGCATCAATTGTCTCATCGGGATTCACGGTCCAACCGTTGGCCCATTCACGACTCTCCATCCATTCGCGAGCCTCGGACGGAGTAATGGCTTTTTCTGTTGACATGGTCTTTTATGATTTATGTAAGTGTTAAAACATTCTATCGCAAAAATAATGAATTACTCCCAATAATCCAAAACTAAACGCCGGATTTAGGCTTTTAACCAAAATCCATTGAAATACAATACCTTAAACTATAAATAGTTAACACATGTTAAACTATTTCTTATATATGCAGAATATATGTATTTTTGTCGTTTATAAAAACTCTACACGAAACTCAACCAATCGCACATCAAAATTATAACCAATTTTATTTTAATCAATAATCACAATTTAAGCACAACAATGAGAAACAAATTATTTGTCTATCCACTTTTAGTTGCAGCATTCGGCATGACCTTTGTGGCTTGTTCAAGTGACGACGATGATGACAACAATGGTAACACTCCGGCTGTGGATATGCCTCTCCCCTCGTCGATTGTCGATGGTGTCAGAATCACCAATGTCGGTGATAATGCAAAGATCAACTACAATGCCGATGGTTCAATCAAGGACGCAACCATTGATGGTATAACCTACGATTTTGAATATGAAACCTCACGTGCCGCCATGACCACCGGTCGCAAACTCGCTCGTATCGTTTCTCGTTATTCCGACGACGAAGGATATTCAGACTCATGGCAGGCAACAAACTTCATGTTTAACACAGACGGCTTCATTGTGTCCTATCTCGAAAAACATGAAGAAAAGTACGATTCATCCTGGGAAAAGACGACATTTAATGTAACCGTGGATTACAATTTACACGGACGTATCACATCGATGCACGTGTATGGAGACTACGAAGGATATGACGAAGGAGAAGGCCATTATTCGGATAAAGGTAGCGGCACTGTAAAGTACAACTATGTCGGCGGCTCTCTTGAAAGTTCAGTCATAGAGGAATCCGATACGAAGTCAACCTATGAGTTCGAATACTATCTTGCCCATGCAAACACTTACAACATCACGACGCCTCAGTTGGCAGCCGGCATGGCGAATTACAGTAAAATTGCTTACGTTTTCGCTCTTACCGGCTATCTTGGGAATGCTTCATCTCTGCTTCCGACAAAGGTTTCATACATCTACGTCGATAAAGAGGAACCTGAAAACAGCAGTACAAGCAGCTATGACATTTCATACAAATTCAATGACAAGAACCGCGTCACATCAATCTTATCAAATGCCAATGGCTATTCCTATACCACAAGCATGACCTATATCGAACAAAAATAACGCTGAAAACAGACACGAAATATAGCGCATCTGACATTCAATCAGATGCGCTATATTTCGTATATAAATCTTAGTTTTCTATAAACCTTACTTTTTCCGTACAATCCTCACTCACCGGGATGGTCCTCGCGCCATGCTTCGTCGGGATGATAGCTCGACCCGTCGAAACAGTGTGTACAGAGCTTGCATTTGGGCAGACCGATGCTTTCGATGAGATTCTCAATCTTGCTGAACTGGAGGGTTGTGAGATCAAGACGGTTGGCAATCTCCTTGACCATCCGCTCATATTCAGGCGTACCGGTGGTGGCGTATGTCTCAAGTTTAGCGGAATCGTCGCCCTCGAAATCACGGATGATACGGCGCGTGATCAGTTCCAGGTCGCTCTTTGAGGATGTGAATCCGATGAAGGGACAGCCATAGACCAACGGAGGGCATGAGATGCGGGCATGAACCTCCTTGGCTCCGCACTCGAAGAATGTGCGGACGTTGTCGCGCAACTGCGTGCCTCGGACGATGGAATCATCGCAGAACACCACACGGTTTCCATCAAGGATGGCACGGTTGGGGATGAGCTTCATCTTTGCGACGAGATCGCGGCGCGACTGATTGCCCGGAGTGAAACTTCGCGGCCATGTCGGGGTGTACTTAAGCACCGCACGTCTGTAAGGAATGCCGCGACCTTCGGCATAGCCAAGGGCATGACCCACACCGGAATCGGGAATGCCACACACGCAGTCGGCTTCGGTCGGATCTTCCTGACCCATCTTGCGACCGCCCGCCTCACGCATGTGCTCGACATTTATACCCTCATAGTCGCTCGCAGGGAAACCGTAATATACCCACAGGAAAGAGCAGATCTGCTCCCGGCGGGCAGGTGCCTGAAGCACTTCCATGCCATCGGCACGCAGGCGCACAATCTCGCCCGGCCCGACATCACGCACAGTATCGTAGCCCAGATTTGGGAAAGCCGAGGTCTCGCTGGCGGCCGCATAGCCATCGTCCTTCTTTCCGATGACAATTGGGGTGCGTCCGAGGTAGTCACGTGCACAGATGATTCCGTCCTCAGTCAGAATGAGCATCGAGCATGAACCCTTGACTTTCTTATAGACGAGATTGATACCGTCAACAAAATCCTTGCCCATGTTGATGAGCAGCGCGACGAGTTCAGTCTGATTGATGTTGTTGGCTGAAAGCTCGCTAAAGTGCATACGCTCGGCAAGCAACTCGTTGGCTATGTCACGGATATTGTTGATCTTTGCCACAGTCACCACGGCATAACGTCCAAGGTGGGAGTTGACAATGATTGGCTGGGGATCCGTGTCGCTGATTACTCCAAGACCCTGACAGCCGACGAATCTGTCGAGTTCGTCCTCGAATTTAGAGCGGAAATAATCACGTTCAAGACTGTGGATGGTGCGGTTGAACCCATATTCAGGGTCGTATGTGACCATGCCCGCACGCTTCGTTCCGAGATGAGAATGGTAGTCTGTGCCATAGAAAAGTTCATTGACACAGGGTTTGGTCGAAATTGAGCCGAAGAAACCTCCCATAGTGGATTTTCCTTAATGATTGGTGCTTTGAAATTTGAAAGTGCAAAGGTACACATTTTTTTCCATCTGACAACATGGATTTTTTCATTTAGTGTTGACGAAAAATAACTCGGGATAACTTGAGGCTACGTGAATATTGATATGGTAAACACATGACAAATTTTGAGATAAATTCACTCTGCGATTATCATGAGTGCAATCGAGCAGAGGCCAAATCTTATGAACGGTTGTCTTATAAGCAAATACTTTGGCAAACCGGTCGAGAGTATTTTCATTCTTTAAGAAACCGACTAAACGATAGCCTTCATCGCAATCGCAGTGGTCAATGCACTCCTTCTTGGAAACCTCGCGACGATAGGGTTCAACAACGAATCGCATTTGCTCTCACACGGTGTAGCCGAGTATTTGGAGGATGAAGGGCGACAAGAGGGCTGTGAGGAGTCCGTTGAGGGTCAAACCGAGCGATGAGAAAGCTCCGTAACGCTCCCCGCGCTCCATGGCAGAGGCTGTGCCGACAGCATGTGAAGCTGTGCCGATTGACAACCCCGTGGCGATTGGACTCTTGATATGGCTCATTTTTACCATGCGGAAGCCCGCCATTCCTCCAAAAATCCCGGTGCAGACCACAACGGCAGCCGTCAATGACGGTATCCCACCCATCGCCTTGGATATTTCCATGGCAATCGGTGTGGTGACGGCCTTGGGGGCGAGAGAGATAATGACCTCTCTTGAAGCTCCGAGAAGTTCGGCTATGAGGACAACCGACACAATGCCTACCACACATCCCGTCAGTTCGGCAACGAGAAGCGGCAACATCTGTTTGCGGATATTCTCAAGCTGTCTGTAGAGCGGCACACCGAGTGCAACCACTGCCGGTTTCAGCCAGAACTCTATGTATTCGCCACCTTCGGAATATGTCTCATAATCAACTCCTCCACAGCTAAGAATGAGAATGAGCACGATGATAGAGACGAGAATCGGGTTGAGCAACGTCACTCCCGTGCGACGCTGCAACATTCGCGAGCCGAGAAAGACGATGAAGGTCAGAGCTATCAGGAAAAATTTATTTTGCAGGAAAAGCATAGTGAGTGGAAATGTATTTCAATCAGTTGTACTAATCTTTGACCGTCACATCCTTGACGTGGTGGGAATGTGAGAAAAAACGTCTGACGAGCTGATGCATCCAGCCGGTAGTGGCAATGATAAGGAATGTGCTGACGACCGATGCACCAACGATAGGCAGCCACTGCTCAGACAGCAGTCCGAGACAACGCATCAACCCTACCCCGGCAGGGACGAAGAAAAATCCGAGATTCTTGACAAGAAAATCGGCCACCTTATCTACCCACATCAACCTTACAACCCGAAATTTAAGTGCGGCCGCAAGCAAGAGCATACCGATTATGCTGGAGGGAACGGGAATGTCGGTGGCATAAACGACAAATTCGCCTATCGCAAGGAAGGCAAATAACACTGAACATTGTAAAATCATATAAAACAATCTTTTTCTCCGGCAAAGTTACACAAAGTTGCCGGGTAATACCAAAAATTCCTCATAAAGAAACTTTCCGCGACATGGATGCCTCGTGCCTATAAAACGGCATCAATGTCGCGGAAAGCATAACCTACTTTTTTTGCTATGGAGTTTGGATATAGGTAGGATATTGGAGTCATAGGACTGTGATCTCACACAGCCTTACTATCTTTAAGAACAACCGGGAGTGCGAGAGGGTTGACCTCACCGGCGGCATCGGTCGGCAGAGCTTTGAGCAATACGAAGAACTCCGGAATCATGTAGTGCGGCACATACTGAGCCAACGTGTTCTTTACCCATGAAAGACGGAATGATTTTGTCTTCGGCACGACGTAGGCCACGAGATAGGCAGAACCCTGCTCATCCGTATAATGCACCACCGCGCAATTCTCAACCTCATCACTCTTGAGGATGGCACGTTCCACCTCACCGGTGACAACCTTTTTGCCGAGGATATTCACCTCGCTGTTCTTGCGGCGGAGATAGACATAGTTGCCGTCTGCAAGCTGACGTCCCATATCACCGGTGCGGAACACGCGGCGACCGTCAGCGAGGGTTACAAAGGGCTTCAGGTCGGCACGATGATCACCCGTGTAGTAATCGGCAAGACCATCACCGACAAGACAAATCTCCCCTTCCTGACCTTGAGGTACTTCACGGAGATCGCAGTCGAGAATCATGATGTCAGTACCGTTCATCGGTTTCCCGATGGGGAAAGAGCCGTCAGGAAGAACCACACCCGTATTGCAGCAATAGGTGGTCACACTCACGGTAGCCTCAGGAGGTCCGTAGGTCGTATATACAGTGACCTGTTCAAGCAAATGCTCGATTGAAGCCGCACGGAGAGCCTCACCGCTGCTGATGAGTAGCCGGACTGTGATCGGGAGTGCCTTGATTGCGTTCAACTCCATCATGAGGTATGGAAAACCGCTGATGACGGTGACATACTGATTGTCGATGAACTTGACGAGCTTCTCGGGATCATTGCGGGTCTCGGCTGAAGGGATGGCAATCACCGCACCACTCAGAAGTGCGCCAAACACTTCCTGAATGAAGATGTTCATTATGCACGCTGAGAACTGGAGCAGAATGTCATCGCCACTGATGTTGTAGGTTTTCTTGAATGACTCCGCAAAATGAATCACCGCACTGTTGCCGACAGCGACACCGAGCGGATAGCCATCGGGGGTCGATGTGTAGATAATGTAGGCCGGTCGGTCGGCACACGATCGGTCAGGGAGTGGATGGAGCGCAGGATCTATGTAGATTTCCGGTCCAATGATGAGACGGCTGAAATCATTCAGCAGAGAGGCATAGTTCTCCTGAGTGATCACGAAGTCAACTCCATTTTCCACAAGGAATGTAACCAATCGTCCCGGCGGAAAATCAGGCTCTATCGCGACAAACGCTGCTCCTGACTTGATGACCGCCATCATAGCTGCCACCATCTCGACACTATGATCCATCACAATTCCGACACGCGCGGGAATGAAAGACGGAAAGCGTGAAATGAGTGAATCGACCAGACGGTCGAGACCTGAGTAAGTGACGCAGGTTCGCTCGTCGATGACTGCAGGATGATCCGGGTCATTGTTGACGAGCTCCTTGAAGCGTGAGTAAATCGTCGGTTCCATAATATTACATCCTTCTTTAGTTATTACTTATTTTGTAACCGAATTGTAACACCTTCGGTTTGTATTAGAATAACGGAGCAACTCGACCTCAGGTTTTTGTAAAACTGTTAAAAATCCACTATTTAACATTGCCTATATCTGAAAATATGACAACAGACCGGAGACACGGCGAACATTCATTTCATGTCCACCGTGCCTCCGGTCTGCAGCTTTAGCTATGGCTGTCTCAGAGCGATTCGATACGTTTCATCTGCCTCTCGAAGATGCCCGAAAAAGGATTCTTATAGATACCTATACGCGATATGGTTGCGCCGGCTTTGCGGATACGCGGGAGATACATCTCCATGAGACCATATTGATTCAGATGGTCAATTGTCTCTCCAAATAACTTCTCAATTCCACCATAGGTCGAATCGGACAGCCAGTTGGTCCGACCGATTTCCATGAGCACAAGAATCGAATGTACCATAAGCTCCGCGATAGCCTCCGGACCCGGTTCAAGCGATCTGAAACGCTTCAGGATCGAACGGATCTTCGTCATGCGCGGATGATAGGCATGGCGCGTGTAGCGTGCGGCCTCCTTGGTCAACTGCGTGCGATATTCTTCAGTCTTTTTCTTGATGTCAGGTTCGGCAAAGAAGTCAAGCAGCTCGCGTGCCTCCTTGCTCTTTACATAGACATCGAAAAGAAGCTCCCGAAGTTCGGGAGCCTCAAAATCCTTAATAGCCTTGCGGAGAGTTGTCTTCGACATTGCGGAGATTATTTCTTATATTCCTTGATACCTTTCTCAAGGAATTCAGAGAAACGAGCCACATTCTCATCATAGGTGTATGGACCTGAAAGAAGCTCACCCTTGTCGTTGAGAATCACATAGTAGGGCTGTGCGTTAGCGTTGAACTTGTAACGCTGCAGATAGCTCCAGCGGTCACCATAGGTGTAGAGCGTCACATCCTTGCCATACTCCTTCACTGTGATTGGTGTCGGAAGCTCTTTCTTCTCATCGACCATCAGTTTGATGACCGTGAAATTGTCCTCGATCATGGTCTTGATGTTCTGCTCATCGAGCACTGCTCCCTCCATCTTACGACAATTGACACAGCCGAAGCCGGAGAAGTCAATGAGGACGGGCTTGCCTTCTTCCTTGGCAACCTTCATGCCCTCCTCAAAATCATCATACTCCTTGAAACTGTCGCCGTAGAGATTGAAGTCCTGAGTGAACAAGGGCGGCACGAATGCACTCACTCCCTTGAGCGGCGCACCCCAGAGACCGGGAATGAGATAGACGGTGAACGAGAGAGAGCAGAGTGCAAGGAAAAATCTGAACACCCCTATCGAGCTGTCAGCCTTGCCGTAGTGTGCAAAGTTGAACTGACCGAGAAGATACAGTCCGAGGAGAAGGAACATGATGATCCAGAGACAAAGGAAAGCCTCACGGTCGAGGATATGCCACCCGTAGGCAAGGTCTGCCACAGAGAGGAATTTGAGCGAGAGTGCAAGCTCGACGAAACCGAGCACAACTTTGAGGGTGTTCATCCAACCGCCTGAACTGGGGGCAGCCTGAAGCATGGTGGGGAACATCGCAAAGAGCATGAACGGGAGCGCGAGTGCAGTGGAGAATCCAAGCATACCGACAGCCGGTCCCCAAAGGTCGCCCTGCGAGGCAGCCTCGACAAGAAGTGTTCCGATGATGGGACCCGTGCAGGAGAAGGATACTAGGGTCAGCGTGAAGGCCATGAAGAAAATGGAGAGCAGACCGGTGGTCTTCTCGGCAGTGGCATCCATCTTGTTTGACCACGAAGCGGGGAGCTTTATCTCAAACGCCCCAAAGAAACTGATTGCAAAAATGACGAGGAGGAGGAAGAAAATGATGTTGCAGACAGCCGATGTGGAGAGGGCGTTGAGCGAACTTGCTCCGAATATGCCCGTGATGAGGAGACCGAGGGCAACGTAGATTACAATAATCGAGAGACCATACGTGCAGGCATCGATAATGCTCTTGCTGCGGTCCTTACCTTTCTTCAGGAAGAAGCTGACCGTCATCGGGATCATCGGCCAAACACAGGGTGTGAAAAGCGCGACGAGACCGCCGAGGAAGCAGGTGAAGAAGATGTACCAGAGCGATGTGGTCGAGAAATCCTCAGCCGAATCCGAATCAGCGAACGACACGGGAGCCCAAAGGTCGTCCGCTGCTGCTGACGGAGCAGATGACAAAGCCGAGAGGGAATCAACGACATACACAAGCGAGTCCGTGATGACTCCTGCATTATCCTCATTAACATCCGGTTCGTCGGCTGCGTCGGGAGCAGCAGGAGCTGTCGCTGCAGCCTTAACCTTGGCCGTTCCCGAGAGGTTGAACGTGGTGCGGGAAGGCGGGATACAGTTCTCGTCATTGCAAGCGGAACACAAAACCATCACGTCAATGTTGAATGAGGGTTGTGTGGCCTTGAATTTCTGAGTGATGGTCACGCCGTCAGTCCACCATGAAAGATCGGCACCAAACATGTCATCATGCTGCTTGTGCGACGGTTTGTTGGGAGTAGGATTTCCGACAAGTGTCACGCCATCGAGCTTAGGATATGTAATTTCAAGGACCTGCGGACCGGCTGTCGGGTCGCAGTCGAGCGAATACATGTGCCAACCACCACTTATCGTGGCAGTGAGCACCACTGCGCCTTCATCGTCACCGGACATGTCAATTTTGGCTGACCACTTTACAGGAGTCATGATCTGAGCGAACGCCATGTTGCACATCAGCGCGATCAATAGCGAGAAAGTTAAAGCAAATTTTCTCATTGCGTGGATGGATTTTATTATGATTGGTTCTAAAGATGGTATATATTTAATATGTCTGTTTTCATGGTAATCTGAGCGAGCGCAAATTTACGAATATTTCCTTAATAATCATTGTAAATCCTTACGGAAATCCAAAATCCTTACAATTACGTAACATTTTGCAGACAGTCGGACACAGGATGACAAGGAAATTCAAACATAGACATGCAAAATATAAAAACTCACGAAGACGAATCATGATTCACCTTCGTGAGTTTTTATATTTTGCAATCCGATTGCCGGAACATCACGGAGCTTAGAACTCAGCCTTTCCCGGAGTGCGCGGGAATGGGATGACATCGCGGATGTTTGTCATTCCGGTAACGAACAGTACGAGACGCTCGAATCCGAGACCGAATCCCGAATGGGGAACAGTGCCGAAACGGCGTGTGTCGAGATACCACCACATATCCTTCATCGGGATGTGCAGCTCCTCGATACGTGCGAGGAGCTTGTCGTAGTCCTCCTCACGCTCAGAACCGCCGATGATCTCACCAATATGAGGGAACAGGACATCCATCGCACGGACAGTCTTTCCATCCTCATTCTGCTTCATATAGAAAGCCTTGATTTCCTTAGGATAGTCAGTCAGGATGACGGGCTTCTTGAAATGCTCCTCCACGAGATAACGCTCATGTTCGCTCTGAAGATCCGTGCCCCAATGCACGGGGAATTCAAATTTCTTGCCTGATTCCTCAAGAATCTTCACGCCCTCGCCGTAAGTGAGGCGCACAAAGTCATTATCGACCACGAACTTCAGACGTTCGATAAGATCCTTGTCATACATCTCCTGAAGGAAAGCGATGTCATCAAGCGAATGTTCAAGAGCGTAGTTTATGCAGTACTTCACAAACTCCTCGGCAAGATCCATATTGTCCGTGATGTCATAAAATGCCATCTCAGGCTCGATCATCCAGAACTCGGAGAGGTGACGGGGTGTGTTTGAGTTCTCGGCACGGAAAGTCGGCCCGAAAGTGTAGATCTGACCGAGAGCTGTCGCGCCAAGCTCACCCTCAAGCTGACCTGACACGGTCAGAGCCGTGGGCTTCCCGAAGAAGTCCTTTGAATAATCCGTCTTACCCTCCTCATCCTTAGGCAGATTGTTGAGGTCGAGCGTCGTCACTTGGAACATCGCTCCTGCTCCCTCGCAGTCACTCGCAGTGATCAGCGGGGTGTTGAGATACTGGAAGCCGCGCTCGTTGAAGAATTTGTGGATGGCAAAAGCAAGGGTGCTACGCACGCGGAGGATTGCACCGAAAGTGTTGGTGCGCGGACGCAGATGGGCAATCTCACGGAGGAATTCCAACGTGTGACCCTTCTTCTGGAGAGGATAATTCTCCACGTCTGCTGTGCCATAGACATGGAGTGAGGAAGCCTGTACCTCGCATGTCTGTCCCTTACCCTGCGACTCGACAAGAATGCCTTTGACACAGATACTTGATCCGGTGGTGACAAGTTTCAATTCATCGTCAGTGAATTTCGACATGTCAAACACAATCTGAATATTTTTGATTGTCGAACCGTCATTAAGCTGCACGAACTGTACATGCTTGTTGCCACGGCGAGTACGAACCCATCCCTTGGCCTCAACCTCTGTTCCCAAAAGTGAGGTGTCCTTGAGCAGATCGACGACTCTTGTTCTTTTCATCTTCAGTTATAAATTATTCCTTATATATTACTCAAATGATCCCATCTTGAGGAAGTTGACCTCTTCCTGAGTGAGATAACGCCAACGTCCGCGCGGAAGATTCTTCTTTGTCAGGCCGGCAAAATACACACGGTCAAGTTTGGTGACGTGGTAGCCAAGGCTTTCAAAGATGCGACGCACGATGCGGTTGCGACCCGAGTGAATCTCGATGCCTGCCTGATTGCGGTCGGTCTCAGTAGCGTAAGAGATTGCGTCGGCATGGATCGGACCGTCCTCAAGCTCGATGCCGTCAGCTATGCGCTGCATATCCTCCTCAGCTATATCCTTGTCAGTCCACACGTGATAGATTTTTTTCTTCACGAACTTGGGATGCGTGAGTTTCGATGCAAGGTCACCGTCGTTGGTGAGCAGCAGCACGCCGGTGGTGTTACGGTCAAGACGACCGACGGGATAGATGCGCTCCTCGCAAGCACCCTTCACGAGATCCATGACAGTCAGACGACCGTTGGGGTCATCGCTTGTGGTCACGCAATCCTTCGGCTTGTTGAGAAGGATGTAGCACTTGCTCTCAAGAGTGACCACCTTGTCGTTATATTCAACCACATCGTTGTGGGAGATCTTTGTTCCAAGCTCAGTGACAACCTCTCCGTTGACCTTGATGAGTCCCTGCTGGATGTATTCATCGGCCTCACGGCGTGAGCAAAGTCCGGCATTGGCCATGAACTTGTTGAGACGAATCTGCTCGTTTGGATCGGGAACAGGCACCTCATACTCGATGCGGCGTGGACGGGGAGTGAAACTGCGTCCACCCTGCGGCATACCGTACTGGTTCTGGCGAGTGTTCTGCTTCTTGAAACCACCCTGACGGTTGTTGTAGCCGCCTTGCTGACGGTTGTTGTTGTAACCACCCTGCTGACGGTTGTTGTAGCCGCCCTGCTGGCGATTGTTGTTATAACCACCCTGCTGACGGTTGTTGTTGTAGCCGCCCTGCTGACGGTTGTTGTAGCCGCCCTGCTGGCGATTGTTGTTATAACCACCCTGCTGACGGTTGTTGTTATAGCCGCCCTGCTGACGATTGTTGTTGTAACCGCCCTGACGGTTGTTGTAGCCGCCCTGACGATTGTTGTTATAGTGATTGCCGTTATTGTAACCGCCCTGGTTATTATAACGGTTGAAGTTGTTCTGACGGGGCTGATATGTCGGAGCCTCACCCTCGGTCGGAGTTGCAGCCGTTCCCTCCGGAGCAGTCTGCGGTTCTCCCTCTATCTGAGGATTGGCCTGCTGACGGGGCTGATAGTTCCCGTTATAGCGATTGTTGCCGTAACGATTGTTGTAGCCACCCTGATTATTATAGCGATTGTTGCCGTAGCCACCCTGACGATTGTTACCATTGTAGGGACGCTGCTGATACGGACGATTGTTACCATACGAATTATAGGACCCCTGATGACGCTCTTGCGAATCAGACTGATGTCCGCTCCCATCCTGTGTGTTGAAGTCGCTGTGATTATCATTACTGTCCTGACTGACAGGGCGCACTCCTATACGCGGGCGCTTGTTCTTTTTTTCGTTGCTGTCCATGAGATGATTTTGAATTTTGAGTTGAGATACTTTTGAATAAGTTAATGCATGCCTCGCGGCTGTCGTTCTTACGGTTGATTCTTTTAAACGTTTGTTACAAATGTGACCTTTACGGTCAGAATGCTGAATAAATGTGAAATTTCAATTATAAGTTTTCCTATCTGCTTGAGTTGAAACGGAGACCTCAAGCCCACGTCCAACTAATGTGCAAATTTACGCATTATTTTTATTATTACATATACGAAATCCGTGAATTTTAGTCAACAGTCCGACAGATTTTGTTAATTTTCTCATATCAGAGTGACAAAGGAGAATCAACACCTCGTCTTTGATTTAATCGTTTATTAACTAAAGACCACGGTTTTATTGTCATATGTCAATATCTTGCGCTGTATGTGCTTCTCGACAGCCCTCGAAAGGACAATCTTTTCAAGGTCACGTCCTTTCTTGACAAGCTCGTCAATCGTGTCCTTGTGGCTTATGCGCACCACATCCTGCTCGATGATCGGTCCGGCATCAAGATCGGCGGTGACATAGTGGCTCGTCGCACCGATGAGCTTCACCCCCCTCTCGTATGCCTGATGATATGGTTTCGCTCCGACAAAGGCCGGAAGAAACGAATGATGGATATTGATTATCCTGTTTGGATAGCGGTTGATGAAATCCTCTGAGAGCACCTGCATATAGCGTGCGAGCACAATGAAATCCACCCCGTAGCGGTCCAGAATTTCAAATTCGCGCTTTTCCATCTCAGCTTTGTTCTCGCGAGTGACAGGGACATGCTCAAACGGAATGTTGAATTGCTTTCCCGCGATGGCAAGATCGGAGTGATTGCTTATGATTACGGGAATATCGACATCCCACTCTCCCGCCACATAGCGGGCAAGTATGTCATAAAGGCAGTGGGACATCTTGCTCACAAAAATAGCCATCTTCTGCCGACGCTTGGAGAAACTGATCCGATAGGTCAGTTCATATCGCTTGGCATACAGTGTGTTGAAATACTCGTTGATTTTCTCTGAGGGAATCAGGAAATTCTCAAGTTCCCACTCAACACGCATATAGAATATACCGTTCACGCGATCCACATACTGGTCAAGATAGATGATGTTGCCACGATTTGTTGTGATGAACTCCGTTATGACGGCTATGATTCCGGGCTGATCCGGACAATGCATCCTCAGGATTGCAGTTGATTTCTTCTTATTTTCCACCTTCGTCAATTGATTACTTTATGTGTTTGTGTAAGAATATCGGGCAAATTTACAGATTTTTTATGCAATAATCGGACTATAATGCGAAAAAATTTCCACATATAATTGAAAAAGGCAGATGGACAAAGCGTCCGGTCTTCAATAAGCCGACACCTTGATTCCATCTGCCTGTAAACCTAATCTTTCGGAGTGATGATACCGCTCGTTATTTTGTCAGGGCAAGTATCAACGCCGACCGTGGAGCGACTGTCATCTTTCCTCCCTTGGCACTTCCGAGCCCCTCGGCGTTTATCTTTCCATCCTCGGCAATCACTGTCCAGTCACCCTTGGGAATCTTGACCTCGCGGGCATCATCGGAGCCGTTGAACACGAGTTTGATTTCTTTCCAACTGTCTCCGTTGGCGTTGTCCTTCAATGAATATGAAATGAGATTCGGCTCATTCACCTTGTCAAACTTCAGATGTTCAGCCACTTGTTCAGCGGTCGTCATGCGGAATGCCGGATGAGCCTTGCGGAGCTTTATAAGTTCCTTGTAGTAATTGAACTGGTCTGCATTCTCATGCTTGAGATTCCAGTCGATTGCATTGATCGAGTCGGGTGAGTTATATGAATTATGGACACCTTTCTTGTCACGGAAAATTTCCTCACCTGCAAAGATGAACGGTGTACCCTGCGATGTAAGCACTATCGTCTGGGCAAGACGCGCCGCACGCTGACGCTCCGCATCAGTCGCATCCGGCATTGATTTGCGGAGTTTATCAGTCAACATCAGGTCATCATGACACGACACATAGTTGATGATCTGTGTCGGGGCGGCAGCATAGGGGAACTTCGAGTTATTTCCCTTTGAATAATCGACCTGAGGATGGGAGGTCGCACCCACAATGCCAATTTTGACTGTCTCCTCAAGACCGGGCTTGCCTGTCGCAAATCCACGGTCGGAGGCATCCGTGTAATGTCCCTTGATTGCATCACGTATGTCATCGCTGAACACAGCTATTTCCGGCATTTTAGCCACATTCTCTTTCAGCGCACGCTGCTCGACGGGGAGTGGCGAGTCGCCGGCGGTCCATCCTTCGCCGTAGATGAAAATATTCGGATTGATTTCCTTGAGTGCAGCCGCAACCTCGTTCATTGTCTCTATGTCATGGATGGCCATGAGGTCAAAGCGGAAACCATCGATATGGTATTCCTTTGCCCAATACTTCACGGAATTGATTATGAAATCACGCATCTGCTGACGTTCGGAAGCTGTCTCGTTTCCACACCCCGAAGCGTCACTGTAACTTCCATCCGGACGATGACGATAATAATAGCCGGGTGCCGTGAGTGATAAATTCGAGTCATCATTGTTGGCTGTATGATTGTAGACAACATCCATGACCACACCTATCCCATTGTCATGAAGATTCTTGATCATTTTCTTCATCTCAGAGACGCGAGCCGTGGGATCCTCCGGATTGGTCGAATATGACCCCTCAGGCGCATTGTAATTATACGGGTCATAGCCCCAGTTATACGTATTTGAGGGTAGATTAGCCTCATCGACGCTGTTGTAGTCGTAGGACGGAAGGATGTGTATATGTGTCACTCCAAGTTCTTTAAGATGGTCAACTCCTGTTGACTCTCCCTCGGGATTGGTGGTGGCCGGTTCGGTGAGAGCAAGGAACTTTCCTTTGTTCACTATGCCGGACGACGGATGCTGCGAGAAATCGCGATGGTGCATCTCGTAGATCACCGCATCGTTGATGTGTGAGATTTCCGGTCCTTTGTCCGTAGCCCATCCGTCGGGATCGGTAATTGCAAAATCAATGATGGCCGCACGATGGCCATTCGTACCCACGGCTTTTGCCCACACGCCCGGAGTTTCAGCGAGCCATTTCCCCTTATCGCGGATTGAGAATGTGTAGAAACTGCCATAAAGTTGCTCCGGCACACTTGCCACCCATGTCCCCTGTTCACCACGTGTCATGGGGATGGTGTCAGTTGCAGCGGTGTTGCGGTCCGTCGGGTAAATTATCACACGGGCAGCCTCAGCCGCAGGAGACCACAGACGCCAGTGCGTCCCCTTATTGTCAACTGTCAGTTCAAGATCCTCACCATCATAGGTCGGATAAGTAAGATAAACGGCATCAACATCCTGAGCCGTCGCGGACGTTGCCGCACACAGAGCAAGCATTGTCACGAGGGATAAGCCTTGGTACATTTTGATAAACAATTAAATAGAAAAGAAAAGAGTCTGCATCAGTGAAAAGAATTGACAAATGGAAGGATATGACACAGACAAATGTAAGTATGAAAAGTGTAGATGGCATAAACGGACATGTCGGCATCACATTCCGATGATGCCGGCATGTCTATGGCATTATCAAATCTTTCAGTCCACTTCGATGACAAGGAAGTTGGAGAGCTGCCAGAATTTCTCGGGATTGGTGATCTTCACAACTTTCTGAGAGTTTTGGTCAACAATTGTGTATGAATCCTGCGGTTGCGAGGTCATGATCTTGGCCTTCTTGCTGTGTGTGGGGATTTCGGTGAGTGTCCGACGGTCAGCCGTGGTGAAATAGCTCATGTCGAAATCGCCCTTCATGACTTTTGTCTTGCGCAGGAAACCTGATTCGAGAATTTTTTTCTCTTTAAGTTCCTTGTTGGTGCCGATGGCATAGTATACGGTGTTCAGCTCATTGGCGGCTGCGAGCGCAGCCTCCTCAGCAGCCACTTTCTGCGCCCGTTCTTCCGTCAGACCGGAGTTAAGCGAATCGTTTGCAGTGTTCAGGCTGGTCACCTGTGCACTAAGTTCCTCAATCTTGATGTTTGCGCTTGCGAGCTGGTTGGTCAGAGTGGCAATCTCTGTCTGCTGCTCCGCAATCTGAGCCTTGAGATTGGAAATAGTGCGCTTGAGTGTTGAATTTTCCCCTCCGTTTTGAGCGAGTTTCTTTTCAAGTTCCTCAAGACGCTGTCTACGCTCCTGCAAAGCCTGCTGGATGGCAATCATATCATTCTTTATCTGCTCCTTGCGTGAAGTGGATTCACCAAGCGCACCAGGGACTGAAATGATTTTCTCCAGATCTTTTATCTGGCTCATGCCGTCTGATATGTCGTTGACAAGGATAAGCAGACTGTCCTGAGTCGCGAGGGTTTCACGGAGATCTCCTTTAAGTTGCTCATTCTGAGCCTCAGCATCACGGAGTTTACCTCCGTTGCACGCAGTCATCACTGCAGCGAGCATGACTGCGAAAATCGCTGTTTTTTTCATAAATTTCTTAGTTGATGTGATTCTTGTTTACGGAACGGTCGAAAACGTTCCTTTACGTCTTTTTTATCGTCACTTATATTTATTTTTATGAACTTTAGGTCCTGAATTTTCAAAAGCACCTATAATTATAACAAACTCTCCTCTTGGAAGGTTTTCTCCGAAATAGGCCACCAGTTCTCCAAGGGTGCCGTTGACTGTCGTATTGTGGATTTTTGAAATCTCGCGTGACACTGACGCGGGTCGGTCTTCACCACATGCCTCGGCAAGCTGTTCGAGCGTTTTTACCAGACGCAAAGGCGATTCATAGACTATCGATGTGCAGTCACTCGCGGCAATCCTGTCGATACGGGTCTGCCGGCCTTTCTTTGGTGGTAGAAAACCCTCAAACACGAACCGGTCGGTCGGAAGACCGGAATTGACGAGCGCAGGGACAAATGCAGTGGCTCCGGGCAGCGTCTCAACCTCGATACCCTCCCGGCGGCACTCACGCGTCAGCAGGAAGCCGGGGTCACTGATCCCGGGCGTACCGGCATCCGAGATGAGTGCTATTGTCTCGCCGGACAATAGTTGCTCAATGATGGGACGGACAGTGGTATGCTCGTTGAACTTATGATGACTCGAACATGGTGTCGTCACCTCGAAATGACGCAGCAGGACTCCTGACGTGCGGGTGTCTTCTGCATAAATCCGGTCAGCCGTCCGCAACACCTCGACGGCCCGGGGTGTCATGTCGGCCATGTTACCGACAGGCGTAGGTACGATATATAGTTTACCAATGCTCTCCGCCATCGCTAAAAATGTTTCGCTACAACCGCCATGAACTCCTTGACGACAGAATTTGAAGCATCCCAACACAGATCATTAAAGAAATAGTCCTCGGCTTCCTCCATGCTCGACATTGATCCTATCACCTCAAGTGTCTCCTTGAACTCTTCGTCGGAATTTCTGAAAAGTTCCCTGCGGAATCTGAAACGGTCATTGAGTGTGAAGGCTTTTGAAATGTCGGTCGCGCGCTCGCGGGCGAGCTTCTCATCGAGCGTCAACTGTCCGTCAGTAGCAAGTGTGTCATTGACTGTCGGCTGTGGCTCCGCATC
Organism: Bacteroides sp.; assembly: GCA_023663525.1. Taxonomy (GTDB): domain Bacteria; phylum Bacteroidota; class Bacteroidia; order Bacteroidales; family Muribaculaceae; genus Duncaniella. Next base: position 105,408 of record JAMPHF010000005.1, read on the forward strand.
CTCCAGCTCCTCGTTGAGAGCATTGGCGGCAATGGCAGCTCCATCCTCGACTGTCTTATCTTCAATCATTTCTGCCGCTGCTTCAGCCGCAACCTCCTGGCAATTCGCGGGATTGACAGCGGGCGCGGCAACTGTCGGCTCAACATGGTCAGCCGGTCCTTCAGGCGCGCTATCCGTCATGGAATCGCAGGCTTTGAGTCCGGCCAGCAGTCTGTCAGCCTTGGAAATCAAAAGACTTTTCATCTCCGAACTTGCCTCATCACCACGGTTGATATGGAGCATCAGCAGTCCCTCTATCTCGTAGGCCAGGTTGAGCAGTCCGGTCAAATCATTATTTACCATTCTTATCTTCGTTTCTTTCAGTGTACAAACTTACATCAAATTTCTCTAATAACAAACGCTCTATCTCTTTTTTCAGTGCGGCACGGCTGCACTTGAAGTTATTCACCATAAAAACAATGACATGCGTCGGTCGGCCCTCGTCATCAAAAAGATAGCCGCCATAGCTCTGCACACCCTTCATCGACCCTGTCTTCATGGCCACACGTCCGGCGAGAGGCGAGGCGAGGAGGAAATTTTTCATCGTGCCGTCATAGCCGGCTTTCGGGAACAGCGGCAGATAGTCATTCGAGAAATAATCATTGGCCATATACGTATAGACATCAGCCAGAAAGCGGGCAGTCAGACGATTGTCTCTCGACAGACCGCTTCCGTCCTTTATATCGACTCCGTGGGCACTTATACCGGCCATTGACCATACGGCCTTCTCCTCAGTGATTGCATCATTGCGCGTTCCGCCGGGAGTCAATGCCCTGAGCATTCCCTCAGCCATCAGATTGTCGGATCTGAACATGAGGCTTTGCATTATCTCTGCGAAAGTCGGGGATTCGTGGACATAAATCTCTCTCCTATCATCTGCCGGGCTGACAGCTTTCCCCTCAACAGTCACACCGTCACTCTTGAGCTTGCTGACAAGCTCATATTGCATTACTTTGAAGGGGTATGGCATGGCAAACATGTCGCTGAACGCCCCTGTACCCCGTATTGTGAAGGTTTCCGAGCCATCTTTACGATCAACCTTAGCACCTTTGCCTCCTTTGAGCTGAGTGAATTTCAAATCCGGGACGAATGGCTCCATTTTTTTTGACGGGTAGCGCAACCTGAACCGATTGTCGCGAAAATTCGCCCCCTGAAGCCTCGCGCCGTAATACCATGGTATATCCTCATCCATCCAGCCGGGAGGAGTTGTGGCATCTGCGAAATCAGACTCATCGATGATAACCCTACCCAATATCCGGCGGACACCAAGGTCTCTGATTGCAGCCGATATACTGTCAGCAAATCCCTGCGATTCCGGAAAAAATTGTGACTCTATCGTGGGATCGCCACAGACTTTGACGACAATATTGCCGTCAAGGACACCGTCAACAATTTTCCCGTCGGCAAACACCGGTGTCGCAAACCTCTCCATCGGATCGGCGAGATTGAGCATTGAGGCCACTGTCACCGACTTCATGACTGACGCCGGAATCAGCGAACGGTCAATATTTTCCGCGACAACATCATGACCGAAGCGCAAGTCGCGTATGAGCACCGCCGTGTTGAGCGTATCGAGACCCGGCACTTTCAATGGGAAAGCCGCAGCCATGAGGCAGTTCAGGGTAAGGACCGCCAACAGCACAAGCTGTTTCTGTAAACTTTTCATTGCTACCCTCATCCTTTGTGCTGCAAATGATCCATCATTATATAGCAGAACGGTCTCTCACCGACCTGTCGAAAGCCAGTTTCCTCGTATAGCCTGCGGGCGTTGTGATTCTCCTTTTCCACGAGCAGTCCGGCAGGCTTTCCAATCTCCCCGGCACGACGGATCATACCGTCCAACAGCCGCGAGGCTATCCCCTGCCCACGGTAGCCGGAAAAAACGGCAAGAGTGTCGATGTAAAATTCATCGCTATCAGTCTCATCGCCCATGTTCTTCAAATTCAGTCCCAGCTCACGGCTGACGGCCTCAAAGAAAACTTCGCGGAGTTCCTGAAGTCTCGCGCCATCATAGCCCACACATACACCAATCGTCTCATCGTCATCATTGACAGCCACGAGTGTATTCAGATAGCTATACTGCGTATCCTCCCGTGATGCAAGACCGGCAAACATGTTTTCGACATCCTCAACTGTGTGTGTTTCTCCGGCAAGACCCTTGCACACCTCCTCGCCGACAGCGAGGACTATTGCATGGGCTATTGCGGGTGCGTCTTTCTTTCGTGCGTTTATGATTTTCATTTGCTGTAAGTTATGATTCTGTGACCATCAATGGTCGTGATATTTGGAATTATTGATGTTGACGGCAATCCCGGTGCTTTCACCTCGCCTCCGACTGCTTTGTCCGAGACTTCAACACGTATCTCATCCCACAGTCCATCCGCCAGGAATGATGACAGCACCTGACTTCCACCCTCGACGAGCAGCGATGTTATCCCTGCCTCATAGAGTTGCATCATCGCCTCCGTCAGATCGGCATAGTCACTGAGCACAATAACTCTGCCATCTCTCATCAGTGCGAGATCAGAGGGGACACGACGCCGGCGGTCGAGGAGAATTTTTGTCGGTGATTTTCCGGCATAAAGCCGCGTCGAGAGGCTTGGATTATCCGCTATCGCCGTCCCACTCCCGACGAGGATTGCATCGTGGGTTGCCCGCAATCGGTGCACGAGCATTGAATTTATGGGCGTGGAAATCTTTCCGTCAATAAAACCGTTGGCATCCTGTGCCCATTTGAGCGTGATGAACGGTCTGTGAAATTCATGGGCAGTCATGAATTTACTATTCAGCTCCCGACATTCATTTTCAAGAACACCGGTCGTGACCTCGACCCCCGCATCAAGCAGTTTGGCAACTCCACGCCCTGACACCTTAGCAAAGGGGTCGAGAGAGCCTATGACCACGCGCGGAATCCCTTTGCTGACTATCATATCCGCACAAGGCGGGGTCTTGCCGTAATGCGAACACGGTTCAAGAGTGACATACATGGTCGAATCCTTGAGCAAAGAGTCATCACCCACCGAAGCTACGGCATTGACCTCTGCATGACCCTCTCCACAGCGGCGGTGCCACCCCTCCCCTATTATCTTTCCCTCCGGATTGACTATGACAGCACCGACCATCGGATTGGGCGATGCGTCAAGTTCACCGTTCCTCGCCAATTGGAGCGCACGGCGCATATACATCTCATCTGTCCCGATGGAGCGGTGTTGAGTTCGTGTCATATTGTCAATTATAGTTTAGAGGTCGTTATTAGCGTCCGGTTCAATCCAATCACCATTGGCCTTTATAAGCTCAATCAGCCGATCGATGGCTTCGGATGCAGGGATATTCTTCTCGATGCACTCCTTGCCTTTATAGAGGCTGATTTTTCCAGCGGCAGCCCCGACATAGCCATAGTCCGCATCGGCCATCTCTCCGGGACCGTTGACAATACAGCCCATGACACCGATTTTTAAACCTTTGAGATGGGATGTGGCAGCCTTGATGTCGCGTAATGTTGACTGGAGATCATAGAGCGTGCGTCCGCAGCCCGGACATGAGATGAATTCTGTCTTTGAGATGCGCAGACGTGTGGCCTGAAGTATTGCGAGAGCTATCTCATTGAGTCGTTCACGACTGACGTTCTTCGCGTCAATCCATATACCGTCAGTGAAACCGGCGAGAAGGAGCGAGCCAAACTCTATTGAAGCTGCGATGATCATCTTCTCCTCATCAAGACCGCTGTAATCCCTGCGGATAATGACAGGGTTCTGCAATCCACGCGCCATCATCGCGAACATGAATGATTTTATATGACCGATAGCATTAGGTCTGACCGATTCCAATATGATTGGTGAAGACGGATGCTGCGACAATTGTTCGGCAAGAGCTTCAGACACCCCTTCCTCAGCAATCACATGCAGAGTCGTATCAAGTGCAGTCACAGGAATGTCGAGACCGACCACACGGGTAGTATCATCACTCCACGCGCTCTGTCTGCGTCCGGGGTTATATTCATCGTATCCCTCCGGGAGAATGGCTTCAGACACGGTCTCACCCTCATCGAGATTACTGATGAACCCGGCAATTGTTTGCGCCACAGGTATCTCACATTCCGGTTCCTCGCTCAGCGATACACGGATTGTGTCGCCGATACCGTCTGCGAGCAGTGAGCCAATCCCGACAGCCGACTTTATGCGGCCGTCCTCAGCGTCGCCGGCTTCCGTTACGCCAAGATGAAGCGGGAAGTGCATATCCTCCTTATCCATTGCTGCAACAAGGCGGCGGACTGTCTCGACCATCACACGGACATTTGACGCTTTTATCGAGATCACGACATCACGGAAGTCATGTTTGAGGCACACACGCAAAAATTCCATGGCACTTTCAACCATTCCGGCAGGAGTGTCGCCGTAGCGGCTCATGATTCGGTCTGATAGAGACCCGTGGTTGACACCGATGCGCAAAGCCGTGTGATGTTCACGACAGATGTCCAAAAGAGGTCTGAGTCCCTCCTCGATTTTTTCAATCTCGGCAGCATATTCCTCGTCGGTGTAGTCAATCTTCTTGAAAACTCGCCCGGGGTCTACAAAATTTCCGGGATTTATGCGCACCTTCTCCACCCTCGATGCTGCGGCAAATGCAGCTTTAGGGTTGAAATGTATGTCGGCCACGAGGGGTACATCGACACCCTCGTCACGTAATTTTGCAGAAACGGAGGCAAGATTTTCCGCCTCACGTACTCCCTGCGCGGTCAGACGCACTATCTCGCCACCGGCTGCGACAATACGTTTAATCTGTGCCACGGATCCGTCTGTGTCCATCGTACTTGTCGATGTCATGGACTGGAGACGGATCGGGTTGTCACCGCCTATTTTCACCCGTCCGACAGAAACAGGCCAGGTGAAACGGCGATTGTAGTTGAGATTTTTTTGTTTCTGGTTGCTCATGGTTCAACTTTCCGGCAGTGATCAATCGACTTTATAGTCATACTTGACATCCTTCAGCTCCTCATTGGCTTTCACAATCTTCTGCGAGAGTGTGGCACGATACGAATCGAAGCGTTCCGAAAGAGCCGGGTCACTCAATGAAAGAATCTGCACAGCCATCACCGCTGCGTTCAGACCTGCATTGATTCCGACCGTGGCGACAGAAATGCCCGGAGGCATCTGGACTATCGAATAGAGTGCATCCATTCCGTCAAGACTTGAGTTGACAGGTATGCCTATGACGGGTAAGGGGGTCATGGCTGCAATCACTCCCGGAAGCGCGGCTGCCATTCCGGCGGCTGCTATAATGACCTTGATACCACGGTCCCTGGCACCACGTGCGAATGATTCGACCTCGGCCGGCGTGCGATGTGCCGAAAGAGCGTTCATCTCAAACGGAACTTGCATACTGTTCAGAAAATCAGCCGCTTTTTTCAGAATCGGGAGGTCACTTGTACTTCCCATTATGATACTGACTGTTGGTTTCATGACTTATCGGTTAAATATATTATGTTTTATAAGATTCTATTCTTCTCCGGGATTGGTCAATGTATCATAGACAAAAGGTATACACAGATGAAACCGTTGGCACATCCTGCGAACACCTGCCAGAGCGTATGGCGTCCGAGATATACGCGCGCTGTCATTACGAGTCCGGCAAGTATGATGACAACTGAAATCCATACGTTCATGTTGACCAAGGCGTAATGCGAGGCCACGATGCGAAACATCAATGCAACCAGACCACCCATCGCGGCTGCATGTGCGCTTATCTTCCACCATCTGTTGACAATCGTGTTTATGACTGTCGCAGCCGAAGCTCCGGCGAAAAACATCGGCAACCACAGCGGTGCGCTTGCCTTATAGAAGAAAAATGCACATCCGATGTAGCAGAGCACGACCACACTGTATGGCACATATCGTTCGGTTCTTTCATTCAACCCGGGATCGGTTATGACTCCTGTCTTGTAGAGAGCTATTATGACCGACGCCGGTACGAGGCACGTGATGACAAACGTTATCCCGATGGCAGTCCACAGCAAATTGGAGGGAAGGAAACGGAGTATTGTCAGAAACGCGGTGACAACCATGCCGTATGTCGGCACAATCAATGGCGAGAATACCGCTGATATTATTTCGGAGAATTTTTTCATATTTATGATAACAAACAAGGAGCTGTCTTTTGTTTTATCCGACCATATTTATCTTCATTTTAAATTATAGCGAAACGATAATCCTCCAATCGGACAAAAAATTCATGCTCTGAGTGCAAAAGTACACAAAATCTCGCGATTTTTGACTACTTTTGTATTTTAATAATTCGTTCAGACCCGAAGCAATTCCCTAAATCTTCTTTCGCAATCTTGCCACCGGGATTCCGAGACGTTCACGGTACTTGGCCACGGTGCGGCGGGCTATATCATAGCCTTTCTCTGTCAACATTTTCATTATTGCATCGTCACTCAACGGATGCGACGGATTCTCGGCGGATATTATCGAGCGAAGTGCAGCAAGAATCTCATGCGACGACGATTCCTCGTCCGTACCGACTTTTTCATTAAAGAAAAATTTCAGTGGATAGACTCCACCCGATGTCGCCACATATTTTCCGGCAGTCGCCCTGGAGATGACCGACAAGTCAAAACCGGTCTCTGCCGACACATCCTTCAGTATCATTGGTCGCAGAGTGCTCTCGTCATCACTCATGAAGAAATCATGCTGCAATTTGACGATGGCTTGCATGACCTTATAGAGCGTCTCCTGCCGGAATCTCAGCAATTCGATAAACTCGCCTGCCTCCTCGCGCTTCCGATTGATGAACATCCGTGCCTCCTGCCGTAGTTTAGACGATGATCCACCGATAAATCCATGTCCGTCACTGGCAAAACTGCGCTCGATGGCGAGTTCGGGAATATTGTTGACCAATGTAAGGGTCAGATTCTCACCGTCAACCTCCACTATGAAATCAGGAATTATATGACGCGATTTTTCATCACCCTCACTGTCGCCCAACTGACCGCCGGGCTTAGGATTCAGCGAGCGGATAAGCTCATCCGCATCCCGCAACCTGTCACGATCGACCCCGAGCATTGAGGCAAGTCTGTCGAAATGTCGAAGGGAGAATATGTCGAAATAATGCTCCACAATTTCAAGTGCGAGGTCTCTTGTTGGCGAAGGCTTCATGCGCTGCAACTGCAATGCGAGACAGTCGCGCAAATCATAGGCACATACCCCCGCAGGATCGAGCGCACGCACCCGCGCCACGATTTTCCGCAGCCGGTCCATATCCACATCAATTCCGGCATTTATAGCCAAATCATCAAGTATCTGCGTGAGAGTTCTTGTCAAGTAACCGTTATCGTCCAGATTGCCTATGATATATCTTGCGATCGACATGTCAGTCTCGCTGATGTCAGTCTCGGCAAGCTGCCGGATCAGGTTATCTCCGAGAGAGCCTTCATCGGCAACCACGACAGGTTCGAGGTAGGAATCATCGGGCTGTGTGTTTCGCGTCCCGAGTCTGTATGACGGAATCTCATCCTCGTCACGATAATCAGCAAGCTGCAGATCTTCAGCACTCTCGTTGAAATCATCGTCAGGCGACATTGCCTCTCCGCTATCCACAATCTCAAGAGCAGGATTGTCATCCACCTCCCGACGTACCTCGTCCTCAATCTCCGGACCACTCATCTCAAGCAGACGCACAAAATGCATCTGCAACGGCGACAACCGCTGCTGCATTTTTTGTGTAAGCGATAATTTGAGAGAACCTTTCATGATGGTGGATTATACGAAATATCTTTTTTTCTTCGATGTGTGTATATGTATTATTACAATGCCTTTCGCATTTTAAAGTTCAATCAGGCTGTCGTAGGGGAAGTCTCTTTTCGCTTTTTTCCCTAACACCGAATCCCATTCCATCGGGCTGATACCGTTGCCGGGGCGTTTGACCGTTATATTCTCCTCGGTGAACATCTCACCACAGGCTATCGGACGGGCTGCGACAATGCTCTTGCGGGCCACAACAATATTAGGACGCTCACTCTCAGCAACGACCTTGAGACCATCGCCAAGAGCCGTCTCTATGTTGCGTATGGCCTTGACCATAGCTGTCAGCTCAGACGGATCGAGGGAAGCTCTGTGGTCAGGGCCGGGCAAATTTTTGTCGAGAGTGAAATGCTTTTCTATGACTTTCGCCCCCAACGCCACGGCTGCGACAGGGACTTCAATCCCGAGCGTATGGTCACTGTAACCTACCCCTCCGACGTTCAATGACCGAAGACTGTCCATGGCCCGAAGATTGACATCGGAATATGGAGTGGGATACTGTGTGGTGCAATGAAGAAGGTATATGTCATTCCTGTCAATTCCGCCCTCAGTCAACACGTCAACAGCGGCAGCCACTTCATCAAGAGTGGACATGCCGGTCGAAAGTATGACCTTACCACCTATATTTGCAATCTTACGGAGATATGGCAGATTTGTGATTTCGCCCGACGGAATTTTCCAATAGTCCATGCCGAGCGGCGCAAGCGTGTCGATGCTCACAAGGTCGAACGGAGTGCTCATGAAACCGATGCCCACATTCCGGCATAGTTCCGCGAGTTCGGAATATGCACTCAGCGGAAGGTGGATAGCCTTGCACATCTCCAATTGCGACTCGGCTTCGCCCGTAGTCTCTTTCTGATACTCTGCCTTTGGGGCAATGGTTGAAATCACAAGCTCGGGAACGGCTGTCTGAAATTTCACATAGTCAGCTCCCGCTTTGGCAGCTTCGATGACCATACGCCGGGCCATCTCCATGGAAGCATTGTGATTGACACCTGCTTCGGCTATGATTATCACGTGATTGTCAGTCTTTTTCATACGTTGAATACAGCTTCTTCAAAATAACGGCATATCATTGTCCCGGGACAGATGTCGGAGGCAGCCTGCGGATGCAGACCGGAGGCTTCCGACAAAATCATTCCGGGAATATCAGCACCGGCATGAATCGAACATACTACCCCTCCGCCGAGACGGGGATTTATCTCCATCAGCATGAGTCTGTCCGTGTCAATGTCAAGCAGATACTGCAACGTGACAGCTCCGCGAAGACCCAACTTGGCTATTGCATCGGCTGAGGCTTCGAGAAGTGCGGGAAAGTCCACAGTCACCGTGCGCGACACCTCGCCACCGACCACCTCCAGCCGTTGACGGGGACTAATGCACAGTGTCTCACCACTGCGTGAGATGTAACAATCAACTGTATATTCCTTTCGGTCCGGATAGTAGGCCTGGATGAGATATTCGTCAGCCACTTTCGAGATTCTTCGGAATTCATTTATGCTGTCTATGACCTCTATCCCTTTTGAGGCCGAGCCATGACGAGGCTTCGCTATGAGCGGGAACACCGGACGACCGCCGGTGTAAGTCGGAGGGATGTCGAGTCCGACACGCTCAAATTCTTTGGCCGAAAGCACCTTGTCGAACAGAATCTCGGCTTTTCCCGACCCAACCACCGGTGACCATGCATCGCCATGGGTGGCCACGTAGGCTCCTGCAATCGAAATAGCTCCATCGACAAATGGAAGCAGCACATCAATCCTGTAAGCTCCCACCACCTGATGGAGATGGTCGAGTATGTCAGGCGCACTCCATCTGCGACCTATTATCACTCCTCCGATCAATGCCACGGGCACTTCGGATTCGAGTTCATAACTGTAAATTTTGACATCAATCCCCAGTCGGCGACCGGCATCAATCAGCTTGTTGCCGAACGACACACGCTTTGCGCCACCAAGAAAAAGCACATTGAGATTTCTCCGCGTCTGCGTGAGTTCTGATTGCTGGCTCATAGTTCGGCTACACATTATAAATACCCGATTTATACTTCGACAGATTCTCCGGCTTTGTGAACCATTCAATGGTCTCACGCAGTCCGGTCTCAAGATTGTGGCGCGGACGCCAATCGGTCAAGGTCGTTATCAGAGTGTTGTCGCCGCATAGACGGAACACCTCACTTCCCGACGGGCGCAGGCGTGCGGGATCGACCACATAATCCACCTTCTCCCCCATCAAGGAGGCAATCAGTTCAAGCGTCTCGCGCATACTGACCTCCGTCCCGGTGGCTATGTTTATCTCCTTTCCCTCCACGCCTTCAGCCTTTCCGAGTGCGATAAACCCGGCAGCCGTATCCTTGACGAAATTGAAGTCGCGCGTAGGGCTGAGATCCCCGACTTTTATCTCACGCATACCGTTGGCTATCTGTGTGATTATCGTTGGGATAATCGCTCTCGCACTCTGGCGCGGGCCGTAGGTGTTGAACGGACGTGCAATCACAACCGGAAGCCCGAAAGCATTGTAGAAACTCATTGCAATTGCGTCGGCCCCGATTTTCGTCGCGCTGTAAGGCGACTGCGGTTGGCGGGGATGTTTCTCATCGATGGGCACATATTTTGCAGTGCCATATACCTCACTTGTCGATGTCACGACCAAGCGTCTCACCCCACAATCACGCGCAGCCTGACACATGTTGAGTGTACCCTTTATATTTGTGTCCACATAGCTGTCGGGAGCTACATAACTGTATGGTATGGCGATGAGCGCGGCCAAATGATACACCGTGTCACATCCATCGGTGATGTGTCGGCAGAAATTAGGGTCACGGACATCGCCGGTGACAATCTCAAGATCAGGATGGCTGATTCCTTCGAGCCATCCCCAGTTATTGAATGAATTATATTGACTCAAGGCTCTCACAGCAAAGCCCTCATCAAGAAGTGCCTCTGTCAGATGTGACCCGATGAAGCCATCAGCTCCCGTGACGAGCACCCTTTTCTTTTTTTTGTCCATTTCAATATTATATTTAGATTTTCATGGTTTCCTATTAATGTGGATGTGTGAGGTAATATCTGTAAAGTATTCCGTCACTGTCAGTCCGGCTAAGTTCCATTTTTTTCCCATCAAGATGATCTATCTGAAGATGAGTCACTCCATCAGCCGAGAGATGCATGACTTCAGGAGGCGTGAATCTGTAACCATCACCATCATCCGAATCAGTGTATGTGAAACGTAGCGTCAGAATTTCATCCACGTCTGACCACGTGCCGAAACAATCATAGAATCTATTGTGACTCAATAGTGTATTTATGCGTATGATGTTTCCCTGAAACGCCCATGTATACAGGATCGGACTGTCAGGCAAATCCTCATAGAGCCGTATCGGCTGACCGTCAGCAGTGATTTTTTCTACACGCCACTCGCCGAAGAAATCACCTATGTCGCCATTATTATGTGTACAGCCGGACAATATCGTCATCATCATCACAAATGACAATATAATAAATATCTTTGTCAAGCTATAAATCTTCCTATCCATTGACATCCGTGACATCATAAGTTCATCAATCCTTCATATTTCACACTCACCATCACGCCTACGGCATTACATGGCATGTTCCCACTGTCAACTTCAAAACGACCGTCGAGGCGCAGACCCTTTATCTTTGGTGACCGCCACTCAGCCTCCAGCATAATCGATGACAGATGTAACGGGTCTTTCAGCATGACGAATGGTGTCCCCCACGCCTTACGGTACCCCCCCTTCACACGATAGTTCACTGTCGGCGATAATGACCCGGCAACCCCGACATGGAAGCCCCGCACTGCATTTGCGGCAAAATACGCATAGCCGTCGCGATTATAGAGGGGCGACATCATGACCGGCGTACCGAGAGCCATCCCGAAATATGAATACGCGTTGTATGAAGCATTATTGTAATAGTCATCGGCACCCGAGACATGTCCCGGCAGCGTGCACCCGGGATAGTCGGAGGGGTTGAAATGAATCGGACCGCTTTGATTTGTGAAATCAAAATATTCCACCACAACGCCATTGACATAACTATCGCGGGCAGACTTATATTCAGCTCCCCATAGGCCGTCGAAACCGTTCAGTTTACCAATGCCAGATCCGTCATCCCAAAGCCAGGATGAGTAAAGTGACACCTTGTCTCCGTTTCTCAATCTGTAGCGCATACGCAAATCCCACGAGCCGAGATGATTTCCGGAATAGAAACCCTCTCCACCATCCTCCATCGGGAACAGCATTTTGAGAAAATAGCGCAGGCTGCTTGGATGCTTCATGCGTTTGGTAACGACTCCCTGTGTGTACCAGGTCGTTGTACCGCCGAAAGTTGCGGCCGCCTGCAAACCGAACAGCACCGAGAATCGCTCTGACGGTTTCGTCCGGAAATATGCACGCTTATAATTATACAATTGATGAGTTGTGATGTGCCTGCTGTAATAATTGTAATGGTTTTTCCACCAGCCGTCATCGAGCATGAAACCGAATGCGCCCTCACCCGAGATTTGCAACCATCCATTGGTCAGCGGGATGTCCTGAAAATCCAAAAAACCTGCACGGATCTGAGGCATAGGACGTGTGTTACCGCTCTCGACAAGGTCACCACTGGTCAATTCCTGATTCAGAAATGCAGACTTCTGCTCTTTCAAACCCAACTGCATGAACACACCCCGAAACTTCAACTGACCATACAATTGCTGCAACCACACGGCCGAAGGCCTTTCCTGATGTGAAATCCAACCATCTTTCTTGACATCATAACGCTCATAGGTGGTTGAGGAGGCGAGACCGCCGACAATATCAACTCCAAATCCGTATGAGAAACGTTTTGTCAAGTCCATGTCTTTCCATGTCGAGACCTCAGCCTGAAGATTATCAGCCTGAGTGAAGCGGCCATGACGCAGCGAAGATATGTAATATGGGGCAAACGTATTTGATCCGACTCCCCCCGTCAGAGATATGTCATAATGCAACGGCTCATCGGCAGAAACCTCATTGGCCACCACAAACACCAGCAACGATACTATGTATTTTTTTACCTTGGAAACTTTCATATTCATGAGAATAACTCTACACCACAAATCAATCCTGATTGAAACTATTAAGAGTATGTCTGATATTAACTGATTATTCTCGTCACAAAGGTACATAAAATAAATTGAACATCAATCCTGAAGCGCATAAAAAAGCCGGAGTCGAGGTTGACGTTGTGTCATCCTTGACTCCGGCAC
>JAMPHF010000006.1 GCA_023663525.1 Bacteroides sp.
TGTAAATTTTACAATTTGTCAACCGCAAGTTGAACTTGCGAAACTTAAATTATATATTATTTCTCGGTCTTTTACCTCTAAAAAAAGTTCTTCAAATGAATTGTCTAATTTTGCACTTGCCAGTTGACTCTACAATCTATTATTTTTTTATCAGTGTTTCAGAAGTTCACGGAAAATCTTTAAATTTGCATAACAAAAAATTAACCAGTTAATCATCATACCAATGAAAAAAACATTATTGTTATTCGGGGCAGCATTTGCGATGGGTATGCCCTCTGTTTTTGCAGGGACACCGGGCAATGGTGGCATTTCGGATGCGGATATAGCCAACTTCCGTAACGCATACGAAAAAACTCCCGCCAATAAGGCTCTGCACAATGCGATAGCCAACAATCCGATCAAATCACTTGCTGTAAACCATGCCAATAAGAGCAATTTTGATGCAAATTTCTCGCATCGCGTCAAGAGTAAAGGCATCACCAATCAGCGGTCATCGGGACGTTGCTGGCTTTTCACCGGACTCAATGTGCTCCGCGCCCAGATGATGCGTGACCACAACCTGCCCAAACTCGAACTCTCTCAGAGCTACAACTTCTTCTGGGATCAGCTTGAAAAATCCAATCTGTTCCTTCAGGGTATCATCGACACCGCATCGCTCCCTCAGGACGACCGTAAGGTTGACTGGCTGTTCTCAAATCCGTTGAGCGATGGCGGTCAATACACCGGCATTGCCGACAATCTCATGAAATATGGTGTCGTGCCCATCGAGGTCATGGGTGAGACCAACAGCAGCAAGGCTACGGCAGACATGCGCCGTCTGCTCGGACTGCGTCTGCGCGAGGATGGTCTCGAACTGCGTCGCATGTCGGCCAACGGTGCGGCTGCGGCAGCTCTCGATTCCCGCAAAAAGGAAATGCTCACCGAAATTTACCGTATGCTCGCCCTCAATCTCGGGGAACCTCCGACAGAGTTTACATGGACCCGCCGCGACAAGGATGGAAATGCTGTCAGCACCGAGACTTATACTCCCCAGTCTTTCTACAAGACATTTGCGGGCAATGATCTCAAGAATGACTATGTCATGTTGATGAACGATCCCACACGCGAATTCTACAAGCTGTATGAGATCGAATTTGACCGTCATGGTTATGATGGCTATAACTGGACCTACATAAATCTCCCGATTGAGGATATTAAGCAGATGGCAATCGCCTCAATCAAGGATGACAACGCGATGTATTTTTCATGCGACGTCAACAAATTCATTGATAGAGAGCGTGGACTTCTTGATGTCAATAATTTCGACTATGACTCGCTTTTCGGCACCAAGTTCGGGATGGACAAGGCCGACCGTATCCGCACTCATTCATCGGCTTCATCACATGCCATGACTCTTGTGGCTGTTGACCTCGACAGCAACGATCAGCCAAAGAAATGGATGGTGGAAAACAGTTGGGGCAACGGTGCTAATGACGGACATCTCATCATGACCGATGAATGGTTCAATGAATATATGTTCCGTCTCGTGGTAGGTAAGAAGTATCTCACTCCCAAAGTTCGCGAAGTGCTGAAACAGACCCCGACACTTCTTCCGCCATGGGATCCCATGTTTGCAGAGGAGGAATAAATAGTTATCCTCACGATTTGGGGAAAAATAAAAATGACAGAGTCGGCAACTTGAATTAGTTGTCGGCTCTGTCATTTTTTCAAGGACAAGTGGTAATTGAAAAGAGTGCTGCACCATCTGATTGATGCAGCACTCCCGGTAATGTGTCAGGTTAGAAATGTGAGTTATATCATTTTCTTAGGGATGGATGATCATTCATCAGCCTGAGCTTTCTCGGCATATTCCTTCAGGAGTTTTTCCTGGACATCGCCCGGGACGAGTTCGTAGGATGAGAATTTCATCGTGAATGCCGAACGGCCGCCGGTGATTGATGAGAGCGCAGTCGAATATGATGACATCTCTTTCAGCGGGACGCGGGCTGAGATCTTCTCGAAGCCGTTGTCGCTCGACATGCCCATGATGATTGCACGACGACCCTGCAGGTCACTCATCACATCACCCATTACATCGGCGGGTACCATCACGTCAACGTCATAGACGGGTTCGAGTACTTTCGGATTTGCATTGCGGAAGGCTTCGCTGAATGCATTGCGGCCGGCAAGACGGAATGAGATTTCATTCGAGTCAACCGGGTGCATTTTTCCATCGTAGATGCACACTCTGACATCGCGGGCATAGCTTCCGGTGAGAGGTCCCTGCTCCATGCGGTCCATCAGACCCTTGACAATCGCGGGAATGAAGCGGGCATCAATCGCACCACCGACAATGCAGTTGTGGACCACGAGTTTTCCACCCCATGAGAGAGGAATTTCCTGAGTGTCGCGAACATTCATCTTGTACTCCTGATTGCCGAACTTGTAGGTGTCGGGAGCGGGCATTCCCTCGGTGTAAGGTTCGATTATAAGATGGACTTCGCCGAACTGGCCTGCACCTCCGGACTGTTTCTTGTGACGATAGTCTGCGCGGGCAGCCTTGGTGATAGTCTCGCGGTAAGGGATACGCGGCTCATCGAATACGATTGGAAGTTTGTCGTTGTTCTCGACGCGCCATTTCAGCGTGCGAAGATGGAACTCGCCCTGTCCTGAGAGGATGGTCTGCTTGAGTTCCTTCGACTGCTCGACAACCCATGTGGGATCTTCCTCGTGCATACGTGTGAGGATACCCATGAGTTTCTCTGCGTCACTTTCAGTGACAGGTCTGATCGCACGGCGATACTTCGGCTCAGGGAAGCGGATGAAATCAAACTGATAGTCGCAGTCTTTTGCATCGAGAGTGTTGCCTGTGCGGACATCCTTGAGTTTCACAGTCGCACCAATGTCGCCTGCGCAGAGTTTGTCAACCGGAGTTTTGATGCTGCCGCAGACACAGTAGAGCTGTGCGATGCGTTCGCGTGAGCCACGGGTGACGTTTTCAAGATCGACACCGGGTGTGAGTGTGCCTGACATGACCTTGAAATAGCTGACTTCACCGATGTGCGGCTCGACAGTGGTCTTGAAGAAATAGAGGGAGAGCGGTCCGTTGCTGTCAGGCTTGACCTCCACACCTTCGGTGGTGACGGGGGCGGGCATATCTTCAACGAAGGGGACAACATTGCCGAGGAATTCCATCATGCGGCGCACGCCCATGTCCTTTGCGGCACTTACGCAGAATACCGGATATATCGAACGGTCTACCAATCCTTTCCGGATACCTTCGCGCATTTCGTCCTCAGTCAGGTGACCTTGGTCAAAGAATTTTTCCATGAGTGTCTCATCGTTCTCGGCAGCAGCCTCGACGAGTGCCTGGTGAAGCTCATGTGCTTTCTCCATTTCCTCGGCCGGAATCTCCTCGATGGTAGGAGTGCCGCCCTCAGGTCCCCATGAATATTTTTTCATAAGGAGGACATCGATCATGGCATTGAAGCCCGAACCACAATGGAGGGGATACTGGATAGCCACAATTTTATTTCCGAAATGCTCGCGCATTTGCTCCATGACGTTTTCATAGTCGGCTTTCTCGCCATCAAGCTGGTTGAGGGCGAAGATGACGGGCTTCTTCAGCGACTGGGTGGTGCGGAAGATGTTCTGTGTACCAACTTCAACGCCATACTGCGAATTGATGAGGATGACACCGGTATCGGTCACGTTGAGGGCGGTGATTGCATTACCGACAAAGTCATCCGCGCCCGGACAGTCAATGACGTTGAGCTTTTTGTTAAGGAACTCGGCATAGAAGACGGTCGAGAAGACACTGTAGCCATATTCCTTCTCTACGGGGAATGAATCGCTGACGGTATTCTTGCCTTCGATGGTGCCACGGCGTTTTATAACTCCACACTCGTAGAGCATCGCTTCAGCGAGTGTGGTTTTACCCGAGCCTTTGCTACCGAGCAAGGCTATGTTTTTAATCTCGTTTGTTTGGTAGACCTTCATATCGGTTTAGGTTTAGTTTTAGGTAAGAAGTTTGCTTTATTTGGAGAGATATTGATTGGAATCTCGCCGTCAAAGTGACGACTTTTCTGAAATCGACCGCAAAATAGTAATTAATTTTCGTTTTTTCGCCTCTCTGCGATGTGTTTTACAACATATCGGGCTTTTTTCTTAAACTCTCCTGTCTCAAGGTAGGGCAGAAATGGTTAACTTTGTGGTGTGAATCAACCAAGTTTCATATACATATATTATATATGGACAATAATAAACCTTGCCTGATTTCGCTTCCGAGGATTTATGATCCGCGCGGAAGTCTGACCTTTGTTCAGGACAATGATCAAATCCCGTTTGAGATTGCGAGATGCTATTGGACCTACGATGTCCCCGCAGGCGAAGCCCGTGGCGGTCATTCTCATAAGAGGGCCCAGTCGGTGCTCGTTGCTGTCAACGGATGTTTCAATGTCAATCTTTTCGATGGCTTTACTTGGATGACCTATATGCTCAACCGGCCATACGAAGGCCTTTACATCCCTCCGGGCTACTGGCGCACTCTCGACAATTTTGCTTCGGGAAGTGTATGTCTTGTCATGACCTCGATTCTCTATGACCCGGATGAATATGTGCGTGACTATGAAGAATTCAAACATATGGCATTAGAAAGCGACTGTCGTTTATGAAATATCCTTTTCTTGATCTCGGGAAAGTCAACGAGCCTTACATGGATGAGCTTGTGGAGGCGGCGGAACGAGTAATCCGTAGCGGACGATATATAGGAGGCGATGAGGTCGGAATGCTTGAGGACGAGCTTTCGAGTCTGACCGGATCGCCATACGCAATAGGTGTCAGCAACGGTCTCGACGCTTTGCGTCTGATTCTTCGTGCCTACAAGGAGATGGGCATACTTTCCGATGGCGATGAGGTCATCTATCCGGCCAACACTTATATCGCCTCTGTCCTCGCCATCTCTGACAACGGACTGACACCTATGCCGGTTGACATTGACGAGCGCACCATGAACATTAATACCTCTCTGATTGAAGATGCGATTACGGAACGTACACGCGCTATCATGACGGTGCATCTCTACGGACGAGTGGCATGGGATGGCGAGCTTGTTGCCACAGCGCGTCGCCACGGACTGAAAATCATCGAGGATTGCGCACAGGCTCTCGGCGCACGCACTCTGGCTGACGGACTTCATGACTCGCACCACGCCGGTGCACTCGGCGACGCGGCCGCCATCAGTTTCTATCCGACCAAAAACATCGGGGCACTCGGCGACGGTGGGGCGGTGCTGACTGCCGACCGTGACCTTGCGCTCACCGTGCGCGCTCTTGCCAATTATGGATCCGACCGCAGGTATCATAACATCTACCGTGGTCTCAACTGCCGTCTCGATCCCATACAGGCTGCAATGCTTCGCGTCAAACTTCCGCATCTCACCGATGAGAACGCCGACCGGTTCGCCCGTGCGCTTGCATATAACCGTACAATCGACCGCCAATCCGTAATTCTCCCCATGATGAGTCGCGAGGTCACTGACAATGTGTGGCACCAATACGTGATCCGTGTGCCTGCACAGAAACGCACTGCGTTCATGGTCAATCTCGCAAGGGAAGGTGTGGGGACTGACATTCATTATGCCGTCCCGCCTCATAGGCAACCTTGCTATGAATCACTCTTTCATCAGTCGCTCCCTGTGACCGACAGGCTTGCCGACGAGATTGTAAGCCTTCCGATAGGATCAGGTATAAGTGTAGCTGACGCGGCTGAAATTGGTAGAATCATCAACCGAATAGACTTTTGACATGACAACAAAACGCAATAAACGTTCATCAGGCCCGTCAAAACGTGCAGCCTCGAAATCCACGGTCACATGGAAGATTTCGCGCTTGGCTCTCATCGTTATCCTCCTTGCGGCATGTACATATCTCGGTTCTCGTCTTGAAGGACACACGCAGCCTGCCCGTGAGAATACGGCAGGCTACACGGCTTTCGGTGATTTGATGGATGTGAAGACCAATCCCACGCTGGATGAGATAAGGAAATCATACGTGGGGATGGACATCTCGTTCAATCCGCGCTACCATATACCAAACTGGGTGTCGTGGGAGCTGCTTGCAGATGAGACTGACGGCACGGTGACGCGTAGTGACCGCTTCACAGCCGACCCTGACATTGAAACGAGTGCTGAGACGTGGGACTACAATTATTCCGGCTATGATCGTGGACACATGGCCCCTGCGGGCGACATGCGTTGGGACAAAGAGGCCATGCGTCAGACATTTTACATGACTAATATTTGTCCGCAGGCCAAGAGTCTCAACGCCGGTACATGGAAAAATCTTGAGGAAAAATGCCGTCAATGGGCGGCTATCGACAGTGCCATCTATATTGTCTGCGGTCCTGTAATTGATGGAAATCCGATTGAATATATAGGTGATACCCGTGTATATGTTCCACGTCAATTCTTCAAAGTCATCATCTCGCCATACGCCAACCCTCCGCGTGGCATTGGTTTCATTATGCCCAACGAGAAACCGGAGGGAGGAATGCAACGATGTGCTGTCCCTATCGATTCAGTTGAAGCCATCACCGGGCATGACTTCTTTGCCTCACTCCCCGACAATCTTGAAAATGACCTCGAATCGCAGTGCGACTTTCCTTATTGGAGCACATACTCAAAGCGAAAGAGAAATAATAACAATAAGTGAT
Source organism: Bacteroides sp. (assembly GCA_023663525.1). Lineage (GTDB taxonomy): Bacteria > Bacteroidota > Bacteroidia > Bacteroidales > Muribaculaceae > Duncaniella. The sequence goes on from JAMPHF010000006.1 coordinate 6,691, forward strand.
TCCACTCCAAGTAGCTTATAAATAGGAGTATTACCATCCATATAAAAACCGTGCAAATTTAAAATTGGATTTCAAATTTGCACGGTTTTTATATGGAAACGCTGATCGCTTTATAGGAAGCTGATCTCAAAACTGCATATCGAACGGGAGGCAGCGGGTGAGATAGTCGCGTGCTGTCGCCCAGGGGATGTATATGGTCTGCCGCCCGGGGATTAGCGGTACGGGAATCTCGTTAAGGTCTGTCCTGACATAGTACTGACCGCTCTGTGAACGGAATAGAATCATCTGGAGATTGGAAGCCATGGGGACAACGAAGAAGTCACGCCAATGAAGTCCCACCGTGTCGAAATAGTTGGTCAGATAATAGCAGCCGTGGATGTGCATGAGAGCCAACAGAGGCATGAGCGTCTCGGCATGAGCGAAACGAAGCATGACACTGAAAGAATTTTCATTAGAGACAGCACCGTCAATTGTGGCAATCAGTTCTGATAGCAACGCAGCCGCAAGTGCCGGGGGAGCGGTCGAGAGAGTTGATGCAGAATGGGTGAGATAGTGATGCAGGTTTTCAACGCGCCAGAGTGCATTTATTTCAGGCTGCGTGAAGTATTTTGCGAGGTCAAGTCCAATGCCTGAGGCAGCACATCCGGCGAGGACTTTGTAGATTGTCATGCTCACATCGCGTGCTTCGCCTTCATTGAATGGATAAGTGCGTCCCAGTGCCCTCTCTGCCACGGAGACAGGGACTTCTTCGTCAAGATAATCCTCATATACTTTGTGCCACTCCTCGGATGCGATATAATCCTTGTATGCCTCGTCATTGTCCCACGGTCTCAGCAGCGAAGAGTTCTGCCGTCCGGAGGAAGTGTATATCTCAACCTTATTGTTGAGCCGCGTCAATTGATGGGTAAACTCATACATTGACATTACGCAGCGTGGGACATAGGAGGAGATGGCATTGATTTTCGTACCGTCAAACAGCGTTGGGTATGCCATGAACGCCCTTGAAGCTATGGCTCTCTGCTCCGCCATGCCGAGTGAATCAAGCGCGCCCCAGCGTCCGGCAGTCTTTGTCACGATGAACTTGCAAATATCGGTCAGTTCCCGACCCATCGGTGTGATGGTGTTCAGGCTGTCGGCACGACCGAGAAGCCGAAGGAGCATTGTCGTGTATTTCGATGATGAAAGAAACCTCGCTCCGTGTCGCCCTACATGGTTGAGAAATACCGGGGTCAGAGAGTCGGGATAGGCAAGTCCATCGGCTTCCCGGTCGGGATAGGGGACGGCTGAGCCTTGGCACTCTGCGAAAGTGTAGGTTGTAGCAGTGGGATCGGCTGCCATGACACTGAGTGCTGCCACCATTACGGTTGCAAGCATAATCTGAAGTTTTTTCATTGTGGATGACATTTCTTTTTATTAGTTTTGTATGCCGTAATGTGGAGATGTCGGAATCTCACCATCTCCTTTTAATAGCCGCTTAAACACGTAGATTCATGCAAACATACAGAGATTTGATTTCAGAAGGCCGACTGGAAGAAGCATTGTCCATGCTTGACAGTATGGTGGCAACATGTCCCGAAAATGGAGATCTTCTATTTGAACGAGGCAAACTCCGATGGAGACTCGGAGACCGCGCAGGCGCGACAGGCGACTATACCAAAGCAGCCATGATCAATCCTGACGGACCGGCAGCCAAAGCTCTTGAGAACGCCCGCGACATAGCTGACTTCTTCAATCCGGATCTCTACAATCCATAAAGACGAGAGGATAGGAGTAGGGCTACCATTGTCAGTTCATTGATGGCAACTCCTATTCTTTCTCTGATAGTTCGAGCCATCGCAGCTCTTTTTCGTCGAGGATATCCTTCAGCTCATTGTAGCGGCGCGCTTTCTCGGCGATGTCGCTTATCGTTGTGCCGGAATTGAACAGGGCCTCAAGAGCATTTTTCTCATCGGTCAGTTCATCGATTTCGCGAGTCAGCGATTCCAATTCCTTACGTTCCTTGAATGTGAGTTTTGGCGGACGAACGTTTTCCCTCCTTGTCTCTTTGGCGGTCTGCTGTGTCTGCTTGTCGGTGGACTGAATGGCCTTACTACGTTCCTTTAGATAGTCACGATAGTCGGTGTAGTTACCGGGGAAGTCCTTAATGACCCCGTTGCCTTCCATGACAAAGAGATGATCGACAATCGAATCAAGGAAGTAACGGTCATGAGAAATTATGATCACACAGCCCTTGAATTCCCTCAGATATTCTTCAAGAATGCCGAGCGTCATGATGTCAAGATCATTTGTCGGCTCGTCGAGTATAAGAAAATTTGGCTGCTTGATAAGTACTGCCGCGAGATTCAGTCGGCGAAGCTCGCCACCGCTGAGTGTCGAGATGTACTTCTGCTGATCGGCCGGAGAGAAAAGAAAGCGATTGAGAAATTGCATGGGAGAGTAGTGGATGGTACCGTTGACCACGACATCCTCCGTGATGTCAGTTATCGCATCGATCACTTTCTTTCCGGGGGGCAGTTGCAGACCTTCCTGCGAATAGTAGCCGAAACGCACCGTCTCACCCACATTCCATTCACCGCTATCGGGAGCAATAAGCCCCTGGAGCATTTTGACAAAAGTCGATTTCCCGACCCCATTGCCACCGATGATGCCGAGCTTCTCATAGCGGGCGAAGATATAGGAGAAGTCATCGAGTATCACCTTGTCGCCGAAACGCTTTGAGATACCCTCGGCTTCAAAGATTTTCGAGCCGATATATGATGATTTAATCTCCGTCGGATCAATCTGCTTTTCGTCATAGTTGGCACGTGACCGCTCCTTGAGATCATAGAAAGCGTTGATACGGTAGCGAGCCTTGCCGCCACGCGCCTGCGGCTGCCGTCTCATCCATTCCTGCTCTTTCCGAAGCCGGTTTTTCACCTTGGCAAGCTCGCCGGTCAGTGCTTCGATCCGCTCTGCACGCCGACGCAGGTACATGTCGAAATTCCCTTCGTAGGTGAAAATCTGACACATATCAATTTCGATTATCCGATTGCATACCCGATCAAGGAAATATCGGTCATGCGTGACCATAAGAAGGGTCACCCGCGTGCGTGTGAGATAATTCTCAAGCCATTCCACCGATGCGAGATCAAGGTGGTTGGTAGGCTCATCGAGAATCAACAAATCGGGATTGCCGAGAAGCACTTGAGCGAGAGCCACACGCTTGAGTTGACCACCTGACAGGTGGTCAACACTCTGCTCAGAATCATCAATGCCGAGTTGCGAGAGCATTTGCCGTATGCGGTCCTCATGTCCCCACTCCTCATGCTGCTCCGGATTGACAGTCTCAAGCAGGTTGTCCATGATTGATTTTCCCTGATCGAAATCGGGCATTTGCGCGAGGAAGCCCACGCGCAGGTCATTGCGGAAGGTGACGCTGCCGCTGTCCGGCGATTCCTTGCCTGAGAGTATGCGGAGCAGTGTGGACTTGCCGGTACCGTTTTTGGCTATAAGGCCGATCTTGTCACCTTCGTTCACTCCGAAGGTGACAGAGTCAAACAGCATCCGGTCGCCGTAGCTTTTGGTCAGTTCCTCGACCAGAAGATATGGTCTCATAGGTCAAGACACGCGTCAAGTGCTTCCGTAATGGCTTTCCGGTCGAGATTCTGACCAATGAACACGAGTTTGATCATCCTGTCCCCGTAATCCTCGTCCCAATCGCGCATGATGCTTGGATCCTGTGCCACAAGCTCTCTGAGTTCATCTTCCGGAGCAGTTGCAAACCACATACCGGCCTCACGCAACTGTTTTTGACGACCGGCACTCTCAAAGAGATAGGACATGTCGGGGTTATTACCGAAATAGCATATTCCTTTTGAACGTATGATATTCTTCGGCCACTTGTTTGCGGCGAAGTAATCGAATTTGTTAAGGTCAAAGGCAGGACGACGGAAATAGACAAACGAACCTATGCCATATTCCTCAGCCTCTCCCTCGTCGTGGTGATGGTGGTGGTGATGTCCGCAGGAACACTCACCGTCATGCTCATGATGGTGGTGATGGTGTTCATGTCCGTCATCGTCGTCATCATCATCATCGTCGTGGTCATGGTCATGATGATGGTGTTCATCCTCGTGATGGTGGTGATGATGGTGTTCCTCCTCCTCAATCTGCTCAACGGGCTTCTCTATCTCCTGTACCCACGTAGCCGATGTGGCAACTTCGTTGAAATTGAACAGCCCCGTGTTGATTAGCTCCTCAATGTCAACGTTGGCATAGTCACATTCGATGATTTTCGCACCAGGATTGAGTGTCTTAATGATGGTACGTATGCGTCCCTTCTCCTTCTCGGTGACTTCAGACACTTTGTTGAGAATGATTATATTGCAGAACTCAATCTGTTGGATGACGAGATTGGCAATGTCCTCCTCGTCATGCTCCGTGGAGGTGAGATCCTCACCGCAAGCAAATTCGTCCTGCATACGGAGTGCATCGACCACAGTCGCGATGCAGTCAAGGCGCGGATAACCGTTCTTAGTGAAATCAGCTCCCATCTGAGGTATTGAGCAAATGGTCTGGGCGATTGGAGCAGGCTCACAAATACCGCTGGCCTCGATGACAATATAGTCAAACTTGCCCATCGCGAGGATGTCGTCAATCTGCTTCACGAGATCCATCTTCAGAGTGCAGCATATACAGCCGTTTTGAAGCGCGACGAGTGAATCGTCTTTTGTATCCACGATTCCGCCACGCTGGATCAGATCGGCATCAATGTTGACTTCGCCGATGTCATTGACGATGACGGCAAACCTTATGCCACGCTCGTTGGTGAGAATATGATTGACAAGTGTGGTCTTGCCACTTCCGAGATAGCCTGTGAGAAGCAGGACAGGTGTAGATTTTGACATATTTTCTGAGTGTTTGTTTTTTCTTTATTTTGTGTCGGTAATGTCGGCTACCACTCTATTTTGACAGCAGTGCCGGCAATATCGTAGGGTATCGGTGGATTGAGTTTCGTTAGTTCTATCATGCCGGATTCTATTGCCGGATACTTGCTGACAAGTGCGTCATGGATGCGCTTGACCACATGTTCGAGTAATTTTGAGGGCGTTTCCATCTCTCTACGGATCACTTCAATCGCATCGGCATAGTTAAGGGTGTCGTTGACATCGTCCGTCATCATCGCTTGTCCGATGGGATATTGCAGATGGACCGTCAGTTCAAACGTGTTGCCGTTGATGCGTTCTTCGTCAAACACACCATGCCGTGCAAACAGTCTGAGGCCATTAATCTCGATAGTGCCTTTCATTGGATGACCCTTTAGTTCCACGACAGATTCTGCCCACGTTTAAGGAAGCCTTTCAGACGGTAATAGAGATTGTATACAGGCTCAAATGTCAAGAACCAAGGCACCGTCATGAACAACTTGCGAGAACCTAACGCAAGCGAGGTCTTCTTCCATGCAAACATGATTGTAAGCGTGGTCGCTATCCACACCACACATGCAACAATCATCGGTATGATTGACGGCCATCCGACAATCGAGAGGGCGATGGCGGTAGCTGTCAGAATCCACCATGCAAGTGAGCATGATCCGAAAAACAGACGTGACTTTGAATGGATTGACTTGGCGGTATAATCGTAGCGGAGTTTGGTATTGCGATGGCTGACCTGCGGATAGCGGTCAAACACCTCTACAATGGAGGCTGTTGACAGCTCGACCACCGTGTTGGACGATGTTGCCACTTCGTTGACGAAAACATCATCATCGCCATATTTCAGATGCAATGAACGTGAGAAGCCTTTGTTTTTGAAAAAAACAGAGCGGCGATAGGCGAGATTATGGCAGTTGCCTCGGTAGGGATGACCGGCAATCGCCCACGAGAGATACTCAATGGCCGTGCGTACTTGATCGAATGAGTGCAACCGCTTCCAAGGATTTGAGGCCTCCTCCGGGATGAGAGGAGTGGCATAGCCAAGGACGATTTCTTTACCGCTGACAAAGTGGCGCGCCATGCACTTCATCCATGTCTTCGACTCGATGCGGCAATCGCCGGTAGTGAGGAGCACTATCTCATAGCGGGCTGCCTTTATGCCAAGAGTGATTGCAAGTTTTTTGCGTGACAGCGACCTTGAATCGAGAGGCGTGAAGGTCATGTAGAGATTCGGGTATTTAGGCTCAAGGCGCGCTATCACATCCTTGGTCGATGAGACTGCACCGTCATTGACCACAATGACTTCAAAACGGCTTTCGTAGTCCTGTTCAAGAATCTGAGGGAGCAGTGTCTCAAGATTCTCTGCATCATCCTCGGAATATACTATGACAGATACAGAGGGATAGACCGATGGATCGGCAGGAAATGGCGCATCGTTATCATTGATGACACGTTGCCTGACTGACGATATGTAGTGACGGAATCCAAAAAGGAGATAGGCGGAACTGATGAGCGTTGAAGCGAGCAGTATGATTATAGTTGGTGTGAGTTCAATATCAAACATCTTGCAATCCGGATAAGTATGAATTATGTATGTTGCCACGGACAAGCCCTGCGGCAAATCCAAATGCAAATTTACAAAATCCCGATAAAATAAGAGCGTGTATTACGCCTAAATTTCTATAATTGGCAGTTCGTCAATTTCCGGCTGTCGCAATGATCATTTTTGAACGGTCAAAGTATTTGCGAGCCATCTCTGCAAGGATCTCGGGTGTCAGCTTTCTGGCAAGTGATTCCTGTTGCTCGAAATAATCATCAGGCGTGTCGGCAAATATATGAGTCTGAACGTAATCCATACGGCTGAACGGCGTGTCGAGAGTGGTCGCGAGATTGGAGAGAATAAATTTCGAGAGTCGTTTGATTTCATCATCCGTATATGTCGCCACATCCTTCATCTTTTCGATTTCCTCTCCGATAAGATTTATCACTTCCTCCTTCGTAGAGCCGTCAGTCTGTGTCGCTATGGTCACGAAACTGCGCTCCACATAGCCAATGAGCACAGCGGAAATTCCATACGTCAGCCCCTTGTCTTCGCGGATGTTAAGCATCAGTCTGCTGCCGAAATATCCGCCAAGGGCGATGACAGCCGCCCGCAACGGCACGAAATCATTATCGCTGCGACCGATCGTCGGGATCATCATCTTCACAGCACTCTGTCTTGCGTGTTCGACGTTTATGTCAACGCGTTCAGGTTTCGTCGGGAATGGAGGGAAGATGATATGGCGCAATTCCGGTCCTTTATGCGCAGGGAAACGTGAGAAAATCATGTCAACCGTGCGTACCATTTTATCGGTGATGTTTCCGGCAAGGAACACGTGGATATTTGCAGGATCAATCCGCGAATAATGGAAATCTGACAACTCTGCTGATGTGAATGACTTTATCTGCGACGATGTCTCGGTCCTTGCAAGTGGATTATCTTCCCCATAGGCAAGAGGACGGATGGCCTTGTCGGCGAGGAAGGCCACTTTCTCATGTTCGATGTCTATTTTGGCGGCCTGCCTCTGAAGGATATTGGCCGTCGCGGTCTCCGGGAATGTCGGAAACATAATTATATCGGCAAGAACCGGGAGCAGATCCGCAAACTTATCATTCAGACTCGAAAGTATGACGGATGAATAATGGAGTGAGACTGACGTATTGACCCAAGCTCCGTTATATTCAAGCATATTGGCAATTTCTTCACCCGTCATGCGCTTTGTTCCCTCTATAAGCATAAGAGCCGCACAGGCTGCAAGTCCGGGCTTGGGCGACTCAGCTTCACCACCGGGGAGCGCGATAGTCAGTCGGCTCACTTCTATCTCACTTCCACTCTCAATGTGTACATGGATTCCGTTGGGTAACATATGAGAAGATGCAGGCGGGAGAATTAGAGGTGCAAAATTGTAGACTTTAGGTGGAATGGAACGGTCCATAAATAACGTGTTAATGGAAAGGTATAGATATGAGATAACTATCTGTTACCCATGATTGAATCAATTTTCTGTTCTATGATAGAGTTGAGCACAGCCTTTCTTGCTTCATCAACTGTCGGTTCTGCTTTCTTATCGGAAGTATTGGCGGTAACGGCCTTGACATTATTCTTGGCTACCGGAGCTGAGGGATTGGCTTTGGCTGAGGTCGCATCAACCGGTGTGCTTGATGCACTAACGGTGTTAGACCCGGAATTGTTTGCTCTCTGTGTACCATTTACGGATTTATGAGGAAGAGAATCTACGGGTTTCAAGGTGAATCCCGATGATGTGCTGCCGTTTGTCGCAGCATTTGGCATACCCGTGACTTTTGCCGATTCTATCGGTGGATTGGATGCCGCTTTTGAGGGGGATGGAAGCTCCGGCGCAGACTGTTTCCCATTCTTCTTACCCGACACCATCGCCCTGTATCGATCCACGGAACCGGCACCGGCGTATGTGCGCTGATAATAATCTGTCGATATATCACTCACAACCACACCGCTTGAGGCGGAGGAGTGTATCATCTTTCCGTCCCCGACATATATCCCGACATGAGAGATGTTTTTTGACCGTCCGGTAGCAAAAAACAAAAGGTCACCGGGCATGAGCTGATTTTTCTGCAACGGGGAGCAGTAACCGGCCTGCTCGTTTGAACTCCGTGGCAGTTTTATGTCGAGGGCACTCCTATAGACACTGACCACAAGCCCGGAGCAATCAACCCCATGCTTGTCCTCGCCACCATACTTATAAGGTGTCCCTATCCATGACTTTGCCTCTGTCAATAATGCATTGGATTCAGCCGGCAGGGATTTAGGTATGGCGAATGACCGCGAATCACCACGGACATTCGAGTCCTGCCTCCTGACAGTGGCAGTGTTCTTCATGCTGCCACATGACACGAGAAATAAGGCTATGACAGCCGGTAGGAGCAATATAAATGACTTCTTTGACATCATTTGGCAAAATTAGCGAAAAAAAGTGACAGTTTCGTTTTAACAAAACAACATATATTGGGCGTATGGACTAAATATATCTTAAATAGGGCGAAAAAGCTCTTAATTTATTTTAAACTCACCGTTTTGCAATGTAACATTGCATGGTTTTTGCCGTCTAATAGTCAGAAAGCATGAAACACAGATCTGCTCCCGCCAACATTCGGTGCAGTCATCACACAATCACTGCTTGAAATTCATCAGAAATAAACCACACAATCTCAGATAAGTTAAAACGCAATGAAATTAACTGGAAAAATCATCATGTTGGCTGCCGGTACAGCTATCATCAGCTCGGCAGTGACCGCTGTCGCAATGAAGCGTACATTGTTTAATGATTCAGAAGATGCACTGACCTACACTGAACTTTTTGATCAGGGTACAGCAGTGGCAGGACGCCTCACCAATGTCTCTCAGCTTCCCGCCAATCATTCTGATTTCACTACGGCGGCTGAAAGCACTATCAACGGGGTTGTATCAATCAAAAGTTATATTACTCCGCGTGGTTACAGTCAAGGTAATGGCGGAGGCTTTTTCGGCGATCCGTTCCTTGAATATTTTTTCGGTAATCCCGGGAGCAACCGTCGCAGTCAGCCCCGTCAACAGCAGCAGGAAAGTCAGCATCAGCAACCCTCAGGACTTGGTTCGGGTGTGATCATCAGTACCGACGGTTATATTGTGACCAACAATCATGTGATTGACGAGGCCGAACGCCTTGAGGTAACTCTCAATGACAATCGCACGTTTGATGCAACCGTCATCGGTTCGGATGCAACGACCGACCTTGCCCTCATTAAAATTGATGCCACAGATCTCCATGTCATCCCGATGGGCGACAGTGACGCTCTGAAAGTCGGCGAGTGGGTACTTGCTGTCGGCAATCCCTTCGGTTTCACTTCCACGGTCACAACCGGTATTGTGTCGGCCAAAGGTCGTAGCATTGGGGGCAGCAATCGCGGACGTATGGGCATAGAATCCTATATTCAGACAGATGCTGCCGTCAATCCCGGCAACTCGGGAGGCGCGTTGGTGAATCTCGCAGGCGAACTCATCGGCATAAATACTGCCATTTACAGCCAGACCGGCAACTATGCAGGTTACTCTTTCGCAATTCCAACATCAATTGTCCGCAAGGTCATGGGCGACCTTCGTCAGTATGGTACTGTCCAGCGTGCTGTCCTCGGCATTTCAATCATGGATCTCAGCAATGAAATTGCCAAGGAACATGGCATTACCGCAGTTTCCAAAGGTGTCTATGTCGGTGAAGTGACCGACCGCAGTTCGGCGAAAGAAGCCGGCATACAGAAAAATGATGTCATCATCAAGATTGACGATATGAACACTGACAACGTGGCTCAGCTCCAGGAGCAAGTGGCAAAACATCGTCCAGGAGATAAAATCAAGGTGACGTATGTCCGTGACAACAAAACCAACACCGTTGACGTAACCTTGAGAAATCCGCAAGGGACAATGCAGGTGACAAAGGCCGGTGACATCACGGATCTCGGTTGTGCATTCAAGAAGATGGACGAATCGACACTCCGTCAGCTCGGTTTGAGTAATGGTGTTCAGGTGGCCGGTCTCTCGGATGGTCGCTTCCGTGACTCAGGTGTGAAAGATGGCTTCATCATCTATTCAATCAACAACAGCCGTGTAAGTTCTCCCGATGACGTGGAGAAAATCTATAAGTCCATCATGCAAGGCAACGGTGATGAAAAAGTGATGATTCTTCGCGGAGTCTATCCCACCGGTCGGCGAGGCATTTATGCAGTTGACCTGTCAGGTGCCGAATGATAAGACCTTATTGAATGTTCATTCCTTTCGGGGATCAACCTCTCCTCCCGCTTCATTCTCCTCCCTCATTCCTCATCCATTTTCGGATAAATCGGGCAATATTCTCCTCTCTACCATCATTTTGTCCATAAACAATCGAGAGGGTCACAGACTTCATGCAGTCCGTGACCCTCTCTTTCTGTTATAGATTCTATCTAAAGAATGGCTATGACTTCGATTTCAACAAGAACTTGTTTGGGAAGTTCGCGCACGGCAACAGCGGAACGGGCAGGGAAAGGTTCGGTGAAATTCTGAGCATAAACCTCGTTCATTTCTCCAAAGAGACTCATGTCAGCGAGAAAGACTGTTGTCTTTACGACATTCTCGATGCTTGCGCCGGCTTCGGCGAGGATGGCTTTAACGTTTGCAAGCGACTGAGCAGTCTGGGCCTTGATACCCTCCGGAATTGTCCCGGTTGCGGGATTGACAGGTATTTGTCCTGAGCAATAAAGCATGTTGCCCACTTTGATTGCCTGGCTGTAAGGCCCGATTGCACCGGGAGCGGCCTTGGTTGAGATTACTTCTTTCATGATAAGTACGATTAATGTTTGGTTATTGAAGAAAACAATTGAATAGATTGTATATTTTTACGATTGTTTGTCAGGGAGAGGCATGTGGATTTCGCTCAGGAGCACAGAGTCGGCATGTTGACGGTATTCCAAATCAAGCTTATCACACAGATCAATCAGGGGTTTGAATTCCTCGTCGAACGCCGGGAGAAAACAATCCTCACCATGATTAGACAGAACGTCCATCACATGTCCGAGCGTATAATGGTCCGGGCTTGTGGTCGGAATGAATGGCGCATCCGGATCAGTCTCACTGCTCTCTTTCGGGGCAAGACGCGCTATGAGGTCACACTCCATCAGGAAATTGACAACAAGTGTGGTCAATCTCGGAGGTATAGTGAAAGTCGATGAAATGTCAGCCACATTCAGCGGGGCAGAACCATCTTTGAAACGTTTCAGGATTACCGTCAGAACAGCGAGACAGACCTTGCGGCGATATGAGCCTGAGATATTGTCTATCTGATTCTCGTAGGAGAAGAAGAAGATGTCTTGCGATGAGCGGCATATCAAAGCCCCCGTCAGAGTAATCAGCCAAGACAACTGCATCCATATCAACATCAATGGCAGGAAGGAGAAGCTGCCATAGATGGCATTATACTTGGCGACATATATCTGTCCCGACACGAACAGCCATTGCAGAATCTGGAAAGCGATACCCGCTATGACACCGGTGACAAGAGCATTATGAAATTTCACTTTCGTGTTGGGAATCATCACGTAGGCACCGGCGAAAAACAGGCAACCCAGCAGTATGGAAGCCAAATCCAGTAAATCGCTCACCACGGGACCGATGAAGTCAAACGGCAGAAACTTCTGGATGGTTGCCGAGACGAGGATGCGCAATCCACCCGAACAAATCATGAGCACCGGCAGAATGATGCATATTGCGAGGTAGTCGGTAACTTTCCGGGTTATAGGACGGTCAATCTTCACCCCCCAAATGTCATTGAATGAGGTTTCGACCGAATCCAACAAAGAGATCAACGTCCATAGGAGGAAGATGATACCAACGCCGACAAAAAGTCCCTCTGAGGCTTGTTCGAGACATGAATCCACGAACGAGAATGCCATTTCGAGAGCCTTGCGCTGCGATGGAAAATATTGATAGAGCTGCGACTGAAGTATGTTCTGAAAGCCGAATCCACGCCCGATGGCAAAGAGGAGGGCAAGAGCCGGGACAATGGCAAGGAGCGTACGGTAAGTCAACGCACATGCCGACGACTGGAGATCGGAACTCATGAATGAACGCACTGTAAGATTAAGCGTCTTGACTGTGTTGACTTTCAGCGTATCACGCTTATCTTTCCATACTCCCTCTGAACAATACTCCCAAAGAGCGATTGCACGAGACTTCGTGTGTTCAATCCATAGGGCAATTTTGCCCGGTTTCTTTTCTTCAGTCATCGGTAGGTTTGTTTTTTGATATGAGATACTCCCACTTATTTTTCTTCGGACTCTTTCTCTACGTATGTACGTGCCGCCTGACTGCGGGCAATCTCAACCGCACGGCTGAGACGCTCCTTCTCCAAGGACGCTACTTTGAAACGTCGCAGTGTGGTGGCATAATCGTAGAGTAGGGCTGTCTCCTGAACTTGCTTTTCAGGGAGAGGCATTGAATATGTCGAAGACCCTATGAAGGTCAACGTGATGGGACGGTTTGAATTGTCAGCGATAAAATGTCCGACACTGTCACATTCGGCACCTATAAATGTGATGACCTCGGCACCCATCGAGCGGTCGTTGCGCTCTCCGTCATGAGCCACTGTCGAGGTCGATGCACTCCCTCCATCCGTACTGACCTCAATTGATGTACTGTTCACCTTCTTGGTCTTCAGTGAGGACATGAGGTAGAAATCGCCATCGGGACTGACGCGGGCCTGGATACCGTTTGTCCCGAAGAACTTAGTTGGATCGACTGATGCAGCGACATAATATCCTTCAATCGGATTCGGGACGAATTTGATGAGTCTTTGGAGTGAATCGCCACGGACAGCGAGCACGGCGGACAGCGAGTCGGCTTGCTGGAGTCGCTGCAAGGTGAGTCCTTCAGTCGCTTTGGTGGAGAGATGCAGGGCCTCCCGTCGCACGTCAATTTCGCGCGGATAGGCATTCTTGATAGAATCAGTCAAGGTTATCGCACGGCTGAAATCCTTAGCTTCAAATGCTGATTGGGCTTCATCGAGCAAGGCTTGTGCTTTCTCCGTGTCACCATTGCCTCCGCATGAACACGCCATCAGTGCCAGCGACATGACGGCGGAGAGGCTAATGTTTGAAATATGGTCAGTTACTACGTTCGACATCTTTTACGCCTTTTACGGTTTTAATTTTCTTTATAAGGTTATTGAGTGCGGATGTGTCACTTATGCCCACGACAATGAAGCCGGAAAAGATTCCATCGGACGAATCAATTGAGATGTTGCGCAGGGTGACATCCTTTTCTTTGTTTATAATCGAAGTGATGTTGGTCACTATTTCAATGTCGTCATTGCCGACAATGCGCAGAGTGGCCGCGAAACGGCTTCCGACTTTGCCTGACCAACGTGTGCGGATCACACGATAGGGATATTTATAGCGTATGTGCTGGGCGTTGGGGCAGTCAAGACGGTGAATCTTTATCACACCTTCGGCCGACACGAATCCGAAGACATCGTCGCCGAAAATCGGATTGCAGCATTTAGAGAGCCGATAGTTTATCCCCTTGATGTTATCACCGATAATGAGTATGTCGTCCGACGGACCGGAACTGCGGTCGTTGCTGTCGAGAAGTTCAAACTCCTCCGCACTTCGGCGTTCCGTCTCCGTGTGTTTGTCGGCATTGTCAAGCAGCTCGTATTGGGTTATGACATCATTGACATCAATCTCCTCGTCGCCGATAGCTTTGTAGAAATCGGTGACTGTCTTATAACCCATTTTCTTAATGGCACGCATGAGCATACCCTCCTCAAGCTCTACCTTGCGGTTCTTGCAGCGGCGTTGAAGAAGTTCCTTACCAAGTTCCGCTGAGCGGCTGGCGCGCTCATTTATGGTCTGGCGAATCTTGTTGCGGGCTTTGGAGGTTACGACAAATGATAGCCAGTCTTGTTTAGGCATCTGACCAGGTGCAGTCGTGACTTCCACCGTATCACCTGAATGCAGCTTGTAGTTGAGCTTACGGTTGCGTCCGTTGACTTTACCACCTACACACGTACATCCGAGCTTTGAATGGATATTGAATGCAAAGTCAAGCACTGTCGCACCTAATGGCAACCGGTAGAGATCACCGCGCGGAGTGAAGACGAATACCTCTTTGTCATAGAGATCCATCTTGAAATTCTTCATAAGCTCCATCGGACCGTCGGCAGTCTCCAGGATGTCACGGATGTTGTTCATCCATGTGTCGAGGTCTCCCTCGCTCTTGATTCCCTTGTATTTCCAGTGGGCTGCAAGACCCTTCTCGGCCACGAGGTCCATGCGCTTAGTGCGTATCTGCACCTCGACCCATTTGTTGTCAGGACCTTTCACCGTCGTATGCAGTGACTCGTAGCCATTGCTCTTGGGGATGGAGAGCCAGTCCTTCATTCTCGCAGGGTTGGGCGTGTACATATCGGCAACGATAGAATATACATTCCAACACTCGGCCTTTTCTCGTTCGAGGGGTACGTCAAGAATCACACGGATGGCAAACAGGTCGTAGATTCCCGAAAGCTCCACGTGCTGCTTGCGAAGTTTGTTCCAGATTGAGTAGATGGACTTGGTACGCCCTTTGATTTCATATTTCAAGCCTGTCGCATCAAGTTTTTCTTTGAGCGGGGCTATGAAGTCGGCAATATAAGCGTCGCGTGCCACCTTGGTCTCGTTGAGTTCTCGTGCGATTTTGGTATATGTTTCCCTTGCTGAATATTTCAGGGACATATCCTCAAGCTCACTCTTGATTTTATACAGACCGAGACGATGGGCCAACGGGGCGTAGAGATAGTTGGCCTCGAAGGCGGTGTCGGTGACAAATTTCTCATCAGGATGATGGTTGATTGCGCGCATCAGCGTCAATCGTTCAACAATCATGATGATTATCACGCGTATATCTTCCGCGAATGTCATGAGCAGACGCCGGAAATTATCGGTCTTGACCACGCCCTGCTTTCCATAGAGCGTCGATACTTTTTTAAGCCCGTTGACCATCCGCTCGACATCTTCTCCCCATGTCTCCCGGACACTCTCAAGCGACAATGTCTCGTCTACGCAAAGTCCGTGGAGCATTGTGGCAATGATCATGTTACGGTCGGGGGAGACCATGACACAAAGCGCGATTGCTGTCTCCAGCGTGTGGGCAATTTTGTTTAAGCCATGACGGTCATTGACGGGACGACCGTCGGCGTAGGCTTCCTTCAATATTTTTTTGAGAGTAGGGTAGTCAGACGGACCGGCGACATCACGGCTCTCGGCTATGAGTCTTCTAACCAAGGTCGCTATGCCGGTTTTTCCGCCGGAGGGGAGTTTCGGATTTTCCATTACTTGATAATTGCAAGAGAGATAAAAATATTTACATTAGGGCGATAGCAATCCGATTTTGGTCATGCCCTATGATGATAATGTAATGTCTGTATGTTTTGTCAATCACGACGATAGATACATGCGCCGATTGAATTGAGGCGTGTATCGATGGTCTGATAGCCACGGTCAATCTGATCGATATTGTCGATTGTCGATACGCCCTTGGCACTCATGGCTGCGATAAGCATCGCGATTCCCGCACGGATGTCGGGTGAATGCATCTTGTTGGCTCTCAACGGCACTTTGTGATCAAGTCCGATGACAACAGCACGGTGCGGATCGCAGAGCATGATCTGTGCGCCCATGTCAATGAGTCGGTCCACGAAAAAGAGGCGGCTTTCAAACATCTTCTGATGTATGAGGACGCTTCCCTTACATTGTGTCGCTGTAACGAGCATGACGGATAGCAAATCCGGTGTTAGTCCGGGCCAGGGGGCATCGGCGATGGTCGGGATAGAACCGTCAAGATTCGTTTCAATCTCATAGCAATCCTGAGCAGGGATGTAAATATCATCGCCACGACGTTCAAGATTGATACCGAGCCGCCGGAATGAGTCGGGGATAATGCCGAGATGGTCATAGCCGACATCCTTGATGGTCAGTTCGCTCCGGGTGATTGCAGCCATTCCGATAAAACTTCCTACCTCAATCATGTCAGGGAGAATGGTATGTTCGGCACCGGATAATTTCTCCACGCCTGTAATACGCAGCAGATTTGATCCAATGCCTTCAATTGATGCGCCCATCCCGACGAGCATTCGGCAAAGTTGCTGGACGTATGGCTCGCAGGCGGCATTGTAGATTGTGGTTTCTCCCTCGGCGAGAGTGGCAGCCATTATGATGTTGGCCGTACCTGTCACGGAGGCTTCATCAAGAAGCATGTAGCATCCCTTCAGACCATTTACGGTTACGAGATAATATGCCTGGCGTTCCTCATTGTATGCAATCATCGCACCGAGTTTTGACAGACCGGTGATGTGTGTGTCAACTCTCCGACGACCGATTTTGTCACCACCCGGCTTTGCAAAATATGCTTGCCCGAGTCTTGCGAGAAGCGGACCCACGACAAGTACAGACCCTCGCAACGATGCACAGCGCGACACGAAATCCGCACTCGAAATATATTCTTCGTCAAGATCGTCTGCCTGAAACCGATATGTGTCATCATTGAGACGGTCCACTTTGACGCGCATCGCCTTCAGAAGATTTATGAGGTTGACCACATCGAGTATGTTAGGCACATTGTGGATGGTGACAGGGTCTGATGTCAGGAGTGTGGCACAGATGACTTCAAGAGCCTCGTTTTTGGCTCCCTGAGGTGTGATACTTCCACTCAGTCTGTGTCCGCCTTCTATAATATAGGTGCTCATGTCGGGAGTGTGATGTTGTTTAAAAGTTGAAACGTCTTTGTATTCTTAATAATGCCTCAGAGGTCAGATGTGTTCAACCTCCGGCGTGAGAGTTATGCCAAACCTTTCTCTGACAGACTCTATGATTTTATTTTCGAGAGCGATGACTTCATCCGGTGCAGCTTTCTTCTCAGGATTCACGATGACAAGCGGCTGGAGATGCCACACGGCCACATTACCCTCGGAATAGCCCTTCCATCCGCAGCGGTCAATCAGCCATGCGGCCGGAATTTTATAGCCGCCGTCTACTTTGAAATGTGGTATGTCTGTCCCGCTCTCCCGGGTGGCAATACTGTTGAACTGCTCCTCGCTGATGACAGGATTCTTAAAGAAACTTCCGGCACTGGGGACGGTGACCGGATTCGGCAGTTTGGTGTCGCGTATGGCAATTACAGCCTGACGTATGGCCGTGGGCGTGAGTGTTGAGACATCCGTGTCCTTGAATGTTGCCTGAAGTGCGGGGTATGACAGATTAGGCGAGGGGATAGGGGAGAGTGAATAGTCAACGGAGTGGATAATGTAGCGTCCCTTGGAGTCAGGATGCTTGAACATTGAGTATCGATAGGCATAATGGCACTCATCTTTCGTGAAAGTGACAAATTCGCGCTCGACTTCGTCGTAGGCATTGACGGCCACAATCGCATCATAGGCCTCAGTACCGTATGCACCGACGTTTTGCACGGCTGACGCACCAACTTCACCGGGGATACCGGAGAGGTTTTCGATGCCCCAAAGCTCGCGGTCACAGGCCCAGCGGACAAAATCGTCCATCGTCTCTCCTGCGCCAACACGCACAATGACTTCCTGCGGGCTTTCACTGATGATTTCTTTTCCACGAATGGCACTGTGGAGTACCACACCGGGATAATCAGCAGTGAACAGAAGATTACTTCCGGCACCTATGTGCATCCTCTCGACATCTCTGCGGATTGATGAGAGGATAAAGGGAATGTCGTCAGGGGATGTGTATTCCATAAAGACACCACACTTCACATTCATGGCAAAAGTGTTGTGTCCCGAAAGATTGTAATTGTCAATAGTCCTAATCATTAAAACCGTAGTTAATGCCGGCGACGTAAGTAGAGAAGCAACTCCGGCAAAATTCATCCACAAATTTAGTGATTTTTCGGGATTGTGGTCTATTGGTAAGCAAAAAAAGTTAATCAGTTTTTGCATAATCACACTTTATTACGTACCAACTTAACGTATTCAGAGTTTATTGAGGAGGGATGCGAAAAATAAGTGCTGAAAATGTTATCATTTCATAATTAATTCATATATTTGCTGAAAATATGCAACTTAGTCTATAAATACCATAACTTTAATTCATCAACTTTAATTTATGAAACAGAATTTAATGCTGTTCGGCGCATTTCTCCTTACTGTAGGAGGGATGTCAGCCACAAATCCTCTGACTGTCACTCCGGCAGCCGGTTCAGACATTGCTGCTGCCATCACAGAGGCAAAAGCCGGTCTCGATAGCATCGGTGACATCACCATCAATCTTGCCGAGGGTGCGTCATATACGCTGACCGCCCCCATCCAGTCCGGTGCAGGTCTCGTCATCAATGGTAACGGTGCAACAATTGATGCTTCAGCACTTGATGCTCCTTTCATTCTCATGGACGAAAAGGCAACCGCTGATACTGTCAGCGATTATCTTCGCGTCGGTGCTATAACAATCAGCAATGTGACTGTCAATAACATCAAGAATTCAATTTTCTACGACAATAACGTCAAGTATTGCGTGGTTGATTTCACGATCGACAACTCCACACTCGCGCTCGCCACAACAGCCGTCGAGAACGAGGCTCTCGTTTCGTTCAAGGCCGGTGGCGCGAAGGATTTCACCGTCAAGAACTCTACAGTCTACGGCAACGGTGAGGTGGCAAAATATTTCATCCGCTACAACAACAACGCACGCCTTGACCGCTATGGCTTCGACAAGAACACTGAGTTCCAGACAATGACCTATATCAGCAACACTTTCTATAAGGTCATCAAGTCTGGCGGCCAGTGGGGCAACTACAACGGCATCCAGGGTCAGAAATACTCTGCATTCGACGTTCAGAAAAACATCTGGTTTGACTGCGGCAAGGACATCATCCGCCGCATGGCCGGTGGCCGTTTCAACGGCAGCAACCCGATGACATTTGCCTACAATACATATTTCAACGATGGTGAGAACCTTGCCGAAAGCGAGGCAGGCTATGACAAGAGCGGTACAATTCTCAACACCAATCCTGATTTCGCTGATGCAGCCGCCGGAAACTTCACAATCGGTGCAGAGACCGCACAGGCCGCATATCAGACAGGTGCTCCCAAATGGCTTGTGCCCTACACCGGCCCTGTCAGCGAAGTCACCGTCAATGTGGCAACTGACGGCGACATTATCGCTGCAATCAATGCTGCAAAAGCAAGCGTTGTGATGCCCGGCAATATTATCATCAACCTTGCAGACAGCGCAAGCTACACTCTCGCATCTTCAATCGTTACCGGTGCAGGTCTCGTCATCAACGGTAACGGTGCAACAATTGATGCTTCAGCACTTGATGCTCCTTTCATCCTTATGAGCACAACGCCTGCTGTTGAGTTAGCAAATGACTATTATCGCGTTGGTAAAATTGCTGTCAGCAATGTGACTGTCAACAACATCAAGAATTCAATTTTCTACGACAATAACGTCAAGTATTGCGTGGTTGATTTCACGATCGACAACTCCACACTCGCGCTCGCCACAACAGCCGTCGAGAACGAGGCTCTCGTTTCGTTCAAGGCCGGTGGCGCGAAGGATTTCACCGTCAAGAACTCTACAGTCTACGGCAACGGTGAGGTGGCAAAATATTTCATCCGCTACAACAACAACGCACGCCTTGACCGCTATGGCTTCGACAAGAACACTGAGTTCCAGACAATGACCTATATCAGCAACACTTTCTATAAGGTCATCAAGTCTGGCGGCCAGTGGGGCAACTACAACGGCATCCAGGGTCAGAAATACTCTGCATTCGACGTTCAGAAAAACATCTGGTTTGACTGCGGCAAGGACATCATCCGCCGCATGGCCGGTGGCCGTTTCAACGGCAGCAACCCGATGACATTTGCCTACAATACATATTTCAACGATGGTGAGAACCTTGCCGAAAGCGAGGCAAGCTATGACAAGAGTGGTACAATTCTCACCACCAATCCTGATTTCGCTGACGCAGCCGCCGGAAACTTCACCATCGGCGCAACCACCGAGCAGGCTCTCTATCAGACCGGTGCTCCCAAATGGCTCGTGCCTTACGATGACAATCAGTCGGCAATCAACAGCATTGATGCAGACAACAGCGACGCTCCTGTTGAATACTTCAATCTTCAGGGAATCCGCGTTGACAATCCTGCCAACGGAATCTTCATCCGTCGTCAAGGCTCAAAAGTTTCCAAAGTCGTGGTGAAATAATCAGCAAGATACCATAGTCCAACCCAATTCAATTCAGCCATCCCGCAAATTCGGCAGGATGGCTGAATTATTTTTTTGCGTGTAAGGAATGGTTAATACAATAAAATGAGTACCTTTGCCAAAAATGCAAATGAATCAGCGAGGGATTTATGGAAATTCCTTTGTTTATAATTATAAATGTCACAACCTATGAAAATAGCTGTTTTAGGTGCCGGTGCGATGGGTGGAGCCGTGGCCTCCGGTCTGCTCGAATACGGCAACGGTCTCTATCAACTCTATGTCTCCAATCCGTCATCGGCACCGCTTGAGAGCCTCTCGTCAAAAGGTGCAGATGTCACGCACGACAATTGTGAGGCCGTCAAAGCCGCAGACATTGTGATTGTCGCCGTCAAGCCGTGGATTGTCCGTGAAGTCCTCACGGAGATTAAATCAGTGCTTGACTTTAACCGTCAATATGTTGTCGTTATTGCAGCCGGCATTAAAGGGAGTGAAATAGCCACATGGCTTGACAGTAATGCAACTTCAAAGGCCGGACTTCTGATAGCAATGCCCAACACGGCTATGACCGTCGCGCAGTCAATGACATTTATTGTACCGGTGAATGCCACTCCCCGGATGATTGACGAGGTAACAGCTCTGTTCAACTGCCTCGGTGAGACGATGGTCATTGATGAGGCACATCTCCCGGCGGCCACTGCCTTGGCCTCATGTGGAATCGCATACGCCATGCGCTATGTGAGAGCTTCTGTAGAAGGTGGTATAGAACTTGGATTCAAGGCTTCCGCTGCTCAAAAAATGGTAGTGCAGACACTTCGTGGCGCGGCTGCGTTGCTTTCGATTGAAGGTGCGCACCCGGAGAGTGAAATTGACAAGGTCACTACCCCGGGAGGCATAACCATCCGAGGACTTAACGAGATGGAGAATGCCGGCTTCACCTCCGCTGTCATACGCGGACTCCGAGCTTCAAAATAAAGTGCGCGTCTCATAACCAAAATATCGCTATGATTGACAACAGACTTAACATAACAGATAAAGACGGAAAACGCATTGTCGTGAAAGTCGGGAGCAATGTGCTCACGCGCCCTGATGGCAAACCGAATGTCACAAACATGTCGGCACTTGTGGATCAGATAGCAGCACTTCGCGTGATGGGTCATGAAATCATACTTGTGTCGAGCGGTGCGGTAGCTTGCGGGAGAGGCGTATTGAAGCCTCTGCGACAACTTGATGCGGTGGCTCAGCGTCAGCTTTTCTCATCCATTGGTCAGATACGTCTCATCAACCTCTATAATTCGTTGTTCGGCGAATATGGCTATGTGGTGGGGCAGGTGCTGACCCAAA
Source organism: Bacteroides sp. (assembly GCA_023663525.1). Classification (GTDB taxonomy): domain Bacteria; phylum Bacteroidota; class Bacteroidia; order Bacteroidales; family Muribaculaceae; genus Duncaniella. Next base: position 28,737 of record JAMPHF010000006.1, read on the forward strand.
AGGAAAATTTCTCATCACGCACTTCATATCTGAATCAGCGGGCATGTATGCAAACCATGCTTGAGAACGGAGTCATACCGATTGTGAATGAAAATGACACGGCGAGTCTGACAGAACTGATGTTTACTGACAATGATGAGCTTTCCGGTCTGATAGCCGCAATGATGGATGCTGATGTCCTCATAATCCTCTCAAATGTCGATGGAATTTATGACGGTGATCCAACAGATCCGACCTCGCAATTGATACGGCGGGTTGACCCGGGCGATGATGTCAGTTCAAACGTCGTTGCGACAAAAAGCGGTTTCGGTCGCGGTGGCATGGGGACAAAGTGCGGCATAGCCCGGAAACTGTCTGAGGAAGGAATCGAAGTCTGCATCGCACGTGGCGACAGACCAAACGTTCTGACCGACCTGATTCTCCACCCCGACACTACCCCTCACACCAGCTTCATCCCCCGTGCGGAGTCTTTGAGCAATATCAAGCGTTGGATTGCTCATAGCGGCAGTTTTGCCAAGGGAATTGTAAGGGTCAACAATAATGCCGCGAATGCTTTGCGTAGTGACCGTGCGGTGAGTCTCCTCCCGATAGGTGTCACCGGGACGGAAGGTGAATGGGAGGAAGGCGATATTGTTACTCTTATGGCTGATGACGGTGAGGTTATTGGTGTAGGGCGTGCCTCGCTTGGAAGTGCTGATACTATTCCGCTGATTGGTAAACGCGGAAGCCGCCCTGTGGTGCATTATGATTATCTTTTCATTGAATAATGGTGGATTATAAGACTATTTCTTATGGAAAACAACGATATAACTAAACTTCTATCAGAGATTAAGAAAGAATCGCGCAAATTGATGTCGATTGACGATGAATTGCGTGTACGGGTTCTATTGCAATTGGCAGATGCAGTTGACGCTTCTCATGCTGTTCTTCTTGAAGCCAATGCAAAGGATTTGTCGCGGATGAGTCCTGACAACCCACTCTACGACCGGTTGCAACTGACATCCGCCCGGCTGAAAAATATTGCTGATGACATTCGTCACGTTGCCTCACTCCCTTCGCCGATAGGAGAGGTCATTGAGTCACGGATATTGCCAAACGGATTGAAAATCCGTCGGGTGAGAGTCCCGTTCGGAGTCATTGGCGTGATTTACGAATCAAGACCAAACGTCACGTTTGATGTATTCTCACTTTGTTTCCGCAGTGGAAATGCCTGTGTGCTTAAAGGCGGTTCCGATGCATCGAACTCCAATGAAGCCATTATGTCATTGATCCATGATGTATTGGAAAAATGTGGCGTTTCTGCAAGCTGTACAGCCCTGCTTCCGTCCACCCATGAAGCCACAGCTTCCATGCTGAATGCCGTGGGACTGATTGATGTATGCATTCCGCGTGGTGGGCGCAGACTCATAGATTTTGTGCGCGACAATGCGCGTATTCCCGTCATTGAGACCGGCGCAGGAGTTGTCAGCACATACTTTGACAAGGATGGCGACAAAGAGATGGGGTGTGACATAATCTCCAATGCAAAGCTGCGGCGCGTCAGTGTCTGCAACGCACTCGACACATTAATCATACACCGTGACCGTCTCAAAGATTTACCATTCTTGTGCAAAAGACTTGAGGAACGGAATGTCGAATTGTATTGCGATAATGATTCATTTGATGCGTTGACCGGAATCTATCCGGCAGAACTGTTGTCAAGGGCGGATGAGGATACGTATGCAACCGAATGGATGGACTATAAGATGGGAATCAAGACGGTTGGAGGACTGGACGAGACTTTGGATCATATCGCACGTTTCGGCTCCGGTCACAGCGAAGCGATAATCACCGGCAATGATGATACTGCAAACCGTTTCCAGCAGTCAGTTGATGCAGCCTGTGTCTATGTCAATGCTCCGACCAGTTTCACTGACGGAGGTCAGTTCGGGCTCGGAGCGGAAATCGGAATCAGCACGCAAAAACTCGGCCCACGCGGACCGATGGGATTGCGCGAAATCACAACCTATCGTTACCTCATCAACGGAAATGGACAGACGCGTCCGTGATGCAAATTCCCGTTGCAACTTGACAACAACGAAAAAGGCTGTCATCCCGACAGCCTTAGTTCGTTAATAAACCAATCATTATCACATTTCTTGCAATGGAAAAAGTAAATTTTCTATACTATTAGAACGCTGTGTAATGAAAATGGTTCACATATGATGAAATTTTTTTTTAAAAATTTTTTCTTTGCACGTAATTTGGCAAGAGTGACATATTTTAAATCATATCAGCGATGATGTCTTTGATGCGTTGTGCAAGAGCATCAGCCTCAGCCATGGTGGCAGCCTCGCTGTAAATACGGATGATGGGTTCTGTATTTGATTTGCGGAGATGCACCCATGAATCCTTAAAATCAATTTTGACACCGTCAATGTCAGTGATCTGCTCACCGGCAAACTTTTCTTTCACGGCAGCAAGGATTGCATCTACATCAATCTCCGGGGTCAGTTCCATTTTGTTTTTGGCAATCTCATAGGCCGGATATGTCTTCTTGAGTTCGCTGACCTTCTTGCCGCTCTTGGCGAGAAGCGAGAGGAACAGAGCGACCCCGACAAGAGCGTCACGACCGTAGTGAGCCGCCGGATATATGACACCGCCGTTGCCCTCACCGCCTATGATTGCTCCGGTCTCCTTCATCTTTGTTGTCACATTGACTTCACCGACTGCTGCTGCGGAATATTCACAGCCATGACGATGCGTGACATCGCGGAGTGCACGCGATGAACTGAGATTTGAAACCGTTGAGCCGGGCGTATGCGAGAGGATATAGTCTGCGATAGAGACGAGCGTATACTCCTCGACAAACATCTCGCCGTTTTCCATCACGATTGCGAGTCGATCCACATCGGGATCCACCACAAACCCTACATCAGCCCGACCATCGGCCATCAGTGATGAAATCTGTGTGAGATTCTGAGGTATTGGCTCCGGAGTGTGGGCAAATTTACCGTTTGGTTCACAGTTAAGCTCAATAATCTTGTTGACCCCGAGTGCCCGGAGAAGCTGCGGGATGACAATGCCGCCTACTGAATTTACAGCATCGACTGCCACAGTGAAGTCTGCTTTGCGTATGGCATCGACGTCCACGAGATCCAAGGCAAGCACCTGCTCGATGTGGCGTAGGTTGTATGTGTTGTTCGTATATTCATGACCAAGTTTGTCAACGTCAGCAAAAGTATAAGCCTCCTCTGCGGCAATGCGAAGCACCTCTTTGCCCTGCGCGTCATTGAGAAATTCTCCGTTTTCATTGAGGAGTTTCAACGCATTCCATTGTTTGGGGTTATGGCTGGCAGTAAGGATGATACCACCACAAGCCTTCTCTCCCACAACAGCAATTTCAGTGGTTGGAGTCGATGCAAGACCGATGTTGATGACATCAAAACCCATTGCTGTGAGAGTCCCGACGACAATATCGTTGACCATCTTTCCGCTCAGACGTGCGTCACGCCCAACGACAATCGTGCGGTTCTCACGTGTAGTATTTGCCGAGATGAATGTAGCATAGGCAGCCGTGAATTTCACGATGTCGAGTGGTGACAGACCGTCGCTGGGTGCGCCACCGATGGTGCCGCGAATACCTGAGATACTTTTGATCAGAGACATGATATATATACTTAAATCATTGATTTATAATATGTGATAGTGAAAAGATAGGGAATCACGTATGAAAGGTCATCGGAGAAGCCTGCTTGTGATTTCACAACGAGGTTGACCTTTGCATTGTAACCGAGATACTTCATGGGAAGCTGTATGCCTTCTCCATACTGCGATGAATCAGACACTGTAAAGTTGTCAAACAGGAAATATGTGGCCACAGAGTTCATTCCATCCGAGTTACCTTCGCCAAGATATGTATTGTCGCCACCGATTACATAATGGAACATGTTGTAGCGCAAGAAACGGAAATAGACACGGTCGTTCTTCGAAGGTTTCTCGTCTGTACCGAGTGAAAGCACCTGCATATAGACGTTCGATTCGTCATCAATGCGATAGTAAGGAGCATCCTCACCGACTTCAAATTTTCCATCAGTCGGGAGATGATCTATCACTTTGTGCTGGACGAGGAACTTATTGACAGCCTGATTCTCATCAGAGAGAAGTTCGGCATAGCTCTTGGTGTCTTCACATGATGTAAGACCGAAAGCAAGAGCCAAAAGCAGGACTATGGGTGAGATTAGTTTATTCATTATAATTGTCGAATTGTAAATGTTATGCTTGATTTTTATGATTGAAGGTATTTATCGTAGGAAGGGATGACTTCGAGAAGTTTGCTGACAGCTTTGTCAAGAGGTCCGTGAAATTCCCCGCCGGCTGCATTCGTATGGCCTCCGCCGTCAAAATGTTCCTCACATATACGGCTCACGGAAAATTCACCCTTGCTCCTCATGGAGATTTTCACACAATCCTTGGCATCCTCACGAAGAAACACCGAATAGGTTATCTCGGGAATTGAAAGCGGGATGTTGACGAGACCCTCGGTGTCTCCTTTATTGTAATCAAACTCTTTGAGTTCCTGTTCACTGAGCGTGATGATTGCAGCTTTATGAGCTTGAAGCAATTGCATGCGGTATTGCGCGTAGCCCATGATTCTCACCCTTGACTCTGACGCAGTGTTCATGACAAGTTTATAGAGATTATCCTTGTCTATGCCTTTCCGCATCAAATCATGGATGATCAGATAGAGATCCGGATCATTGGAATTATATGAGAAATTGCCGGTATCGGTCATCATTCCGGTGTAAAGGCAAGCCGCTGCACTACGGTTGAGATAGCGTGTCCACTGTGCCTGCCACAGAATGAGATAGAGGAGGGCAGAGGTCGATGAGATTTCCGGGCGTGATACAATCACATCGGCATCGATCCTCGGTTCAAGATGATGGTCGATGACCACACGCCGTGCCTTTGACTTGAGCAGTGGAGCCGTGAGACGGTCAACACGCGATGGGTCATTGAAATCCATACAGAAAATCAAGTCCGCACCGGCAATGAGTTCGTGAGCGCGGTCACCCTGACGGGTCGCGGCTATGAGATCCCTTGCGCCGGGAAGGAACTGCAGCGAACGCGGAGCACAGTCGGCAGTGACGACATTGGCTGTTTTACCGAGGGATTTCAGCACATACCACAATGCGAATGATGATCCGAGTGCATCACCATCCGGACTGACATGGCATGTGATCACGATGTTGCGCGACACAAGCACAAGCTGTTTAATCCGCTCGACAGATTCCTGGTCGATAACCGTACGGAATCTGGGCTGTTTTTTTATTTCTGCCATAATGACTGCAAAGATACGAAAAAACTCTGATATTATATCATTGTTCGCTTTGCGCGATGCTGTGATGTTGTGGACGTTTCTTAATTTTCATCATATCAAACCCGTTTCCATACACGCTTCGTACGGTCGATGTGGTCACGTAGGCAGTCGGATCGACCTCGTATGCAATCCTCATTATGTCATAGACATTCCCCTCGCGGCACCAAACGAGAAGGATTTTCTTATCGTTTCCGGTCCAGTAGCCCTGTGCATCCCAGACAGTGGCTCCGCGTCCGGTTTCATGGGTGATTCGATAGGCCATATCGTCCCACTTTTCCGAAAGGATAATAAACTGGATTGTCTGACGGCCCTGGGCAATATACTTGTCGGCAAGGACAGAGTAGATCACTATACATAGCAGACCGAAAATTATAGTTTCCGTGCGCATCTGGACTCTTTCCTCCATATCGCCGTCAAAAGGCAGGAAGAATGACAGCGAGACAATGCTGACATCTATAATCATCATGACACGCCCCATGCTCACATTGCTGATTTTCTCCATGATTGCTGCAACAATGTCCGTACCGCCGGTCGTACCGTTATGGCTATAATATATTCCAATTCCGAAGCCAAGAAGAACGCCGCCGATCATCACACTCATAGGAGCACTCGTGACAATTGGCGGATGGGTGGTGAAGTAGGTCTCAACCGAGCCGATAAGCAGTGAGAGGAGCGTCGTCCCGAATATCGTGCGCAACACGAATCCTCTGCCGAGATACTTATAGCCGCATATCAGCAGTAAAATATTCGTGCCATACATTATGGCCGCTACCGGGAGAAGTCCCCCGGTGGCATAATATATCAATGTACTGAAACCGGCCATACCTCCGATGACCACATGATGGGGAAGTATAAACACGGTGAAACCGATGGCATAAATGGCAATTCCGAGGACTATGGCGGCCCAATCACGGATGCCATTGCCGAATGTAGATTTTCCCTTGGCTGCAGAAGCCGGGAGTGATGTTGTCATGGTCAAGGTTGAAAAAAATAAGACACACTCTGAATTATGACGGTCATGCACGGCAATCCATGCGACCATCGGAAATACATGGCAAATTTACGGCAATATTTTCGTTTGACAAATAGCAATCTGAAGCAATTCTTGAATATATTTAACAGATAGACCCCGAACCAAGCAGTCTATATGGCGTTTATAGGATATAACGAACTTAAAACAGTTACTTGATTATGATTTATACACTTCCTGATTTACCGTATGAGAATGACGCTCTCGCGCCTTCCATCTCTAAAGAGACAGTTGATTATCACTATGGCAAGCATGAACGCGCCTACATCGACAATCTCAATCGTCTCATCAAGGATACGAAATATGAAGATATGGAGCTTGAGGAGATTATCACCTCATCATCAGGTCCATTGTTCAACAACGCTTCCCAGGCATGGAATCACATCTTCTATTTCTTCACCTTCTCCCCTGACGGAAATCATGAACCTGAGGGTCATCTCCGCAAGGCCATTGACGAACAGTTCGGCTCATTCGAGCAGTTCAAGAAAGAATTTGAAGATGCAGGAGCATCTATCTTTGGATCCGGATGGGTATGGCTGTCCAAAGACAAGGATGGGAAACTGTTCATCACACAGACCTCAAATGCAGGCAACCCTCTATGTGAGGGGCTGACACCGCTGCTCGTGTTCGATGTATGGGAACATGCCTATTACATCGACTACCGCAACCGTCGTCTTGATGCGCTCAAGGAGCTGTGGAAAATTGTTGACTGGGACATCGTGTCAAGCAGATACATCTGATTTCAAACGATAGATTGCAATTAGTCACAATCAGAGATAAAGACTTGATTTTGAACGATAAAATAAAGATACGATAAATTCAAAGGATACAAAAATAATAGAAAAGACATTAACAGTATAGCACTAATAAGCATAATGTGATGAATGGAGAGAGAGGCAGTCGTGAGACCCCCTCTCTTTTTCGTCATAACGCACCGCACCTCAGTGCGTTATGTCAGTAACAAAAAGAGTGAAAGAGCCGATTTTTAACCAGATTTTCCACAAAACAGCGTCAAATCTGACATTATTCAATTGTTCATTTTGTCGGTTGACCCCCCATTACAGATACTTCTATTGGGGGTGGTATTGTTCTAAAAGTCGGCTATTGTCAAAATTGTTGCGTGAAAATTTGTTAAAATCATTCATCTATGCCTTATTTGGACCTACGTTTATTAAAGACGCGGATACGGAAGGACAACACCATAGAGGTGAAACTTTCGGTCGCACACAATGGGACGACACGCTATATCGGCACAGGCGTGACAGTCAGCTCCCCGGACCAGTTCAAGAACGGTCTGATAGTGAAGACTCCCGATGCTGCTTTCAAGAACACCCAGCTACGCCGCTTCGTCAGCAAGATCGAGGACAGGATAAGTTCAATCGAGTATACCGCCGGCATGACATGTCCTGAACTTGTAGCCGCTATACTGCAACAGGACAGAATGCCGTCCACAGTAAAGGAGATCTATGACGAGTACATATCGACGGCAAGGCTGTCGGAATCTTCCATAAGGATGTCAGGCTACTGCATCAAGTCGGTGCTGTCCGTACTGGGCCTTGATTTCGACATAAGGAAGCTCGGATATGCAAGCATAATGAAACTGGAGTCATCTCTGCGGACCGCAGGCAACAGCGAGCCAACCATACGCACAAAGATGGCATTGCTTTGCAAGCTCGTCGTGTATGCCCGCAGATGCAGATATGTCCCCTATGATTTCAGACCTTTCGATGGCTACACCTATCCCGATGGTGGCGTCCGTGACTCATGGCTAACCGTGGAGCAGGTGCGCCATCTACGTGACATGGAACTCCACGGCGCGATGGAGAACACGACAAGAGACCTCATCATGCTGTCATATTGCCTCGGAGGAATCAACATAGCAGACCTGATCGGCATTAATTTCAATGCCGCACGTGCAAAAGGTTTCCTGAAGTTCGTCCGCAAGAAGACATCGAGGCAAAAAAAAATAAACAAATATGTAGAGTTCGGTATCCCTGATGAAGCATGGAAGTACATTGACAGGCTGAAAAGTGATGACGGACATATCGGCACGGAGTATCAGCGCAGGACTTTCTACCACCATTACTTCTCCCAGTGCATGAAATCACTAAGGAAACAGAGCGGGATTCCGACCCTCGTATATTACAGTGCAAGGAAATCTTTCGCGCAACATGCCTTCACGCTCGGCATATCGACAGGCGTTATCGACTTCATCCTCGGACATAAACTTGACCGTGGAGGGACATCACTTTACAGCTACATATCTGTCACTCCTGACATGGCGACAAACGCATTACGCAAAGTATTGGATAATCTGAAATAAAGTATTATCTTTGTGGTGTCAATAGGGCTCGGTTCCATATCCGGGGTTTATTGGTTTGACTTTCGGAGGCGGGGTGGTTCCCGCCTCCATTATTATATATATTGACCTTAATATGATAACCACACAGCGGGAAACAGATAATTTTGACAAGTATGATTAGCCTCGACTCCACATGGAGAGATTATTTAAGGCTCATCTCGTAGAGTTTGACCTGTCACTCCGGATCCTGATACCACTTGAAAAGGCAGGAATCAGGACTTTGGGAGACCTATGCAGACATACACGTGCGGAAGTAGGACAGATCAGGAACATCGAGGCGGTATCCGTCAAGACTCTGGAAGCATTCCTGCGCAGTCAGGATCTGTCATTCGTAGCAGAATAAAAAAAGGGCCATCATTGCGACAGCCCTGAGCGTCCAAACATCATCAAGGTACATCATCAAAAGGACGCTCTATCATCTTTTACCAATCGCTTTAATATAAGTTCGGATGAAGGTGTAATATTTTCCCATGCATACCTCTTGAATCCATGGCCCTATAATCAACCATCACGGGATGCAGACTTACGGAGCCACCATAGGACAAAAAAGATCATTACGGACATAGCCATTGTACTCCATCCCAATTTTGGAGAGGCCACCGCTGTGTCATCGCGTGTGTCGGTCAGGGCTGCGGATGATGATGTGTCCTTGGAGTGCGTGGAGACGGCGTGGAGACTGTCGGTCGCGGTGGCGTGTGCGCTGTCGGTGGCCGCGAGCCGAGGGGCGGCGACGGTCGATTCTGCGGACGGATTGTGGATGACCGTGCCGTCGGGTCTCACCACGCTGTCGGCGCGCAGGCTCAGGCGCAGTGAGTCGCAGCCCGCTGCCATCCACCACCATTGGTCGAGCCGTCTGTTGCTCCGTCCATCGGTGAGCGAGGTGTCGATCTCCTGCGTCTGCGAGGAGTCCGCCCTGTGGATGTCGCGCTGCGAGGAGCAGGATACCGCCGCAAGCAAACCCATTATCAAAATAAGTTTAAAATTCATTCTTAAAGTTAAATTAGTTAAATTTACATCATCAATTCATTTTTGTTTACTACATTTGTCTCACGATTTTAAAGAAGCTTCGGTAATACACCTCCAAAGCTCCATCCACCCTCCCTTAATTAAGGACTAAGCCCGGTGTTCCTACCACCGGGCTTTTTCAGTCTTGCAGTAGGAAAGCAAGACGAAATCTCGGTTACTAACCGAAGAAAGGAGGTGTTATTTTTGAGCTTCTTTAAAATCGTGGATGGTAAGCGTTATAAACTGGTCTATGCCAAGCGCATCAGAAAGAACGGCAAGTATGTTTATCCAAAACGTTCCAAAGCCTTTCGCTTTTGGGTAGAGGTTTGACCCTGCTTATAGGGCTTACCCGGAGGAGTGTGTAGGACACTCCTCTTTTTTATTTCACCTACGACACTTTACATCATAGCCTCAGTATTTGTTTCCTCATGCGGCCGGAGTCGTAGCTGACATGCACC
>JAMPHF010000007.1 GCA_023663525.1 Bacteroides sp.
CAACCTGACAATGCACGTCGGCCGCCACACGTTTGCGACGTGGGCGTTGACAAAGGGCGTGGGTATCGAGACTGTGAGCAAGATGCTCGCCCATTCCAACGTGGCAATGACCGAGAAATACGCCCAGGTGCTTCAGACGAGTGTCATACAGGGCTTCGCGTTATTGAAGAAGTAACGTTGTTTCTCCATGACATCGCCACCTTTGGGGACACTTATGGGGACACCTTTGGGGACATATATTATATATAGAATAATATATATTCTCTCTCCTATGTGGAGGGGCAAATTTTTTTATTGCTATTTTGTGCTAAAACGTTGGTCTCTATTGCTATGACCGATGATTTTTGCTACTTTTGTGAGTACAATGACTAAAGAAGAACTTGTAGAAAGGCTACATGACATAGAATGGGACGATTTTGAAGTCAAGGCAGCAAAATCCGATTTGCCAAAGAATGTATGGGATACAGTCAGTGCGTTTTCCAATACTTCCGGCGGTTGGATTGTGCTTGGAGTGAAACAGTCAGGCAAGTCGTTTGAGATTCAGGGTGTGGACAACATTGAGAAACTTGAACAGGATTTTCTTGGCACTTTGCGTTCTGGCAAATTCAATCAGACCATATTCGCGTCCAGCAAAAGATATGATATAGATGGATGCAACCTGCTTGCTTTCCATATTCCTGAAGCTGATATGAAGCCGGTGTATTTCGGCAATCCTGTAAACTCCTTCATCAGAATGGGCAGTGGTGACCAACGGGCCACCGAGGGGGAGATACGAGGTATGTTCCGCAACCAATCATTTGGAAATAAGACCGAGGAGACAATCATGGATACCGGTATAGAGATGCTCAATCTTGACACTTTGAGAAGCTATCGGTTCGCGCTCGGTCAGACTCAGAATCTTTTAGAGCTCCGGGAGGTGGATGATGTGGAATTTTGTGAAAAGGTAAACATCACCAATCAAGGTCAACTGACTTATGCGGGACTTCTGATGTTTGGAAAAGCTCCGTATGTGCTCCGCTATGTGCCGACATTCTGCATTGATTATATCGAGATTCCTGCACCGACAATCCAGCAGGCAGAGGTGAGATATACCTACCGTATTCCGGAGCAAGAGAATATCTGGGAGGCCGTGCAGATAATTCTGCGACGTCTCCGTACTCTTGTCGATGCACCGATACATATCAAGGATGATGGATTTGCAACGACCGATGACAGCCAATATAATGTGCTACGCGAGGCACTTGCCAATATGGTCATGCACTGCGACCATTTTGATTCATTGCGTTCCTGCATACGTGTTTACACCGATCATATAGAGTTCATGAACGGCGGAGCGTTTCCACTTCCTGTAAAAGATATTCTCGGCAAAGTTTACTCCAAATTGCGCAATCCGACCATTGCCAAACTTTTCCGCTATGTAGGTATAGCTGAAAATGCCGGTTACGGTATGAATAAACTTGTAAGTTGGGAAACACTTACAGGTATGCGCCCCACAATTGAGAGTGAACGTACCATCGCAACGGTGACGTTCCCACTTAAATCAGCACTTCAACGAATGGGTGAAGGTGATAATGTCCCTGTAAATGTCCCTGTAAATGTCCTTGTAAATGTCCCTGTAAATCTGACCGAGACGCAACACAGGATATTGGAGCTTATCCGCAACAATCCATCTATAACGCATTTGGAGATGGCCAAGGCATTGTCCATAACGGATAAGACAGCCAAGCGTGCGACAAAATTCCTACGAGAAATAGGGCTCATAGAGCGAACAGGAAGTGATAAGAATGGGAAATGGGAGTGTATTGTCAATAAGGATGATCATTTGACGTAAATCCATAATATTCTTAAGGTTTTATTGTGGTGTTCGTGTGACCTTATTATGCATTATAGAATATCAATCCCCAAGCTGAAGATTTAGAAACAAACTGTTTTTATTGTGTCAGTCACCCGAATTTATCATATTTAATACTGGCGCACAGCTATTATATCCCATATTGTTAGTGGCATAGCTTTCAGCATTATCCCATTGTGTGATATGCGCTTTTTTGTATATCACACAACGGGATATTTTGATGTATCATTCATCTGAAAACGAATATGGAGCTGATATGGCATCGGTGCCGCGGTTATAATTGGGTATGGAGTCCATTGAGAATCTGATATTTCCCCCGTTGACCAATGAGTCATGGGTAAAATAATTGAAGGGATGTTTTTTACCGTTCAGCGAGATGTGGTTGATATATGGTGTTGAAGCGTTGTTATTTCCGGCATCAATCACAAGTTGACGCCCGTTCTCAAATCGGACAGTTACTTTCTTTAACAGTGGTGAACCAATCGCATACTCTCCGCTGCCGGGACATACGGAGTAGAATCCGAGGGCTGAAAACACATACCAGGCTGAAGTCTGTCCATTGTCCTCGTCACCACAGTAACCGTCAGGGGCAGGGGTGTACATTTTGGTCATCACTTCCCTTGAATATTGTTGGGTTTTCCACGGTTGACCGGAATAATCGTAGAGATATATCATGTGTTGGATGGGTTGATTACCGTGGGCATAGTTGCCCATATTCATGATTTGCATTTCTCGGATTTCATGGATGACTGTCCCATAATAACTGTCATCGAACACCGGCGGTACACTGAATACCGAGTCAAGCATGGCATTAAATGTGTCTCTGCCTCCCATGAGGTGGATTAACCCTTTAGGATCATGGAAGACAGACCATGTGTAGTGCCAACTATTACCTTCTGTAAAGGCATCGCCCCATTTCATGGGATTGAAAGGTGCCTGGAATGAGCCGTCGGCATTGCGGCCACGCATCAATTTGGTTTCGCTGTCGAAAAGGTTACGGTAGTTCATCGCGTTTTTTCTATATGGTGCTATTTCCTCCTCCGGTTTTCCGAGAGCTTGTCCGAGTTTATAGATACACCAGTCGTCATAGGCATATTCAAGTGAGCGTGCGGCATTTTCATTAATTCCTACATTGTATGGCACATAGCCGAGTGAATCGTAATATTCGTGACCGAGACGGCCGGTGGAGGAGACGGTGGGATGGACCTTATGACTTCCCGACTTTACAGCTTCCCAGAGAGTTTGGATTTCACTGTCTGACACGCGTGTCCCCTTGAGCCATGCATCGGCCACTACGGATGCGGAATTGTTACCGACCATGCATCCCCTGTGTCCAGGACTTGCCCATTCGGGGAGGAAGCCGCTTTCGAGATATGCGTTGGCCAGACCGGACTGCATCTTCTCGTTCATTGACGGATAGAGAAGGTTGAGTAGTGGGAAAAGACTTCTGAATGTGTCCCAGAAACCGGTGTCGGTAAACATATAGCCCGGCAATACCTTGCCGTTATATGGACTGTAGTGCATGACGGTTCCATCTGCGGTTATTTCATAGAAACTGCGTGGAAAGAGGACTGAGCGGTACAGACATGAATAGAATGTGCGCAGATTGTCAATATTGTCGTCCTCAACGATGACCTTTGAAAGTATATCGTTCCATTTTTGTCGGCCCTCCTTCTTGATGTGTTCGAAATCACCGTCGGTAAGTTCGCGCATATTGACCGTTGCTTGCTCGGGAGAGATGAACGACGAGGCTACCATTGCGTTCACTCTCTGACCACGCTTTGTCTTGAACCCAACGATAGCTCCGCTGTGGTTGGATACAGATTCGGTTTTCCATTCAGAAATTTTACCGTCGTCAACCGTTGAATAATAATCAAAAGGAGTGTCGAAAATAATCTCAAAATAATTTTTGAAATTCTCGGGGACACCCTCATTGTTTTTTGTCGTGTAGCCGGTGATTTTTCTTTCTTCGGGATTTATCGTGACAGCCGAGCCATTGTCAAATGCGTCAATCACCACATAGCTGTCATCGCTTTCAGGAAATGTGAATCTCATGGCGGCGGCTCTCTCTGTAGGGGTGATTTCGGCAACCACATCATGGTCGGCAAGATATACCTTATAATAATAAGGCTTCGCTTCCTCGGCTTTATGCGAGAACCAACTCGCACGCTCGTCTTCGTCAAATACTGGCTGTCCCGTAACAGGCATTATTGAAAACTGTCCGTAGTCATTGATCCACGGGCTTGGCTGATGTGTCTGTTTCAGACCACGGATTTTATCGGCATCATAAGTATAAACCCACCCGTCACCCATCTTTCCTGTCTGAGGAGTCCAGAAGTTCATACCCCACGGCATTGCGATAGCCGGATATGTGTTGCCGGTGGAGAGTGAAAACTTTGATTGACTCCCTACAAGGGGATTCACATAAACAGACGGATTGGGGTTATCCGTCAGGCCATGTGCATTTGCAGACATGATACCGGCAAATGCAAGCAAAAGCAACTTAGCGAGACCTTTTTTCATTTCCTTCAGATTAATCCTTGTGTTAAGTGATATTAATTTACTGATGCAAAGGTAGGGTTTGTGGCAAAAGGTTAATGTGCCGATTCTTGCCAAATCTGTAATATGCAGGGTTTCACGCAGCTTTGGCGTATGGATATACGTTAATCCGGAAATTTTGCAGTTACTTTGTATCAGAAAAAAGTTACGGCAAAATCAGCAATAAAACCATAATCCAATCAAGAATACACACATATCATAATAAGTACAATTTTAAGGTTAGACATCCAATAGGTGAAACGTCAAAAAAATTTCAAGGTGAAAAAGATTGTTTTTAGGTTTTTTCGTATTTAACAGATTAAATTATGGATGCTCCTTTAAAATTTCTTCCCTACTTCAAAAGCACTATCTGGGGTGGGAACAGGATTTCAAGATTCAAGAATATGTCGTCAAATTGCACTTCAATCGGCGAGAGTTGGGAACTTTCAGGCATTGACGGATGCGAAAGCATCGTCGCCGAAGGAACCCATTCGGGAATGACACTTTCCGCCCTTACCGAAAAATATGGGGAGCGACTGTTAGGTAAAAAGGTCTACAGTAAGTTTGGCCCTAAGTTCCCGCTGCTGCTTAAATTCATTGATGCCCGTCAGGATTTGTCGATTCAGGTTCATCCTGACGACAAGCTTGCGATGGAACGCCACAGTTCGCTCGGAAAGACGGAGATGTGGTATGTGCTGGAGACTTCGGAGGGTGCGAAAATCCGCACCGGACTGAAGTACAGCATCACGCCTGATGAATATTCCTTGCGCGTCAGGGAAAACACTTTAGTAGATGTAATCGGCTGTTACGACTCGCATCCCGGTGATGTTTACTATCTGCCGGCAGGTCGGTTACATGCAATTTGTGCCGGGAATTTCCTGATTGAAGTGCAGGAGTCGAGCGACATCACTTACCGTGTCGATGACTACGGACGGCGTGATGCTGACGGAAACTTACGTGAATTGCATACGGAACTTGCAAAGGATGCCATAGACTATTCTTATTATGATGACTGCAAGTCAGAAGCGACCATCCTGACCGAAACAACAAAGAAACTCGTGAAATGCGACTACTTCAATGTGAAGCTTGAGGAGGTCAGCGAGGAGCGTACGATAATCAATACTGATGATTCCTTCATGGCGCTTACCTGTCTGAACGGCGACGGCTATATCTCGACAGAGGCTAAGGCCGTAAAGGTCAAGCAGGGAGAGACAGTTCTGGTCCCGGCAAAATTGAATGAGTTCAAAGTCGGAGGAAGCGCCACATTCCTGACGATTACAGTACCCTGACATATTAAAATCAATCAATTGCCATAATAGCGGTCGCCCGGTATATCACTCATGTGGATATACCGGGCGACATTCATTGCGGGGAATAATCAATCTATATTCATTGTCAATTTATCATTGCCGTAGTTGATGGTGATGGTGTCGGGGGCGATTCCGCATCTGCAATAAGGATTGTCGTAACGGTATGAATGGCGCAGAGGCATCCGTGTCCCGTTGACGGTGAAGGCATCGTCCCAACCGAAAGTCATTTTGCCTGCCGAGGGTGATTCATAGGCCACATCTGTTCCGTTGATGACCACATTGGCAGCCGTGATGGAGTTGATGAAGCTGTCGAAGTTTTTCCATTGCTCACGGTTGCCCATCTCGCAAATCCAGACATTGGCAGGTGAGTCTGCAACAATGTCACATCTGATTCCTCTGAAGTCATCTTTCAGTTGCGGAGTGGTCGAAGAGTAGAGGGCCACATAACCGTCTGCCTTGCGTCCGAAGGTCCAGTTGCCCGACTGTCGGATTTCATCCATTTCGTTGACAGGGAAATAGGCATGAGAGAAGCGTCTGTCCTCACCCTCAGGGATGTTGTAGATACATATCGCGATATTGTCGTGCTGCACGGAGCGTGGCAGAATCTCATTGCCGGCCCAGTAATTGGGTGATTGCCTGAGATTATTTCCACCGGGATGATTCGTGTAGACGACAGCTTTCGGACTAAGGGTGGCCATCCAGGGATGCTGTTGGTAGCCTCGGCTTCCCTTCCGGTAGTCAAGGGCGGTACTTATCACATAATCCGGAGTCCTGTAGGTGACGATATTAGCTTCCGACAGAGCGAAACGTTCGCGGTCAACCGCATTTCCGGTCGAAGCTATTTCTTTTGCATATAAGTCAATGTAATGGTCATAATTGCCGTAGGGCCATGTCCCGTACTTTTCAGAGATGGTCTTCGACATCGCTATTGATTTAGGATGTATGAATTCCTGCATACCCCAGAAGATGTGACAATCAAGTTCCTTGTCGAAGCTCAGTCCGTAGAGCGGAGCATCCTCAACATTAAAGCTATTGCGTTGGCGGTTCGTGAAGGTTGCCGTAGAGTCATTGGCGATGGCCACAATGACTTTCGGACAACGGTTGCCACTTGTTGCGAGTGCTATTGCTCCGGTCATCTCCTCGCGGTCGAAGGTTCCTTTGCCAAAAAGGAGCTTGAAGAGGGGAGAGGTGTTGTGGGTGCCGGTGACAAGTGAACTTGTATACACTCGTCCGCTCGTCCCGCACAGGTAGCCGTCCTTATGATTCAGTGCGAGATCAAAGAAAAGAAGATTCAGGACATTGCGTGCTTTGTGGCGTATGGACGGGTCCTCGGCGAAATCGACGAGGTTGGTGAGCAGGAGCACTTCCACATCATAGTATGTTGACAGCCATTCCGAGAATCCGAACCGAAAGCGGTGGTCGAGCCATGGTTGAAGCCGCTCTATCGCATGGGCCATGTGTTCACGACCGGTCATGCCGTTGGTGAACCGGGTGTCCTTGTAGAGCTGTCCGGCAAGCAGTTCAGCAGTGTGGTAGAGAGCCTGATGGTTCTCGGTATGGTAGCAACGGTAGGTTGTGTCTCTGCGCGCGTCATCCCACCAATATTTGAAATCAAGAATGCAATCTCGTGCGTTTTCCCTCATGTCGGCCGTCAGAATCGGTTTGTCGGCATCAAGATAGACCATTCGCAATAGTCCGTTGAGAGTGAAGTCATTGCAGTCGTGGTTGCTTTTGATTGTTGCGAATATATCGGCTACGTTTTCATCCTCATATTGCATCCCGACCGATGCGCGAGCCAGTTGACGGAACACGCCGTAGAGCCAGTTCGTGCGGCCATGGGTACCATAATATTCGCAGTATTCCCTGCATCGCTGCTGAAAATCCGCTTCATATTTTCCGGAAGCATGGAGCATGGTGCCACTGACTGACAGAATGCATACGACAAGTATATAAAATTTTAATTTTCCCATTGATCTGTGTAGTTATATCAATTAATTACGGTTTATACCAATCAGTCTTCAAGAAATGCTGTGGCACACCATAATATCGGTGCCTGACCGTGCATGTTGCCCGGAAGCGTGCGACGTCCGAGATAAAAGTCTCTGTCGTTTGTCATGTTTGTGCCCTCGCATACCCCGTCGATGTCACCGGCAGAGTCAATGCTATCAACGAGTCCTCTCCACCCTTTTTCGACGATGGGTGAAAACTTCTTCTTGGAAATCCAGCCTTTCTTCACGCCCTTTATCATGGCATATACAAACATGGCAGAGCCTGATGTTTCACTCCATGCCGTAGGGTCATCGACAAGCTGAGCCCACAGACCGTCGGGTTTCTGATAGGATGCGAGGGTATCCATCATCTTACGGAAGCAGGAAAGTATTGCCGGCCTGTCAGGATTGTTTTCAGGTAGCAGTGACAGGAGCTCAGTCATTCCGGCAGCCATCCACCCGTTGCCTCTGCACCAGTGGAAGGGTGCTTGACTGGCATGGTAGAACAAACCGTTGTCACATTGGATTTTATCGAGATACCTCACCATTTCGTATGCGGCTCGGTTTATATAGGTAGTATCGCCTGTGGCAAGATAGGCCTGTCCTTGAAGCGCGGAAATCATGAACATGTCGTCAATCCAGTATCTTGTCTGCCATGAGAGGCCCTCGGCAAGTAGTTTGGCGGAATCCTCCTTTTTTTGCCAGTTGGGATAGTCCGGCATGGTCCATTGCTCATCGGCATACCACAACCCCATGCTTCTGTAGATGGGAGAACCGGTCAGTATCGAGAGTTGCAACGGGACAACTCCGAACACACTGTGGTCAACATGATCAGGAAGTGGCTGGAGTTTTCTTTCCGGACCGAAAATTGGATGCAGACGACGGTCAAGAGCATTTATCAAAGCTGTGTCGCCGGTCACCCCGGCATAGCGCAGCGCGCCGAGCCACGCACATGTTTCAGGATATGTGATTTCTCTCGTGGGAGCCGGATTAGCATCGAAATTGGGATGGGGAACCTCGACAAAGCGTCTGGCCACAAGATTCCCGACATATTCCGGTGAATAATTGGTGTTCTTATCGCCTGCCGACAAGGTCAATGCCGAACATAGACATACACTGATAAGAGCAGAACTTAGAAGTTTCATAATAAAAATCGGTGTTAAAACAATATGGAGGATGCACCGGTCTGTAGAGTCCGATACATCCTCTTGGTTATGGTGCATAATCAACCTATACTGTTGAGAAGATCAAGTTTTCCTTCATTGACGAGTTTTAGTATCAATTCTCCAAAAAGAGTGTTCTGCCAGGCGAACCATTCGCGGGTGAAGTCAGAGGCATCATTCACGTTGAATGATTCGTGCATGAATCCAGTTTCGTTGTCGGTGGCGAGCAGCATACTGATACAATCCTTGATTTCATTGTCATCTTTTGATGTGAAGGCTTTCATCATGATGCTCATAGGCCATGCCATTCCGTAGCCGATATGAGGTCCCCCGATTCCTTCTCCGGCTGTTCCAGAGAAGAAATAAGGATTGTCCTTGCTCCACACGAACTTACGGGTGTTCTGATAGATTTCATCATCAACATCCATGTCACCAAGATAGGGCATCGCAAGAAGGCTGGGTACGTTGGCATCGTCCATAAGCATACGGTTTCCGAAGCCATCGACTTCGAAGGCATAGATTTTGCCGTAGTCCGGATGGTCATAGACAGCATATTCTTTCAATGCCCCCTCGACTTCATCAGCAAGGTCGGTACAACGCTGTGCCATGTCGGGCTTGTTGTTGACCTGATTGAGTATTTCAGCAGCTTTACGGAGACTTGAGACAGCGAAGAAATTAGAGGGTACAAGATACTGGAGTGTGGTGGCATCATCGGATGGACGAAAGCTTGAAACGATGAGACCGCAGCCGCTGACGGGGGCACCGAGACCATTGTTGTTGAGTGTGTCAAGCGCACGTTCGGTGCGCCGCTGAAATTTGTAGGGACCTACTTCTTCCTTGCGTTGCTGTGCGATAAATGTCTCAAGAATATTGGTCATGGCCTGCAGCCATTCGTTGTCGAAGATGCTGTCATCACCGGTCACTTTCCAATATTCGTATGCAAGGCGTATCGGATAGCAGAGGGAGTCGATTTCCCATTTGCGTTCGTGGACGTTGGGATCCATGTCGGTAAGATCTGACATCCATTCGCCTCCGGTCGGGCCATCGTTGAACGCATTTGCATAGGGGTCAATCATGATGCACTTGAACTGGCGGTTGATGACACCGCTTATCATCTCGCGCAGGGCCTTGTCGGTGTTGGCAAGCTGAACGTAGGGCCAGACTTGGGCACCGGAATCGCGTAGCCACATGGCATGAATGTCGCCGGTGTAGACAAATGTATCATGCTTTCCGTCCTTGCCCTTGCGGTAATGGACAGTGGTGTCGAGAGTGTTCGGGAAGCAGTTTTCAAACATCCATGCGAGTTTAGGATTCGTAAGGAGTCCCTTGACGCGCTTGATTTGCTTCTCAACTGCAGATGATGTGAAGAGCCGGTCTTTTTTTGCCGGACGGCATGTACGGGTGTAGTTTTTCGTGATGCCTACCGATGTATTGTCGCTGACGCAGATATTTCTTTCGGCTGCGATTGTGTTGAGACCACACATCAATAAAGCTGCAGAAATTATGATTGGTTTTGTCTTCATTTTCGTTTTTTGTTATAGGAGGCAATGCGGGCATACATTTCGCTCATCGCCGCTTGGGTGAGTAACCATTTTGTTTCATCAGTCTTGTCACCGCTCCAGTCGGTGTTGAACAATCCTGAGGAGGAATCACGCATATGGGTCCAGGCATAGTCAAGATTTCTTCTGAAATCCTCCATGTATTCCGGATTACCGTCAATGCTGTAGAGTTCAGCGAAACCGCGCATCATCACGGCGGTAAACCAGATGTCGCCACGCATCAGAAGATCGAATTCGCCTTCGTCATCTGTGGCTTTGGAGTTGAAGAAACGTTTATGGGCGGCCGATGCGATTTCCTGAGCCTGGGTCAGGAAGATACTGTCGCCTGTGATTTTGTGGAGCAGGGATGCGGCCTGAAGCATCTGGCCACTGTTATAGGCAAATTTAGCTTTGCCGATTTCTCCGCTGAGATTTATATTATCGAAATACAATTTATCCTCCGGATCCTGCAGATGGGTGACGGTCCAGTCATACAGCGACTTCCCTTTTTCAAGATAAGTGCTGTCAGCCGTGGCGTTGAAGAGTTTGAGTGCGTAGACCGCGCCGGGAGCGTTGGAACATGTGTTCTTGCCGTTTTTCTTCTGCTCACACCAGTAGATGCCACCGTCAAGGACATCGTCCATGCCGCTCTCGATAAATTTCCAGATTGATTCGGCTTTGTCGAGATAGGCCTTCTTACCGGTGGCGTTATACATATCTGTGAAATCAATTCCAATCCATACGTTGTCGTCATAGAAACGGTCGCTGGGAGAGGCTGTATTGATGTATGAGGCATAGGCCGGTGGCTTACGGCAGGTGTCGAAGTAATGTTCGAGGCCGGGGACGGCACGGTTGTCCCATAAATCAAGGTAGACGGTGTCGCCTGTTGCTTCGTAAAGAGCGGATATGGCTGACAGAGTGCCTGAAAATGGCCACAGATAGGAATAAGCGTTCCGGTCGGATGTTTCCGACGCGAGATATGTGGCTTCATAATCCTTGGCAAACGGATAATTCTCACGGAGCAGGCAGGTGGAGTCAGCTCCATAATGTGCATAAACGGAATCAAGGGTCTCAGCCGCTCTCAGTGCATAGATGTCGTCAGCAGCGGCCGGCTTTTCGCCCTGATGCTGCCCGCATGAAGCGAGCAGCATAGGGAAGGAAAGCAATATAGGGAATTTCAGATTCATGTTTTTTCAATCAGTTGGATATGGTATTGTGGTCGGGAGTCATCATATACCTTTGGAAGCAAGTCGGGCACGGAGCTCAATCAATGCACAGGCGCTTACTTGCGGATTGAGACTTGCGGTGCCGTTTGGCTCGACACCATTCTGCCAGTCACCGCTGAAAAGAATCCAGCGTTTGTCAACCACTCCATGACGCCAGAGGTAGTCCGCACTTGAATTGAAACATGCTGCGAATTTTTTATGCCATGCCTCATCAAAATCACCTGATTCGACAAAATCGCAGAAGTAGCGGAAGAATACGGCGCGGAAGAGTGCGGCATCGTCAGAGCCGGGTTTTGTACCGTTCTCACGCATGATGGTGTTGATTGAGGAATCGAGGAATTTGCTTGATGTGATGGTGAAGCTTGCTGCACGGCGTGCATCCTTCAGGTAAAGCTCATTTCCGGTATAGTGGTAGGCTTCAAGTGCGGCGGCCATGACGGTACCCTGGTTGTAGGTGAAATTCCATCCTGCAATCTCACCGGTCTCACCGTTGATATTGTCAAAGACTTCACCGGTTCCGGGATTGAGAAGATTTTCTCTCACCCATTCATGGATTTTCACACCGAAGTTGGCATAGCTGTCATCGCCGGTCGCATCATGCAGTTTGAATGCGAGTAGTGACGCGGGGCCGTTGATGCAGGCGTTTTTGCTCCAGGGCTGTGATTTGCGCCATGCGATGCCGCCTCCCTGATACTGGTCGTTCCATCCTGAGACGATGTCGTTGTAAAGGCTCTTGGCCACATCCAGATATTTGGAATCGGAGGTCACATTGTAAAGACGTACCATTGTGAGTGCTATCCATGCCTCGTCATCATAGAAGTCGTTGGTATAGCCATTGGTGTTGCCTCCGTCGTTCTGGAGTTTGATTCCTTCATACCATTTGTCGAACATCGCGCTGTACTCGGCATTACCGGTGCGGAGATATGCATCGATGACAACATCCATCGCATGAGCCTGTGGCCAGTAATTCCAACCTTTTCCATCTGCTTGACCGCTCTTTGAATTAAAGAATCCATTATCGGCGTTCCAGAAATAGGATACAAGTGCGGTTGTGGAGCTGTCGGCGGCTGCCGACCAGTCTATGGTATATGGCTTGGGCGCTACATACTCGTCGACATTGTCACACGATGCGACCATCGAGAGCATAGGCAAGGCTAAAGCCAGAAGTCCTATCATTTTTCTCATTTGAGTCTGTTTTTTGGAAGATTGATTTATGGGTTACTTCGCTGTCACAAAGTGGGTGTAGCCACCATATTGGTTATTGAAATATACGTTGTAGACGCAGGGGATCTTGTACCAGTCATTGGCAAGTTTCCATTTCTGATCCCACTGTGAAAGGGGGTATTCAGTCATCTTGAAATAACCGCTGTTGATGTCAAGAGAAGAAGGCTTGCCATCTTCACCGGCATTTACCGGACCCCACATCACTTTCGAACCGTCGCTGTATTCCATAAGCATTTTGTAGCGTGATTCAAACGGATCCCAGGGCCAACCGGTATCGTATGTCTCGAACGTGTATCCGTCTTTTTCATATACACCGTTGCCGACATAGTCAAATTCAAATGCGGGTTCGGGATATTTGTCGCTGATGATGAAGTAGAGGTGGTCAATCTTCTTGAGGGTTGCACTTGCTGTGGAGAAGTCAAGTGTAAGACGGTAAACGCCAGTCTCGGCAACATCTGTTCCGCCATCCTCGCCCTCGACAATCTTCGTCCCGCGTAGGCTATAGGTTTCCATTCCATCCTTGTCGGCGGTGAAGTAAATCTTCTGTCCGGCAGTGAGTTTGGTGAATGCCTCATAGCTTTCGGCATCAATGGCATTGAATGCGATGGCGTTTGAAAGATCCGAACCTGCTTCTGTACCGTTGCCTGCGAGATAGAGTGAGGTCGGGATTTCAGCAAAGCCTTCAAAACGGGTCACGGTAAGCTCGTTGAGCACGGTCGACTTTGTCCCGTTTGCTCCGGCATAGGCAACTACACCCCATTTGATTGTACCGGTTTCACCACCTTCTACACCGGCCGATGCAAGAATCTTTGAAAGTGTCTTGTGGGAGATTGTGGCCTGAGGTTTTGAACCGACGTTGTCGGATGTCACGCGATAGATGGGATTGTCAAGGTTGCCGTCGGCGGTTGTGAAAACGACTTCATATTGCGGCTGTGCGCCATTTCCGGCATGTGCGGGTGCCCATTCAAAGAGGAGAGACGCAGAGTTGGAGGCTACAAGCTTGACGCTTTTGCCGTCAACCGGTTCGTAAATTTTGTCTACAGGAGTGGCATTGGTGTCAACATACTCCAGGTCATCGTTGCACGAAGCAGCGAAAGTCAGTATCGAGAGAAGAGCGCAGCTCTTGAATAATATAGATTTCATTGTATTATAATCGTGTTTGTTTTTTGTGAATTCTGATATCGTTTAGATGATTTGTCAGCTTCCGTAGCCGGGATTCTGAGGTTTAAGGTTGGGGTTGAAGTCTATTTCATTGAGGGGCACTGGCCAGAGATAGTCGCGGCTCTCATCGAAAGAATATGTGTCAAGTACGGCGGCACCACCTACATGCGTGCAACCTTTGACGGGGCCATCGAGATATTCCTTACCTGCTTTCCAACGCTTGATGTCCCACCAGCGCAGACCTTCGAGAGCAAGTTCGACGCGACGCTCGTTGCGGATGATCTGACGGAGATCGCCGGCTGGCATGTCGAGTGCTTTGGCTGCGGTGAATCCTGCGCGTGCACGGATGGGGCGGATTGTCTGATTCCAGACTGTCGTGTTCATCTGCCCGAGCTCGTTTTTGGCTTCGGCATACATAAGGAGAACATCAGCATAGCGCATCATGATGATGTTGAGGCCTGACCGATAGTCCGTGTTGTCCTTCAGCGGGGAGAACCACTTTCGGGTATAGTAACCGGTGACGGTGCGTGAGAGACCAGACCCGATACCGATATTGTCATCCGATACCTGAGTGGACGGATTGATGTAGATGGTATGGTTCTTGCCGGTCGAGGGATCGTAGAGCTGCGAATTGTCATAGACGACGGTGGCGGCGAGACGTGGGTCGCGGTTATCGTAGGGGTGAGTCGCATCGTAGTCGGTTCCGGCCTCATCGATGCCATAACCGCTCAGAGTCATATAGGATTCCACGAAGCTTTCGGTCGGGGTCCATGTGATGTAGGTCGAACGGAGCGTCGGGGGCTTCATGTTGGCGATTTCACCCCAGGTGTTACCACCAAGTACATACCCACGGTCAAGGATAACTTCACAGTTATATTCGTTTCCCTCGCTGAAAAGGCCGGCATAATCGGGATAGAGTTCATAGTGACCGTATTCCCCCTCAATTATGTCCTGACACCATTTTGCCACTGTCTCCCAGTCACTGTCCATGAGTGCCATTCTCGCGCGTAGCATTGCAGCGGCGCCCTGTGTGATGCGACCGTTTTCCGAAGCAGCCATTTGGGTGTTTACAGGTAAATCGGGAATCAGGTCCTCAAGGTCAGCTGCGATAGTTTTCATTACCTGGGAATAGGGAGTGCGCGATATTGTGCTTGCAGCCTCAAGGGAGATATCCTCCATGAACAATGGCACGTCGCCGTAGAAATTAGCGAGACGGAAGAAGAGGAAGTCGCGGATAAAGCGAGATTCCGCTTTAAGACGGGTTACGTCATCCGGATTCATACCCGTCACTTCGTCGGCATGTGCGAGGAATGTGTGGCAGCTCTTGATACCCTCATAGATGCTTTTCCACCTGAATATTCCATTGTTTGGCATAGCGATTCCGCGACGGATGCTATGTCGGTCTTCAGCACGGTAGCCGTTGTAAAGGTTGTCGGTAAGTTCCTCGTCACCCCACATGGTTCCGGCGCCATACATCTGGGAGTAAGCGGTCATTACCATTGTCTCGGCATTTTTCGCTGTCCAGAAATTCTTGTCGGTATATTTGTTTGACGGCGGCAATTCCAATCCGTTACAACCGGTTAACAAAGCTCCGACAGTCAATGCTCCTAATATTATATTGTTTAGTTTCATGATAAAAATCTGTTTTGATTAAAAGTTTACGTCAATGCCGAATCCGTAGTAACGGAGTGAAGGATATGAACGGTATGAGTTGGCACCTCCACCACCTGCATTGGCCCCCATGTCGGTAGTCTCCGGGTCAATCCAGGAGTTGTGGGAGAGTGTGAGCAGGTTTTCGCCGTTGAAGTATATGCGACATTTTGTCATGCCGATTCTTTTAATGATGTTTTCGGGGAGGCTGTAACCCACGCTCACATTCTTCAAACGGGCATAGGCTCCGTTGAGAATCTGTTTTGAGCTGCCGTATTTCCAGTCGTTGATCTGCGAGTCAGAACCGTTGACAGCGAGACGGGGGTATTCTGCGTCAGTATTGGTCGGAGTCCAAAAGTCAAGCTGGTGCTTGTACATGGTCTGTGAGTAGTCGGCGTGGAAAGGCTCGATATTTTCACCTCGTATGTGCTGTGCGCGTTTTCCGACACCCTGCCAGAACATAGAGAAGTCAAATCCTCTCCATTCGAGACCATAGTTGAATCCGAAGGTGTATCGGGGGAATGCGTTGCCGAGGACCACACGGTCATTGGAGTCAATGATTCCGTCGTTGTTGACATCTTCATATTTGAGGTTACCAGGTTGGATTGTGAGTCCGGGAGGAGTGGCGGAGCTTTCGATTTCCTCATAGCTCTGGAAAATGCCGATGCAGTTATAGCCGAAATAGCTGTTGTATGGGAGTCCTTCGCGGCGTATGCGCCAGATTTCTTCCACTCCGTTGATTGCTTCGTGACCGACGAACTTCAGTAGTTTATTTTGTGTGTCGCCGAGGTTAAAGCTGAAATTGTGGTTGAATTCTCCGGTGCGCAGGAAGTAGTTGATTGACATTTCCCAACCGCGGTTGCTCATCTCACCGATGTTGTCACGGGCAACGACGGTTCCGAAGAGGTCGGGGTAAAGAGGAGTTTGGAGAATGTCGGTAGTGCGCTTGTAGAAGGCGTCGAAAGAGAACTGGAGTGCGTTGTGGAGGAATGTTGCGTCGATACCGATATTGTAGGTCTTGGTTTTTTCCCAGGTCAGGTCATCCTTGCCGAGTGAGAAGCCTGCTGAGTTCACAACCTGATTGTTGATCACATAGCCTGTCGAATTAAGGCTGTAGGTCGTGAATCTGTCATAGTCACCGACGGCCTGTTGACCGAGTACACCGTATGAAGCACGGATTTTGAGGTCTCCGATGTTTTGGCGGTATGTCTCAAGGAAGATTTCTTCTGTGGGGCGCCAGGCGAGTGATACCGAAGGGAAGAAGCCCCAGCGATAGTCCTTGTGGAATTTTGACGAACCGTCATAGCGGAAGGTGAATTCTGCGAAATAGCGTTCGCTCCAGTTGTATCCTACACGTCCGATGATTGACTGTATGGATGAGCGACCATTGCTGTCGAGGAATGTACCGCCACCGATGTAACCGACTTCGCTGTTGGTCATGTCTGTTGAGGTTCCGAGGTCAGGATCGACATAGTTTTTCCAGATGTCATTGTACTGCGACGTGTTTGATTCTGTGGTGTATCCGAAAAGAGCGCTTACGGTATGCTTGCCGAATGTACGGTTGAAATCAAGGAGCAACTGAGTGTTGATGTTGTATGAATCAGCGTTCCAGTTGCTTGCTCCGTAGTCCTTGGCGGATACTTCCTGCCATTCGCCGGCTACGCTGTAGAAACCGTAGGGAATGGAACGTGTGGAGCGTGTCTCGTTGTGGACGTTCACGCCGAGCACACCACGGAGCTTGAGTCCCTCGATAATCTTGAACTCGGCATTAAGGTTGCCCTGCCAGTCATTGTTCTTATATTTATTGTAACCTTCCGAGTTGAGTTCGGCAAGGGCATGTTGGTCAGTTACGGTCGAGTTGGCCACATATCGTCCTTCTGAATCAACGAGATTGTTGAAATAGTATTTAGGAGTACGCTTGGCATTGGCATAGCAGTTTCCGAGATCTGCGGTCGACGTTTGTGAATCATTACGCACAAATGACATGATAGCGCCAAGATGCAGACGACCAATGCCAGTGGCGACATTCATACGCATGTTGTAACGGGTGATGCCTTTGTTGTTATTACCGACAAGATTGCTTGCCTGGTCGAAGTATCCGAGGGAGAACATATAGGTTGATTTCGCTGTTCCGCCCGACACCATGACGTTATATTTCTGCATCAAGGCTGTGCGGGTGATGTCATCGAGCCCCCAACGCTCCTCCGCTCGGTGCTCGTAGAGATCCACGATGTCAGCCGGCGAGTATTTCGGGTCACGTCCGGCATTGGTAAGTGCTATGTTATAGAGCAGGGCGTTCTGATATCCGTCCACGGCTGTATACTGATAGTAAGGATCCTCCCAGCCCACGTTTGCACTGAAAGAAACTGAAGCTGATTGGTCTTTGCGGCCGGTCTTGGTGGTTACGAGGATAACACCAGCTGCCGAACGCGAACCGTAAATAGCGGCCGCACTTGCATCCTTGAGCACAGAAATGTTCTCTACATCATTTGGATTAAGTCGGTTAAACGCACCGTTGTCAGCCACTATACCGTCAATCACGAATAGTGGGTCACTGTTGGTTGTGGATGTGACGCCTCGGACATTGAAACGTGTGTCCTGTTTATTCGGGTCATAAGAGTTTGACTGGATGATGACGTTAGGGGCTGCACCCTGCAAAGCCTGTGTCATGTTGGAAACAGGTCGGTTGGCGAGTTTGCTGCCCTTGACCTGATCGATAGCGCCTACGGCAGCTTTCCTTGTGGTGGTGCCGTAGCCGATTACTACCACTTCGTCAAGAACCTGGGTGTCTTCCTGAAGGGTAATTGTTGATGGAATTTGCGATGCAGGGTATTCGACCGCCTTGTATCCTATATAGGATATGACTATGACTGCATTTGACGCACACGTCAAGCTGAAACGTCCGTCAATATCCGTAGCCGTTCCCATGGTTGTGCCTTTGGCAATCACTGACGCTCCGATGACGGGCTCGCCTGATTCGTCAGTGACAGTGCCACTGACTGTCATCTGATTTACTGACGCCACCGGTCTGTCAGGGTTTTGCGAAGCAGATGCTGGCGCCGGGAAAGTAACCATAAAAGAAGAGGCTAAAAATCCTGCGGCCAACAAATGCGTGTTCCTAAATTTGTTTAGTGCCATTAGTAGATTTAATTGGTTAAAAGATTCTGCGACAAAATTAGCATAGGTTGTGCAGAGGGCTGTTTCAATTGCAGCCATAACTGTATATGGGAAACGCAAATCGGCGTGAGGGTATTGTTTTGGCGCGATTGAATACATTTACGGCTGTGTCACGGTTTTATGAGACTTATGTCGGATTACAAATATAAAGTCGTGGTTTGCAGGGATCTAAACCACTCGGAAAGTGTATCTGTTCCTGACGAAAATGTAACGGATAGTGACATTGTAATCAATTGCCGCTATAGCTGACAACTAATGTGTGGCATTATAATTAAATTTGCGGGTAGAAACGTTATATCTCTACACAAATGAAAAAAAATAAATCAATCATCATCGCGCTTGCATTTGCAGGAGTATATTTTCCTGCATTGGCCGATATGTCGATTCTAAATCAGCGCTGCGAGTATATGCCGTCGCCTCTCGGTATAGACACGAAAGCTCCGCGTCTGACATGGGAAGTGATTTCCGATACACCGATCAAGGATTTCAGTGTCGATGTCACCGACAGTTATACCGGGAAAAAACTATGGTCTTCCGGTAGACTTCCGGCTGACATCCGCATGGCGGCTCCCGATCTGTCGTTGAACCCTGACTCCCGTTATGACTGGACGGTCAAAGCCCGCGACAGCAGAGGAAAGATTGCCGGAGAGTCAAAATCATCTTTCGAGACCGGTAAGTTCCAACCGAAAGATTGGACCGGCAAATGGATTTCGGATAACAATGACAAGGAGTTTGAACCTGCACCGATGTTCTACAAGAAGTTTCAGATATCTGATAGCTTTGACAAGGCAAAGATGTATGTCTCCGCCGCTGGTTATTATGTAGTATATATCAACGGGGAGCGTGTCGGTGACAGTCACATGGATCCGGGATATACTCACTATGACAAACGTAACCTCTATGCCACACATGATGTAACCAGTCTGCTTCATCCTGGAACCAATGTGATTACCGCCGTACTTGGTAACGGTTTTTATAACTGTCAGAGCAAAGCCGTGTGGGACTTCGAGACGGCAAGATGGCGCAACCGTCCGGCCTTGTTGTGTGAGATAGTCACAAGTGATAAGAAAGGAAAGACAACAACAGCCGCGGCTACCGACAGCAGCTGGCTGACTGCCACAGGCCCTTACACATATAATAATATATATAGCGGTGACCGTTATGACGGAAGGAAGGCACCCGCCAACTGGATGGGGAGCGATTTTGATGCCACGGGATGGTCAAACGCGGTGGAGCTCGCTGCTCCCTCGCCGACTCTCCGGGCGCAGTCGATGCCTTCAATCCGTCCGGTCGAGACCATCACACCCGAATTGCTTAAATCATGGGGCGATACGGTATTCATCTTCGACATGGGGAAAAATATTGCCGGTGTAACCTCAATGAAAGTTTCGGGAGAAAAGGGTACTCATTTCGTCATTTCAAGTGGCGAGATGCTGAAGAACAACGGACGTCTGCAGCAGGGCAATATTGATATATATTACCGTCCGGAGAAGCCGGGCGAAAGATTCCAGACCGATGAGTTCATTCTCGCAGGAACGGGAAAGGAGGAAGTGTTCAAGCCTGAGTTCACCTACCATGGATTCAAATATGTGGAGGTGAAATCCGACAGACCTGTAAAATTGACCGGTGAGAACCTTACAGGTCTGTTCATGCACACTGACGTGAGGTCTGTTGGTTCTTTCAATTCTTCCAATGAGCTGCTCAATCGTATATATGACGCGACTATGCTCAGTTATCTTGGTAATCTCCATAGCATACCAACCGACTGTCCGCAACGCGAGAAAAACGGTTGGACTGCCGATGCTCATGTGGCAATCGACCTTGCCCTGCTGAATTTTGACGGCATAACGCTTTACGAGAAATGGATGAATGACTTTATCGACAACCAGCGAGAGTCGGGCAATATTGCCGGTATCATTCCGTCGGCGGGATGGGGCTACGGCGACTGGCCCGGACCGGTATGGGACGCCGCATTGTTCATTATTCCTGATGCCATTTACAGGTATTATGGTGACAAGCGCGTAATCGAGAACCTCTATCCGACCTTTGAGAAGTATTTCGACTGGTGTGCACATCTGGAGAATAAGGAAGGATTGCTGACAAACGGTATCGGCGACTGGCTGTCATACAATGCCCAGACTCCGACCGATTTCACTTCAAGCGTATATTATTATCTTGACAATAAGTACATGGCGGCGTTTGCTGAACTGCTTGGGAAAGACGGCGGGAAGTATGAGCTAAAGGCCAGGGAACTCCGTGACAAGATAAATTCAAAGTATTTTGACAAGATCAACAATTCCTATGCCAACGGAACCCAGGCTGCACTCGCACTCGCGCTGTATGCCGGCCTTGTTCCGGCTGAGAATGAGGAGGCTGTTGCAGCAAACCTTCGGAAAACTGTCGTGGACAACCGTCATCACCTTAATTTCGGCCTACTTGGAAGCAAAACTGTGTTAAGAATGTTGACAAAATACGGTTATGTTGATGACGCTTATGAAATGGCAACCAAAACAGATGCGCCGTCATGGGGATTCTGGATTGAGAAATATGGTTACTGCACTCTTCCGGAGACGTGGACGCTTCATCCGGAGTTTCACGATGCATCAATCAACCATGTTTTCATGGGAGATATTAGTGCCTGGATGACAAACGATCTGGCCGGTATAAATTATGATCCGGAAAATCCGGGATTCTCAAATGTTATCATCCGTCCGCATTTCCCGAAGGGACTTGACAGCGCTAAAGCTACATATCATTCCGTGAAGGGTAATATATCTTCAGAGTGGAAACGCAGTGGTGATAGTATTGATCTGACGGTGGAGATTCCGACAGGATGCACGGCAACCGTATTTATCGATAAGGAATTGAACCTCAATTCCGGGAAACATTATCTTAAGTTCGATATCTGATATTTTAATTTGAGATTTATAGAATCGGGCTGCAATCATTTTGGATTGCAGCCCGGTTTCGCATATATTAAAGTGTAGGTTTAGGAGGTTGTTCCTTTTAATGATGATTATTTGTTGTTTGGCTCGAAGACGGCTGTCCAGCCTCCGTTTCGCGCCATTTTCACAGACAATTGTGTGTTGACATCAACTGATTTTTGTTTGCGTCTGTAGTCCATTGCCTGACGGTGGGCATTGATTCCATCCTCAAAAGATGTCATCGTGTAGGTAGTGCCGGGAGAGAGGAAATCAAGATTCAGATCAAATGAGCGGTGTTTTTCTTTTCCGTTTGTTATACCGCCGACAAACCATCTGTCACCTTTACGTTTTGCAACGATAATGTACTCTCCGGGCACGGCTTCGATTACTTTGGTGTCATCCCATGTCACTGGAACTGAAGTTATGAACCGAGTGCAGTCATCATTTCTGTAGTAAAGCGTGGGATTGTCGGCAAGCATCTGTAGTCCGCTCTCGAACACAACGAAAAGGGCCATCTGATATGCCCGCGTGCCAATTGATGCTGAGTTGGGACGTTCGGATGCATAATACTCCGGCTGCATACTCAGCATAGCTCCGGGGGTATAATCCATCGGCCCGACAGCGTTTCGCATGAACGGGAGATAGAGTGAATTGTCCGGACGGCAACCGCCCATCTGTTCCATACCTCTTACGCCTTCATATGACAGCAGATTGGGATATTTCTGTTCAAGGCCGGCAGGCTTGAACGAGCCGTGCATATCAACAAGCAGATGATTTCTTGCAGCTTCCTTGCAGACGCGTTCATAGAAATCAACCATCCATTGGTCACTTCGGTCCATGAAGTCGATTTTCACACCCTTCACGCCCCAGTCGCTGAACGTCTTGAATAAATCGAAATTATTCTCGACTGTGAGCCATGTGAGCCAAAGAAATACTCCGACACCTTTTTCCTTCCCATAGCGTACAATCTCATGGACATCGACTTCCGGATTGGGAGTGTAGGGGTCTCGGGTATCCATAGCCCAACCTTCGTCCATAATGATGTAAGGAATTCCGTATTTGGCGGCGAAATCAATGAAATATTTATAGGTATTCATGTTGAAGCCTGACTCAAACTCCACATCATCGCCATAGGGAGTTGCACCGTTCCACCACTCCCAGCTTGCGGTGCCAGGTTTTATCCATGATGTGTCGGGGAGTGAGTTACGCTCTGCGAGACGGGCTGACATTGTCTGCCCGACAATATCTTTTCCGCTGCCGATTGCCATGAAGCGCCATGGGAAATTGCGTGTACCCTCTGTCAAGGCGATGTATGGTGCCTCTTCAAGAATCTTCACGCTTCTGTCGCCATCTTCTCCGAATTTTACGGGCACTTTTGGAAATACGGCGTGAAAGCTACCATTGCTGTCTCCTTTAAGAAACATGGCGGGATAGTCGGACAAGTCGCTCTCGGAAATAAGGACGTAACTTTCATCCGCGTCCTGCAACAATACCGGGAGGGTTGACATCCGGTCAGAAGCCGTCCATTCGGTCATGGGCTTATGGCTGTAGGCATCCTCATAGGATGTCTTGAACCCCGACGGTTGCTGGAGGTGGGCGTGGACTCCGGGATTGACGGTGACATCATATATCTCGTCTGCCACTTCGATTTCTCCCGGAATAGAAGTGATGAAGCGATGGGCGATTCCGTCATCATAAGCCCTCAATTCGACAGAATATCCGTCTTTGAAGTCAAGAATCATGGAATTATAGTTGTCGGCCACAGTTGAATATTTCAAGGGTACGACCGGAGAGAACGAGTCACGGACTTTATTGCGTGACACATGTCTGAGTTTCGGATTGACACCCAGCAACCCTTTTGATGTTGCAAGGGCTGTTTTTATCTTTTCTGAAACGGGTCGGCCATCGTTGCTCACTGAATAGCTAAGAGTGTCGGTAAGGCTGACACTCACCGTTATATTGCCGTCAGGCGATGATAGCAGGTAGGATTTTGTTTTCGCTGCCATATTGAAGGGCAGTGGCATGAGCGTACATGCGCATAGAAGTGAAATGAAATTCTGTGTTCTCATCCTGGATATAGTTTCTATTTGGTTACTTTCTTGATAATCGGAAGTACAGTCTGCTCCATTATTTCATAGCCGGCTTCGGTCGGGTGGACTCCGTCGTTGCAGTAGGCTGGATTGAGCGAGACATTGTCGGGAGCTAAGAGTGGGGTGTGGTAGTCGATGAAAGCCAGCTTGTTTTTCTTGGCGAATTCCTTCAACCGGCGGTTGAGGCTGTTGATTTTTTCTGGAGCATCTTTTATTGATGGATTCCATCCGAATTCTTTGGCGGGCAATACGGTGGAGAGAATCACTTTGATGCCGCTAGCCTGTGCAATCTCAACCATAGAGAGAATGTTGCCGAATGTGTTGTCTTCGTCGTAAGGGCATGTGTTTTCGGCCACGTCATTGGTCCCGGTGTTGATTACCACGGCTTCCGGTGAAAGATTGACGACATCCTCACGGAAACGGACAAGAAACTGATAGGAGGTCTGTCCGCTTATGCCACGGCCGATAAAGTTGTTGTCGGCAAAGAACTGAGGACGCATTGAGGCCCAGTTGTCGGTAATGGAGTTGCCGATAAAAACCACTTTTGTTTTCCTGTTTTTGTCGCTGATGAGGGCTTTGTTGTCCTTGTCATAGCGTTCGAGTTGTCCCCAGTCGCGTGACTGGCCGTAAGCCGATATTGCTGTCGCCACAAACACAGCCACGGATAGAAATGTTTTTAATTTATTCATCATTTCTTACGCATTATAAAATAAATTTACTTTTTGTTATTTGATATGTTATCATGCTCATTGGTCATACATTCTGTGTGCAAATTTATAAATGCATTATTCTACAGGTGTTTTTGTCCGTGACAGATGTATGGCATATAGGATATGAGGATGCAAAATTACATTTTTGTCGCAATCCGGCACATCTGTATGCGAAAATATGGACAGATGGATATACATTAATCAATCCATTTGATGTAAATTTGCAAGCGAAAAATCAACTGAGGATTTTACCATGAAAAATAACAGACTAATAACTTCAGTGACCTATGGCCGATACCAAATGGGGATAGATACCATCAGGTTGGCAATATCCGTCGTCCTTGTCATCATATCGGTATTGGTCGGTCATGCATACAATATGCGGCGCACTACTAACAGCGACGGTCTGTCGAACAGTGCCATTCTGTCGTTGAATCGTGACGATAACGGTTATCTATGGATAGGGACATGCGACGGGGTCAATATCGCCGACGGTATTTCGGTTTCCCCTTTTTCAGAAGTGTTTCCCGGCATGTCGCTTTCTGGCAATATAATAGAGACAATCTACAATGTCGGGCAGGGGAAAAACTGGGTTCTTACTAACTATGGACTTGACTTGGTCGATACCCACCGATGCACTGTCAGGACTTTTCCGCAATTCCACGGACAGGAACTTATCTGTTCCAACTCTAAGGGCGATCTTTTTGTGTTTGGCGAGGACTCGCGCTTGTTTTTGTATGATGGTAGCAAGGATGGCGAATTTGAAGAGATTGCATCACTACCTCATCTATTCAATGATGTGAAAAGCATCTCTGTGAGGAATGATGTCCTTTGGCTTGTCACTTCCGATGGTGTCTATACATATACAGTCATTGCTACTACCGGTAAAAATCCCGGTGGACTGAAGTCTTTTAAAAGCTATCCCGGAAAGAGAATCCTTTTTTCCAAGGCACAGGGCAATGATATTTTTATCATCAGTGATGACGGCAATCTCTCTGAAATAAGTCTTGACGGTTCGGTAAAGACTATCACCAATATTGCCGGAGCGTTGAAAAACCGTGGCCGGATATCAGATTTGGTAAGGGACCATCAGAATAATTTCTTCATATCATTCAGCACTGACGGTGCCATGTGGGTCGGCATAAACACTGAAGGTGAGTTTCAGGCTGTGGATCTCGGTCTGCATGTCGGAGTGTTTTGTCTGGAGCAGTCGTCGGACCAGGATGTCGTATGGATCGGGTCTGACTGTCAGGGCATCTATACTTATTGGGATGACCTCTATAGTGTGAGGTCTTTTGATTTCAATCTCTTCAACCGTAAGATAACCCATCCTGTAAGAGCCGTCTTTGTCGATGATGACAAGAATCTATGGGTCGGTACGAAAGGCGACGGAGTCCTGAAAGTCAGGAATTTCAATGAACTATATCCCAAACCCGGTCTGAATGACAGTGAACTTTACACCTCAGCCAACAGTGCGCTGAGACACAATTCGGTTTTTGCATTCGGAAAAAGTTCGCGTCCGATATTGTGGATTGCTTCCGAGGAGGGACTGAACTACTATTCATATAAGGATGGGAATATCAAGAGCATATCCCACACGCCTGAACTGAAATTCATACATGGTGTCTATGAGGAGAATGATTCGGTTCTCTGGTGTGTCACTCTCGGCAAGGGTGTCATCAAGGCCAGGATTACAGGTTCACGGGAAAATCCGGAACTATCGGATGTGAGATTTTACACCACCGACGACGGCAATCTTTCGTCAAATATGTTTTTTGCTATCGCTACCGATGGGAAAGGACGGAAGATATTCTGCAACCGTGGCCGTGGTGTTTTCGAGATTCATGATGGAAAGCTGATGAATATCCCGTTCAAACGTGACTTCGGCATACCCAATGTGAACGATGTGTTTGATGCCATCAAAGAGGACGATGCCCTGTGGATAGGAACGGGACATGGACTCATAAAGTCGGTCGGCGAACGGGAAGAGCTTTTTTTCGGTCCGGAAAAGGGTTTCGCAAACAATACCATACATGAAATGCTCCGCGATGCGGATGGCGAGATATGGATGTCGACTAATAAAGGCATTGTCCGTTTCAATCCTGAGAATGATGAGTCGGAAACGTATGGCCGTAACTACGGACTGACAGTGACCGAATTCAGCGATGGGGCTGGATTCAACACCGGTTCATCGATTGTCTTCGGTGGAATCAATGGAATCACAATTGTTTCGAAGCATGGAACCTACGTCGCCCCTGAGCCGTTTTATCCCCCCCTAAATTTGTATAGGCTTGATATTCAAGGAGAAGGTGTGCCATTGGTTGACTATTTCAGCACATCAGACGGCTATAACAGGCTAGAACTTTCCTCAAACCAAAATCACTTTGCCATGAAGTTTGCGAGCCCTGACTTCATCAATTCACATAGCTATTCATACTATTATACCATAAATGGTAACGAGTGGATTAACAACGGTCCCGAATCAACAATCTCATTCAATGAAATTAATCATGGAAAGTATAATTTGAAGGTAAAGTATGTCAATCGCGCTACTGGATTTGAAAGCGAGCCATACTCGATTGAGATTATCATCAATGCTCCGTGGTATCTGTCGACTATCGCGAAAATATTCTATTTTTTATTGTTCATGGCTGTCATAGCTGGTATCATACAACTTTATCTCCGCCGTCAGAATGACAAACAGAAGAATGAAGTGGCTCGTCTTGAACAGCAGCACCGAGAGGAGGTCTATGAGGAGAAATTGAAATTCTTCACAAACATCACGCATGAATTCTGCACTCCGCTCACACTAATCTATGGCCCATGTGAGCGCATACTAACATATCCCGGCTCAGATGATTACATCAGGAAGTATGTGGAGCTCATCCGGTCGAATACCGAGAGACTCAACACACTGATTCAGGAGCTTATTGACTTCCGAAGGATGGAGACCGGTAACAAGGTACTCAAGATACGGCCGATCTCGATAAGTGAACTGTGCAACGACATAATGAATTCATTCAGTGAGCTTGCTGAAAGGAATCAGATAAAATTTATAAATGATATCGCACCTGACATAATATGGAATTCTGATTTCAGTTGCATACGCAAGATCCTGAATAATCTGATTTCAAATGCGTTCAAGTACACTCATCCGGGTGGCACAATCCGTATATCAGTCAAGACTGAGGGCAAACGTTTGGTCATGAGCGTCTATAATACCGGAAAGGGCATACGCGAGGAGGACAAAACCAAGATTTTCAACCGCTACAGTGTGCTTGACAATGTTGAGGAGAATGCCATCAAGGGGATTTCAAACCGCAATGGTCTCGGCATGGCTATCTGCCACAGTATGGTAGATATGCTTGACGGCTCGATTGCCATTGAAAGTGAGGTCGGAAAGTATGTTGAGTTCATAGTCTCCTTGCCACAACTGGCAGTTCCGGATGGGCCTTCGGATGTGGATGGTGGGGTTGTGTCATCGACACCCTCCGTCGATCCGGTTGAAAATGTCGGTCTGGTGTCCGGGTCGGAATCCGTGGCCGTATCATTGGCGACAGGTAATAAAGTGGCAAAGACAATTCTTGTGGTTGATGACAATCATGAGATTCTGACTCTGTTGTCGGATGCTTTCTCTGATTATAATGTCGCTACCGCCGATTCGGCAGAGAAGGGATTTGAATTCATTAAGCAGACCTCGCCGGATCTTATAATAAGCGATATAATGATGCCTGGGACTGACGGCGTGGAATTCGCCAAGCAGATAAAGGGAAATAAACATACTATGCACATTCCCCTGATTCTATTGTCTGCCAAAAACAGCAACGAGGATAAAGTTGAGGGACTTGAATCTGGCGCGGATGCTTACGTTGGAAAACCATTCAGCCTGAGCTATCTGAAAGCGGTGGTGAAGCGGATGATTGAAAGTCGCTCGCATCTGAAGATATATTACAATACATCGGCTAGTGCCTATGAATACAGCGAAGGAAGGCTTCTGCACCGTGAGGAGAAGGAATATCTCGATTCTGTAGCGGCTTATATCAACGAGCATATTGATGACAGCGAACTGTCGCCTGAGCAGCTTGCCATACATCTGAAGACGAGTGTGAGGAATCTCTATCGTAAATTTAAGGAAATCAGTGATGTCTCGCCAAACGATTTCATAAAGAATCAACGTATGGCCTATGCGGCGAAGCTTTTGCTGACAACGTCAATGACCGTCCAGGAAATAATCTACCGGAGCGGCTTCACCAATAGGTCGCATTTCTACAAGGAGTTTGACAAACGGTACGGCATGACTCCGAAAGATTACCGAACAGCAAATCTCCGGAAGGATGTCTCGCTTGGCAAAACAAATGAATGAGCAACAGGATGGAATGCTTTGTGCTATATTTGGAATGAAATGTATTGATGACAGCCATCTGCGGTGATTCCGTACACAATTGTCATTGATTGATACTGTAATCATATAGATGTTGACTATTTTTGTGGTGCATATCCTCATGGGGATTTACACAAGAAATATAATAATTACGATAGAGACATGTATAATACAGACCGTAGAATTGTCATTACCCTTGATGCAGGGGGCACAAATTTTGTGTTCGGTGCTATGAGGGCCGGAGAGTACATATCCGAGACCATCACTTATCCTTCAAACGCGCATGACCTTGATCATTGTCTTTCGACAATGATCAGAGGATTCAAAGAAATTATAGCCGGACTTGCTGAGAGTCCGGTCGCCATAAGTTTTGCATTCCCCGGTCCGGCGGATTATCCCAATGGAATCATTGGCGGTTATCTGCCAAATTTCCCTTCATTTCGCGATGGAGTGGCATTAGGACCGTTCCTTGAGGAGACATTCGGAATACCGGTGTTCATAAACAATGACGGTGACCTCTTTGCTTACGGAGAGGCGCTCTGTGGAGCCCTTCCTGACATCAACAGCCGGCTTGAGGCGGCTGGTAGCAAAAAACGGTTCAAAAATCTGCTTGGTTACACTTTCGGAACAGGATTTGGTGTCGGCATGGTTGTCGGCAATAGGCTTAACCGTGGAGATAATTCATGTGTCGAGACATTCTGCCTGCGTCACAAGCATAATCCAGAGATGATTGTAGAGGAAGGAGTGGCTGTCAGAGCTTTGCGCCGACTCTATGGCAAATACTCAGGGGATACTACCCACAATTTTCAACCAAAGGAGATTAGCGAGATTGCCCGTGGTAAACGAGAAGGTGATATGACGGCGGCTCTCATGGCTTTTGCTGAATTTGGAGAAGTGGCAGGTGATGCTATTGCAACCGCCGTGACGCTTGTCGACGGTCTCGTTGTGATAGGCGGTGGAATCACTGTGTCGAGCGACTTGATTATGCCCGCATTGCTTGCTGAAATGAAGGGAGAGATGACTACCGCCGACGGAAGCAGGCTCAAACGCGTGCAGATGGAGGTCTATAATCTTGATGACCCTGCCGAATTTGAAAAATTTGCAACAGGAGCAAGTCGTAAAATCAAGGTCTATGGTTCTGACAAATATGTAGACTATGACTCCTGCAAGCGTATAGGTGTGATGATTTCTAAGCTTGGTGCAAGCCGGGCTATATCACTCGGTGCATATTCCTTTGCGCTTGATTGCCTTGACAATATGTAATAAGATAAGTTAACTCCGCGTGCGACAGGAATATATGAATTTATACTCCTGAACTACTTTTAGTTGGCTTTGTGTCGTTAATGTTCGGTATCGGTAAATTATTACTGTCCGCTAATCTATAATTATTCATGCCCAATCTCTTGAAAGATAGAGGTTGGGCGATTTTTATGCTTGAATAAATCCCTTCTTAAGGATTTGGTTAGCGTTTAGCGGATAGTAATAAAATAGCATCTCTATTCTGTTGGTTCTCTTTTCCATATTTTCCAGTGATTAAAAATCGGCGAGTTGCGAGCTGATTTTCTCCGCCCGACAGGGAGGCAAGTTACTTTTCTTCGGTAAAACTCCGTTTTATCCGGGGAAAAGTACAACTTGCTTAACAAATTCTGCACCTTTGGCACGGGTGCCCCGATGCACTCCCGACCTCGCTTCGCACGGCGAAGTTAGCTCACTCCGGTTGACCGTGCACAAATTCCGAACATAATCTTTTTATCTGACAACTTGGAACACCGGTACTTAATCAAAGGATAATGCTTTTCCCTATGTATCATACACTCTTATTATCACATACTGCCGTTATCCGATAGTGACCGCTGTTGCTGTCATGACAATCACATTATCATATACTGTGGTATGGCTTGTGTCAGAGCATGAAATGATGTGAAAATCAGATGAATATGTACTGAAATAATGGCTCGAAAACTTGCATAAGTCATTGAAATTTAGTATATTTACATACTCGGAGCATTACTTCGGGCGATAGTTTGATG
>JAMPHF010000008.1 GCA_023663525.1 Bacteroides sp.
TTAGTCACACCTACTTTCTCACCCAACTGTTCTTGGGTAAGTCCAAGCTCTTTTCTCCGTCGAAGGAAAAGACTCCCTATTTCGTCAAATCTATCAGTCATAGCTATGCTTGTTGTTGAGTGCAAATTTAATAAAAGTTTCCCATATTAGCAACATTTTAATAAAGGAATTTGTTTATTTCACAGAAAATTGTTAATTTTGCACCCACAAAGAAGCAGACCCGGGAGGGGTCTGGAAAGTGTAAATTTGAAGGTAGATGAGCCTAGGATTGCCTCGAAACACACTTTTGTAACATAAGCAACGCAATCCATTGAGCGACAAATAGTTCTATGCACTGCATCGGAAAGTAATAGCTAATTTTAATATTTTTTATGATAGCATTACTACGACACACATACAGCATATAATAATCATTATTTCATCATATTATACACTGACCAATATGAGTTGATTTCTTAATAATAATGTTGCTGATATGCTGTATATATGTTATATTTGTGGTACTATTTTGGTACTCATAATTTTTGAGTACCAAAAGTACCAACTTAAAAAAATTTTTATCATGGCTGCATCGACAATCAAAGAGCCTGTGAGAATCAGGCGCAAGAATCTCGCCAATGGAAACGTGTCGCTGTATCTTGCGATATACATCAATGGCCACCGGGAATATGAGTTCCTTAAACTTTATCTTATCCCTGAAAAATCCAAGGCTGATAAGGAGCGTAACAAGCAGACGTTGG
This sequence comes from Bacteroides sp., assembly GCA_023663525.1. Classification (GTDB taxonomy): domain Bacteria; phylum Bacteroidota; class Bacteroidia; order Bacteroidales; family Muribaculaceae; genus Duncaniella. The sequence goes on from JAMPHF010000008.1 coordinate 741, forward strand.
CTTTGGCTAATTCCATAAAGGCTCAGCGCACGGTTGACATTCAGAACGGAGCCTTTGGCTTCAAGGCGGATTTCAAGGAGCAGACGTTGTTTTATGATTATTACAACGCTTTGACAGAGAAGCGAAAGAAAAAGGAATCCAAAGGCAATTTCAGTAATTGGGCCTCCTGCCTCAGGCACCTGAGGAATTATGACCCGAGACCTGGCCTTACTTTTGCGGACATCACTCCGAAGTGGGTCGAGGGGTTCAGGGATTATCTGGAAAATGAAGCTGAGGCTTACGGATGTGACGAAAGGGAGCGTAAGGATGTCCGTCCTCTATCGCAAAACTCCAGACAGTCATATTTCAATAAACTGCGTGCCTGTCTGCGCCAAGCATACGAGGACGGCATTATCCGGGCAAATCCGATGAGGGGCATTGTCGGTTTCAGCACGCTGGAGGGAACGAGGGATTATCTGACAATCGAGGAGGTAAAAGCCATGGCCGCTGCGGAGTGTGACTATCCGAACATCAAACGTGCGTTTTTGTTTTCATGCCTGACGGGACTGCGCCGGTCAGACATTCTCAAGCTGACATGGGGCGAGGTGACACAGCTCAATGGACGGACGCGTCTGATTTTCCGGCAGAAAAAGACAGGTGGACAGGAGTATCTCGACATCACGCCTCAGGCTGCGGAACTGATTGGCGAGAGGGGTGAGGCCACGGCTGCAGACAGCGTGTTTGGGGGCATCCGCTATCCATCGGACACAAATGCGACCCTCCGGATATGGGCTTTAAGGGCCGGCATTGACAAGCATCTGACTTTTCATGTCGGACGCCATACGTTTGCGGTGATGATGCTTACTCTCGGCACTGACATCTACACCGTAAGCAAGCTGCTTGGTCACCGCGAACTGAAAACAACGCAGATATATGCTAAGATTGTCGATGCAAAGAAGCAGGAGGCGGTGGATAATATTCCACGTATTTTCTGAAATCGGATTATCGATAAGACTGAGAGACGTGCGAGAATGCCGTTTATTTTGATTCTCTCGGCTTTTCGGCGTTTTTATAACAAATTCCTAATCCGAGTGTTTGAAAGCCCGTATTTCGGGGTTTATTTGAGCTTTTTCTCATGAGGTCAGATTTTCGCGGGCCTCTCTTTCCCCTTTAAAGTTTTTTTGATCCGGCTTTGCTTTTAGCGAGGTCGGTTTTTTATTATCCAAGGATGTCAAAAAAAGAAATTCAAAATCCCCGATTTTTATCCGTCGTTGTCGATGTCGTTTCTTTTTTCTTTTTCTTTTTTCTTCTTCTACTTTTAGGAAAACATATTTATATGTTTTCTTTTCTTTGTGTACCAAATCCCGTATTTATTGGCATTAATGCAACATTAATCGGATAAATGCTGCATTAATCGGATAAATGTTGCATTTATTGTCATAAATGTTGCATTTATAGGGTGGTAAAATCGTGTTTTCAACATGCATTTTAAGCCAAAAATGGGGTAAAAAAGGGGTGTTTTCGGGTATTTTCCGCAAAAATAGCAATAAATGTAACATTAATCTGAGGAAAAGCGCATTAATGCAACATTAATCGGATAAATGCTGCATTAATCGGATAAATGCTGCATTTATTGTCATAAATGTTGCATTTATAGGCGCCGGATCTATGAAAAAGTAGAAAAAATAGAAGAAAGAGGGTGCTATCCGTTTTCCTCTCCTGCGGTGAGTTCGGCGAGGCGTTCCTCGATGGTCTTGACGCTGACATCACCGGTGACGGCAAGGTCAACGGACTTCATCTTTGGAGCGAGGTAGGCGGCGTACTTCTCCATGATTGTGGCCCGGGCCTGTGGGTCGAGCAACAGGAGGTCCTCGGCGAATTGTCCACTCTCGTAGTATGTGTCCCATTGCGCGGCGAGGATGTCGCGCAGACTGGAGGTGGTTTTATTGGGTGTCCCTTTCTGCCTCCCACCCATGCGACCTCTGCCATCGTTCTTCTGTCTTGCCATACTAAAGTAGTTTTAAATAGTTTTTGACTAAACATGCGGTTAAAGATAAAATATCATTGCAAAGATAATGGGGTAAGTTTGCATTCATATTTTATCTTCAACTTCTTATAACATAGATATGGGACTATTAGGAGACGCGATAGGCTTGGGGCTTGGGGCCGTTGGCACTATCTTCGGCGGCAAATCTGCAAGCAGCGCAATGAGAAACGTCAAGGACAATCTCAACCGGCAGCGAGCCGACAACAAGAATTGGTATGACCGCCGCTATGATGAGGACGCGACACAGAGGGCACAGGCACAGGCAATGATCACCCACGTGCAAGACGATATAAGAACCCGCAACCGACAGGCGGCAGGAACTCAGGCAGTGATGGGAGGCACAGAGGAGAGCACGGCAGCCGCCAAAGCTGCCAACAATCAGGCTCTCGCAGATGTGGCTTCCAATGTCGTTGTCAACGGAGAGAGACGCAAGGACTCTATCGAAGCGCAGTATCAAGCCAAGGACGAGGCTCTGCAATCACAGCTCAATGACCTTGAGATGCAGAAAGCCGGGGAGGTCTCGCAAGCAGGACAAGGTGCGATGCAGGCAGGGTTGAACATAGCAAGTATTCTTTGACATGGCAGCACTCGATGACATTTTAGGTGGTACAGCCGCTCAACCTCGACAACAGAAGCCATCCACGCAGACCTCCACCCCACAACAACCCACCTCGACACATCAGCAGCCACAGGCGCAAGCACCGGGGACGGAGGCGGTGGCAGTTGCCGGAGATCCCGGCACAGAGAAGCCCCACCTCAGCTATGTAGAAATGTATCAAATGCTCAATCCCGATAAGCCGGAGACCCCAGAGGAACGTGCCAAGAGGGAGAAGCGGGAGAAAAGGGAGGCGGTGCTTGCTGCCGTTGGTGACGGCATATCGGCACTGAGCAATCTGTTCTTCACATCGCGGGGAGCTCCCAACGCCTACGACGCGAGCAAAGGAATGTCGGCGGCCACCAAGGCAAAATGGGACAAGCTGAGGCAGGAGCGGGAAGCCAACCGCAGAGCCTATGCCGAGGGATATATGCGCGCGGCAGCCATGGACGATGCCAACCGCAAGGATGAGCGCAACTGGAATCATACATTGGAGAGGGAGAAGATTGCCGACCAACGCTATGAGGTCAAGGCCGCGCAGGACAAGGCACTCGCAGCCCTCGATGAAAAATTGAAGCAACAGCAGATAACCGGAGCGGAGTATGATGCCGAATACAAACGGATCAGAGCGCAGTATGCCCCGCAGCAGGAGGAAGCAGACCTCAAACGCAAGAACGCCCAGACAACCGCCTCTCTGTCCTCGGCAAATTCATCCAACGCGAGAGCCGACTATTACCGCAATGGCGGCAACGGAGGAACCAAGAAAGGACCGACACTGCAACTGGAGGATGATGAGCCGATGCAATTCAATGATGGCAAGGACTATGACCGCACTGTGATGAGGCTTGCCCCTGATTATGGAGTGCCGACAACGACAGTCGAGGTCACGGAGCGAGACTTCAAGGGCAATCCGAGGAAGCAGCGTACAGTCAGGCGTGACGTGAAGGACATCGCAGCCGACATCGAGCGTGAGGCAGCCAAGAGAAAGAAAAATAAAGCAGACAACTCAACAATGCCCGGCGTAGGCGGCAGTGGCAACAGTGCTACCACTATGCCCGGTGTCAAATAAAATGGAATATGGCTAACGAAAGTACCAAATGGCTCTATGATCAACTAAAGGGTAAAGGTTACAATGTCGGCAAGGACATTGAGGAATTTGACAGCCTCATGCGCTCCAATGCCGACTCTCGCAAATGGGCTTATGAGACCGCCAAGAAGTCAGGACTGAATGTCGGCAAGGACATTGACGAGTTTTCTTCGCTCGTAGGAGGCACGACCGCGCAAGCAGCCGCGCCCGCTCCTACTCCTGCCGCCCCTGTGGAGGACGTGAAGCCCGAAAATACCATCGCTCAGCCGGAGCAACAGCAGACATGGCAACCCACGCCAATGCAAAAGGCGTTTATGTCGCATCAAGTGCAATCCGTCCTCGACAACTATGCCTCCGCCTCCAATGCCATGGTGGAGCGGACGCAGAACACCTCCGACTATTACCGAAGCGGAGGGGGCATTACAGGCACGCCCATCAAGGGGAAAATGAAAGTCAACCCGAAGTCGGGCAAGATGGAGCAGACCTACCTCACCCCGACAGGCACAGCCACGACCGACAAGAGCATGGCGGAGCATGAGACACGCGCCTACAATGGGTATGTTGACAACATGACGATAGCAGGGCAGCTCCGCCGGGCAGGGCGTGACTTGGATTATTTGTCCGACAAGGCAGAGAAACGTAAATCTGAAATCATCAAGGAGGTCAGGCAAAGACAGACGCAGAAGGATAGTGGACTCCTCGGTAAAGTCTATCAAGGAATCAGAGGCGGTGACGGTATGACCACTCCATCCGGGGAGCTCATGGATGAAGTGAATTCGATTCTCGCGACTGACCGCGAATACCGGTTACTTGAGGCTGCTCGAAGGGAGGCACAGAAGCGAGTGCAGACCCTTCAGCACGAAAATGACCGTCAGCAGGGAAAGGACGTAGGCTTTTGGCGAGGCTTCGGCGAAGTTGTCGGAGATATAAAGACGTGGGATTTCGGTCTCGGTGACATGCAGGATGCGCTGACAAGAGTGAGTGTGGCCGGTAAAGACCCGAAAGCCCGTTCGGAAGCAGAAAATGCCATGCTGGAGCAGACCGCCGAGGCGCAGGCAGCGGAAGCGGCCTACGGACAGAACGATTCCTTTTGGAACCGTGCAGGAGTAATGACAGGAGAAATACTTCCTTTCATGCTCGACTTCGCTCTTATGGGAGGGTCGGGCAGCGGCACATCGGCAGTGACGCGCACGATTGACGCGGTATTGCTCAAAGGTATCCGCAGTGCAGCTCCCAAAGTGGCACGCAACAAGGCAGTGCAATGGACGGTCAAGGTTCTCGGGGCAATGCCGGAAGATTTGCTCTGCCGCGCACCTCTCATGACCAACACAGTGCAGGGCATGAAGACCACCGCCGACATCATAGACCGCAAGCTGGGCGATGTTGTAGTCCGCGAGGACGGAACATACGACTTCTCCAATGATAAGACTTGGGGAAGCGCGATATGGCAGGGGGAAGCCAACGCCATCATCGAGAACTATTCAGAAATGTTCGGCACACATCTTGAAGGTGCGTTGTCGCTGAATACCATAAGCAAGATTGCCGACACATTCGGGGCGAAGCGTCTCAGCGGCATTCTTGCAAAGGCGAGCAGCAGCGAGCTTGCAGGGATAGCAGGGACGATGCAGAAACACCTCAACCGACTTGGAGTGTCGGACTACTTCGGCGAGGTCGGCGAGGAATACTACGGTCAGCTATGGCGCACAATGCTCAATCTCGATGATGCCTACAAGCAGAATCCTGACGGCTCACGTACCAATCTGTTTCTTGACGGACAATTCCACGGGGACATCTGGGGAGGCATGGCACTTTCAATGGGTCTTATGGGTGCTGGCAAGTACACCCTTTCAGCCGCCGCCTACAGCTCGATGAAGCACAAGGTCAACAAGACAGACACAAGAGCCTCCGAGATCTTCACTCCGGAAGTGTGGGAGGGCTGGAGAGACCGCATAGACGACACCACCAATGCCGAGGTAGGAGCGATGGCTGAATCCATTGTATCTGACCCCTCGCTGACTCAAGAGCAGAAAGCAGCAGCCATGAACTACATGGAAGCCTCCCTCAACCTGCGTGGCTTCAACCTTGGGAGCGTGGCGCGTCAGCGCGGAGGCGGACAGTCAGACGAGGAAGCAGCCGCCAATGAGAGCTACATGGACGGGTATACCGCCACTACCCCACAGGAAATGAACGCCACTCTCATTCATTTGATGAGGGAGAGGGGAAAAATGGTGTCCTCGATAGGGGAAGACGAAGTGGCACGACTTGACAGAATGCTTCCAACGGACATCATGAGGGAATACATGGATGATGCAACTATGCACGATCAGGTGTCAGCCTATGTCAACGCCAAGCAGGTGTATGACGGTATGATCCAGAGAGTGCGCGACGACATAGACAGCCGGATAGCCCAAAGTGATGCCAAGATAGACAGCCGCGTGAACCGTGAGACCGGAATGATACAGCCTGCCACCCTCAAACTTGACGACAGGCAGGTCTATATCGTCAATGGCACAGTCGCAATGAATGAGGACGGCACAGGCGTTGACGCAGAAAATTCAAGTGAGAGCATAATAATCCGCGATGCAGAGACAGGGAAGATAGAGTTTGCCGACCCCTCCCAATTCAGGAACATCGGCGAGGGCATTGACGCGGAAACCGAGAAGGAAGCTGCCCGAAGCCAAATCACTCAGGAAACAGCACAGGCAGCAGCCAACAACATAGACGGCGTTCTCTCTTTCGCACCGGGCGAGACTTATTCAGTGCTTGACATAGACGGCAACCCGGAGGAGATCACCATACTTGGCAACAGTGTTGACGAGGAGGGGACACCCATAGATGGCAGTGTTGACATACAATATCCTGACGGCACAATCCAGTCTGTGTCTACCGCTGCCCTGCAGCAGTGGGCAGATGCAGCCAATGAGCGCAAAGTAGAGCAGTTTGATGCAGAGCGGAACGAAGAGTATGAGGCAAATTCATTATCTTTGCAGGATAATCAATCTGAGTATGGAGAAGGATCTGAACAAAATAATGATGAGCCAGCGCATTCATCCGGGGATGACGGCAGCCCAATGGCTGGAGACTCAGCCGGAAGCGTGGAGAGCAATCGAGACCGAGGCTATATACGAGTGTATGAGGAGGGGCTGGCCGCTGAACGTGATGGAGATTCAGGGCGTAGCGAGAGAACTCGACGCGCAGAGGAATCCGAAAGGCTGGTAACCGTAGCCAAACAACAAGGACAATACGTTGATAGGAAATTTTTTGATTCACTTGGAGAGCGTAGACAGAAGCCGAGTGGAGAGAGTATCGTATATATCAATGAAAAGCAAGGTAAGGTATATAAGATAAAGGATCCGGCGGCCAAGTCTCCGATGAAAGGAAATGTCCAGCCGGAGGATGTCATATACGAGCACCTTGTACACAATAAATATTTTCCTGAGACATCATACGGCTTTGAGGGTATAAGTGATGATTTCGGTGATGTGCGTTTGGTGTTGTCGCAGGATTTTGTCAAATCTCCTCGTCAAGCCACCAGAGATGAGGTAGAGGCTGCACTCGCCGAAAAGGGCTTATATCCCGAAGGGAATTACAGGTATGGTAACGATGAGATCTCGGTGACTGATGTGACCGGTGATAATGCGCTCGTCGGTGCTGACGGCAAGGTCTATTTCATAGATCCTATAATAGACTTCAAGAAGCCAGTGAGTGAGATTCTGCCGGATGAGGACACTGCTGCCGGTGTTGCGTCTGAGGCAGAGGGGCAGCCGACCGCCTTGTCGCGTATTCCGGTCGATGAGCGCAGTGGCGTGCCTGAGTTCGAGAAGGTAGATGCCGAGACGGCATGGGACGGTGTGGTCGAGTATGTCGAGAATGAGGATGACGCGCGGGAATATGCCGACTCGATGGTGGAGCAATTGACAAAGGATGTCGCTACCGCCGAGAAGAATGTCGGCAAGGTGAAAGCGACCGGCGACATCGCGAAGTTCAAGACTGAAAAGGCTGCGGCACGTCGGGCACTCGCCGATACACAGACGAGACTGGAGCATTGGACGAAGATTGCCGGAGTGCGTGAGGCGCGCATCACCGAGGCGCAGCGACAGGAGGCAGAGGCAGAACGCCTCAGCCAGATCAAGGCAGAGCAGGAAGCCCGACAGGCAGAACGGCAGGCGCGCGATGAGGAGCGAGCATCCCGCCCCGGGGAATATGCAAGAGCCATGTCCGCATGGGAGGAACCATCGTCTTTGGAAGAAAGGATACTCCGCGACCTTGCAGGGGGTGGCATAAAGCTCCGTTGGTCTGACCGTGGAAAGTCGCGCGGACTTGGCGCACATCTGTTTGGTGGAAAGAACACTGAGCGTAGATGGGAAGGCGAATATGGCAGCTATAAATGGCTCGTGGACGACAATGCGGGTCTGCTGCCCGAGGAATATGCCGAGCGGCTTGCCCAGGATTATTACAATGACTACGAAAACGATTCGGATCATTACTCGGAAACTTTCGATGCTGTTCTTGATATTCTCAGGTCGTATGCGTCGAGCAAGGATATGTGGGTGCGTGTTCAGGAATTGCATCAGAACAACCTCGACGCTGAGAGCATGGCGGAAGATTTCGAGCGCATGGAGATGGAGGCTCGCGGTATCACCGAAGATGATCTCCAACGTGACCGGCTGTATCGTGAGCAATATGGCATGTCGGAAGACGAATGGGATGAGTTCTACATGACGAACGGACATGAAATTGACATGAGTGATGAAGAATTCGAGGTATTGAATACTAATTTATCAGAATTAAAGGCAGATGATGAATATGAGCAGCAGAGATTACAGCAAGCTGCCTCCGGTGCCACAGAGCAGGGAGGGACAAGTGGAATTGGCGATGACCGCAATGAAGTGGTGCGTGGAGCAGGGTTACATGAACCCGGACAGGTTGAAGCAGCCGGACCGGAAGGAAGCCATCAAGAAAGCAGTGGCGATGTATCGATACGCCATGATGAAGGAGGACGAGCCGACAGCGGAGCAGATAGCGGAGGAAGCGGAGAACGAGAGGCTCTACAACGAGATGATGAAAGGCAGGGTGATATACAGGAGACCGAGTCCGAAGAATTAGACTATCAGCTTTCAGATGAAGTTGATGAGAATGGACGGCAATTTGTTCTGAACTCCAAAGCAGAGCTGGAGTTTGGGAGAATCGACGCATCGACAGGCTTAACCGAAGCACCTATTCTATTGAGTGAGGGCATAATCACCAACCCCAAAACCAATGATGGATATGGACTTATCCATATCGAAGCACGTCACGGCAAACAAATCCGAGACAATGGATATGCGTCTGCACTTGAATTCATTGAATCAGTAGCAGCTAATTGGTCAATAATCCGGGAGGGCAAAGACCGCAACGGCAAACCGACTTATAGACTCATTGCCAAGGACGAACACAACAACACTTTGATGGTGGAGCTATCGGGGGACGGGACGTACTGGAATATAAATACCGCAGGAATCTTCAAGAGTTCCTACGGTAAGAATAATAGGGAGATTTATAACCGCCATACTACGGTAAATCAGTCTACCGAAACTGATGGAGTATCGCAGGGAACAGAGCAAGGCGGTACAACTGAACCCTCCAGCATGAACACTCCTAAATCTGATGGCAAAGATAATACCTTGTCTGAAGAAAAACAAATTTCGGATGGAGAAAGTTCTGCGCAAACTGCTGATAATAGGGAAATACAGTCAACACAGGCGGCTGTAGAAGCTGCCTCAGCGGAAGTGAATCAGAATCCTACAGACAGGCAGAAAGAGGCGGGGAATTACAAGAAAGGCCACGTCACCATCGGCGACTTCGACATCACCATCGAGAATCCTGCCGGGTCAGTGCGGAGCGGCACTGACGGCAACGGCAACGAATGGGAGACGAAGATGCGCAATGCCTACGGCTATATCAGAGGTACGGAGAGCGTGGACGGTGACCCGATCGACGTGTTTCTTGCCGAGAACATGGACGACTGGAACGGACGGAAGGCGTTTGTCGTTGACCAATACAATCCTGACGGGACATTTGACGAGCATAAGGTAATGCTTGGCTTCAATGACCGGGACGAAGCCTTTGCCGCCTATCTCTCCAACTATGAGGAGGGCTGGGAGAAAGGGAGACAGCTTGACATAACCGAGGTCAATTTAGAGGACCTTGAGAAATGGATTGACTCCAGCAAGCGAAAGACCAAACCCTTTGCCGAGTACAGGAGCGTCAAGACTGATGAAAAGAGTAAGCCGGATAAAGTTCGGAAAAATGTCGGAAATAAATTTATGAGCGAGCTTGAATATATCGACAGTCAGATAGCAGAGGCATACGAACACCGTGCCGACAAGAGTGTTGACAGGATGGTGTGGAATGATTCTGAGGAGTATGTGACTGCCTTCAATAAGGCTTCTGATGGATATATGGATTATATAAAGGCTCTTGCTGATAGCGGCGAACTCCAACAGATGTATGACAAAAGTGGTGTCGGAGGACGCATAAAGATAAGGGAAGGTGTGAGCAATGCCAATCTTGAGCTGGAGGAACTCGTAGATACCTCAAAGGTGAAGGCGGAGGATAAAGCCAGACGTGAGGCCAAGAAGAAACGCCATATGGCCGAGGTGATGGCGACAATCGGACTCAGTCCTGACGGCAAGATTCAGAAGCAGGTCGGTGAATCCGGTAATGGAAACCGTGAAGCGTATGAAGCTGCGAAGGGGCTTCTGGAGCGTGCGGGAATAAAGATTCATGAGGTGAGCGGAGAGGAGGCTCAGGCGATGCTCGGGCAGAAAAAAGAAACTCCCGTCGCAGGTCAGCCGAATCGCGCTAATGAGAAACTGACCTCGGGGAGTGTTCTTCTGAGTGCAGTAGGAGATTCTTCCTCAAATGCCCATGTCCCCTCAGAAGCGAGTGCAAAAATAATGAAAGATACTCAGAAGGCAAAACAAAAAAATCTGGAGCAAGCAGCCGGAAGAATCAAGGCGTGGCTCGCAGATGGAAAGAGAGGAGTGAGATTCACCCTGCAACTGCCGTCTAAAACCATGAAAATGGTCAGAAGGGCGATGGGGCGTGATTTTGACTCTCATAATATTACAGCAAACAGTCTGGCTCATATCCTAAGAAATCATGGCGAAAATGGGACAAAACTGAATGAGAGGAGTATTCCTTTGAATGAGGAAGATCTTCTGTTGATTCCTTACATCATGACGGCTCCTGACAGGGTCGAGAAATCGAGCATGGATATTACAGGAAGGGAGTCTGTGAGGTTTTATAAGGATCTCAGCAACGGTTATGTCGTAGTGGTCGAAAAAGAATATAAAAACAGCCCCGATGATATGGAAACCATAACCATGTGGGCTGAAATGTCATCTGAGGCTACCAATGCCCGGCATAAAGGAGCCGTCCCTGATACACACGTCCAAAACGCTATCCTCAGCACTGACGCTGCAAAGATACGAAAAGATGCACGGATTGCAATAGAAAGCGATGTGAAACCCAAGTTTTCCATCCGGACCTATCACGGGACGGGGGCGAATTTCGATGCGTTTGACTTCTCGCATGTCGGTGAGGGCGAGGGTGCGCAGGCTTACGGCTGGGGCGGTTATGTGACGGAGGTCAAGGGAATCGGCAGGACGTATGCCACAAACATTGCGGGTGGCACCATCCTTCCAAAGATTGAGAAGGCCAAGGGGAATATCGCTCAGGTGAAGCGATGGCTGAAGGATAACAGCAATTGGGAGAAGTATTCAAGGAGAGAGCGCAAGCATCAGCGCGAGCTTGAAAAGGAACTTAAGGCTGCGGAGAAGGCGGGCAATGAAAAGGACGCTGAGTTCTACCGTGGTCTGCTTGAACTGCAGGGGCAGAGTCTCGTGGAGGAGAACCACCGTAAACTTGTGGTCGAGAAGCAGTCGCAGATTGAGGAATATGAGAAGGAGATTTACCGTCTTGAAGAGGAGCTTTCGAGAAGCCGTCATCTGTATACGGTGAGGATTCCGGATGACAAGGGGTGGAATTACCTCGATTGGGATGCGCCTGTGTCGGATGAGCAGAAGAGTGCTATTTCGGCCGGGCTGTATGAGCATGTCCTTTCAGCAGATGATGAGGGCTCTTATGATGACTTGTTTTCAAAAGCGGCCTTACGCAGTGAGATAGAGGATGCCGTAATGATGACCTCAAATGGACGGGAGCTTTATGATACTGCGTGTGGGTATGCAGGAACACCACAAGCGGCAAGCCGGATGCTTTCGGACATGGGTCTTACGGGTATCAAGTATCCAGCTTATTACCGTAACGGAGGCCGTGCTGACGGGAAGAATAACTATGTGCTCTTCAATGAGGGTGACATGAAGATAACGGACCACGTGCGGTTCCTGCGCGATGGTGGCAATGGGACTGTGTTCGGGTGGACTGTCGGCGGTGAGGTGTGGCTGAACCGTGACGCGATGAATCCGGAAACACCGTTGCATGAGTACACTCATCTGTGGGATGCAATGGTACAGCGAGAGAATCCCGACCTCTGGAGGAGAGGTGTGGAGCTGATGAAGCAGACCCCGCTATGGGATGAAGTCGTGGATGATCCGAACTATTCCGACATTCGAGATGATGAGAATGCGGTGGCAAGCGAGGTTCACGCGCGGTTGACCGGAGAACGAGGTGCGGAGCTACTTGAGCGGATGATTGAGGATTCGCGTCCCGGAGGGTCGATGGCTGTTGCGGAAGCTGTTACTCTTGTGGACCGGCTGAGGGGTTGGCTGCGCGAGATGTTCGATGGGCTTAAAAATGTGTTTGTCAAGTGGAGCAGGAGGGACATCCGGAGCCTATCATCCGATGATTTTGCAAAGATGACATTACGCGATTTGGCGGAAGGTGTAAACCCGAATCATGGAGACCGTGGTCTCGTGACTCTACACAATATCAGCGAAAACAAATTGCGCAAGGCTATAAGAGCCGGTGGCCTTGCCAACCCGAGCATGGCGATAGTAAAGGCAGGTAGCAACAGTCATGATGGTTATGGAAGCATTACGCTGGTTGCGCCTGCAACGATGGCAGACAAGCGCATGGGTGGAAATGCAGGGACATGGGCAGGAGATGCATGGACACCGATGTATCCGCCAATCGAGCGTGAGCAGAGTCTGCCGGACAAGGCGGCTGTCATATCGGAGATAGCGGACAGGATTCCCGGAGAGATGCGTGAAACGGTCACGCGGGGATGGGAAAGCCATATATCGGGAGGAAATGAATCGAGTCTGGCGTACTGGTTTCTCACAGAGCGTGGGAATGTCCCCGAGATAGCGCGTAGGGAACGTAAATTTGATGCGGATCTCGCTAATAAGGTACTTTCATTGGTCGGTGACAGACCGGAGACAGCACTCAGCGTGGATGAAGCCGAGGCATTGCGTGATATTTACATAGAGAATGTGATGGGTGGTGACGCGGTGAAGTATGATGAGTATATGGCTCTGTCGGAGAAATCGGCAAAAGATAGGCTTGGCAAGCCGTCGGGACTGATGCGGATGAAAGCGGAGGTGGCACTTGATATGATAGGACGGCTCGGACTGTTGCCGTCAATCAGGGGCTGGGTGAATGACATACGGTCGGATGTCCGTCTCGGGAATCGTATTGATCCGGCTCAGACCTCAGCGAATGCCAACGCGATAATAGGAGACAAGGGACTTACCGGAGAGTTTGAACGATGGATAGATAGTCTTGACGAGCGATTCGGTGTCGAGGAAAAACTATTTGCCGGATATACTCCATCGGGAATCAGACGGCTTTTGCCCAATACGGTGGAGAATGCCTCACGTATCATGCGCACCCAAGGTCGTAATGGTTCTACAGGCATGAGTACGGGTTTCAGTACGTTTGTCGCGTCGGTGTTGAAGCCGATGACAAAGCATGGACAGATGCGCGACCAGTCGTACAGATTGCAGAGCGGGCATGGGGCGACCGAAGATTTTGACAGGAAGTGGAGTGATGTCTACTATGACCTTGCCATCAAGTGTCAACTGGATGCGAATCGTATGTCGGATGATTATGGGTTTTACCGGCTGAATGAGGCTGCATTGAAAAGGGATCCGGCAGGCTATCTGAAAAGCGAATATGGGATAGAATTGAGTGAGGAGGATTCCGGACGTTTGAATGACATGCTCAAGGCCATCCGGGATGAGCGGCCTGTGAAGTATTTCGAGACCAAATTTGAAAGACCTGTTGGACTGGATGAATTTGCTGTCGCTGTTGTGCCTGTTGGCATTGATGCGGAACTTGAGGTTGCTCTTGAGTCTGCAGGGCTGAAGATTGAGCGGTATGATCCTGAAAAGCCGGGAGATCGTCAAAGAGCGGTCGCGCAGGCTTCCAATATGGATGGTGTAAGATTTCACGCAGATACAGCAGCGGCGACTGCTGATATTGAAAGAGCGACTGAGGAGAATCAATCAGAGGACACCAAACGCTACCGCCACCGGTCAGAGGATGATGAGGTTGAGAAGACAAATCAACAGTTCAATAGAGATCTGGAGAGATTTGATAGAGGGGAACTTGATGAGAAATTCAGGTTTGAACTGGGTATGCCGTCTGAGTATCTTCTGAGTGCGGGATTCCCGGATCTTCCAATCTCGATGAGGCAAGCACTGCTTAAAAAGAAAGCTGCCATGGAGAGACACAGGTTTACGGCTTCCAGTCTTAAAAATTTTGTTGAATCCATTCAGAGACCATTAGCGATCTTTGAATACAGCAAACCGAACATGCGTAATCTGATTGTGGACTTGAGTGATGGTGAGAATCACTTCCTTGTAGGGGTTACACTCAACTATAAATCCGGTGACATAGAGATAAACAGTGTTTCAGGGCTATTTCCAAAAGATAATGCAGAGTGGCTAAAATGGATTCAAGATGGATTGGCTGTGCGGATAGATCAAAAAGAAAAGGTCCTTGATCTAATCGATAGTCTGCGAATAAATCCCGCAGAGGCTAAGCGAATAGGCCTGGACCTTGATGACACTACAAAGATAGTCAACAATTTTGAGAATCCGGCTATCGGGGGCAAAGAAAAAATTCAGGCGATAATCGACAGTCAACGGACTACTAATACCGTGGAGTCTGAACGTATCGGCCTGAATCTTGATGAGGTTGCAAAGATAGTCAACAATTTTGAAAATCCGGCTATCGGAGGCAAAGAAAGTTTGCAGCGCGAAGGTGACGGCCCGTATTCTGATGCAGAGCTGTCGTATGAGAAAGACCCGTGGAGCAAGGCTTGGGGTGAGAGCCTGCGTACAAAGAAGCAGCAGAAGCGATATACCGAAAGGATGCGCAGAAATATGACCGCACGCGCCAATGAGCTGTCTGAAATACTCGGAGTCGAAATTGAAATTGTCGAGGATGCAAGCAGTCTGGATGGGAGGAAACGCAAGGCAAAAGGCTGGTATGACATAGAGACTGGGAAAATAGCTATTGTGGTAGGCAACCACAAGAATGTCGAGGATATTGAGGCAACGATGCTCCATGAGGCAGTAGCGCACCATGGACTCCGTGAATTGTTTGGCGAGAGGTTTGACGCATTTCTCGATGCTGTCTATGAACATGCGGAGAATGGCATTAAGGAGCAGATTGACTTGCTCGCCACAAAAAATGGTTGGAACAGGCGGGTTGCGACTGAGGAATATCTTGCCGGACTTGCTGAGAGAACAGATTTTGAAGACACCATGTCGTCATGGTGGAGCAGAATAAAGAGACTGTTCATGAATTTCCTGCGTGGGTGCGGATTCAGCACCAACATGACGATAAGCGACAATGAGTTGAGGTATGTTCTATGGATGAGCTGGAAAAACCTGCAACATCCCGGAGCGTTCAAGAGCTTCCTCGGTGTGGCCGAAAGGGTTGCAAAGGAATATGAATTGAAGACCGGACCATATACAGAAACGGAAGCCCAGCCGACCGAAGCAGCAGAAGGCGACCTCCGTTTCCGTGACGGAGATTTCACACCTCATGACAGAAAGGTTGTAGCGCATATCTATGAGGATATGGTGAAAAAAGGAAGCTACCAATTCAGGGAGGCGATGCAGGACTCCATGTTGGGGTTGAAGAAACTCTATGAGGCAGTTCTGACCGAAGGTGAAAAGGACAAACGAAGGGGTTTCCGCATAGAGGAAGTGGCAGGATATGAGAATGCCTATCTATATGAGAACCGCATGAGCAGTGCGAACAATGGGCAGCAGCATGATTATTTCACCGTCTATATGAAACCTCTCTTGGAGAGCGTGTATAAACTGTGCGGAAATGATGAGACAGACAGACGTATACTCACAGACTACATGATGGCTAAGCATGGATTGGAGCGCAACAAATATATGCGCAACGAAGCGGCAGCCGCCGGGGAGGATATGGAGCGCGACTTCGCAGGACTGTGCGGGCTTACCGGGGAAAAGGATTGGCAAAAAGCGGAAGCCGAAGCACAGAAGATGGTGGACGATTATGAGAACTCCCACGACACCACCGAACTTTGGAACAATGTGAAGCGTGCCACCTCTGCGAGCCTTGAGAAGATATACCTCAGCGGACTAATCAGCGAGGAGACCTTTAACAAGGTGCTTGGAATGTATGACTACTACATTCCGCTTCGCGGCTGGAACGAGACGACAAGCGATGAGGTGTATGGTTATCTTACAAGCAAGGACGGTCCACTGATGGGAAATGTGTTCAAGACCGCCAAAGGGCGACGGAGCAAGGCTGATGATCCAATCGCCACAATCGCACAGATGGCTGATGATGCAATCCGTCAGGGCAACCGCAACGTGATGAAGCAGCGTTTTCTCAACTTCATCATGAGGAATCCGAGCGATCTTGTGAGCGTGAGCGAGCTATGGCTACAACACAACGATGTGACAGACGAGTGGGAGCCTGTATTTGCCGACTTGGAGCCTGACATGACCAATTCCGAGGTTGAGAGCGAGATTGCCAAATTCGAGGCGAAGATGACGGGGCTTGCAAAGGCAGAGCCTGACAAATACAAGAGAGGCCGCGATGCAAGGAACGTCCCCTATAAAGTGGTGCGCGGCAATATGAACGAGCATCAGGTACTCGTCAAGCGAAACGGTCATACCTACGTCATGACCATCAACGGCAATCCAAGAGCTGCACAGGCTCTTAACGGTCTGACGAACCCGGACGTGGACACAAAGGGAATGATCTCTTATCTGTCGAGCATAGGGACACGGTTCAACCGTGAACTCAGTGCCTTGTACACCACAAGAAACCCGGACTTCATGATGAGCAACTTTATCAGAGATATGGTCTATGCCAACACGCAGGTATGGGTCAAGGAGAATCGTCGCTATGCTATTCAATTCCATAAAAATTGTGGCAAGTTCGCACCTTTCTCTCCGAGACGAGTCGTACCGAGTCTGCGAAAGGGTCTTAAAGGTGGCACAGTGTACTCGATGGGGATGTTAATGAGAAAGTGGGAAGCCGGGACACTTGACATGAGTGACAACTATGAGCGCATGTTCAAGGAGTTCATGCTGAACGGAGGCGAAACCGGCTATACTTCAGTCAAGGACATAGAGAGGCACAAACGCACCATAGCAGCAGAATTAAAAAAGCAAGGGAGCGCAGGCAGAAAAGCGTGGGCAGTACTGGGAATGCAAATCGAACTGGCAAACCGCAGCGTCGAGAACTGCGCCCGCTTCGCCGCATACGTGACCTCACGAGAGATGGGACGCACGATAGACCGTAGCATCTATGACGCAAAGGAGATAAGCGTGAACTTCAACAAGAAAGGGAGCGGAGGCAAGATGTTCAATGCAAAAGGGCAGACAAAACTCGGCAATCTTGGAGCTGTCATAGGCTGGGCAGGTCGCGGAGGCTACGCATTCTGGAATGCAGGAGTGCAGGGTTTGGTCAATTATCTGCGTGGGATGAAACGCAATCCGGTCAAGGCAGTGCCGATGACCATGGTGGCAGGCGTTGGCTTCGGCTTCATGATCCACATGCTGAACCAACTTATCTCGTCATTATTCGGAGGAGGAGACGGAGACGATGATGACAAGGACGGCTACTACAATCTTCCTGAATATGTGCGCAGGAGCAACGTATGCTTTAAAGCCGGAGAGCAGTGGATAGTTATTCCACTGCCGATTGAATACAGGGCATCGTATGGGATGGGGGAACTTATCTATGGAGTTGTCAGCGGCAATGAAAGATACTCAGACCAAGAGCTGACCTATCAGATTTTGGCACAGATAAGCCAGCTTCTTCCGCTCGATATGCTTGAGGGAGGGGGATTCAACCCGGCACAAAATGGAGAATTCGGGTTGATGGATATGACACATCCCTTTATTCCAACCGCAGTAAAGCCGCTGACGGAGGCTTACATCATGAACAAGGGATGGACAGGTCTACCGATAGCCAAGCAGAACATCTTCAACAAACTTGACCCGGAATTTAAGCGTGTGTATGCGAATACAGACCAACACCTTGTGGATTTCTCACGTTGGCTCAACGAGACAAGCGGAGGGCATGACTACGAGAAGGGGACCATCGACCTTAATCCGGCAAAAATTGAATATCTCCTGAAAGGATATTTAGGTGGCGTATACTCCTTTCCTGCGAATAATGTCAGATGGATGGAATCAATGTTCGGGGAACGGGATTTTGATTGGAAGCATGTGCCTTTGGTCAATCGTGTCGTTAAAACCGGGGATGAGCGCACGGAGTACAGAAAGCTCAACAATGAGTTCTACAAGTACAAGAATGAAGCCGAAAAGACTGAGTTTGCGTACAAGGGGCTATTGAAAGACTCGTCCAAAGGGATTCTTGGGGCAGCGGAAAAAGTGGACTTCATTTACAATTCGGATAAGTTTCTCCGCTATCAGATATTCAAGAAATTTGAGGCAGACATCGATGCCGTCCGAAAGGAAATCACCGCTGAGACCGACCAAGAAAGAAAGGAATGGCTTCAGTCAGAGCTGTACGCCATGATTAGCTGCCTTGTCGAAGCGATGCAAGACCCGGAGAGATATCTGAAATCAGAGGTGATTGAACAGTAAACAGATAATAAACGAGTGACGCAAGGAATGAGTATCTTTGCGTCACTCATAAATCGGATTACAAAACAGAAAGGATATGGCAGCAAATAAACAAGATAGGCTACTTCGCATGAGCCGCGTTCGCCCTAAGAGTGACGATGAGCTTGACAGCGTGGCATACAGCAAGGCGCGTAACGGAGACCGCAGGACATTCGACATCCTGATGGAGGCTCAGGAATACTGGAGCAACATGGACCGCTTCCGCAAGGAACGGCTACGCAACAAGAAATATGCCTTCGGGGAGCAATGGAGCGACATAATCTGCGTCGGCGGCAAGAGCATGACGGAGGAGGACTATATCAAGGAGCAAGGGAACATACCGCTCGTGAACAACCATATACACCGCCTCGTCAAACAATTTTTGGGCGTATACCGCAGCCAATCAAAAGAGCCGACCTGCGTGGCACGCGACCGCGAGGAGCAAAAGCTTGGGGAAGCTATGAGCACGCTGCTGCAATATAACATGCAGCTCAACGAAATGCAGGAGCTGAACGCGCGGACGATGGAGGAGTACCTCATCAGCGGCATGGCAGTGTACCGGAAATGGTATGGGTGGAGGAATGACCTTCTTGACTGCTGGACAGACTATGTGAACCCGAACAATTTCTTCATCGACACGAACATGAAGGACTTCCGGGGCTGGGACGTGAGCATGATCGGAGAGGTGCATGACATCAGCTTCGACACACTTTGCGCTGCTTTTTCGGAAAACCCGGAGGACAACCGCCGCTTCAGTGAGATATACACAGCGGCGCGACACAGAAACAGGATAAGGACATACGGCGAGCAGTTCGGCTACAGCCGCTTGGAAAACCTCGACTTCCTCTTCACGAGCGACCCGACACGCTGCAGGGTGATCGAAGTGTGGCGCAAGGAGATGAAACCGCGTTACCGCTGCCACGACTGGAACAACGGCGAGATATACAAAATAGAGCCGGAGGACTATGACGAAATGGTTGAGGCTGTCAACAATGACCGCTTGAGCCGGGGGCTTGCGATGGGAATGCCGAGGGAGGAAATTCCACTGATAGAGGCTACATGGTTTATGGACGACTATTGGTATTTCTACTACCTCAGCCCATTCGGGGATGTGCTGAGAGAGGGAGAAACGCCCTACGAGCATAAGAGCCATCCATACGTATTCAAGGCATATCCTTTCATAGACGGCGAGATACACTCATTTGTAGCGGACGTGATAGACCAGCAGAGATACACGAACCGCCTGATCACAATGTATGACTGGATAATGAAAAGTTCGGCGAAGGGCGTGCTGATGTTTCCGGAAGGGAGCGAGCCTGACGGCATGAGCATGGAGGACATTTCGGACGAGTGGAGCCGCTCGAACGGCGTAATCTTCTTCAAGCCGAAGCCGGGAGTGCCGATACCGCAGCAGCTTGCACAGAACTGCACGAACATCGGCATAGTGGAGCTTCTGAACCTGCAACTGAAATTCTTTGAGGAGATTTCGGGAGTGAACGGCGCACTGCAAGGGAAACCGGGATATGCAGGGACGAGCGCGGCGAAATACAACCAAGAGACGCAGAACGCTACCCTCTCGCTTCTTGACACACTTGAGAGCTACTCATCATTCGTGAAGGCAGGGGCATACAAGGACGTGAAGAATATCCAGCAGTATTATGACGACAAACGGATAGCGAACATCGTAGGAAATGCCGGTATAGCGATCGACGGCAATCCGGGCAAGATACGGAACGTGATGTTTGACCTCTCAATCGTAGAAAGCACCTCGACCCCGGCATACCGACAAATGGCGAATGAAATCCTTCTCCAGCTATGGCAGGCACAGGCAATATCGACAGAGCAGCTTCTTGAAAATGGAGACTTCCCCTTCGCCGACAACCTGCTGCAAGGATTACAGAGCCAAAAGGAGCAGCTTGCGCAAGGTCAGACCCCGGGCGGCTTGCCGCCTGAACTGATGGCACAGGCACAGCAGAGAGCGAATATGAACGCCGTCAACATGGCATACGGCGCACTGACAGGACAACGGAACGCTGAATAAGAGAGAGGGCGAATGAACATAGAAATTCATTCGCCCTCTTTTTCTATTTCTTCGGCTTAAAAACCGACTTGGGGACACCTGAGATTGGCGCCATCCTTTGCGATACCTTATCCAAGACGGCGCGGATATTGTCAACGGCAATGGGATTGCCCGTAAGCGTGGCTATGCCGGACAAGTCCTGCTTACTTTTCACGCTGTATCTTCCCATGACGCTTTCTCTTTTTTTCTTCCTTGAGCCGTGCGGTGTACCAAGAAAA
This sequence comes from Bacteroides sp., assembly GCA_023663525.1. Classification (GTDB taxonomy): domain Bacteria; phylum Bacteroidota; class Bacteroidia; order Bacteroidales; family Muribaculaceae; genus Duncaniella. The sequence goes on from JAMPHF010000008.1 coordinate 21,821, forward strand.
ATATTGCTGCACTTTACGGCGATGTGCGCTTTCAGAAAGGAAGCCCGAGCCGTCGGCAAGGGGAGTGAAATAGAAAGACTCGACAAGGGCATCATTGACGGACGCACCCCGGGAGATATATCCTTTCCGCTTGAGGATGCGGAAGTTCCTGCGGTCCATGACGAGAAGATTACGCTCGACACCGGGAAGCACATAGTGACGTTTCCCCGAAAGGTGATAAGCCTCATCAGCCTTGCGCACCGCCTCACGGAGACGGAGATAGGCAAAAAATTGTTGAAAGATATTCATAATCTGCTAATTGGTTATATTGATGCGGCAGAGACCGGACGGCGGTGCTGCCTTGATTTCTTTTGACGCGGCATTATCTTAGGCAGTTCCATCTCGAAGAAGCAGACGTGAAGCCCGATTGCACGGGTCATGAGCAAATCATCGTGCTTTCCCTTTATGGCACCGAAAGAGCCATTCTGCTTCTTCTCATATTCAAGATACTCGGCAACGCAACGCTCATCGCGCTCGACATAGGAGGCTTCGCGGACTACCTTGATGAGGGTGGAGATTATCATTGGCTTCGTGTTGATGTTAGTGTGAAAACCGTATTTCACAGGGCTACCCTCGACGATGGAATCCTCGGGGGAGGAACGCGCGTAGAGATTGGGATACACCCCTCCAAGCTGATTGAGGACGAACTGCGACTGGTCGCCATCAACGCTGCGCTCCTTATCGTGGGTCTCAAGTGTGTTGGACTCAATGACGAGGAGGGCATTATCATAGAAAGAGGCAATCTGCCCGGCTTTCCAAGCGAGGAGGTCAATATCCATGTGACCGTACCATTGGGCAACGACCACAGGCTTTCCGCCTTCCTGCATGAAAAGACGGTCGAACACAACAATGACGGACCAGTCAGCCTTATGTGAGCGGCCGCCAATATCGACAACGACAAGATAACGGCTTGTGACAATCTCATCTGGGTCGATCTCCGGCATAGCCCACACCCAAAACTCGCCTTGCCTGTCCTCTCGGAAGCGGACACCATGCAGAGCCTTCTCGCCTGAATCGAAATCGGCATACACGTCGCCTACATACTTTGGGGGCTTGCAGGTCTTCTTCAGAGCCTCGACACGGTATTTGTCGAACACCTTTGCACCTGAATGTACAAACGCCTCCACATCATCGGTAGGATATTCGGCAGCCATGACCTCATGGGAGTTCTTTCCGGCGCGTTCCCCTATATACCACTTTATGCCCTGAAGCGTGGCTCCCTGTTCCCAGAGCCACCACAGATACTTGCCCGGCTCCTCACGTTTTGAGGCTACATTGGGATTATTGCGGTTGACATATAGCCACTTGGCAAAATCCCAAATCTCATCATCGGGAATGGGAATTGAATAGAGATCGATGTCGAACCAGGAGACGAACAGCGACCGGAACTGCGAGAGACCGGCCTTGGCATTGTCATATTCCTCCTGAAAGAAATTGCCTGTGCCGTTGGCAGTGGACTCATAAATTATCATCGTGTAGGGGCGCAAGAGGACACCCGAACAGGCGGAGCGTACCACGGACTCCGGGGACTTCTTGTCCGTAGGAGACCACAGCCCGACCTCGGAGCAGTGGACGAGCGAGTAGGCATCGCCACGGAGTGCGTCGGGAGCTTCGTAGGAGGCAATGGTGATCGTGCAATCGCGCTGCGGAATGAGCTTGTAATCGCCGGACTGACCGACATTGACCATCTTAGGCTCTTTCTCGGAAAAAGACGCACCCTGCGGATACATCATATCGAGGGGATAATATTTCAAAGCACGGTCATACATCGCCTTGATTGCAAACGATGTCTTCTTGGTCTGCGCCACGATGCAAGAATTGAGCGAGACCTGATGAACGAGCTGAAGCCAGCACATATAAATCTGCGAGCAGGTGGAGCCACCCCACTGACGGGCCTTGAGAAGTACAAGCCGGATAGGGCGATTAGCGAGGCGCATCTCCTCCAGCTTGGACACAAACCGGCGTTGAGGGCGTGAGAGACGAAAGGGTATCTCGCCCTCGCCGGGGACTTTGGACTGGATGGTGACGAATGTAGCCGCCCAAAAGGGGAAGTCGTGACGGACACGCACACGCACGAAAGCGTCAATGACCTTGAGACGGTCATCATCGGAGAAATCCTCCTTTACGGATTCAGTGATGAAGCGGTCGAGGTCGCCGCAGTCCACCAGTCCACGTACCAAAGGCACGGACATCATCTTGACCGGCAGCCACTGCACCCTTATAGGGAAACCCTCAATGACCACCTTGCACCTCTCCCCCACCGAGCCGAAGCCGGAGACAGGATTGAAAGGGGCATTATTGGCATAGAGCCTGCGCTGATTCTCGATGATGATGTCGCGGACAGCACTCACTTCCTCAGATGAAAGCATGACAGAGTGGCATTGAGCAAGCCGACCAACAGCCCGGCGAGATAGCCATACACATGAATGAGCGCATTGACGGATGGAAACAAAAAGCCGACCGCAATATAGAGAGCCATGCAGGACAAGAACCAGAGCCTCCTCCTGACCTGAAAAATCAGAGAGCCGAGCAGGAAGTAATCCACACAGGACAAACCCACCGTAGGCACATCCGACAGCAGAGAAACCGGCACCACGACAGCCGCAATATACGCGGTCAGCAGTCTCCATAGCGAAACATCATAAAGAAAGACTATGGAAAGGAGACACCAGGCATTGATGGCTGCATGGATGGGCGAGGCATGGAAAAAAGGATAAACGAAACGGGCTGCCAAGGGACAGCACCGGGCGACACCCACGGCTGACCAGTCAGGGACGAAGATGAATGACATTACGAGAATGACAGCGGCAGTCATCAGAGCCGTATCTTTCGCTTCTTTTTGATGAACCATTCTTTCTTAGCTTTATAGACCATAATCCTTGCTGAACTTGGAGAGAGATAGAACTTAGGGGCGGGCTGGGACACCACCTCGGCTACCAGTTGGGAAAGCGGCAAAGACGGGTGCGCGGCTTTCAGACGGCAGACCCTGCGGAAGATCTCCTGAAACATTTCCCTTTTGGAAGGGCGCATGTTCCTCAGTTGACCGCCCTTGAGCATACCGGCAATGACCACAGCCGCCCTGATGTCGCTCACCCAGAACCTTGGACACGGACGGTTGACAATATGGTCGAACACATCGGACATACGGATGTAGCTGCACGAAGCTATGTAGCGGTCATACTCCACCATGAGGGCAGTGATCCGTTCTTCCGAATATTCGAGAGTGCTTCCGAGAATCTTTGCCATTATTGAAATCTCCATGCGTTCAAGCTGATACAAAGTTAGGCATGACGAGAGTAAAAAGATATAATATCCGGTCGCCGATTAGAGTTTATATTTGCATCTAAAAATACCGCAAACATCTTAAATTCAAAATTATGCCTGACAATAACCCGGTTAAAAGCAAGCGCGACCTGACGATGGAGCGCATGAAGGCGAAATATCCCGACAGAGTCTATGACGATGACGAGGCACTTTTCGGACAGATCAACGATGATTACGAAGATTACGACAGACAGCTCGCCACAAGCCGAGAGCATGAGAGGGCGTTTTCGGAAATGTTCTACAAGAATCCGAAAGCCGCCCGGCTGATGATGGAATGGAAAGACGGGAAAGACCCGGTGGCCTCCCTCATCAGCATCTATGGGAAAGAGGACATACTTGCCGCGATAGATGATCCCGAGAAGCTACAGGCCATCGAGGATGCGAACAAGGAATTTGCCGAGAAACTGGCCAAGAGTGACGAATATGACGAGCAGTACAACAAGAACTTCCCCGAAAGTGCGCGAGCCATAGACGAATGGGCGAGCCAAAACGGGATAGACGATGAGACTGTCAATGGAATCGGCACAATGCTTGCAGAGATATGCGGCAACTTCATTGTCGGGAAATTCACGCCCCGGATTTTTGAAATGCTCCTGAAAGCCAAGAACTATGAGAGCGACATAGAAAAGGCGCAGACGGAGGGAGAGGTAGTGGGGAGGAACGCCAAAATCAAGGAGACGCTACGCAGCAGGAAAAACGGCGACGGCACGGTGGCACTCGACGGCAAGAACGGCAAGGTCAACAGCAGTCCCAAGCGCGACCTCGGCGCGCTCGAAAGATTCGGAGACCGCCAAAGCATATTTGAGCGAGGCGGCGAGAAGCGTACCGCAAAACGATGATAAGATTTCATGTTCACAAAATAATCAACATCAACTAATCAAACAACACTAATGAAAACAGCAGTAAGCAAAACAGCTCGATTCATGCTGAGTCTTGCTCTTGCGTTCATCGCCATTGTGGTGGGCGCATCATCGGGGGTGATGATGGCTGAGGCAGCCAACCTTCCCGATGCGGGAAAAACCGTCTCCGGCGCAGAGGGTACAGGAGGCACAAGCGGAATCGCCACCGAAACACAGGGGCGTGAGGACGGAGACCCCGAATTCTATTCAAAGCAGATTGATGACCGCATCATCAAGATCCGTCCGATGTCAACTCCCATTGACCAGATAAGCCGATATGCAAAGTCAGGCACAAGCAGCAGCTTCGAGGTGAAGTATTACAGCGTAGGCACGCGTCCTATCAAATGCACCTTGAGTACGGCAGTGGCGAAGCAGACATCAGGAGCGAGCGTGCCCCTCACGGTGGATGACCCCACGATGTTCACACTTGACGACACAATCCGCGTGGTGGGTGTCAAGGGTGTCTATGAGGAGAACGGCTCAAAGTATGACACAGCGAGCGACAATGTGCCTGACCTCGTGCTTTGTGTGTGCGGCAAGAAAGACTCGTCAAATGAGCCTGTGGTGTATGCCGTCAACGGAGAGTGGAACAGCACCACAAAACAGGCAGACCGCGTTCCCGCCATTCCTGCCGGAACGACTCTTGTAAGAATGGGCAAGGCCTGCGGAGAGCTTGACGTGCAGACCGGACGCTTCAACAACATCCCCATGCCTGAGGTGCAGTACTGTCAGAACTTCATGATTCAGATCGAGGAATCGACCTTCAACAAACTTGCGAAGAAAGAGGTTGACTGGAGTTTCTCCGACCTTGAGGAAGACGGTATTTACGACATGCGCCTTGCGATGGAGAACACCTTTCTTTTCGGCGTGAAGCGCAAGATCAAGCATACATCGAAGGACGGAATGCTGACATGGTTTACCGGCGGCATCTGGTGGATGGCCGGAAAAGACCTTGAGGTCGGTCATTGGGACTCGGAGGAGAAACGCGCCGTAATCTCGGATGACGACCTTGTGGACATTGCCAAAGAACTTTTCGTCGGCACAGGAGTCGGCAACAAGCGAAAAGTCCTTTTCTGCGGCAGCGACATGCTTGCGGCCCTTGCCAAAATCAAGAGCGAGAAATTCCGTCTTAAAGACACCGTGGAGGTATGGAATCTCAAATTCAAGTCGTGGGACACGGACTTCGGAGAGGTGCTTGCAATACACCACGAGCTGTTTGACCTGAATGGCATGAAGGATTGTGGCTTCGCCATGGATCCGGAATACCTCAACAAGCGCACACACCTCTCATGGGGACGCAATCTTCTTGACATGAAGAAGGTGGGAGTACGCAACACACAGGCAGTGGTGATCCAGGAGGTGAGCTGCCTGTATCTCCGCTACGCAAAGGCACACGCCCGCATGAAGCTGGCTCAGGCACCGGTGGCGGCAGCATAATCAAGAAAACCTTTTTTTTGAGCACGGGAGCGGAGACCCTGCCGGACGCGGATAGTGTCTCCGCTCCCATAATTTTACATAGAGACAATGAAAAAATATTCAGCAAACACAGTCATCAGCGTTTCCGTGACACTTCCGAAAGGAGGCAACACGCGAGTGTCGTTCTCAGCACTGACAGACGGCACAAGCGTGTATTACACCGATGACAAGGATATACAGTGGGCGTTGGAACATCACTACAAGTACGGCAAATTGTTCTGCCTTATCGATGAGCAAAGCGCCGGCAATGTCCCGACCACAGGCAGGTCATCAAAAAAAGCCATCAAACCGACCAAGAAGGAGGACCGGGAAGAAACCCCGGCAGAGACGACCGGTGAGACCGAGACAATGTCAGAAGATGAGAGCCGGGAAGGGGTCCCCACATTGAAAGAAGTGTCGGTGTCAGATTTTGACGATGCAAAGGACTACCTTGCAGAGAACTTCGGTATTGTGCGCACCAAGCTGAAGTCCAAGGAACAGATTGACGAAAGTGCTGCCGACCACGGAATCAAATTCAACTACACACTCTAAGAGTATGTTTACTTTTAACTTTATGAAACCTTTAGATAGCCTTTTCGGTCTGTTTATAGCTTTCGTTCAGTCATTATGGATCCCCGTAATTCCATCACTCAATCAAAAAACATACTCGAAAAATCTATCTAAATTTTAACATAAGTCAAAAGTAAACATACTCTAAGCAACCATCATGGAGTACAGTGTTGTTTCTCTTGTCAGCGAAGTCCGCATCGCCATGGACATGAACATTAAAGACGAGGCTCTGATTGCGGCTGCCGACTGCGACA
>JAMPHF010000009.1 GCA_023663525.1 Bacteroides sp.
CATAAAAAGCCGGTTTGTGGTGCGACAGTGGCCACATCCACCATTAAAACACCGGCTATCTTTGCGGTGATTTCAAGCCTGAGTTGGAATCACCGCTTTTCTATGGCTACGGATTCATTGTCTTTCGACCAACTGCCGGGCGCAGTCTTGTCGCTGACAATCCTTGTAAAGGATTTGTCGAGAGAGGTCAGTGAGTTGAGAGGTCAGCTTGCAGCCCTCACAGGGAATACCAAACAGTCAGAAACTTTTATTGGGATAGACCGCGCCTGCGAGATACTCGGCAAGGCGAAGTCTACGATTTATGCTCTTGCCCGCAAGGGTAAGTTACCGGCCTACAAAGCCCCCGGCGACAAGGAGTGGAGATTCATCGAAAGCGAACTCTACGATGTCGTGAGGAGGAACAGGAGCGTTTCAAGAGCCCAGACATTTGAGGAAATGGAGGCCATGCTCCGTAAAGGCACACGTCCGCGTGACAAAAAATAATCTTGTGAAAAAGACCGCTGCCGGGGTTGACTCCGACAGCGGTCTTTCTTAGTTGCAGGTTGATATTATTTCAGGGATATGGTACTGGTGGCTGAACGCTTATTGGGATCAGTTACCTCAGCATAAATCTGGGTATTCTTTACACTGCGGTGGGTCAGCAACTTTGATATAGTGTAGATGGGTACACCATTGCTGGAGAGCAACGTCGCGTAGGTGTGGCGGAAGCAGTGAAATGTTATTCGTCGGTTGATTCCGGCTTCCCTTATCCACGTTTTCAACGGATAGTTTATCATATGACGTTGCAGACCTTTGAAGACAATACCATCCTCACGCTCGCCGCATATTTCGAGTGCCTCCAAAGTGAGCGGCAATGTTGCTTCATCATCCGTTTTCTCTGTGCGGAGTCGCATTACATAGCCGTCCTCAGCTTTGACGATATGTTCCCAACGGAGTTGCAGTATGTCGCTGATGCGAAGTCCGGTCAGGCATGAGAACAGAGAGGCTCGTTTCAACACCTCATATTTACATGGTGTAGCCGCCAGCTTCTTTACCTCATCGAGAGAAAGGAACTCAATCTTTGTTTCTTTCCATTCAATTTTTTCGAGGTGGTCATTGATGTTCTCACGGAGCAGTTTCTCCTGATATGCCTCTTTGAGCAACGTGCGAAAGGTAGCCCAGTACCCGGCAATAGAGTTATGGGCGAGCTTGCTCTTGCGACCGTCACGTCGACCACCTTCAAGAAGGTAGTTCATGAACCGCTTACAGAAGTCCTCCGTGATTTCTCCGAGGAGGCACTTGCCCCCGCAGAAGTCATAGAAATGTTCATAGACGATTGTCCATTTCTGATACTTTTTGTAGCACTTCTTGCGGAAATAATCAAGGAAGTCCATGCGTAGCTTCTCTTTGTCAAGGAAGCCGAACTGTTCGTTCAGCAGTTGCTCGAAGCGGCGGCAGCGGATGGCCTCCGCTTTCTCCTCCATAGTGGCGTTGAACTCCCGCTCATTCGCATTCTTGGGATTCTTGTAGAGGTAGATGCCCAACCCTTCACGGCGGCTCATACGGTTGGTATGAGGGTTGCGGATGGGTGGGTAGAAGTCAAGGTAGAGGGAGATGCGTTCTCCCGAGATTTCCTTACGGCGAAGGAATACTTTAGTGCAGGTATCCATTGTTGTATTTTTATGGGGTTAATTAACTGTTGCAAAGTTATCTGGTGTTTGCATGGTGGAATCAGCCACCAGCGTGCCACAATCGGCAAAACCGACTAAATTGACGGTGGAGCAAACAAATCATCCAATTCTTTCCGGGATATGTAGGTAAATTTGCCTTTCTTCACTCTCGTGATATTGTGATATTTGATGTAGTGATGAAGCTGGTCGCGTGTCATGCCAAACTTTTCCATAGCCTCCGCGTATGTGTATTCCTTTGGCGGTTCCGGCTCAGCAATTCCCTTGGATACATCAAAGTGGTTCTTTGAGTATTTTACAGTCTTCCCAAATTTCTTTTTGGGTATTCCGTTTTTGGAAACATGACAGTATATAGCTGAAAGTGTCATGTTGAACTTTTCCTGAATCTCAGCGACCGTGTACCATTCTTCAATATCATCGGCTGGTGATTTCTTACCGAAGAATCGATCGACATGGGTTTTACTCCATAGGTTTTTACCGCGATATATGGTCTTGGGAAATTTTTGTTCTTTAGCAACTTTCCAAAACCACCCATTAGAGAGTCTGTACTTTTCCAAAACCTCTTGGGTCGTGTAGAAGTCGGTTATTGCCTTTTCCTCTTTCTCTACAGTTAGTCTTTCAGTGGATGCAGTAAAAAGTGCTTCGACATCCACTCGTCGAACCAATGTCTTTCTTTTCATTTTCCATGCTTTGATGGAGCCATTGTTGATGTAGTTGTAGAAAGTCTTATAACAGACTCCCAAAAGTTGGGCTGCATCTCTTGGCGACAGAAAATCTTTTTCTTGGATTTCTGCTTGTCCGGTCTGAACACGTTTTTGTTCCTCTCTGCATTGCTCGACCATCTTCTGTCGCTTGCGCTCTTTGTAAGCTAAACCGGAACATCTGTGGGAGCAATAGGCGGTCACCGTGGTACGGGCTATGAAAGTTTTACCGCACCACTGACAGGTCTTTTCAATTTCGATGTTACTGCTCATATTTTACTGATATGCGTGATTATTTCGCCAGTTATTTCGGCAAAAGCGTGTATGGGCGTGTATCGACGTGTACTGACGTGTAAATCGTCTATCACTTATCTCTCCACTTCAGCCCTACATGCTGGTGCGATACAATGACGGTACAAATACAAGCGAAAATATCGTCAGAAACCATCGGAAACGAGCGGTACGGCTATGAAAAAAGCGCCCTAAAAAGGACGCTTTACCGATGGTTTCTAATGGTTTGTGATGGTTTGTGACTATTTTGTCATTTGCCGATGCAGAAAGTAAACCGTTAATTATAATATGTTGCTATTTATGATGTTAAGCTCGTGTTTTGGCTATTTGGGTGACAAAATAGTACCAAGATTTAAGGCCGTTTGTTTGAAAGGGTAGGGGAGTAGTGTCCTTTTGAAGTTCTAAATTTTGACGCTGCATTGAAACTTTATTGCTTGCCATAAGTCAAAAAGTCATTATCTTTGCGCATGACAAATATCCATTCGCCTTGAAAAGTTATGAATAAACTCGTCCGCTTCATACGCCGTTGGCGTTACCGAAGGCTTTACAGCCGCTTGTTTTTGCTTTATGCCGGAAAACTTGATTTTGCGGAGTGCGCGGCTGCGGAAGCTTCAGCAGCCTTCTTCCTTATATATGGCTTCGAGTACGACGAATTGATTAAACGTCGCCGTAATCCGGATGCTTAGTACGCTTCTCTTTTGCAATTTCTTCTTTGGTCTTCACTCTTGTTGGAGGATAGACAAGCGGTATTGAAAAAGTCAAGCGCGAGACATTCTCCATCCTACTGGAATTTTCAGTGTCCACTTTCGCACCAAAGATGCTTATTCCGGCTTTGGCTCCTCCACCTATGCCAGACGACTCGGATGCGGTCACAGCTACGTCAAAATTCAAGTGCTCAATTGGAGCCACCCCTTGCTCAACCAATACGGCTTTACCGTATTCACCGCGACTGATTGTGGGGTTTACAACTGTGCCATTGTCAAGCTCCTTCTGAAGTTCGCTAATGGCCTCCGTTATATCTGTTACTGCAGTTTTGATAAATTCTTTTAGTTCCATAACTCGCTTTGATATTATTTACTTAACTATATCAATATGCATATATCATATCCTAATGCAAGCGTTACTAAGCGACGCTTACAGAAAAACAGAATTGCTATAAAAATCCTAAGAATATTAGGTTTCACCATTATTCCGGTCCGTATCGGAGGCGAATCAGAATTTGGAGGCGAATCTGTTTATTTTACAGCAAGTTCATTACCGATTGATTGGGAAAGCGATATAGACAAAGAACTTTAACCTCCGGTTTTTATATTGCATCCAATCGGCTCATAAGCATCCGGATTAGACGCAAGCAAGTCATCTTCGATTTGCTTGCGTCTTTTTTCATCGCTATTAATCATAGCACAAAAACAGTTGCATCCCTTGGATTGTACCCTGCCTTCATTGATTCGAAACTCAATTCTATCCTTTAATATGCCTTCACCAATGTATATGGCTTTGATTTTCTGGAGACCTGATTCGTCGGTATACAGTTTGCCAAAAACATAGTTTCCCTGAATTGTGGGGTTTACAACTGTGTCAAGACCAAATGCATCCATCTCATATTTGGTGCCGCTTGCACCTGTCCATGTAAAACGTCCTATTTTCATAGTTCTATTTATTAATTATAAGCTCACAAAGTAAGCCAAATATATTTATACTCAGATATATTTCAGATTATTTGAAATTATAAATCTGCTCCATCATCTCCTTTCTCTGAAGCTCCGATCGGTAGTTTTCGTATCTGCGCCATTCATTAGGATTCTCGATATTGGGATATACTTTTGTCCTGAAAAAGTCTTCTGCCTCTTTTGAATCTGCTCCATGCTTCATCATTATATCCCAATGCTCGTCATATAGACGCTGGTATTTCTTGTATTTTGTTATACTCATTTGAAGATTTGTCGCAGTTTTGACATCGGGATCCTTAGATGCTTTTATAATATTATATACTATCATTACCAGTACCCATGCCACAACGAAGCCTACGCCCCAAAGAATTGATATTAGCATTTTTTGTTGAATTTAAACGATTTATATTATATCTTCTGATATTTTTCTAACAGCTTTGTACATAGCACGAATATCCGCAAGTTGCACGGTCATCTGCCCATAAGCCTCATTATCGGCTATGAGTATTAAGCTACCATCGCTGTCGAGCTGATTGTGAAGAATTCGTTTGACAGTGACAAACTCCCCGAACACCACAACGACCACGTCTTGCGCATTATGCCATTGCTGCTTGGGTATCTTTTTAGTCAGTATTAAAGCTCCGTTGCTGATGCGCGGCAGCATCGAATCCCCATCGACCTCAAACACTTTGAGTGCGTCAATGTACTCTCGTTCTCCCTTTAGTGGGACAATGGGAATTTTCTCCGAGTCCAATTCCGATGGAATATAGATATTTTCGATGAACGATGCTCTGGCTGACACTGGTATAAAATCAACCGAAATACTCATGTCGTCTCTATCAGTGACAGGATATGCTGCACCAACAACATGTGCATCTGATGTTTGAAGTAACATATCTCCATTACCAGTCAGAAGCCATGAGGTATTAAGTTCAGGATATTTAGCTTGAATTGCAGCAATTTTATCAGGTTGTATAGATTTTCGTATAGAGGTAACGAATGCACTTGATACGCCTATTTGCCTACCAAACTCACTTTTAGTGATCTTCTTAGCTTCAAGAAAAGCAATTAACCTGTCTTTCACCGTATCCATTTTAATGCAATACTTTAAATTTTGTTAAAGTGGCAAAGATTTGCCTTGAGATATTATGATATTTCAAAGCATTGCTTTATCTTTGCGTCGTGAAATCATATTTGATGTCGCAAATATAATTAAAAACGAGCAAAATTACAATAGTTTATGACGCTAAAGGAATTGTATTCAATAGAAAATGCGAAGAAGAGGAAGCTTCCCCCGACTCCCGGACAAGCCTTTGTAAAGGAGGTAGCGCACGTGACGAAAAAGAGCGAGATTGCCGTCCGCCGATGGCTCGGCAACGGAGAGACCTCGGCAACACCCGATGCACTCACTCAGGAAGTACTCGCAAAGCATTTCAACACTACACCCGAGGAGCTGTTCCCGGCAAATCAATAGCACTAAAAATCAATCAATCATGGAATCAACCCAAACAACCCTTCAAGAATTGCTCCACGCAATCAACATCCTCGGCGATGACCGAGACGTAACGGTGGACGGTATCGGTAGCATAGCCGTTTAATCAAACAAACGGTTATGGATAAATCCACAAAAAATCCCGATGGCGTATGGTTGCTGGACACAGCGACATTGGCTCTGACATGGATAGGAAGTCTGCCGATACCCGAGCCTACTGTCAGTGAGCGGATAAGATTCGCGTCGATCTATATCAAATCAAAAGGCGAGGGGCCGAGATTCATCGACTGCATGAAGCGGCTGGCAAAAGCGGTAGCCTTCTGTCTGAAACCCGGACATGTGGCTTGGTCAGGAAAACCATACGTCACCACAGGCCGGTCCATAGAAGATGAGTGGGCTAACTTCAGCCTGATGCCGTGCGGTTTCCCGCAGTCCGGACATGGAAGTGCTGAAAGTTTGGAGGACAGTTCATCCAATTGATTTTGAGTAAGCATAATGAAATGAATTTTGGTTAACTTCCCCAAAGTTATAAAGAATCAACGAAACAATCAAACAGATATGGAACAAAACACTGACAAGCCGGTACTGACGGCCCTGAGAGCACTGGAGGTCGGAGAATCCGTGACCTACCCGATAAGCCGCAACAGCTATGTGAAATCCTGCTGCACGAACTTCGGATTGGAATGGAACAAGAGATTCACCACCAAGGTCAACCGCGAAGCCCGGACAGTGACCGCAACCCGCACCGCCTGAATTCCACGGCATGAAAACAAACTAAAATAAAAATCATGAACGAACATTGGTACCTGCGCCACGGAGACTTCCGTCCGGAGAAACTCCAATCGGGAGAGACCCTCGGCTATCCGAACGCACAAATCACCCTCGAACAGCTCTCCAACGCAGGAAATCTGTTCGCCTCCGAACAAGACGCGATTGAGGCTTCAATCGCCGTCCGTTCAGAACTTCAACGGTTGAGATTTATTCGTCAAGAACGTCAAGGGTATAACCGACGAAACGGAAAGCATCCTGATAGTAATCAACCGCTTTCTTCGTCATCCCGGCTTCCTCAAACTCCTGACGAGGAAATCCTAAGCCATGGCGATGAGCCTTAATTGCCCACGTTACGAAACGCTTCTCATCTGCGGGATGGTAACTCTCTGGCCAATGGCTCAGAAACATTCTCAGCAATTCCGATTCTGTGAATTCCATATTTGTAATTTTTTGAGGTTTGGTCACCGCAAAATTACAAAAATCCCCCCCCCGAAAAGCGCAGAGTGCTGCTTCGATGCAGCCGGGGGAACAAACAAAAAAATATAATCCTATGGAAGAAAAAATCGAACAGCGTCTTCAGCGCATAGAGACCCTCCTTTCCATCACTGCAAAGGAAGTCCTTTCGGTAAGAGAGGTTGCCACCCTCATCAGCCGGTCTGAAAGCCGCATAAGGCATCTTGTCGCCCAGCGCGAGATTCCTCATTACAAAAACGACAGAGGGCAAGTCTCATTCCTCAAATCGGAAGTCGAGGCATGGATGCTCGGACAGAAGATACCGATGTCCTCGGATACTTACAGACTCGCCTCCACCCATATAGCAGTGAGCAGAATATAACAACATCAAAAAAACATAAGCACCCATGAACGAACAATCACCCCGCATCTCGACCCCCAAAGACACATGGACGGTCACAGCGACAACCCTCTCAGGCAAACGCTTCCACTTCCGCATGGAGACCGAGCGCGACGCCGACGCCCTCGCCCTCATCCTCCACGCCCACGGACGTGACATAGCCCGCACCCAAGTCAACCCCGCATGACCCCTCCACCTTCCTGCCAATGCTGCCGGCATTCCCATCAGGGTCTCAATGGTCTCTACTGCCGCCGTATGCGTCGGTACGTCGAACATCTCCGGACTGCACCCTGCACCGGCAAACCAATAACCCCCAACCAATAACAACACGACAAATGACACGCCTCACCAAACTCATCCTCATTGTCCAGCTCATAGCCTCCGCCCTCATTTTCGCGGTGACCGTCGGCTACTCATTGCGCGCCGCATTCACCGTCCACCCCGTCACCTCCCTTCTTTTCGCCGGTCTTGCCATCTCCGTAGGCAGATTCCTCTACATGCCATCTGTCAGGGAGCTGGTGGAAAAGACCGGGCATAGACAACTTCCATAATATCCAAATGACAGCAAGTAATTAATTTTTCCTTCTAAGTTTCATGGCATTTTGACACTGCTGTCCCCGGATCGTGAGATTCAACGGACGGCATTTTCCAAGGGAACGTAGCTCAACCTCCCCCCGATTGGTCAGAGCACCGGCCACCACTGATGCCGGACGGATGCAGGTTCGATCCCCGCCGTTCCCACTGCCAATAGGTGATAATTAGGTTTCCGGCGTTGGTTACACATCGGGTCCAAGCGTGGATCCGTCCCACCCGGCGGAAGCTCCCCGCGTCGCGATGACGCAGGTCTCTTTCGGAAACTGTGTATTTTAGCCCCGGTGCCACTCATCGTGAGACCATGACCAAGCCGGGGCTTTCATGGAGACGCGAACAGTCGGGAAATGCCGCCGACAGAGCGCGCAGGCCGTAAGGCTGATGACATTAGGACAATGCTCGTACCCGCCACCGGTTGAGGGGTCAGACCCTCCGTCTCCGCAGCATTAGTGAAATATCCAACAATTCCGTCTGCCACTCCGTCGCGACGACGCACGGTGGCAGACAATTCAAGACCCGGTAGCTCAGTCAGGCAGAGCGGTGGGGAACCTCATGAGAGAGGCAACGCCCACGGTCGGCAGTTCGAGTCTGCCCCGGGTCACCAACAGGATTCCAAACCCTGCTCATGGTTGATTGTCGGGCGGCATTGCCGCGTGTCGTGCCGCCCATTTCAATCAATCGAAAAGTCATTAACAATTTAATTCTTTATCAATCATGGGAATAAACAGATTCGCTGCGACAGTCAGCAAACTTCAGGCATTAGCCCCGTGGGATGTCCCCACCAACGCCGACGTGCAGAGCCACATCGTGACTCTCTACAACTCCATCCACGGCGAGGGCGGCGAGGCATTCGCCGAGCGTGAGTCGCGCTATCTCAACCGCGCCATCATCGATGACAAGAAGAAATGGAACGTCACCTCCATGTCGGTCTTCCTTGCCTACGTTGACCTCGCCGTAAAAGACCTCACCCTTGAGCCGGGCGCACAGGCCCTGTGCTACCTGCTCAACCGTAACACCAAACTCAAAGACAGCAACGGCAAGGACGTATGGGAAAACCGCGCCTATATCTCCATCACCGGCTACGGTGAGATACTCCTGCGCCAGCGTGCCGGACAGATACGCCATTGCGACACACCGACTGTGGTCTACGAGGGCGACGAGTTCTCCTACAAGGAAATCAACGGTCGCAAGCACGTCACCTACGGTCTCAACCTCAACCACAATCCGGGCAACCCGATTGCCTGTTTCATGAAGATCACTCGCATCGATGGGTCGGTTGACTACGCCATCATCCTCCCCGAAGGATGGAAACGCTTGCAGTCGTTTTCCGACAAACAGAACGGCGACTATAAGAACACCCTCTACTCATCCGGCATTAGCGGTTCAATCGACCCCGGCTTCCTTATCGCCAAGTGCGTCAAACATGCATTCAAGTCCTACCCCAAGCTGCCCATTGGCAAAGGCATGGTCATGGAGGCCGACCTCCCTGAGGAAGAAGAACAGATGTCCGACTACTACACAATGGACTCTGAGGCTGCGCCAAAAGAGGCTGCCCCACAGTCATCGCAGGATCCGGATACATTCGCCGAGCCTGCCGACCATTCGGAGGGCGTGACCGTTGACCCCTCCGGCGATGAGGCTTCCGATGACGGGACATTCTAATTATCAACCATAAAAAATAGATTCAATCATGAGTACCGAAACGACAGCGACAACGGCATTGGCAATAGCCTCATCAGCCGAAAATGTGGGTGTGATCGTGCGCTCCACTCCCGAGAATTACAGCAAAAACCAACTGTCGAACGATAGATGCCGCATGGCTGGAGAGCAGCTCCTTGATGCAGTCATGACCAAGGGCATGAGCGATGAGCTTGACCGGTCCGTTGCCACGTATCTTGAGAAGACCCGACGCACAATCAAGGAAATGAACGAGCGTCGCGCTCCTGTCACAAAGCTCTTTGACCAAGTGCGCAAGGAGTTCACAACGCTTGAGAACGAAATCGACCCGACTAAAGCCGGGACCGTTCCCTACCGGCTTCAGCAGCTCCGCAATCAGTATGCCGCCAAGAAGCGTGAGCAGGAGGAGGCACGCCGCCGCGCGGAGGAAGCGCAGCGTCAGACTGAAATGGCCCGCACAAAGTACCGCACTGACTGTACCGAGGACTACAAGACTAAGTTCAACGATCTCATCGTGACCCGCATCAACGAAATCACTGACCTCAACAACCATGTATCCATCGACACCTACACGGCTTGCCGCGACACGCTCCTCGGCATGGATGTCGAGCTGCCGTCTGACTGGTGTCCTCCGTCGGGCGCACGTCTCAATCCCGCTCTCTCCCCCGAGGAGTCAGGAATGATCCGCAGCGATGTGTTCCGGTCGCTCCTCCCACAGTTTCGGGAGCAATACCGCACTGAGATCGGCGATTACCGTCAGGATATTCTCGACAAGCTGCCATCCAAAAAGGCTGAACTTGAACGTATTGCTAAAGCCGATGCAGAGGAAGCTGCGCGTATCAAGGCTGAAATGGCTAAGCGTGAGGCTGCCGAGGCTGCCCGAAAAGAAGCCGAGCGCATTGCGCGCGAACAGGAGGAGGCAAAGAAAGCCGAATCCTTGAAAGCCAACTCTGATGCGGTCAATCTGTTCAACCTCGCACAGTCCGCCGCTCCGGCTTACCAGCCGAAAGCCAAGGTGACAAAGAGAATCAACATCACCTCCCCCTCCGGCTATATGCAGGTGCTTGCCCTATGGTGGGCAAAGGAGGGCTGCAGCCTCTCCAAGGAGGATCTTGACAAGATTTTCAAAAAGCAGATCACTTTCTGCGAGAAACTCGCAAACAAGGACGCAGAATTTATCAACGATCCCGGCATTCTGTATGTCGATGAGGTAAAAGCACAGTGACCATGACACATGATTCCGACACATATTATCAGCGTAGCGAGGTCTCAAATTCTGACCTCACAGCACTGAAAGAGCTGCTCCACCCCCGGTTGCAATTCGGCAACCGGGAAGAAGCCTTCCGTTTCGGGAGTCTCGTTGATGCCATCATCACAGAGCCTGACAGGGTTAATTATTATCGCTTCACTGTTGACGATACCCAGTACACTGAAGATGAGTTCCGCCATGCACGCGAAATGTACAAGTCTTTGCGCATGGAGGCGGAGCGTGACCCGTTCCTCGACCATATCTTGAAGAATGCCCTTACCCAAAAGTGTATGGTGAACAAGGGGCAACGCTTTGATTACTGCGAGTTTCCTTTCTACCTTGACACCCGGTGCAAATGGGATTGGTGGCTTGAGGCGGCTCACTTCGGCGGCGATCTCAAAACTACATTCGCTTCCTCTCAAAAGGAATTTGAAGATGCAATAGATTTCTTCGACTGGGACCGCTCCCGCGCTTGGTATATGGACATCGCCGACTCCGACCGCGATTTCATTTATGCCGTCAGCAAGAAAAACTGCATGGTCTTCAAGAAGTTCATTGACCGCAACGACACAATCTACCGCTCAGGGCGCGAGAAATATGAGGAGCTTGCTTTTCAATATTGGTGTCTTAACCTTCAGATTCCCGCAGCATGAAAAAGAATGTTGGACAATACCATTATGCCTTCCGTGGTGACCGCTACCGCATCTACCGCTACGTCAGCCTGCACGACAC
Source organism: Bacteroides sp. (assembly GCA_023663525.1). GTDB lineage: Bacteria > Bacteroidota > Bacteroidia > Bacteroidales > Muribaculaceae > Duncaniella. Next base: position 11,695 of record JAMPHF010000009.1, read on the forward strand.
CGGATCATGCTCCACGGAAGTGATGACCGAGCCCACCTTCACCGACCCCGAACAGGCCCGCAGGCGTGTCTATGAACTCAACGGATGGACTTACCGCCCGAGATAAAACCACAATGGCTTATGAACTGTGAATTGAAACATAACCTCAAAGTCACTCCCTATGACTACCAGCAGGAGGGCATTCTCTTTGGTCTCCACAAAAAACGCTTTCTCATTGGCGATGAGCCGGGGCTCGGCAAAACTCTCCAAAGCATTGGCGTGGTTGACTGCGCCAATGCCTACCCCTGCTTGGTTATCTGCCCGTCATCGCTCAAAATAAACTGGCAGCGTGAATTTGAGAAGTTTACCGACAAGAAAGCTCTTGTGCTTCAGGATTCCGTGCGCGGCACTTTCCCCTATCTTCTGAACATGGGAGTGTATCAGGTCGCCATCGTCAACTTTGAGTCACTGCGCAAATATTTCGTGTGGGATATCAAGTCCAACGGTACTTTCCGGTTGAAAGATGTGGTCTTTGCCGATTACATAAAAATGTTCCGCTCGGTGATAATTGATGAGTCTCACAGGGTCAAAGACCCATCAGCACAGCAAACTATTTTTACAAAGGGCATAACCGCCGGTAAGAAATATGTCGCTCTGCTTTCAGGCACGCCTGTGGTCAACAAGCCTGAAGACCTCATCGCCCAGCTCTCGATCATGAACCGCCTCGCCGAGGATTTTGGAGGTCGCGGAAAGTTCCTCGCTGACTTCTGCTCCTTCGGTAAGGATCAGGAGGAAGAACAGGCTGGGGCTCTTGCCTCTCTTTCACGTCAACTCTATGCCAACTGTATGATACGCCGCGAAAAGAAAACGGTGCTTAAACAGTTGCCTGACAAGACACGGACTGACCTCCTCGTCGAACTTGACCCCAAGGGGCGTGAGGTCTATGACACTGCTGCTGCCGACCTCCGGAAGTATCTGGAGGAATACACCGGATGCACCGACGCGGAGATCCGCCGCAAGATGCGCATGGAGGCTCTTGTAAAGTTCATGACCCTTCGGTCACTTTCGGCTAAAGGTAAGATCAAGCAGACGGTGGATTTTGTCAACACGTTCCTCGCCAACGACAAACCCCTCATTCTGTTCTGCTCCCTGCATGAAATTGTGGACGCTTTGAAAAAGGCTTTTCCGAAAGCTGCCACTATCACAGGCCGCGAGTCAACGGTTGAGAAACAGGCGGCCGTGGATAGTTTCCAGTCGGGTCATGCGCAACTGGCTCTCTGCTCCATCAAAGCAGCCGGGGTCGGTCTTACCCTCACTGCCTCCTCCAACGTGGCGTTTGTGGAATTTCCATGGACGTATGCCGATTGCTGCCAATGTGAAGACCGCGCACACCGAATAGGGCAGAAGGACAACGTGACCTGTTATTACCTCCTCGGACGAAACACCATTGACCGTGTGCTGTATGCCATCATCCACAAGAAGAAATCTATCGCCAACCAGATAATGGCTGCGAATGATGATATTCCGCAGGATGAAATGTACTTTGACGAACTCGTCTCAATGTTCATGGATGATGGAAGTTCCTAAGACCGACCTGCAGAAGTTCATCGCATATCTCGATGACGCTGCCAAATTCTACGAGGCTCTCGCCGTGGTCGGCACTCAGAAATGCGTCAGCCGACTCCACATGATTAATCAACTCACCAACAAATATAAACAAAAACTACAGGACTATGACAAAAGCAGATCTCGTTGAAAAACTCGTTGAGCGTGGCATCGCCCGCTCTGCCGCCATGGAAGCAGTTGAGGGTGTAATCACCGTTATGACCGACACCCTTGCCTCCGGGGAGACTATCACTCTCCGTGGGCTCGGCACATTCCAAGTGCGCACAATCAAGAGTAAGGTTGCCCGCAACATTGCCAAGGGCACTCCGGTCTTAGTCCCCGAACACCGCACGGTGAAACTCATCCTCAGCAACAAAATCAAAGAAGCCCTCAAATGAAAAACAAGATTGAAACACGAAAATCGGAGATACGCTACGTTACCTCCGACCCCGACAGAATGTTGGGCAAGTTCATTGCACGGCGTGTCCTCAAGACTTGGATGGAGGATTATGTCGAGTCCGACACCGGGCGCATCTGTTCCATAGAGCGCAGTGAAGTTTTATTTGAGAAAGGCACATATGTCTCTCCGGAAGTTCAGGCCTCCATTCGCTTCTACAAGGAAGCTGGAGAAATCTCGGAAGTCGAGGTATCCAATCAGAAACGCCTCGCCATGGTTGAGCCAAACCATAGCCTTTATCCTTACAAGGCAGTGGTCAGGTCCAATGAAGGCTCACGCAAGACTTTCCTATTCTATGCGCTCTCTATTGGGAATGCGCTTGAAATACTCACCGACTATGTTGAGCTCAACTTCAATGGGGGATTCCTCGTATCCGATATCAAGGGACTTGACTACTGCGTTGTGATCATCGACAACCTCCAGTCCCCATCCAAGCGCAGATATGAGATTGATGCCGCCTATCTGAAAGATGAAATCAGCATGGAGGAATATGTTAACGCCACTTGCGACGGCATTGAGGGAGGCAACCAGGATGCCGTGGAGCAAGATGATGACTCCAGCAAGGAGGTGAAGAAATTCTATCAGATCGTGGCGCACATAGTCCTTCATCACGATGTGGAGGGCGATGAGGAGGAAGACGCAACCTTCATAGTCCAGACATTCTCCGCAGTACGGGCCAATATGCTCATCGAAATGTATCTCCGCAACAAGCAGGAGCAACACTACCAAGAGTCGCTGCTTCACCCGGAGAGAACTTTCGTGAAGCGTCAGATCAAATCGTTCATCGAGGAGTCTAAGATTATCCCTATTCACTGTTTTATCCCGGTCGCTTTTTCGGAAGCCTACTGCAATGAGAATGACCATTGACGAATTCCGGAAACTAAGCGGCGTTTCCTCCGGCAAGCAAAACAAGTATCACGCCAAGAAGGTCGGCGGTCACGACTCCAAAAAGGAGCATATTCGTGCCGGTCAACTGGAACTGATGCAGCTTGCCGGAGAAATCTCCAACCTCCGCGAGCAGGTCTCGTTTGAGCTTATACCCGCCCAACGCGACTGCGCCGGTAATCTTTTGGAACGAAGTTGCTGCTACCGCGCCGACTTTGTGTATAACGACAAGCAGGGCAATCTCATTGTCGAGGACACCAAAGGTGTCCGCACACCGGACTATAAGATTAAACGCAAATTGATGCTTCACGTCCACGGAATACGAATTAAAGAAACATAACCGCTATGGCTCGGACAATAAAGAAAGGTCTTGAATACTTCCCGCTCGACGTGGATTTCTTTCAGGACATACGGATTAGAAAACTTATCAAGTATCAGGGTGGCAAGGCTATCACTGTCTATGCTCTCCTGCTGTGTAATATCTACCGCAATGGGTATTACGTCAAGTGGGATAAGGAGTTGCCTTTTATACTCTCGGAACAGACGGGATATACTGAGGTGTATATACAGGAGGCCATCGACTGCTGCATGAACATTGGTCTGTTGTCCAAGGAATTGTTTGAGTCCGACAAGGTTTTGACTTCTAAGGGTATTCAAGAGCGTTATCGCCGCATCTGTACTTCGTCTCGCCGTGGCGACGAGATCCATGAATTCAATCTGCTGTCTGTCGAGAGAAAGAAATCATCATCTGCCCCCAAATCTCCCGATTCAACCTCCACTCAACCGCTTGACCCTAAGCTCCCCAAAAATGATACAAAGGTAAAAGCAACGCCTAAGGCAGGTCCCAAGCCCAAACCGGTCACTGACACGACTGTTGAGCCGCCGTCGCCCGCTCCCGCTCCACCTGTGCCTCCGAAATATGAAGCGACCATCGAGGACGAGGTAGCGGAAATGAAACGTAGCCCACAATGGAAAGAGGCTGTCTGCGCCCAATACGCGATTGACATGGCAAAGTTGGATTTTTTTCTATCTGATTTCGCCCTCAAACGCCACAAGCCACACACCTCCCTGCAAGACGCCAAAAGCAATTTCTGTTATTGGCTCCAGAAGCAATTGACAAAAGGCAAGAACCAACAGCAGCCACAGGCTCAAACGAAACCACAGCCGCCAAACGCCGACCCCTATGAATTTAAGGGCGGTTTCGGAGGCGTAGATAATTAGAATTATGTCATATCCCCAATGTCTCAAAGAAACACTCGCGCAATACGGAGTGAAACCTACAGGCAATGTCCGGTGGGATCAAGGCGTGTTGCGGTTGATGCAGCAGCGCAAGAAAGAGGAAGCTGAGGCTTTCCTTACTATCGGTCCGGTCATAACGCAAGCTGAGAAGGATATTAAGAAAACTCGTCTCAACATGCCTGACTTGTCTGATCGCACTGTCTTCGTTGCTCATGTCGAGTTGCTGAAGTATATAGCCAACGAGATTATTCTGAAACCTCAACGCCGCAAGTTTGAGATTGACGATAACAACCGCGATGTAATCAAGTTCCTGCTCTACTATTTCAATGAGTGCGACTTGGCGGAGCAAGTCTTTCCCGGTCGCGGCTACAAGCTGCATAAGAACATACTCCTGCAAGGTGGTGTAGGCGTAGGTAAGACTATGCTGATGCAGATATTTTCAGAATATCTCAAGCGGACGAACAATCCTCGGTTCTTCTACAATGTATCGGTCACTCAGATGGTCAACTATTATTCAATCCACAACAACATTGACCGCTTCCTTTACAACGAGATGGAGGGCAAGGGATTTCAAGGCTGCCCGGTCAGTCTGTGCCTTAACGATATTGGCGTTGACAACCGTCCTTTCTACGGTGTTGACACTCTCACGATTGTTAATGACTTCCTCCATGCCCGCAATGAGATATGGGCGAATTTGAGCGAGTATGACAGACGCTTCGCTCACCTGACAACCAACCTCACCGATGAACAGCTTAAAATGAAATTTCAGCAGAAGGATGAATATGGGCGTATTGTTGACCGCTTCAAAACGTATAACGTGATTCCCCTCTTGGGTGAGTCAAGAAGATGATTCGATATGGAAAATAAACCAAGCGAAGTCTTTGATTATGATACAACCTCCGAAAACGAGTTGGTCTCTAAGTTACGGGAAGCCAACCGCAATGCCGAACGCGCCTATTGGTGGATGAAAGATGTTGACCGGAAGACTGCTGAGAGGGTTGGAGTGTATGCAATGGTCAATGAAGTCTTGAGTCTGCTCAAACAGATCGATGACATCACGTTAGACATAACTATCAAAATCAACCGAAAAATATGAATCCAAGACTATTCTTTGACCGCGTGGTTATGCTCCGCAAGTTTCAGAAAGACTATTTCGCAACTCGCGACAAGACCGTCCTCCAGCAAGCCAAGGCTCTTGAAAAGGAGATTGACGATGAGATTGCCCGTGTGCAGTCTATCCTTTCCATAGAGAGCTAGATGGCGCGCTCTCACCAACCAAACCTCTTTGAACAATGAAAAAGATTAACTACATATCCCTCTGCTCCGGCTACTCCGCGGAGTGCATCGCCTTCAAGCGGCTGCGCTCCCAATTCCCCGGCTTTGACTTCGAATGCCTCAAATGGTCGGAGATAGAGCCGTCGGCAATCAAGGCTCACAACGCCTTGCATCCGGAATATGAAGACCGCAACGCCGGAGACCTCGTCTCCTACGACTGGCAATCTTGGTATGACGGCATAGGTTGCCCTCACGTTGACTTCATGCTTGCCTCAACGCCTTGCCAGTCGGTCAGCAACGCCGGTAAGAACGAGGGAATGAAGAAAGGCTCTGATGCGGAGTCTGCCCTTATCTGGGCCACGGAGAAAGTTATCTCAATCACGCAGCCTGACATAGTAATGTTTGAGAATGTCAAGGGCATGGTCAGCAAGAAGAACAGACCCGACTTCGATGAGTGGTGCGCCAATATGGAATTCCTCGGCTACGTCACCCAATGGCAGATACTCAATGCCAAGGACTACGACGAGCCGCAGAACCGTGAGCGTGTCTTCCTCGTCTGCATACGCAGCGGATTGCCCAATGCCGGACGCTACAACTATCCCATGAAGATGCCTCTCGCTACCTGTGCCGAGGATTTGATGATTCCGGTGGAGGAAGTTCCCGATGATGCGTGGATTGACCCGGAGCGAGTCACCAATAAAGTTGTCCGCGACATTCTCGACCAGCCCAACGTCTATGAGGAACTGCTCTGGAGGTATCATGTGGAGGAAGCCTCGCGCAGACTCTATGGGCGCAGTGACTTTGACTTTATGATTGAGCATTATGACGAACTTGCGAAATATGCCACAGAAACGCTTGGGGCGACAAATCCCGATTAACCTCACCTCGGAGAGGGTGGCGGTGACAATCCTCTGTGGTCTCCACAAGGCCGGTGTCGCCAACATCCTACGTTACAAGAGTGAGATCCAGCATTACACGGCAGCAATCCACATCTCTGATGAAAAGACAGATAGCAATCAATGAAATGAATGGCGTGTCGCGCTGCATATGCGCCCACTATGCCCAGGCAGGGTGGAGTGATGTGCTGGTCTCCAAGATAAGCATACATTCAGGAATAATGGTGATTAGAGATGAAAAAGCAGATACTTCTGAACGCAATAGGCTCGGCTTTCCCGGCATTTGTCAGTCACTTTGCAAACTTGGGACCTCGCAACATCTTCAACCGATGGTACAAGGCTCCCGGAATAATGACAATCAAAGATGAATAGACTCGCAACCATACTCCGCCCTCCGGCAAACAACAGCACCGGATATTACCGCATGGCTCTCCCCGGTATCATTGACGTGTCTTATCCCAACTCCAAACTCCGAAGGGCGAGGGTGCAAGACAATGGCAAAGTCAGCGGTGCAATCACTTGCGGAGCGCAGTTCTGTTTTATATGGCTCAAAGATGAAGACGTTTAAACTGATATACAGGCTTCCGTTTGGCAAACACCGCACGATTGGAATATTCTTCCTTTCGCAGTCAGCGTGTCCGACTATCACCTCCAATCAATGGGATTGCAATCATTATTTGGTGTGGCTCAAGGATGAATAAATTAAAGTCAAGATACTCGATAACACGAACCAACCATGCCGACAAAGATTTCAGCACAAGCGGTTATCATGCCCGGTCTTATTTCGGGTGTGTCACTTCGTCTGTGTTTCCTAACAGATGTCCTCTAATTTGCGAGATAAAAGATGAAGAGAGCGGAATCAATAAAATTCAAACTGATGCCCGATGGGCATATCCGGGGTTTCAGGACCAACCGTCCCGACTTGCCCGGTGTGAGCGAAATGCAGATTTACCCGACACACGGAATATCTCCGACAATAACCGTTGCCCATGAGCCGAAAATTCTCATCACTGATGAAGCCCTTGCTTTCTACCTGCGTCGTTGCTTCGCGAGGCAGAGGTCAAAACAACCTCCAACGCTTTGAGTGCCGCCTCGACCATTGCACAAACACTCTCACAAGAGTGGACAAAGACAACTATCTGCTGACTATAAATAATTCATATATGAGACCCGAATACAAAACAAATCCTACAAAGGAAGACCTCCGCGACTACTTCGCTCCGCGTGTCGCCGTCCGCAAGTTGGTGCCAAAGGAGGCGTTCCGTCTCCAAGGACTCAACGACCGTGAGATTGAGTTGATACAGTGCTATCCATTCAAAACTTATGATGAGAAAGGACGTTGGGAAGCCAAAGCCACAAAGAAAGAGCGCAACCGCATGAAGCGTCAGACGATTGCCAAGACCTCCCAGTTCAAGCTCGCCGGAAACAGCATTGATGTCAAGACCCTCACCAACATACTCCGTACCATGTTCATTCCCAATCAGCCGGAAAACAAAACCAAAAGAAACTGATCCAACACTCAATATTTGAAATGCTATGAACACAAGTTTTCAGCAAATCAAGAACCGCACCGATGAATGGTACACGCCGCCCGAAATAATACGTGCGTTGGGTGAGTTTGACTTAGATCCATGTGCGCCTTGCCATGATTTCTATACTGCCAAGTCGTGTTATGACCGCTTTGATGATGGGCTGGCGCAAGACTGGTTTGGGCGTGTGTGGCTCAATCCTCCCTACAACCGTAGGAGTGTCGGGCCGTTCATCAGCAAGATGGCAAGCCACGGCAACGGAATTGCCTTGCTCTTCAACCGCATGGATATAGCCCTGTGGCACGACGTTATCTTCCCCACCGCCGACGCACTGCTCATCATGCGCGGACGCATCGGCTTTATGCGCCCCGATGGCACACAAGCCCCAAAAGGCGGCTGTGGCAGCGTCTTCGTGGCGTGGGGCCATTCCAATGCTGTCTCCCTCGCTCATTCCGGTATATTAGGCAAATTTATAAAAATCAAATAATTTAAATGGTTATGAATAATTCTTGTATATGGTGTGATGCCTACGGCAAATGTGTTGCTCTCGATGATGCCCGTTGCCCTTATCTTGACCAAGATTGTCAGGAAGAATGTGAGGACTATAATGGTGGATCGATTGAAGAAATGATTCCATGAGAATAGGTCTTGTTGACGTTGACAGTCATAATTTTCCCAACTTTGCTCTTATGCGCATATCCGCTTGGCATAAGGCGCATGGTGATGATGTCGAGTGGGCAACTCCAATGTTCGGAAATTACGATCGTGTTTACCAGTCTAAAATCTTTACATTCACTCCCGATAAAACTGAGTTTGATGGAGTATGTGAAGTTATTCGCGGTGGCACCGGATATGACGTGCGCTCCGAACTTGACCCTCTGATGATGACAATATCCGATATGGACTACTCCATCTACCCTCAATATCCGTTCTCGATCCAGTTTCTTTCTCGCGGTTGCATACGGCGGTGTCCGTTCTGTCTCGTCCACGACAAGGAGGGGCGCATACACTCCGTTATGCCGGCCCAACTCAACCCCAACGGTAAGTGGATAGAGGTGCTTGACAATAATTTCTTTGCCAATCCTCAATGGGAGTGGGCGGTGCAATATCTCTTGGAGGTGGGTCAGCCTGTGAATCTCCATGGAGTTGACATCCGCATCATGGATGAAGAGCAGGCATTTTGGCTCAACAAGCTGCGTTTGCGCAAAAGCATTCATATCGCATGGGATTTGCCGGAAATTGATTTGACCGACAAACCGCGCGAAGTGATAAAGTATATCAAGCCGTGGAAGTTAATGTGCTATGTGTTGGTTGGCTTCAATTCTACCATAGAGCAAGACTTGTATCGGATTGAGCGTCTCAGGGAATTAGGAATAAAACCTTATGTCATGCCTTATCGAGACTTTGAGAATAAAACTAAGCCAAGTCAATATGCTAAAGATTTGGCTCGATATGTCAATAAAGCTGTGATATTCAAGTCATGCAAATTCGAAGATTTCTCTCCGCGAAAAGGATTCAAATGTAGCTCGTATCTACAAGAATCACACTGAAATATATACAATTTTTATCTTGAACTATATAAACGTAATGAATCAGACAAAAACAGTCCTCTCGGCTATCGTCGAGTTCCTCCTTGGCAAAAAGTATTACGCCAACATCATCAACTCTGTCGGGACTGACAACTGCGAGATAAGCAGCTTCATCTTCGATGATCGTCAGAACGCCGACAAACACCGTCAGGAAATCAACTCCACGCGCTCCTATCAGTGGGTGGAGACAATCTCTTTCCGCTCTCACAGCGACTTCGGGAGTACATCAATCAAAAGATATAATACCAAAGTCCCGCGAAACGACTAACTTCATGTCCGATTAAGAGTGTGTCTCATAACAAAAGTTAAATCGAGGGTCCCGGTTTTTCTTTCT